>NZ_CM174402.1:4800000-8820708 GCF_057834385.1 Streptomyces sp. GL_141
CGTGCCGTCGGCGGCGATCCTGACCGCCCGGCCCTTGAGCGTCCGGAGATCTCCGTACGTGGCCTTGAAGCCCTGGGATTCGGGGTCGAGGACGATCTCGCCCTTCTGGCGGACCGTGCCCACCTTGAACTGGCTGACCGCGGCGTCCATCTGCGGTGTCGCCGTCACATCGATGCGTACGTCGGTCCCCTTCTCCGTGCCCCGGAAGGTGTGCGGGACCGACAGGCGGCCCCGGGCGTCCGTGGTCGCCTCCGCGGAGAAGCCCTCACCGGCCACGCTGACCTTGGTGTTCGCGAGCGGGGAGCTCGTCTGGGTCCGCGGGTCGAAGCCGGTGATGTCCACGGACACGGTGGTCTTCAGGTTGTCGAGGGACACCTTGCCCGCGGTGGGCTTGGTCATTTCCGAGCGCAGTCGGTAGTCGAAGTCCCCGCAGACGACGTGGTCGGCCTCGGAGCCGACTTCGAGGGTGTAGATCCCGAGGGCGGACAGCTTGAGCGGCTCGGAGATCAGGTCCCACTCGGGCGCGAGGTCCGGGTGGTACTCGCGGCGGAACTTCGAGACGGTTGCGACCCGCTGACCCGTCTTCTTGTCCCGCACGTGGACGGCGGACGGCGAAGGCATGTCCCACACGCCCTTGACCAGGACGGCCCCCTCACGGGTGGCTTCCATCCCCTGCAGACAGGAAAGCGTGTCGGCATGTGCCACCCCGGGCACGGCCAGTCCCCCCAGCGCTGCTGCCGCGATCACAACTGCCGACGTCAAACGGTGACGCATGTATCCCCCAGGTTCCGGCGAATCGAACAGGGGCTAGACCCACGAAAACGCCCCGGGGTTGTACGCCTCTCCCCGCACCCCGTACGCGACCGCCCGCCGTGCCGGGGCCGGACCAGGCGCGGGCCTGACAGAATCGGGGGTGCGCGACCCGGGCGGCCCCCGGGGGTGAGACGCTGCAGGGGGCAGGGACCCGCGGCGGCTCGCGCGCATCCGGTGACGTGACGGCGATGTCGGCGCTGCCACCGGCGATGGCTGGAAGAGCGGGGACCGCGAGGGACCCCGTACGGGGATGGGTGTGGAGGCGAGTGGTGGAGCAGCTGACGCAGCACGACCCGAGACGGATCGGCCCCTTCGAGGTGCTGGGACGGCTCGGCGCCGGCGGCATGGGGCTGGTCTATCTCGCGCGGTCGGCGTCCGGACGCCGGGTGGCGATCAAGACGGTGCGCACCGAGCTCGCCGAGGACCAGCTGTTCCGCGTCCGTTTCACCCGTGAGGTGGAGGCGGCCCGCGCCGTCTCCGGCTTCTACACCGCGGCCGTCGTCGACGCCGACCCGCGCGCGGCCGTGCCGTGGCTGGCGACCGCGTACGTACCGGCGCCCTCCCTGGAGGAGATCGTCCACGAGTGCGGGCCCATGCCCGCCCAGGCCGTACGGTGGCTCGCCGCCGGCATCGCCGAGGCGCTCCAGTCGATCCACGGGGCGGGCCTGGTCCACCGCGACCTGAAGCCCTCCAACGTGCTCGTCGTCGAGGACGGCCCGCGCGTGATCGACTTCGGCATCGCCAGCGGTGTCTCCAACACACGGCTGACCATGACGAACGTCGCCGTCGGCACCCCCGCGTACATGTCGCCGGAGCAGGCCAAGGACTCGCGCAGCGTCAAGGGCGCCAGCGACGTGTTCTCGCTCGGCTCCACGCTGGTCTTCGCCGCCACCGGGCATCCGCCGTACCACGGGGCGAACCCGGTGGAGACGGTCTTCATGCTGCTGCGCGAGGGCCCCAACCTGGAGGGGCTGCCCGACGAGCTCCGCCCGCTGATCGACTCCTGCATGCAGATGGACGCCACGCAGCGGCCGACCCCGGCCGACCTGCAGGCGCAGCTCGCCCCGCACCTCTTCGAGGGCGGCGACGAGAGCGGTACCGCTTCGGCGTGGCTGCCCGAGCGGGCCGTGGCGATGATCGAGGCCCGGCGGGCCGGCCACCGCAACGCCGCCGCTGCCGCTGCCGCCGCCGCCGCGGCGGTGCCGAAGCCGGCCCTTCCCCGGGCCGGCATCTCCGCGCCCATCGAGAGCGCCGGTCCCGCGTCCGGTCCCGCCACGCACCGCCGCCAGCGCGGCGGCGCCGACCCGTGGACCGACCCGCGGACCGGCCAGGCCGTCCCGCAGCGGCCCGAGCACCCGCCGATGGCGCCCTCGGGGGAGCCCGTGCGGCTCGGCGGTTCCCCGGTGCCGATCGGTCCCGGCCCGCAGGCCTCCGCCTCGGCTCCGGCCGCCCACGCCGCCGCCGCGGACTCGGCGACCGGCTGGATCCGGCCGCCCGCCGGCACCCCGGTGTCGGGCCCCGCGCCCTCGGTCCTCGTACCGAACCCCGGCCCGGCCCCCGACAGCGGCCGCTGGCGGCCCTGGCGGTTCCGGATGTCGAACGAGGTCTGGGGCACCCCGACCGTCGCCGGCGACCTGCTCTACGTCACCTCCTTCGAGGTGCACGCCCTGGACGTGGCCAGCGGCCGCCGCCAGTTCAAGACCCGGGACGTCGCCTGGTCCATGGCCGTCTCCGACGGGCGCATCCACGCCTCCGACGGCCCCTCCCTCTACGCCCTGGACGCCGGCGACGGCTCCGAGCGGTGGCGGCTGTCCGCCGACGCCTGGGTGTACGCCCTGCGCTCCGACCGGGGCACCGTCGTCACCGCCACGCGCGGAGGCGGCGTACAGGCCTGGGAGTCCTCCAGCGGGCACAAGCTGTGGGAGCTGTCGGGCGCGCAGAGCGAGTTCGAGACCGCCGAGGCGGCTCCCGTGCTGCACGACGGCACGGTCTACGTGTGGCAGGACGCCCGGCTGCGGGCCCTGGACGCCCGCTCGGGCCGCGAGTCCTGGTCCTATCCGGTCGGCGACGCCGGCTCCTGCGGGAACGTGCCCGTACGGGTCACGCCCGCGCCCGACGGCAACGTCTACGTCGCCGCCGGCACCCGGGTGATCTCCATCGACCGGGCCTCGGGACGGGTCCGCTGGCACTTCGAGGCCCCCGCCGTGTTCCTCGCGCCCCCGGCCTTCGCCCCCGGCGCGGCCGTCACGGGCGGCGGGGTGTACCTCGCGGACTACCTGGGCACCGTCTACGCCCTGGACGCGGCCACCGGCAAGGACCGCTGGCGCATCGCCACCGAGCCCCGGCAGTCCGCCGACCCGGTCCTGGTCGCCGCGGGCAACGTCCACCTGGCGGCGGGCAGCGCCGTGTACACCCTCGACGCGGTCACCGGCACCCCGAAGTGGCGGTTCGCGGCGGGCGGCGAGATCACCGGTTCCCCGGCGGTCGCGGACGGCCGGGTCCACTTCGGATCGGCCGACCACTGCCTGTACACCCTCGACGCGGCGGGCGGCCAGCTCCGCTGGAAACTGGCCACCGGCGGGGAGATCACCGGCGCCCCGGTGGCCGAGGCGGGCGTGGTCTACGCATGCAGCAAGGACCGCTGCGTCTACGCACTGGACGCCGCCAAGGGCACGGGGACCCGTACGGGCGGCTGACCCGGCTCGGCCGCCGCCTGAGCTGCGGCTGAGCCGTTCGGGGGCCCGGTCGCGGCCCCCTCGGGGTCGCGCACCGCACGAGGATTGACTGCTCCTCCACCTGAAGGGATTGCTCTCCTTCGGGTACGGGGGATTTGCGGCTCGAGCTGCCTTACGAACCGGCGGTTCGTCGGGTCTTGTGCTTTCGGCGCCGGCCGGGTTCAGACCTGCCCGGACGAGCATCACTCCTCGCCAAGGTCGACTTGGCGAGGAACCTCGGTTTGAAGTCCTCCACGGCGAGAACGTCGTGGTCACGGACAACACGCTTGGCCCACTTGCGGGCCGTGTCCTCCCGCTGCCTGGCGACCTTCTTGTGCAGCTTCGCCGCCCGCCGCCGGGCCATCGTCCGCTGGTACCGGGCCAGCCTCACAGAGGCCTTCCTGCCGTGCGCAGGGGTTCGATTTGGAGGGAAACGACGAACGAGCAATACCAGTGCCCGACGCTGTCCCGGTAGACCCGCACGGACGACGGATCGCCAGGGAGATCGCGTGACCACACCACCCTAAGGACGATCCCGCCCGCCAGATGAAGGCGTCCGTCCTTGAGCCGGAAGCCGCGCTTGGTGTAGTTGAGGCTCGGATCCGTGTCGCGCTTCTGGTTCCCCTCCGCCACCAGCGCGCTGAGCGCTGTCGACGACACGCGCAGTCGGTAGGTGTACCGGGAGTACCCGGCGTCCTCCGCTGCTTCGGATGTCGTCACCACACCAACGTAGATCCGCAGCCCGCACCATTCGCCCGAACGGCAGTACCTCACCTGAACGAGTGGCCGATCACCCCGCCTGTCGGCGAACCGCCACCCTGGGGTTCCGCATCTGCCTGAAACTGATCCCGCCGCAGCGGAAGCGTTACGCGGCCACGAGATTCCTCCCCGACTTGAAGCCCTGGGCAGGGTTCCGGCTATCCGGATGACAGGATGGACCCCATGAGCAACGTATTCTTCGACATCAACATCGACGGCAAGCCCGCCGGTCGCATCGTCTTCAACCTCTTCGACGAGGTCGTCCCGAAGACCGCCCAGAACTTCCGCGAGCTGTGCACCGGCCAGAACGGCTTCGGCTACGCCGGCTCGGGCTTCCACCGCGTCATCCCGCAGTTCATGCTGCAGGGCGGTGACTTCACCAACCACAACGGCACGGGCGGCAAGAGCATCTACGGCGAGAAGTTCGCCGACGAGAACTTCACCCTGAAGCACGACCGCAAGTACCTGCTGTCGATGGCGAACGCCGGCCGCAACACCAACGGCTCGCAGTTCTTCATCACCACCGTCCTCACCCCGTGGCTCGACGGCAAGCACGTCGTCTTCGGCGAGGTCGTCGAGGGCTCGGAGATCGTCGACACGATCGAGAAGCTCGGCTCCCCCTCGGGCTCCACGAAGGGCAAGATCGAGATCGCGGCGTCCGGCGTCGTCGAGGCCTGATCCCCACCCCGCCCGCAACGGCTGGCCGGCCCCGCCCCCTCAGGGGGGACGGGGCCGCCGTCATGTCCGGGGGCGGGGGGCCTGCGCCGGGGGTCCTGTCAGACCATCACCGTGGTCGACCAGGGCACGGCGGCGTTCCAGCCCGGCCAGAGGCTTTCGGGTGCGGCGCGGGCGGTCAGCACCACGAGCAGCGGGGTGCGCCCCGCCTCGCGGATCACCTCGCCGACGCAGTCCGGGACCGCGCCCCGTACGTGGTGCAGGTTCTCGGCGACCACCACCAGCGGGCGGTGCGGGGTGGCGCGGCGCAGGGCGGCGCGCAGGTCGTCGCCGAGTGCGGCGCCGTCCGGGCCGGTGCGGACGTACCAGACGGTGGTCTGACCGTCCTGCTGGAGCCGGTCGGTGAGCTCGGAGAGGAGCCGGCCGTGGCCTCCGGGGCCGCCCGCGCCGGCCGTGCCGGCGGCTCCGGCGGCTCCGGTGAGCGTCACGACGTGCGGGCGCTGCTGGCGCTGGACGAAGGCCAGCAGGGCGAAGAGCAGGTCGAGTTCGGGGTCGGGCCGTGAGCTGAAGTCCAGGTCGGGGCCGTCCGTGCCCGCGGACGGGAGCAGGGCGGGGTCCTGGTTGATGATCGCCTGGTGCAGGTCCCGTACTTCGCGGCCGGGCTGGACGCCGAAGTCCCGGCTCAGCTCCTGCTGGAGCCGCTCGTACGCCCGCAGGGCCTCGGCCTGGCGGCCCGCGCGGTAGAGGGCGAGCATCAGCAGGTGGCACGAGCGCTCCCGGGAGGGCTCGGCGGCCGTCGCTGCCTCCAGGGAGCGGATCACCTCGTGGTGGCGTCCGCTGCGCAGTTCCGCGTCGCAGAAGTCTTCCAGGGCCGCGGCCCGGGCGTTGTCCACCATCTCCAGTTCGGGCCAGTCCACGCCGGATTCGGCGAGTTCCTGTCCGGCCCGGCCGCGCCACAGGCCGAGGGCGGCCCGCAGGGAGCGGGAGGCGCTCTCGGGCTGTCCGGCGGCCAGCGCGCCGCGTCCCTGGTCGGCGAGGATCCGGAACCGGGCCAGGTCCAGGGCTTCCGGCGCCATCCGGAGCATGTAGCCCGGGGCCTGGCTGACCAGGGAGGCGACGTGGGCGGGCACGCCGCCGCCGGCCAGTACTCCGCGCAGGGCCGAGACGGTGTTCTGCAGCACCTTGCGCGCCGTGGGCGGGGCGACCCTGCCGGGCCAGAGGACCCCCATGAGGTCGCTGGTGGAGACCACTTGGTTGGCGTGGAGCAGCAGGAAGGCGAGGACGGCGCGCTGGTTCATGCCCCGCAGCGGGAGCGGTCCGGCGGCGGTGACGATCTCCAGCGGCCCGAGGAGCCGGAAGGAGACCTTCGGGTCGCCCGCGGCGGCCGGGCGGACCGCACCGGGCGGGCCGGACCTGGCACGTGTCAGTACCGCGCCGCGTGCGCCGGGCTGGGCGGCCACGCGCGGCCGGTGGGCCGGGTGGCTGCCGGAAACCGTCGGCGGCCTCGTCTGGTTGAGCATGTTTCCCCCGTATCCGACTGCCTTCGGCGCGGGCACGGCGGGCCGTGGTGCGGCCGCGCGTGCCCGCGCTTCCTGAGGGGGTGTTCGGGACGGGCCCGGCGTGCGGGCATCGCGCGGGTATCGCGCGGACCTTGCAGGGCCCGTTCCTCGACGGCGGCCGCGTGACCGCCCCCTCCGGTCGGCCGTCTTCGGTGATCCGTAGCTCATCCGGACGGAAGACGCGCGGTTGAGCCGGGACGCTACCAGCGGGGTCGGCGGCATCAGCGGATGCTTTTGCTACTTCGGCTACTTCGGCTACTTCGGCTAGTTCACCTGGTGGGCAGGGGAGAGGCCGATAACGTTGCGAACGTCCTCGCTGCTTTCTGCCATTTCGCGGAGGACCGTTTCCATCGTGGAGGAGGACTGAGAGAAGAGTTTCCGGCCGGCCGGTGTGAGGCGGGCGTCGAATCCCCTCCGGTCATTGGAGCAGGGCCGTCGCTCGACATAGCCGGCATTGATCATCTGGGCCAGCAGGCGTGAAACCTGTGGCTGGCTTCTGGAGGCGCGGGAGCTGAGTTCACCGGCCCGGATCCAGTCGTCCGCGCGCATCATCACGTCCATGATCTCGAAGGCGCTGGCGCACAGGCCGTGGTGCTCGGCCAGGACGCGTTCGGCGGCCTGATTGATCTGCGCGCAGGCGCGGGCCACGGACACCCATCGATCGGTCAGAGCTGTTTCTGTCACCCCCTCATCGTAGGTTCGCGAGCCCCTCTTGTCGATGCAGGCGCATGAATGTACTGTGCGGATCAAGATCGATGCATTCGCATGCATCGTTCTCGTACCGCTCAAAGTTCCACTGAAAGTTCCACCCGAAGTTCCCCCCCAACGAAGGAGACGTGGTGACCGAGCAGACGCTGGCACCCCAGACAGCCGGGCCGGACGCGGACGAAGCGCCCGCCCAGGCCCCCGGCAAGGCCCCCTGGACCACCCTCGTGGTGGTCGGCGTCGCCCAGCTGATGGTCATGCTGGACTCGACGGTCGTGAACGTGGCCCTGCCCTCGATCGGGGCCCAGCTGCCCGCCGATCCGGCCGCCCTGCAGTGGACCATCAGCGCGTACGTCCTGATGCTCGGCAGCCTGCTGCTCTTCGGCGGCCGCGTCTCCGACGTCTTCGGCCGCCGCCGCACCTTCGTCACCGGCCTCTCGGTCTTCGCCGTGGCCTCCGTGCTCTGCGGCATCGCCGGCAACCAGGAGCTCCTCGTCGCGGGCCGCGCCCTCCAGGGCGCCGGAGCCGCACTGCTCTCCGCGGCCGCCCTGTCCATCATCCTGGCGGTCTACCAGGACGAGGAGCAGCGCAAGATCGCACTCACCGCCTGGAGCGGCCTCGGCGTGATCGGCGCGACCATCGGCGTGGTCCTGGGCGGCCTGATCGTCACGGCGATCAGCTGGCGCTGGGCCTTCCTGATCAACATCCCGGTCAGCATCGCGGCCCTCATCGGCGCCCTGCGCGCCATGCCCGCCCTCAACACGAGCAACGGCCGCAAGCTGCGCCTGCCCTCCGCGATCGTGTCGACCGCCGGACTCGCGGCCCTGTCCTTCGGCCTGATCCGGCTGCACGAGGGCTTCGGCGACCCGACCGCCTGGAGCAGCATCGGCGCCGCCGTGGTCCTGCTCACCGTCGTGACCTTCATGGAGATCGGCCAGGCCGACCCGCTGCTCCCGCTGCACCTGCTGCGCAAGCCCACCTACTGGCTGTCCAGCGTCGGCCTGCTCCTGGTGGCCAGCGTCATGATCAGCAGCTCCTTCCTGGCCAGCATGTACTTCCAGCGGGTCCACGAGATGAGCGCCTTCGTCACCGGCCTCTCGCTGCTCCCCATGGGCCTGGCGGCCCTCGTCGTCGCCATGGTCGCGCCGGCCCTGGCCAATGCGCTGGGCCTGGGCGGCATGTACGTGGTCGGCGCCGCTCTCCAGCTCGTCGGTACGGGCCTCCTGGCGACCGGCAGTGACAGCGTCGCGCTGACCATCGTGGCGCTGGCGGTCATCGGCGCCGGCCTGCCGGCCTGCTTCGTCCCGCTGTTCGGCATCGGCACCTCGCACGTCAAGCTGGAGGAGTCGGGCGTCGGATCCGGGCTGCTGAACACCTTCAACGAGACCGGCGCCGCCCTCGGCATCGCCGTCATCGGCACCATCCTCATGACCTCGGTGGACGGCGGCCTCGACGGCGGGGACTCGGTCGCGGACGCGACCACCGCCGGCGTCGGCAACGGCTTCCTCGCCCTGGCCGTGTGCTCCGCCGTCGCCATCGTGATCGCCCTCGCGCTGCGGTCGCTGACCCGCGCTCCTCGGGGCGCCGACGCCTGACCTGACCCCGGCCCGGCCCCGGCCCCGCGCCACGCGAAACCGGATGGGTCTCCCTGAACGTGGGCTTGCAGCCTCCCCCGCCTGCAAGCCCACTTCGCGTTTCCCGGTCCCGGGCGGGCCGGGCTTTTCGCGTATGCGGAGCATGTTCTTCCGCCCGCGATGGACAGCCGATTACCGCCCGCTGGAGGGTGAATTCCACCTCGGTGGAGGGGCGGTTGAATTCATGGACAGGGGTGGTCCGGGATCGGTAGCTTCATGATCAGCCGGTTGTCCGGTGCTGCGAAAGAAGAAGCCCGGCGGAAAACGCCGCAGTGCAATTCGACGCCTGCACGGCAGTCGGTACTCATACGCGAATCAATTCTCCATCTCCCTCTCCATCCTCATCTCCACCTCTCCCCTCGAACGCTAAGGAATGCGCATGGCCATCTCACCCGAAGAGATCCCGAACGCCCTGGCCGCGGCGGCGAAGGCCGCCCCCGCCTGGCAGGCGGCGGGCGCCACCGTCCGCTTCGTGATCTCCGAGCCGGCGGCCGAACTCACGCTGGACCCGCAGGGCGTCCTGACGGAAGCCGAGCCCACCCACGTGTTCGGCATCAGCTACGCGGACCTCGACGACCTGGCCGCCGGCCGCCGCACCTTCCTGCGGACCGTCACCAGCCGCCGCGTCTCCGCCCGCGGCCCGGTCATGCAGACGTTCGCCGTCGGGCAGGCCCTGACGACCTTCTCCCTCCCGCGCTGAACGCCCCGTCCACCAGCAAGGAACCACGATGACGTACACGCACAACCCGGCCGCCCACCCGCTGCTCGACCCCTTCGAGGCCGACTTCCTGAACCAGGTCGTCGCCTTCGCCCGTGAAGAGGTCGCCCCCGGTGCCGCCGAGCGCGACCGGGTCGAGAAGGGCCAGCTCGACTGGGACACCGTCCGCAAGGGCCACGCCCTCGGTCTGCTCCGGATGGCCATCCCGCGCGAGTTCGGCGGCCTCGGCCTGAGCCAGCTCGCCCTCGCGATGACCCTGGAGGAGCTGGCCTCCGCCGACCCCGGCATGGCGCTGGTCTTCGGCGCCACCGGCCTCTTCCAGACCCCGCTGCTGATCTGCGAGAACCCGGCGCTCCAGGAGAAGTACCTGCCCGCCTTCCTCGGCCCGGAGCCGGTCCTCGCCTGCAACGCGGTCGCCGAGGAGCGCAACGGAACCGACCTGGTGCTGCCGCAGCAGGCGCCCTACGCCCAGGACATGACGGTCGCCCGCCGCTCCGGCAGCGAATACCTGCTGACCGGCACCAAGCGCTACATCACCAACGCCCCGGTCGCCACGTACGCCACGATCATGGCCAACCTGGACGAGGGCCAGGGCTCGACCGGCCTGACCTGCTTCGTCACCGAGCTGGAGCAGGACGGCGTCACCCGCGGCGAGATCCACGACAAGGTGGGCTACCGCACCGCCCCCGCGGGCGAGCTGATCCTCGACAACGCCCGGGTGCCCGAAGAGAACGTCATCGGCGACGAACGCGGCGGCTGGGACCTCAACGTCGCGATCGGCAACCTCACCCGCGTCACCTGCGCGGCCGTCTCCACCGGTATCGCCCGCCACGCCCTGGACCGTGCGGTCGCGTGGGCCGGCACCCGCCGGCAGGGCGGCCGGCTGCTCTTCGAGCACCAGATGTCCGCCCGCAAGCTCGCCGACATGTCCGCCCGGGTCTCCGCCGCCCGCGCCCTCTACCTCGACGCCGTACTGAAGGCCGACACCGTCATCCCGACCCCGGCCTACGAGCCCGCCGTCGCGAAGCTCGTCGCCGACCGCGCCGCCATCGACAACGCCGACGCCGCCATGAGCCTCATCGGCGCCGCCGCCTTCCAGCGGGAGGACGGCATGGACCGGGTCCTGCGCGACGCCTACGGCCCCCGCATCTACGAGGGCAGCCCCGAGGCGCTCGCGCTGGTCATCACCGGCGAGCTGTTCGGCGTACCGGAGGTCCGGTGACCACCGCCACGGCCACGGCCACCGCCACCGCCACCGCCGCGCGTCATGCCGGCGCCAGGGCCTCGTACCGGGAGGAGGTGCTGCGGGACTCCGCCGAGATCGCCCTGCCCGACCTGGACCACCACGTGGACGGCGAGCCGCTGTTCCGCTCCGCCAGCCCCGAGGGCCTGCTGACCCTGACCGTGCGCGGAGACCAGATACCCGCCGCGTACCTCGACGAGGTCTACCGCTTCCGGCTGGCCCAGTACCTCAAGCGCGGCTGGCTCAACGAGGAGGTCGCCGCCGCCGCCGGCCTCACCGCCGAGCCGTACGACGACCACGCCCTCCGGGACCAGCACACCCTGGTCGTCGAGCAGGAGACCGGCCGGCTGCGCGGCTACGGCACGCTCGCCCACACCCGCAGCCCCGCGCACACCCTGCTCGGGGACGCCGCCCACCTGCCGTTCGTCGTCGAACGCGACTACGGCCTGCGGCTCGCCGACGAGCTCGGCCCGGCCACCCCCTCCCACCGCGTGTGGGAGGGCAAGCGGCTCGTCAGGGACCACGCCATGAGCCGCTCGCAGGCCGCCGTGTCCGTCCCCTGGTGGGTCTACCGGGGCTGGGCCGAAGGCTGCCTGCGGGCCCTGGCCGAGGACGGAGCGGCGATCGTCGGCGACGGCAAGCCGGGCGGCGCCGTCCTCCAGCTGTCCCTGCTCGGCTTCCACACCCGGATGCTCGACGTGCCCGCCAACCCGGCGGACCCCACCGACCTGTTCGCACCCATGTGGGACCAGCAGCAGCGCTCGTACCCCTTCGTCCTCACCGACGCGAACGCGCTGCGGCCCACCCTGTCCCACCTCGACGCGATCCTCGCGTCCGGGGAAACCGGGTCGGTCGCGGCCCGGCTCACCGCGTTCAAGGAGGAGAGGGCATGAGCCGCCACTCCGACCGGGGAAGCCGGTCCGACCAGGGAAGCCGCGCCGACCGGAGCAGCCCGCCCGACGTGGGCACTCCCGCGGAGGCCCGCGAGCTGGACGAGGAGCTCTACTACGCCTCCCTCACCCAGCGGAACCGCGGCCTGATCCCCGCCGCGCTCCAGGAGCAGATCCGGCACACCCCCCTGCTCATCGCGGGCTGCGGCTCCATCGGCGGTGCCACCGTGCAGCCGCTGGGCCGGATGGGATACCGGGACTTCGTCCTCGCGGACGTCGGCACCTACGAGCTGAACAACCTCAACCGCCAGCACGCCACCGTCGACGACCTGGGCCGCAACAAGGCCGAGGTCGGCGCCGACGCCCTGCGCGCCATCAACCCGCACGTCCGGGCCGAGGTGGTGCCCGTGGGCATCACCCCGGAGAACGTACGGGAGCTGGTCCGGCGGGCCGAGGTGATCGTGGACGGTGTCGACGTGACCACCCCGTCCGGCCTGCGCGCCAAGATCGCCCTGCACCAGGAGGCGTGCCGCCAGCGCAAGCCCCTGGTCACCGGCTGGGACATGGCGGGCATGCTCGCGGCCCAGTGCTTCGACTACCGGCTGGTCCGGCGGATCTTCGACGGCCAGCTGCTGGCCGAGGACGCCGACGTGCTGAGCACCTGGGAAGTGATCTTCCGGATCGCCCCGCGCGCGCACATCCCCGGCGAGATGTACCGCGAACTCCGCCGCGGGCTGGGCCGCCCCGACTACAGCGTGCCCCAACTCACCGAAGCGGCGACCCAGTTCGGATCGCTCGCGGTCCACATGGTCAACCAGATCGTGGCGGGCGAGAACGTGCCGCGCACGGTGGCCGTCGATGTCCACCACATCGCCCTGACCCCCGGGCGCCGGGTCGCCGACCGGGTCGGCCGCCACTGGGAGAAGGCCCGTTTCCTGAACCACCTTCCGCGCGAGCAGGCCTGGCGCGGATTCAGCCCCGCCGCCGTATACCGGCTCGGTCGCCGTTCCGCACCGGCCGCATAGAAGGCCGGCCGCACACAAGGAAAGCCCCCACATGAGAAAAGAATTCGCCTACGCCGACGCGCGCGCGACCGGAATCCTGCTGAGCGAGACCGAGTCCGAGATCATCGAAGCCGCCGCACTGAAGATGGCCGCGCAGTACGCGGCGTACTCCCTGCACAGCAGCGACCTCCTGCACGCCGTGGAACTCGCCGCGGCCGCCCTGCCGAGCGAGGTCCGGCGCGCGCTCATCTCCTTCCGCGACCGGGGCAACGCGAGCGGCACCCTGCTGCTGCGCGGCCTCCCGCTGGGCACCCTGCCGGCCACCCCCGACCGCCCGGAGGACGAGCCGGACTGGTCCGAGGTCTCCGTGGCCACCCTCAGCCAGCTGATGGTGATGTCGGTCCTGGGCCGCGCGATCTCCTACCGGGACGAGAAGAACGGCAACCTGGTCCAGGACGTCAGCCCCAAGCGCGGCGCCGAGACCCGCCAGGAGAACAGCGGCTCCATCCTGCTCGAACTCCACACGGAGGACGGCTTCCACCCCGCCGCCCCGCACTTCCTGAGCCTGATCTGCCTGCGCGGCGACCGCGACGGACTCGCCGCCACGGTGACCGGCGGGATCGGCGACGTACTGCCGGAGCTCGACGCGGAGACCGTCGCCACGCTGCGCCGGCCGGAGTTCCGGACCAAGTTCAGCACCTCCTTCGTGCACGACACCGACGAAGAGGTGCTGACCCCGCCGGTACCGGTGCTCTCCGGCACGCGGGCCAACCCGGACCTGCGGGTGGACTTCCACGGCACCGTCGGCACCACTGCGGCGGCCCGGGCGGCGCTCACCGCGCTGGAGGACGCCGTACTCGGCTGCCTGCGCGGCATCGTGCTGGAACCCGGCGAACTGATCATCCTCGACAACCGCCGCACCGTGCACGGGCGTACGGGCTTCACCCCGCGCTACGACGGCGCGGACCGCTGGCTGCGCCGCTCCTTCGCACTGGCCGACCTGCGCCCGGTCCTCCACGACCTCGGCGAGGGCCGCATCCACAACGCGATCACCGCGCGGCAGGCGGAATGCGAGGCCGCGGCCGAGTCGGGGGCCGGGTCCGTTGCCGTGGCCGGGTCCGTGGCCGGGTCGGTACCCGGGTCGGTACCCGGGTCGGTACCCGAGTCCGTGCCCGGGCTGGTGCCGGTGGCCTGACGGCCGCCCCGCCCCGGGGATCCGGGCCGGGCCGGTTGGGGCCGGCCCGGCCCGGTCCGTCCGCCCCGTCCCGCTTGCGCATCCCCTTCTCAACTGTCTTGTGCACGCCACCTTTCCGTGGCCCACCACCACCACTGACGGAGGAACACCATGTCCGCAGCCCTGAGCGCCACCCTGACCCGGATCGTCGTCGAGAACCTGGAGGCCGACGCCGACGCCCTGACCGACGAGGCCACCCTCGCCGCCCTCGACCTCGACTCCCTCGCCATCGCGGAGCTGGTCCTGCTCATCAAGGAGGAGACCGGCGCCGACCTCAGCAGCGAGGAGACCAGCCTCGGCGAGCTCACCATCCCCGCCCTCGCGCAGCTCGTGACCACAACGCTGGACAGCGAGAAGTCCGCATGAGCGCACCGGCACCGGCCCCCGCACCGGCCGTCGTCGTGACCGGCACCGGCATGATCACGCCGGTCGGTACCGACACGGACTCGACCTGGGAGGCCGTCCGGCGCGGCGAGTCCCGCGCCGGGCTCGCCCCCGTCCCGGGGGTCTCCCGGGACCTCCAGTGCCGCACCGTGGGTCCGTTCGGCGCCGAACTGCTGCCCGGCCGGGGCACCGCGAACCTGGACCCCTTCATCCGGTTCGCGCTCGTCGCCGCCGATCAGGCCATCGCCGAGGCCGGCCTCGACCCCGCGGGCTGGGACGGCAGCCGGGTCGGCATCGTCGTCGGCTGCGGCCTCGGCGGAGCGGCCACCCTGAGCACGGCGCACGGCCGGCTGGCCGAGCGCGGACCCGACGCCGTGTCTCCGTACGTGCACCCCCGCTCGCTCATCAACATGGCCGCCGGGATGCTCGCCATCCGCCACCACGTCACCGGTCCGAGCCACACCGTCGTCGCGGCCTGCGCCTCCGGCGCCGTGGCCGTCGGGGTCGGCCGGGACCTGATCCGCAGCGGCGCCTGCGACATCGTGATCGCCGTCGGCACGGACGCCGGGGTGGTGCCCGTGATCGCGGCGGGCTTCGCCGCGATGGGCGCCCTCACCGACAGCGCCGCGGACGACGCCTCGCGGCCCTTCGCCGCGGACCGCTCGGGCTTCGTGCTCTCCGAGGGCGCGGCCGCCCTCGTACTGGAGCGCGAGGACGCGGCGCGGGAGCGCGGCGCCACCCGGCAGGGCCGCATCCTCGGGTACGCCTTCACCACCGACGCGCACCACCCGGTCGCCCCGCACCCCGAAGCCGTCGGCGCCGAGGCCGCGGTACGGGCCGCACTGGCGGACGCCGGGCTCACCCCGGCGGACGTGGACCACGTCAACGCGCACGGCACCTCGACCCCGTACAACGACCGGAGCGAGGGGAAGCTGATCAACCGGCTGTTCCCGCACCGGCCGAGCGTCACCGCCAACAAGGGCCTGCTCGGGCACAGCCTGGGCGCGGCGGGGGCCATCGAGGCCGTGCTGACCCTGCGGACCCTGGCCACGGGCATCGTGCCGCCCACCGCGCACACCCCGGCCGTGGACCCGGAGCTGGCGGGCCTGGACCTGGTGGTGGACAAGGAGCGGCACCAGAACCCCGCGGTGGCGGTCAGCCACTCCTTCGGCTTCGGCGGCTCCAACTGCGTACTGGTGATGGGCACATGAGCAACGAAACGATCTCCCACCGCATCCCCGCCGTACTGACCGGCCTGGGCACCTGCCTGCCCCCGCGGACGGTCACCAACGACGACCTGGCACAGCGGCTGGACACCTCGCACGAGTGGATCCACAGCCGTACCGGAATCGCCCGGCGCCGCGTCGCGGACCCCGGGACGGGCACCACCGAACTGGCGGCTGCCGCCGGTTCCGCGGCCCTGGAATCGGCCGGCCGGACCTCCTGCGACCTGGTCCTCGTGGCCACGACCACCCCGGACCGGGCCTGCCCCGCGACCGCCCCGCAGGTGGCGTCCGCCATGGGTCTGACCGGCGTCGCCGCCTTCGACCTGTCGGCCGTCTGCTCCGGCTTCGTGTACGGGCTGTCCGTCGCGGCGGCCATGATCGGTGCCGGTACGTACGAAAGCGTCCTGGTCATCGGCGCGGAACGCTATTCGGCGATCGTCGACCCCGAGGACCGCGGCACCGCCGTCATCTTCGGCGACGGCGCCGGCGCGGTGCTGCTCGAACGCGGCCGGGAGCCGGACGGGCAGGGAGCCGGGCACGGAGCCGATCACGGAGTCGTCCTGCACACCGAGCTGGGCAGCGACGGCACCGGCATCGACCTGATCACCGTGCCGCCCGGCGAGCGGTACCTGCGCATGGAGGGTCGCGAGGTCTACACCCGGGCCGTCCCCACGATGGTCGGCTCGGCCCGCAGCGTCGCGGAAGCGGTCGGCTGGCGCCCCGAGGACATCGACGCGTTCGTCGGCCACCAGGCCAACCTGCGGATCCTGGAATCGGTGGCCAAACGGCTCGGTCTGCCGCCCGAGCGCGTGATCTCCAACATCGAGGACGTCGGGAACACGGCCGCCGCGTCCATCCCGCTGGCCCTGGCCTGGGCCGCGGACCGGGGCCGGCTCACGCCCGGCGACCGGGTGGTCCTCACCGCCTTCGGCGGCGGCCTGACCTGGGGCTCGGCGGCCCTGGTGTGGCCGGACGTACGCCCGGTCCACCGCTGACCCCTCCCGTACGGGCACACTCGACGAAAGGCAGCACGACAGTGACCACCACACCCGTATCGGCATCGGCGGCCCGCTACGCCCGCTACCGGACTTCCCTGGGCTCCGGCGCCGGAGCGTCCCACACCCTCACGCAGTGGCTCCCGCTGGCCGCGCTGGCGGCCACGAACGACGCCCTCCCCACCCCACCCCGTCCACGTCCCCGCCCCGGGCGCAGCCAAATTCAGCCGTCCGGCGTTTGAGGACCGGGGTCTGGGGCGGAGCCCCAGGGGCTTTCAGCCCGTCCGGCGTTCGAGGACCGGGTCAGGGCGGAGCCCCGGGAACGGTGGAAGGGCGGGTAGGGGACTGCCCCGCAGGGCACCGGCACCCGGGCCGCACGCGCCACAGCCCTGCCGGCCCTGAGCCGTTACGAGTGGTCCTGCGGCGGGGGCGGCCAGGCCGACGGGGCCGGGGGATGGGCGGGGTCCTCGACCGGCTCCTGGTACGGCTCCCGGTACGGATCCCGGTAAGGCTCCGGGACCGGCTCGCGGGCGACCCGGTCGCGGCGCCGGGGGCGGCCGCTCATCACGGCCGCCGCGAGGATGAGCAGGGCGCCGGCACCGAAGGCGTTGGCGACGCCGTCGCCGAGGCCCGTGCCGTCGACGCCGACCGAGAGGCCCCCCGCGGCCTGGCCCTGGCGGACCATCCACAGCACGGCGAAGCCGAGGACGACGACCCCGGAGAAGGCCATGAGCAGCCGGGAGCGCAGCACGATCGCGACGAGCGCGAGCAGGGCGGCGAAGAGGAACGGCAGCAGCAGCGAGCCCAGCAGGGCGGCCTTGTCGTCGGTGATCCCGGCGGAGGCGAAGAGCTCCTCGATGCGGTAGTCGCGTCCGTGACGGCCGTCGTACCAGGCACGGAAGGGGCTCCAGACGGCGGCCGCCGCTCCGATCAGACCCAGGAGCGAACCGAGTACGTTGCGGATCATGCCCGGCCCTCCGGGGGAGTGGGTTTGGATCTCGATCCCGACGCTACGCCCGCCCCCGCAGTCCCGCACGCGGAGGTCTAGGAGGGCAGCGCCGGGGGAAACCTGGTGTGTCCCCCCTGAGAGCGAGATGTGGCGGTTTCGTGGCTCGTGGCAGCCACCGTACCGGTGCGGCTTTCGCCCCCTGGTAGCGTGCCGCCGGTTGTCCAACGGGGAGGGGTTCAGGCCATGGTGGTCACGGGGCGGCGGGTCAGGCTCACGGCGGTGCTGGTGGGCGTGGTGCTCGCGTTGACGGGGTTCTCGTCGACGGGCGGCAGCGGCAGCGGCAGCGGCGGAAAGAGCAAGAGCAGCGGGGGCGGGTGCTCCAGCTCCAAGAGCAAGTCGAAGAAGAAGAGCTACAGCGGTACGGGCGGCAGCGGCGGCGGCTCCACGGCCACCCCCACGGCCACGCCCACCGAGACCCGCCCGCTCGCGCACGCGGAGGTCGTCACCTGCGCCGGCCCGTCCGCGGCGAAGGCCACCGTCAAGGTGACCTCCGACGCGGCGGCCGCGCACACGTTCCGCGTCCCGCTGGTCTTCGAAGGCGCCTCCGGCCGGGTCGACTCCGGCTCCGTGGAGCTCGCCCTCAAGGCGGGCGAGAGCCGGACGGTCGACCTGCCGATGACGAGCGCGGCCAAGGCGGGCGAGGTCACGCGCTGCACGGTGGGCCCCGTCCAGACCGTCTCGACCGCGTCGCCCACCCCGACGGCGACCTCCGGCTCCGGGACGTCTGGGTCCGTCACCACCGGCGGCAGCACGGGCGGCAAGAGCACGAGCAAGCCGAAGCCCGGGTCCACCAGGAAGACGCGCTGACCCGCAGGGCAGTACGGGTTACGGGGTGACGACGACCTCGTCCACGCGGCTCTTGGCGACGAGGTGCCGGGAGTCCGGGTAGGCGTAGCCGGCGTACCAGGAGCCGGTCCGGGTGGCGGTGAAGCTCTTCCTGAAGGTGCCGTCGGCGCCGGTGGTGGACGAGCCCATCTCGTTCCAGGTGGTGCTTCCGGCGGGCCGGAAGTAGTAGACGACGCTCTGGCCGGCGAAGGGCTTCCAGGTCGGGTCGGCGTGGTTGAGCTTGCCGGTGACGGTGATCGGCTTGCCCTTCTTGGCCGGTTCGGGGGCGGCGTTGAACTCGGGGATGGCCGTGTTGGTGCGCTCGATCCGGACGGCGCGTGTCACGGCGCCGTGGATGGTGGGGGTCCCGGCGTACCGGAGCCGTATGTAGCCGGGGCCCGCATAGGGCAGGCTCTGAGCGATCGAGAAGGCCTGGTTCGTGCCGGGCTTGGTGGGGACGTTGAAGGCCTTGCGGCTGGTCCAGCCGGTCTTGCCGTCCGCCGAGTACTCGATGTCGACCTTGAGCGCGGTGGTCCCTTCCGGGATCTCGCCGCGCCCGAACAGGCTGGACACGTGGACGGACCTGTCCGGCCAGACGGAGGCCGCGAAGCTGTAGAAGAACGCGCCGGGCGTGGTGTCCACCTTCACCGTCGCCTTGGACCCGAACCAGACCGACCGGGGCTCGACGTTCGTGACGGCGTCCCCGCGGAGCTGCTGGGTGAGGGAGAACCGGCCCGCGGCGTCCGTGATTCCGGACGTCCAGCCCCCCGTGTAGATCGGCATCGCGGTCGGCAGGGGCTTGCGCGTGCCGTCCGCGGACTTCCAGGTGGCGGTGCCGCCGAGGTACACGCGTGCGCCGAAGGGGCCGGTCACGGTGGGGGAGTCCAGTGCGAGGTCGGTTTCCACGGGCGCCACCGGGGTCGTCACCGACTTGCCGGCCTGCTGGCCGTTCAGCTCGGTCGCGACCACGAACTCCACCTGGCTGTCGGCCGGGGACTCGCGGAAATCAGTGTGGGTGATCCGGAACTTCTCCTCGAAGTGACCCGTGGCGTCGGCGGTCCGCGAGGTGGTTTCGGAGCCCCGCTCGGCCGTGAAGGCGGCGCCCGCGTACGGCTTGGACGAGCCGTCGAGCGGGTTGTACACCGAGAGGTCGCCGGAGACCACCGTGTCGAGGTGCTCCACCGAGACCGCGCTCGACTTCAGGTTCGAGATGACCGGACGCTGCGCGTAGGTCAGGACCCCGCCGTCCTCGTGGACGACGGGCTCGCCCTCGGTGCCGGTGTACTCGATGTCGATGGCGTAGGTCCCGAGCTCGGGGAGCTTCACCGGGTCGCTCTGGAACTGCGAGTCCTGCGGGGGTTCGCTCCCGCAGTCCCACGAACAGGGGCCGTCCGGCCGGCGCGTGAAGCTGGTGAGCGTGGCGAGCCGGGTGGGCGACCCCTTCTTGCGCACGTGCGCCTTGAGGCCTCGGGGCACCTTCGTGTCCCAGTTCCCGGTGTGCACGACGACCCGTTCCTCCCACGAGCTCACGGAGACATACGGGTAGGGGTCGGCGGCCCGGGCGACCGTGGGCACCGCCCAGACGGTGCCCACGGCCATCGCCGCGGTGAGAACCGCACTGACTCGCTTCTTCATGTGTCCCCCGGAGGATCGTCGTTCTGACCGCAATGGGGGACTGCCCACTCTGTCGGATGGTTGTACGGGGAACCGGCCGGGCTTCCCCGCCCGCCCCCCGTCACCGCACCCGCGGCTCCGGTCCCGCCCCGCTCCGCCGCCCGGCGAACAGCTCCGCCTGCCGCTCCGGCGGCAGGTTCCCCAGCGCGATCAGCCCCGGAGCCTGCGCCAGCGCCTGCTGGAGTGCGGCCTGCTTCGCCGCCCACAGGGACCGTACGGTGCCCTGCACGCCCTCCGTCGGGAAGCCTGCCAGCGTCTCCGCCGCCCGCAGGGCCGCCGGGAGCAGCGCGTCGGGCTCCGTCAGCTCGGAGACCAGGCCGATCTCGTACGCCCGCCGCGCGGAGAGCCGTTCCGCCGTGCCCATCAGGGACATCCGGGCGGCCTCGCCGAAGGGCATGCGCTGCGCCATGTAGATCGCCTCGTAGGCGCTGACCATGCCGTAGCTGGTGTGCGGGTCGAAGTACGTCGCGGACGCGGAGGAGATGATGAACTCCGACTCGCCCAGCAGGTAGAACGCCCCGCCGCAGGCCATGCCGTTGACGGCGGCGACCACCGGTTTCCACAGGTCGTTCGCCTTAGGCCCGATGGAGACGAGCGGGTCGTCCACCGAGTACGGCGAGGTCGGCTGCGGCACCTCCACGCCGCGGTCGATGCCCGTGCAGAAGGCCGCCCGCCCGGCGCCCGTCAGGACGATCGCCCGTACCTCGTCCTCGTAGCGGAACCCCCTCCACACGCGCGCCAGTTCGGCTGCCGTCCCGAGGTCGATCGCGTTGTGCTTGCGCTCCCGGTCCAGGGTGACGACCGCGACCCCGGTGGCCTTGTCCCGCTCGACGCGCACGGTCATGACTTCTCCAGCACCCAGCGCGGCACCGCCATCCCGCCCGTCTCGGTGAACACCACCTGGACGCGCGCGCCGATGCGCAGCCGCGCCGGGTCCATGGAGTCCAGCGGGGCGTCGGCGGAGGTGACGAGGTTGCCGACGAGGCGGATCTGCGGGGCGTCGGCCAGCTCCACGAGGATCACGTTGTACGGGGCCTGCGCGGCGTACGCGGGCAGCAGCGGCGGGTGCGGCTGGACGTACGACCAGATCCGGCCGCGGCCGCTCATCAGGCGCCACTCGGAGTCGAAGGACCGGCAGTGCGGGCAGCAGGGGCGGGGAGGGAAGCGCAGTTTCCCGCAGGCGGGCTCCGCGCAGGCCTGGACGCGGAGTTCGCCCTGGGCCGCGTACTCCCAGAAGGGGGCCCCGTCCTCGTCGGGGACGGGGAGGAGGAGCTCGTCGGCGGTGGCGGTGGTCGTGGCGGTCGTCGTCGTCATGGTCGGCAGCTCCTCAGGATCGCAGCAGGATGGCGGACGTCGGGACACCCTCGCCCGCGGTCACCAGGCAGGTCGCGGCGTCGGGCACCTGGGCGGTGGAGATGCCGCGGAGCTGCTTGACGCCCTCGTTGATCAGGTTGAAGCCGTGCACGTAGGCCTCGCTGAGGCCGCCGCCGCCCGTGTTGATGGGGAGCCGGCCGCCGATCTCCAGGGCGCCGCCCTCGGTGAAGGAGGCGCCCTCGCCGCGCCCGCAGAAGCCGTACCCCTCCAGCGAGAGCGGGATCAGAGGGGTGAAGGCGTCGTAGATCTGGGCGACGTCCACGTCCTGGGGGCCGAAGTCGGCCTGCTTCCACAGGTGTCGGGCGGCGGTCCAGGCGGGACCGGACAGCGGGTCGTCGTTCCAGTAGTTGACCATGCCGTGGTGCTGCGAGGGCAGGCCCTGGGCGACGGAGTGGACGTAGACGGGCTTCTGGCGGCAGTCGCGGGCGCGCTCGGCGCTCACGATGACGCAGGCCAGCGCGCCGTCGGTCTCCAGGCAGTTGTCGAAGAGGCAGAGCGGGTCGCTGATCATGCGGGCGGTCATGTACATCGCGCGGGTCAGCGGGCGTTCGTACATCATCGCGGCCGGGTTCTCGTTGGCCCGGTTGCGGCAGGCCATCGCGACGTTGAAGAGGTGGTCGCGGGTGGCTCCGTACTCGTGCATGTAGCGGCGGGCCAGCATGCCGATCTCGTCGGCGGGGCGCAGCAGGCCGAAGGGGCGGGTCCACTGGCCGGGGGTGGGGAGCTGGACGGCCGTGTTCTTCCACGGGCGAGGCCCCGAGCCGCGCTTGCGCGAACGCCAGGCCACGCCGACGCTCGCCTGGCCGGTGGCGACGGCGGCGGCCAGGTGGCCGACGGTGGCGCAGGAACCGCCGCCGCCGTAGCCGATCTTGGAGAAGAAGGTGACGTCGCCGGCGCCGATGGCCTTGGCGACCTCGACCTCGTCGGTCTCCTCCATCGTGTAGGAGGAGAAGGCGTCGACCTCGGACGGGTCTATGCCCGCGTCGTCGAGCGCCGCGAGAATGGCCCGGCAGGCCAGTTCCTTTTCGGACTGCGGCAGTTGTTTGGCAAAGGCGGTCTGCCCGATGCCGACTATCGCCGTAGCGTCCTTGAGCGTTGCCGCCATCGCCACCTCCGGGGTGCACCAGTACTGACAGCCGCGAAGGCTACAGCTAATCTGACGGATAGTCAGCTACTGGGATCGCGGGAGGGCGGACGATGGACGAGGACGAGGGCGCGCGCGGGATCGCGGAGAAGCCGGACGGCATGACGGACGGCATGACGGAGGACGGGCGGGCCGATCTCCTCTGGACCAGCATCGGCGGGCTCGTCCGGGATGCCGCCGTGCGGTACGCCGGCCGCGAGGCCGTCGTGGACGGGCGGGTCCGGATCGACTACGCGCAGCTCGGCGAACGCGTCGAGCGCGCCGCCGCCGCCTGCATCGCCGCCGGCGTGGAACCGGGGGACCGGGTCGCCGTCTGGGCGCCCAACACCCTCGAATGGATCGTCTCCGCCCTCGGCGCCGTCTCCGCCGGAGCCGTCCTCGTCCCCCTCAACACCCGTTTCAAGGGCTCCGAGGCCGCCTACGTCCTCCAGCGCAGCCGCGCCCGGCTCCTCTTCGTCACCGGCACCTTCCTCGGCACCTCCTACGTCGCCTCCCTGCGCCGCGCCGCCGCCGAGGGCGAGGGCTCCGGGCCGCTGCCCGGCCTGCCCCACCTGGAGCAGGTCGTCGTCCTGTCCGAGGACGCCCCGGACTCCTTCCGCACCTGGAAGGAGTTCCTGACCGGCGGCGACGCCGTCTCCGCCGAGGCCGTCCGGGCCCGTACGGCCGCGATCCCCGCCTCCGCCCCCTCGGACATCATCTTCACGTCCGGCACCACCGGCAGCCCCAAGGGCGCCGTCATCTCGCACGCCCAGTCCCTGCGCTGCTACGAGGTCTGGAGCGAGCTCGCCGGACTGCGCGAGGGTGACCGCTACCTGATCGTGAACCCCTTCTTCCACACCTTCGGCTACAAGGCCGGGGTCATCGCCTGCCTGATGCGCGGGGCCACGATGGTGCCCCAGCCCGTCTTCAACGTGGACACCGTCCTCGCCAACATCGCCGCCGAGCGGATCTCCGTACTGCCCGGCCCGCCCACCCTGCACCAGTCCCTCCTCGACCACCCCCAGCGCGACCACCACGACCTCTCCGCCCTGCGCCTGGTCGTCACCGGCGCCGCCGTGGTCCCGCTCCAGCTCGTCGAACGGCTCCGCGGCGAGCTGCGCATCGGCACCGTCCTCACCGCGTACGGGCTCTCCGAGGCGAGCGGCATCGTCACCATGTGCCGCCGCGGCGACCCGGCGGAGATCATCGCGTCGACCTCGGGCCGGGCCATCCCCGGGACGGAGGTCAGGATCGTGGACCAGGACGGCGTGCGGCAGCCCACGGGCCGGGCCGGGGAGGTGTGGGTGCGCGGCCACAATGTCATGCGCGGCTACTTCGAGGACCCGGCCGAAACCGCCGAGGCCATCACCCCCGAGGGCTGGCTCCGCACCGGCGACGTCGGCGTCCTCGACACCGCCGGGAACCTGCGCATCACCGACCGGATCAAGGACATGTTCATCGTCGGCGGCTTCAACGCCTACCCCGCCGAGATCGAGCAACTCCTCGGTCTGCACCCCGACATCGCCGACGTGGCCGTGGTCGGCATCCCCGATCCGCGCCTCGGCGAGGTGGGCAAGGCGTACGCGGTCCGCCGCCCCGGCGCGGTCCTCACGGCCGACGACCTGATCGCGTGGTCACGCCGGGAGATGGCCAACTACAAGGTCCCGCGCGAGGTGGAGTTCGTCTCCGAGCTCCCGCGCAACGCGAGCGGCAAGGTCCTGAAACGGGAACTCCGCACCCGCTGAGGGCGGGTCGGCGGCCACGGAGTCACCGCCGCGTCGCGTGCGCCGGCCGGCGCGGCGCCTCGTGGGGGATGGTCGCCGACGCGTTCTCGGCGAGGCCGAACCGGGCGTGCAGGGCGCGCAGCGGGGCCGGGGCCCACCAGTTGGCCCGGCCGGCCAGCCGCATCGACACCGGTACCAGCACGGCCCTGATCAGCGTGGCGTCGATGAGGATCACCGCGACCATGCCGATGCCCAGCATCTTGAGCGGGACTGCTGTCCCAGGACCCGGAGCTGATGGTGATGTCCGTACTGCGTCCGGACGGCCGGAGACAGTCCGGCGGGGGCCGTTTCTGATCCCGGGCTGGTCCGATCGGTCGGATCTGCTGGTGGGTCGTGCCGGGACACTCCGTGCGGCGGCAGGCCCGGGGCTATGCATGGGTGGGTCATCCGACCATCCGTGAGCCTCAACCTCAGGAGCCACCCGATGCGCCCCATCAGAGCAGTCTGTCTCGGCACGGCCTCTGCGCTGGTTGCCCTTCTCGCCTGCGCCCCCGTCGCGTCCGCCGTCGGGACGGACGCCGATACCGCCCGCGACAAGGGCAAGGGCCAGGTCATCACCCTGACCGGCCGGCTCGCGGAGCAGTCGCGCTTCCCCGTCAACCCGGCCGGCCCCGCCGCCCAGGGTGACCGGACCGTCTTCCGCTCGATCCTCTTCGACAAGGACGGCCAGCAGGTCGGCGAGACCGGCGGCACCTGCACGACCACCCGGGTCGACAACGGCGGAGCGGAGACGTGCAACGTGACCTACACCCTCCCGGGCGGCCAGATCGCCGCCCAGGGAATGGTCTTCGGCCACCTCGTCCCGGGCCCTCCCCCCGCGTTCGACAACGCGATCACCGGCGGCACCGGGAAGTACGACCGGGCCCGCGGCTCGATCCACGCCGAGACGATCGCTCCGGGCGAGCGCCGCTTCACGATCGACCTCGAGCGCTGACGCGCTCCGACGCGCACTGACACGTCCGCCGGGGTGCGCACCCGCACCCCGGTGCGGTCGTCGCCCCCGGCGGGCGCACCATGAAGACGTCGATCGGGTCCTGGTCCTCCACGAGGAATCCGTGGCGCTCGTACAGCCGGCGGGCAGCACTGCCCTGCAGGACGTTCAGACCCACGGTCGCGCCCCGCGCGTCCGTCCGCTCCAGCACCGCGCGCAGCACGGCGGATCCGAGCCCCTGCCCCTGATGCTGCGGAGCCAGGTAGAAGTGTTCGAGCCACTCCCTGCCCCCGGCGGGCCGGACCGTGACACATCCGGCGGGTTCACGGTCGACGACGATGACCGACGTGTGCTGGGGGGAGAAGGAATCCCGCAGCCGCTGCCGCACCCGGTGTTCGTCGTAGCGCCCGAGGCGTTCCAGATCCCCGCGCAGGACGGTGGCCCGCAACTCCGCGATCATCTCGATGTCCGCGGCCACCGCGGAACGCAGCACCCACCCCGTCGCCTGCACCGCCGCGTCCGCCCGCACACCGCTCCCCGTCCCCCCGGCATCCATGGCCGGAGTATTTCAGCCCGGCCTCTCATGGCTGCTGCAGCCCTTGCACTTGCCGGGCACCGGGCTGCGGAAGGCACGTTCGCACTCCGGGCAGATCACGAAGGGATCCGGAGGCACGAAGGCGGGCGCGCGGGGCAGCGGCGCCAGCGGCGGCGGCAACTGGGCCGTGAGCCGGTGGGCGATCAGCCCGGCCGGATTGCGCAGCCCCACCGGCAGCCGTGCGGACAACGCGGCGACCAGCGCCTGCACCCCCGCCCCGCGCTCCAGCCAGGCTTCGACCCCACCCGCGAGGTACCGGACGTCCCGCTCCCCGAGCAACAGCCGCGGATCGACCCGCCGCAACTCCGCGAGCACCTCCCCGGCAAGCCGCCGCCGCCCGGGATTCTCCGCCTCCCGGGGCACGGGCAGCCGACCGGCGGGCACGACCTCGGGCGCAGGCTCTGCCTTTACGGCCGTTGCCGCATCCGGCTCCGGCTCGACCGGCAGCGGCTCCGGTGCGGTCCGTACGGCGGCAGGCTCCGTCCCGGGCGGCGGCGGGCTCACGACGGAGGCGGCCACGGGAGCTCCTGGAGCTGCGGGACTCACCCGACCCACATGTGCTCCGCGACGCGCAGCCGCCACGGTCGCGGCCCGGGGGTGGTTGTAGGACACCGTTCGGGTGGCGATCCGCCCACCCGGCAGGTTCTCGAGCGACCGGTCCAAGTACCCGAACAGCACCAGTTCGCGGAGCCCCTTGGCGATCGAGGTCTCCCCGATCGAAAGCCGTCTGGCCAGGTCCTTGATGCCGATGGGAGTCCCGGAGGGCATCGACTGGATGAAGATCCCCAACATCCGTGCGATGAACGACATCTCGGGATGCTGGATGAGGTCGTTGCTCACGACGGTGAATCGCCCGGTGAGCCGGACGTTGGCGTGCCGAACCCCGTATGTCGCGCGCGCGGGCGCGGTAAAGTGCACCGAAGCCATAGGGAAGGTAGTGCTTCCTACTTGGTCAGGCCCTCGATCGGGATTCGCAGTCCCGGCGGGGGCCGTCTCATGTCTGAGTTGTCGGGGCGAGCATATGCCAGACAACCACCGCGAAATCCACCCCAGTTGGCCGATTCACCCGTGTGAGTGAGAGCCCGCCGAGCGGGAGGCTGGAGGGGTCTGGAAAGAGGTCTTTCCCCAGGTACTTCCCCAAAAGAAGCACCGCGCCCCACCGGGACGCGCCCGGCCACGACCCGGTACGTTGCCCTTCCTGCACTCACGTTCGAAAAAGGTGACCCCATGCCGACCATCGCGGAAGAGGTCGCATTCGACCCGCAGGAGATGTTCGAGCTCTACGACTCGGTCGACTGGGCGGGCTACACCTTCGGCTTGCCACGGGTGCGTGGGGTCTCTTTATGCCAAGACGTGCATAGTCGCGTTCGCGCATAGACGGCCTCACCAGTCGCTCCGTACGGTTTTGGTCATCAGGCCCAGCGGGGGTCTGGCACCGAGGGGCTTCACATGGCACGTGAGGAACTGAACCGGCTCACAGGCAATGGAAACGGCGAGTGCGGACAGGGCGACTGCCCGAACGTCTACCAGACCGCCTCCGGCTCGTTCATCGTCCAGGGCGACGTATCCGCAGCCTTCACCCCGCCGACCGGCGAGGCGCTCGTAGAGATCCCCGAGGCAGTGCTCAGGGAGGCCTTCCGTGCTCTTGGATGGTGAGGACTGGGCGTCGAAGTTCAAGACGTTCCAGACGGAGGCGTGGCGGCTGGAGACACTGCCCCAGTACCTCGTACCGCAGGAAGCGGACGAGTTCGAAGCCTTCAAGGCGGGGGCCCGGTTCCCCGGCCCGTACGAGGATTCGTGGACGGACATGGTCCGCAGCCGGAACGTCGGACGGGTGCACGTAGTCACTCGGCCGTTGAGTGACTACCTGCGGTTCGAGTTCGAGCGCTACTACCAGCACCAGGTCTCCGCAGGGGAGGACATCCGCATCCTTGACGTGACCGACCGGGCGAACCCGCTGCCGGACGTCGAAGACTTCTGGATGTTCGACCGTTCCACTGTGGTGCTCATGCATTACGAACCGGACGGCAAGCAGATCAGCCGCGAACTGTACGAGGGGGACCCTGCACCGTTCATCGAGTACCAGCGCGTCGCCGTAGAAGCTTCTGCACCGTTCATGGAGTACATCCGCACGTGAGTGTCGAACCAGAGGAGCTCGGCCAGTCCGGCGAAGAGCTGGCGGCCTTGCTGAAGGCCGTACGCAAGCGGTCCGGGCTCTCCGGGGCTCGGACCGCCGCCCGCTGCAACATGTCTCAGTCGAAGGTCAGCCGGATCGAGAACGGCAAGGTGCGCCCGTCCCTCGTGGACGTGGAGCAACTCCTGCGGGCCTGCGATGCGGCCCCTGCTCTGGTCACGCAGGTCATGACCCTGGCCCGTCTCGCTCATACGCAGTGGCAGGGCGCCCGGGGAATGCGGCGCAAGGGCCTGGAGAAGAAGCAACTTGAGCTCGCCGGCCTTGAAGCATCGTCAGGCGAGTTCAGGTTCTTCCTCCTGTCGATGATCACGGGCTTGCTCTCGACCCCGGAATACATCCGGGCCAGCCTTGCCCACATCCCCGGCGACCACTCCAAGACCATCGCCAGGAAGCTGGAACGGCAGCAGGTCCTGTACGACCGCTCCAAGCGGTTCACGTTCATACTCACCGAGCAGGCTGTCCGATGGCCCCTCGTGGGCACCGACGCGCTCGCGGTGCAGGTCGATCATCTGGCCTCGCTCACGCACCTGCCGAACGTGAGGCTCGGCGTCATCCCCCTGACCGTGCGTACCGGTCCCGCACCGCTGAACACCTTCACGGTCTACGACGACCGCATCGCCACGGTCGAGCTGTCCACCGGAGTCATGGTCTTCCGGGACCCCCGGGACGTGGCGAGCCACCGTGAGGAGTTCTCCCACCTTGAGGACCGGGCCCTCTTCGGTGACGACGCGCGGGTCTTCCTCGGGGCCTGCGCGGCCGCCCTCAGATGATCTTTAGTCCATGACGTGCATGGTTGCGGGTATCGGCTGTCCGGCAGTGAAACCTTGAGCGCAGACAACGGCTACGGCTCAAGGGGTGCACGGTGGAATCAAACAAGCTGTGGCAGCAGGTCGGGCAGCGTGACCCGTTCCCCGCAGATCCACCAAAGGTCGTACCGGGCTGCTCCACCTGCCTGAGTCTGGCGGTACAGCGAGAGAACGCGGGCAGTGCTCTCGACTACAGCGGGGTGACGGATGCGAACATTCGACTTCGTGCCCACCGGGCGGAGGATCACTGATGTCCAGCGCCGTCTATCGATTCGTAGAGCACACCATCCGGCATGTACCCGCTGGCGGATCAGTGTGGGAAGCGTTCTGTACGGCTCACGGATGCGGGGCTGATTCGGGCCCCCACGATGAGCAAGCGACTGCCCAGGATTGGGCGTTGCGGCATTCGGGCCGGACGGGTCACCGCCTGTTCCGGCGTGTGGTCACGGACCACGCCGAGGTCACCCCGTGAAGGACTCCGGGCCGAAGCGGCCCCAGGCTACGAAGGCGGCCAGGAGGACGTAGGCCAGGTCCACCGCCATGTACGTGGGCTCGTGGCGGCGGTAGCGGGTGAGGGTGGCGCCCAGCATGAGGAGGACCAGGCCGACCGCGGCCAGGGGGACCAGGACCGGGGCGGTGTTCAGGACGGCCGGGAGGATCAGGGCCGTCGCGGCCAGCATCTCCACCGCTCCGATGGCCTTTACTCCTCCGGCGCTGAAGTCCTCGACCCACTTCGCGCCGGCGCCGCTGGCGGCGATCTTCTCCTTCGGTGTGAACACCTTGAAGGCGCCGCCGAGCAGGTAGGCGACGGCGAGCAGTCCGGTGACGATCCACAGCGCGATGTTCATGGGAGTACTCAGTCCTAGGGCGAGGGCCGGAGCCGTGCTGCGCGTGGGGTCAGTGCTGGAGCTGGCCGGGCTGGTAGTCGCCGGCCGGGGTCTGGACCATGACGTTGCCGCGGTTGAAGGCGTTGATGAGCGCGATCTGGGTCACGAGGGCGGCGAGCTGCTCGTCGTCGAAGTACTTGGCGGCGTTCGCCCAGACCTCGTCGCTGACCCCGCCGGCCGCGTCCGCGATGCGGGTGGCCTCCTCGGTCAGGAGCAGGGCCGCGCGCTCGGCGTCGGTGTACACGGTGGCCTCGCGCCAGGCCGCGACCAGGTGGAGGCGTACCGCGGTCTCGCCGGCGGCCGCCGCGTCCTTGGTGTGCATGTCGATGCATCCGGCGCAGCCGTTGATCTGGCTGGCGCGGAGCATCACCAGTTCGCGGGTCGAGGCCGGCAGGGTCGACTCCCCGAGCGCCTTGCTCGCGGCGATGATGTGCTTCCACGCCTTGACGGCGACCGGGTCGGCGAAGAGGTTCAGGCGAGCGGTCATGGCGAATTCCTTTGCTGTGGTGGAGCGTTCGGTGTGTGTTGCTTGTTGTTATCCCTCTAAGACACGGCGCCCCCGCGCCCTGTGACAGATGGCGAATGTGACCCGCGTCACGGGTGCGGTTCATGATCGATGAGCCGGATCCCCTCCGATAACCTGCCGGACGGCGCGCAGCGAATCGGGGGATCGGGGAGGGTTTCGTGCAGGGATCAACGGGGCGGGGATCGCCGGACGTGGCGGACGCCGTGGCGTACCGGCCGCTGCTGTTCTCCATCGCCTACGGGAGGTGGCCCGGAGCACCGGCAAGTCCGAGGCGAACTGCCGCCAGATCTTCGCCCGCGCCAGGAAGCGCATCGCCGCCGGAGGTCCGCCGGCCGCGGCCCGGCGCGCGGAGGGCGAGGAGCTCGCCCGTACGTTCTTCGAGGCCGCGGCGGGCGGCGAGATGGACGCGCTGCTCGACATGCTCGCGCCCGACGTCGTCTATCACGGCGACGGCGGCGGCAAGGCGCGCGCGGTCGCGAAGTCGGTGACCGAGCCGCACCGCGTCGGACAGCTGCTCATCGGCGGACTGCGCCGGCTCCGCTCGCTCGGCGCCTCGCTGCGCCCGGCCCTGATCAACGGCCGGCCGGGCGCCCTGATCGTCGACGCCGAGGGGCGGGTGGCCAGCGTGGTCGAGCTCGACATCGCCGACGGCGTGGTCCGGGCGGTCCGCACCGTGTCCAACCCCGACAAGCTCGGCCACCTCGGCCCGGTCTCCGACATCGGCCGCCTGCCGGAGAAGTAGGAGGAGCGGGGGAGGGGCGAAAGCGGTAGGGGCTCAGCCCGCCCTGCGGGCCAGCACCAGCCGCCACCTCGGTGTCCCGTCCGGCCTGCGGCCGAAGTGGTCCAGGGGGCGCGTCTCCACCGTGAAGCCCGCCGCGCGGAGGTCCGTGCGGACGCCGCCCAGCGGGAAGGTGCGGTAGTACATGACGAACGGCGGGCGCCAGACGGCATTGCGCACGCGCATCGCCGCGTCGAAGCCGGACAGGGCCCACCACGCCGGGCGGCTCGGCGGGATCGGTGCGCCGATCGGGAAGGCGAACACCCCGCCGGGGCGCAGGGACGCGTGGACCCCGGAGAAGACCGCGGGGCGCTCGGCCGGGAGGAAGTGGCCGAAGGCGCCGAAGCTGACCGCCAGGTCGTACGAGTCCCCGAGCCCGGCGGGCAGGGAGCGCGCGTCGGCCCGTAGGAGGTCCACCCGCTCCTCGGGGTGGGCGAGCCCGGCCTCGGCGAGCATGCCCGAGCTCAGGTCCACCCCGGTCACCCGCCCCCGGCACAGCCGCCGCAGCATGCCGAGGCCCGCGCCCGTACCGCAGCACACGTCGAGGCCGGCGTCGAAGGGGCCTTCGTGGCGGGCGAGCGTCTCCTCGACCGCGTCGAGCATCCGGTCGGGGGTGCGGAAGGGGGTCTGGTCGAACTTCGGGGCCAGCAGGTCGTAGCCCCGCTCGATGGAGGACATGGCCTGCACGGCCAGTTCGCGGAGGGTCGGGCCCTGGGAGGTGAACACACGGTCAGCCTAGTCAGCGCGGGCGTGGGCGCCCGGCATTTCGGGCCCTTCGGCCCCGGGCAAAACGGGCATCGCGTGGCGTAGGGTGAACCGATACGTTTTGCCAACCCTTGGGGATTCCATGGTCAACGCCATACGAAGTGAGGTGCCGGGCCAGAGCGTGGGCCGGAGCTCCACGAACGGCAGCGCCCTGGAGAAGACCCTGCGGATCACCGAGGCGCTGACCGCGTTCGGCGGCCCGCACCGGCTCGCGGAACTGTCGGCCGCCGCCGGGGTACCCAAGTCCAGCACGTACCGGATCCTGGTCTCCCTCGTCGAGCAGGGCTACGCCGTCACCGACGGGGACGGCAGCTACGGCGTCGGCCTGCGGCTGCGCACCCTGGCCGCCGAAATCTCCGCCGACCGGCCCGAGGGCATCGTCGAGCTGCTCGAATTCCTCCAGAAGTGCACCGGCCTGGCCGTCCACCTGGCCCTGCGCAGCGGCAACGCGCTCACGTACATCCGCAAGATCGAGAGCGGCCGGCCCCACCCGACCTCCTCGCGCGTCGGCATGCGCATCCCCCTGCACGCCACCGCCATCGGCAAGGCCGTCCTCGCGCACCTGCCGCCCGCGGAGACCGAGGGCATCCTGCGCGCCACCGGGATGCCCGCCCTGACCCGGCAGACCCTCACCGACCGGGACGGCCTCGCGGACGACCTGCGGACCGTCCGGGAGCGCGGCTACGCCGTCGACGACGAGGAGCACGAGCCCGCGGTCCGCTGCCTGGGCGCGCCGGTCTTCGACCGGGCGGGCGTGCCGGTGGGCGGGGTCAGCCTGACCGCCTCCGCCCTCCTGAGCACGCGGGCGGAACTGGATACGTTCGCGCCCGCGCTGCTGGAAGCCGCGCGGGGCGTACAGCGGCTGCTCCAGCTCGGCGGCTGAGCCGGCCCGCCGTCCCGCTTGCCTGCTGTCGCGGTCTCCGCGCACGCGCAGGCCCCGTACGCACGCATGCGGCGGCCGCGGTGGTCCCCCTCCTGGCCACCGCGGCCGCCGTTCCCCCGTGCACCTCCGCAGGTCCCCCCGCGACCCACGGTCCCCCCGTGGTACGTCCTGCGGTACGGCCCGGATCCCCGTTTCCCCCGTGTTCCCGGGCCGTACGCGTCTGTGGGGCCTAGGCCCGCACCCCCACCTACAGGCCGCCGCCGGCAGCGTGGTTGTCCATCGTGACGATGTCCTCGCCCGCGGCGTGGTTGTCGAGCGGCTTGAGCGGCTTGAGCGGCTCGCCCGCCGCGTGGTTGTCCATCGGTGTGATGTCGACATCCGAAGGATGGGTGTCGATCGGCGTGATCTCGCCGTCGGTCGGCAGGACGTTCTCGTTCGTCGTCATCGGATCTCCTGATGGTGGGTAGGACCCGTTCGGCAATTCCCCCGCGGATCGCCGAACGGGTGGTCTTGCAGCCGACCCTGGTGCCCCCCGACACGTCGAGTCGATGAACACCATCCTGGTGGATGGTGATAAACGAACGATGAACGCCTCGTTCAGCGCCACCGCACCGCACCACGGCTCAGGCGGCGATCTCCGCCGCCAGCAGGGCCCGTACCTCGGCCAGTTCCGGCGACCCCAGCTGTTTGAACACCACCTCGGCGTCGCGCCAGCACACCCGTGCCCGGTCCCGCTGCCCCAGCTGCCGCAGTGCCCGGCCCAGTACGGTCAGCACCCGGGCGCGGCTCCACTCGCCGCCGATCCCCCGCAGGGCGATGGCCTGTTCGGCGTGCGAGGCGGCCAGCGTGGGCCGGCGCGCGGCCAGGTGGACCTTGGCGAGGCGGAAGTGCGTGACGCCTTCCCACAGGGGCTGCCGGTTCTCGTGGAACAGCGAGAGCGCCTTGCTGAGCTGGGAGTGCGCCTCGGACAGCCGGTCGGCCTGGGTGAGGGCGATGCCCAGCGCGTAGCGGCCGTTGGCCAGGCGCAGGGTGAGCCCCATCCGGTCGTAGATGGCGATGCCCTGCTGGGCGAGCTCGATGGCGCTGCCCAGCCGGCCCTGCTCCACGTGGATGCGGGACAGGTTGCACAGGGCGCTCGCCTCGCCCACGTGGTTGGAATCGGCCCGGAAGTTGGCGATGGCCTCCAGCAGGTACCGTTCGCCGTCCTCGTAGCGGCCCTCGTAGAGGGCGATGATGCCCCGGTCGTTGGGCGCCCAGCAGCTGGGCAGCGGGTCCCCGGCGGCGCGGGCGAGGAGGGTGGCCCGGCGGGCCTCGTCGTCGGCCTCGGCGAACCGGCCCGCGACCAGGTGGGTGTTGGTGAGGGTGGTACGGGCGCGGCCCTCGGCGTGCGGGTCCTGCGCGGCCTCCGCGGCGTCGCGCAGCGCGGTCGCGGCGGACTCGTACTGCTTGGAGTTGGCCCCCGACTCGGCGAGGTCCTTGGCCGCCCACAGCAGGTCCACGGCCCGGCGCAGCAGATCGGGCCGCCCGGTCGTGCGTACGGAGGCCTGCCGGACGCACGCGAGCAGCGGATCGGCCTCCGCGTAGAGCCAGTCCTGTGCGGTGCGCGACTCGGTGAAGACCAGCCCGGGGTGGCGGGTGGCCGACAGGTGGGCCACGAGCCGGTCGCCCGGCCGCTCCAGGCCGTACACCCCGGCGGCGGTGGCCAGGTAGAAGTCCAGCACCCGGTCGAGGGCGGCGTCGCGCGCGCTCGGCGGCTGCTCGTCGCGCTCGGCGCAGGCACGCGCGTAGAGGCGTACGAGGTCGTGGAAGCGGTAGCGGCCGGGCGCGGCCGATTCGAGGAGGGAGCAGTCCACTAAGGCTTCGAGCAGGTCCTCGGTGTCGTGCTCCGCCCGGTCGAGTACGGCGGCTGCGGCCGCGAGGGAGATGTCCGGCCCGTCGGCCAGCCCCAGGAGCCGGAACGCCCGCTGCTGCGCGGGCTCCAACTGCCCGTAGCCCAGCTCGAAGGTGGCCTTGACGGCGAGGTCGCCGGCCTGGAGCTCGTCCAGGCGGCGGCGCTCGTCGGCGAGCTTCGCGGCGAGCACGGAGACGGTCCAGGTGCGGCGGGCGGCGAGCCGGGAGGCGGCGATGCGGATGGCGAGCGGCAGGAACCCGCAGGCGCCGACCACGTCGAGGGCGGCCTGGCGCTCGGCGCCGACCCGCTCGGCCCCGACGATCCGGGTGAACAGCTGGAGCGCCTCGTCGGGGCTCATCACGTCGAGGTCGACGAGGTGCGCGCCGGCCAGGCCGGCCATCCGGACCCGGCTGGTGACGAGGGCGGCGCAGCCCGCGGTGCCCGGCAGCAGCGGGCGGACCTGGGCCGCGTCGCGGGCGTTGTCGAGGAGGACCAGGACGCGGCGGCCGTCGAGGGTGGAGCGGTAGAGCGCGGCCCGTTCGGCGGGGGAGTCGGGGATCGAGGTGTCCGGGGTCCCGAGGGCGCGCAGGAAGGAGCCGAGGACGGCTTCGGGCTCGGCGGGGCGGGCCTCGGTGCCCTGGAGGTCCACGTAGAGCTGCCCGTCGGGGAAGTGCGGGCGGGCGGCGTGCGCGACGTGCACGGCGAGCGTGGTCTTGCCGACGCCGCCGATGCCGGCGAGGGCGGAGACCGCCATCACCTGGCCCTCGGCGCCGGAGAGGATCTCGCCGAGGTCCCGGACGAAGCTGGAGCGGCCGGTGAAGTCGGAGACCGTGGCGGGCAATTGGGCGGGCCGCACGTGGACGGGCGCGGCGGCCGGCGCCGGGTCTTCGGCGCGGGCGAGCTCGGAGTCGGCCCGCAGGATGCGTTGTTGGAGCTCGGAGAGTTCGGGGCGCGGGTCGACGCCGAGTTCGTCGGCGAGGAGCCGGCGGGTGTCGGCGTACACGGCGAGGGCCTCGGCCTGGCGTCCGCTGCGGTAGAGGGCGAGCATCAGCAGCTCGCGCAGCCGCTCCCGCAGCGGGTGGGCGGCGGTGAGGGCGGTGAGCTCGGAGACGGCCTCGGCGTGGTGGCCCAGCTCCAGGTCCAGGTCGAGGCGGGTTTCCAGCAGCTGGAGGCGCCACTCGGCGAGCCGGGTGCGCTCGGTGTCGGCGTGCGGTCCGGGTACGCCGGCCAGCGGTTCGCCGTCCCAGACGTCCAGGGCGCGGGCCAGCAGCGTACGGGCGAGCTCGCGGTCGCCCTTGCCGGCGGGGGCGGCCTCCCCGGAGCCTTCGGCCTTCGCCGGGGCGTGGGGGTGGGGGTGGGGGTGGGCGTGGGGGTGGCTGTGGGTATGCGGGTGGGTGTGGGTGTGGGTGTGGGAGTGCGGGTGGGCGTGCGTCTGCGCCGTCGACATGGCCTGCGCGTTCGGCTTCCCGGCGCGCGCGGCCTCGGCGTCGGCGGCGAGGGCCCGGGCGATGCCGAGGTCGAGGGCCTCGGGGTGGGGCAGGCGGATCGCGTAGCCGCCGGACTCGCTGACGAGGAGCCCGGGTTCGAGGATCTTGCGCAGGCGGGAGGCGTACGTACGGATGGTCGCGAGGGCCTGCTGCGGCGGGTCCTCGCCCCAGATGGCGTCGATGAGCTCGGGCGCGGTGGCGGTGCGGCCCTCGCGGAGCAGCAGCACGGCGAGCAGCGCCCGCTGCTGCGGGGTCCCGGAGCTCAGGGCCTCGCCGCCGCGCCAGGCCCGGATGGGGCCGAGCACGGCGAACCGGTTGCCTCCGGCGGCGGAGGGGGGCGGGGTCCCGGTGACGGCTTCGTCGGCTCTGGCTTCCGCGGCGGGCGCTGCGTCGACTCCGGGTCCGGCGGCTGCGGCAATGGCGGTGTCACCGGACTCGGGGTGGTTCCGCTGGTGCGGGATGGCCGGTGTGCCGTCCATCTGGTCTCCCCCCTGCCTTCCATAGGTGTAAGGGCCAGTCTGCCCTGTGTTGCGCGTACACGTCAGTCCGTAACGGACCCAGTCCGTACGGATCCGGTGTCCGGTCCGTGGGGATCCGGTATCCGATGCCCGCGCGGATCCGGCACCCGGTCCGTACGGATCGGGCATCCGGCCGCGTTCAACTAGCTGACGGTTCGTCAGATTGACGCTACCGTGAGGGCATGGAGACCTTCCCGAAGATCATCTCGGTGGACGACCACACGGTTGAGCCCCCCAACGTCTGGCGGGACCGGCTCCCGTCCAAGTACCACGACGTCGGCCCCCGCGTCGTCCGCGCCCCCCTGAAGGAAATGACCTTCCTCGGGGGCAAGTTCGCCCCCGTCATGGGGGCCAAGGGCGACGACGGACCGATAGGCGACTGGTGGGTGTACGAGGACCTGCACCGACCCCTCACCCGACTCGACACGGCCGTCGGCTACGACCGCGACGAGATCAAGCTCGAAGTCATCACGTACGAGCAGATGCGCCCGGGCTCCTTCTCGGTTCCCGACCGGCTCGCCGACATGGACGTCAACCACGTCCAGTCGGCCCTCTGCTTCCCGACCTTCCCCCGCTTCTGCGGCCAGACCTTCACCGAGGCCAAGGACCGCGAACTCGGCCTGCTCGGCGTGCGCGCGTACAACGACTGGATGGTGGAGGAGTGGTGCGGCCCCGACGCCGCCGGCCGCCTCATCCCGCTCACCCTCATCCCGCTCTGGGACGCCCGCCTGGCCGCCGCCGAAGTCCGCCGCAACGCTGCGCGCGGGGTCCGCGCGGTCGCCTTCTCGGAGATCCCGCCGCACCTCGGGCTCCCCTCCATCCACACGGACGAGTGGGACCCCTTCCTGGAGGCGTGCAACGAGACCGGCACGGTCATCGCCATGCACATCGGCTCCTCCTCGCGCATGCCCTCCACCTCGGCGGACGCCCCGCCGGCCGTCGGCTCCACCATCACCTTCGCCAACTGCTGCTTCTCGATGGTGGACTGGCTGATGAGCGGCAAGTTCGAGCGCTTCCCGAACCTCAAGATCATGTACGCGGAGGGCCAGATCGGCTGGATCCCGTACATCCTGGAGCGCGCGAACGTGGTCTGGGAGGAGAACCGCGGCTGGGGCGGCGTCGCCGACAAGGTGCTGCGCCCGCCGTCGGAGCTCTTCGCGGAGCACGTCTTCGGCTGCTTCTTCGACGACGCCTTCGGCCTGAAGAACCTGGACTCCATCGGCGTCGCCAACGTCCTCTACGAGACGGACTACCCCCACTCCGACTCCACGTGGCCCAAGTCCCGCGAGGTCGGCGAGTCCCAGATGGGGCACCTGTCCCCGGACGTGGTGGACCGCATCGTGCGCGGCAACGCGATCGATCTGCTGGGCCTGACGCCGGAAGGGCTGTGGCCGGGGGCGTAGCGCGTGGCGGGTGGGCCGCCGGTTTGTCGGGGCCGCCGGCTCGTCACGGCATCCGGCTCGTCACGGCATCCGGCTCGTCAGGGCCGGCGGCTCACCCGCGTGCTACTTGAGTACCAGATCCGGATCCCACTCCATGGCGTGATGTGCCGGTGAGCTTCCCTCGCGAGACTGGAGCCATCGCCAAGATCCATGCCAAAGGAGCAGCACGATGTCGGACCAGATCGCGAAGACCGCGCGCACCCTCGTACCGGCGCTCCGGGTGTGGGGTGCGCGGACGGTTCCCCCGGCCCTGGCGCTTCCCGTGGGGCTCGTCGGCCTCGTCCCGGGCTGGACGGTCCCGCGCAGAGCGAGCCGCACGCTGCTCGGCCTGCTGCTGGACATAGCCTCCTTCGTCCTGGGCGCGGGGCATAGGTCGAGGCCAGCAGTCGATCGCGCGACGGGTCGCCGGAGCCATGGGCTGACCTGTGCCTGCTGAAACGATATCTCTTGACATCGATCTTGATATCGTTTAAGTGGGCAGGGGAACTGTGGGTGCCCCTCGCTGAGGAGGTTCACGATGACCAGAACCGTGATCGACGTCGATGACGCCCTGCTGGCGGAGGCCGCCGAGCTCTTCGGTACGAAGACAAAGGTGGCGACGGTGAACGCGGCCCTTCAGGACGTGGTCAACCGGCGCAAGCGGGAAGACTTCCTGAACTGGATCGCCGAGGGTGGGCTGCCCGACCTGACGGGCCCGGTCGAGCCGGCCACCGAGACCTCCGTGGACACGGAGCACGTTCGGGACAGGGCGGCATGACCGAGCGCTTCCTGATCGACAAGTCTGCGCTGGCGCGCTATCCCAAGCCGGCCGTACACAAGGTCGTCTTTCCGCTCCATGTGGCGGGAGCCCTCGCCGTGTGCGGCGCCGTGGAGCTGGAGGTGATGTACAGCGCCCGCTCTAAGGCGGATGCGGAGCGGGTCCGCAAAGGAATGGGCGCCTTCGACTGGCTCCCCACTCCGGACGAGACGTGGGACCGAGCCCTGGACGTGCAGAGACGGCTCATCGAGGGGGGCAACTGGAAGGCACTCTCCCTCCCGGACCTGATCATCGCGGCGACCGCCGAACGGCACGGAGCCACCGTCCTGCATTACGACGGCGACTACGACATGATCGCCGAGGTCACCGGCCAGCCGATGCGGTGGGTCGTGCCGCGGGGAACGGCTGACTGAGAGCGGTCGGCTGCGACCGGCCGGCTGAGACCCGGCAGGCTGAGGGGTGGAGCGACTTCCTCAGGTGCAGGCGCGGCGCTCGGCCGCGAGCGCCGGGCGGACGTGGGTCTGGAGGAGGTCCAGGAAGCGGTCCGGGCGGGCGAACGAGGCGAAGTGGCTGCAGTCCTCGATCAGGGCGAACCGCTTCACCGGGGCCTCGACCTCGTCGAAGAAGGCCTGGGCGGCGGCCGTCGGGGTGAGTACGTCGTGCTCGCCCTGGAAGAGGAAGAACGGGATCTCGAAGCGGGTGCCGTCGGCCCGGTCGTCGAGCCCCGCCGTCCCCTCGGTGATCCGCTCCGAGAAGGACTGCCCCCGGAAGAAGTCCCGCAGATCGCGCAGCGAGTGCAGCGGCGACAGCCACATCGAGCCCATGACCACCTTCTTGAGCGTGGTCAGCGTCAACGGGTCGCTCTGCGCGGTGAGCTTGGCGTACGTCGCCCGCTGCTTCGGAGTCCATGCGTGCGGGTCGGCCCCGATCGCCTCGATCTGCGCGAGCTGTTTCGCCTTCCCGGTGGTGCGCAGCCGCTCCCGTAGGGCGTCGTGGGCGGAGGTGTCGCGGCCGCCGGTGTGGATGTTCTGGTCGGTGCCCACGTAGGCGGAGTAGAGCTCGGGGTGGTTGCGGGCCAGGCGCAGCCCGAAGGCGCTGCCGTAGGAGTTGGCCAGGAGGACCACCCTCTCGGCGCGCAGCAGGTCCCGGGCGTACCGGGTGACCTCCAGGGCGTCCTCGTAGAGCCGCTCGAAGGTCGCCTCGCCCTGGCCGGCCGGGCCGCCGCGACCGAAGGTCTTGCCGGCGCCGCGCATGTCCCAGCGGACGATCGTGAAGTGCTGCTCCCAACTGCGGGTGCGGGTCGTGTAGATGGAGTTGGCGGCGCCGGGGCCGCCGTGGATCTCGACGAGGACCGGGTTGGCCCGGTTCTCGCCGCGGACCGAGATCCACTGGTCGATGCCGCCGATGCGGACGAAGCCCTGCTCGTCGATGCCGTGCGGGGAGTCGATCCGCAGGGTCTTGGCGGCCTGCGAGCGGCGCAGCGCGCGGTGGGTGAGGAGGGTGAGGAGGGCGGCCGCGGGGGTGGCCAGGGCGGCGGTGGCGGTGATGGCGGCAGCGGTGGCGATCATTGTGTGTCCTCCATAAACTGTTTCCATCGGATGCTGATGAGTGTGGAGGGTGCTCGGGGTGGTGTCAACGGCTGGGGGCGGGGATCCCTCTTGCGAGGGTCGCCGCGGGCAAGGCATGCTTCGCCGGAGCAAATTGGGGAGGGTTATCGGTGATGGACAAGCGGGCCGTGGTGACCACGGTGCTGTGTGCGGTGGCGGCGCTGGGGGCGTCCGCGGCGATGACGAAGGTGGTCCCGGCCGACGACGGCAAGGCCGCCGCGCAGGTGAAGGCGGCGCCTCGGGTGGCGTCGCCGACTGCTGCCCCGTCTCAGTTGCCTTCGCAGTCGCAAGCGCAGTCACAGGCACATGCGCAAGCGCCGGAACGGTCCCAGTCGCCCGCCGGTCAGACCCCCGGGGCGTCGGCTTCGCCCTCCGTGAAGGGCGGTCCGGCCGTCTTCGCAGGGGCGCTGTTCGAAGGCGATGTGACGGGCGAACACTTCTGTACGGCGACCGTCGTGCACAGCCCGGGGCGGAACCTGATCGTCACCGCGGGCCACTGCCTGCGCGCCGGCCGGGTCGGGGAGGGTGGAGCCTCCTTCGCACCCGCGTACGCGGACGGGCGGGCCCCGTACGGCACCTGGAAGATCGCGGAGGTCTTCGAGGACCCGCGCTGGTCGGACGGGACGAACGACGACTACGACCTGGCCTTCGCCCGTCTCGCCCCCGACGCCTCGGGCCGCAACATCGAGGACGTCACCGGCGCCGCCGTCCTGGACACCACGGGCCGTACGGACGAGCAGGTCACGGTGACGGGCTACCCGTCGGACCGCAAGGTCGCGCGCACCTGCATGTCCCGCGCGGTGCGGCTCAGCGCCACGGAACAGCGCTTCGACTGCGCGGACTTCCCCAGCGGCACGAGCGGCAGCTCCTGGATCGCCGCCGACGGGAAGATCATCGGCGTCCTGACCGGCGGGGACACGGACGACGTCTCGACGAGCACGATCCTGACCGGCTACGCGGCGGAGCTGTACGCGCGCGCGACGGGCGGAGCGGGCGGCGGTGGCGGCCGGTGAGTCAGCTCTACGAAGTCGGGGACGAGACCGTCTGGAACCCCTCGAACGGCGCCGCCCGGCTCTTCCACCGCCAAGTGGCCGTCTTCGAGGAGGAACTGGGCCTCCCCTCCGGCATCGGCCCCTTGATCAACGACGAGTGCCGGATCGACCCGGCCGCTCTCGGCGTCTTCGCCGAAGCCCTCATCGACCGCCACGGCCACACCGGCCACGCCGTCATCCGCGCCCTCTCGGAGGGATTCATCGCCGCCGTGCTGGTGCTGGCGGAGCGGGCGGGCGCGCAGGTGCACTGGCCGCGGCCGGCCGATTCGCCGGAGGAGGCTCGGGACGTCCATGCTCCGCTCCCGGGCTCCTACGAGTCCTGGGTGGAGTCCAGGCTGCGCGCGGCCGCCCGGGAGCTGTCCCGGAGGATGCCGCGCTGAGGTCAGGCGAGTAGCCCCAAGTGCACGGGCTCGGCGGGCGCTTCGCCGAGCAGCTCGGCGAGGCGCGGCGGCCACAGAGGTTCGCCGAGGGTGGCGAGGTTCCGCGGCGACAGCCACCGCCAGTGGGCCTCGGGGTACTCCGGGACCGGATCGCGGTGCGGGCCGGTGGTCACGTAGATGTGCTCGTGCTGGCGTACCGGGATGCCCTGGTGGGTGAAGTCGTGCTCCCAAGTGCAGAGCAGTCGCTCCGGTTCCAGGTCCGTCCAGCCCGTCTCTTCCCGCAACTCCCGCCGTACGCACTCCTCGGGCGTCTCCCCGGGATCGATGCCACCGCCGGGCGGCAGCCAGTGGATGCCGACTTCCACGTTGTTCTCGCGGAAGAGGAACACGGATCCGGCGGGGTTGAGGACGACGATTCTGGCTGCCTGCCGAGGAGTTCGAGGTGAATTTCGCATCAGACCAGCGTACGGCGGGGGGTCCGGGGGTGGGAGGGATCGGAGGGATCGGAGGGATCGGAGGGATCAGGGGTGGCGGGACGGAGGAGTCCCGTCCCAGGCGGGGGAGCGTTTCTGGGTGAAGGCCCGGGCGCCCTCCGTCGCGGCGGAGGTGGCGAACACGGGTGCGCTGAGCGGGTCTTGGACGGAGTAGGCGGCGTGGTCGTCCAGGCCGCGGGTGTTCTGGACGATCTGCTTCGTGAGGTGGACGGCCTGGGGGGAGTGGGCCTGGATGCGGGCGCTCAGGGCGAGGGCCGCTTCGAGGGCCTCGCCTGCGGGGGTGAGGCGGTTGACCAGGCCGTAGCGGGCCGCGTCCGCGGCGGACAGGGTGCCCGCGGTCAGGAGCATCTCCATGGCCACGTGGTACGGGAGCCGGCCGGGCAGACGGATGGCTCCGCCCTCGGAGGCGATGAGCCCGCGGGCCACCTCGGGCAGGGCGAAGAACGCGGTGTCGGCCGCGGTGATGAGGTCGCAGGCGAGGGCCAGCTCGAAGCCGCCGGCGACGGCCGCCCCCTCGACGGCGGCGATGAGCGGCTTGCGCAGCCGGGCCCGGGTCAGCCCTGCCAGCCCGCGCCCGGCGACGACGGGGACGCCTTCGGTGGGGAAGGCCTTGAGGTCCATGCCCGAGCAGAAGTGGCCTTCCGCGCCGGTGAGGATGCCCACGGCCAGCGCCGGATCGTCCTCCAGTCGGATCAAGGCCGCGTCCAGGGCCTCGGCGAGGGTCCGGTCGACGGCGTTGCGTACGTGGGGCCGGTTGAGGGTGATGAGCAGGACGCCGGGGGCGGGCTCGGCCAGGAGTACGGGGGAGGGGGTGGGAGTGGGAGTGGGGGAGGGGGAGGGGGAGGGGGAGGAGAAAGGGGCGGACATGCGGGTGTGCTCCTGGGTGGGGGGTGAGGTCGGTTCCGTGCGCTCCGTCCGGCGCCCTGTCCGGCGCTCCGTCAGGTCGGTCAGCACCGGACGACGGGGAGCGCGGCCAGGCCGCGCATGACACGGGCCGGGCGCCAGGGGAGTTCGTCGGCGGGTTTGGCCAGCGCGACGCTGCCCAGGCGTCGGAGCAGGAGGGGGAGAGCGACGGCACCTTCGAGGCGGGCCAGGGCGGCGCCGATGCAGAAGTGGGGCCCGTAGCCGAAGGCCAGGTGGTCATTGGGCGTCCGCCCGAGATCGAGCCGGTCCGGCTCGGGGAAACGGCGGCCGTCCCGGTTCGCCGAGCCGATCAGGAGGCTGACGATGTCCCCCTCGCCGATCACCTGCCCGTGGAGGACGATCGATTCTGCGGCGCAGCGGAAGGTCGCGTCCCGCACCGGGGAGTCGTAGCGCAGCAGCTCCTCGACGGCCGTGGTGACGAGGTGCGGTGCGGCGAGGTCCGGTGTGGAGACCCGGGCGGCCTCGGCGGGGTTGCGGAGCAGGGCGAGGGTGCCGTTTCCGATGAGGTTCATGGTGGTGTCGTGGCCGACCAGCAACAGGAGGTACGCGGTGGACCGCAGCTCCTCCTCGCTCATCGCCGCGCTCTCGTCACTGGCCCGTACGAGAGCGCCCAGCAGGTCCACTCCGCTCTGCTCGCGGCCCGTACGTTTCATGGCGACGAGCTGGTCGAGCAGCGCGTGCAGGGCGCCTTCGACCCGGGCCGGATCCAGACCCGGAGCGGGCGCGATGGTGGCCATGAGGGTGTCCCGGGTCTCCGCGTTGTCCAGTTCCTCGGGGACGCCGAGGATCGCGCAGATCATCCGGAAGGTCAGGGGCGCGGCGAAGTCCCCGATCACGTCCACGTGGACGTGGCCCTCGATCCGGTCCAGCAGCAGGTGCGCGGTGTCCGTGATGAAGGGTTCCAGCTGGGCGATGCGGCGGGGCACGAAGGCCGTGTTCACCAGGGTCCGCAGCCGGGTGTGATCCGGAGGATCGGCATGGACCAGGTGCCGGTTCAGCCCGGCCGGCCCCGCAACATAGCCGGGCACCCGACCCGGGTCCTTGCTCAGCCGCTCGTCGGTCAGCAGGGCACGGACGTCCTCGTAGCGGGAGATCTGCCACACGGTGGGACGCCCGTCCCGCCGGTCCGCGTGCACGGGCGCATGCCGCCGCAGCCAGGTGAAGTAGGGGTACGGGTCCCGAACCCGCGCGGCCAGCAGGCCGTGGGGCGGGGTGGGTGGGGTGGGCAACGTGGGCGGGGGAGGAATGGGCACGGGGGCTCCGGAATCGGCATCAACAAGGCACCGGTTCAACGGGCACGGATGTGAGGAGTGCGGAACGCACTTGGGTTCGAGGCTGCGGGCGGGTCCTTGGCTTCGACGAGTACCGGGGGGCGTCCCGGCAGTCCAGTGTCCTTTCGGTGCGGGCCGGTCCCTCAAGGGCGCTCCCTGCGGTCGCGTCGCTACGCGATGGCCTTCGGCCACCCTTGACCGACCGACCCACACCGAAACGCCACAAGACTTCCGGGATCCCCCCGGGGAACGGCCGGGGGGAGGAGAGGGGAGGAGCGGGCCGGCTGGAGATGCCCGTGCCCTCTCCCGCCGATGGCATCTGAACACGGCCCCGGCAGGACCGTGACCTCAGCCGGAACAGACGCGCGGGGCGAGCGGAGCATCCAGGGCCGGGCGCCTGAACACCCTTCCCGTGACCGTCGACCGCCACCAAGAGCGCACGGTGGACGGGAACGACCAGGCGGTCGGGGGGCGCGACAGATCGCTACACACTCCCACTCGGCTAAGCGACCAACGACCGTCCGTGGCTGATCTAGAAGGGGGGACGGTCTAGAGGGGGGACGGTCTAGAAGGACGGCGCGTCACCTCACGGCGCTAGCCGCGATTCAGAACCTCATCGTCCGCGTGCGTGCCGAACTCGGCGACGCGCACCTCCGCGATGCGCTCGTACCGGCTGATCCGGTCGGTCCACTCCGCGTCGACGCCGAACGCCACCTGCGCGAAGCCCACTCGCCCGATGGCCTCGGCCAGGTCCGGATCGCCGGGGGCCAGCAGTCGCACCGGCGCGTCAAGCGCCACGGCGTGCGGCGGCACGAAGTACTCGTCCGGCACAACGGTGCGCGCATGGACGAGCGCGCCGACGGCGACAACCGAGCCGGCACCCAATCGTGCGCGCTGCAGGACCGTCGCCGAGGTCGCCACATAGGCGCATCTGCCGACCTCGCAGCCCAGTAGCGTGGCATGCGGCCCGACGAAGACGTGGTCGCCGACAAGCACCGGCTGATCACCGGCGACCGCAGACCCGCGCAACACCGCGTTCTCGCAGATCACCGCCGCCTCCCCGACCTCGATCCGAGACCCCTCGGCATCGAGCACGGCACCGTACATCACCCGCGCCCTTGGCCCCACGCGGACGTCGCCGACGAGCGTGGCCGTCGGGGCGACGTAGGCAGTGGGATGGACCTGCGGTTCATGCCCGCGGTGCCGGATGCGGATTCCCTGCGCTTCAGCGGTCATGAGCGGATTCTCGCCCGACCGACCGTGCGCATGCTGGCGGATTTCCGACGTCGCGTTCGCCGAGACATGAGCCATTCGCGATCGGAGGCAACTACGGGACGAACGTTGCTTGATACGGCACTGGGAGGGTGCACGACCTCGGGGACGTAGAACGCAGAGGACAGGGAGGGTGAGGGAGGGGAATGATGCAGCATGAAATCGAACGGTGCTTCAGTCGGGCTGTGGGCATGTGAAGTTCACCTGCCTGCCCCCGGGGGTGGGCGGTTGTGGGCCGAGCGGAGTGGTGCGGGTACGCCGGTGGTGCTGTTGCACGGGGCGGGGATGGACTCGCGGGTATGGGATGCCGTCGTCCGTGAACTGGCCGGCCGGCACGAGGTGATTCGTTACGACGCCCGTGGTCTGGGGCGTTCCACGCCCCCGGAGCGGACGTTCTGCGACGTCGAGGATCTGGAGGCCGTGCTCGACCACTTCGGCCTGCGCTCTGCTGCGTTGGTCGGGCTGAGCATGGGCGGGGAGACCTCGCTGGACTTCGCCCTCGCCCATCCCGAGCGGGTCAGTGCGCTGGGCTTGATCGGCACCTCGGTCAGTGGTCATGTCTGGCCGCCAGACCCTCAGTCGTCCGCCTACGCGGCCGCCCGTCGTAGGCAGGACGCGACGGCCTTGGCCGAGATGGAGCTGTCGGTCTGGGCCTCCATGGGGCGTGATGCTCCCGGAGGGGAACTGATCGAGGCGATGGTGACGCAGAACGCGCACCTGCGCATCGTCAGCGAGCAGCAGATCGGGTACTTCCCGGACCGCGATGCCGAAGCCCGGCTCGAGGACATCGCCGTGCCGACCATGGTCGTCCACGGTGACCGCGATCATCCCGAGATCGGTGTGATCGCCGAACGGCTCGTCGCGGGCATACCCGGCGCCCGCGGCCGACTGATCGCCGACGCCGACCACTACCTGCCCCTGCGCACCCCTCAGCCCCTCACCGACCTGCTGCTGGCACACCTGCCCTGAGCCGGCGCCCGACTTCCTCGCTGAATTCGACGCGTCCGACGCCGTGGTGGCCACGAGGTGTGGTGCCGGTCTGCCTCACGGAGGAAGATCTCGCCGACGGCGTTGGTGTGGCCACCGCCGTGCGGACCTGGGGCGGGTTCCGCCAGGACGGGCCGGCTCGGACTGGATCATCATGTATCCCAGCGGGGGACGAGACGGGAGGATCGGGCCATGCCAAGTGAGTCGGACAAGATCGAGCTGAGCGAAGACGAACTGCGCGAGATCACGGGCTACGCGGCAGATTGCGCGCGGAGGGTCCTGTCGATCTACGAGCAGGACCACCCCGGCGACGCCCGCCCGCGCGAGGCCATCGAGGCGGCCGACGCATTCGCCGCGGGCGGCCGCCGCACGGCCGCTTTGCGGCAGTGCGGCTGGGCAGCCTTCAAGGCGGCACAGGAAGCCGACTCGCCTGCGGCGACCGACGCGGCACGAGCCGCGAGCCACGCGGCCGGCGCCGCCTACCTCCACCCGAAGGCAAGCGCCCACCAGATCAAGCACATTCTGGGCGCCGCAGCCCACACGGCACGCGCTGAGGAACTGGCACAGGGAGCAAACACCCAGACCGCTGCCCAGACCCTTGAATGGGCACGCCATCACGCACCCCCAGCGGTCTCCCACGTACTCGCCCGCATGCCCGCCCCACCCACCGGAGGCGGCCGTGTAGGAGAGTTCATCCGCGAACTCGACGCCGCCCTGAGACCCACCCCCACCAAGCCCCCTATCTCCCCCTTCTAGACCGTCCACCCTTCTAGACCGTCCCCCCTTCTAGATCAGCCACGGACGGTCGTTGGTCGCTTAGCCGAGTGGGAGTGTGTAGCGATCTGTCGCGCCCCCCGACCGCCTGGTCGTTCCCGTCCACCGTGCGCTCTTGGTGGCGGTCGACGGTCACGGGAAGGGTGTTCAGGCGCCCGGCCCGGGATGCTCCGCTCGCCCCGCGCGTCTGTTCCGGCTGAGGTCACGGTCCTGCCGGGGCCGTGTTCAGATGCCATCGGCGGGAGAGGGCACGGGCATCTCCAGCCGGCCCGCTCCTCCCCTCTCCTCCCCCGGCCGTTCCCCGGGGGGATCCCGGAAGTCTTGTGGCGTTTCGGTGTGGGTCGGTCGGTCAAGGGTGGCCGAAGGCCATCGCGTAGCGACGCGACGCAGGAGCGCCCTTGAGGGACCGGCCCGCACCGAAAGGACACTGGACTGCCGGGACGCCCCCCGGTACTCGTCGAAGCCAAGGACCCGCCCGCAGCCCAAGCCACCAACCCCACCCCGAGCTCGGAGCTCCGAGCTCCTCTACCCCGCCTGTAGCGCCAGCGTCGGGGACAGCTTTGCCGCGCGGACCGCTGGGTAGAGGCCGGCCACCGTGCCGATGGCCAGGGTTGCTGCGAAGCCGCCTGTGACGGCCCAGAGGGGGACGACCCAGGGGAGGTCGCCGGCTCGGGCGTACACCGCTGTGGCCGCGCCGCCCAGGGCGATGCCGGCCAGGCCGCCCAGGCCCGACAGGAGCAGGGACTCCGTGACGAACTGGATGCGGATCTGGCCCTTGGTGGCGCCCAGGGAGCGGCGCAGGCCGATCTCGTGGCGGCGTTCGAGGACCGAGATGATCATGGTGTTGGCCACGCCTACGCCGCCCACCAGCAGGGCGATGCCGCCCAGGCCGAGGAGGAGGGTGCTGAAGGCGCCCTCGGTGGCGGCCTTCGCTTGCAGGGCCGCCGACGGGTCCGTGACCGAGACCGTGCTCGGGCTCTCGGGGTTGGCCGTCTTCGCGATGAGGTCGCGGACCTGCTGGACGCGGTCGTCGGCGGAGCGCTCGTAGACGGACGTGGGGTGGCCGTCGAAGCCCAGGAGGCTCTGCGCGGCGTCCCAGCCGATGAGTGCCGAGCGTTCGATCTCCGGCGCGAGGGGGATCGGGTCGAGGATGCCGATGACGGTGAAGTACTGCCCGGCGATGAACACCTGCCCGCCCGGCGCGGTGATGCCCAGGCGCTCGGCGGTGACGTGTCCGAGGACCACGGACGGGTAGCGGCCCGTCGCGTCGTTGAGCCAGCTTCCGCTCTGCATCCGGGCCCGGAGGGTCTTCAGGAGATCGCCCTGCGCCGCCTTGAGGGCGATGCCGTTCGTCTCCTCCTTCGGGATGTTCTCGCTGCGGCGGACGGACTCCATCACATCACCCGTCGTGCCGACCGATTCGACCCCGTCGATGCGGGCGATCATGCCGGGGGCGTCCTTCGGGAGCTTGGTGTCCTGTCCCGAGAACATCGACGGGCCGGGCGTCGCGACCATCATGTTCGTGCCGAGCTTGTCGAGTTCCTGGAGCAGCTTGGCCTGGCTGGACGAGGAGATGCCGACGACCGCGATCATCGTCGCGATGCCGATCGCGATCCCGAGCGCGGACAGGAACACCCGCATGGGCCGCGAGCGCAGCCCCGCCGATCCGACGTGGAAGACGTCGCGGGGGCCGAGGCGCGGCGGCGACAGCTTGCGCGCCTTCTTGCCGGCCGCGCGGGACGTCCTACGGGACTCCGCGCGGGACGTCGTACGGGACTCTGCGCGGGACTTCGTACGGGCACCCATTACGCGCCCACCCCCAGCGCGTCCGCGTTCCAGACGTCGGCCACGATCTCGCCGTCGCGGATGCGGACCTGCCGGGGCAGGCTCGCCGCGATCTCGTTGTCGTGGGTGATCACGGCGATGGTGGCCCCGTCCTGGTTGAGCTCATGGAGGAGTTCCATGACCGATTCGCCGGACGCCGTGTCGAGCGCGCCCGTCGGTTCGTCGGCGAGCAGCAGGTCCGGTTCGCCCGCCACCGCGCGGGCGATCGCCACGCGCTGTTTCTGCCCGCCGGACAGTTCGTGGGGCCGGTGGTCCATGCGGTCGCCGAGGCCGACGCGTTCCAGGGCGCGTTCCGCCCGGCGGCCGCGTTCGGCGCGGGAGAGGCCGGAGTACAGCAGCCCCTCGGCGACGTTGGCGCGGGCGCTGATGCCGGGGACGAGGTGGAAGGACTGGAAGACGAAGCCGACGTGGCGGGAGCGCAGGGCGGAGAGGGAGCGGTCGGAGAGGCTCGCGATGTCGTATCCGGCGATGGCGACGCGGCCGGCGGTGGGCCGGTCGAGGGTGCCGACGATGTGCAGGAGGGTGGACTTTCCGGAGCCGGACGGGCCGACGATGGCGAGGAGTTCGCCGTTCAGGACGGTGAGGTCGACTCCGCGCAGGGCCGCGACCCCGCCGGGGTACTCCTTGGTGACGCCGGTCAGTTCGACGACCGCGTGGGCGTGTTGGTTCATGACGCGGGGACCCCTACGAGCATGCCCTCCTTGAGGGCGTCCCCCTTCACTTCCACCCTGCCCTGGCCGAACATGCCGAGCTCGACCTTGACCTCGCGGACCTTGCCGTCCTCGACGACCTGGACGCCGAAGCCGCCTGCGGCGAGGGCGAGGAGCGAGTTGACCGGTACGGAGAGCACTCCCTTGCGGACCTCGCCCGTCAGGCCCACCGAGACCGGGGACTGGTCGGGGCCGGTGGCCTCGGCGGGGTTGTCGAGGGCGACCTCGACGTCGACCTTCGGCTTCTTGTCGCCGCCGCCCCCGCCACCCCCGCCCGCGCCGCCCGAGGACGGGTCGTCGCCGTTGGCGGTGGTGCCGATCGAGCTGATCTTGCCCTTGGCGGTGCCCCCGCCGGGCAGGCTCACGGTCACCGGGTCGCCGGTCTTGACCTTGCCCGCCTTGGCCACGTCGAGCTGGAGGCGGACCATCCGCTCGGTGCCGGTCAGGGTCATGACGGGCTTGCCGGCGGCCGCCTCGTCGCCGACCGCCATGTCGTTCTTCTGGATCCGCTGGGGTCCGGAGGCGAAGGCGATGTCGCCCTTGCCGACCTCGCCGGTCTCCTTCGCCTTGTGGGACTTCTGCCAGCGCCTGACGGCGGTGGCCGTGCCGTCGGTGAAGGTGCCGTCCGAGGCGTCCAGGCCGGTGCCGAAGCCGAGGGCCTGGAGGTTCTGCTTGAGCTGCTTGACGTCCTCGCCCTTGTCCCCGGACTTCAGGGACCGGTACATGGGGGTGGAGCCGTACATCAGACGCACCGGCTTGCCGTTGACCTCGTAGAGCTTGCCGTCGCGCTCGACGGAGCTGCCGGCGGGCGCCACCCAGGTCAGGGTCGCGGAGCCGGACCCCGACCCGGACCCCGACCCCGACCCGGACCCGGAGCCCGACCCGGATCCCGCCCCCGCCCCGCCGGCGCCCGGAGCACCCCCCGCCCCACCGGCAACCCCCGCACCCCCAGCCCCGCCCGCCGCGTCCGCGCCCACCGCGTTGAGCTTGCGTTCCTTCGCGAAGCCGAGCGTCCCGTCGGCCTTGAAGCCGGAGCTCAGGTCGCCGAGCGTGACCGGGGACGTGGCCCCCGGCAGTCCGTCCGCGCGGCCCTGCTTCGAGCCGCCGCTGCCGCCGCCGCTACCGCTGCCGCCGTCCGTTCCGGCCTGGGCGACGACCGCGTACCCGCCGCCCGTGACGGCGAGCACGACGGCCAGCGAGCCCAGGACCCACTTCTTGCCCTTGCTCACTGGTCGGCGCTGCACTTGTTGAGCTGGGCCATGAAGGCGTCCTTGTCGGCGCCCTCGGGTATCGAGAACCCGGTCCGCGCGTTCCCGTTGAACTCCGGGTCGGGCATGTCGAAGCCGTTGTCCCGCATGCACTTGGCCTGCTTCAGGGCCTTGTCCTTCTCGGCCTGCGGGACCTCGCCGCCGGAGCCGGGGCCCTTCATCCCGCACTTGTCCATGGCCTTCTTCAGGACCTCCTGGTCCATGCCCGCGCCCAGCGTCATGCCGCGCGGGTCCTCGCCGGGCTTCGGGTCCGGCATGTCGACGCCGTTCTCGCGCAGGCACTTGCGCATCTTGAGGGCGTTGTCGGCGTCCGCACCGCCACCGCCGCCGCCCGTGCCGCTCGAGTTCGAGGAGTCCTTCTTCTCGTCCTTCTTTCCGTCCGAGCCGCCGGCGCCGCCCGTGCAGGCGGTGACGAAGAGGGTGAGGCCGGTGAGGAGCGCGGCCGTGGTCATGGTCGTGGATCGCTTCATGGGCCCGAGACTGCGCGAACAGCGGGTTTCGCTTCTCTAACGGCTCGTGCTTACAACGGCGAAATGCGCCTCTCCGGTAAAGAGGACGGCATGCGAGTTCTGGTGGTGGAGGACGAGGAGTTCCTGCGGGAAATGATCGCCGAGGGGCTGCGGGGCGACGCGCTGGCCGTGGACGAGGCGAGCGACGGCCTGGAGGCCCTGCGACGCCTGCGCCTGGGCGCGTACGACGTCCTCGTCCTCGACCGCGACCTGCCGGGCCTGCACGGCGACGAGGTCTGCCGCCAGGTGGTGCGCGAGCGGCTGCTGACCCGCGTCCTGATGCTGACGGCCTCCGGGACCGTACGGGACCGGGTGGAGGGCCTCGGCCTCGGCGCCGACGACTACCTCACCAAGCCCTTCGCCTACGACGAGCTGCTCGCCCGCGTCCTGGCGCTCGGCCGGCGCGCCCAGCCGGCCCTGCCGCCGGTGCTGGAGCGGGCGGGGGTGGCCGTGGACGTCGCGCGGCGCACCGCCACCCGGGAGGGGCGCCGGCTGGCGCTGTCCCGCAAGGAGTTCGCCGTCCTGGAGTCGCTGCTGCGCGCCGAGGGCGCGGTCCTCAGCAGTGACGACCTGATCGAGCAGGTGTGGGAGGAGGACACCTCGTACAGCACCAACGCGGTACGGGTGACCCTGAGCAAGCTGCGCGCCAAGCTGGGGGAGCCGCCGCTGATCGAGACCGTTCCGGGCGCCGGGTACCGGATCGGTGATCCACGATGAGAGCAGTGCTCCATTCCGAGCGCGCCCGTCTCACCGTCCTCTACGGCTCCCTGCTGCTCCTCGCGGGCGGCGGCCTCATCGCGCTGATCAACATCCTGCTCCGCAACGGCCTCTACACCCGCATCAACGGCGCCGTCATGACCACCAGGCCGGGCTATGCCGACCAGCTGCCGAACGTGGTCCCGGGCCAGCGGGTCCCCGTACCCGCCCAGAGGATCGACTCGGGCACCGGCCTCATTCCCGTCCCCGGCAGCGGCCCCGTCATCAGGCCCAGCACCGACCAGCTCAGACAATGGCAGGCCACACAGAACCTGACCGCAGCCGTCGAGCAGGCCACCCTCCACGAGCTGCTGGTCGTCTCCCTCGTCGCCCTCGCCCTCTTCGCCGTCCTGTCCATCTGGCTGGCCTGGTGGATGGCCGGCCGCGTCCTGCGCCCCGTCGGCGTGATCACCGAGACGGCCCGGCGGCTGTCCGGCGCGAACCTCCACGAGCGGATCGGCCTCCAGGCCCCGCCCGGCGAACTCAAGCGGCTGGCGGACACCTTCGACGGGATGCTCGACCGGATGGAGGAGCTGGTCGGGGCGCAGCGCCGGTTCGCCGCGAACGCCGCCCACGAGCTGCGCACCCCGCTCGCCGTCCAGCGGGCGGCCGCCGAGATCGGGCTGGCGGGGGACCCGCCGCCGGCGAAGGTGGCCCGGATCCGTTCCAAGCTCATCGAGGTCGCGGACTCCAGTCAGCACCTCGTCGAGTCGCTGCTCCTGCTCGCCGTCTCGGAGGAGGGCCTGGAGGCGACGGAGCCGGTGGACCTGGCGCGGCTCGCGGAGGCGGAGCTGGCGGGCATCGAGGGGACGGCCCCTCAGGACCTCCTCGTCGTACGGGATCTCGCGCCGCTGACCGTCGCGGGCGACCGGACCCTCCTGGGGCACCTCGTGCGGAACCTGCTGGCCAATGCCGTACGTCACAATCGCGCGGGCGGCCGCCTGGAGGTGGCGACTTCCCGGGAGGGGGTGCTGACGGTGTCCAACACCGGTCCGGTGATCGAGCCGGGGGACGTGCCGCGGCTGTTGGAGCCCTTCCGGCGGCGGGCGGAGCGGCAGCATACGGCGGGCGAGGGCGCCGGGTTGGGGCTTTCGATCGTCGCGTCGATCGCGCGGGCGCACGGGGCGGAACTGACGGCGCGGGCCAACCCGGCGCCGGGCGGCGGGTTGATGGTGCGGGTCTGGTTCCCGGCCGGGTCACCGGCTGCGCCACCCGCCGGGGAAACGCCGGGCGCTTGACCGGTCAACAAAAATGAAGATCGGCTGTGTACGGTCGGGTCAATGAGCAAGCACGCCCGAGCCGGCTCCCGCGCGCCCCGTCCGTCCGGCACACCCGGTTCGTCCCGCCCGACCCGGCGCTCCCGCGCCGGCGGCAAGCGGCGCGCCGACGGTGCCTCCCGGGGCTCCCGCGGCTCGCGCCCGCTGGCCTTCGCGGCCGCCCTGGGGCTGCTCGGTTTCGGCGCGGGCTGGGTGTACCTGGCCCACGACCCGCCGGCCAACGCCGCGGCCCGGGTCGCGGCCGACGCCCGGCCGCCGGCCGAGGAGCGGGCCGCGCGGGCGGCCGAACGCGACCCCCTCCAGGGCCTGCCCGAGGTCAGCGAAGCGACCCGGGCGAAGATCCCCGCGGACGCCCGCCAGCTCATCCTGGTCACCGGCAAGGCGAGGGACTCCTCGGAGTCCACCGCGGCCCTGTACACCCGCCCGGCGGCGGGCGCGGACTGGGCGAAGAGCGACAGCTGGCCCGCGCGCAACGGAGCCAAGGGCTGGTCCACGGAGCGTACGTACGGGGACCTGACCTCCCCCGAGGGCGTGTTCGCGCTCACCGACGCGGGCGGGCTGCTGGCGAAGCCGCCGGGCACGAAGTTCCCGTACGACCAGGACGGCTCCTTCGTGGCGACGGGCCGCGGGGTCAACGGGGAGTCGCTGCGCGGCTCCTTCGACTATGTCGTCGCCATCGACTTCAACCGCAAGACGGGGGTGAGTCCGCTCGACCCGACGAAGCCCGAGGGCGAGGAGAAGGGCGGCAACATCTGGCTCCACGTGGACCACGACGGTCCGTCGCAGGGCTGCGTGGGCATCCCGAAGGCCGCGATGCAGAAGGTCCTGGAGACCCTCGACCCGGCGGCCAAGCCGGTCATCGTGATGGGGCCGCAGGGCTTCTGACGGGCTCGCCCGCGGCAGGCTCCCCGCCCGCGGCAGGCTCCGCCCCGGCCGCCGCGGACTTCCCGCCCGCAGCGGGGTCGCGGGCCAGCAGGGCGATGTAGGCCAGGTCGAACACGGCGCACAGCAGCCCCAGTCCGAGGATGAAGGGCGCGTCCTCGAGGACTCCGAAGAGGAAGGTCGGCGCGAGCGTGCCGAGCCATTTGGCGACGGCCATGACCAGCGACTGGCCGTGCCGGCCGCCCCGGCTCGCGTAGAGGGCGATGAACAGGCCGGACATCAGCAGGTTCTGCAGGAACGCCGAGTAGCGGCTCGAGTCGTGCGTGCCGAAGTGGGCGACGAAGAGCCACTGCACGGCGAAGGCGCTCGCGAAGACGAGCACGCTCCAGACGGCGAACAGCGGCCGGGTCACGAAGCCGGGCAACTCGGCCCGCCCGTAGCGCAGGTACGTGTACACGATGACGATGTCGGCGACGGCCCACACCACGTTGACGACGGCCTGCGCCGTGACTCCGGAGTTGTGGAACTCGTAGTAGGCGTAGGTGGTTTCCCACGCGAAGTTCAGCGCGAGCGCGGCGACCGGCATCGCGTAGGTCCGGTCGCGCAGCCCCACCCGGATGGCCTCGATGTACACGAGGGTCCAGGCCAGCCCGCTGATCAGCGTAAGAAAGAGATCCACGGGCGGCACCCTAGCGGGCGGCCCGGACCCCGCACATCCCCCCCGGAGGTTACGGACCGAGGTCCGCCCCCCCCCGGTTACCGGCTCCTCGCCTCGGCCAGCCGCCGGTCCAGCTCATCGTCGAGGTCCCGCTGCTCGGCGGCCGTGGGGTCGTAGCCGTTCCACAGCTGTAGGGCGGCACGGGCCCGCTCGGCCTGCGAGTCCTGCTCGGCCGGGGTCACGAGGCGGTCGCCTTCATACGCGCACCCACTGCACCGGAGACGGTCGCCCGAGGGAGGCCGCGGTGCAGAGTTTCGGTACGTGGGATCCGTCGGAGGATGCCACCTTCGCCGGACCGGTCGAGAGCGCTGCGGTGGCCACGACGAGCGCGTCCACCACACACTCGTGTCCGTCGAGTCCGGCCGCCTCAAGTAGCTCGGCGGCCTTGTCGGCCACTTTCTCGGTCACAGGGACGACAGTGAGGCGGGACCTCTGCCAGGCCAGGCGCTGTCCGGCCCGGCCGGTGCGTCGGACCTCGGCAATGGTTGCGGCGCTGATGGCCGGCGCGTAGCCGTCCAGTCTCGCCAGGTCGATGAGGGCTGCCATGAGTGGATCATCGTCGGCCAGCAGGGAAAACGGCTGGGCGTCGAGTACGAAGACTGCTCCCACCATCGAGGGCTCCGCCCGGGGTACTACTCGCCTCGCCATGCGCGCAGCGCCTTCTCTCGTACCTCATCGGTCAGCGGACCGATACGGCGTTCGTGGTCCTCGACGATCTCCTGAGCATCGAGGAGCGCCAGCCAGTGCTCGGCGGCCGCATCCACGAAGCTCGAAAACCCGCCCGCGCCCGCCCGCTCCTCGATCCGCTCGGCGATGGAGCGCCGTATGGTCACCGACTTCTTCACCGTGATCTCGGACATGCGGGCCTCCGTGGGTGCGAGCGCTCTGGTTCCCATGCACTCACGATCCCACTATTGGTAGCACCCTGCAACACCCGATCGGGTGTATTGCACCCACCCCTTGCCTGACGACCCGTCAGCTACGACGATGGCCCCCGCACCGGTATGACGAATCGGCAGTCGAGGACGAGGCGGGTACGGCCCATGGCGCGCGTGTTTCCGGAAGGTCGGCTGGTCTACGGGATGCAGCTCCCGATCCAGTCGCAGAGCACCATCTACGCCGAGCCCTGGGAGGCGACGGCCGGCGCGGCCGACCTCGCGGCGGTCGCGCGGGCGGCCGACCGGGCCGGCTTCGGCTACGTCGCCACCTGCGACCACGTGGCCATCCCGCGGCACATGGCCGGCCCCATGAGCACCATCTGGTACGACCCGATCGCCACCCTCTCCTTCCTGGCCGGGATCACCGAGAACGTGCGGCTGCTCAGCCACGTCGCGATCCTCGGCCTGCGCCACCCGCTGCTCAGCGCCAAGCAGTACGCCACCGTGGACCACCTCTCCGGCGGCCGGCTGATCCTCGGCGTCGGCGCCGGGCACGTGAAGGAGGAGTTCGAGGTGCTCGGCGTGGACTTCGCGCGCCGCGGGGCCGTCCTCGACGAGACCCTCGACGCGCTGCGCGCCGCCCTGGGCCCCGAGGAGTACCCGGAGTTCGAGGGCGAGCTGTTCTCCTTCAAGGACCTCGGGCAGCTGCCCCGCCCCGTCCAGGCCCGGATCCCCGTCTGGGTGGGCGGGTCCTCGCCCGCCGCCGTCCGCCGGGCGGCCGTGCGCGGCGACGGCTGGCTCCCGCAGGGCGACCCGCTCGACAAGCTCCCGGCGCAGATCGCCCGGATCAAGGAGCTCCGTGCCGAGGCGGGGGTCACCGGACCCGTGGAGTTCGGCGCGATCACCGCGCCGCTGTACGTCGGCGAGCCCGGCTGGGACACCGGCCGGCGGGCCCTCACCGGCAAGGCGGAGGCGCTCGCCGAGGCGCTGCGCGCGTACAAGGCGATCGGCATCGACCAGATCCAGGTCCGCTTCCGCAATCGCGACCGGGCCGAACTCGTCGACCAGATCACGGCTTTCGGGTCCGAAGTGGGCCCCCTCCTCAACGACTAGCGACTACGACTAGGGGTACGGCATGGGCAAGCTGGACGGACGCGTCGTCATCATCACGGGTGCCGCGCGCGGCCAGGGCGAGCAGGAGGCCCGGCTCTTCGCCGCGGAGGGCGCCAAGGTGCTCCTGGGCGACGTGCTGGACGAGCAGGGCACGGCGGTCGCGAAGGAGATCGGCGAGGACCGGGCCCGGTACGTACGGATGGACGTGAGCCGGGAGGAGGACTGGGCGGCCGCCATCGCGGCGGCGAAGGAGGCCTTCGGCGAGGTCAACGGCCTGGTCAACAACGCGGGCATCCTGCGCTTCAACGAGCTGACCGCGACCCCGCTGGAGGAGTTCCAGCACGTGGTCCAGGTCAACCAGGTCGGCGCCTTCCTCGGCATCAAGTCGGTGGCCCCGGAGATCGAGGCGGCCGGCGGCGGCACGATCGTCAACACCTCCTCGTACACCGGCCTGACGGGCATGGCGTACGTGGGCACGTACGCGGCGACCAAGGCGGCGATCCTGGGCCTGACCCGGGTGGCCGCGCTGGAGCTGGCCGCGAAGAACATCCGGGTCAACGCCATGTGCCCGGGGGCCGTGGACACCGCGATGGCCACCCCCGGGAACACGAATCCGGCGGACCTGCCGCAGGAGGCGCGCGACGCCATGGCGGAGCTCTACAAGCGCGTGGTGCCGATGGGCCGGGTGGGTCAGCCGGAGGAGATAGCCAAGCTGGCGCTGTTCCTGACCAGCGAGGACTCCTCGTACATCACCGGCCAGCCGTTCGTGATCGACGGCGGCTGGATGGCGGGCGTCAGCATCATCTAGCTCCCCCCGACCATATCTGATGGAGCGTCAGGTATTGACGCTCCGGCCCCCGCGATGGAACAGTCGTGACATCGAATCTGACGCAACGTCAGAAACAGAAGGACGGTGAATCCCCTTGGAATTCGGGCTCTTTGTGCAGGGATACGTGCCTGAGGCACGGTCCAAGGTCGACCCCGAGGCAGAGCACAAGGCGCTGATCGAGGAGACCGAGTACGTCATCCAGGCGGACAAGTCCGGGTTCAAGTACGCCTGGGCCTCCGAGCACCACTTCCTGGAGGAGTACTCGCACCTTTCGGCGAACGAGGTGTTCCTCGGGTACCTCGCTCACGCCACCGAGCGCATCCACCTCGGCTCCGGCATCTTCAACCCCCTCGCCCCGGTCAACCACCCGGTCAAGGTGGCCGAGAAGGTCGCCATGCTCGACCACCTCTCCAAGGGGCGCTTCGAGTTCGGCACCGGCCGCGGCGCCGGCAGCCACGAGATCCTCGGCTTCCTTCCCGGCATCGAGGACATGAACGGCACCAAGGAGATCTGGGAAGAGACCATCGCCGAGTTCCCCAAGATGTTCCTCCAGGAGGAGTACGAGGGGTTCCAGGGGAAGCACTGGTCGCTCCCGCCGCGCAAGATCTTCCCCAAGCCGTACGGCAAGGCCCACCCGGCCATGTGGTATGCCGCCGGCTCCCCCTCCTCGTACGCCATGGCCGCCAAGAAGGGCCTCGGAGTCCTCGGCTTCAGCGTCCAGAAGGTCTCCGACATGGCCTGGGTGCTGGAGCAGTACAAGACCGCGATCCAGGAGGCGAAGGCCATCGGCGCCTTCGTCAACGACAACGTCATGGTCACCTCGACCGCGATCTGCGCCGAGACCCACGACAAGGCCGTCGAGATCGCCGTCAACGCCAACATGAACCGCTTCCAGTCGCTGGTCTTCCGCTACCACGACACCTTCCCGCGCCCCGAGATGATCCCCGAGTGGCCCGAGATCCTCCCCGAGTACAACGCGGAGATCATCGAGCTGCTGATCGAGGAGGAGCTGCTCATCTGCGGCGACCCCTCCGAGGTGCGCGCCCAGTGCAAGCGCTGGGAGGAGGCCGGCGCCGACCAGCTCTCCTTCGGTCTGCCGACCGGCGTCTCGCCCGAGGACACGATGACCACCATCAAGCTCATCGGCGAGCACGTCATCCCGCACATCGACACCGACCCGGTGCACCGCACCACGCGCTTCCGCGAGGCCGTCTGACCCGGCGGGGGAACTCGGGGCGGCGTCTTCCCGGACCGCCGCCCCGGAACCGGCCCCGGCCGGAGCCATGCCGAGGCCGCGGCCGGCCCGGCGGACTCCGGCCGGGGCCCTGGGCTGTGCCCCGCACGTGCGGCGCCGTCGCCGGGGTCCGGGGCGGAGCCCCAGGGGGCGGCGCGCAACGCGAACGCGAACACCGGCAGAGAGGACGTCATGCTCGACCACCTGATCAAGGGCGCCACCGTCGTGGACGGCACCGGCGCCCCGGCCCGCGTGGCCGACGTAGGGATACGCGACGGCCGGATCGCCGTCATCGCCGAGCCCGGCACCGTCAGCGAAGAGGCCCGGACCAGCGAGGACGCGACGGGCCTCGTCCTCACCCCCGGGTTCATCGACCCCCACACGCACTACGACGCCCAGCTGTTCTGGGACCCGTACGCGACCCCCTCCATGAACCACGGAGTGACCACCGTCGCGGGCGGCAACTGCGGATTCACCCTGGCTCCCCTCAACCCCGCCCGCCCCGAGGACGCCGACTACACCCGCCGCATGATGAGCAAGGTCGAGGGCATGGCCCTGGCCGCACTCGAAGAGGGCGTCGACTGGACCTGGTCCACCTTCGGGGAGTACCTCGACGCGCTCGACGGCCGCATCGCCGTCAACGCCGGCTTCATGGTCGGCCACTGCGCGCTGCGCCGGCACGTCATGGGTGAGGACGCCGTCGGCGGCCAGCCGAGCGAAGAACAGATGCAGCAGATGCTCGACCTGTTCCACGACGCCATGAACGCCGGCGCCTGGGGCCTGTCGACCACCCAGTCCTCCACCCACTCCGACGGCTCCGGCGCCCCCGTGGCCTCCCGGCACGCCAAGCCCGAGGAGCTGCTCGCGCTCTCCCGCGCGGTCGCCGAGCACGAGGGCACCCAGCTCGAAGCGATCGTCGCGGGCTGCCTGGACCAGTTCGCCGACGAGGAGATCGACCTCTTCGTCGAGATGAGCGCGGCCGCCGGACGGCCCCTGAACTGGAACGTCCTCACCATCGACGCCTCCGTTCCCGAGCGCGTGCCGCGCCAGCTGATCCCCAGCGAGCGCGCCCGCAAGGCCGGCGGCCGCATCGTCGCGCTGACGATGCCGATCCTGACCCCCATGAACATGTCGCTGGGCACCTTCTGCGCCCTCAACCTCATCCCCGGCTGGGGCGAGATCCTGGGCCTGCCCGTCCCCGAGCGCATCGCGAAGCTGCGCGACGCCGACGTGCGCGCCGAGATGCTGGTCCGGGCGGCCAGCAAGGAGGCCGGGGTCTTCCGGCGCCTGGCCAACTTCGGCCGCTACGTCATCGGCGACACCTACAGCGAGGCCAACGAGGGCCTGTCCGGCCGCGTGGTCAACGACATCGCGGCCGAGCGCGGCCAGGACGCCTTCCAGTGCCTGGTGGAGATCTGCGCCAACGACGACCTGCGTACGGTGCTCTGGCCCATGCCGACCGACAACGACCCGGCGAGCTGGGCGCTGCGCGCCGAGACCTGGCAGCACGAGGACGTCATGCTCGGCGGCTCCGACGCCGGCGCCCACCTGGACCGGATGTGCGGGGCCCCGTACACGACCCGGTTCCTCGGGGACTGCCTGCGCGGCCGCAAGCTGGTGCCGCTGGAGCAGGCGGTACGGATGCTCACCGACGACCCGGCCCAGCTGTTCGGGCTGCGCGAGCGCGGCCGGATCACCGAGGGCTTCCACGCGGACCTGGTGCTCTTCGACCCGGAGCGGATCGAGGCGGGACCGGCCACGCTGGTGCACGACCTGCCCGGGGACAGCCCGCGGCTGGACGCGCGGGCGATCGGCATGGTGTCCGTACGCGTCAACGGCGTGGAGACCATCCGCGACGACGAGGTCACGGGGGCGATCCCGGGGATCGTGCTCCGTTCGGGCCGGGACACGAGGACGGTGAGCACGCGATGACCGCGCAGGAAGCTCCGCAGAAGCTCTACATCGGCGGCGAGTGGGTCGAGCCGGCGGGCGGGCACTACGAGGTGGTCAACCCGGCGGACGAATCCGTCGTCGGGCTGGCCCCCGAGGCCTCGCGCGGGCAGGTCGAGGACGCGGCGCGCGCCGCGGCCGCGGCCTTCGAGGGCTGGTCGCGGACGAAGCCGGAGGAGCGGGCCGCGATCCTGGACCGGGCCGCGGACATCATCCAGCGCGAGTACGAGCCCTGGGCGGCGCTCGCCCAGGCCGAGACGGGCGCCCCCACCGGGATCGCGCGCGGCATGCAGGTCGGGGTGGGCGTGGCCCGCTTCCGCCGGTACGCGAAGGGCGCGCTGGAACCGGTCGAGCGCGGGCTGCCGCCGCAGGTCACCGAGGCGGGCCCGATGGGTGCGGCGAGCATCCTGGGCGCGCTGGAGGTGCGCCAGCCGGTCGGTGTCGTCACCTGCATCACCTCGTACAACAACCCGTGGGCCAATCCGGCGGGCAAGGTGGCCCCGGCGCTGGCCATGGGCAACACGGTGGTGGTCAAGCCGGCCCCGCAGGACCCGCTGTCGGTGTTCCGGATGGCCGAGGCGCTGCACGAGGCCGGGGTACCGGCGGGCGTGGTGAACGTGGTCTCCGGCACCTCGGTGGAGGTCGGCGAGGCGGCCGTGGACTCCCCGGACGTGGACATGGTGTCCTTCACCGGTTCCACGGGCGTCGGTCAGCGCATCGCCGAGGTCTGCGGCCGCACGATGAAGCGGCAGCTGATGGAGCTGGGCGGCAAGGGCGCGGCCGTCGTCCTGGCGGACGCGGACCTGGACGCGGCGGTGATGGGGATCGGGACCACCTTCTCCTTCTACTCCGGGCAGATCTGCACGGCTCCGACCCGGGTGATCGTCCACCGGTCGGTGTACGAGCAGCTGGTGGAGAAGCTGCAGGGGTACCTGGCCTTCATGAAGGTCGGCGACCCGTCGGTGCGCGGCACCGTGGTGGGCCCGGTCATCTCGGCGGCGCACCGGGACCGCGTGGAGTCGTACATCGAGCTGGGCAGGAAGGAGGGCGCCCGGATCGCCTTCGGCGGCGAGCGCCCGGTGGTCGGTGAAGGTGCTGGTACGGGCAAGGGGTTCTACGTGGCCCCGACGCTGCTCGTCGACTGCACGAACGACATGCGCGTGGTCCGGGAGGAGATCTTCGGGCCGGTCGTGGTGGTGGTCCCCTTCGACGGGGATGAGGACGAGGCGGTGGCGCTGGCCAACGACAGCGACTTCGGCCTGATCAGCTACGTGTGGTCCGCGGACGCGGCGCGCGCCTTCCGGGTGGCGCGGCGGCTGCGGGCGGGCGGGGTCGGCGTGAACACCATCGGGCGGAACATGGAGGCGCCCTTCGGCGGCTTCAAGCGGTCCGGGGTGGGGCGGGACGTGGGCTCGTACGCACTGCACGCCTACAGCGAGATGCAGTCGATCGTCTGGGCGTGACCACGGGCGTGACCGCGGGCGTGACCAAAAGTTGACCTGGAAAGTTTGAAACCGGTCAAAACGGACAGTGCTGCGGTTTCCGTATGGCGAAATAAAAGGTCCGGGCCTGTCGAAACAATGATCGGCAGGCCTGTGAACCTTCTATTGCATCCCCGTGAAGACTTATGGTGTCGAGATTCCAAGGGCTTTGGGCGTGTGGCGGAGTGGACTTCGGTCCTCCAGATGTGGAAAACGCAGCGTCTAACGTCCTTACCCATGACACAGACGGATGTTCGGCCCCAGGCCGGAGACACGGTAAGCGGAGCCGCCGAGGGCGTGCGCGGCAAGGGGCTCGGCGGCAACTCCGTCGGTCTTATCGGCAACGCGGTGATCGGCGTCTCCACGGTCGCCCCGGTCTACTGCCTGACGGCGACCCTGGGCCCCACGGTCAGCGAGGTCGGCGTGCAGATGCCGGCCATCTTCCTGGCCGGATTCATACCCATGCTGCTGGTGGCCTTCGCCTACCGCGCCCTGAACAAGGCGATCCCCGACTGCGGCACCTCCTTCACCTGGACGGTCAAGGCCTTCGGCCCCCGCGTCGGCTGGATGTGCGGCTGGGGTCTGCTCGTCGCCACCGTCGTGGTGCTCTCCAACCTCGCGGGCGTGGCCACCAACTACTTCTACCTCCTTCTGGGCAGAGTGAGCGGCAGCGAGGATCTCGCCGCCCTGGACGGCAACAAGGCCATCCACATCGCCACCACCCTGACCTTCATCGCGGTCGCCACCGCCATCAGCTATCGCGGCATCACCGCGACCAAGTGGGTCCAGTACGTCCTGGTCGGGCTGCAGCTCACGGTGCTGGCGATCTTCGCCTTCATGGCCATCACCAAGGCCGACGAGGTCGCGGGCTCCCTCGACTTCTCCTGGTCCTGGATGAACCCCTTCGCCGTCGAGTCCCTCGCCGCCTTCACGGCCGGCCTCTCCCTGTCGATCTTCATCTACTGGGGCTGGGACGCCTGCCTGTCGGTCAACGAGGAAAGCGTCGGCAGCGCCAAGACGCCAGGCCGCGCCGCGATGCTCGCCATGGTCGTCATCGTCGCCTCCTACATGGTCGTCGCCATCGCCTCCCAGATGTACGCCGGCGTCGGCTCCGAGGGCAACGGCCTCGGCAACGAGGCGACCGCGGACAACGTCTTCGCCACCCTCGCCGAGCCGATCATGGGCTCGGGCCTCGACGTCCTGCTCTTCCTCGCCGTCGTCGCCTCCGCCGCCGCGAGCCTGCAGACCACCTTCATCCCGGTGGCGCGCACGGTCCTGTCGATGAGCACCTACGAAGCGCTGCCGTCCTCCTTCGCCAAGGTCCACCCCCGCTTCAAGACCCCGGGCCGTGCCACGGTCGCGGCGGGCATCGCCACGGGCGCCTTCTACTCGGTGATGACCGTGATCAGCGAGAACGTGCTGATCGACACGATCTACGCCCTCGGCCTGATGATCTGCTTCTACTACTCGATCACGGCGTTCGCCTGCGTCTGGTTCTTCCGCTCCGAACTGCGCTCCTCGGTGCGCACCCTGTTCGTCAAGGGCGTCTTCCCGGCCGTCGGCGGCCTGATGCTCGCCGCGGTCTTCTTCCAGACGCTGTTCGACATGTGGGACCCGGCCTACGGCTCCGGCTCCTCGCTCTTCGGCATCGGCAGCGTCTTCATCATCGGAGTCGGCCTGCTGCTCCTGGGCGTGGTCGTCATGCTGATCACCGAACGCCGCAGCCCTGCCTTCTTCCGCGGTGAGGTCCTTACGAAGTCCACCCCGGCCCTGGTGATCCAGGACTGACCTCAGGACCCTCTGCCCCCCCCCGCTGTGTCATGCACGCCCGCGGCCCCGGATCGATCCTCCGATCCGGGGCCGCGGGCGTTGTCGGCGACTCGGACCCGCGCGGTGTGCCGCCGTGTGCGGACCTCCGCCGGGCGGGCTCACTCCAAAGTGGGCCGCAGCGGTGACCCGGGGTGTCGCGGGGTCGTTGGGACGGGCATGAACGCCATCAAGCGCAGCCTCGCAGCCCTCGTCCTGTCCGGAGGGGCCGCCCTCGCCCTCAGCCCCGCCGTCGCGCACGCCGCCGACGAGCCCGCCATCCAGGGGCCCCCGATCACCCAGCGCGTCGGCGAGATCGTCGACCACCCCGGGGGCGCCGTCAAGGACGCGAAGACGGCGGTCGAGATCACGGCCTCGGCCGCCGGGTCCGCGTCGAAGGCGACCGACGCCTCCCTCGGCGGAGCCGGGACCGCCCTGTCGTCCGGGCTGCCGAAGGCGCCGAAGGTGCGTGCCTGAGCGCTTGGGCGCTTGAGGTTCAGCCACCGGTGCGGGTGGCCAGGACCAGCGGGATCTCGCGGCCGCCGGCCTGGGCCGCCGCGTCCCGGTAGGCCGCGTACGAGGGCATCGCGGCCACCACCACCGGCCACAGCCGCTCCGTCTCCGCCGGGGTCGCGGGGCGGGCGAGCGCCGGGAAGCTCTCGGCGCCGACCTGGAGCGTGACGTCCGGGTCGGCGCACAGGTTCAGGTACCAGGCCGGGTGGTGCCCGGCCCCCGCGGTGGACGCCGTCAGGACGTACGTCGCGCCGCCGGCCTCCGCGTCGGGGACGTAGGCCAGTGCCGTGCGCCGCAGTGCCCCATAGCCGCGCCCGGGCCCGTCTCCGGGCTCTCCCCCGGCGGCGAAGTCGCCCGAAGGGCTCAGCACGGCCCAGTCCAGGCCCGCCGGTGCGGCCGCCCGCAGGGCATCGGTGCCGGCGCCGTGGCCGACGTAGAACTCCCGCCACTCCTGCGGGTGGCCCGGGGTGTCCATCAGCGGCTCCCCGGACCCCGTGGGCAGTACGGACGCCAGCCCGACGGACACCAGGCGCCGCACCCCGGCCCCGCTCAGCCCCGCCGCCAGCGCGCGGGCGGCCGCCGGGAAGAACTCGCCCGGGACGGCCCCCATGTCGTACACCGCCGCCGCCGCCGCGTCGTGCCCGGCGGCGAGCCGCTCCACGTCCGCCGCCGAGGTGACGTCCCCGTCCCCCCGCCCGGCCGCGGTGACCCGGTCCCTGCGCGGGCTGGAGCGCGACGGCTTCGTGGCGCGCACCGAGTACGAGACCCCGGCGCGCCGGGTCGAGTACGCCCTCACCCCGCTCGGCCGGGGCCTGCTGGGCCCGCTGGACGCGGCGTGCGAGTGGACGCGGGAGCACTGGGACGAGCTGCTCGACGCCCGGGAGGCGGCGGGTGCGGCGGGCCCGCCGGGCGGGAGCGGCTCGCGCTGATTTCTGGGCGGGCCCTCCCGGCGGGGCGGTCGTTGGGCAGGACATGATCCTCTGGTTGCTCAATCACCTCAGCACATTCTTCCTCGGCGTCCTGCTCGTCGGCGGCTTCGTCGCCCTCGCCATCGGAGGCAGCCTGGCCGCGCGCCGCCGCTTCCCCCACCTCGCGGACGGCGACCACAACGAGATGGTCGGGGTGGCCCTCGGGATGTTCGGCGCGATCTACGGCATCATCCTCGCCTTCGTCGTCGTCACCCTGTGGACGCAACTGGAGAACACCCAGACCATCGTCGCGACCGAGGCCACCGACCTGGCGCTGGTCGTGCGCAGCGCCGAGGCCTTCCCGCCGGCCGACCGCGCCCGCGTGGACCGCGCGGTGGGGGACTACGTCCACGCCGTCGTCGAGATCCAGTGGCCCCTCATGCGCGAGGGCCGGCCCAGCTACGAGGCCACCGCCGACCAGACGCACGCCCTGTACACGGCCCTCCAGGCCTACGAGCCCTCCGGCCCCCGGAGCGAGACCTTCTACGGGGAGGCCGTCGGACGCCTCAACGACGTGGCCGCGCAGCGCCGGGCGCGCGTGACGATGGCCGAGACCTCGCTGCCGCCGCTGCTCCAAGTGCTCGTGTACGGCGGTGCGTTGGTGATCCTCCCGCTCACCTTCCTGTTCGGGCTGCGGAGCCTGAGGATGCAGCTGCTGTTCGTCTCCGCGGTGGCGGGGCTGATCGGCTTCAGCCTGCTGCTGGTGATGGCCCTCGACCGGCCGTTCGCCGGGGAACTGAGCGTCAGCCCGGCCCCGTTCAAGGATGCGGCGCTGGCGCAGTTCTGGCGGTAGGGGCCGGGGTGCGGAGGGAGACGCCGCCGTCAGCCCCAGGTGCGGGAGGACAGGACGAGCTGGTAGCCGTCGGGGTCGGTGACGGTGACCCCGTAGGTGTCCCAGTACGGGTTGTGGGCGGGCGTACGGGTCCCGCCGTGTTCCACGAGCCGGGCCACGAGGGCCTCGTCGGGGGCCTCTCCGAGGTAGACGACGAAGAGGTCCTCGGGGGTGGGGGAGGGTGCCACCGGGTTCTCGGGGTCGCGGGTCAGCTCGAAGTGCCAGCCGCCCCCGAGGGGCCCGACCATCAGCAGGTCGTGCTCCCCGGAGACCCGTTCGGTGGTGCGCCACTGCACGGCGAGCCCGAGCCCTCCCACGTAGAACCGCTCGGCGGCGGCCAGGTCGAGCGAGGGCCGGGCGATCCGGATGTGCGCGCGTGAGTCGATCATGGAGGAGAGGGTACGGGCCCCTCGGACGAGGGGCCGAGGCCGATGAGGTCCAGCCGTTCGGGATCCGTTCCGGGCTACTTCCAGGGGTCCTCGGTCGGTATGCAGCCCAGCGCGCGGAGCCGGTCGTCGGTCTCCTTGAGGCCCTGGATCCCCTCGCTGATCTCCGCCCAGCCGATGGCCGACGCCTCGGCGGCCCTGTTCTTGTCCGTCGGCGACACGCCCAGTCCCGACGCGTTCAGTACCGTTCCCGTGCCGGAGGCGAGGCGCTCGCGGGCCTTGGTCCAGGTCTCGTGGGTCTTCTGATCGGGGATGTAGGCGACGGTGTACCCCCGGGCCTCCTCCAGCTGGGCGGACAGGGGCCCCAGGTCGATGACGATCTTGCCCGCCTCGTGCTGGCCCCGGGCGGTCCGCGCCGTGGAGATCAGCCCGTGGAGCAGCTTCTCGCCGCCGGTGCCGTACCACTGGATCACGCCCGGGCCGGGGTTCACCGGCCCCGTGGCGCTGGGGGTCGGGGCGGTGACGGTCGGCGCGGGCTTGAAGCTCACGTTCGTCTTCGGCGGGGTGATCTCGGGCTCCCCGGCACATCCGGTGAGCAGGCCGGCGCCGATCGCGCCGAGGGCGACGACCGGGACGAGCGGTAAGCGGACGCGCATGGTTCCCCCTGGGGAAGTCTTCGGGTCGTGCTCGTGTCGGGCTCGTGTCGTGCTTCGCGTCAGTCCTTGCGCCCGGTCGCGGCGACGGTCACACCCAGACCGATCATCGCGAGCCCGCCGGCCCCGCCGACGGCGGAGAGCCGCTGCGGGGACCGGGAGAACCAGCTCCGGGCGGTTGCCGCGACCATGCCCCAGGCGCTGTCGCAGACTACGGCGATGAGGTTGAACACGAGCCCGAGCGTGAGCATTTGGGCCGTGACGTGGCCCTGATCGCGGTCCACGAACTGCGGCAGGACGGCCGCGAAGAACACGATCGTCTTGGGGTTGGCCACCCCGACGGCGAACCCTTCCCACAGCGACCGCCAGCTCCCGTACCCGGCTGCGCCCGCCCCGAACTCCGCACGGAGCGCATGCCGCTGCCGGAAGGCCTTGACCCCCAGGTAGACGAGGTACGCGGCCCCCGCGAGCTTGAGCGCCGTGAACACGAGCACGGACCGCTCCACGACGGACCCCACCCCGAAGGCCACGGCGACGACGAGCACGTACGCCCCCAGCGTGTTCCCGGCCACCGTGATCAGCGCGGCCCGCCACCCCTGGGACAGCGCCCGCCCGATGACGAAGAGCACGCTCGGTCCGGGGATGAGGATCAGCAGCAGCGACATGGCGGCGAACGCCAGCAGCCGGTCAGTGGACACCATGCGGTTCATCGTTCCGGACGGGTGGGGGGAGGGAAAGGGGTTTTCAGGCGGGCGGGGCGCCGGCCGGCTTCCAGTCCTGGACGAGGAGGCCGAGCAGGACCTCGTCCAGGAACTCGCCCATCACCCAGGCCGAGGACCGCAGCAGACCCTCGCGGACGAACCCGTTGCGCTCGGCGGACCGGAGCATCGCCGCGTTGTCCGCCAGCGTCTCGACCTGCAGCCGGTGCAGGCCGCGCACGACGAAGCCGTAGTGGCACAGGACCGCGACCACGTCCGTGCTGTAGCCCTTGCCGCGGGCGGACGGCAACAGTCCGAGGCCGACGTGCGCGGACCGGCTGTGGTTGTCGATGCCCCACAGCGTCGCGGTGCCGAGGAGCGTCCCGCTGTCGAGCTCCACCACGGAGAACGGGACGTGCCCCTGATCCTTGTCGTCCACCAGGAACGACAAGGCCTCCGAGCCGGCCGTGAGCGGCCTCCACGGGAGCGCGGTGGCCCTCGAGGCGGTCACCACGTCGTCGTGGAGACCGGCGTGCAGGAGGGGAATGTCGTCCGCGTGCCGGGCCCTGAGCCCCACCGTTCTGCCCTTTAGCATGCGAGCTTCCTATCCGACCGCCCCGCCCGCGGGCAACCCGATTGAAGCGGGCACCCGACCGGCGAGCCGCGTCCGCCGGGTTGCCCGCCATGGCCGAACTCGTCAGCGGCTCCCCGAGTGGTGTTCGCGGGGGCTGAGGGCCCAGATGACGAGCCGGCCTTCGGCGAGCGTGTAGACCACGCGGTAGTCGCCGATGCGCAGGCGTTGGCGCGATGCGTGCCCGTGGAGGGCCCTGGTGTCGAAGCCCGTCGTGTCCCCCGCCGCGAGGGCCCTCTGGAACTCTTCCAGTCGGTGCAGGATGTGCAGGGCGTCGTGGCGGGGGACGGTGAGCAGGTCGCGCTGTCCGTACGGGGTGAGGCGGGCGACGTAGGTCATCGGTCAGGACTCTTCGTGACGCAGGACGGCGGCCATCTCCTCGAGCGTCACGGACCCCGCGGTCCCCGCGCGCTCGGCCTCGTCGGCCAGTTCGTTCAGCCATGAGTCCTCGGCTTCGTCCGCGAGGCGGCGGAGCAGCCGGTACTCCTCGATGCCGAGCACGACGGCTTCCTGCCGGCCGCCGCGCGTGATGATCGTGGGGACGCCTTCGCGGCACGCGCGGTCCACGGCGTCCGCGAGGCGGCCGCTCACTGCTTCCACGGACTCGATCACAGGCTCACTCATGCAGCGAATGTACCGAATGTGCATGCATGTGCCTGCGGGGCTCTCAGAGGTACCGGCCGAACTCGTCCAGGATGCCCAAGATCGTGGGCTCGTCCTCCGAGGGGAGCTGGAGGACGACCTCCTCGATGCCCAGGTCCGCGTAGTGGGACATCTTGCCGGGGGTGGGCTGGACGGCGTACGGGACCACCTGGAGGGACTTGGGGTCGCGGCCGGCGGCCTCCCAGACCTGGCGCAGGGCGGGGAGGGACTCCGTCAGGCCGCCGCCGCCGATCGGGAGCCAGCCGTCGCTGTGGTCGGCGATGGCCGCGAAGAGCTTCGGGCCGGCCTGGCCGCCGATCAGGGTGCGGGGGCCGTACAGGGGGACGCCCGGGGAGAGTTCGCGCGGGGGCTGGACCGGCTTGGGGTGGGCCGAGCTGGCCTGCACGGAGGAGAACTGGCCCACGTACGCGGTGGGGTGCGGGGACCACAGGGTCCGCATCAGGGCCATCCGGTCGCGGACCAGTTCGCGCCGGGTGCGCCACTCGACTCCGTGGTCGGCGGCCTCCTCCACGTTCCAGCCGTAGCCGATGCCGAGGGTGACGCGGCCGCCGGACAGGTGGTCCAGCGTGGCGACCTGCTTCGCGAGGTCGATGGGGTCGTGCTGGGCGACGAGGGTGATGCCGGTGCCGAGGTGGAGCCGCTCGGTGACGGCGGAGGCCTGGCCCAGGGCGACGAAAGGGTCCAGGGTGCGGCCGTAGCGGTCGGGGAGCTCGCCGCCCATGGGGGCGGGGGTGACGCGGCTGACCGGGATGTGGGTGTGCTCGGGGAGGTAGAGGCCGGAGAAGCCGCGCTCCTCCAGCGCGCGGGCGAGGGGGACGGGAGCGATGGTGCGGTCGGTCAGGAAGACGGTCGTGGCGATCCGCATGTGCGCTGACACCTCCGTGGTGTGGGGAGGGCCAAAGTACGGCTTCGCGCGTGCGGAGGGCAGGGGCGTGCGTCGGCCATGGCGCGCGGCGGGAGGGGGAGTTGGCCCCGGCCGCCCGTGTCAGCCCCGCGGGTACCGGGTCAGCCAGTTGGTGGAGGGGGCGGCCGGGCCGTGGAGGGCGGGGCCCTGGGTCATCTCCAGGGCGAAGTCGTCGGCGAGTTCCAGGACCGTGGCGCGGCCTTCGAGGCCGGCGAGCCAGGCCGCCGGGAGGGCCGTTTCGCCGTGCTGGGCGCCGAGCAGGGAGCCGCACAGCGCGCCGGTGGCCGCGGAGTCGCCGCCGTGGTTCACGGCGAGGCGCAGGCCGTGGGCCACGTTCTCGGCGACGAGGGCGCAGTACACGGCGACGGCGAGGACCTCCTCGGCCTGGCGGCCGTGGCCGGGGGACAGCCCCTCGACCGTCCGCGGCGACGGGGCGCCCGTGGTGACGGCGCCGAGCGCGCGCTGCAGGGCGTCCGTGACGGGCTGGTGGCCGGGGCGGACGCCGAGCAGGCCCAGGGCGCGCTGGACGGCGGAGTCGAGGGACTCGCCGCGGGTCAGGCCGTGGACGATGACGGCGTGGGCGCCGGCCGACAGGTACGCGGTGGGGTGTCCGTGGCTCTGCGCGGCGCACTCGATGGCGAGCTGGAGGACGAGGGCCGGCTCCCAGCCGACCAGCAGACCGAAGGGGGCGGAACGGGTGGCGGCGGCCGGATCCAGGGCGGTCGGGTTCTTCGGCTGGGCGAGCGTGCCGAGGACTCCGTCGGCGAAGCCGGTCAGGCAGGAGCGGTCGGGGGAGCGCCGGGCGTAGAGCCACTCCTCCTGCGCGAGCCAGCCGTTGTCCTCGCGGCGCTCGTCGGGCCCCCAGTCGCTCTGGGTGAGGGCCCAGCGGAGGTACGCGCGGTGCACGTCGGTCGGCGGGTGCCAGGCGCCGGTGTCCCGGCGTACGTGGGCCCGTATCAGGCCGTCCACGGTGAAGAGGCTCAGCTGCGTGGCGGCGGTGACCGTGGCCCGGGGGGCCGACTCGGTCAGGCCCGCCGGGCCGTGGGCTTCGAGGAGTTCGGGGAGCGAGAGGGCGGCGACGGGCGCGCCGAGGGCGTCGCCGATGGCGGAGCCGAGGAGGGTTCCTCTGACGCGGCTACGGAAATCCTGCTGCTCGGTGCGGCCCCAGAGGCCGGTGGTGACGGCGGCGCGGCCGCCGAGGGTGGCGCCGGCGGCGGGGCCCGTGGCGGGGCCGAGGCTGGTGGCTCCGCGGGTGGCTCCGCCGGCGGGGGCGGGGGCGGGGGCTGGGGTGGGTGGTGGCGGGGCTGCCTGGAGGGGCTGGGCTGCCCCGGGCCTGCTCTGTTGCTCCCCGGACGTTTCCGTCGCCGTGTCCATGTCGATCCCCCCGGACTGCCCGCGCGTGCTCTGGCGGGCACTGTAGTGGACAGTACCGATCGAGTCCGGAACTAGTCGGTCACGGGGGCCGTATGGGGGCGTGGAACGGCCGAATCCCGCCGGTCCCCTTCGGGTGAAGTCCCCTACCCGCCCTTCGCCCGTTCCCCGGGCTCCGCCCGGACCCGGTCCTCAAACGCCGGCCACGTCCAGCCCCGTCGGCGTTTGAGGCGCGGGTCCGGGGCGGAGCCCCAGGGGGTCCGGGGCGAACCCCCGGGGAACGGGCGAAGGGTGGGTCGGGGACCTCGCCCCGCAGGGCCGACCGGCCTCGAGCAGGGGCCCCGGTCCCCCGCCGGCCAGGCGCATGGCACGTTTTGACAGTTGCCTCACACCCGGTCGGTTTCGGCCATGCCGTGTTCACGTTGCGTTATTCGGAGGTCAGGAGTCTCGGGGGCATGAAGAAGGCACTGCTCGCCGCGACCGTCGTCGCCTCCACATTCACCGTCGCCATCGTCGCGGCCCCCGCCGCATCCGCCTCCGGGTGGGACCTCCCCTGGGGCGGCCGGCACCACGGTCACTCCTCCATCCCCTTCACCGAGGCCACCGTCACCGCCGGTGCCGACGGGGCGTACACGCTGAAGTGGAACGCCAAGGGCACCAAGCGCGTGGAGATCAAGGCGAACGGCAAGGTCGTCGCCAAGGGCGGCGCCCAGGGCGAGGCGGTGGTCGGCGGGCTGCCCGCCGCCGACCGGCAGTGGTTCGACTTCGAGCCCGACCGCGGTGAGGGCCTGCGCCTGGCCGACCGGCTGATCAAGCTGGACGGCACCGTCAACTTCCGTGACGCGGGCGGCTACCGCACCACCAACGGCCAGTGGGTCAAGATGGGCGAGATCTACCGCTCCGACGCCCTCAACAAGCTCACCGACAACGACCTCGCCAAGCTCCAGCGCCTGCGCGTCAAGACGATCTTCGACCTCCGCATGGAGAGCGAGCGCACCAAGGACGCCGACAAGGTCCCGGCGGGCGCGAACCACGTCGTCGCCGACGTCTTCGCGGGCTCCGGCTCGTTCCAGGCCATGCCCAAGACCCCCGACGAGGCCGTCAAGGCCATGGTCGACGCCGAAAAGGCGATGGTCAGCGGAGAGGGCGGCAAGAAGGCCTACACCCAGGTCTTCGAGGGCGTCGAGCGCGACCGCGACCGCGGCGTCCTGTTCCACTGCACCGCGGGCAAGGACCGTACGGGCTGGGCGAACGCCTCCCTGCTGACCGCCCTCGGCGTGCCGAGCGAGACCGTGATGGCCGACTACCTGGCCAGCAACGACTACCGCAAGGCCGCCAACGACGCGATCCTCTCGCACCTGCCGGCCGCCCAGGCCGCCGTCTACAAGCCGATGCTCGACGTGCGCCCCGAGTACCTCAACGCCGGGTACGAGGAGGTCCAGTCGAAGTTCGGCAGCTTCGACAACTACCTCAAGAGCGGCCTCGGCATCGACGGCCGCGAGTTGAAGCAGCTGAAGAAGGACCTGCTGGTCGGCTAGGCAGGGCTTCCCGAACGGCCGCGGACGGGCGCGGACGGGCGCGGGCGGGCGCGGGCGGTGAGGTCGGCCGAGCCGGTTTCACCCCCCGCGCCCGTCCGGCGTGCGTCACGGGGTGACGACGACCTCGTCGTTGCGGCTGAGCGAGAAGAAGTGGGGCGAGGTGACATACAAGAACCGGGCGTTCCACGTGCCGGTCACGTTGGCGGGGAACTTCCTGGAGAAGCTGCCGTCCGCAAGGGTCCTGGTGGAGCCCATGCCCTGCCACTTCGTGCTTCCCGCGGGCCTGAAGTAGTAGTGGACGGTCGCGCCGACCAACGGCTTGCGGGCGGCGTCGGTCTCGGTGAGCTTGCCCGTGACCGTGATCGGCTGGCCCTTCTTGACCGGCTCGGGCGCGGCGTTGAATTCCGAGATGGCCGTCGCCTTCCGCTCGTTCAGCCGGACGGCGGGCGTCACCGAACCCCGGTAGTTCGAGGTGCCCTCGAACTGCATGCGCACGAAGCCCGGTCCGGTGTAGGGAGCCTGCCCGCTGACGTACTCCGTGCGGCTGCCGGGATCGGTGTAGACCGACGTCGAACCGACCCTGGTCCAGCCGGTCTTGCCGTCAGCCGAGTACTGGATGGCCACGCTCGACGAATAGGGGCTGCCCACCGGGAACTCGACGACATCGAGCTTGGCCCTCACCCCCACGACCTTGTGCGAGTACAACTCGGCCGTGAAGTCGTGGAAGGCGGTCCCGCCCGTGGTGTCCACCGTCACGTTCTGTGCGGCCTCGGCCACCCAGGGCGAGTCGGTGCGGACCTGCCACGGGGCGTCATCGCCGAAGGGCAGGGGGAAGGACCCCCCGAACCGGCCCGCGCCGTCCGTCGTCAGGTACTGCGCCGGTGCAGGGACGGTGTTGACGGCGATCCTCATGCCGGCGGGTGCCGGCTTCCACGTGCCGTCGGGCGCCTTCCAGGTGACGGTGCCGCCGATGTTGCCGCTGGTTCCGAAGGGGCCGGTCAGGGTCGAGGAGTCCAGGGTGATGCGTGCGGCAGCACCGGGCGTCACCGGCACCGGCAGGGCATCCTGCTCCTTGACGCCGTTCGCCTCGCCCGCGAGATGGACGTACGTGGCGTCGTGGTCGACCGCCTTCGCACCGGACTCGGCGCCGTTGACCGTGATCTTCGACGCGAAGTGTCCCTGGGCGTCGGGGGTCACCGGTGTGGTGACGGTGCCGGTCCGGGCCGTGAACGTGCCCGGATAGGGCTTCAGCGCGCCGTTGCGGGGGTCGTAGAGCTTGACGTCACCCGAGACCACCGTCTGCGGGTCCGCGAGGGACACCGGCTTCGAGGCCTTCAGGTTCGTGAAGGACGGCCGCACCTGGTAGTTCAGGCTCGTCTTGTCCTTGTGGGAGACCGGTTCGCCCTGAGGGCCGTCGTACTCCACGTCGACGGTGTACTCGCCGAGCGCGGCGAGCTTCAGCGGGGCGGTCTGGATCCCCTCGGGGGCGGCGGTGAAGCTCGTGACGGTGGCGACCCGCGCGGTCGTGCCCTTCTTCCGCAGGTGCACCTTGAGGTCCTTGGGCGGAAGCTCGGTGCCGAAGTCCAGGATGACCTGCTCGTGCACCACGCGTGCGCTGAACTGCCTCGGCTTGGAGTCGGCGGCCTGCGCGGCCGTGGTGGGCACGGCCAGCGCGGCTCCCAGCCCCAGGACGGTCGCGGTGCAGAGCACGGCGTTGATGCGCTTGTTCATGAAACCCCCGGAGATGCGTTCGACGATCGATGGTGAGACCGCCGAACGCACCGGAGGGTTGTACGGGGTGTACGGGTTGTCCGTACGGGATTCCCGGTGTCAGTCCAGGACCGGCAGCAGCTCCGGCAGGTGGCCGTCCGAGGCGCGGGCCGCGGCCTGGCGTTCCTCCGGGACCTCGCCGTAGAGCGTCGTACGGGCCTTCGCGGGCCGGCCGGCCGCCTCGGCGACGCCGATCAGGTCCTGGACGGACTTGTACGAGCCGTAGCTCGACCCGGCCATCCGGGAGATGGTCTCCTCCATCAGGGTTCCGCCCAGGTCGTTGGCGCCCGAGCGGAGCATCTCGGCGGCGCCCTCCGAGCCCAGCTTCACCCAGCTGGTCTGGATGTTGGTGATGTGCGGGTGGAGCAGGATGCGGGCCATCGCCGTCACCGCGCGGTTGTCGCGCACCGTCGGGCCGGGGCGGGCGATGCCCGCCAGGTAGACGGGGGCGTTGGTGTGGATGAAGGGGAGCGTCACGAACTCCGTGAAGCCCTCCACCCCCTTGGCCCGCGCCTCCTCCTGCATGCGCGCCAGGGTGCGGAAGTGGCCCAGCCAGTGCCGGGGCTGGTCCACGTGGCCGTACATCATCGTGGAGGAGGAGCGGATGCCGAGCTCGTGCGCCGTCGAGACCACGTCGATCCAGTCGGCCGTCGGCAGCTTGCCCTTGGTGAGGACCCAGCGGACCTCGTCGTCCAGGATCTCCGCCGCCGTACCGGGGATGGAGTCGAGGCCGGCCTCCTTGGCCGCCGTCAGCCAGTCCCGTACCGACATCCCGGTGCGCGTCGCGCCGTTGACGACCTCCATCGGGGAGAAGGCGTGCACGTGCATGCCGGGGACGCGCTCCTTCACCGCCCGCGCGATGTCGAAGTAGGCCGTCCCGGGCAGGTCCGGGTGGATGCCGCCCTGCATGCACACCTCGACCGCGCCCACGTCCCACGCCTGCGCGGCCCGGTCGGCGACCTGGTCGAGCGAGAGGGTGTACGCGTCCGCGTCCGTACGCCGCTGCGCGAAGGCGCAGAAACGGCAGCCGGTGTAACAGACGTTGGTGAAGTTGATGTTGCGGGTCACGATGTACGTGACGTCCTCGCCCACCACCGACTTGCGCAGGTCGTCCGCGATCCGGCAGAGGGCGTCCAGCGCGGGGCCGTCCGCGTGCAGCAGGGCGAGCGCCTGCTCGTCGGTGAGCCGCGTCGGGTCGTCGGCGGCCTGCGCGAGCGCCGCCCGTACGTCCGTGTCGATGCGCTCGGGATCGGGGACCATGCCCGGGGCCGCGGCCTCGCGCAGGGCCTCCCAGTCGCCGTAGACCACGTCGAAGTCGTCGCGCCGGTCGCTGGTACGGCCCTGCGTGTCGATGGTGGTGTGCAGGTCGGTGCGGCCGTAGGCGGTGAAGCCCTCGTCCGGCTCCTGCCACGGCCGGCCCTCGACCGGCGCGGACTCCTCCGCGAGCCCGCTCTCCGGGTCGGCCAGCGCGCGGACGTGGGGCAGCAGGCGCGGGTCCAGCCAGGGTTCGCCGCGCTGGAGGAACTCCGGGTAGATGGTGAGGCGTTCGCGCAGCGTGAAGCCGGCGTCGGCGGTGCGCCGCGCCAGTTCCTCGATGTGCGGCCAGGGGCGCTCGGGGTTCACGTGGTCGGGGGTGAGCGGGGAGACCCCGCCCCAGTCGTCGATGCCGGCGCCGATGAGCAGCACGTACTCGGAGTCCACCAGGTTCGGCGGGGCCTGGATGCGGGCGCTCGGGCCGAGGATGTGGCGGGCCACGGCGATGGCCGCGGCGAGCTCCTCCAGCTCCGCGTCGGGCATGCCGCGCATGGCCGTGTCGGGCTTGGCCCGGAAGTTCTGGACGATGACTTCCTGGATGCCGTGGTAGCTGCGCTGGATCCGGCGCAGCTCGAAGAAGGCGTCCGCGCGCTCCTCGTAGGACTCGCCGATGCCGATCAGCACCCCGGTGGTGAAGGGGACGTTGGAGCGGCCCGCGTCCTCCAGGACGCGCAGCCGCACGGCCGGGTCCTTGTCGGGGGAACCGTGGTGGGGGCCGCCGGGCTCGGACCACAGCCGGGTGGCGGTGGTCTCCAGCATCATGCCCATCGAGGGGGCCACCGGCTTGAGGCGCTGGAGGTCCGACCAGGTCAGCACGCCGGGGTTGAGGTGGGGGAGGAGGCCGGTCTCCTCCAGGACGCGGATGGCCATGGCGCGCACGTAGGCGAGGGTGTCGTCGTAGCCGTGCGCGTCGAGCCACTCGCGGGCCTCGGGCCAGCGGTCCTCGGGCCGGTCGCCGAGCGTGAACAGGGCTTCCTTGCAGCCCATGGACGCGCCCTTGCGGGCTATGTCGAGGACCTCGTCGGGGGACAGGTACATGCCGTGGCCCTCGCGGCGGAGCTTGCCGGGGACCGTGACGAAGGTGCAGTAGTGGCACTTGTCGCGGCACAGGCGGGTGAGGGGGATGAAGACCTTGCGCGAGTACGTGATGACGCCGGGCCGGCCCGCGGCTTCGAGGCCGGAGTCCCGTACCCGGGCGGCGGAGGCGGCGAGGTCCTTCAGGTCCTCGCCGCGCGCCTGCAGGAGTACGGCCGCCTCGGTCGCGTCGAGTGCGACGCCGTCGCGGGCGCGGCGGAGCGCCCGGCGCATCGAGTTCTCGGTCGGAGCGTCGCTCGGAGTGGTCATGGCCCGAGCATACGATCCGCTCGCGCGGGCACGGAGGGGCTCATCGCATCAGCTCCCCGGCGTTGACCAGCAGGGACTGGCCGGTTATCGCCCGTGCGCGGTCCGAGGCGAGGAAGGCGGCGGCGTCGGCGACGTCCCCGTCGGTGGCCAGGTCCGGCAGCGCCATGCGGTCGGTGAGGCGGGCGTGGACCTCGGCCTCGGGGACGCCTTCGGTGTGCGCGGTGAAGGTGACGAAGGCCTGGACCGGGGGACCCCACATCCAGCCGGGGAGCACGGTGTTCACGCGGATGCGGTGCGGGCCGAGCTCGCGGGCCATGGAGTACATGGCGGAGGTCAGCGCGCCCTTGGAGGCGGCATAGGCGGCCTGCTGCACCTCGTTGGGGGAGGCGATGGCGGACTGGGTGCCGATGATGACGACGGAGCCGCCGGTGCGCTTCAGCGCGGGCAGGCAGGCGCGGGTCATGCGGAGGGTTCCGAGCAGGTTGACGTCGAGGATCTGCTGCCAGGTGCCGAAGTCGGCGTCCTGGAGGCCCCCGAAGTACGAGTCCCAGGCGGCGACGTGGACGACGGCGTCGACCCCGCCGAACCGCTCCTGGGCGAGGGCGGCGAGGGCCTCGCACTGGCGCTCGTCGGAGATGTCGGTCGGCAGGTACGCGGTGTGCGTGCCGTCGGGGTCGATCTCGGCGGCGGCCTTGGCGAGGTTGGCCTCGGTCCGCGCCCCGAGCACGGCGTTGCCGCCGTCGCGGACGACGGTGGCGGCGACCTGGTGGCCGAGGCCGGCGCCTACGCCGGAGACGATGACGGTCTTGCCTTGTAGCAGCAGCGGCGACATGGTGCGGCCTCCTGACGACCCGATGGATCTGACGGGGCGTCAGGCTACGGGGCGGGGGGCGGGGAGGGAAGGGTCCGCGTGCGGCGCCGTTGCCGGGGACCGGTCCCCGGACCCCTGCGCCTCAAACGCCGGCGGGGCTGTGTTGTGGTTGGGGTCCGTCTGTGGGTGGGGTGGGCTGCGGGTGGGTCGGGGCCGGGGCCGGGGTGGGGTGTTGGCCTGGACTGCATGATTTAGGCGCCCTGTGCTCGACTCCGACAGGCCGCGGGGTGTTCTCGCGCCACACATCACGCTCTACGTCCAGGCCAACACCCCACCCCGTCCCCGACCCCGCCCCGCCGGGCCCGACCCCTCCACCTCCGGCCCCGCCCGGGGGCGACCTTCCAGCCCCGCCCGGCCGGGGTTGGTCTTTTCAGCCGTCCGGCGTTTGAGGACCGGGGTCTGGGGCGGAGCCCCAGGGGGTCCGGGCGCAGCCCGGGGCCCCTCTCCAGCCCGTCCGGCGTTTGAGGTCCGGGTCCGGGCTGGCCCGGGGCATCCCCCAGCCTCGCCGGCGTTTGAGGCGCGGGTCCGGGCAGCGCCCGGGGAACGGTGGAAGGGCGGGTAGGGGAACTCCGCCCCGCGCAGCGGCAAGGGTTGCTGCGGGGGCTTCCGCCCTGTGCGGCGGGGAAGGTCGCAGCGGGGAGTTTGCTCCGCGCAGCGGTGAGGGGTGCTGCGGGGGCTTCCGCGCCGCGCAGCGGAGGGGGCTAGGGGGTCAGGCGGGTTAGGCCCCGGTGGATTTCTGGTGGGGTGTGCGTGGTGAAGGACAGGCGCAGGGTGCGGGGGTCCGGGGCCACCGCGAAGAAGGGGGCTCCGGGGACGAAGGCGACGCCCCGGGAGGTGGCCGCGCGGAGCAGGGCCGTCGCGTCGTGGCCTTCGGGGAGGCGGGCCCAGACGAACATGCCGCCCTCCGGACGGTTCCACACGGAGCCCGGCGGCAGCGCGTCGGGCAGGCCCGAGAGCAGGGCGTCACGCCGGATCCGGTACGCGTCGCGGACACGCGAAACGTGCGCGTCGAGGTCCGCCGTCCGCAGGTACTCCGCCGCCGCCAGCTGGTCCACCGTCGAGGTGTGCAGGTCCGCCGCCTGCTTCGCGAGCACCGCCCCGCGCAGCAGCGCGGCCGGGGCGCGCAGCCAGCCGAGCCGGAGCCCGGGGGCCATGACCTTCGAGAAGCTGCCGAGGAGCGCGGTGCGGTCTTCGGCCCCCGGGTAGGAGGCGAGCCGGGGCAGCTCGCGGCCCTCGTAGCGGAGGTCCCCGTACGGGTCGTCCTCCAGTAGCCACAGCCCGAGCCGGGCCGCGAGCGATGCGATCTCGGCGCGGCGCCCGGCGGGGAGGGTGCGGCCGGTCGGGTTCTGGAAGGTGGGGATCGTGTAGAGCAGTTTGGGGCGTTCGCGGGCGACGAGTTCCGCCAGCGCGTCCGGGAGGATGCCCTGGTCGTCGCACGGCACGGGGACCACCCGGGCTCCGGCGAGCCGGAACCCCTGGAGCGCCGCCAGGTAGGTGGGGTTCTCGACGAGCACCGTGTCGCCCGGCTCGATCAGCGCGGTCGTGAGCAGGTTGAGCCCCTGCTGGGAGCCGGTGGTGATCAGCAGGTCGTCCGCGGTGGTCGCCAGCCCCTGCCGGTCGAGCCGGGCCGCCACCGCCGCGCGCAGTTCGGGGACGCCCTCGGTGGTCGAGTACTGGAGGGCCCGGCGTGCGGACCGCGCGAAGGCGGCGTCGTACGCGGCCCGCAGGCCCTCGGTGTCGAAGAGCTCGGGCGCGGGCAGGCCGCCGGCGAAGGAGATCATGCCGGGCTGGGCGGTGACGGCGAGGATCTCGCGCACGGCGGAGGGTGCGGTCGTGCGGATCCGGGCGGCGAAGGCGGGCGGAGGGGCGGAGGCGGAGGCGGGCGCTGAGGCGGGCACGGGAGCTCCTTCGGGAGGCGGGTGCGCGCATCGTAGCCGCGAGAAGATGTAGACGGCATCTATGTATCGGATGCTGAACGCCGCCCGGGGACTCCCCATCTGACGTCGCATCAGCTAGACCGTCTCCCATGACAGCAGACGAGCGGAACACCCGGGCCGACGACTACGCCGAGCTCGCCTCGGTCGGCCCCTACGGAGTCCACCCCGGCCACGCGCTGATCACCATGGTCGAGCCGCACCCGGGCCACGAGTTCGCGTACAACCGCTGGTACGAGGACGATCACTACTACGCCGGCGCCATGGCCATGCCCTGGATGTACGCCGGCCGGCGCTGGGTCGCCACCCGCGAGCTCCAGGAGCTGCGCTACCCGGAGAAGTCGGCCGTGGCCCAGCCCGTGACCGCCGGGTGCTACATCTCCACGTACTGGGTCACCGAGGGCCGCTACGACGAGCACATGAAGTGGACCGTCGGCATCAACAAGCGCCTCAACCGCGACGGCCGGGTCTACCAGGACCGGACGCATGTCTTCACGGCCTTCCAGGACCACGAGGCCACCGTCTACCGGGACGGCGCCGCCGGGCCGCGGGACTTCCACGCCCTCGACCACCCGTACGGGGGGCTCGTGGTGCAGGTCATCGACGCGGAGGGGCCGGAGCAGCGGGCCGAACTGCTGGAGTGGCTGCGCTCGCGCGCCCTGCCGAAGCGGCTGGCCGGCTCACCGGCCGCGATGGTGACGGTCTTCCGGCCGACGCCGCTGCCCGGGGACCGGATGACGTACGTCAAGCAGGTGGAGGGGGTCGACACCCGGCTGACCCTGCTGTGGTTCCTGGAGGCCGACCCGCGCACCTGCTGGGACCGGTTCCAGGGGCTGGACGCGGAGGTCGCGGAGTCGGGGCTGGGGCGGGTGGAGCTGGTGGCGCCGTTCATCCCGACGGTGCCGGGGACGGACCGGTACGTCGACCAGCTGAGGTAGCCCGGGTCCGGGGGGCTTGGGGACCGGACATGGCCGAGCCCCCTCGGCAGGCGACGGCGGGCCGGTCGAGAGGGCTCCAGTCAGTGGTGCAGGTGGTGCTGGTCGTGCAGGTGATGCAGGCCGTACGGGCCGGGAGGGTTGCCTCGACGTTCAGACGAGGCGCCCCAGGCGGCCCTCGGTCACATCGGCGACGAAGGAGGTCCAGGAGCCGGGCGCGAAGGTGAGGGACGGTCCGTCCTGCACCTTCGAGTCGCGGACCGCGATGGACTCGACGACGGGGGACTTGACCTCGACGCAGGCGCCGTTGGCGGAGTACGAGGACTTGGTCCAGTTTTCCGTTGCGCCTTGACGAATAGCCATGTTTCTCTCCGGTTCAGCGAGTGGTTCCGGTGTCGTGTCGGCCATTGCTCCGGCTGACGTGATCGACGCTACCCGCAGGTCCGGTTGCGCGAAGAGGGCGTTCACCCGACCGAGTGGCATATTCCATTCAGGTCTTCTGCGGCCGGGGAGTGACGGTGTACCGTACGGGCCTTTTCGCCGGAGCTCATTTCCCCTTGCCCGCGAAGTCCTCGATGATCTGCGCGATGAACTGCCTCGTCTGGTCCACATTGTGGGCCTGTGCGCGCAGATGTTCGTACATCACGCTGTATTTCTGGACGTCGTTCGCCTTCTCCAGGTACAGGTCGCTCGTCACGCCCTCGATGTAGACGACCGTCGAGTCCGACGCGTCCGGGAATTCCAGAATCGCGTACTGGCCGTTGACGCCCGGGTGGGCGCCCACCGAGAACGGCATCACCTGGACCGTGACGTGCGGCTTCTCCGACTGCTCTATCAGGAACTCCAGCTGTCGGATCATGAGCTGCGCATCGCCCACGTGGCGCCGCAGGGCCGCCTCGTCGATGACCGCCCACAGGCGCAGCGGTCCGATCTCGGGATTGCTGTTCTCGGTCTCGTGGAGCCGCTTCTGGCGGTGCATCCGGACCTGGACGCGCTTCTCCACGTCGACCGGAGCCGTCTCCGGCCAGGCGCCGCGGACGAGCGACTGGGCGTACTCCGGGGTCTGGAGTAGCCCCGGGATCACCAGGGGCTCGTAGGTGCGCAGGCTGGCGGCGTCCGTCTCCAGGCCGATGTAGACGCTGTACGGGATGTCGCCGAAGGCGTGCCACCAGCCCTGCTGGCGGGAATCCTTGGCCATCTGCATGAGGGAGTCGACGAGCCGCCGGTCCTCGACCTCGTAGACGTCGCACAGATCGCGGACGTCGCGCTGACTGATGGAACGGCGGCCGTTCTCCAGCCGGCTGATCTTCGACTGGGAGACGAGCAGGCGTTCCGCGACCTGCTCGGCCGTCATGCCTTTGTCCTCGCGCAGTTTGCGCAACTCCATGCCCAGTCGGCGGCGTCGGACGGTGGGATTGACATTGGACGCCACGTGAACGGCACCTCCGCCTTCTTCTGTTGCTGTCTCTTTGCTGTCTCTCTGCGTGTCTGCTGGTGAGCAGACTGCCACCGAAGCACGTGACCCCGCTGGGGAACGGGCGGGAACGGGTGGGAAAAGCAAACGCGCGGGCCGACGGGACCGGCGCACCGGCCCCGTCGCCCCGCGCGTCGGCGGTTGCGATTACTGCTGCCCTGCTTGCCCTGCGTGTCTCGCCTGTGGTGCTTGCCCTGCTTGCCCTACGTGTGCTGCCGGTGGATCAGTGCGCGGCCGCGCGGGCCATCGCACCGGTCCGGCGCGGCTGCAGCGGAACGGCTGCCGCCGTTGCCCGGGCGGGCTGGGCCGGTGCCCGGTCGCGGCGCGGCTGTGCGGCCACGCCGTTCTGGACGTCCATGACGGCGTGAGCCACCAGTCCGCCCATCGGGTCGTGCCGGATCAGGTCCCGCAGCCGGGACCTGGACGACCGCCCCTCGTTGCCGGGGTACAGGTGCTTGCCGAGTCCGACCGCGTGGGCCAGTGCGGCAAGCGCCGCGGTCCGCGGGTCCGGCGGTACGCCGGTGCGGATCGCACTGTCCAGCCGGCCACGGATCTCCCGGCTGATCGCTGTGTCGGTCGCTTGGTAGCGAGTCGTCGGCAGCACCCCGCACATCTGGCCCGCGACGGCATGCACCATGCCGCAACGCTCCAGGTGAGCGAGGTAAATCTGACGGAGCCCCAGTCGGGGTCCGCCGATCCAGTGGACCGCCCGAACCGGGCTGCCGCGCCTGCGCAGCAGTTCCAGTGCGGAGTCCAGAGTCGGATCTCCTGTCGGCCGTGGCATCACCACGGCGATACGATCCCCATCAGGGGCTATCCGTCCTGCCAGAGCCAGCTCCACTAGCTGTGCCCCGGCCAGGCCGAGGTCGAGCGACTGCGGCTGCGCCGTGGTACCCGTGGCCGGGTCCAAGGCGAGCAGCAAAAGCTCCTCCGGAATCGTTCTGCGGCTCTTGCCCATCCATGCCTCCCCGCGTGGATGAGTGACAGGGTGACGCCTCTCACATTCATCTGTCGAGAGCGCCTGACCGCTTTGTGGGGGAACCATCAGCTATGTCGTTCTCGTCTAGCACGGGGGCGATGCCCCCTAGACGGGACACTGTTAGACATTCGGACAGCCGGACGTGAAGGCGATCGAGGAGGAACTGGTGGCGGGCGAGTCCCCCGACAAGTCGGTTGATGAAGGAACGTCGGGGACGACGGAGTCGTCCGAGGGGCGTGACCCGAGGACGTCGTTGTTCCGTCCGAGGGACTCGGAGGACGGGTCCGCGGAGCGCGACCCGCTCCGGGAAGCGGTGGCCGCGTGGGTGGCCACGGCGGAGGACGAGCCGTCCGACGCGCCGGCCGCGCCGGGTGCGCCGGCTGCGCGGACCGAGGTCTTCGAGGCCCTGCCCGCGGAGGCGGCCGCGGCGGGTTCGGGTTCGGCTTCGGAGTCCGCCTCGGAGGCCTCCTCGGAGCCTGCTTCGGGGTCTCCTTCCGGGTCCGGGCGCGGCGAGTCCGCTGCCGCGCCGGTCGAGAGCGAGCGCACGGCGGTGTTCCGCACCGTGACGCCTCCGGCCGCCGGTCCTGCCGCTTCCGGTGATTCCGCTTCCGCACCGGCCGACGCGCCGGCAGCTGATCCCGCCGAGAGTGGGAGCGCGACCGGGTCCCGTACCGCGACACCTCCCGCGACCGCCGACCGGACCGCACCTTCCGGCTCCGATTCTGCTTCCGTTTCTGCTTCCGCACCGGGTTCCGCTTCGGTGGGCGAGGCCTCGGCCGCGCCTGCGGGCGGCGACCGTACGACCGCCTTCCGTGCTGCGACGCCGCCGGCCGATGCGGGCCGCCCTTCGGGTTCCGCTTCCGCTTCCGCTTCGGGCGAGCCTGTGGCTGCCGCCGGTCCGGCCGGGGGCGCCGGCAAGGGCCTGTCCGCGAGTTCCGGCTCCGGTTCCGGTTCTGGTGCCGACCGGGCGCGTGGCGCCTCGGGTGAGTCCGCGGCCGGCTCCGCACCGGCCGGGAATGACCGCACGGCGTCGTTCCGCACGGGTCTGCCGACGGGTTCCGGTTCTGGTGCCGACCCGGCGCGCGGCGCCTCGGACGAGCCTGCGGCCTCCGGTGCCGGCGCCGCCTCCGGTTCGGTCGAGAGCGAGCGCACCGCGGTGTTCCGTACGGTCACGCCGCCGGCCGCCACGGGTCGCCCCACGGATTCCGCTTCGGCGCCGGCCGACGCGCCCGCACCGACCGAGCCCGCCGACAGCGAGCGCACGGCCGTGTTCCGCACGACGGGCGCCCCGACCGCGAGCACTCCGCCCTCCGGCGCTCCGGCCCTTCCGGCCACCCGAACCCCTTCGGGCGCCCCGGGCACTTCGGCAGCGCCGGGCGGCCAGGCCGCTTCTGATGCTCCGGCTTCGCCGGGTACCCGGCCCTCCACGGGCACCTCGGGTACGCCGGGTGCTGCGGCAGGGTCGCGCGGCGAGGCGGCCCCGGGCGCCCCGGCTCCTTCGGGCGGCCAGGCTGCTTCCGGCGCTCCGGCTTCGCCGGGTACCCGGCCCTCCGCCGGTGCCCCGGGCACCCCGGCGGCCTCCGGTGGCCCGGCTTCTTCCGGTACCCGGCCCCCTTCGGGCGCTCCGGGCGCCCAGACTCCTCCCGGTGCTCCCGGTGCTCCCGGTGCTCCCGGTGCTCCCGCCCCCGGCGGGTCCGTCGACAGTGAGCGGACCGCGGTGTTCCGGGCGGTCAAGCCCGGGTCCGGGTCCGGGTCCGCCCCGGGCGGCGGCCCCGCGGAGGACAGCGAGCGGACCGCCGTGTTCCGGGCGGTGAAGCCCCCGACCCCCGCCGCCCCGGCCGGCGACGTGCCCGTCGACAGCGAGCGGACGGCCGTGTTCCGGGCCATCAAGCCCGGCACCGCCAACCCGGCCGGCCCCACCCCCGGCGCCCCCGGGCAGGGCGCCCCCGGGAAGCCCGGCCCTGCCACCCCCGGCGCCGCAGGCCACCGCGGGGAGCGGGCGAGCACCTTCGTACCGCTGCGGAGCGACGACGCCCCGGTGCGGCCCGCCACGGGCGCGCCCGGCGTGCCCCCCGCACCCGGTGCTCCGAGGGCTTCGGCCACCCCGGCCGCGGCTCCGGTGCGGACTCCGATCGACCCCGGCGTGCGGACCCCCGTGACGCGGGAGTCCGTGGAGCGGACCGTGCGGGAGTCCCCGGAGCGGACCACGCAGCAGCCGCTGCCGCCCAAGCCGCCGCTCGACATGCTGGCGGACCTGACCAACAACCCGCCCCCGCCGCCGAGCGCGGCCCGGACCGCCGTGCGGCGGTTCAAGATCTACGCGCCCATCCTGGTGCTGCTCGCGGTGGTCCTCGCCGTCGTCCAGCTCGTGCGCCCGCTGCCCGCGCCGACGCTGAAGGTGACCGCGAACACCTCGTACACCTTCGAGGGCGGGGCGCCGTCCCTGCCGTGGCCGAAGGAGGGTCAGGCCTACATGGCCGCGGCCGGCCTCGGCCCCGTAGGAACCTTCGGGGAGCAGAAGCCCGTGGCGATCGGCAGTGTCGCCAAGGCCATGACCGCCTACGTCATCCTCAAGGACTTCCCCATGAAGAAGGGGGAGAAGGGGCAGATGATCCCCATCGACAAGACGGCGGTCGAGGACGGCAAGAAGGAGACCGAGGGCGAGTCCACGGTCAACAACCTGAAGGAGAACGACAAGATCTCCCAGGAGGACGCCCTCTCCGCGATCATGATCCCGTCCGCCAACAACGTCGCGCGGCTGCTCGCGCGCTGGGACGGCGGGCAGGAGGCGTTCGTCAAGAAGATGAACGACACCGCCAAGGAACTCGGCATGACCAACACCACGTACACGGACCCCTCGGGTCTGGACGCGACCACGGTCAGCACCGCCGAGGACCAGGTCAAGCTCGGCCTCAAGATCGTCGAGATGCCGGAGCTGATCGCGATCACCAAGAAGCCGGAGTGGGTCGACTCCACGGGCAAGAAGTGGCGGAACTACAACGACCTGGTTCCGTTCAACGGCTCGCTCGGCATCAAGACCGGCTCCACCACCAAGGCCGGCGGCAACCTGCTCTTCGCCGCCGAGAAGAAGGTCGGCAAGACCAACCAGCTGATCGTCGGTGCGGTCCTCGGCCAGCACGGCGTGCCGATCCTCGGCACCGCGATCGCGGCGAGCAAGAACATCATGCTGGCCACGCAGAAGATGCTCACGGCCGCGCCCGTCGTCAAGAAGGGTTCCGTCGTCGGCTACGTGGACGACGGACTCGGCACCCGGGTCCCGGTCGTGGCCACCGCCGACGTGGAGGCGGTCGGCTGGCCGACCCTCACCATCTCCATCAAGCTGGCCGACGGGGCCACCCAGCTCCCGCAGACCGCCAAGGCGGGGTCGGAGATCGGCATGCTGACCGTCGGCGAGGGCGCCAGCCAGGTGAAGGTGCCGGTGGCGCTGCAGAGCGACCTCACCGCACCCGGCATCGGCAAGAAGCTGACGCGCGTCGGCTGACGCTCGCCGGCCGCGGCACCGGGCGAGCCCGACGCCGCGCACGAGCACGGAGCGGGTCCGGTGCCCCGGGGCAACCCCGGGGCGCCGGACCGCGTCTACGAACCGAGGGACGCACCGACGGGACGCACCCGCGGGATGCGGCCCGAGGGACGACCCGAGGGACCGGAGTGGGGAGTACGTCGGCGTGACCACCGCTGAGCGGCAGGAACAGGGCCGGGAGCAGGTCCATGTCCGGGGCGGGGTTCCGCCCCGGACCCCCGGTGCCCCGAGCCCGCAGGCCGGCCACGGACCCGTGTCCGGGTCCGGACCCGTGTCCGGACCCGGCCCCCGCCCCGGGCCGGTCGGCCGTGCCCTCGGCTGGGCGCGCCGGCACCCCGTGGCCGTGGCCACCGCGCTGGCCGGGCTGCTGCACGTGATCTGGTTCTTCGCCGTCGCCAACAGCGGTGGCGACCTCGCCGCGCAGGACGCCTGGGCCGAGTTCGTGGGCCGCCATCCCGACTCGGCGTACAACCTCGCCTGGTACGGCGGCATGCACCCGGTCTCGTACAGCGTGGTCTCGCCGTACGTGATGCACGTGCTCGGCGTCCGCACCACGATGATGATCGCCGGTACGGTCTCGGCCGGGCTGCTCGCGATGATCCTGACCCGCTGCCGGGGCGCCGTCCGCGAGCCGCTGTGGCCCGCCCTGGCCGGGGTGTACGGGCTGCTGTGCAACGCCGTGTCGGGCCGGGTCACCTTCGGTCTCGGCGCGATGTTCGCCCTCGGAGCCGTCGCCGCCGTCTTCTGCTGGCCCCGCAAATGGGCCGAGCGGCGCTGGGCGAAGGCCGCCGTGGCGGCGCCGCTCGCGGCGATCGCCACCGCCTCCAGCCCGGTCGCCGGCCTGTTCCTCGGGGTGATCGCGGCCGCGCTGTTCCTGAACGGCCGCCGCCCCGGCGCGTACGCCCTCGGCCTGGCCCCGGCGGCGGTGGTCGGGCTGTCCTCCTGGCTGTTCCCCTTCTCGGGGACCCAGCCGATGAAGCTGATCTCGGCGGCGCTGCCGTTCGCGTGCGCGCTGGCCGCGCTGTTCCTCGTACCGAAGAGCTGGAAATCGGTCCGGACCGCGTCCGCGATCTACGCCCTAGGGGTGGCCCTGACCTGGGCGATCGACTCCCAGGTCGGCTCGAACGTGACCCGGCTGGCCATGCTGTTCGGCGGGGTGGTGCTGCTCGCGGCCCTCCCGTACGAGGCCCCGCGCACGCGCCGCTGGTACGGGCTGCTGCTCGCGCTGACCGGCGTGACCGCCTGGATCACCGTCAACAGCGTCACCGACATCGTCCGCACCACCCCGCTGGCCTCCTGGAGCCGCGAGCTGGCCCCGCTGGTGGACCAGCTCCAGAAGGCGGGCGCCGACCGCGGCCGCGTCGAGGTGGTCCCGGCCAGCAGCCACCGCGAATCCTCCGCCTTCCCCGCGTACGTGAACCTCGCCCGCGGCTGGAACCGGCAGGCCGATCTGGAGCGCAACCCGGTCTTCTACGACGACACCCTGACGGCCGACAGCTACCGCGAGTGGCTGGACCGCTGGGCCGTGCACTACGTGGTGCTGCCCGCCGACAAACCCGACGAGGGCGGGCGGGACGAGGCGAAGCTGGTGCGCGAGGGGCTCCCGTACCTCCAGCAGGTGTGGGGCGACGCGAACTGGCAGCTCTTCAAGGTCACCGAGCCGACGAACCTGGTCGCCGGCCCCGCGACGGTGGTGCGGGCCAGCGCCGACCAGCTGGTCATCGACGTGAAGCAGGCCGGACGGGTCCTGGTGCGCATCCCGCATTCCCCGTGGCTGGGCCTGCTGGACGGCGCCGGCAAGCCGGTGGAGCCGCCGCAGGAGACGGAGGCCTCGAAGGCCGCCGCGAAGGTGGCGCCGAAGGGCGCGGTCGCCACGCCCAAGGTCTACGCGAACACCGCCGGATGCCTGTTCAAGGCACCCTCGGACGGTACCGGCGACGAGTGGACGGAGCTGCTGGCCCCGACGCCGGGGGAGTACCGGATCGCGGCGAAGTACCAGCTTCCGCGGGGCACGCCGTGTCCGGAGGACCTGCTCTACGAGGTACTGGGCCCCCCGCAGCGCCCGGCCCCGCCGCGTCCTTGATCAACCATTCTTTACGCCCGGCCCGGGTGCGTTGTGCCCCTTATGTGCATACGATCCCAGTAGTCCGATTGGGTGCCCCGAGTCTTTTTAGGGAGTGACGACGGGATGAGCAAAGAGCAAGAGCAGAAGCAGGACTTCCACGCGGCCGTAGAGAAGGCTGCGGAAGCGACCAACCTGCCCCGCGCCGTGCAACACGCGCACGGCTTCTCCGGTCCGGTCCGGAGCAAGGTCAAGGGCGGAGCGCACACGAAGGCGGAACTCAAGCGGGCCGGGACCCCGCAGGGCGACCGCATCGGCGAGCGCAGCAGAGGCCTCAGCTGAGGGCGGGGCCGAGGCTGAAGCCTGAGCCCACCTCCCTGCCATAACGACGCGTTGTGTTCGTGATGTGTCCCTGATGCAGCCCTTCCGGCCCCGACCCGGGCCGGAAGGGCTTTCGTCTGCCCCTGCCCGCGCCCTTGCCCTTTACGGGATCGCGGGGAGGTGTCCGGCCGGCTGTTACGTCGCCGACGGACGACCCGGACACGGCCCTCGTAACGTGTTGGTCGTCGCCACCGCCGGTGACGCCGACCCGAGGCTCCGAGGGAAACACTCATGCGCGCCACCGTCCGTACCGCCGCCGTAGCGGCGCTCGCCACCCTCACCGCGTGCGGGACCCTCACGGCGTGCGGCACCCGCACCGCCGGCGCTGCGGGCCTGGCGCCAGACCCCGAGGTGGGCAGCACGGCGGCCCCCGCCCGCACGGGCGAGGCGGCGCCCGCCCTCCCGGGGTCGAAGCCGACCGGCATGAAGATCGACGCGGCGGGCGTGGACGCGAAGAAGATGGTCGACCTCACGGTGGACCCGGCGACGGGCGAGCTCGGCGTGCCGAACGCGGACACCGACGCGGACAACCCGGGCTGGTGGACCCAGGGCGTGACTCCGGGCGAGAAGGGGCCGGCCGTCCTCGTCGCGCACTTCGACACGAAGTACGGGCCCGCGGTGATGAAGAACGTCAAGAACATCAAGCTCGGCGACCTGATCGAGGTACCGCGCGAGGACGGCAGGACGGCCAGGTTCACGATCCGCGAGATCGAGGACGTCGCCAAGCAGGACTTCCCGACCGACAAGGTCTACGGAAACACCCCCCGCCCCGAGCTACGCCTCCTCACCTGCGGCGGCGAAATCAAAAACGGCCACCGCACCAACAACGTGATCCTCTACGCCGACCTGGTCGCCTGACCCTCCGCACTGCGGACGAGTCCCCCTGCCACAAACGCCAAAGGCCCCCAGCCACAGCCGGCTGGGGGCCTCTGCACGTGTGCCCTCGGCAGGATTCGAACCTGCGACACCCGCTTTGGGATCGTCCACGCGTCGAGGAAGGCCTCGCGCCTGGACGGATCGGCTGACTTGTGGTCCGCGTGCAGGACGCGCCAGGCGGTGAGTTCGAGGTCGCGGAGCCACAGCTCACCGATGACCTGAGTTTTGAGGTCGGGGAGGTGGTCGGACTCGGCGAGTGCCTGGCCGATGACCTCTCCGGCTGCGATGCGCTGAGGCGGGGTCATCTCGTCGAAGGCCGAGAGGATCTGCCCGGCCAGGCCGGTGCCTTCTCCCGCCAGCGAACTCGGCACGCACGCTTTGATGTTGGCGGGCAGCAGGTAGAGGGAGCCCGAGGACCTCCACAGTTCCGACCAGAAGTGCTCTCCGGACGCGGTGGGGGCGGGGAGCGCGGCCAGCAGGCCGAAAAGGTGTGCGGTGGCCACGTATCCGTCGGAGTGGGCCGATGCGACGACGGCGATGTCCGCGACGCGCTCCACGTCGATGTGGCCGGCTTCGAGGCGGGGGTCCAGCCCCAGCCGCTGTTCCAGCTGATGGGAGAGGGGGCGGACGCGTGGGAGCGGAACTCGGGAAGCATCGGCGGTCCTTGGACGTAGGAGAGCGGAGAGGCCCGTTCGGAAGCCCAGATCGTTCCCCTGGCCCACCGGATTACACGAGTTCCATAGCCCCAGTCGGAGGAAGGCTGCCAGGACCGCAACCAAGAGGCGGTCGAACCGGCCGCGCCCGGCGATGCCGCGCCGGAGACGGGAGCACACCTCGGGCCATGCCGCTCCGGACCGGCTCCTAGCATGGACTCATGGTTGCCAGTGATGCCCAGCAGCACGTGTCAGGACGGGACGTAGGGCCCCGGGACGACGCCGGAGCCGGCCATGTTGTCTCCACACCCACGGATGGAGGAAGCGAGGGCTCCGAGCCTCCCGCCGACCACTTCGGGAGAGCGGCCGATCTGGTGGGGCCGATGAAGCCGAAGCTACGGGGCTGGCTCCACGCCGGCATGGTCCCCGCGTCCCTGGCCGCGGGCATCGTCCTCATCTGCCTGGCAGGAACACCGCAGGCCACTGTGGCTTGCATCGTGTACGCCGTCACCGCCTGGCTGCTGTTCGGGACGAGCGCCGTCTACCACCTCGGCACGTGGGGACCCCTCGGCGAGGCCGTCCTGCGCCGCCTCGACCACGCGAACATCTTCCTGATCATCGCCGGAACCTGTACTCCGCTGGCCGTGCTCCTCCTCGCCCCTGACCAGCGATCCGTCCTCCTGTGGATCGTGTGGACGGGCGCTCTGGCCGGCATCGCCTTCCGCGTCCTGTGGATCGGAGCGCCCCGCTGGCTGTACACGCCCTGCTACCTGGCCCTGGGCTGGGCACCGGTGCGCTACCTGCCCGACTTCCTGCACAGCGGCGGCGCGGCCGTACTCACCCTGATCGTGACGGGCGGGCTGCTCTACAGCGCGGGCGCCCTCGTGTACGCCCTCCAGCGCCCCGACCCCTCACCCCGCTGGTTCGGCTACCACGAGGTGTTCCACGCCCTGACCGTGGCAGCCTTCACCGCGCACTGCATCGCCGTCTTCCGCGCTGCCTCCTGAGCGCGACGACGTGTCGATGCTTGCCGGCTCATTTGCGTGGGGGCTGGTGAGTTGCCGACCGGCTTCGGGTCAGGGTGCGGGCGGGTGGCGGAGGGGCCCGTGCGGCGGGCGCAGCGAGGCATTCGAGTCCGGCTCGCGGTGCCGGAGGGCGGCGGCAAGGTGGGTGGCCGAAGAGGCCCCGTGCCTACGCACCCGCGTCACCTCGGGAATGCTTGAAGATCGGGAGCCCGCCGATGCCGACGGGCACGATCACCTCAGGCCGAGGTCGATGGCGCCGAAGATTCGCCGGCTCGGCGGTACTCGGCGTTGATGCGCTGGGCTTCTTCGAGCTGGTCTTCCAGGATGATGATCCGGCAGGCGGAGTCGATCGGGGTTCCGTGGTCGACGAGTTCGCGGGCGCGGGCGGCGATGCGCAGCTGGTAGCGGGAGTAGCGGCGGTGTCCGCCGTCCGAGCGGAGCGGGGTGATGAGGCGGGCCTCGCCCAGGGCGCGGAGGAAACCTTGGGTGGTGCCGAGCATCGCGGCGGCCCGGCCCATGGTGTAGGCGGGGTAGTCGTCGTCATCGAGACGGCCGAACGAGTCGTCTGCTGTCATTGAACCTCTTTCCGGAACGCGTGGAGGGGCCCTGGTGCCTATGGCACCAGGGCCCCGAAGGAACTGCTACACCATCTACCGGCCCTGATACTGCGCCGGCCTTCTGTTTCCGCAGACCCGACTCATGCGTGATCGGGGTGCGGGGATCGCGGTTGCTTGACCGGAGACCACCTCACTGACGATGTCCTGCGGTACCCGGGCTTCAACCTGCCGGCCCGGGCGATCCTGATGGCGCCAAGCTCCTCCGTTCTTCCCTCGGTGATCAACTACTTACCAAGCGGGGGACTGCGTACTGCTGATGATGCTTACTGCTGGTACTGCTGGTACTGCTAACTGCTTGGGTACTGCTCGCGGCCTGCCCTAGCGCCACGTTTCGGCAGCCAGCCCCGTTGCCCGTCCTGCGTCTGCTCTGGCTTGGAACCCCACTGCCGAACTTCCCGGTGCGCGCGCCCGCAGCCGACGCCTTCACCGAGGTGCTGCTCCACTCACTCCACTGCTGGGTACTGCTCGTGGTGGCCCCTGATGACTGCGGGCCACCCGGTCCGGTCGTCAGTCCCGTCGCCGTCCTGCACCAGCTCTGGCTTCGAAACTCCACCACCGCACCGTCCTGCGTACTGCACCTGCGGGTCCTGCGTGTACTACTGCCGGCAGTTCGTCTCTGCCAGGCCCTGTTGTCTCGCTGGGCTACGAGAGAAACCATAACCACGCCACGGTCCAATGTCTACTCCAGCCAAGATAGATTTACTCTTGGCTGGTCAGGAGGTAATCGGGCTCGAACATGGCTGCTCCCTGAGGCTGCCGAGCTGGACCTGGACGCCGGACGCGCCGTCGAGTCCGCCACGCCACTGCGGGGAGCGGTTGCCGATTCCGTCCGCCGCGGGTGAGCGGAAGAGGGGCCGTTGCGGCCGACCGGAAACGGTGTCCAATGGGGTGGAAGAATCGTTTTGACGAACGTGACGGATGATCATTGGGTACACCTCGACCGCAGTGCTCAGGCCGGCAGTGGCAAGCGCAGAGCCGCTTCCCGTCTTCCGGAACAGCTGCGCCGGTGGCCTTCCCGTAGTCCGGCGCACGCCGGTGGTGGGCAGGCCGGTGGAGAGGTCTCGGACGAGAGCACACCCCTGTACGCGCGGCCGGCCGAGGAGTGGGCGGCCCGCGGCGCCACCGTCCCCTGCTGTCCTGACTCGCTGTGGCAGCGTCTGGTCTCTGCCGAGCACTTCTGGCGCGAGACGGAAAGCACGTTGCGGCAGCTGCACCTGGCAGGGGATGCCCACCCTGCTGACGGCGCAGCCGCGTCGGTTCGAACGGAGGTACTCGCGTGATCCACGGCTCGCTGGTGTGCCGGGGCTGTTCCGGCACCCTCTACGCCGTTTCCACCACCTGTGCTCACTCGGCACCCTTGCCCACCTGGGAGGTCGATCACGACCGCACCCCGGTTTCCTGCCCCTTGCGGCCTCTCCTGCCCCTGGAAGGGGCGGCCGCTCACGTCTCCGAGCTTGCCCGAGCCGATCACGTCCTGACCGAACCGTCCTGACGCGGATCAGGGCCGCGCAGCAAACGCTGCGCGGCCCTGATCCAGTACTCCCCGGTTCTCGCGGACAGCGCAGACGTCCGCTGATCGGGCGCCTGCGAGCTGTACGGACAGCCGTGAGCGCCGATCGCGGCGGCCGCGCGGGCGGGGTGGGGAGGGTTAGGCCGGGTTGATGTTCTCGGCCTGGGGGCCCTTCTGGCCCTGGGTGATGTCGAACGTCACGACCTGGCCCTCCTGGAGCTCGCGGAAGCCCGAGGAGTTGATCGCCGAGTAGTGGGCGAAGACGTCCGGGCCGCCACCCTCCTGGGCGATGAAGCCGAAGCCCTTCTCAGCGTTGAACCACTTCACAGTTCCCGTAGCCATGTCTCATGCCTTCCAGTCGATGAACGCCTCCCGCTCCATGCGGAAGGCGGAGGTGATCGTCCTGGTTCCTGCGGCACTGCACAGCAAAACGCCCACACCAAGGCGTGGGCAAAGGGGACTTCCGAACCACGACAGCTGACGCAGACGCTACACGCCTCCAACGGTCCGTCACCATAGGAAACAAGGTGCGTCGTACCTCCGACGCGCGCGGGCGGGAGTGCCCACCGCGACCGGCGGGCACGTCCACCTCAGGCTGCCGTGCGTGGGCGCCCTTCGGCCGCGGGGGAGTGGTGCTCGGCGTTGACGCGCTGAGCTTCCTCAAGCCGGATCTCGAGCATCACGATCCGGCAGGCGGCCTCGATGGGAGTGCCCCGGTCGACGAGTTCGCGGGCGCGGGCGGCGATGCGCAGCTGGGAGCGGGAGTAGCGCCGGTGACCGCCCTCGGAGCGCAGCGGGGTGATCAGGTGGGCCTCTCCCATGGCGCGGAGGAAGGCCTGGGTGGTGCCGAGCATTTCTGCGGCCCGGCCCATCGTGTAGGCGGGGTAGCCGTCGTCGTCGAGACGGCTGAACGAGTCGTCTGCTGTCATCGCACCTCACTGCGAAACAGATGGAGGAAGGGGGGCGGAACGCGGGGAGGGGCCCTGGCGCGTACGACACCAGGGCCCCGAAGGAACTGCTACACCATCTGCCGGCCCTGTTGCTGCGCCGGCCTTCTGTTTCCGCCGACCCGACCGAAAGGCTGTCGGGAGTACGGGGATCGCGGTTGCTTGACCGGAGACCACCTCACTATCGATGTCCTGCGGTACCCGGACTCAGGCTTACGTCCGGGCGATCCTGATGGCGCTTCAACTCCTCCGTTCATCCCTCGATGTCAGCTACCTGCAAAGCGGGGGACTGCGTACTGCTGGTCCTTCTCTTACTGCTGGTACTGCTGGTACTGCCAACTGCTTGGGTACTGCTCGCGGCCTGCCCTAGCGCCACGTTTCGGCAGCCAGCCCCGTTGCCCGTCCTGCGTCTGCTCTGGCTTGGAACCCCACTGCCGAACTTCCCGGTGCGCGCGCCCGCAGCCGACGCCTTCACCAAGGTGCTGCTCACTGACTTCACTGCTGGGTACTGCACCTACAGGTACTGCTGCCCGGCAGTTCGTCTCTGCCAGGCCCTGCTGTCTCTCTGGGTTACGAGAGAAACCATAACTACGCCACCACCCAATGTCTACTCCAGCCGAGATAGATTTTTGAGTGCGTGTCGCTGAGGTAATCGGGTTCGGTCAGGTTGAACAGTCGTGGGTCAGGGAACAACGACCGGGCAATCGAGGTCGCCGTCGAGGACTCCAGTCCTCTCACGCCGCGCATGCGCATCCCCGACCTCGTCGACGGCACCGGGGGGTTCGGCTGGCACATGGTCAACGACCTGGCCCGCGCCACCGTCGTCACGCCCACCCCTGAAGGCGGGAAGATCGTACGCGCCCTCCTGCCCCGTCGGACCGCCGGACAGGCGCGAGCCTGAGGTCGGGTCGGGCCGCCCGGAGTGCGGTCCACCCACATGCGTTTCCCTACGGGTATGCGGAAGGGCCCGACCGGCGCGTGCAGTCGGGCCTCTTTGCTGCGCGGGTGGCGGTGTGCGCCGGGGCCCAGCGGTCAGACGGTCACAGGGGTGCCGAGCATGGCGGAGGCCCGCTGGAGGGGGCTGAGCACGCGCGTGGCCACGGCGGGCCGGGGAAGGGCGCCGCGGCAGGTGAAGCCGAGCTGGGTCATGGCGCGGAGGACTTCGCCGGCGCTGAAGTCGCGGCGGTCCTGGCGGGTGATGACCTGGCCGACCTGCTTCACGGGGTAGATGCGACGGCCGATGATCACGGAGTCGCCGAGGACCTCCTCGGGCTTGATGCCCTTCATGGACTCCAGGACACCGCTCTTGGTCAGGTCGAACGGGAAGCGGGCGATGACGCAGCGCATGGTGCCTCACAGAGTGAAGAGGGGAAGGGTCCGGCCACGGTGAGGTGGGTCAGCGGGCGAGGGCGAGGACGCCCAGAGCGCTGCCCTGTTCATCGACGACGGGCAGGGCGGCGAGCTTGCGATAGCGCATCGCGTGCTCGGCCTCGGCCATCGTGGTCACGGGCGAGGCGAACGGACCGCGGTCGCCGAGGACATCGCGCAGCCGGAGCCGGTCGGTGTACGCGGCGCTGTCGCGGACGGCGCTTAGCCGCTCCCGGGTGATCAGCCCGGTGCAGAGGCCGTCCTCGTCGCAGACGAGCAGGTGGTCCGCGCGGGAACTGGCCGTGACGGCCAGGGCCACCTCGACGGTCATGTCGTCACAGACCTGCGGACCGGCCGCCTCCATGGCGTCCTCCACCGTCTTGCGGACGAGGTCGGCGTGCACGGAACGGGGCTGCATCTGGACCAGCGTCAAAATCTGCCTCCTGCAGAGATGGGTCAGTTTCCGGAGCACGTGGTGGTCAGGCCGCCGCATCAAAAGCGGACTGCCGAGCGCTCGCGCGCCGGGCGGCCGACGCGGGCCCGCGGCGCCCGCGGGAGGCCGTGCTGCGCTTGGGCCGCTCGGACACCGGAGCGGTGATCGTGACCGGAATGCCGGAGGGTGCCTGCGCGCCGGTGATCCGGGTCAGGGCCTCGTCGCCCGAGCGGACCTGGGTGGTCAGCGGGGTGACGCCCGCGGCCTGCATGAGGCGTGCCATCTCGCGGCGCTGGTTGGGCAGGACCAGGGTGACGACGCTGCCGGACTCGCCGGCGCGGGCGGTGCGGCCGCCGCGGTGCAGGTAGTCCTTGGGGTCGGTCGGCGGGTCCACGTTGACGACGAGGTCGAGGTTGTCGACGTGGATGCCGCGGGCCGCGACGTTCGTGGCCACGAGCACGCTGACGTGCCCGCTCTTGAACTGGGTGAGGGTGCGGGTGCGCTGGGGCTGGGACTTTCCGCCGTGCAGGGCCGCGGCGCGCACTCCGCTGCTCAGCAGGTGCTCGGTGAGCCTGTCCACGCCGTGCTTGGTGTCCAGGAACATGATCACGCGGCCCTCGCGGGCGGCGATCTCGGTCGTGGCGGCCTGCTTGTCGAAGTTCTGCACGTGCAGGACGTGGTGTTCCATCGTGGTGACGGCGCCGGCCGAGGGGTCGACGGAGTGCACGACGGGGTCGGTCAGGTAGCGGCGCACCAGCAGGTCGACGTTGCGGTCGAGGGTGGCGGAGAAGAGCATCCGCTGGCCCTCGGGACGCACCTGGTCGAGCAGGGCGGTGACCTGGGGCATGAAGCCCATGTCGGCCATCTGGTCCGCCTCGTCCAGGACGGTGACGGCCACCTGGTTCAGCCGGCAGTCACCCCGGTCGATGAGGTCCTTCAGACGTCCCGGGGTGGCGACGACCACTTCGGCTCCGGCGCGCAGCGCCTGTGCCTGCCGGTAGATGGGCATGCCGCCGACGACGGTGGCCATGCGCAGCTTGACCGCGCGGGCGTAGGGGGTGAGGGCTGCCGTGACCTGCTGGGCGAGCTCGCGCGTCGGTACGAGGACCAGTGCGAGCGGCTGACCCGACTCGGCGTTCTGCCCGGCGGTACGGGCCAGCAGCGCGAGGCCGAAGGCCAGGGTCTTGCCGGAGCCGGTGCGGCCGCGGCCCAAGACGTCACGGCCTGCGAGGGTGTTGGGCAGCGTGGCGGCCTGGATCGGGAACGGCGTGGCCATGCCTTCACGGGTGAGCGTGGCGAGCAGCTGGGACGGCATATCCAGATCGGCGAACACCTCGACGGCGGGCAGCGCGGGGGTGATCGTCTTCGGCGGCGCGAACTCGCCCTGGATCGCAGCGGGCCGCCGACCATAGCCGCCCGAGCGGCTCGGACCACCGGAGCGGCTCGGGGTCGAAGAGCCGAAGCGGCTGCCCCGGCTCGAACCGGAGCCGGCGCCGGAGCCGAAAGCGGGGCCGCCGGTGCGGCTGCGGGTGCGGGAGGAGCGTTCGTTCGTACGGGAGGGGTTCATGCGGAACCTTCCTTGATGCGGCACGTATCAAGGAATTCCCGCAGCGTAGGAGCGGCGCAGGGAATTGCGAGAACGGGCCGAATGGAAATGCGAAGCGGATCTGGCGGACAGGAAATCTGTACGGGCTCAGACGCTGAAAAAAGGTGGCGCCATGCTGGCGCGACAACCAAAAACAATCCACTCGGGTTCGACTCCGAAAGAGCCGGTCGGCCGAGTGTCTTCATGATCGATACCGCGGGTGAACTCACCGCGGGAAATGCGTGCAGCTGGGGCCCGCACCCCGAGGGATGCGGGCCCCAGCTGTAGAGCGCGTGTCAGCGCTTAGGCGGGAACGATGTTCTCGGCCGTCGGGCCCTTCTGGCCCTGCGCGATGTCGAAGATGACCTTCTGGCCCTCGTTCAGCTCGCGGAAACCCTGGGCGGCGATGTTCGAGTAGTGGGCGAACACGTCAGGACCGCCACCCTCCTGCTCGATGAAGCCGAAGCCCTTTTCCGCGTTGAACCACTTCACGGTACCAGCAGCCATGTCATATCTCCTTTGGGGCAATACATCGGCGACTGCACTGTGCGGACGCCGTGTCGCCGCGATGATGCCCCGCCCGGCAAAAGACCGGGAAATACAAAGCGCTTCCAGTGGAATGAATTCCGGCTGGAGGCGCTTGAAGTTCTTGGGTACCAAAACTGCAACCGAGATCGACAGTAGCACGCTGCAGCGGCTTGTGTGCGTTGAATATTTCCGGCCGCCGTGTTGCGGTAGAAACTCTCCCCGCTGGATCCGCTAAATCCTTAGGTCGCGGTGACAGATATTGATTCACCCCGACCGCAGCATTCTTTGGCTGTTCGCCGCCGGCTGCAGGAGGCGGCAGCGAAGTCGGCCGGTTGGAGACGTGTGGGGGACAGGTTCCGACGTGGCGGACCGCTGGAGGGGTCCTCGCGGTGACGAAGTCTTGTACGGCAGCGAACGCGCCCCGGGAGAGGCTCGACCAACCCGGCGCCGCTGGCGGTTCGGAGCCCCGGCAGTGGCCGCCCCGGCGTGGGCTCGTAGGTTCCGCGTAGACCGCAGGCATTGCCCGCCGGGGCGCGGTGGAGAATAAAATGACTTCCATGTCGAAGCCTGACGAGCTGCTCGTGAACGTCGCCGCCCTGGTGGAGTCCGGGCAGAGCAACCAGATGTCCCTGACCGTGGTCACCGGCGGTGCTGTCATCACCGGCCGGCTCGCCCCCGAAGCCGTGTGGAGAGAACGTGTGTCGGAGGTGCTGACGGATTCCGCCCGCCTGGGCGAGTTCTCCGCCATCTTCACTGCCACGACACCCAAGGAGGGACCGCCCACACATCTGCACTTTCATGTGGCGCGGATCCTGCAGGGAACCGTGGGCATCCCGGAGACGGGCGGGATGTACCGCATCTCGATCAAGGACGTCAGCGCCTGGACCGTGGGCGACTTCAGCTACTCCGACAACTGACCCGCGACTACGGCGAGGACCCGCCGCAGGACTGAGGGCCCGACCGGTGCATCGGGCGGGCCCTCACCGCCGTATCAGCGCCGGATCAGGCTGCGGGCTGGGGCTGGCGCAGTTCCGCCTGACCGAAGAGGAGGGCGTAGCCGCCGGGGAGCTGGTGGAGGACGCGGGCGAGGAGGTCGGGTCCCGCGAGGCGGGTGACGACGGCGAGTACGGCGCCGGTGTCCCAGCGTGCGGTGGCGGGCGTGCCGCCGGTGCGGGTGGCCAAGTCCTTGACGAAACCCCAGCCGGTGAGCTGTTCGGTGTCGGGGATCTGGGCGGTGAGGGTGAGCGCGGCCTCGACGGGCAGGCGCTGTGCGAGATCGACGCGTTCGTCTCCGGCGACCTGCCTGCCGAGGGCCGTCAAGACGGTGCGGAGTTGGGGCACGCGGAGGCCCTGCAACGCGGGCCATCCCGCGGTCGCACCGCCCCCAGGAAGAACGCTGTTCACCGCTCCGACGAGAGTCTCATCGGGGCAGACGCACAGAACCGGTGTGACGGGAGGGGCGTTGCCGGGGTGCACCGAGCTGGCTTCCAGGCTGACGCGGAGCCATGCTGGATCATGCCGATCCGTCGGCGGGAACTCCGGAGCCCGCTGCGCGTGCGCTCACGCAAACGGCCCCGGACGAGGAGTCCGGGGCCGAATAGAGCGCCTCCCTGGGAAGAAATCCCAGGTCAGCGACTTACGTGCTGTGCCCTCGGCAGGATTCGAACCTGCGACACCCGCTTTAGGAGTTCGATCGCGTACCCCTGCCCGGGGGTGGGCCGCCATCGACGGCTGCTGCGGACAACCGAGTAGGACCGCCGCCATCCGCCCTCGTTGATGTCAGCGGTGGATGTCAGACCGGCCTGGCATCCTGCGTCCGTGACAATGACATGGGCCGACTTCTGGGTACTGATAGCCACCCTGAACGGTGAGGCCACCCAAGAGAGCTGTCAACGCCTGGCGGAGGAGCTGAGCCGCCGCCCCGTCTCCGACATCGTCGGCTTCGCGGAGCGCCATGCTGAAGCCCTCTACCGCCTGGACCAGGAGAAGTTCGGCACCCTCCCCGTGATCGACCTGACGGTCCTCGACGGCCGCCCGTTCCCGCAGTCGTCCGACGGGTTCCTGTACGCCCGCTGCGCTGTCGTGGCGGCGGGGCAGTCCGTATGGGAGAGCGTCTTCTTCGACGTCGACAAGTTCGTCCCGTACACCTCTACCGAGTGCGACGGCGAATGGCTGCTCTATGTGCCGGACCGGGCGTACGAGCAGGCCACCGGTGAGAGGTGGGACCGTCCGACGCGGTACTCCTTCGAGAGCTACTCCAATCAGGACGGCTGGCCGCGCCAGCAGACGTGAACTATCGGTTGATGGGAATCTCGTAGACGATCTCGCACAGCGCGACGGGTACGACGATGTCGGCCGTCTCCACGGGCTGCGCTTGGTCGCTGTAGTAGGTCCGCCGGATGTGGGTCACCAGGGCCGCCTTCTGGATCCCCAGGAGCGACGCCTCCTCGGCCGTCGCCTGCCGCGGCTCCGGCTGCTCCACGGCATGGCTGACCGTGATCCCGATCTCGGCCATCCGGTTCACGACACCTGCCCCGGCGTGCGGCCCACCCTCAGGCAGGACGACGAGCGTCCCAGCGGTGAGCTCGTACGGCTCCCAACTCGTCGACAGCTGCACAGGACGGCCATCGGCGAGGAACTCGTACACGGTCCGCACGCACAGCGCCCCAGCGTCGATACCGAGCCGCACCGCGATCTCGGCCGGCGCAGGCACCTTCGCCTCGGTCCGGCTCTCCCAGTTCCCCTGCCGACCCAAGGCCTGCATGTCCGCACGGAACGGGGACTCGCCGGGCTGCTCGCGCGCTGAAGACCGAACGACCCGCACACGCTGACGCGACTCGGCGACGTACGTCCCCGACCCCGCGCGCCCCTCCAACACACCCTGGGCGATCAGCAGCTCCTGCGCCCGGCGCACCACGTTCTCGCCGACCCCGCACTCCCCGGCGATCTGCGTCCGCGACGGCAGCCGATCGCCGACGGTCCATTCGTGCTCCGCGATCCGCTGCCGCAGTACGTCGGCGATACGGAGATAAGGCGGCTGCTCAGGCATGTAGAAAATCTAGTCCACTAGCTCTAACCTAGTTAACTAGCTTCACTCAACGTGTTCATCCGGCAACGGAGGCCCTGTGCCCGCTTCGGAAGTAGCAAGGGCCGAGGACATCGCTGCCCGACTGTCCGCCTTGGGGCTGACCACGCGAGTGGAGGCGCACGCCCGCTACACGTCGATCGAAGCGGACGTACCGGAAGCGCTGCCCGCCTCCGCATGGCGGGAGGTCCTGGAAGTGGTGGCGGAGGCCGACCGATTCGGGCTCCTAGCCAGCAGCTTGACCGGCCGCACCCTATGGGCCGCCGTACGCAAAGCGGTCCCCGCGACGGGCGACGTCCGGGGACCTGGCCGACAGCAGTAGGAGCTGATCAGCATGTCGAACCGTATGGTCCCCACCCCCGCCCGCACCAGTGGGCGGCCTCTCCGGCCGACGCCACCACTCGACGCGACCACTACCCCCTACCGGTCGACCTCGTGCGCGATCGGCACCCACCACGAGTGCGCGCAGTCGTCCCCGGCCACGGCGCCGGTCGGCGTACCCGTGATCTACGAGGCCTGCGACTGCCCCTGCCACACGCCCGACGACCAGGCCCAACCGCGGCGGGTGACCCAGTGAGCGGATGGACCCCAAGCGGTGCCCTTGCGACGAACGTCGAGATCACCTCGACGACCGTCCAACGCGGCGACGTAATCCAGGTCGGCGGCCAGCCGTGCCGCGTCATCGACCTGATCCAACTCCCGGCCAGCGCCAAGCGACTCCGCTTCGAGTCGGGCGAACTCCTGACCATCCACGCCCGCACCCGCCTCGTCGCCCTCCGCATGCGGAGGAACTGGTGACCCAGCCTTCCCCCTCCCGCCGCCACGCCATCGCCGAAGACCTCCGCAACCACATCTCGACGGGCCGCCTAAAGCCAGGCGAACGCCTTCCCTCCGAGGCCCAACTCGCCGCCCGCTACTCGGTCAGCACACCCACGCTGCGGAGCTCCCTAGCGCTCCTCCAGAGCGAAGGCCTCATCGAAAAGGTCCACGGCAGCGGCAACTTCGTCCGCCACCCCCTCCGCAGAATCACGTACGCCGGCGGTGGCCATGCACCGAGCGCACCGGCCCCGCCCGAGGAAGCCCTCCAGACCACCGTCCGCGCCACCAACCTCCGGGCACACGGTCCGCTGACCGCCCTCCTCAAGGTCACGCCCCGCAGCCCCCTGACGGAGTTTCTCTGCCTTAGCCAGGAGGGAAGGACTCCGCACAGCCTGGCCCGCATCTACGTGCCCCGCGACCTGGCGCCGTCAGACATCCACAAAGGCCTTTTAGCCGCACGACTGGCAGAGCGGCGCCCACCACTGGCGGCGGTCCGGGAAACGGTCAGCACCCGCCTCCCCACCCCAGACGAAGCGACGACCCTCCGCATCAGCGCGACCTCGGCCGTCCTGTCGATCACGCGCGTGGCGACGGACACCACCGGCCGCGTGGTCGAGGCGACCCTTCTGGCCCTCCCTGGAGACCGCGCCGACGCCGTCTTCACTACCCACCACACGACTGAACCCAGGAAGGCGGAAGCATGACCCCCCAGAACGAACTGCGACTCCTGCCATGGTCAGGCCCAGACGGCAAGCCCTGCTTCCTGAGTGCCGAGAACAGCGCCGGCTACCTGTCCCGCCTCGCAGACAACGCCGAGGTGGCCCAACTCGGCTTAGGGGCAGAGCTCTTGGACCACGCGCTCGTAGTTCTCTCGGACGAGCATGCAGATCTGGACGAACTCCGGCTCCTTGCAACAGACCTGACCGGAGCCCTGAGGGACGTGGTTCGAGTAGCGACCAGCCGCGGCCACCGCCTAGCGATACCAGCCTCCTCCACCTGCGAAGAACGCGCCGATCCCCCTCGCTAGCCAGAAGCCTCGGATTAGTGGCGCCGCATGGCAAGGACGTTGAAGCCCCCCGCAGACTTCTGGGGGCTTCACTGTTCAAGATCGAGGGCATGGCACTCCGCCACATCTTGGCCACGAGCGTCCCGCACTTGAGCTGGGTCACCCGCTTCCAAGGTTCGGACGATCAGACCCCGGCATGGTCCCTCCCACGACGGTCGTTGGGAGGCGCAGACAGGGCGGACAGAAGCAGTGGCGGCACACGATTCTCATGCGGCGGCTCTGTGACCAACTTTTGCTGTTGCAGCCCCCCAAAGGCACCTCCGGCGCTACGGTGGGCGGCGGGACGCCAAGTGACTCGGGTGCGAGTCGGGGGAAAGGCTACAGAGCTATGGCGCAAGTTATTGCCATGTTCAACAATAAGGGCGGCGTAAGTAAAACTACGACCTGCTTCAATCTTTCCTGGATGCTCGCGCAACGCGGCAAAACGGTAATCATGGTTGACGCTGACCCTCAATGCAATCTGACCGGTATGGTCCTCGATCTTACCCAGGTCGACGCTCTAGATAAATTCTATTCGGATCACCCGAATCAGAATCTTCGCGATGCTCTTGATCCGGCTTTTCAATCGCGGCCCCGCCCCCTTACTCCGGTCGAGTGCGTACCGGTTTCCGGTCGAGAGGGGCTCTTCCTGATCCCTGGACATGTAGGGCTCGCGGAAGATGAGGTGTCGCTGGGTGTAGCTCAACAGCTTTCCGAATCCATTCAGGCGCTCAAGAATCTCCCGGGTAGCTTCTCTCACTTGTTTGAGATCACCGCCGAGAAATATAAGGCTGACTATGTAATTCTTGACCTAAGTCCAGGGCTTGGTTCGATTAATCAAAACCTCGTATCCATCTCGGATTTTTTCATGGTGCCTACGAGTCCCGACGTCTTCTCGGTGATGGCTATGGATTCCCTTGCCCGGGTCCTGCCAAAATGGGTGCGCTGGGCTGAGCGTGCCGCCGAACTCGACGCCTTGGCTAAGGCTGATTACGTATTTCCCCCACCCAAGCTTAAGTTCATGGGGACGATTGTTCAGCGATATCGTTTGAAGAATGGCGCTCCAACCATTGCGTTTCAGGAGTACTTCGATGCTCTGGACGGCGCCATCACGAACACTCTTGTTCCTGCGCTCAGGTCTAGCGGCCTGATGCTTGAAGAGGCGATGTATGAAGGTGTCGGCGAGGACCCGCCCTATCGACTGGCGTCGATCCCGGACTTCAATACCTTGATCGCCAACTCTCAGCAGAACCGGAAACCGGTCTTCATGTTGACGCAACAGGACGTAGGGCGCGGCGGGGCCGTGTGGGAGACGACAGCCGTAAATATTCAAAAATTCCATGACACATTCGATAGCTTGGCTAGTCGAGTGGAGCAGTTGACGGGCCAGGCTCCGTAATGCCACTCCGGCGGTTCAGTGACTTCGAAATCGAAATTAAGCGCGCCCGCGATCTAGTAGGCATAGGTCAGTCGCTATCTTCGATCACGAATGGACTCATCGGTGGCGAGGATCACTTTCGATCGGCCTTGGTGCACGCCGTAGCCGCTCTTGATTCTTACGTGCATGGCGTCGTGCTCGATCGCGCCATAGACATCCTTATGGGGCGGCTTAATGTTGCTGCTTCCTCGAAGGTCGGCTTGAGTTTTGCAGCCATCGGAAAAATTATGACGTCCGGTCCACCTGGAAGCGCCGCTGTCGAATTGAGTGCTCGAACTTACGTAGCCGAGCGACTCGGGCTCGAAACATATCAACGCCCGGATGATATTGGTGCAGCTCTATCCATGGTGGGTGTTGCGAAGATCTGGTCGACGGCCTTCCCTGTCGATGCGGGTAGTCGAAAGACCGCTCTCGGAGTGATCGTGAGTCGCCGCAATCGTATAGTGCATCAGTGTGATCTTGATCCTCTTCCGGGGGGCACTACAACGCCGATCATCGCAAGCGATGCATTGGATGCCATAGGTGTAATCGAAGGAATCGTTAAGAAAGTGGACGTGCACTGCTAAACGGGGATTGAGGCTGATGGAGTGGCTGTCCGGTGTCTTATCGAGGGCGAAGCTTTCCTCCGCCTAATGGGCTAGCCACTACCTGCTTATTGGTCTCTGGCCATGCTCAACATGTGTCTAGGAAGCTGGGCGAGCTGTGGTGCCGGGCTTCTTTGTGATGCGGCGTCAACCCGACCGCAGCCCGCTGTCATCCCGTCTGCCGTCGTCCCACACGTAGTGGTAGCGGGGCAGTCGTCAGGGGCCCAGGTGGAGCGCCCTGCTGGACGAACGACCTGGGCCCCTGGCGGCTGGTCTGCTACGGCTTGCCCTGGGACGACGGCAGACGGGATGACAGCCCCCACCCCGAACACAACGGAGCCGCAGGCGCACGACTGGCCCCCGCATCCCAGAGTCAGAGCGCCCCCGCCGGAGGCATCGCCTTGACGGGCAGCTCACCGATCAGGCCGGACTCATCCAGCCCATCAAGTCCTGAGCCATTGGCGCGCGGCCGGCGCCCCGGGCTGGAGCGGGGCGCAGACAGGAGCGCAGGCCCGGGGCGACGGGCGCGCGACGCCGCCTTGGCGGCGGAAGCGCCCTTGATGAAGTAGGGAAACTCTTACCGCGCGGTCTCGGCCCGGAACTTGTCGAGTAGACCGAAGAAGAGGTCCATGGCGGGAACGCTTCGGTCCTCGGCTGTGAGCTCGATCGCATGCCCCCAGGTGAGGCTGCCGTAGTCGCTCCCGATGTGGTCGCGAAGCCATTCGGCGAAGGGTCCGTCGGTACCGAAGGGAGTGGCGTCCGGGTTGCCGCTCACCTGCATGGCCACGTCGAATCCGTGCAGCATCGAGTGCAGGTGTGTGACTGAAGAATGGGGTACGTACATACCCGGCCTCAGGCGTACGTTGTCCAGGAAGTCGTAGACGTCGCGGATCTCGCTGATCGGCTTGGGAGCGGGCCGTCTTCCCTCAGAGACACTCACGCTGATGCCTTGAGCAGCTGGCGGCCGTCGTGGCTGCGGACGTGGGGGCCTGCGTCGTCCAAGGCGTCCAGGAGGCGGATCGCGTAGACCTCGGACATTTGAGCAGTGACCTCTTCTGGGGTGAGCCAGGCGACCGCGGTCGATTCCTCCGAGGTGCGCTCCGTGCCGCCTGACGGCTTGCAGCGGAAGACCAGGGCGACGATGCCTCGGGTGGTGTTCTTGTAGACCCCGGTGAGCTCGTCCACCTCGACCTTGATGCCCGTCTCCTCCAGGACCTCGCGGCGGACGCCGGCCTCTGGGGACTCGGTGAGTTCGAGGACTCCGCCCGGCAGTTCCCAATTCCCGTTGTCCGCGCGACGGATCGCCAGGAGTCGGCCGTCCTCGCGCAGCACTGCCCCGGCTACGGACACGGAGTGCAGTGGCGTTGACTTGGCCTGCGGGGAACCCGTACTCATGTACAGGAGCATAGGAGGAAGAGAAGGACTATGGGAACCGCAGCAGGAGGTGGCAGGGCCGCCGTGCCTCGGTACGTGCAGATCGCCGAAGACATCGTTCAGCAGATCCGGGCCGGGGTGCTGAGTGCCGGCGACATGGTGCCGAGTGAGTCGGAGCTCGTGGAGCGCTACGGCGTCGCGGGCGGGACCATCCGCAAGGCGATGGTGGAGGTTCGGGCGAGCGGGCTCGTGGAGACGAGGCACGGCAAGGGCTCGCTGGTGAAGGCTCGCCCGCCCGTGCGGCACCGGTCCTCCGATCGCTTCCGGCGTACGCATCGGCAGGAGGGCCGGGCGGCGTATCTCGCCGAGTCCGCGCAGTCTGGGGCCGAAGCCAAGGTGAGCGTGCTGTTCATCGGGCCCATGGAGGCGCCGGAGGAGATCGCGACGCGGCTCGGTGTCACTGCGGGGACACAGGTACTGGCCCGGCGCCGGCTGTACTTCCGGAACGGGACGCCCGTGGAGACGGCTACCTCGTACCTGCCCTGGGACGTCGTGAAGGACATCCCGGAGCTGTTCGCCGAGAATCCGGGGCCTGGCGGTATCTACGCGCGGCTGGAGGATCACGGCCACGTCTTCGCCGAGTACGTGGAGACCCTCCAGGCCCGGCCGGCTGCCAAGGCTGAGGCGACTGAGCTGTCCCTGACTCCCGGCGCACCCGTGGTGCATCTGCTCCGCGATGCCGTCACGGAGGAAGGTCGCGTGGTCGAGGTCTGCGACACCCTCATGGCCGCTGACCAGTTCGTCTTCGAGTACCGGATCCCCGCGCGCGACTGACGCTCGCTCAACTCCCCACAGCCCGCTACGAGTTTCTCTTCGTAGCGGGTTGACTCATGTATAGGAGTCGGGCACTCTTCTTCATGTCACTCCTGTACATGAGTGACGGAGTTCAGCATCTATAGAGGAGTGATCCGCTGTGCGTCAGATTCCCGTCGACACCTCGGCCGCCATGGTGATGGTCGCCCAGCCCCCGGCCGTGAAGATCAAGGACCGTCGGACCGGCGAGATTGCCACCGACCCCGAGACCGGGTCCCAGATGATGACCGTGGACGTTCTGTTCGCCTCGTACGGGGAGGCGGAAGTCCTGTCGGTGGTCGTACCGGCGCCCGGGATCTCGGGCGAGCTGGTCATGGGTACCCCCGTCGCGTTGACCGGCCTGGTCGCCCGCCCGTGGGAGAACGAGTTCAACGGCCAGAAGCGCCACGGCATCAGCTTCCGCGCCGTCGCCGTCACCTCGCTCACCGCCAAGGCGGGCTGAGCATGAACGCCTTATGGGTCACGCTGCTGGTGGTCCTCGCCCTGGCGCTCGTACTGCGCTGGCAGCGGCCCACCTGGTACTGGATGACCTTCGGGGTCACCTTCGCGACCATCCGCGTTCTGATCCGCTACCGCTCGGTGATGGACGCCTGCGGGCTCACCGTCCCGCCCTCCCGCTGGCGACTAGCACTCGCCCGGGTGGCTAACAGGCCCACACCTGAGGCTCGTTCGCCCCGCATCCTGCGGCTGAGGCCCACCTCGACCGGCCTGGTCCTACGGCTGAAACTCCGGCCCGGACAAGACGCGTTCGACTTCTCCGCCTCGTCGGACCGGCTCCGGCACTCCTTCGCTCTCCATAACGTCGTCTCGCGCGAGATCCGCTCCAGCATCGTCGAGCTGAGGATGACCGGGTACGACGTACTCAAGCGGGTACGCATGCCAGCCGCGGCCGTGCCCGATCAACCGCTCCGCGTGCCGGTGGCCCTGCGCGAGGATGGGCAGGTTCATCACCGGGACTACCGACAGGTCCCGCACGCCTTGAACGTCGGTGCGACCAAGTCCGGGAAGTCCGTCTACCAACGCACGCTCGTCTCCGGCCTGGCCTCGCAGAACGTCGCCCTCGTCGGCATCGACTGCAAGAACGGCGTGGAACTCTCGCCGATGGCGCGGCGGTTCACCGCCCTCGCCGACAACCCGGACGATGCAGCGGAGCTGCTCGCCGCGCTCGTCCAGTACATGGGCCGCGTCTATCAAGTCATCCGTGCCGAGCAGCGGATCAGCATCGACCTACCGGATGCGGAGATCACCGCCGACATCTGGGATCTGCCCGCGCACCTTCGCCCCGTACCCGTCGTGCTGCTCGTGGATGAGGTTGCGGAGCTCGCCCTCGCCGCGGGTAAGGCAGAGGAGGCTCGACGGGACCAGATCGTCACCGACCTGGTTCGTCTCGCCCAGCTCGGCCGCGCAGCCGGCATTCACCTGGAGATCTGCGGCCAGCGCTTCGGCTCCGAACTCGGCAAGGGCATCACCATGCTCCGCGCCCAGCTCACCGGCCGTACCGCTCACCGCGTCAACGACGAGACCTCGGCCAACATGGCCTTCGGCGACATCTCCCCGGACGCCGTCCTCGCGGCCGTCCAGATCGACAAGGACCGCCCCGGCACCGCCGTGGCCGGCGACTCCTCCGGCGGCTGGTCCCGCATCCGGGCCCCGCACACCACCCTCCGCCAGGCCGTGAATACCTGTAACGCCCAGGCCCACCGCACTCCGAATATCCCGGAGCTGGAGCCTTTCCGGCCCGCGCTCCCGGTACGCGTCCTCGTCGGCAAGGTCCAGCCCAAGACCGCCTCGGCACCTGCCTTCTGATCACTAGCCCCACCCGGTCGGCGCGGCCTCATCGCGCTAAGTCCCTACCCCACCCATGCCTGAAACGAGGTGAACACCATGACCCGCCTGGTCCGCCCGGACGCCGTCCTCGTCCAGGCTGTCATCGCCGGAGCCCTCTCCTTCGCCCACCTCCACGACCTCGCCGAAGCCGCAGGCCAGGACGGCTGGAAGGCCTGGGCCTACCCGGTCAGCGTGGACCTGCTCCTCGTCGCCGCCTGGCACCGCCTCCGCTCTCTACGGGAAGCGGGGGAGCCTTCGCGGTCGGCCTGGTCCTGGTTCGCCGTAGCCCTTGCGGCCTCACTCGGCGCGAACGTCGCGACCGCCGGCCTCCTCGACCTCCGCGACGTCCCGGATTGGCTCCGCATCCTCGTCGCCGGATGGCCGGCGCTCGCCTTCCTCGGCGGCACGCTCCTGGTCCACCGGCCTACGCCGCCCAGCGCGCCGGAACCCGGCCCGGACTCGGCGCCCCTTCCCGTGTTCGAACGGGAGACAGAACCCGGCGTACAGGCTGACGAGCTCCCCGCCCTGCCTGCCCCTGCCCCGGCACCCGCAACGACGGTCACCGCTCCGCCTGCCCTCGTCGCGCACGCCCAGAAGATCGCCGCCGACCACCGCACCCGTACCGGCTCGGACATCGACACCGAGACCCTGCGCGCGCGGCTCGGCGTCCCGTCGCCGATGGCTGAAGCCATCGCTGCCCAGCTCGCTTGAGGAGATCCCATGCCCGCCCGGATCAACTTCCGCTCGCTCATGAAGATCGGCCCCGTCCAGATAGGCACCTACCGCGACAACCGCGGCCGCAACAAGGACACCGCCGTCTGCACCACCGACGGTTGCGGCTGGTCCTCGGACTACAGCTCCTCGACCGCCGCCCAGCTCGCCGCCCGCTCGCACCGCTGCCGCGTCGCCTGATCAGAAAGGCCACCGCCATGGACGTCCCGCTCTGGTTCGCCCTGCTGGTCGTCGGTGTCCTCGGCTACAAGCTCGTCCGCCCGCCGCTCTGGCTCGTCGCCGTGATCCTCGTCGGCGGCTTTCTCCTCGCGGACAGCTTCCTCGCCCCGGCCATCGACACCGCGATCAACAAGTAACCCGCCCTGGAAGGAAAACGGCCATGTTCAAGCCCAAGTACCCCAGCCCCGACACCTACACCCCGTCGACCATCCGCCCGACCCCCGTGCCCGTCGAGTACTCGGAGTCCGGCCCGTCGCCCGTCCCCGCGAAGTCCCCGAGCGCCTTCGGCGGCCTGGTCCAGAGCTCGCCCGGTACCGCGCTCGCCCTCGCCGCCGGCGGAGTCGCCGGAGTACTCGCGCTGGCCTCCGTCGCCGTCTCGCTGCTCCTGGCCGTCGCGGTCACGGCCGTCGCCCTGTCCATCAGCGCCGTCGTCATGCTCTTCCTCGTCCGCGCCCTGCGCCAGGAGTTCAAGAGCCGCTGACCGGCCCCGGGACGGCCTCAACCGCCAAGTCTCCGCCGTCCCGGCGCCGCATTCCTGCCCGATCCAAATAACCGGACGGAACCACCATCATGAAGCAGAACACCACGGGAGAGCTCTGCCCGAACTGCGACGGCCACGCCTCCGTCGCCATCACCCTCGGCGGCCGCGACCACCACGGCCACCTCCGCACGATCACCGCCCACTGCTTCACCTGCCACGGCACCGGGACCCGCCGCCCCACCCGCCGTCCCCACCGGACGGTGACCGCGTGACCCACACCGCGACCCTCGCGGGCCTGGACCCGGCCACCCTCGGCGACATGCTGAAGGTGGCCGGGGCTCCCGGTTACGCACGCTGGGAAGACCAGATCCACCGGACCGGCGGCTGCTCCGACCCGATCCACATCACCGGATGGACCGTCGCCAAGGACAAGACCTCCGGCGAGATCCTCCACCGCTACTCCACCGCGGACGAACCCGGTGCCCGCCTCCGCATCGCCTGCGGCAACCGTCGCGCCTCCCGCTGCCCGGCCTGCGCCTGGACCTACGCCGGAGACACCTACCACCTGATCCGGGCCGGACTGGCGGGCGACGACCGCCGCGACATCCCTGCCACCGTCCGCGAACACCCCCGCGTCTTCGCGACCCTTACGGCCCCGTCCTTCGGGCCGGTCCACAACCGCCCCGCCGGCCGCCCCTGCCGCTGCGGCAAAAACCACCAGGAGGACGCGCCCGAACTCGGCACAGCCCTCGACCCGACCACCTACGACTACGCCGCCGCCGTCCTCTTCAACAACCACGCCGGACAGCTCTGGCAGCGATTCACGACCCGCCTGCGCCGCGAGATCGCTGCCTCCGCCGGCCTGACCCAGCGCGAGCTGAAGGAGGAGGCTCGGATCTCCTATGGCAAGGTCGCGGAGTTCCAGAAGCGCGGCGCCATCCACTTCCACGCCGTGATCCGCATCGACGGGCCTACCGGCCCCTCCAGCCCGCCGCCGTACTGGGCCAGTACGGAACTCCTGGAACGGTCGATCCGCTCCGCTGCGGCCCACTCCTACACGTCGGTGCGGATCCCTCCCGCCGGCGACCAGCTCGCCCGCACCCTCCGCTGGGGCACTCAGCTCGACGTACGCCCCATCAAGGCCTTCGGTGACGGCTCCGAGGTCACTGAACAAGCCGTCGCCTCGTACGTCGCGAAGTACGCGACCAAAGCCGCAGAGACCACCGGAGCGACCGACACGGCCGTGCACTGCCGCAAGTGCCGGGGGACTGGCCTCTCGGACCGCTATTACCGCCCCGACTCCGCACTGAGTCGCTGCTCCCGCTGCCACGGAACCGGCCTCGGTGACGACCTCGCCCGGTTGCCCGTGTCCGAGCACGCCCGCCGCCTCATGGAGGCCTGTGCCGCCCTACACCCCCTCTACCCGGACCGTGCGCTTACCCGCTGGGCTCACATGCTCGGCTTCCGCGGCCACTTCTCCACCAAGTCCCGCCAGTACTCGACCACCCTCGGCGCCCTCCGCCAGACCCGCGCCGACTACCGCGCCGCCCAAGAACGCGAAGCCCGCGGCCTGGACGACGTCGAGCCGGACACCGTGCTCGTCCTTGCTTCCTGGCAGTACGCCGGCCACGGACACAGCCCGGGGGAGTCCGTCCTCGCCGCCACCATCGCCCGGGACATCCAGCTCAACCGCCAGACCGCTCGCGAAGCCCTGCACGACCAACTCGCCTGGGAGGGAGTCACACCATGACCACCGCTACCCCCGAACTCCTGACCGTCCCCGAGGTCATGCAGCGGCTCAAGCTCGGGCGCTCGACCGTCTACGACCTCATCCGATCCCGGCGCCTCGTCTCCATCACTATCGGCCGCGCCCGCCGCATCCCGGCCGACGCCGTCCGCGAGTTCATCGACCACGAGATCGGAGAGGCCGCCTGATGGCCACCCAGCGCAAGCGCAACCCGAACGGCGCCGGCACCATCACTCAGCGCAAGGACGGCCGCTTCCAGGCCGCCGTGTACGTCCTCCAGCCCGACGGCACCCGGGCCCGGAAGTTCGCCTACGGCAAGACCTGGGCCGAGTGCGACGTGAAGCGCCGCGACCTCCTCGCCAAGGTCGACCAGGGCGTGCCCGTGCCGACGAAGTCCGCGAAGCTCTCCGAGTGGCTGCCGTACTGGCTCGACAACATCGTCAAGCCGCGACGCAAGCTCAGCACGTACGACAAGTACGAAGCGCACGTCCGCCTGTACCTGGAGCCCATGATCGGGACCCGGCGTCTGGAATCCCTCGGCGTCGCCGATGTCCGGCGCTTCCTCGTCCAGCTGGAGAAGAAGACCACCGCGGCCACGGCCAAGGAGTCGCACCGCGTCCTGCGGACGGCGCTCACCGCTGCCTGCCGGGAGGAGCTGATCGCGCGCAACGTGGCCTCGCTCGTCGAACCGCCCCGGCCGCAGTCGCGGGAGCTGAGCCCGTGGTCCCTGGACGAGACGCTCGACTTCCTCGCCGCCGCCCGGACAGACCCGCTCTACGCGGCCTTCGTGCTTGCTATCACCATGGGGCTCCGGCGCGGCGAGCTCGTCGGCCTCCGCTGGACGGACCTCGACCTCGACAAGCGCGTGCTCTACGTCCGCCAGCAGACCCAGCGCCGCCGCGGCGTCCTCTACGACGATGACCCCAAGGGGCGACGCCGGCGGGCGGTCCCGATTCCCGCGATGTGCATCGCCCCGCTGCGCTGGCACCGGATGCAGCAGAGCAGCCAGCGAGCCAAAGCGGGGGAGAAGTGGACGGAGAGCGGGCACGTCTTCACGACGCGTAGCGGTCGCCCGGTAGAGCCGCGCAACGTCTATCGATCCTTCACCCGCGTCGCCCAGGGCGCCGGCCTCCGGGTGATCCGGCTGCACGACGCCCGGCACGGCTGCGCGACGCTGCTGACCGCTGCCGGGGTGGCGCCCCGCGTGGTGATGGAGATCCTTGGGCACAGTCAGATCAGCATCACCATGGACGTCTATACGCACGTGGTCCAGGACACGCAGCGTGAAGCGATCAGCCACATGGACCGCCTGCTCAAGAGGCGTCCCGGTCGCCCCTGACCGGTGCCGTTGATGTCAGCCGTGGATGTCAAAGGGCACCTACCAGAACTGGTAGGTGCCCTTTTCCCTTGTGCCCTCGGCAGGATTCGAACCTGCGACACCCGCTTTAGGAGAAAACGTAAAGCGATCATGAGCCTGAGTGAGCCCGGGTGGGTCCCGATGAGGCCTGATCCAGAGGGCGCTGAACTGCTGGAATGAGCGTCAGTGAGTCTCATCGAGACTCGGTGAGGGGGAGTTGTGGATTCGATGTGGACTCTGGGCCTCACACCGCCCTCAGCATTCGAACATCCGCCACCGGCTCGGGCGCCATCAACGCCAGCACCTGGGCCGCCACGTCCTCCGGCGCGTGCTGGTAGATCCACGTCACCTTGGACCCGCGGTCGTGCCCCAGGATCGCCTGGGCGTCCTTCTCGGGCACGCCCAAGTCCTTGAGCCACGTCGCGAAGACGTGCCGGAGATCGTGCACCCGCGGCCACCACTCGTCCCGCCCCGTCTCGGGGTTCGTCACCTGCCTGGCCAGGCCGGCGGCCTGAATGGCGGGGATCCACGTCCGGCGGAAGTTGTGCCGCGTGAGCACGCCGCCTTGGGGGCCGCGGAACACCAGCTCGTCACTCCGTAGATCGCGGCCGTCGCCGACCACCTTCGAGACGGTCTTCTTGGGTTTCCAGCGGGTCACCATCGCCTCGACGGCCGCCACGGCCGCCGGCGTCAGCGGAACCGTCCGGAACCCGGCGGCGCTCTTGGGCGCCATCTTGCGGAACAGGGTGCCGGAGTCCTCGCTGAGCACCTCCTTGACCTTGAGGTGCTTAGCCTCGAGGTCCACGTTGCCCCAGCGCAGCCCGGTCGCCTCGCCCCAGCGCAGCCCTGTCTCCTCGAGGAGCACCAGCAAGGGCTGGTAGTACATGGGCGCGTGCTCGCGGATCAGTGCGCACTGCGCGCGCGTGGGCGGCCGCAGCTCGTCCGGGCTCTTCTTCGGGGGCGCCTCCAGGTCGATCTCGCCGGCGGGGTTGAAGGGGATCCGCTTACCGTCCTTGACGGCGGCCCGCAGCATCGCGCTCAGGAGCTCCAACACCTTCTTCTGGGTGTGGTACCCCTTTACGTCCTGCGTGAGCCAGGCCTGCAGCTCCATGAACTCAAGGTCGCACAGCCGCCAGTCACCCCACCGGGGCTTGAGGTGGGCCGTCCAGTTCGACACCTTGCGGTTCGTCGTCGTGACAGCCCGCTTGGGCTGCGCCGGCCACCACTTCTCCCACCACGCCGAGAGGGTGATCTCGCCGCGCTTGGGATCGTGGTACGTGCGGCGCCGCACGCGGGTGCGGACGTCGTCGAGGAAGTCGTCGGCCTCGCTCTTCTTCGGGAAGTTCTTCGACTTCTGGGTGCCGGACGGATCCCGGTAACGGGCCTGCCAGGCGCCGAGGCAGTCCCGCCGGCGCTTGCGCTCGCCGTGCTGCTCGGGCGTGAACGCCTCCATGCACAGCGCGCAGCCGCACGTCTTACTGCGCACCTGACGGGGGTTGTTGGTCGCTCTACGCGCCATGTCCGGCCCCCACCCTCGCGCTGAACTGCTGGGCCTCCGGGCGGGTCGCGAACTGCTTGGACCGCTGCACGCCGTCGGCGCTGTAGCGGACCCGCCAGCGGCCTGCACACGGGGCCTGCGGGGGCCGGTAGCCGTACTGGTCTTCAGGGAGATCGGTCATGCAGTCGCAGCAGCCGCACTGTCGGCTCGGCATCTGCTGGGGGTTAGGCGCCATGGTGGCTCACCTGCCCGCTCCTTCGCTGCTCGGGTACGCGGGGCAGCAGCCGGATGGCGGCCCCGCAGTGGCAGCGTGCCCCAGAGGGGGCCTGCGGTACGGCGAGTTTGTCAAGAACCGCCCGCACGGCGATCTCGAGGACCTCCTCGGGCAGGGACGCGGGCAGCGTTATGACCTGGGTGGAGGCGTCGTACGTGCGGTAGGTGAGGCTGGAGAGACTGGAGAAGGTGATGCGGATGCACATGCTGAGTCCCCCGTGGGCAGGATGACGGGATATCAGCCGCGGGGGAGGACGTGGCCGTGTGACCGACCGTACCGGGTGATAGGTGAATATGCGACAACTCTGCGTACGAAAAGTGCAGCCAACTTCACGTTGAGTGATCGCGGCCGTTTGTGTTAGACCTGTGAAGCCCGCAGAGGGTTGTACGGGGACCCGAGGCTTTCGCCTACTGGGTGTTGGAGGCCCGCAGTGCCCGCATCTGGATGAGGGTCAACTTCTGCTGTTCCTCGGTGAGTTCGCTGAAAACCTCGTGGAGTTCGCGCTCGGCGTCGTCCGAGAGTTCGCCGGGGACCTTGCGGCCGGCGGCGGCGAAAATCTCGGCCTCGCTGAATCGGGGGAAGCTCGCGGCGAGGGCCCGGAGGGTGTCAGGGCGGGGGCCTCGGCCGGTGCCACGGGTGCGATTCACCCAGGCGTTTACGGTCGCCGGGGCAGCACCGATGGCGCGCGCGATCTGGCTCTCGTTGACGTCGTACACGTCCTTGAGCCGCTTGATCAGCTGCGCCAGGTCTTCGCCTGCGGTCGGTCGCCCCTCGTGCTCCACGGGGTAAGAGTGCCTGCGGATCTTCTACTTTCGCAAGTGAAAGTAGAAGCAATGGCGCGATTGAGCGCGGCGCGCGACCTCCCCGTCACGCTCCGGCGTACTGGCATATGCAATCAGATTCGAACGCTCTTGCGATACCCATTTCGGATAGCCCGAAACCTCAACCAGGCTCACCGAAACTCATTGACACTGTTGCTACTGACACAGTAGAAATGTGTCAACGAGGAAGCGCACCGCTTCTCTCGTCCACTACGGCACTGAGGCACCCATGACCATCCTGCTCCGCAAGGCCGGCGGCCAGCCAATCCGAGACGCGATGAAGCGGCGGGGGCTGTCCGGGCCGAGGCTCGCGGAGGCCACCAGGGCGGCCGATCGGGCGGGCCGCGGCATCAGCGCCGGCACCGTCCACAAGATCGCCGGGAAGGGGGAGAGCGCCGTCGGCGAGTGTCGCCTGCGCACCGCGTGGCTCATCGCCACCGCCCTCAACGAACCCCTGCAGGAGCTCTTCCTCATGCCGTCAGTTTCAACCGACACAGTAGAAAGGTAAAGCCCCTCATGGCGACACTCGCCGCTCGAGCCGAGGTACTCCAGCCCACCGGGCTCGCCCCGCTGCTGACGACCGCGCAGCTCCAGGCCCGGTACGGCGTCTCGAACTGGACCGTCAACGAGTGGGTCAAGAACGGCTGCCCCGTCGAACCGACCGCGTTCCGCGGCCGCCGCTTCGACCTCGCGGACGTCCGGGACTGGATGGCCTCCCTGCAGTCGGCCGCCGCCTGATCAACGAAAAGCGGGGCCGTCCGGACGGCCATCCGGAGCGACCCCGGCATTCCTCACCAACACCGAGAAGACGAGGAACACCATGAACCGCCAGCCTAGCCCGACCGGCCTCCCCGGCCCGTCCAGCATCACCCGCCACGTCCCCCTGCCGATCCGCCCGCTCCCGGCCCTGCCGGTCGAGCTGCATGCCGATCCCCGCGGCTTCCTGTGGCAGCTCGTCGAGGACGGCCAGGACGGCCGCCTGTTCCTCCCGGAGCACGTGAACGCGGCGACCTGCCCGCGCTGGGTGTGGGTCCGCGAAGACGAACTCGTCGAGCACATCGGCCCGCTGTCCCGGGTGGAGCGTGCCGCGTGAAGATCCTCCGCGTCACCTTCGACGAGTCCACCCCGCTCGAACCGCTGACCACCACGGCCGCCTGCCCGGCCGAGGACATCGCCCGCTACCTGCACCGCCTGGCCGCGGGTACGCCGACGGTCGAACTGCGCCCCGACGGGTTCGGCGTGGCCTTTGCTGACGGCCGCCTCCTGACCACGTTCACGACCGGCCCCCTCGGCGCCGCCGCGTGAACACGAGGAGCATCAGCGGCGCCGCGAAGGTGATCTGCGCCCGGATGGGCCGGCCGAACGCGGTCGGCGCGACGATCGCGGTCGCGCTGGACGCAGGTGGCTGGCTGAACACTGAGGACTCGGCCGCCGAGCTGGTCCGGTTGCGGTCCGATCACGCCGAGGACCAGGCGCAGTTCGAGGAGTACCGCGAGCTCGTCGCCAAGCTGCGGGCCCGGGTGGCCGAGCTGGAAGACGAGCGTGTGCCGAAGTCGTGCGGCCGCGAGCTGTCCACCGGCCGCCCCTGCCCCGACCACCCGCGCCCCGAGCCCCTCGCGGGCACCGTCCGCACGCTGGCCCGCATGGCCGAGGCCCAGCAGCCGGCGGCCGTGGACGGTACCCCGTGACCGCCTTACTCGCCCTCGCCCTGTTCTCGCTGGCCCTGCACCTGGGGCAGTACGCGGTCAGCCGGTCGATGGAGCGCCGTACCCCGCCGCCCCTGGCCCCGGTAGCCCTGCCCGCACTCACGTGGCCCGCCAACGCGGGGCGCGGCCGGCACCGCCGGGCCGGATCGGCCCCGGACGAGTGGGCCGCCTGTCACAGCCTCGCCTGCGCGCACCTGACCACGGCGCACACCAAGACCCCGGCCGGCCTCGTCTGCGACGAGTGCGGCCACACCATCCCCAACGCCCGTACGGGTGAGGAAGTCGAGGGCTGACCAGTGAACAAGTGGCTCCGTACGAACCGCCGGCTGAGGTCGGAAGTGGACTACCTGCAGGGGCGGCTGAACGCGGCCGCCGAGGAACGGCGCGCCCTCGTCGTCCGGCCGGGCCCGCTCCCCGCGGCGGCCCCCGCCGCGCCGCCCGCCACCCGGCCCAACATCGCCGATGTGCTCCAGGGCCGGATCAATGCCCTGGAGAAGCTGAAGACGACCGCGGGGGCGGTCGAGCTGGCCCGCGAGGCTCGCGCCTGGCGGGAGCGGGCGGGCGCCGTCGAGGAGCGGCTGCGGGCGCTGCAGAGCGCCAACGAGGCCGCGGACGTGGACCTGAAGCGCGTCACGGGCCAACTGACGGTCGCCAACGCGCAGCTCAGCAAGATGGGTTGGCACACCGAACGCAGAGTGGTCCTCCCGTGAGCCACGCCGTCGTGATCGCGTTCCTCGTCGTGTTGGCGACCGGGGTCCTGGTCTGGCTTGTTGCGCTGGTCCTGGCCCTCGTCTGCCTGGCACGCGGGGCGGTCCGTCTCTGGCAGGACTTTCGTACCGTCGCCACCGTCGAGTGACCAGGCCCGCCCGCCCCTGCGACTCCCTGTACCTGCCTCACGGCTCGCAGCCCGCCCGCCTGTACCCGTGCGGGTGGCGCTGCGACCGGCACAGCCCCAACGCCCTCGCCGGGCGGCCGGAGACGCCGCCCGGCCCCGGCTGGCCCGCAGGGTCCTACCTCACCCGCACCGCCCCTCCCCCCGTGACCGAACCCCCGGAGGAACCATGTCCGCCCCCACCCCCCTCGACGTAGCCGCCCGCGTCGTTCGTGCCCAGGCCGCAACCCTCGGCTCCTCGTTCCGCGGCCGCTTCCAGCAGGGCATCCGCTGCAGCCAGATGAACCCGAACACCCGCCTCGTCGCCCTCACGCTGGCCTCGCTCGCCTCGGACAGCGGCGAGATCGACCCCTCCGCCCAGCCCGGGCTGGGCGGCCTGGTGACCGCCACGGGGCTGACGCTCGGCCGCACCTGCGTGCACCTGCGGATCCTCGAGCAGCGCGGCTGGCTGCAGCCGGTGCACGGCGACCGGTACGAGACCGCGACGTTCGTTCTGACGCTCCCGCTGTACCGGAGGGCACCCCAACGCGACTGACCAGCCTTCGCCCCACCTGTACGCCCTCGTGACACAGAGAGGCTCCCGTGCCCGACGAGCAGCAGCCGGACTACGCCAGCGGAGGCGTACCGCACGCCTACCGCAACGCGATCTTCTGGAGGTGGACCCGCACGATGCCCCGCCCCCTGAAGGGTCCGTTCCTCACCCTGCTGTACGCCCTCGGCGCCGCCTCCGGGACACACGGTCTGCTGCAGTTCCGCGACGGCCAGGTGATGAGGATCCAGGACATCGCCGCCGGGATCGGCTCCGACGAGAAGGACACCCGCCGCTACCTCAACGCGGCGATCGCGGCCGGCGTGGTCGCGGTCGAGGGCGAGCGGCGCAGGGGCAAGCGGGCCGTGTACCGGATCGTCCTGTGCGTCCACCCCGACTGGACAGCAGCCCTCGCCTCCCTGGCCGGGTCGAGGCCCAGGCCCAAGAAGACGCCGGCTCCTCCGGCCCCCTGGCAGGACGAGGAGGAGATCGGGGGACCAACCCCCGTACCCAAGGGCGGAAGTTCGGGGGACCACCCCCCGAACTTGCCCGGAGCGAGTTCGGGGGACCAACCCCCGAATCAGTTCGGGGGACCAACCCCCGAATGGTTCGGGGGACCAACCCCCGAACAACCCAGGGTTACCCAGGTACTACCCCAGGAATCGGCCCCTGTAGTTGGTCAGCCACCCCTTGGGGGTCCCCAAGGGGGTGACCAGCCGCCGGACTCGGCAGCGGATCCACCGCCGGGGACCTGGCCGCCGCAGCTGGCCCTCACGAGCCAGGGGCGCCGCGATGACCAGGCCGCGCAGGTCAAGGCGAAAAGCGCCTCCAACGGGGGGCAGATGCCGCTCCTGCTGTCGGTACGCGACCCCGAGCACGTGGCAACCGTCGCCGAGGTACGGGCGGCTGCCGAGGACGACCCCGAGGCCATCCGGCGGGCGATCGCCACGCTCGGTCGGACCGAGGCCATCCACGTCTACGGCTGGCGCCTGGTCTCCCCGCACCTCACCGACGACATCACCGACACCGACACCGCCTGAGAGGGCCCCACCATGACGATCGACCTCGCCCCCGCCGCCGTGGACTACGACGAGGAGTGGGAGGACGCCGCCACGATCCCGTTCGCGGCCGCGCCCGTACCGCCCGCCCTCACGGCCGCCGAGGCCCTCGCCGCCTACGGCCACCACGTCCACCTCGTCGCCGACGACGTGCAGTGCCTCACGCACTCCTGCATCGCCCTCCCCGGCGTCTGAGGAGCCCCTGATGCCCAGCGACCACGACGTCGCCGCCTGCCCCAGCTGTGGCGACCGCATCCGGTGGACCACCACGGCCGCCGGCCGCCGCCAGGCCGTCAACGCCGACCCCAACGCCGCGGGCAACCGGGCCGTATACCGCGACGGAGTCGGCACCCTGCGGTCCCGGGGCCTGACCACCGAGCGCCCCAACCCGGAGGCGTACGAGCAGCTGTACATGCCGCACGTCGCCACCTGCTCCGCGCCCCGACCGGCGCGCACCGGGTCCCGGCAGCGGTCCGGTGTCCGGCCGGCGCGCTGGCAGGGATGGACCCGATGACCACCCGGGCCACGGTGGCCGTCGCCGAGGCGGTCGGCGCCGTGATCGCCGCGCAGCTCCAGCAGGACCTGGTGCAGCTACTCGGGCAGCCGCTGCCCGACTCCGTCGCCGCCCTCCTCGGCCGCAACGCGGTGATGGCGCTGCGACAGGACGGCTGGCACATCGGCCCCACCCCGCCCGCACCCGCCCCGACCGATACCGCAGGGAGCCCCGAATGATCATCAACTTGACCGGCGAGGACGTCCGCCTCTACGGCCTGGCCGCCCCCGACGTCATCGAGGACGACGCCCTCGACAGCGGATGCACGGTCATACCGGCCGAGACCCCGCCGGCCTACTTGGACATCGTCAGCCTCGGCAGCCCCGGCGACGACGTCCACGGCGGCCGGCCCGTCGAGGTCGACCTGGCCGAGTTCCACGTGCGGGACCTGCCCGCCAGCAGCCCGGGCACACGGCTGATCGTCCTCCCGCACATCGCCCTCGCCGCGCGCGGCCGCAGCGACCTCCTGACCCCGTTCAGCGAGGTCTGCAACGCCACCGGCGCCTCGGTCGGCCACCGCCTCCTCATCAGCCCCTGCTGACCCCACCACCCCGCACAGCACCGAGAAAGGGCCGCCATGAGAATCTCCCCGGCCGTCGTCCTGCAGATGGCCACCGACGGATACAGCGACCAGCAGATCGCCGACCAGCTGCGCACCGACCGCGCGACCGTCGCCGGCATCATCGACATGCACAAGAGCGTCGCCGCCCGCGGGGCGCACCCCACCTCGTCCGCCCCGCAGGAGCGCCCGGGCGTCGCCAAGCTCTTGTCCTGGGCGGAGGGCCACGAGGCCGCGTCCGTACGGCGCAGCGCCGAGCGGGTGCACGAGCTCCTCGACGGCCTCCTGCAGCGGCACGCGGCCGAGTCCGAGCTGCTGACGGTCACGATGCACGTCGTCGAGCTGGAGAAGCAGCTGGCGGAGGCCCGCACCCGGGCGGCCGCGCTGAAGCCCGGCGCCCGCCCGTCCCGCCCCGCGGTGAAGCGCACCTACGACCCTGCCGTCGTCAGGGCCTGGGCGCGGGAGGCCGGCATCACCTGCCCGCCCGTCGGCATCGTGCCCAAGCCCGTCGTCGAGGCCTGGGAGCAGCGCGAGCAGCCGGTCACGCCGTGAGCATCCCGCCGAGCACGCTGCGGATCCTGGCCGCCGCCATCGAGGACTACCGCACGGTGACCCCGCCCGACGAGGCGACGCCGGCCGCGCTCGCGGAGTACATCGCCATGTACCTCGTCGCCAGCAACTTGACGATCCGCCCCCACACCACCGCCTGAAGGAGGACCCGTGTCCCGCACCGCCACCCTCAGCCGCTCCCGCCCGCACGCCGACACCGACCCCGCCGGCCACTGGGCGGACCGCGCACGCTGCAAGAACCGCCTGGCCCAGTTCGAAGCCAGCGAGGACGCCGCCCGCGCGATGTGCGAGGCCTGCCCGGTCCGCGCCCAGTGCCTTGCCGTGGCGCTGGAGGAGGAGGGGCAGAGCACCAGCGCCTACCGCGACGGAATCCGCGGCGGCCTCGACCCCCGCGAGCGGGCCGCCCTCGCCCGCGGCGAGCAGCCCGTGCCCGACGACACCCCCGACAACCGGGAGGAGGCCGAGAAGCTCCTGCAGGCCGCGCAGCTGTGCGACCGCGTCGTCGCCGAACGCAGCGGCCTTCCGCTCCGGGCAGTCACCGAGCTGCGCCGCGCCCTGGGCCTGCGCATGGTCCCCGACCCCCAGACCAGCCTGCGCAAGCCCCGCACGCCTCAGCAGCGCTTCGACCGGCGCACCCAGCCCGGCGACGACGGACACGTGCTGTGGACCGGCAACCCCGGTGTGCAGATGGCCGATCGCCGCTCCGTCAGCTGCACGGTCCTGGCCTACACGCTCGGCTATGGGCGACCGCCCGAGGGCTCCGTCCGGGCCACGTGCGGGCAAGCCCGGTGTGTCGCCTGGCAGCACCTGGCCGACCGTCCGATGCGCGAGGCCCTCGCCGCGGCCGCCGAGCCCCCGGCCGTCCCGCAGCTGCCCGTGCCCGTCGAGTACCTGTACGGCGTGCAGCCGGCGCACTGGAAGGGAGACGCACTGTGGGCGCCCGCCCAAGTGGTTCGCTTCCGCGTCGTCAGGAAGACCCGCGCCAAGGTCTTCTACGTCCGCGACGAGCGCCACGGCACGCCCAGGATCGGCAACGTCAGCCGACTCCGCCTCGAGGCCGACGGCGACGTCTACCGCGGCGCCACCACCGGATGGTGGGAGGCCGACAAACGCCTCTACCTCGCCCCGCCCGCCCTCGACGCCGACGCCACCGTCCGGCCCTCGCCTGCCACCCTTGCCGAACTCCGGGCGGCGATGACCGTCGCCCACCCCGACCACGGCGGGACCGACGCCACGTTCATGCAGGCGCACGCGGCCTACCAACAGGCCCGCCGCATCGCCCGGGCGCAGCGGTGAGCGCCTCGATCACCCTGCGCTGCAACACGGTGTGGGCCGAGGGCGCGTGTACCGGGGCCATCACGTTCTACTGCCGCACCGTCCCCGAGGCGAGGGCCGGCGCCCAGGCGCACGGCTGGCGCTCCCACCCCTCGGAGGTCGACTACTGCCCGGGCTGCTCGGGGACCAGGAGCAGCGGCGCCAAGGCCACCGTCCGGCCGCTGGCATCCCGAACGCCTCGCCAGAGGGAGCCCCGGCGGTGAAGGGCCTCGCAGTCCTCGCCATCTGGACCGGGGCCAGCTTCCTCGCGTTCCTCGTCCTCGCCCGCATCGGCTACAACCTCAAGCGCCACCACAGGAGCGACCGATGAACCTCTGTGTATGCCGGGCCGAGCTGGCTGACGGATACCTCTGCGTGCGCTGCAGGGCGGCAACGCATGGCCGGCTGACCCGGATCCCCGCCCTGTACCGGCTCCTGGCCGCCGAACTGCAACCCGCGCCCGGGCCCGCCTCCTTCGGCCGTGTCCGTCTCGTCGAGGCGCCCCTGCCCGTCACCGCCGACGTGCTGACCATGCGCGGCCCGGGCGGCATCGTGGGCGTCCTCGAGGACTGGTGGACCGCCATGCAGGCCTCCCGCGCCGGATCGGCACCGGTGATCAGCGGCACCATCGAGCAGCGGGTCAGCAACGCCGCCGGCCGCCTCGCGTTCCACCTCGACTACATCGCCGACTGGGCAGAGGGCGGATCCCTCGCCACCGAGATCCGGCAGCTCGACGAGCGGGCCCTGACGATCGTCTGCCCGCCCGACACCTCCGAGCGCGGCGAGCGGCTGGGCCCGTGCCCCGCCGAGTACGGCGACGGCTCCCGGTGCGGTGCCGTGCTGCGCTACTACCGCGGCAACGTCCACGGCGTGACCTGCCCGTGGTGCGCCGTGGTGTACCCGCCGGCCTCCTGGGCCGACCTGAGGGCCTGGATCGACCACGACGAGAGGGAGGTTCTCCTCGCCGGGTAGCCCCCGGACAGCAGGACGGCCCCCGCCGGTGCGCGAACACCAGCGAGGGCCTGACCAACCCCCCTTGAATCAACCAAGGAGAGCAGCTGTGCCCGATACTGCCACGCCCACCGACACCCCCGCGCACGAGCCCCAGAGGCTCCGTATCGCCACCGGACGGGTCGAGCGCCACGGCGCCCGCACGCTCATCCTGAGCGCCACCCCCGACGACGTCCTGGTCACCACCTTCCGGCCGGTGACCCGATGACCGGCCTGCCGCCCACCGAGACCTGCCGCGCCCTCCTCCTGCAGATGGCCGCCTACCTCGACCGCTCCCGCCCCAACGGCGTGATGTGGCCCGAGGGCCGCGGCATCATCGCCGGGCAGCTCGCCGCCGAGCACTACGGGATCCGGGCCGACCTCGTCGCCGACGTCGAGGCCGAGCTCCTCGCCCACGCGCCGGCCGTCAAGCCCGGCATCCTGCGCTCCCAGTACGCCGAGCAGCTGCGCGACGCCGCCCGCTCCTGACCCACCCCACCCCGGCCGGGCCCGCCGCGATCCGCGACAGGCCCGGCCGCGACCGCGACAGGACCACCCATGACCGACCCGACCACCGACCCTGTCGCGCAGCGCCGCGCCCTTGTCGCAGAGCTGACCCGCGACAACAAGTCGCTCCGCGACATCGCCCAGGAACTCGGCGTCTCCAAGGACGTGGTGCACCGCGACAGAATCGCCAACGCCGCGACACCCAGCGCACGGCAGGCCCGCCTGCGCGACAAGGCAGCTCAGGCCGCCGCCGCGATGGAGCAGCTGCGCGACGCCGTGGACGCGACAGCGGCCGCCCGTCCCGCTCACCAAGTCCTCGTGACCGATGAGACCGCCCGCGACTGGCTCGCCCAGCTGCGCGAGGACATCGCCATGCTGACCGGTGTCGCAGCCTCCTTCCGCGACATGTACCCGCACCTCACCGACACACCCGCGACACCCGACGCCTGACCGCGACACCCGGCGCGACACTCGACGCCTGACCGCGACACCCACTGTCAGACCCCGCCCGTACCGTCAGGGCATCCCATACGCGCTCGCAGGGCTGCTGGCGCTACTCGGGACCAGGCCCCGCCCGATGGCTCCTCGGGCGGGGCCTCCTGCCATCCGTGACTCCGGCATCCGAGGGCGCGCTGGGTGACACTGAGAGGCATGGAGTACGCCAGCCTGCCGCCCGGGCAGCTCACCACCAGCACGGCCGCCCTCGCGTGCGGCGTGCAGCCCGCGACCATCCGCGACTGGGTCCGCCGGGGCCTCCTCGCCCGGGCCGGCGGCACACCCAAGAGGCCGATCTACCGGCTGCACGACGTCCTTGCCGCGCGCGACGCACCCAAGCCCACACGTGCTGGGCAGAGGGCCAGTGATCATGCCGCTTGACACTCGAACGCGCGCGCGCCACGATTTGGGCGTACAGCCATGCCCACACGCTGGCTGACCAGGACGCCCAAGGCCTCGACCATGCATCACGGTCGGGGCCTTCGCCGTGCCTGCCCCTAAGCACCCGCTGCCCGGCGATCGGGCGAAGAGTCCGGCCGTAGCACCCCGATGACACGCGGGGCATCGCGCGGTTGGCCAGCGACCGGGCAGCGGGCCCACACGGGAGGAGCGGCTTGGTCGGCGTTCAGCAGCCGCGTGCAGGTGACTACCCCGACCACGACGCGTACCTCCTCGCCTGGCACACCTGGCGCGCCCAGATGCGAGACGAGCGCCCTACCAGCGATGAGCTCAGTGCAGCGTTCGACGTCATCGCCGAGGCCTTGAGGAGCTGACGTGCCCACACGCGCACCACGACGCTGCACCACGCCAGGCTGCGCGCGGACGCCCGAGCCGGGCACGGCCAAGTGCAAGGAGTGCACGCGCCCCAGGGCGCGCCCCTCCCCCTCCTCCCAGGGCTACGGCCGCGAGCACGAGCGCCGCTTCCGCGACGTCGTGCTGCGCCGTGATCCGACCTGCGTGTGCGACGAGGAGGGCCACGGTCATGACGCAGAGTGCGGGGCGCCGAGCGCGCACGCCGACCATCACCCCTTGTCCAAGCGTGAGCTCGTGGTGCGCGGCATGGATGATCACGACCCGCGCCGTGGCCGCGGGCTGTGCCACTCGTGCCACAGCAAGGTCACCGCGCAGCACCAGCCAGGCGGCTGGAACCAGGCCGGCCCGGCCTACTGAGCTGCGATGTCACGTTCGGTGAGGGGGAGGGGGGCCTCAGATCGCTGGCCCGGGGCCCCGCGGAACGCGGGGGGGAGTCCCCTCTCGCTCCGACAGGTTTCGGGATCCGCCGTACCGGGCCGCCGTATGTGACGCAATGTGACCGTGGGAGTGATCATGGGGAAGCGTGGACCGGCTCCGAAGCCCACCGCCCTGCGGGTCCTGCACGGCGACCGTGCGGACCGCGTCAACCGGGACGAGCCGCGCCCCTCCGAGCTCGGCATCGAGGCGCCCGGCTGGCTGTCGGAGGCGGCCGTCGAGGTGTGGGAGACCCTCGCTGATGACCTGATCGCCAAGGGTGTCCTGACCGCGTGGGACGTCGAGGCGTATGCGAACTGGTGCGACGCGGTGGCCCGCCGGCGGGACGCGGCCGAGCACGTCGCCGAGGAGGGCGCCGTCACCGAGCAGCCGGTCTACAACAAGAACGGCGACGTGAGCGGCCAGCGGCTGGGGAAGAACCCGTGGCTGCTGGCGCTGGACGCCGCCGACGCTCAGGTCCAGCGCTACGGCGCGCGGTTCGGGCTCACCCCCAGCGACCGGGCGCAGCTGAAGATCGGCGGCCAGGACAATCCGGCCGGAGCGGAGCGGCTCCTGTCCTGAGCGTACGGAGGGCGAGATGACCGCCGGGACCACGACCCGCCGCCCGGCCCGGAGCAAGGCCGCCACCCGCCCGCCCGGCCGCCGCCGGGTGCAGACGTTCAACCACCACAGGCGGTGGCGGCCGGCGTCCCGCAAGGGCGGCCGCTGCGGGTACACCCTCGACGGTAAGACGTGTGTCCGCTCGGGCGCGCACTACTGCGAGCCTCGCGCGGACCGCGTGGTGCAGTTCTTCGCCGAGCTCCTGGTCCACCCCGCGGGCGCGTTCTCCAACACTCAGTTCACGCTGGCGCCGTGGCAGGAACACGAGATCATCCGGCCGATGTTCGGCGAGGTGATCTGGTCGGACCAGTGGGGGCGCTACGTGCGCCGCTACTCGCGGGCCACGATCGTCATGGCCCGCAAGAACGGCAAGAGCGCCCTGCTGTCGGGGATCGCGCTCTACATGCTGTGCGGGGACGGCGAGGAATCCGCCGAGGTCTACGGCGCGGCCGCCAACACCCGCCAGGCGGGCAAGGTGTTCGAGCCCTGCGTGAAGATGGTCAAGAAGTCGCCCATCCTGGCCTCGACGATCACGCACATCCGCAACGCGCGGCGCCTGGTGTACGAGGCCAACAGCTCGCACTACGAGGTCATCCCCTCCGACGCGGACAACGAGCTCGGCCACAGCCCGCACTGTTTCATCCTCGACGAGGTGCTCAGCCAGCCGAACGACAAGCTGTGGCAGGCGATGGTCACGGGCGCCGGCGCGCGCACGCAACCGCTCATGCTGGCCATCACGACCGAGACCAGCGACCAGGCCTCGTTCGGCGCCGACCACATCGACGACGCCGACCGCGTGATGGAGGACCCCGCCCGGGCCCCGCACCACTTCGCGTACGTGCGGAAGATGCCGCGCACACAGGACGAACTCGACCGGCTGCACCGGCTCTTCCCCGGCCGCCCGGACCTGCCCGTCTCGCTGGATCCCTTCGACGAGACGAACTGGTACTGGCCGAACCCGGCGCTGGGTACGTTCCTGGCGATCCAGGCCCTGCGGGTGGACGCGGCCGAGGCCGTCAGCAAGCTGTCCAAGCTGAACAGTTTCCTGCAGTTCCGCATGAACCAGCGGGTCTCGCAGGTCTCCCGCTGGATCCCGATGGACCTCTGGGACCTCAACGCCCGCGAGATCGCCCCCACCCCGGGGTGGATCTCCGGGCAGCTGGAAGGGCAGCGCTGCTGGGCCGGCCTCGACCTCTCGTCCAAGCTCGACCTCACCGCGTGGTCGCTCGTCTTCCCCGACGGGTCGCTGCTCTGGCGGATATGGGCCCCGGAGTCGGTGACCGACCACCTCGACGAGCACACCGGCGGCATGTTCTCCGAGTGGGCCCGCGACGGCTGGGTGACGCTGACCGACGGCGACACCATCGACTACGACACGATCTACGACGACATCGAGACCGACCACGAGCTGTACCGGATCGTCGACATCACCTACGACAAGTGGTGCGGTGAGCCGGTCCGGCAGGAGATCGTCAAGCGCACCCGCCTCAAGTGCGTCGAGTCCGACACCACGTACACGCGGATGACCCCGCCGATGGCCGAGTTCATGCGCGGCCTCAAGGCCCGCGAGTACGCGCACTTCGGGAACCCGGTCATCCGGTGGATGGCCGACAACCTCGAATGCAAGAGCCCCCGCGACGACCCGGACCGCATCCGGCCGGTCAAGCCCGCCCGCGACAAGACCGGCAAGCGCATCGACGGCATGCCCGCCCTGCTGTTCGCCATCGACGGCGCCCTGCGCGGCATGCCTGCACCGTCCATCTACGAATCCCAGGGCATGGCCCTCTGACCCATTGGAGGCCCGATGGACCGCTGGGACCTGCTCGCCCTGCTCGGCCTCGTCCTGCTCGGCGCCGGCCTGTTCCTCGTCGCCCCCTGGCTGGGCATCACCGTCACCGGCCTCGTCCTCCTGGCCGTCGGCCTCGGCGGCGCCATCGCCGCCGAGCGCACCCCCGCCCCGGCGGCCGAGCAGGACGGAGACGCCTGATGGGCTTCCTGCGACAGGCCGTACGCGCCACCAGCGGCCCCCTCGCCGGGCTGGCCACACCGGAGAAGTGGGTCGAGGAGTGGTTCCGCGGCGGCACCGCCAACTCGGCCGGCATCCGCGTGGACCACGACACCGCCCTGACCTACGCGCCGTTCTTCGCCGGCGTGCGCGTCATCAGCGAGGACTTGGCCGGCCTGCCGCTGCACCTGTATGAGCGGCTCGTCCCGCGCGGCAAGACTCGGGCCCGTACCCACGCGCTGTACTCCCTGCTGCACGACCAGCCCAATCCGATGATGACGAGCGTGCAGCTGCGCGAGACCCTGCAGGGCCACGCCCTGACGTGGGGCAACGGCGTAGCCCAGCTGGTGACTCACCCGCGTACCGGGGTCATCGAGGAGATGTGGCCGCTGCGCCCGGACCGGCTGCGTATCTGCGTGCGCCGTACGGGCGCCGGCTCCTTCGAGCGGGTCTACCAGTACCGCGACGAGGCGAACGGCATCAAGGCCACGCTCATGGCGGACGAGGTGCTGCACATCGCGGGTCTCGGTTTCGACGGGATCCGCGGGTACTCCGTCGTCGAGCACGCAGCGAACGCGATCGGCCTGGGCCTGGCCACCGAGCACCACGGCTCGAAGTTCTTCTCCAACGGCTCGGCCCCCGGCGGCGCCCTCTCTCACCCCGGGAACCTTTCCCCCGAGGCCCGCAAGCGGATGGCCACCGACTGGGAGAACATCCACGCAGGCATCGACCGCGCGCACCGCGTGGCCATCCTCGAGGAGGGCGTCACCTGGCAGCAGGTCGGCATCCCCAACGACTCCGCGCAGTTCCTCGAGACCCGCAAGATGCAGGTCACCGAAATGGCCCGCTGGCTGCGGATCCCCTCGCACAAGATCCAGGATCTCGAGCGGGCCACGTTCTCCAACATCGAGCAGCAGCAGCTCGACTACGTGACCAGCGCGCTGAACATCTGGCTCGTGCGCTGGGAGCAAGCGATCACCACGCAGCTCCTCCTGCCCGAGGAACGGGAGAAGTACTTCGCCGAGCACCTCGTCGACTCGCTGCTGCGCGGCGACACCCTCACCCGCTACCAGGCCTACGCGATCGGCCGGCAGTGGGGCTGGCTGTCCGCCAACGACATCCGCGACAAGGAGAACGAGAACGGCATCGCCGGCGGCGACGACTACCTCGTCCCGATGAACATGATCCCCGCCGGGCGCGCCCGCACCCGTGAGGACCGGACCGCCTACCGCCGGGCCCGGCTGCTCGCCGGGCGCGGTGGCGCGGTGCGGGCCTCGCTCACCGAGCAGTACGGGGCGAAGATCCGGGCATCCGACGAGGCGATCGCCGCGCTCGAGGCGGAGAAGGTCGGCGCCCTGGTCGCCGAGCACCTCGAGCCGCAGCGCGGCCGCCTGCGGACCCGCTCCGTCTCCGCATTCCTCGCCGCGCTCGGGACCCTGTATTCGACCGAGGGCCCGATCGCCGAGGCCCTGGCCGCGGCGTGGCTGCCGCTGTTCACCGCGTACGCCGCCGACGTCGCCACCGACGCCGCCGAGGAGGTCGGGCACGAGGACGAGGTCGACCTGTCCGTGTGGGCCCGCGCCTACACCCTGGCCCACGTCGCCTATCAGGTGGCCTCCAGCCTCGGCCAGCTCTCCAAGATCACGCAGGCCAAGGAGACCCCGGAGGACATCGTCGCCGGGGTCCTCGAGCGGCTGCAGAAATGGCAGGACGAGCGGCCCGAACAGACCGCCCGGTGGGAGACCAGCCAGCTGCCCAACGCGGCCGCGCGCGAGACGTGGAAGGCCGCCGGCGTCACCCAGGTGCAGTGGGTCGCCCGCGGCTCCAAGCACTGCCCGTACTGCATCAAGCTCGACGGCACGATCCGCGAGATCGACCTGCCGTTCGTCGCCAAGGGCGCCGAGGTCGAGGGCGACGAGCAGAACGAAAAGCTCGTCGCGAAGCGGGACACCTTCCATCCGCCCGTTCACCCCGGCTGCCAGTGCGAGCTGATCCCCGTATGACCCACACCACCACACCCCGGAGGGGCAGATGACGCGGCACTACCTGCGCGGCTACGTGCTGCGCGCTGCCGACAAGACCGAGGAGGCCGGCGCGCTGCGGATCATCGCGGCGACCGCCGGCCGCAAGGGCGACGGCCTCAACCTCACCATGGACGGCGCCGACCTCGGCCGCTTCCAGTCCAACCCCGTCGTCGGGTACGGCCACCAGTACTGGGGCCGCGAGGGCCTGCCGATCGGCCGATCCGACAAGACGTGGATCGACGACGACAAGCTGATGATGGACATCAGCTTTGACCCCGAGGACGAGTTCGCCCGGACCGTCGAGCGCAAGTACCGCGGCGGCTACCTCAACGCGTTCTCCATCGGCTTCGACGTCTGGGACGTCGATGACACCGGCACGCCCCGCGGCTGGGAACTGTTCGAGGTCTCCGCCGTCCCGCTGCCGATGGACCCCAACGCCGTCGTCGAGTCCGGCCGCGAGCTCGCCCTGGCCCGCGCGCTCGACGCCGACCCCGCGGGCGCGCTGCTCCGCGCGGGAGCCGTGCTGTCCAAGAAGAACAAGGGGCTCGTCGAGAACGCCGTCACCGCGCTGCAGGAGCTCCTCGACGCGGCCGGCACCGGCGACGAGAACGACGACGACCAGGCCCGTACCGCCACCACACAGGCGCCCGCACCCGCGGCACCCGCCGCCCCCTTCGACCCGGCCCACACGGCGCGCCTGCGCCGCCTGGCCGGTATCTGACCCGACCCGAGAGGACCACCACATGAACACCAGGGAGCTGCGCGCCAAGCGCACCAAGCTCGGCGCCGACGCCGCGGCCATCATGGACACGGCCACCGCCGCGGGCCGGAACATGACCCCGGAGGAGGAGACCTCCTTCGACCGGATCATGGACGAGCGCGACCAGACCGACGGCATGATCGAACGCGCCGAGCGGCTGCGTGAGGACGACCGCCAGGAGGCCGAGCGCCAGGAGCCGGAGCCCGGCACCGGCAACGCGGAGGCGATGGGCGCGCTGCGCGCCTACTTCCTCGGCGGCCGCGGCGCCCTCAGCCCCGCGCAGGCCCGCGCGCTGAACGCGGGCAACGACCCGGAGGGCGGCTACCTCCTGCCGCCGATGGAGTTCGTCAACCAGCTGATCCAGCGGATCGACGACGCCGTCCCGCTGCGCGGCCTGGCCACGATTCAGCAGCTGCGCACTGCCGACTCCCTCGGCGTGCCCACGCTGGACACCGACCTGAATGACGCCGACTGGACGACGGAGATCGCCACCGGCAGCCAGGACGACAGCCTGCGGTTCGGCCGGCGCGAGCTCGACCCGAACCCGCTCGCCAAGCGCGTCAAGGTCAGCCGCAAGCTGATGCGGCAGACGACCGGCAAGGCCGAGAACATCGTCCGCGACCGCATGGCCTACAAGTTCGGCGTGACGCAGGAAAAGGCGTTCATGACCGGCGACGGGAACAAGCGGCCGTTGGGACTTTTCACCGCCAGCGCGGACGGTATCTCCACCGGCCGCGACGTCAACAGTGGCCTCGCCACGGGCTTCACCGCCAACGGCCTGATCGACGCCAAGTACACCCTGAAGGCCGGCTACTGGCAGGCCGCGCGGTGGCTCTTCCACCGCGACGCCCTCAAGGCGATCCGCAAGCTGAAGACCACCACCGACGAGCAGTACGTCTGGCAGGCCGGCATCGCCTCGGACCGCCCCGACACCATCCTCGACGTCCCGTTCGTCGTCAGCGAGTTCGTCCCGAACACCTTCACCGACGGCCTCTACGGCGGCATGATCGCCGACTTCTCGTACTACTGGATCGCCGAGGCCCTGGGCCTGGAGATCCAGCGGCTGAACGAGCTGTACGCCGAGGCCGACCAGATCGGGTTCATCGGCCGCCAGGAGCTCGACGGTATGCCCGTCCTCGAGGAAGCCTTCGTTCGGATCAAGTGCGCCACCTGATCACTGCCCCCACCCTCACCCCTCCAGCAGAAAGGGCATCGGCATGAGCCGGGACCTGAAGAACAACGTGTCGGTGGCGCAGTCGCTGGCACCCGCCGCGCGGACCGCGGCCGCCGACGGCGCGGCCGTCGACCTCGCCAACTACGCCAGCGCCACCGTCGTCATCGACGCGGGCACCGCTACGGGCACCTCGCCCTCCTTCACGTTCGAGGTGCAGGAGTCGGACACCACCACCTCGGGCGACTTCACCGCGGTGGCCGACGCCGACCTCGACGGCACGGAGCCCGTCATCACCGACGCCAACGACGTGGCCGTCTACCGGATCGGCTACCGGGGCCGCAAGCGGTACCTGCGCGTCACCATCGAAACGGTCGGCGGCACGTCCACGCCGACGCTCCCCTGCACCGGCCTCGTCCTGCGCGGCAGCCCGCGCAAGGCCCCGAAGTAGGGCGGCCCGGCATGCGACGCGTCACCATGCACACCCTGTACGCCGGGCCCGAGCGGTGCGTGCAGGCCGGGCAGAGCGCGGAGTTCGCCGACGAGGAGGCCGCCCGCCTCGTCGGCGGAGGGTTCGGCGTCTACGCCGACGAGCCCCGCCGCACCGAGCCGACCGAGCAGCCGGTCGAGAAGATGACCGTGGCCCAGCTGCAGGCGTACGCGGCCGAGCACTCCATCGACCTCGGCGAGGCCAAGACCAAGGCGGAGATCCTGGCCGTCGTCGTCGCCGGGGTCGAGGCGGCGCGCGAGGCGGAGGCGGAGGCCTGATGTCGGCCGCCACGGCCGCCGAACTGCGGGCGTGGCTGCGCCTGCAGGAGGCCTTCACCGACGACGAGGCAGTCACCGCCGATCTCCTCCTCGGCCTCGCCCAGGGCGTCATCGAGGAGGAGGCCGGCCAGCCGCTGGAGTCCTCCCGGGACACGGTCGTTCTCGACGGACCCACCAAGGACTCATCGCCGTATCAGTCCGCGGCCCGCTCCGTCAGCCTGGTCCTGCCCCGGTGGCCGGTCACCGCCGTGCACACGGTCACCGAGGACGGCGAGGAGCTCGTGCACGGCAACAGCGCCGACTACACGTGGTCGGCGGCCGGGGTCCTCACCCGCCGCGGCGGCTGCTGGCCCTCCCACGACCGGGCCATCACGGTCGACTACACCGCCGGATTCCTGCTCATGCCGACCGGGCTCAAGCGCATCGAACTGAGGCTGGCCGCGGCCGGCTGGTCCAACCCCGAGCTCCTCGCCTCCGAGTCGCTCGGCGACCACTCCCGCTCCTTCGCCACCGAGACGCTTGGGATGGAGCTCACCAAGGCCGACATGCGGGTCATCGCCGCGTACCGGGCCCGGACATGATCGGCCACTGGCTCAACCGCACCCTGCAGGTGTGGCGGCCGGACGAGGTTCCCGACGGCGCGGGCGGCCAGGACGTCATCCTCGTCCGCCAGGGCGACGACGTCCGCGCCAAGGTCGACCAGCCCGGGACAGCCGACCGGGTCCTGGCCATGCAGGCCGGATCCGAGCACACCCACACCGTGTACCTGTCCGCGGCCGCCGACGTCGCCCGCGGCGACGAGCTCCGCGGCGGCGGCCAGGTACTCAAGGTGCGGTCCGTCGCCGCGCCCTCGACCGCCCGCTACCAGCGGGCCGAGTGCAAGCTCATCGAACCCGAAGGAACCTGATCATGGCCGCCCTCACCCTCCACACGCTGCCGGTCGACGGCGGCGCCTCCCTGACCGACAACCTGACCGCGGCCGCCGGCGGCGGGGACACCGCGCCCACCGGCGCGGGCAGGTTCCTCGTCGTCGCCAACGGCTCCGGCGGATCCATCACCGCCACGCTCGCGACCCCCGGAACCGTCTCGGGTCTCGACGTCGAGAACGCCGCCGTTGTCGTCCCCGCCGGGAAGACGTCGATCATCCCGCTGGCCCGGATGTTCGCCGGGACGGCCGGCCGTGCGGCCATCACCTACAGCGGCGTGACCAGCCTCACCGTCGGATGCTTCGAGCTGGGCACCTGATGACCTTCCCCGACCCGCGCTCGCTGCGCCCACCAGAGCCGCACGTGGCCATCGACCACGCCATCGAGTTGGTCCCGCGCAACGCCAGCGGCGCGATCGCGTGGGCGCTCATCGCCATAGCCACCGAGCTCGGTGCGATCCGGCGCGAGCTGCGCAAGGGGAGGTAGCCGTGGCCGTCACCGCCCGCATCCTCGGCGCCGAGCGCCTGCAGGTCGACCTCGCCCAGCTCGACGACACCATCGTCGCCGCCCTGAGGAAGGCCGTACGGGAGGCCGCGGAGTCCGTCCGCGACGACACCAAGGCCACCGTGCCCCGTGCCAGCGGGCACCTGCAGGAGAACGTCGACATCCGCTACGAGAACGACGGGCTCACCGCGGAAGTCGGCTGGTTCGACGAGGTGTCGTACTACGCCACCTACCTCGAGAACGGCACCCGGTCCCGGCCCGCACAGCCCTCGCTCGGCCCCGCCCTCGAGCGGGAGCGCGGCCGCTACCGGGCCCGCCTCACCGAGGAAGTCAGGCGGGTCCTGAGGTGAGCGAGGCCCCGGCCGCGCTGGGCCCCGTGCAGATGGCCGTGTACGGGCGCCTGACGGGCGATGAGGAGCTGATGGCGCTCATCACCGGCGTGTACGACTACGTCCCGGAGACGGCCGCCTACCCGTACGTGGTCATCGGTGAGGCCACCGAGATTCCCGACAACTGGCACGGCGGATTCGGCCGCGAGACCGTGCCCAGCCTGCACGTGTGGACCCGCCACCGCGGGCACGGGCCCGGGCTGCGGATCGCCGCCCGGATCACCGCGCTCCTCGACCACCAGCCCCTCACCGTCGAGGGCCTGCACCACGTGAGCACGCGGTTCGAGTTTTCGCAGACCCTCACCGACCCGGAACCGGGCGCGGACGTCAGGCACATCCCGATGCGGTTCCGCATCATCACAGAGCAGGAGTGATCACCCATGGCTGGACAGGACGGATTCGGCACACAGTTCAAGAGGGGCGACGGCGCCGGGCCCGAGGTTTTCACCGCGCTGGCCAACGTGACCAACATCAGCGGGCCCGGTCTCTCGCGGGAAACCATCGACGTCACCACCCACGGCAGCCCGGACGGGTGGATGGAGTTCATCGGCGGACTCAAGGACGGCGGCGAAGTCAGCCTCGACGTCAACTACGCGCCGGCCAACCACGACGCCTTGATCGAGGACTTCGACGACGACGCCCCCCGGAACTATCAGATCGTCTTCCCCGACCCGGACACCACCACGTGGAGCTTCGCGGCGATCATGACCGGTTACGAACCCGAAGCCCCGTACGACGACAAGCTCGCCGCAACGCTGACCTTCAAGGTCAGCGGCAAGCCCACCATCTCCTGACCTGCCCCACCCCCGACGAGAGAAAGGCGCCCAGCCGTGGCCCTGCTGACCCGAGCACAGATCGACGCCGCCGACGACCGCACCTGGGAGGACGTCCCCGTACCGGAGTGGGGCGGGGACGTGCGTCTGCTCGGCCTGTCCGGCACCGAGCGCGACGCCTACCAGGCATCCATGGTCCGGATGGGATCCCAGGGCAACGTCGCCGGCGTGAACCTCGCCGACACCTCCGCCCGCCTCCTCGTCAAGTGCATCGTCGATGAGGACTTCCAGCGGGTCTACACCGACAAGGACGTCAAGGCCCTCGGCGCCAAGGACGGCAAGGTGATCAAGCGCCTGTACGCGGACGCACAGCGTCTCTCCGGCCTGGGTAAGGGGGCGGTCGAGGACGCGGCGGGAAAATCCGAGACAACCCCGAGCGACAGTTCTACTTCCGACTAGCCCTCGCCAAGGGCCTGTCCGTCGCGCAACTCCTGGCCACGCACTCCTCGGCCGAGCTCACCGAGTGGATCGCCTACGAGCAGATCACCGGCCCCATCGGTCCTGCCCGCGACGACATCCTCATGGCGGTCCTCGCCGCCACCGTCAGCAACGCGAACCGCGGCAAGGGCCGCAAGGCCCGCGTCAAGGACTTCCTCCCTGCCTGGGACCGCGCCAAGAAGCGCATGAACTGGCAGGACATGCTCACCGCCGTGAAGTCGATCAACCGCACATTGGGCGGGGCCGACCTGACCGAAGGAGGCGAGCATGGCAGTCCTCTCGGAACTCCTGGTCAAGCTCGGCATCGACACACAGGAACTGACCGACGGCGCTGAAGGCGCAGCGCGGGACGTCAACAACTCCCTCGTGGGCATCGGCGGTATGGCCGCCGGCGCCGCGGTCGGCGGCATGTTCGCGGTCGGTCTGTCCGCCGCGATGGACGCCGGCTCGGCCAATGCCAAGCTGACCGCGCAGCTCGGCCTGACCGAGGCGGAGGCGGCCCGCGCCGGCGACATCGCGGGCAACGTGTTCTCCGCCGGGTGGGGCGAGTCCATCGACGAGGTGAACGAGGCGATCAGCTCGGTCGGGTCCGCGCTGGGCGGCCTGTCCGCGATCACCGACACCGAGATGGAGTCGATGACCCGCTCGGCCCTGGCGCTGGCCAAGACGTTCGAACTGGACGTGTCCGAGGCGGCGACGGCCGCCGGCACACTGATCAACAACAAGCTCGTCAAGGACGGCGAGGAGGCATTCGACGTCCTGACCAAGGCGGCCCAGTCCCTGCCGAAGTCGATGATGGCGGACATCCCCGCCACCATCAACGAGTACGGCAAGCACTGGGCGCGCATCGGGCTGGACGCCAAGGACGCGATGGGCATGATGTCGCAGTACGTCAAAGCCGGCGGCCGCGACATCGACCAGGCGGGCGACGTCCTGCACGAGTTCGCCCGCATCACCAGCGAGGAGACCGACAAAGCCAGCGAGGCGTTCAAGGGCCTGGGCCTGCCGGCCAAGGAGATGCTGGCCAACATCCACAAGGGCGGCGAGCCCGCCAAGGCCGCCCTGCAGAAAACGATCGAGGCCCTGCGCGGAGTCAAGGACGAGGGCAAGCAAAGCGCGTTGGCCGTCGAACTGTTCGGGGACATGGCCGGTGAGGGCGCCGACGCACTGTGGGCGATGGACCCCGCGACCGCGGCCGCCAAGACCGGGATGGCGGACGCGGCCGGCGCGGCCGCCGCGATGGAGGGCGCCCTCGCCGCGGACCCGATGATGGCGTACGACTCCATCGTCCGCTCCCTGACGACCGCGCTCGGGGAGCTCCTGGCCCCCGCCCTCGAGACGGTGGCAGGGTTCGCCAAGGACCACCCCGAGGCGTTCAAAATGATTGCCGTGGCGCTCGGCATCTTCGCCATCGCCATGGGCATTGCGGCCGCCGCGCAGTGGGCGATGAACTCCGCGATGCTCGCCAACCCGATGACGTGGATCATCCTCGCCGTCATCGCGCTGATCGCCGTGATCGTCCTCATCGCGACCAAAACGACGTGGTTCCAGACCGCGTGGAAGGCCACGGTCGACGCGGTCGGCATCGCCTGGGACTGGCTGTGGGACAAGCTCAAGGTGGGCTTTGCGGACCTGACCGATCTGTTCCTGACGTGGACCGGCTGGAAGTTCGTGATCCAGCACTGGGACACCATCAAGGCGGCCATCGCCACGGCCATGACCTGGGTGACTCAGAAGACCGAGGCCGGATCGCGCGCCATCTCCGCCGCGATCGACTGGCTGTCAGCCCTGCCCGGCCGGGTCTCGGCCTACTTCGGCGGCATGGTCACCTCGGCCAAGGAGAAGGGGAACGCCCTCGTCAACTGGGTGCGCGGCATCCCGCGCAGCATCCAGGCCGCCGTCGGCAACCTCGGCCACCTCCTCCTCGGCGCCGGCCGCAGCATCGTGCAGGGCCTGATCGACGGGGTCACCGGCATGATCGGCAGCCTGCGCAACCGCTTCTCGTCGATCACCTCGATGATTCCCGATTGGAAGGGCCCCATGTCGCTCGACATGCGGCTGCTGACCCCCTCCGGCGAGGCCCTCATGAGCGGCCTCATGGACGGAGTCGAGGACCGCATGCCCGACCTGCGCCGCACCCTGCAGGGCATCACCTCCGACATCCCCGGCAACGTCAACGTCGGCGTCGGCGCGGCCGCCCGCGGCGGCGGCCAGGAGGTCGTCGCCCGCATCGTCATCGACGCAGCCGTCGACAGCATGTTCGCGGCCGCCATCAAACGCTCCGTGCGTACCGACGGCCGCGGCGACCCCGGCGGCTACTTCAGCCCCCGGCAGTGAGGAGCAGACCATGGCCCACCACCTCTTGACCGAGCTCCAGATCGGAGGGGTGTGGACCCCCATCCCCACCGGCGTCCTCGCCCGCTCGCCCGTCGTCATCGAGCGCGGCCGCCGCGACGAGGACGCCGTCGTAGGACCGAGCAAGGTCCGCCTGCAGCTGGACAACCGGTCCGGCGACTACAGCCCCGGCAACCCGCGCAGCGAGAACTACGGGAAGTTCGGCAAGAACACCCCGATACGTTGCAGCGTCCCGTCGACCGAGCCCTACCTTGCGATGACCGGGGTCTCCGGAGACATGATCGCCACCCCGGATCACAGCAGCCTCGACATCGTCAGCGACCTCGACGTCGCGGTCGAGGCGACCGCGGGCTGGGAGAGCATCGTCCACCAGACGCTGATGGGCAAGTGGTCCGCGGTCGACGGCAACCGGTCGTGGATCTTCCGGATCCAAAACGGGCTGGGCGTTTTGGCGTGGTCGCCGACCGGCCTGTCGGCAGCAGCGATCACCGCGGGCGTCGACCTGCCGCAGCTGCCCCACCGGGCGGCCCTGCGCGCGACGCTCGATGTCAACAACGGCGCGGGCGGCTGGACCGTCACGATGTACTGGGCGGACTCCCTCGCCGGGCCCTGGAATCTCGTCGGCACCACAACCGGCACGGGCACGACCAGCATCTACAGCGGCACGGCGCCGCTGGAGATCGCGCCCACCCAAGTCTTCACCGCGGGCAACCGCATGCCCTGGCGCGGCCGCCTGCACCGGGCGGAGCTCCGCGCCGGCATCAGCGGAACCCTCGTCGCCAGCCCCGACGTCCGGGCCCTCACCCCGGGCACCACCTCGTGGGCCGACTCGGCCGGCCGCACGTGGACCGTCGCCGGCGAGGCCACGATCACCGACCGCGATTACCGGATCTACGCCGAGGTGTCGTCCTGGAATCCGCGCTGGGACGCCTCCAACAAGAACGTCTACATCCCGGCCGAGGGATCCGGAATCCAGCGACGCCTCGGCCAGGGAGCCAAGGCCCTGGCCTCACCGCTGCGCCGCCGCATCCCCACCGTCGGGGCGCCCAAGGCCTACTGGCCGATGGAGGACGGCAGGGACGCCGTTCAGGCGTACTCCCCCCTGGCGGGAGTCGCTCCCCTCGCCCTGTCCGGAGTCGAGTTCGCGGCCGATGACTCCCTGGGCGGGTCCGCAGCGCTGCCCCGCCTCACCGCCACAGCCACCATCCTCGGGACCGTGCCAGCCCACACAGCGACCGGCCAGTGGATGCTGGGCTGTGTTTTCTACTGGCCGGCCGCCCCGGCGTCCTCGACACGACTGCTGACCTTCAGCACCTCAGGCACAGCACAGACGATCATCCTCAACGTCGACAACGGCAGCATCCTCCTCGAGGGGTACACCTCAACAGGCAGCGTTCTGTTCAGCATCCCGGCCGTCACGGTCGGGTTTCATGCGGCCTGGACACGGCTGGAGCTCACCGCCGAAACCAGCGGCGGGTCGGTCACCTACCGGCTGGGCTGGATCGACGTGAGCGGCAGCGGGTGGGGGGACACCGCCACCGTGGCCGCCTCGGCCGGCAGGATCACGGGCATCGCCACCACATGCGGGCCCCTCGCGGCCGACGTCCGCCTCGGCCACCTCGCGGCTTTCGACAGCTCGAACACGAGCGTGTACGAGCGCGCGGACGACGGGTGGCTCGGCGAGCTCGCGAGCAGCCGTCTCCTACGGCTCAGCACCGAGGAGGGCGTGCCCCTCACCACGGGCTGGGCGGCGACGGCCATGGGCGCACAGCGGCCGGACCGGCTGCTCACCCTCCTCGGCGAGTGCGAGCGCGCCGACGGCGGCGTGCTCTTCGAGAGCCGCGACAGGCTGGGCCTGGAGTACCGATCGCGGGAGTCCTACTACAACCAGCCCATCAGCCTCGTCCTCGACTACGACGCCAAGGGCCACGTCGCCCCGCCGCTGGAGCCGACCGACGATGACCAGGGATCCCGCAACGCCATCACCATCAGCCGGACCGGCGGGAGCTCGGCGCCGGCCATCGACGAGACGAGCCCGCTGTCAGTGCTCGCTCCGCCGGACGGGATCGGCGTCTACGAACACGCCCAGACCCTCTCCGTCGCGACCGACGGACAGCTGCCGGGCATCGCCGGCTGGCGCCTGCACCTGGGCACCTGGGATGAGGACCGGTACCCGACCGTCCACATCAACCTCTCTGCGGCCCCGTCCCTGATCGGCGACGTCCTGGCGCTCGACATCGGCGACCGGATCCAGATCATCAACCCCCCGGACTGGCTTCCGCCCGGCCCGATCGACCTGATCGTCGAGGGGTACACCGAGACGTTCGGGCACCCGAGCAGCTGGGACGTCGTCCTGAACTGCAGCCCGGCCGGTCCGTGGACCGTGGCCGTGCTGGACGATCCGGCCCTCAGCCGCGGGGAGTCGGACGGCACGACCCTCGGCGCCAGCGTGGACGCAGACGACACGGTCGTGACGATCACGACTCCGGTGGGGCCGCTCTGGACTACCGACATCCTCGACGCCCCTTTCGATGTGCTGGTCGGCGGTGAGGCGATGACCGTAACGATGATCAACGGGGCCAGGCAGGACCGATACCAGCGGCTGGTCACCTCCGGCTGGGGCGCCACCGACTCAGGCCAGACGTGGACGACATCGGGCGGCGCCGCCGGCGACTTCAGCGTGCAGGGAGCGTGAGCGATGGGAGACCTGTACGACAACTGGGCCGAGCTGGAGGCCGCCGAGACTGAAGGCGTCGACTACAACCTGACGTCCATCACCCCGACGGGAGCGACGTACGCGGCGATCGCGATCCACGGCGGCGGCATCGAGGCGGGCAGTTCCGAGCTGGCCCACGAGGTGTCCGGCGGCGGCACGACGATGGCCCTCTACTACCTCGAGGGCTGGAAGACGAGCGGCAATCAGGACCTACACGTCACGAGCACCAACTATGACGAGCCCGGTGGCCTCGCACTCGTGGCAGCCAGCAACCGCACCCTCAGCTTCCACGGCTACACCGGGGTGAGCGCGTTCGCAGAGACCGCGATCGGCGGACTCGACGAGGAGCTCGGCGCCCGAGTCGCCTACGGCCTGAGGGCCGCCGGATTCTCGGTGACAAACGCCCCTTCCGAGATTGCGGGCGACGACCCGGACAACATCTGCAACAAGAATCTCCGCTCAGCTGGCGTGCAGCTGGAAATGTCCCGGCAGCAGCGCGCCGATTTCTTCCCCAACGGCGACCTCTCCCGGGCCATGCGAGACTCCGGACAGCGGACCGAAACTTTCTACAGGTACGCAACTGCCGTACAGAATGCGGTCATCGGATACGGGCTGGTGTCGCTGACGAACACCAACAACTCACGTTGGGCAACGATAAGCGCGCCCGGCGCGAACGTGGATCTCCTGGCCACGGTCGGCACGGACAAACTCGCGGTCGGCGGCGGCCACTTCTGTTCCCTGGCGGCCCGCTGGGCGGACGCCAGTAATACCTACCTGGCACGGGTGGAGTTCTCCTCCTCCCAGGAGGTGCTACTCACCCTTCGGAAACGGGTGGCCGGGACCGAGACCTCCCTTGCAGGGACGTACACCACCGGCCACACCCATGCCGCCGGCGCCCGGTTCTGGGTCCGCTTCGAGACCGCCGGCACCACGCTGAGGGCCCGCGTCTGGCGGGTCGGCGACCAGGAGCCCTATGCCTGGCACCTGTCGACCACCGACTCCGACCTGAGCGCGGCCGGGCAGATCGGCACCCGCTCGATTCTGTCCGTCACCAACAGCAACACACTCCCGGTGACGGTGGCGTGGGGCGATTTTCAGGTGCCTTCACCGCAGCAGATGACCGTGATCCGCAGCGCCAACGGCATCGTCAAAGGGCACGCGTTCGGGGCGAAACTCCGTCTCGACAAACGCGCCATCATCGCACCCTAAGGGGAGGGCAAATGGTCTATCCCAGCGCGACGGCAGGCCGGTGGCTTCAGGCTTCCCAGCTCGACGCAATGCAACCCCTGTACGTCGAGAAGTCGGCGGACCAGCCCGTCACTTCATCGACGACCAACGCCAACGACAACGCATTGCTCGTACCGCTGGAGACCAATGCGAAATACATCCTGAGCGGAATGCTCATCTACTCGGCGCGCTCGGACACCGACATCAAAATCGGCTGGACGGTACCGTCGGGCGCATCCTTGGACTGGATCGCGCACGCCCAAATTCAAGGCGGCACCACCGGCATCGCCAGCTCGGGAATCGTCGTCGACCGGCAAATCCACGGAAACTCGGCCTTCCCCCTGGGTGGCGCGGCCGCCGAGAACACGACCTACATGACAGCCACCGTGTCGGGGCGCCTCGTGACCGGCGGCACGGCCGGGGACCTGCAGCTGAACTGGGCGCAAATCAGCTCCAATGCCACGGCCAGCATCATGCGCGCTGGGTCGTGGCTCCTGCTGACCCGCGTGGCCTGACCTACCCCACCCCGTTCGCCCCGAGCCTGATGGCCGGGGCGTTTCTCATGCCCTGGAGGCGTCATGGACCTCGTCCGCAGATCGCAGTACGGCCTGCCCGCCACCTCAGAAGCCGACTTCATAGCCAGCACCAAGGGCGTCAAGGTGCACTACCTCGGCTCCGCCTACTCCTCCCGCCGGCACGACCTGTGCGACGACTACGTGCGCGCGGTCCGCGCCTCGCACCTCGCCAACGTGGCCGAGGGCTACGTCGACATCGCCTACAACGCGCTCGTCTGCGAGCACGGCACCACGTTCGAGGGCCGCGGCCCCAACCGGCGTACGGGCGCCAACGGGACGAGGGCCCTCAACGACTCCCACTACGCGGTGTGCGCGCTCCTCGGCGTCCCCGGCGGCGGCCTGTCCACACCGCCGGACGCGCAGCTGCACGGCCTGCGTGACGCCATCGAGTGGCTGCGTGCCGAGGGCGAGGCCGGCGCCTACATCGGCGGCCACCGCGACGGCCACCCCACCACCTGCCCCGGCGACTCCCTGTACGCCTGGGTGCAGCGCGGGGCGCCCCGCCCCGGGACCAGGCCGGCGCCGACCACGCCCGTGGTGGACCTGTCCCGGCTCATCGCCGCCGCGTCGGCAGACCCGCCCAAGAGCGGGACCCCCGTCTCGTACGCCGGCGTCCGCACGGTCGAGGCGGCCCTCCTGGCCGAAGGGCTCCTCGAGCGCGCCCTGGTCGACGGCCACTTCGGCACCTCCACCATCCGCGCCTACGCCGCGTGGCAGCGCCGCCTGCACTACTCGGGCGCCGCCGCGGACGGCATCCCCGGCACGGCTTCCCTTACCCGCCTGGGCGCCGCCCACGGCTTCACAGTCATCAGCTGATGAAAGGCCCCGCCATGAAGGACAGCAGCAAGCGCACCGCCCGCACCATCCTCCAGACCGCGGTCGGTTTCGCCGTGGTCCTGCCCGCGATCGTCGCCGCGTCCGGCGTACCGGAGGCCCTGCCCTGGGTGGCCGGCGCGCTCGCCGTGTCGGGAGGCTTCGCCCGCGTGATGGCCGTCCCGGGCGTGCAGCGGCTGCTGCCCGCTTGGCTCCGCACGGACACCGACGTCGAATGACCCCTTCGGAGAGCCAGTCAGTGGCAGCAGAGATCGCCGAGCTCCGGCGCACGGTCGAGGTCGGGTTCACCCGCGTGGACGGATCGCTCGCGCTCCTCGTCCAGCGGGGGGACCAGACCGAAAAGCACGTGGACGACCACGAAAAGCGCCTCGACGCGCTCGAGCGCGGGCGGTGGCCTCTGCCCGCGCTCGCGGGCCTGACCGGCCTGGCATCCCTCGGCGTCGCCCTGTACGCCCTCGTCGGAAAGTAGGGAGGCTGTCATGCCGCTGCCCACGACGCGCGTCGTGACCGGCCGCTACACCAACCCCGTCACCGGCGTGGCCTGCACGGGGTGCGTCGTCCTGACCCCGTCCCCCGGGGTGTGGACCGACGAGACCGGCGGCCAAGTCCTGACCGGCGGGGCCACCCTCCCGCTCGTCGACGGCGAGTTCACCCAAGCGCTCGTCACGACCGACGCGTCAGGGGTGGAGCCCGCCACCGGACGGCTGTGGCTCCTCGAGGAGCGGATCGACGGCCGCCCCTACCGGCGGCGGCCCTTCGCCCTCGAGGCCGGCATCGACAGCATCCGCGTCACCGACCTCGTCGACCCGGACCCCGCCGACGTCGGGTACGTCAAGGGCCCGGCAGGACCAACCGGCCCGCCAGGAGCTGCAGGCGCACCGGGTACACCGGGCACCGACGGGACCGACGGCGCGGACGGAGCGCCCGGCGCCCCGGGAGCTCCCGGGGCGAAGGGCGACACGGGCGACCAGGGCCCGCAGGGGATCCAGGGTGCGCAGGGCAACCCCGGCACGGCTGGAACCGCTGGCGCCGCCGGCCCCCAGGGCGCGATGGGCGCCTCCGGGACGGTCATCACCATGGCTCAGGCCAACATCACGGACGGAACCGTCACCGACCTGCCCTCGTCTACACCGTGGGTCATCGTGCAGACCAGCGCGGGGACTCCGCTGCAGTGCAGCATCCCGGCGGCCGTCGGGGACCGCATCGACGTCGACCTCGGGATGATGTACAACGGCGGTCACTATATGGACATCGCCCTCTTGACCAGCGCTGGCGCCATCTCCATCTACGGCTCCTCCAACACGAGCAGCCCGCTATCCGAGGGCGCCCCGTGGCTGTACCCCAGCGTGAGCTTCTCCAAGATCATGTCCGAGATGTTCACCGTGCAGGCGGGCCACATCGACGGCGCCGGCAACATCACCATCGCGCTCGTCCACAGCGGCACCAGCACGGGCCGGGTGTACGCCAACAGCGCCTATCCGTGGGGGATGCGGCTGTGGAACTTCGGCGCCGTCGGCGGCTCGGCGGCCGGATCATGGCTGCCGCGGCCGGCGGATCAGGGATTGCTCACGTGGACCGGCGACCCCAACGACGCCGGGCACGTCACCGCTCAGTCCAGCGCCGGCGTCGCGGGCCGGATCACGCTCGTCAAGGTTCCGATCCGCGAGCAGATCACCTGGTCATCCATCTGGATCGGCCTGTCCGGCATCGACGCCGCGGCCTCGCTGTCGAACTGCTACCTCGGCGTCTACGACAGCAGCGGCACGCTGAAGGGCGTCACGGCGGACATCTCCAGCTCGCTGATGACCGGCGCCACAGCCAAGGCCCTGCCCCTGGCCGTCCCGTTCGTGGCGGCGCCCGGCCACTACTACATCGCCATGCTGCTCGGCAGCGGATCGACCTGGGCCACGAACGGGCTCACGTTCAAGGCCACGGGCGCAGGCATCTCCGTCAACGCCAATCTGGCGGCAGGGGCGCTCCGCTACTCGAACATGCTCACCGGTCAGACCAGCCTGCCCGGCTCGCTGACCCTGTCCTCGCAGACCACCACGATCATCAACACCGGGTGGGGCAGCCAGTGGTACGGCGTCTCCTGATCCGGGCAGCGCAACGCCCCCTTCCGCCTTTGGGCGGGAGGGGGCGTATTCGTGCGTTCAGGGGTCTTCCAGCCCGGCCGCCCTGTCGGGCCCCGCGGTTACGATCTGCCGCATGGCCCTCTACGAGATCACCTACGCGATCATCCCGCCCGGCGTCGGCCCCGACGACTACGAGCCCGCCGACCTGGAGCGGCGCACTGAGCGCTTTGAGCTCGCCGATCCCGAGCCCGTTGAAGGGTGGGTCTCGGGCGGCACGCAGATGCAGTACGGCCCGCACATGGCCGACGTGCACCGCGCCATCGAGGCCACGCTGCCCGAAGGGTCCGCCGTGTACGTCGTGAGTATGCCCCTCGTCACCGACTGAGGTGGCGCTCCGCGTCCTCCAGCCGCGCTTGGAAGTGCGCCCGGTCTCGCGGGTAGCCCTCCAGCGCCGGCAGTACTTCGCGCAGCCGGTCGGCAGCGAGTCCCCAGTCTCGACACGCGAACGAGATGTTCGCCGCTTGGAGCTGGGCGCGGTCCGGGTCGAGCCAGTACAGCCAGCCCGGCCGGTCGCCCTCCTCGGGCACCACGCCCGCGTGGGTCACAACCTCGTCGGCTAGGCGGCGGGCCCGATCCCGTTCACCGAGGGCTGCCGCGGCCATGGCCTCCTGATACGCGGCGATCGCGGCGGCCGCCGGTGAAAGACGGCCGGTCCGGCCCGCCTCGGCCGTACGGAGGGCGCGGCGTGGGTCGCCCCATTTGAGACTGTAGTGCGACCGGACACGGTGGACCCATGAGGCCATGTCGGTATGGCCACCGTCGACAGCCCAGCCGTGCGCCACGTCAAGCCAGGCCAGCGCGGGCCCGGTCTGCCCCTCGGTGAAGCTGACCCACGACAGCCAGTGCGCATGCTCGGCGGCAAGAAGCATCAGCCGGTCGGCGACGTCGCCGGTGGTCGCTGGGATGAGCTGGGTAACGGTGTCGAGCTGGGCCCGGACAACGGCCCACAGCTGCTGGCCGCCGACCTCGTCCTCGGCCCGCCGGTGCTCGGCCAAAACCCGGCCGATCCAGTCGGCGGTACGCAGGTCGACGCGGCCGCTGGCGTGCCCGTGGGCGATCCTCTCCCGCAGCTCGGGCGGAGGCGCCCAGCCGCTCGCGGTGGGGTTCAGCCCTATCAGTTCCGGTGGCACGTCGAGCCCTTCGGTCAGCCGAGCGATGACGTCCGGCAGCGTGGGGCGCCGGTGGCCCCGCTCGATTGCGGAGATGTGCGGCTGGGGCATCCCTATGACAGCCTCCAGACCGCGCTGGGAGAGCCCAGCGGCGCGTCTGTACTCGAGGAGGATCGCGGCCCAGTCCTGTAGCGCCCACGCTGCTCGCAGACGTGGATCAGCCCAGGGTGTCTGACGGCTCATGCCCCGCACGATACGCCCGCTGATACAGGGGTGTGTATCGGATCCAACTCCCTGTCGCGGGACGGTTATCCCACCACCCGCTGACGACGGTAGGGAGCCCCCGAATGACCGGCAAGACGCAGACCATCGAGGAACTGGTGGCAAGGGCTCTTGCACCGTACTCGGAGCGTCCCGACACCGTAGGTGTTGCCCTACTCATCGACGATCTGATCACCGCCGGGCAGGAACTCGCCACCGACGTCTCCAACGTGCGGCCGGCTGACCGGACCCACCGGGTGGGGGCCGCACTCGTTGAGTGGACGTACTTCACCGAGGCGGGTCCGCTGAACACCGGCGGCCACGCGGCCTGGAACCACGCCCGCGGCCTGGCTCGGATCATCCAGAACATGGCGTCGGGCCTCGACCCGTCAGACGTCCTGTGACCGAGCGGCTGCGTCAGGCCCTGTCCGTCGCAATCGTCCTCGGCATCCTCGCCGTGATCGTCGTCGGCACCTGTTGACCCGCACCTTCCTGCACATGACCAAGGGAGACGCCATGTCCACGCCCCCCAAGCCCCCGCCGCCGTGCAGCGCCGGCAAGGGCGAGTCCCCGACGCCCGCGGCTACGGGCAACGTGCTCACCGCCGCGCCCGGCGAGCGCAACGCCCGCGGACTCCTCGATGCCGACGAGTTCATGACCGTCACCGCGACGCTCGCCCGCAACGAGCCCTCCTTCGGCTGGGCGTACGCCGAGAAGATCATCGTCGAGACCCTCAAGTTCTACATCGCGACCGCTGAGAGCGACGAGCGTCTCGTGCCCTCCGAGATCGTCGACAAGGGCGTTCACGCGCTCCTCGAAAACACCGAAGTCCAGTACGCCCTGGGCGCCCGGCTCGGAGCCTTCGTGCACCACTACCCGACCATCCCGGGCTCCGCACCGATCGCGCCCGGCTGGCTCGAGCGGACGGTCGCCGCGATCCGCCGGGCCGGCCTCGCCGAGGAGCCGGAGATGTGGACGTGATCACGACCGAGTTCCCCACGTCGCCGACGGACGTCACCACCTGCGAGGCCTGTTGGCAAGGGCCTGTCCAAGCGGCCCGTACCGCCGCCCACGCCCACGGTCGTGACCTCCTGTGCATTCCGTGCGCAGAGGCCGGCTACCCGGCCCGCGTCGACCTGTTCCCCCCGCTCGGTATCTACAAGCTCACCGGAAGGACCCTGAAGATGACCATGGACATGGGTAAGCACGGCAGCGGCCGCCCCCAGACCCCGCCGGACCCCGGCCCGCCGCTGCCGTCGCCGAAGCCGACGACCACCCCCAACCGCCCGCCCGTGTAGGCGCCCCAGCACTGTCCCCCCCCACAAGCTCGCCCCCCGCGCCTCGCGCGATCAGGGGCGAGCGGGACGGCTCGGTCGGCGTTCGTACATCCGCCGGCCCTGATCGTCCTGGCCCCGGTTTCGACCGGGGCAGCCGCCCGGTCCCCATCGTGGGGCCGGGCGGTTTATCGTGGGCAGCGAGAAGGCCCCCGGCGACAATCGCGCCGAGGGCCTTCTGTCCGTGTGCCGGGCCTCCCCGCCGCAGCGCACAGATTCTGAGCGGCGTACATCTGGCGCGCGTGGGGGAGTCGCGCCGGCCCCGCTCTAGCAGCACCATAACCCGATGATGCGCCTGTCGGATGCCCCTAAATGGGTGACGGGATGGTCAAGATCCATGGGGATGTGGACTCTATGCGGACTTCGATCATGAGCGAGGCCCCCCGTTCGAACGAACGGGGGGCCTCTTTGGTGCTCTGACCTGCTATCCAGTCAGTGCCCTCGGCAGGATTCGAACCTGCGACACCCGCTTTAGGAGAGCGGTGCTCTATCCCCTGAGCTACGAAGGCGGGGGCTTGTCGGAAACCTTGCCGGAAACCCCAGAGGGATCGCGCGAGCTGCCTCGACAAACATGCTGGTCAGATGGCGTGCCCGCACCCCGGTGGAGATGCCCTCGCGGACACTTTCCCGGGCACACGCTTGGGAGCCGTCTGACCGCTGACAGCCTAGCGGATCGTGCTGGGAGTGGTCGCATGGATTGCCGTGGGGGCCGGGCTGAGGCGAAGGCGTGGTCGTGACCTGGGGATTCTGAGTGTCTCGGGTGGGGTGCCGGGGGTGCGGTACAGGCCTGGGCAGGCTGGTGGAGCGTCCGTTCTGTTCCACCTGCCCCTGAGGGGGCGTTGGCGGAGCGACGGCCGCGCCCTGGGGTGGGCGCGGCCGTCGTGGGGTCGAGGGGGGCAGGCGATGGCTTGAGGACCCGGCACGTGACCGTGGCGGGAATGCCGTCCGTGGCCGGCTACGGGGTCTGTATTCCGTAGCCGCTGCGGCTGGTGTAGACGGCGTTGGAGACCGGACGTTCCACGGTGCTGTTCTCGTTGCCGGGGAGGGTCTGGCGGTTCTTTCCGGTGAGGAGGGTGGTGGAGCCGCCGCCGTCGAGGTTGATGGCGTCGGTGACGGAGAACTTCTCGCGCAGGTAGTGGGCCATTTCCTCGGGGAAGGCGCCGTCCATGGCCTTGCTTCCGGTGATCGTGGCGAGGACGGTGCGGCCGGCGGTGTCGATGCCGATGACGGTGCGCGCGTCTCGGCAGAAGTCGTCCTTCTCGGCAGCCGCGGGTGTCTTGTCCGTCTTGACGTTCCCTGCGGAGTCGAAGAGGCGGCCGCATTGCCCGCGGGTATGGAGGTTGGGGAGGGACGGGACTACGTACGTGCCGTTGCGGAGCAGTTCGTGGACGCCGTTGACGATGTCCACCGACGTGTCGAGGGGGATCAGGTCTTCGGTGCGCGTGTCGGTGACGGTCTGCTCGAGGTGCAGCTGGGTTCCCGGGGCCCAGGCGTTCTTCGTCAGCCAGTCGGCTCCGCTGCCGATGCCCTGGAGGATGGTTTCGCCGGTGCCGGGGATCGTTCCGCCTCGACCTGTACGGCTGCTCTTGACCGTGCCGTTCGGGTTCACCACGACCTCGACGCCTTGAGCGTCGTCCGTGGTGATCGTGGGGTCCACGCCGGGCTTCGGGGTGTAGGCGCGGTAGCTGTCGTTGAACAGGACGATCTCGTTGGCGTCCGTGTAGAGCGTCTGGGGCGCACCGGCGGCCCCCGTCACCGTCGTCGCCCTGTCGTGGGCGTCGCGTGCGCAACCAGGGGCACGGCCGGGGTTGCGGTTGATGTCGTCGATCCGGACGTTCAGTTCGGATGCGGGGTCGGCCGGTTTGGCGCTGCCGACACTGACCGACAGGTTGGTCTTGATCCGGGTGATGTAGGGCACGCCGTGCTGCAGCACCACGGCCATGTTGCCCGCGCCGCCGTTGTGGCAGGTTGCCCCGAGCAGGGTGCCGTTCTCGACGGCACTGCCGTTGAACGCGATGGTGTCGAGCCCGATCTCCGGGTGCGCGGGCTCGGGGGAGAAGTAGCCGCCGTTGGTGCCGGCGATGGGTTGTCCGGGGGTGACCTTGCCGAGTTGGTAGGACGTGGTTTCGGCGAGGACGGCCGCGGTGCCGACAGTGCCGTGCAGCGTCATGCCGCCCATCGACGGGTTGATCTGGACGACGTTCAGGATGCGGGGATCCTTGCGGCCGGACTGCGGTTCCCTTTCGGTGTACCGGGTGTGGAGCACGCCGTCGGACAGCTTCTCAGTCGGGCTCGGCGTCCACTCCTTGGCGGGGATGAATTGCCCCGCGGGCTCGCCGGCGGCGTGGGCGGGCGCGGCCATCAGCAGAGCACTCAGGGCAGTTGCGGAGGCGCCCAGGCGGCGGCGCAGATGCCGGGCACGGGAGATGTTCACGGGCGCTCGCAGTCCTTGCCGGAGGTGTCGATCTGGTGGGAGCTGAAGGAGTCCTGGAAGGTCGGCGGCATGGTGGCGGACTCGCCGGGGAGCACGATGAACGCCCCGTACACCTTGTTGTCCGATCCCGTCCAGGTGCCCTGGAGGGACCTGTCCTCGTAGAAGCAGATCGGCCACGTGCCACGGTTCATGACCGACTGGATGTTGTTCTCCCAGGGCGCCACGTACACATTGATCGTCGTCGTCGTGGTTGCGAACATCTGGCCGCGCCCTCGGACATCGGTGAAGAGACAGACGTGGCTGTCCAACTGCCGGGACATACAGCGTTCGAAGCCGGTGAAGCAGTGCCCCCGGGACGGCACGAGCTTGTGGGAGCTGGGCGCTATCGGGCCCGTACCCGCCGCGAGGTCATCCACGGAGTTTCCGGGAGCCACGGCGCGGAAACCGCCCCCGTACTCGGTCTCCTCGTACAGACAAGCCCAGGAGGAGGTGTTGTTCCGGACCGACCGCGCCATGTCGTCCCAGGCGCCGTAGACCCGTTCGACCGGCCGGGTGTCCGACTTCTGGTTTCCGCCTCCGGCCGGCCCGTCGTACAGACACAGGCTTCCCCGGGGGCATTGGTCGAACGCGGCCTCGGCCGGTGCGGCAACGAGCATCGAGCAGAACAGCGCGAGCACTCCCGCAAGGAGTGAGCCGCGCAGGACATTCATGAGGGACATGGTCTTCCTGGGAATCCTTCGCGGGAGCGCGGGCGGTTGGAGTTGCAGCGGCACGGGGCGCGGGCGTCACTGGGTCAGGTGAGCTGGAGCATGGTCTTCCAGCTGGTGCCGCCCACCATGGCGATGCCGTCCGTGATGCCGCCCATGCCGTCGCCCTTGTAGAGGTGCAGGCTGCCGTCGTTCCAGACGGCCATGAGGTCGGCGATGCCGTCGGCGTTGAAGTCGCCGGCGGTCATGTGCCTGACCGTGCCCCAGGTCGTGCCGCCGAGCGGGACCGGGACCTGGCCGCCGATCTGGCCGGTGCCGTCACCCTTGTAGAGGTGCAGGCTGCCGTCGTTCCAGATGGCCATGAGGTCGGCGATGCCGTCACCGTTGAAGTCGCCTCCGGGCAACAGCTTCACGGTGCCCCAAGTACTGCCCCCGGTGTTCACCTTGACCTCGGGTTCGAGCTGGCCGTTGCCCTTGCCCTTGTGCAGGTGGAGGGTGCCGTCGTTCCAGATGGCCATGAGGTCGGCGATGCCGTCACCGTTGAAGTCGCCGGCCGTGAGCTGCTTGACGGTGCCCCAGGTGTTTCCGCCCTCGGTGACGGTGACGCCGTCGGTGATCTTCCCCTTCCCGTCCCCCTTGTACAGGTGGAGGGTGCCGTCGCCCCAGATCGCCATGAGGTCGGCGATCCCGTCACCGTTGAAGTCGCCCTTGGCCATCTGCTTCATGGTCTTCCAGCTGGTGCCGCCGATCTGCGCGATGTTGGTGCCGGCCAGGCCCTTGTCCTTGTCGCCGGGGTAGACGTACAGATTGCCGTCGCCCCAGATCGCCGCGAGGTCGCCGATGCCGTCCTGGGTCATGTCGCCCGGGGAGTGGAAGGCGGTCTTACGGATCCAGTCCTGGAGGTCGTCCGCGCGAGACGCGACGGCGTCGGTGCGGGTCTCCGAAGCAGGGGTGCCCAGGCACCCGGCCTGCCAGGACCGGGTGTTGACACCGGCCAGTTCGCCCTTGCCGTTGACCAGGGGGCCGCCGGCGTCGCCCTGGCAGATGGAGTCGGTGCCCTTGCCTGTGAGTGTCAACGTCGTGGCGTCCGCGGAGGCGACGCCGAAGGCGGCGGTGTGGACCTTCCCCTGTACCCAGTCGGTCTTCGTGCGTCCGAACCCGGCCGCCGTCACCGCGGCGCTCACCGCAGGCGGCGCGGCCGCGAGCTTGACGGGGGCGATGCCGGTGACTGGCTTGGACAGCCGGGCGAGCACCACATCACGGTCGCTGCGCGGCACGATCCTGACTACATCGAGCGTGGTCGTACCCATCGTGGCCGTGCTCTTGAGCTTCGGCTTCCCGGCAGGCACCGCCTCGCCGGGCTTCGCTGCGAAGCAGCTGGACGCCGTCAGAACCCAGCTCGCGTCGACCAGCACGCCGGAACAGGCCCGGCTGTTGGCCTCGTCGCCGATGTTGAGCCGGGCGGTGTAGGTGTACTGCCCAGCGGCGGCCGGGGTGCCGACAGCCGCAAGGGCGGCGCCGGCGGTCACGAGGCCGGTTGCTACGTCGGTGGCGGTGGCGGCGGCGGCGAGGGCGGTCCACGCGGTGCGGGGACGGGGTGCGGACATGCGAACGTCGTTCCTCGGGAGGTTGGTTGATGGCACCAGGGATGGGAGTGCCTGTGTGCCCGAATGGCTGCAGAGGCCGGTGCCGCGGTCTTTGGACGCGCGGGACGTCCGGGCAGGTCTCTCAGTAAACGAACAGACTTTTGCGTGCTTGCTGTTCGGCCTCCACCGCCGCGATTGCGTCGCGGCAGGCATTGGCGAACTTCCAGAACTCCGCGTTCGTGGTGGTCGCACGGTTGTTCGCACCGGAGAAGTTGTCGAAGAAGCTCTGACGGAGTTCCGTGGTCAGTTCCAGCTGCGCGCCACCTTCGCCAGTCAGGGTGCGGTTGCAGATGTTCTCCGGCAGGTCTCCGTTGAGGTCCTCTGGAGCGGTGCTGAGCACTTGGAAGCCCGCGGTGCGCAGTTGTGCGGACAGAGCCGCGCGGAAACGGGGGTTGAGCCCGCCCACCACAATCGCCTTGGGCTGAGCTGTCGGAGCGCCGGCCTGAGAGGCTGTGCATCCGTGCAAGCTGAGGACGTTCGCGCTGCCTGCGGCCATCGATCGCGCGACCGCGTCGTCGCAGCGTGACGAGGTGACGTGCAGCTCGCGGTTCTGGGACGAACGCAGGCCTTCGAGCATCCAGTAGTCGTACACCGCGGCGCCCGCCGTGACGGGGGCCAGCGTGTCCGGCCGGTACCCGGCTATGCCCAGGCAGAGCTCCGAGGTGCCCATCTCGATGCCACCTCCATGGATGGCCAGCACACTGGTCAGACGGGGGAGAGGGGTGGTGGCCTTCTCGTTGTCGAAGGCCTCGTGCCGCTTGGACCGGCGAGCGAAGTCCTTGCCCTCGATCGTCTTCGTGTAGAGGTCCGAGTTGGAGGTGTACAGGTCACCACTGGCAGCGGCAGCGGCAGCGGCACCGGCACTGGTACCGGCAGCGGCTGACGGAGTCGCGGCCAGGGAAGTCAGCAACGGACCGCCTGCTGCTGCGGCCACGAGGGAGGTGAGGATGGTCCTGCGGCTTGCATGTGGACGGGACATCGTTGCTTTCCTTCAGTGCTGTGCGCCCCGCATCCAGGGATGCGGGCGGTGTCTGGTGCTCTGACCGCATAGGTGGGCCAGGTTGTTCAGGTGGCAGCCGGGATGGGGCGCCCCGCCGCCCGCCGGCCGACGGGCCCGCCCCAGACCCCGGTGCGGAGTCTGGGAGACGGGGCGACCGTGTGGCGTTGCCGGGGGCTAGCTGATGGACTTGATGGAGCCCCAGGCGCCGGATCCGACTTCGATGGACGGGCCGTCGATCGGGCCCTGGGCGTTGGAGCCGCCCTTGTAGAACTTCAACGTGCCGTCATTCGCCGTGGCCCACATGTCCGCGACTCCGTCACGGTTGGCGTCCGCGGCGCCCGCGATGAGGGGACGGTACGACGTGGTGTATCCGTGGCCGAACTCGGAGCGCGCGCCCAGGTGGCCGCCTGCCTTGCCGGGATACAGGTAGAGCTTGCCGTCCCGGGTGTCGCGGGCGAGGAGGTCGGGGCGGCCGTCCCCATTCGCGTCGCCGGGGGCGGTCAGCGTCATCACGTTCCAGCCCGAGCTGCCGATCTGGATCGGAGTCCCGTGCTGGGGAGTACTGCCGACCACGCCCGGGTAGATCCAGAGCTTGGTGTCGTACTGGACGGCGAGGTCGGGCTGTCCGTCGCCGGTGGCGTCACCGATACCGACGATCTTGACGTTCGCCGGCAGGGTGCCGATCTTGATGGGGGCGTCGAGCGTGCCGTCTCCGCGGTTGGGGTAGACGCGGAGTTCACCGCCCACGACAGCGACGATGTCCTCGATGCCGTCCCCGGTCCAGTCGCCGCGGTGGGTGACCTGGGAGCCGCCCCAGCCACCCGTTCCGATGTAGGTCGGGGCCAGCAGGCCGCCGGCGCCGTTGCCGGGGTAGAGCCGCAGCTTGCCCTCGCTGTCCACGGCCACCATGTCGGGCCGGCCGTCACCGTTCATGTCGCCGGCTACCCGGGTGACGTTCTCGGTCGTCCAGTCACGGAGGTCGTCCGTGCGTGACGCGATGGCGTCGGTGCGGGTTTCCGTGTCCGGGGTGCCCAGGCAGCCGCCCTGCCAGGATCGGGTGTTGATGCCGACCAGCTCGCCCTTGCCGTTCACCAGCGGGCCGCCGGCATCACCCTGACAGATCGAGTCGGTGCCCTTGCCCGTCAACGCCAGGGTCGTCGCATCCGAGGAGGTGACATTGAATGCGGCGGTGTGGACCTTCGACTGCACCCAGTCGGCCTTCGTTCGCCCGACGCCGGCCGCCGTCACGGCGGCCCCCGCGGCGGGCTGGGAGCCGCCGAGCTCGATGGGGGCGATGGTGCTCGTGACCGGCTTGTTCAGCTTCGCGAGCACGACGCCACGGTCACCGCGCGGCACGAGGCCGACCACGTCGAACGTGGCCGTTCCCTTGCCGATCTTCATGGTGGTCTTCAGCGCCGGACTGCCCGCCGGCACCGTCGCGCCGGGGGTCTTCGCGAAGCAGCTCGTCGCGGTCAGGACCCAGCTCGCGTCGACCAGAACGCCGGAACAGGACCGGCTGTTGGCCTCGTCCCCGATGGTGAGCTTGGCGGTGTAGGTGTACTGCCCTGCGGCGGCGGGGGTTCCGACCGTTGCCAGGGCGGCGCTGGCGGGCATGAGCGCGGCGGCGCCTGCGATGGTCGCGGCCGTGGCCGTCCGCATGGTGTGCCGGCGTATGTAAGACATGGGGGGTTCCTCGTAGTGAGCTTCGGGAGGGGGTGCGAGCGGCTGGGCCAAGCGCTTCGCAGCGTCACAAGGACGGAGCGCAAGACTTTCCGGTCACGGCACTGGCCGATCGGGGTGAAGCCGTTGGCGGGTACGTTCGCGACGACGGGACTGTGGTGTGGCGTGCGCGTCCGGAACAGGAGCCTTCACGGCGTGGGGCCGTTCGGAGCGTCCATGGCCGGAGGGCGGCGGCCGGTCAGCCGTTGATGCGGAGTTCCACCAGCGTCGCCTTCTTGGATCCGCCCGGGATGTCGCCCTCACCCACCGGCCTGTAGTCGTCCTTGGGAACGTCCACCGTCGACGTGCCGCTGTCGTTCGTCAGCTTCGCCTTCACCGCATTGCCCTCGGCGTGGATGACGAAGGTGTCCTTGAGTTCCAGCGTCAGGTAGCCGCTCTTGCTCGCCGCCTTGAAGCAGAACTTGAAGTCGTCCCCGACCGCGGGGTCGTTGGACTTCACCATGACGTTCCAGGTATCCGAGCACTGGGTGAGCCAGAGCTGGCCGTCCCCGCGCTTCAGCTTGATGCCGCGGTCCTTGAGGATCTGGTCCGCGTTGGGGTACGAGAAGTCCTCCAGCGCGTACGGCATGGATTCTGACGCCGCGTGCGCGGCAGGCGCGGCAGCCGCCGTGGAGCCTTCCTCCTGGCCGGCCGCGTAGGCGACCCCACCGACACAGACCGTCAGGCCGAGAGTCGCCGCGAGTACTGCCCTGTGAGCGCGAAAGCGCATGGAACCACTCCGAGTTCAGTGACCCTTCGGGCCGGGGCAGGGCGGCCTAAGGGGAGCTTAAGTAATTACTTGGTAATGTACCTCAAGATTCACCAATGCGAAGTCGCGGTCGGAGGTGAAGTCTTGGCGGAGGGCCCTTGTCCCCGGGGGGTTGGCGTCCTCGTCGCCCCGACCGTGCGCGTATGCACATACTTCCCAGTTCGCTTCTCGCTGATCCTGCCCTCAGCGAGCCGAGCGATCGTCAGGTTCCGAGGGCGTCCGGCACACCCGGCCGGCCCTCGGTCCCCACCACAGAAGGGCCGAACGTGGCAAAGCGTTACCGTCTCGAGCACGGTGCGAGGGCAGGAACACCGGGGCGGTGGTCCCGCAGACGGCGCGGAACCCTCGCGCTCGCGCTCCCCGTCACGCTGATCGCAGGGCTGTTCTCCGGCCAGGGCCTCGCCGTGGCCGATGAGACCGAGCAGGAGCCGATCGCGGTCCAACGCGGCCTCGTCGTGAGCCAGTGGCTCTACGGCGGCCCCGGCGCCAAGGCCGCGGCGCAAGCCGCGCTCCTCGGGACCGATGAGGACGTACGCCGGTTCCTGAAGGCCGAACTCCCCGGCATCACCGAGCGGGACGACTCCCTCACCGCCGCCCAGATCGGCAGCACGGGCGGGCCGAGCGTGCGCGCCGCCGCGGGCAAGGCGCTCAAGGGCTCGGCCGCGGACATCAGCGCCTTCATCGACGGGGGCTGGAAGCAGCCTCTGGAGATCGACCAGCAGCTCCTCGCGACCCAGGTGTCGAGCCAGGGCGGTCCGGGGGTGAAGGCGGCCGCAGCGGACGCCCTCAAGGGGAACATCGACGACCTCCAGCACTTCCTGAACGAGGTTCAGTACAGCGAGCGCGAGAAGGACAACGAACTCCTCGTCACGCAGATCTCCAGCACGGGCGGCCAGGCCGTGAAGGATGCGGCGCGTGTCGCACTGACCGGTACCCCGGCCGACATCCAGGAATTCCTGGACATCGGACAGCACACGGCCCGTTCCCGTGACCAGGAACACGCCACGGTCGCGGAGCTGGCACGCCAGGCCGAGGAGGCCGGCGCTCAGGCCAAGACCGCGGCCGAGTCCGCGATCGAGACCTCCGAGCAGGCCAAGGAAGCGGCGCGCCGGGCCCAGGAGGCCGCCGCCCGGGCCGCCAAGGAAACCGAAGCCGCCCGCAACGACTCCCTCCGCGCGGCGGCCGCCGCCGGACAGGCCGCGAGTGCGGCCCGCGGCGCGGCCCAGGCCGCGCAGCAGGCGATCTCCGCGTCCAACGCGGCGATCCGTGCCGCGCGCGTCGCGGCGACCGCCGCCCAGCAGGCCGCCGCCGCCGCGGTCGGCGCGTCCGACGCCGCGGCGAAGGCCGGCCGGGCCGCGGCCGATGCCGCGCGGGACAAGAACAAGGCGGGCGAGTCCCGCAAGGCCGCCCAGGACGCCCGTGACGCGGCCAAGGCCGCGGACTCCGCCGTGGTGGCGGCGGACTGGGCCGCCCGGGCGGCGGAGGACACCGAGAAGGTCTCCGCCGCGGCGCGCGGCGCCGCGCAGAGCGCCCAGGACGCCGCCGACGCCGCGACGGAGGCCGACGGGTTCGCCTCGGCCGCCGGCGTCAACGCCGTCGAAGCGCGCGAGGCCGCGGCGCAGGCCCGACGCCACGCCGGCGAGGCCAACCGCGCCGCGAACACCTCGGAGGCCCTCGCCCGCAAGGCCGCCAAGGCCGCCTACCAGGCGCGTGACTTCGCGAAGTCCTCGGCCGACCATGCCCGTAGGGCCGCCGACGAGGCCGACCGTGCCGCCGACCACGCGGGAGAGGCAGCGCAGGCCGCGGCCGAATCGGCCAAGCACGCCAAGGCGGCCCAGGAGTACGCCGACGTGGCCGCCGCGGCGGTGAACAAGGCCAAGGAGATCCACGACCTCGCCCGCGAGACGGAGCAGGCCGACCTCGACACGCGCAGCGCGGCCGCCACCGAACGCGCCAAGGACTACGCCAAGGACGCGGAGAGGTTCCAGGAGGCGTTCCAGAAGTCACTGGACGCCGTGGACGCACGCAAGAAGCGGGCCGAGGAGCTCGCCCAGGAGGCGGCCAAGCCCGACGCGGACCCGGCCCAGCTGGCCCTGAAGGGCCGCACGCTGGCCCTCGACCTCATGAAGAGCGGTGGCGCCTGGACGCAGAACGCCGCCATCAGCGCCCTCACCGGATCCGAGCAGGAGGTACGCGCGTACCTCCTCACCGGCCGCCTGGAGGCGGTCGACCAGGACTCCCGGGACCGTGTCGAGCAGATCTCGAAGGACGAGAAGCGCTCGGCGAAAGTCCGTACCGCCGCCACGACCGCCCTCGCGGGCGACAAGGAAGTCATCACCCGGTTCCTGCGGGACGGCCAGTTCAAGGTCGATGAGATCGACCTGTCGCTGAAGGTCACGCAGATTTCCAGCGAGGGCGGCGCCAACGTCAAGGCCGCCGCGCGCAAAGCCCTGCTGGCGGACACCGGTGAGGCCCTGACGGCCTTCATCAACGAGGGCCAGTACAAGGCGCGCGAGGTCGACGAGAGTCTGATCGCGACCCAGCTCGCCAGCTCGGGCGGGCCCGAACTCAAGGCCGCCGCCCAGATCGCCCTGTACGGCGACGCGCGGAGCCTGCACGAGTTCGTCTCCACCGGCCAGTACTCCGCCCAGCGGCGCGACAACCTCACCACCACCCACAGCATCCGCGTCACGGGCCTGATCGCCGGCGCCGCGAGCGTGGCCTCGAAGGCCCAGGAGCAGGCCTCCCTCGCCGCCAAGGCCGCGGCCGAGGCGAACGACGCGGCCGACCAGGCCAAGGAAGCCGAGGCTCAGGCCAAGGACTCCGCCCGCAAGGCAGCCGGGTACGCCGCGGACGCCAAGCAGTCGGCCGCGGACGCACAGGTCTCCGCCGACAAGGCGGCCCAGTCCGCCAAGACGGCCCGCGCCGCCTCGGACCGGGCCCAGCGGGCCGCGGCCGAAGCCGACATCTCGGCGGCCATGGCCTCTCAGTCCCACCGCGACGCACTCGCCTCCGCGGCCCAGGCCCACGATGCGGCCGACCGGGCGTACGCGGACGCCAAGCAGGCCGGCAAGGAAGAAGAGGAGGCCATCAAGGCCCGCGACGAAGCCTTCGAGATCACCCTCGAAAAGGTGAAGGCGGAGTTCGAGGCAGAACTGAAGGCCGAGGAGAAGCGGCTCCAGGAGGAGGCCGACGCGGAGCGCAGCCGGTACACACGCTGCGAGCAGCCGATCGCCAACAGCATGTCCGGGGCACGCTGCTACTTCGACGAGCAGGCCAAGCAGCGCGACGAATTGTTCGCCGCGAGCGTCCAGAGCGACCCGGCGCAGCGCTTCTTCGCCAAGGTGTGGGCCGAGATCCTGGGTCTCAACGACCTCTCCACGTGCACGGACAACCCGGCCGTGGGGAAGTGCAGCTTCGCGATCCTCGCCATGATCCCCTACGGAAAGGTCTTCAAGGGAACCAAGTACGCGGGGAAGTTCGAAGAGTTCTTCCAGAGTGTCGCCAGCAAGGGAGGCAAATTCTCCACTTGCGCGACACTCCGGATTCAGTGCCCGATCAATTTCACCAAGATCGGCCAGGATGTATTCCGCTCACCCGCCGGCATCAAGTACGGAACCGTCAACGGGGAACATCGAATCCCGCACATCATGAAGCACACTCGGCCAGATCCCGGCAAATTGGATCACAACGTGTTCTTGGCCAAGAATGAGAAGGATGTCCTCGCCCTCATCGACGAGGGGTACAAGCGTCGAGGCTACCCCTTGGCGTCGGACGAGTCGGCCTACGTCGTCGACATGGGGCGCGAGATAGGAACGAAGGGGGAGCGGTACCTGCGCATCATCATGGCTCCGGGCAACAAGATCGTCTCTTCCTACCCCGTGCTCACCAAGAACGGGAAGCTTCCCCCCGCCCCGGGCCCGCACTCTCTCGTTCTGCAGAGCCAAGGAGGGTAACGCCCGATGAAACACCAAGCTGCCGACGGCCGGCTGCGGGACATCTCGACACGGCTACCCGGCATGAAGGACGTGAACCCGGTATACGCCATCGCGGACCGAGCCGTCCGAGAGGGAAACGCGGCGTTCGCGGCCGACCTCGGCATGACCCTGGCGGAGCGGTACGGCTCCTCCGCCCAGCCGGTCTGGCAGTACAGCAGCGTCGTCGACCACATCCTCCGGCTGCTGGCGTCGACTCCAGGAGCGGAGAACGTCCAGCACGCGGTGCGCCTCATGTCCGCCGCGGCATCCGAGCCCGGGAGTCTGGACCGTTACGTCGCATCCCTGCTTGCCGCGAGCCAGGCCGCGGAGGACCTGACACCGGCCTTCACCCGTGGCGGGCCGAGGGCTTCCGTTTCACAGGAATTCCGGATGTGCCTCGTCCACGAGTCCGCGCTTCGAGGCGTTCGGGTCCTGGAAATACCAGGAGTCGAGCCCTTGGTTCGTTCGCCGAATTGGCTGCACCACCCGCTCGGCTGGCTTCCGCTGGAACTGTCCGAGCTGGAGAAAGACGCGCCATTGCCCCGTTTTTCGGCGACAGCGGACAGCTACGCCATGCCGTACGGAAAGCCTGACGGTTCCACCATCAGGCCGGGAAAGGATCTTTCCGTCCCGTCTGCCGTCGAGACGACCGTCGATTCCCTCAGGTCATCGGCCACCGCCGCCGTGGCGAACTGGACGGAGAAATCCAACGGTCGGGTCGAGGTACGGAGCTACGACGTCGACGGCCCGGTCACGACGAGCGGCATGCCCCACCTGATGGAAGGTCTGGGTCTGGAATCACTCAAGGGCGTCGATCGCCGTAAACGCCTGACCGTCTCCTCATGTACGCCGCAGCACGCCTGGCGCGCACTTTTCGCAGCGGCATCGACAGGCGGGGCCTACAGCTGGGGCGAGCACGGCGCCTACGGGCGGCTCGCCGCCTGGCGGTCCTTGGCCGCCCTGGCGGGAACCCCGGCGCAGGCATCGTTCGCCGAGGTGGATCAGCGTGTCCAGGCGTGCGACTGGTACTCCTTCGAGGCCGCGACGCATTGGTTCGAGCACGTTGCCTGGGACATCGGGCTGGTGGCCTTCGACCCCGAGCGTCGACGGCTCGCCGTGCTGGCCGCCACGGATACGGACTGACGGTCGACCTCCTCCGCCCCGGCCGGGCCCCTAGGGCTCCGGTTCGGGGCGGAGGAGGTTGCTGTCGGGTCCGGTTCACCCGGGGGAGTGCCGGATGGCGCCAGGACTGAGGCGTCGGGTCAGGTGGTGCGTATCGGGTGGGTGGTCGTTTCGGCGGTGAAGATGGGGGCGCCGTTCTGTAGGAGTTCGACCAGGGTGGCCCTCGTGCCTTCCGGGGTTCCCGGGGGTGCCGGGAGCGGGGTGGCGGTGACGAGGCACGGGGTGTCGAACTCGGCGTAGCGGGTGAAGGTCGTCTTCATCGCCACCACGGTGGCCGGTCGCGGTGACAGGGCCAGGGCCGCCTGGCGGGCCGCCTCCAGGAGCAGCATCCCGGGGGCGTGGTCGACGGGGTGGTCGAAGAGTGCCGGGTGTCCGAGGTCGGACCGCAGGGTCCAGCGGCCCGGGGTGCCCGTGGAGGACAGGACCACGTCCTCGGGGTGCTCGCGGCCGACGAGGCGGGGAGGGACCGGGGCGCCCGGCGGCAGGGCGCGGGCGTGGGCCGCGGCCATGTCGGCGTACGGGCCGCGCAGGCGCTGGTAGACGGCCGGAGCCTGGTTCGAGAACCGGGTCCGTACGTGGGCTGCGGTGATGCCGCCCAGGGATGCCCGGACGGTCATGGTCATGCCCGCCAGCCGGGTGCCGCGGCGTACGACATCGGTGCAGGTGACGTGCAGTTCGGTGGTGGGCGGGGCGTCGTGGGCGCTGAGCGCCGAGGCGTCGAACTGGAAGTGCAGGTCTTCCCAGGCCTGCCGGAAGCCGAACGGCACGTCGTAGGCGGCGTGGCAGAGCATGGGGATGGCCTGGCGTACGCACTCGATCAGCAGCAGCGGGTCGCGGAAGCCGTACGCACCGCCGTAGAAGCGGTGATGTGCCGGCCACCGTGCCACGATGCCGAACCGGTCGGCACCCAGGGGGTGCCAGCTGGTCAGGAGCCGTTCGCTCGCGTCCGCCTTGTGGACCTCGGCCGCTGACACCGGCCGGCTCTGAGGATGCGATTCGCGCCTTGTCGGCAGTGTGCTCGTGAGCATGCTGTCCCCCCGGGACGTCGGAAACGAAGTCGATTCGGACAGGGGTGGATCAGTGGTTCGGTGGATCAGTGGATCCGGTGGCCCCCGCCCGTTCCTCGTTCAACATAACGAGTGTTCGCTTTTGTTTAAAGTCAAGACTTCGTAAAGTGGCAGGTCTGCGGGGCCTCGGAGGGGTGGGTCTCCCTCCGTCGGGAGGGTTCTGTGGTCTTTCCGGGCATCCGAGTGGCGTTCGGGGTTGCCAACGGATCGCCTCGACTCGTTAACATAGGGACCGTTCCGTTTCTTTTTGAGGGGAGAGGTCGTGGCGGGTCCCAAACAGGAGCGGGCGGTTCAGACGCGGGAGGCGATCCTGCGCGCGGCGGCCGAGACCTTCGACGAGCTCGGCTACGCCGGTGCCAGCGTCAACCTGATCCTGAAGCGGGCGGGCCTCACCACGGGCGCCCTGTACTTCCACTTCGACTCGAAAGAGGGTCTGGCGCGCGCGGTGATGAACGCGCAACCCGAGACCATCGTCCCCAGGCTGCACTCCGAAGGACTCCAACGGCTGGTGGACATCACCCTGTTCTGGTCGCACCTGCTCCAGGTCGACCCGCTTCTGCGGGCCGGAGTCCGGCTGACGGGGGAGCAGGCCTCGTGGGGAGGATCCGACGTGACGCCCTACCAGTCCTGGGCCGGGATCATGGCCGACTGCCTGCGCGAGGCGCAGGGCAGGGGGGAGCTGCAGGCGGGTGTGTCGCCCGAGGAGCTGGGCGAGTTCGTCACCGAGGCGTGTACGGGCATGCAGATGTTCTCCAGCGTGGCCAGCGGCCGGAAGGACCTGAGCGACCGCACCCTCCGGATGTGGCGCCTGCTGCTGCCCGGCATCGCCGTACCGGCGATCGTCTCCCGCACCGAGGTCAGCCATGAACGGCTGAGGAGCCTCATCGGCTGACAGGCCGCCTCATCGGCCGACGCGGCGCCGAACGCCTTGATCGCCGCATCGCCGCATCGCCGCACCGCCGCACCGCCGCCCTGTCGTACCGCCATGCCGCTGTACCGACGTACGTCCCGTCCAGTCCCGTCCCTGGAGGACCCATGCCCCACAGCCTCGGCCGGCTTCGGCTCGCCGCCCTCAACATCGACGGTGTCCTGCTCAACGACACCTTCAGCCCCGTGATCCACGGCTTCGTCGTCGGCCGGGGGGGCGCCTACACCGCCGACACCGAGCGTGCGGTGTTCTCGCAGCCCCAGCACATAGCCGGCCGCAACATGGCCGCCGCCGTACCGCAGGAGCTCAGCGGGGAGGAGGCCCTCGCGGCCTACTTCGAGGAGCGCGAGGTCTACCTCGCCGAGCACCCGGTCACCGTCCTGGACGGCGCGATCGACCTCGTACGGAGACTGCGGGCCCTCGGCCTGCGGACGGTCTGTTACGGAGGGCTCTCCGCGGCCCACTTCGACCGGTTCCTCGGAGAGTGGGCGGAGCTGTTCGACGGTCCGCGCTACGTGTGCACCAACGACTTCCGGCCCGGGATCCACGAGATCACCACCGAGGTCTTCGGGCTGGAGCACGGGGAAGCCCTCTTCGTCGACGACGTGGCCAAGGTGGCCGAGACGGCCAGGGAACTCGACGTTCCCTTCATCGGCCACCCGAGCAAGTTCGTGCACAGCTTTCAGCGGCAACTGATGCAGGAGGCCGGGGTCCGGCACGTCGTGGACTCCCTGGCGGCGATCGACGAGCAGCTGATCCGGGCCATCGACGCCGAGGCCCTGCGCGGCACGGTGTGGAGCGAGGTCCCGAGCGGTACGAGCCTGCGAGCAACGGCATGAGCAACGGCATCAGCAACGTGAGCAACGGCGCGAGCGACCGGCGTCCGATGTCCGGCCGGGTGGTCATGATCACCGGAGCGTCCAGCGGGATCGGTGCGGCGGCCGCCCGTGCGTTCGCCGAGGAGGGCGCGGCCGTCGTCCTGGTCGCGCGGCGCGGCGAGCGGCTGCGCGAGCTGGCCAAGACGATCGGGGCCTCAGGCGGACGCGCCCTCGCGGTCGAGGGCGACGTCGTCGACTCCGACCGGATGCGCGAAGCCGTCGAGGCGGCCGTGGAGACCTACGGGCGGCTCGACTACGCCTTCAACAACGCCGGTTACGCCACGGCGGGCGCGCCGCTGCACGAGGTCGACGACGCCGTCTTCCGGCAGACCATGGAGGTGAACGTGACGGGCGTGTGGAACTGCATGCGCCACCAGATACCCGTGATGCTGGGCCAGGGCTCGGGCGGCTCCATCGTCAACACGGCCAGCGTCGCCGCCACCCGGGCCACGGGGGCCAGCGCCGCGTACGTGGCCGCCAAGCACGCCGTCCTCGGAATGACCCGGGCCGCCGCGGCCGACTACGGCGCCGCGAACATCCGGGTCAACGCCCTGATCGTGGGCGCCACGCGCACCGAGATGATGGAAGAGGTGCTGGGGCAACACGCCGAGCTGGAGCAGCGGTTCGCCGATGCGACCGTGCAGAAGCGCATGGCCTCGCCCTCCGAGGTCGCCGAGGCGGCGCTGTGGCTGTGCAGCGAGCGGGCCTCCTTCGTGACCGGCGCCGCGATGCCGGTCGACGGTGGCGCCACCGCGATCTGAGCGGTCCTCTGCGGTCCTCCGCCGCACTCCGCCGTCCTCCGTGAAACCCGGCGCGACTTGTGGCAGTCGGCAACGACAGCCCGCGCGGGCGCTGATGTGCTGGCCGGCAGAGACGCCGTGACGGACGGTCGGCGCGGGAGCACGGAGGATCCACGATGCACGGAACCGCAACCGGAGCAGGACCCGAAGCAGGGCCCGAAGCAGGGCCCGTAGAAGAAGTCAGACCCGGACCCGGACCCGGACCGACGGCCGCGCTGCCGTCGCCGGGCCCACCGGTCCGGCGTGCGTCGCGCGCCCTCGCCGTCCTCGGACTGAGCGCGTTCGTCGTGGGGACCGCCGAGTTCGCCGTGATCGGCGTCCTCGACCGGATGGCCGAGAGCCTGCACGTCAGCGCCGCCACGGCCGGCCTGCTGGTCACCGCGTACGCGGTCGGGGTGTGCCTGGGCGGGCCGCTCCTGACCGCGATGACGCTCCGGCTGCCCCGCAGGCTCGTGCTGGTCGGCGCGCTCGGCGGCTATGCCCTGGCCAACGCCGTCGCGGCCCTCTGGGCGGACTTCGCCGTCGTCCTGGGGGTACGCGTCTTCGCGGGCGCCGTCCACGGACTGTTCGTCGGCGCCGCCTCCGCCGCGGCCGCCGGACTGGTGCCGGCCGAGCGCAGGGGCCGGGCCGTCGCCGTGGTGTTCGGCGGGATAGCCGCCGCCAATCTCCTGGGCGTGCCGCTGGCCACCTTCGCCGGCCGGGTCCTGCCGTGGCAGTACGCCTTCGCCGGCATCGCCGTGCTCGCGTGCGCGGCCCTGCTGCTGACCCGGGTGGCGGTGCCCGAGTCCGCCGGTGGCGGACAGCAGGCCTTGCGCGCACAGTTCCGGCACGTCGCGAAGGCACCGGTGATGGCGCTGCTGGCGATCGCCGTGCTGGTCTTCTGCGGCCAGTTCACCGCCTTCACCCAGCTGAGCGGCTACCTCCAGGACGTCGTCGGGGTCGAGGGCGGCGCGGTCGGCCTGTACCTGCTGGTGTTCGGAGCCGCCGGGACCGCCGGGACCGTGCTCGGGGGCCGCCTCGCCGACCGGGCCCCCGGCGCCACCGTGATCGCGGCGACCGGGGTGCTCGCGCTGGTGCTCACGACGCTCTTCCTGCTCGGCGAGCGGCCCGTGGCCGTGGCCGTGTGCGTCGCGTTCTGGGGCCTCGCCGGCTTCGGCCTCGCCCCCGCCCTCCAACTCCGTACGATCCGCCGCGCCGGGCCCGGCGGCGACCTCGCGGCCACGCTCGGCGCCTCGGCGGGCAATGCCGGCATCGCGGTCGGAGCGGCCGTCGCGAGCGGCATCACGGGAGCGTACGGGTACGCCGTCCTACCGCTCGCCGCGGCGGCGATCTGCGTGGCGACGCTGCCCCTGACCTGGATCTGCCTGTCCCCACGCCGTTCCGCGGGGGACGCCGCGGGGGACCCCGTACCGCCCGCCCCGTAGGGGATACGGCTCGGGCCCATGCCGCACGGCATGGGCCCGACCCGCGCACCCGCTCGCGGCGGGCGTCAGACGCAGTCCTCCTCGCGGTACTCGGCGGCGGCCCCGTCGCCGCGCTCCGCCGCCGCGCGCAGCTCCACCCGCCGGATCTTCCCCGAGATCGTCTTGGGCAGCTCGGCGAACTCGATGCGCCGCACCCTCTTGTACGGGGGAAGCTCCGTCCGGGAGTGGGCGAAGAGCAGCTTCGCCGTGTCCCCGGTCGGCTCCCAGCCCTCCGCCAGCACCACGTACGCCTTGGGCACCGACAGCCGCAGGGCGTCCGGCGCGGGCACCACGCCGGCCTCCGCCACGGCCTCGTGCGACAGCAGGGCGCTCTCCAGCTCGAACGGGGAGATCTTGTAGTCGGACGACTTGAACACGTCGTCCCCGCGGCCGATGTAGGTGAGCCGTCCGTCGGGGCCGCGCACCGCGAGGTCACCCGTGCGGTAGTAGCCGTCCGCCATGGCCTCGGCGGTGCGCTCCGGGTCGCCCTCGTAGCCCGCCATCACCCCGACGGGTGCGGCGGAGAGGTCCACGGCGATCTCGCCCTCGTCGGCCGGGCGGCCCGTGGCGGGGTCGAGCAGGGCGATGGCGAAGCCGGGGCTCGGCCGTCCCATCGAGCCGGGAGCGACCTCCGTACCGGGGGTGTTGGCGATCTGTACGGTCGTCTCGGTCTGGCCGAAGCCGTCCCGGACGGTCACTCCCCAGGAGCGCCGTACCGCGTCGATGACCTCGGGGTTGAGGGGCTCGCCGGCCGCCACCGCCTCCCGCGGCGGTGTGCGCAGCAGGCCCAGGTCGGCCTGGATGAGCATGCGCCACACGGTGGGCGGCGCGCAGAAGGTGGTCACGCCCGCGCGGTCCATCTCCGCCATCAGCCGGCCCGCGTCGAAGCGCGTGTAGTTCTGTACGAAGACGGTGGCCTCCGCGTTCCACGGGGCGAACAGGCTGGACCAGGCGTGCTTGGCCCAGCCGGGCGAGGAGATGTTCAGGTGGACGTCGCCGGGGCGGAGCCCGATCCAGTACATGGTGGACAGGTGCCCCACCGGGTACGAGGCGTGCGTGTGCCGGACCAGCTTCGGCCGGGAGGTCGTGCCGGAGGTGAAGTAGAGCAGGAGCGGGTCGCCGGCGAGGGTCGGGCCGTCGGGCGCGTAGTGCGCGGACGCCGTCAGCGAGTCCTCGTAGTCCAGCCAGCCCGGGAGCACGGTCCCGGCCGGCCGGCCGACCGCGATGCGGGTGGGGCCGCCGGGTAGCGCGTCGAACCGGGCGTGGTCCTGCGCCCGGGCGATGACGTGGCGGACCGCGCCGCGGTCGATGCGGTCCGCCAGCTCCGCCGCGTTCAGCAGCGTCGTCGTCGGCACGACCACGGCGCGCAGCTTCATCGCGGCCAGCGCCGTCTCCCACAGCTCCTTCTGGTTGCCGAGCATGACCAGGACGCGGTCCCCGGCGCGGACGCCCCGAGCGCGCAGCCAGTTGGCGACCTGGTCCGAGCGGTGGGCGAGTTCCGCGAAGGAGTGCTCGGCGTGGGAGCCGTCCTCCTCGGCGATGCGCAGCGCGGTCCGGTCGTTGCCGCGGGCGATCGCGTCGAACCAGTCCAGGGCCCAGTTGAACCGCTCCGGACGGGGCCAGCGGAAGCCCGCGTACGCCGTGTCGTAGTCCTCCCGGTGGGCGAGCAGGAAGTCCCGGGCGGCGCGGAACTCCTCGGTGGGGTCGGTCGTGGTCATGCGTTGCTCCTTCGTGGTCGGCGCGTGCTCCGGGCCGGACCGGGTCAGCCGGCTCCGCCGGTGCCGGTGCCGGTGTCGCCGACGGGGACCAGTGCGACGACGGCGATGGTCCGGTCGGTCTTGGACCGGAACGTCGCGAAGTTCGGGTCCTGGGCCGTCTGCAGCCGCCACAGCTCCTCGTGCTCCGACTCCGGTACCGGTTCGGGCCGTACGGCGAAGCGGTGCGGGCCGACCTCCACGACGCCCTCGCCGGCCGCCATGAGATTGCGGTACCAGCCCGGCGCCACGCGGGCGCCGCCGTTCGCGGCGAAGACGATGTGGCGTCCGTCCCGGGCCAGGTGGACGAGGGGAGTGGTGCGGGTCAGCCCGCTGACCCGTCCCGTGGTGCTGAGCAGCAGGAGCGGGACGGAACCGAAGTCCTTCACCCGGCCGCCGTTGGCCCGGAATTCCTCGATGACGCCCCGGTTGAATGAATTGCTGTTGACGGTCTCGTCGACCGTGCCGTTCGTGTCCTGCATCAGTTCCATTCACCTTCGGGGAGGAAGAGGCGGGTGTTCGTGGTCTGCTCGAAGGGCATTCCGGCGGGCATGTTGATGAGTTCCATGGAAAGGCCCCACGGAGTCGTGAAGTACACCCAGCGGTCTCCGGCGATGGGGCCGTCCACGATGGTTTCCGGCTCGCCGAGGATGGTCACGCCGGGCTGCTCGCGCAGGTACGCGGTGGCCTTGTCGACGTCGTCCACGTAGATCGCGAAGTGGTGCCCGCCCCAGTCGCTGTTGCGCGGCCGGGTGCGGTCCTGGTCGGGCGAGGTGTACTCGAAGAGTTCGAGGTTGGTCACCGGGCCGAGGCGCAGCATGGCGATGTTCGCCGAGGCGCGGGGGTGTACGGCGAGCTTCTCGGTCATCCACGTGCCCTCGGGGTCCTCCACCGGGCCGAGGCGGTAGGCCAGTTCGGCGCCGATGACCTCGGTGAAGAACTCCACGGCCTGGTCGAGGTCGGGCACGGTGTAGGCGATGTGGTGCACCGCGCGCGCTCCGGGGATCTTGCTCAACGTCACTCCGTCCGCCGGGGGTCCCGCCTTCGGCGGAGCCCCGTGCCGCTGTCCGGGCGGAGGCCCGGGCAGGCCCGACGATGCGGCCCCGCGGCCTGCCGATCAAGGCGTAGTTCCCAAAGTGCGCCGACCTGCCGAAGTTGACTTCGGGGGTTGGCGGCGGGCCGTTCCTTCCTGCTGAGATGCATTCATCGCGGCGAACTCAGCCGATCAGAACCGCCTTCGATGCGCCCCCGCTTCTGCATTCATGGGCTGGACTTCCTTCCAATGAACTCGAAGACCAGGAAACGACGAAGATGACGAATGAAATAAAGCGCCGCCGGTTCGTGGGTGCGGGATCGGGAATGGCTCTGGCCGCCGCCGCCGGCGGACTGGTGCAGGCCCCCGCCGCGCGGGCCGCGGGTGCCCGGCTCGCCGGGGCGGCGGGCGAGGCCGGCGCCCAGGCGGCTGCCGGTGTCACGGTGCTCCCGGCCGACTCCCGGTACCCCGATCTCACCTCGGGCATGAACCAGCGCTGGCAGGCCCGCCCGGACAAGATCGTGCTGCCGAGGACGACGGCCGAGGTCGTCGCGGCGGTGCGCGAGGCCGTTTCCACTTCCAAGCGGCTGTCGGTGGTCAGCGGCGGGCACTGCTTCGAAGACTTCGTCTTCAACGCCGACATCAAGATCAACATCAGGTTGTCGCTGATGAACCAGGTCACCTTCGACACGGCGATGAACGCCTTCTGCGTCGGCGGCGGCGCCACCCTGCTCGACGTGTACGAAGCCCTCTACGAGGGCTGGGGCGTGACCATACCCGGCGGCATCTGTCACAGCGTCGGCGTCGGCGGCCACATCACCGGCGGCGGCTTCGGCAACCTCTCCCGCCAGTACGGCCTGACCGTCGACCACCTGCACGCCGTGGAGGTCGTGGTGGTCAACGCGGACGGTTCGGTCCGCAGCGTGATCGCCGCACGGGACTCCTCCGACGCCCGCCTGCGCGACCTGTTCTGGGCGCACACGGGAGGTGGCGGCGGCAGCTTCGGCATCGTCACCCGGTTCTGGTTCCGCACCCCGGGCGCCACCGGGGGCCCCGAGTCGCTGCTGCCCAAGGCCCCGTCGGAGATCTACCTGACCCTGGCCAACTGGCCCTGGGAGAAGGTCACGCAGGACGGCTTCAGCCGCCTGGTCACCTACTGGGGCAAGTGGCTGCAGCGGAACAACACGGCGGGCACCACGGCCGGTTCGCTCTACTCCTGGCTGCTCCTCAACCACCGAGACAGCGGTTCGCTGGGCGCCGTCGTCCAGTTGGACGCCTCGCTCCCCGACGCCGCGGCCGTACTCTCCGACTTCCTGGCCGGCATGGACCTGGCGCTGGGCCTGAGCTCGGCGACCCGGCGCTCGTCCGGCGTGCTCGACTCCGCGTACACCACGACCCGGCTGCACCCGTGGCTGCGGGGCACGCGCTACATCGGCTCCATCTCCCCCACCCAGCTGGACCCGACCTCCCGCGGCATCCACAAGTCGTCCCACCTGCGCACGGCGACCCCCCAGCGGCAGATCGACGCCATGTACCGCAACCTCACGAGCACCACGGCACCCAGCGCCTTCGCCGGGATCGTGCTCTCCGCTTCGGGCGGCCGGATCGCGTCCGTCTCGCCGACCGCCACGGCGGTCGCCCAGCGCGACGCGATCATGAAGACCAACTTCGAGAGCCTCTGGTACGACACCAAGGACGACGCCAAGAACATCGCCTGGGTGCGCAACGCCTTCAGCGAGGTCTACGCCGACACCGGCGGCGTCCCGGTCCCCAACGAGGTCACCGACGGCTGCTACGTCAACTACCCCGACGGCGACCTCTCGGACCCGGCCTTCAACACCTCAGCCGTGCCCTGGCACGACCTGTACTGGAAGGGCAACTACGCCCGGCTCCAGCAGATCAAGCGCGCCTGGGACCCGAGGAACGTCTTCCAGCACCGCCAGTCGGTCCGGCTCTGACCCGAGGCCGGACCCCCACAGACCTGCCGGTCGGGCCGCCGCCCCCCACACGTACGAGCCCGGCCGGCACCCCCTGCCCCCTTCCCTCCCCCTTCCCCCTCTTCCCCTCCCTTCCATCCCCCCTTCAGCTCGTTCAAGGAGAGAGAACCCTCATGCGAACCACCACCCTCGGCAACGGCGGTCCCGTAGTAGGCCGTGTCGGTCTCGGCACCATGGGCATGTCCTTCGGCTACGACCCGCACGGCTGGGACGACGACGCCTCCGTCGCGGTGATCCACCGCGCCCTCGACCTCGGCGTCAACCTGATCGACACGGCCGACGTCTACGGCCCGTTCACCAACGAGGACCTCGTCGGGCGGGCCATCAAGGGCCGCCGCGACGAGGTGGTGCTGTCCACCAAGGGCGGCCTCGTCGTCGACGAGAACGGCATCGGCCTCAACGGCCGTCCCGAGCACCTGACCGCGGCCGTCGAGGCCAGCCTGGGCCGCCTGGGCACCGACCACATCGACCTCTACTTCCTGCACCGCGTGGACCCGCAGGTCCCGCTGGAGGAGAGCTGGGGCGCCCTCGCCGAGCTCGTGCGCCAGGGCAAGATCCGCTCGCTCGGTCTCTCCGCGGTGAGCCTGGAGCAGGTGCGTGCCGCGCAGGGCGTGCACGCGGTGGCCGCCGTCGAGTCCGAGGCCTCGCTGTTCACCCGGGACGCCTTCGCCGACGTCCTCCCGTACACCGTGGAGCACGGCATCGCCTTCCTGCCGTTCTCGCCGCTGGGCCGCGGTCTGCTCACCGGTGCCTTCCAGAACCCGGCCGACCTGCCCAAGGACGACTGGCGCAGCACCCAGCCGCGCTTCACCGAAGAGGCGTTCGCGCACAACAAGGCGATCGTCGACGCGGTGCGCGCCGTGGCCGACCGGCACGAGGCCGCCCCGGCGCAGGTGGCGCTGGCCTGGCTGCTGACCAAGGGCGAGCACGTCGTCCCGATCCCCGGCACCAAGACCGAGCGCTACCTCGTCCAGAACGCCGGCGCCGCCGCGCTGGACCTCACCGACCAGGACGTCGCCGAACTGGACGCCCTGCCCGCACCCATGGGCGCCCCCGAGGCGTGATCACGCCCCCTCGTCCGGCCGGGTGACCCCCGCCGGAACCGTTCCGCCCCCGCCGGTCCCGGAAGATCCCCGGACCGGCGGGGGCGGGGCTCCCCTCCCCGCGGTCCTTCCGCCGGCCCCTTCTTCCGGCCCGGACCCCGGCCCGGCCCCTCCCGCCTCCCCGCCCCGACCTTCAGACGGAGTACTTCCCACGATGTCCGAGATCACCACGGCCCGTCCGAGCAGCAGCCTCACCTCCGCCTTCGACATCCCCCGCCCGCCGGGCCTGACGTGGTTCGTCCAGTCCCAGATGCCGGTGGGCTACGAGGTCTCCCTGACCCGGGGGCTCCTCAACCCCGCCAACCCCGTCCTCGCCCGCTCCGTCGGCGCCGACGGCCGTACCCCCGTCCGCGCGCTCGTCGTCGTGGACCAGGCCGTCGATGAGCTCTACGGCCCGGGCCTGCGCGGCTACTTCGACGCCTGGCAGGTCGACGCGTTCTGGAAGGTCATGCCCGGCGACGAGGAGACCAAGAACCTCGAGCAGGTCGTCGAGGTGACCCGGGCCATGACCGAGATGGGCATCCTGCGCCGCACCGAGCGCGTGGTCGTCGTCGGCGGCGGTGTCCTGATGGACGTCGTCGGCATGGCCGCGAGCCTCTACCGCCGGGGCGCCCCCTACGTGCGCGTCCCCACCACCCTCGTCGGACAGGTCGACGCGGGCGTCGGCGTGAAGACCGGGGTCAACCACGGCACCCACAAGAACCGCCTGGGCACCTACTTCGCCCCCGAAGTCACCCTCATCGACCCGGAGTTCCTGCGGACGGTCGAGCCCCGGCACATCGCCAACGGGCTCGCCGAGATCATCAAGATGGCGCTCATCAAGGACGGCGCGCTCTTCGAGCTGCTGGAGGAGAACGTCACCCGGATCACCAGCGACTCGCTCGCCGACTGCGGGGCGGCGATGAGCGAGGTCGTCTCCCGGGCGATCGCTGGCATGCTGGACGAACTGGAGCCGAACCTCTGGGAAGGCGTCCTGGAGCGCTCGGTCGACTACGGACACACCTTCAGCCCCTCCCTGGAGCTGCGGGCCGACCCGCCGCTGCTGCACGGCGAGGCCGTCGGCGTCGACATGGCCGTCTGCCTGGCGCTGGCCGTCGGACGCCGCCACCTGTCCGAGGGCGACGCCCACCGCGCGCTGGCCCTCATCGCCGGCTGCGGACTCCCGCTGACCCACCCGGTGTTCACCGCCGAACTGCTGGAGGTCGGCCTCGCCGACGCGGTCAAGCACCGCGACGGCGCGCAGCGTCTGCCGCTGACCAACGGCATCGGCTCCTGCGTCTTCGTCAACGACATCACGGCCGACGAGCTGGCCCGCGCCCTGGAGTTCGTACGGGCCTACGCGGACGGTACGGCCAGGTGAGCGCGCCGGGCCCGATCACCGTCCTCGACGTGGGCGGCACCCATGTGCGCAGCGCCGCCTGGTCGCCCGGCGACGGACTCGGCGACACCCTGGACCAGCCGTCGCCGAGCCGCCTGCGGCATCCCGGCACCCCCGTGGCCGAGCTGAGGGAACGCCTCCTCGCCACCCTCTGCGCGGCCGTTCCCCGCACGCCCGGCGGCTCCGTGGCCGGTGTCTCCTTCGGCGCCGCCCTCGACCACCGCAGCGGCACCGTCTACGGCTCCGCACCGCTGTTCGGCGACGAGACCACGCCGCTGGACCTGCGGGGCGAGCTCAACGCCCGGCGCCCCGACGTCCGGTGGCACATCGTCAACGACGTCACCGCCGCGCTGCTGCACTTCGTCTCCGCACCGCACCGCCGGGCCCACCGCAAGGTGCTGTTGATGACCGTCAGCTCCGGCATTGCCTGCCGCACCGTGGACCTGCGCAGCGGCACCATCGCCACCGACGGCTGCGGGCTGCAGGGCGAGGTCGGCCACCTGCCCGCCTCGGCCGTGCTGGCCGGCGAACCCGTCGAGCTGCTCTGCGACTGCGGCCGGCCAGGGCACGTGTCCTCGTACGCCTCCGGTCCGGGCCTGCGCCGGATGGCCGACGTCCTGCGGGAACGCGCACCCGGCCGCTGGGAGCGTTCGCACCTGGGGCGCGCGATGGCGCAGGGCGCCGCCTTCGAACCGGCGCTCCGGGCGGCCCTGGGCGCGGGCGACGCGCTCGCCTCCGAACTGCTCGACGCGTCCACGGCGCCCGTCGCCGACGTGCTGCGCAGTGCGCTCTGCCTCGATCCGGAGCTGGACGAACTCGCCCTCACCGGCGGTGTGGCCAGCGGACTCGGCGCGCACTACAAGGCGTCGGTCCTCGGCCATCTCCGCCGCGAGGGGCTGTACCTGACCGGGGAACGCGCACCGGACTGGGCGACGGACCGCATCACCGTGTGCGCTCCCGGCGAGGCCAACGGCCTCATCGGGGCGGGCATCGCGGCCCTGGAGGGGGAGCGGCCCGCCGGAAGCGGCGAGCCCTCCACGGCTGCGGCGCCCTCCACGGCTGCGGCGCCCGCCACGGCCACCGCGCCCGCCACGGCCACCGCGCCCGCCACGGCCGCCACGCACGCCGCGGTCGTACGGGAGGGGGAGGCGACGCAGCTGCGTCAGCGGCCCACCCCCGCGCCCGGCCCCGGGGAGCTCAGTGTCGCGCCCCTCGTCGCCGGTGTGTGCGGCACCGACCTGCAGATCCTGCGGGGCCTGCGTGAGGACGGCGCCCCGGTCCTGGGCCACGAAGGCGTGGCCCGGATCGTCGAGGCGGGACCGGGCGTGGCCGACCCGCGGCTGGTGCCGGGCGCCCGTGTCGTGGTCAACCCCACGCACCCGTCCGACCCGTCGTTCCTGCTCGGGCACAACGTCGACGGGATGCTCCAGGCCCGCATGCTGGTACCGGAGAGCGCCGTCAGCGGCGGCCTCGTCCTCCCGCTGGAGGAGGTGCCCGAGGGGAACCTGCCCGCACTGATCGAACCCTTGGCGGTCGTACGGTACGCCCTGCTCGCCCTCGCCCGGCACGAGCCCGACACCCTGCTCGTGATCGGCGACGGCACCGTCGGCCACCTCGCCGTACGCGCCGCCCGGCGCTGGCTCGGCCGCCCCGTACGGACCGTCCACGTGCACCACACGCCGGCCGGCCTGGACTGGAGCGGGCGGGCGCCGCACCGGGCCGACCACCGCGTCCTGCGCGACGGCCTGGCGGCGGGGATCCCCGCCGGGACGCTCGACCGGGGACGGGTGGCCGTCCTGATCGCCACACCGGCCCCGGCGACCCTGCCGAGCCTCGACCTGGCCCTGGGCGCGACGCAGGGCGCCGAGGTCGCCGTCGACCTCGTCGGCGGGCTCCGCCGACCCGCCTTCAGCGCGTGGTTCCCGGGCATCGACCTGGCCGAGGTGCGGGCCGCCAACTGCGGCGGCACGCCCGAACCGCCCGTCGTCGCACGGCTCAGCACGGCCGACGGCCGCACGGTGTCGGTCCTGGGCCACCGCGGCGTGGCCAACGAGCACCTGGAGTACGCGGCGGCCGAACTGTGCCGGGACCCGGAGCGCTACCGGGACCTGGTGACGCACGAGACGGACCTCGCCGGCGCGGCCGCGATCCTGACCGCGCTCGCCCGCGACGAGGGCCGGATCGTCGACGGACGGCGGCTGGTGAAGCTCGCCGTGCGGACGGAGGGACCGTCATGAGCCACGCGCCGAGGCCCCTGCCCAGCCGTACGCCGCGCCTCCCGCTGACCGGCCTCGTCGACTGGCGGCTTCCCGTACGCGGCGAGGCGGCCGTGGACCTGGCCTTCCAACACCGGGTCGACGGGATCCAGTTCGACCTCGGAGGGCCCGGACGCGGCCCCTGGCTGGACAAGCCGGGAACGGCCGGGGGAGCGGTCGGGCGGCTGCGCCGCACCGCCGCCTCAGCCGGTGTGACCCCGCTCGGCGTGGCGGCCAACGTGCTCAACGACATCGGCCTCACCGCCGGGGCGGGCACCCTGGCCGCCGCACGGGTCCGGTCGGTCATCGACCGGCTGCTGGACGTGGCGTGGGAGCTCGGCGTCCCGCTGGTGTTCCTGCCGAGCTTCCGGCGCAGCGCCATCGACGGCGAGGCGGCCCTGATGCGCACCGCCGAGGTGCTGCGCTGGGCGGCGGCGCAGGCGCAGGCCCACGGCCTCCTCCTGGCCAACGAGAACGTGCTGCCCGCGCACCACGCCCTGCGGCTGGTCGAGGAGGTCGGCTCGCCGGCCTTCCGGCTGCTGCTGGACAGCTACAACCCGGTCGGCGCCGGCATCGACGTACCCGATCTGGTGGAGGCGACGGCACCCTTCCTCGCCGACCAGATCCACCTCAAGGACGGCCGTGCCGCCACCGCCTTCAGCCCGCTCCTGGGCGATGGCGACGGCCGCGTCGACGAGACCGTCGACGCCGTGGCACGCCATCTGCCGGGCGTGCACGCGGTCGTGCTGGAGAACGACCACCGCGACGGGGACGGGACCCGGCTCCGCGCGGACCTCGAACGGGCCCGGGCGTTCGCCCGCAGGCTGGACCGACGAAGAATGGAGGCGGCACAGCCATGCCCCTCGTACTGACCGCTCACGCCCTGCTGTTCGACATGGACGGCACGCTCGTGGACTCCACCGCCGCCGTGGAACGCACCTGGCACCGCTTCGCCGCGCGGCACGGGCTCGACGCGGCCGAGATCCTCGCCTCCGCGCACGGCCAGCGCACCGCGGAGACCGTCGCCGCGCACGCCCCGCCGGGCACCGACGTGGAGGCGGAGACCGCCTGGCTCGTCGCCCAGGACGTGGCCGACACCCGCGGCACCGTCGCCGTGCCGGGAGCCGCCGAACTGCTGGCGGCGCTGCCGCCGCACCGCTGGGCGCTCGTCACCTCCGCGGGCCGGGAACTGGCCGTACGGCGCATGGCGGCCGCCGGGCTTCCGCTGCCCGAGGTCCTGGTCAGCGCCGACGACGTACGGGAGGGCAAGCCCTCCCCGGAGGGGTTCACGGCCGCCGCCGCCCTGCTCGGCGTCAGCCCCTCGGCCGCCGTCGTCTTCGAGGACGCCGAGCTGGGCCTGCTGGCCGCCGCGGCCGCCGGCTGCTTCTCGGTGGTCGTGGGCGCACACGGCGGCGAGGCCGCCGAGGGCCGTCCCCGGATCGCCGATTTCACCGGCGCCACCTGCGCCGCCTCCGACGAGGACGGCCTGCGCCTGGTGCTGCCCGCGTCCGCACCGGTGCGCGTACGGGTCCCCGCGCGGACCTGACCCGCGCCCGTACGGGCCGCCCCGCGCAGCCCCCGCCTCGCGCAGCCCCCGCCTCGCGCAGCCTCGCCCCTCCTCTTCCCTTCCCTCCCTCCGATCGGAGCGCCTTCGTCATGCCCATCGACCAGAACACGCTGATTCACGGCCACGTGGCCCCCGGATTCGAAGCCGTTCGCGAGGAGTTCGCCCGTAACTTCGCCGAGCGGGACGAACAGGGAGCCGCCGTCGCCGTGAGCCTCGACGGCGAACTCGTCGTCGACCTCTGGGGCGGCGCCGCCGACCCCACCCGCGGTACCCCGTGGAGCGGCGACACCCGCCAGCTGATCTTCTCCGGCAGCAAGGGCATCCTCGCCACCGCACTGCTCCTGCTCGTCGACCGCGGTGCCGTCGACCTGGACCTGCCGATCGCCCACTACTGGCCCGAGTTCGCCGCCCAGGGCAAGGAGGCGGTGACCCTGCGCGAGGTGGTGACCTTCACGGCGCGGATGCCGGCCGTCGCGGCCCGGCTGGCCCAGGACGATCTGGCGGACCCCGAGGCGATGGCGAAGCTGCTGGCCGACCAGCCCCAGGAGGGCGACCCGCGCGCGGAGGGCATCCTGTACGGCCCGTACGCGACCGGCTGGATCGTCGCAGAGGTGATCCGCCGCGTCGACGGCCGCCGGCTGGACCGGTTCTTCGCGGAGGAGATCGCCGGTCCGCTCGGTCTCGACATCTCCTTCGGGATCCCGCCGGAGCTGGAGCACACGGTGGCGCGCACCGAGTACGGGACCGGCTTCCGCGACCAGTTCAGCGGCTACTTCACCAGCGAGGACCCGCTCACCCAGAAGATCTGGCAGAACCCGATCCCGTTCCCCGAGGACGAGGAGATCTGGAACCGGCCGGACCGCCGTCTCGGCCTGATCCCCGCCGCCAACGTCATCGGCTCCGCCCGCGCCTTCGCCACGCTCTACGGCATCCTCGCCGCCGACGCGGCCCGCCCGTACGACGAGGCCCCGGTCCTGCTCTCGCGGCGGCTGCTGGACGAAGCACGGGCCCCGCGCGTCAGCAAGGTCGACCAGCTCATCGGCGTACCCATGGTCTACGGCGGGGGCGGCTACCGGCTGCGGACCAACCCGCGCCCGGGCGTGGACGGCGACTCCTTCGGCCACGACGGCGCCGGCGGATCGGCCAACCAGGCCTGGCCGCGGGGCCGCGCGGGCGTCTCGTACGTGATGAACCGGCTGATCGCGCTGGGCCCCGACGACAAGCGGGCCGCCTCGCTCGTCAAGGCCGTCGCGGAGTCCATGGCCGGTCTCGGCATCGGGAGCGGGGCGTGAGCGGCGACGGCATACGCCTCCTCGCGCCCGACGGCACCCGGGTGGCGCACCCCGAGCACGCGATCGACCTCTCCCCGGAGGAACTGCGCTCCCTCTACCGGGACATGGCGCTGGCCCGTCGGTTCGACGCGGAGGGGGTGACCCTCCAGCGGCAGGGCGAGCTGGGCCTGTGGCCCTCACTGCTCGGGCAGGAGGCCGCGCAGGTCGGTTCCGTACGGGCCCTGCGGGCCGACGACCACGCCTTCCCCAGCTACCGCGAGCACGCCGTCGCCCTGGGCCGGGGCATGGACCCGCTCGGGCTCCTGCGGCTCTTCCGCGGCGTCGACCACGGCGACTGGGACCCGCAGGAGCACCACTTCCACCTGTACACCCTGGTCATCGGCTCGCAGACGCTGCACGCGACCGGGTACGCCCTGGGGCTGGCCAAGGACGGCTCCGAGTCCGCCGTCGTCGCCTACTTCGGGGACGGGGCCACCGCGCAGGGAGACGTGTCCGAGGCGTTCAACTTCGCGGCCGTGTACGGCGCTCCGGTGGTGTTCTTCTGCCAGAACAACCAGTGGGCGATCTCGGAGTCCAACGAGAAGCAGACCCGGGTGCCGCTCCACCAGCGCGCCGAGGGCTTCGGTTTCCCCGGTGTCCGGGTCGACGGCAACGACGTCCTCGCGTGCCTCGCCGTGACCCGGTGGGCCCTGGAGCGGGCCCGCCGCGGCGAGGGGCCGACCCTGATCGAGGCCTTCACGTACCGCATGGGCGCCCACACGACCTCCGACGACCCGTCCCGCTACCGGGACGCCGCCGAGGTGGAGAGCTGGCGGGCGAAGGACCCGCTGCTGCGGCTCGAACGGCTGCTGCGCGCCGAGGGCGCCGCGGACGACGCCTTCTTCGCCGAGACCGAGGCGGCCGGCGAGGCGCTGGCGGCCCTGGTCCGCGAGGGAGTCCGGTCCATGACCACGCCCGACGACCGCAACCTCTTCGATCACGTCTACGCCGAACCGCACGCCCTGGTGGACGAGGAACGCGCGGCGTTCGACGTCTACCGGGCGGCCTTCGCCCTGGAGGGATGAGATGACGACCACCACCACGGTGGCCGGCGAGCGGATGACCCTGGTGGCGGCGCTCAACGCCTCCCTGCGCACCGCCCTCGTCGAGGACCCCAAGACCCTCCTCATGGGAGAGGACATCGGCCGGCTCGGCGGGGTGTTCCGGGTGACCGACGGGCTCCAGAAGGACTTCGGCGAGCACCGCGTGATGGACACCCCGCTGGCCGAGTCGGGCATCGTCGGCACCGCGATCGGGCTGGCCCTGAGCGGCTACCGGCCGATCGTGGAGATCCAGTTCGACGGGTTCGTCTTCCCCGCGTACGACCAGATCGTCACCCAGCTCGCCAAGATGCACGCCCGCTCGCGGGGCAGGGTGCGGCTGCCGGTCGTGATCCGCATCCCGTACGGCGGCGGCATCGGCGCAGTGGAACACCACTCGGAGTCGCCGGAGGCGCTGTTCGCCCACGTCGCCGGGTTGCGCGTGATGTCACCGGCCACGCCCTCCGACGCCTACTGGATGCTCCAGGAAGCCGTACGGAGCGACGACCCGGTGATCTTCCTCGAACCGAAACGGCGCTACTACGAGAAGGGCGAGGTCGACACCCGGCCCGCCGCCCGCCCCGGACCCCCCACCGCGCGCATCGTGCGCGAGGGCACGGACCTCACGCTGGTGGCGTACGGGCCCATGGTCGCGACCTGCCTGAACGCGGCGGCGGTGGCGGCCGGGGAGGGCCACGAGCTGGAAGTGATCGACCTCCGGTCGATCTCCCCGATCGACTTCGACACCGTCACCCGCTCGGTCCGCCGGACGGGCCGGCTGGTCGTGGCGCACGAGGCACCGGTCTTCTTCGGCGCCGGCGCGGAGATCGCCGCCCGGATCACGGAGCGCTGCTTCTACCAGCTGGAAGCCCCCGTCCTGCGGGTCGGCGGCTACCACACCCCCTATCCACCGTCCCGGCTGGAGGACGAGTACCTCCCGGGACTCGACCGCGTGCTGGACGCGGTCGACCGAGCACTCGCCGCCTGAAGGGGCTGTTGAAGATGACGGACACCATGGTCCGCTACCAGGAGTTCCGCCTGCCCGACGTCGGCGAAGGGCTGCGGGACGCGGAGATAGCCCGCTGGCACGTCGGCGTGGGGGACACGGTGACGGACGGCCAGGTGGTCTGCGAGATCGAGACCGCCAAGGCCATGGTCGAGCTGCCCGTCCCGTTCGCGGGGGTGGTGCGCGAACTCCGCTTCCCGGAGGGGACGACGGTCGACGTGGGCGAGGTCATCATCACCGTCGCACCGCGGGGAGCGACCGGGGACACGGAATCGGCCCCGGCCCCTGCTCAGGCCCCTGCTCCTGCTCGGGCCCCTGCCGCGGCGCAGGCTCCGGCGGAGCCCGCCCGGCAGCCGGTCCTCGTCGGGTACGGGGCGGCCGCCGCCCCGACCTCCCGCCGCCCCCGCCGCCCGGCTCCTTCCGCTCCCGCCCCCGGCGTACGGGGCCCCGAGCGGCCGGTGGCGAAGCCGCCGGTGCGCAAACTCGCCCGGGACCTGGGGGTGGACCTCCACCGGGTGCGCCCCAGCGGGCCGCACGGGGACATCACCCGCGAGGACGTGCGTACGGCGGCCGCGGAACCGGTGCCGGTGCGGGCGGCCGACTCGTACGCCGGCCGTGGCGACGGGGCGGAGTACGAGACGAGGATCCCCGCCGGTGCCGTCCGCAAGGCGACGGCCCGGGCTATGACCGAGAGCGCCTTCGGAGCCCCGCACGTGACGGAGTTCGTCACGGTCGACGTCACCCGCACCATGAAGCTCGTCGCGCGCCTGAAGAAGGATCCCGAGTTCGCCGGCGTCCGGGTGAGCCCGCTGCTCCTCGCCGTACGGGCCCTGCTGTTCGCCGTCCGCCGCCATCCGGAGATCAACGCCTCGTGGGACGAGGAGCGGCAGGAGATCGTCCTCAAGCACCGCGTCAACCTCGGCATCGCCGCGGCGACACCGCGCGGGCTGCTCGTGCCCAACGTCAAGGACGCGCAGTCCCTCTCCCTGCCGCGGCTCGCGGCGGTGCTGGACGGCCTGGTCACCACCGCCCGCGAGGGCCGGACCACTCCGGCCGACCTCGGCGGCGGGACCCTCACCGTGACCAACATCGGCGTCTTCGGCATCGACACGGGAACCCCGATCCTCAACCCCGGCGAGGCCGCGATCCTCGCCCTCGGCGCGATCGGCCCCCGCCCGTGGGTCCACCGGGGCGAGGTCGTGCCCCGTCAGGTCACCACGCTGGCCCTGTCGTTCGACCACCGGCTCGTCGACGGGGAGCTCGGCTCGCGGGTCCTCGCGGACGTCGCCGCCGTACTGCACGACCCGCGGCGTCTGGCCACCCATGGCTGAGGGCGCTCCCCACCATCCGCACGACACCCCCTGGGAGGGACCGTGAACACGAGCACCGTACGGGGGCGATCCGCCGCCGGAACCGTGGCGCTCTGGCTCGACCTGCAGGACACCGTGCCGGAAGGCACCCGGCTGGGCGAGCTCTCGTCCCTGGGCGCCGCGGGCGCGATCGCCGGCGCCGGACTCGGGCCGGACACCGGCGTGGCCACGGCGCGGTCGGTGTGCGACGCGCTGCGTCCCCTCCACGAACGGACCGGCGGCCGCCGGGGAACGGTGGTGCTCACCTTGCCGCCGTCCGCCCCCCTGCCGTCCCCCGTCCTGCCGTCCCCCGTCCTGCCGTCCCCCGTCCTGCCGTCCCCCGTCCCGCCGTCCCCCGTCCCGCCCTCCCCGGTCCTGCCGTCCGCGGCGGCGCCGGACGCTGCCGCGCTGGTCCGCGGGGCGGCGTCCCTCGCCGACCGGGTGGACCGCGCCAACCAGGCCGTCGCCCTGCCCGCGAACGGCGCCGGCGTCGCCGCCATGGAGGTCCTGCTCGCCCGGGGCCTCCCCGTCCACCTGGCCACCTGCTTCTCCGCCCGGCGGTACGAACAGGCCGCGGCCGCCTACCTGGCGGCACTGACCCGGGCCCGCACGGACGGCCGTGACCTGGCGGCCCTCGCCTCGACGGTGGCGTTCGGGCTGCGGCCCCTCGACATCCGGATCGACGCGCTCCTGGACCGGGCCGGCGGCGAGGAGGCGAAGGCGCTGCGGGGGACCGCGGCCCTGCTCGCGGCCCGGCTGGCCCGGCGGGCGAGCGCCCGGATCTTCGATCCCCGCACCTCACCGGCCTGGGAGGCCCTCGCGGCCGCCGGGGCGCGACCCCTGCGCCTGGTCTGGACGGAACTCGGCGACATCGCGCCCGCTGCCGGAGCCCAGACCGACTACGCCGCCGAACTCGCGGACACGGACACCGCGTTGGCCGTACCGCCGGAGTCGCTCGCCACCGCGGCGGGCCTGCGGCCCCGGCCGGCCCGGTCGGACCGGGGGCTGGCCGCGCAGGCCGTGCACTTCGAGGCGTGCCTGCGATGGTTCGGCATCCGTACGGAGGAGGTCGTACGGGAACTGGAGGGGGAACCGGTCGCGTTGGCCGTGCGCCCGCGGAGCAGGGCCCTGGTCGCCGGGGGTGTGTCATGAGGCTCCAGGACTACGCGCGCAGCCTCGGCCCGTCCCTCGCACCCCGATCGCCGACGCCGGTGGTGCGGCCGCAGCCACAGGCGTCACACCCTCCTCGCGAGCCGCGAGTACCTCACCAGTCACAGCCGCCGCAGGCCCCGCCGCCGCAGGCCCCGCCGACGCCGGGGCGGCTGGGCGTGGCCACCGCGGTCGTCGCCCTCGGCGGGCTGCTGTTCGGCTTCGACACCGGGGTCATCTCCGGGGCGCTGCTCTTCCTGAAGCAGGACTTCGCCCTCACCTCCTTCCAGGAGGGCACCGTCATCTCGGCGCTGCTGTTCGGCGCGGCCGTCGGAGCCCTGGGCAGTGCGCGGCCCGCCGACCGGTTCGGGCGCAAGCGCGTCCTCGTCGCGGTGGCGGCGACCTTCACCCTCGGGCTGGCCGCCGCCGTCCTGGCCCGCGACTTCGCGAGCATGGTCGCGGCCCGGACGATCCTCGGCCTGGCCGTCGGCAGCGCCTCCACCGTCGTCCCGCTGTACCTCGCCGAGATCGCCCCGCCCCGCCTGCGGGGACGCCTGGTGACCGCCAATCAGGTCCTGCTCACCGTGGGCATCCTGGTGTCGTACCTGGTGAACCTGGCCTTCGCCGGAAGCGCCGACTGGCGTGCGATGTTCGCGGTGGGCCTGATCCCCTCCGCGGCCATGCTGCTGGGCACCCTCTTCATCCCGGAGAGCCCGGAGTGGCTCCGCCGCCGCACGGACGCCGCTACGGGGGAGCCGTCCGGTTCCCGTCCGAGGCGGACGGCCGGCACGACCGCCCCGGCCCACCCCGCGGTGCGCCGGGCGCTGCTGATCGGCCTCACCCTGGCGGCCGTTCAGCAGTTCGGCGGGATCAACAGCATCATCTACTACGCCCCGAGCATCATGGCCCGGGCCGGACTGCCCGCCACCCACTCCATCCAGTACGCGGTCTTCATCGGCGTGGTCAACGTCGTCATGACCGTGGCCGCCGTCCCGCTCATCGACCGCGCCGGGCGCCGGCCCCTGCTGCTGTTCTCGCTCGCGGGCATGGCCGTATCGCTCGTCACCCTGGGCGCGGCGATGAGCGTCCCGCCCGGCCCGGTGACCAACGTGCTCGCCCTGATCTGCATGATCACCTACGTCGGCAGCTTCGCGATCGGCCTCGGGCCGGTGTTCTGGATCCTGGCCGCCGAGCTGTTCCCGCCGGAGGCGCGGGCGCGCGGCGGCGCCCTGTGCGCGCTGGTCAACTGGGCCGCCAACTTCCTCGTCGGACAGCTCTTCCTGCCCGTCGCCGACGCCGTGGGCGTGTCCTGGGTCTTCTGGTGCTTCGCCGCGGTGGCGGCGGGCGGGCTCGTCTTCGTCGTACGGCAGGTGCCGGAGACGAAGAACCGGTCGCTCGCCGAGATCCAGGGCGAGTTGGTCCTGCGCTGACGGGGTCAGGCGCCGGCTCCCGGCCGGGCGATCGCGGTCAGCAGCAGCCCCCACACCTGCTCGGCCGACGGCGCGTGCGGGCAGGTGTCCGCACCGCCGTGGAGGTCGCGGGCGGACAGCTCGGTGCCCTCGACCAGCCGGATGATCAGGGCCTCGGCCACGCCGGGCGCCACGCCGGCCCGCAGGCTCCCCGTCGCGTGGGCGCGGGCGAGCAGGGACCGCAGGGCCGGTGCCCACGCGTGGGCCTCGGGGCGGCCGGTGGTCCCGGAGCCGGGCCGCTCGCGCCGCAGCCGGGCCGCGGCGCGGGCCTCCACGCTGGTCTCCAGGCGCCGCATCAGCGCCGTGACGAGGGCTCCCAGGGCCACCATCGGCGGCTCCTGGCTCGTCAGTGCCTCGGTCACGTGCCGTGCCGTACTCGCCCGGCAGGCCGAGCGGACGGAGTCGGCCAGGGCCCGCTTCGTACGGAAGTGGAAGGTCAGCCCGCCGACCGAGGTGAGGGCGGTCTCGCTGATCCGCGAGAGCGACGCCCCTTCGTACCCCCGGTGCTCGAACTCCAGGGCCGCAGCCTGGATCAATGCGCTGCGTGTGCGGGTGGCGCGCTCCTGCATCATCTGGATCTTTCTCTGCGGGCATGCGGGGACACCCCCCGCAGCATCCTGGCGGCGCGGGGCGCCCGCCGGGGGACCGACTACAGGAAGTAGGACCGACACCGAGAAATAAAAGAGAACGTTCTCTATGCTTTGGCTATCGGGAGTCGGCATGGAGGACGAAGGAGGTATCGGCGATGGCCGTGACAGGAGTGATCGGCCGTGGACCGGCGGGCGACCGCGCGTCGGTCTCGGCGTTCAGTCAGGAGTTGTTCGCGCAGCTGCCGCGCACGGACCAGATGAAGTGGGCCGAGGTCTACCTGCGGGGGCTGCTGGCGACGCCGGGGCGGAAGTCGGTACGCCGCATGGCGGAGACGGTCACCACGTCCGCCACCGCCTCGCAGTCGCTCCAGCAGTTCGTGAACACCAGCCCCTGGGACTGGAACGCGACCCGGCAGGAGCTCGCACGCTGGATAGACGGCCGCTTCACCCCGCAGGCGTGGACCGTCGTCCCGGCGGTGCTGCCCAAGCGGGGAAGCCACTCGGTCGGCGTGCACCGGCGGTTCGTCCCCGAACTCGACCGCACCATCAACTGCCAGCTCAGCGTCGGCCTGTTCCTGTCCGGAGGCCGTGAACACCTGCCCGTCGGGTGGCGGCTGCACCTGCCGGAGCGGTGGACGAAGGACCCGGAGGCCCGGCGGCGGGCGCGCGTGCCCGACTCGGTCCCGTTCCGGCCGCACTGGGCCCACACGGTGGGCCTCGTGGACGCGCTGTCCGCGCATTCCTCGGTCGTGGCCGCACCCGTCGTCGCCGACGTCGGCTCCACCCCCGACGCCCGCCCGGTCGTCGAGCGGCTGAACGGCAGCGGCCACGGCTTCGTCCTCGCCGTGGCCGACGACCTCCAGCTGCTGCCCGACCCGTCACCGCTCCGCTCGGCGGGCCCGGCCGCGGGCGGCCGCCCGGCCGTGGAGAGCGCCCGGCAGAAGCTGCTGCGCAGTGGAGTCCGGCATCCGCACATCACGACCGTGGTCGGCCCGGACGGCCGCCCGCGGCGCGCCCAGGTGGTGTCGGTCCCCGTCAGGACCCCCGTCCTGCGGCCCGACGGCACCCGCACGGTCGCCGCGGGCCTGCTCTTCGCGGAATGGGAACCCACCCGCCGCAGGCCCGGACGCATCTGGCTCACCAACCTCGTCCACCGCCGCATGGAGGAGCTGCTCGCACTGACGCAGCTGCTCCAGGGCGCCGTCGACACGGTCGCCGCCATGGGCGAACACCACGGCATCCAGGACTTCGAGGGCCGCTCGTTCCCCGGCTGGCACCGCCACATGACCCTGGTCTCGGCGGCCTACGCCTACCAGCGCCTGGCCGGCACCACGACCCGGGCCGCCCGAGCGGCCTGACCGGCCGCACGCGCTCGCCGCACCGTCAGCAGCAGCCGCCGCTCTCCTCGGTTCCGCCGGGCTGGTCGAAGAGGTCGGGGCCGCCGCAGACCCCGGTTCCGGGCAGGGTCAACTCGACGCGTCCGGCGGCTTCGTGGTCGCCCGCGAGGGCGGCGGCGATGGAGCGGACCTGCTCGTAGCCGGTCATGGCCAGGAAGGTGGGGGCGCGGCCGTAGGACTTCATGCCGGCGAGGTAGACGTCCTGCTCCGGGTGGGAGAGCTCGGTGGCGCCGTGGGGGTAGACGGTGCCGCAGGAGTGCTGGTTGGGGTCGATCAGCGGGGCCAGCTCGGTCGGGGCCTGGAGGCGTTCGTCGAGGCCGAGGCGGAGTTCGCCGAGGAAGGTGAGGTCGGGGCGGAAGCCCGTCAGGACGATGAGCTCGTCGACGGGGTCGAGGCGGCGTCCGTCCTCGCCGACGAGGACCAGGCGGCCGTCGGAGTCGCGCTCGATGGTCTCGGTGCGGAAGCCGGTGACCGCGTCGGCGTATCCGCCGTCGATGGCGGCCTTCGCGGCGAGGCCGAGGGCGCCGCGGGCGGGCAGCTGGTCGGCTTCGCCGCCGCCGAAGGTCGACCCGGAGATGCCGCGGCGCAGGATCCAGACGGCACGGGTGCCGGTCTCCTCCTTCGCGAGGCCGGCGAGGTGGGCGAGCGCGGTGAAGGCGGAGGCGCCGGAGCCGATGACGGCGGTGCGCTTGCCGGCGTAACGGGCGCGGACAGCGGGGTCCTTGAGGTTCGGGACCCGGTAGGAGACGCGGTCGCCCGCGGCGCGCTCGCCGAGGGCGGGCAGGCCGCTGCCGCCGGCCGAGCTGGGGGTGGACCACGTACCGGAGGCGTCGATGACGGCGCGGGCGAAGACGCGGGCCTCGGTGCCGTCGGCAGCGGTGTAGTGGATGACGAAGGGCTGGTCCGCGCGGTCGGCGTCGACGATGCGGTCCCGGCCGGTGCGGGAGACCCCGGTGACGGTCGCGCCGTAGCGGACGCGCGCGCCGAGGGCGTCGGCCAGCGGCTGGAGGTAGAGGTTGGCCCAGTCGCCGCCGGAGGGGTAGGTGTCGGCGTCGGGCTTGGTCCAGCCGGTGGGGGCGAGGAGCTTCTCGGCGGCCGGGTCGACGACCTCGCCCCAGGTGGAGAAGAGGCGTACGTGGGCCCATGCGCGGACCGCGGAGGCCGCGGCGGGGCCCGCCTCCAGTACGAGGGGCTCGATGTCCCGCTCGACGAGCCGGGCCGCGGCCGCGAGGCCGATCGGACCGGCCCCGATCACGACGACGGGCAGGGCTTCGGTGGATGCGTTCACGACGGGCTCCCCTGGCTGCTTCCGAGACCGCTTCCGAACACTTCACTGATTCGACGTTCGTCGATGTCTGACGGCTCCAGGCTGACACCCTGTATCGACGTCCGTCAACATAGACATCCATCGAATTTCTGGGGATGATGGCGGCATGCCCCCTTCGAAGGTGTTGCCCCTGCTGGAGCCGGAGGCCGTCGCGGCCTGCTGCCCGCCCCTGTCGGAGCGCCCGCTGACGGCCGAGGAGGCCGAGCGGACTGCGCTGATGTTCAAGGCCCTGGGGGATCCGGTGCGCCTGCGGCTCTTCTCCGCCGTCGCCTCGCACGAGGGCGGCGAGGCGTGCGTGTGCGACATCTCGGATGTGGGCGTCTCCCAGCCGACCGTTTCCCACCACCTGAAGAAGCTGAAGGACGCCGGCCTGCTCTCCTCCGAGCGGCGCGGCACCTGGGTCTACTACCGCGTGGAGCCCGCCGTCCTCGCGGCCATGGGTGCCCTGCTGACCCGGGCTGGCTCGGCATGAGCGTCCGCATCGAGCCGCTGACCCGGGCGCACGCGGACGAGGTCCTCGCGATCTACCGGGCCGGGATCGCCGAGGGCAACGCCACCTTCGAGACCGAGGCCCCCACCTGGGAGGTCTTCGACGCGGCCAGGCTGCCCGAGCACCGCTTCGCCGCGGTCGACCCGGACGGCAAGCTGCTCGGCTGGGTCGCCGCGTCCAAGGTCTCGGACCGGTGCGCGTACGCCGGCGTGGTCGAGCACTCCGTCTACGTCCACCCCGCCGCCCGGGGCCGCGGCGTCGCCCGCGCCCTGCTGGACGCGCTGATCGCCTCGACCGAGGCGGCGGGCATCTGGACGATCCAGTCCGGGATCTTCCCCGAGAACACCCCGAGCCTGGCCCTGCACCAGCGTGCGGGCTTCCGGATCGTCGGCACCCGCCGGCGCATCGGCCGCCTCCGCGGCGTGTGGCGCGACGTCGTCCTGCTGGAGCGCCGCAGCCCGCTGATCGACTGAGGTCAGGCGGCCGTCGTGAACCTCTTGCGCCAGGCCGGCGATACGTAGATCAGCCCGATCAGGACCGGTACCTCGATCAGCGGCCCGACGACCCCGGACAGGGCCTGCCCGGAGGTGACGCCGAAGGTGGCGATGGCGACGGCGATGGCCAGCTCGAAGTGGTTGCCCGCGGCCGTGAAGGCGAGGGTGGCGGTGCGGTCGCAGGGCAGGCCGATGGCCTTGCCCTCCACCCCGCTCGCCTCCGTGCTGTTCGTCTGCGTCCACAACGCGGGCCGGTCGCAGATGGCCGCCGGATTCCTGGGCCACCTCGCCGGAGACCGCGTCGAGGTCCGCTCCGCGGGCTCCCTGCCCGGAGAGCGGATCAACCCCTCCGCCGGCGCCGCCATGGCCGAGCTGGGCATCGACATCTCCGACCAGAAGCCGAAGGTGCTGACCCCCGAGGCCGCGCGGGCGTCGGGCTACATCATCACGATGGGCTGCGGGGACGCCTGCCCGTACTTCCCCGGCAAGACCTACCTCGACTGGCAGTTGGAGGACCCCGCGGGCCAGGGGGGGCGAGGCCGTACGCCCCATCCGGGACGCGATCAAGGGCCTCATCGAGGGGCTCGTCGCCGAGATCGACGCACGGAACCGGCAGAGCTGACCTCGCGCCTCCTGCCGGCCGGAGGCCGGGCCCGTCCGCTTTACGCAACTGTGACGGCTGGCATGTCCCGGACTGTCTCTTTTGCCGGAGCGCCGCGGTGATCTAATGAGCGCCTTGCCGCCGACGGGCCCCAAAGCCGTTCGGCGGGACAGGAATGGGTAGCTCGTGGGGGGCCTCCGGATGAAGGACGAGAAGCAGCCGCCGCCGCCCGCGGGCCTCCCGCGCCGGCGCAGGTGGGTCGTCGGGGTGGCGGCCGGGTCCGTGCTGCTCTCCGGCGTCGCGGTGGCGGTCGCCCAGGTGGTCAAGTCGCCGGCCCAGGCCGCCGCGGACTCCGCGGCCCCTCCGCCGAGCGTGCTGACCGCCCCCGTGGAGCAGCGGGTGCTGGTGGCCTCGGTGGTCGTGCGCGGGACCGTCACCGCACAGCAGTCCGTGGACGTGACCCCGGCCGGCGGAGCCCCCGGCGCGGCCGGCGCCGTCGTCACCAAACTGCCGGTCGCCGTGGGGGGCCGGGTCGAGGAGGGCCAGGTGCTGCTGGAGGTCTCCGGGCGCCCGGTCATCGCGCTACGGGGCACCCTGCCGGCATACCGGGACCTCAAGCCCGGCGCCGAGGGCGGCGACGTCGCCCAACTGCAGCAGGCGCTCGCCCGGCTGGGCCACCCCACGGGCGCGGACGGAGCCGGGCGCTTCGGAGAGGGCACGAAGGCGGCCCTGGCTGCGCTCTACGCCGCCGCCGGCCACGACCCGCAGCCCGCGCTGCCCGACGGGAACGCCTCGGTGGCCGAGGCGCGCCAGGCCGTCACCTCGGCGGAGCGCGCCGTGGAGGACGCGCGGGACGCCCTGGACCGGGCCAGGAAGGCCGCCTCCGCCCCGCGGCCGGCGCCGTCGGCTTCGCCGTCCGCTTCGCCGGGCGCTCGCGGCGCCGATCCGCGGGCGGTGGACGGCAAGGGCTCCGGCGGTGACGCCGGGGCCGACCTGGACGGGCTGCGCAAGCAACTGGATCGCTCCAAGGAGGACTTGGGCACCGCGCGGGCCCGGCTGGCGGAGGTACTGGCGGCGGCCGGCCCGATGGTGCCCGTCGCCGAGGTGGTCTTCCTGTCGAGCTTCCCCGCCCGGGTGGACGCGATCGCCTCCAAGGTCGGGGCGCAGGTGTCCGGCAAGGTGCTCACCGTGTCGGCCGGAGACCTCGTGGTCAACGGCCATCTCCAGGAGCACCAGAAGGGTCTGGTGCAGCCCGGCCGGCAGGTGCGGATCGCATCCGAGGTCACCGGCGTGACCGCGGAGGCCTCCGTCGCCTCGGTCGCCGACACGGTGGGGCAGGAGCAGCCCGCCACCGGGACCGGAGAGCCGTCGGGGCAGCAACCGGTCGGCCCCAAGGGCTACTTGATGGTCGTCCAGCCCAAGTCCCCGCTGGACCCCCGGCTGGCGGGCCAGGACGTGCGCCTGACGATCGAGGCGGCGTCGACGGGCGGCGCGGTCCTGGTGGTTCCGGTCTCGGCGGTCTCGGCCGCGGTGGACGGCAGGACGTACGTGACCGTGCTGGAGCCGGACGGGACCCGCCGCCGGGTCCGGGTGACCACCGGAACGACGGGTGACGGACACGTCGAGGTCAGGCCCGCGGAGGGGGATCGCCTGGCCGAGGGCGAGCGCGCCGTCGTGGGCGTGCGCGGCGGGCCGGAGAAGGGGCCGTGAGGGCGCTCCCGTCCGGTGCGCCAGGCGTCCCCGGCGCCCCCGGAGTCCCCGCCGTCCCCGGCGCCCCCGCCGTCATCGAGCTCCGGCAGGCGGGTCTGACGTACCCGGGCCCGCCGCCCGTGGAGGCGCTGGCCCCCTGCGACCTCGTCGTGGAACGGGGGGAGTTCCTCACCGTCGTGGGCCCCTCCGGAGCGGGCAAGTCCACGTTCCTCAACATCGTCGGGCTGCTCGACGCCCCCACCAGCGGCAACTACCTGCTGGACGGGGTCGACACCGGCACGCTGCGCGACGCCGACCGTACGGCCCTGCGCGCCCAGCGCATCGGCTTCGTCTTCCAGGCGTTCCACCTGCTCCCGCACCGCACCGCCCGGGAGAACGTCGCCCTGGCGCTGGTCTACCGGGGAACCGGCCGTGCGGAGCGACGGGCCAGGGCCGGGGAAGCGCTCGACCGGGTCGGCCTCGGCCACCGGGCGGACGCGCTGCCGACCACGCTGTCCGGCGGCGAGCGCCAGCGCGTGGCCATCGCCAGGGCCCTGGTAGGAGCCCCTTCACTGCTGCTGTGCGACGAGCCGACCGGCAACCTCGACACCGCCACGGCCGGTTCGATCCTGGAGCTCGTCGACGAGCTGCACCGGGACGGCATGACGGTGGTGGTCATCACCCACGACCCCGCGGTGGCGGCCCGCGGCGACCGCTCCGCAGCCGTCCGCGACGGCGTACTGAGCGAGCTGGTGCGCCCGTGAACCGCTTCCGGCTCCTGAACCGCTCTCCGCTACCGAAGGGCCGCCGCCCCCGGTTCCCGACCCGCCGCCGCTCCGCACGCCCCGTACCGCGCTCCCGGTTCGCCTGGCGGGAGCTGCTCTCGGAGTGCCTGGCCGGCGTCCTGCAACGCCCCGGCCGGTCGGCGCTCACCGCGGTCGGCACCGTCCTCGGCGTCGGTACGTTCGTGGCCGTCCTCGGGCTGACCGCCACGGCCTCCTCACAGATCGACGAGCGGTTCAACACCCTGACGGCGACCGAGGTGACCGTCGAGGACGTCTCCGCGCAGACCGACGAGTTCGTGGACCTGGCCTTCCCGCCCGACGCCGACGAACGGGTGTCCCGCCTCAACGGCGTCCGGCACGCGGGCGTCTACTGGACCGTCCGGCTCGGCGCGGGCCAGGCCGTGCGCTCCACCCCCGTCGGCGGTCCGGCCGCCGGCGGGGCCGCCGACCTCCCGGTCGTCGCCGCCTCCTCCGGAGCGCTGGAAGCCGCGGGCCCCACCCTCTCCCAGGGCCGGGTCCACGACGCCTGGCACGATGCCACCAAGCAGCGCGTGGCCGTGATCGGCAGCGGTACGGCGTCCCGGCTCGGCATCACCACCCTGGAGACCCGGCCGGCCGTCTTCATCGGCGACCAGGGGTTCACCGTCATCGGGATCGTCGAGGACGTCGAGCGCAAGGCCGACCTGCTGCTGTCCGTGGTGGTCCCGCGCTCCACGGCCCAGGAGCTGTGGGGCGTCCCGAAGGGCGATGCCCGGATGCTCGTCTCCACCCGGCTGGGGGCGGCCGCCCAGGTCGGGGCCGAGGCACCGGCGGCCCTGTCGCCCGCCCACCCCGAGTACTTCAAGGCGGTTCCGCCGCCCGATCCCAGGACCTTGCGCGCGCACGTCACCGCCGATCTCGACGTGCTGTTCCTCCTCCTCGCCTCCCTCTGCCTCTTCATCGGCACGATCGGCATCGCCAACACCACCCTCGTCGCCGTCATGGAGCGCACCGGCGAGATCGGGCTGCGCCGCGCCCTGGGCGCCCGTACCCGGCACGTCACCGCACAGTTCCTCGCGGAATCCGCGGCCCTCGGCGGCCTCGGCGGCCTGATCGGCACCGCCCTCGGCACGATCACGGTGGTGGCGGTGGCCCTGGTCCGCGACTGGACGCCGGTCCTGCACCCCGGCATCGTCGCGGCGGCTCCCGCCCTCGGCCTGGTGACGGGCCTGCTGGCCGGCGTCCACCCCGCGTGGCGGGCCGGCCGCATCCAGCCGGCCGAGGCCCTGCGCCGCTGACGCGTGCCGTCCGTCCGGCCGGCCAGGCCCGTACCGGCCCGGACGGCACCCGGGGTCACCGCGTCAGGAACCGGTCCCGCAGCCGCGCCGTCGTGGCCGGGGTGATCCCGACCGCGTCCGTCAGGTAGGAGTGGACCGAGCCGTGGCGGGCGGCGAGGTCGGCCAGGGTCAGGCGCAGGATCTCGGCGGGCGCACGGCCGTACGAGGGCCAGCGCATGGTGCGGCCCGGGTGGGCGGTGTGCCAGTCGGCCGTCAGCCGGGCGGTGGCCAGCTCGGTCAGGGCGAAGTCCGCGAGGATCTGCTCCTCGTCCACGCCGAGCAGGGTCAGGACGAGCGCGGCGATCAGGCCGGTGCGGTCCTTGCCCGAGGTGCAGTGGAAGACCGCCGGTCCCGGGCCCTCGGCGAGCAGCTCGATCGCGGCGCGGATCTCCGCCACCCCGTCCTCGGCGACCTCGGCGAACCGGTCCGCGAGGAACCGCCAGGGGTCGGTGTCCGGGTCGATCTCGGCCTGGTCGTACGGCCGGTGCTCGATGCTGTGGTTGGCGTACGTGAACCGCTCGGGCTCCGGTATCCGCCCCTTGGCCTCGATCTCCCAGGGGTAGCGCAGGTCGACGACCGTCCGCACGCCGAGGTCCAGGAACCGGTCCCAGTCGGCGCCCGCGAGCTTGCCGAGCGAGTCCGCCCGGTAGAGGGCGCCCCACGCGACGGTGGAGCCGTCCTCCGTGCGGTAGCCCCCCAGGTCACGGAAGTTGTGCAGTCGCTCGAACTCGATGTGGCGGGCCATGCGGGGATCCCCCTCGGTGCGGTGCCGATGATCTTCCTGCGGACCGAGAGGCTACTCCGGGCGGGGCTCAGCCCATCTGCAGGGCCGCGACGAAGTCCATCTTGTCCTCGAGCCGGCTCAGGTTGCGCCCCGTCAGCGCCTCGATGCGGCTGATCCGGTAGCGCAGCGAGTTCACGTGCAGGTGCAGTGCCTCTCCGCAGCGCGCCCAGGAGCCGTCGTGTTCCAGGAAGGACCGCAGGGTGGGCACCAGGTCCGAGCGGTAGCGCCGGTCGTAGTCCGTCAGCGGGGCCAGCAGCCGGCGGCTGAACTCCCGCCGGACCTCGGCCGGGATCAGCGGCAGCAGCGCCATGACGTGCGCGGCGAGATCGTCCGGCCCGCAGGCGGCGACCTGGTCCGAAGGGGCCGCGACCTGGCGGGCGTTACGGGCCTGCGCGAGCGCGTGCCGCAGTTCCGCGGCCCCGCCCACCGGGTCGCTCACGCCGAAGGCCAGCCGCTCCCCGGCCCGCAGCCCGCGCGGCAGCGAGCCGCCGGCGACCCGGACGACCGCATCGGGGGTCAGCCGGGCGTCCGCCGCGACGAGCACGAAGGCGACGGCCTCGGCCCCGTCCCCGGCCGCCGTGACGGCCATCCGCGGACCGGCGTCCGGCCCCAGGCAGCGCGGATGCAGCAGGACCTCCTCCAGCAGGTCGCGTACGGACGCCGCTACGGGGAACCCGTGCGCCCCCTTGGTGTCCAGCCGGGCCGACACGGCCTGCCAGTGCAGCCGGCCTTCCGAGCCGCCGTCCCCGGCGTGTCCTGCAGCCCCGGTGTCCCCGGTGTCCCCGGCCGTGAGCCGGGCCGCCGCCTCCTCTTCCTCGAAGAGCGCCTGCCCGCTCTCCCCGGCGGCGGCGGCCGAGCCGACCAGCGCCAGCAGCCGTTCGGCCGCGCGCCGCCGCATCGTGCGGTCGGTGTCGCGGCCGCCGCGCTCCACGGAGACCAGCCGCGCGAGCCGGTCCAGCAGGTCGACGCGTTCGTCGTTCCAGTCGGCGCTGTCGGCCTCGACGGCGATCAGCCAGTCGGTCAGCGCCGCACCGGGAGCGGAGTCCTCTTCCCCGGCCCCGGAGCGCACCGGGAACAGCGAGAAGGCCGTCCCGCGCGCGACCGTACGGTGCGGGGCCCGCTCGCCCGCCCGTTCGGCGGCCAGGAACCGCCCGGCCAGCGCCGAGGCCGTCTTCTCCGGCAGCGGCGGCTGCGCGCCCGCGATCAGCCGGCCGGTCGGGGACAGGATGTGCGCGTGCAGGTCCAGTTCGGCCAGCAGCAGTTCGAGGAGGGCTTCGGCCCCCGCCCCGGCCTGCCGCTGGGTGCTGAAGCGCCGGTGCCGGTCGACGAGCGCGGCGAGACCGCCGATCCGCTCCTCGGTCCGCCCGCGCGCCACGTACTCGGTGACCGAGGTGAACGGCACCTCCACGCCCACCGCGAGCAGCGGCAGCCCGTACCGGGCGCAGGCCTCCACCAGATCCTCGGGGACGTGTCCGAACTGCGCCTCGCCCGCGCCCAGCGCCACGGCGCCCGCCTCCACGAGCACCCGGACGAACGCGTCGGACCGGTCGGCCCCCGGGTCCTGGCCGGCCCCCGCGTCCTGACGGTGCCAGGCCAGCCCGGACAGCACCAAGTCCCCCGGGGACACGAAGCGCCCGGGGTCGGGCAGGTCGATGGTCACCGTCCCGAGGACGGGCCGGTCGAGGTCCCGCTCGCCACCGGGCAGCCGCAACAGGCGCACCAGACACAGGTCCGCAGGCGTCTGGGCCTCTTCGGACGACAGCAGATCACGCAGCCTCATGACCCCACTTTGCCATGTGCCGCCAGGTTCCCGATCGCGACGGATCCCCACTGAAGCCCAGGTCAGGCCTTTACGTTGGGGTAATTCCACGGAAATCGGGGTGAGTCCGAGCGCCCCGGTTCGTGGGATCGGTGACCGTCGGACGCCCCGTCTAAAGGCCCATCGGAGCGTGCAGTTCGACGAGGAGCTCCACCTCGACGGGTGCGTCCAGCGGCAGCACGCTCACGCCGACCGCGCTGCGGGCGTGGATGCCCGCGTCGCCGAAGGCGGTGCCCAGCAGCTCGCTCGCGCCGTTGACCACGCCGGGCTGTCCCGTGAAGTGCGGGTCGCTGGCCACGAAACCGACCACCTTGACCACGCGCTTCACCGCGGAGAGGTCCCCGGCGACGGAGGTGACGGCGGCCAGCGCGTTCAGCGCGCACTGCCGCGCCAGCTCCTTGGCCTGCTCCGGGGTGACCTCGGCGCCGACCTTCCCGGTGAGGGGGAGCGCGCCGTCGACCATGGGGAGCTGGCCGGAGGTGTACACGTAGTGCCCGGTCTGTACGGCGGGTACGTAGACGGCGACCGGCGAGGGCGTCGGCGGGAGCTTCAGACCGGCGGCGGCGAGGCGCTCTTCGGGGGTGCTGGTCATGCGCGGATCTCCTTGTGGTCGCTGGCGGAGGCGGAGAAAGCGGAGGAGGGGGCCGGGCGCGGGAAGAGGATGACCGGTTTGATCATGCCCGGCTCCTTCGCGGCGAGCCGCCCGAAGGCCTCCCCGACCCGGTGGAACGGGAACTCGTGCGTGGTGATCACCGTCGGGTCCACCAGCCCGTCCCCGATCAGGTGCAGCGCCCGCGCGAGCCGCGCCCCGCTGCTCTGCGGCGGCCGGCAGCGGGCGTACGTGATCTTCCCGCTCTCCGAGAGCCCCCCGCGGGCTGCCTTCGCGGCGGCGGGCGCGGCCGTCGCCATGATCGCGCGGTCGGCGCCGACGCCGCCGGTCAGCTCCATGATCCGCTCGGTGGTGTCCTCGTAGGCCGGGTCGATCACCACGTCGGCCCCGAACCGCAGGGCGAGGCGCTGGCGCTTCATCTCCGGCTCGACGGCGATGACGCGGGCCCCGCGCAGCCGGCCGGCCGCGATGGTCGCGCTGAGCCCGACCGCGCCCTGGCCGAAGACGACGACGCTGCCGCCCGGGGGCGGCCCGGACTCCTGGGCGGCGGCGAAGCCGGTGGGGAGCGCGCCCGCCGCGTAGAGGGCCTGGTGGTCGGAGATGGTGTCGGGGAGCGGGATCAGCCCGGCCCCGGCCGCCGGGGCGCGGAAGAACTCGGCGAGCCGCCCGTGGCCCTCGACGCCGACGCGCCGGCCGACGTAGGAGGGGCAGACCCCGGGGCCGACGGCCTCGACGACGCCGACGGCCTCGTGGCCGAGCCCGGTGGGCGCCCCGGCGGCGGTGTGCCCGTCCCAGGCGCAGATGAGCGCGGCCGTGGTGCGTACGAGGACCTCGCCGGCCCCGGGGTGGGGGACGGGCCGTTCCAGCACGGCGGGCGGCTCGCCGGTACGGCGCAGCGCGAAGGCCTTCACGGGTCTCCTTGACTCGGCGTTACACGGCTCGGTTTCCAACCATGCGGGTACGGATCCGGCCCGGCGGGGGGCCGTAGGTCGCTAGCGGGCGGGCCGAGCGTCAGCATGTGGAGCCGCTGTTCGTCCCGCTCCACTTGCGGAGCCCGCCGCTCACGGCCGGGTGACCCGGACCTGGTAGCTGCCGTTGCGCAGCTCGCCGACGACCGAGACGCTGATGCCCGACTTCTCGTCGGTGAAGGTCTCGCCCGGCCGGAACGGCGCGTCCGAGAGTTCCGCGTGCACGTTGGAGCGCCGGGTGCAGCCCCCGCTCGCACCGGAGCTGTCGGAGACGGTGACGGGCCCGCGGCCGGTGTCCACCTCGGAGTCCACCTTGTAGATGAGGACCCCGGGCTTGCAGACGGCCTCGTCGTTCCCGGCGCGGGTGCGCACTTCCACGGCGTACCCGGCGCTCTCCGAGACGGGGACGAAGGCCAGCTTGGTGCCGCCCTCCACGGCCAGCGGACTCAGCACGTGGTCGCTGACCCCGGACTTCCCGGCGCAGCTGATCTGGTTGCTGTCGAGCCAGCCCAGCTTCCACTTGTGCCAGCCCAGCAGGTCGTTGTTGGCGCCCCAGTCCTCGCTCATGATGTCCCAGTGCCCCACCGTGCCGCCGCCGTCGGCGGTGTAGAGGTCGGGCAGGCCGAAGACGTGCCCGTTCTCGTGGGGGAGCACGCGGTAGCCGGTCTCCCGGTAGGAGCCGGAGCCGTCGTCCTGGCGGCTGTAGACGAAGGACGTGTTGGCGAGCGGGACGCCGTCCGCCATCGGGGCCTCGCCGTTGCCGGAGAAGGTGACGGAGAGGACGGTGTCGAGGGCGGAGGGGCCGGCGTTCGGGGTGACGAGGATGTTTATCAGGTCATACCGGGAGAAATCGACCTCGGCGTCGGAGGTCTTGATGATGTGCTCGACGAGCTGGCGGTAGCCGGGCTCGTACGCGGAACCCCGCTCGATCCCGTACGCCGCGAACGGCATCGGCATCCGCAGCCAGTTCTTTATGGGCGCCTCGGCCCGGTAGGTCAGCCGCCCGTAGGAGCTGGTGCGAAACCAGTCGGACGTCTGCGGGAAGAACTCCGCCAGCCGGTCGGCCGCCGTGCCCTCGCCCTTGGCGTCGGGGAAGTCGATCATCAGGTTCAGCGCCCGGACCTCGCCGGTCGAGCGCGAGTAGCCCGGCGCGGTCGGCAGTCCCTCGGACATCTGCACGCCCATCGCGCCGGAGATCCGGCAGGGCGCGAGCAGTGCCTCGGCGCTGGTCGCGCCCACCGGCCCGGCCGCCGAATGGCTGCGGCTGGATATGCCCGCGCTCGCCGTCGCCGTGATGCCGAGCGCCAGCGCGGTGATGCCCACGTACACGCTGGTGCGGCTTGGCTTGCGTATCCGGTGGCGCGTCTGCGACATGGAGATCGGCCTTCGGGTCCGCGGCAGCCGGCCGGGTCCGGACTGCGCTCTGTGGGCTCACCCTCCGACGGCTGGAGCGCGCTCGCGCGCCGGAAGAGGCCAAACGGGATCAAAAGCCCCAAATCGGTGTGACCCAGGTCACACGGGAGAGTGAAATAAGCGGGGACCCTCTCCCCGTTTGAACAAGAGTCCCCACGAACCGGGGAGCTGCTCCCCGTTTCGGCGTGAGCGACCCACCCGACCTGCGCGTCACCCCCTCAGGGAGTCGTCCATGAAGAGCCCCGCCACCACCGATCCGGCGGCCCTGCCCGTACCGGGCCCGGAGGCCGACCTCGACCTCACGGCTCCGGCCGCGGGCGGCTCGGGTGCGTGCGTGGGCGCGGCCGTGGGGGCCGCCGTGGGCAAGATCAAGGCGGCCGGCAAGCGCGCCCGTGCGCGCACCGGCACCGGCACCGGCACCGGCACCGGCACGGACGCGGTCCCGCGCCCGCGCGCCGACGCCGTCCGCAACCGGGAGCGCATCCTGACCGCCGCCCGCGACGTGCTCGTGGAATTCGGCCCGGCCGCCCCCCTCGACGAGATCGCCCGCCGGGCCGGCGTGGGCAACGCCACGCTCTACCGGCACTTCCCCGACCGTCCGGCCCTGCTCCACCACGTCGTGCTCTTCGGCCTGGACCGGGTGACCGGCCTGGCCGTCGACTCGCTCGCCGAGGAGCCGGACGCCTTCGCCGCCCTGTGCCGGTTCACGCACGCGGCGGCGGACGAGCGGATCGGTGCCCTGTGCCCCGTGCTCTCCAGCGAATTCGACCACGACCACCCCGAACTGGTCGCCTCCCGCGAGGCCTTGGAGGATTCGATCGAGGCCCTGCTGGCCGCCGGCCGCGCCTCCGGACTGCTCCGCACGGACATCGGCATCGGCGACCTGATGATCGCGCTGTCCCAGCTCAGCCGCCCCCTCCCGGGCACCGGCTGCTTCGACGCGAAGGTGTTCGTCCACCGTCATCTGCAGCTGTTCCTCGACGGGTTGAGGGCCCCGGCCCGCTCCGAACTGCCGGGCTCGGCGACCACGCTGGCGGACCTGAGGCGGAAAACCATGTGACGCCCCCGGGTCGCGCCCTTTAGCGTCGCAAGACCGCCCCAAATATCTCTTTTCAGTCATCTCGCACCATGAAGTGGGTACCCCCATGTCAAAAACAGCCGCGAACCCGCAGCTGACCGGCGCCGACCCCAGTCGCTGGAAGGCCCTGGTCTTCATCGCGCTGGCGCAGCTGATGGTCGTCCTCGACGCCACCATCGTGAACATCGCCCTCCCGTCCGCCCAGACCGACCTCGGCATCTCGGACGGCAACCGCCAGTGGGTCATCACCGCGTACGCGCTGGCCTTCGGCGGACTGCTCCTCTTCGGTGGCCGCATCGCCGACAAGTGGGGCCGCAAGAACGCCTTCATCGTCGGCCTCGTCGGCTTCGCCCTGGCCTCCGCGCTGGGCGGCGCCGCACAGGGTGAGGCCATGATGCTGGGCGCCCGCGCCCTCCAGGGTGCCTTCGGCGCACTGCTCGCGCCCGCCGCGCTCTCGCTGCTGGCCGTCATGTTCACCGACGCCAAGGAGCGCGCCAAGGCCTTCGGCATCTACGGTGCGATCGCCGGTGGCGGTGGCGCCGTGGGCCTGATCCTCGGCGGCGTCCTCACCGAGTACCTGAACTGGCGCTGGACCTTCTTCGTCAACATCCCGTTCGCGATCGTCGCCGCCGTCGGCGCCTGGATGATCATCCGCGAGCCGGCCGGCGGCCGTAACCGCGCACCGCTCGACATCCCCGGCGTCCTGCTGTCCACCACGGGTCTGGTCGCCCTCGTCTACGGGTTCACCCGCGCCGAGTCGGCCGGCTGGTCGGACGGCCTCACCGTGGGCATGTTCATCGCCTCCGTGGTGCTGCTCGGCGCGTTCGTCCTCGTCGAGTCCCGTACGAAGAACCCGCTGCTCCCGCTGCGCGTCCTGCTGGAGCGCAACCGCGGCGGCGTCTACCTCTCGCTGGGCCTCGCCGTCATCGCGATGTTCGGCCTGTTCCTCTTCCTCACCTACTACCTGCAGGTCGTCAAGGGCTTCTCGCCCGTCACGACCGGCTTCGCCTTCCTCCCGATGATCGTGGGCATGATCGCCGGCTCCACGCAGATCGGCGCCCGCCTCATGACGCGGGTTCCGCCGCGCCTGCTGATGGGCCCCGGCTTCATGGTCGCCGCCAGCGGCATGCTGCTGCTGACGCAGCTCGAGGTCGGCTCCTCCTACCCGGCGCTGATCCTGCCGGCGCAGCTGCTGCTGGGCCTCGGCATGGGCACGGCGTTCATGCCCGCCATGTCCCTGGCCACGTACGGGGTGAACCCGGCCGACGCCGGTGTCGCCTCCGCGATGGTCAACACCTCGCAGCAGGTGGGCGGCGCGATCGGCACCGCCCTGCTGAACACGATCGCCGCCTCCGCGACGACCGCGTACCTGACCGACCACGCGGCCGAGGCCGCGGCGGGCGGCCCGGCGGCGAAGCTGATCCAGGCCCAGGCCATGGTGGAGGGCTACTCCTCCGCGATCTGGTGGGCGGTCGGCATCCTGGTCGCCAGCTCGCTCATCGCCCTGACCCTCATCACCACCGGCAAGCCGGGCGCGGGCGACCCGGTCGCCGAGGGCGAGGACGCCGACCTGAAGATCCCGGTGATCGCCCACTGACCCGGGTGGTCCCCGCTCCGGGGCGGGTACGGGAATGACTGATGACCCCGCATCGTTCAAATTTGAACGATGCGGGGTTAGTCTGTGTGTGGCGGCCCGCCGTGACGATTCCTGGAGCCCCTGATGCCGACGCCCGAAGCCATGACCCCCCACCGGACCCGGATGCCGGCGCTCTACCTGAGCCACGGAGCCCCGCCCCTCGCGGACGACCCGCTCTGGCCCGGCGAACTGGCCGCCTGGTCCGCCGACCTGCCCCGCCCCCGCGCGATCCTGATGGTCTCCGCCCACTGGGAAGAGGCCCCGCTCGCCCTCGGGGCCACCGAGCCGGTCCCGCTCGTCCACGACTTCTGGGGCTTCCCCGAGCACTACTACCAGGTCCGCTACGACGCCCCGGGCGCCCCCGAGCTGGCCGCGTCGGTCCGCAAGCTCCTCAAGGCACCCGGCACCCCCGTCCAGGACATCCCCGACCGGGGCCTGGACCACGGCGCGTACGTCCCCCTGGTGGAGATGTTCCCGGAGGCCGACATCCCGGTGCTCCAGATATCCATGCCGACCCTGGACCCGCGCCGCCTGATGGAGATCGGCCGCACACTGGCCCCCCTGCGCGACGAGGGCGTCCTCATCGTCGGCAGCGGCTTCTTCACCCACAACCTGGCCGCCCTGCGCCACACCGGCCCCGGCGTCCCCTCGTGGTCCGCCGAATTCGACGCCTGGGGCCACGAGGCGCTGGCCGCCTCCGACATCGACGCCCTACTGGACTTCGAAGCCAAGTCCCCGGCCGGCCGCCTGGCCCACCCCCGTACGGAACACTTCGCCCCCCTCTTCGTCACCCTGGGCACCGCGGAATCCGACCTCACCGGGGCGACCACCCCGGTCTCGGGCTTCTGGATGGGCCTCTCCAAGCGGTCCCTGCAGTTTGGCTGACCGCGAGCAGCTCTGGTGCCCCAGCGGCTCGGCGTACGCGCCGGAGTCGCTGGTCCTCGCGGTCCGCGACGGCCTCGACGGCCCGCCGGTCTACCTCCCCGCCCCGCGCCCGGCGGCCGAAGCCCTGGCCGCACTCCCGCCCGGAACGGAACCGCGCCGCCTGCTCCGCCTGGCCTCCCACTGCGTCCCGCACTGCCTCAACCGTGCGGGCGACACCTGCACCCTGGCCGCCCGTCTGACGGCAACCCCGAGCCCCCCGACCCCTCTCCCGGCCTGCCGTCTCCGCCCGGCCTGCAGATGGTGGACCCAGTCGGGCCCACCCGCCTGCCGCGCCTGCCCCCAGGTCTCCACCCGCCCCGGTTAGGGGACGCGGGGCGGCCCGGTGATGTCCTCGCCGATGGTGAACCCCTTGGCGGGCCCGCTCGGGATGGTGGCCGTGGCGCCGTAGCCCGCCCGGATCTCGTCGCCGTAGATGGCCTGGTCGGGATCGGGAGCGGTCAGCACGGTCACGATGCCGTGCTCGTCGTGGTCGTCGATGAGGACGTAGACGGGGATGCCCGCCCGCGCGTATTCGCGCCGCTTGCGGGTGCGGTCGCGTGTCACGCCGTCGCTGCCGGGGGAGACGACTTCGACGATCAATTGGACCGCGGAGGCCTTGATGCCGATCCCGTCCTCGCTGCTGTGGGCCTCCACGTCCTCGGGTGCCACCAGGACATCGGGGATCCAGACTTTCCGTGCCTGAATGACATTGGTGTCCTGGAACGCCGCGAACTCGCTCCGGTCCAGGAACTTGTCCAAGGCGCGGCGAAGCCGGTTGGCGATCTGGCTGTGCGACAAGCGATCCGTGGGTGACACCTCGATGAGCCCCTCGATGATTTCGGCGTGGTAGCCCTCGGGGAGTTCGATCGCCTGCCATGCCTGCCACAGGACGTCGTCAAGGTCCGACGGGGGAGTCGTGACCTTCGGCATTACGGCCTCCAGCGTCTCGTGGGCGAGAGCGGTCATGTGCAGCACCTCCTCTGAGTGTGGGCGTCGCCGGCCGGGCGGCACAAGCGACTCTCCGACGCTCGGGGCGCTGCGGGTCATGCCACAGGAATATGCCACCGCTTCATTCGGACGGGTAGGTCATCGCCGACCGAGGCAACCAGAAGCCGGTGACGGCCGTCTCTTGGAGTAGGAGCGCAGCCGGGGGCGGCGCTTCGGCAGGGCGAAAGCGGCCCTGTCAAGTGTGACGGTGGTCTCATCGACGCCCTGGCCCACGGGCCCGCCGGGCTTCGGAAGACGGCCATGATCCCCGCCCTGACCTGCGGATCTTCGAGCCCGACGGCTTCCCCGATCCACTCGGATCGGGGGGTGGCGGGGCAGGATACTGCAAGATCTCGAAAAACAGGGAGCAACGTGGGAATTCTGTCCCGATTCCAGTCGTTGTTTCCTTCGGAAGCGGGCACTCGGGAGAGTGTCCGGGCAGCCGCACCAGGGCAGCCGAACCACCGCACGCACGCACCACCGCGACCGAACTCATCGCAAGGGAGCACGCATGGCAACCCGCGCCGTCGCCCGTCGTCAGTCCACGAGCAGCGCTCGCGCCGTGGGCGGGGAGATCGCAGACCGCGACCTGGTCGGCATGTACCTGGACGAGATCGCGCGCACTCCGCTGCTCGACGCGGCCAAGGAAGTCGAGCTCTCGCAGATCATCGAGGCGGGCGTCTACGCCCAGCAGATCCTCGACGGCGCGATAGAGCGCAAGGGCAAGAAGCCCTCCCAGGAGGAGCTCGAATTCCTGGCCGCCGAGGGTGAGCGTGCGAAGGAAGTCTTCATCCGCTCCAACCTCCGCCTGGTCGTCGCCGTGGCCCGCCGCTACCCGCGCAGCGGGCTGCCGCTCCTCGACCTCATCCAGGAGGGCAACGCCGGCCTGGTCCGCGCCGTGGAGAAGTTCGACTACGCCAAGGGCTTCAAGTTCTCCACGTACGCCACGTGGTGGATCCGCCAGGCGATCACCCGTTCCATCGCCGACCAGTCCCGCACCATCCGGCTGCCCGTCCACCTGGTCGAGGAGCTCGGCCGGATCCGCCGGGTCCAGCGCGAGTTCAACCGCGAGAACGGCCGGGACCCGGAACACGCGGAGATCGCCGCCGAGCTGGACACCACGGAGAAGCGCGTCGGAGACGTCCTGGACTGGGCGCGCGACCCGGTCAGCCTGAACATGGGCGTGGACGAGGACGGCGACACGCAGTTCGGTGACCTGCTCGAAGACACCTCGGCCATTTCCCCGGAGCAGTCCGTCCTCTCCCTCCTGCGCAGCGAGGAGCTGGAGGACCTGCTGGGCAAGCTGGACCAGCGAACCGCGTCGATCATCAAGATGCGTTACGGCATTGACGACGGTCGAGAGCGTACGCTGACGGAAGTGGGCAAGCAGCACGGCCTGACCCGCGAGCGGATCCGCCAGATCGAGAAGCACGCGCTCCTCGAACTGAAGCGAATGGCCCGCGACACCGGCTTCGACGCGGTGGCCTGACAGCCCCCGAGCCGCAGCCCCCCATACGAGCCCCCGGTGCCTATCCCCCCCAGGCGCCGGGGGCTCCCCTTTGCCCCACCCCAGCCCCTCCGGCAAATACTCAGCCCCTCCGGCCAAGCTTCAGCCCCTCCGGCGTTTGAGGAGCGGGGTCTGGGGCGGAGCCCCAGGGCCTTTCCGGGTCCGGGCGCAGCCCGGGGAACGGTGGAAGGGCGGGTAGGGGACAGCCCCGCAGGGCAGCCGGCCCCCGGCTACGGCCCCGCCGCCTCCACCAGCCGAGCCCCCAGCGCCCGCGCGGCCTCCACCAGAGCCTTCGGCCCGTGCACGGAAAACGGCACCCCCGCCAGCGCCAGCCGAGCCACCAGCCACTCCGGCGAGTCCGCCGATTCGAACCGCACCCGTACCCGGTCACCCTCCCCGGCCAGGGGCACCGCGAACTCCCGCGCCCACTCCGGCAGCCCCGCGGCCCCAGCGAAGGTGACATCGACCTGGTAGGTCGACTCCCTGCCACGCAGCCCCAGCCGCACGAAGTCCTCCGCGTCCATCGGCAGATCCCTCCGCACGAACCGGACCCCCGTCGCGCCGGGCTCGCTCACCCGGTCCACGCGGAAGGTCCGCCAGTCCTCGCGCTCCATGTCGTAGGCCACGAGGTACCACCGGCTCCCGGTGCTGACCAGCCGGTACGGCTCCACCAGCCGCCGCGAGGCCGCCCCGTCCCGCGCCCGGTACGCGAACCGCAGCCGCTCCGGCCCCGCCACCGCCGAGGCGATCGCCGTCAGCGTCCGCGGATCCACGCTCGCCCCGTCTCCCCGCACCACCGCGACCGTCGCCGACTGCAGCGCGCCCACCCGCCGCCGCAGCCGCCCCGGCAGGACCTGCTCCAGCTTCGCGAGGGCCCGTACGGAGGCCTCCTCCACGCCCTCGATGGCGTGCCCGGCCCCCGCCCGCAGCCCCACCGCGATCGCGACGGCCTCCTCGTCGTCCAGGACGAGCGGCGGCATCGCCGCCCCCGCCACCAGCCGGTAGCCGCCCTCCGCGCCCAGCGTGGCCTCCACCGGGTACCCCAGCTCCCGCAAGCGGTCGATGTCCCGCCGGATCGTGCGGGCACTCACTCCCAGCCGCTCGGCCAGCTCGCTGCCGGGCCACTCGCGCGGGGTCTGGAGCAGGGAGAGCAGGGAGAGGAGACGGGCCGGGGTATCGGTCATGGTTCAAAGGTGCCAGCCAAATAGGACACCAACTGACCTATATGCCGTCTAGGTTTCTCCTCATGAGCACCGAGACGACCCAGTCATCGCCCGAAGGAAAGAACGGGCCCGTACAAGAAGAGCGGACCGACCCTCCCGCAGAGACCACCTCGATCAGCAAGGCCGGCGACGCCGGCGCAACGGGCCCGACCGGCGAGACCGGTGAGCCCGCGGCCCCCGCAGACCGCCGCCGCTGGATCGCGCTCGCCATCGTGATGACCGCCGCCTTCATGGACCTGGTCGACGTCACGATCGTCAACATCGCGATACCCCGGATGCGCGAGGACCTCGGCGCCTCCACCAGTGCCATCCAGTGGATCACCGCCGGCTACGCACTCGCCTTCGCCGCCGGCCTGATCACCGGCGGCCGTCTCGGTGACATCTACGGCCGCAAGCGCCTGTTCCTCATCGGCATATCCGGCTTCACCGCGGCCTCGCTGCTCTGCGGCCTCGCCCCGAACCCCGACGTGCTCGTCGCCGCCCGCATCCTCCAGGGCGGCATGGCGGCCATGATGGTCCCGCAGGTGCTCGCGATCATCCACGTCACCTTCCCGCCGCACGAGCGCGGCAAGGTCTTCGGCCTGTTCGGCGCGATCATCGGCCTCGGTGCCGTCTCGGGCCCGATGCTCGGCGCGCTGCTCACCGAGTGGAACATCGCCGGTCTCGAATGGCGCCCGATCTTCCTGATCAACCTGCCCGTCGGCATCGCCGGCGTGATCCTGGGCCGCAAGTTCATCTCCGAGTCCAAGGCCCCCAAGGCGCTGCGCCTGGACCTGGTCGGCGTCGTGCTCGCCACCCTCGCCCTGGTCATGCTGATCTTCCCGCTCACCCACGGCCGCGAGAACGACTGGCCCGTGTGGGGCTTCGTCTGCATGATCGCCTCGCCGCTGGTCTTCGGTGCCTTCATCGCCTACGAGAAGTACAAGATCCAGAAGGACGGCTCCCCGCTCGTGGAGCTCTCCCTCTTCAAGGTCAAGAGCTTCGCGGGCGGTATCGCGGTCCAGCTGACCTTCGGCCTCGCGACCGGCATCTTCTTCCTGGTGTGGACGCTCTACATGCAGATGGGCCTCGGCTGGAGCGCCCTGAAGGCGGGCTCCACGGGCATCCCGTTCTCGATCGCCGTCTCGGCCGCCGCGGGTGTGTCCGTACAGAAGCTCGTACCGCGCTTCGGCCGCAAGGTGCTCCAGGCCGGCGCGCTGATCATGGCCGCGGGCGTGCTCCTCTACATCTGGGAGTCGGACCGCTACGGCATGACCATCACCTCCTGGCAGATGGCCGCCCCGCTGATCGTCATGGGCGTCGGCATGGGCCTGATCATCGCGCCGCTGACCGACACCGTGCTCTCCGAGGTGCCGCGCGAGCACGCCGGCTCGGCGTCCGGGCTGATCAACACCACCGGCCAGATGGGCAACGCGCTGGGCCTCGGCCTGACTTCCGTCGTCTACTTCGGGTTCATCGAGGACGACCGCGTCTTCGGTCCGCCGTACGTGGACGCGTTCCACAACGCCATGTGGTGGGTCGTGGCCGTCCTGGTCGTGATCTTCTCCGTGATGTTCATGCTGCCGCGCAAGGCCGTCCCCATGGCCGAGCGCGAGGGCGGCACGGAGTACGCGGGCTAGGGCCCGTATCGACAGTGGATCCCGCCCCATGAATGCTCTTCGTTCATGGGGCGGGGTGCTTTCACTCCACGGCGGCATCGAGGAGGATCTGCGCCAGCTCGCGCGGCCTGGAGAACATCGGCCAATGGCCGGTGTCCAACTCGACCAGCCGCCAGCGCTTGCTGCTCAGCAGCTCAGCCACGTCTTCGTCGGGCCCGGCGTCGTCAGGCTCGGCCCCTGGCATCACGCACAGGATGTAGGTCGCCGGAAGTTCACCGAGCGGCCCCGACAGCACGGCGGGCTCGGTCAGCGTGGCTCCCGGGTGGGGCGTCGAGCCGCGCACGAGGCGTGCGATCTGTTCATCGGTGAGACCCTCGCCGGCGTAATGGGCAGCCGGCGCGAGCGGCCAGAACCCTCCGCTCCCGGCGATCGATGCCTCCACTGCCGCCCCGCCGTCCGGCCAGGCGGAGACGAAGGACTTGCCGTCAGTCGGAACACTCGAGTCGACGAACACCGCGCGGGCCAGTCGGTCACCGATCCGCTCCGCGGCCTGGCCTACCGGGATGCCCGAGTAGCTGTGACCCACCAGGACCACGTCACGCAGGTCCCGGCGTTCCACCTCGGCGACGATGTCCTGGACGTGAGTCGCCTGCCCCGCCGGTACACCCTGCTTGTCGGCAAGACCGGACAGCGTCAGCGGAAAGACGCCGTGGCCGGCCGCGCGCAGATACGGCACCACCTCGTCCCACGCCCACGCCCCGAGCCGTGCACCTGCGACCAGCACGAAATTCACCATGCCCGCACCGTAGCCGGGCCGCCTGACCAGGAAACGGGCATGTCCGTTTCTGTTGGCGGACATGCCCGTTTGTTTTGTTTTCAGCCGCAAGTGGGCGTACGATCCAAGAGAACCCACAGAGTCGGGCATCGAACGGATCTGAAACCACATGTACGCACCGGAGCGCCAGCAGGAGATCCTCCGCCTCGCCCGCGAGGCGGGCCGGGTCGACGTCCTGTCCCTGGCCGACCAGTTCCAGGTCACGGCCGAGACCGTGCGCCGCGACCTCAAGGCCCTGGACCGGGCCGGGCTCGTGCGCCGGGTGCACGGCGGTGCCATACCGGCCGGCCGCCTCGACTTCGAGCCGGACCTCACCGAGCGCGAGGCCACCGCCGCCGACGAGAAGGACCGCATCGCGGCCGCCGCCCTGGCCGAACTCCCCGACGGCGGCAGCGTCGTCCTCGACGCGGGCAGCACGGTGGCCCGCCTCGCGGCCGCCATCCCGGTCGACACCGCGCTCACCGTGGTCACCCACGCCCTGCCCGTCGCCGCCCGGCTCGCCGACCACACCGGCATCGACCTCCACCTCGTCGGAGGCCGGGTCCGGCACCGCACCCGCGCCGCGGTCGACGCCTGGGCCCTGAGGGCGTACGCCGAGATCCGCGCGGACGTCCTCTTCCTCGCCACGAACGGCTTCTCGGCCGAGGGCGGCCTGACCACCCCCGATCTCGCCGAGGCCGCCGTCAAGCGGGCCGCGATCGCGGCGGCCCGCCGCGTCGTCCTCCTCGCCGACTCCGCGAAGGGCGGGCAGGAGCACTTCGCCCGCTTCGGCTCCTTCGCCGACGTCGACCTCCTCATCACGGACAAGGGGCTCAGCCCCGCCCACAAGGCGGCGATCGAGGCCGCCGGTACGGAAGTTGTGCTCGTATGATCCTCACCGTCACCCCCAACCCCTCCCTCGACCGGACCTACGAGGTCCCCTCGCTGGACCGCGGTGAGGTCCTGCGCGCCACCACCGACCGGGTCGACCCCGGGGGCAAGGGCGTCAACGTCTCCCGAGCGGTGGCCGCCGCGGGCGTCCGTACGACGGCGGTCATGCCGCTCGGCGGCGCACCGGGCACGATGATCGCCGAACTCCTCGGCGCGCAGGGCGTGGACGTCACGGCGGTCTCCATCGCCGGCCAGACCCGCTCCAACATCTCCCTCGCCGAACCGGACGGCACCCTCACCAAGATCAACGCAGCCGGACCGGCGCTGACCGCCGAGGAATCGGCGCTCCTCCTGGAAACGGTCCGCACCTGCTCGGGCGGCGCCGCCTGGATCGCCTGCTGCGGCAGCCTCCCGCGGGGCCTCGGCCCCGAGTGGTACGCCGACATCGTGACCCGGGCCCACGCCGCGGGCGCCCGCATCGCGCTGGACACCTCCGGCCCCGCGCTGCTCGCGGCGCTGCCGGCCCGCCCGGACGTCATCAAGCCGAACGCCTCGGAACTCGCGACGGCGGTGGGGCGGCCCCTGGCCACCCTCGGCGACGTGCTCAAGGCCGCGGAGGAGCTGCGCTCGCTGGGCGCGGGCGCGGTCCTGGCCTCCCTCGGCGCGGACGGCCAGCTCCTGGTCTCCGAGGAGGGCACCTACTACGGCACGGCGGCCGTCTCCTCGGTCCGCAGCAACGTCGGCGCGGGCGACGCGTCCCTCGCCGGCTTCCTGATCGCGGGGGGTACGGGGCCTGCGGCCCTGGCCTCCGCCCTGGCCCACGGCGCGGCCGCGGTCCAGCTCCCCGGCAGCGCCATGCCGGCCCCTTCCGACCTGTGCCCCGACGCGGTCCACATCACCCAGGACCTGCCCCTGGACCTCCCTCTGTCCGAAATGAGCGACGAGCGATGAGCGAGATGATCCCCCCTCAACTGGTCGACCTCGACCTGTCCGCCGAGTCCAAGGAGGGGGCGGCACGTGCCCTCGCCGAACGGATGGTGACGCTGGGCCGGGTCACCGACCTGGACGGCTTCCTGGCCGACGTGGCGGCGCGCGAGGCCCAGATGCCGACCGGCCTGGAGGGCGGCATAGGCATCCCCCACTGCCGCTCCACCCACGTCACGACCCCCACCCTGGCCTTCGGCCGCTCCCCGGCGGGCATCGACTTCGGCGCCCCGGACGGCCCGGCGGACCTGATCTTCCTGATAGCCGCCCCCGCCGGCGCCGACGACGCCCACCTCTCGATCCTCTCCACCCTGGCCCGCCGCCTGATGCGCCCCGACTTCGTGGCAGCCCTCCGCACGGCAGCGACCCCGGAGGAAGCGGCGGCCCTGATCGCGGGCGACCCCGATCCAGCCCCGCCGGCCCTCAACCCAGCCCCTCCGACGCCAAACTCAGCCCCTCCGGCGTTTGAGGTGCGGGGGGCCGGGGGCGGAGCCCCCGGTTTCGGGAAGGGGCGGGGTGGGGAAAGCCCCGCAGGGCAGCCGTTCCGGGTGGTGGCCGTCACCTCCTGCCCCACGGGCATCGCCCACACCTACATGGCGGCGGAGTCCCTCCAACAGGCCGCCGCCGAGGCGGGAATCGAGCTCACGGTGGAAACCCAGGGCTCGGCCGGCTTCACCAAGCTCACCCCCGAAACCATCGCCGCCGCCGACGCGGCCGTCTTCGCCCACGACGTCCCGGTCAGGGAAAGGGCCCGCTTCGCGGGCAAGCCCACCGTCGACGTAGGTGTCAAGGCCGGCATCAACCGCCCCGCGGAACTCCTCAAGGAGGCCCGCGACAAGGCCGCCCGGGGCGACATCTCGACCACCACCCCGACCCCGGTCGAAGAGGCCGGCCAGGAGCAGGACGGCTACGGCGCGAAGCTCCGCACCTGGCTGATGTCCGGCGTCAGTTACATGGTCCCCTTCGTGGCCGCCGGCGGCCTCCTCATCGCCCTCGCCTTCGCCATCGGCGGGTACGAGATCAACACCGCCCCCTCGGTCGCCGAGCACTTCGTCTGGACCGAAGCCGCCAGCTGGGCCGCACTGCTCTTCCAGACCGGCGGCCTCGCCTTCGGCTTCCTGGTCCCCGTCCTGGCCGGCTACATCGCCTACGGCATGGCCGACCGGCCCGGTCTCGTCCCCGGCTTCGTCGGTGGTGCGGTGGCCCTCACCATCAACGCCGGTTTCCTCGGCGGCCTGATCGCCGGCCTCATCGCGGGCGGCACCGTCCTCGCCGTCCAGCGGCTGAAGATTCCCACCGCCCTGCGCGGGATCATGCCGGTGGTGGTCCTGCCGCTCATCGGCTCGGCCGTCACCGCGTTCCTGATGTTCCTGGTCGTCGGCAAGCCCGTGGCCTCGCTCCAGCAGGCCCTCACCGACTGGCTGTCGGGCCTCTCCGGCGCCAACGCGATCATCCTCGGCGTGATCCTCGGCCTGATGATGTGCTTCGACCTCGGCGGCCCGCTCAACAAGGTGGCCTACGCCTTCGCCATCGGCGGCCTCGCCACCCCCAACGAGGGCAGCCTCAAGGTCATGGCCGCCGTGATGGCCGCCGGCATGGTGCCGCCGCTGGCGATGGCACTGGCCACCACGGTCCGCGGCCGGCTCTTCTCCAAGACCGAGCGCGAGAACGGCAAGGCCGCCTGGTTCCTCGGCGCCTCCTTCATCAGCGAGGGCGCCATCCCGTTCGCCGCGGCCGACCCGCTGCGCGTGATCCCGGCCTCGATGGTGGGCGGAGCGGTCACCGGCGCGCTCTCGATGGCCTTCGAGTGCACCCTGCGGGCCCCGCACGGCGGCATCTTCGTGATCCCGCTGATCGGCAACCCGCTGCTCTACCTGATCGCCATCACCGCCGGTACGGCCACCAGCGCCGGCCTGGTCATCCTCCTCAAGGGGATGCGCAAGCAGGAGGAAACCCCGCCGCCGCAGGCCGGGACCGCCGAAGCGGCGCCCCTGCCGGACCCGGCGAAGGTCACCGTCGCCGCCTGACCGCCATCCCCGTCCCCGTCACCTCACCCGCGCGCGGAGCTCCATGGCTCCGCGCGCGGCCGTTTCGGTCTCGTAGACCTCGCACATGTGCCGCCCGTCCGGCGTCACCGTGTGCTCGACCTCCCACAGGCTCAACTCGCTCCCGTCCAGCAGGACGAAGGAGTGCTCGTACAGGCTGAAGCCGGCGTCCCGCCCGTCCGCGAGACACTGCCGGGTGCCGAACACCTGCGTGATCTGGTGCGCGTAGGCCGACCGCAGGAGCAGGGCCACCCGCTCGCCCGGCCGGTCCGGGTTCTCCGCACGGCGCAGCACCCGGCGGGCGTGGTCCGCGGACTCCTCCACCCCGTACTCGCGGTGCCGCTGGGCCGGGGTCGGATTGGTGAACAGCGCGCTCAGCACGGCGATGTCACTGTCCGGCTCCTCCTCGACCGTCACCTCCACGAGGTCCCGCGCCACCTGCGAGGGGATCTCGCCGAAGAGCCGGGCCGCCGCGAGGCAGGTCTCCGCCTTGCCGGCGAAGACCTCGTACCGTATCGAGAGGTCGGAGTCCTGACGGTGGGCCAGCTCCCACAGGACCACGGAGTCGCCGTCGGACAGCAGGTAGGCGTGCCGGTGTATCTCCCGCCACGGTCCCGCCGCCGGACTGCGGCGGGTGGTGTGGAGCGAGGACCTGTGGGCGAGCGCGGTGCCCAGCCGCTCGATCAACTCGTCGGGCAGGTCGAAGGAGTTGAGGGCGCGGCCCAGGAGTCGCTCGAGGTGCGCCTCGGTTGTCTCGTGCGGATCGCTCAAGGTGGGTCTCCAGGCCGTCGCAGCTCGTCACTTCGCGGAAGCTCAACGTAGCCCCTGGGTCTGACATCACGTCCGGGGTTCGGTAAAACGTCCGGGAAGCGTCAGGGGTTCCAGCCACCCCTTCAGGTCAACCTCCATGTCGATGAGCATGGTTGGGCCGGATAGCGGGCACAAGGGCGGGAGCATGACCGTATGGCAACAAATACCGTGGGCGTCCCCCGCCAGCAGGGCCGGTCCCACAACCGCAAGGACGCAGAACCGATCGCAGCCCCCCGCGCGCTGGCCTGGGTACTGCTCGTCACCGGGGCCGCCGGAGTGCTGGCCGCCTGGGTCATCACCCTGGACAAGTTCCTGCTGCTGGAGAACCCGGACTTCAAGCCCGCCTGCAGTCTCAATCCGGTGGTCTCCTGCGGCAGCGTGATGAAGAGCGAGCAGGCGGCGGCCTTCGGCTTCCCGAACCCGATGCTGGGACTGGTCGCCTACGGGGCGGTCGTGTGCGTCGGCGCCGGCCTGCTGGCCGGGGCCCGCCACCGCGGCTGGTTCTGGCTCGGTCTCAACGCCGGAATGCTCTTCGGCGTCGGATTCTGCTCCTGGCTCATGGTCCAGTCGCTGTACGAGATCAACGCGCTCTGCCTGTGGTGCTGCCTGACCTGGGCGGCCACCCTGGTGATGTTCTGGGCGGTCACCGCGCACACCGTCCGGACGGGGATCCTCCCCGCGCCCGCGCCGGTGCGGAACTTCTTCGCCGACTTCGGCTGGGCCCCGCCCGTCCTGCACACCGGCGTGATCGGGATGCTGATCCTGACCCGGTGGTGGGACTTCTGGACCGGCTGAGGCCGCCGGACGACATGCGAGGGCCCCGGCAGCTGGACGCTGCCGGGGCCCTCGTCACTTCACGACTTCACACCGCTTCTTCGAACGCGTCGCTCCACGGGCGCCAGGCGCCCGGAACGGAGAACGGGAGCGGAGATCAGCTGCCCTGGGAGACGTTGCCCGAGAGGACCGGGATGTTGCTGAGGATGTGCGAGAGCGGCTCGTCGCCCTTGGCCTGGGTGGAGTTCTCGGTGCACTGCTGGTTCTGCGGGTTGGACAGGACGTTGATGTCCTGGACACCGACGTTGACCAGGGCGACCAGCGACTGGGCGTTGACCTTGGCCGGCAGGCCGATGCAGGGCTTGTTCAGGGTGCCCTGGACGACGCCGAGCTGCGGGCTCATGTCACCGTGGGTCTTCTGGTTGCCGTACGCCTGCACGGCGCCGTTCCCGTTGACGGTGTTGATCCCGTTGTCGTTGCCGATCGCCATGGCGGGGGCGGCAGCAGCAGCGCCCGCGCCGACGGCGGCGGCGGTGACCGCAGCAGCAGTCATGATCTTCTTGAGCATCTTGATCCTTTTGTCGCACGAGTGCCCGCTAGTGGAGCGCCCTGATCAACTGTGCTGCCGGAGGGTTGGTTCCGCTGCTTCACTCAAACGGCCTGTCCGCGTGCAGGTTTTCCCCGGGTGGGGTGAGCCGCCCCCGGACGCGTGCGCGAAGCCCGTACGCACCCCGCAACGGCCTAGGGGGGCCCCGCGCTCCTGTTGCGCTCCGTGGAACCCGTTCGCACGGTGGGTAAGGAAGCGGATCGCTCGGGTCCGCTTTTGAGCGACCACCAGAAGGAACACCCATGCACCGCACCAAGGCCTCCCGCATCCGCGTCCTCGTCCCGTCGGCCCTGGCGGTCGTCATACTCACCGGCGCGGCAGCTCCCGCGGGCGCGGCGGAGGGTGCCGGTGCCGCCGCGAATCGGGTGGCGGCAGCACAGGAGGAGATCAACGAGAGGGTGGCGGCGGCGGGTCCCGTCGAAGACGCCCTCGCCGCGGTCTCCAAGATCCTGGCGGACCTGACCAAGAGCCTGGGCACCCTGCTCCCGGGGATCACGATCCCCGAGATCAAACTGCCCGCGCTCCCGTCCCTGCCGCAGATCCCCGCGATCCCGGGGCTCCCCGACCTGCCGATCCCGGCGGTTCCGGAGATCCCCGACATCCCGGTCCCCGACGTCCCGATCCCTGACGTCCCGGTCCCCGATGTTCCGATCCCCGACGTACCGGCGCTCCCGGTCTCCGATCCCGCGGCCCCGCCCGCGGGGACGGCGCCCGCGGTGCCGGCGGTACCCGGGGTGCCGGCGGGCCTCGTCCCGCAGCTCCCGTCGTTCGCGGAGTTCCTTCCGTAGGACCCGGGACCGGAATCCGTACGCGGACCCGCACGCGGTTACGACTATTGGGCTGAACAGGTCTGATCGCGTGCGGAACCGTGTCGTCTGGGATGGTGGACCGTTTCGCTCGATGTGAGCCCCGGAATCGGGGCAGAACATCGAAGAGAAGGTGCACTTCCCATGAACACTGCCAAGAAGGCCGCCCTGGTCCTGGCCACCGCTGGTCTCGCTGCGGCCGGTGCCGCCGGCTCCGCAATGGCCGACTCCAAGGCCGAGGGCGCGGCCGTGGGTTCCCCCGGTGTCCTCTCGGGCAACCTGGGACAGGTCCCGGTCCACGTCCCGGTCAACGTCTGCGGCAACTCCGTGAACGTGATCGGCGCGCTGAACCCGGCGTTCGGCAACGTCTGCGTCAACGACTGACGTTCGACACACATGACTGTGGGCGCCACCGGCGAGGCCGGGGGCGCCCACAGTCGTGTCGGCGGCTGAACGGACCGGATCCGTCAGTGCTTGGAGCCGCCGCCGTTGAGCTTGACTCCGCCGAGCAGCGGGGAGGCCTGGGTGGCCCCGTTGGCGAGGTGCATCACCTCGGCCGGAGCGTCGTTCTTGACCTCGTTGACCTTCTGGACGGTGGTCACGACCTTCTGGACGCTCTCGCCCTGCTCGGCCAGTCCGTTGCCCACGGTCTGGGGCAGCGCCGCCGAGACCGGGTTCACCGAGTCGGTGACGGCCGTCAGCCCGCTCGTCAGGCTCATGGGGACGGCCGGCGCCTCGGTGGCGGCGAAGGCGGGGGAGGTGGCGCCGAGGGCGGCGACGGAGCCGACGACGACTGCGGCGACCTTCGAGAGCTTCATTATCGAAATCCTTTTCTGGGGGGTGACCCGTGGCGGCCAGTGGCGACCGTCGCGCCACTTTCGACCTGGTTAACGATTCCCCGGCGCCACGGAAACGCGGAACCGAACACGGCAACGGCCGGAGAATCCGACAAGGGATTCTCCGGCCGATATTTCTTCTGATTACCGGTATTGCCGTCAGGTGGCGTTACGGGACCTGCGGTACAGAATGGCGCCGCCCAGGATCAGGGCCGAGGCCAGGGCCGCCGCGGCGCCGGGCTGGCCGGCGCCGGTCGCGGCCAGCTCCGGCCGCGCGGGGGCCGCGGGGACCGCCGCGACGGGAACGGCCTCGGGCGCGGGCGCCGGAGCGGGCGCGGGAACCGGGGCGGGTGCCGGGGCGGGCAGCGGTGCCGGGGGGAGCGGGACGGGCAGGTCACCGGCGGGGGCCGCCGGCGGCTGGTCGGCCGGGGGCACTACCGGCGCCGGGTGCTCCACGACCTGGCTGCCGTGCGGGGGCATCGGCGCGGGAGCTTCCTGCACGACGGGCGCCGGAGCGGGGAGCGTGTGCGGAGCCTCCTCCACTACGGGAGCGGGCGCGGGCGCCGGCGCCGGAAGGGGCTGCGGGGCTTCCTCGACCGGTGCCGGTGCCGGTGCCGGTGCCGGTGCCGGAACCGGCACGGGCTCGGGCTGCGGTGCGGGTGCCTGCTCTACGGGCGCAGGGGCGGGCGCGGGCGCCGGCGCGGGAGCCGGGTGCTCCGCCTCGGGCGCGGGCAGCGGCTTCGGCGCGGGGGGCGCGTGCTGCGGGGCCGGGGGGTGCTCGGCCTGCTGCTCCGGCGGGTGCTGCGGCCGCGGTTCGGGCTTCTCCGGGGCGGGGTGGTCGTCGCACTCCTCCTCGGCGGAGTCTCCGTATCCGCCCTGCGGTCCGGGTCCGTCGTCGCCGTGGCCGCCCTGCTGCCCGGGTCCGTCGTCGCCGTAGCCGCCCTGCTGCTCGGGTCCGCGGTCACCGTAGCCGCCCTGCTCGTGCCGGTCCTCGCGGTCGTCGCGCCGGTCGTCCCGGTCGTGCTGGTCGACGTAGCGACGGACCTGCTCGGCCTGCTGCGGGCTGAGGTAGCGCTCGTAGTCGTGTCCGGCGTCGGAGCCGGTCGTGGTGGCGCAGTTGTTGCCCATGGCGGGGTTGAGGCCCGCTCCGGCGTCCACGGTGTTGCCGCACACGTTCGGCGCGAAGGTGATCGGTACCGAGACGCTGTTGCCGGCCAGCACGCCCGGTGAATGGGAGGCCTCGGCCATCGCCCCGGGCTGCGCGTAGGCCGCGCCGGTCGCGATCGACAGCAGGCTGGACGCGGCGGCCGCGGTGAGCACCCCCTTGCCCAGTACCTGTCGGCTCAGTACCTGTCGCATGGGTCCTTCCCTGTCTACCGGCCCTGCGGCCGGTGCTGAATCGAAGGTGGCCTCGGAGTGCACCGCCGTGCACTCCGAGGCCACCCCGAGGAGGTCTGCCCTTGCGGGCACAGGCGCTTCGTCAGGCGTTGACGCAGGTGTTGCCGAACGCGGGGTTCAGCAGCGCGATCACGTTGACGGTGTTGCCGCAGACGTTGACCGGGACGTGGACCGGGACCTGGAGCACGTTGCCGGAGAGGACGCCCGGGGAGCCGACGGCCTTGCCGTCCGCCGCCGAGTCGGCCATGGCGGGGGAGGCGGCACCGGCGGCCATGAGAATGCCGGCGGCCAGCACCACTGCCTTCTTGTACGTCATTTGTTTTCGTTTCCTTCCCGCAGAGGTCTATCCGCTGCAGAAATAACAACGAGTGGGTCCGGGAAAAGAAACCGGGGATTTTCGCGCGCCTCCGGCCAATTCACTCAGATGCTCGGGCGTCCTGAATTGTGGCCGGATTGTTCCGGTCGCTTCGGTGTCCCTATTCGGTCTCCCGACATGCGGCGGGGCCGCCGCGACCCGAAGGTGCGACGGCCCCACTGGCGCGGTGCTGTGTCAGCTGGCGCGGCGCTGTCAGCTGCCGGCGGAGCCGTTGCCGGACAGGACCGGGATGTTGCTGAGGATGTGCGAGAGAGCCTCGTCGCCCTTGGCCTGGGTGGAGTTCTCGGTGCACTGCTGGTTCTGCGGGCTGGACAGGACCGGGATGTCCTGGACGCCGACGTTGACCAGAGCCAGGACGGACTGGACGTTGGCCTTGGCGGGCAGGGCGATGCAGGGCTTGTTGAACGAGCCCTGGATGAGCGCCATCTGCGGGCTCATGTTGCCGTAGGTGGCCTGGTTGCCGTAGATCTGCGAGGCCCCGTTGCCGTTCACGGTGTTGATGCCGTGGTCGTTGCCGATGGCCATGGCCTGCGGGGCCATGGCGGCACCCAGACCGACGAACGAGGCGGCAACCGCTGCGCCGGCCGCAAACTTCTTGATCATGATGGTCCCTTTTTTGCAGGATTGCCCGGTACTCAAGCACTCGGATCAACGGCGCAACCGCGGTTCGGGTTGCGTGTCTTCACTCGGATGCCGAAGTTTCGAGCGGCACGGTTGACGTCAGGCGTTGACGCAGGTGTTGCCGAACGCGGGGTTCAGCAGGGCGATCACGTTCACGGTGTTGCCGCACACGTTCACCGGGACGTGGACCGGGACCTGGAGCAGGTTGCCGCTCAGGACGCCGGGGGACTCGCCGGTGAAGCCGTTCGCCGTCGCGCCGCCGTGCGCGGAGGCGAGGCCCGCGCCGCCCATCAGCAGCGCGGTGCTCGCGACCGCCAGGGTGGTGCCGCGCACCAGCCTCTTCTTCATCTCCGTTTTTCCTTTCGGTTCGAACAATGGTGCAACCCCATAACGACTCGCCCGTCTCCAGGGTGCGTGTTATCGCCCAAAAGGCCGTACGAGCGAGTCCGGCGTGATTTCCCTCCTGATTTCTGACAAAGTTCACTCCTGTTTTGTCCCCTTGATCGAAAATGGAGACAGGGTCATGGGTTCCTCCCGCAGAATCCTCGGCACGCTCGGTCTGCTGTCCTGCCTCACGCTTTCGGTGAACGCGCCCCTGGCGAGTGCGACCGAGGGGGCCGCCGCCCCGCCGGGTGCGCGGAGTCCGCTGGTCAAGGAGGCGCCCCGGGTGCCCTTCACCCAGCGTTACCAGGCCGTGCAGCACGGCGGCCTGGTCCGGGCCTCGAACTCGTCCATCGGCTGCCGCAAGGAGGAGGCCGAGCAGGCCGAGCCGTGTGCCGCGGTCAACAAGGGCGCGGCCGGGACCAACGGCGACTACGAGATGTTCTACGACGAGGTCGACAAGGACCCGGACACCTACAACTCCACCCGGGCCGAGCTCAAGGTCCCGGCGGGCGCGAAGGTCTCGTACGCCCGGCTGTACTGGGGCGGGAACCTGCGGGTCGGCGAGCAGAAGCCGCCGGAGGACAACGGCCGGGTGCTCGTCGCCGAGCCGGGCGGCGCGTACAAGGAAGTGCTGGCCGACACGGTGATCGGGCACCGCAGCGACGCGGCCGGCGATGCCTACCAGGCCTCCGCCGACGTGACCCCGCTGGTCCGCAAGGGCGGCGCCGGGATGTGGACGGTGGCCCAGCTGAACATCGCCATGGGGCACTCGGACATGGGCGCCTGGGGCGGCTGGACGCTGGTGGTCTCCTACGAGCACCCGCAGGAGCCGGTGCGCAGGGTCTCGATCTGGGACGGCTTCGAAGGGCTGGCGGCGGGGGCCGGCGACGGGACGGTGGACCTCACCGGTCTGGACGCGGCGCCCGGCGCGCGCGGGCGGGTCGGGGTGGTCGCGTACGACGGGGACCGCGGGACGCTCGGGGATTCACTCACGGTGACCGCCGACAGCGGGCGCCGGATCAGCCTCAGCGATGGAGAAAATCCTTTTAATGATGTTATGAATTCCACGATCACGGAATTCGGAGATCACTCGTTCGTGCGACAGCCCGAACATATGAATAACCTCGGATATGACGCGGACGTGTTCGATCTGAGCCCCGCCCTGTCCGGTGGAGCCCGCAGCCTGACCTTCGGGTTCACGGGCGAAAAGCAGGGTCATTTCCTCGGTGTGCTCTTCGTTCAGACAGACGCGCGCCGCTGAACGCAGGAGACCACTCCACGTGCCGACGCAGCCTTCCTCACCCTCTCCTTCCCCCTCCTCCCCCTCCTCCCGGCCTCCGGCCGTCCTCCACCTCGTCCAGCCGGTCGAGGGCGGGGTCGCCCGCGTCGTCGTCGACCTCGTACGCGCCCAGTCCGCGGCCGGTCTGCGGACCTACGTCGGCTGCCCGCGCGGCGGACAGCTCGCGGACGCCGCCCGCGAGGCCGGTGCCGAGGTGCTCACCTGGCGTGCCGGCCGGGCCCCCGGGCCCGGCCTGGCCGCCGAAGTGCTCGGCGCGCGCCGCCTGATCGGGCGCGTCCGGCCCGACCTCCTGCACGCCCACAGCGCCAAGGCCGGACTCGCCGGGCGGCTCGCCGTCCGCGGGGCCGTCCCGACCGTCTTCCAGCCGCACGCCTGGTCCTTCGACGCCGTGGGCGGGGCCACCGCCGCGCTCGCGCTGCGCTGGGAGCGCTTCGGAGCCCGTTGGGCCGACCGGGTGCTCTGCGTCAGCGAGGCCGAACGCCGCACCGGCGAGTCCGAGGGGATCGCCGCCCGCTGGTCGGTGATCCGCAACGGCGTCGACCTCGGCCACTTCCGCCCCGGCGGCCCGGACCCCGTCCAGGACAAGGCCCGGGCCCGCGCCGAACTTCCGTTGCCCGCCGCCTTCCAGGGCGACGGGCCGCTCGCCGTCTGCGTCGGCCGGCTCTGCCAGCAGAAGGGGCAGGACGTCCTGCTGCGTGCCTGGCCGGAGCTGCTCGGAGCCGTTCCCGGAGCCCGTCTCGTGCTCGTCGGGGACGGCCCCGACATGGAACGGCTGCGCCGCGGGGCCCCGGCCTCGGTCCACTTCGCGGGGTCCGCCTTCGACATCCGGCCGTGGCTTCGGGCCGCCGATCTCGTTGTACTGCCGTCGCGGTGGGAAGGCATGGCGCTCGCCCCGCTCGAAGCCATGGCCTGTGGCCGCCCGGTCCTGGTCTCCGACGTCAGCGGTGCCAGGGAGAGCCTCCCGCCCGGCCAGGGACGGCTGTGCCTGGTGGAACCGGAGGACCCGACGGCGCTGGCCAAGGCCCTGGGCGGGTTGCTCGCCGAGCCGCGGCTGCTCGCCGCACTCGGGGAGCAGGCGGAGCGGCACGCGCGGATGGAATTCGACGTGCGGCGCACCACGGACGCGGTCACCGGTCTGTATCACGAACTGCTGGGCAGGCCCCGGCCCTTGAACCAGGAGCGCATCAGCCGATGACGATGGACAGCGCACCCGCCCGGCACACCGGGCAGGACGGCACGGGGCCCGCCGGCGGCATCACCGGCATCACCGGCATCACAGGTACGACCACGACCGCGAGCACCGCCGGCGGTGTCGGCGCGATCGGCACGGCCACCAGTGGCGCGTCCGGCACCGGCGTCACCGCCGTGCGCCGTTCCGTCACCGCCATCCACCCCCCGCGCGGGCCCAAAGCCGACCGCGCTCGGGCCGCCGTACGGCCCGAGCGGGTGCGCCGCCGGGACGGGATCGCCCCGCTGCTGGCCGCCGACGGGTTCGCCGCCGCGGCGGCGGTGGCGGCGCTGCCCGGAGCGGAGCTGCCCCTCGGGGCGGCCGCCCCCCTCGCCCTGGCCCTGGTCGCGCTGCACGCGCAGGCCGGGCTGTACCGGCCGCGGCTCGCCCCCTCCGCGCTCCTCGACCTGCCCGCGCTCGCCGGGCGGGCCGCCGCGCTGTGGTGCGGGGCCGCCGCCGTGCTGGCCGCCACCGCCCCGGGTGACGCCCTGGGCTGGAGCGCCCTGCTCGGCGCCGTCTGCGTGCAGGTCGTCCTGGCCTGCGCGGGGCGGGGCTTCGTCAACCAGCTCCGCCGCCGCACCCGCGCCCGCCGCCCCGCCTCCGCCCTGGTCGTCGGGCCCGGCGCCGGGGCGAGCGCGGTGGCCGCCGCCCTGCACGGGCGCCCCGAGTACGGACTGCGCCCCGTCGGGCTCGCGGACACCGGGCCCGACGGGGAGGCGGCCGCGGGAGTGCCCGTACTCGCGACCCACGAGGACATCCGGCGGGCCGTCATCCAGAACTCCGTCCGGCACGCCGTCTTCACCCGCCCGCCCGAGGCCGACGAACGCACCGCCTCCCTGGTCCGGCTCTTCCACGACCACGGGTGCCGGCTCTGGCTCGCCGACCCGGCGGGCACCGCCAAGGTCACCGGGATGCGCGTCGCGCAGCCCGCCGACCAGCTGTGGGGGTACGCCGTCCAGCCGCTGCTGCCGCGTCCGGCCCGGCCGGTGGAGCGGTGGGCGAAGCGGGTCATCGACTCCTCGCTCGCCGCGATCGCCCTGCTGGCCGCCGCGCCCGTGATGGGCGTCTGCGCGCTCGCCGTACGGATCTCCGACGGGCCCGGCGTGATCTTCCGGCAGGAGCGGGTCGGCCTGTACGGACGCCCCTTCACCCTGCTGAAGTTCCGCACCCTGCGCGCCGACGCGCACGAGTCCGCCACCCGCTGGACGGTGGCCGGCGACTGCCGGATGAGCCCGATCGGCTCCTTCCTGCGCAAGTCCTCGCTGGACGAGCTGCCGCAGCTGTGGAACGTGGTCCGGGGTGACATGAGCCTGGTGGGTCCGCGCCCCGAACGGCCTTTCTTCGTCGCCAAGTTCAGCAGCGTGCACCCCGGGTACGAGGCCCGGCACCGGATGCCCGTCGGCATCACCGGCCTCGCCCAGATCAACGGGCTGCGCGGGGACACCTCCATCGAGGACCGGGCCCGCTTCGACAACCACTACATCGACACCTGGTCGCTGTGGCAGGACCTGTGGATCCTGGCCCGCACCGCGGCCTCCTTCTTCCGCTTCCGGCTGGGGGGCAGCTAAAGCATGAGCCTTGCCGCACCGACGTCACCGACGTCGTGGTCCTGCCCGGACCCCGCCGACCTGCTGCGCCGGCACTGGCCGCTGCTGCCGCTCGCCGCGACCGTACTGGCCCTGCTGATCCCCGTCCCGGCCGGTGACGCGACCGCCTCGGGGAAGGTCGGTCCGGCCGACGCCGCCTCACTGCTGCTCGTGTTCGTCTGCGGGATCCAGGCCCTGCGGGGCCGGGTCCGGCCGCTGAGCCCGCTGGGGGTGCTCGTCCTCGGCCTGCCGGCCCTCGGGCTCGCCGTCTCGACGGTGACCGCGGGTGACCCGTACGCGGCCCTGCCCGGGTTCGTGCGCTACCTCCAGGTGTTCGTGCTGGTCCCGGCGGCGATCGTGCTGCTGGTGCGGGACGCCTCGGAGTTCCGGCTGGCCGCGGGGTGCTTCGTGGTGCTGGCGCTGGTCCAGGGAGCCGTGGGCGTGGTGCAGTTCGCCACCCACACCGGGGCCTCGTACCAGGGCGAGGACATCCGCGCCGTGGGCACCTTCGGACCCGGGGACGTCATGGGCATGGCCACGGTCGTGGCCTACGGCCTGGTCGTCGCGACGGCCGGCGCGCTCGCGCCGGGGCTGCCGGCGCGGATCCGGCGGGCCTCGGGCGCCGCGGCGCTGGTCCTGGTGCTCCCGCTGGTGCTGTCCTTCAGCCGCGGCGCGTGGATCGCGACCTTCGCCGCGGCCGGGCTGGTGATGGCCCTGGCCGGGATCCGTCGGGCCCTGAAGGTGCTCCTCGCGCTGGCCGCCACCGGGGTGGTGCTCGTCGGCGGCTTCGGCGTCGGCTCCGCGATGGTCGCGGAGCGGCTGACCTCGATCACGCAGGTCTCCGACGCCCCCGACCAGTCGGTGACCGACCGCTACACGATGTGGGCCGCGGCCGGGTCGATGTGGCGCGAGCGGCCCGCGGTGGGGGTCGGGCTCAAGGGCTTCCCGGCCAACCGGGACGCGCACTCCGGACTGGCCCTGTCCTCCGGCAGCGACACCGCGGGCGCCGGCCAGGGGTACATCCGCCAGCCGCTGCTGTCCCCGCACAACATGTACCTGCTGGTGCTGAGCGAGCAGGGGCTGATCGGCCTCATCGCCCTGGCGGGCGGCTGGCTGGCCCTGCTGGTGGCGGGCCTGCGGCGGAGTCTGGCCGGGCCCTCGGCGCTGCGGGACTGCGGTCTGGTCGCGATCGGCCTGCTCGTGTGGCAGCTCACCGACTTCCTCTACGCGGACATCGGGGGCCCGTCGACCGTCCTGACCGGAGTGATCATCGGCCTGGCGGCCTGGTGGGCCCTGCCCTCCGGGGGCGGGACGGGTGCCTCCGGCGGTCGTACGGGTGAGCGGAGCCGGGTCGTTCCGGCCCCCGCCCCGGCCCCCGGTCGTGCTCCCGGCCCGGTCGGCGGGGCTGCGGCCTCCGGCGGCCGGGCCGCCGCGGGGTCCGGCCGTGGGCCGGGTGCGCCTGCCCGGGCCGCGGCCCCCGACGGTGCGGCCGGCCGGTGACGGATACGACGCCCTGGCGGCGGCCCGCAGCCGCGGCGACCGAGGTCGCCGCGGCTGCGGGCCGTCCGCCGCACCCGCCCGTTCCGCCCCTGGCCCCCGGCTCCACCGGTGCGCCGTCCACGGGCCCGGCCGAGGCCGCGGGCCGGGTGGCCGCGTCGGGCGGCACGCTGTCCGCCGGGCGCGGAGCCGCGCATGTGGGCGTTCCCGTCCCCACCGGCGAAGCCGGAGCGGGCCGCGTGGTGGCCACCGGCCGGCCCGGGCCGGGCCTCGACCGGGGCGCGGCCGCGCCCGGTCTGGTGCCCGCGGGGCCCGGGGCCGTCGGGTCCGGGGCCTTCGGGAGCGGGCGCCGGGGCACCGACGGGAAGGCCCCGGGCGACGGGGGCCGGTCGGGGAGCGGCGGGGCGCTCGCCAAGGCGGCCGCCGTGACCGCCGGGCTGACCGCCGCCGGGGCGGTGTTCGGGCTGATCCGCGACCAGACCATCGCGCACCTCTTCGGAGCCGGGCACGACAGCGACGCCTTCCTCATCGCCTGGACCGTCCCCGAGATGGCCTCGACGCTGCTCATCGAGGACGCCATGGCCCTGCTGATGGTGCCCGCCTTCAGCCACGCCCTGGCCCGCCGGGCCGCCAGCAGGGCCGGGCTCACCCGCCAGGAGGCCCGCGCGCAGGATCCCGTACGGCTGCTCGTGGGCGCCACGCTGCCCCGGCTGCTCGTGCTCCTGGCAGCCGTGGCCTCCGTGCTCATCATCGCCGCGCCGCTCGTCGTGGGCGTGCTCGCGCCGGGGCTGCCCGACCCCGGGCTCGCCGTCGAATGCACCCGGATGACCGCCCTGACCGTGCTGTCCTTCGGGGTCGCCGGCTACTTCAGCGCAGCCCTCAGGGCGCACCGCTCCTTCCTGCCGCCCGCCGCCATCTACGTGTCGTACAACGTCGGCATCATCGGGACCATGGTCGCCCTGCACGCCCTGTGGGGGGTGCGCGCCGCCGCCGCCGGGGTCGCCGTCGGCGGAGTCCTGATGGCCCTGGTCCAACTGCCCGCCTTCATCCGGAACGTGGGCTTCGGACCGTCCCGCGCCAAGGGCGCCCCGCGCAGCCAGCGCGACCGCGACCGGCCGACGCTGATCGCCTTCGGCGTGATCGCCCCGGTGATCTTCTTCGCCGTCTTCCGGCAGTCCCAGGTCCTCGTCGAGCGGTTCCTCGCCGCCTCGCTGCCGTCCGGCGCCATCTCGCACCTCAACTACGCCCAAAAAGTCGCGCAGATGCCGATGGTGCTCTCCCTCATGATCTGCACCGTCACCTTCCCCGTCGTCGCCCAGGCCATGGCCGGCGGGGAGCGGGACAAGGCCCGTCGGCGGGTCGAGCGGGACCTCGCGCTCGCCTCGCTCGCCGTCCTCATGGGCACCGCGCTCGTCATCGGGTACGCCCCCCAGATCATCCAAGTCCTCTTCGAACGCGGGGCGTTCACCCACGTCGACACCGAGGCCACCGCCTCCGTCATGCGGGTCTACGGCCTCGGCCTGCTCGGCCACTGCCTCGTCGGGGCGCTCTCACGGCCCTTCTTCTCCACCGCCCGGCCCATCTGGTTCCCGGCCCTCGCCATGGGCGCCGGACTCCTCGTCAACATCGTGGCCGGAGCCTTCGCCGTCGGCTGGTGGGGCACCTACGGGATCGCCGCGGCCAACGCCGCCGGCATCTCCACCACCGCCGCACTGCTGCTCACCGGCCTCGGCTCGCGGATCATCGCCATCCAGGTCCGCCGGGTCGCCGTCAGCATCGGCCGGCTCTCCGTCGCGGCCCTCGCCGCCTGCGCCACCGGCTGGATCGCCGGGCCGATGATCCCCGACCCGCTGGTCAGCGCCGCCCTCGGCTGCCTGCTGGTCCCGGCCATGTTCGGCGCCACCGGCATGGCCATACGGGCCCTGGAGGTCACCGCCCTGCCGGGCCAGCTCGCCCAGCTCACCGCTCACCTCACCTCCCAGATCACCCAGAGGTTCCGCAATGTCCGCTGACACCGAAACGGCGCGCCCCGCCACGGCGGCCCCCGCCCGCCGCACCGGCTCGCCGTGGGTCCTGATGTACCACTCCGTCGCCGAGTTCACCGATCCCGCCGAGGACCCGTACGGCATCACCGTCACCCCGGACGCGCTGGAGGCCCAGCTGCTGTGGCTGCGCTCCCGGGGACTGCGCGGGGTCTCCGTCGGCGAACTGCTGCGCGCCCGCGCCGCCGGGCGCGGCGCCGGGCTGGTCGGGCTGACCTTCGACGACGGCTACACCGACTTCCTGACCCGCGCACTGCCGCTGCTGCGCCGCTACGACTGCACCGCCACCCTGTTCGTGCTGCCCGGGCGGCTCGGCGTGGACAACGTCTGGGACCCGCTCGGCCCCCGCAAGCCCCTCCTGACCGCCGAGGGCATCCGCGAAGTCGCCGCCGCCGGACAGGAGATCGGCTCGCACGGGCTGCTCCACCAGGACCTCACCGCGGCCCCCGACGACGTACTGGCGCAGGAACTGCGCGGCAGCCGCGAGCTGATCCGGGAGCTGACCGGGACGCTGCCCGCCGGATTCTGCTACCCGTACGGGCACCTCGACGCCCGGGTCGTCGCCGCGACCCGGGCCGCCGGCTACGGGTACGCCTGCGCCATCGACCCCGGCCGGCTCGCCGGACCCCACGCGATGCCCCGTACGCACATCAGCCAGGCCGACGGCGGCCCGCGGCTGCGGATCAAGCAGGTGCGCCACCAGGCGCGCGCGCTGCGCCGGGCGGTGCACCTGTGAGCCCCGGGAAGGTGCTGCACGTCATCACGGGACTCGGCGTCGGCGGCGCCGAGCAGCAACTGCGGCTGCTGCTGCGGCACATGCCGATGCGCTGCGACGTCCTGACGCTGACCAACCCGGGCCCGGTCGCGGAAGGCCTGCGCGCGGACGGGGTCCGCGTCGTCCACCTCGGGATGCGCGGCAACCGCGACCTGGGAGCGGTCCCGAAGCTGGCCAAGTTCATCCGGCGGGGCCGCTACGACCTGGTCCACACCCACCTCTACCGGGCCTGCGTGTACGGGCGCCTCGCGGCCCGGCTCGCGGGCGTGCGGGTGAGCGTGGCGACCGAACACTCCCTGGGCGCGGCCGAGATCGAGGGCCGGCCGCTCTCGGGCGGGGTACGCGCCCTGTACCTGGCGAGCGAACGGCTGGGAGCCGCGACCGTGGCCGTATCGGACACGGTGGCGGCCCGCCTGGAGGCCTGGGGGGTGCCGGCCGGCCGGGTGCACGTGGTGCCGAACGGGATCGAAGCCGTGCGGTTCCGCTTCGAGGAGGGCGTACGGCGGGCCACCCGGACCCGGACCGGACTGCCCGAGCGGGCCTTCGTGGTCGGCGGCGTCGGCCGGCTGGTGCCGGGCAAGCGGTTCGACGTCCTGGTGCGGGCGGTGGCGGCGCTGCCCGGCGCGCACCTGCTGCTCGCCGGCGACGGGCCGGAGCGGGCGGCGCTGCGCAGGCTCGCCGCCGAGCTGGGGGCACAGAGCCGGATCCACCTGCTGGGGGAGCGGGACCCGCTGGGCGACAGCACGGACGGGCGGACCCCGGGGATCCCGGCGCTGCTCGCGGCGATGGACGTGTTCGTGTCCCCGTCGCGGGAGGAGGCCTTCGGGCTGGCGGTGATCGAGGCGCTGGCGGCGGGCCTGCCGGTGCTGCACGTCACCTGCCCGGCGATCGACGACCTGCCCGCGGCGCAGGCGCCGGGGGCGCGGCGGATCGGCACCGGCACGGAGGAGCTCGTCGCGGCGCTGCGGGGGCACATGGAGGCCGGCGCGCAGCGGCTGCCGCCGCCGGGGGTGGTGCGGCGCTACGACATCGCCCGGAGCGCGGCGCAGCTGCTGCACGTGTACGACCACGCGATGGCCGCTCCCGCGGCCGGGTCCCGGGGGGCGGTGACGCTGCCCCGTCCCGGCCGGGGCCCCCGGGGCACTGACCCGGCGGGTCCGGACCGTGCCGCGCCGTTGCCGGGGGCCGGCCCCCGGACCCCTGCTCCTCAAACGCCGGAGGGGCTGAATTCGACGCTGACGGGGCTGGATGTGGCCCCGGCACGTTCGGACCGTGCGGCGCCGTTGCCGGTGACCAGTCCCCGGACCCCTGCTCCTCAAACGCCGGAGGGGCTGAATGTGACGCCGGAGGGGCTGGGTCTGGCTCCGGCGGGCCGGGACGTGCCCGTCGTGAGCCGCGCCGATGACGGCCCGCCGGGGGGCGCCGCCGCCGGTGGCGACATCGGCTGATCCGTACCCGCGGGGCCCGCACCGGGTCCCGAAGCAAGCACCCGTCCACCAGGAAAGAGGTACGCACATGGCGGACAACGCCGACCAGAAGAAGTCCACCCACCGGCGCCGGGTACGGCTGCTGCCGCCGCCCGCGTGGTGGCCGCTGCCCGCCGCCGCGCTGCTGGGGCTCGCCGCGGGCGGGGCGTACGGGGTGCTCAAGGCGCCCGAGTACGCCGCCACCAGCTACGTCGTCGCGGTCCCCGACGACACCACCGAGCCGGCCACCGCCCTCGGCTTCGCCCAGGCCTACGCCCGCATCGCCACCAGCAGTTCGACCCTCGCCTACGCCCAGCCCCGCGCGGGCATCGGCGTGCAGAAGCTGCGGACCCAGGTCCGCGCCGAGACCTCCCCCGAGTCCCCGATGATCGCCATCACCGGGACCGCGAAGAGCGCCGGCGAAGCCGCCGACATCGCCAACGCCGTCGCCGACGCCCTCTCGCTGAGCAGCAACCAGGCCGCCAAGAACACCGGCGTACAGCTGCTCCTCTTCAACCAGGCCGTCGCGCCCAGCGACCCCGCCTCCGCGTCCCCCACCCTCAGCGGGGCGGTCGGCCTGTGCGCCGGCGGGCTGCTGGGCGGGCTGTGGCTGCTGGCCCGGCCCACCGCCGCCCGGCGGCGCGGCGAGGGTCCCGCCGCGGAGAGCGTCACGGAGACGGCCGCGGAGACCGTCGAGGAGTACGCCTCGCTGCCCGCGCAGGGCGAGCCCGCCGCGGCCAAGGAGAAGGAGTCGGTGCGATGACCACCGGCTCCGCCGGGGCCCTGTCGGTGACGCTGTGCCGCGATCCCCGGCAGTTCGCCGCGCTGGAGGAGCCGTGGAACCGGCTCGTCCGCGGCTGTCCCACCGCCACTCCGTTCCAGAGCCACGCCTGGCTGCACTCCTGGTGGCTGTCCTACGGCAAGGACGGCCGGCTCCGCATCGTCCTGGTGCGGCGCGGGGAGGAACTGGTCGGCGCGGCCGCGCTGATGCTCGTACACCGGCCGCTGCCGCTGCTCGTGCCCCTCGGCGGGGGCATCACCGACTACTTCGACGTGCTCGTGGCCGCGGACCACGCCGACCAGGTCGTCCCGGCCCTGGCCAACGGTCTGCACCGGGCCGCCCGGGGCGCGGTGGTCGACCTGCGCGAGGTGCGGCCCGGGGCCGCCGCCGAGGCCGTGTTCGCGGCCTGGCCCGGGATCGGCAGCAAGCTCACCGACTCCACCTGCATGGAGCTGCCGTCCATGCCCTTCGACGAGCTGGTCAAGCGAATGCCGGCCTCCGGCGCCCAGCGGGTCCGGGCCAAGCTCCGCAAGACCGACGCGGCCGGGATCGAGGAGCACGAGGTCACCGAGCAGGAAGTGCCGCGCGCGGTACGGACCTTGCTGCGGCTGCACGAGAAGCAGTGGCGCGGACGCGGGGTGACCCCCGAACACCTCAAGCCCCGCTTCGCCGAACACCTGACCCGGGCCACGCGGCGGATGGTGCGCGCCGGGGAGGGGCGGCTGGCCGAGTTCCGGCTCGACGGGAAGGTGGTGGCCGCCAACCTCACGCTGCTCTCGGGCTCGCTCAGCGGCGGATACCTCTACGGAGCCGATCCCGACCTGCGCGACCGGAAGGTGGACGTGGCCACGCTGCTGCTGCGCTACGAGACCACCCGCGCGCTCGCCGAAGGCCGCCCGGTGGTGAGCTTCCTGCGCGGCAACGAGCCGTACAAGAACCACTGGCGGCCGCGGACGGTGGTCAACCAGCGCTTCCTGCTGGCCACGACCGCGCTCGCGCCCCTGCTGCGACTGCACGAGTCGCAGGTGACGGGGCGCGAGCGGGCGGTGGACGCACTGCGGGAGGCGTTGCCGGCCGCCAGGGACTGGCGGGCGCGGCTCAACGAACTGCGGGTCCGATGACCCGGACGCCCCGCCTAGAAGGGCCAGAAGCCGGTCTCCTTGCCCCAGTCGACCTTGACGCAGACCGACTGCTTGCCGACCAGCTTGGAGAGCCACTCGCCGAAGTTGATCGGCACGCACCACTCCGTGCTGTTGACGGGCGGGGTCGTCGGCTTGGGCGGCTGGGACGGCTCGGGCTTCGGTACGAGCGGCGAGGGCGAGGGCACCGGGGACGGGACCTCGGGGCTCGGCTTGGGCGCGACCGGGCTCGGGCTGACGCTCGGGCCCGGGCTCACCGGGACCTCGGGGCCGACCGGGCTGACCTCGGGGGACGGGACCAGCGGGCTGGGTTCGGCCGGGCTGGGGACGGCGGGACTGGGCACGGCGGGACTGGGCACGGCCGGGCTCGGCTCGACCGGGACCTCCGGGCTCGGGACCACGGGCGAGGGCGTCGGAACGACCGGGCTCGGGGCGACCGGGCTCGGCACCGCCGGGCTGGGCTCGACGGGGCTCGGGACGGCCGGGCTCGGGACCAGCGGGCTGGGTTCGGCCGGGCTGGGCTCGACGGGGCTCGGGGCGACGGGGCTCGGGGCGACCGGGCTCGGGGCGACCGGGCTCGGGACCTCCGGGCTGGGGAGCACGACCGGCGGGGTGACCACCGGCGTCGGGATCTCCGGCGTGGGGACCTGCGGGGTCGGAACGACCGGCGTGGGCACCACGGGGGTCGGGATGGCCGGGGTCGGGATGACCGGGTCGGGCCGCTGCGGGGTCAGCGCCTCGCGGAACACCTTCGTCGAGGCCGGGTTCTGCTTGCACTGCCAGACGCCGTGCGGGCAGTAGTCGGTGATGGTGTGGTAGAGCGGCTTCTGCTGGTGGATCCACTGCAGCATGCGCCGCATGTACTCCGGGTTGTCCCCGTTGCGGAACAGGCCCCACTCCGGGTACGAGATCTCTTTGCCGTGTGCTCGTGCGAAGTCGACGTGCTGCTGGAGTCCGTACGGCTGGCTGATCTGGTCGTCGAAGGTCCGGCCGGGAGCCTGGTCGTACGAATCCATCCCGACGATGTCGACCACGTCGTCGCCCGGGTAGCACTTGGTCCAGCCGATCGCGTCCGTGCCGCGGTTCGGGGTGAAATCGAACTTGAACTTCTGGCCGGGCACGGAGCGCATCGTGTTGACGATGCGCTTCCAGTAGGCCTTCCAGTTCTCCGGGTCGGGTCCGCAGCGGTGGGTGTACGTGGTGCCGTTCATCTCCCAGCCGAGCACGATCACCGTGTCCGGGACGCCCAGCGCGACCAGCCGTTCGGCGAGCTTCTTGAAGTGCCGGTCGTACTGGCCCTCCGCGCCCGCCCGGATCAGCTGGGCCACCTGGCGGTCGGGGACCCGGTCCTCGTTCCGCTCCTGCATGGGCACGTTGAGGACGAACATCCGGTCGTCCCGCTGGCGCCGCCACTGCGCCCAGTCGTCCAGGAAGCTGACGTTTCCTTCGATGCCGGCCCACTGGTCACCGGGCAGATAGGTGTGCCCGACCCGGATCTCCTTGCCGCCCAGCCAGTTCGACAGGAACGGGATGCGGGCCACTCCGGGAGGCCCGTAGTCGAGGTAGGCGCCCATGGCGATGTCGGACCCGGTGTTCTGCTCCTCGGGGGCCGCGAGGGCGGCCCCGGTGGCGAGCAGTCCGGCCGTCACCGTTCCGATGCAGGTGCTCGCCAGTCGGCGGCGTGGTCTGGGCATGGCGTCTCCCGAGCTTTCCTGAATCGGTGTGCTTACCAAAGACGTTAGGCATCACATCTGACGAATGGCCTGTCCGGTGACGTCTGCCTAGGCCATTCGCACCTGCGCACCCTCCCCGCTTGGTCCGACTAGGTGAAAGACACCGCTCCCATGCACGCGCATCCCAGCCAAGTGCCCGCAGTTCTGCTCAGACTCGATCGGAATCCGTTCCACCACGGAACCCTCGGCGCCGTCAGATCCCTTGGGCGCGCGGGTGTGGAGGTCCACGCCGTCGTCGAGGCCGGGGGAGGTCCCATGGGGCGTTCGCGCTACCTGCGCGCCGTGCATCCCGGACCTTCCGGCGGACTCGACCCCGAGGCGCCCGAAGCGCTGCTGGAGTGCCTGACCGGGGTCTCCGAGCAGATCGGCCGCCCGGCGGTGCTCATCGCCATGGACGACCTCAGCGCGATCGCCGTGTCCCGGGTCGCACCGATGCTGACGGACCGTTTCCGGATTCCCCATCAGCCCGACGACCTGCCCGCGCGGGTGGCGGACAAGGCCGAGCTGTCTCGGCTCTGCGCCCGGTGGGACGTACCGCACCCGGAGACCGTGATCCCGGCGAGCGGGGCCGAGGCGGCGGAGGCGGCGTGGCGGCTGGGGCTCCCGGTGATCGCCAAGTGGAGCCGGCCGTGGCTGCTGCCCCCGGGCACGGGCCTGCGCAGCACCACCCTGCTGCACGCGGCCGCCGAGGCGCGGCGGCTGTACGAGCGCGCGGCCGAGGCGGGAAGCCGGCTGCTGCTCCAGCGGTTCCTGCCGGCCGGGCCGGACACCGACTGGTTCTTCCACGGCGCGTTCGCCCGGGGCGGGCGTCCGCTGATCACCGGGTCGGGGCGCAAGGAGCTGTCCTGGCCGGTGCGGACGGGGCTGACGGCGGTCGGGCGGTGGCTGCCGGATCCGGCGGTGGAGGAGGCGGGGCTGCGGCTCGCCGAGCGGCTCGGCTACCAGGGGATCCTGGACCTGGACTTCCGCCGGGACGAACAGGGCGTCTTCCGGCTGGTGGACTTCAACCCGCGTCCGGGGGCGCAGTTCCGGCTCTTCACGGACGCGGGCGGCCTGGACGTGGTCCAGGCGATGTACCTGGACCTGACGGGCCAACGGGTCCCGGAGCCGTCCGGCGGGCCGGGCCGGGTCTTCGTGGCGGAGAACTACGCCCTGCTCGCCGCGGTGCGCGGCCGTTCGCTGCCGCGCCGCCCCCCGGCTCCGCCCGCCGGGGCGGGCGCCGCGGCCGCCCCCGCGCGCCGGGGCCGGGAGCGGGGGCAGGTGGAGGCGGCGTGGTTCGCGGCCGACGACCCGATGCCGTTCCTGTCGATGCTCGCCGCCTTCCTGGGGCGGGGTGCGTTCAAGGGGCTGCGGGTGCTGCGCGGGGTCCCGGAGCAGGGCCGCCGGACGGCCCGGGCGGTGGTCCGCGCCCCGCGTCAGCGGGGCCGGGAGCTGCCCTCGCCCCCGCCTCCGCCCTCGGCGGCCGGGGCCTCCGGCGGAGCGGGCGGCCGGTCCGCACCGCCGGAGGCCCCGGCGGAGCCGGACGAGCTGGTGACGCGGTGACGTCGTGACGCGGTGACGTCGTGAATCCGTAGAACCGTGAAGCCGTGGAAGCCGTACGGGCGCAGGGCATCGCGGGGTGCAGGTGGCAGGGGACGAACCATGAGGCTGGAGGGACTGCGGTGACACGGATGGACGACCTCGTGGTGGTCGGAGCGGGGCCCTACGGGCTGTCGATCGCGGCCCACGCGGCCGGTGCGGGGCTCGGGGTGCGGATCCTCGGGCGGCCCATGGCCTCCTGGCGGGACCACATGCCCGAGGGCATGTACCTCAAGTCGGAGCCGTGGTCCTCCAACCTGTCGGCACCCGGCGGGCGTTACACGCTGGCCGAGTACTGCGCGGGCCGCGGGATCGCCGCCGAACACGGAACTCCGCTGCCCATCGGGACGTTCAGCGCGTACGGGCTCTGGTTCGCCCGGCACGCAGCACCCCCGGTGGAGGAGGCGACCGTCACCGAAGTCACCCCGCAGGGCGGGGGTTTCCTGATCCGCACCGCCGAAGGGCCGCCGCTGCTCGCCCGGACGGTCGCGCTGGCCGTGGGCGTGATGCCGTTCGTCCGGTACCCCGAGGCGCTACGGGAACTGCCCGCGGCCCACTACTCGCACAGCAGCGGCCACCGCGACCTGACCCGCTTCGCCGGCAGCGAGGTCGCCGTGCTCGGCGCCGGGCAGGCGGCCCTGGAGACCGCGGCCCTGCTCGCGGAGAACGGGGCCCGGCCGTGCCTCGTGGCCCGGCGCTCCCGGCTCAACTGGAACACCGTCCCGCAGCCGCTGAGCAGGCCCCCGCTGCGCGCCCTGCGCGATCCGCACAGCGGCCTCGGCACCGGCTGGCGCAGCTGGGCCTGGTCGGAGCTGCCCTGGGCGGTGCGCCGGCTGCCCGCGCCCACCCGGGAGCGGATCGCGGCGACCGCGCTGGGCCCGGCCGGAGCCTGGTGGCTGCGCGAGCGCTTCGAGCGGCGGGTCCCGGTCCTGCTCGGGCACCGGTTGCAGCGGGCCGTCCCGTCGGGCGGGCGGACCCGGCTCGGGCTGTCCAGCGCCGCCGGGGAGTCCGTCGTCCTGGACACCGCGCACGTCATCGCGGCGACCGGCTTCACCCCGGACCTGGCCCGGCTGGAGCTGCTCGACGCGGGGCTGCGGGCCGCGCTGGCCACCGTAGGGGGGAGCGGGACGCCGGAGCTGAGTCCCGGCTTCGAGTCCTCCTGGCCGGGACTGTTCTTCGCCGGGCTGCTGACCGCTCCCTCATTCGGCCCTTCCATGCGATTCGTGCACGGTGCCGGCTTCACGGCGGGGAGACTGGTGTCAGGAGTCCGCAAGCGTCTGGGGGCCAGGAGCCCGCTGACGGGGTCCACCGGTGCGCCCCGGACCGACCGGGCTCCGGCCGCCGGGCACAGAGCGTGAGAGCCAGTCACACGACGTGAGAGGGGTCCGCGATGAGCGATGAGCGCGCACAGGGCCGGGGCTGGGTGAGGATTCCGGCCAGCCGCGCGGAGCAGCCCGGCACGACGAGGGCGGCGCCCCCGCAGCCGTACGGGCAGTCCCCGTACGCGCAGTCCGCGTACGGGCAGGACCCGCATCCGCAGGACCCGTACCCGCACGCTCCGCACGCGCACGGCCGGCACGCGCAGGCGCCGTACCCGCAGGCCCAGTATCCGCAGGCCCCGTACGACCCCTCGATGATCTACCTCTCCCTCGTCAAGCGCTGGCAGGAGGCCGGACGCACCCTTCCGGGGCATCCTGACGAGGAGTGGGAGCGGCTCATTTCCCAGCCGTGCTGGCCCGGCCGTTAGGTGGTGTGAGTCTCGTGGCAGCGGCGGAGCGACGCGACAAGAGACCGGAGGGCCCCGGGAGCACGGGGAGCACCGGGAGCGCCCCGGAACCCCTCATCGGGCCCGGCGAGCGGCTCGCGCTCAACAGCATGGGCAGCTTCGAGTGGGACCTCGGCGCCGGGACCATGGACATGGACGAGGCCGGGATGGCGGTCTTCGACCTGGGGCCGGAGGACTTCGACGGCACCCCCGACAGCATGGGGCTGCGGATCCCCATCGACGACTCCGCACGGCTCCGGGACACCGTCCAGGGCGTCCTGGACGGCGGTGAGGAGACGTACGGCCAGTACTTCACCGTGCAGCGGCGCGACGGCCGCGACCAGTGGACGCACACCCAGGGCCGGGTCCTGCGGGACGCGGAGGGGCGCCCGGTGCGCATCGTCGGCATCGTCCGGGACGCGACCGCCGAGCTCGCCCACCTCACGGTGCTGCGGAAACTGGAGTCGGCCCGCGCCCAGCAGGCGACCATCGTGCAGCGGACCACGGAGGCCCTGTCGCGGGCGGTGACGGTCGACGACGTGACGGCCACGCTGACGGGCGCGGGGGCGCTGGAACGCCTCGGCGTCGACGGAATGGCTCTGGGGCTGGTCGAGGGCGGCCACATCAAGATCATCGCGCTCAGCGGGGAGTCCCTGGAGATCCTCAGCGAGCGCAAGTTCACCCGGCTGGACGGCTCGCTGCCGCTCTCGCAGGCGGTGCTCAGCCGGAAGGCACGTTTCGTCACTTCGCTGACGGAGCTGGCGGACGAGTTCCCGCTGCTCGCCGACTACCTGAACCGCATCCAGTACGACGCGGCCGCCTACCTCCCCCTCATCGCGCAGGCCGAGGCCATCGGCGGACTGGTGCTCTTCTACCGGCGCCGCACCGACTTCAGCCCCGAGGAGCGCAACCTCTGCCTGGGCCTGGCGGGCATCGTCGCCCAGTCGCTCCAGCGGGCGCTCCTCTTCGACCAGGAGCGAGAGTTCGCCACCATGCTGCAGGCCGCCATGCTGCCGCGGCGGATCCCGGAGATCACCGGCGGGGAGATCGCGGTGCGCTACCACTCGGCCTGGAGCGGGCGAGAAGTCGGCGGGGACTGGTACGACGTGATCGCCCTGCCCCGTGACCGCGTCGGCATCGTCGTGGGCGACGTCCAGGGCCACGACACCCACGCCGCCGCCATCATGGGCCAGCTCCGCATCGCCCTGCGGGCCTACGCGGGCGAGGGCCATCCGCCCTCCACCGTGCTGGCGCGCGCCTCCCGCTTCCTGGCCGAGCTGGACACCGAACGGTTCGCGACCTGCATGTACGCACAGGTCGACCTGGAGACCGGAGGCGTACGGGCGGTCCGCGCGGGCCACCTCGGACCGCTGATCCGGCACACGGACGGGCGAACGGGCTGGCCCAACGTGCGCGGCGGCCTGCCGCTCGGGCTGGCCACCGTCTTCGAGCAGGAGGAGTTCCCCGAGACCCGGCTCGACCTGGTCCCCGGCGAGACCCTCGTGCTGTGCACCGACGGGCTCGTGGAGGAGCCCGGCACCGCCATCACCCAGGGCATGGAGGCCCTCGCCCACGCGGTCCGCAGCGGCCCGCAGGAGGCCGGGGCGCTCGCCGATCACCTCTCGGACCGGCTGTGGGAGCGCTGGGGCTCCGGGGACGACGTGGCCCTGCTGGTGCTGCGCCGGGCGCCCGACCCGGGCACCCACCGGGCACCGCGCATCCACCAGTACGTCCACCAGGCGGACCCGGAGGGGCTCTCGGAGGCCCGCTACGCCCTGCGGCAGGCGCTGCGCGACTGGGGCATGCCGGAGCTCGCCGACGACGTGGAGCTGGCGGCGGGAGAGCTGCTGGTCAACGCCCTGCTGCACACCGACGGCGGAGCGGTGCTGACGATGGAGGTGCTGCCGGAGCCGGTCCGGCGGATCCGGCTGTGGGTCAAGGACCGCTCCAGCGTGTGGCCGCGGCGGCGGACCCCGGGGGAGTCGGCGACCACGGGGCGCGGGCTGCTGCTGGTGGACGCGCTGGCCACGCACTGGGGGGTGGAGTCCCGGGGCGACGGCAAGGCGGTGTGGTGCGAGTTCGACGCGGCGGGCAGCGCGGCGCGGAGCGCCCCGTGAGGGGGCGGACCGTGACCGCGTGCTCACGTCGAGTTGTGGGGTGGTGGGGGCGGGGTGATGATGCCGCCATGGAACGGTTTCTGTGGAACCTCCCGTGCGCCGGCTGAGCAAGCGCGCGGTGACGGGCGTCCTGGCCCTGCTGCTGTGCGCGGCCGGGGCGGCGACGGCGGTGGACTGGTCGACCGGGCGTCCGGACACGGATCCGGGGTGTCAGACGGTGGCCTTCATGTCGATGACGGGCGAGGCGCCCGCGTGCCGGTGACGGGCCGGTCCCGCTGACGGGCCGGTCCCGCTGAGGGGCCGACGGCGGCCGACCCGCTGAGGGGCCCCGGCTTCGGCCGACCCGCTGAGGGCTCCGGCTTCGGTCGACGCCCGGCTGCGCCCGGCGCCCGGGTCCCGGTAGCGGCGGCTACCGGAGGGGCGTACGCGCGCACCGCGGGCGGTGGCTACCGGTGGTCGATCACCCGGACCGGGTGGGCGTCCTGCGCGACCGTGTCGATCGACCGGGGCAGCAGCCCGCCGCCGAAGCGGATCTCCTGCAGCTCGGCCCTGGCCAGCGCCTCGCCGGCGTGCACGGTCGGGGTGAGCCGGAGGGTGCCGTGCGCCGACCAGTCGTGCACCTCGCCGTCGCACTGCGCGTCGCCGCCGCCGATGCTGAGGCGGACGCCCTCCTGCTCGATGGTCGCCTTGATCTGAACCGCTCCCGAGGGTGACGGCGCGGCGCAGTGGTACTCACCGAAAAGGTGGATCGTGCCGTCGGGGGCGATGTGCGCTTCCGAAGATACGTAAATGTCATTGCCGTAAGGGGCCGCATTCGCCGGGGCGGTGAATACCGCCGTGGCGCCCAGTGCGGCGAGTGCGGCCAAGGCCATGCGGGGGCCGGTCGTGGCCATCGTTCCTCCTGTTGGACGAGGGGTGCAAGGGGTTGCGGAATTCCGCCGGAACGCATTGTGCTGGCATATGGAGGCCAATGCGTTCCGCGGACTCGTGTCGGTGTGTGCAATTGCCCGCTCGGGCGCGTGAGACTGACCGGAATACGTTCCCGAAGATCCCCGAAGGGATCCCGCATGCGTCAGTCCGCTCTTGCCACGGCCACCCTCCTCCCGCTCCTGCTGTTCGGTGCCACGGCCTGCTCCGGCGCCCCCGAAGGGGCCGCGCTCGCCCCGGCCGCGGTGCCCGCCGTGCCGGTGGACGACGGTGCGCCGGGTGTCGGGGACGATCCCGCGGCCGAGCGCGACGGAGTGGCGAGGGCCGCTTCGAAGGACGCCCATGTGGGTGACTCCGTACGGGTCAGGGGCCGGGAGGTGGGCCGTCACCTCCAGGTGGTGCTCGGCGCCTACGTCGATCCGGCGGTCAGCGTCGAGAAGAACTTCGCCCCGGCGGCGGGCAAGCGTTGGGTGGCGGCCTCGATGTCCTTCGTCAACGTCGGCGGGGCCTCGTACGGGGCTCTCGGGCGCATGTGGGCGCTCGACGGCGCGGGGCAGCGCCACCCGGTGGTGCCCACCGGGGAGCTCACGACCGGCAAACCGCTCGTCTTCGATTCGCTCTCGGTCGGTGAGCGGGCCGAAGGATGGGTGGTGTTCGAAATTCCGGAAAACGCGCGCATCGTGCGGCTCCAGTACCAGGACGCGAACATGATGGCGAATTCCGGAGGTGGATTCTGGGCGGTCTAGCCCGCCCGGGTGAAACGGCGTCAAAGGGCCGGGCCGTCGACCACTAAGGTGCGGCGCATGACTTCTACCCAGGCCGAACTCGACCGCTCCAAGCTCGGCACCCTTTCGGTGCTCGCGTGGATCGGCGACCCCGAAGAGGCCCACGACATTCCCTATCTCCTCGCCTACATCCTCGGGGACGGTCCCGACGGTCCCGAGGCGAGCGAGGCGGCCGCCCGCGGGCTGCTGGAGGAGATCGGCCTGCCCATCGGCGACGTGGTGATGGACGGCGTCCGCAACCCGGCCTCCTTCCCGGTGCAGATCCTCCTGGAGGGCAACCAGATCGCGCTGACCCTGCCCGGCATGAACGCGAAGTGCATCGCCCCGCCGGAGTGGGTCAAGGCGGCGGCCGACAGCGGGCAGGCGTACTTCCTCTTCGCCACCCGCGCCTGGCCCGAGGCCGTGCCCGGACGGCCGGTCGACGCCGAGACGCTGCAGGCGTTCGCGGGGGACACCGAGGTGCTCAACCACAGTGCCCACGCCGTCCTCGCGGTGCGGCGCCTCCAGCGCTAGGCACCCCCTCGCGCGCAGGGCGTCGCCGGAGGGCGCGCCGCGCGCCGGCACCCCCGCTCCGGCCGCCGGGCTCCCAGCCTGCCCGGTGGCCGGCCCGCCTTTCCGGGCCGCCTCCCGGGGCTGCCCCTCCCGGCCCGCCTACGGCTGTTCGAAGGCGAAGCGCAGCGAGCGGACCCGGTTGTCGAAGCTGGAGCCGGCCAGGTCCGGCAGGCCGACCGCGCGCAGTGCGACCGGGCGGGTCAGCAGCTCGCGGAAGAGCGCCTTCATCTCCACCCGGGCCAGGTGCGCGCCCAGGCAGAAGTGCGGTCCGCCGCCGCCGAACCCCAGGTGGGGATTGGGGGAGCGGGTGATGTCGAAGGCGTCCGGATCGGGGAAGACCTCCTCGTCGCGGTTGGCGGAGGCGTAGTACAGCACCACCTTGTCGCCGGGCACGAACGTGTGGCCGCGCAGGGTGTGTTCGGCGGCGACCGTCCTGCGGAACTGGATGATCGGCGTGGAGTGGCGGATCATCTCGTCCACCGCGCCGTCCGCATGCGCCTCGAAGTCCCCGACCAGCAGATCGCGTTGGTCCGGGTGGTCGGTGAGCAGGGTCAGGCCGTGGGTGATGGCGTTGCGGGTGGTCTCCACCCCGGCCACCATCAACAGGGAGAAGAACGCACCGAGCTGGCGGGCGCCGAGCGCCTCGCCGTCCACGTTCGCGCGGACCAGGGCCGAGATCAGGTCGTCGGTCGGGTTCTCGCGCCGCTCCCGCCCGATCCCCGCCACCATCCGCTGCATCCGGGCCAGGGCCCGCAGTCCGCGCCCGGGCATCCGCAGCCGGGCCGTCAGGCCCCGCTCGACGCCGATGTTCTCGGAGGCGTGGTTGACGCGGTCGGCGATCTCGGCGCGGTAGCGCTCCGGGATGCCCATCATGTTGCAGATGACCTCCAGGGGGAGCTTCGAGGCCACCGCCTCGACGAACTCGTCCGGCCGCCGGTCCAGTACGTCGTCCACGATGCGTGCCGCCACCGCGTGGATGTCCTCCTCGGCCGCCGCCAGCAGCCTTGGGGTGAAAGCCCGTTGCACGATCTTGCGCAGCTGCGCGTGCTCGGCGCCGTCCAGGTTGACCATCGAGTCCCCGAACAGCGCCCGCACCCAGCGGGCCGGCTCGGGCGTCGTCACCCCGGGCGCGCTGGCGAACACCTTGGGCAGCCGGCTCGCCTCCTGCACGTCCGCGTGCCGTACGAGGGCCCAGTGCCCGCTGCCTTCGGGGACGAACACGGGGGAGTCCAGGGCCCGCAGGCGGGCGAAGGCGGCCAGGCGGTGGGCGGGGGGAGCCTGCCAGAAGGCCGGATCGGCCAATTCCCTGCCGGGGGCTGGGCCGGGGCGTTGCGCGGGGAGTGTCATGGGCTGAAAACGGTGCCGGGGGCGCGGGGGTGACGGGTCCGGCGCGGCGCCGTTGCCGGGCTCTGCCCGGACCCTCCCCGAGCCTCGTCGGCGCTTGAGGCGCGGGGTCTGGGGCGGAGCCCCGGGAAGCGGCGACGCACGGCGTCAACGGTCGGCACGCGTCGCCAGGGTCAGGCCGATGGCCACCGTCGCCGCCGCGGCCAGGCCCGCGTACAGGACGGCGTACGTGCCCGTCCACGAGCAGGCCAGGACCACGAGGGCGGAGACCGGCAGGGTCAGCTGCTGGGCGATGCCCCGCTTGAAGTGGCGGGAGTGCAGCAGCCAGACCATCAGCAGGAAGAGCGCGGTCGGGACGGTGACGGCCGCGTTCGCGGCGAGCTGCGAGACGTGCGCCTTGCCGACCGCGTGCTCGACCGCGACCTCGATGCCCGCGCCGATCGCCGCGCCCGAGGCGAAGATCAGCAGGTGTCCGTACCCCCACGGGATCGCCTCCCGGTTGGAGGTCAGGTGCTCGTGCATCGGCACCGCGAAGTAGATCCACCAGGCGGCGAAGACGATGAGCAGCCCGCCGGCCGCGATCGGCAGCAGCTCGCCCAGGGCCTCGTGCTCGTCGAGCGCCGACTTCACGGCCACCGTGCTCGCCGCGATCGTCTCGCCGAGCACGATGATCGTGAACAGGCCGTAGCGCTCCACGATGTGGTGGGCGTGCCACGGCGTCTGGTGGCCGCGCTCCGCCAGCACGGGAACCAGCAGTTCGGCGGCGACCAGGATCAGGAACAGCCAGCGCTTGGAGCCGTCCGGGGCGAACAGCAGCGCCACCCAGCCGGCCTGGCACAGGACCAGCCCGGCCGCGTACTTCAGGGCCGCCGCGCGGGCCTCGCCGCGCTCCCCGGAGGCGGCCCGCAGCCACTGGGCGGTGAGGGCGACGCGCATGATCAGGTAGCCGATGACGGCCACCGTCCAGTCGTTCTGGTCGAACGCCCGGCTCACGCCCGCCGCGTAGACGAGCACGCCGCAGATCTGGACGAGCGTCGCGAGCCGGTACGGCACGTCGTCGCAGTCGTAGGCGGAGGCGAACCACGTGAAGTTCATCCACGCCCACCACACACCGAAGAAGACGAAGGCGTAGCTGATCACGCCGGTGCCGGGATGTCCCTCGGCCAGTGCGTGCACGAGGGCCGCGCCCGCCTGTGCGATCGCGACCACGAAGCACAGGTCGAAGAACAGCTCCAGCGGGGTCGAGGCGCGGTGGCCCTCGTCCCGGCTGCGGGGGGTCATGGGTACGTAAGCCAGAGCCATACCGCCAGGACAGCAGTCCTACGGGGCTCAGCAGGCGAGGCGCGCGGCCCTGAGGGCCCGTGTGCCCCGGGCGGACTCGTACCGGCCCAGGACGAGCCGGGCGAGGCGCGGGTGGTCGGCCAGCGGCTCCGAGACCGTCCAGGCGGCCGAAGCGTTCAGGGTGCGCGTGAAGCGGCCCGGGGCCAGCAGGTGCGTCGCCACCGCGATCCGGCGGTACCCGGCGGCCTGGAAGGAGGCCAGGGCCTCGGGGACGGTCGGCCCGGCGGAGGTGAGGTAGGCGGGGACCGCGGGGACGGGGGCGGCGCCGTCGTCGTACTCCAGCAGGGCGGACAGCTGGGCCGCGCAGGCCTCCGTACCGGCATTGCCACCGGGGCGGGAGGAGCCGGCGCCGGCCACCACCACCGCGTCGGCCCGCGTGTACGGGCCGCGGCGCCGCTCGGCCTCGCGCAGCCGGCCGTGCAGGGCGCGGGCGACGTCGCGCTCGCCGCTGAGGCCCTCGGTGAGCACGCAGCCGGTGCCCTCCAGGACGGCGGGTATGTCGACGCGGCGGTGGAAACCGTCGCCGAGCAGCAGGGGGACGACCACGGCGTACGGGTGCTCCCGCACGACCTCGGCGAGCGAGGGGCGCTGCACGTCGAGGTGCCCGACCAGCGCGTGCACCCCGCTGATGGCCTCGACGGCGGCGACGAGCCGGTCGATGGTCGCGGCCGCTTCCGGAACCGCGCTGCCGTGGACGGCGATGACGAGCATGTGGTCTGCCTCCCTGATCCACCCCGTGGGTCCCCCTCCCACGCTAGGCGCGGCGCGGGCCCCCGGGAGCCTGGCCAAGGGCCCGCGTGACGGGCCGGAGGTCCTGTGTGGAAAGGGTCGTTTCCCCGTCCCCAGGGGTCCTTTTCGGGCGTTCGGGGCCGCGGCGCGGACCTACCGTCGAAGAGTCGGAACGCATGCACGCGTGACGTCTTGGCCCGGCCGCCCTGGCCGCCCCGGGATCGCGCGGCACAGGGACACACGGAGTGAGATCCATGGGGCAGACGCTGGTTGTCATCGGCCACGGCATGGTGGGGCACCGCCTGCTGGAGGCGCTCGCCGAGCGTGACGCGCTCGCCGACCCGACCCGCCCCGAGCGCGGCGGCTGGCAGGTCACCGTCCTCGCGGAGGAGGAGCGCCCGGCCTACGACCGCGTGCACCTGTCCGCGGCCTTCACCGGCTCCACCGGCGAGGAGCTCTCCCTGGTCGAGCCCGGCTTCCTGGAGAAGTACGGCATCGACCTGCGCCTCGGCGACCCGGCGGAGCTGATCGACACCACGGCCCGCACGGTCACCGCCCGCTCCGGCGACGTGCTCGGCTACGACGCGCTCGTGCTGGCGACCGGCTCCTACCCCTTCGTGCCGCCGATCGACGGCGCCGACGCGGAGGGCTGCTTCACCTACCGCACGCTCGACGACGTCGAGGCCCTGACCGCGTACGCCGCGGGCGCCGAGGTCCGCACCGGTGTCGTCATCGGCGGCGGACTCCTCGGCCTGGAGGCGGCGGGCGCGCTGCGCACGCTCGGACTGGCCACGCACGTCGTGGAGTTCGCGCCCCGGCTGATGCCGCTCCAGGTGGACGACGGCGGCGCGGCCGCCCTGCGGGCCACCATCGAGTCCATGGGCGTCGCCGTGCACACCGGCGTCGGCGCGGCCGGTGTGCAGATCCACCCCGACGGGCGGGCGCAGGCGCTCCGGCTGACCAGCGGCGAGGAGATCGGCTCCGACGTCGTGGTCTTCTCGGCCGGTGTGCGGCCGCGCGACCGCCTGGCCCGCGAGTGCGGGCTCGCCGTGGGCGACCGCGGCGGGGTCGTCGTGGACGGCCACTGCCGCACCAGCGACCCCTACGTCTACGCGATCGGCGAGTGCGCGCAGACCGCCGACGGCAAGGTCTACGGGCTGGTCGCGCCCGGCTACCAGATGGCCGAGACCGTCGCCGAGGCCCTGGCGGGCGCCGGCGAGCTGACCTTCACCGGGGCCGACACCTCCACCAAGCTCAAGCTGATGGGCGCCGACGTGGCCTCCTTCGGTGACCCCTTCGCCCCCGAGGGCCGCAACGGGGCCGTCTCCGTGGTCTTCTCCGACGCCCGCGAGGGCGTCTACAAGAAGCTGCTGCTGGGCCCCGACGGCGCGCTGCTCGGCGGCATCCTGGTCGGCGACGCGGAGGCCTACGGTTCGCTGAAGCCGCACGCCGGCCGGCAGCTGCCGGCCCCGCCGGAGGCGTTCATCCTGCCGTCGGGCGACGGCATGGCGCTGCCCGGCGCGGACGCGCTGCCCGACGACGCGGTGGTGTGCAGCTGCCACAACATCACCAAGGGCCGGGTGCGCGAGGCGGTGGTCGCGGAGTCCCTCACCGACATCGGCGGCATCAAGAAGTGCACCAAGGCCGGCACGGGCTGCGGCGGCTGCCTCGGCACGCTGCAGGCGGTCCTGGACGCCGAACTGGCCGCGGCGGGCATAGAGAAGCCCCGCGGACTGTGCGAGCACTTCACCCTGACCCGGGCGGAGATCTACGAGAAGATCCGCACCGAGCGCATCCGCAGCTTCAGCGAGCTGCTGGAGTCCCACGGCGAAGGCGGCGAGGGCTGCGCGGTCTGCAAGCCGGTCGTCGCGAACGTCCTGGGCACCCTCGCCCCCGACCTCGGCATCGGACACATCCTGGAGGGCGAGCAGGCGGCCCTGCAGGACTCCAACGACCTCTTCCTCGCCAACCTCCAGAAGGACGGCACCTACTCGGTCATCCCGCGCGTCGCCGGCGGCGAGATCACGGCCGAGCAGGTCATCGCCCTCGGCGAGGTGGCCAGGGACTACGGCCTCTACACGAAGATCACCGGCGCCCAGCGCATCGGCCTCTTCGGCGTCCGCAAGGAGCAGTTGCCGGACATCTGGCGGCGGCTCGGCGGCGCCGGATTCGAGTCCGGGCAGGCGTACGGGAAGTCCCTGCGCGCGGTGAAGTCGTGCGTGGGAGCCCGCTTCTGCCGCTTCGGGCAGGGCGACTCCATCCAGCTCGCGATCGACCTGGAGCTGCGCTACCGGGGTCTGCGCACCCCGCACAAGTTCAAGGGCGGCGTCTCGGGCTGCCTGCGCGAGTGCGCGGAGGCCCGGGGCAAGGACATCGGCGTCATCGCCACCGCCAACGGCTGGAACCTGTACGTCAGCGGCAACGGCGGCGCGACCCCGCGCCACGCCGACCTGCTGGCCTCGGACCTGAACAGCGCCGAACTCTTCGCGCTGATCGACCGGTTCCTCATGTACTACATCCGCACCGGCGAGCGCCTGGAGCGGACGTCCGCCTGGCTGGAGCGGCTCGGCGGCAGCACCGCGGGCCTGGAGCACCTGAAGGCCGTCCTGATCGAGGACTCGCTCGGCCTCTGCGCGGAGCTGGAGGCGCAGATGGAGCGCCACGTGTCGGCGTACGAGGACGAGTGGTCCGCGGTCCTGGAGGACCCGGCGGCGCTGGAGCGCTTCGGGACCGTGGACTTCGGTGCGGCCGAGGGCGCCGAAGGCGCGGCGCAGGCGCTGGAGCCGGGCCGCGGGCGGACCGCGGTGCTGCCGGACGGCACCGAGGCCGCGGTCTTCAAGGACCGCGCGGGCGAGGTCTACGCGGTCGGCAACCGGGACCCCTTCTCGGGGGCCGACGTCATCGCCAACGGCATCATGGGCTCGCGCGACGGGGTGCCCGTCGTGGCCTCGCCGATGCACAAGCAGGTCTTCGACCTGCGGACCGGCATCTGCCTGGACGACCCCGAGGTGTCCCTGCCGCTGGTGGAGCTCAAGCCCTAGGGCTCTGCGGCGGCCGTACCAACGCACTGTGGGCGATGGGACCTTGTCCTGTCGCCCACGCGACGTTCTCCCCTGATATCGGGCGCCCCTGTAGGCGGACCCTAAGAAGGTCAGGGCTTTCAGCTTCATTCTTCTCAACCCCTCCGAACGTGTCAGGACATGCCATGAGTTCCGCCAAGCAGGACGCGCGCGCGGCGACCGGCCGAGTGCAGGCGCCCGATCCGGCGCAGTACCGCCCCGGTCGCACGATCACGGAGTGGACGCCGGAGGACCCGTCCTTCTGGCAGACCACCGGCAAGAAGGTCGCCACCCGCAACCTGTGGATCGCGGTACCGGCCCTGCTGGTGGCCTTCGTGGTCTGGCAGGTGTGGAGCATCACGGCGACGAACCTCAAGGACGTCGGCTTCGGCTTCTCCCAGTCCCAGCTGTTCTGGCTGACGGCCGTCCCCGGCATCACGGGCGGTACCGCCCGCATCCTCTACACGTTCATCGGCCCGATGATCGGCCAGCGCCGCTTCACCGCGGTCTCCACCGTCGTACTGATCGTGCCGCTGCTGTGGCTGGGCTTCGCGGTGCAGGACCCCACCACCTCCTACAGCACGCTGGTCGCCATCGCCGCGCTCTGCGGCATCGGCGGCGCCAACTTCTCCTCCTCCCTGGCCAACATCGGCTTCTTCTACCCGAAGCAGGAGAAGGGCAACGCGACCGGAATCAACGGCGGCCTGGGCAACCTGGGCGTCTCCGTGGTCCAGCTGCTCACCCCGATCCTGATCACCACCTCGGTCCTGGCGATCGGCTCGGGCCAGAAGAAGGCGGACGGCTCGGAGATCTACCTCCAGAACGCCGCGTTCGTCTGGGTGCCGGTCCTGATCGTCCTCGCGGCCGTCGCCTGGTTCGGCCAGAACGACCTGAAGGTGGCCTCCACCCCCTTCAGCCAGCAGAAGATCATCTTCAAGCGCAAGCACAACTGGCTGATGACCTGGCTCTACGTCGGCACCTTCGGCTCCTTCATCGGTTTCGCGGCGGCGCTCCCGCTGCTCATCAAGACGACCTTCCCGGCGTACTCCGTGGCCACCTACGCCTGGATGGGCCCGGCGCTCGGCGCGCTGGCCCGCTGGGCCGGCGGCTGGATCGCCGACAAGTTCGGCGGCGCACGGGTGACGATCCTGTCCTTCGTGGGCATGGGCGCGTCGATCATCGGCGTGATCACCTTCCTGCCGGCGGGCTCCGACACCGGCTCCTTCTACGGCTTCTTCTTCTGCTTCCTGTCGGCGTTCTTCTTCTCGGGCATCGGCAACGGCTCGACCTTCCGCCAGATCCCGGTCATCTTCCGCGGCCAGCACCTCGCGGGCCTGACGGAGGGCACCCCGCAGTACGCGAAGGCCCTGAAGCAGGCGGAGATCGAGTCGGGCGCGGTGACCGGATTCACCGCGGCCATCGCCGCCTACGGCTTCTTCTTCATCCCGGCGATGTTCGCCAACTTCGCCGTGACCAGCGCGATGTGGGGCTTCGTCGGCTTCTACGCCAGCTGCGTCGTCGTGGCCTGGTGGTTCTACGCCCGCAAGGGCGCGGAAGCCCCCAGCTAGTCAGTAGCCCTGGCCGGGCCGGCCCGGGCGTGGTTCGGCCCTCCGCTCCAGCGGAACCCGACCCCGCCCGGGCTTCTCGGGGCCCGGCCCCCGGACCCCCGCTCCGCACCCGCCGGAGGGGCTGGACTCGGCCGGCGCCCCCACAGACTGAAAGGCCACGCCCGTGCTCGGCATGTTCCTGCAACTCGGTGTCATGGTGGCGGCCATCGCTCTCGGGTCCCGCAAGGGCGGGGTGGCCATGGGGCTCTGGGGAGCCGTCGGGGTCTTCGTGCTCGCGACGTTCTTCGGGGTCACCCCCGCCGACACCTCCGGCATCGTCGACGTCATGCTGATCATCCTCGCGGTGATCATGGCCGCCGCGGCGATGGAGGCGGCCGGCGGCATCGACTACCTCGTCGGCCTGGCCGAGAAGGCGATCCGCCGCAAGCCCAGCCGGGTGGTCTACGTGGCTCCCCTCGTCTCCTGGGCCTTCACCTTGGGCGCCGGCACCGCCCACGTCTTCTACCCCCTGCTCCCCGTGATCCACGACGTGGCCCGCGAAGGCGGCGTCCGGCCCGAGCGGCCCATCGCGGTCGCCTCCATCGCGGCCACCTTCGGTATCACGGCCTCGCCCGTCTCCGCGGCCATGGCCGCCATGATCGTGATGTTCGACGGGGACGGCTGGAACCTGCCGAGGATCATGGCCGTCGCCGTGCCGTCCACGCTGCTCGGCGTGCTCGTCGCGGCCACCGTGCAGTCCCGGATCGGCAAGGAGCTCGGGCAGGACGCCGAGTACCTGCGCCGACTGGCCGCCGGTGAGATCGAGGCTCCGGCCCCGGCCGAAGCCGCTCCGCCGCTGCGGCCGCGGGCGCGCTGGTCCGCGTACCTCTTCCTCGGCGGGACCGTCGCCGTCGTCCTCAGCGGACTCTTCCCGGCGCTCCGCCCCGAAGCGGCCGAGGGGCCGCTCTCGATGCCCGCCACCATCGAGATCCTGATGATGGCCGTGGCCGCGCTGATCCTGCTGCTGTGCAAGGTCGACGCCAAGCGGATACCCGGCACGGACGTGGCCAAGTCCGGCCTCGTCGCCGTCATCGGGGTCTTCGGGCTGTCGTGGCTGGGGCTGTCCTTCATCGGCGCCAACGAGAGCCGGATCACCGGTGCGCTCGGCGGCGTCGCACAGGACCACCCCTGGTTCTTCGCGATCATGCTGCTGCTCCTCTCCGCGCTGCTGTTCAGCCAGGCCACGACCACCAAGGCGCTGATGCCCCTCGGGCTCGCCCTCGGTATCCCGGCCCCCCTCCTCATCGCGATGTGGCCCGCCGTGAACGGCTATTTCCTCCTCCCCACCTACGGCACCTTCATCGCGGCGATCAACTTCGACAGGACCGGCACCACCCGCGTCGGCCGCTTCGTCGTCAACCACTCCTTCATGCTGCCCGGCCTGATCACCACGTGCGTCGCGGTATCCACAGGCTTCGCTCTGGTTCAGATTGTCTGACCGGTCCGGCTCCTTTCCGTCCGCTCCGCCAGGCCTGCACGAACCCTTTCCGAGAATCTTGTGAAAGTTTTCACAAGTGCACGATGGACCTTTGACCTGCTCAAAGTGCCAGGTCAGCCGGGATGGGAGACCCTTGGGGCTGGGGATCAGGGGACTTTCGGGCCCCAGCTCGGGACCAACGCGGCGCCAAATGATCGATCAAAAGGCGTGCAATGGATACAAGCAATGAGGCGACTCGGAAGGTGCGGGCGATGACTGCCACCCCTGCGGAAACCACGAAGAACGGCGAGGCCTGGAACGGCTTCAAGGGCGGTCTGTGGCGCGACGCCATCGACGTCCGCGACTTCATCCAGCAGAACTACACGCCGTACGAGGGTGACGACACCTTCCTCGCCGGCCCCACCGAGCGCACCACCGCCGTGTGGAAGGCGATCACGGACAAGTTCCCGGAGGAGCGCGAGAAGGGCGTCTACGACGTCGCGTACGACATCCCGTCGTCGATCACCGCGCACGCCCCCGGTTACATCGACCGCGACAAGGACCTGATCGTCGGCCTCCAGACGGACGCCCCGCTCAAGCGCGCGATCATGCCCTACGGCGGCTGGCGCATGGTCGCCGGCGCCCTGGAGACCTACGGCTACCCGGTCTCCGACGACCTGGAGAAGGTCTTCACGGAGTACCGCAAGACCCACAACGCCGGTGTCTTCGACGCGTACACCCCCGACATCCGCGCCGCCCGCAAGGCCGGCATCGTGACCGGCCTGCCGGACGCGTACGGCCGCGGCCGCATCATCGGCGACTACCGCCGCGTGTCGCTCTACGGTGTCGACCGCCTCATCGCCGTGAAGAAGGAGGAGAAGGAGGAGATCAACTCCCTCCCCGCGGGCAACCGCTCGCTGGAGGAGACGATCCGCCTGCGCGAGGAGCTCTCCGAGCAGATCCGCGCCCTCGCCGAGCTCAAGGCGATGGCCGCCTCCTACGGCTACGACATCTCCGGCCCGGCCACCACCGGCCGCGAGGCCATCCAGTGGCTGTACTTCGCGTACCTGGCCGCCGTGAAGGAGCAGAACGGCGCGGCCATGTCGCTCGGCCGCACCTCCACCTTCATCGACGTCTACCTCCAGCGCGACATCGAGGCCGGCATCCTCACCGAGGAGCAGGCCCAGGAGCTGGTCGACGACTTCATCATCAAGCTCCGCATCGTCCGCTTCCTGCGCACCCCGGAGTACGACGAGCTCTTCTCCGGCGACCCCACCTGGGTCACCGAGTCGATCGCCGGCATGGGCGAGGACGGCCGTCCGCTGGTCACCAAGACCTCGTTCCGCTACCTCCACACCCTCTACAACCTCGGCCCGGCCCCCGAGCCGAACATGACCGTCTTCTGGTCGCCCCAGCTCCCGCAGGGCTTCAAGGAGTTCTGCGCCCGGGTCTCGATCGACACCTCCTCGGTGCAGTACGAGTCCGACGAGCTGATGCGCCCGCGCTTCGGCGACGACACCGCCATCGCCTGCTGCGTCTCGGCCATGCCGGTCGGCAAGCAGATGCAGTTCTTCGGCGCCCGCGTGAACCTCGCCAAGACCCTGCTCTACGCGATCAACGGCGGCCGCGACGAGAAGTCCGGCGCCCAGGTCGGCCCGTCCACCGGCGCCCTCACCTCCGAGGTGCTGGACTACGACCAGGTCATGGCCAAGTTCGACGAGCAGATGGAATGGCTCGCCGACACCTACGTCCACGCCCTGAACGTCATCCACTACATGCACGACAAGTACGCCTACGAGCGCATCGAGATGGCGCTCCACGACCGCGACGTGCGCCGCACCATGGCCTGCGGCATCGCCGGCCTCTCGGTCGCCGCCGACTCGCTGGCCGCCATCAAGTACGCCAAGGTCACCGCCGTGCGCGACGAGACCGGCCTCGCCACCGACTACACCATCGAGGGCGACTACCCGGCCTACGGCAACAACGACGACCGTGTCGACTCGATCGCCGTCTGGCTGGTCGAGGAGTTCATGAAGAAGATCCGCAAGCACCCGACGTACCGCGAGGCCGAGCACACCCAGTCGGTGCTGACCATCACCTCGAACGTGGTCTACGGCAAGAAGACCGGCAACACGCCGGACGGACGCCGCGCCGGCGAGCCGTTCTCCCCGGGCGCCAACCCGATGAACGGCCGCGACACCCACGGCTACGTCACCTCGGCGCTGTCGGTCGCGAAGCTCCCGTACGAGGACGCCGAGGACGGCATCTCGCTGACCAACACCGTCACCCCCGACGGCCTGGGCCGCACCCCCGAGGAGCGGATCAAGAACCTGGCGGGCGTCCTCGACGGCTACATGGCGGTCGACGGCTTCCACATGAACGTGAACGTGCTCAACCGCGACACGCTCATGGACGCCATGGAGCACCCGGAGAACTACCCGCAGCTCACCATCCGCGTCAGCGGATACGCGGTGAACTTCGTCCGCCTCACGCGCGCTCAGCAGCTCGACGTGCTGAACCGCACCTTCCACGGCTCTCTCTGACCCCCGAGAGACCCACGAACACGCGCGGCCCGGGGCCGGCCCTCACCCGGCCCCGGGACCGCGCGTCACCAGATCAGTCCACGGAATCTGGAAGCTGGAGCACCTGCCATGACCGTCCTCTTCGGTACGAGCCTCCCCGTCGGCCACGCCAACGCGATCAGCGTGAGCGCCGGCCAGACGCCCGCCGCCGCCGCGACCCAGCGGCCGAGCGAGGGCACGGTGCACTCCTGGGACCTGTCCACCGGGGTCGACGGCCCCGGGACCCGGTTCGTGACCTTCCTGTCCGGCTGCCCGCTGACCTGCCTGTACTGCCACAACCCCGACACCATGCGGATGCGCAACGGCAAGCGCACCTCGGCCGACGACGTCATCGCCGAGGCCCGCAAGTACACCAAGTTCATCGCCGCCTCCGGGGGCGGCGCCACCATCTCCGGCGGCGAGCCGCTGCTCCAGCCCGTCTTCGCCGGCGAGCTGCTGCACCGGATGAAGAACGACCTCGGACTGCACACCGCCCTGGACACCTCGGGCTTCCTCGGGGCCCGCGCCACCGACGCGCTGCTGCGCGACGTGGACCTGGTGCTGCTCGACATCAAGTCCTGGGACCGGGAGACGTACAAGAAGGTGACCGGCCGCCCGCTGGAGCCCACCCTCGACTTCGCCCGCCGCCTCGCCGACCTCGGCAAGGAAGTGCACCTGCGGTTCGTGCTGGTGCCGGGACTGACCGACGCGCGGGAGAACATCGAGGGCGTCGCCGCCTTCGCCGGGACCCTGGGCAACATCTCGCGGGTCGACGTCCTGCCCTTCCACAAGCTCGGCGAGAGCAAGTGGGAGGCGCTCGACATGAAGTTCACCCTCCACGACACGCCGTCGCCGACCGCAGGACAGGTGGCAGAGGCGAAGGCGATCTTCGCCGCGCAGGGACTGAACGCGGTCTGAGGGGCGGGGGCCCGCGCGCGGGCCCGTCCGAGCCATCACCCGAACGGCGTACTCGTAAGCTCCGCATAACGGGCTGAATCGGTACAGACCACCTAGCGTGGTGCTGTGTCCGAGCCCTCAGATGTCATCGACGCCGCGCCGCCCCCACCGGCGCCCGAGACCCCGCCGCCGGCCGGGCGGTCCGTCACCGCACGGGCCACCCTGGCCGGCACCGTCGTCTCGCTCCTGCTCATCGTCGCGATCGTGCTCGGCAGCAGGCTGCTGCGGGACTTCGACTCGGCCCTGCTGCCCTACGCCGTCGCCACCGTCTTCCTGGCCTTCGGCGTGGCCTACCGGTACACCGTGTGGGTCTCGGCCCCCGGCGCGCGGCGCCTCTTCAAAAAGGGCATCGGCAGCTTCTGGTCGGTGGACAACTTCCGCAAGGCACCCACCGCCCTGCCGAAGATGATCGCCACCTACCTCGGCTTCCAGAAGTTCCTCGGCGCCCGCTCGCGCCCCCGCTGGATCGCCCACCAGCTGATGTTCTGGGGCTGCCTCCTCGCCGCGGCGATCACCTTCCCGCTGACCTGGGGCTGGTTCACCTTCACCTCGGAGAGCGGCGCGGGCCCCGGCTACGACATGCGGGTCTGGGGCTTCAAGGTCCTCGGCTTCGACGCGCTCAGCGTCCTGGGCTGGCTGATGTTCCACGGCCTGGACATCGCCGCCGTCCTCGTCATCCCCGGGGCCTCGTACTTCCTGTACCGGCGGATGAAGGACCGCGGCGCGATGACCGGCCAGCGCTTCGCCTACGACCTGCTGCCGCTGATCTGCCTGATCGTCATCTCCGTGACCGGTCTGCTGCTGACCTTCTCCTCGATCTTCCTGCACGGCGGCGGATACGAGTTCCTCGCGATCCTGCACATGGTGTCGGTGGTGTTCACCCTCATCTACATCCCGTTCGGGAAGTTCTTCCACATCGTCCAGCGCCCGGCCGCCGTCGGCATGCAGCTCTTCAAGTACACGGCCCGCCAGGACGAGCAGGTCTTCCTCTGCAAACGCTGCGAGGAGCCCATCGACACCACCCCGTACGTGGAGAACCTGCGCGGCACCATGCAGGACCTCAACCTCGACTTCAACGCCTTCGTCGAATACTGCCCGCGCTGCAAGCGGGTCCTGCGCGGCAACGCCTACCTGACCCACGTCAAGAAGGGCTTCAAGTGACCGCGACCGACCCCGCCAAGGCCGCGTCCCGGCCCGTACGCGTCTCCATCGACCCCTCCATCGCACCGCCCGGCACCCGCAACTTCCGCGACGCCGGAGGCATCCCCGCCGACCAATGGCACGCCGACCAGAACGGCGAGACCCTGGTCCCCACCCACTGCTGCTTCTGCGGGGTGCAGTGCGGGATGTACCTGCGCGTGGACAAGGGCGGCAAGGTCTTCGGCGTGGAACCCCGCAACCACGACATCAACCGGATGCGGCTGTGCCCCAAGGGCATCAACGCCTACCAGCAGGTCAACCACCCCGACCGGCTGACCGCCCCGCTGATGCGGCGCTCCCGGGACGAGGAGTTCAAGGAGTGCTCCTGGGACGAGGCCCTGGACTTCACCGTCTCCGAGATCCGCCGCATCCAGGAAGCCCACGGCAACGACGCCTTCGGGCTGCTCGGCGGAGCCAGCCTGTTCTCCGAGAAGACCTACCTGGTCGGCAAGTTCGCCCGGGTCGCCCTGAAGTCCAAGCACGTCGACTACAACGGCCGCCTGTGCATGGTCAGCGCCGCCGGAGCCAACAAGCTCGCCTTCGGCATCGACCGGGCCGGCAACCCCTTCTCCGACATCCTCCTCACGGACTGCCTGCTCATCGCCGGGTCGAACGTGGGGGAGTGCTTCCCCGTGATGACCCAGTACCTGTGGGGCGCGCGGGACCGCGGCGCCTCGCTGATCGTGGTCGACCCGCGCGAGACGGCCGTCGCCCGCACCGCCGACATCCACGTCGCGCTCAAGCCCGGCACCGACTCGGCCTTCTTCAGTGCCGTACTGAACGTGGTCATCGCCGAAGGCCTCACCGACGAGGCCTACATCGCCGCGCACACCACCGGCTGGGAAGAGGTCAAGAAGACCGTCGCCGAGTACCCGCCGGCCCGCTCCGCGGAGATCTGCGGTGTACCGGCCTCGCAGATCGTCCAGGTGGCACGCGTCTTCGCCGGCGCGGACAAGGCCATGGCCTGGCACGCCCGCGGCATCGAGCACCACTCCCAGGGCGTCGAGAACTGCCTGTCCGTCATCAACCTGTGCGTGGCCACCGGCCACATCGGCAAGCCCGGCGCCGGCTACGGCACCATCACCGGCCAGGGCAACGGACAGGGCGGCCGCGAGCACGGCCAGAAGTCCGACATGCTGCCCGGCGGCCGTTCCATCACCAACCCGGAGCACCGCAAGCAGATCTGCCAGATCTGGGGCATCGAGGAGTCCGAACTCCCCACCGCCGGCACCTCCATGATGGAGATGGTCTGGCAGATGCAGCGAAAGGAGATCCGCGGCCTCATCGGCATCTGCAACAACCCCTTCGTCTCCCTCCCCAACTACGCGGTGGTCAAGGACGGCTACGACACCGCCGAGTTCCACGCCCAGTTCGACTTCTTCCTCTCCGAGACCGCGGCCAACGCCCATGTGGTCTTCCCCGTCACCACCTGGGCCGAGGACGAGGGCGTGATGGCCAACGCGGAAGCCCGCGTGGTCAAGCACAACAAGGCCCAGGAGCCCCCCGCCGGAGTGCGCACCGACACCTGGGTCATCTGCGAGCTCGCCCGACGGCTCGGCGCCGGGAAGCACTTCGACTTCCCCGGCTCCCGAGAGGTGTTCGAGGAGCTGCGCGTCGCCTCCGCCGGCACGGTCAACGACTACTACGGCATCACCTACGACCGCCTCGACGAGACCGGCGGGATCGCCTGGCCCTGCCCCTCCACCGAGCACCCGGGCACCCCCCGGCTGTTCGAGGACGGCCGGACCTACCACCCCGACGGAAAGATCCACATGCAGGTCGTGGAATGGCATCCGCCCATGGACGCCTACACCGAGGAGTACCCCCTCTCCCTCACCACCGGCCGCACCGTCGCGCACTTCCTGTCCGGCAACCAGACCCGCCGGCTCGGCGCCCTCGTCGAGCAGACCCCCCGCCCCTGGGTGGAGGTCCACCCCTCGCACGGCTTCCGCAACGGCGAACCGGTACGGGTGGTCACCCGGCGCGGCAGCGAGGTGTTCCCGGCCCTGGTCACCGAGGCGATCCGCCCCGACACCGTCTTCATCCCGTACCACTGGCCCGTTCCGACGTCCGCGAACGCCCTGACCATCGACGCCCTCGACCCCCGTTCGAAGATCCCCGAGTACAAGGTCTGCGCCGCCCGGATCGAGGCCGCCGAGCGGGTCGACGAGGTGCCCGCCCCGCCCACCCCACCGGGTCGTGAGGCCTATCCGGAGACCCAGGTCTCCCGCACCGACCCCCTGCCCCCCACGGCCCCGCAGGGCCGTGGCACGGCGGAGAGGAGCTGACCCGCCATGATGGGCCGCACGATCTTCATCGACCCGGGTCGCTGCATCGGCTGCCAGGCGTGCGTCTCGGCTTGCCGTGAGTGCGATTCGCACCGCGGCAAGTCGATGATCCACCTGGACTACACCGAACCCGGCATGTCCGTGGCCTCCCTCCCGAGCGTCTGCATGCACTGCGAGGACCCGGTCGCACCCTGCGCCGAGGTCTGTCCCGCCGACGCGATCCTGGTGACCGCCGACGGGGTGGTCCAGCAGGCCGACACCACCCGCTGCATCGGCTGCTCCAACTGCGTCAACGCCTGCCCCTTCGGCATCCCGAAGATCGACCTCCAGGCGAAGCTGCAGATGAAGTGCAACCTCTGCTACGACCGCACCGCCTACGGCCTCGCCCCGATGTGCGCGACCGTCTGCCCGACCGGAGCCCTCTTCTACGGAACCCTCGAAGAGCTCCAGGCGGAGCGCCCCGGCGTCCAGGTGGCCGACTCCTTCGTCTTCGGTGACGTCGTCGTCCAGACCGGCGTGGCCATGGTCGTCCCCGCCGACAAGGTCCAGTGGCCCGTCCCCGGCGGCCTGCCCGTCGTCGAGATCAACGGAAGGGATGTCCGATGAGCGTCACCGAGCAGCCCCCTCCACACCCGGGCCCGGCCCCCGACGGCGGAGCTGCCGCCGATGCCGCGATCGAGCAGCTGCGCGACCGGATCAGCGCGGATTCCCTCACCACCCGCCGGGACTACCTGCGGATCGTCGCCACCGTCTCCGGAGGCCTGGCCATCGGCGGTGTCGGTGTCGCCGCGGGCATCCTGCACCGGCACGGCGACAACGAGGGCCTGCCCGACCCGAAGAAGGTCGCCGACCGGCTGGCCCCCGGCCAGTCCGTGGCCTTCCGGTTCCCCGGCGAGGACGACCGGGCCCTGGCCGTGCGGCTCGGGGACGGCTCCCTCGTGGGCTACTCCGCTGTCTGTACGCACCTGGCCTGCGGCGTGCTGTGGCGCAAGGACCGCGGCCCCGACGGGGAGCTGTACTGCCCCTGCCACGAGGGTGTCTTCGACGCCCGCACCGGCGAGGTGACGGCCGGTCCGCCGCCGCGCCCGCTGCCGAGGATCTACCTGACCGAGCAGGCCGACGGCAGCGTCTGGGCCGTCGCCACCGCCCGGTCGGGCGAGCCGGCCAAGGACGCGCTCTGCCGGCAGTTCGGCGACTCCCACCCGGTGGAGTCCGCCCGCCTGGGCTGCCCCGGCTCGGCCCGTGCGGGCAGCACCGAGAGGAGGCCCACATGAGCGAGACACCGCTGCCGCCCCGCCCGGAGTACCACCCGGGCAGTGCCCAGCCACGACTCAACCGCCCGGTGCGGGAGAGGTACCCGCAGATCCGCTCCACCAGCGGGTACGGGGACCCCCGGATCCGGCACACGGGCCCGGGCCCGGGAGCCGGCACCGAGCAGGAGCCCGAGCGCTCCTCACGGCTCAACGCGCGCCTCGTCCTGGCCCTCACGGTCGTGATCGGCCAGCTCTGGGCGCTCACCGTGACCGTCAACGAGTGGATGAAGGGAAACACCGGCACGGCCTGGTGGGGAGCGGGATTCCTGATCCTGTCCTTCCTCGTCGTGATCGGACTGTGGCTCCTCGACCCGAAGGACCGATGACCATGTCGATGCCCCCGCCGACCTCGTCGGCACCCCGCAGCCACCGCGCCGAGAGCTACAAGCCCGGGGCCACCATCGCCGACTGGCGGCCGGAGGACGAGGGCTTCTGGCAGTCCAAGGGCCACCGGGTCGCCCAGCGCAACCTCTGGGTCTCGATCCCGGCCCTGATGCTGGGCTTCGTGGTCTGGCAGGTCTGGTCGGTGACCGTGGTCAGGCTGAACGACGTCGGCTTCGGATTCTCGAAGTCGCAGCTGTTCTGGCTGACCGCCATCCCCGGCATCACCGGCGGCACCTTCCGGATCCTCTACACCTTCATCGGGCCGATGTTCGGCGAGCGGAAGTTCACCGCCTTCAGCACGATCATCCTGATCGCACCGATGCTGTGGCTGGGCTTCGCGCTCCAGGACACCGGTACGCCGTACTGGGAGCTGGCCCTGATCGCGGCCGTGTGCGGCATCGGCGGCGCGAACTTCGCCTCCTCGATGGCGAACATCGGCTTCTTCTTCCCCAAGCGGGAGAAGGGCAGCGCCAACGGCCTCAACGGAGGCCTCGGCAACCTCGGCGTGAGCGTGGTCCAGCTGGTCGCCCCGCTGGTGGTCACCGCGGCCGTCCTGGGCGCCCCGGCGGGCGGCCCGCAGCACGACGCGAAGAAGAACACCGACGTCTGGCTGCAGAACGGCGCCTTCCTCTGGGTGCCGCTGCTGGTCATCATGGCGCTGGCCGCCTGGTTCCTGATGAACGACCTGAAGGTGGCCGCGGCTCCCTTCAGCCAGCAGAAGATCATCTTCAAGCGCAAGCACAACTGGCTGATGACCTGGCTCTACGTCGGCACCTTCGGCTCCTTCATCGGCTTTGCGGCCGCCCTGCCGCTGCTGATCAAGAACAACTTCGAGGGGCAGGGCTACCAGGCCACCACCTACGCCTGGATCGGCCCGTTCATCGGGGCGCTCACGCGCTGGGGCGGCGGCTGGCTCTCGGACAAGATCGGCGGAGCCAGGGTCACCATCCTGTCCTTCATCGGCATGGCGGCGGCCCTCGTCGTGGTGATCTACGCCCTTCCGTCCGGTGGCCAGGAGGGCGACTTCTGGCCCTTCTACATCGGCTTCCTGGTGGCCTTCGCCTTCTCCGGCCTGGGCAACGGATCGACCTTCCGTCAGATCCCGGTGATCTTCCGGGACCATCACATGAAGCAGGCCGAGGGCAAGGGCCCCGAGGCGCAGGCCGCGGCGCTCAAGCAGTCGGAGATGGAGTCGGGCGCCGTCACCGGCTTCTCCTCGGCCATCGCGGCCTACGGCTTCTTCTTCATCCCCGCGATGTTCGCGGCCATGGCCGTCACCAACGCGCTATGGATCTTCATCGGCTTCTATGCCACGTGCCTGGTGGTGTGCTGGTGGTTCTACGCCCGCAAGGGCGCCGAGGCTCCCAGCTGAGCGGGGCCGGCGGCGGGGGCGGCCGTACCCTGGAGGCATGAGCGACACCCCCGCCACCGACCCGCAGGACCCGAAGTCCCAGCCGGAGCCCCAGCCGGAGCCCCAGCCGGGCCCCCAGGCGAAGTCCCGGCCGAAGCCGCGGCTGGACTTCGGCGATCCGCTGGACCAGCAGTCCTCGGACGACACCGACCGGGGCTGGGGCGAGCGGCCGCCCGCCGGCGGAAGCGCGGCCGATCTGGCCCGCTTCCTCGACGAGAAGCCTCCGCACCACGTCTGACCGCGGGACCCGCCTAGAGCCGGGGGCTCGGAGCGTCGGAGTGGACGTTCCCGCCACCCGCGCCGCGCTGGGCGATCAGCTCGTCGCGGATCTCCTTGAGGACCACCAGCTCGGTGATCTCCATGGTCTCCTGGACGCCTTCCTTCGCCTTGCGGCGCTGCTCCTGCCGGGCGAGGTACTTCGACATCGGCAGCACCATGAGGAAGTACACGACCGCGGCGGTGATCAGGAAGGTCAGGGCGGCGTTGAGCACCGAGCCCCAGAGGAGCTCCACGCCCGTCGGCTTGCCGTCCGCGCCGATCCCGCAGGGGTCCTTGATACAGGTCTTGTACGCGTCCAGACTCTGCGTGCCGACGAGGCCGATCACCGGGCTGATCAGGCCCTTCACGACAGAGTTCACGATGTTCGTGAACGCGGCGCCGATGACCACGGCCACCGCCAGGTCGACCACGTTGCCGCGCATCAGGAAGGCCTTGAAGCCTTCCAGCACGCTCACCTTCTTCTTCTCGCTCACCACTGAGCCTTTCTTCGTATCTGCCGAACATGGAGCCAACGGTTCCGAAAGCTACGGCAGTTTGGGTCGGTGGTGTCCAATCGACCCTCCCCCCACGGTGACTTGACCGCACGTTCGTACGATTCAACACAAGGTCACCGCCAGCCGGGACACGGTCCCCGCCCCCACGAGAGCCCGCGCGGTGTCCCGCGGAACGGAGAGCACCACCAGCGCCCCGCCGTCCCCAACGCCCTCCTCCGGGGCGGGTACTTCGGCGACCCGGGCTCCCGCGGCCATCACCCGGGGCGGCCCGCCGCGCTCCGCCGCGACCACGTCCACCCGGTCCCCGGGCCGCAGCAGCCGTACCGTCGCCGCGTCCGCGATGCGCACCGGCGCCGACACCAGCCGCACCGCCGCCGGAGGGGGCTGCGCCGCGGGCGGCGCGGAGCCCCGCGAGGCCCGCGCCTCGGTGCCGCCCACCGCCAGCACGGCCGCCACGACGGCCAGCCCGGCCGCGGCCCCGCGCCTCCGGCGCCGCAGCGCCCTGCGCAGCCGGTCCCCGGCCCGCCCCACGCGCAGCGGGGCGAAGAGGGGAACGGAGCGCGCCGGGGGACACGTGGCGGAAGAGGGATGACGGGGGACGGGGGAAGGGCGCACCGGGGTGTGGGCGTGGGCCTGTGCCTGTGCCTGTGCCTGGAAGCGGGGCGAGGAGGAGGAGGAAGGGACACGGGAGTTCGCGGTCATGACGGCCACCACCTGACGGAGTGAGTCCGGAGTCCGGACCCAGCGCCCGGACAGCCCCCACGATCCGCCGCCCCGCCGGATCCCGCTCGACCCTGTGGAGGATCCACAGCTTGTGGATATCCCGGTCACCCGCAGGAGTTACCGCCCCACGGTGATCCGCCGTAGCGCCGCCACCGGATCCGCGGCCCGCGTCACCGACCGCCCCACCACGACGTGGGAGGCCCCGGCCGCGAAGGCGGCCCACGGGGTATCGGCGCGGGCGTGCCCGCCGGTCTCCCCGCCCGGCAGCGTCACCCCCGGCGTGACGATCAGCCGGTCCGGCCCCAGCAGCTTCCGCAGCGGCCCGGCCTCCCGAGGCGATCCGATGACCCCGTCGCATCCCGCCTCCGCCGCCAGCCGGGCCAGCCACAGCACCTGCTCTTCGGGGCCCGCGGCGATGCCGATGTCGGCGAGGTCGCTCCCGGTCATGCTCGTGACCACCGTCAGCACGAGCACGAGCACGAGCTCCGGTCCGGCGGCCGTGAGGAGTTCCAGTCCGACCTTGTACGCACCGCACGCGCCGCCGAGTCGCCGAGCCGCCGGACGAGTTCATCGGCGGCTCGCCGGTCGCCGAAGTCGAGGGCGACGATCACCTGTCTGCTGTCCACGGCCCCCATGATCCAGGTCAGCGCTTGGCGGGGGAGCTCGCAGGACTCCTTGAAACCCTGGCTGGTCAGGCCGAAGGCGCTGTTGACGCGCGAGCGCATGTTCTCCAGCGCGACCATGGCGGTGAGTTCGACGAAGGCGGCCTCGCCGAGGCGCGCGATCAGGTCGGCGGCGAGTTCGTCCGTGACGGCCGGCTCGGTCTCGGTCATGGCCTCGGCGTACTCCATGACGAGCAGTTCCAGCTCCGTGAACACCTCCCGGGCCGCACGCCACATCGGCACCTTCTCGGCCTTCTCCGGGGCGATCCCCTTCGCCTGGCCCTCCCAGTAGCCGAAGTCCATGCACCACGAGCAGTTCATGCGGGCGGCGGCGGCCATCACCGCGAGGTGCTTCAGGCCGCCGTCGAGGGCGTTCCACTTCGCCGCCTGCTGTTCGAGGCGTACGTAGGTGAACAGCACGCGCGCGTTGTGCCCGTAGGCCAGGCCGGGTTCGAGGACCTGGCCGTAGGCGCGGCGCGAGTACCAGGCGCCGAAGCGGTTGAGGAGGGTGCGGGGCGGGGTGAGCGAGATGCGTGCCATGGCGGTTGCCTCCTGGGGCCGGGTCCGGCCGGGCGTTCTTCGCCCGGCCTTCACCCACTGAGACCGGACAGCCCCGGGAAACGTGACACCGCCCCGGAAACTTTTCCTACGGCAGCTCGATGCCGAGGTCCCAGCCGTCGTGGGCGTGGGTGCACAGGCAGGCGCGGGATTCCGTCGGGGGCAGGGCGGCCACCGCGTCGAAGAGGACCTCGCGCAGCCGGCCGACGTTCTCGCCGAAGACCTTGAGGACCTCCGTGTGGGAGACCCCCTCGCCCGTCTCCGCGCCCGCGTCCAGGTCCGTGACCAGCGCCATCGAGGTGTAGCAGAGCCCCAGCTCGCGCGCGAGGACCGCCTCGGGGTGGCCCGTCATGCCGACCACCGACCAGCCGGCCGCGGCGTGCCAGCGGGACTCGGCGCGCGTGGAGAAGCGCGGCCCCTCGATGACGACCATGGTGCCGCCGTCCACGGGCTCCCACGCGCGTCCGCGCGCCGCCGCCAGCGCCACCGAGCGGCCCACCGGGCAGTACGGGTCGGCGAAGGTGGTGTGCACGACGTTGGGGACGGAGCCGTCCGGGAGCGGCTCCCCGTCGAAGAAGGTCTGGGCGCGGGACTTCGTACGGTCGACCAGCTGGTCGGGGACGAGCAGGGTGCCCGGGCCGTACTCGGGGCGCAGGCCGCCGACCGCGCAGGGGCCCAGCACCTGGCGCACGCCCACGGAACGCAGCGCCCACAGGTTGGCCCGGTAGTTGATCTTGTGCGGGGGGACGGTGTGGCTGCGGCCGTGCCGGGGCAGGAAGGCCACGGTCCGGCCGGCGAGCTCGCCGAGGTAGAGGGAGTCGCTGGGGGGCCCGTAAGGCGTCTCCACCTGGATCTCGGAGACGTCCTCCAGGAAGGAGTAGAAGCCCGATCCGCCGATGACACCGATCTCTGCATTCGCCATGCGGCCCACCCTAACGGGGCATGCCGAAGGCCCCGCGGTCCGTGGGGACGGGCGGGGCCTGGGGCGAAGCGTGAAGCGTCGGGCGGGTCAGGCGGCCGAGGTGCTCGACGAAGACGAGGAGGTCGACGAAGAGGAGGAGGACGCCGAGGTGCTCGACGACGACGCGGCCGGGGTGGCGGCCGGAGTCGACGCGGGCTTCGAGGCAGGGGTGCTGCTCGACGAAGCGCCGCGGCTGTCGTTCCGGTAGAAACCGGATCCCTTGAACACGATGCCGACCGCGGAGAACACCTTCTTCAGGCGTCCGTCACAGCTCGGGCACACGGTCAGCGCGTCATCGGTGAACTTCTGCACGGCCTCAAGGCCCTCACCGCACTCGGTGCACTGGTACTGGTAGGTCGGCACGAATTTCCTCCTGGCACTCTGGCTCAATGAGTGCTAACGACGCTTCATGGTGACGTATTCCGGCGGATCAGTCCACCGTCACCGGGACTCGGTGACCCATCCCACGCTCGTTCACCTTCGTGGACGGTGCGGCGGGCGCGGCCTGTGCGGCCGGCTTGGACGAGCTGACGATCCGGCTCGGGGCCTTCGGGGCCAGCTTCGCACGCAGTGCCAGCAGGATGGCCAGGGCCAGCACGGTGGCCACCATCGGCACGAGGAACCCGTACGAGGACCCGTGCGCGTCCGTCAGACGGCCGGCCAGGGTCACGGCGCCGGCCTGCCCGAAGGCGACGCCACCGGTGAGCCAGGTGAAGGCCTCGGTCCGCGAGGTGGCCGGGACCAGCTGCTCGATCATGGTGTAGCCGGTGATCAGCGCGGGGGCGATGCACAGACCGACGACCAGGCCGAGCGCGCCGAGCAGGATCATCGAGTTCGCGGCCCACAGGACCGAGGCGGCCGCGGTGAGGCCGATGTAGCCGAGGAGCAGGCGGCGGCGCGGGCCGATCTTCCAGGCGATCGCACCGCAGGCGATGCCGGCGATCATGTTGCCCGCGGCGAAGACGCCGTAGAGCAGACCGTTGGCGCCCGGGTTGCCGATCTCCTCGGAGAAGGCGGCGAGCGAGACCTGCATGCCGCCGAAGACGGCGCCGATGCCGATGAAGGCGACGATCAGGACGCGCAGGCCGTGGAACGACAGGGCCGGGGCGTGCTTCTCACCGTGTGCCGGGCGGGCGACGGGCTTGGGCTGCGTGGCGCGCTGGGCGGCGAAGAGCAGGCCGCCGATCAGGGTGAGCGCGGCCTCGGTGACCAGACCGGCCGCCGGGTTGATGCCGGTGCACAGCGCGGTGGCGAGCACCGGGCCGACGACGAAGGTGAACTCGTCGGTGACGGACTCGAACGCGGCGGCCGTCGGCAGCAGCGGGGAGCCCTCGAGCTTGGCCGCCCAGCGGGACCGGACCATGGGTCCGACCTGCGGGACGGATGCACCGGCGGGGACGGCCGCCAGTGCGAGCGCCCAGACGGGCGCACCCAGCAGCGCGAACGCCACCAGGGAGCTGACGGCGGTGGCGTGTACGAGGGCCACCGGGACCAGAACGGCGCTCTGGCCGTGGCGGTCGATGAGCTTGCCCATGACCGGGGCGAACACGGCCATGGAGATACCGGTGAAGGCGGCGACGATGCCGGCGCTTCCGTAGGAACCGGTGGTGTGCTGGACCAGCAGCAGGATGCTGATCGTCAGCATGCCGAAGGGGAGTCGCGCGGCGAATCCCGGGAGAACGAAGCCGAGGGCGCCGGGCGTGCGCAGGAGCTGCCCGTAGCCGGGTCGGGTGGACGTGGCGGACTTGTCGGTCGTGACCGCGGATGTCACGGCCTGGCCTTTCCGCTGCCTGGTAGAACTCCCCGTCTGCGGACGATGCGCCGCCTTGTGAGCGATCGCACCCGTACATGTGGGAGCCCCGAGAGCTGTCCTCTTGCGCAAAACCGAGTGATACCTGGGCGCCCACTGCGGGAGGGTGCCACGGCCGCTTTGCGGTCGCGCCAGCTCTGCGTCAGGCAGAGTTGGTTCGATGTGTTGTTCCTTAATCGTACAGGCAGATCGACCGATACGCCCTGTGATTCGGGCTACAGGGCGTGTCTTCACCTGCGATTAACTGGAACTTTGCATTCAGGCCCCACTCAAACAGGGGTGAATCCGGACAGAGGCCATCGAAAATACTGAATTAGAGCGCCGCTCTAACCCTTCCCGGAGTCCTTCCCGGAGCCTTTGGCAGAGCCCTTGGCAGAGCCTTTTCCGGATCCCTTGCCCGCGCCCTTGCCGGAGCTCCTGGCCTTCCCGCCCGCGGCCCCGTCGCCCTCTCCGCCGGTGCCCAGCCAACCCGCCAGCTTGCCGCCCCGGGCCACCGCACGCAGCCGCGCCTCGGCCGCGTCCCGTACCGGGTCCGTGGCCACCACCAGCAGCTCGTCCCCGCGCCGCAGCACGGTCGACGGTGCCGGTACGAAGCTGCGCGCGTCCCGTACGACCAGCGTGACGGAGGCCCCCGGCGGCAGCCGCAGCTCGCTCACCTCGACGCCGTGCATCCGCGAGGCGGGCGGGATCGCGAAGGACAGCAGGTGCCCGCGCAGCTTCTCCAGCGGCGCCGACTCGATCCCGAGGTCGGAGGCGGTCTCGTCGCTGTTGCCCAGCTTCAGCTTGCGCGCGAGCCACGGCAGGGTCGGCCCCTGGACCAGGGTGTAGACGACGACCAGGACGAAGACGATGTTGAAGACCCGCTCGCTGCCCTCGATCCCGGACACCATGGGGATGGTCGCCAGGATGATGGGCACGGCTCCGCGCAGGCCCGCCCAGGACATGAGCGCCTGCTCCTGCCAGGGCAGCCGGAAGGGCAGCAGCGAGACGAAGACCTCCAGCGGCCGGGCCACCATCGTCAGCACCAGCCCGATGATCACCGCCGGCCAGAAGTCGTTGACCAGCTCGTGCGGGGTGACCAGCAGGCCCAGCAGCACGAACATGCCGATCTGGGCGATCCAGCCGAGCCCGTCCGCGAATCCCCGGGTGGCGGGCCAGTGCGGGAGCTTCGCGTTCCCGAGCACCATCGCCGCCAGGTACACCGCGAGGAAGCCGGAGCCGTGAGCCATCGCGCCGGCCGCGTAGGCCGTGATCGCGATCGCCATCACGGCGATCGGGTAGAGGCCCGAGGCGGGCAGTGCCACGTGCCGCAGTCCGTACGAGCCCAGGAAGCCCACCGCCAGGCCGATGGCGACGCCGATCGCCAGCTCCAGCGCGATCTTGCCTATGAGGACGTACCACTGGTCGACCGGCCCGACGGTCGCGAAGGCCACGACCAGGATGACGACGGGGGCGTCGTTGAAGCCGGACTCGGCCTCCAGCACGCCCGTGATCCGGGAGGGGAGCGGGACCTTGCGCAGGACCGAGAAGACGGCCGCGGCGTCGGTCGAGGAGACGACCGCGCCGATCAGCAGGGCCTGCCGCCATTCGAGTCCGACCAGGTAGTGCGCGCCCGCCGCGGTCACGCTCACGCTGATGGCGACGCCGACCAGCGACAGCACGATCGCGGCCGGCAGGGCCGGCTTGATCTCTTTCCACTTCGTGCCCAGGCCGCCCTCGGCGAGGATCACCACGAGCGCGGCATAGCCGATCACCTGGGTCAGCTCGGCGTTGTCGAACACGACGTTGCCGATGCCGTCCTGGCCTATCGCAATACCTATGCCGAGGTAAATGAGCAGGCTGGGGAGGCCGCTGCGCGAAGAGACGCGTACCGCCGCCACGGCGACGAGCAGCACGAGCGAGCAGACCAGCAGGAGCTCATTCAGCGTGTGGACAGTCAGCGGGCGGCCCTTTCCTCGACGTGCCTGACGATGACGGAACGGGGGACGTCGGACTGACGCATCGTTCCGGCACGGGCACGGACGGCAAGTACTTCGTTACCTTACCTAATCTTTGACGCGCCCTTTACTCGATAGCCACATTGTGAAACGCCCGAGGGTCTCTGTCCTCATGACCTGTCGTCATCACCTCGACCCCTGACGGATCAACGCACCCGGTCCTGCGCCTATGGTTGCTCCCAGCACTCCCAGGACCACCCTGCCCCTCTAAGGACAGCGATGCCCGCCAACGAAACCGCCCCTTCCGTCAAGAAGAAGGGACGACGCGCCCGTCTGATCGTGCTCGTCCTGGTGCTGGCGCTCTTCGCTGGCCTCGGGTACGGGGCGTACTGGAGCGTGGACAGTGTGCGGGCCTCGTTCCCGCAGACCACCGGCTCCCTCAAGGTCCCCGGCCTGACCGGGACCGTCGACGTCAAGCGCGACGCCAACGGAATTCCCCAGCTGTACGCCGACTCCGACGAGGACCTCTTCCGCGCGCAGGGCTTCGTGCACGCGCAGGACCGGTTCTGGGAGATGGACGTACGCCGCCACATGACCTCCGGGCGGCTCTCGGAGATGTTCGGCGCCGGCCAGGTCGAGACGGACGCCTTCCTGCGCACGCTCGGCTGGCGCCAGGTCGCGCAGCAGGAGTACGACACCAAGCTGTCGGCCGACACCAAGAAGTACCTGCAGGCCTACGCCGACGGGGTCAACGCGTACCTGAAGGGGAAGTCCGGCAAGGACCTCTCCGTCGAGCACGCCGCCCTCAAGCTCAGCGACTCCTACCAGCCCGAGCAGTGGACCCCGGTCGACTCGGTGGCCTGGCTCAAGGCGATGGCCTGGGACCTGCGCGGCAACATGCAGGACGAGATCGACCGCGCGCTGATGACGGGCAAGCTCTCGCAGGCGCAGATCGACGAGCTCTACCCGCCGTACCCCTTCGACCGGAACCGTCCGATCGTCGAGGGCGGCACCGTCAAGGGCGGGAAGTACACCCCCGCGGCCGGTCCCGGCTCCGGCAGCCCCGTGGGCTCCGGCGCCACCACCGGCGGATCGGGCGGCGCCACCGGCTCCCAGGTCTCCACCCAGACCACCGGCGAGACCGGGCTGGCCGGCAACGCCACCGCCCAGGGCGCCACCGTGGGCCTGCGCACGCAGCTCGGCGCGCTGGCCGACACCCTCGACGAGATCCCCGCGATCCTCGGCCCGGCCGGCAGCGGCATCGGCTCGAACTCCTGGGTCGTCGCCGGCAAGTACACGACCACCGGCAAGCCGCTGCTCGCGAACGATCCGCACCTCTCCCCGCAGCTGCCCTCGGTCTGGTACCAGATGGGCCTGCACTGCCGGGCGGCCTCGGCCTCGTGCCAGTACGACGTGGCCGGCTACACCTTCTCCGGCATGCCGGGCGTGGTCATCGGCCACAACGCCGACATCGCCTGGGGCATGACCAACCTCGGCGCCGACGTCACCGACCTCTACCTGGAGCAGGTCAAGCCCGAGGGCTACGTCTACGACAACAAGGTGCTCCCCTTCACCACCCGCGAAGAGGTCATCAAGATCGCCGGCGGCGGTGAGAAGAAGATCACCGTCCGGTCCACCAACAACGGCCCGCTGATCTCCGACCGCAGCGACGAGATCGCCACGGTCGGCGCCCGCGCCCCCGTGAACAGCGCCGCCCCGGACCGCGGCAACGGCTACGGGGTCTCCCTGCGCTGGACCGCGCTGGACCCGGGCAAGTCGATGGACGCGGTCTTCAAGCTCAACCGGGCCAAGAACTTCCAGGACTTCCGCACCGCGGCCCGCGACTTCGAGGTCCCCTCGCAGAACCTGATCTACGCGGACAACAAGGGCCCCAGCGGCAACATCGGCTACCAGGCCCCCGGCCGCATCCCGATGCGCACCACCGGCGACGGCAAGATGCCCGCCCCCGGCTGGGACTCCAAGTACGCCTGGAAGGGCGGCAAGGACGGCAACGCCGGCTATGTCCCGCAGGACGAGATGCCGTGGGCGCTCAACCCGGACCGCGGCTTCATCGTCACCGCGAACCAGGCCGTCACCGAGACCGGCCAGGGCAAGTACCCGTACCTGCTGACCACCGACTGGGGCTACGGCGCCCGCAGTCAGCGGATCAACGACCTCATCGAGGCGAAGATCAAGGACAGCGGGAAGATCTCCACCGACGACATGCGCACCATGCAGATGGACAACAGCAGCGAGATCGCCGCGCTGCTGACCCCGATGCTGGCCAAGATCGACGTCTCGGACCCGGCCGTCCGCTCCGCGCAGAAGCTGCTGGACGGCTGGAACTACACGCAGGAGCCCGACTCGGCGGCCGCCGCGTACTTCAACGCGGTCTGGCGCAACATCCTCAAGCTGGCCTTCGGCGACAAGATGCCCAAGGAGCTGCGGGTCGAGGGCAGCTGCATGAACGTCCCCGAGCAGACCACCGGCCCGGCCGACGACCTCGCCAAGATGGTCCGCGAATGCGGTGAGCGCGGCTCCGACTCGGCGCAGCCGGACGGCGGCGACCGCTGGTTCGAGGTGGTCCGCCGCCTGGTCAAGGACGAGAACTCGGCCTGGTGGCAGTCGCCCGCCGTCGGCCGCACCGTGGCCGCCACCACCACCCGCGACCAGCTCTTCGCACGGGCCATGAAGGACGCCCGCTGGGAGCTGACCGCCAAGCTCGGCAAGGACCAGTCGACCTGGAGCTGGGGCCGCATGCACCAGCTGATGCTGAAGAACCAGACGATCGGCACCGAGGGCCCCGGCTACCTCCAGTGGCTCCTCAACCGCGGCCCCTGGAACCTGGGCGGCGGCGAGGCCACCGTCAACGCGACCGGCTGGAACGCCTCCAGCGGGTACGGGGTCACCTGGGTGCCGTCGATGCGGATGGTCGTGAACCTCGCCGACTTCGACAAGTCCCGCTGGATCAACCTGACGGGCGCCTCGGGGCACGCGTACCACGACCACTACACGGACCAGACGACGCTGTGGGCCAAGGGCGAACTGCTGGACTGGCCCTTCGGGAAGGACGCCGTGGACAAGGCCACGGTCGACACCCTGACCCTCCAGCCCGAGGGTTCCTGACGGCCACGGCCGCAGTCGGGTTCACGAGCTGAAGCGGAGCACCCCCGACGGGGTGGCGACCGCCCGGACGGGGTGGTCGTGCGGTTCCTCCGGGACCCGCGCGACCACCTCGTCGTCGTAGAGCAGCACGACCAGTGCCGGATGCGCCCCGGCGCGCTCCAGCCGTTCCAGCACCCGGTCGTACGAGCCTCCGCCCCGCCCCAGCCGCATCCCCCGCCGGTCCACGGCCAGCCCGGGCAGCAGCACGGCGTCGGCGCCGGTCACCGCGTCCGGGCCGAGCCGGGGGCCGACGGGCTCCAGGAGCCGCATCTTGCCCGGGTGCGCGGCCTCGGCCAGGCTGCCGGGGCCTTCGTACGCCGCCCAGTCGAGGTCGTTGTCGGGCAGCAGGACGGGCAGCAGCACGCGGGTGCCGGCCGCCCGCAGGGCGTCGAGCAGCTCGCGGGTGCCGGGTTCGGAGCCGATGGAGACGTAGGCGGCCACGGTGTGGGCGGAGCCGAGTTCGGGCAGCTCCAGGGCGGAGCGGGAGAGGGCTTCGGCCGCCGTGCGCAGGGTGTCGGCGGACAAGGCGCGGCGGGCCGCGAGGAGTTCCCGGCGCAGGTCCGTCTTGGCCCTCGAAGGCTGGTTCTCTGTCACGGTCGGCTCGTATCACTTTCTATCGGGGTATACCTGATCATGTTCATCTGAAGCACACGTGGTTCACAGCACGAGGGACTATCGTTCCGCTCATGACTCAGTTGCACCCCGTGATCAAAAAGGCCGTCATCCCGGCCGCGGGCCTCGGCACTCGGTTCCTTCCGGCAACCAAGGCCACACCCAAGGAAATGCTTCCTGTGGTGGACAAGCCGGCCATTCAGTACGTCGTCGAGGAGGCCGTGTCGGCCGGTCTCGACGACATTCTCATGATCACGGGCCGTAACAAGCGGGCTCTCGAAGACCACTTCGACCGCAACTACGAGCTGGAGTCGGCGCTCATCGCCAAGGGCGACGACGACCGGCTCAAGAAGGTCCAGGAGTCCAGCGACCTGGCCACCATGCACTACGTCCGCCAGGGCGACCCCCGGGGCCTGGGCCACGCCGTGCTGTGCGCGGAGCCGCACGTCGGCGACGAACCCTTCGCCGTCCTCCTCGGCGACGACCTCATCGACCCCCGCGATCCGCTGCTGCGCCGGATGACGGAGATCCAGCAGCGCGCCGGCGGCACCGTCGTCGCGCTGATGGAGGTCGACCCCTCCCAGGTGCACCTGTACGGCTGCGCCGCGGTCGAGCCCACCGAGGAGGCGGACGTGGTCCGCATCACCGGTCTCGTGGAGAAGCCGGACGCCGCGGACGCGCCCAGCAATTACGCGGTCATCGGACGATACGTACTCGATCCGGCGATCTTCGGCATACTGCGGGAGACCGAGCCGGGCCGCGGCGGTGAGATCCAGCTGACCGACGCCCTGCAGAAGCTCGCCGCCGACGAGACCGTCGGGGGCCCGGTGCACGGCGTGGTCTTCCGGGGCCGCCGCTACGACACCGGAGACCGCGGGGACTACCTGCGGGCCATCGTCCGACTCGCGTGCGAGCGTGAGGACCTGGGCCCGGAGTTCCGCACCTGGCTTCACCATTACGTCACGGAGGAGATGTAGGACCTTGAGCAAGCCCGACGCACCGCAGGACCAAACCGCCCCGCAGCGCCTCTGGTCGGTGGACGAGCACTTGGCGGACGTCCTCGGTACGGTCCGGCCGCTGGAGCCCATCGAGCTCCAGCTGCTGGACGCCCAGGGCTGTGTCCTCGTCGAGGACGTCACCGTGCCGGTCGCCCTGCCGCCCTTCGACAACAGCTCGATGGACGGCTACGCCGTCCGGACCGCCGATGTCCAGGGCGCCAGCGAGGAGTTCCCCGCGGTGCTGACGGTCATCGGGGACGTGGCGGCCGGCGACGGCGAGCTGCCGACCGTGGGCCCCGGCCAGGCCGCCCGCATCATGACCGGCGCCCCGCTGCCCCCCGGCGCGGAAGCCGTCGTACCGGTCGAGTGGACCGACGGCGGCACGGGCGGCGGCGCCGCCACCGGAATGACCCCCGCCAGCGAGTCGCCCGAGGGCGCCGCCGGCGAGGTACGCGTCCACCGCGCCGCCGAGGCGCGGGCGCACGTCCGCGCGCGCGGCAGCGACGTACAGGCCGGGGACCTCGCGCTCGCCGCGGGCACGGTCCTCGGGCCGCCGCAGATCGCCCTGCTGGCCGCCATCGGGCGGGGCACCGTGCGGGTGCGTCCGCGCCCGCGCGTGGTCGTCCTGTCCACCGGCAGCGAACTGGTCCAGCCGGGCGAGGCCCTGGCGCCCGGCACGATCTACGACTCCAACAGCTTCGCCCTGGCCGCCGCCGCGCGGGACGCCGGAGCCATCGCCTACCGGGTCGGAGCCGTCGCCGACGACGCCGACACCCTGCGCTCCACCATCGAGGACCAGCTCATCCGGGCCGACCTGCTCGTCACCACGGGCGGGGTCAGCGTCGGCGCGTACGACGTGGTCAAGGAGGCCCTCACGGACCTCTCCACGGGCGGCATCGATGGCGAGGATATCGACGGCGCCGGGATCGACTTCCGCAAGCTCGCCATGCAGCCCGGCAAGCCGCAGGGCTTCGGCACCATCGGCCCCGACCACACCCCGCTGCTGGCCCTGCCCGGCAACCCGGTCTCCTCCTACGTCTCCTTCGAGCTGTTCGTGCGCCCCGCGATCCGCGCCCTCATGGGCCTGCCCGCCTCCGAGGTCAGCCGGCCGAGCGTGCGCGCGGTGTTCACGGCGGACAAGGCGATCGGCTCCCCGGCGGGCCGCCGCCAGTTCCTGCGCGGCAAGTACGACGCTTCGAGCGGCACGGTCAGCCCGGTCGGCGGGGCGGGCTCGCACCTGATCGCCGCGCTGGCGCACGCCGACTCGCTGATGGTCGTACCGGAGGACGTGACCTCGGTGGAGCCCGGGGCCGAGCTGGAAGTGGTCCTGCTCGGCTGAGGTCCCGCTCGGCTGAGGTACGGCGGATGCGGGTAGCGTGTTGCACCACACAGGCCCTTGCGGGGCCCGGACGGGAGCGGCACGCAGATATGAGTACGCAGAGCAGCGCCGGCGGCGCCGCCGGCACCAGGCTGACGCACATCGACGAGGCCGGCGCGGCCCGGATGGTCGACGTCTCGGCGAAGGACGTCACCACCCGGACGGCGCGGGCCAGCGGCCGTGTGCTCGTCTCTCCCCGGGTGATCGAACTGCTGCGGGGCGAGGGCGTTCCCAAGGGCGACGCCCTCGCCACCGCGCGGATCGCCGGGATCATGGGGGCGAAGAAGACCCCCGACCTGATCCCGCTGTGCCACCCGCTGGCCGTCTCCGGGGTGAAGGTGGACCTGAAGGTCACCGACGACGCCGTCGAGATCCTCGCCACCGTCAAGACCGCGGACCGCACGGGCGTCGAGATGGAGGCGCTGACCGCCGTCGCGGTCGCCGGGCTCACCGTCATCGACATGGTCAAGGCCGTCGACAAGGGCGCGGTCATCACCGACGTGCGGGTCGAGGAGAAGACGGGCGGCAAGTCCGGCGACTGGGCGCGCTCGTGAACGCCCCGCGCGGCGGCGAGGTCCACAGCCACGCCCATGCCCCGGAGGCGGAACCGGTGGAGCCCGGGGACCCCGGGCTGCGCGCGCTGGTCGTCACGGCCTCGAACCGGGCCTCGCAGGGCGTGTACGCGGACAAGGGCGGCCCCGTGCTCGCCGAGGGCCTGCGCGCGCTCGGCTTCGCGGTGGACGGCCCGCGCGTGGTCCCCGACGGGGATCCCGTGGAGGCGGCCCTGCGCGAGGGCGTGGCCGCCGGGTACGACGTCATCCTGACCACCGGCGGCACCGGCATCTCGCCGACCGACCGGACCCCCGACGCCACCGCCCGCGTACTGGACTACGAGATCCCGGGCATCCCGCAGGCGATCCGCGCCGAGTCCCTGGCGAAGGTGCCCACCGCGGCCCTGTCCCGGGGGCTGGCGGGCGTGGCCGGCCGCACCCTGATCGTGAACCTGCCCGGTTCCACGGGCGGGGTCCGCGACGGGATCGCGGTCCTGTCCCGCGTCCTGCTGCACGCCGTCGACCAGATCCGGGGCGGCGACCACCCTCGTCCCGAGGGCAGACCCCCGGGGAGCGCGAGCTGAACGGCCCCTCCTGGCCGGTGGTGCTGACGGACGGCGACGTAGCGCTCCGGCCGATAAAGCTCCGGGACCAGGCCGCCTGGCGCGAGGTCAACCGCCGCAACCGCGACTGGCTCCGGCCGTGGGAGGCGACGATCCCGCCGCCCGCTCCCTGGGGGCCGGTGATCCAGCGGCCGACGTACCGCCAGATGGTGCGCCACCTGCGGGCGGAGGCGAACGCGGGGCGCATGCTGCCGTTCGTCGTCGAGTACCAGGGACGCCTGGTGGGCCAGTTGACGGTCGCCGGGATCACCTGGGGCTCGATGTGCGCGGGCCACGTCGGCTACTGGGTGGACCGGGACGTGGCGGGCCGCGGAGTGATGCCGACGGCGGTCGCGCTCGCGGTGGACCACTGCTTCGGCAAGGTCGGGCTGCACCGGATCGAGGTGTGCATCCGCCCGGAGAACGGTCCGAGCCGCCGGGTGGTGGAGAAGCTCGGCTTCCGCGAGGAGGGACTGCGCCCGCGGTACCTGCACATCGACGGGGCCTGGCGCGATCACCTCGTGTACGCGCTGACGGCGGAGGAGGCGCGGGAGGGGCTGCTGCGGCGCTGGCACCGCGAACGCCATCCGCACGGCCCCGCCGAGCCGGGCACGCTGCCGGAACAATAGAAATCCGATATCTGTTCGAATTCTTTCGTCCAATGACCGATTCGCCCATAACCTGATCCGAAGAATCACAAAAAAAGTCCGTGATATCAGCGAGATCGTGCGACACGCCGTCCCAATTGGCGGATCCCCCCGCCCGCGCCCCTCTACGGTGTGGGGTGTGAGCAGCAGCGGCCTCATCTACGCAGTCATCGTCGGGGCCTGGGCCGCCTACTTGGTGCCCATGTGGCTCCGGAGGCAGGACGAGCTGAACGAAGCCCGTCCGACGGAACGCTTCTCCACCGCCATCCGGCTGCTTTCCGGCCGGGCGGGAATGGAGCGCCGTTACGCCAAGGGGCTGCGTGAGCGCGGTGACGAGGAGGCGCGGCCCCAGCCCCCCGCGGACCCGGACGCCGCGACGGAAACGGTCAAACCCGTGGACGCCGCCGACGCCCGGGCCGTCGTCGTGCCCCCGCCGACCCGGTCCGAACCGAGATCGGCCGCCTCCGAGCGGGCCGACCGTGCGGAGCGGGCCCGCCGCGAACAGCGCCTCGTCGTCCTGGCCCGCCGCCGGCGCACCACCGCGCTGCTCTTCCTGATCTTCACCCTCGGCGCGGTCGCCGCCGCCGTCGGCGGACTCCAGTACCTGTGGGCCCCGGCCGTCCCCGCCCTGCTGCTGAGCACGTACATCGTGCACCTGCGGGTCCAGGAGCGACGCCGCTACGAGTTCACCATGGACCGGCGCCGCGCCGAGGCGGCCGCCCGCCACCTGCGCGAGAACCGCCCCCGGCGCCGGGAATCCGAGCCGGCCGCCGGCTCCGACCCGGACCCCGCGCCACCCGTCTCCCCGCAGGAGGCCGGCCGGCGCGCCCTGGTCGAGCAGACCGACCACGCCGAGTGGGTGGACCAGCAGCGCGAACGCGAGCGCGGCCCCGCCCGCGGTGACAGCTGGGAGCCCGTCCCGGTGCCGCTGCCGACGTACGTGACGGCCCCGGTCGCCCCGCGCGCCACCGGCCCGGCGACCCCGGACCCCTGGAGCGCGACCCGCTCCAGCACGGCCGAGCCGACGGAACCCCGCCTGCGCGCCCAGCCGTCGACCCCGTCGCCCCGCCCCCGCCCGCGCGATGCGGCGCGTACGCCCCTCTTCGACCAGTACGAGGGCGACGAGCGCCCGCGCGCCGCGAACGAGTGATCGATGACCTGCGCGGACGCTCCCCGATACCGGTTTTGGAGCACCCGCGAGGGGATGCTAATGTTTCACACGTCGCAAGGGCCTGTGGCGCAGTCTGGTAGCGCACCTCGTTCGCATCGAGGGGGTCTGGGGTTCAAATCCCCACAGGTCCACAAACGACAGTTCACGGGTTGCTCCCGCGAACGTCACGAGATCCCGTCCGGTCGGAAGACCGGGCGGGATCTTTTGCGTTCGGGCCTCGCGCACGGTCGCGATCGCGGCCGGGACGCCGCGTCCGCGCGAGCAGAACGCCGTGAGCACCGCTTCGACCGGGTGGCGGGCGGGTGGTGCGGGCGTGGTCGCGCGGACGCGGGGGCCGGTGATGGTCAGCGCGCCGAGGTCGCGCAGGGCGATCAGGGCGGTTTCGGCGACGCGTTGGGGGCCGCCGGCCAGGTGGGCCAGTTCGTAGACGCTCGGATCGGTGGGCACGGTCCCCCCGCTGGGTCGTGGTGACGTCCTCGGCCCAGTGTGGGCGCGGTGGCCGGAGGGCGACCCCGGCGGTGGGGAGTTCGGAGGCCGATCTGAGGTTCGGGGAGGGGTCGGGGCGGCTACGCCGGGTTCAGGGGCTTCGTCATGCAGCGGCTGGAGTCGTGGAAGCGGTAGTGGCCGAACTTGGCGTCCGTCAGGGTGTAGCCCTCGGAGAGGTAGAGGGCGATGGCCTCCGGCTGCTGGTCGCCGGTTTCCAGGGCCATGCGCACGCGGCCGGCCGCGCGGGCGTCCGCTTCGAGGGCGGCGAGCATGCGGCGGGCCAGGCCCAGGCCGCGGGCCTCGGGGATCACGTACATGCGCTTCAGCTCGGCGTCGCCGTCGGCGTAGCCCTCGTCGTTCGCCTCGTGGCTGCGCCAGCCGCCGCTGGCCACCGGCGCGCCCGAAGCGTCGTAGGCGAGGAGGTAGAGGCCCTGCGGCGGGGCGAACATCGCCGGGTCGAGGAAGGTTTCGTCGCCCTCGCCCTCGTAGCGCTCCTGGTATTCGATCTGCACTTGGTCATTGAGCTTGACCGCGTCCGGGTGGTCGTACGACACGGCGCGGAGCTGGATCTCCTGAGACATCCGAACAGCCTACGGAACGCTCCGGCTATCGTGCAGGGATGTTCTCTGTGACCTCCGTGAATGTGAATGGAATCCGCGCCGCCGCCAAGAAGGGGTTTTCGCCCTGGCTCGCCGGGTCCGACGCCGACGTCGTCTGCCTGCAGGAAGTGCGGGCCGAGGAGGGGCAGATTCCGGACGAGGTGCGGGCGCCCGAGGGGTGGCACACCGTGTTCGCACCGGCCGCCGCCAAGGGGCGGGCCGGGGTCGCGCTGTACACGCGGCGGGAGCCGGAGCGGGTGCAGGTCGGATTCGGGAGCGAGGAATTCGACAGCAGTGGGCGGTACCTGGAGATCGATCTGCCCGGTGTGACCGTCGCCAGCCTCTACCTGCCCTCCGGCGAGGCCGGGACCGAGAAGCAGGACGAGAAGTACCGGTTCATGGGGGAGTTCCTCACGTACCTGAAGGAGCTCAAGGTGCGGGCCGCCGCGGACGGGCGGGAGGTCGTCGTGTGCGGTGACTGGAACATCTGCCACCAGGAAGCCGACCTGAAGAACTGGAAGACCAACCGGAAGAACGCCGGCTTCCTCCCCGAGGAGCGCGAGTGGCTCGGGCAGGTGTACGGCACCGCCGGGTACGTGGACGTGGTGCGGAGCCTGCACCCGGACACCGAGGGGCCGTACTCCTGGTGGTCCTACCGCGGGCGGGCCTTCGACAACGACGCCGGCTGGCGGATCGACCTGCAGGTGGCGACGCCGGGGCTGGCGGCCAAGGCCGTCAAGGCGTTCGTGGAGCGGGCCGAGACGCACCCCGAGCGGTGGTCCGACCACGCGCCCGTGACCGTGGTCTACGAGCTCGGCGTCTGACCCGGTACGGGTGGGCGCAGGCGGTCCATGGACATCGTGAGTTCCGCCTCGACCACGCTCTTGGCCAGGGGGCGCAGGCGCGGGACGGCTTCCTCCGAGATGTGGGTGGAGATGAGCTCCGTGAACAGGGCCGCCATCGCGTCCGTGTGCTCGCGGACCCGGCGGCCCGCCTCCAGGACGGCCGAGAGCGGTACGCCCTCGCGGACCAGGGCCGAGGAGACGTCCAGGAGCCGGCGGCTGACGTGGACGATCTCCTCGCCGTCGGTGGCGAGGTAGCCGAGGTCGAGCGAGGCCGCCAGGTTCTCCGGGGTGACCTCGCCCTCGAAGTAGTCGGCGAGGGCCTCGGGCGTCAGGCGGACCGGGGTCTCCTCGGACCAGCCGATGCCGAGCAGCTCACCCAGCTGGCCCACGTCGCGGCCGTTCTCGAAGGCGACGGTCAGTTCGGCTATCCCGCCGAGGGTGTGGCCGCGCTCCAGCAGGGCGGCGATGGTGCGCAGCCGGGCCAGGTGGTGGTCGTCGTACCAGGCGATGCGGCCCTCGCGGCGCGGCGGCGGCAGGAGCTTGCGCTCACGGTAGAAGCGCAGGGTGCGTACGGGTATGCCGGCGGCCTCGGCCAGCTCTTCCGTGCGGTATTCGCGCACTGTGGTCCTTGCTTCTGTCGCTGAGGTGGGTGGCACGGCGTCCTGCGTCGCATTGTGCGGCACGTGGGCAGCCTAGGGCGTACTCCCGGTAACTTTCCCGGCGCGACCCCTACCCATGAGTACGGGGCTGCTCTACTCTCCCGATTGTGCCAGTGATTGCTGGCAGCATCTGAATGGGCGTTGGCATCGGCATCCGAAGGTGGCTGGCATGGGCGGTGGCATGGACGGGCGCGAGCGGGAACGCGAGCACGGACGCGAGCACGTACGCGTTGCGGTGATCGGGTCCGGGTTCGGCGGGCTGGGCGCGGCGGTGCGGCTGCGGCGCGAGGGGATCACGGACTTCGTCGTCCTGGAGCGCGCCGACTCCGTCGGCGGCACCTGGCGGGACAACAACTACCCCGGGTGCGCCTGCGACGTGCCCTCCCACCTCTACTCCTTCTCCTTCGCGCCCAATCCCGACTGGCCCCGCACCTTCTCCGGGCAGCCCGCGATCAGGGAGTACCTGGAGCACGTGGCGGACACCTTCGGGCTGCGCCGCCACATCCGGCTGAACCACGAGGTCCGGATGATGAGGTGGGACGCGGACGCGATGCGCTGGGAGATAGAGACCTCGGGCGGGGACCTCACCGCCGACGTGGTCGTCTCCGCCACCGGGCCGCTGTCGGACCCGAAGATGCCGGAGATACCCGGACTCGCCGGCTTCCCCGGCAAGGTCTTCCACTCGGCCCGCTGGGACCACGACTACGACCTGCGCGGCAAGCGCGTGGCCATGATCGGTACGGGCGCCTCCGCCATCCAGATCGTGCCCGCCATCGCGCCCGAGGTGGAGCGGCTCACGCTCTTCCAGCGCACCCCGCCGTGGGTGATGCCGCGCACCGACCGGGCGATCACCTCGGTGGAGCGCTGGCTGCACCGCCAGCTCCCCTTCACCCGGGCGGCCCGCCGCGGGCTGCTGTGGGGGATCAGGGAACTCCAGGTCAGCGCCTTCACCAAGCGGCCGAACCAGCTCGGTCTGATCGAGTCCCTGGCCAAGGCGAACATGGCGCGCTCGATCAAGGACCCGGAGCTGCGGGCCAAGCTGACGCCCTCGTACCGCATCGGCTGCAAGCGGATCCTGCTGTCGAGCGAGTACTACCCGGCGCTCGCCCGGCCCGACGTGGACCTCGTGGCCTCCGGGCTGAAGGAGATCCGGGGGTCGGTGCTGGTAGCGGCCGACGGGACCGAGACCGAGGTCGACGCGATCGTCTTCGGCACCGGCTTCCACGTCACGGACATGCCGATCGCCGACCGGGTGGTGGGTGTGGACGGCAAGACCCTCGCGGAGGTCTGGAAGGACGGGATGCAGTCGCTGCGCGGGGCCACCGCGGCGGGCTTCCCGAACTGGATGACGATCATCGGGCCGAACACCGGGCTCGGGAACAGCTCGATGATCCTGATGATCGAGTCGCAGCTGAACTACATGGCGGACTACATGCGCCAGCTGGCCCTCCTCGGTGGGAGCAGTCTGGGCGGGAAGGTCGCCCTCGCCGCCCGGCCGTCCGCGGTCAACGCCTGGAACCGGCAGGTCCAGACCCGCATGGAGCGGACGGTGTGGAACACCGGCGGCTGCACCAGCTGGTACCTGGACGCGCAGGGCCGCAACACCACGGTCTGGCCGGGCACCACCGGGGAGTTCCGCAAGGAGACCCTGGGCGTGGACCTGGGCGAGTACGAGGTCGTACGGGGCCGCGAGCGCGAGCGCGAACGGGTTCCGGCGGCCGCCGCCGAAGCGGAGCGGGAGGGGGCCGCGTGAGCCGCCTGACGCACGTGACCGCGGGGCCGTACGCCCCGCCGGCCGCCCGCCGGGAGCTGGTCGCCACCTCCGCCGACGGTGCGCGCCTGCACGTCGAGGTGCACGGCGAGGACGGGGCCCCGGCCGTCGTGCTCGCGCACGGCTGGACCTGTTCCACCGCCTTCTGGGCCGCGCAGATACGGGCCCTGGCCACCGGGCACCGGGTCATCGCCTACGACCAGCGGGGCCACGGCCGCAGTCCGGCCGGCTCCGTGTCCGGCTACGGCACCGCCGCCCTCGCCGACGACCTGGTCGCGGTCCTGCGGGCCACCCTCGCCCCCGGAGAGAAGGCCGTCGTCGCGGGCCACTCCATGGGCGGGATGACGGTCATGGCAGCCGCCGCCCGGCCGGAGTTCGCCGAGCACGCCGCGGCCGCGCTGCTGTGCAGCACCGGCAGTGGCCGGCTGGTCGAGGAGGCGCAGGTCCTGCCGTGGCGCGCCGGCCGCGCGAGGACCCGTATCACCGGGGCGATCCTGGGATCCCGGGCCCCGCTCGGGCCCGTCACGCCCGTCGCCCGCAAGGTGCTGAAGTACGCCACGATGGGCCCCGGCTCCGCGCCCGAGAAGGTCGAGGCCTGTGCGCGGATCGTCCACGCCTGCCCCACCCCGGTGCGGCACGCCTGGTCCGGGGTGCTGGCCTCGCTGGACCTCGACGCGCAGCTGGCCGCGCTCACCGTGCCCACCGCGGTCCTCGGCGGCAAGAGCGACCGGCTGACGCCGATCGTGCACGCCCGGGGGCTGGCGGCCGCGCTGCCGAACTGCGTGGGGCTCACCGAGCTGACCGGGGTGGGGCACATGAGCCCGATCGAGGCCCCGGAGGCCGTGACCGCCGCCGTGCGCGAGCTCGCCGGGGCGTATGTCGGACGCTCCGCCGTCAGCCGTTCCGACGTCAACGAACCCGCAGAGGAGAAGACCCCGTGAGTGCAGGCAAGAGTCTGGAAGGACAGGTCGCCGTCGTCACGGGGGCCGCGCGCGGGGTCGGCGAGCTGCTCGCCCGCAAACTGTCCGCCCGCGGCGCGAAGGTGGCCCTCGTGGGCCTGGAGCCCGAGGCCCTCAAGGAGGTCTCCGCGCGGCTGCACACCGACAGCGACCACTGGTACGCCGACGTCACCGACCACGAGGCCATGGCCCGGGTCGCGCAGGAGGTCAAGCAGCGCTTCGGCAAGGTGGACATCGTCGTCGCCAACGCCGGTGTCGCCTCCGGCGGGCCTTTCGCCGACTCCGACCCCGACGCCTGGCGCCGGGTCATCGAGGTCAACCTGATCGGCGGCGCCGTCACCGCCCGGGCCTTCCTGCCCGTGCTGATGGAGAGCCGCGGCTACTTCCTGCAGATCGCCTCCCTCGCGGCGATCACCCCGGCGCCGATGATGACCGCCTACTGCGCCTCCAAGTCCGGGGTCGAGGCCTTCGCGCACTGCCTGCGCGCCGAGGTCGGCTACAAGGGGGTCAAGGTGGGCGTCGGCTACCTGTCCTGGACCGACACGGACATGGTGCGCGGCGCCGACCGGGACGAGGTCATGCGCGAACTGCGCCAGCGGCTGCCGTGGCCGTCGAACCAGACGTACCCGCTGGGGCCGGCCGTCGACCGGATCGTGGCGGGCATCGAGCGGCGCTCGGCGCACGTGTACGCCCAGTGGTGGCTGCGGGGCATGCAGGGGGTCCGCGGGTACCTGCCCGCGATCATCTCGGCAGTCGGACAGCGCGAGATGAAGCGGTTCGAGCCGCGACTGGCCAGCGTTTCCAAGGGGCTTGTGGGGGCCGGCGGGGCCGCGGACGAGCAGGAGCGCAGTCAGGGCCGCTGATCGGAATGCGAGGAATGTCCACCTGGGCGAGACTGGTCGGGTTCCCCTTACCGAACACCGTTACAGGAGTGAGGACCCATGGGCATCAGGGACCAGTTCCAGGACAAGGCGAAGGAACTCGCGGAGAAGGCGAAGGCCTCCGGCAAGCAGGACGAGGTGTCCGAGCGCGCCTCGCAGGCCGCCGACCAGGCCAAGGACAGGGCTCGCGACACGTTCGACGAGAATTTCGACAAGTAGGCAGCAGTCCCTGAGAAACGTGCCGAGGGGTGCGACCCGCCGTCCCGGGTCGCACCCCTTTCGCATGCCCGCATGCCCTGCGGTCACCCGCCCCGCCCGGTCACTCCCGCGCGGTCACCCCCGCGGCGGCAGCTTGGGCCGGCGCCGGTCCGGTACGTCCGTGTAGCCGGGCGGCACCGCGGCCGGGTCCTGTTCCAGCAGCTCCAGCGCCAGGTGCACGGCGTCGTCGAGCTGTGCGTGCCGTCCCTCCGCCCAGTCGAGCGGGGTGCGCAGGATCGGCAGGTCGGGCTCCACGCCCTGGTTCTCCACGGACCAGCCGTACTCGGGGAACCAGGCCGCGTTCATCGGCACCGTGATCACCGTGCCGTCGCCGAGGGTGTGCCGGCCGGTCATGCCGACCACCCCGCCCCAGGTGCGCTGGCCCACGACCGGGCCGAGCCCCAGCAGCTTGAAGGCGGCCGTGATCATGTCCCCGTCGGAGGAGGTCGCCTCGTCGGCCAGGGCGACGATCGGGCCCCGGGGCGCGTTGGAGGCGTAGGAGACGGGCTGCGCGTTGCGGGTCAGGTCCCAGCCGAGGATGGAGCGGGTCAGCTTCTCCACCACCAGCTCGCTGATGTGCCCGCCGGCGTTGCCGCGTACGTCCACGAGCAGGGCGGGCTTGGACATCTCGGCGCGCAGGTCGCGGTTGAACTGCGCCCAGCCCGAGCCGCCCATGTCGGGGATGTGCAGGTAGCCGCACCGGCCGCCGCTGATCTCCCGGACCACCGCGCGGCGTTTGGCCACCCAGTCCTGGTAGCGCAGCGGGCGTTCGTCGATCAGCGGGACGACCGCGACCCGGCGCGAGCGGCCCTGGCCCTCGGCGGGCTCGAAGGTGAGCTCCACGGTGGTGCCGCCGGCCGCGGACAGGAGCGGGTAGGGCCCGGTGACCGGGTCCACCGGCCGGCCGTCCACGTGGGTGAGGACCGCGCCCTCGCGGATGCCGGTGCCCGCGAGCGGGGAGCGGGCCTTGGAGTCGGAGGACTCGCCGGGCAGGATCCGGCCGACGACCCAGGACCCGTCGCGGGGGAAGAGGTTGGCGCCGAGCAGGCCGATGGCCCGCTGGTAGTGCGGGGGGCCTTCGTTGCGGCGGGCCGGGGACACGTACGCGTGCGAGGTGCCGAGCTCGCCGAGGACCTCGCGCATCAGGTCGGCGAACTCGTCGGGGGAGGCGACCCGTTCGACCAGGAAGCGGTACTGGCGCAGCACCCCGTCCCAGTCGATGCCGCACATCTTCGGCTCCCAGAAGTAGGCGCGGATCAGCCGCCCCGCCTCCTCGAAGGCCTGGCGCCACTCCGCCGCCGGGTCCACCTCGTGCAGGATCCGCCGCAGGTCCAGGTAGACGGTGGAGTCGCTGTCGCCCGACTCGGTCGCCGGGACCGCGCGCAGGTCGCCGTCCTCGTTGACGACGAGCCGGGTGCCGTCGCCGCTGACCGCGAACCAGTCCAGCCCGGAGGCCAGCTCCGTCTTGCGGGCCTTGGTGAGGTCGAAGTACTCCAGTGTCGGCTTGCCGCTCACGTCGGCCGGATTGGCGAAGGTCTCGCCGAGTGCGCCCGAGATCGGCCAGCGCAGCCACACCAGCCCGCCGCCGTGCACCGGGTACAGGGCCGAGTACTTGGAGGCCGACACCGGGAAGGGCGTCACCCGGCTCTCCAGGCCCTCCACCTCCACGGTGACCGCTCCGTCGCCGGACTCCGAGTCCCCCTCGACCGGGTCCAGTCCGCCCGCGGCCGGGCGCCCGTCGGGGGAGAAGGCGAAGGGGGAGGGGGTGGCCGAGGACAGCGGCACCAGGTACGGGCGGCAGCCCAGCGGGAAGGACAGGTCGCCGGTGTGGACGTCGTAGACCGGGTCGAAACCGCGCCAGGACAGGAAGGCGAGGTAGCGGCCGTCCCGGGTGAAGACCGGGCTCTCGTCCTCGAAGCGGCCGTTGGTGACGTCGATGATCGTGTGGGCGCCGGGTCCGGAGATCCGGGCCATCTTGATCTGGCGCAGCGAGCGGCCGATGCCCGGGTGCGACCAGGTCAGCCAGCAGCCGTCGGGGGAGAAGGCGAGGTCGGTGACGGGCCCGTTCTCGGACCGGATCAGCTCGCTGGCCTCGCCGTTGGACTCCTCGGTCGCGTCGATCAGCAGCAGCCGGCCGTCGTTGGAGGCGATCGCGAGCCGCTCCCCGTCCGGATCGGAGAGCAGCTCCAGTACGCGGCCCAGCGCGCCCGAGGCGAGCCGGCGCGGCTCGCGGTCGCCCGAGGCGCGGGGCAGGTAGGCGATCTCGATCGCGTCCTCGCCCTCCGCGTCGGTCACGTACGCCACCTGCCCGCCGCTGCCGAGCATCTCGGGCAGGCGGACCCGTACGCCCGGGGTGTCGGCGATGGTGCGGGCGGGCCCGTCGCGGTGCGTGAGCCAGTACAGGCTGCCGCGCACGACGACGGCACTGGCCCGCCCGGTGGTGTCGACGGAGAGGGAGTCGACGTGGCTGGCGGCCGGGACCTGGTAGGTGCGCCGGCCGGCGCGGGGGCCGCCGAGGCGGACCTCCAGTTTGCGCGGGGTGGCGCCTTCGGCCAGCGACTCCACGATCCACAGGTCGCCGGCGCACTGGTAGACGATCCGGGAGCCGTCGCTGGAGGCGTGCCGGGCGTAGAACTCCTCGTGGTCGGTGTGCCGGCGCAGGTCCGTGCCGTCGGGGAGGCAGGAGTAGACGTTGCCGATGCCCTCGTGGTCGGAGAGGAAGGCGATCCGGCCGTCCACGAACATCGGCGAGTCCAGGTGGCCTTCGATGCCTTCCAGCAGTCGCTGCCCGTGCAGCCACAGCCGGCCGGTGGCGCCGCCGCGGTAGCGCTTCCACGCGGCGGGCTCGTGCGGGGGCTTGCCGGTCAGCAGCAGGGTGCGCCGCTCGCCCGGCTCCTCGCCGTCGGGGGCCTCGTCGTGGACGGCGATGTCGGAGACGGGCCCCCAGGGGAGCCGGCCGCCGGGGCTGCCGTCGGTGGGGAGGGTGTACGCCCAGGCGAAGTAGGAGAAGGGCTGGCCGTGCGAGGAGACGGCCAGGATGTCGCTGCGACCGTCCTTGTCGGGCGGGGTCCAGCCGCAGACCCGGGTGTCGGTGGCGCCCCAGTAGCTGAGGCGGCGCGCCGGGCCGCCCGAGACGGGGGCGAGGTGGATCTCGGGGTCGAGGCTGCGCCAGGTGGTGAAGGCGATGTGCTTGCCGTCGGGGGAGAACCGGGGGTGACCCACCCGGGTCCGGTCGACGGTGATCCGCCAGGCCCGGCCCGCGGGCTCTCCGGGAGGAACCAGGGGCGCCACCCAGAGATCGTCCTCGGTGGCGAAGCACAGCAGATCGTCGTGGAGATGGGGGAACCGGAGGTACGCCGCGTCGTGACTCACCCCCCAATGCTTTCCGCGCGGAGGGGGGCTGGCAACTCGTACAGGTGATCCATGCGGCTTCCCGCGGGGGCGGCGGGCGGCCTTGGGGACGTGACCGACACCACGCCCCAAGCGAAACGGAACGGTTTCGTTTCGCTCGGGAGCCGGGGTATGGTCGATCCGTACGAAACGGTTTCGTTCGGTTGGGCAAGGTCGGGAGGAGACGCCGAGATGGTCGAAGAGGTCATGTCGCGTCGCAGCCGGATCACCCCCGAACGGGAAGCCGAACTGCACGGTGCGGTCCTCGACCTCCTCCGGGAGGTCGGCTACGAGGCGCTGACCATGGACGCGGTCGCCGCCCGTACGAAGTCCAGCAAGGCCACCCTCTACCGCCAGTGGGGGAGCAAGCCCGAGCTGGTCGCGAAGGCCCTGCGCTGCACCCAGCCGGTCTCCCTCCGGGAGATCGACACGGGCAGCATCCGCGGGGACTTCGGGGTCATGATCGAGAACTCCGACGATGCGCAGATGGCGAAGGACACCGCACTGATGCGGGGCCTGACCCACGCGGTGCACGAGAGCCCCGAGCTCCACAAGGCGCTGCGGGACCTGCTGGTCGATCCGGAGATCAACGGTCTGCAGGAGATGCTGCAAAGAGCGGTCGACCGGGGCGAGATCGCCCCGGACTGTCCGGCCCTGGCCTTCGTTCCGCACATGCTCATCGGGGCGTTCATCGCCCTTCCGCTCATCGAGGACCGGTCCGTCGACCGGACCTTCCTCGGTGACTTCATCGACGCCGTGGTCTTCCCCGCCCTCGGCGTCTGATCCTGCCCGGCCGCACACCTGCCCGGCTGCTCACCCGCGCAGCCGCCCGCCCGCGCTGTCCCCGCGCTCGATTCCTGCCTGCTCCTGACACGCCGCTCTCGTCGTCGGAACGGCATTTCATGCCCTGATCCATCCCACGACCCGAACGGGAGAACCACCGACGTGGCCACCTTCCTTTACCGACTCGGCAGGGGCGCCTTCCGGCGCCGCCGATTCGTCGCCCTCGTCTGGGTGGCGCTGCTGTTCGTCGCCGGTTTCGGCGCGGCATCGGCGTCCGCACCCACCTCAGGCTCGTTCTCCATACCCGGCACGGAGGCCCAGAGGGCCTTCGACCTGCTGGACCAGCGCTTCCCGGGGATGGCCGCCGACGGCGCCACCGCCCGCATCGTGATCAAGGCCCCGGCCGGCGAGAAGGTCGACTCCGAGGCCGTCAAGCCCCAGGTCGAGAAGATCGTCAGTGAGCTGAAGGACGGTCCGGGCAAGGATCAGATCTCCTCGGTCACCAGCCCGTACGAGGCCCAGGCCGTCAGCCAGGACGGTTCCACGGCCTATGTGAGCGTCAAGTACAAGGTCAGCGGCATGGAGCTGACGGACGCCACCCGCGAGGCCCTCACGGAGTCCGCCACGGCCGCCAAGGCCGACGGCCTGAACGTCCAGATCGGCGGCGACGCCCTGCAGGCCGCCCCCGAGACGGGCTCCGGCGAGATCATCGGCATCGCGATCGCCGCGATCGTCCTCGTCATCACCTTCGGCTCGCTCATCGCCGCGGGCCTGCCGCTGCTCACCGCGCTCATCGGCGTGGGCATCGGCATCTCCTCCATCACCGCGCTCGCCAACGTGCTGGACCTCGGCTCCACCACCTCCACCCTCGCGATGATGATCGGCCTCGCCGTCGGCATCGACTACGCCCTCTTCATCGTCTCCCGCTACCGCGCGGAGCTCGCCGAGGGCCGCGAGCGCGACGAGGCCGCGGGCCGGGCCGTCGGAACCGCCGGTTCCGCCGTCGTCTTCGCCGGGCTGACCGTGGTCATCGCCCTCGTGGGCCTGGCCGTCGTCAACATCCCGATGCTCAGCAAGATGGGCTTCGCCGCCGCCGGAACCGTGGTCATCGCCGTCCTCGTCGCCCTGACGCTGGTCCCGGCCATGCTCGGCTTCGCCGGCAAGAAGGTGCTGCCCGCCGGCACCAAGTCCCGCTTCCTCGGCAAGGGCAAGGCGGCCGCCGAAGGTGCCGAGGCCAAGCCCAACGGAGGCACCCGCTGGGCCCGCTTCATCCTGCGCCGCCCCGTCATGGTGCTGCTCGCGGGCGTGATCGGCCTCGGCATCATCGCCATTCCGGCGAGCAAGCTGGAGATGGGCCTGCCGGACGACGGCGCGCAGCCGGTGTCCACCACCCAGCGCCAGGCGTACGACCTGCTCTCCGACGGCTTCGGGCCCGGCTTCAACGGCCCGCTGATGGTCGTCGTGGACGGGGACAAGGCGCTCGCCGACGCGACGGTCGAGCGGATCAAGGGCCTGGACGGCGTGGCCGCGGTCATGCCGGCCACCCAGAACGAGGCCAAGGACGCCGCCGTCATCACGGTCGTCCCGAAGGACCGCCCGTCCTCCGCGCAGACCGAGGACCTGGTCCACGAGATCCGCGAGGGCAGCGACAGCGGCAAGGTGCTCGTCACCGGCGCGACCGCGATGAACATCGACTTCTCGCAGAAGATGAACGACGCGCTGCTGCCCTACCTGGCACTCGTCGTCGGCCTCGCCTTCCTGCTGCTGATGCTCGTCTTCCGCTCGATCCTGGTCCCGCTCAAGGCGGCCCTCGGCTTCCTGCTCTCGGTGGTCGCCGCCCTCGGCGCCGTCGTGGCGGTCTTCCAGTGGGGCTGGCTCGGCTCGCTCTTCGGGGTGGAGCAGACCGGTCCGATCATGTCGATGATGCCGATCTTCATGGTCGGCGTGGTCTTCGGTCTGGCCATGGACTACGAGGTCTTCCTGGTCACCCGCATGCGTGAGGCGTACGTCCACGGGGAGCGGCCGGGCCAGGCCGTCGTCACCGGGTTCCAGTACAGCGCCCGGGTGGTCGTGGCCGCGGCCGTCATCATGATCGCGGTGTTCTCCGGCTTCATGGGCGCCAGCGACCAGATGGTCAAGATGATCGGCTTCGCGCTGGCCATCGCGGTCTTCTTCGACGCCTTCATCGTCCGCATGACCATCGTCCCGGCCGTGCTCGCACTGCTCGGCCACAAGGCCTGGTGGCTGCCGAAGTGGCTCGACCGGATCCTGCCGAACGTGGACGTGGAGGGCGAGAGCCTGCGCAAGCACCTCGGTGACTCCTCGGACGGCTCCGGTCCCGACAAGGACCGCGAGCTGGCCAACGTCTGACCTTTCGGTCGGTCGGCAGTACGCACGCAGAACGGCCCCGCACCGAGAGGTGCGGGGCCGTTCCGCGTGACAGGGCCGTCCGGATCGGGCGGCTCGTCCGGATCGGGCGGGTCCGGCTGGGCCTAACGGGTGGCCGCGGGCACGGGCGCGTACGTACGGCGCAGGAAGCGGCGCAGGGCGGCGATGTCGAACTGGACCACGGCGACGCCCTCCGGGGAGTGGAACTCGACGACCGCCTGGACGCGTCCGCAGGGCCAGACGCGTACGTCGCCGGTCCCGGTCGGGGCCTGGAGGCCGGCCTCCAGGAGGGCGCGGGGGAAGACCCACTCGTTGTCGGTGCCCTCGGGGGAGAGGTCGGCGGGGAAGACGATCCGTACGGCCAGCGGCTCGGCGGGGACGAAGCGCAGGGCGACCGGGATGGCCCGGTAGAGCGGGTCGTCGGTGATCACTCGGGCCCGGACGCGTTCTTCGACGAAGGGGGCCTCGGTGAAGGGGGCCTCGACGAGGGGGGCCGTGGCGGTCGCGGCCCGGGTGGCGGTGGCACCTGCGGATGGATTCTCGGCGGCGGCTGACATCGACAAGACTCCTCGAATCGGAACATTTACGTCCGTATTGCCCCCAGCCTCGCACATTCCCACGAATCCGCACGGGGCTATTTGTGACGCCACCGCTCTTGCCAACTATTCGCAAGAAGGCCCTATTCTTGAACGGTTAAAGACTTTGTCAGCTCAACGGTCCGTTCACCGGTCCGTTCGCCGGACCGCAGGAAGCGGAGCAGAACCATGCATGTGCCCGACGGCTTCATCGATGCCCCCGTCTCCCTTGCCGCAGGTGTCGCCGCCGCCGGAGCCGTGGCGGTCAGCCTCCGCGGCGCCCGCCGGGAACTCGACGAGCGCACCGCGCCGCTCGCCGGCCTGGTCGCCGCCTTCATCTTCGCCGTACAGATGCTCAACTTCCCCGTCGCGGCCGGAACAAGCGGCCACCTGCTGGGAGGCGCGCTCGCCGCGATCCTCGTCGGCCCCTACACGGGTGTCCTGTGCGTGTCCGTGGTCCTGCTCATGCAGGGCCTCCTGTTCGCCGACGGCGGCCTGACCGCCCTCGGCGTCAACATCGTCACCATGGGCGTCGTCACCGTGGTCGTCGCCTACGCCGTCTTCCGCGGGCTGGTCAAGCTGCTGCCCGACAGCCGCCGCTCGGTCACCGTCGCCGCCTTCGCCGGAGCCCTGCTCTCGGTGCCCGCCGCGGCCGCCTTCTTCACCCTCCTCTACGCCCTCGGCGGCACCACCGACGTCCCCCTCGCCAAGGTGTTCGGCGCGATGGTCGGCGTCCACGTCCTCATCGGCATCGGCGAGGCCCTCATCACCGCCGCCACCGTCGGCGCCGTGATCGCCGTCCGCCCCGACCTCGTCCACGGCGCCCGCGGCCTGTCCGCCCCGCTGAAGCTGCGCGTCGGCGGCGAACTGGTCGACGCCCCCTCCGCCCCCGCCGCCGTGCCGGTCGCCGCCCGCTCCACCAAGCCCGTGTGGATCACCGGCCTGGTCGCCGCGCTGGCGCTGGCCGGCATCGTCTCCTTCTACGCCTCCTCCAGCCCCGACGGACTGGAGAAGGTCGCCGCCGACAACGGCATCGACCAGAAGGTCACCGAGCACGCGGCCGCCGGCTCCCCGCTCGCCGACTACGGCGTCAAGGACGTCTCCGACGCCCGCCTCTCCGGCGGCCTCGCCGGGGTCATCGGCGTGGGCGCGACCGTCGCCGTCGGCACCGGGGTGTTCTGGACCGTGCGCCGCCGCCGCAGCGCCGACCTGACGGCCGCCTCCACGGCCGTACCGGCCGCCTGACATGGGAGCGGGCCACGCCCACAAGCTCTACCGGCCGGGACGCTCGCCGGTCCACGACCTGCCGCCGCACTGCAAGCTCGCGGCGACCTTCGGTTTCGTGGCCGTCGTCGTGTCCACACCGCGCGAGGCGGTGTGGGCCTTCGGCCTGTACGCCGTCCTCATCGCGGCCGCCGCCGCCGTGGCCCGGATCCCGCTCGGCTTCCTGCTGCGCCGCCTCCTGATCGAGGTGCCCTTCGTCGCCTTCGCCGTCCTGATGCCCTTCGTGGCCCAGGGCGAGCGGGTGGAGTTCCTCGGCATGTCGCTCAGCGTCAACGGCCTCTGGGGCGCCTGGAACGTCCTGGCCAAGGGCACCCTCGGCGTGGCCGCGTCCGTGCTCCTGGCCTCCACCACCGAACTGCGCGCCCTGCTGCTGGGCCTCCAGCGGCTCAAGCTGCCGCCGCTGCTCGTCCAGATCGCCTCCTTCATGATCCGGTACGGGGACGTCATCAGCGACGAGCTGCGCCGGATGTCCATCGCCCGGCGCTCCCGCGGCTTCGAGGCGCGCGGAATCCGGCACTGGGGGGTCCTCGCGAAGACCGCCGGAGCCCTGTTCATCCGCTCCTACGAGCGCGGCGAGCGGGTCTACCTCGCGATGGTCAGCCGCGGCTACGCCGGCTCCATGCCGGTGATCGACGAGGTGGCGGCCACCCGCACGCAGTGGGCGTACGCGGCCGCCCTCCCGGTGACGGCGCTCGCCGTCTGTCTGATGGGATGGACCCTGTGAACGCACCCACGCCCACGCCCCCGCCCTCGCTGGAAGTCTCCGGCCTCGCCTACGCCTACCCCGACGGCCACCAGGCCCTCTTCGGGGTCGACCTCGCCGTCGGGCGCGGGGAGCGGGTGGCGCTGCTCGGTCCCAACGGCGCCGGCAAGACCACCCTGGTGCTGCACCTCAACGGCATCCTGACCGGCGGCGTCGGCTCCGTGAGCGTGGCCGGGCTGCCCGTGGAGAAGCGCAACCTCGCCGAGATCCGCCGCCGGGTCGGCATCGTCTTCCAGGACCCCGACGACCAGCTGTTCATGCCCACCGTCCGGGAGGACGTGGCCTTCGGCCCGGCCGCGGCCGGAATGCGCGGCGCCGAGCTGGAGGAGCGGGTGCGCGAAGCCCTGGAGCAGGTCGGGATGGCCGCCTTCGCGGACCGGCCCCCGCACCACCTCTCCTTCGGGCAGCGCCGCCGGGTCGCGGTGGCGACCGTACTGGCCATGCGGCCCGAGATCCTCGTACTGGACGAGCCGTCCTCCAACCTGGACCCGGCCTCGCGCCGCGAGCTGGCGGACATCCTGCGCTCGCTGGACGTCACCGTGCTGATGGTGACGCACGACCTGCCCTACGCGCTGGAGCTCTGCCCGCGCGCGGTGATCCTCAGCGAGGGGACCATCGTGGCCGACGGCAGGACGCAGGACGTGCTGTGCGACGAGGCGCTGATGCGGGCGCACCGGCTGGAGCTGCCCTTCGGCTTCGACCCGCGGTCCGTATCGGTGGGATGAGCACAGCGGTGGGATGAGCACAGCGGTGGCATAAGCGCCGGTCGGAGGTTGTTGCACACCCCGTGGACATCAAGGGTGTGGTGGCGGAGGGCTTCGAGCCCGTCAGGGACGCGTTCGTACGCAACTTCCAGGTGCTCGGTGACCGGGGCGCGGCGGTGGCCGTGTACCGCGACGGGCGCAAGGTCGTGGACCTCTGGGCCGGCACCAAGGACGCCGACGGCGGCGAGGGTGCGGAGCCCTGGGCCGAGGACACCGCGCAGATCGTCCGCTCCGCCACCAAGGGCGTGGCCGCCGCCGTACCGCTGCTGCTCCAGCAGCGCGGACTGCTCGACCTGGACGCGCCGGTGAGCTCGTACTGGCCGGAGTTCAAGGCGGGCGGCAAGGAGCGGACCCGGGTGCGCGACCTGCTCGCGCACCGCGCGGGCGTCCCGGCCCTGGACCGCGGGCTGACGGTGGCCGAGGCCGCGGACGGGGTTTCCGGAGCGCGCGCGGTCGCCGCCCAGCAGGCCTTCTGGGAGCCCGGCACCGAGCACGGCTACCACGCGCAGACCTTCAGCTGGCTGCTGTCCGAGCTGGTGCTGCGGGCGACCGGCCGTTCGCTGCCGGGCATCCTCGCCGAGGAGATCGCGGAGCCACTGGGCCTGGACTTCTGGATCGGCCTGCCGGAGTCCGAGGCGCACCGGGTGGGCCGGGTGGCGCCGGTCGATCCGCCGGAGAGCGCGGGCACGCTGAGGACCCGGCCGAAGCGGAACGTTTCCGCGGCCTACGCCGATCCGGACTCCCTCACCCGCCGCGCCTTCGCGGCCATCTTCCCGCTGCCCGACGAGAACGACCCCGCCTACCGGGCGGCCGAACTGCCGGCCTCCGCGGGCATCGGCACCGCCCGCGCCCTGGCCCGCTTCTACGCGGCCACCATCGGCGTGGTGGAGGACGGCGCGCGGATCTTCACCCCGGCCACCACCGCGCTGGCCGGCAAGGAGCTCTCCTCGGGCCCCGACCGCGTGCTGGTGGTCAACACCCGCTTCGGCCCCGGCTACATGCTGCACGGCCCGGCCTCCCCGCTGCTGTCCCCGGCTTCCTTCGGGCACCCGGGACGTGGCGGCTCGCTGGCCTTCGCGGACCCGGAGGCGGGCATCGGCTTCGGCTACGTCACCAACTCCCACGCCAAGTCGGTCACCGCCGACCCGCGCGCCCAGGCCCTGGTCCGGGCGGTCCGCTCGGCGCTGTAGCGGGGCCGCGAAAGGGCGTCGCGCGGGCGGGGCGACAGGCCCTAGCGTGTCTTCATGACCACCACCGCGCACCCCCTCTTCGCCGAAGCCCTCGCCGCACTGGGGCTGGAGCCGGACGTACGGAGCTTCCCCGACGGGACCCGGACGGCCGCCGACGCCGCCGCCGCGATCGGCTGCGAGCTCAGCCAGATCGTGAAGTCGCTGATCTTCGCGGCCGACGGGGTTCCCGTCCTGGTCCTGATGGACGGGGCCTCCCGGGTGGACGTGGAGGCGGTGCGCCGCGAGCTGGGGGCGGGCGCCGTGACCCGGGCGGACGCGGCCCTGGTCCGGGAGACCACGGGCTACGCCATCGGAGGGGTGCCGCCCTTCGGGCACCGCACCCGCACCCGGGTCCTCGCGGACCGCTCCCTGCTGGCCCACGAGGTGGTCTGGGCGGCCGCGGGCACCCCGCACACCGTGTTCCCGATGGATCCGCGCGAGCTGATCCGGCACGCGGGGGCCGCGCTGGCCGACGTACGGGAGGGCTGACCGGGGCGCGCCCCGGGTCAGACCACGTTCAGCACGCCGTGCCGCCGGCGCCGCCGCGCGGCGGCACGGTGACGACGGTGAGTACGAGGCCGTCGCGCACCTGCCAGCGGCCGTCGAAGCCGGTCAGCGGGGGACCGGCCGTCGTGGTGCCCGGGACCAGCAGGGCAGCGGCGAAGGTGCCGTCCGGGCGCAGGGTGACGTGCGCGTCCTGGAAGCCGAGCCAGCGGCCGGTGAGCGGGGACCAGGCCTTGTAGACGGACTCCTTGGCGCTGAACAGCAGCCTGTCCCAGGGGACGTCGGGGCGGTGGGCGGCGAGTTCCCGCAGCGCGGTGCGTTCGGCGGGGAGGGTGACCAGGTTCAGCGCACCCCCGTCGCGTATGGGTTCGGCCGGTTCGGCGTCGATGCCGAGGGAGGCCACGGTCGTGTCCCGCGCGACGGCCGCCGCCCGGTATCCGTCGCAGTGCGTGAGGCTGCCGACCATGCCGTCGGGCCAGCGGGGCGCGCCCCCGGTGCCGGGGAGGATCGGTGCGGGCGGCAGGCCATATCCGGCCAGAGCGGTGCGGGCGCAGTGGCGGACCGTGGTGAATTCGTGCCGCCGCTTGGCCACGCTCTTGGCCACCAGGGCCTCCTCCTCGGGAAACAGGAAGGGTTCGGCGCTGTCGTGGAAGGTGTCGACGGCGGTGACTAGCGGGGGGAGCAGGGGGGCCAGTACACCCGCGAGAGCCGGCCCACCGGTCGGAAGCAAGGTCATGGACGGTCACGGTACCGGGGTCCGGCGCGCGGCCCGGGGCCGTGCCGGACGCCGTATAGGCCAGATATAGCCAGTGAACGCACGCTCGAACCATTCGAACGGATGGGGGCAGCATGCCGGACCAAGAGGCACAGGTGGCACTGGTGACCGGGGGGTCGCGCGGGATCGGCCGGGCGGTGGCCACCCGGCTCGCACAGGATGGCTTCGACGTGGCCATCTGCTATCGCTCCGACGACGCGGCGGCGGAGCAGGTCCAGAAGGAGATCCTGGCAACGGGCCGGCGGGCGCTGATCCGCCGGGTCGACGTCGCCGACCGGGTCGGGGTCCGGGCGTTCGTCGCGGACGTCGAGTCGGGGCTGGGACCGGTGTCCGCGGTGGTCACCTCCGCGGGGATCACCCGGGACCGGCCGTTGGCGCTGATGTCGGACGACGAGTGGGACTCGGTGATCCGCACCAACCTCGACGGAACGTACAACCTGCTCCGTTCGGTGGTCCGGTCGATGATCCGGCGCCGTGCGGGCACGGTCGTCACCCTCTCGTCCGTGGCCGGAGTCGTCGGCAACGCGGGCCAGACGAACTACTCGGCCTCGAAGGCCGGAATCATCGGACTGACGCAGGCACTGGCCAAGGAGTTCGGCCGCTACGGAGTGCGTGCCAACGCGGTCGCGCCGGGCTTCATCGACACGGAGATGGTCGCCGGCGTGCCGGAGGCCGTTGCCAAGGAGGCCATCAGCCGCATCCCGATGGGGTGCTTCGGCACTCCGGAGCAAGTGGCCTCGCTGGTCTCCTTCCTGGCCTCCCCGCAGGCCGAGTACATCACCGGCCAGGTGGTCCGGATCGACGGGGGCATGGCGCTGTGAGTGCCTCCTCGGAGACCTGGTTCCGCCGGTACGCGCGGACGGGAGTGCCGCGGCTGCGGCTGGTCTGCTTCCCGCACGCGGGCGGCAACGCCCAGCTGTTCCACGGCTGGTCCTCGCGGCTCCCCGCCGACATCGAGGTGCTCGCCGTGCGGTATCCGGGCCGGCAGGAGCGGATGGACGAGCCGTGCATCGAGTCGATGGACGAGCTGGCCGGCCGGATCTCCGAGGCGCTCGTCCCGTACGGCGACCTGCCGACGGCCTTCTTCGGACACAGCATGGGCGCCGCGGTGGCCTACGAGGTGGCGGTGCGGCAGGAGGCCGGCGCGGGCGAGGGCCCGGTCCGGGTCCTGCTCTCGGGGCGCAACGCCCCGCACCGTACGTCTCCCACGACCCTGCACACGGCCGCCGACGACGTGCTGGTCGCCGGGGTGTCACGACTGGGCACCCCGGGCGGCTCCCCGTACGCGGTCCCGGAACTGCGCGAGCTGCTGCTGCCCGTGCTGCGCTCCGACTACAAGCTCATCGAGACCTACCGCCCGCACGGCCCGGTGGCCCTGCGCGCTCCGATCGTCGCGTACCACGGCGACAGGGATCCGGGCATCTCCTACGAACAGCTCGTGGCCTGGCAGGAGTTGACGACCGGAGCCTTCGCGGTGCGGTCGTTCCCCGGGGACCACTTCTACCTCGCCCCCCGGGAGGCGGAGCTGACCGCGGACATCGCGGAGCGGCTGGCTCGTATCCCGTCCGGCCTGCGGGCCGGATAGCCGAAGGCTTCACCACAACAGCGAGAGGAGCGGCGCCGTGACGCGTCCGACGTCCTGGGCACCACTGGAGATCGAAGCGAAGGGTGAGGGCGGGACCGGCGAACTGCTGAGCCGCCTGGCGGAACTGGAGCTCGGCCTGGCCGGGACCCTGGTCAAGGAGAAGGCGCTGGTGTTCCGCGGTTTCGGGATCACCCCGCAGACGCTGGACACGGCGCTGGACCGGCTGCTGCCGAACCGGCTGGCGTACGTGCACGGCAACTCGCCGCGCACCAAGGTCGGCGGCAACGTCTACACCTCGACCGAGTACCCGCGGGAATTCACCATCTCGATGCACAACGAGATGAGCTACGCCCACGCGTGGCCGTCCCGCCTGGCCTTCTTCTGCCAGGTGCAGCCGGGCTCCGGCGGGGCCACCCCGGTGCTGGACGCCGAGCGCTGGCTCGCCGTCCTGGACCCGGAGGTGCGCGAGGCCTTCGCCGGCGGCGTGCGCTACGTGCAGAACCTGCACGACGGCTACGGCCTCGGCAAGAGCTGGCAGGACACCTTCGAGACCGCCGAACGCGCGGACGTGGAGGCGTTCTTGAAGAACGCCGGAGCCGAGTGGGAATGGCGGCGCGACGGGAGCCTGCGCGTGGAATCCCACCGGCCGTCCACCACCAGGCACCCCGTCACGGGCGTCGAGGTGTGGTTCAACCAGGCCGATCAGTGGCACCCGGCCGGTCTCGGCGACGACACCGCGGCCGAGCTCGCCCAGATCCTGACCGAGGACGAGCTGCCGCAGTCGGTGCGGTTCGCCGACGGCAGTCCCATCCCCGCCGAGTACGTCACCCAGGTCCGCGACCGCGGGCTGGAGGCCGCCGTGGACGTCGACTGGCGCACGGGCGATCTGCTGCTCATCGACAACGTCCTGCTGGCCCACGGCCGGCGGCCGTTCACCGGGGACCGTCGCGTCCTCGTGGCGATGTCCGACTGACGCCGCCCCTGCCGGGCCGGTCGCACCGCGCCCTGTGCCCCGACTTCTTCGACCACGGAGCAAGCTGACCATGACCATCACCTCGGAAGAGACACCCGCCGGCTGGGTGGGGAGCGGAGCCGTGCCCGGACTGCGACGCCCCGCGGCCCCCGGCACCGGCATCCACGGCTACATCACCGAGAACCGGGCGGAGCTGCGCGAGCTGCTCACCGAGCGCGGCGCCCTGCTGCTGCGCGGATTCGAGGTCGGCGGTGTCGACGGCTTCGACGGCACCGTCCGGGCGTTCTCCGGTACGCCGCCACTGGCGTACGCCGAGCGCTCCTCGCCCCGCAGCACCATCAAGGGGCAGGTCTACACCTCGACCGACTATCCGCAGAACGAGGAGATCTTCCTCCACAACGAGAACTCCTACCAGGCGGTCTGGCCGCGGACGCTGTACTTCTTCTGCGCCGAGCCGGCCGTGACGCAGGGGGCCACCCCGCTCGCCGACATCCGGCAGGTCCTCAGGTCCATCGACCGGGAGGTGCGCGCGGAGTTCGAGGCGCGCGGCTGGCAGGTCACGCGCAACTTCCACGCCGGGTTCGGACTGCCCTGGCAGGAGGCCTTCAACACCTCGGACCAGGACGCCGTCGTGGCGTACTGCAAGGAACGCAGGATCGAGGCGCAGTGGCGGCCCGACGGCGGTCTGCGCACCACCGCGGTGCGCCGGGCGGTGCACCGCCATCCGGTGACCGGCGAGGCCGTGTGGTTCAACCACGCGACGTTCTTCCACGTCAGCACCCTGGCCCCGGAGGTCGGCGCCGGTCTGCGCGCGATCTTCGCCGATGAGGACCTGCCCACGAACACCTTCTACGGGGACGGCGGGGTCATCCCCGACGAGGTGACGGACCACCTGCGCGCCGCGTACCGGTCGGCGGCGGTCCGCTTCGACTGGCAGCGCGACGACGTCCTGGTCGTCGACAACATGCTGGCCGCGCACGCGCGCGAGCCGTTCACCGGACCGCGGCGGATCGCCGTGGCCATGGCAGAGCCGTCCGACGCCTGAGGCCTGACGGCTGACGGCTGACGGATCTATGGGGAGTTGAGGGAGACATGTTCGAAACGCATGGATCACGGATCTCCGGACTGGCCGTGTACCGGCCCGCCCGGCTGGTGTCCAACGAGGAACTGGCGCCACTGACGACGGTCTCGCCGCAGTGGATCGAGGGCCGGACCGGCATCAAGACCCGCCACCACGCCTCCGAGGAGGAGGACCTGGTCACGATGTCGGCGGCCGCGGGCGAGAAGGCCGTCGTCTCGGCCGACATCGACCCGGGCGAGGTGGACCTGACGATCGTCGCCAGCGCCACCCGCCGGGTCCGCATGCCCGGCATCGCCCCCGAGGTGGCCAGCCGCATCGGACTGCCCAACTCCGGCGCGTACGACCTCAACGCGGTCTGCGCCGGCTTCACCTACTCGCTGGCCATGGCGTCCAACGCCGTGCGCCTCGGCGAGGCGCGCAACGTCCTGGTCATCGGCGCCGAGCGGACCAGCGAGTGGATCGACCCCGCCGACCCCGACACGTTCGTCATCTTCGGTGACGGCGCCGGAGCGGCGGTGGTGTCCCGCTCGGACCGGCCCGGCATCGGCCCGGCGGTCTGGGGCAGCGACGGCGCACGGCACGACGTCCTCGGCATCACCGAGAAGGCGGACGGCCGGGAGTACGTCACGATGAACGGCCCGCTCGTCTACAAGTGGTCCACGGCCACCATGCCGGACGTCGCCCACCGGGCGTGCGCCGCCGCCGGGATCACGATGCAGGACGTCGACTGGTTCGTGCCGCACCAGGCCAACAACCGGATCATCAAGACGCTGGCCGCGAATCTGGGCCTCCCGCCGGAGCGCGTCGTCAATGACGTCGTCGACACCGGAAACACCTCCGCGGCCTCGGTGCCGCTGGCGCTGAGCAGGCTCAAGGACAGCGGCCGCAGCACCCCCGGAGAGAACGTCCTCCTGCTCGGCTTCGGCGCCGGCCTGACGTACGCCGGCCAGGTCATCCGGATGCCGTAACCGGCTCCGGCAAGCACCACCCGCCATCCCCCACACCCCCCCCACACACAGCACAGCCCTCCGCACATCCACGCGCACACACCTATGGAGATGAAGACCATGACCAGAGACGAACTGATCGTCGAGATCATCAACCTCACGCTGCGTACGGCGCCGGACCTGGAGGGCGAGGTCACCGCCGACTCCAGCTTCGACGAGCTCGGCATGGACTCCCTCACCCGCATCGACCTGCTGGCCGCCGTGGAGAAGGCCTTCAACCAAACGGTTCCCGACGACCGGGTCGGCGACCTGCTGCGCGTGAGTGACGTCGCGGACTTCCTGACGGCAAACAAGGCAGGAGTCTGACCCATGGGCCACACGGACCCCATGGGCGGGGCGATGCCCCTGTCGGTGGGCCAGGAGGGCTTATGGCTGCTCTACAAACTGGCTCCCGACAGTGCGACCTACAACCTCGCGGGTGGTGCCCGGATGGAGCCCGCGCCGGACCCTGAGGTCCTGGCGCGGGCGGCCCGGGCGCTCACCGGACGGCACCCGATGCTGCGTTCGGTGTACGTCGAGGTCGACGGGCATCCCCGCCGGCTGGTGAAGGACCCGGGCGACATCGGCGAACTCGTCGTGCACGACGTACCGGACGCGGACGACGCCGAGCTGGAGCGGCTCGTCGCGGCGGAGGCGGCCACCCCCTTCCGGCTGTCGGAGGAGGGGCCGTTCCGGTTGGTGCTGTGGCGCCGTCGTACCGACGCCGTGCTGCTGGCGCTCACCCATCACATCGCGACCGACGCCATCTCCCAGTGGCTCCTGTGGCGCGACCTGCTGGCCGCGTACGAGGCGTTCGCCGGGGGCGAGGAGCCCGGCTGGGCCCCCGTCCTCGTCGAGTACGACCATTTCGTCGAGAGCGAGCGGGCCCTACTCGAATCCTCGCGCGGGCGGCGCCAGGCGGAGTTCTGGCAGGAGCAGTGCGCGGGTTCCGCCCCCGCCGAGCTGCTGACCGACAAGCCCCGGCCGGCCGTCGCTTCGTTCACCGGCGCCAGCCTCGTACGCAGGCTGCCCGACGAACTCTCGGAGCGGCTCAAGCGGGCCGCCGCCGAACAGGAGGTCTCACAGTTCGCCCTGGCACTCGGCTCCCTGCAGGCCCTGGTGCACCGATGGACGGGACAGACCGACTTCCTCGTCGCCTGCCCGGCATCGGTGCGCCGCTCGGCCGCCAAGGACGTCGTCGGCTACTACGTCAACCCGGTGCTCGTCAGGGCGGTTTTCGACAGGAACACCCCGCTGGGCGAGGTGACGGCCGCGGCCAACGACCGCCTCAGGCAGGCGACCGCGCGGGCCACGTACCCGTTCCCGCTGGTCGCGCAGGCCGCGGCGGCGGCCGGGCCGCTGTTCAGGATCGCCATGACCATGGTCACCACGGACCGCTTCGGTTCCGAGCTGGGCGGTGCGGTCGCCGGCGTACCCCTCGACGTGGCCGGTCTGGCGACCACGTACCTGGAGATCCCGCACCTCGAGGGCCAGTGCGACATCACCATCGAAGTCACCCGTGACGTGCAGGGGCTCACCCTGGCCCTGCGCTACGACACCGCGCTCTTCGAGCGGGACACCATGGACCGGCTGTTCGACCAGCTCATCCGCTTCCTGGCCGCGGCCGTGGACACACCCGAACGCCCGGTCTCCCGGATCCCGTTGACGGACGCCGCTCAGAAGCGTTCGCTGCTGGCCCTGGGCAGCAACGCCGGCGACAGATCATGAAGCAGCCCGTTCTGCGCGGCATCCTCGACGGCGTGGGCAACACGCACCTCGTCGAACTCGGCGGGCTGCTGCCCCGCTTCGGGTCCCGCGTCTTCGCGAAGCTCGAGGCCTTCAACCCCGGCGGCAGCGTCAAGGACAGGTCGGCGCTGTCGATGCTGCTCGGCAGGATCCGCAGCGGGGAACTGGTGCCGGGGCGGTCCACGGTCGTGGAATCCAGCTCCGGGAACCTGGGGATCGGCATTGCGCAGATCTGCCGGTACTTCGGAATCGACTGCATCTGCGTCGTGGACCCCAAGACCACCCAGCAGAACCTCGCCATCCTGCGCGCCTACCGGGTCACGGTCGAGATGGTGACCGAGGTCGACCCGGACACCCGCGCCTACCTGCCGATGCGGCTGGCGCGGGTACGGGAACTGGTGGCCTCGATACCCGGCGCGTACTGGCCCAACCAGTACGCCAACCCGCTCAACCCGCGGGCCCACGTACAGACCATGCGGGAGATCGCCGAGGCCCTGGACGGCCGGGTGGACTACCTGTTCTGTTCGACCGGTACCGGCGGCACCATGACCGGCTGCGCCCAGTACATCCGGGAGCACGGGCTCTCCACCACGCTGGTGGGGGTCGACGCGATGGGCAGCGTGCTGTTCGGCGGCCCTTCGGGCCCGCGGCTGCTTCCCGGACACGGGGCCGCGATCAAGCCCCCGCTCTTCGATCCGGCACTGGCCGACGAGGTCGTACTCGTCTCCGATCTCGACTGCGTCGTCGCCTGCCGGACCCTCACGCACCGCGAGGCGATCCTCGCGGGCGGCTCGTCGGGCGCGGTGGCCGCCGCACTGGGGAAGATGGCCGACCGCATTCCGGCCGGCAGCAACTGCGTGATGATCTTCCCCGATCGCGGCGACCGCTATCTCGACACCATCTACTCCGACGACTGGGTGCGCGCCCACTTCGGAGAAGTCGCACATCTGTGGAACGAACCCGAACACACACTGGCGGTGGGCGCATGCTGATCATCAAGCACGGCGAAGCGGCCGGGCTGCTGGCCGGACGCGAGAAGGAGATCATCGATCTCGTCGCCGAGGCCTACCGGCGTCACGACGAGGGCCGCACGGTCCTGCCGCACTCCGTCTTCCTGCGGTTCCCCGACCGCCCGAGGGACCGGATCATCGGCCTCCCCGGCTACCTCGGGGGCGACACCGAAGTCGCCGGAATGAAGTGGATCTCCTCCTTCCCCGGCAACGTCGCCGCCGGGCTGCAGCGCGCCAGCGCCGCCGTCCTGCTGAACTCGCTGGAGAACGGACACCCCGAGGCGCTCATCGAGGGCTCGCTGATCTCGGCCCGGCGCACCGCTGCCTCGGCAGCGCTCGGCGCACGGATGCTCCTCGGCGGCCGCAGGCCGTCCGGGATCACCCTCATCGGCACCGGAGTCATCAACCGCGAGGTGCTGCGGTTCCTGGCCGCCGAGCGGCCCGAGCTCGATTCCCTCGCCGTCTACGACACGGACATGGAGCGGGCCAGGCGCTTCACCGCCGATCACGCCAGGCTGCTGCCGGGCGCGAAGATCCGCCACTGCGCCACGCTCGACGAGGCGCTGGCCACCCACGACCTGGTGTCCTTCGCGACGACGGCACCCTCGCCGTACACCGGCCTGGACGCCTGCCCGCCGGGCACCGTCGTGCTCCACATCTCGCTGCGCGACCTCACCGTGCCCGCCGTACTGGGGGCGCACAACATCGTCGACGACCCCGACCACGTATGCCGTGAGCAGACCTCACTGCACCTCGCGGAACAGCGGACCGGCGGGCGCGAGTTCGTCGACGCCTCCATCGGTGCGCTGCTGCGCGGCACCGCCGGGCTGGCACCGGAAGCCGGAAAGCCGCTCGTGTACTCCCCGTTCGGTCTGGGCGTCCTGGACCTGGCGCTCGCCGGCTTCGTCCGGGACGAGGCACGACGCAACGGGGTCGGGACCCGTGTCGACGGATTCCTCCCGGCGCCGACGTTCTAAGGCTCGGCGCGCCAGCCCGGGTCACCGCCACTGAACGCTGCAACTGATCAACACCTCTGGAGAAGAGATGTCTGTCCCGCTGCACGAACTGATCGCCCAGCAGACCGTCCGTACCCCCCACGCCATCGCGGTCGACGACGCACAAGGGTCGATGACGTACGCGCAGCTGGACCGCCGCGCGAACGGCATCGCGCGGCTCCTGCGCGGGCGCGGCGTCCTCCCCGAATCGAGGGTGGCCGTCTGCCTGCCGCGCGGGCGGGAGCTCATGGCGGCGCTCCTGGGCGTCTGGAAGGCCGGCGCGGCCTACGTGCCGCTGGACGCGGGCCACCCGGCCGAGCGCATCGCCTGGATGGTCTCGGACAGCGGGGCGCGGACGGTCTTGACCGTCGGCGCGTCGGCGGAGGCCCTGGACGGTGTCGTACCCGACGGGGTCGTCCTCCTCGACGCGGCCGGCGGCGAGGCCGACGCCGAGCCGGTCGCGACGGGCCCGCAGCACGCCGCGTACATCACCTACACCTCGGGCTCGACGGGCCGCCCCAAGGGCGTGCTCGTCGAGCACGGCGGGATCGCCAACCGGGTGTCCTGGTCCGTCGCCACACAAGAACTCACCCCGCACGACAGGGTGTTGCAGAAGACCGTCCTCACGTTCGACGCCGCGGCCCTGGAGCTCTTCGCGCCGCTGGTGGCGGGCGGCACCGTGGTGATGGCCCCCGAGGGCGCCGAATCGGACCCCGCGCTCCTCGTACGCACGGTGGCCGAGCGGAACATCACCGTCCTGCAGGGCGTGCCCTCCGTGCTGCGGCTGCTCGCGGAGGAGCCCGCCTGGTCCGAGTGCACCGGGCTGCGGCTCGTCCTGTCCGCGGGTGAGGCGCTCGACGCCGAGTTGTGCCGCAGGCTCGGCGAACCCACCGGCGCCAAGGTGTGGAACACCTACGGCCCCACCGAGTGCTCCATCGACGTCACGGCCCAGGAGTTCGACCCGGAGCTGCACACCGAGGCGGTGCCGATCGGCCGGCCGATCGACCACATGCGGGTGTACGTGCTCGACGAGGAGCTCGACCCGGTCCCGATCGGAGTCGTCGGCGAGCTGTACGCCGGAGGCATCGGCGTGGCACGCGGCTACGTCGGCAACGCGGCGCAGACCGCGGAGCGCTTCGTACCGGATCCGCACGGCCCGGCCGGCAGCCGCATGTACCGTACCGGCGACCTCGCGCGCTGGCGCTCCGACGGCGCGCTCGCCTACCTCGGCCGCGTGGACCACCAGGTCAAGGTGAACGGCGTCCGGATCGAGCCCGCCGAGGTGGAGGCCGCGCTCAACGCGCACCCCGACATCCGGGGCGCCGTGGTCGGCGCCTACACCGTCGGCGGCGGGAAGCGGCTGGTCGCCCACCTGGTCACCGCCCGCCGCATACCCCGGGACGAGCTGCGCAGCTTCCTGCGCAAGCGGCTGCCCGAGCCCATGGTCCCCGCCCTCTTCGTGCCGGTGGACGCCTTCCCGCTGACCGGCAACGGCAAGATCGACCGCAAGGCCCTGCCCGACCCCGAACAGCCGGGCATGCGGAACGCCTGGGAGGGCCCGCGGTACACCGCGCCCCGCACCGCCGCGGAACGCCTCGTGGCCGAGGTGTGGGCGCAGCTGCTCCAGGTGGAGAAGGTCGGCGTGCACGACGACTTCTTCGCCCTCGGCGGATCCTCCCTCGTCCTGACCCGGCTGGCCGACGCCCTGGGCAGGGCCTCCGGCGACAGCATCCAGCTGCGCGGGCTCTTCACGGCCTCCACGGTCGAGGCCCAGGCCGCACTCCTGGAGGAGGCACGGCCCGCCGTGCCCGAGGTGGTGCCGGTGGGGCGCGAGGTCCCGCTGCCGCTCTCCTTCGGGCAGCACCGGCTGTGGTTCCTGGACCGCATGCACCCGGGCAGCGCGGAATGGGTGGCGCCGCTCTTCCTGCGGCTGCCCGCCGGCACGGCCGCCGACGCCGTGCGGTCCGCGCTGGACACGCTGGAGGTCCGCCACGAGTCCCTGCGCACCCGGTACGTCCTGGAGGGCGAGGAGCCCCGGCAGGTGGTGGCCCCCGCGCAGCCGGTGGAGCTGCGCGTGGAGGACGCGAGCGAGGCGGAGATCGAGGGCCTGTTCGCCGAACAGTTCGCCCGGGGCTTCGACCTGAGCGACGGGCCGCTGTGGCGGGCCCTGCTGGTACGGGTTCCCGTCGGCGGCCCCGTCCTGCTGGTGACGACCCACCACATCGCCTGCGACGGCTGGTCGACGGTGCTCATGGACCGGGAGATCCGCGAACTGTGCGCCGCCTCCGCCGAAGGCCGCACCCCGGAACTCGCCGACCTGCCGGTGCAGTACGCGGACTACGCGGCCTGGCAGGCCGCCCGGTCCGACGACGCGGTCCTCGACCGCGAACTCGACTACTGGAAGAACGCGCTGCGCGGCATGCCCGAGCTGCAGTTGCGCACGGACCGGCTGCGCCCGGCCCGGCGCGACGGACGGGGCCAGGGCGTGCGCTTCTCGGTGCCGGCCGGCCTCGCCGACGCGCTCAGCGGCATCGGACGCAAGCACGGCGCGACCCCGTACGCGACCCTGCTGGCCGTCTTCGCGGCGCTGCTCTCGCGGCACAGCGGACAGGACGACTTCGGCATCGGGAGCCCGGTCACCGGGCGGCTCAGGCCGGAGACCCAGGGCACGGTCGGCTTCTTCCTCAACTCGCTCGTCATGCGCTGCGACCTGACCGGCGATCCCACCTTCGGTGAGCTGCTGGGGCGCACGAAGAACACGGCCATGGCCGGCTTCGCGCACCAGGAGCTGCCGTTCGAGCGGCTCGTGGACGAGCTGCAGCCGGTCCGCGACCTGTCCCGTACGCCGCTGTACCAGGTGGCCTTCGACCTGCAGGACGAAGGCACCACGTCGGTGGCCGCCGACGGGGTGCTGGTGGATGCCTTCCAGGGCGCCTGGCGGGTGGCCAAGACCGACCTGACGATGTTCGTGTGGCGCCAGGCCGACGGCTCGCTGAACGGCGCCCTCGAGTACGCGACCTCGCTGTTCGACCGGCCCAGCATGGAGCGCATGGCCGACCACTTCGTGCGGCTGGTCGAGGGGGTGGTGGCGGCGCCGGAGGCGCCGCTGTCGGCCATCGACATCACGTCGGTCCACGAGCACCGGCTCCTGCGGGTCTGGAACGACTCGGCGGTGGTGGTGCCGGAGGTGTCGGTGCCGGAGCTGGTGGCGCGTCGGGTGGTGGAGTCGCCGGGTGCGGTGGCTGTGGAGGCGGGTGACGGGTCGTTGTCGTTCGCGGAGTTGGATGTGCGGGCGAATCGTCTTGCGCATCGTTTGCGTGTGGCTGGTGTGGGTCCGGAGTCGATGGTCGCGGTGTTGCTGGATCGTTCGGTGGATCTGGTGGTGTCGTTGCTCGCGGTGTGGCGTGCGGGTGGTGGGTTCGTTCCGATGGACCCGGTGCTGCCGGCAGGGCGTATCGCGGGGATGGTCGAGGACGCCAGGGTGGGTGTGGCGTTGACGTCGGCTGCGTATGCGGATCGCTTCCCGGGTGTGGAGACGGTACTGGCCGGGGGTGATGTGTCCTCGTTCCCGGATTCGGCGCCTTCGGGGGTCCTGGACTTGGATTCGGTGGCGTACACGGTGTTCACGTCGGGTTCGACGGGTCGGCCGAAGGGGGTGCAGGTTTCGCATCGCAGTCTGGTGAACCATGTGGACTGGGCGGTACGGGAGTTGGTGGCATCGGGTTTGGGTGGTGCGCCGGTGTTCTCGTCGGTGGCGTTCGACCTGGTGGTGCCGAATGTGTGGGCGCCGCTTGCCGCGGGGCAGCGGGCGTGGCTGTGGGACGGTGAGCTGACGGAGCTGGGCGAGAGCTTGGCTGCGGCGGGTCCGTTCTCCTTCATGAAGCTGACCCCCGGCCACCTCGAAGTCCTGTCGAGTCAGCTGTCGGACGAGCAGATTCAGGCCTTGACCCCCCGTGTGGTGGTTGCGGGTGAGGCGTTGCCTGGTGGTCTGGTGGAGCGTTGGCGGGTCCTGCTGGGTGAGGGCCGGGTGCTCAATGAGTACGGTCCGACCGAGGCGACGGTAGGTACGTGTGTGTTCCCGCTGGTGGAGGCGTTCGAGGGTGTGGTGCCGATCGGGCGTCCGCTGCCGAACATGATCATGCGGGTGTTGGACGCGGGCTTGCAGCCGGTCCCGGTCGGTGCGGTGGGGGAGTTGTTCGTCGGGGGTACGGGTGTGGCGCGCGGCTACGCGTTCCGCCCCGGTGCCACGGCTGAGCGGTTCGTGCCGGACCCGTTCGGGCCGGCGGGTGCGCGGCTCTATCGCACGGGTGACCTGGCGCGGTGGCGCAGTGATGGTGCGGTCGAGTTCCTGGGCCGGATCGATGACCAGGTGAAGGTCCGCGGGTATCGCATCGAGCTCGGTGAGATCCGGGCCGCGCTGGTCGCTCATCCGCAGGTCACCGACGCCACCGTGGTGGTGTCCGAGGACCAGCGCCTCATCGCCTACGTCGTCGGCGCCACCGACGACCTGGCCGAAGGGCTCGGGGCCCTACTTCCCGAGTACATGGTCCCGTCCGTCTTCATCGGGCTCGACGCCCTCCCCCTGACGGCCAACGGCAAGATCGACCGGCGCGCTCTCCCCGACCCCGAGGGATCGGCCGAGGAAGCGTTCGTCGCTCCCGGCACGCCCACCGAGGAGCGCATCGCCGGCATCTGGCGTGACCTGCTGGGCAAGGAAGCGAGCACTCAGGACAGCTTCTTCGACCTGGGCGGCCACTCCATCCTCGCCGTCCGGCTGGTCTCGCGCCTGCAGAACGAGTTCGACCTGGACCTGCCGATGCGCGTCGCCTTCGAGAGCCCGACGATCGCGCGGCTCGCCGTGGAGATCGAGGAGCGGATCCGGGCCGAGATCGACGCCGTACTCACCGACTCCCACTGATTCCGTCGAGACGAAGGGCGTGCCCGTGCGACACCTCATCTCCATCAGCGACCTGACCGACGACGACCTGCGAGACCTGGTCGAGCGAGGGGCGGAATTCGCCGCCGGGGCCCGCGCGAAGTCCCTGGCCGACGCGATCGTCGGCATCTACTTCCGGCGGACGTCCACCCGTACCCGTACCGCCTTCACCAGCGGCGCTCTGCGGCTCGGCGCGAAGGCGGTGACCTTCGGTCCCGACGATCTGCAGCTGAACACCGGGGAGACCACCGAGGACACCGGCCGGGTGCTGTCCGGCATGCTGGACCTGCTGGTGGCCCGTACCGCGGACGCCACCGAGGAGCTGCGGACCTGGGCGGCCGGCGGGCGGATGTCCGTCATCAACGCGATGAGCGCGGAGGAGCACCCCACCCAGGGGCTCACCGATCTCACCACGCTGCACCACCACTTCGGCCGGGTCGAGGGACTGCGGGTGCTGTACGTCGGCGAGGGCAACAACAGCGCCGCGGCGCTGGCGCTGGCCCTGACCCGGTTCCCCGGGATCGAGCTGGAGCTGCGGACACCGCCGGGCTACGGGCTGGCGCCGGAGATCCTCGCCACCGCTGCCGAACAGGCGCGGCGCAGCGGATCGAAGGTGTCCGAGCAGCACGACATGGCTGCCCGGCCCTCGGGGCTCGACGCCGTGTACACCACGCGGTGGCAGACCACCGGAACCAGTAAGGCCACCGCCGACTGGCGGGACGTCTTCGCACCGTTCCAGGTCACCCGCGAACTGTGGGAGGACAGCCCGGACGCGGTCTTCCTGCACGACCTTCCCGCCCACCGCGGCCAGGAGGTCACCGCCGAGGTGCTGGACGGTCCGGCGAGCATCGCCTTCACCCAGGCGACGCACAAACTGCACAGCGCGATGGCTGTCCTGGAATGGTGCTGGGCCGATCGGCCATGAGAGAGAAGAAGGGGGATCGAGTACGGCAAGGAAGCAAGAACGCGCTGCGGACGCTGGGCAGTTACCGCGACTTCCGGCTGCTGTGGACCGGCTCCGCCATGTCCGTCATGGCGGAGCGCTGCTCGGGGATGGCGTTCACGCTGCTCGTGCTGTGGCACACCGGATCGAAGAGCGCGGCCGGACTCGTGGCCTTCGCGGGGCTGTTGCCGGCCCTGCTGGTCCAGCTGCCGGCCGGTGTGATGGTGGACCGGCTGAACCGTCGGCGGGTGATGATGACGTGCGTCGTCGTGCGGATGGTCGCGGTCGCCACGGTGGCCGTGTCGCTCGTCGGGGACACCGTCTGGGTCTGGCACATCGCGACGGTGGCGTTCATCCAGAGCAGCATGACGGTCTTCTACCAGCTGTCCGAGCGGGCCATGGTCCGCAGTGTGGTGCCGCCCAGCCAGCTGGGGGCGGCGATGGCGACGAACGAGGCCCGTTCGCGGGGGGTCAACTTCGTCGGGCATCCGGTGAGCGGTGCCATGTTCGGCCTTTCGGCATGGATTCCGTTCATGTCGAGCGTCGGGCTGTACCTGCTCTCCCTGATCACTCTCGTGCGGCTGCGGGGGGAGAAGGAACCGCCGCCCAGGCCCGGCAACAAGCGCCGCAAGATGCGGGCCGACATCGCCGTCGGGCTGCGGTGGGTATGGGATCGGGCCTTTTTCCGTACGGCCCTGCTGATCATCGCGGGAAGCAATCTGGTCTTCCAGGGGCTCATCCTCACCGTGGCCGTCGTGGTCAGGGAGGACGGAGGCGCCGCGGGCACCATCGGGCTGATCATGGCGTCCGGGGGTATGGGAGGGCTGCTCGGAGCGTTGGCCGGCGGCTGGCTGAACCAGCGGCTGGCGATGCGCCAGATCATGATCGTGGCGCATGCGACCTGGGCGCTGGTCATGCCCGCAGCGGTATTTTTCAGACAACCCGTGGCACTTGGTGTTCTCTTCTTTATAACGTCTCATATAGGAGCCGCTGTTACTGTCTCCGGCATGTCCTACCAGGTGCGTATTACGCCCGACGACATGCAGGGGCGGGTCGGCAGCGTCGTCATGCTCCTTGTATCGGGGGCGAGTTCACTCGGTGCGCTCGGAACCGGATTTCTGCTGGAAGCGGTCGGCACGCGGACCACGCTCGTGGTCGTGTCGGGAGTGATGGTGGTACTCGCCCTGGTAGCCGCCGTGATCTTCACCAGGCCGGGTGCGGCGCTCGAGGACCGGCAGGGCAAGGCGCCGCCCCCACAGCCCGCGCCGGTCGCCATCGTGGACGGGGCGACGGCCGAACCCCTCACCAACGCGGAAATGCGGAGAATCGATGGATGACGCAGTGCGGCTCGAGTCGCTGACCAAGACCTATGGATCCGGGGACAGCGCGGTGACGGCGCTGCGCGAGGTCGAACTGTCCTTCCCCCGGGGGAGCTTCACCGCCATCATGGGCCCGTCGGGCTCCGGCAAGTCGACCCTCCTGCAGTGCGCCGCCGGACTCGACAGGCCCACATCGGGGCGGGTGTTCATCGACGGAAGGGACATCGTCGGGCTGAACGAGACCCAGCTCACCGAACTCCGGCGCGAGACGACGGGGTTCATCTTCCAGGCCTTCAATCTGCTGCCCTCGCTCACCGCCGAGCAGAACGTGGCGCTGCCGATGCGGCTGGCCGGGCGCAAGCCCAAGCGCCGGACCGTGCAGGAGGCGCTCGCCCAGGTGGGGCTGGAGAACAAGGCGGGCAGCAGGCCGAGCCAGCTCTCCGGCGGCCAGCAGCAGCGGGTCGCCATCGCCCGCGCGCTGGTGTCCCGGCCGGCCGTGCTCTTCGCGGACGAACCCACCGGCGCACTCGACCTGACCACGGGACGGGAACTGCTGGAGACCTTACGGAGGCTGGCGGGTGCGCCCGTGCAGGAGTCCGCTCTCGTGCCCGCCCCCGGTCACGGTGAACGCGTGACCACGACGATCGTGATGGTCACGCACGACCCGAACGTGGCCGCGTACGCGGACCGGGTGGTGTTCCTCGCCGACGGCAGCCTGGTCGGCGAGTTGCGCTCGCCCACCGCCGAGGCGGTCGCCGCGCGGATGACGGCGCTGGCGGTGTCGCGGTGATCAGGGTTGCCTTCCAGACCCTGCGGGCACGGTGGGTGTCGTTCCTCGGCACCGTCGTGGCGCTGGTGCTCGGCGTCGCGCAGGTCGCGGCCATGGGCGTACTCATCATGACCATGCTCGATCTGCCGGACCGGCCGGTGGAGCGGTTCTCCGGGGCTCCCGTCGTGGTGCAGGCGTCCGACCCGGACTGGGACCCGGCCCATCACGACCTCGGGATCCGGTCGCTCGCGGCCGCCCGGGGAATCCAGCCCGAGCTGATCGAGAAGGTCGCCGCGACCGGCGAGACCGTGGTCGACCGTGCCTTCTACGCCCAGCTGGAGGGCGGCCCCGAGGACCAGGTCGGCCACCCCTGGCCGGTGGCGCGGTTCGGCGGCTACGAGCTGGCCGACGGCAAGGAGCCCTCGGCCGCCCAGGAGGTCGTGGTCCCGTCCGACCGGGCCCGTACCGGCGACAAGGTGACGGTTCTGACCGCCTCCGGCGTCGCGCAGTACACGGTCAGCGGCACGGTCTCCCCGGTCGGCTGGGAGGACGCCGTCTTCTTCACCGACGCGGAGGCGGCCCGGCTCTCCCCGCGCGTCGAGTCCCTGGTGGCACTCGGCCCGCCGGCCGCGGTGCGGGCCGCCGTCGGCGACAGCGCCGCGGTGCTCACCGGCCAGGACCGGCACAAGGCGGATGCCAGCGAGGCGAGCGACCGCGAGACGCTGGACAACACCATCACGCTGGTTCCGGTGATGGCCAGCGTGGCGGGTACGACCGCGATCTTCGTGGTGGCCTCCACCTTCGCCTTCGCCGTGGTCCAGCGCCGCCGGGAGGTCGCGCTGCTGCGCACGGTCGGCGCCACCCCCAGGCAGGTGCGCAAGATGGTCCGCAACGAGGCGCTGCTCGTCGGCATCGTCGCCTCCGCGCTGGGCACGGTCCTGGGACTGCTCGGTGCGCAGCTGCTCGCCGACATGCTCATCGCGATGGACATCTCGCCGGAGTGGTTCACGGTGGAACCCTCGCTGCACTGGACCGTCCTGGCGCCGCTCGCCGCCGCCTTCCTGGTCGGCCTCCTCGTGGCGGTCGGCGGTGCGGCGGCCGCGGCCCGCAGGGCCGGCGGCATCCGTCCCATCGAGGCACTGCGCGAAGCGTCGGTCGACGACACGGGAGTGACGCCCGGCCGGGCGCTGCTCGGTGTCATCGCCCTGGTGGGCGGTGTCGGGTGGACGGCGTGGATCGCCGTCGCGTCCCCGACGAGCGTGCTCTCGCCCACGGTCTACGTCGTATCGCTGATGGTGCCGGTACTGGCCGCCGCGGTGCTCGCACCCCTGGTCGTCGGGCCGCTCACCAAGCTGCTGATGCTGCCCTTCCGGGGCGCGTCGGGGCCCACCGCGATGCTGGTGCGGGAGAGCGCGCTGACCTCGCGGCGGCGTACCGCTGCCACCGCGGCGCCCGTCCTGCTCACCGTCGGGCTCGCCTTCTCGCTGCTCGCCGCCACCGACTCGCTCGGCGCCGCCCGCGACAACGGCCTGCAGAACCGGGTCAGTTCGCAGTACGCACTCGCGCCCGACGGCACACCGGGCATCAGCCCGCAGGTGATCGAGCGCGTCGCGGCCATCGACGGCGTCCACGTCGCGGCGCCGATCCTCACCACCATCTACACCAAGGACGAGGACCGGTACGAGGAGAACGACGGGCTCGTGGTCGATCCCGCCGCGCTGAAGAAGACGATGGACCTGAAGATCATCGAGGGGTCCCTGGACGATCTCGACGACAACAGCACGGCCGTGGCCGATCTGTGGGGCATGGACGTCGGCGACAAGCTCGCCGTGGAGATGCCCGACGGCCAGAGCGTCGAGCTGCGGATCGCCGCGACCTACAAGGCGCTGCGGGGCGAGGACGTGGCCTATCTGCCGCAGCGGTTCGCCCCTTCGGCCGTCTACGCCCGGGACGGACTGGCCCGGCGCGCCTACATCACGCTGGACTCCGGTGCCGATCACGCCGCGGTCACCGCACAGATCCGCAAGGCGGTGGCCGGCGGCGGAGCGGCGTTCATGACCAGGGACCAGCTGGTCGCGTCCGAGAGCGCGTACGCACGCCACCTCACGGAGGTGCGGCAGCGTTCCACCGCGGTGATCATCATGATCTTCTGCTTCATCGCGATCCTCAACACGCTCCTCATGGCGACCGCCGACCGGCGCCGCGACCTGGCGGTGCTGCGGATGGCGGGAGCCACCCCGAAACAGGTCGTCCGGTTCTTCGTCGCCGAGTCCCTGCTGGTCTCCGCCATCGGAGTGGCGCTGGCACTGGCGGCCACGGCGGTCAACCTGGCCGGCCTGTGGGGCGCGCTGTTCCAGCTGTTCGGCACGACACCGATCGTCGTGCCGTACACGATCGTCCTCGCCGTCGCCGTCGTGTCCACCCTGCTCGCCGTGATCGGCACGGTGCTGCCCGTCGGTACGGCGCTGCGGGCGCGAACCGTCCAGCTCCTCGGCGCACGCGAGTAGCCCAGCCACGCCCACAGGGGGCGCCCGGCGGCCTTCCGGCTCCCGGGCGCCCCACCCGCACCACCCCGAGACCCACGCGGTCCGGTCCCGCCTCCCCCGACGGGACCGGGCCGCGTGCTGCGTTGTGGGCGCATGTCGACGGATGCGTTCAGTAGAGGCCCGGTATAGGCGGGCGTCCGAAGCTGAAGGCGAATCCGACCACCGAAAGGGAAACCGACATGCCTGACGAGCAGACCGACAACCGCGTCTACCGGGTCGTTCTGAACGACGAGGAGCAGTACTCGATCTGGGACGCGGACCGCGAGCTGCCGGCCGGCTGGCACACCGAGGGCACCGAGGGTGCCCGGCAGGTCTGCCTCGACCGGATCGAAGAGGTCTGGACGGACATGCGGCCCGCGAGCCTGCGCCGCCGCATGGAGACCTCCGGCGCCTGAGCACGGCCGCCGGCACGGCCGGCGGCAGCACCACGCAGACACCCAGTGAGACGTACGGAACGAAGGTCGGGAGGGGCGCTCAGCATGAGTACTGGTGAAGTTCGCACGGGCGGACAGGCCGAGGAGAGGCGCGAGGAACTGGTGCGCGCCCGACTCGCGGGAGGCCGTAGCGGCCGGCGTGCCGCAGTGGTGCCGGTCGAGCGGGGCGGACCACTGGTGCTCTCCCACGGCCAGCAGCAGATGTGGTTCCTGAGCAGGCTCGACCCGGACAGCTGGGAGTACAGCGTCCCGGTCGCACTGCGGCTGCACGGACCGCTCGACACCTCGGTGCTGCGCCGTAGCCTCGGGGAACTGGTGGCGCGGCACGAGATCCTGCGCACCCGGTACCGCCTCCAGGGCGGCGAGCCGGTCCAGCTGATCGACCCTCCCGCCCCGTTCGACCTTCCGGTCGAGGACCTCACGGGCACGGCGGACCTCGCCGAGCGGGAACGGCGCGCCCTCGCACTGGCCGAGGCCGAACCCGGCCGCCCCTTCGACCTGGAGAACGGCTCGCCGCTGCGGGCCCGGCTCATCCGGATCGCGGACGACCACCACCTGCTGGTCGTGGTCTTCCACCACGTCGCCTGCGACGAGTGGTCCGTCGGCCTCTTCATGTCCGAACTCTCCGAGGTGTACGGGGCGTTCGGCGAGGGCAAGCCGTCACCCCTGGCGCCGATGCCCGTCCAGTACGCCGACTACGCGGCCTGGCAGCACACCCGCCTCGCCGGAGACGACCTGACCAAGCAGCTCGACTACTGGCGCGGTCAGCTGGCCGGCAGCACCCCGCTCGAGGTGCCCACCGACCGGCGCCGCCCCGCCTCCCGGAGCTACGACGGCGACGCGGTTCCCGTCGAGATCCCGGCCCCGGTGGCGGAGAAGCTGCGCGCGCTCGGCTCCGCACACGGCGCCACCCCGTTCCAGACCCTGCTCGCCGGCTACCAGGCGCTGCTCTCCCGGTACACCGGGCGCGACGACGTGGCGGTCGCCACCGTGGTGTCGGGCCGAAGCCGTCCCGAACTGGAACGGCTCATCGGCTACGGCATCAACACCCTCGTCCTGCGCGGGCAGTGGCAGGGCGACCCGACCTTCCGGGACCTGCTCGTCGGCGCCCGCGAGACCGTCCTGGACGCCTTCGACAACCAGGAGTTCCCCTTCGCGCGGCTCGCGGACGAACTCGCGCCGGTGCGGGACATGTCCCGCACACCCCTCTGCCAGGTGGCCTTCACCATGCACCGGGAACGCACCCGGGACTTCCGGCTGCCCGGCGTCGAGGCGGAGTCCCTGCACGCGACCTCGCGCGTCTCGCGTTTCGACCTCACCCTTCAGCTGAGCGAATCCGCGGACGGCGGCGTCCGCGGCGCGCTGGAGTACAGCACCGCCCTCTACGACCGGGCCACCGCCGAACGCATGGCCCGGCACTTCGTGCGCCTGGTCGAATCGGCGGTCGCCGACCCGGACCTGCGGCTCTCCCGCCTCGACATGCTGGACGAGTCCGATCTGGCCGCCCTGCTGCCGGAGCCGCACTTCTTCGCGGGCCCCGGCCGCTGCGTCCACGAGCTCGTCGAAGACCGCGCGGCGGCCACCCCCGACGCGATCGCCCTCGTCTTCGGAAAGCAGCAGCTCAGCTACGCCGAACTCAACGCACGGGCCAACCGGCTCGCCCACTACCTGCGGGCCCACGGCGCCCGCCCCGGCGGACTCGTCGGCGTCAGCCTGGACCGGACCCTCGACCTGGTGCCGACCCTGCTCGCCGTGCTCAAGACGGGGGCCGGCTACCTGCCCCTGGACCCGGAGCACCCGGCCGACCGCATCAGCTACACGCTCAAGGACGCGGGCGCCTGGATCGTCGTCACCTCCGGCGCGCACGCCGCGCACCTGACCGACGTCGTCGACGGCCTGCTCGTGGTGCTGGACGGTGAAGCGGAGACCGCCGCCCTGGCCGCGGCCCCGGACACCAACCCCGCCTCCGGCGCACTGCCCGAAGACCTGATCTACACCATCTACACCTCCGGCTCCACCGGCCGCCCCAAGGGCGTCGGCCTCAGCCACACGAACGTGCTCCGGCTGCTCACCGCCACCGAGGCGCACTTCGGTTTCGACGAGAACGACGTATGGACGCTCTTCCATTCCTACGCCTTCGACATGTCGGTCTGGGAGATCTGGGGAGCCCTGGCCTACGGCGGCCGCCTCGTGGTCGTCCCGCCGGACGTGGCGCGCGCCCCCGAGGACTTCCTGCGCCTCCTCGCCGAGCAGCGGGTCACCGTCCTCAACCAGACCCCGTCCGCCTTCCGCAGCCTGGTCTCCCTCGCCGCCGACGGGGATCGCCTGATCGACGAACTCTCCTTGCGCGTCGTGGCGTTCGGCGGGGAACGGCTGGACATACCGGGCCTGAAGCCGTGGGTCGCCCGCCGCGGCCTGGAACGGACCGCACTGGCCAACCTGTACGGCATCACCGAGACCTGCGTCCACACCACGTACCACCTGCTCACCGAGTCCGACCTGGAGTCGGACACCGGGAACGCGATCGGGCTGCCGCTGCGCGACCTGCAGGTCCACCTGTTCGGCCCGCACGGCGAGCTGGTTCCCGTCGGAGTGCCCGGCGAGATCCACGTCGGCGGTCCCGGCGTCGCCCGCATGTACCTCAACCGGCCGGGACTGACCGCGGAACGCTTCGTACCCGACCCCTACGGAAAGCCGGGCTCCCGGCTGTACCGCAGCGGTGACCTCGCGAGCAGGCGGCCCGACGGCAGCCTCGACTACCTGGGCCGTATGGACCACCAGGTGAAGATCCGCGGCCACCGCATCGAACTGGGCGAGATCAAGGCCGCGCTGACCACCCACCCGCGCGTACGGGACGCGGTCGTCGTCGCCCGCGAGGACACCCCCGGCGATCGCCGGCTCGTGGCGTACGTCGTCCCCACCAGCGATGCCGTCGCCGCCCCCAGCGAACTGCGGACCCTGCTGGCCCGGACGCTCCCCGACTACATGATTCCGACGGCCTTCCTCGTCGTCGGAAAGATCCCGCTGACCGTCAACGGCAAGCTGGACCAGGCGGCGCTGCCCGCCCCCGACCGCAGCGCACTCGGTGTCGAGGCCGCCCACATCGCGCCGCGCACCGCCGCCGAGGAGGAGATGGTCGCGGTCTGGCGCGAGGTGCTCGGGGTCGAACAGGTCGGCGTCGAGGACAACTTCTTCGACCTGGGCGGCGACTCGCTGCGCGCGGTCGCCCTGGTCGGCGCACTGCGCGACGGCGAGTACGACGTGACGGTCCGCGATGTGTTCGAGCACCGGACCCCCGCCGAACTGGTCGCGTTCGTCACCGGACGCCCCGCTCCCGCCAAGGCCGAACCGGCCGTCGCGCCCTTCGCGCTGCTCGCCCGGGAGGACCGCGACCGCCTGCCGGCCGGCCTCGTCGACGCCTACCCGCTGGCACAGGTGCAGCTCGGCATGGTCGTCGAGATGCTCGCCGACGACGGCCGCAACCACTACCACAACTCGACCTGCTTCCGGATCCTCGACGACCGGACGTTCGACCGCGAGGTGCTCCAGCAGACCGTGGACACGGTGCTCGCCCGGCACGAGATCCTGCGCTCCTCGTTCGAGATCGAGGGCTACTCCGTACCGCTGCAGCTCGTCCACGCCCCGTCCGAGGTCACCTCGCCCGTCGGGGCACGGGATCTGCGGGGGCTCGACGCCGCCGCCGTCGAAGCGTCGCTGCGCGCCTTCATGGCCGAGGAGCGCACCCAGCTCTTCGACCTGACCCGGGCCCCGCTCATCCGCTTCACCGGACACGCCTGCGACGACGGCTCCTGGTGGCTGACCCTGACCGAGTGCCACGCCGTACTGGAGGGCTGGAGCCACCACTCCCTGCTGATGGAACTGGCCACGACCTACCGCGCGCTGCGCGACGGGACGCCGGTCGAGGAGCCCGCAACCGCCGCCGTGCGGTACGCGGACTTCGTCGCCGCCGAGCTGGTCTCCCTGGCCGGGGACGAGGACCGCGCCTACTGGCGGACGATCCTCGAGAACAACGCCTCCTTCGAGCTCCCCGCCGGCTGGGGCGACGACCCCGCGGAGACACCGCGCGGACTGCACCGCGCCTGGGTTCCGTACCACGACCTGGACGCGGGGCTGCGGACCCTGGCCAGCAAGGCGAAGGTCCCGATCAAGAGCGTCCTGCACGCGGCGCACCTCAAGGTGATGAGCCAGCTCACGCCGGAGGAGTCCTTCTTCACCGCCCTGGTGACCAACGCCAGGCCGGAGGCCGTGGGCGCCGAGCGGGTGTACGGGGTCTACCTGAACCCGCTGCCCTTCGCCTTCACCCGCGGCGCCGCGACCTGGCGTGACCTGGTGCGCCAGGTCTTCGACCAGGAGATCGAGGTGTGGCCGCACCGCCGGTATCCGCTGGGCGTGATGCAGCGCGAGCTCAGCACGAGCGACCGACTGGTGAACGTGCGCTTCAGCTACCAGAACTTCCGCCAGGTCGACCAGGACCTCGTCGACTACCCGGCCACGCTCGACGACAGCCCCACCGAGTTCCCGCTGGGTGTCTCCACCCGCGCCGGGTTCATGGTGATCACCGCGAACCGGCACCTCATCGGCAGGGCGGGCACGGACCGCCTCGCGGCGATGTACCGGTCGGTGCTGGAGTCGATGGCCGCGGACGTGGAGGGTGACGCCCGTCAGGTGTTCCTGCCCGGTGGTGAGCGGGAGCAGGTGCTGACCGGGTGGAACGATTCGGCGGTCGTGGTGCCCGAGATCTCGGTGCCGGAGCTGGTGGCGCGTCGGGTGGTGGAGTCGCCGGGTGCGGTGGCTGTGGAGGCGGGTGACGGGTCGTTGTCGTTCGCGGAGTTGGATGTGCGGGCGAATCGTCTTGCGCATCGTCTGCGTGCGGCTGGTGTGGGTCCGGAGTCGATGGTGGCGGTGTTGCTGGATCGTTCGGTGGATCTGGTGGTGTCGTTGCTCGCGGTGTGGCGTGCGGGCGGTGGGTTCGTTCCGATGGACCCGGTACTGCCGGCAGCCCGCATCGCGGGCATGGTGGCCGACGCCCGGGTGACGGTCGCCGTGACCTCGAATGCGTACGCGGACCGGTTCGACGTGGCCGTGGTGCGGGTCGACGACGAGGACGGCGTGTCCTCGTTCCCGGTGTCGGCTCCGGATGTGGTTGTTGATCTGGATTCGGTGGCGTACACGGTGTTCACGTCGGGTTCGACGGGTCGGCCGAAGGGTGTGCAGGTTTCGCATCGCAGTCTGGTGAACCATGTGGACTGGGCGGTACGGGAGTTGGTGGCATCGGGTTCGGGTGGTGCGCCGGTGTTCTCGTCGGTGGCGTTCGACCTGGTGGTGCCGAATGTGTGGGCGCCGCTTGCCGCGGGGCAGCGGGCGTGGCTGTGGGACGGTGAGCTGACGGAGCTGGGCGAGAGCTTGGCTGCGGCGGGTCCGTTCTCCTTCATGAAGCTGACCCCCGGCCACCTGGAGGTGTTGTCAGGTCAGCTGTCAGATGCCCAGATCGCTTCGCTCACGTCTCGTGTGGTGGTTGCGGGTGAGGCGTTGCCTGGTGGTCTGGTGGAGCGTTGGCGGGTCCTGCTGGGTGAGGGCCGGGTGCTCAATGAGTACGGTCCGACCGAGGCGACGGTAGGTACGTGTGTGTTCCCGCTGGTGGAGGCGTTCGAGGGTGTGGTGCCGATCGGGCGTCCGCTGCCGAACATGATCATGCGGGTCCTGGACGCGGGCTTGCAGCCGGTCCCGGTCGGTGCGGTGGGGGAGTTGTTCGTCGGGGGTACGGGTGTGGCACGCGGCTACGCGTTCCGCCCCGGTGCCACGGCTGAGCGGTTCGTGCCGGACCCGTTCGGGCCGGCGGGTGCGCGGCTCTATCGCACGGGTGACCTGGCGCGGTGGCGCAGTGATGGTGCGGTCGAGTTCCTGGGCCGGATCGATGACCAGGTCAAGGTCCGCGGGTATCGCATCGAGCTCGGTGAGATCCGGGCCGCGCTGGTCGCTCATCCGCAGGTCACCGACGCCACCGTGGTGGTGTCCGAGGACCAGCGCCTCATCGCCTACGTCGTCGGCGCCACCGACGACCTGTCGGCCTGGCTGGCCGGCTCGCTGCCGGAGTACATGGTCCCGTCCGTCTTCGTCGGCCTCGACGCGCTCCCGCTGACGGCCAACGGCAAGATCGACCGGCGCGCTCTCCCCGACCCCGAAGGATCGGCCGCGGACACCTACGTGGCCCCCCGCACGCCCACCGAGGAACGCATCGCCGCCGTGTGGAGTGGCGTTCTCGGGCTGGAGCGGGTCGGGGTGGAGGACAACTTCTTCGATCTGGGCGGTCACTCGATCAAGGCCATCGCCCTGGTCGGTGCCCTGCGCGCCGAAGGCTTCGAAGCCGGGGTCCGGGACGTCTTCCAGCACCGTACGGTCGCCGGACTCGCCACCGCACTCACGGGAACGGAACCCGTCACCGAGTCCGCGGTCGTCGCACCGTTCGCGCTGATCGGTGACGAGGACAGGGCGAAGCTGCCCGAGGGCCTCGTGGACGCCTTCCCGCTGGCGCAGGTACAGCTCGGCATGCTGGTCGAGATGCTCGCCGACGAGGGCCTGAACAAGTACCACAACACCACCGCGTTCCGGATCAGGGACGGACGCCCGTTCGACGTCGAGGCCCTGCGCCGCTCCGGGCAGGCCGTGGTGGAACGCCACGAGATGCTCCGCGCGTCCTTCGACCTCGAAGGCTTCGCCGTGCCGCTCCAGCTCATCCACGCGAGCGCCGTCATCCCGGTGACCGTGCAGGATCTGCGAGGCCTCGACGCCGAGCAGCAGGCAACCGCACGCCGGGCGCACATCACGGCCGAGCGGGCCGAGACGTTCGACCTGTCCCGCGCCCCGCTCCTGCGCATCTCCGCGCTCGTCGAGTCCGACGAGGCCTGGTGGCTGTCGGTCAGTGTCTGCCACCCGATCACGGAGGGCTGGAGCCACCGCACGCTCCTCAGCGACATCGTCGAGGGGTACCTGCGGGTCCGCAGCGGTGAAACCCTGCCCGAGGTGGAAGTCCCTGCCGTGCGGTACGCGGACTTCGTCGCCGCCGAGCTGGCGTCGCTGGCCTCGGAGGAGGACAGGAACTACTGGAGCGACGTACTCGGCTCGCACGCCAAGTTCGAGCTGCCGTCCGGGTGGGGCGACGCGGAGCCGGGACACCGTGCGCACACCGTGCACGTACCGCTCGGCGACCTCACCCCGGCGCTCCGGGCTGCCGCGAGCGGCACCGGAACGTCGCTCAAGGCCGTGCTGCACGCGGCGCACCTGAAGGTGATGAGCCAGCTCACCGTCGAGGACTCCTTCTGCACCGGCCTGGTCTCCAGCGGCCGGCCCGAGGTCGTGGGCGCCGAGCGGGTCTACGGCATGTACCTCAACACCGTGCCGTTCGCCTACGAGCGCGGCGCACGGACCTGGCGGGAGCTGATCCGCCAGGTCTTCGACCAGGAAGGCACGCTCTGGCCGCACCGGCGCTTCCCGATGCCGGTGATGCAGCGCGAACTGAGTGACGGCACGCGACTCCTCGACGTGCGCTTCAGCTATCTCGACCTGGCGGACGCCCAGGCGGAGACCGACGTCGTGGACGCCGACTCCGGGGACGGCGAGGGTGCCACGGAGTTCGGCCTCGCCGTCGCGGCCCGAGGCAGCGGTCTGCTCCTCACGGTCAACCCCCACGTACTCGGCGCCGCCGGCGCGCAGCGGATCGCCGCGATGTACCGGTCGGTGCTGGAGTCGATGGCCGCGGACGTGGAGGGTGACGCCCGTCAGGTGTTCCTGCCCGGTGGTGAGCGGGAGCAGGTGCTGACCGGGTGGAACGATTCGGCGGCGGCGGTGCCCGAGATCTCGGTGCCCGAACTGGTGGGCCTCTGGGCTGCCAAGGAACCGGGTGCGGTGGCTGTGGAGGCGGGTGACGGGTCGTTGTCGTTCGCGGAGTTGGATGTGCGGGCGAATCGTCTTGCGCATCGTCTGCGTGCGGCTGGTGTGGGTCCGGAGTCGACGGTCGCGGTGTTGCTGGATCGTTCGGTCGATCTGGTGGTGTCGTTGCTCGCGGTGTGGCGTGCGGGCGGTGGGTTCGTTCCGATGGACCCGGTGCTGCCGGCAGCCCGCATCGCGGGGATGGTCGAGGACGCCAGGGTGGGTGTGGCGTTGACGTCGGCTGCGTATGCGGATCGCTTCCCGGGTGTGGAGACGGTACTGGCCGGGGGTGATGTGTCCTCGTTCCCGGTGTCGGCTCCGGATGTGGTTGTTGATCTGGATTCGGTGGCGTACACGGTGTTCACGTCGGGTTCGACGGGTCGGCCGAAGGGTGTGCAGGTTTCGCATCGCAGTCTGGTGAACCATGTGGACTGGGCGGTACGGGAGTTGGTGGCATCGGGTTCGGGTGGTGCGCCGGTGTTCTCGTCGGTGGCGTTCGACCTGGTGGTGCCGAATGTGTGGGCGCCGCTTGCCGCGGGGCAGCGGGCGTGGCTGTGGGACGGTGAGCTGACGGAGCTGGGCGAGAGCTTGGCTGCGGCGGGTCCGTTCTCCTTCATGAAGCTGACCCCCGGCCACCTGGAGGTGTTGTCAGGTCAGCTGTCAGATGCCCAGATCGCTTCGCTCACGTCTCGTGTGGTGGTTGCGGGTGAGGCGTTGCCTGGTGGTCTGGTGGAGCGTTGGCGGGTCCTGCTGGGTGAGGGCCGGGTGCTCAATGAGTACGGTCCGACCGAGGCGACGGTAGGTACGTGTGTGTTCCCGCTGGTGGAGGCGTTCGAGGGTGTGGTGCCGATCGGGCGTCCGCTGCCGAACATGATCATGCGGGTGTTGGACGCGGGCTTGCAGCCGGTCCCGGTCGGTGCGGTGGGGGAGTTGTTCGTCGGGGGTACGGGTGTGGCGCGCGGCTACGCGTTCCGCCCCGGTGCCACGGCTGAGCGGTTCGTGCCGGACCCGTTCGGGCCGGCGGGTGCGCGGCTCTATCGCACGGGTGACCTGGCGCGGTGGCGCAGTGATGGTGCGGTCGAGTTCCTGGGCCGGATCGATGACCAGGTGAAGGTCCGCGGGTATCGCATCGAGCTCGGTGAGATCCGGGCCGCGCTGGTCGCTCATCCGCAGGTCACCGACGCCACCGTGGTGGTGTCCGAGGACCAGCGCCTCATCGCCTACGTCGTCGGCGCCACCGACGACCTGGCCGAAGGGCTCGGGGCCCTACTTCCCGAGTACATGGTCCCGTCCGTCTTCATCGGGCTCGACGCCCTCCCCCTGACGGCCAACGGCAAGATCGACCGGCGCGCTCTCCCCGACCCCGAGGGATCGGCCGAGGACACGTACCTCGCCCCCCGAACCCCCACCGAGGAACGCATCGCCGCTGTCTGGCGCCGTGTGCTGGGGCTGGAGCGGGTCGGGGTGGAGGACAACTTCTTCGATCTGGGCGGTCACTCGATCAAGGCCATCGCCCTGGTCGGTGCCCTGCGCGCCGAAGGCTTCGAAGCCGGGGTCCGGGACGTCTTCCAGCACCGTACGGTCGCCGGACTCGCCACCGCACTCGCCGGAACGGAGCCCGGCCGGGAGGACGTGGTGGTCGCGCCGTTCGCCCAGGTGTCGGACGGGATCCGGGCGGCGCTCCCGGCCGGTCTGGTCGACGCTTACCCGATCTCCAAGGTGCAGCTCGGGATGCTGGTCGAGATGCTCGCCGACGACGGGCTGAACAAGTACCACAACACGTCCACCTTCCGGATCAAGGACGGCCGGCCCTTCGACGCCGACGCCCTGCGCCGTGCGGGGCGGACGATCGTGGAACGCCACGAGATGCTGCGGACGTCGTTCTCCCTGGAGGAGTTCGACATCCCCCTCCAACTGGTCCGTGCGAGCGCCGTCATTCCGGTGGCCGTACGGGACCTGCGGGGCCTGGACGCCGAACAGTTCGCGGAAGCGCGCCGGGTACACATCGCGGCCGAACGGGCCGAGCTGTTCGACCTCGGGCGGCCTCCCCTGCTCCGCATCGCCGCACTCGTCGAGTCCGACGCGGCCTGGCACCTGGGCTTCACGCACTGCCACGCCATCACCGAGGGGTGGAGCCAGCAGTCGCTGCTGATGGAGGTGCTCGACCTCTACCGGGCGTACGCCGCCGGTGAGGAGCCGGAGCAGCCGGAGCCGACGGCCGTGCGCTACGCCGACTTCATCGCCGCGGAGCAGGAGTCGCTGGAGTCGGACGAGGACAAGGACTACTGGCAGGGGATCGTCGACCGGTACGCGATGTGCGTGCTCCCCGCGGACTGGGGCGACGGCAACGGTGCTCCGCGCGAGGACTTCAAGCTGTCGGTGGAGTTCCGCGACATCGAGCCCGCTCTGCGTGCGCTGGCCACGTCCAGCGGCACGTCGTTCAAGGCGGTGCTGCTGGCCACGCACCTGAAGGTGCTGGGCACGGTGACCAACGAGCCGGCTTTCCACACGGGAGTGCTGTACAGCGCACGCCCGGAGGTTCCCGGGGCCGAGCGGGTCTACGGCATGTACCTCAACACCCTGCCGTTCGCGCACGACCGCACGGCGAGGACCTGGCGCGAGCTGGTCCGTCAGGTCTTCGACCGCGAGGCCGAGGTGTACGGCCACCGCCGCCATCCGCTTCCCGCGGTGCAGCGACTGGCGGGCGGGCGAAGGCTGTTCGACATCATGTACCGCTACCAGGACTTCCATCAGGTGGACACCGGGACGGTCGATGTCCAGGGCGGGGCGGGGGACAGTTCCAACGAGTTCACCCTGTCGATCGCGAACGTGCCGGGGCGGCTGGTCCTGCGGGCGGTCAGCACCGGTCTGAACCGTGCGAACGCCGAGCGGCTTGCCGGCATGTACCGGGCGGTGCTGGAGGCCATGGCGGCCGACCCCGACGGAGACGTCGACGCGGCACTCCTGTCCACGGCGGAGCTGACCCGGGTTCTCGAGGACTGGAACGACACCGAGGTGGAGTGGGGATGAGCAGATATGTGCACGAGGTGATCGAGGCGACCGTCTCGGCCACCCCCGATGCCGTCGCCGTGCAGGTGGGCGCGGAGACCCTCACGTACCGCGAGCTCGACGTCCGGGCCAACCGGATCGCGCACCGGCTGCGTGACGCCGGGGTGGGGCCCGAGTCCGTGGTCGGTGTCCTGCTGAACCGCGGGCCGGACACCCTGCCGTGTCTGCTGGGGATCTGGAAGGCGGGCGGCTCCCATCTGCCGCTGGACGCCGCACTGCCGGCGGACCGGCTGACCTACATGCTCGACTCCGCGGGAGCCCGGCTGATCGTGACGCAGGGAGGCCTGTACGAGCGCCTCGGCGGGGGTTACGACGGTGAGGTCGTCGATCTCGACCGTGACCGCGCCCTGATCGCGGCCCGGCCGGACACCGGTGTGGACGTGCCGGCGGACCGGGACCCGAAGGACCCGTCCCGCGGGCACCGGCTCGCCTACACGCTGTTCACCTCCGGCTCCACCGGACGTCCCAAGGGGGTGCAGATCGCGCACTCCTCCCTGCTGAACGTCCTGTTCTCGATGCGGGAGCGGTACGGGGCGAATCCGGACCACGTCTGGCTGGCGCCCACGTCGCTGTCCTTCGACATCTCGACGACCGAGCTCTACCTGCCGCTGATCACGGGCGGCCGGGTGGTGCTCGCCGATGACGGGGAAGCACGCGACGCGGCCGCACAGCTGCGGCTGATCGAATCCGCCGGGGTCACCCATGCGGAGGCCACCCCGGCCGGGTGGAAGCTCCTCATCGCCGCCGGGCTCGGCCGTGTCCCGCTCACCGCCATCACCGGTGGTGAGGACTGCCCGCCCGCGCTGGCCCGTGATCTGGGCGGCCGGGTGGACCGGCTGGTCAACCAGTACGGTCCGACCGAGACGACGGTCTGGGCCACCGCCTGGGAGGTCGCGCCGGACGCCGGCAGCGTGCCGATCGGGCGTCCCATCCACAACTACCGGGCCTACGTGCTGGATGCCGTACAGCGGCCCGTGCCGGTGGGCGTGGTCGGGGAGCTGTACATCGCGGGCGCCGGTGTGGCCCGCGGGTACGTCGGCCGGCCGGGGCTGACGGCCGAGCGGTTCCTCCCGGAGCCGTTCGGCGGTCGCCCGGGTTCGCGGATGTACCGGACCGGCGACCTGGCCCGGTACCGGGCGGACGGGGAGCTGGAGTGCCTCGGCCGGATCGACAACCAGGTGAAGATACGGGGCTACCGCATCGAACTGGGCGAGATCGAGGAAGTGCTGCTGGCCCACCCCGAGGTCAGGGACGCGACCGTGATCGCACGCGAGGACGGCAACGGCGAGAAGCTGCTCGTCGCCTACGCGGTCACCGGCGGGGCCGCCGAACAGGCGCAGTTGCGCGCACACCTGGCCGCTTCACTGCCCTCGTACATGGTGCCCACCGCGTTCGTCCTGCTCGACGCGATGCCGCTGAACCCGTCCGGCAAGGTCGACCGCAAGGCACTGCCCGCACCCGGCCGTACGGCGCTGGTCGCCGACCGGGAGTACGTGGCGCCGCGCACCAGGACCGAGCGGCTGCTGGTGGAGACCTGCGCCGAGGTGCTCCACGTGCCCGAAGTGGGCGTACGGGACCGGCTGCTGGACCTGGGAGCCGACTCGATGCGGATCGTCCATGTGATGGCCGCCGCCCGGAAGGCCGGGCTCGACCTCACCCTGCGCATGCTGCTGGACAGCGAGACCATCGAGGATCTCGCGCTGACGATCGACGGTGCGAAGCCCGGAACCGGGCACGCCGACCCGACCGGGACGACCGAGCCGACCGGGACGACCGATGAGGGAGAGGGCAGGCCGATGACCGTTGCCATCGCAGGAGGCCCCCGGGCCGCGTCCGACGTGGCCGGGGCCATGGAGGCGCACAGGGTGCCGGGTGCCGCGGTCGCGCTCCTCCGGGACGGCCAGCTGGTCGGGGTGCAGGCCTACGGGATCAGGGCGGCCGGGACCGGTGCTCCGGTGACGCTGCGGACCCGCTTCCAGGCCGGGTCGATCAGCAAGCACGTCACGGCGTTCGCCGCGCTGCGTCTCGTCGACCGGGGCGTGCTCGACCTGGACGCGGACGTCGACGGCTATCTGACCGGCCGCCGCGCACCCAGGGCGTCCGGTGGCGGTCCGCTGACGCTGCGGCACCTGCTGTCGAACACGGCGGGCCTGTCACAGACGTCCGCGACCTGGTGGCGGCCCGGTGAGGCCATGCCGAAGCTGTCGGCCGTACTGGACGAGGTGGAGGCCGAGCACGAGCCCGGGGCGCTGTTCCGCAAGGCGGGCAGCCAGTGGGCCGTGATCGAGCAGCTGCTGACCGATGTGACCGGGCAGGAGTTCCAGGAGCTGGCGGCGGAGCTGGTGTTCGGCCCCCTGGGCATGCGGGACAGTTCCTTCCTGGCTCCCGAGGACCCGCACGCCGCGGGCCGGGACGTCGCCGACGGTCACGACCAGCACGGCGGTGCCCTCCTGGACGGCTACCGGGTGCGTCCGGTGCTCGCGGGCAGCGGGCTGTGGTCCTCGCCCACGGATCTGGCCCAGCTGGCCGTGGAGATCCGGCAGGCCCACCGGGGCTTCTCGGACCTGCTGTCCGCGAAGTCCGCCGGCGTCATGCTCACGGAGGAGTTCCCCGGGAGCTTCTACGGTCTGGGCACCGTGGTCGACGGCTCGATGGCGGACCCGGAGTTCGGGCACGGCGGGCAGACGGCCGGATTCCGAGCGCTGACCTCGCTGCAACTGCGCTCCGGCAACGGCTGCGTGGTGATGACCAACTCCGACAACGGCAAGCAGGTGCACAAGGTCGTGGCGGCGCTCCTCGGCCGTGATGTGGACATCACGGCGGGCTGAACCGCACGCCGCACCCCCGGACGGGACGAGCCGCCGGTTCGCCGAGCGGCCCGTCCCGGCCCGGGACACGGCGTGGGGGCGAGGCTCCCACGCCCGCGTCACAGGGCCGGGACCACGGTGTTACCGAACGAATAACCCGCGAATAAGGCCCCCGCATAGCTTCTGCAGCGAGCAATCGTTCGCATGAGACAGACGGGGGGTGCCGAATGGACTTCCGAGTCCTCGGCCCGGTTGAAGCTCACAAGGACGGCACACGCGTTGCGCTGTCCGGTTCCAAGGTGCACACGGTGCTCGCGACCCTGCTGCTCGCCAGGGGCCGCGTGGTGTCCGACGCCCGGCTCAACATGCTCCTGTGGGGCTGGGAGCCGCCGGCGACGTCGGGCGCGCAGATCTATACGTACATGTCCAGGCTGCGCAAACTGCTGGGCGACGAGGTCAGGATCGAGCGCCGCCAGCCCGGCTACCTGCTCCGGGCGCCGCACAGCAGGTTCGACCTCCTGGAGTTCGAGAGGCTGGAGAAGCAGGGGCGCGAGGCGCTGCGCCGCAAGCGCTTCGGCGAGGCCGGGGCGCTGCTCACGGAGGCGCTGGAGCACTGGCGGGGAACCGCGCTCTCCAACGTCACCGAACACCTCGCCGACGCCGAGCTCCCCCAGCTGGAGGAGGCGCGGATGCACGCCCTCGAAAGCCGGATCGAGGCGGACCTGGCGCTCGGCAGGCACGAGCAGCTGGCCGCGGAACTCACCGGACTCGTCGCGCAGTTCCCGCTCCGGGAGAAGCTCCGCGCGCAGCTGATGACGGCGTACTACCGCGGCGGGCGCCAGAGCGACGCGCTGCAGAGCTACTACGAGGGCCGCAGTCTGCTGGCCGACCAGCTGGGCATCGACCCCGGCGAGGCCCTCGGATCGACGTACGCGGCCGTGCTCGCCGGCCATCGGGGACCCGGGCCGGGGAGCAGGGACCGGCAGCCCGAGCCGTCCGGCCACGAGGACGAGGACGCCCCGGCGATGCTGCCCCCGGACACCGAGGACTTCATCGGGCGCCAAGCCGAACTCGCCGCCCTGCGCACCCAGCTGGCGGACTCCGCGGCCGGCCGGGGCCCGCGCCATCTGCTGGTCACCGGTATGGCGGGCGTCGGCAAGACCGCGCTGGCCCTGCACGCCGCCCACACGAGCACCGGGCACTACCCCGGCGGCTGCCTCTTCGCCGAGATCGCGCAGCCCGACGGACGGCCGAGGCCTCCCGCGGAGGTCCTCACGACGCTGCTGCGCGGGCTGGGCGAACACGTCGGCGGCAGGGGTGCGGACGGGCGCGTGGAGCTGGACGAGCTGGTGCGTCTCTACCGCGCGCGCACGGCGGGCAGGCGGCTCCTGATCGTCCTCGACGGCGCCGTCGGCAGCCGCGAACTCGACCCCCTGCTGTCCGGGGCGCCGGACGCCGTGGTGCTGATCACGAGCCGCGCCCGGCTCACCCAGGTGACGGGTGCGAGGACGACCGCGCTCGCCCCGTTCGGCGACGGCGCCGCGTTCGACCTGCTGGCCGCGTCCGCGGGCCGTGCACGGCTGCTGGCCGAGCCCGACGCGACGGACGATGTGATCGCCTACTGCGCGGGGCTGCCGCTCGCGCTGCGCATCACCGGCAGCAGGCTCGCGGCGCGTCCCTACTGGCCCGTCGCCCGGCTGGCCGCCCGGCTGGCGGATCCGCGGACCCGTCTGCGGGAGCTGTCCTTCGGCGGGAGCGGCGTGGTCGACGCGCTGATGCCGGCGCTGCGGCAGCTGCCCGGATCCGACCGTGCGCGGACCACGCTGGTTCAGCTGTCCGGCATCGGCGTGGACTCCTTCCCGGCGCAGCGGGCGGCCATGTATCTCGGAGCCCGGGAGTCGGAGGCGGAACAGCGCCTCGAACAGCTCGTGGACGGTGCGCTGCTCGACATCTGCGGCGTCGACCGGCAGGGCCGGCCGCTCTACCGCTTCCACGAACTGGTGCTCCTCCTCGCCGGGTCGCTGAAGGACCCGGCACGCAGCGGACAGCCCGAAGTCACCGCCGCCCTCTGAACGGGCCCCGCGGTGTCAGGGCTCGCAGGGAAGGGCCCGGCCCGTCCGGCCGCCGGGCAGGTGTATCCGTACCGGGCCGCAGGCCGGCTCGGTCCCGGCGGGCTGGGCGACGGCCGCGGCCGCGCGCCCGGAGAGCGCCAGGTCCCGTACGACCCAGGCGGTGCGGCCGTCCGGATGCCGTGCGCCGGGGGCGCCGGGGCAGTGCATCAGCACGGTGCCGGTCGCGGCCGGATAGGACTCGATCTGGTCCGGCCGGATTCCCTCGGGTACGTGCCCCAAGGCTCGCAGGACGGCGTCCTTCCGGGCCCAACATCGGTAGAAGACCTCGTCCCGGACAGGGCCCCGCGGTAGCTCCAGCAGATGGAGCGCCTCGTCCGCGGTGAGCCACGACTCGCTCAGCACGTCCTGGCGCACGGGCCGCAGGCGCTCCGCGGCCACGCCGATCGCGGCTCCGGTCCCCACCGCGAGGACGGTGTGACCACCGGTGCGGGACAGGCTGATGGCCAGAGGCACGTCCGGGCGGCTCAGCCGCGCGGGCCCGTGCCCGGGGTCCTCGCACACCGGACAGAGCGGTTTGTCGATGTCGACGTCCTCGGGTGCGACGTCGAGGAGGTCCCCGATGGCCCTGCGGGCCGTCGCCCTGGTGTGGACGTACGCCGCGGCATCCCGCTCCGAACGGAGGCACAGGGCCTGCCGGAACTCCTCGGTGTTGAGGAGGGCGAGATCGGCGGGGTCGGTGCGCAGCGGCTGGCGCCACCACCAGACGTGCGTATCCCCACCGGCGCGCAGAGCGCGGAACACGGCCGCGGGGCTGTCCTCGGCCCCGTGGCCTCCGATGTTCTCGAACATGTCGTACGGGGGCGCCATGGGCACTCTCTGTCATTCGACGGGTGGCTGCGTGGCGCGGACCGTATCGCCCCCGTATATCGCGGATATATTTTCGCCGCCCCGGGCGCCGAAACGCGCAGCGGGCGCCGGAGCCCCGGCGCCCGCTGCTCACTCACCTGCTCGGGCCGCGCGTACCGCGCCGGCCGAGGATGGATCAGTGCCAGCTCTCGTCATCCGTGCCGGCGGCAGCCTGGGCGGGGACACCGGCGGCCGACACGGCGAGCCCGTTGCCGGACCGAGCGGCCGTCGCGGTCGTGGCGCTCACGCTGACGCACAGCCCCAGGAGAACGGTGGTGACCGTGACGGTGGTGATGACGTTGCGGACGTTCTGCATGATTTCCCCCATGTCGTCAACCTGCTCTGCGATGGACGGTATGGCACAAGGGCTTCGGCTCATTATCGCTCTGCTTTCGGTCTTCGAGCCGACCGATATCGCAGAAAGGGATTCCATGGTTCCGGAGGGTGGATTGGCCGGCGGAGCGAGGAGGGAATTGAGGGACCGTCAGATAATTTCCGGCGTCTCTTCCCGGGGCAGGGCCCTGACGAGTGCCAGATGCGCCCGCTCCACCCACATCTCGATACCGATCCTGGCGAAGTCGGCCCGGGCGTCGGCGAAATACTGCCGGGCGATGGAGTGATCACCGCATTTCCAGCACGCCTCACCGAGCGCCAGTTTGATTTTCCCCTCGATCAGGGCGCTGTCGATCAGTCCGGAGATTTCGAGGGCGTGGAGCAGGGTCCCCCTGGCCTGCCCCCAGCTCTGCGCGCCCAGCCTGGCCTCGCCCAGGCCGAGGAGCCCGTGCGCCAGACCGAGCATGTCGGCCTTGGCTCGGACGATCCGGATCATCCGCAGGAACGCCTCCTCGGCCAGGCCGTACTCGTTCTGCGCGAGGTACACCCGGGCCAGCCGGTGGGTCCCGAGCGCCAGACTGCGGGCTCCGCCTTCACCGATCGCCGTCGAGACCCGCAGGGACTCCAGGCTCAGCCGCTGCGCCGAGTCCGTACGGCCGCGGTCCAGCTCGATCTGCGCCATGTTGTTCAGCACATGGGCCTCCGAGGAGAGGTCCCCGACCGCCCGGAACGTCGCCAGGGCCTGCGCACTGCGGTCCATGGCGGTCTGCAGGTCCCCGCGCATCTCGTCGATCATGGCCATGTTGCGCAGCACGAGGGCGTGGCCGTGCTCCTCGCCCGCCCGCTCGTGGAGGGCGAGAGCCTCGGTGAAGGAGGCGTACGCCTCACCGAAGTTGCGCTGCCGCATCTCCAGGGCGCCGAGATTGTGCAGCATCGCGGCCTGGCCGCGGGCGTTGCCGGCCGCCCGGGTCGCGGCGAGCGCCCGCTCGCTGCACTCGCGCCAGTCGTCGACGTAGTTGCGCGTCTCGAAGAGCACCACGATGGACATCGTGAGGTCCCAGGCGAGCTCGTCCATACCGAGGCCGGCGGCCTGGTCGACCACCGCGACCAGGGAGAGCCGCTCGGTCTCCAGCCAGTCCAGGGGAGCGGTGAGCAGCCCGGCAGCGAGCTCGTCGGGCAGCGGATGGCGGGGTACGGCGCTGTGGATGATGCTGAAGTCGCCTCCGTACGCGCGCCGGTGGGCCTGTTCGGCGAGCGAGAGGTAGGCCCGGAAGGCGCGTTGCCGTGCGGCGTGCCGCTCCTCGGCGGTCTCCTCCGCCTCGGCGCGTTCACGGGCGAACAGGCGCAGCAGGTTCTGGAACCGGTACCGGGGATGCCCGGTCGCGTCCAGGCCGACCACGTCCAGGAACTGGGCGTCGACCAGCTGCTCTATGAGCCGCTCCCCGGTGAGCAGATCCGTGTCCAGCAGCGCGGCGGCGACCCAGGCGCCGAAATCCGGCACGTCGAGCAGCCCCAGGCTCCGGTACAGCAGCGCCGTCGGCGCCGAGAGACCGCGGTACGTCAGGGTGAAACTGGCGCGCACCTGGGACTCTCCCGAGCTGAGCTCGTCCAGTCGCAGCCGCTCGTCGCTCAGTCGGCGCACGAGCCGCGACACCGTCCAGTGCGGTTTGGAGGCGAGCCGCGCCCCGGCGATCCGCAGGGCGAGCGGCAGCAGGTCGCACAGCTCCACGAGGCTGGCGGCGGACGGCGGATCGGCGGCGATGCGCTCCTCCCCGACGATCTTCCCGAGCAGCTCGACCGCCTCGTACGGTGACAGCCGGCCGAGGCGCACCCAGGCCTGCGGCGGCCAGGCGACCATCTCGGTCAGCTGCTCCCGGCTGGTGACCAGGACGCAGCAGCCTCCACTGCTCGGCAGCAGCGGACGCACCTGGGCGTAGGTCCGCACGTTGTCGAGCACCACCAGGACACGGCGGTCGGCCAGCAGGCTGCGGTAGAGGGCTGCGCGTTCCTCGGGTTCGGCCGGGATCTGGCCGATGGGCACCGAGAGCGACCGCAGGAACCGGCCGAGGATCTCCCCGGCCGGGGTGGGCTCCAGATGCTCGTCGTAGCCGCGGAGGTCGGCGAAGAGCTGGCCGTCGGGGAAGCGGTCGCAGACGCTGTGCGCCCAGTGGACCGCCAGGCACGTCTTGCCGACCCCGCCGACGCCGGTGATCAGCCCCGTGGCGGGGCCGCGCGCCTGCGCGCCGAGTTCGAGGAGGTCGTCGAGCTGGGCCAGTTCCTCCTTGCGGCCGGCCAGACCCGGTACGTCGGGAGGCAGTTCCAGCGGGTCGCCGACGGGCTTCGACAGCAGCGGCGAGTCAGCGCCCGCGCCCTCGGGGCCGCGCGCGAGCAGCGAGGGTTCGTCCTGCAGGATCGCGTTGTGCAGCTCGGACAGGGCGGGGCCCGGTTCCAGACCGAGCTCGTCGATGAGCCGGCGGCGCCCGTCCCGGAAGGTCTCCAGGGCTTCGGCCCGCCGGCCCGAGTGGTACTGGGCGGTGATCAGTTGATGCCGTGCCCGCTCGCGCAGCGGATGCTCGCGGACCATCGCCGCCAGATCGGGCAGGATCTTCTGGTGGTCGCCGAGCTGCAGGTGCACGGCCGTCGCGTTCTCGTAGGTGTCGAGCCGCAGCTCTTCGAGGCGCTGCGCCTCGTCCTCCACCAGCCGGCCCGTCACGCCCGCCAGCGGCCGGCCGCGCCACAGCTTCAGCGCGTCCGCATAACAACGGGCCGCCTCGGCAGACCTGTTGTTCCGGACGGCCAGCTCGGCCGCCGAGACCAGTCCGGAGAACTCCTCCGAGTCGAGCCGGTGCATGCCGACCTGGAGGAGATAGCCGGGATGGGCGGTGACGATCACCTCTCCGGGGAAGCCGGCGGCTTTGAACGTCTTGCGCAGCGCCGCGATACAGATGGACACCTGGGTGCGGGCGGTGGCCGGCGGGTGGTCGCCCCACACGGCCTCGATCAGGGTGTCGACGGGAACGATCCTGCCCGGGCTGAGCAACAGCACGACAAGAATGGTCCGGTGCCGCGGCCCTCCCACCGATACCTGTGAGGTCCCGGACGTCACTTCCAGGGGCCCTAACACTTTGAAGGTCAGACGCTTCTCCACGTATCCCCCTTGCTTCCGAATGGTGGAAGCAATTGATTTTGCTGCCCGGCAGGGCCGCCCGGCCTGCCGCTTACCACCCCCGCACCCGTTGATCCGCCGCGTGCGGTGATCCCGGAGGTCGGGCCGGATCACCGCAACGGGCGGGAAAGCGGGTGCTGCCACGCATTCTGCTGCATTTCCTGAGCCGTCCTGTGAGCCCAAGATAGGGCGACCATACGATCTACCGCCCAGTACGTGGGGCTCTACTCCCGAGTAACGGTGGGGTGTGCGAGAGCGGGGACGGCCGGGCCGGGACGTGAAGAGAGCCGTACGGGACGGGTGTTGTCGTGACGCAACACCCGACCCGCACGGCTCTCTCGCCCTGGGTCCGTACCGGCGCCTCCCGGCACCTCCCGCCGCCTGCGCGGCGTCCCGCGGTCAGCCCGCGTTGAGGACGGCCGCCACGATCGGGCCCGCCGCGTCGCCGCCGTGGCCACCGCCCTCGACCATCGCCGCGGCCGCCACGTCACCGCTGAAGCCGGTGAACCAGCTGTCCGGGTTCTGCGCGCCGTCGACCTCGGCCGAGCCGGTCTTCGCGCCCTTGTCGGAGCCGTGGACCGCGGACATCGCGCCCTGGGCGGTGCCCGAGGCGGCCGCCAGCTTCATCATCCGCACGAGCTGCGCCGCCACCGAGGGCTTCATCTTCCGGGTGGCCTTCGCGATCTCGCGGCCGTCCAGCGAGGCCTTGACGACGACCGGCTGGCGGAAGACCCCGGTGCGGGCGGTCGCCGTGACCGAGGCCATCGTCAGCGGGTTCATCTGGATCTGGCCCTGCCCGATGTACGCGGCGGCCGCCGCCGGACCGGTCGCGTCCGGGACCTTGCCGTCGACGGTGGGCACGCCGACCTTCCACTCGACGCCGGCGCCGATGCCGAAGACCTCACGGGCCTCCTCGGGGAGCGCGTCGTCGTCGTCGACCGGCAGGATCTGCTTGATGAAGGCGGTGTTGCAGGACTGGGCGAAGCTCGTCGCGAAGGTCTCGCCGTCCAGCTTGAAGCCCTTCAGGTTCGTGAAGGTCTTGCCTCCCCACTGCACCTGCGCCGGACACTCGGCGACCTTGTCCGCCGCCACCAGACCCCGGTCCAGCAGCATCGCGCCGGTCACGATCTTCATCGTGGAGCCGGGCGCGCGGGCTCCGCTGAGGGATGCGGGGAACCCGTCGCCGCGGTGGTCGGCGATGGCAAGGATGTTCCCGGTGCTGGGCTGGACGGCGACCACCGAGGCCTGCGGGAACTTCAGCACCGCCTGCTCGGCCGCCGCCTGGACGTCCGCGTCCAGGACGGTCTCGATCTCCCCCGCCTTCCCCTCGACCAGCGTCAGCAGGGTCCGCCGGGGGGCCTCCTGGGCGACCGGCTCGATCCACAACTCGGCGCCGCTCGTGCCGCCCTGCCGCTCCCCGTACGTCTTGCGCAGGCTGTCCAGGACCGGGCGCAGCGACGGGTACTTCTCGGCCGTCAGTTCCCTGCCCTTGCGGTCGACGGCCTTGACCGGAGGGCTGGCGGGCGGGCCGGCGCGCAGCTTCTCGCCTTTCTGGAGCTGCGGGTGGAGCACCGAGGGCTGCCAGTCGACGAGCGGCAGCCCCGTGGTGTTGCCGCGGACCACGGTCAGCTTGGACTCGTAGGCGAGGGGCTTGGTGACCCCCTCGTAGGTGACCTCCGCCGCGACGGAGTACGCCACCGTGGTCCCGGTCTGGACGCCGGGGGTGATCGCGACCTTGGACACGTTGGCCCGGGCCGTGAAATCGCCCAGGGTGACCTGCGCCTCCGCCGGGTTGTTCGTCAGGTCGGCCCCCGCCCGGGCGTCCCCGGCGGCCCACGCGGCGAAGAAGGCCTGGGCGGTCGCCGCTGCGTCCTTGTCGCTGACCGGCCCGGTGCCCTTGGCGGGCACGGCCGGGCCGGTCGCGCTCGTGCCCTTGGCGTCGCCGTCACCGGCGTCCCCCACCAGCGCGTACACCCCGTACACGGCCCCGCCCAGCATCGCGAGGAAGGCCCCGCCGACGACGGCTCCCTTTGCAGCCCCGTTCATTCCCGCTCCCCGTTCCCGTGTGCCCCGACCCCGGCGCCTGAACGCTGAACGCGTTCAAGTAGCCCTGGAATAGACCTTACGTCGAACAGACAAGCGGTTCAGGGCTTTGGTTGCCCCGGGGCGACCGGGATCACAGCGGCCCCGCTACACCCAGGTGTCCAGCCACATCCGGTTCTGCCAGGAATCCATCGGGATGGTCTGGCCCGTGTAGATCGGCCAGAAGTAGATGAAGTTCCACACGATCAGGAGGACCAGCACGCCCGCCGCCACCGCGCCCAGGGCGCGGCGGCGTTCCGAGGAGCCCGCCCGGCCCAGCAGGGCGCCGATCATCATGGCCACCGCCAGGCACAGGTACGGGACGAAGACCACCGCGTAGAAGAAGAAGATGGTCCGCTCCTGGTAGTTGAACCAGGGCAGCAGGCCCGCGCCCAGCGCGCACGCGATCGCGCCCGCCCGCCAGTCGCGGCGGAAGAGCCACCGCCACAGCACGTACAGCAGCGCGAAGCAGCCCGCCCACCACAGCAGCGGCGTGCCGAGCGCCAGCACCTCGCGCGCGCACTTGGCGGTCTCCGTCGCCGGGCAGCCGTCGGTGCCGGGTGCGGGGGACTCGTAGAAATAGGAGACGGGACGGCCCAGGACCAGCCAGCTCCACGGGTTCGACTCGTAGGTGTGGCCCGAGGTCAGGCCCACGTGGAAGTTGTAGACCTCCGTCTCGTAGTGCCACAGGCTCCGCAGCCACTCCGGCAGGAAGGACCACGAGCTGTGCTGGTCGTTCTTGGCGGCCCAGTCGCGGAAGTAGCCGCCCTTGCCGTTGTCGGGGGAGAGGATCCAGCCGAGCCACGAGGCCACGTAGACGGAGATCGCCACGGGGACCAGGGAGAGGAAGCCGGTCCAGCTGTCGCGGCGCAGCATCGCCACGTACGGGGAGCCCGCGCCCGCCGTGCGGCGCGCGGCCGCGTCCCACAGGACCGTCAGCACGCCGAAGAAGGCCAGCACGATCAGGCCGTTCCACTTCGTGCCGAAGGCCAGACCCAGGCTGACGCCGGCCAGGAGCCGGTACGGGCGCCAGCCCAGCTTCAGCGTCTCCGCGATCCGGGCGTCCGGGCGGGTCCGCCCCTCCTCGTCCACCGGGAGCGCCGCCGCGAGCCGGGCCCGCACCTTGTCCCGGTCGATCACCAGCGATCCGAAGGCGCCCAGCACGAAGAACATCAGCACCAGGTCGAGCAGCGCGGTCCGGCTCATCACCAGGTGCAGGCCGTCCACGGCCAGCAGGAGGCCGGCCAGGCAGCCCAGGAAGGTGGAGCGGAACAGCCGCCGGCCGATGCGGCACAGCATCAGCACGGACAGGGTGCCGAGCAGCGCGGTCATGAACCGCCAGCCGAACGGGTCGAAGCCGAACATCCACTCGCCCAGGCCGATCACCCATTTGCCGACCGGCGGGTGCACGACGTAGCCCGGGTCCAGCGGGAGGGGGACCCCGTCGGGGTTGGCGAGGATCGACTTGTCGATGTCCTTGGGCCAGCTCGCCTCGTAGCCCTGCTTGACCGTGGCCCAGGCGTCCTTGGCGTAGTACGTCTCGTCGAATATCACCGCCTTCGGGCTGCCCAGGTGGACGAACCGCAGCACCCCGGCGACCAGTGCCACCAGCAGCGGCCCGGCCCACGCCAGCACCCGCTCCCAGCGCTCCGCCGCGGCCGGCCCGATCCCGATCTGCGCCCACAGCTGCGCGGACGGCCGCGCGTACGGGGGCACCAGGCGGGTGCGCACGTCCGACTGCCGCTTCGCCCCGGCGGGCGGCACGTAGCCGAAGCCGCGCAGGCGGCGCAGCCAGGCGGACGGCTGGTCGGCGGGGTCCGGGCCGGCCCCGGCCTCGGTGGCGGGCGGGGCCCCCGCAGGGCTGGGCGGCGGCGTCGCGGTACTGGTCACCGGCACATCGTAGGGAACGACCCTGTGCCGGACCCAGGGGGACGGGAGTGTGGGGCGCGGCGGTTGGGGCGGCTGAGAGGATGGGACGGTGACCACTGACCAGCCCGGCACCGCCGAAGCCCCCTCCACGGCCCCCTCCGCGGCGCCGTCCTCCGACGCCCACGGGGTCGGCGTCCTCGTCCTCGCCGGGACCCCCATCGGGGATCTCGCCGACGCCCCGCCGAGGCTCGCCTCCGAGCTGGTGCGGGCCGACGTGATCGCCGCCGAGGACACCCGGCGGCTGCGCAGGCTGACGCAGGGCCTCGGCGTGTACACCACGGGGCGCGTCCTGTCGTACTTCGAGGGCAACGAGTCCGCGCGCACCCCCGAGCTGGTCGAGGCCCTGGAGGCCGGCAAGCGCGTCCTGCTGGTGACGGACGCCGGCATGCCCTCGGTCTCCGACCCCGGATACCGGCTCGTCGCCGCCGCCGTGGAGAAGGACATCAAGGTCACGGCCGTGCCCGGGCCCTCCGCCGTCCTCACCGCGCTCGCCCTCTCCGGCCTGCCGGTCGACCGCTTCTGCTTCGAGGGCTTCCTGCCGCGCAAGGCCGGCGAGCGCCTCGGCAAGCTCCGCGAGCTCGCCGCCGAGCGCCGCACCCTCGTCTACTTCGAGGCCCCGCACCGGCTCGACGACACCCTGGCCGCCATGGCCGAGGTCTTCGGCGCCGACCGGCGCGCCGCCGTCTGCCGCGAGCTGACCAAGACCTACGAGGAGGTCAAGCGCGGCGGGCTCGGCGAGCTGGCCGCCTGGGCCGCCGAAGGCGTGCGCGGGGAGATCACCGTGGTCGTCGAGGGCGCCCCGGCCGCGGTCCCCGGCGACATCGACGCCGAGGAGCTGGTGAACCGGGTGCGGGTGCGCGAGGAGGCGGGGGAGCGGCGCAAGGAGGCCATCGCGGCGGTCGCGGCCGAGGCCGGGGTACCCAAGCGCGAGGTGTTCGACGCGGTGGTCGCGGCAAAGAACGCGGCACAAAAGTCGCCGTGAGTCGGTAAAGAGCTAACCTGAAAAGCAAAGCTCAGACCGCGCACCGGGCGCTTTGGGCATGACTCGCCCAAGGACCGTCCAACACTAGACAGGGCCTGATGCGCTCCCGCCCGAAGAGGCGTCCACTGGCAATGGCAGCAGTGGAACAAGAGGAGCTGGCATGAGTGAGATCGCCGAACCCCGACCCCTCCCCCAACCCGCCGGACCCGTCGCTACGACCGTCGCCGCACCGGCCGCCCCGGAGACGGGCCCCGCTCCCGCCGCCGTGCCGACCGTGCACGAGGCGTACGCCTTCGCCTGCATGAAGTGCGGCTACGGCTGGGAGCAGGGCTACGAGATAGAACACCACGTCGACGGCAGGGGCCTGCCGTTCATCGTCTACACGGCGGACGGCGAGCGGGTCCCCTCTCCCCTGTCCAATCCGACCTGCCACAACTGCGGCGGCCACGTGGTGCGGATCATGCGGGAGGGCCAGGTCAAGTCGGTCATCGGCATGCTCGACCAGCTCTACCACCACCGCGCGGCCCCGGGGATCGCCGGACCGGTGCCCGCCGGGTACACCGCGAAGGCCCCGAAGCCCCACAAGGCCGCCCCGCACGAAGGCCCCGGCCCGGTCCCGGTGGAACGGCCCGGGCCGATGGCCCGGCTGCTGGGGTTCTTCCGCCGGTCATAAGATCGGCCGTATGAGCCGTAGCACGCCGAACGACGCGCCGCCCCCGCTGCCCGAACCGCTCCGGGTGGCGGTCGCCGACTCCCACACCCACCTGGACATGCAGTCCGGCACCGTCGAGGAGGGCCTCGCCAAGGCCGCCTCCGTCGGGGTGACCACCGTCGTCCAGGTGGGCTGCGACGTGAAGGGCTCCCGCTGGGCCGCCGAGACCGCCGCCGCGTACGAGAACGTCCACGCGGCCGTGGCCCTGCACCCCAACGAAGCCCCCCGGATCGTGCACGGGGACCCCGACGGCTGGTCCCGGCAGGGCGCCCGGACGGGCGGCGGCGAGGCCGCGCTCGACGACGCGCTCGCCGAGATCGAGGCCCTGGCGGCCCTCGCGCACGTGAAGGCGGTCGGCGAGACCGGACTCGACCACTTCCGGACCGGCCCGGAGGGCATGGCCGCGCAGGAGCGTTCCTTCCGCGCGCACATCGAGATCGCCAAGCGGCAGGGCAAGGCCCTGGTCATCCACGACCGCGAGGCCCACGCGGACGTACTGCGCGTCCTGCGCGAGGAGGGCGCCCCCGAGCGGACCGTCTTCCACTGCTACTCCGGAGACGCGGAGATGGCCCGGGAGTGCGCGGCCGCCGGCTACTACATGTCCTTCGCCGGGACCGTCACCTTCAAGAACGCGGCGCCGCTGCGCGAAGCCCTGGCGGTGGCCCCGCTGGAGCTGGTGCTCGTGGAGACGGACGCCCCCTACCTCACCCCGGCCCCGTACCGCGGGCGGCCCAACGCGCCCTACCTCATTCCGCTGACCGTACGGGCCATGGCCGCGGTCCGCGGCATCGACGAGGACGCCATGGCGACGGCACTGGCGGCCAACACGGCCCGCGCCTTCGCCTACTGAGCACCCCTCACCCGTTCGCCACGTTCCGTAGTCGTCCCGCTTTGTAGCGTGACGGTCGCTCCGCTAGGGTGCCGTGCCCGAAGCAGCCGGACGGACCAGTGGAGCGAGCGCGATGAGCGATGTGGCCTGGCCGGCCGGTGGACGCGACCCCTGGGCCGTGGCCCCGGACCCGACCGCGGAACCGGCCCCCCGCCCGGACCCGTTCCTCGCCCCGGGCACGGACCAGGACCTGCTGGACCCGGACCTGACGGACCCGTACGCGGACCCGTACCCGGGCCCGGGCTCGGGTCCGACAGCCCCGGCTCCGACCGCCGGCCCGGGACCCTACCGGGACCCGGATCCGTACTCCGGCCCGCCGGCAGGCCTGGACGCGGAGCCGTACGGGAGGTCCGGAGCAGGCCTGGTCCCTGGTCCGCACTCCGGGCCGGACCCGGATCCGTACGCGGGCCCGGGGGCAGGCCCGGACCCGGATCGCTTCCCGGGCCCGGCGGCCGGCCGGGATCCGGACCCCTTCCGGGGCCCGGCGGCGGATTCGGACCTGGACCTGCTCCTGCGCCGGGGCGCGGACCGGGATCCGGACCCGGACCCGGGAGCGCACCCGGGAGCGCACCCGGAGCCCGCCGTGCCGGCGCCCCGGGGCGGTGGGCGGCGGCGGACCGCCGCCGAGCCAGGGGCGGGCCGCCGGGCACGCGGCCGGACCCCGGCCCCGGCCGGCCCCGCACCGGGCCCCGAGCCGGAGCCGCCGGCCACCGGCCGTCGGCGCCGCACCGCGCCCGCGGCGCCCCCGGACACCGCACCGGCCGGACCGGCCCCCGCGGGGACCGGACGGCGCCGCGGCGGGCTCGGCACGGTGCCCGCACCGGCCGTCCCGGGCCCGGCCGCCGCCCCCGGAGCCGCCCCCGGTCCCCGGCGGCGTAGAAGCGCCGCCCCCGCTTCCCGCGACACCTGGCGGCGCATCGTGCCGCAGGCCCTGGTCGTCGCGTTCCTGGCGGGCGGCACCACCGCCTTCGTCGCCGCGGACAAGGCCGTACGCCTCACCGTCGACGGTGTCCCGCGGACCCTGCACACCTTCGCCGACGACGTCGACGAGCTGCTCGCCGCCGAAGGACTCGGCGTCGGCCCGCACGACCTCGTCGCCCCGGCCGGGGCGGAGGTCCTCGACGACGGGGACGAGATCGTCCTGCGCTACGGCCGCCCGCTGAGCCTGACCCTCGACGGGCAGCGGCGCGAGGTGTGGACCACCGCCCGCACCGTGGACGGCGCACTGCGCCAGTTCGGCATCCGGGCCGAGGGCGCCTACCTCTCCACACCCCGCACCGCCCCCGTCCCCCGCACCGGCCTGACCCTCGCCGTCCGCACCGAACGCAGCATCACCTTCATGGCCGACGGCCGCGAGCGGACCATCCGCACCAACGCCGCCACCGTTCAGGAGGCCCTCGACGAAGCCGGGATCACCCTCCACGGCCAGGACGCCACCTCCGTGCCCGCCGGCTCCTTCCCGCGCGACGGCCAGACCGTCACCGTGCTCCGCATCACCGGCACCCGCGAGATCCGCGAGGAACGCATCCCGTACGCGACCGAGCGGGTCAAGGACCCCGCCCTCTTCGCCGGAACCGAAGTCGTCGAGCGCTCGGGCCGACCCGGAGCGCGCAGGGTCACGTACAGCCTGCGCACCGTCAACGGGGTCCGGCAGAAGCCCCGCCGGGTCGCCGAGGAGACCGTCCGCGAGCCCGTCAGCCAGCTCGTCAAGGTCGGCACCAAGCCGCTGCCGACCTCCGTGCAGGGCGCGGACGGCCTCGACTGGGGCGCGCTGGCCCGCTGCGAGTCGGGCGGCCGGCCCGGCGCCACGGACCCCTCGGGGACGTACGGGGGGCTCTACCAGTTCGACGTGCAGACCTGGCAGGCCCTCGGCGGCAGCGGCCGCCCGCAGGACGCTCCGGGCCCGGAACAGACGTACCGCGCCAAGAAGCTGTACGTCCAGCGGGGGGCGAGTCCCTGGCCACACTGCGGCCGTACCCTTTATCGGTGAGCACCGCAGAGCAGCAGCCCGAATCCTCCGCGCCGGAGACCGCCCCGACCGAGACCGCCGCCCCCGAAACGTCCGCCCTCCTCGGCGCGGCCGACATCCGGGAGCTGGCCGCCGTACTCGGCGTACGGCCGACGAAGCAGAAGGGCCAGAACTTCGTCATCGACGCCAACACCGTGCGCCGCATCGTGCGCACCGCCGAGGTCCGGCCGGACGACGTGGTCGTCGAGGTCGGACCCGGGCTGGGCTCGCTGACGCTGGCACTGCTGGAGGCCGCCGACCGGGTCGTCGCCGTCGAGATCGACGACATCCTGGCCGCCGCGCTGCCCGCCACCATCGAGGCGCGGATGCCGGAGCGCAAGGACCGCTTCGCGCTGGTCCACTCCGACGCGATGCTGGTCAAGGAGCTGCCCGGGCCGCCGCCGACCGCGCTCGTCGCGAACCTTCCGTACAACGTGGCCGTGCCGGTCCTGCTCACCATGCTCGACCGCTTCCCGAGCATCGAGCGGACCCTGGTCATGGTGCAGGCCGAGGTCGCCGACCGCCTGGCCGCCGAGCCCGGCAACAAGGTCTACGGGGTCCCCTCCGTCAAGGCCAACTGGTACGCGGACGTCAAGCGGGCCGGCGCCATCGGCCGCAAGGTCTTCTGGCCCGCCCCGAACGTCGACTCCGGGCTCGTCTCCCTGGTCCGCCGGGCCGAGCCGGTCAAGACCACCGCGACCAAGGCCGAGGTCTTCGCGGTCGTCGACGCGGCCTTCGCGCAGCGCCGCAAGACGCTGCGCGCGGCGCTGTCCGGCTGGGCCGGGTCCGCGGCGGGCGCCGAGGCGGCGCTGGTCGCCGCCGGCGTCTCCCCGCAGGCCCGCGGCGAATCCCTCACCGTCGAGCAGTTCGCGGCGATCGCCGAGCACAAGCCCGCCGCGGAGAGGCCCGCGCTGTGAGCGAGTCGGTCACCGTACGGGTCCCCGCCAAGGTCAACGTCCAGCTGGCGGTGGGCGCGGCCCGGCCGGACGGCTTCCACGACCTGGCCAACGTCTTCCTCGCGGTCTCCCTCCACGACGAGGTCACCGCGACCGCCGCCGACGGGCTCACCGTGACCTGCGCGGGCCCGGACGCCGACAAGGTGCCGCTCGACCGCACCAACCTCGCGGCCCGGGCGGCGGAGATCCTGGCGGAGCGGGCGGGCATCGCCCCCGACGTGCACCTGCACATCGAGAAGCGGATCCCGGTGGCGGGCGGCATGGCGGGCGGCAGCGCCGACGGGGCGGCCGCCCTGCTCGCCTGCGACGCGCTGTGGGGCCTTCGGACCCCGACCCGCGACCTCCTCGCCCTCTGCGCGGAGCTGGGCAGCGACGTGCCGTTCAGCCTGGTCGGCGGGGCCGCGCTGGGCACCGGGCGCGGGGAGATCCTGACCCCGGTCGAGGCCGGCACCTTCCACTGGGTGTTCGCGGTGGCCGACGGAGGCCTCTCCACCCCGGAGGTGTTCCGCGAGTTCGACCGGCTCACCGCCGGTACGGAGGTCCCCGTCCCGCAGGCCTCCCCGGCCCTCCTCGCGGCCCTGGCCTCCGGCGACCCGGACGCGCTGGCCGCCACCCTGGCCAACGGGCTCCAGCCCGCGGCCCTCTCGCTGCGGCCCTCGCTCGCCGACACCCTCGCGGCGGGGGTCGGTGCCGGAGCGCTGGCCGCGCTGGTCTCGGGCTCCGGCCCCACGACGGCCTTCCTCGTCCGCGACGCGGAATCCGCGGCGAAGGTCGCGGCCGCCCTGGAAGCCTCCGGCACCTGCCGCAGCACCCACACGGCCACAAGCCCGTCCCCGGGCGCAACCCTCCTCTGACCGCCCGGCGCCAGCCCGGGGCGAAGCCCGCGCGGTGCGCTCCCGCCGCCCCGACCCGGCTGCGGGGCGTACCGCTGCGCGGCGCCGAGTTCCCCGCAGCACCCTTCGCCGCTGCGCGGGGCGGAGTTCCCCGCAGCACCCTTCGCCCGTTCCCCGGGCTGCGCCCGGACCCCCTGGGGCTCCGCCCCGGACCCCGCGCCTCAAACGCCGGCGGGGCTGGATCCTGGCCGGCGTCAGCCCGTACGTGCGGATCTTTCAGCCCGTCCGGCGTTTGAGGACCGGGTCCGGGCAGCGCCCGGGGAACGGTGGAAGGGCGGGTAGGGGAACTCCGGCCGCGCAGCGGGTCCGTCCCCAGCCGCCCCCGGGGAGCTGGGGACGGGGGCACCAGCCCCCGGGTACCTAGGGCGGGCTGAGTACCCGCGCCCTGTTCCGGCACCCGCCCCCGCGGGAGCGTAGGGACATGGGAGCCAGCGCAAGCGACATCGCCGCCGTCACCCCCGCCTCGCGGGACCGCTACGTCGACCTGCTCCGGGTCGCCTCGCTCGGGACCGTCATCGCCGGGCACTGGCTGATGGCCGCCGTCAGCGGCGACGGCATAGGGAACCTGCTCGCCGTCGTGCCGCCGCTCCAGGTGCTCACCTGGGCGCTCCAGGTGATGCCGGTGTTCTTCTTCGTCGGAGGGTTCTCGCACGCCCTGTCCTACCGGTCCCTCGCGCGCCGCACCGAGGGCCCCGTCTACGCCGCCTTCCTGCGGGCCCGGCTCCGGCGGCTGCTGCGGCCCACCCTGGTGTTCGTCGCCGTCTGGACCGCCGTGGCCCTCACCGCGCAGCTCCTCGGCGGGGGCGGCGGGCGCCTGTCCGGGGCGGCGTTCCGGCTGGTCACGCAGCCGCTGTGGTTCATCGGGATCTACCTCGCGATGGTCGCCCTGACCCCGCCCCTGCTGAAGCTGCACGAGCGCCACGGCTGGGCCGCCTTCGGGGCCCTGGCCGCCGCCGCGGCCGCCGTCGACCTGCTGCGCTTCGCGGGCGGTGTCCCGTACGCCGAGTTCCTGAACTTCGCCTTCGTCTGGCTCGCCGTCCACCAGCTCGGCTTCCTGCGCGCCGACGGGCGCATCCGCCGCCCCGGCGCCCTCGCCGCCGCCGGGCTCGCCGGGGCCGTGGCGCTGGTGGCGTACGGGCCGTACCCGCTGTCCATGGTCGGGATGCCCGGGGAGAAGGTCTCCAACATGGCCCCGCCCACCCTCGCCCTGCTCGCGCACGGGATCTGGCTCGTGGGCGCCGTGGAGCTGCTCAAGGCCCCCGCCGCCGCGTGGCTGGCCCGGCCCCGGGTCTGGCGCGGCGTGGTCGCCGCCAACGGGGTCGCCATGACGGCCTTCCTCTGGCACCTCACCGCGATGCTCGCCGTGTACGCCGCCCAGCTCGGCCTCGGCATCGCCCTGCCGGAGCCCGCCGGGGCGGCCTGGTGGGCCCAGGTCCCGGTCCGGTTCCTGGCCGCCGCCGCGCTGACCGGCGTACTCGTCGCGCTCTTCCGTCGCTTCGAGGCGCCCGCCGGGAGCAGCGCGCACCCAGGCGCACACCCAGGCCCGGCCCCCGGCTCCGGCCCCCGCGCCGCCCTCGGCACCGCGCTCTGCCTCCTCGGCGTCCTCGGGCTCTCCACGACCGGCCTCGGCGGGCTCCTGGAGGGCCACAGCGCCACCCTGATCGCGCTCCCGGTCACCGCGCCCGCCGCGATCGGCATGGCGCTGGGCGGCTGGCTGCTGGTGGAACGGTCCGGCACTTCGCGGAGGGTTAGGCTGAGGGGCTGATCCACACCCCTTCCCTGGAGCGCTCCTGATGGCCGTCAACCTGGTCAATGTCGAGGCAGTCAGCAAGGTGTACGGCACCCGTACCCTGCTCGACGGCATCTCCCTCGGCGTATCCGAGGGGGACCGGATCGGTGTCGTAGGCCGCAACGGCGACGGCAAGACCACCCTCATCCGCATGCTCGCCAAGCTGGAGGAACCCGACACCGGCCGGGTCACCCAGAACAGCGGCCTGCACATGGGCGTGCTCACCCAGCACGACTCCCTCGACCCCAAGGCCACCGTCCGGCACGAGATCATCGGGGACATGGCCGACCACGAGTGGGCCGGCAACTCCAAGATCCGCGACGTGCTGACCGGCCTGTTCGGCGGGCTCGCCCTGCCCGGCTTCGGGCAGGGCCTCGACACGGTCATCGGCCCGCTCTCCGGTGGCGAGCGCCGCCGCATCGCGCTGGCCAAGCTGCTCATCGCCGACCAGGACCTCCTCGTACTCGACGAGCCCACCAACCACCTCGACGTCGAGGGCATCTCCTGGCTGGCCAAGCACCTCCAGGAACGCCGCTCCGCGCTCGTCTGCGTCACCCACGACCGGTGGTTCCTGGACCAGGTCTGCACCCGCATGTGGGACGTGCAGCGCGGAGAGGTCCACGAGTACGAGGGCGGCTACAGCGACTACGTCTTCGCCCGCGCCGAGCGCGACCGCATCGCCGCCACCGAGGAGTCCAAGCGGCAGAACCTGATGCGCAAGGAGCTGGCCTGGCTGCGCCGCGGCGCCCCCGCGCGCACCTCCAAGCCGCGCTACCGCATCGAGGCCGCCAACGAGCTGATCGCCGACGTGCCGCCGCCGCGCGACAAGTCGGCGCTGATGAAGTTCGCCAACGCCCGCCTCGGCAAGACGGTGTTCGACCTGGAGGACGTGACCGTCCAGGCCGGACCCAAGACCCTCCTCAAGCACCTCACCTGGCACCTGGGCCCCGGCGACCGCGTCGGTCTCGTCGGTGTCAACGGCGCCGGCAAGACCTCCCTGCTGCGCGCCCTCGGCGAGGCCGCCCGCACCCAGGGCGAGGTCCAGCCGGCCGCCGGCACCGTGACCGTGGGCAAGACCGTCAAGCTGGCCTACCTCTCCCAGGAGGTCGGCGAACTCGACCCGTCCCTGCGGGTCCTGGAGGCCGTGCAGCGCGTCCGCGACCGGGTCGACCTCGGCCAGGGCCGCGAGATGACGGCCGGCCAGCTGTGCGAGCAGTTCGGCTTCACCAAGGAGAAGCAGTGGACGCCCGTCGGTGACCTCTCCGGCGGTGAGCGGCGCCGGCTGCAGATCCTGCGCCTGCTGATGGACGAGCCCAACGTCCTCTTCCTCGACGAGCCCACCAACGACCTCGACATCGAGACCCTGACCCAGCTGGAGGACCTCCTCGACGGCTGGCCCGGGTCGATGATCGTGATCTCGCACGACCGGTTCTTCATCGAGCGCACCACCGACACGGTCATGGCCCTGCTGGGCGACGCGAGCCTGCGGATGCTGCCGCGCGGCCTCGACGAGTACCTGGAGCGCCGCCAGAAGATGATCGACGCGGCCTCCCCGGCGCCCGCCGCGTCCGCCGCCGGAAAGTCCTCCGCCTCCGGGGACGCGCGCGCCGCGAAGAAGGAGCTGCAGAAGATCGAGCGGCAGCTCAACAAGATGACGGACCGCGAGAGCAGCCTGCACGCCCAGATCGCCGAGAACTCCACCGACTTCGACAAGGTCGCCAAGCTCGACGCCGAACTGCGGGAACTCATCTCGGACCGGGACGACTTGGAGATGCGCTGGCTGGAGCTCGCCGAGGAGTCGTAGGGCGCGCCGGGTCTCCGGGGCCCGCGGGCCCCGACGGGCCGATAACGGCGGCATCACGGGCCGGTCCTCCCTTGGGAACAGGGGTCGGACCGGCCCGGCGCAGTTCTCGCCCACAGTGATAGAAAGGGCTTCCTCCCACACCCGAAGCCGAAGGTATGCGCTGATGACCGAGCCGCCCCAGCCGCCGAACCAGCCGCCGAACCCCTCCGGTTACGGGCACCTTCCCGGGCCGCCGCAGCCCGGTTACGGGTTCCCCCCGCAGGGCGAGAACCCGTACGCGCAGCAGCCCCAGCCGCAGGGTCCGTACGGTCAGCAGCCGCAGGGCCCGTACGGCCAGCAGCCGCCCGGGGGCTACGGCTTCCCGCCCCAGCCCCCGCACATGCCCCCCGGCGCCCCCGGCATGCAGCCGCCTCCGCCCTCCGGTCCGAAGAAGAAGCTCGCCGTGCTGATCGCGGCCGCCGTCGCCGGGGTCCTCGTCCTGGGTACCGGCGGCTACTTCGTGTTCTTCTCCGGCAAGGACAAGGGCTCCGACAAGGTGATCGGGCAGGACACGACGCCGCCGCCCGCCGACGACAAGGCCTCGCCCTCCGCCTCCGTGGACAAGGGCGACGGCAGCGGCAACGGCGACGAGGAGGAGCAGGACCTCAACGCCGGGCGCAAGCAGGGCGAGGACAAGGTCCTCTGGTTCAAGAGCAGCAAGATCGACGGCCCCGGCTCGGGGGTCGACTCCAAGGGGCAGTGGATCGTCGGCGACACCGTCGTCAAGACCCTCTGGAAGTCGGTCACCGGCTACGGGGTCAAGGACGGCAAGGAGCAGTGGACCCTCACCCTCCCCGCCGTGATCTGCGGGGTCGCCGACATGACCGCGGACGGCAAGACCGTCGTCATGTACAAGAACGGCGAGTCCAGCAGTGCCGACTGCAACATGATGCGGATGATCGACCTCAAGGCCGGCAAGGAGGGTTGGTCGAAGGAGGTGCCGAAGGAAGGCCTCTTCGACATCATGACCACCCCCGACCTCGCCCTCACCGGTGACACCCTCGTCGTCAACCGGATGGGCACGAGCAGCGCGTTCAAGGTCAGCACCGGGGACAAGCTCTTCGACAACAAGGTGGAACAAGGCTGCCAGCCGAGCGACTTCGCCGCCATGAACGGCAAGATGCTCGCCGTCGCGACCTGCCAGGACGCCGACAAGACCGTCCAGGTCATGAACGCCGACCCGGCCACCGGCAAGACCACCTGGATCTACAAGCTCCCCAAGGGCTTCGACGTCAAGAACGTCTACTCGCTGGACCCGATCGTCCTCGACCTCGGAAACAGCACGAGCAAGGAGCGCTCCATCGTGGTCCTCGGACCCGACGGCAAGCAGCGCACCACCGTCTCCGGCGAGGGCAGCTTCCCGGTCGGCTGCGGCGGCCTCTTCAACCACTCCATCCAGAGCTGCGGTTCCTCCTACGTGGACGCGAACACCCTCTACCTGCCCACCAAGGCCGACATCGGCAAGCCGAACGAGATCGTCGCCTTCGACCTCGGCACCGGCAAGGTGAAGTGGCGCACCCCGGCCGGCGAGGGACGCACCCTCACCCCGCTGAAGGCGGCGGGCGGCCAGGTCGTCGTCTACCGCGAGGCGGAGAGCGAGAAGGGCGGCGAGGTCCTCACGATCCCGGCCGCCGGGGGCACGCCCACCGCGGTGCTGCGCAACCCGTCCGGGGCCGCGGCCCCGGTGGAGAGCTCCTTCCTCGCCCCGAAGGTGGACTACGTGGACGGCCGGCTGTTCGTCTCCGCCTCCCATCTGCAGGCCCAGAACAAGAGCGAGAAGTTCCTGATGGTCTTCGGCAAGTGAGCGACCGCCCCGAGAACGAGCAGTCCACCGCGCAGCCCACAGTGCAGTCCGCCGTGCAGTCCGCCGAGCCGCCCACCGAGAGGCAGTAGCACCGATGAGTACCCCGCCGCCCCCCAGCCAGCCGCCGTCCGGCGGGTTCGGCGCGCCGCAGGATCCGCCGCCGGGCGGTTTCGGCAAGCCCGCGGACCAGCCGCCCGGCGGTTTCGGCGGGCCCCCGCCGGTGCCCCCGGCGATGCCGGCCGGCCCCCCGCCGCCGCCCCCGTCCCAGCCGCCGGCCGTCCCGGCGCAGCCGCCGACGGTCCCGGCCGGACAGCCCGCCGGGCAGCCCTCGTACGGCTATCCGCAGGAGTCCTACGGCTACCCGCAGCAGCAGCAGCCCGTCACCGCGCCGATGTACGCGGCCCAGAGCCCGGCCGTGCCCGCCGCCGGCGGCGGTGGCGGCAACGACGTCCGCACCCAGCTGATGATCGTCGGCGCGGCCCTCCTGGCCATCGTCGTCATCGTCGGCGGCGGCTTCTGGTACGTCTCCGGCAAGGACGAGGGCACCGGCAACCAGCCCGTGGCCGAAGGCAGCCCGAGCCCCGGCACCGGCGGCGACAAGGCCCCGGGCGGCGGCGGCACCGAGAAGGTGCCCGCCAAGACCAAGTCGAAGACGCTGATCAACGTCCCGATGCCGGAGTCGGCCGAGATCGTCCAGATCACCGGCTCCTGGCTCACCGACACCACCTACGCCAAGTCCGACATGGGCAAGGTCGTCGGCTACAACGTGGCCGACGGCGTCAAGAAGTGGGAGATCCCGCTCGGCGCCAACGTCTGCGGCGCGAGCCGCTGGGTCTCGGACAACAAGACGGCGATCCTCTTCGACGAGGCCCTGCCGACGGCCGAGAAGAAGTACCAGCCGTGCAACCAGGTCGGCGTCATCGACCTGAACACCGGCAAGCTCCTGTGGAAGGCCCAGGCCAAGTCCCAGACCGGCGGCGACAAGCCCGTCAACTTCGGCGAGGTCACCGTCAGCGGCCAGACCGTGGCCGCGGGCGGCCTGTACGGCGGCGCCGCCTGGAACCTCGCCGACGGCAAGGTCCTGTGGGCGCCCAAGGTCGACGCGGACAACTGCAGCGACCTCGGCTACGCGGGCGGCCCGGCCCTCGCCGTGATCCGCCGGTGCGGCCGGAGCTCGGGCTACACCCTCTACGCCCAGGCCCTCGACCCGGTCACCGGCGCGCAGAAGTCCCAGTACAAGCTCCCCGCGGGCCTGGAGTTCGCCCAGATCGTCTCCACCCAGCCGCTGATCGTCGCGGCGGACGTCAACAACACCTCCAAGAACGCCACGGGCGTCAGCGACCTCTTCGTCCTCGACGACGGGGGCCAGTTGAAGGCGCGCATCCCGCTCACCTCGGGCAACTACAACCCCGAGTGCGGGGCCACCGAGGTCGAGGACTGCGTCAACATGGTCGTCGGCAACGGCAAGCTCTACCTGCCGACCGAGGAGCACAAGGGCACGACCGACTCCGGCCGCACCAACGAGCTCGTCTCCTTCGACCTGGAGACCGGCAAGCTGACCGCCGACCGCGCCGACGCCGGCGAGCGCTACACCATCTACCCGCTGCGCATGGACGGCTCCAACCTCATCGCCCACAAGGTCCCGCCCTACGACGGCGGCGGCCAGGTCGTCTCCATCGACGGCAAGACGATGAAGGAGACCGTGCTCATGCAGCAGCCGGCGACCAAGGAATCGCAGCGCGCCGAGACCCAGTTCCTGGCGGAGAGCGCGGAGTACCGCTACCAGAACGGGAAGCTGTTCATCGCCCGCACGGCCGTCATGACCAAGTCCACCGTGGCCACGGACCCGTACTACAGCTTCGTCTCCTTCACCACGGGCTGAGCCGTGCCGGGCGCACCCGCGGCGGGTCGGCCCGCCGCGGCTCGCGCCCAGCCCCCGAAGTCCCCCGAAGCCCCCGGAAGGTCCGGGTGAATTCGAGGGGTCGTTGCAACACGTGGTCGGTTGATCAGGCCGCGAGCAGTTTAGACAGGCGCTCGGCTGGGGTTTCCCAGCCGAGCGTTTTGCGTGGGCGCCCGTTGAGTTCGGCGGCGACGGTGGCCAGGTCCTGGGGCGTGTGCCGGGACAGGTCGGTGCCCTTGGGGAAGTACTGCCGCAGCAGGCCGTTCGTGTTCTCGTTGGTGCCGCGCTGCCAGGGGCTGGCGGGGTTGCAGAAGTAGACCGGGATGTTCGTGGCGATGGTGAATGCCTGGTGGGCGGCCATTTCCACGCCCTGGTCCCAGGTCAGGGATCGCCGCAGGTGGGGCGGGAGGGTCTTCACCCTCTCCACGAGCGCGTCCCGGGTGCTGGCTGCCGTGTGGTCGACGGGCAGGTGGGCGAGCATCACGTAGCGGGTGGTGCGTTCGACGAGGGTGCCGATCGCGGACTTGCCGTCCTTGCCGATGATGAGATCGCCTTCCCAGTGGCCGGGGACGGCTCTGTCGGCGGCCTCGGCGGGCCGGTCGCTGATCATCACCATGTTCGGGATGGCGCGCGGCTTGCGCTTGTGGGACTGGCGGTGTGGCCGGCGGCGGGACCGGCCCGTCCGCAGGGCGCGGGTGAGTTCGCGGCGGAGTTCTCCGCGGCTTGGGACGTAGAGAGCCTGGTAGATCGTCTCGTGGGCCACGTGCATCTCCGGCCGGGCGGGGAACCGTGCCCTCAGAGCCTGGCAGATCTGTTCCGGACTCCAGCGGAGTGTGAGGTGGGTCTGGATGAACTGGCGTAGTTCGGCGCTCTGGCCGATCTTGCCGGGCTTGGGGCGGGGGCGCCGCTGCTCGGCGCGCCGGTGGGCTGCGTGGGGCCGGTAGGCCCAGCAGGACGAGTCGCCGCGTGGGGCAGTCCCGTTGCGGCGGATCTCCCTGCTGACGGTGGAGGGGCTGCGGCCCAGCTCGGCGGCGATGGTGCGGATCGACGCCTTCTCGCGTAGCCGGTCGGCTATGTGGATGCGGTCCTCTTCGCGGAGGTACCTGGATACGCCAGAAGCCGAAGCCTCCACGGTGATCGGAGGCTTCGGCTTCCCAGATGGCGGCGAGTGCCAACCGTTGCGCCATCTCTTGCCGGTCCGCAGGTTGATACCGACGATCCGGCAGGCTTCTCTGTTGCTGTAGCCCTGCTGCATGAGCCGGGAGTATGCCTCCCGCTCACGCGTCAGACGGCCGCCGCCCCCTGGTCCCCGGTTCTCCCGGATCTTGAAGTCCATCGCATCCCCTGAGCTGGGGTGTTGCGACGACCACTAGAACTCAAGCCGTCCTTCCGGGGGCTTCTGCGCCGTAACACCACCGCGTCGTCGAACAAGCGTGTAGCTTGCCGGGTCAGAAGGGCGGGGGTGGGTACCTCAATGGGCGTACGGGTCATGGTGGTCGACGAGCACCGGCTGCTGGCCGAGGCGCTCGCCTCGGCCCTGAAACTGCGCGGCCACCGGGTGCTGGCGGCCGCCGCGCCGGCCGCGGGCGCCGCCGAACTGGTCATCAGCCGGGCCCCGGAGGTCTGCCTGCTGGGCACCGCCACGCCCGCCGAGCCAGGGGTCTTCGAACCGATCGTCCGGATCAAGCGGGAGCGCCCGCAGATCGCCGTGGTCGTGCTGGGCCCCGTGCCGAGCCCGCGCGGGATCGCAGCCGCCTTCGCGGCGGGCGCCTCGGGGTACGTACGCCACGACGAGCGCATCGAGGGCGTGGAGCGGGCCCTGGCCAAGGCCCGGGCGGGGGAAGTGGCCATCGCGCCGCAGCTGTTGCAGGGTGCCTTCGCCGAGCTGCTCAACCCCACCGCCCAGCCCGACGACGAGGGCAGCCGGCTGCTGCGGCTGCTCACCCCGCGGGAGGTGGAGGTGCTGGTCCGGGTCGCCGAGGGCGAGGACACCCGGCTCATCGCCGCCGGCATGGCCATCGCGCCGAGCACCGCGCGCACGCACGTCCAGCGGGTGCTGATGAAGCTGGGCGTGGGCTCGCGGCTGGAGGCGGCCGCGCTGGCCGCCCGTACCGGTCTGCTCGACCGGGCCGGACTGCCGCCGTCCGGGGGTGCCCGGCCCTGATCGGGGCCGGGGATTTCCCCGGCGGCGCGGATTCGGGTATGCCGGTGACCAGCACGCGCACGGTGCGTGCTTCCCCGGCGAGAGGCAGTAGGCACGTGAGCGAGACGGCGTCTTCCAAGGCTTCCATGTCTTCCAAGTACCTGGTCACCGGCGGAGCCGGATACGTGGGCGGGGTGGTCGCGGCGCACCTCCTGGAGGCGGGCCACGAGGTCACCGTCCTCGACGACCTCTCCACCGGCTTCCGTTCCGGGGTGCCGGCCGGCGCCGCGTTCATCGAGGGCCGGATCCAGGACGCCGCCGAGCACCTGGACCCCTCCTACGACGGGGTCCTGCACTTCGCGGCCTCCTCACAGGTCGGCGAGTCCGTGGTGAACCCCGGCAAGTACTGGGAGAACAACGTCGGCGGCACCCTGGCCCTGCTGGCCGCGATGCGCGGGGCGGGCGTGCGCCGCCTGGTGTTCTCCTCCACCGCGGCCACCTACGGGGAGCCGGGCGACGGGCCGCTGACCGAGGCCTCGGTGACCGCCCCCACCAACCCGTACGGGGCCTCGAAGCTGGCCGTCGACCACATGATCGCGGGGGAGTGCACGGCGCACGGCCTCGCGGCGGTCTCGCTGCGCTACTTCAACGTGGCAGGGGCCTACGGGCAGTTCGGCGAGCTGCACGACCCCGAGACCCACCTGATCCCGCTGGTGCTGCAAGTGGCCCTCGGCGAGCGGGAGTCGATCTCGGTGTTCGGCGAGGACTACCCGACCCCGGACGGCACCTGTGTACGGGACTACATCCACGTCGCCGACCTGGCCGAGGCCCACCTGGCCGCGCTGCGGGTCGCCGCCGAGGGGGAGCACCTGGTGTGCAACCTCGGCAACGGCAGCGGGTTTTCGGTCCGCGAGGTCATCGAGACGGTCCGCAAGGTCACCGGGAAGGAGATTCCCGAGGTGGTGGCTCCGCGCCGGGCCGGCGACCCGGCCTTCCTCGTCGCCTCCGCCCGCACGGCCCACGAGCGCCTCGGCTGGACCCCGGCCCGCTCGGACCTCACGGGCATCGTGACGGACGCCTGGAACTTCACCCGCGCCCGGCGCGGCTGACCCCACCGGCCCCCACCCGTACCCACCGGCCCCCACCGGCACCCCCGCCCCACCCCTGCCGCACGCACGCCCCCGCCCCGAACAGGGCGGGGGCGCACGCATGTTCAGGGCGCGCCCTCGGCGGGCGCTGCGCGCGGGCGCCCGGCGTGCGCACGCCGAGTGAAATACCCCCCGTGCAACTGCCCGCGGCACACCACCGGACGGATGGGGGCTTCCGCTGGAAGGAACTAGGCGATTTCAAGCCACACCGGAGCCCTTGTGGAAGCGCCTCGCCGGAAAATCGCTCGGAAAACTTCTGCAATTCGGCCAACCACGAGCCGACCCCGGCCCTACGCTGATGCGTGACACCGGTGGGGGCCGGTGTTGATTCAGGGGTCGAGACAAGTCGGGTACGACGTCCGGTCCGGGGTAGTGCAGAGATGTCACGGCGGCGGCCGCGGCGCCTGCGGATCACCCGGTCCGGGCGCCGTACCCGCAGCCGTCCGTTCCCCGACCCTTGGGGGTTTTGTGGTCCGTATCCGGGTACTCGTGGTCGACGATCACCGCATCTTCGCCGAATCTCTCGCCGCCGCGCTCGCGGCCGAACCGGACGTGGACGTCTCCGCGGCCGGCAGCGGCCCCGCAGCGCTGCGCTGCCTCGAACGCGCGGCGGCCGAGGGCCGCCGCTTCGACGTCCTGCTGGTCGACTCCGACCTGGCCGCCGTCCCGGCGGGCGTCCCCGCCCAGCGGGAGTCCGGCTCCGCCCCGCCCGCCGCCGACGGGATCGCACTGGTGGCGGGCGTACGGGTGTCCCATCCCGAGGTCCGTACGGTCGTGCTCGCCGAGCGCGACGACGCGCGCCGGGCCGCCCTCGCGCTCCAGGCGGGCGCCTCGGGCTGGGTGGCCAAGGACTGCTCGCTCTCGCGGCTGCTGGCCGTGATCCGCGGAGTCCTGCGCGAGGAGACGCACCTCCCGCCCGCGCTGCTCACCGGAGTGCTCCGCGAACTGACCGCGGCGCGCAAGCACCGTACCGACAGCGAACGGCTGGTGGAGTCCCTCACGCCGAGGGAGCACGAGGTGCTGCGCTGCATGGTGGCGGGGCTGGGCCGCAAGGACGTGGCCGCGCGGCTGTTCCTCTCCCCGCACACCGTCCGCACCCACATGCAGAACGTGCTGGGCAAGCTGGGCGTGCACTCCACGCTCGCGGCGGTGGCCCTGGCCCGGCGGGCCGGCGTACGGCCCGCGGACCTGCCCGGACTGCCGGGGCAGGGGCTATCCGGGGATGTTGTCGAACGGAGCGGTCAACTGGCGTAGCAGGCCGGCGAGATCGCCGCGCTGCGTCCGCGAGAGCTGGGCCAGGATCGCCCGTTCCTGGGCCAGCAGGCCGGCGAGCGCCTGGTCGGCGCGGTCGCGGCCCTCGGGGCTGAGGCGCACCAGGACCCCGCGGCGGTCGTTGGGGTCCGGAAGCCGTTCGACGAGGCCCTTCTTGGCGAGCCGGTCGATGCGGTTGGTCATGGTCCCGGAGGTCACCAGGGTCTGCGTCAGCAATTGGCCGGGGGAGAGCTGGTAGGGCGCGCCGGCTCGCCGCAGCGAGGTCAGGACGTCGAACTCCCAGGGCTCCAGGCCGTGCTCGGAGAAGGCCAGTCGGCGGGCGCGGTCGAGGTGCCGCGCGAGCCTGCTGACGCGGCTGAGCACCTCGAGCGGTTCCACGTCGAGGTCAGGGCGTTCCCGCCGCCATGCCGCGACCAGTCGGTCGACCTCGTCCTCCATGCCGATCAGTGTAAAGGGTCTGTCGATGTGAAGTCTCTTTAAATCGAGTATCTCGATCCGAAGTATCTTGACGTCGAGATATATTTTCCGCCACCATGGGGCATGGAGGGGGCCGGAGAAGCTTCCGATTCCGACCGTACTGCCAGCAGGGAGGCTCGAACATGCATTCCGATACCGCGCCGGCCAGGATTCCGGCGTCGACCACCGCCGCCCCCACGGACGACGCGCCCACCACGCAGACCGTCGCCCCCGCCCCCACCTGGGACCCGCAGCAATACCTCCGGCACGCCGGCCACCGGGCCAGGCCCTTCCTCGACCTTCTGGCCCGCATACCCGAGCTCCCCTCCCGGGCCGCCCGCATCGCCGACCTCGGCTGCGGCCCGGGCAACGTCACCGCGCTCCTCGCGGACCGCTGGCCCGAAGCGCACATCACCGGCTACGACCTCTCCCCGGAGATGCTCCACCGCGCCGACGCCGAGTACGCCGGCCCCACCGGCGGCGGTGGCACGCTCGAATTCCGCCACGGCGACCTCGCCGACTGGCTCCCGGAGGAGCCCTACGACCTGATCGTCTCCAACGCCGCCTTCCAGTGGGTCCCCGGCCACGCCGGATCCTTCGCCCCCTGGATCAACGGACTGCGCCCCGGCGGCACCTTCGCCTTCCAGATCCCCGGCAACTTCACCGCCCCCAGCCACCGGATCCTCGCCGACCTGTGCGACACCCCGCGCTGGCGGGCCCGGCTCGCCGGACACGGAGCGCGCTACATCCACATCCTCGAACCCTCCGGATACCTGGAGCGGTTCACCGAGCTCGGCTGCACCGCCGACGTGTGGGAGACCACCTACCACCAGCTGCTCCAGGGCCCCGACCCGGTACTGGACTGGGTCAAGGGCACCGCACTGCGGCCCGTGCTCACCGCGCTGGCCGATGACGAGGAGGCCGTCGAGGCCTTCATCGCCGAGTACCGCGCCCTGCTCCGCGCCGAATACCCCACGGGCCCCCGCGGCACCGTCTTCCCGTTCCGCCGGATCTTCGCCGTCGCCCGTAGGGAGGCCTGACCGGGCCCGACCCCACGGGCGTACGGGCCCGCACGGCCCGCCGGGCACCACACGACGGCGCCCCGCCACCGGAATCCGGTGACGGGGCGCCGTCGTGCGCACGGGGTGCGGGGCTCACTTCTTGCGGTGGCCCACCAGCCGCGGCTTCGCCTCCAGGTTCTCCAGTCCGTGCCAGGACAGGTTCACCAGGTGCGCCGCCACCTCGGCCTTCTTCGGCTGGCGCGTCTCCAGCCACCACTGCCCGGTCAGCGCGACCATCCCGACCAGCGCCTGCGCGTACAGCGGGGCCAGCTTCGGGTCGAAGCCGCGGGCCTTGAACTCAAGGCCCAGGATGTCCTCGACCTGCGTGGCGATATCGCTGATCAGCGAGGCGAAGGTACCCGTCGACTGGGCCACGGGGGAGTCCCGCACCAGGATCCGGAAGCCGTCCGTGTAGTTCTCGATGTAGTCCAGCAGCGCGAACGCCGCCTGCTCCAGGAGCTCCCGCGGGTGCCCGGCCGTCAGCGCGCCCGTCACCCCGTCCAGCAGCTGGCGCATCTCGCGGTCCACGACGACCGCGTAGAGGCCCTCCTTGCCGCCGAAGTGCTCGTAGACCACGGGCTTGGAGACTCCGGCCTTCGCCGCGATCTCCTCCACCGACGTGCCCTCGAACCCCTTCTCGGCGAACAGGGTGCGGCCGATGTCCAGCAGTTGCTGACGCCGTTCGGCGCCCGTCATCCGGACCCGGCGGCTGCGCCTGGGCTTCTCGCTGCTGGAACTGCTGCCGTCGTTTCCCACGCCCCCCATCATGCCGCGTTCGACACTTCTTCCTTGCGCCGGGCGTCGATGCGGGCCTCGGACGGCCAGCGGACGTCGGACGCCCACCCCAGCTGTTCGAACCAGCGGATCAGACGCGCACTGGAGTCGACCTGGCCGCGCAGCACACCGTGCCGGGCCGAGGTCGGATCGGCGTGGTGCAGGTTGTGCCAGGACTCGCCGCAGGACAGCACCGCCAGCCACCACACGTTGCCGGAGCGGTCGCGCGACTTGAACGGGCGCTTGCCCACCGCGTGGCAGATCGAGTTGATCGACCAGGTCACGTGGTGCAGCAGCGCGACCCGGACCAGGGAGCCCCAGAAGAACGCGGTGAAGGCGCCCCACCACGACATCGTCACCAGACCGCCCACCAGCGGCGGCAGCGCCAGCGAGAACATCGTCCAGAAGATGAAGTCGCGCGAGATGCGGCGGATCGCCGGGTCCTTGATCAGGTCCGGGGCGTACTTCTGCTGGTCGGTCTGCTCCTCGTCGAAGAGCCACCCGATGTGCGCCCACCACAGGCCCTTCATCAGGGCCGGCACCGTCTCGCCGAAGCGCCACGGCGAATGCGGGTCACCCTCGTGGTCGGAGTACTTGTGGTGCTTGCGGTGGTCGGCCACCCAGCGCACCAGGGGTCCCTCGACCGCCATCGAGCCCATGACCGCCAGGGCGATGCGCAGCGGCCGCTTCGCCTTGAAGGAACCGTGCGTGAAGTAGCGGTGGAAGCCGATGGTGATGCCGTGGCAGGCGAGGAAGTACATGAACACCATCAGGCCCACGTCCAGCCAGCTCACCCCCCAGCCCCACGCGAGCGGAAGCGCCACCAGCAGTGCGAGGAAGGGGACGGTGATGAACAGCAGCAGCGCGATCTGCTCCACGGACCGCTTGCTCTCACCGCCGAGGGTCGCGGACGGCACGGACGCGCCGGAAGACGCCGAGGCGTCCTCGATCACGTCGGGACTGATGGTCATAGGTGTGTCCCCTGAGGGTGAGGGAGTCGGCAGGCGCGCCGCCCGGCCACACACCCCTACGGGTGCGTAACCTACGGCAACGTAAGTATGGCAAAGGTCCCCCGCGCGGCAAGAGGAGCGCGCTGCCGTCCCGGCCTCAAGGCGCTGGCTACGGGGCCGATCGGCCCGAGTCGCAGGGCCGGCGTCCCGCCTGCTGACACAGGGACCTGGTCACCGGTACGGGCCACCTATCCTGGTGTCGTCGGACAGCGCGGTCCGCACGGGCAGCCCGAGCTGCGCATCAGGAGCGGTGGCTCCGCCGGACCCAGGTCCGGGCGGGCACCACCGCGCGTATCCGGGGCCCACCTCCCAGTAGCGCTCGAAACACTGCAAGGAGCCGCACCTGTGAGCAGTGCCGACCAGGCCCACTCGACCACCGCCCCGGCGACGTCCCCCGCCGGCGCGGCCAACGCCGAGCTGCGCGCGGACATCCGCCGCCTCGGCGACCTCCTCGGCGAGACCCTCGTACGCCAGGAGGGCCAGGACCTCCTCGACCTGGTCGAACGCGTCCGAGCCCTCACCCGCACCGACGGCATCGCGGCCGCCGAGCTGCTCGGCGACACCGACCTGGAGACCGCCGCCAAGCTGGTGCGCGCCTTCTCCACCTACTTCCACCTCGCCAACGTCACCGAGCAGGTGCACCGCGGCAAGGAGCTGCGCGCCCACCGCGCCGCCGAGGGGGGCCTGCTGGCCCGCACCGCCGACATGCTCAAGGACGCGGACCCCGAGCACCTGCGCGAGACGGTCAAGAACCTCAACGTCCGCCCCGTCTTCACCGCGCACCCGACCGAGGCGGCCCGCCGCAGCGTCCTGAACAAGCTGCGCCGCATCGCGGCCCTCCTGGAGGAGCCCGTCTCGGGCGCCGGCGAGCGCCGCCGCCACGACCTGCGCCTCGCGGAGAACATCGACCTCGTCTGGCAGACCGACGAGCTGCGCGTGGTCCGCCCCGAGCCCGCCGACGAGGCCCGCAACGCGATCTACTACCTCGACGAGCTGCACGCCGGCGCCGTCGGCGACGTCCTGGAGGACCTCGCCGCCGAGCTCCAGCGCGTCGGCATCGAGATCCCGGCCGGCACCCGCCCGCTCACCTTCGGCACCTGGATCGGCGGCGACCGCGACGGCAACCCCAACGTCACGCCCGACGTGACCCGGGACGTGCTGATCCTCCAGCACGAGCACGGCATCACCGACGCCCTGGAACTCATCGACTTCCTGCGCGGCCTGCTGTCGAACTCCATCCGCTACACCGGTGCCACCGAGGAACTCCTCACCTCCCTCCAGGCCGACCTGGAGCGCCTCCCGGAGATCAGCCCGCGCTACAAGCGGCTGAACGCCGAGGAGCCGTACCGCCTCAAGGCCACCTGCATCCGGCAGAAGCTCCTCAACACCCGCGAGCGCCTCGCCAAGGGCATCCCGCACGAGGAAGGCCGCGACTACCTCGGCACCGCCGAGCTGCTCACCGACCTCACCCTCATCCAGACCTCCCTGCGCGAGCACCGCGGCGCGCTCTTCGCCGACGGCCGCATGGACCGCACCATCCGCACGCTGGCCGCCTTCGGCCTCCAGCTCGCCACGATGGACGTGCGCGAGCACGCGGACGCCCACCACCACGCGCTGGGCCAGCTCTTCGACCGGCTCGGCGAGGAGTCCTGGCGCTACGCGGACATGCCCCGCGACTACCGAGGCCGCCTGCTGGCCAAGGAGCTCCGCTCGCGCCGCCCGCTGGCGCCCACCCCGGCCCCGCTCGACGCGGCCGGCCAGAAGACGCTCGGCGTGTTCGGCGCCATCAAGGACGCCTTCGAGAAGTTCGGCCCCGAGGTCATCGAGTCCTACATCATCTCGATGTGCCAGGGCGCCGACGACGTCTTCGCCGCCGCCGTCCTCGCCCGCGAGGCCGGTCTCATCGACCTGCACGGCGGCTGGGCCAAGATCGGCATCGTGCCGCTCCTGGAGACCACCGACGAGCTCAAGGCCGCCGACGTCATCCTCGACGAGATGCTCGCGGACCCCTCCTACCGGCGCCTCGTCTCGCTGCGCGGAGACGTCCAGGAGGTCATGCTCGGCTACTCCGACTCCTCCAAGTTCGGCGGCATCACCACCTCCCAGTGGGAGATCCACCGCGCCCAGCGCCGGCTGCGCGACGTGGCCCACCGCTACGGCGTGCGCCTGCGCCTCTTCCACGGCCGCGGCGGCACCGTCGGCCGCGGCGGCGGCCCCTCGCACGACGCGATCCTCGCGCAGCCCTGGGGCACCCTGGAGGGCGAGATCAAGGTCACCGAGCAGGGCGAGGTCATCTCCGACAAGTACCTCGTCCCCTCCCTGGCCCGCGAGAACCTGGAGCTGACCGTCGCGGCCACCCTCCAGGCCTCCGCCCTGCACACCGCCCCGCGCCAGTCCGACGAGGACCTGGCCCGCTGGGACGCGGCCATGGACACCGTCTCGGACGCCGCGCACGACGCGTACCGCGCGCTCGTCGAGGACCCGGACCTGCCGGCGTACTTCTTCGCCGCCACCCCCGTGGACCAGCTCGCCGACCTGCACCTGGGCTCGCGCCCCTCGCGCCGCCCCGACTCCGGCGCCGGCCTCGACGGCCTGCGCGCCATCCCGTGGGTGTTCGGCTGGACCCAGTCCCGCCAGATCGTCCCGGGCTGGTACGGGGTCGGCTCGGGCCTGAAGGCCCTGCGCGAGGCCGGTCAGGGCGACGCGCTGGCCGAGATGGGCGAGCGCTGGCACTTCTTCCGCAACTTCCTGTCCAACGTCGAGATGACGCTGGCCAAGACGGACCTGCGGATCGCCCGCCACTACGTCGACACCCTGGTGCCCGACGAGCTCAAGCACGTGTTCGCCCGCATCGAGGCCGAGCACGAGCTCACCGTCCGCGAGGTCCTGCGGATCACCGGCGGCGAGAAGCTCCTCGACTCCAACCCGGTCCTCCAGCAGACCTTCTCGGTCCGCGACGCCTACCTGGACCCGATCTCCTACCTCCAGGTCTCCCTGCTGGCCCGCCAGCGGGCGGCCGCCGAGCGCGGCGAGGAGGCGGACCCGATCCTGTCGCGGGCCCTGCTCCTCACCGTCAACGGCGTCGCGGCCGGCCTGCGCAACACCGGCTGAGGTTTCGTACGGCACGCAAGAGGGCCCGCACACCGGATGGTGTGCGGGCCCTCCGCCGTACTAGCTGTTGTACGTGGACTGCGCGCGCTCCAGGCCCTCCTGGATCAGGCATTCCACGGCGTCCGCCGAACGGTCGACGAACCAGTCCAGCTCCTTGCGCTCCGTGGAGGAGAAGTCCTTCAGCACGAAGTCGGCGACCTGCATCCGGCCGGGCGGGCGGCCGATGCCGCAGCGCACGCGGTGGTAGTCCGGGCCCATCGACTTGGTCATCGACTTGAGCCCGTTGTGGCCGTTGTCCCCGCCGCCCAGCTTCAGCCGCAGCGTCGGGTAGTCGATGTCCAGCTCGTCGTGGACCGCGATGATCCGGTCCAGCGGCACCTTGTAGAAGTCCCGCAGCGCCGTCACCGGGCCGCCGGAGAGGTTCATGAACGACATGGGCTTGGCCAGCACCACGCGCCGGTTCAGCGGTCCCGGCGGGCCCATCCGGCCCTCGACCACCTGGGCGCGGGCCTTGTGCGCCTTGAACTTGCCGCGCATCCGCTCCGCCAGCAGGTCGGCGACCATGAAACCGATGTTGTGGCGGTTGCCCGCGTACTCCGCACCCGGGTTACCGAGACCCACGATCAGCCAGGGCGCCGCGTCGTCCGACATCAAAAGCTCCTTATACGAAGACGACCGCCGTCCCGCTCCAGTGGAGCCGGACGGCGGTCGTTCAGCAAGTGCTGAGGGGGAGGGGCGAGGCTCAGGCCTCGGCGCCCTCGGCGGCCGGCTCCTCAGCCGACGCGCCGATGACCTGCAGGACGGCGATGTCGCCGTCGACGGCCAGGGTGGTGCCGGCCGGCAGGACCAGGTCCGAGGCGGTGATGGTGGCACCGGCCTCCAGGCCCGCGATCGAGACGGTGACCTCGGTCGGGATGTGCGTGGCCTCGGCCTCGACGGAGATGGTGTTCTGGAGGGTCTCCAGCATGTTGCCGCCCGGGGCCAGCTCGCCCTCGGTGACGATCGCGACGTCGACGGTGACCTTCTCGCCCTTCTTGACGATCAGGAAGTCGACGTGGGAGATCGAACGCTTCAGCGGGTGCTTCTGAACGGCCTTCGGGATGACCAGCTCGGTGCCGGCGCCCTCGATGTCCAGGGAGAGCAGGACGTTCGGGGTGCGCAGCGCCAGCTGGAGCGCGTGGGCGTCCACGTTGACGTGCTTCGGGTCGGTGCCGTGGCCGTAGATGACCGCGGGGGTCAGGGCGTCACGGCGGGCCTGGCGGGCAGAGCCCTTGCCGAAGTTTTCGCGGACCTTCGCGGCAAGCTTGATCTCGGACATGCTCACTCCTCGTGGGGTGACGGAAATGGACGACAGTCACCCGGCCGGAACACGGCCTGCTACGAAGAGCGCGTCGATAACGGAGCACCGGAACCTGTCGCAAAAACAGGTACGGCCTCCCTCGCCGAGCAACTCAAGGAGTGTACCCGGCGGGGAGGCCGTACCCAAAAATGATCTAACGCACAGCGGACGTGCTTACTGCTGCTCTTCGAACAGGCTGGTGACCGAGCCGTCCTCGAAGACCTCGCGCACGGCGCGGGCGATCATCGGGGCGATGGAGAGCACCGTGATCTTGTCGAGCTCCAGGTCGGACGGGTCCGGCAGGGTGTTCGTGAACACGAACTCGCTGACCTTGGAGTTCTTCAGGCGGTCGGCGGCCGGGCCCGACAGGATGCCGTGCGTGGCCGTCACGATGACGTCCTCCGCGCCGTGCGCGAAGAGCGCGTCGGCGGCGGCGCAGATGGTGCCACCCGTGTCGATCATGTCGTCGACCAGGACGCAGACGCGGCCCTTGACCTCACCGACGACCTCGTGGACGGTCACCTGGTTGGCGACGTCCTTGTCGCGGCGCTTGTGCACGATCGCCAGGGGGGCGTCCAGGCGGTCGCACCAGCGGTCGGCGACGCGCACGCGGCCGGCGTCCGGGGAGACGATCGTCAGCTTGGAGCGGTCGACCTTGGCACCGACGTAGTCCGCGAGGACCGACAGGGCCGAAAGGTGGTCGACCGGGCCGTCGAAGAAGCCCTGGATCTGGTCGGTGTGCAGATCGACCGTGAGGATGCGGTCGGCACCCGCGGTCTTCAGCAGGTCCGCGACCAGGCGCGCCGAGATCGGCTCGCGGCCCTTGTGCTTCTTGTCCTGGCGGGCGTACCCGTAGGACGGGACGATCACGGTGATGGAGCGTGCCGACGCGCGCTTGAGCGCGTCGATCATGATCAGCTGCTCCATGATCCACTTGTTGATCGGAGCCGTGTGGCTCTGGATCAGGAAGCAGTCCGCGCCACGCGCCGACTCCTGGAATCGGACGTAGATCTCGCCGTTCGCGAAGTCGAAAGCCTTGGTCGGCACGAGGCCGACACCGAGCTGGTGCGCGACCTCCTCGGCCAGCTCGGGGTGGGCGCGGCCGGAGAAGAGCATCAGCTTCTTCTCGCCGGTCGTCTTGATCCCGGTCACAGCACTGTCTCCTCAGACGTGGGAAAGCTGCTCGCCCCCATGTGCGTCCGTCCCGCACACGGTGAGCCAGCCGAATTGCGTTCACGTATCACGGTACGCCGTCTCGGGCGTAGCCGTTTCCGGTCAGTTCACCTCAGCGTTCGTCGGAGTCCTCGTGGACCGCCGACTGAGCGGCCGTTGCGGCGGCGCTTCCCGGACGCTTGCGGGCCACCCAGCCCTCGATATTCCGCTGCTGGCCACGGGCCACGGCCAGGGCGCCGGGCGGCACGTCCTTCGTGATCACGGAGCCGGCGGCCGTGTAGGCGCCGTCCCCGATGGTGACGGGAGCCACAAACATGTTGTCCGAACCCGTCTTGCAGTGTGAGCCGACGGTGGTGTGGTGCTTGTGCTCGCCGTCGTAGTTCACGAACACGCTGGCGGCGCCGATGTTCGTGTACTCGCCGATCGTCGCGTCGCCGACGTAGGACAGGTGCGGGACCTTGGTGCCCTCGCCGATCGTGGCGTTCTTCATCTCCACGTACGTGCCGGCCTTGGCCTTCGCGCCCAGGTTCGTGCCCGGACGCAGGTAGGCGAAGGGGCCGACGCTCGCCGAGGCGCCGACGACGGCGGTGTCCGCCACGGTGTTGTCCACCCGGGCGCCGGCGCCGACGTGCGTGTCCTTCAGGCGGGTGTTGGGGCCGACCTCGGCCTGCTCGGCGATGTGCGTGGTGCCGAGCAGCTGGGTGCCGGGGTGCACGATCGCGTCCTGGCCGAAAGTCACCGTCACGTCGACGAGCGTGCTCGCCGGGTCGACGATCGTCACGCCGGCGAGCATGGCGCGCTCCAGCAGGCGGGCGTTCAGCAGGGCGCGGGCCTCGGCGAGCTGGACCCGGTTGTTGATCCCGAGGATCTGCCGGTGGTCCGCGCCCACGGCCGCGCCGACGCGGTGGCCGGCCTCGCGCAGGATGCCGAGCACGTCGGTGAGGTACTCCTCGCCCTGGCTGTTGTCGGTGCGGACCTTGCCGAGGGCGTCCGCGAGGAGGGCGCCGTCGAAGGCGAAGACCCCGGAGTTGATCTCGCGGATGGCGCGCTGGGCGTCGGTCGCGTCCTTGTGCTCGACGATGGCGGTGACCGCCCCGTCGGCGCCGCGGATGATCCGGCCGTAGCCGGTGGAGTCGGGGACCTCGGCGGTCAGCACGGTGACGGCGTTGCCGTCGGCCTCGTGCGTGGCCGTCAGCGCGGCCAGGGTCTCGCCGGTCAGCAGCGGGGTGTCGCCGCAGACGACGACCACGGTGCCGGCCGGCCGGTCGCCGAGCTCTTCGAGGGCCATCCGGACGGCGTGCCCGGTGCCGTTCTGCTCGTACTGGACCGCGGTGCGGACGTCGGCGTCGATCGCGGAGAGGTGCGCGGTGACCTGCTCGCGGGCGTGGCCCACGACGACGACGAGGTGGGTGGGGTCCAGCTCGCGGGAGGCGGCGACGACGTGACCGACGAGCGAGCGCCCGCTGATCTCGTGCAGAACCTTGGGTGTGGCCGACTTCATGCGGGTGCCTTCACCCGCTGCGAGTACGACGACGGCTGCCGGGCGGTTGGCGCTCACGGGTGTGCCCTTCGGCTTCGGGTGGTGGACCCGTGAAGGATACCGGTGGGTTTAAGGCCCTAAACGAGGGTGGGTCCCGACTGGAAAGTCAGGACCCGGACCGTGGGGCTCCCCTGTCAGGACTCGAACCCGAACATAAGGCACCAAAAGCCTCAGTGCTGCCAATTACACCACAGGGGATTAATCGACTAAACCAGACATTAAGCCCTGGCGGTCGAGCCGACGGGACCTACTATGCCGCACCGGGCGCCCTGAATGCGACGGTACAAATCCGAGCCCTTCAGCGGGATTTCCGGTCGCCTGCGGACCGGGGCCGCTGCGTAGGCTGGTCCGTATGACCAGTACGGGGGAAGAGCAGGGAAGGGCGGGGGCCGGGCGGGACGGGCCCCTGTGGTGGGAGCGGCGCAGGTCGGCCGTGTTGGACGTGGGGCTCGGCGCGGTGTCGGCCGTCGAATGCGGGGTGGAGGGAATCGCCTTCGCCCACGAGGCGGGGATCCCGGTCTTCGCCGGAGTGCTGTTCGGACTGCTGGTGGGGGCCGTGCTCGTGCTGCGGCGGCGCTGGCCGATCGTCGTGGTGCTCGTCGGCATCGCGGTGTCGCCGGCGGCCATGGGCTTCCTGCTCGGGGTGGTCGGGCTGTACACGCTGGCCGCCTCCGAGGTGCCCCGGCGGATCACCGCGACCCTGGCGTCGATGTCGCTGGCCGCGACCTACGTGGCGATGTACATGCGGATCTGGAACGACCCCGACGTCACCCGCACCTTCGCCATCACCCTGTCCGTGTTCGTGGCGGTGGCGCTGACCGTGCCGCCGGTGCTGTTCGGGCTGTACACGGCGGCCCGCAGACGACTGATGGAGAGCCTCCAGGAGCGGGCGGACTCGCTGGAACGGGAGCTGTCGCTGCTCGCGGACCGGGCGGAGGAACGCGCCGAGTGGGCCCGTACGGAGGAGCGGACCCGGATCGCGCGCGAGATGCACGACGTCGTGGCGCACCGGGTGTCGCTCATGGTGGTGCACGCGGCGGCGCTCCAGGCGATCGCCGCCAAGGACCCGGCGAAGGCGGCGAAGAACGCCGCGCTGGTCGGGGACATGGGACGGCAGGCGCTGACGGAGTTGCGCGAGATGCTCGGCGTGCTGCGGGCCCAGGCCCCGAAGCCGGCGGCCCTGACGGCGCCGGTGGCCCTGCTGGGGACCTTCGACGACGGGCCGACGCTGGCCGAGCTGGAGGTGCTGGTCGGACAGTCGCGGGCGGCCGGGATGACCGTGGAGCTGGACGTGCGCGGCGAGTACTCCGCGTACGTGGCCGAGGTGGAGCAGACGGCCTACCGCGTGGTGCAGGAGGCGCTGACCAACTGCCACAAGCACGCCGCGGGCGCACGCGTCGTCGTACGGCTGGCGCACCGGGAGGGGGAGGTGGCCATGCAGGTGGAGAACGGCCCCTGCGACGGCAAGGCGGCCGAGCCGGGCCTGCCGAGCGGCGGGAACGGCCTGGTCGGCATGCGCGAGCGGGTCCTCGGCCTGGGCGGGGTGTTCGTGTCCGGCCCGACGGACGAAGGCGGCTTCAAGGTCTCGGCGGTCCTGCCGAGCGAGCGGGGGTAGGGGCGGATGGCCTGGGATCCGGTGGCGGAGCTGACGGACGAGGAACGCCGGTCTTTCGGGATCCACGGTGCGCACCGGCCGTACTGGGAGGGGCGGCTCTGGACGAACCTGCCCGGGCCGTTCTACACGAGGGACAACGACACCTGCTGGACCGGGCGGACCGAGGCGCCCGACAACGTGCTGTACGAGGGCGAATACTTCACCGAGTACGTGTTCCGGCAGCCCCGGGGTCCGGCCGAGGTGCGGGGGCTGGCCCGGGCCGCGGCGATCGAGATCACCGCGGGCTACGCGTGCGACGGGGACGTGGGGTGGACGCCCGGACTGGTGCGGGAGTGGTGGGCCGCCAGGGCGCGGATCGAGGAGGATCTGGCGGCGGCCTCGGCCGAGTTCGCGAAGTCGCGGGATCCGCAGGGCGTGGACGCGGCTGCCGGTGTGCGGCAGTACCGCGCCTACTTGGACGGTGGCGGCCTCGCGGCTGATCTGCGGGCGTATGTTTTCCGGCTGGAGGAAGGCCGGTACCCGGAGGCCGGGGAGCGGCTGCCGGAGCTGTGAGGCGCGGCGGTGAAACAGGGGAGGGCGGTATGGCGGTGGGCTGGGATCCGATCGGGGAGCTGACGGGTGAGGATCGGAAGCTGTTTCAGGGGCGGTGGGAGAAGAGGCTCTGGCTGAACGTGCCGGGGCCCTTCTACACGGGCGAGACGGACACGTGCTGGACCGGGCGGCTGAACGCGCCGCGCAACGTGATGTACGCGGCGAGCACCGAGGGCACGCTCGAGTACGTGTTCCGGCAGCCGCGGAGCCCGGCCGAGGTGCGCGAGGTGGTGAACGCGGCCGACGAGGAGCCGTTCCAGGAGTACGCGTACGACGGGGACCGCTGGTGGACCCCGGAGACGGTGCGCCGGTGGTGGGCCGGGCGGGGCCGGGTCGAGGAGCACCTGGAGCTCACGCTGGCCGAGTACGGGGACAGCGTCCACCCCGCCGACCGGGACGCCGCCGTGGGGGCGCGGGAGTTCCGGGCCTACCTGGAGGGCGGGCTCGCCGCCGATCTGCGGGCGTACCTGTTCCGGCTGGAGGAGGGCCGCTACCCCGGGGAAGGGGAGCGGCTCCCCGGGCTGGAGGGCTAGGCCGTCTAGCCCGTCGTCAGGCGGGTCGGCTGGAGGCCGGTGAGGAGGAGGGTGAGGGCCTCGTCGAGGCTCGCGCCGAGGTACCAGTCGCCGGTGTGGTCCACGCAGTAGACGCGGCCCTCGCGGTCGAGGGCGAGGTGGGACCCCCCGCCGGCCAGGTGCGTGTCGGCCTCGACGCCGAGCGGGCAGAGCTGGGTGGACAGGGCGCGGCCGAGGTCCGCGAAGGTGCGGGCGAGGTGGAGGCCCGTGAGGGGGTCCACGCGTATCGCGGTGGGCGCGATCTGGCGGCCGGGGCCCGGGGCGGTGACGGTGAGGTTCCCGAACTCCGCCCAGGCTTCGACGGCGGCCGGGAAGACGGTGTGCCGGTGCCCGGCGGGGGTGGTGTGGTCGCGCAGGGCGTCGGCCCAGTACTCGGCCTGCTTGATGTCCCAGCGGCCCGGCTCCCAGCCGGCGGTGCGCAGGGCGGAGTCCACGGCGACGGGGAAGCGGGTGGCCGAGGAGCGGGCGTACGAAGCGGAAGCGGTGGTCATGGCGGCTACTCGCGGTGGGAGAGGTCGACGGGACGTACGCCGAAGTGGGCGAGGAGGGCCTCGCAGGAGCGGCAGGGAGGTGCGTAGCTGCCGTGGAGCGGGTCGCCGTCCTCGCGGATGCGGCGGGCGGTGATCTTGGAGTGCTTCAGCGAGCGGCGGGCCTCGCTGGGCGTCAGGGGCTTGCGCGAGGCGCGCTTGCTGCGGGCGCCCTCCACGGTGGCGAGGTGGCGGGAGAGCAGGATCGCCTCCGGACACCGGCCGGTGAAACGTTCGCGCTGGCCGCTCGTGAGGGTGTCGAGGAAATCCTGTACGAGCGCGTGCAGCACGGGCGGCTGGTCCGCCTTGCCGGCCGTGCCGGTGAGGGTCTCGCCGCGTACGGACAGGGCGGCGGCCACGGTGGGCAGGATCCCGTCGCGGCGGAAGCGGAGCGTGGGCACGGCGGGGCGGCCGTCCCCGCCGCCGCCCCAGCGCAGGCGGGGATCGCCGGAGCCCTGGTCGGCCGCGGCGCCGGTCTGCGCCGGGACGGCCGCCGGGCCGCCGGTTCCCGCCGGGCCGCCGGTTCCCGCGGGGCCGCCGGGCCCGGCAGGGCCCGCGGGGTCCGCGGATCCCCGGGCTCCCGCGCCTCCTGAGTGGGCGTCGGCCGCTGCTGTGCGTGTTGCCGTGTTCTGCATGGTGCGCTTTCCCTCCCGTGGCCGCGGTGCTGACCGCTGTCGCGCACGCCCCCGTGCTGTGGGGACAGCCTGTCAAATGTCTCCTCGCCTGTGGAAGCGGGGTCGAATATTCGTATCAATTCGGATCTTCCCGGCCGTCCCGCGGGGTCCCCGCACACGCGCGGGTGACGTCCTTGCCGGAGCACATAGGCTGTGGTGAACCAGCCAGATCCAGCAGGGGGCTACCGCCATGACGACAGGTCGGCTCGGGCATCAGGCCGCGCCACCCAACGCCGCTTACTCGGGGCAGGTCGTGCATTTCCCGGACCCCGTCCGGGCCGCGCGCCATCCCCACGGAGTCCGCATCGACGCGAACGGCCATCCCGACTTCGCGGCGTACGCGCGCGCGGCCGTCGAGATCGCCGAGCCCCCGGAGGGCTTCGGCGTGGACGAGCTGCGCCTGACCGACTGCGTGTCCGCGAACGCGGCCATGCGGGCGACCGGCCACGAACTGTGGGACACGGTCGGCCCGGTGTCGACCCCGCACGGCTGGACCTGGCACCACGTGTCCGGCACGCGCCGGATGGAGCTGGTCCCCGTCGAGGTCAAGTGCCTGCTGAGGCACCACGCCGGTCTGGCGACGGCGGCGGTGGACCACGGCAAGCGCGGGACGCGGCCGTTGCAGGAGGTGCGCCCGGTGCACCTGGGACTGCCCAAGACGGTGGTCTCGGTGTCCGAGCAGCAGGTCCAGGGCGTCGAGGAGGACCTCGGCTACCGGCTCCCGGAGGCGTACCGCTCCTTCCTGAAGGCGGCGGGCGGCTGCGCGCCGGTGGGCACGGGCCTCGACGTGGAGCTGGGACTGCTGGTGGACCAGCCGTTCTTCACGGTGCGCGAGGAGGCGGCGGTCAACGACCTCGTCTACGTCAACAAGTGCCTGCGGGACCACCTGACGAAGGACTACCTGTGCGTGGCCTTCGCCCAGGGCGGGCTCCTCGCGGTGAAGGTCCGCGGGGAGGCCGTCGGCTCGGTCTGGTTCTCTCCGTACGACGATGCGCGCGACCAGGACGGCTGGTCGGTGCAGGAACGCGTGGAGCGGTTGCTGCTGCCGTGCGGTACGGATTTCGACGCCTTCCTGGAACGGCTGGCGGGCAATCCGCCGGAACTGGAAACGGTGGCCGGTCTGATGGTGGACGGCGGATTCGCGCGCTCGGTTCCCGTGACGGGTCCGGCTTCGGGCGCGGGTTCGAGTGCGGGTTCGACGGACCGTTCGGTTCCGGGTGCCGGGCCGGCAGCGGCACCGGTGGAGGGGTGACGGCGCGATGGTGACGTTTGCGCAGGCGCAGGAGCGCGCCGAGGAGTGGATCAACGGGGACGTGCCCGCGTACCAGCACCGCGAGGTGCGCGTACGGGAGTTCGGACTCGGTTTCGTGGTGTGGGCGGAGGACCGCCCCGCGGGCCCGGTGTCCGGGGGCGGCCGCCAGCGGCTCGTCATCGCGCGGGACAGCGGGGAGGTGACGCTCTGGCCCGGCCTGCCGGTGGGTGAGGTGATCCGCCGCTACGAGGAGGAGTACGGGGCGTCGGCCGCGCAGGCCGAGGCTTCGGTGCCGGTGCCGCGCATCGACTCGGAACAGACCTCGTTCATGCTGAGTCCGCCGGAGTGGCTCCAGGAGGCGGCGGACCGGGCCGGGATCCCGGCGGCTCCGGCGAACCCGGTGGCCCCGGTGACTCCTCCGGCTCCTCCGGCGCCGGCCGGGCAGGCGGCTCCGGCCGCTTCCGGGGCGGGCGCTTCGGAGCCGGGCCCGGAGCCCGTGCCGCTGCGGCGCGGGGGAGAGGTCCCCTACGAGCCGACCGCCAACGACGGGGTGCCCGCCGCGGTCCCGACCGGGGCCACGCCCTGGGCCGGGACCGACGTGAACCCCGGTGCGGACTCCGTGTCCGTACCGCTGCCGGCGACGGTGTTCGCGCCGCCGCTGTCCGGCTCGGACCTGGACGACGCCCCGGCGCCCTCGGGACCGGGGCCGGAGGCGCGCACGACCCTCATGCCCAGGGGCAGTGAACTGCCGAAGACCGCCGTCGTGCCCGCGCTGAACCCGGAGTCGGGGGCGGGGCAGGGCCAGGCGTCCGGTCCCGGTTCGGCCTCCGGCGGGGACATCGCCGACGCGCCGACGAGCAAGGCCCGGGTCAACCGGCCCGGGACCCCCGCGCCCGTGACTCCGCCGGGTCCGCCCGGTGCGCCGGGCGGCGGTGCGGAGTCGCCTTCGTACGCCGCCACGATGCTGGCCGGTCCCGGCGGACCGCAGCAGCCCGGCCCGCCCGGTCCGCCCGGAGCTCCGGGCGGCGGGCTGGACCACGCCGCGACGATGCTGGCGGGTCCGGCCGTGACGGGGCAGCCCGCGCCTCCCGGTCCGCCGGGGGCTCCCGGGGCCTCCGGCGGGCGCGGAGACGCGTACGCGGCCACCATGCTGGCCGGTCCCGGCGTCCCCCAGCCGCCCGGTCCGCCCGGCCGGCCCGGCGTTCCGTCGGGTGCCGGGCAGCCGCCCGCGCCGCCCGGTCCCCCCGGCGTGCCCGGGGGCGGGCTGGACCACGCCGCGACGATGCTGGCGGGTCCGGCCGTGACGGGGCAGCCCGCGCCTCCCGGTCCGCCGGGAGCTCCCGGGGCCTCCGGCGGGCGCGGAGACGCGTACGCCGCCACGATGCTGGCCGGTCCCGGCGGACCGCAGCAGCCCGGCCCGCCCGGACCGCCCGGGGTTCCGCAGGGCGCCGGGCAGCAGGCACCCGTACACGCGCCGCAGGCCCCCGCACCGCAGGCCCCCGCACCCGGGGTGCCCACGGTCGGCCCCGGCTACCAGGCCGTGCTGCGCTACCGCGCGCCCGACGGTTCCGAGCAGCAGCTCATCCGCCGTTCCGCGCCCGGCACCCCGCACCCGGAGTGGCAGATCCTGTACGAGCTGCGGGCGATGAACGTGCCTCCGCAGCAGGTGCTGGAGCTGCACACCGAGCTGGCCTCGTGCGAGCTGCCCGGCGGCTACTGCGCGCGCATGATCCGCGAGACCTGGCCGCAGGTCCGGATCACCAGCGTGGCCCCGTACGGGACGGACCACGCGGGCCGCCAGCAGGGCATGCGGCACCTGCTGACCCACCAGGGCGAACTGCACCAGGTGGCGGACGGGCCGGCGCGCCCCGCGCCGGTGCGCGCACCGCTGCCGCAGCTGCCCTTGCAGCCGGCGATCCCGCTGGACGCGATCGCGCAGGAGCTGGCGGGGGCGTTCGGGCCGCAGGGGGTGTTCCGCTTCGAGCAGCGCGCGGTGTCCCGGCAGGGTGTGCCGGAGATCGTGGCGCAGACGCTGATGTGGTCCGGACTGCCCGTCGATTTCGGGCCGTTCTTCTGGGCCCAGGCCGTGCCGGGTGCCCCGCTGCCGACGCTGGCCGAACTGGCGGCGCAGCGGCAGGTGCAGCCGGCCTCGGACGCGGGCTCGTACCTGGTGGTGGGCAGTGACTTCGGCAAGGCGCTGTGCGTGCAGTACGGGACCGCGCACATCGTGGCGGTGCCGGTGGAGAGCGGTCCGGGCGGGGCGCCCGTGCCCCCGCAGTTCGTGAACTCCTCGCTGCCGCAGTTCGTACGGTCCCTGGCGATGCTGGGTCACATGTGGCGGCTGCGCCAGCATCTGACGCCGGAACAGGCGGGCCGCTGGACCGTCGATTTCCAGGCGAATCTTGCGGGGCTGGACAGCGCGGCGCTCGCGTCGCCGGAGAACTGGTGGTCGGTGCTGCTGGAACAGATGTGGGACGGGCTCCTCTGACCGGTTCCTGTTGATCTCGCACGGATCCTCCGCGGGTCCTGCCGTCGTCCGGATGGCCGGGTCGTGACCCTCGAACAGGGTCTCGGCCCGGCCATTCGGGCTTCTGGGAGCAAATGACGCATCCTTGACAGGAACCCCCGCGAGAGAGGCGCTTCCAGGATGAGTGCACCCTTTACGACCGTGCGTGGCCGTGGCTACCGGGCGGAAGAGGTGGACCGGTACCTCGCCCGGCTCTCGGGGAGCCGGGACGAGGCCTGGGAGCGGGTGGCCCGCCTTACCGTGCTGGCCAGGAACATGGAGGCGGAGGCGGAGCGGCTGCGCGTGGAGGTCTCCGGACTGGCCCCGCAGACGTACGAGGAGCTCGGCGAGCGCGCCCGCCGGATCCTGCTGCTGGCCGAGGAGGAGGCCGAGACCCTACGGGGTGACGCGCGGGCGGACGCGCTGGCGACGGCGGGCGCCGCCGAGGCGCACGCCGACCGGGTGACGGAGCTGGCGCGCGGCGACGCGGAGGCGGTGCGCGAGCAGACCGAGGTCCGGGCCCGGCAGGCGCTGCTGCGGGCGGGGCGCGAGGCGGACGACGCGCGGACCGGGGCGCGGGACGACGCGGCGGCCTGGCGGGCGGAGGCGCAGGCGGCGCTGGCGGACACGGCCCGCCGGGCGGACGCGCTGCTCGCCGAGCGCGAGCAGGAACACGCGGAGCGCTGGGACGCGGCGGAGCGGGAGCTGGCGGCGCGGGACGCGGAGCTGGAGTCCCGGCACGCGGAGCTGGAGCGGTACGCGGAATCCCGGCTGGCGGAGGCGAAGCGGGCGTTCGCACAGGCCCAGGAGACCGCCCGGCACGGCCAGGAGGACGCGGAGGCGCGGGCGGCGGAGCTGATCGCGGAGGCACGGGTGCGGGAGGAGCGGGTCGGGCGGGAGACGGAGCGGATCCTGCGGGAACACGGGGAGTCCCAGGACGAGATGCGGGCCCACATGAACCACGTCCGCTCCAGCCTGGCCGCCCTGACGGGCCGCGCCCCTGCGGAGGGCTGACCCGGGCGGGTACGCGCGGTGCCGCTGCCGGGGACCAGTCCCCGGACCCCTGCGCCTCAAACGCCGGAGGGGCTGGACGGTGCGGATCCGTCAGGACGGCGGCGGGCCGTAGGGGGCCGGGTCGCTGCGGAGGCCGTGGGTGGTGACCACCACGGTGAAGGCGGGCGGCGCCGTCGAGGGGAGGGGCGCGGTCAGGGTTCCGGCCGGGGTGACGGTCGTCGGGAGGGCGGTGCCGTCCAGCTCGACCCGCGGGTTGTCCCCGAAGCCGCCGCCCTCGACGGTGAGGAGACCGTCCGTCACGGAGACCCTCGTGATCACCGGATTGCCCCGCACCGCCACCTTGTTCAGGAGATAGGCGCCGGCCGGCGCCCCCGTCAGCGCCCACATCTCCGTCGGCAGCTTCGGCAGCCCGCCGCCCACGTCCGTGACGAAGAACGCCACCACGTACAGCATCGTGACCGCGCTCAGGGCGACGTACTGCAGGTCGACCAGGTCGGTCCGCCCGCCGTCGTTCGAGATCAGGTCGTGCATCGGGCGCCGCTCGGTGCCCTTCGGCGCGGGTTTGGCCATGGAGCCCCGCTCCACCCGCATGCCGACCACGGCCTTCGCCGCGATCAGGGCGGCGTACGGGCCCCCGAGCAGCGGGAGGTAGACGGTCGTCAGGGAGGACAGGGGTCCCTCGGGGCCCCGGAACCAGTCGACGCCGCCGCCCGCGGTGAGTCCGTAGCCGAGGGTCGCCAGGAGCAGCCAGACCAGGATCACCGTCCAGGCCAGGGCGAGCGTGGTCGAGGTGGAGAGGCGTCCGTCGCGGCCGGTGACGAAGCCGGGGTGGCGGAGCAGGCGCAGGACGATCGGGCCCGCCAGGGCGGCGAGTAAGGCGAGTGCGAAGAGCGCGGACGTCATGTGTGGTCCCCCCGGGAGTGCGGCGTCTCCGCAGAGGGTTACCGACTCGGCCCGGGCATGACAAGTTCCCGGCCCCTCCGCAGCGGCCCTTTCGCGCCAACCCCGCCAACCCCGCCAACCCCGCCGTGCCCGCCGTGCCCGCCGGCGCCCGCTCCAGCCCGCACGCCTGCCGCCCTCACCCCTCGCGTTGTTCCGGCAGCACCGGGAACCGGCGCGGCGCCACCAGCAGCAGCACCAGGGCCGACGCGGCCGCCGCCATGCTCGCGCCGAGGAAGATGTGGTCCCCGGCGGCGGCCACCGCCCGGCGCAGGTACTCGGAGGCCTCAGGGGAAAGCAGGCCGGGGTGGGTCAGGGCCCTGGCCACGTCGTCCAGGTTCGTGGGGAGCCCGGGCACCGGGGCCTCCGAGAGCCGGGCGGCGATGGTGGCGTTGGCGACGGCCCCCAGCAGCGCCGCCCCGACGCTCTGTCCGACGTTGCGGCAGAACAGCACCGAGGCCGTCGTGGTTCCGCGCTCCTCCCAGCCCACCGTGGACTGGACCCCGACGACCAGCGGGAGCTGGAAGAGGCCGAGGGCCGCGCCCAGCAGCAGCATGATCAGTACCGGCTGCCAGGTCGGGGCGGGGTAGGGGAGCAGGGCGAAGGAGCCGAGGATCAGGGCGGCCAGCCCGACCCCGGTGGCGGCGGTGTTGCGGAAGCCGATGCGCCGGTAGACGTGCTGGGCGAGGGCGGCGCTGATCGGCCAGCTCAGGGTCATCGCGGAGGCGACCAGGCCGGCGCCGGTGGGGCCGAGGCCCAGGACGGACTGGGCGTACGTCGGCATGAACAGCATCGGGGCGACCATCAGCAGGCCGAGCCCGGCCATGGCCAGGTTGACGGCGGCGATGGTGCGCCGGCGCCACACCCAGCCGGGCAGGATGGGCTGCTCGGCCCGGCGTTCGATCCGGACGACGACCACGCCCAGCGCCGCGGCGGCTCCGAGCAGGACCAGGGAGGGCGCCGACAGCCAGGGCCAGGCGACCCCGCCCTGCACCAGCGCGAAGAGCAGCAGCCCCCCGCAGGCGAAGACGGCGACGGCTCCCGGCCAGTCGACGGGGCCGGTACGGCCGGGGGCCCGGGTGGGCTCGACCAGGTGGCGGCTGATGATCCACAGGGCGGCGGCGGCCAGCGGCAGGTTGAGCAGGAAGATCCAGCGCCAGTCGGTGTACGCGGCGATCAGCCCGCCGAGCGCGGGGCCGGCCAGTGCCGAGCCGGCCCAGACCACGGACATCCGGGACTGGATGCGCGGCCGGTCCTTGAGGGGGTAGAGATCGGCGGCCAGGGTCTGCACGGTGCCCTGCAGCGCGCCGCCGCCCAGGCCCTGGAGGATCCGGAAGGCGATGAGGGCGGCCATGTTCCAGGCGCCCGCGCACAGCAGGGAGCCGAGCAGGAAGAGGCTGATGCCGAAGAGCAGGACGGGCTTGCGGCCGTAGGTGTCGGAGAGCTTGCCGTAGACGGGCAGGGTGACCGTTCCGGCCAGGATGTAGCCCGAGAAGATCCAGGAGAAGACGGCGAAGCCGCCGAGGTCGCCGACGATCTGCGGGACGGCGGTGGCGACGATGGCGCCGTCGAGGGCGACGAGGCCCATGGTCAGCATCAGGGCGGCGACGACGGCCGTACGGGGTCGCCCGGCCGGGGCCGCCGGCTGCGTACCGGTACCCGTGACCGCGCCCGCGCCGGCATCCGCACCCGCCATGGCGGAGGCTTGGCCCCCGGACCCGGCCCGGTCCTCCTCGGGTATGCCACCGGCACTGTCGTCGGTACTCGCGCCCGTGCTCTCCCCTGAGCCCATGAAAAACCCTTCACCCCGTGCGTACCTGCGCGGACACCTTCTCACTGCGGCATTACGGGGTGGTATCCCCCGAGGGCGCCTCGTCCCAACGGGCGAGATCCCCTAGGGGTTGGTCCTCATAAGGGTCCAGGGGTGCTTCGTCCCGGGGGAGGAGGAGGAAAGGCCGCCCGGGTCCTTAACTGGTTTCTACAGGGCGGGAGTCCGGGGGGTAGGGCTAGCACCCCTATGGATACGGCGATTGGCACCAGCGCGCCGCGGCACCCCGCCCAGCAGACTTCGAATGAAGCGCATCACAGCGCACGCACCGACGACCAGACGCACCGACACGAGGGGAAACACCGTGACAACGGCTATGACCGAAACCAGGCACGGGGGTACTGGAGGGCATGAGGCCGTCGCGGCACGGGCACGGAAGGTCGTCAAGGCCTACGGCTCCGGCGAGACGCGGGTCGTCGCCCTCGACGCGGTGGACGTGGACATCCACCGCGGCCAGTTCACCGCGATCATGGGGCCCTCCGGCTCCGGCAAGTCCACGCTGATGCACTGCCTGGCCGGCCTGGACACGGTCACGAGCGGCCAGATCTTCCTGGACGACACCGAGATCACCGGCCTGAAGGACAAGAAGCTCACGCAGCTGCGCCGCGACCGGATCGGCTTCATCTTCCAGGCCTTCAACCTGCTGCCGACGCTCAACGCCCTGGAGAACATCACGCTCCCCATGGACATCGCCGGCCGCAAGGCCGACGCGGAGTGGCTGAACCGGGTCGTGGAGACCGTGGGTCTGGCGGGCCGCCTCAAGCACCGTCCGACCGAGCTCTCCGGCGGCCAGCAGCAGCGCGTGGCGGTCGCCCGCGCCCTGGCCTCCCGGCCCCAGATCATCTTCGGCGACGAGCCCACCGGAAACCTCGACTCCCGGGCCGGCGCGGAGGTCCTCGGCTTCCTGCGCCGTTCGGTGAACGAGCTGGGCCAGACCATCGTCATGGTCACCCACGACCCGGTCGCCGCCTCCTACGCGGACCGCGTCATCTTCCTCGCCGACGGCCGGATCGTGGACGAGATGTACACGCCCACCGCCGACCAGGTCCTGGACCGCATGAAGGACTTCGACGCCCGTGGGCGGACGTCATGACCGTCATGAAGACCGCGCGGCGCAACTTCTTCGCGCACAAGGGGCGCATGGCGCTCTCCGCCGTGGCCGTCCTGCTCTCCGTCGCCTTCGTCTGCGGGACGCTGGTGTTCACGGACACCATGAACACCACCTTCGACAAGCTGTTCGCGGTCACCAACTCCAATGTCACGATCACCCCGAAGGAGGCCGAGAACAGCGGGGAGACCCCCGACACCGGCAAGCCGCAGGGCCTCCCCGCCTCGGTCGTCGAGCAGGTGAAGAAGGCCGAGGGCGTACGGTCCGCCGAGGGCGGCGTGTCCTCGATGGCGGTCACCGTCGTCAACTCCAAGAACGAGAACCTCGGCTCGTCCACGGGAGCCCCGACCTTCGCGGGCAACTGGACCGAGAACGAACTGCGGTCGATGAAGATCATCGAGGGGCAGGCCCCGCGCGGCCCCACCGACGTGATGATCGACAGCGACACGGCCAAGAAGCACCACCTCGAGCTCGGTGACGACATCCGCACCATCGCCGTCACCGGCGACATCCGCTCCAAGATCACCGGCATCGCCGCCTTCACCGTGACCAACCCGGGTGCGACCGTCGTCTACTTCGACACCGCCACCGCGCAGCAGAAGCTGCTCGGCGCCGCGGGCACCTTCACCCACGTCAACGTCACGGCCAAGGACGGGGTGAGCGACGCCCAGCTCAAGACGAACGTCGCGTCCGCCCTCGGCGCCGACGCCTACAAGCTGCAGACCGCCAAGGAAGCCGCGGACGACAACCGCAAGAACATGGACTTCCTCGACATCATGAAGTGGGTGATGCTCGGCTTCGCCGCGATCGCCTTCCTCGTCGGGATCTTCCTGATCTTCAACACCTTCTCGATGCTGGTCGCCCAGCGCACCCGGGAGATCGGCCTGATGCGGGCCATCGGCGCCGACAGCGGCCAGGTCCTCAAGTCGGTGGTCATCGAGGCCCTGCTGCTCGGCGTGGTCGGCTCGATCCTCGGCGTCGCCGCCGGCGTCGGCCTGGCCGTCGGCCTGATGCAGCTCATGAGCCAGATGGGCATGAGCCTGTCCACCGAGGACCTGACCATCGCCTGGACCACCCCGGTCATCGGCATCGTCCTCGGCGTCGTCGTCACCGTCGTCTCCGCCTTCATACCGGCCCGCCGGGCCGGCAAGGTCTCCCCGATGGCCGCCCTGCGCGAGTCCGGCACCCCCGGCGACAAGAAGGCCGGCCGGATCCGTGCCGCCCTGGGGCTGGGCCTCACCGGCATCGGCGCCGCGGCCCTGTACCTCGCCGGCAGCGCCGACGCCGCCGGCACCGGAGCACAGTGGCTGGGCCTGGGCGTCCTGTTCACCCTCATCGGGTTCATCGTGATCGGCCCGCTCCTCGCGAGCGTCGTGGTCCGGGCCCTGTCCGCCCCGGTGCTGCGGCCCTTCGGCTCCATCGGCCGCCTCGCCGAGCGCAACGCGCTGCGCAACCCGCGCCGCACCGGCGCCACCGCCGCCGCGCTGATGATCGGGCTCGCCCTGGTCGCCTGCCTGTCGGTGGTCGGCTCCTCGATGGTGGCCTCGGCCACCGACGAGCTCGACAAGTCGGTCGGCGCGGACTTCATCGTCCAGTCCATGACCGGGCAGCCGGTCGTACCGCAGGCCGAGGAAGCCCTGCGGCGGACCCAGGGCCTGGCACACGTCACCACCTACCGGGAGGTCGACGCCAAGATCACCGCCCCCGACGGCACCACCGAGTCCGACGGCCTCGGGGTCCAGGACCCCACCTACGCCAAGGACGTCCGACGCAAGACGACCGCCGGCGAGCACGCCGACGCGTACAAGCCGGGCTCGATGTCGGTGGGTTCCGAATACGCCACCAAGCACCAGGTCAAGCTCGGTGACGAGCTGACGGTCGCCTTCACCGGCGGCAAGACCGCCAAGCTCAAGGTCGCGGCGATCACCAGCGACGAGGGCAACCTCGACAAGGGCATGAAGTACGTCAGCACCGCCGTCGCCGAGGCGAACCTGCCCGCCGACAAGCTGCCCAGGCCCTTCATGGTGCTCGCCACCGCGAAGGACGGCCAGGACGACGCCGCCTACGCGGCGGTCAAGTCGGCGCTGGCCGAGTACCCGCAGTACCAGGTGCTCAACCAGACGGACTACAAGCAGGCGCTGAAGGACCAGGTCGGCCAGCTCCTGAACGTGGTCTACGCCCTCCTCGCCCTCGCGATCATCGTCGCGGTCCTGGGTGTGGTGAACACCCTGGCCCTCTCGGTGGTCGAGCGGACCCGCGAGATCGGCCTGATGCGCGCCATCGGCCTCTCCCGCCGCCAGCTGCGCCGCATGATCCGCCTGGAGTCCGTGGTCATCGCCCTCTTCGGCGCCCTGCTGGGCCTCGGCCTGGGCATGGGCTGGGGCGCCACCGCCCACCAGCTCCTCGCACTGCAGGGCATGAAGATCCTCGAGATCCCGTGGCCCACCATCCTCGGCGTGTTCGCCGGCTCCGCACTGGTCGGCCTGCTGGCCGCACTGGTCCCCGCCTTCCGGGCGGGCCGGATGAACGTCCTGAACGCGATCGCCAGCGAGTAGTCGCCGGCCGGTCGTACGGGGGAGCCCCGGCCCCGCCTCACCCGTTCGGGTGGGGCGGGGCCGGGGTCGTTCACACGCTCATGACGGGCACGTCGTAGAGCGGGATGTACTTGTCCCGGGTGACGAGGGTGAGCCCCTCCGTCTGGGCCTGGGCGATCAGTATCCGGTCGAAGGGGTCCCTGTGGTGCAAGGGCAGCTGACCCGCCCGGATTCCGTGAAGAGCCGTGATCGGGAGGGGCCTGAGCTGGCAGTCCCGGGCCTGCTCCGGCAGGTCCTCCGGGCCGTCCAACTTGCCGAGCGCCTGCTTGACGGACAGTTCCCAGGGGGTGACGGCGCTGACGTGGACGAGCCGCTCGGTGTCGAGGAGGTGCTTGACTTCGTCCGACAGTTGAGGAGAGTCCGTCAGCCACCAGACGATGACGTGCGTGTCGGCCAGGAGCTTCACTCGGAGGCCTCGGCGCCAGGGGCCGGGAGCAGTCCGAAGGCCTCGGCGAAGCCGGGATCGTCGGACATGTCGTCGAAGTCCTCGTGGAAGACGACGGGCTCGGTGACCGACCCTCGGGCGGTCCGCCGGACCTTCCCCGCGAGCGGGATCACCTTGGCCACCGGCTCGCCGGCCTTGCTGATGATCACTTCTTCGCCGGTGGCGACGGTCTCCAGGATCTTGGAGAAGTTGGTCTTGGCCTCATGGACGTTGTACTGCCGGGCCGCTTCCATCGCGTACTCCAGGGCATGGGGCAGAGGTGGACTAACTATCGGGCTAAGCGTAATCAGGTCGGTCCAGTCCGCGCCAGTTCCATCACCCCCACGGGGGACCCGAATCCCACGCGCGGCTGTCGGAGCCGCGTCGTAGGGTGGGAACCCCCGGCCCGTTCGACGTGTCGGGTCCTTCGCGTTGCCGCCTCGCGGGGACGCGCCGCACCTCATCGGATGGAAAGCCGCCTTCATGAGCCTGCACGGACTGCTCGACGCCGTCACCCGGGACCCCGCACTCGCCGAGGCGGTCACCGCGGCCGGGGACGGCAACCGCATGCACGTGGACCTCGTCGGCCCGGCGGCCGCGCGGCCCTTCGCCATCGCCGCGCTGGCCGCCCGTACCGGGCGGACCGTGCTCGCGGTGACCGCCACCGGACGGGAGGCGGAGGACCTGGCCGCCGCGCTGCGCTCGATGCTCAACCCCGACGAGGTCGCGGAGTACCCCTCCTGGGAGACGCTGCCGCACGAACGGCTGAGCCCGCGCAGCGACACCGTGGGCCGCCGGATCGCCGTACTGCGCCGGCTCGCGCACCCGAGCAAGGACGACCCCGCCGCCGGACCGGTCTCCGTGGTCGTCGCGCCGATCCGGTCCGTGCTCCAGCCGCAGGTCAAGGGGCTCGGGGACCTGGTCCCGGTGAGCCTGCGCCAGGGCGAGAGCGTGGACCTCGGCGCGGTGACGCAGGCACTCGCCGCGGCCGCGTACGCCCGCGTGGAGCTCGTCGAGAAGCGCGGCGAGTTCGCGGTGCGCGGCGGCATCCTCGACGTGTTCCCGCCCACCGAGGAACACCCGCTGCGCGTGGAGTTCTGGGGCGACGAGGTCGAGGAGATCCGTTACTTCAAGGTCGCCGACCAGCGCTCCCTGGAGATCGCCGAGCACGGCCTGTGGGCCCCGCCCTGCCGGGAACTGCTCCTCACCGACCAGGTGCGCGAACGCGCCGCGGCCCTCGCCGAGCTCCACCCCGAGCTCGGCGAACTGCTGCACAAGATCGCCGAAGGGATCGCCGTCGAGGGCATGGAATCCCTGGCTCCGGTCCTGGTCGACGACATGGAGCTGCTGATCGACGTCCTGCCCGCCGGTTCCATGGCCGTCGTGTGCGACCCGGAGCGGGTGCGGACGCGGGCCTCGGACCTGGTGGCGACCTCGCAGGAGTTCCTGATGGCCTCCTGGGCCGCCACGGCCGGCGGCGGCGAGGCCCCCATCGACGTGGGCGCGGCCTCGCTCCGCGGGATCGCCGACGTACGGGAGCACGCGCGCGAGCTCGGCATGATGTGGTGGTCGGTGTCCCCCTTCGCGGCGGACGAGGACGCAGCGGTCGGCCGCGACACCCTCACCCTCGGCATGCACGCCCCCGAGGCCTACCGCGGGGACACCGCCCGCGCGCTCGCCGACACCAAGGCCTGGCTCGCCGACGGCTGGCGCACCGTCTACCTGACCGAGGGCCACGGGCCGGCCGCCCGTACCGTCGAGGTGCTCGGCGGCGAGGGCATCGCGGCCCGCCTGGAGGCGGACGTCAACGTCCTGGAGCCCTCCCTGGTCCACGTCTCGTGCGGCTCCCTCGACAACGGCTTCGTGGACCCGGTCCTCAAGCTCGCCGTCCTCACCGAGACCGACCTGACCGGCCAGCGCACCGCCACCAAGGACCTCGGCCGGATGCCGACCCGGCGCCGCAAGACGATCGACCCCCTCACCCTGGAGGTCGGCGACTACATCGTCCACGAGCAGCACGGCGTCGGCCGCTACATCGAGATGGTGCAGCGCACCGTGCAGGGCGCCACCCGCGAGTACCTGCTCGTCGAGTACGCGCCGGCCAAGCGCGGCCAGCCCGGCGACCGCCTCTACATCCCCACCGACCAGCTGGAGCAGGTCACCAAGTACGTCGGCGGCGAGGCCCCGACCCTGCACCGGCTCGGCGGCGCCGACTGGACCAAGACCAAGGCGCGCGCGAAGAAGGCGGTCAAGGAGATCGCCGCCGACCTCATCAAGCTCTACAGCGCCCGCATGGCGGCCCCCGGCCACACCTTCGGCCCGGACACCCCCTGGCAGCGCGAGCTGGAGGACGCCTTCCCGTACGCGGAGACCCCCGACCAGCTCACCACCATCGCCGAGGTCAAGGAGGACATGGAGAAGTCCGTCCCCATGGACCGGCTGATCTGCGGCGACGTGGGCTACGGCAAGACCGAGATCGCGGTCCGCGCCGCCTTCAAGGCCGTCCAGGACGGCAAGCAGGTCGCCGTCCTCGTCCCGACCACCCTGCTGGTGCAGCAGCACTTCGGGACCTTCTCCGAGCGGTACGCGCAGTTCCCGGTCAAGGTGAAGGCGCTGTCCCGCTTCCAGAGCGACACCGAGTCCAAGGCGACGCTGGAGGGCCTGCGCGAGGGCTCCGTCGACATCGTCATCGGCACGCACCGGCTGTTCTCGCAGGAGACCAAGTTCAAGGACCTGGGCCTGGTCATCGTCGACGAGGAGCAGCGGTTCGGCGTCGAGCACAAGGAGCAGCTCAAGAAGCTGCGCGCCAACGTCGACGTGCTGACGATGTCCGCGACCCCCATCCCGCGCACCCTGGAGATGGCGGTGACCGGCATCCGCGAGATGTCCACGATCACCACCCCGCCCGAGGAGCGCCACCCGGTCCTGACCTTCGTCGGGCCCTACGAGGAGAAGCAGATCGGCGCAGCGATCCGCCGCGAACTGCTCCGCGAGGGCCAGTGCTTCTACATCCACAACCGGGTCGAGTCCATCGACCGGGCGGCCGCCAAGCTCCGCGAGATCGTGCCCGAGGCGCGCATCGCGACGGCGCACGGCCAGATGTCCGAACAGGCCCTGGAACAGGTCGTGGTGGACTTCTGGGAGAAGAAGTTCGACGTCCTGGTCTCGACGACGATCGTCGAATCCGGCATCGACATCTCCAACGCCAACACCCTCATCGTCGAGCGCGGCGACAACTTCGGCCTCTCCCAGCTCCACCAGCTGCGCGGCCGCGTGGGCCGTGGCCGCGAGCGCGGGTACGCGTACTTCCTGTACCCGCCGGAGAAGCCGCTGACCGAGACCGCGCACGAGCGGCTCGCGACGATCGCCCAGCACACCGAGATGGGCGCGGGCATGTACGTGGCGATGAAGGACCTGGAGATCCGCGGCGCGGGCAACCTGCTCGGCGGCGAGCAGTCCGGCCACATCGCGGGCGTCGGCTTCGACCTCTACATCCGGATGGTCGGCGAGGCCGTGGCCGACTACCGGGCGGCCATCGACGGCGGGGTGGAGGAGGAGCCGTCGCTGGAGGTCAAGATCGAGCTGCCGGTCGACGCGCACGTCCCGCACGACTACGCGCCGGGCGAGCGGCTGCGCCTCCAGGCGTACCGGTCCATCGCGGCGGCCAACTCCGAGGAGGACGTCAAGGCGGTCCGCGAGGAGCTCACCGACCGCTACGGCAAGCTGCCGGAGCCGGTGGAGAACCTGCTGCTGGTGGCCGGACTGCGGATGCTCGCCCGCGCTTGCGGGGTCGGCGACATCACCCTCCAGGGCCCGAACATCCGCTTCGGGCCGGTGGAGTTGCGCGAATCACAGGAGCTGCGGCTGAAGCGGCTCTACCCGGGGTCGGTCATCAAGCCGGCCGCCTCGCAGGTGCTGGTGCCGCGGCCGAAGACGGCCCGGGTGGGCGGGAAGCCGCTGGTCGGACGGGAACTGCTGGGCTGGACCGGGGAGTTCCTCGCCACGATCCTCGGCTCGTAGGCGCGGCTCCCGTAGGCACGGCGACGTAGGCACAGCTCCCGTAGGTACGGCGACGGCCGCGGCGGGGACCTTCCGGTCCCGTGTCGCGGCCGATCGCGTTCCCGCGGGGGCTACTTGTTCGGGTCGTCGTCGATGCCGAGCTTCTCTTCCATCTGCTGCTGGGCCTTGTCGATCTGGTCGGCGTACTTGTTGCCGGTCTTCTCGTTGGCCTCTTGTTCGAGGTTGTCCGAGATGTCCTTGCCCTTGTCCTTGAACCTGTCGAAAATCCCCATGCTCGGGCTCCTTCCGTGATCCCGTTTGCGACGCTACTCCCGTTTGGGGTGGTTCGCCTGCTGGAGGGTCGGAACGTCCCGTAAAGGCAGGGAGTTTATGATCTTGTCCCATGCGCTCCCACCTGCTGCTTCCCGCCCTCCTCCTCGCCTCCGCCGTCGCGGTCTCCGGCTGTACGGCGCTGCCCGGGTCCGGCGGCGGTGCGGTTGCGAACGCTCCCGGCCCGGCCAACGGCCCGGTGGCCCTGGCCTCGGTGGACGGGCTCGCGGTCAAGGGGCGGGCGCCGAAGACGGGGTACGCGCGCGAGCGGTTCGGCAAGGGCTGGCTGGACACGGACGGCAGCGGCTGCGGGACCCGCGAGGACATCCTCAAGCGGGACCTGGCCCGGACCACCTTCAAGGACGGCTGCAAGGTGCTGACCGGGGTACTGGAGAAGGACCCCTACACAGGGGCCCGCATCACGCACGAACGGAGCCGCACCGGCGTGGACATCGACCACATCGTGGCCCTCTCCGACGCCTGGCAGAAGGGGGCCGGAGGCTGGGACAAGGGCAAGCGGATCGCCTTCGCCAATGATCTTATGTTGGCGGTTTAGGTGTCTCACGGTGTTGTGTCTCACGAACGGAATCGGCGGAGCGGGGTTGTCCAGGTGAACGGGGTGGGGGCGCGGGTGACCCGCGTGTCGGTGGCCGGGTGCTTCCTGGCCGTGGCAGGGGCTGCCCTGGCTGCCTGCGCGGTGACCGGGCCGGAGGGTGGCGGCGAACCGGTGGGCGATCGTGGGGTAGCGGGTCCACTCACGAACACGAACGGCATCAAGCCGGGTCTTGCGGCGATCGCCGCCGAGAGTGAGAAGTCAGCGGCTCGCGACCTGATCGACAAGGTCACGGCCAAGGGGCGCGGGTCGAAGACCGGCTACGAGCGCAAGGAGTTCGGTCCGGCCTGGACGGACACCGCCGACGGGGTCCCTTTCGCCCGTAACGGCTGCGACACCCGTAATGACCTGCTGAAACGTGACGGCAGGGCGGTCCGCTTCCGGTCCGGCTCGGACTGCGTGGTGGTGGCGATGACCCTGTCCGACCCGTACACAGGCAAGGACATCACCTGGAAGAAGGAGAAGGCTGCCGAGGTTCAGACAGACCACGTCGTGCCGCTGTCATACGCGTGGCAGATGGGAGCGTCCCGCTGGGACGCGGCGAAGCGACAGCGGTTCGCCAACGACGGCCTGAACCTCCTGCCGGTGTCGGGACGGGCCAACTCGTCCAAGGGCGACTCAGGTCCGGCTTCCTGGCTGCCGCCGAACAAGGCCATCCGATGCTCGTACGTGGTGCGGTTCGCGCAGGTGGCGCAGAAGTACGAGCTTTCTGTGACGTCGGCGGACAAGAACGCGATGCTCAAGCAGTGCGGCGGTTGATTGGCCAGCCGTCCGGCAGTCCTGCACGCGGGTGCTGTCAGAGCAGTGTGGAACTGTGCGCGTCATGGGCGAATTGGTGGAGCAGGTCGACGATCAGGATCGGGTGCTGGGAGTCGTCGAGCGGGGTGATGCCATCCGAAGTGGGTGGCTGCACCGAGTTGCGACGACTGTCTGTCGTCGCCCCGATGGTCGGATCTTGGTGCATCGACGGCCGCGGACCGTGTCCCGGTTCCCGGGTCAGTACAACTGGCTGGTGGGCGGGGCAGCGGACGTCGGCGAGTCCTACGAGGAGGCGGCAGCCCGGGAGCTCGCCGAGGAACTGGGCGTCAGTGCGTCACCACAGTTCGTCTTCAAGTACCTCTGCCAGGGGACGATCAGTCCCTACTGGCTGGGGCTCCATGAAGTGGTGATCACGGAAGATGTCGTTGTCGACCCGACGGAGATCGCGTGGCATGAATGGCTCACTCCTCAAGAGTTCCTGGACGCGCGGCAGCGCTGGAGCTTCGTAGAGGACGGCGTCGATGCGTTGAGGCACTACCACCAGCGGCAGGAGGATACGGCTGGGACGGCCTGGGGAGTCACGGCAGAAACGACGGCGACCCTTCGGATGTCCGGGAACGGCGGAGCTGCTTGACCACTCCGTCCTCTCCCCCGGCGAGCTGGGCCTGCATTCGGTGGGCGTCCGCTTCCAGTTCGGCGTTCCTGAGCGTGAGGACCTGGATCTGGTTCGCGTACGCCGCGACGGTCGATCGCAGGTCCCGGATCTCGGCAGCCTTCTCGCTGCGGAGTTCCTGCACGGTCTTCTTGAGCCGGGCGATCTCCAGCCTGAGTTCGTCGGCCTCGGGCCGCTTGGCCTCCGGAGCGTCAAGGAGTTCCTTGATGACCGCCGAGACAGGGGATCGGTAGTACGAGGCTCGCGAGACGCCGGCCTCGGCGCAGATGTTCACCGCCGAGGTCCGGCCGTCGGTGATCTCGGGTCGGCCGATCATGAGCTGCTCGAAGGCGCGCATGATTCTGTGGTCGATCTCGCCCAGTGTGCTGTTCTCGCGAGTCAGCCGCGCGAAGGCGGCTTGGACGACAGGGAGGGTCTGGTCGGTGGAGTCGGTCATCGTCGGGTGTCCTCGTCGTCGATCTCGGCGATCAGGCGGGTGAGCGTGGCCAGATGTTCGGTGATGGCGAGTTTCTGGAGATGCGGGATGTCCACCGCGGCTCCGAGCTCGGTCTGTGCCATGTCACGGGCCCGCTCCAGACGCGGCACATGCATCGCGGAGCGGCGGGAGTTGGGGCAGCTCATGCACATGTCGAGCATCGGTACGGGGCGACCCATAGGTTTCGCGCGTTTGCGGCAGACGGCTGTCTCGGCTTGGTAGAAGCAGTCGTTCAGGACGCCGGGATGGAGCGTCCTGGTCAGGTGCCGCAGCAGGGTCCGGAGCCGGGACGGACTGGCCACGACTCCGGGGAGATCGCCCAGCTCGCTGCGGATGCGATCGAACTCCGCCTCGATGCGCTGGGCGGCTCCGCCGGAGGAGGGGCCGCCGTCGTTCCAGTCGTGATAGAGGTCCTCGACGTAGTCGAGCTTGGCGACAGCCTCCTCGGCGGCGACCTCGTCGGCGAAGCCGGACGCAGAGCTACCCGCGTACCCCTCGAACACGGCGATCGCCGTGTGTTTGTACTGGCGGGCACCGGCGACCACACCGAATGGCTGATGGGCGATGTGCCAGGCGAGGGTTCGTCGGAACTGCTGGGTGTCGAAAGCCCAGGGGAGGGCGACCGGATCTTCGGCGGCTTCCCCGGTGCGGTCAGTGGCTGAGTCGAACCCCACCGGGGCAGCCGTGACCGGCGGGATGTAGGGGTTCTCCGTGGTACTGAACAGTGCGTTGAGGTGATCCCGGAAGGCGCGCAAACGCCGGGGCATGTTGCTGAGCAGAACATGCCCGTTGCGGCCTCCGCCGTCGTAGCCGAAGAGATGGCCGGGATCGTCGTTGGCCTCCCGCAGTACGGCGATGGCACGGTGGACGATCTCCAGGACCACCCACTCGGCTTCCTCGCCGTCGAGTCCGCGGCCCTTCCCTTTGTAGGCCTTGCCCCGGATCTTGTAGCGGTTCCGCCCATCCGCTCCGGGTTCCTCGAAGGCGCACTCCCGGCCCAGCTCGCGCACTTCCACATCCCGCATGCCCGACAGGTAGGCGATGACGATCCAGCACGCCGTGCGTAGGAACGACAGCTCGTTGGCCAGGGTGAAGGGGCTCAGCCGTGACCGCCATGCTTCCCCGGTGCCTGACCAGGCCGACATCGGCGTGTCGAGGCCGCCGTCCTCGAAGCAGGTCCTTTCGCCGGCCTCGGCCATCAGCGACCGCAGGCGGCCGGCGCGTCCGCAGCCGGCGAGGAGTGAGACCAAGGTGTGGTTCGGGGCTTGCACCACGCCGTCGACGACCCGGGCATGCGGGACGGTGTGTGCCTGCTCGAGCGGGACGGAGGGGATGCCGCGGCCGGCAGCCCGGCGCGCAGAGATGAAGGAGAGCACACGCTCCCGCGCTTGTCCGTATCCCAGGTGCTGCCCCTCGCGTGCCGCTTCGAGGGCCTCGACTTCGCTCCGCGCGGCAAGGATGTCCGTGCCCGCCGCCTCGACGTAGAACACCGCCGCCCGCAGCAGGGGCGCGAGGATCTCCTCCGGGATGCGGGGCGTGGCGTTCTCGCCCTTGACCCGCTGCACCCCGGCCACCCCATAGGCGCTGCGGCCGTTCCACGGGAGGACGCACAGCCGGTCCTCGGACAGGAAGAAGCCGTGCGCCGACAGGTGCTTCAGCAGCGTCACGTTGCGGACCGCTGTGTGCGGGCTGTTGCTCTTCCATGCCCCCAGGGCCGTGTCCAGATGCACCCTGTCGACATCGGAGAGTCGGGGAGCTCCGGCCTTCTGTAGATCTCGTACGACTGCGACGAGGGCCCGCAGCTCGTTTGCCGCCGCTGTGGCTTTGAGTGGACTGAGTCCCAGCGAACCCCGGCGGAGGCGGGACGCGATGTACTCCTTCGCCGTGCGTCGTGTCACGGGATCGGGAATCTGTGTGAAGTCGAGTCGCCACGTGCGCCACGTACGGGGCAGGACGCACCGCAGATCCCAGATGTCTTCGGACAGACGTGGGCCTCGGCTCGTGCCGCCGAGTGTGAGCCGTTCTGGGAGGACGAACTCCCCGGACCGGTCCGACGTCGGGTGTCCGGCCCGGGGCTCGGGGACGGCAGTCATGCGATGACCTCCAGGAACGAGGCGGGCAACAGTAGCCGGGAGCCGTCGGCCTCGGCGATGGCCTGTGCCGTGGTGATCTGGCGGGTGCTGAAGCGGGCCCGGACGCCGTGGACGATGCGTTCCCACGCGAGTCCGAACCGCGCGTTCCACTCGACGGCGGGGTACTCCTCGCGTTGTCGTTCCAGGAAGTCCAGGAACGACAGCACGCTCGGCAGATGTCGGCTGGTGAACACCGCGTTCGGGCACTCCAGACAACCCCAGGCCGGGACAGGGCATGCCACGCCGGGCTTGCGGGCGAAGGGGGAGGCGAAGAAGTCTCGGCAGGACGCCAGCCACACGTCCTTCTCACCGGAGAGCGCCTCCTTGATCTCCTGCGTACTCAGCGCGCCTTCGCCGTCGTCCAGACGGGCGCCTTCGTCCGAGACGACCACGGGTGGGGCCAGAGCCGCGCCGAGTGCCTGCTCAAGCCCTGCTTCTACCGCTTGCTCGTGTGTCTCGCGATGGGCATCGATGTCCGCGTAGTGCTTCGCCGCCACCTGACGGGTGTGGCCTGACGTGAAGTCCTCCAGTACTCCGCCGGCTTGCAGGTATTGCCGGGACTTGACGGTCTTGCGCACCCGACGCAGATCGAGGGTGACCGGCAGACCGCCTCGGTCGGCGAAGGAGTCGAGTCCGTGCTCGGCCAGCCACTCCCGAGTCACCGCCGACCAGGCGTACGGCCCGTCGAAGGGGGCCCGAGCCTTGCCGAACCCGCTCACGTCGCACCACAGCGCGTCGCTGCCGATCAGCTCGCGAGTCCGCCTGGTCAGGCGCAGAGCCAGGCGGATCACTCCACCGGGGAAGCGCAGGGAACCGCCGTCGGAGACCCTGATCGTCTTGTGCGTGGAACCGGCGGCCCGCTTCTTGACGTACGCGACACTGACATAGCCGCGCGCCGGGCTGGCCAGGCAGTCGGACCGCAACTGCCGGATACTCTCCGGCTCCATGCCGGTCTGGCAGGCCAGCAGGACGAGGAAGGGCACCAGATCGCGGGAGGTCAGATGGAGACGGCCGTTGAGTTCGTTCCTGCCGCCCACGGGGCGCAGGATCTTGTACGAGACGTCGTCGGCGGTCAGCGGGCCGTGGTTCAGGATGCGCCACAGGCCGTTCTCCGACCGGTCCCAGCCGTGCAGGTGCGGGTCGCGGCCCGAGGCGGCGAGCTTCTCGCCTTCCAGGATCCGGTCGCGGATGCGGGCGATGTCGTCCCGGGCGGCGGCCTCCAGGGCGTCGAGCACGGGAAACGGGTAGGCGTCGAGCGGCTTCGTCGCTCGATTGGCCGATGCCGAGGTGAATCCCAGGCGAGCGTGGAACGCGGCATCGAAGGCGCCGGGGTGGGCCTCGTGCACCAGCTTCAGCAGCCGGACGAGGTAGGTCATGGTCAGGTACGGCTCCTTGCTCGTCTCCCCGTACCGGGCGATCAGACGCAGCTCGAACGCGTCCAGGAGATCGGGCTCCAGGTCGGCCAGTCCTGGGTCGCCTTCGATAGCCGGGCATGCGGCTGCTGCGAAGGCAACGAACTCTCGGATGCGCCTGACCACGTAGCGGACGGCGCTGCGGTCGCGCAAGGTGCCGGGGCTGCTCACGACTTCGGCGAGGGAGGCGGCCAGGGCCCGGGTCAGGCGCGGGAACGGCAGCCCGGACAGGTCGACGTGCTCCGGTGTCCCGTTCAGATCCAGATCGAAGACCACGGGCCCGATCGACGGCACCGGAGCCGCGGGGGCGGGAACGTCGACAGCGGCGGGGAACCGGACGCGGCGCGGGCTCACCGCTCTTCCTCCGCATCCGAGTGGACCTGCTCGAAGGCCGCGGCCTGGTCGTCCCAGTCGCCGAGAGCCGCCAGCACGATCTCCTGAGCCTCGTCCAGTACGTCGAGATACGTGTAGACCGTCGCCTCGTTACGGTGGCCGAGCAGCAGTTGCAGTTTGCGCAGGGGGTTGCCGATGAGCAGGCGTTTCACCTCGGCGTGCGTGAACCGGCGGTCCTCGCGCATGCCGAGCGCCCGAACGGTCTGCCGCAGCAGCAGGCCCAGCATGTGCACGGCGAAGGAGTGCCGCAGGGTGTGCGGGTGGACGTCGAAGTCGAGTCCGAAGCCGGCGCACCGCTCGTTCGCGCGCCGGAAGGCCGACTGCCAGGTCGTTGCGCGCAACGGCAAGCCGTTCTCGCCGAGCCACAGCCACAGAGGACCGGTGGCCCGCCCTTGTCCGTCGACGCTCATAAGCCGTGCCCGGTCCGTCGCATCGATCCGGGAGTACGGCCAGGCGGTACCGGACTCGACCGCCAAGGCGTGACGGTTGGCGCGGCGCACCGGTACCAGGTCCATGTATCCCTCGTACGCACCCTGGGCGCGCCGTCGCTGCACCAGCTCATCCCGCTCGATCTCGACGTAGTGGTGCAGGTCGCGGGCGACGCGGGGGCGGACGTACACGGTCCGTGCCCGATTGCGTTTCGCTACGGCGGCCGAGACGGTGATGTCGCCGATCACGCGCCTTCCGGTGACCGGTGGCAGCTCCGTCGTCAGCAGGCTGGACGCCTCGCTCAGCCGCATGCCGGTACAGATCAGCAGATCGGCGAAGAGAGCGTTACGTTCGCCGTTGCGCCCTTTCCACTTCGGATCAGGGGAGCCGTCCGGCAGTTGCCCAAGGAGCCCGACGTCCCGCCAGAGCATGAAATCCTCGTGGGAGAGGAATGTGATCGGCTGGCGTGGTACCTCGGGCTCGGCATCCGCGTTGACGCGCACCAGCTTCGGCCCTTGCGGTGACACCACAGTCTTGTCGATGTAGCGGAACGGTTTGGCGGGCAGCAGTTCCTCGTACAGCGACCACCGCACCCACTTGTCGAGTGCGGCCACCGAGCGGTTCCAGGTCGCCACGGAGATCTGTCCCGGCCCGCCGCCGCGAAGCCGGACGGCCTTGTACGCGCGAAGGTCGGCGGAGTCCGTGTCCCAGATGGACTTCCCGCCACGGGACTCATGGAGGAACCGGCAGTACAGCATGAGGTCGGTGCTGTAGCCGATACGGCTGTTCTCCGAGCGCACGCCCCAGTTCTCCATGTCCCGAAGGAACCGGTTGAGTTGGATGTCATAGCTGCCGTCGGGGCCAAGGATGAACGGTCTGCCCTCGTGGGCACCGACCCGCCCGAGCAGTCCGTCCACATCGAAGGGGAGATCCGCCATACGGGATGCCCCGCCAGTTGTCCGATGGAGCAGCACCGTCGCTTGCCCCTCGGCGTCGGTCGTCTTCGTGTCTGCTGTGCGCAAGCCACCCTCCCCGTATGAGACACGCTGTATGCGCACATAACGGGGAGATCGGTGAGACAGTTACGGGTGCCCACATAAATGATCCGCTGAACCTCCTGGCGGTCGACGCCGCGGCCAACCGCAAGAAGGGCGACGGTGATGCGGCCACCTGGCTCCCGCCCGACCGCGGGTACCGCTGCCGCTACGTCGCGGCCCAGATCGCGGTCAAGCAGAAATACGGCCTGTGGGTCACGGCCGGCGAGCGCGACGCGATGAAGCGCGTGTTGACCGGCTGCCCCGGGGAGCGCCTTCCGACCGGGGGCAACCCCACCCGGCCGCCGGAACGGCTCCGCTGATCCACCCCCTGGGTCGGGTCCGGGGCCGCCGTTTCGGCGCGACCCTGGACCACCCCCCTGCATGTCAGGTCCTGGGTCACCCCGTATCGGGACCCGGACCACCCCCTGCGTTTACTTCAGGCCCTGGATCAGGCCTTCTTCCAGTCCTGGCAGTCGACGGTCGTGAAGAAGCCGTCGCCGGCCTCGATCGTCACGACGGCCTGGCCCTCGGGGTTCTCGTTCGCGATGATCGTGTCGACGCTGCCGGACGCGTCCTTGGTGCGCTCCCAGTAGCAGCCGGTGCCGTCCTCGGTGGAGCCCGCGGACTTGTAGGTGCCCGGGGCGATGTCGACGCCGACCTTGAGCATGCCGGCCTTGCCGGACATCTCGGCCTTCGGCGTGCCCGCGGCCTTCGGGTCCACGAGCTCCCAGCCCTTGCAGCCCTCGGTCTTGAAGATCTTGTCGGTGGCGGCGATGGCCACGTACGTGGAGCCCACGGCGTTGGCGTTGTCTATGAGCGAGTCCGCCTCGCCCTTGGAGTCCTTGGCGCGCTCCCAGTAGCAGTTGTCGTCGGCCTTGTTGCCCGCCGAGCGGTAGAGGCCCGGCTGGACGTCGGAGCCGACCTGGAAGGTGCCGCTGCCCTTGATGGCCGACTTCGCCTTGCCCGCGTCGGGGGCCGGGGCACTGCTCGCCGCCGCCGGCTTCGAGGCGGCCGCGTCGGCGCCCTTGTCGGCGGTGGTGTCCGCGCCGCTGCACGCGCTGAGGGTCACGAGGGCGAGGGCTGCGCCGCAGCTGGTGAGGATCGCGTGACGGGCGGTCCAACTGGCGCGCGTGGTGTGGGACATGTGGGTGGCTCCTGCCTGGTCTGAGTCCTTTTGGCTTGATCATCACAACAGAGGCTGTGAACCGAGTCAACGGCTTTTTGATGGATTGTTAAATTCACGCTGTGAATGGGTCTCTCCTCTTTGCAGCGGTATGCTCGCGCACATGCCGGAGCAGAAGCCCCCCACCGAGGCCCCAGCCACCCCCACAGCCCCTACCGCCCCCGAAGTCACCGCCGCGGAGATCGCCCGCCTCGCCGGAGTCGGCCGCGCCGCCGTGAGCAACTGGCGCCGCCGCCATGTCGACTTCCCCCGCCCCGTCGGCGGCACCGAGACCAGCCCCTCCTTCGCGCTGGCGGCGGTCACCGACTGGCTCCGGGCCCAGGGCAAGCTCGCCGAGGTCCCGCTGCGCGAGCGCGTCTGGCAGTACGTCACCGCCCACCCCGGCGGCTCCGTGGCCGCGCTCGTCAAAGCCGGGAGCGCGCTGCTCCTCGTACGCGACCGGCCCATGGAGTGGCTGGAGGCCGCGGCCGTCTCCGACGAGCGGATGGCCACCCTGCTGCCGCCCGCCCTCGACCGGGTGCTCGCGCTGCGGTTCGGGCCCGCGCACCCGCTCGGAGCCACCGCCCCCCTGCCGCCCGCCACGGTGCCCTTCCTGCGGGCCGCCGCCGAGCTCGCCGCCGAACTCGGCACCCGGGGAGCCTTCGAGTTCCTGCTCGGCCGCCACCTCGAAGCCAACCCCCGCCAGTACACGCTCACTCCGGACGGCCTCGCCACCCTCATGGCCGCCCTCGCCGCCCCCGCCGTCGGCGCGAGCACCGGACCGGCCGGCGCCGCGCCCTTCACGGTCCTGGACCCGGCCTGCGGCACCGGCACCCTGCTGCGGGCCGTCCCCGGGGCCACCACCCGCTACGCGCAGGACAGTTCCCCCGAGCTCGCCTCCCTCGCCGCCCTGCGCCTCGCCCTGCAGTCGGACGCCCCGGTCCGCGCCGCCGCCGCCGACAGCCTGCGCGCCGACGCCTTCGCGCGGCCCGCCGCCGAACCGGTCGACGCCGTGCTCTGCCACCCGCCCTTCAACGAACGCAACTGGGGCCACGAGGAGCTGGCCTACGACCCGCGCTGGGAGTACGGACTGCCCGCCCGCGCGGAATCCGAACTCGCCTGGGTCCAGCACGCCCTGGCCCACCTGCGCGAGGGCGGCACCGCCGTCCTGCTCATGCCGCCCGCCGCCGCCGCCCGCCGCTCCGGCCGCCGGATCCGGGCCGACCTGCTGCGCCGAGGCGCGCTGCGGGCCGTCGTCGCCCTCCCGGCCGGCGCCGCGCCGCCGTACGGGATCCCGCTGCACCTGTGGGTGCTGCGCAGGCCCGCCCCGCAGACGGCGCCCCCCTCGGGGCTGCTCCTCGTGGACACCGCCGCGCTCGCCGACGGGCCCGGGCCGGGTCCGGGGCGGGCCGGGTGGGCCGCCGTGCACAGCGCGGTGGAGGAGGCCTGGACGGCGTACGAGCGCGGCGGCCCGGCCCCGGACGTCCCGGGCGTGCGCCGTGTGGTGCCCGTCGTGGACCTGCTCGACGACGATGTGGACCTGACCCCGGCCCGCCACCTGCCGCCGCCCGCCGCGGGCGGCGGCCTGGCCGAGCTGGCCGCCGTACGGGACCGGCTGGACTCGACGCTGACCCGTGCGGCCCGGCTCACCCCGCCCGCCCCGCCCGCCGCCTCCGCGGACCGGCCCGCCGCCGCGCCCGCCCGGCTGCCGCTGACCACCGTCGGCGAACTCGCCCGCGCCGGAGCCCTGCTCCTGTACACGGGCACGGGCAGCGGCGCGGGCCGGGCCCCCGTCCTGACCGAGTACGACGTGAGCGCCGGCACCGGGCCCTCCGGCACCCTGGCCGCCGCCGCGGAGCAGCCGCTGCTGACCGCACCCGGCGACGTGGTCGTCCCCCTCACCGGAGGCGCCGGCGTGGCCCGCGTGGTCGACGCGGCCACCGCCGGGGCGGCGCTCGGCCGGGGCCTGCAGCTGCTGCGGCCCGATCCGGCCGCGCTGGACCCCTGGTTCCTGGCCGGGTTCCTGCGCGCCACCGCCAACAACCGCCGCGCCAGCAGCCACGCCTCCACCACGACCCGGCTCGACGTGCGCCGCCTCGAACTGCCCCGGCTGCCGCGGACCGAGCAGGAGGTCTACGGGGCGCGGTTCCGCGCGCTGGCCGAGTTCGAGGACGCCCTGAGGCTGGCCGCCCGGCTCGGGGAGCAGCTCGTCCAAGGCCTGTACGACGGACTGTCGGACGGTACGGTCCGGCCCGAATGAGCACCCAGGCCGTCTCGGGCCGGGGCGGTGGACCGCGCGGGGCTGCGACCGTACAACGGTTGAGCGCATCCCCTCACTCCCGGCCGGGAACGCTGTATACGCTCTGACCCGGAATCCTCCGCACTTCTTCGTCCTTCCGCCCTTTACTCCGCCCTTCCTCCGCACGGCCCGTCAGGAGCAGCGATGCACGGCCCCGGCACCCCGCCGCCCCACGGTCACCAGCCCACCACCGGGGGCGTGGTGGCGCTCCGCGTGCTGTTCGCGCTGCTGCCGATCCTGAGCTGCGGGTTCCTCGCCTGGGGGACGATGCTGCGGCTCGCGCTGGTCACCCGCAAACCCCGGGACTGGTGGCTGCTCGCGGCCTCCGGCGTGGCCGAGGTGGTGTCGCTGGCGCTGATCGGAGCGGACCCGACCGAGGACGTCAGCGGCTGGCAGAGCGACGCGGGGGCCTTCGGCACGCTCCTGAACGGCCTCGCGGTGTGCATCTACTACCTCGTCGCCGAGATCCGGCACTTCGAGGCGCTCAAGGCCGGGCCCGGCGCGGCCGGCTGGTACCCGCCGCCCGTGTCCCCGTACGTACCGCCCCAGCAGCCGTCCGGGCCCGCCTACGGATACCCGCCGGCGGCCCAGCCCGCCCCGCAGCAGCACCCGCAGCACCCCCAGCCCCAGCAGCCCCCCCAGCACCAGCCCCACCAGCCCGCCCCGCAGCAGGCCCCCGAGCCCGCGCCCGCCCCGACGCCGCCCCCGCGCATCGGGCAGGTCCGCGCCGAACTCGACGAGCTCAGCGAGCTCCTGCGCCGCCAGCAGCCGCCCCACACCGAGGACCCCCGCCCGTGACGGACCGGCTCATCGGGGACCGCTACCAGCTCGCCACCATCCTCGGCCAGGGCGGCATGGGCCAGGTGTGGACGGCGTACGACCGGCGCCTGGACCGCCGCGTCGCGGTCAAACTGCTGCGCCCCGACAAGGTGGCCGGCCCCGGCTCCGTCGCCGAGGAGCTGCGCCGCCGCTTCGTGCGCGAATGCCGGGTCACGGCCCAGGTCGACCACCCCGGGCTGGTCACCGTGCACGACGCGGGCAGCGACGGGGACGAGCTGTACCTCGTCATGCAGTACGTGGAGGGCGCCGACCTCGCCGACCACCTCGCCGAGCACGATCCCTACCCGTGGCCGTGGGCGGTCTCGGTGATCGCGCAGCTGTGCTCGGTGCTGTCGGCCGTGCACGCGGTGCCGATCGTGCACCGGGACCTGAAGCCGCGCAACGTCATGGTCCGCCCCGACGGGACCGTGCTGGTCCTCGACCTCGGTGTCGCCTCCGTGATGGACACCGACACCACCCGCCTCACCAGCACCGGTTCGCCGATCGGCAGCCCCGCGTACATGGCCCCCGAGCAGGCCATGGGCGGGGCCGTCGGCCCGCACACCGACCTCTACGCGCTCGGCGTGGTCCTGTACGAGCTGCTGTCCGGCAACGTCCCCTTCGCGGGCTCCACCGCGCTCGGGGTGCTCCACCGGCACCTGTACGAACCCCCGCTGCCGGTGCGTCAGTTGCGCCCCGAGGTCCCGCAGCAGCTGGAAGCCGTACTGCTGAGCCTGCTGGCCAAGGATCCGCAGGACCGGCCCGCCTCCGCGCAGGCGGTGTACGCGGCCCTCGCGCCGCTGCTGCCCCACCACGGCTCGGGCGCCCCCACCGGCCCCCTCGACCCGACCCGCCCCTTCCTGCGCCCGATGGCCCCCTGGCCCGACCGCGCCACCGTGATCCCGCCCCGGCCGGCCACCCCGCCCGCGCCGCCGCGGCCGGACGTCCCGGCGGCCGTCGAGGAGGCCAAGAAGCTCCTCGACCAGGGCCGGCTCACCCAGGCGGTGGACATCCTCGGCGGCATCCTCCCGGCGGCGGCCGAGCAGCACGGCGCGCACTCCCCGGTGGTCCGCTCCCTGCGCAAGCAGTACGCGGCCACGCTGATGGACGACGGCCAGTACCGCCGGGCCCTGCCCGAACTGCGCCGGCTCGCCGAGGAGTTCCCGGCCGGCGACCCGCGGTCCCTGCGCTTCCGCTACGACGCGGCCCAGTGCCTGGAACAGCTCGGCGAACCGGCGGCCGCCCTCGCCGAGTACCGCGCGCTGCTGCCGCTCTTCGAGAACCACTACGCGAACCCGGACCCGGGTCTCCCGCTGGAGGTCCGCCGCCGCATAGCGCACCTGCTGCTCTCCCTCGGCGACCGCCCGGCGGCCCACGACACCCTGGCCCGCCTCCTCTTCGACGCGGAACGCCTGCACGGCCCGAACCACCCCTTCACCGAAGAGGTCCGCCGCACCCTGCTCTGGCTGGGCCAGGTCCGCTGACGCCCCGGCGGGGCCGGGTCCGCCGATGCCCGGGCCGGGTCAGGTCCGCTGGAGCTCCGCCCGGGTCGGGTCCGCTGACGCGACGGCCGCTCGGGTCCGCCCGCGCCGCCGTCCCGCTCCGAGCGGACCGGCCCTGCCGGGCAGTCCCAGCAGGGCCAGAAGGGTGAGCAGGGCCGCCACCGCCACCGCCGCGCCCGGGATGAGGCCCGGGGGCCGGAAGGCGCAGTCGATGCTGGTGGTGCGGCCGTCCAGCGGGACCGAGACCAGGCCCAGCCGGCCCGCGGCCGGGCGGCCGTTGCAGGTCCAGCCCGCGATCGCGGGGGCGGCGAGCACCGCCGTGCCGGTGCTGCCCGGCGGGAGCACCGCGCGGACGCCCGAGGATCCGACCCGTACGGATACCGCCGCCGTGCCGCGCAACCGGTCGACGGCCGCCGTCAGCAGGGGGCGGTCCAGGCAGGACAGCCGCCAGTGCGCCGGAGCCGCCTGCTCGAAGACCAGCACCGAGGCCGGGCCGCGGGAGACGCCCAGGGGCTGCAGGGCGGCCCTGTTGCGGGGCGGGTTGGCGTTCAGCCGGAAGGCGGGCCCGTCCGCGAGGCGGGCCGTCGCGTTGTACTCCGGGGCCCACAGGAAGGCCTCCGTGCCCGCGCGGCAGACACCGGGGGAGAGCGGGTCCTCGTAGACCCGTGCGCCCAGCAGGAGTTCCTGGTTGGTGAAGGGGGACGGGCCGAAGACCGGCTCGGGCCCCGGCGGGCGGACGGTGACCAGCGGCGGGACCTCGGCCCGCGCGATCGTGCCGTCCGGCCGCAGCCGGGCGCCGACCGAGAAGACGGCGTCCGTCACCGGATTGTCGAGGCTCTGCACGTTGCGGCCGCGCGAGGTCCAGCCCGCCCCGAGGGCCACCATCGTCCGCGTGAACAGGTCCGGGGTGTGGCTGCTGTAGTACGCGCCGCCCTCCCCGCCCAGCAGCATCGGGTCGTTGCCGGTCAGCGCCGGCCGCCCGGCGTCCGTGCGGTACGCGGGCCACCCCTCGGCGCCCTTCAGGGCCCCGGCGCGTGCGGTGTGCGCCGCGCCCCACACCGGGTAGTCGTCCAGGCCCGCGAGCTTGCCCTGCTGCCCGTGAGCCGTCGTCGCCGCCGCCTGGCCCACCAGGACCAGAGCCAGCGTTCCCACCGCCGGCAGCACGAGGTGCCGACGGCCGCGCCCCCCGTGGCCGAGCGCCCACCAGGCGGCGCCCGCCACGGCCAGGCCGCCGCCGAAGAGGGCGAGCCCCCACGGGGTCGCCAGCCCGCTCCCGCTCGCCGCGAGCAGGACGGCCGCCAGCACCGCCGCGCCGCCCGCCAGCGCCCACGGCCCGGGCGGGCCGGCCGACAGCCCCGCCCAGGCGGCCATCACCACGATCCCGGCCAGCACGAAGGTCTGCCGGTACGGGCTGCCGTTGGGCGTCGCGAAGAGGTGCCAGGCCAGGTGCGTCGGCATCCACTGGAAGGACAGCAGCACCAGCAGGACGAGCCCCGTCCACACCAGCCGCTCCCGCCCCGCCAGGGCCCGGTGGAAGGGCAGGGCCGCCACGAGCAGCAGGGTCCCGGTGCCGATGAACAGGGCGGGGGAGGAGAAGGAGTAGGTGGCGGGCAGCAGCCGGGCCAGCAGATCCTCGGTCGCCACCGGCACGAACGGCTTGAACCACCCCGGGTAGGCCTGCTTCGAGCTGAGGAAGAGCGGCACGAGCACCGGCGCCGACAGGGCGACGCCCAGCGTGGTGGTCAGCGCCGCCCGCGCCAGGACCCGTAGCCGATCCTGCACACCCTCCCGGGTGAGGAGCAGCCGGACCAGCAGCACCAGGACCGCGCCCAGCGTCGCCATGTAGGCGGTGTAGAAGTTCGCCGTCCAGCACAGCGCCACCACCACGACGGCCGCCACCGGCCGGCGCGAGCGCAGCGCCCACTCACCCGTCAGACACAGGAGCGGGAAGGCGATCAGCCCGTCCAGCCACATCGGGTTGTACGAGGCCTCGATCACCGACCAGCCGCACAGCGCGTACGAGGCCCCGAGCAGCCCCGCCGCCCACACCGGCCCGCGCCGCTGGGTGCGCAGCAGCCAGGCCATCGCCGCCGCCGCGGCCGCCGTCTTCAGCACGGTGACCACGTACACCGCGAGGTCGATGTCCTGGCGCGGGAACAGCCCCACCAGCACCGCGAAGGGGCTGGTCAGGTAGGTCCCGAAGTCGGGCAGGAAGCTGGTCCCGTAGCCGGACTGCCAGTTCAGCAGCAGCCCGCCCGCGGCGCGTCCGTGCAGCAGGTCCCACAGGTGCGCGTGGAAGGGCACGAACTGATTGCCGAGGTCGTTGACGCTGCGGTGGCGGGGGCCGTACGGGAAGACGCGCGCCACGGCGTCTCCGGCGCCCACGGCCACCACCGTGACCAGGGCGGCGAGCGCCGAGCCGAGCAGACCGGGGCGGCGCGGGGAGCGGTGCGGTGTCGACATGGTGGGCCGACCCTGGCACTCCCGGTGGGCCGAAGGGTGGCCATCGGTGGACGCGAACCCCAACACCCCCGGAATCGTTGGTCGAACCGGTGGCTCTGATCACCTCGACTGCATAACATCGATCACCGCACGGCCCTTGTGCACCGAAGCACAATCTCCCGGCCCTGGAGGCTCCTTTGCACCGTCGCACAGCGCTCTCCGTTTCCGCCGCCCTGCTCCTGGCGGCCCCTCTGCTGTCCGCGTGCTCGGGCGAAGCCCGCCCCGGCACCGCGGCCGTGATCGGCGGCGAACGGATCACCACCTCCGCGCTCCAGGCCCAGGTGAACGACGTCCGCACCGCACAGAACCGCTCCGAACACGCGGCCGAGCTCATCGCGGCCGTCCCGCAGCTCGACCGGGTCAAGCTCAGCACGATGCTGCAGAGCCGGATCCTCGACCGGATGGCGAAGGACGCCGGGATCACCGTCACCCCCAAGGAGCTCCAGGACGCCCGCAAGGCCTACGACGAGGGCAACCGCGGGGCCGCGGCGTTCGAGGAGGCGATCCTGCAGAAGGCCGCCGTCGCCCCCGACCAGATCGAGCGCTGGGTCCGGGACCAGGTGCTCTTCGAGAAGCTGAACGCCAAGTACGGCGAGGGCAAGCTCGCCGAGCCCGCCGCGAAGGCCGCGGCCGGACTCGGCATCGAGGTCAACCCGCGCTACGGCGTCTGGGACCCCCAGCGGGTCACCCTCGGCGAGCACTCCACCCCCTGGATCACCCAGGTCACCCGGCCCGAGCAGCCCCCGGCCGGCGCCTGACCCGGCGGCCCGGGCCGTCCTCCCGGCGAGGTAGGTTCGGAGGGTGACTGACGACGTGTCCTCCGAGCCCACCGGCCGCATCGTGCTGCTGACCACGAGCCACCGGGTGGCCCCCGGCATGCTGTCCTGGCCGGCCTGGCAGACCCTGCGGACCGCGCACCGGGTGCTGTGCGCCGACCCGGGACACGTCCAGCTCCCCTACCTGCGCGAAGCGGGCGTCGACGTCACCCTGGAGGCCCCCGACGCCCAGGCGCTGATCGAGGAGTGCGCCGGCGGACACACGGTCGTCGTCCTGCTCAGCGGTGAGGGAGACCGGCGGCTCACCGACGGGCTGGCCCGCTTCGCCGGCTCCGGCCGGGTCGCCGTACCGGACCTGGAGCTGCTGCCGGGCTCGTACGACCTGCCCGGCGCACGCCTGCTCGACCTCGTCCAGGTCATGGACCGGGTCCGGCGCGAATGCCCCTGGACCTCGGAGCAGACGCACGAGGGACTGGCGAAGTACGCCATCGAAGAGGCCTACGAGCTGGTCGAGGCCATCGAGGCCGGGGACCGCGAGGAACTGCGCGAGGAACTCGGGGACGTCCTGCTCCAGGTCGTCTTCCACGCGCGCATCGCGGAGGAGGGCGGTCCGGGCGAAGAGGACGAGCCGTTCTCCATCGACGACGTGGCGGGAGCCCTCGTCGAGAAGCTGATCCACCGGCACCCCCACGTCTTCGGCGACGCCACGGCGGAAACCCCGGAGGACGTGCACGCACACTGGCAGCGCACCAAGCAGGTGGAGAAGCAGCGGGAGTCGGTGACCGACGGGATCCCGCTCGGCCAGCCCGGTCTCGCGCTGGCGTCCAAGCTGGTGGGCCGCGCCCGTGCGGGGGCGGTGCCCGTCGACCTGCCCCGCGGGGAGGGAGTCGGGTACGAACTGCTGGAGCTGGCGGCGCGCGCCGAGGCGGCGGGAACCGACCCCGAAACCGCACTGCGCGCTGCGGCCCGCACCTACCGGGACGCGATCCGTGCGGCCGAGGGCGTCGGCGAATAACCCTCAGCAGCGGGAGGTCCCGGCGTCAGTGCTCCCGGGGCGCGCGGCCCGACGGGTTGTGCCAGTGCGGGTCGGGGCGGTTCAGGAACCACTCGCCGAAGCCCATCGGGCGGCTTCCGTCGTCCTGGCCCTTGCCACTGGCAGGTACGGAGTCGTAGAAAATCCGGTCGGGGCGCGCGCCGAGCTCCTCCAGGAGGTACGAGGTCTCCCGGATGAACTGCGGCGGACCGCTCAGGTAGACGTCCTGGTCGGGCCAGAGCCCGCGGTTGCTGAGCGCCGTCGCCAGCCGGTCGGTGGCCTGGTTGCGGTGCTGGCCGGGGGCGGGGGTGATGTAGGTGACGCTCAGCCAGCCGAGGGAGTCCGCGTACGCGTCGATGAGCGGGCGGTCGTAGAGGTGCGCGGCGTCCCGTGCGACCACGAAGAGCCGCACGTCCTGATCGGGAGGGTGTTCCGCCAGGTCCTCCAGCATGGCGCGGACCGGGGCCCAGCCGGTGCCGGCGGCTATGAAGCTGACCGGGCGGTCCTCGCGGCGGAAGGTCATCTGCCCGCCGGCCGCGCCGAGCCGCAGCACGTCCCCGGGCTGGGTCTCGCGGATCAGGGCGGTGCTGAGGCGGCCGCCCTCGATCCGGCTGATGTGCAGGTCGAGCGTCCCGTCGGCGCGGGGGGCGTTGCCCAGGGAGTAGGTGCGCCAAGTGGTCGGCACCCGGTCGCTGCTCACGCTCGCGTACTGGCCGGGGAGGTGGGGGAAGTGCTGGTGCGGGCGGAGGGTGAGGACGCCGATGTCCTCCCCGTACAGCAGGTGGCGTACGACTTCCGCGTCCCACCAGGGCGGGTCCTCGCTGGCGGCGGCGCCGGCCATCATCGCGTCGGCGATCACTTGGTACGCCTCTGACCAGGCCTTTTCGGCCTGGGGGTGCCAGGCGGACCCGGAGGTCTCGGCGAGCGCGGCGATGAGGCTGGTGCCCACGGCCGCGTAGTGCTCGGGCCCCGCGAGGAACTTGCGGTGGTCGCGGCCGAGGTCGCGTAGATAGGGGACGAGCGTCTCGTTCTCCAGGTGGGCGATCACATGCGTGAGCGCGGCGAAGAGCCGGTCCCGCTGTCGTTCCATGTCTTCGAAGGAGGCCGGGAAGAGATCACGGACTCCGGGGTTGTGCCAGAAGAGGTGGGAGTAGAAGAACTTGACCGCGTGCTCGGCCCGTCTCTCCACCACCGCGAAGCTGCTTTTCAAGATCCTCACATCCACAAAACCGAAAGTAGGAACGCCGGGGAACGTGAGGTCAAGCCAGAGTCGATCTACGGACAGCCGCGACAACTGGCCCATATGGGGTGATGGGTGGCGGGCGGGATACGGTCTCCGGGTGCACGAGCAGACCCCCGCAGCCCCCGAAGAGCCCACCGCCGACCAGTCCGTGGACGGATCCACGGGCGGATCCGCAGCCGCGTCCGCAGCCGGATCCGCCCCGCCGACCCTGTTCGACTGGGAGTTCGCGACCGACCCGTACCCGGCGTACGCCTGGCTGCGCGAGCACGCGCCCGTGCACCGCACCACGCTCCCCAGCGGGGTCGAGGCCTGGCTCGTCACCCGGTACGCCGACGCCCGCCAGGCCCTCGCCGACCAGCGGCTCAGCAAGAACCCGGCCCACCACGAGGGCTCCGCTCACGCCAAGGGCCGCACCGGGATCCCGGGGGAGCGCAAGGCCGAGCTGATGACCCACCTCCTCAACATCGACCCGCCGGACCACACCCGGCTGCGCCGGCTGGTGTCGAAGGCGTTCACCCCGCGCAGGGTCGCCGAGTTCACACCGAGGGTGCAGGAACTGACCGACCACCTCATCGACCAGTTCTGCGAGAAGGGCGAGGCCGACCTCATCCACGAGTTCGCCTTCCCGCTCCCCATCTACGCCATCTGCGAGATGCTCGGTGTACCGCGAGAGGACCAGGACGACTTCCGCGACTGGGCGGGCATGATGATCCGGCACGCGGGTGGTCCGCGCGGCGGGGTGGCTCGCGCGGTCAAGCAGATCCGCAGCTACCTCGTCGAACTGATCCACCGCAAGCGCGATGATCTGGGCGACGACCTGATCTCCGGCCTGATCCGGGCGAGCGACCACGGCGAGCACCTCACCGAGAACGAGGCCGCGGCGATGTGCTTCGTGCTTCTTTTCGCAGGTTTCGAAACTACGATCAACCTCATCGGCAACGGGGCCTACGCCCTGCTGCAGCACTCGGACCAGCGTGAGCGTCTCCAATCCTCCCTTGCCGCCGGAAACACCGACCTGCTGGACACGGGCATCGAAGAGCTGTTGCGCTACGACGGTCCCGTGGAAATGGCCACCTGGCGGTACGCGACGGAGCCGCTGACTCTGGGCGGCCAGGACATCCCCGCCGGCGACCCGGTCCTCGTCGTGCTCGCCGCTGCCGACCGCGACCCGGAACGGTTCAGCGATCCGGACACGCTCGACCTCGCCAGGAGCGACAACCAGCATCTCGGGCTCGGCCATGGCATCCACTACTGCCTGGGAGCTCCCCTGGCCCGCCTCGAGGGCCAGACGGCCCTCGCCGAGCTGCTGACGCGGCTGCCCGACCTGGAACTCGCCGTAGACCCCTCAGAGCTGCGCTGGCGCGGCGGGCTCATCATGCGGGGCCTGCGCACGCTCCCGGTCCGATTCACCCCGAGCCCTGTCCGGGATAGTGGACGAGCAGGGTGACGAAAACCAAGTGAACGTGCAGGTTGTGAACAACATGACGACCGGTTCTGGCATCGGGATGACGGTTCCAGTGCGGTGGCATAAGCCCCTGCTAGGCTCCCGATTGCGAGTCAAGGCACCCTGGTCAAGCGACAGTTCGGGCACCGTGCTCGACTCGCACTGCCGCCTGCGGGTGTGCTGAAGACTGATGGCCAGGCCCACGCCGCCCGCACGATGTGGAACTGTCTTCACGCGTGGTGGCAGATGATGCCGAAGGACAAGCGAACTCCTGCGAATGCGGATGCTGCGATCCGCCAGGCCCGCGAGGACATCAGCTTTCTCGCCGTTCTTCCCGCGCAGGCAGCGCAAGCGGTGCTGAAGACGTACTTCCAGGCGTGGAAGAACTACTGGGACGGCCGCGCCGACGCACCGAACTTCAAGGGTCGCATCCGCACGGTGATGTCCGTGGACATCCCGCAGGGCCGAGATCTGAACATCACCCGCGTGCACCGCCGCTGGGGCGTGGTCAACATTCCCAAGGTGGGCCGGGTCCGCTTCCGGTGGACCAAGGACCTACCCGTGGGCAAGCACGCAGACGGCGAGAACCGGATCACCGGGGCCCGGCTGGTCAAGGACGCGCTCGGCTGGCACATCGCCTTCCGCGTTCAGACCTTGGAGGCCGGTCCCTCCCCCCACCAGGGGCCGGACGTCGGCATCGACGTGGGCGTCGCCGTCCCCATCGCCCTCTCCGACGGCGAAACTTACGAGCACGGCGAGTGGCTGACCGGCAAGGAGCAGGCGAAGCTTCTGCGTGTGGAGCAGCGCGCCGCCCAGCGCAAGGCATGCCGCAAGCCGGGCGAGCACGCCAGCCGCCGGCTGCACCGCACCTACGACCAGATCGCAGGACTCCGCGCGAAAGCCAAGCGCCGGGCCCTGGACTGGCAGCACCAGACGACCACCACCATCGCCCGCACCTACGGCACCGTCGTGGTCGAAGCACTCACCATCACGAACATGGTCAAATCGGCCAGGGGAACCCTCGAGGCGCCGGGACGGAACGTCGCCCAGAAGTCTGGGCTGAACCGCTCGATCGGCGGGGAGGCATGGGGTCGGACGGTTGCCATGCTGACGTACAAGACCGCCCAGCTTGGCGGGGCCCTGCACAAGGTCCCCGCCCCCGGCACTTCCCAACGCTGCTCCGCGTGCGGCGTCACCACCCCCGGCAACCGGGAGAGTCAGTCTGTGTTCGTGTGCAAGAACCCGGACTGCGGCTGGTCGGGCAACGCCGACCACAACGCGGCCTGCAACGTCTTGCATCTGTACCGGATGGGCCTCGCGCTCATCCCGGCTGCCGGGAGGGCAGTCGTCAGGCGCGCCAAACGCGTCGAGCCCGCTACCGCAAGGTAAGCAGGAATCTCCCGGCTTCAGCCAGGAGAGCACTTCAACCGCCCGCTTCGTTCGCCAAGACCACGATCGACCTGCGGCTGGCGCTGAACGGCATGCTGCACCGTCTGCGCACGGGGATCACCTGGAAGGAGATCCCCGTGGTGTTCGGGCCGGCGCAGCGCATTCGTGAGCGGCAGCTCTCCTGGTGGCAGCAGGGGGCATGGCCGCTGCTGGTGACGCGGCTGAACGAGCAGCGCGCGGGGACACCGGTGTACGTCCGTCCGACGATTCCGGCCCTGCGAGTGACGGTGCGTGTGGCGGAGACCGTGAGACTGCTCTCCCCCTCGCGACCCTGCTGACGCGGCTGCCCGATCTGGAACTGGCCGTGGCTCCCGGGGAGCTGCGGTGGCGCGGTGGGCTCATCATGCGGGGACTGCGGACGCTCCCGGTCCGCTTCATGGCCGAATCCACTGCCGAAAAGATCACCCAAACCACCTGAAACCTGCCTGACCTGAAGTCAGTTGGCTGCCCAAACTTGTGACAGGCGTTCGAAGGCCGCTAGGTTCTGCCGTTACCCCGCCGTTATGCGAAAGGTGCAGCCTCATGCGTTCCGGGAACGGCCGCCACAGACGCCCCCGACAAGTGCCCGCACTTGTCGTCACCGCCGGAGTCACCGGCACCGCACTCGCCCTGCCGCTGCTCGCGGCCACCGGCGCGAGCGCCGCGGAGACCTCCACATGGGACAAGGTCGCCGAGTGCGAGAGCGGTGGCACCTGGAGTGCCAACTTCGGCGGCGGCACCTACGGCGGGCTGCAGTTCAGCCAGGAGCAGTGGAAGAGCGCCGGCGGGCTCGACTTCGCCGAGCGCCCCGACCTCGCCAGCCGCTCCCAGCAGATCGCCGTGGCCGAACGGGTCCTGGCCTCCCGGGGTCCCGTGGCGTGGCCGCTGTGCGCGGTGCAGGCCGGCCTGACGCAGGACGCGCCCGCCGCCGTGGTGGACCCGGGTCTGCCCGGCGGTTCCGGATCCGCCACCCCCGCCCCGTCCCGCCCGGACGACTCCGTGCCGCACACCGGCTCGGGCAAGCCGTCCACGGACTTCGGGGCGCCGACGCCGAAGGGCCCGGCCGCGCCGGCTCCGTCGGACTCGCCGCTGCCCGACTATCCGATCGGCGTGCCCGGCGAACTGCCCGTCATGCCCGAGCCGGACCTCCAGGCGCCGCCTCCGGGACTCCCGGGCGATCCGACGGCTCCCACGAGCCCGGTGGACCCCACCGCCCCGGTGGGCCCCGTCGCTCCGGTGGACCCCACGACTCCGGCGCCGCCGCCGGTGGACCCGACCGTGCCGGTGGGCCCGACGGCTCCGATATCCCCGTCCGGCCCGGGGGACGCGGCGAACCCGACGGACCCGGCGAACCCGGCGAATCCCGGTAATACCTCGAACCCGGCAAATCCGCTCAACCCGGTTGATCCCACGGCCCCGACGACTCCGGCCGCACCCGGCGGTTCGGCCGCCCCGAGCGCTCCGGCGACCCCCGGCGCGGCCGAGGGCGGCGGCAAGCACCGCGGCCAGGCCGCGGTCGAGACGCCCGCCGCATCTGATGCCGCGTCGGAGCCGACGTACACCGTGAAGGCGGGCGACAGCCTCGTCGCGATCGCGGACGCCAACGGAGTGAAGGGCGGCTGGAAGGGGCTGTACGAGGCCAACGAGCAGGTCATCGGCGGCGATGCGGACCTGATCAAGCCCGGTCAGAACCTGGATCTAACGCATCAATAAGGGCACTTAAGGCGCCCGGAACCAGCTGATTGTCCGTTTTCTGTAAGTGAGACATGTGTCTCTTCAGGTCAACTGGCGTGTCCGGCCCGGACGGTTCCGCAAACCCGGCCCTCACCTGCGCAAACGCCCTTCCGGGGAGCGCAAGTAGGCACCGTTTCCCCCCGATGTCCCTCGTTGAACATCGGGGGGAGACCTGTCTACCTTCTGAATCGCTCGCCACCGCGGGCTCCTTCGACCGCATCGCCGAATCCTGCCGGCGGACGGAGGGAACACTCGTCGCGTAAAGCGCCGAAGGCAGGAGCGGGGGAACCAAGGTAGGCGCCGGAACCGGCCGTTGAGAGACGGTCACGGAACCGGCTAGGGGTTAAGCCGAGCGCTAGGTCGCTCGGCCGGGCACTCACTCGCCCGAACCCGACAGCTCACCTCGTAGGCGTCGGTGAGGAGAACTCCATGCTGCTTTCGGGCAAGGGCAAGCACCGTCGCGGCTCCAAGGCCGTCCGCATCGTCACTCTGGCCGGCGTCGCCGGTGTCGCCGTGGCCGCGCCGCTGATGGCCGCGGGCACCGCTTCCGCCGCGACCGCCGGTGAATGGGACCGCGTCGCCGCGTGCGAGTCCGGCGGCAACTGGTCCATCAACACGGGCAACGGCTACTACGGCGGCCTGCAGTTCTCGTCCTCCACGTGGGCCGCGTACGGCGGCAAGACGTACGCCGCGCAGGCCAACCAGGCCTCCAAGTCGCAGCAGATAGCCATCGCCGAGAAGGTCCTCAAGGGCCAGGGCAAGGGCGCCTGGCCGTCCTGTGGCGTCGGCCTGTCGAACTCCTCCTACAACGGCGGCTCGGCGGAGACCCCCTCCAAGCCGAAGACCCAGCCGAAGCCGGCGCCGAAGCAGGAGAAGAAGGCCGAGTCGAAGAAGGAGACCAAGCGCGTCGAGGCTCCGACCACCCGCTCCGAGCGTCCGGCCGCCCCGGCCGCACCGAAGACCGAAGCCCCCAAGACGGGCAACGGTTCCTACGAGGTCAAGTCCGGCGACACGCTGGGTGCGATCGCCGACGCGAACAACGTGTCCGGTGGCTGGGAGAAGCTCTTCGAGCTCAACAAGGACATCGTCTCGGACGCCGACCTGATCTACCCGGGTCAGAAGCTGAACCTCAGCTGAAACATGTGAGAACGGTCGTGTCCGCTTTCGCGACGCGCAGTAGTTCCACACGTAGCTCCACCACGTAATTCCACCGCCCGGCGCGCAACCCCCTTCGCGCCGGGCGGTGCTGTGTGCGGACGCGGCCGGCCTGACGGACCTTCCGGATCGCCGATGATCAAGGGCCCTATGTCCTGTAAGAGGGGCATTCAGGCCCTTTTTCGTCCCAAGGCCCGGGCGGTCGGCTGGCCGAGTGCCCGGAGGCGGTTAGGCTCTAAGCGGCAAGGCCATCCCACGGCCTGACATGCCACCGCACACCCAGCGTCACATCCCAGAAGGAGATGCTCGTGCCGTCCATCGACGTCGTCGTAGCCCGGGAAATCCTGGACTCCCGAGGCAACCCCACGGTCGAGGTCGAGGTGGGCCTCGACGATGGCAGCACCGGCCGTGCTGCAGTCCCGTCCGGCGCCTCCACCGGAGCGTTCGAAGCCGTAGAGCTCCGTGACGGTGACCCCAACCGTTACTTCGGCAAGGGCGTAGAGAAGGCCGTCCTCGCCGTCATCGAGCAGCTCGGCCCGGAGCTCGTCGGCTACGACGCCACCGAGCAGCGCCTGATCGACCAGGCGATGATCGACCTGGACGCCACCGAGAACAAGGGCTCCCTCGGCGCCAACGCCATCCTCGGCGTCTCCCTCGCCGTGGCGCACGCCGCGTCCGAGGCCTCCGACCTCCCGCTGTTCCGCTACCTCGGCGGCCCGAACGCGCACCTGCTGCCCGTTCCGATGATGAACATCCTGAACGGTGGGTCGCACGCCGACTCCAACGTCGACATCCAGGAGTTCATGATCGCCCCGATCGGCGCGGAGTCCTTCTCCGAGGCCCTTCGCTGGGGTGCCGAGGTCTACCACACCCTCAAGAAGGTCCTGCACACCAAGGGCCTCTCCACGGGTCTGGGCGACGAGGGCGGCTTCGCGCCGAACCTGGAGTCGAACCGCGCCGCGCTGGACCTCATCGTCGAGGCCATCAAGCAGGCCGGCTACGTCCCGGGCACTCAGATCGCGCTCGCGCTCGACGTCGCCGCGTCCGAGTTCTACAAGGACGGCAACTACGAGTTCGAGGGCAAGTCCCGCTCGGCCGCCGAGATGACCGACTACTACGCCGAGCTCGTCGAGGCGTACCCGCTGGTCTCCATCGAGGACCCGCTGTTCGAGGACGACTGGGCCGGCTGGAAGACCCTCACCGACCGCCTGGGCTCCAAGGTCCAGATCGTCGGCGACGACCTCTTCGTCACCAACCCCGAGCGTCTTGCCCGCGGCATCGAAGAGGGCTCGGCCAACGCCCTGCTCGTCAAGGTGAACCAGATCGGTTCGCTGACCGAGACGCTGGACGCCGTCGAGATGGCCCAGCGCAACGGCTTCAAGTGCATGATGTCGCACCGCTCCGGTGAGACCGAGGACGTCACGATCGCCGACCTCGCGGTCGCCGTGAACTGCGGCCAGATCAAGACCGGCGCCCCGGCCCGCTCGGACCGCGTCGCCAAGTACAACCAGCTGCTGCGCATCGAGGAGATCCTCGACGACGCCGCGGTGTACGCGGGCCGCAGCGCGTTCCCGCGCTTCAAGGGCTGATCGGTCCTTTAGGGCGCAAGCCTCCCTACGTCCCCGCACTCGGTCCCGTACCGTGTGCGGGGACGTAGTGCGTCGTGCGCATATAGGGGAGGCGGATCAATGGCCGGGAACCGGGACCGGTTCGCCACGTTCTCGACCGCGACCAGGCTCAAGCAGCTCGGCGAGCGGACCGCGGCGCACGTGTACCGCTCGCAGTCCCGCCGCCAGGTCCGCCGCAGCCGGCTCACCGGCCGGGCCGCGCTGCTCGTGCTCGTCCTCTGTACCCTGGTCGTCGCCCTCGCGCTTCCGATGCGCCAGTACTTCTCCCAGCGCTCGGAGATCGCCAAGCAGCAGAAGGACGCCGTCTCCGCGCGGGACCGGCTGGAACGGCTGCGCGACGAGAAGGCCCGCTGGCAGGACAACGCGTACGCCGAGCAGCAGGCGCGCAAGCACCTGCACTTCGTCCGGCCGGGGGAGATCAGCTACATCATGACCGACCCCGGAGCCGCCGCGGGAGAGCAGCGCCGCGGCGGACAGGCCGCCACCGACCGGCCCTGGTACTCCAACGTCTGGGACGGCGTCGACAAGGCCGACCGCCCGGGCGACTGAGTCCCACCCATCCACGAGAACGAAAAGACTTCCTCCAGGCATGCAGACGCCCCCGCCCCAGACCGACCGGACCGAGCCGACCGCCGCCGACATCGAGGCGTTCGAACAGCAGCTCGGCCGCCCCCCGCGCGGGCTCCGCGCCATCGCGCACCGCTGCCCCTGCGGGCAGCCGGACGTGGTGGAGACCGCCCCGCGGCTCCCCGACGGCACCCCCTTCCCGACGCTGTACTACTTGACCTGCCCGCGCGCCGCCGGTGCCATCGGCACGCTGGAGGCCAACGGCGTGATGAAGGAGATGCAGGCGCGTCTCGCGGTGGACCCGGAGCTGGCCGCCGCCTACCGGGCCGCGCACGAGGACTACATCACCCGCCGCGACGCCATCGAGGTGCTCCAGGGCTTCCCGAGCGCCGGCGGCATGCCGGACCGGGTGAAGTGCCTGCACGTGCTGGTCGGCCACTCCCTGGCCGCGGGCCCGGGCGTGAACCCGTTCGGCGACGAGGCCCTGGCGATGCTGCCCGAGTGGTGGGCCAAGGGCGCCTGCGTCACCCCGTGCGGCGAGAAGAAGGCCGAAGAGAAGGAGGCCGACGAGAGCGCCGCGGCGGAGGCGGGCGCGTGACCCGCGTCGCGGCCGTCGACTGCGGTACGAACTCCATCCGGCTCCTCGTCGCCGACCTCGACCCCGCCACCGGCGAGCTGATCGAGCTGGACCGCCGGATGATCGTCGTCCGGCTCGGGCAGGGCGTCGACAAGACGGGCCGGCTGGCCCCGGAGGCGCTGGAGCGCACCTTCACGGCCTGCCGTGAGTACGCGGCGGTCATCAAGGAGCTCGGCGCCGAGCGGGTGCGCTTCGTGGCGACCTCGGCTTCCCGGGACGCCGAGAACCGGGACGAGTTCGTCCGGGGCGTCCTGGACATCCTGGGCGTCGAGCCCGAGGTGATCAGCGGGGACCAGGAGGCCGAGTTCTCCTTCACCGGCGCCACCGGCGAGCTGACCGGCCGCACCGACCTGGAGCGGCCCTTCCTGGTCGTGGACATCGGCGGCGGCTCCACGGAGTTCGTGGTCGGCACCGAGCACGTCCGGGCGGCCCGCTCCGTCGACGTGGGCTGTGTCCGGATGACCGAGCGCCACCTGACGGTGGACGGGGTCGTCACCGACCCGCCGACCGCGGAGCAGATCGCCGCGATACGGGCCGACATCGAGGCCGGGCTGGACCTGGCCTCCGAGACGGTTCCGCTGGCCGAGGCGCGCACCCTGGTGGGCCTGGCCGGTTCGGTGACCACGGTCGCCGCGATCGCGCTGGGCCTGGAGGCGTACGACTCGGAGCGGATCCACCACTCCCGGATCCCGTACGAGACGGTCCGCGAGGTCAGCGAGCGGATGCTGACGCTGACGCACGCCGAGCGCGCGGCCATCCCGGTGATGCACCCGGGACGGGTCGACGTGATCGGCGCGGGCGCCCTGGTCCTTCTGACGATCATGGAGCGGGTCGGCGCCTCGGAGGTCGTGGTCTCGGAGCACGACATCCTCGACGGCATCGCGATCAAGGCAGCGGAAGAGGCCGAGGCGGACAAGCAGCGGTCCTGACCGGCAGCACCACTGAACGGCGGCGTTCCGGTCGGCTGACCGGAGCGCCGCCGTCGTATTCAGATGTTGCGGTAGACGTCGCGGCGGTCGCCGACCTTGACGACGAGGACGACGAGCTCGCCGTCCAGCACCTGATAGGCGATCCGGTAGCTGCCGACCCGGAGCCGGTAGAGGCCGGAGGGGCCGGTGAGCTTCTTGATGTCGGCGTCCTCGCGGTAGGGATCATCCCCCAGAGCGGTCAGCGCGGCGAGGATGCGCATGGCCGCGGGCTTGTCGATCGCCCGAAGCTGTCGTTGTGCCGCGGTGGTGAAGCGAAACGCGTACTTCACGCTGCGCCGTCACCCCGTTCGCTGAACAGGTCGGCCAGCAGCTCGGCCATGGTCACGGTCGGCCCGCCTTCGGCCAGCACGGCCTCGGCCTCGCGTGCGAGCAGTTCGTCGGCCGCTTCTTCGAGTGCGTTGAAGTCCGCGATGGGGACCAAGGCGGCCACGGGAGCGCCATTGCGGGTGATTATCGTCGGCGCGCCCTGCTCGGCGCGGTTGATGTGGTCCGCAAGGTGGGCGCGGGCTTCGCGCACGGTCACAGCGTTCTCACTCATGACGTCAGTGTACGCAGGGCTGTGTACACGCGCACTGCCGCCGCAACGAGGTGTTGGTTTACCGGACATGCTGGACGGCATCGCCTGGTCCATCGCCTGACGGCCCACTCGAAACGCACACCACGGTGCCCCCGGCGGATCCCGCCGAGGGCACCGGCGTGTGCGGGCGGCTAGCCGTCCAGCCGGACCGGCATCAGGAGGGAGAAGGACTCCTCGTCGTCGGGGCGGCGGATCACCGCGGGGGCCTTGGGGGCGCCGAGTTCCAGGATCAGCCGGTCCCGGGCCCCGGCGGCGAGGGCGTCCAGCAGGAACGTGCGGTTCAGGCCGACGTCGGCCGGGTCGTCGTCCCCGTCGCCGCAGAGGGACACCTCGTCCCCGTCGGTCACCCTGAGCACGCTGAGGTCACCGGTCGCGCCGTCCTGCTCGCGCTCGGCCGGGCGGACGGGGCCGGTCTCCAGGGCCGCGCGGAAGGCCGGTACGTCGACGAGGACCCGGCGCCCCGCGGGCAGGGTGACCAGGCGGCGGTAGTCGGGGAACTCGTGGTCCAGGCAGCGCCCGGCCGCCTGGCGGTCGGCCGGTTCCGTCTCCAGGGCCACGCGGTCACCGTCCACGGTGAGCAGGACCGGGGCGTCGTCGCTCAGCAGCGCCCGCATCGCGTCCGCGAGCGGGGCGGGTACGAGGACCTGCAGGCGTGGTCCGGTGTGGCCGGTGACCCCGGCGCGGGCGACGGCCAGGCGGTACCGGTCGGTGGCCACGACGCGCAGCGCCCCGCCCTCGATGTCGAACAGGAGTCCGCCGAGCACGGGCAGCTCGGGGTCGGAGCCGACGGCGAACCGGACCGCGTCCAGGGCGGCTGCCAGCTCGGGCGCCGAGAGGGTGAGCCGGGTGGTCGGGACGGCGGTGGCGAGGGGCGTGCTCATGGGGTTCTCCCTGCGTTCGAGTAGTGCGCGGACCGCGGAGAGCTCGCTGCGTGCATCGGACAGGCCCCGTTCGAGCCGGAGCAGGTGCGCCCGGAGCAGGCCGCGCACCAGATCGCTGTCCGCGCCGGCCCAGCCGGCCAGCACGAGGCGGGTGTCCGCCAGGGGCATGCCGGCCCGCCGGAGCCGGGCCAGCAGCCGGGCCTCCTCGACCTGCTCGGGCCCGTACCAGCGGTACCCGCTCGCCGGGTCGACCACGACGGGCACCAGGACGCCGGCCCCGTCGTAGAACCGCAGGGCACTCACGCTCAGGCCGCTGTCGCGGGCCGTCTCGCCGATGCTGCGCATCTCGTTCTCCACGCCCCGAACACTGGTCCCTCGACCAGGTCGAGGGTCAACGGCAGGGGGCAACGGTGGCCTCAGGGGGGTCTCGGGGGGTCTCGGGGGGCCGTTCGGGGGTCTTAGGTCCCGTCGTCCACATGAACTTCGTGAAGTTCTTCACAAGGAAAAGGTGCCTGTGAGGGCCTTGGAGGAGCCTTTTGGGCGAGTCCGGAGCCTCATGGACCTTCTTTTTGCTCGCGTTCGTGCGATTGCCGGACCTCGCGCACCTCTGGCGGTAGGTATCCACGAAGGCGGTGGTCTACTCCGCTTGAGGGCCTGGAGGCCAGGTCGGGACTGGTGTTCAACGACTCCCGTTACACCCTGGTTCCCGCTTCGCGCCATGACCTCGGTCACGTGGGCCGCGGAGTGTAGCAGAGGGCCCTCAGGTCCTTGTGAAGGGGCTCACGAGCGTCACCCCTTGGGGTGCTGGATACTCGTTCCATGAGCACCACGGAGCGTCCCAGGATCCTCGTTGTAGGAGGTGGGTACGTAGGCCTGTACGCAGCCAAGCGCATCATGAAGAAGATGCGTTACGGCGAGGCGACCGTCACGGTCGTCGACCCGCGCTCGTACATGACCTACCAGCCCTTCCTCCCCGAAGTGGCCGCAGGCAGCATCTCGCCTCGGCACGTCGTCGTACCGCTGCGACGCGTGCTTCCGAAGGCTGAGGTCCTCACCGGCCGGGTCACGAACATCGACCAGGACCGCAAGGTCGCCGTCGTCACGCCGCTGGTCGGCGAGGCGTACGAGCTGCCCTTCGACTACCTGGTGATCGCGCTCGGCGCCATCTCCCGCACCTTCCCGATCCCCGGCCTCGCCGAACAGGGCATCGGAATGAAGGGCGTGGAAGAGGGCATCGGCCTGCGCAACCACGTACTCGAGCAGCTCGACAAGGCCGAGTCCACGACGGACGAGGACGTCCGCCGCAAGGCCCTCACCTTCGTCTTCGTCGGCGGCGGCTTCGCCGGCGCCGAGACGATCGGCGAGGTCGAGGACATGGCCCGCGACGCCGCGAAGTACTACTCCAGCATCAAGCGCGAGGACATGCGCTTCATCCTGGTCGACGCGGCCGACAAGATCCTTCCCGAGGTCGGGCCCAAGCTCGGCACCTGGGGCAAGGAGCACCTCGAGTCGCGCGGCATCGAGATCTACCTGAACACCTCCATGGACTCCTGCGTGGACGGCCACGTGGTGCTGAAGAACGGCCTCGAGGTCGACTCCAACACCCTCGTGTGGACCGCCGGCGTCAAGCCCAACCCGGTGCTGGCCCGCTACGGCCTGCCGCTGGGCCCCCGCGGCCACGTGGACGCCGAGCCGACCCTCCAGGTCAAGGGCACGGACTACATCTGGACCGCCGGCGACAACGCCCAGGTGCCCGACCTCGCCGCCCGCAAGGCCGGCGTGGAGAACGCCTGGTGCCCGCCGAACGCCCAGCACGCGCTGCGCCAGGCCAAGGTCCTCGGCGACAACGTCATCTCGGGCATGCGGGGCTTCCCGCAGACCGAGTACTCGCACTCCAACAAGGGTGCTGTGGCGGGCCTCGGCCTCCACAAGGGCGTGGCGATGATCGTCATGGGCGGGATGAAGATCAAGCTCAAGGGCCGGCTCGCCTGGTACATGCACCGTGGCTACCACGGCATGGCCATGCCGACCTGGAACCGCAAGATCCGCGTCTTCGCCGACTGGACCCTCGCGATGTTCCTCAAGCGCGAGGTCGTCTCCCTCGGTGCCCTGGAGACCCCCCGCGAGGAGTTCTACGAGGCCGCCAAGCCGGCGCCGGCTCCGGCCGTCGCGGCCCCGGCCGAGAAGGCCAAGGCCTCCTGACCCCGTAGGGGCCGGCAGGACCAGTACGACGAGTCAGACCCAGCGTGTCCCGAAGGGGTCGCCCGCCATCCGTGGTGCGGGCGGCCCCTTCGGCATATTCGGGCCCGGATCCGGGTATGCCGTGCGGTCGGAACTTATCGGAGCTTGTCAGCGCTTGCCGGAGGACCCCGCATGAACGACGCCGCGCCGCGGCTGGCCGCTTTGGCCGAAACCCTGATGGGAGCCCCTCTCCCCGTCCGGATCCGGGCCTGGGACGGCAGCGAGGCCGGCCCGCTCGGTGGTCCCGTCCTGGTCCTGAACAACCGCCGCGCCCTGCGCCGGATCCTGTGGAAGCCGGGCGAGCTCGGCCTGGCCCGCGCCTGGGTGGCCGGGGACCTCACCGTCGACGGCGACCTGTTCGAGCTGCTGGACCGGGTCGGCGGGCTGCTCTGGGAGCGGGACCGCGACCCCGCTCCCGAGGCGGCCGCCAAGGACACCGGGCCCGCCGCCCTGCTGCGCGATCCGCGCGCCCGGGCCGCCGTACGGGACCTCGTGGGCCTGGCGCGGCCGTGGACCAAGCCGGCCCCGCCGCCCGAGGAGGCCCACCGCCGCGGCGGCCCCCGGCAGCCCCGGCACACCCGGGGCAGCGACCGGCGGGCCATCAGCCACCACTACGACGTGGGCAACGCCTTCTACGAACGGGTGCTCGGCCCCTCGATGGTGTACTCCTGCGCCTACTGGACCCCCGGCGGGAGCCTGGAGGACGCCCAGCGGGACAAGCTGGACCTGGTCTGCCGCAAGCTCGCCCTGGGCCCGGGGGACCGGCTCCTGGACGTCGGCTGCGGCTGGGGCTCGATGGCCCTGCACGCGGCCCGGGAGTACGGGGCGAAGGTCACCGGGATCACGCTCTCGCGCGAACAGGCCGCCTACGCCCGCAAACGGGTCGCGGAGGAGGGCCTGGCCGACCTCGTCGAGATCCGGGTCCAGGACTACCGGGACGTCAAGGACGGGCCGTACGACGCCGTTTCCTCCATCGGGATGGCCGAACACGTCGGCGCCGACCGCTACCGCACGTACGCCCACACGCTGCACGGCCTGCTGCGGCCGGGCGGGAGGCTGCTGAACCACCAGATCGCGCGGCGTCCCGAGCCGGACGAGGAGGAGTACCGGATCGACGCGTTCATAGACGCCTACGTCTTCCCCGACGGGGAGCTGTCCCCGCTGGGCACCACCGTCGGCGAGCTGGAACGGGCCGGCTTCGAGGTCCGCGACGTGGAGGCGCTGCGCGAGCACTACGCGCTCACCCTGCGGGCCTGGGTGGCCCGGCTGGAGGAGCACTGGGCGGAGGCGCAGCGGCTGACCTCGCCCGGGCGGGCCCGGGTCTGGCAGCTGTACATGGCCGCCTCGGCGCTCGCCTTCGAGCACAACCGGCTCGGCGTCAACCAGGTGCTCGCGGTGCGCACCGGGACCCGCTCGGCCTCCGGGATGCCGCTGCGCGCCCGGGAGTGGCCGGCGTAGCCCCGTACGGGCGAGGAACGCCGCAGGGCCCCGCGACGGGATGTCGCGGGGCCCTGCGGCTCGGTACGGGTGCGCTCGTACGGGTCGGCCGTACGGCCGCCCTGCTACTCCGTCTTGATCGCGGTCAGCATGTTCAGCCGGGCCGCGCTGCGGGCGGGCCACATGGCCGCCAGGGCGCCCACGATGCCGGCCAGCACCATGAAGATCGCGATCCGGTCGAAGGGGATCACCAGGGCGTAGTTCGGGATCGAGCCCTTGATGGTCTCGCCGACGGCCCAGGCGATGAAGGTGCCCAGCGCCACGCCGATCACCGCGCCGAAGAGCGAGATCACGATGGCTTCCAGCCGGATCATGTTCTTGACCCGGCCGCGGTCCAGACCGATGGCCCGCAGCATGCCGATCTCCTGCGTCCGCTCGTACACCGACATCGCCAGGGTGTTGACGACGCCGAGGACCGAGATGATCAGCGCCATGGCGAGCAGGCCGTACATGATGTTCAGGGCGGTGTTGATGAGGCCGCCCATCTCGTTGCGGATGTCCTGCTGGGTGGCGAAGGTGATCGCCGGGTTCTTGCCGAGGGCGTCGACGAGGGCCTGCTCGCCCTTGTCGGAGGCGCCGCCGTCCATCTTGACGTAGACCTCGCGGATGTACGGGTTCTCGCTGTGCGGGGTGAGCAGGTTGTAGTCGATCACGTAGGAGGAGACCATGCCCTCCATGTCCTTGAAGATCGCGCCGACCTTCAGGTCCGCCTTCTTGTTGTCCATGAAGGTGGTCTTCAGGGTGGAGCCGACGGAGAGGTTGTTCTCCTTCGCGGTCTTCTCGGCGACGGCCACCTCGCCCTTGGCGAGGCTGCTGAGCTGCCCGCTGACCACGTCGAAGTTGAGGAGCTGGCCGATGGTGGCCGGGTTGACGCCGGAGACGGACTGGTACTGCTTGCCGTCGCCGATCCGGAAGTCACCGGCCTGCTGCGGCGAGACCGCCTTGACGCCCGGGGCCTTCTCCAGGGCCGGGAGCACGGAGGGGTCCAGGGTGCCGAAGCTCTCGCCCATGGAGACCTTGTAGTCGGCCCTGAGGTGGTCCGTCGTCATCCGGTCGATGGCCTTGCCCATCGTGATGCCGAGCACGGACAGGGCGGTGACCAGGGTCAGGCCGATGGCCAGCGAGGCGGCGGTGACGGCGGTGCGGCGCGGGTTGCGGACCGCGTTCTGCGCGGCCAGCTTGCCGGCGACGCCGAAGACCTTCTCCAGCAGCGGGCGGACCGAGGCGATGACCGGGCGGGAGAGGGCCGGCAGCAGGATGATGATGCCGATCATCGTGAAGAAGGCGCCGGCGCCGATGAGCACCTTGCCGTCCTTGCCGGTCATCGCGCCGCCGAGGATGGCGAGCAGACCGAGCAGGGTGACGGCGCCGCCGATGCTGTTGCGCAGCACCAGGGACTTGGAGGAGGCCGGCAGGTGGGCGCTGCCCATCGCGGCGACCGGGGAGATCTTGGCGGTGCGGCGCGCCGGCAGCCAGGCGGCCAGCATCGTGACGACGACGCCGATGACGATCGCCGCGAGGACGGTGACGGGGGCGACGACCAGCGGACCGGCCGGGATCTTGACGTCGAAGGCGTTCATCGCGGAGCGCATGCCGACCGCGAGCCCGACACCGGCGATCAGGCCGATGGCGGAGGAGATCACGCCGACGACCAGGGCCTCGGCCAGGACCGAGCGCTTGACCTGGCCGCGGTTGGCGCCGACGGCGCGCAGCAGGGCCAGTTCCTTGGTGCGCTGGGCGACCAGCATGGTGAAGGTGTTGTAGATCAGGAAGATGCCGACGAAGAGCGAGATCAGCGCGAACGTCAGCAGCATCTGGTTCATGTTGCCCATGCCGGCTTCGATGTCCTTGGCCTGCTCGGCCGCGAGGGCAGCGCCGGTCTGGGCCTTGGCGTCCTTGCCGACGAGCGGCTTGATCTCGGTGAGCAGCGCGTCGGCGCTCGTGCCGGCCTTGGCGCTGACGGAGAGCTCGCTGTAGTAGCCCGGCTCCAGGTAGAGCTGCTGGGCGGTCGGGGTGTCGAACAGGACGAGCGAGCCGCCCGCGTTGACCGCGCCGTCCTCGGTGGTGAAGACGCCGGTGAGCGCGTACTCCTTGGCCGGGCCGTTGTCGGCCACCCGGACCTTGTCGCCCACCTTGTACTTGCCGCGCTTGGCCGTCTCCGCGTCGAGGGCGATCTCGCCGGCCTTGGCCGGGCCGTTGCCCTCGGTGAAGGTGTAGCGCGGGTCCTTGCCGTCCTTGAGGGGCACGAAGTTGGCGCCGGTGTTGGCCCAGCCGGTGCCGATCAGCTTGCCGTCCTGGTCGCCGACGGCGGCGAAGCCGCTCACGCGGCCGGACGCGGCGTCGACGCCGCCGAGGGCCTTGACCTTGTCGAGGGTCTGCTGGCTGATGCCCGGCTCGCCCTCCTTGACGCCCTCGTCGTTGCGGGGGGCGCCGTAGGAGGTGACCGAGACGGCGACGCCGTCGAAGCTCTTGGCGGACTGGTTCGACATCGCCTTGCCGACGGTGTCGGTGAAGACGAGCGTGCCGGAGACGAAGGCGACGCCGAGGACGACGGCGAGCACCGTCATCAGCAGCCGGGCCTTGTGCGCGAGCACGTTGCGCAGGGCGGTACGGAACATGGTGGAGGAATCCAGGTCTCTGGGGTCAGCGGGGAGGGACGGCTGCGAGGGGGTGCGCGTCCCTCAGCTGGTGCGGCCCTTGGCGTCGAAGGCCTTCATGCGGTCGAGCACGCCGTCCGCGGTGGGCTGGATCATCTCGTCGACGATGCGGCCGTCGGCGAGGAAGATGACGCGGTCCGCGTAGGAGGCGGCGACCGGGTCGTGCGTGACCATGACGACGGTCTGGCGGAGCTCGCGCACGGAGTTGCGCAGGAAGCCGAGGACCTCGGCGCCGGAGCGCGAGTCGAGGTTTCCGGTGGGCTCGTCACCGAAGATGATCTCGGGGCGGGAGGCCAGGGCGCGGGCCACGGCCACGCGCTGCTGCTGGCCGCCGGAGAGCTGGGTCGGGCGGTGGGACAGGCGGTCGGAGAGGCCGACCATGCTGATCACCGAGTCCAGCCACGTCCGGTCGGGCTTGCGGCCGGCGATGTCCATGGGGAGCGTGATGTTCTCCAGGGCCGTCAGGGTCGGCAGCAGGTTGAAGGCCTGGAAGATGAAGCCGATCTTGTCCCGGCGCAGCTGCGTGAGCTGCTTGTCCTTCAGCGTGGACAGCTCGGTCTCGCCGATGCGGACGGACCCGGCGGAGAAGGTGTCCAGGCCGGCGACGCAGTGCATCAGCGTGGACTTGCCGGAGCCGGAGGGGCCCATGATCGCGGTGAACTGGCCCGCCGCGAAGTCCACGGAGACGTTGTCCAGAGCGACCACCTGGGTCTCGCCCTGGCCGTACACCTTGGAGAGGCCGGTGGCGCGCGCGGCGACGGCCTGGGCGGTGTGCGGGGCGTAGTTCATGGTGGTCACGGGGGCGACTCCTCGAGGGACGGACCGGGCTCACGGTCCGCGGTGGGCGGGACTCCTCCATCGTCGCGGCGCCCACCCCCGCTCCGGATCAGCCGTGATGCCCGTTCTCCGGGCCACCGGAGACTGACCACGGAGGGCCGCGCCTCCTCCTTTGGTATGACAGCGGCCCGGTGGAGGCGCGGGGAGGCCGCCGCCGAGCGGAGCCGGGAGCGGCCGGCGGGAGCCGCGGCGGAGGGCGGGGCGGAGTCGGAACCCGGGTGGAAGCGGAGCCGGAACCGGGGCGGAAGCGGAGCCGGAACCGGGGGTGGAAACGGACCGGAAGCGGAGCCGGGCCGAGGGGGTGGCGCACGGGGTGGCGTGCGGGGTGGCGCGGGCCATCGAAATCCCGTCAATCCCGTGGCGGCCATGATCGACGCCCGGAACGGGCCGACCGCGCCTTCTGTCCCCTGACGGGGCATCAAGCGCCAATAAAATCAGACAACATCGGCGAGACGCCCAGGTGGGGGCGCAAGTGTTCCGGATAGGCTCGGCGCAGCGTTCAAGGCTTTTCCTACGGGGCCGCTACGCCCTGCCCGGATGGTGGAATGCAGACACGGCGAGCTTAAACCTCGCTGACCCTCGGGTCGTGCCGGTTCAAGTCCGGCTTCGGGCACGATGATGTTGAGGACGTTCCGTTTCAGGCCGGAACACGCGGAGGGCGGGGGCGCCACGGCTACCCCCGCCCGTCCTGCGCAGCAGCGGGCCCCGTACCAGTGGGGAAAGATCCTCCTCCAGCAGTAGGGCGATTCCTTTGCGTTCGCATTACTCTTGATTCCAAGGCCGCGCACGGTGGCCATGGAGGAGTGAGATGAGGAGCAGCAACCCGGTCTTCTCGCGACGGGGATTCAGCCGCGACAACGGTGCTTATGCGGGCTTCGGCACGCAGCAGCCCCAGGCCCAGGCCGGGACCGCCACCAACCCGTACGCGACCAACCCCTACGCGACCGACCCGGCCACGGGTATGCCGCAGGCGCCGGTCCGCGGCAACGCGATGACCATCGACGACGTCGTGAGCCGTACGGCTCTGACGCTCGGCACGGTCATCCTGACGGCGGCGATCTCCTGGATCGTTCTTCCGGTCGACCCGGCCAACATCAACAAGTCGTACGGCATCGCCTTCGTCGCCGCGCTCATCGCGTTCGTCTTCGCGATGGTCCAGTCGTTCAAGGCCAAGCCGGTCCCGGCGCTGATCCTGGCGTACGCGGCGTTCGAGGGCGTCTTCCTCGGCGTCATCAGCTCGGCCGTCAGCACTTACGTCAGCCCCGGTACGGTCGTCCAGGCCGTCATGGGCACGATGTGCGTCTTCGCCGGCGTGCTGATCGCCTACAAGATGCGCTGGATCAGGGTGAACCGGCGCTTCGTCGGCTTCGTGACGGCGGCCGCCATCGGCTTCATGCTCCTGATGGTCGTCAACATGCTGTTCTCCGTCTTCGGGGGCGGCGACGGCCTCGGCTTCCGCAGCGGCGGCCTCGGCATCCTCTTCGGTGTCATCGGCATCCTGCTCGGTGCCGCCTTCCTCGCCATGGACTTCAAGATGGTCGAGGACGGCCTGACCTACGGCGCCCCCCGCGAGGAGTCCTGGCTGGCGGCCTTCGGCCTCACCATGACCCTGGTGTGGATCTACGTCGAGATGCTGCGCCTGATCTCCATCCTCAAGGGCGACTAGGCGGCGTTTCCGAAACTGCCCCTGGTACCCACCGGTTGAGCTGAGGAAGGCCCCGCGAGCACACGCTCGCGGGGCCTTCCCGCATGTCGGGGGTCAGCAGATCGAGTGATCGGGCGGTCGGGAAGTCGGGGGACTGCGGACGGGGGCAGGGGCCGGCTCAGCCGAACTTGCGGGCGGCCCTGCGCAGGTCGTACTCGTGGATGATCGCCTTGGCCTGGCCGTACGACAGATCGTGCGCGCCGAGCAGCCAGCTGACCTTCTCTTCGAACCGGACGAGGGAGGGACCGTCGTCCACGGTGCGGAGCCAGTCGGAGACTTCACGACCTGTGGCCCGGGGGATTCTGTCGATCATGTTGCGGTGGGTCTGCTCGGAGAACTCGACGGACATGGGCGCCTCCGGAGGTATCGCCGTGCTGCTCTCTTCACGCCACCGTGCCGGAGAGTTCGCCTGTTGGCAATGGCGCCGCGGCGGCGCGTAAGGTCGGCCGGGTGCTCGATACCTCACCCTTGACCGCCGCCGTGGAACGTTTCGCCGACCGGCTGCGGGCGGCTCCGCAGAGCCGGCTCCAGCAGGGCGCCGCCGAGGTGGCGCTGGACCTGGCCCGGGAGCTCTCGCTGAGGGCGCAGCGACTGGAGGCGGCCTCCGCGGGCTCCGGGGACGGCACGGGGGCGGCTCCGGCGCGGACGATGCCCGACGCCGGGATCTTCGTCGTCGGCGACCAGCTGGCCGTGGCCGGGCTGGACCTCGCCGAGGCCCTGCACGCCGCCGTGGCGGGCCGGGCGGCGGGCGCCGCGGCGGACCGGGGTCCGGACGCGGCGAAGGCCCCGTCCGAGGTGCTGGACGAGGCCGTTCGGCTGGTGGATCAGGCGGAAGCCGGGGCGCTGCGGTGACGCGGGGCGGTGCGGGGACTCAGAGCGATGCGATGACGCGGTCGGCGAGGATGTAGACGTTGCTGTCCGGGTCCTCGGCGTCGCCGCAGGAGAAGGTCAGGGCGTAGGCGCCGGAGATGCCGGAGCCGCCCAGCAGGACCGGTGCGCTGCCCGAGCGCAGGGCGTCGGCGAGCCGCTCGGCGGTCTCCCGGTGTCCCGGGGTCATGCAGAGCGTGGTGCCGTCGGTGAAGACGTACACGTCCAGGGTGCCCAGCGGGCCGGGGCGGACGTCCGCGAGGGCCGTACGGGCCTCCGCGAGCTCCTCCAGGCGGTTGACCGTGCGCTCGTGGTCGGCGCCGGGGTGCGAGGCCTGCACGGGGACGAAGTCGGGGTGCGAGGGGTGGCGCCGGCGGGCGGCGGCCAGCTCGGCCGAGTCCTCCGGGTAGGCACGGTATTCGTCGGCCTCCTCGGCGCCGTCGCCCAGGAGCGGCTCCAGGCCCACCATGTCCGCCTGCCGGGGCAGGAAGACGGGGCTCTCCTCGCCGAGGCCGGACAGGCCGCCCAGCAGCGAGGGGGCGTCGGCGGCGTCACGGGCCTCCTGGGCGGCCCAGAAGGCGCGCGCCTCGGCGAGCTCGCGCTCGCGCTCCTCGGCGAGTGCCTCGGCGACGGCGGCTCGTATCTCGGCGGCGGGGGACTCCACGGCGCTGCGGGCGTGCGGAACGGTGGCACCACGGGTGTGCGAAACCGTCAGCTCACCGCGCAGTGCGGTGACCTGCTTGCGCAGGCCGTGGACGGCGTGCAGCGCAGCAGCGCCGACGGCCGTGGCAGCGGCCGTGGTCAGCAGTAGGGCAAGAGACATGGCGCTCACTGACTAACTCCTGATTGATTCGATCCCCCGACTTCCTACATCAGCTTGTCCCGTCCTGGGAATGGGCAGCAGTGCATTACGTCATGAATTGGACAGGCCTTTCGTCCCGATCTCCCCGCCGAGAACCGGCCTGACCTGCGAAAACAATGATCCCCCAGGACTAAGGTCACATCCTGGGGGACATTTGGTCACAGAATGGCCGCGACAGGATTAGATTCGATGTCAGTACGACGCGCGGGATCAAGCGGATCCCTTACGGCGTCTGGCCTCGGCTCTTGATCCCGACGGCCCCGCTCGCCTCGGACTAGCTCAGCCGCTCGATGATCATGGCCATGCCCTGGCCGCCGCCGACGCACATGGTTTCGAGGCCGAACTGCTTGTCGTGGAACTGCAGGCTGTTGATCAGCGTGCCCGTGATGCGCGCGCCGGTCATCCCGAACGGGTGACCGATGGCGATGGCCCCGCCGTTGACGTTCAGCTTCTCCAGCGGGATCTCCAGGTCCCGGTAGGAGGGGATCACCTGGGCCGCGAAGGCCTCGTTGATCTCGAAGAGGTCGATGTCGCCGACGGTCAGGCCCGCCCGCTTCAGCGCCTGCTTCGAGGCCTCGACCGGGCCCAGGCCCATGATCTCGGGGGAGAGGCCGGTGACGCCGGTGGAGACGATCCGGGCCAGCGGGGTCAGGCCCAGCTCGCGCGCCTTGGTGTCGCTCATGACGACCAGCGCCGCGGCGCCGTCGTTCAGCGGGCAGCAGTTGCCGGCCGTGATCAGGCCGTCGGGGCGGAAGACGGGCTTGAGGCCCTGGACGGCCTCCAGGGTGACCCCGGCGCGCGGGCCGTCGTCCAGCGAGACGACCGTGCCGTCCGGGGTGGTGACCGGGGTGATCTCGCGGGCCCAGAAGCCGTTCTTGATGGCTTCCTCGGCCAGGTTCTGCGAGCGCACGCCGAACTCGTCCATGTCGGCGCGGGTCACGCCCTTGAGCCGGGCCAGGTTCTCCGCGGTCTGCCCCATCCCGATGTACGCGTCGGGGGTGCGGCCGTCCTCGCGCGGGTCGTGCCAGGAGGAGCCGGTGGACTCGGCGACCTCCTTGGTGCGGGCCTCGGAGTCGGCGAAGAGCGGGTTGTGGGTGCCCGGGATGCCGTCGGAGGAGCCGTTCACGGACCGGGAGACCATCTCGACGCCCGCGGAGATGAAGACGTCGCCCTCGCCCGCCTTGATGGCGTGCAGCGCCATCCGGGAGGTCTGGAGCGAGGAGGCGCAGTAGCGGGTGATCGTGGTGGCGGGCAGGTGGTCCATGCCCATCTGCACCGCGACGATCCGGCCGAGGTTGTGGCCCTGCTCGCCGCCCGGGAGACCGCAGCCCAGCATCAGGTCGTCGATCTCGCGCGGGTCCAGCCCGGGGACCTTGGCGAGGGCGGCCTGGATGACCGTGGCGGTCAGATCGTCCGGGCGGACGTCCTTGAGGGATCCCTTGAAGGCGCGACCGATCGGCGAACGGGCGGTGGAAACGATGACGGCTTCGGGCATCGGGGCTCCAAGGGAGGTGGTGTCGTACCGGGACCGCATGCGAAGTTACCGCCCCGTACCGTCGAGGTCACTGCCCTTGCGATGTGACTCCGGTCGCTCTGGGCGCATCCGCCGCACCGTCCGCCGGGGCGTTCGGCGCGATGTCCGGCGCGGCTCCTCCAGTCTGCTCCGTGAGGTCCTCGCCCGGCACCCGGCGCCTGCGCCGGTATTTGAGCAGCGCCCACGCGCCGCGGGCCCCGGTCACCTCGGTGCCGGCCTGGCCCGCCGCGGCCGAGGCGGCCTTGGCCAGCGGGAGCATGTCCTCGTTGCGCGAGACGTCCAGCCGGTCCGACTCGGGCCAGACGCCCAGGGCCGCGCACAGGGTCGGCAGTATGGCCATCGCCGCGGTCGCGTACCCCTCCGCCGACGGGTGGTAGGAGTCCGGGCCGAACATCTCGCGGGGGTTCGCCGCGAACTCCGTTCCCATCAGGTCGCCGATCGAGACGGTACGGGCGCCCAGCGCGAGCACCCCGATCGTCTGGGCGGCCGCGAGCTGGCGCGAGACCCGGCGGGCCAGCCACCGCAGCGGCTGGTACACCGGCTCGATCGTGCCGAGGTCGGGGCAGGTGCCGACCACCACCTCGGAGCCCGCGAGCCGCAGCCGGCGTACGGCCGCGGTCAGCAGCCGCACCGACTGGGTGGGCGGCATCCGGCGGGTCACGTCATTGGCGCCGATCATGATCACGCACACGTCGGGGGGCGGGCCGTCGCCGTCCAGCAGCAGCCCCGTCTGGCGGTCCAGGTCGTCGGACATGGCACCCGAGAGGGCCACGTTGCGCAGCTCGACCGGCCGCTCGGCCACCGCCGCCAGCCCCGAGGCCAGCAGGGCTCCCGGAGTCTGCCGGGCCCGCCGCACCCCCAGCCCGGCGGCCGTGGAATCACCCAGTACGCCGAACCGCAGCGGGCCCGGACTCAGCTCCGGGCCGCCGAACTCGCTCCCGTACAGCCCGTCCGCGCGCGGCGGATCCGGCAGGCCCGTGCCGACCGTCCGCTTCGCGAACTGCATCTCCGCGACCACCAGCCCGACCGCGGCGGCTCCGACGAGCCCGAGCCCGCCACCGCCGTACGCCGCTCCCGCCGCGATGCGGCGGGCCGTCCTCGCCCTGGACACCCTTCAAGCCACCTTCTCGGTCCCTTGGCCGGATCCCTGCGCCGTCCCCGCAGACCCCGCCGTCCTGTTGACCTACCTGCCCCGTACTGCCGGTCGGCCAATCCCTTTCCGCATAGTCTGGCGGTGCCTCCCGGAGAACCCGTGGAGTCCCCTCCTTGGAGAACATGGTGCAATTCCACGACTCGATGATCAGCCTCGTCGGCAACACCCCGCTGGTGAAGCTCAACCGTGTGACCGAAGGCCTTCAGGCCACCGTCCTTGCCAAGGTCGAGTACTTCAATCCCGGCGGATCCGTGAAGGACCGGATCGCCGTCAGGATGATCGAGGCCGCCGAACAGAGCGGAGCACTCAAGCCCGGCGGCACCATCGTGGAGCCCACGAGCGGCAACACGGGTGTAGGACTCGCCATCGTGGCCCAGCAGAAGGGCTACAAGTGCATCTTCGTCTGCCCCGACAAGGTCTCGGCTGACAAGATCAACGTCATGCGCGCGTACGGCGCCGAGGTCGTGGTCTGCCCGACCGCCGTCGACCCCGAGCACCCGGACTCGTACTACAACGTGTCCGACCGCCTCGTGCGCGAGACCCCGGGCGCCTGGAAGCCCGACCAGTACAGCAACCCGAACAACTCGCGGTCGCACTACGAGACCACCGGCCCCGAGCTCTGGGAGCAGACGGCCGGGAAGATCACCCACTTCGTCGCCGGCGTCGGCACGGGCGGCACGATCTCGGGCACCGGCCGGTACCTCAAGGAGGCCTCGGACGGCCGCGTGAAGATCATCGGCGCGGACCCGGAGGGCTCGGTCTACTCCGGCGGCTCGGGCCGCCCGTACCTCGTCGAGGGCGTCGGCGAGGACTTCTGGCCCACCGCCTACGACCCGAACGTGACCGACGAGATCATCGCGGTGTCCGACAAGGACTCCTTCCAGATGACCCGCCGCCTCGCCAAGGAGGAGGGCCTGCTCGTCGGCGGCTCCTGCGGCATGGCGGTCGTCGCCGCGCTGCGGGCGGCCGAGGGCCTCGGCCCGGACGACGTGGTCGTCGTCCTGCTCCCGGACAGCGGGCGCGGCTACATCAGCAAGATCTTCAACGACGAGTGGATGGCCGGACACGGCTTCCTGGAGGACGCGGGCCCCTCCGCCCGCATCCGGGACGTGCTCGCGGACAAGACGGGCGGCATCCCCTCCCTGGTCCACATGCACCCCGAGGAGACCGTCGGCGAGGCCATCGAGGTGCTGCGCGAGTACGGCGTCTCGCAGATGCCGATCGTCAAGCCGGGCGCCGGTCACCCCGACGTGATGGCGGCCGAGGTCATCGGCTCCGTGGTCGAGAAGGAACTGCTGGCGGCGCTGTTCGCGGGCGGCGCTTCCCTCGGCGACCCGCTGGAGAAGCACATGAGCGCGCCGCTGCCGCAGGTCGGCTCGGGCGAGCCGGTCGCCGAGCTGATGGCCGTGCTCGGCGAGGCCGACGCGGCGATCGTGCTGGTCGAGGGCAAGCCGACCGGTGTGGTGAGCCGTCAGGACCTGCTGGCGTTCCTGGCCAAGGGCGCGAAGTAGCCCGTACGGGCCGGCGTCCGGGTTCGCGTCCGGGTTCGCGTTCGAGTCCGGGTACGGGCCCGCGTGCGGACGACGCGCAAACGGTACGGGCCCGACACGTGACGGCAGCACCCGCTTAACAAGGCTCCGGCACAGTGGTGGTTGTCGGCAGGGAAGCCCGGGAAACCGGGACCCGGCCGGCACCACGAACGGCGCACGGCGCACCTCCGGAGCGGCTCCCGGACCGCGTTGGACGCCACGGACGCGCGGACGGCCCTGACCCGGCCCGTGTCCTGCGCGGGGACCGCCGTCGTCCCGCCCCCGGGAAACCGGGGTGCGGCGGTCCCCGCGCATAAACATGTGCGCGGGCGGACCACCGGGTGCTCTCCCCGCTCTGCCTGCCCGTCAGGCCGGCTGATCGGTATCGCGCGCGCCGCGCAGAAGCCCGCGGAACTTCGCCGCGTGGACGTAGTTGACGCCCAGGATGCCGAGCCAGGCCACGCCCAGGCCGCTCAGACCGGCCTGGGCGGCGCCGATCGCGGACAGCGGGATCGCCAGCACCAGGGTGATGATCGCGAAGCCGAAGCGCTCGCCGAAGTTGCCGTCCGCGGAGTCCGCCGCACTCGGATCGGTGCCGCGGGCCGCGGAGAGCCGCTCCTCCGCGAGGCGCCGGCGCACCTGCGTGTCGACCTTCTCCACGAACGAGTCCACCAGCGCGGCCTCGTACTCCGCCCCCAGCTCCCGCCGGGCGTCGAGCGTGGCGGAGAGTTCCTTCTTCAGCTCTTGCGACTCCATTCCGTCACCCTAGGATCCGCCGCCCTTGCCGGCACTGGGGCTAGCCCCCGTATCGCGCCGCACGAGCCCGCGGACGGGCCGGACGGCGATGAGGGCGAGGGCGCAGCCGAGACTGATCGCGGCGCCGGCCAGCAGGAGCGGGCGGACGCCGAAGAGGCTGCTCGCCGGGCCCGAGAGGACCTGGCCGAGGGGGATGGCGAGGATCGAACCGCCCACCTCGTACGCCGTCACGCGGTTGAGCCGGTCCTCGGGGATCCGGGTCTGCACCGTGGTGGACCACTGGACGCCCCAGAACGCCCAGCCCACACCACTGATCGCGTAGCCGAGCATGAGCAGCGGCAGGGCCGGGACCAGGGCCGCGGCCAGCGGCATCATCGGGAACAGGAACATCGCGAAGCCGCCGCCGAGCAGCGGGCGGGCCGGGCGGACCCGGAGCGCCACGAGCCCGCCGAGGACACAGCCGGCCCCGAAGGCGCCCTCCGCGTACCCGAAGGCTGCCTTGCCGTGCTCGGCGATGATCGAGGCCGCGCCGAGCGGGGTGAGCGGCCCCCAGACGAAGACCCCGAGCACCCACCAGATCAGGATCACCGTCCACAGCCAGGACCTGGAACGGAACTCGTCCCACCCCTCCCGCAGGTTCGTCAGGGTGGACTGCGAGCGGTCGGGCGCGAAGCGGGGGAGCCGCAGGGCGAGCAGGCACGCCCCGCTGATCGCGAAGGTGGCGGCGTCGATCACGAAGACCCAGGCCGTCGAGGTGGCCGCCACGAGGACACCGGCGAGCGCCGGCCCGGCCATCGTGGCCATCCCCTGGCTCACCCGCAGCACCCCGTTGGCCCGGGTGGGGTCGGTGGAGACCTGGGGGACGAGGCTGGAGGTGCCCGGCTGGAACATCGCGGTCGCGATGCCGCCGAGGACCGATCCCGCGATGACGAACCACAGGGTGGGGTGGCCGAGCCAGAGGTACACGGCGAAGGAGCCCTGCGCCACGCACCGGACCGCGTCGGCGCCGATCATCTGCGGCAGCGGGTGGAAGCGGTCCGCGATCACCCCGCCGAAGACGATGAAGAGGGCGAAGGACCCCATCCAGGCGCCCAGCGCGTACCCGATGCCGCTCACCCCGTAGCCGAGGGAGATCATCGCGACGGCCAGGGCGACCGGCATCATCATGTCGCCCAGCATCGACACGATGCGGGCGGTGAAGAACAAGCCGAAGTTCCTGGTCCACAGGCGGGTTCCGGGCAGGGGCGGGGCGGAGACGGACGAAGTCACCATGAGGGCCAATTCACTTGAATTCGGTGGGGGTTGGCCGGGTGGATCTCGGCGGCCGGCCCTTGAGGATCAAGCGCCCGCCGCGGCTCGGTCAAGCGAATTGACCGGGGTCCGCGGCGGCTCCGGGAGGTCTCGGATCGCGGGATCGGGTTGCCGTCCTGCATAGCCGCATGCAGAGTGCTCGGTGACTGAATATCCCGTCGGCGGCCGCCCGGCCGCCGGGTGGACGGGACGGAGGGGAACGGGATGAGCGAGAGCCCTGCGGCCCGGCTGCAGAAGCTGTTCGAAGGGCACCGGCTGACGCCGACCCAGCGGCGCATCGCGCACTGCATGGTGCGCGGCGCGGCGGAGGTGCCCTTCCTGTCGAGCGTCGAGCTCGCCGAGCTGGCCGGGGTGAGCCAGCCCTCGGTGACCCGGTTCGCGGTGGCGCTGGGCTTCGACGGCTATCCCGCGCTGCGCCGGCACCTGCGCGAAGTGGCCCCCGCCGAGCGGGCCGCGGGCGGGGAAGAGGACGCGTACAACGAGTATCAGCAGGCCGTGCAGGGCGAGATCGAGAACCTGCGGCAGCTCTCCGCGATGCTCGCCGACCCGGCGCCGGTGCGGGAGGCGGGGCGGCTGCTGGCCGGGTCGAGCCCGCTGCCCGTACTGGGGCTGCGCGCGGCCTCCTCGCAGGCGCGCGGGTTCGCGTACTTCGCCGCGAAGGTCCATCCGGACGTCCGGCTGCTCGACGAGGGCGGCTCGATGCTCGCCGACCGGATCGACGCGGCCGCGGGCGCCGGGGCCTCGGCCCTGCTGTGCTTCGCGCTGCCGCGGCATCCGAAGGAGGTCGCCGAGGCGCTGGAGCATGCGCGGGGGGCCGGGCTGACGGTGGTCACGGTCGCCGACTCGGCCTTCGCGCCGGTGGCCCGCCACTCCGACCTGCTGATCCCGGCGCCCGTCGGCACCGGCCTCGCCTTCGACACGGCGTGCGCGCCGATGCTGCTGGGGCGGGTGCTGCTGGAGGCGATGGCGGACGCGCTGCCGGACGCGCAGGCGCGGCTGGAGGCCTTTGACGCGCGGGCCGCGGCGCGGGGGCTGTTCGTGGAGTAGGTCCGTGGGCGGGTGCGGGTGCGGGTGCGGGTGCGGCTGTGTTGTGGTTGGGGTCCGGCGGTACGTGAGGTGGGCTGCGGGTGGGTCGGGGCCGGGGCCGGGGTGGGGTGTTGGCCTGGACTGCATGATTTAGGCGCCCCCTGCCCTACTCCGACAGGGCGCGGCCCGTTCTCGCGCCACACATCACGCTCTACGTCCAGGCCAACACCCCACCCCGTCCCCGTCCCCGCCCCGCCGGGCCCGTCCCCTCCACCTCCGGCCCCGCCCGGGGGCGACCTTCCGGCCCCGCCCGGGTTGGCCTTCCGGCCCCGTCCGGGGTTGGCCTTCCGGACCTGTCCGGGGTTGGCCTTCCAGCCTCGGACGGGGGGCTTCTGGCCTTGCCCGGGGGTGGTCTTCCGGTCCTGGCCGGGGTTTGGGTTTTTCAGCCGTCCGGCGTTTGAGGACCGGGGTCTGGGGCGGAGCCCCAGGGGTCCGGGCGCAGCCCGGGGCTCTGCTTTCAGCCCGTCCGGCGTTTGAGGACCGGGTCCGGGCAGAGCCCGGGGAACGGGCGAAGGGTGGGTAGGGGAACTTCGCCCCGCGTGGCGGCAAGGGTCGCAGCGGGGGCTTCGTCCCGCAGGGCCTGGCCGTCGGCAGCCGCCCAGTGGCCCCGCGCAGCGGGGTCGCGGGCTCCGGGCCGGCCGGAGGGTCGGGCTGCCGGGTCGGACGGAGGGGCGGGCCCCCGGGGCGCAAGCGCACAGGGGGTCAGAGGAGGGATTCCGGGGTGGCTGCGCCTGCCTCCGTGGGGATCGTGGACAGGGGCTGGGCCGCGCGGGCCAGGGTGAAGCGGACCTCGGCCGAGGGGGTCACCGTGAAGCCGTGTACGGGCGGGCGGGGCAGGCTGTTGTAGCCGTAGTGCGCGGTGAAGGCGTACGCCCCGGTGTCGGGCACGCAGACCAGGTCCCCCGGAGCCAGCAGCGGCAGCTCCCGCGCGGCTGCCAGCAGGTCACCCGCGAAGCACGCCGGCCCGGCGATGTCCTGGACGACGAGGGGCCCCGTCAGCGGAGCCCCCTTCGCGGAGTAGGGGAGGATGCGCAGCGGCCAGGCCGCGGGGGCGTACACCGTACGGGTGGCCAGTTGGACCCCCGCGTGCGTGAGCGCGATCGCCCGCCCGCCGGTGGTCTTCGTGTATTCGACGCGGGACAGCACCAGCCCGTGCTTGGCGGTCAGGGACCGCCCGAACTCCGTGACCAGCCCGTACGCCCCCGAGAAGAGTCCGGGGACGGCCGAGCGCAGCGCGCTCACGTACTCCGCGTAGGTGGGGGTGGCCGCGTCCGAGGTGAAGTTCACCGGGAGCCCGCCGCCGATGTCCAGGGTGTCGATCTGCCGCCGCCCGGACGCCGCGTTGATCTCCTCGGCCAGGGCGTAGAGCTCCCGTACTCCTTCGGCGATCAGCGGGAGCGGGACCCCCTGGGAGCCCGAGTGGGTGTGCAGCCGGGTGAGCCAGGGCCGGTCCAGGCAGGCCCGTACGAGCCACTCGCGCGCGCCCGGATCGCGCAGGGCGATGCCGAACTTCGAGGTGGCCGTGGCGGTGGAGAGGGCGTCGATGGTGCCGGCGCCGGTCTGGGTGTTGATCCGTAGGCCGATCGGGGAAGTGGTGGCCGTCGTCGTGAGCAGCGCGTCGAGGCGTTCCAGCTCCTGGCGGTTGTCGGCGTTCAGCGCGACGCCCAGGGCCAGGGCCTCCCGCAGCTCGGCGGGCGTCTTCGCGGGGGAGTCGAGGACGATGCGCTCCGGCGCGACCCCGGCCGCGCGGGCCAGGGCCAGCTCGCCGGGGCTGGCCACCTCGCAGCCGAGCCCGGCGTCGGCGAGCAGCCGCAGGACCGGGACGAGCGGGGCCGCCTTGACGGCGAAGGCGTGCAGGACGGGGGTGCCGGGGGCGAGGGCCCGGGCGAAGGCGCCGGTCAGGGCGGCGGCGGAGGCGCGGATGCCGGCCGTGTCGAGCAGGCAGAGGAGGGGCGTGTCCTCGTCGAGCAGGCCCTGCTCCACTGCGGCTCGTACGGCCAGGTCCCGTCGCCGGGCGGCGTGCGCGTGTGCGTCGGCTGCCATGTTCGCCATCCCATCATCCGGCGCGTCCGCCCGCAGCTGTTGACTGAATCTATTCAGGGAGTAAAGATGTGAATAGATTGACCAACACCGGAGGAGGCACCGCCATGTCAGGACCCCGCCCCGTACGTGCCGCGCGAGGTACCGAGCTGAGCACCCTGGGATGGCAGCAGGAGGCCGCGCTGCGGATGCTCCAGAACAACCTCGACCCCGAGGTCGCCGAGCACCCCGACAAGCTCGTCGTCTACGGAGGCACCGGGAAGGCCGCCCGCGACTGGCGCTCGTACGACGCGATGGTCCGCACCCTCCAGACCCTCAAGCAGGACGAGACGATGCTCGTCCAGTCCGGCCGCCCGGTCGGCGTGATGCAGACCCACGAGTGGGCTCCGCGCGTGCTGCTCGCGAACTCCAACCTGGTCGGCGACTGGGCCAACTGGGAGGAGTTCCGCCGCCTGGAGAACCTGGGTCTGACCATGTACGGCCAGATGACGGCCGGTTCGTGGATCTACATCGGCACCCAGGGCATCCTCCAGGGGACGTACGAGACCTTCGCGGCCGTCGCCGCCAAGAAGTTCAACGGGACCCTGGCGGGCACCATCACCCTCACCGCCGGCCTCGGCGGCATGGGCGGCGCCCAGCCGCTGGCCGTGACGATGAACGACGGCGTCGCCATCTGCATCGACGTGGACCCGCGCGCCATCGACCGCCGCATCGAGCACCGCTACCTCGACGTCAAGGCGAACGACCTGCGGCACGCGCTGCAGCTCGCCGTCGAGGCGCGGGACGCGCGCAAGCCGCTCTCCATCGGTCTGCTCGGCAACGCCGCCGATCTGCTGCCGCAGATGCTGGCCGAGGGTGCGCCGATCGACATCGTGACGGACCAGACCTCCGCCCACGACCCGCTCGCCTACCTGCCCGTGGGTGTCGACTTCGACGACATGGCCTCCTACGCCGCCAAGGACCCGGCCGGGTTCACCACCCGCGCCCGCGAGTCCATGGCCACGCACGTCGAGGCCATGGTCGGCTTCATGGACGCGGGCGCCGAGGTCTTCGACTACGGCAACTCCATCCGCGGCGAGGCCCAGCTGGCCGGCTACGACCGCGCCTTCGCCTTCCCCGGCTTCGTCCCCGCCTACATCCGGCCCCTCTTCTGCGAGGGCAAGGGCCCCTTCCGCTGGGCGGCGCTGTCCGGCGAGGCCTCGGACATCCACAAGACCGACAAGGCGATGCTGGAGCTCTTCCCCGAGAACGAGTCCCTGCACCGCTGGATCAAGATGGCCGGCGAGCGCGTCCACTTCCAGGGACTGCCCGCCCGCATCTGCTGGCTCGGCTACGGCGAGCGCGACAAGGCCGGCGAGCGCTTCAACGAGATGGTCGCCGACGGCACCCTCGCCGCGCCGCTCGTCATCGGCCGCGACCACCTGGACTGCGGCTCGGTGGCCTCCCCGTACCGCGAGACCGAGGCCATGCTCGACGGCTCCGACGCGATCGCCGACTGGCCGCTGCTCAACGCCATGGTCAACGTGGCCTCCGGCGCCTCCTGGGTCTCCATCCACCACGGCGGCGGCGTCGGCATGGGCCGCTCCATCCACGCGGGCCAGGTCACGGTCGCCGACGGTACGAAGCTCGCGGGCGAGAAGATCCGCCGCGTGCTGACCAACGACCCGGGCATGGGCGTCATCCGCCACGTCGACGCCGGCTACGACATCGCCGAGACGGTCGCCGACGAGCGCGACGTCCGCATCCCGATGCGCGAAGGCGACTCGGCGTGACCCAGGACGCCGCCGCCGGGGCCTCGTTCCACGCCATGTGGGCCGAGCTCCGGCCCATCGGCCGGCACGCGGACTCCGGCGGGTACCGCCGCTACGCGTGGACCGGCGCCGACGCCGACTGCCGGACCTGGTTCCAGGCGCAGGCCGAGGCGCGCGGGCTCGCGTACGAGACCGACCGCAACGGCAACCAGTGGGCCTGGCTCGGCGACCCCCTCGCCGGGGACGCCGTCGTCACCGGCTCCCACCTGGACTCCGTCCCCGACGGCGGGGCCTTCGACGGCCCCCTCGGAGTGGTGTCCTCCTTCGCGGCCCTGGACGAACTCCGCAGGAGGGGAGCGGAGTTCTCCAGGCCCCTGGCCATCACCAACTTCGGCGACGAGGAAGGGGCCCGCTTCGGGCTGGCCTGCGTCGGCTCCCGGCTCGCCGCCGGACAGCTGACCAAGGAGAAGGCGTACGAGCTCCGCGACGCGGACGGCGTCAGCCTCCCGCAGGCCATGGAGGCCGCCGGCTACGACCCGGCCGCCATCGGCGCCGACCCCGAACGCCTCGCCCGCATCGGCGCCTTCGTCGAACTGCACGTGGAACAGGGCCGCGCCCTGGACCTGTCCGGGGACCGGGTCGGCATCGCCTCCGCGATCTGGCCGCACGGCCGCTGGCGCTTCGACTTCCGGGGCGAGGCCAACCACGCCGGCACCACCCGGCTGGCCGACCGCCGCGACCCGATGCTCACGTACGCGCAGACCGTGCTCGCGGCCCGCGCCGAGGCGGCCCTCGCCGGGGCCGTGGCCACCTTCGGGAAGATCGCCGTCGAGCCCAACGGGGTCAACGCCATCCCCTCGCTCGTGCGCGGCTGGCTCGACTCGCGCGCCGCCGACCAGGCCACCCTCGACACGGTCGTGACCGCGATCGAGAAGGCCGCCCGGGAGCGCGCGGACGCGGAGGGGATCGACCTGGACGTGGTCCGGGAGTCCTTCACCCCGGTCGTCGAGTTCGAGCACGCCCTGCGCGAGGAGATGAACCGGATCCTCGGCGGCCGCGTCCCCGTGCTCGGCACGGGCGCGGGACACGACGCCGGGATCCTCTCGGCGGCCGTCCCGACCGCCATGCTGTTCGTGCGCAACCCCACCGGGGTCTCGCACTCCCCGCGGGAGTTCGCCGCCGAGGACGACTGCGTGGCGGGCGTCCTCGCCCTCGCCGACGTACTGGAAGGCCTCGCATGCAGGTGAAGGGGCACGTGCCGAAGACGTACTGGCTGGAGCACGCCTGGCTCGGCACCCATGTCGAGCCGGGCGTCGCCCTGGACGTAGCAACGGACGACGGGCGGATCTCCGCCCTGCGGACCGGGGTCGAGACCCCGCCCCCGGGGGCGGAGGTCCTGCGCGGCCTGACGGTCCCGGGCCTGGCCAACGCGCACAGCCACGCCTTCCACCGGGCCCTGCGCTCGACGGTCCAGGTCGGCTCGGGCACCTTCTGGACCTGGCGCGACTTCATGTACAAGGTCGCCCAGAACCTCACCCCCGACAGCTACTTCGCGCTCGCCCGCGCCGTCTACGCCGAGATGGCGCTGGCCGGCATCACCGCGGTGGGCGAGTTCCACTACGTCCACCACGCCCCGGGCGGAGCCCCGTACGCCGATCCCAACGCCATGGGCGAGGCCCTGATCGCCGCCGCCGCCGAGGCCGGCATCCGCATCACGCTCCTCGACACGGCGTACCTGTCGGCGGGCTTCGGGAAGGCCCCCGAGCCCCACCAGCTGCGCTTCTCCGACTCCACCGCGGACGCCTGGGCCGAGCGGGTCTCGGCCCTCAAGCCCCGCGAACACGCCCTGATCGGCGCCGCGATCCACTCGGTCCGCGCGGTACCGGCCGGGCAGCTCGCCACGGTCGCCGGCTGGGCGTCCGAACGCCGGGCCCCGCTCCACGTCCACCTCTCGGAGCAGACCGCCGAGAACGACGCCTGCCTGGCGGCCCACGGCCGCACCCCGACCGAACTGCTCGCCGACCACGGGGTGCTCGGCCCGCGCACCACCGGGGTGCACAACACGCACCTCACCGACGCGGACATCGCGCTCCTGGGCTCCACCACCACGGGCACCTGCATGTGCCCCACCACCGAACGCGACCTCGCCGACGGCATCGGCCCGGCCGTACGCCTCCAGCGCGCGGGCAGTCCGCTCTCGCTGGGCAGCGACAGCCACGCGGTGATCGACCTGCTCGAAGAGGCGCGGGCGATGGAGCTCAACGAGCGCCTGAGCAGCCGTACCCGGGGCCACTGGACGGCGAACGCCCTGCTCACCGCCGCCACCGAGGACGGGCACGCCGCCCTCGGCTGGTCGCAGGCGGGCCGCCTGGAGGCGGGCGCACTCGCGGACTTCACCACGATCGCCCTCGACTCCGTCCGCACGGCCGGGGCCCTTCCCCGCCTGGGCGCGGAGACGGCCGTCTTCGCCGCCTCGGCAGCGGACATCCGCCACACGGTGGTGGGCGGCCGCCACATCGTCCGCGACGGGTCGCACACCCTCGTCGGGGACGTCCCGACGGCCCTGGCCACCACCATCGCGGCCCTCCGCGGCTAACGACTCCGCCTGCGGCGGGCCCTCCCCACCCCGCCCCTTCCCGAAGCCGGGGAAAGTCCAGCCCGCGCGGCGTTTGAGCGCACCGGGCGCGCAGCGCCCGGAACGGGGTCCGGGGGCGGCGCCCCCGGTTTCGGGAAGGGGCGGGGTGGGGGAACAAACCACTCGACGACCCGAGGGATCATGACCACCACAGCCATCACCAACATCGGCAGCCTCGTCACCAACGACCCCGCCCTGGGCGACGGCACCCCCCTCGGCCTGATCCAGGACGCGGCCGTGGTCATCGACGGCGACCGCATCGCCTGGGTCGGCCCCGCCGACAAGGCCCCGTCCGCCGACGAGGCGTTCGACGCGCAGGGCCGGGCGCTCATCCCCGGCTTCGTCGACTCCCACTCCCACCTCGTCTTCGCGGGCGACCGCACCGCCGAGTTCAACGCCCGCATGTCCGGCCGCGCCTACTCCGCCGGAGGCATCCGCACCACCGTCGCCGCCACCCGCGCCGCCTCCGACGCCGCGCTCGAAGCGAACCTGGTGCGCCACCTCCACGAGGCCCGCCGCCAGGGCACGACCACCTTCGAGACCAAGTCCGGCTACGGCCTCACGGTCCAGGACGAGGCACGAGCACTCCGCATCGCCGCCGCGCACACCGAGGAGGTCACCTACCTCGGCGCGCACATCGTTTCCCCGGACTACGCCGACGACCCGGCGGGCTACGTAGCCCTCGTCACCGGCGAGATGCTGACCGCCTGCGCCCCGTACGCCCGCTGGGTGGACGTGTTCTGCGAGAAGGGCGCCTTCGACGGCGACCAGGCCCGGGCGATCCTCACCGCCGGCGCCGCCGCCGGGCTGATCCCGCGCGTCCACGCCAACCAGCTCTCCCACGGCCCCGGCGTCCAGCTCGCCGTCGAGCTGGAGGCCGCGTCCGCCGACCACTGCACCCACCTGACCGACGCCGACGTGGACGCCCTCGCCCAGGCGGCCGGCACGACCGTCGCCACGCTGCTGCCCGGCGCGGAGTTCTCCACCCGCGCGCAGTGGCCCGATGCCCGCCGGCTCCTCGACGCGGGGGTCACCGTGGCGCTGTCCACCGACTGCAACCCGGGCTCCTCCTACACGAGTTCGATGCCGTTCTGCATCGCCCTCGCCGTCCGCGACATGGGGATGACCCCGGACGAGGCCCTGTGGTCCGCCACCGCCGGCGGCGCCCGCGCCCTGCGCCGCACCGACATCGGCACCGTGACCCCCGGCGCCCGCGCGGACCTGGCCCTGCTCGACGCCCCCAGCCACGTCCACCTCGCCTACCGGCCGGGCGTTCCGCTGGTCTCCGCCGTCTGGCAGAAGGGCCTCAAGACGGCCTGAAACAGCCTGAATCCGGACGCCGCAGACCGCTCCCGGGTGCGGATCGCGGCGTCCGGACGGCCCGTTGACCGCTTACGGACGGCCTGTGGACGGGCTGTTGATACGGCGCCGTCCTTTGTCTTCCCTCCGTAAGGCCCCGGGGCTACCTTGAGCCACCAATCTGATGTGCCGTCAGTAACTTGTGGCCCAAGGTTCGAGGGGAAGACGAAGGTGTCCGACCGGAAACGCTCCACCGCGCTCGCGCTGGCCTCCGCGCTGGCGGGGGCGGCGGTACTGCTGGCCGCCCCCGCAGCCCATGCGGCCGTTGTCGACGTCCAGTACGACTGCAAGACCCCCATCGGGGACAAATCGGCGGTCTCGCCGATCGAGATCAAAGGAGTCAAGGAGGGCAGCGGGTACAAGCTGACGATGTCCTTCCAGAAGGGCGTCTCCTCCAGCCCCATCGAGCTCGGCAAGGGCGCGATGACGCCCAGCGCCGTGATCGTGGTCGACGGCGCGGAGAAGGCGTCGGTACCGGTCTCCGGTCCGCCCAACGCCGAGGCCGTCCCGGCCAACACGCCCATCAAGATCAGCGACTTGTCGGGCACGTACACGCCCAAGAAGTCCGGCAAGGTCACCCTCACCGCCGGCGTGCTCACGATCAAGGCGATGGGTACGACCACCACCTGCACCCCGGGCAACAGCCCCAAGCCGTCCCTCGAACTGGACGTGACGGCCCCCGGCGGCGGCAGCGCGACCGGATCGACCGGATCGACCGGCTCCACCGGATCCACCGGGGACAGCCTCCCGCAGACCGGCCCCGAGGACTCCGCCATCGCCCTCGGAACCCTCGGCGCCACCGTGCTCCTCTCCGGCGCGGCCGGCGTGCTCTGGCTGACCCGGCGCGGCCAGCGGGCCCGGTCCTGAACGGAGCGCACCCGGTCATGTCCGTGCGCCACTCGCCCCGAAGGCCCGGCGGGCTCCTCCTCGCCACCGTCGCCGCCGTCGCCGCCGCCGTGCTCTCCTGCGCGACGGCGGCCCCGGCCGCCGCCGAGGAGCCCGGCTGGACCGCCGAGCCCGTCGCCGGGAGCGCGCCCGCGGCGGCGAAATCCGGGGCCCGCCCGTACTTCTACCTTTCGGGCACCTCCGGCACGGTGCTGGAGGACCGCCTCGCCCTGGCCAACACCAGCGACCAGGAGCACACCATCACCCTGCGCGGCGCCGACGCCTACAACACGGCGGCCGGCGCCTTCGCCGTGCGCTCCGCCCGGGAATCCACCGGCGCGGGCCTCTGGATCAGCTTCGGCGCGGGCAGCACGGTCAAGGTCCCGGCGCACACCCGCGCCGTGGTCCCCTTCACCGTCACCGTGCCGCCCGGATCCCCGCCCGGGGACCACCCGGCCGCCGTCGTCGCCACCGAGTCCGGCCGCGAGGTGGGCGTACGGGTCCACCTGCGCGTCGGCGGCCCGGCGCTGGCGGCGCTCACGGTCGAGGACGTCTCCGTACGGGGCAAGGGCGCGACCGCACGCGTCGCGTACACCCTGGTCAACCGCGGCAACGTGGCCCTCGCCCCGGAGCTCGCCATCAGCGCCGAGGGAACCCTCGGCAAGGTCGCGGGCCGTGGCATCCGCAGCCTGCCGGTCGAGGTGCTGCCCGGCCAGCGCGTCGAGCTGACCGAACCCTGGCCCGGTGCGCCCGTGTTCGACCGGGTCGCCCTGACCCTCACCGTCACGGCCCCCGGCGGCGCCCGCGCCACGGGGAGCACCTCGGCCTGGTTCGTGCCCTGGGGCATCGCCGGCACGACCGGCCTCGGGCTGCTGGGCCTCGGCGCCGTCGCGACGGCCGCGCTGCTCCTGGAACGCAAGCGGCGGATCCGGTCCGGCGACGGGCCCGGATCCGGGCCCGCACCGCACGGGAGCGCCGTACCCGAAGAAGCCCCAGCGCCGGAACACGAGTTGACGGGAGCACCCAGGTGAGCGCCAAGGCCGGTGGGAGACACGGCGGCAAGGTCAGGGCCCTGGTCGCGGCGGGACGCGCGGGGCTGTCGGCGGGGCTGGTGGTGTGCGCGCTGGCGCTGCTCCCGGCGGCCCCGGCCGCCGCGGACGAGGGGCCCGCACCCGCCGTGGCCCTCTCGCTCAAGGAGGCCGCCAAGGGCACGGAGATAGCCGTCACCGGGACGGGCTGGCGGGCCAAGACCATGGTGATGCTGCTGGTCTGCGGGCAGAACATGATCGGCGGCACCAACAGCTGCGCCAACGCCGACGGCGTGGCCGTATCGGTCGCCGACGACGGGCACTTCTCCGCCCAGCTCCCGGTGGTCGCCCCGCCCAAGCCCTGCCCCTGCGTGGTCAACGTGACCTCCGTCAACGGGGACCAGTCCACCGTCGGGGCCCCGCTGAAGATCACCGACCACCCGGTGGCCGACCTGCCCGCCGAGGGCGGCACGGCCCGGCTCGCCCTGCTCACCGGGGTCCGGCTCAAGGGCGAGGACGGGGTGCTGACCTGGTTCGGGGCCCCGCCCGGCCGGAAGTTCACGGTCACCGTGGGCAATCTCGGCTCCGCCGCGGTCAAGGACCCGGTCTTCCAGCTCGGCACCGCCCACGGGGTGTTCGCGCCGACCTGGGAAGAGGTCCGCTGGAAGGGCACCATCCCGCCCGGCGGCAAGGCGGAGGTCTCCCTCGACGCCACCCTGCCGGCCGGCGCCCACGGGGACTACACCCTCTCCCTCAAGTACGGGGAGACGGTCCTGGCCACGCAGCCCTGGGGCGTCGCCCGCCCGTACGGGGTGCTGCTGTTCTGGGGCCTGCTCCTGCTGGTCATCCCGGCCGGCATCTTCCGGATCGGCATGGCCGCTGTCGACAAGGTCCGCCCGCGGGAGTCGGGCCGCCACCGAGGCCACCGGCCGCAGCCCGAACCGGCGGCGGCGGTGACCGCCCGGCTGCCCCGGATCCCGGCGGTACGGGGGCCCGCGCGGGGCCCCGTACGAGGACCGCTGGCCCGCTCCGCCCCGCCGGCCGAACCCCCACAGACCACCACGGCGGCACTGCCGTGGTTCACCCCGGACAGCGCGCCGGGGACACAGGAAACAGAAGCACCCACCGAAGCACCAGCACCACAGACGTCCGCACCGTCTGAGAACAGTCCGACGACGAAGGGACTTCAGTGAAAACCCAACGGAGGGCGAGCGCGGCCGCGGTCGCGCTGCTGCTCGGCGGCGCGGGCATCGCCATGGGGGCCACGCCGGCTCAGGCGGCCGTGGTCGACGTGAAGTACGACTGCAAGACGCCGATCGGGGACAAGTCGGCGGTCTCGCCGATCGACATCAAGGCCGTCAAGGAGGGCAGCGGGTACAAGCTGACGATGTCCTTCCAGAAGGGCGTCTCCTCCAGCCCCATCGAGCTGGGCGCGGGCGCGATGACCCCGAGCGCGAAGATCGTCCTGGGCGGCGCGGAGACCGGGACGGTCGATGTGACCGGCCCGGCCAACCCCGAGCCGATCCCGGCCAACACGCCCATCAAGATCAGCGACCTGTCGGGCACGTACACGCCCACGAAGTCCGGCAAGGTCACCTTCACCGCCGGCGTCCTGCTGATCAAGGCGATGGGCACCACCTCCACCTGCACCCCGGGCAACAACCCGGGGCCGTCCCTGGAGCTGGACGTCACGGCCGGCGGCGGCACCACCCCGCCGACCACGCCGCCGCCGACCAGCAAGCCGCCCACGAGCCCGCCGCCCACCAGCAAGCCCCCGACCACCCCGCCGCCCACGACGGCCCCGCCCACCACGGCTCCGCCCACGAGCCCGGCGCCCTCCCCGTCCGGCGGGGGCCAGACGGACTTCCCGGGCCAGACCGTGGACGTCACCTTCGACTGCGGGAGCTTCATCCAGGGAGGTCCGCTCAAGGGCAAGGTGACGATCAACGCGAAGAAGAACGGCGGCAGCTACGACCTGACCGCCACGACCGCCAAGGGCGTGATGAACAGCCCCATGGACCTTCCCGCGGGAGCGCTCCAGCCCTCGCTGGACATCAAGCTCGGCGGAGCCGACAGCGGCATCGTCAAGGTCAGCGGCCCGGGCAACCCCGAGCCGATCAAGGGCGGCGCGCCGGTCAGCCTCAGTGACATGAAGGGCAGCTACAAGCCCGGAAAGACCGGCAAGACCACGCTGACCCCGGACAAGCTGACGATCAACGTGGTCATGGCCCCGGGCGCCGCCCCGATCGTGGTGCCCTGCGCCGCGACCGCCAGCGCGGTGTCGCTCACGCTCGACACCGCCGCCCAGCCCGGCGGCTCGGGCACCTCGGGCTCCGGCACCTCGGGCAGCGCCTCCGGCACCGCGGGCGGCCTCGCCCAGACCGGAGCGTCCGACGACGGCGGCATCAAGGCCCTGGCCCTGGTAGCCGGCACGGTCATGCTGCTCGGCGCGGCAGTCTTCACCTTCACCCCGTGGCGCCGCCTGCGCGGCCAGCGGTAACCCGTGGAAGCAGAACGGCCCGGCACACGAGGTGCCGGGCCGTTCTGTACTCGGTGGGTCAGTGAACGCTGCCCATCAGGGACTGGACCTTCTGGCGGTACATGTACACGGCGATACCGGCCGCGACGGCGAGAGACGCCTGCATGGCGATGATTCCGGTGCCGTTCAGGTCGACGCCGGCCAGCGAGAGCAGACCGGTGGTGCAGTCGCCGGCAGTGACCGCGAGGAACCAGACACCCATCATCTGGGAGGCGTACTTCCGCGGCGCCATCTTCGTGGTGACGGACAGGCCGACCGGGGAGAGGCACAGCTCGGCGATCGTCTGGATCATGTAGATCGAGACGAGCCACATCGGGCTGACCTTGCCGCCGTCGCCCGCCATGCCCATCGGGACGATGAAGACGAAGAAGGAGGCACCTACCAGGACCAGGCCCATCGCGAACTTCACGATGGTGTTCGGCTCCTGGTTCTTGCGGGCCAGCCACAGCCACAGCCAGGCGAAGACCGGGGCCAGAGCCATGACGAACATCGGGTTCAGCGCCTGGTACAAGACGGTCGAGGGGGTCCAGCCGAAGATGGATCCGGTCTTGTTGTCGGCGAACAACGAGAGCGTCGAGCCGCCCTGGTCGTAGATCATCCAGAACACGGCGGCGGCGACGAAGAACCAGATGTACGCCGTCATCTTCGACTGCTCGGGCTCCGACAGGTCCCGGTCCCGCTTGATGCGGACCAGAACGGTGACGGGGATGATCAGACCGGCGATGGTGATCGGGTACAGAGCCCAGTTGATGGTGAACATGCCGAGGGCGGTCACCGTGCCGTAGAACACGGCGATGATCGCGAAGGCGGCGGCGGCCTTGACGATGACGCCGTTGCGCTCGGAGACCGACAGCGGATTCGGGACGATGCTGCTCTGCGGGCTCAGGGTGCGGCCGAACACCAGGAACATGACCAGGCCGGCGCCCATGCCGATCGCGGCCAGCAGGAAGCCGAGGTGCCAGTTGACGACCTCGCCGACGATGCCGATCACCCACGGGGCACCGAAGGCGCCCAGGTTGATGCCGATGTAGAACAGCGTGAAGCCGCCGTCACGGCGCGGGTCGTCCGGGCCGTTGTACAGGTGGCCGACCATCGTGGAGATGTTGGCCTTCAGCAGGCCGGATCCGACCGCGACCAGCAGCAGGCCGACGAAGAACGCGATCTGGCCGGGCAGAGCCAGCGACACGTGACCAGCCATGATCACGAAACCGGCGATGGCGACGGTCTTGCGGGCGCCCCAGACGCGGTCACCGAACCAGCCGCCAGGCAGGGCCATGAGGTAGACCATGGCCACGTAGACGGAGTAGATCGCCGTGGCGACACCCATTTTGAAACCGAGGCCGCCGCCCTGGCTCCCGGTCGCGGCGTCCGTACCGCCGGAGACCAGGTACAGGACGAGAAGCGCACGCATGCCGTAGTAGGAGAAGCGCTCCCACATCTCGGTCATGAACAGCGTGGCCAGGCCGATCGGGTGGCCGAAGAGGGTCTTCTCGTGAGCTGGGCTCGGAGAATCCTTCGTCAGGCTGGAAGCCATGGTCGATCCTTGCTTGCTCGGGACGCGCGGCTTCGTGAGCTCAACGGCGCCCGGTGAGGGGTGGCCGGTACCGGCTATGGGTGTTCCGGACCCCACGCCCGGGGGGTTCGCTCCGCGGGGGCGAAGACGAAGGAACATCCACAACCGGGATCCACGCCCCGTCGCGCTCCATCGCGCGAAGGGCCCGGCCCATAGGTCATTCACTGTCATCCCGCCCGGAACGGGCGTGCGACAACAATGCCTGCCCGATCAGGGCAGAAATAGAGACTTTCGGCTGGTTTTCGCTCGAAAGTCTCGTGGAGGTAGTGCATCAGGCGTCTCGACACCATACGACACGACAGTGTCGGATATGAAAGCACTTGAGAGATGGATCACAGGCCAGAGTGGAACCGGCGGGCCACATTCGAAGGCCGTGAGTAGCACAAGAGCGCAGATATAGAGGGGTCCGTAGGCAGGCCTCTTCTTTGCGCTGCCGCGGACTACCATCACCCACATGACGCGTGTACTGCTCGCCGAGGACGACGCATCCATCTCGGAACCCCTGGCCCGCGCCCTGCGCCGGGAAGGGTACGAGGTCGAGGTCCGGGAGGACGGCCCCACCGCCCTGGACGCGGGACTGCAGGGCGGCATCGACCTCGTCGTGCTGGACCTGGGCCTGCCGGGCATGGACGGTCTGGAGGTCGCCCGCCGGCTGCGCGCCGAGGGCCACGGCTTCCCGATCCTGGTCCTCACCGCCCGCGCCGACGAGGTCGACACGGTCGTGGGCCTGGACGCCGGCGCCGACGACTACGTGACCAAACCCTTCCGGCTCGCCGAGCTGCTCGCCCGCGTCCGGGCCCTCCTGCGGCGCGGCGCCACCGAGGCCTCCCAGTCCCCGGCCACCCACGGGGTGCGCATCGACGTCGAATCGCACCGCGCCTGGATGGGTGAGGAGGAGCTCCAGCTCACGGCGAAGGAGTTCGACCTGCTGCGCGTCCTCGTCCGCGACGCGGGCCGGGTCGTCACCCGCGACCAGCTCATGCGCGAGGTCTGGGACACCACCTGGTGGTCCTCCACCAAGACCCTCGACATGCACATCTCCTGGCTCCGCAAGAAGCTCGGCGACGACGCGGCCAACCCCCGCTACATCGCCACCGTGCGTGGGGTCGGCTTCCGCTTCGAGAAGAGCTGACCGCCCCCGGGGGCCGCTCTAGGGCATGCTCTGAACCATGCGCCGCCGCCTGATCAACTCCACGCTCGCCGTGGTGCTCGTCGTCATCGCCGTCTTCGGGGTCTCCCTCGTCATCGTCGAGACCCGCACCATCACCAGCAGCGCCCAGGACCGCATCGAGTCCGAGGCGCTACGGCTGGTGGGCATCGTCGAGAGCGACGTCCTGGAGAAGAAGCCGGTCGACGCCGGCGCGCTCGCCGAACAGCTCGACGCCGGGCGGTACGCCCGGATCACGATCCCCGGCCGGGAGCCGGTCGAGATCGGGGCGCACATCACCGACAGCGTCATCCGGGGCGCCGCCCGCGGGGAGCAGGGCGAGACCGTCGTCGTCGAGGAGTCCCGCTCCACCGTCACCCGCGAGGTCGGCCGGACCCTGGCCGTGGTCGGCGCCGTCGCCCTGCTCGCCGTCGTGGCCGCCGTCCTGCTCGCCGTACGCCAGGCCAACCGGCTGGCCTCCCCGCTGACCGACCTCGCCGAGACGGCGGAGCGCCTCGGATCGGGCGACCCGCGGCCCCGCCACAAGCGGTACGGGGTCCCCGAGCTGGACCGGGTCGCGGACGTACTGGACTCCAGCGCCGAGCGGATCGGCCGCATGCTCACCGCCGAGCGGCGCCTGGCCGCGGACGCCTCGCACCAGTTGCGCACCCCGCTCACCGCCCTGTCGATGCGGCTGGAGGAGATCACCGTCACCGACGACCTGGAGACCGTACGGGAGGAGGCGACGATCGCCCTCACCCAGGTGGAGCGGCTCACGGACGTGGTCCAGCGGCTCCTGACGAACTCCAGGGACCCGCGCACGGGCTCGGCCGTCCCCTTCGACCTGGACGAGGTCGTCAAACAGCAGCTGGAGGAGTGGCGCCCCGCCTACCGCAGCGCCGGCCGGGCCGTCGTCCGCTCCGGGAAGACCGGCATCCGCGCCGTGGGCACCCCGGGCGCGGTCTCGCAGGTCCTGGCGACCCTGGTGGAGAACTCCCTCATGCACGGCGGCGGCACGGTGGCCCTGCGGACCCGCGTGATCGGCAACCAGGCCGTACTGGAGGTCACCGACGAGGGGCCGGGCGTGCCGCCGGACCTCGGCAACCGGATCTTCGAGCGGGCCATCAGCGGCCGCAACTCCACCGGCATCGGCCTCGCCGTGGCCCGGGACCTCGCGGAGGCCGACGGCGGCCGCCTGGAGCTGCTCCAGACCCGGCCGCCGGTGTTCGCCCTCTTCCTCAGCCGGACCGCGCCGGACCACTCCGAGCCGGAGCGGTCGACGGTCCGCTGAGGCGGGGAGCCCCGGGGAGCCTCAGTTCGCGGCGGTCTCCGGGGTCCGCGCCGCCTGGGCCTGCGCGTCCACCGGGGCCTGGCCGTCACGCTGCTCGACGACCAGCGAGGCCGCGGACGGCGCGGGCAGGGCCTTGAAGACCCAGGTGCGGTAGGACCAGAAGCGGAACACGGTGGCGATGCCGATGCCGGTGAACTTGAAGAAGTTCGAGGCGAGCGGCCCGTCCCAGTGGAAGCCGTAGGTGGCCGTGAACAGGATGCCGTTTTCGATCACGAGCCCGATCGCGCTGAAGGCGACGAACAGCCCGAGCTCACGGGTGCGGCCCGCCCCGGTCCGGTCGGCCCGGTCCCGGTAGGCGAAGTAACGGAAGCCCAGGTAGTTCGTGACGATGGCCACCAGAGTGGCTATCACGCTCGCGCGCACCACCTGGAGATCGGTGACCTGCCGGATCAGGTTGAAGACGCCCAGGTTGACCAGGACCCCCAGCCCGCCGACGGCCCCGAACCTGGCGATCTCGCGCGCGAGCCCGCGCACGCGGTCGAGGACGGATCCGTTCTCCGGCTTGCTCATATGAGGCTCAGTCCTGTCTTCGGGGCCCCCGTATGAGGCGTCACACGTTTACATCACACGTTTGACCCGTGCGCGCCCATGCTAAGTGTCGCCCCATCGGTACGTCTGCGCCTTCGGACACCGTGCGACACACGGCACACCCGTGCCACGCGAGCGCCGGGTACCGGCCAGGAGGGTCCCCATGCGGGTCCGGATGGCGGAATACCGCCGGATACCCTGGAGGAGTGACGTTCCCGGTAGTCGGCATGGTCGGCGGCGGACAGCTCGCCCGCATGACCCACGAGGCGGGTATCCCCCTCGGCATCAGATTCAAGATCCTCAGTGACACCCCACAGGACTCGGCGGCCCAGGTCGTGAGCGACGTCGTCATCGGCGACTATCGCGATCTGGAGACCCTCCGCGCCTTCGCGCGCGGCTGTGACGTGATCACCTTCGACCACGAGCACGTGCCCATCGCGCACCTGCGGGCCCTGGAAGCCGACGGCATCCCCGTCCGCCCGGGGCCCGACGCGCTGGTGCACGCCGCGGACAAGGGGGTGATGCGCGCCCGCCTCGACGAGATCGGCGCGCCCAGCCCCCGCCACCGGATCGTGAGCGATCCGGCGGACGCGGCGGCCTTCGCAGAAGAGGTCGGCGGTTTCCCCGTCATCCTCAAGACGGTGCGCGGCGGGTACGACGGAAAGGGCGTGTGGTTCGTCCGTACGCAGGCGGACGCCGAGGCCCCCTTCAAGGCGGGCGTCCCGGTCCTGGCCGAGGAGAAGGTGGACTACGTCCGCGAGCTCGCGGCCAACATCGTCCGCTCCCCGCACGGCCAGGCCGTGTCCTACCCCGTCGTGGAGTCCATCCAGGTGGACGGGGTCTGCGACACGGTCATCGCCCCCGCCCCGAACCTCTCGGAGGCCCTCGCCGGCGAGGCCCAGGCCCTGGCCCTGCGCATCGCCAAGGAACTCGACGTGACCGGCCACCTGGCCGTCGAGCTCTTCGAGACCACCGACGGCCGGATCCTGGTCAACGAACTGGCGATGCGCCCGCACAACAGCGGCCACTGGACGCAGGACGGTGCCATCACCTCCCAGTTCGCCAACCACGTACGGGCCGTCCTGGACCTCCCCCTCGGCGACCCGCGCCCCCGCGCCCGCTGGACGGTCATGGCGAACGTGCTCGGCGGGGACTACCCCGACATGTACGCGGCGTACCTCCACTGCATGGCCCACGATCCCCAGCTGAAGATCCACATGTACGGCAAGGACGTGAAACAAGGCCGCAAGGTCGGCCACGTCAACACCTACGGCGACGATCTGGACGATGTGCTGGAGCGCGCACGTCACGCAGCCGGCTATCTCAGAGGATCCATCACCGAATGAGCACCTCCGCAGCAGCTCCCGTCATCGGCATCGTCATGGGCTCGGACTCCGACTGGCCCGTCATGGAGGCCGCCGCCCAGGCGCTCGACGAGTTCGAGATCCCCTACGAGGTCGACGTGCTCTCCGCGCACCGGATGCCGCGCGAGATGATCGCGTACGGGGAGCGGGCCGACGGGCGCGGCCTCAAGGCGATCATCGCGGGCGCGGGCGGGGCCGCCCACCTGCCCGGCATGCTGGCCTCCGTCACCCCGCTGCCCGTCATCGGCGTACCCGTCCCGCTGAAGTACCTCGACGGCATGGACTCCCTGATGTCGATCGTCCAGATGCCGGCCGGGATCCCCGTCGCCACCGTCTCGATCGCCGGAGCCCGCAACGCCGGGCTGCTCGCCGTACGGATGCTGGCCGCGCACGACCCGGAGCTGCGGGCCCGCATGAGCGACTTCCTCCAGGACCTCAACGACCAGGCCACCGAGAAGGGCAAGCGGCTGCGCAACAAGGTGGCCGGCCAGGACTCGTTCGGATTCGGCAAGTGACCCCCGCCAACGCGGCGGGCGGGACGGGCGCCGCCCGGCACTTGGACGCGGCGCGCGAACTGCTCGCCGAGCACCCGGTCGTCGACGGACACAACGACCTGCCGTGGGCCCTGCGCGAGACGGTGCGCTACGACCTGGACCGGCGGGACATCGGCCGCGACCAGAAGGGCCACCTGCACACCGACATCCCCCGGCTGCGCGCCGGCGGGGTCGGCGCGCAGTTCTGGTCGGTCTACGTGCGCTCCGACTACACGGGGGACGAGGCGGTCAGCGCCACCCTGGAGCAGATCGACGTCGTCGCCCAGCTGATCGACCGTTACCCGCGCGATCTGGTGCGGGCGCTGACGGCCGACGACATGGAGGCGGCGCGCGCCGAGGGCCGGATCGCCTCGCTGATGGGCGCCGAGGGCGGGCACTCCATCAACAACTCGCTCGCCACCCTGCGCGCCCTGCACCAGCTCGGCGTGCGGTACATGACGCTCACGCACAACGACACCATCGACTGGGCGGATTCGGCGACCGACGAGCCCCGGCACGGCGGGCTGAGCGAGTTCGGCCGCGAGGTCGTCCGCGAGATGAACCGGATCGGCATGCTCGTCGACCTCTCGCACGTCGCCGCGACCACGATGCGCGACGCGCTCGCGGTCACGGCCGCGCCGGTGGTCTTCTCGCACTCCTCGGCCCGGGCCGTCTGTGACCACGTGCGCAACATCCCCGACGACGTGCTGGCGCTGCTGCCGGCCAACGGCGGGGTCGCGATGGCCACCTTCGTGCCCAAGTTCATCCTCCCGGCGGCCGTCGAGTGGACCCTGGCCGCCGACGAGAACCTGCGCGCGCACGGCCACCACCACCTCGACACCACCCCGGCGGCGATGGCCCTGCACCGGGCCTTCGAGGAGGCGCGCCCGCGCCCGGTGGCCACGGCCGCCACCGTCGCCGACCACCTCGACCACATGCGCGAGGTGGCCGGAGTCGACCACATCGGCATCGGCGGGGACTACGACGGCACCGCCTTCACCCCGGCCGGGCTGGACGACGTGGCCGGGTACCCCAACCTGGTCGCCGAGCTGCTGGCACGCCGCTGGTCGAAGGCCGACCTGGCCAAGCTGACCTGGTCGAACGCGGTACGGACGCTGCGCGACGCCGAAGCGGTGGCGCGCGAGCAGTCGGCCTCCCGGGGCCCGTCCAACGCGGTGCTCCCGGTGTGAGTCCGAGGAGCCCCGCCGCTTCCTGACCGGCCCGCCCGGCGGATCCGGCGCACGGGCTGTGACCAGCGAACACCTGCCGGTTACACCCGAACGCCACATCCGCCGGGCGCCTCCGGCGTCCCACATGTCACGGTGGCAACATCTTCCCTGCTTCTCTCCCGCTGCTTTTCGCACCGACACAGCCGCCGAGACCGGAGCGCACGCCATGGCCGACCTGCAGGACGAACCGCACACGAACCCGGTGACCCCCGTGGGCCCCGGCTCCCTAGGAGCCGAGGATCCCACCGGCACGTTGCTCCCGGGAGCCCTGGACCGGGCCGCCGCACTGCTTTGCGTCCATCCCGTCATGGATGGCTGCAACACCCTCGTCTGGACCCTCCGGACCAGTCCGTACCACGACATCGACACCTCGGACACGGGCGTCGACACCGACATCCCACGGCTGCGCGCCGGGGGAGTGGGTGCCCAGTTCTGGTCGCTGCTCATGCCGCGCGAGGCCGGGGCCACCGACCAGGTGGTGTCCGACACCCTCGAACAGATCGACGTGGCGCTGGCCCTGATGCGCCGGTACCCCGACAGCCTCACCCTCGCGCTGACCGCCGACGACCTGGCGGACGCCCGCAACCGGGGCCGCATCGCCTCCCTCCTCGGTCCCGTGCCCGGCCGCACCCTGACGGACTCGCTGGGCGCGCTGCGCGCCTTCCACGCGCTGGGCGTACGGATCCTCGCGCCGGCCGGGGCGCCGTGGGCGATGGAGGGGCTGACCGCCTTCGGCCACGAGGTGGTCAAGGAGATGAACCGGCTGGCGATGCTGCTGGACCTCCGGGGCTGCCCGCCCGCGCCGGCCTGCCAGCTCGCCGCGGCCTCCAAGGCGCCGGTGATCATTTCGCACACCGGGGCGGCCGCCCTCAATCCGCACCCGGACAACGTGACCGACGAGGTGCTGCTCGCGCTGCGCGCGGCGAACGGCCTGGCGATGGTCAGCTTCGACACCGCGCTGACCGGGGACTCCCTGCACGCGGTCGCGGACCACGTGGACCACGTACGAGCCGTCGCGGGCCCCCACTGCGTGGGCCTGGGCGCCGGCTTCGGCGCCGAGCCGGGCATCCCCCGGCCGGCGGGACTGACGGATCCCTCGGGCTATCCGCGACTGATCGCGGAACTGCTGGAGCGGGGCTGGCCGGAGACCGACCTGGCGCTGCTGACCTGGGGGAACGCCCAGCGGGTGGTGCGGGACGCGGAGTTCACGGCCCGCGCGGCGCAGCACCGTAGGGCGTCCTGAGCGGGAGCTAGACGCGCGCCGGCACTTCGGAGCCGGCCTTGGGCGCCGGGGCCGCTGCGGTCCCGGCGTTTGCGTTCCCCGGCCCGTTCCCGGTGTCGGGGACGGGGCTCACGCTGGCCCGCCACAGGCGCAGGCAGGACCAGACGGCGGCCCAGCCGAGCAGGCCGTTGCGGAGCACGAGGAGGAACGTGCCGAAGCCGGTGCCCGGGAGGATCTCCGAGCCGTAGGTGAGCGGGTAGATCGCGGTGCTGAGCGCGGTCGAGGCGACGATCAGCCAGGCCACCGGCCGCTGCGTGGTGTGCTTGCAGGTCAGGCAGACGGCCGCGAGGCCGACCAGCCAGATCAGGTACTGCGGGCTGAGCACGCGGCTGGTGATGGTGAAGACGAGGATGGCGCACAGCGCGGCGTCCAGCGGGGTCGCGGTCGTCCAGCGCCGGGCCTTCACCCGCCACAGCAGCAGCCACGCGAACCCGACGACCGTGAGGCCGACGGAGACCAGGGCGACGCTGGAGACGTACGGGCCGAGGTACTCGTAGGCGCCGTAGCGGACTTCGACCTTCCCGGACCAGGCGCCGACGAGCTTGCCGAACATCAGGGCGGAGCCGCCGAGGGACTCGACCTGGATGCCGCGGTTGCCCTGGTTGCCCAGGAAGCCGAGGGTGTCGCGGAAGAACAGCGCGAGCACGGCGAGCAGCACGGCCCCGGCCGCCACGGCCGAGACGACGGCGTCGCGGGTGGTGCGGCCGCGCGGGGTGCCGATCAGCGTGAGCAGCGGCCAGACCTTGACCAGGGCCCCGACTCCGGCGAGGACGCCGCCGAGCTTGCGGCGGAAGCGCAGGCACAGCAGCGAGCCGACGGCGAGCAGGGTGACCTGGAGGTCGTAGCGGCCGAAGGGCAGCGACAGCAGCAGCGGCAGCGTGGTCAGCCACAGCACGGCGCCGGCCAGGCTGCCGTCGGAGCGGCGGGCGGCGCGGACCAGGCCGACGGTGATCAGCGCGTCGCAGATCACGGTCAGCGCGACGAAGGCCTGGAAGTAGCTGAGGAAGGGGAGCAGGTCGGGCGACAGGAAGATCGCCGCCGCGGCCGGCGGGTACTGCCACATGACGTCGTCGTGCGGCATGGTCCCCGTGACGAGGACGTCGTACCAGTTGTTGTAGGTCTGGGTGATCTCCACGCGGACCGAGGAGGTGCCGTGCAGGTTCACCACCAGGAGGACCACCATCAGGGTCCGGGTGGCCAGCCAGAAGCCCGCCATGGCCAGGCGGCCGGCGCGCCCCCGGAGTGCGGAGTCGATGGTCGTGCTCGTACTGGTCATCGGCCGTGAGTCTAGCGATCCATTGCGTGCGGCCCCGGCGGGTCCCGCCAACGATCCGGTGACGAGATGTGAAACCGCGCATTCCGGAACGAAGCGGATCAAGGTCCGCCGGGGCGGGGCGCGCGGGGCAAGTGCGGTGGTCAGGCGAGGGGGTGGCCCGCCGCGCGGCGGGCCGACGCGGTGGTGGCCCGCCGCGCGGAGTCAGGCCCGGGGGCGGCCCATCGCGCGGTACGTCCAGCCGGCGGCGCGCCACAGGGCGGGGTCGAGGGCGTTGCGGCCGTCGAGGACGAGGCGGTCGGTGACGACCTCGCCGAGGGCCGCGGGGTCCAGGTCGCGGAACTCCCGCCACTCGGTGAGGTGCAGGACGACCTCGGCGCCGCGGGCGGCGTCCAGGGCGGTGTCGGCGTACCCCAGGGTGGGGAAGACGCGGCGGGCGTTGTCCATGCCCTTGGGGTCGTAGACGGTGACCTGGCCGCCCTGGAGGTGGATCTGCCCGGCCACGTTGAGCGCGGGGGAGTCGCGGACGTCGTCGGAGTCCGGCTTGAAGGTGGCACCGAGGACGGCGACCCGCTTGCCGAGGAAGGAGCCGCCGACGGCATCGCGGGCCAGCTCGACCATGTGGCCGCGGCGGCGCATGTTGATGGAGTCGACCTCGCGCAGGAAGGTCAGGGCCTGGTCGGCGCCGAGCTCGCCGGCCCGCGCCATGAACGCGCGGATGTCCTTGGGCAGGCAGCCGCCGCCGAAACCGATGCCGGCGCGCAGGAACTTCTTCCCGATGCGCTCGTCGTACCCGATGGCCTCGGCCAGCTTCACCACGTCGCCGCCGGCGGCCTCGCAGACCTCGGCCATGGCGTTGATGAAGGAGATCTTCGTGGCGAGGAAGGAGTTGGCGGCGGTCTTGACGAGTTCGGCGGTGGGGAAGTCGGTGACGACCAGCGGGGTGCCCTCGCCCATGGGGGTCGCGTAGACCTCCCGCAGGAGCTTCTCGGCGCGTTCGCCGTCGACCCCGATGACGATCCGGTCCGGGTGCAGGGTGTCCTGGACGGCGAAGCCCTCGCGCAGGAACTCCGGGTTCCAGGCGAGCTCGATCTCCTCGCCGGCCGGGGCGAGGGCGGTCAGCTTCGCGGCGAGGCGCTCGGCGGAGCCGACCGGCACGGTGGACTTGCCGACGACCAGGGCGGGCCGGGTCAGGTGCGGGGCGAGCGATTCGACGGCGGAGTCGACGTAGCTCATGTCGCAGGCGTACTCGCCGTGCTTCTGCGGGGTGTTCACACAGACGAAGTGGACGTCGCCGAAGGCGCCGACCTCCTCCCAGGAGGTCGTGAAGCGCAGCCGGCCCGTGGAACCCGGCATTCCGGCCACGTGGGCGGACAGCAACTCCTCCAGTCCGGGCTCGTACATGGGTACGCGACCGGCGGCGAGCATGGCGATCTTCTCCGGCACCACGTCCAGTCCGAGCACCTCGAACCCCAGCTCCGCCATTGCCGCGGCATGCGTGGCACCGAGGTATCCGGTGCCGATCACAGTGATCTTGAGGGGGGCCATGAGTGCTCCTGGAGGTGCGGGGCCGTTCGCGGCAACCGAGCATAGTCGGGCCGGTGACCGGGGATGCATTCCGGAGTCCGTCACCCGTCCGCCACCCCGCGGCCACCGCCTCGCCGCCCGCCCGACGCCCCCACCGGGCCCGCTGTCATGCAACTCACGTGCGACGGCCGTGTCGCGGTCGGCGGACGGACACTAAGCTTGGGCTACTTAACGGTAGTTAACACCACGCACCACCTGGGGAGTGAGAGATCTTGGCGGGTTCTGCCGACTTCGACCTGTACCGCCCGGCCGAGGAGCACGACATGCTCCGCGAGTCCGTCCGCGCGCTCGCCGAGGCGAAGATCATGCCCTTCGCCGCCGCGGTCGACGAGGAGTCCCGCTTTCCGCAGGAGGCCCTGGACGCCCTCGTCGCCAGCGACCTGCACGCCGTCCACGTGCCCGAGACCTACGGCGGCGCGGGCGCCGACGCCCTCGCCACCGTGATCGTGATCGAGGAGGTGGCCCGCGTCTGCGCGTCCTCCTCCCTCATCCCGGCGGTCAACAAGCTCGGCTCGCTCCCGGTGATCCTCTCCGGTTCCGAGGAGCTCAAGGCCAAGTACCTCGGCCCGCTGGCCAAGGGCGACGCGATGTTCTCGTACGCCCTCTCCGAGCCCGACGCGGGCTCGGACGCCGCGGGCATGAAGACCCGCGCCGTGCGCGACGGGGACTTCTGGGTGCTCAACGGCGTCAAGCGCTGGATCACCAACGCCGGCGTCTCCGAGTACTACACGGTCATGGCCGTCACCGACCCGGAGAAGCGCTCCAAGGGCATCAGCGCCTTCGTCGTCGAGAAGTCCGACGAGGGCGTCTCCTTCGGCGCCCCGGAGAAGAAGCTCGGCATCAAGGGCTCCCCGACGCGCGAGGTCTACCTCGACAACGTCCGCATCCCCGCCGACCGCATGATCGGCGCCGAGGGCACCGGATTCGCCACCGCGATGAAGACCCTCGACCACACCCGCATCACCATCGCCGCGCAGGCACTGGGCATCGCCCAGGGCGCCCTGGACTACGCCAAGGGCTACGTCCAGGAGCGCAAGCAGTTCGGCAAGCCGATCGGCGACTTCCAGGGCGTGCAGTTCATGCTCGCGGACATGGCCATGAAGATCGAGGCCGCCCGCCAGCTGACCTACTCGGCCGCGGCCCGCTCGGAGCGCGTCTCCGGCGGCGGCCCGCACGAGGACCTCACCTTCTTCGGCGCCGCGGCCAAGTGCTTCGCCTCGGACGTGGCCATGGAGGTCACCACGGACGCGGTGCAGCTCCTCGGCGGCTACGGCTACACCCGGGACTACCCGGTGGAGCGCATGATGCGCGACGCGAAAATTACTCAGATTTACGAAGGCACGAACCAGGTCCAGCGGATCGTCATGGCCCGCAACCTGCCGTAGGAAGGCCCCCGGCCCGTGTGAACGCGTGCGCCCCCGGCATATGCCGGGGGCGCCGCGTACGCCCCGCACGGCGTGGCTAGGCTGTGCGCCCGACCGGTCCTCGGTACGGGATTCGGGGCGGGTTTCAGGGCGGGGAACGAACGTGTTCGTAGAACGTGACATAGCGGGACTGCTGAAGCAGATCGCCCGGCAGGACGTCGTGGAGATCGGCTCCGACGGGAGCATCGGGACCGTGCGGGGAGCCGCCCTGGCCCACATCGCCGAAAGCTACGGCTTCGAATACCTCGAGACGCTCCGCACCGGGCACAAGAAGGCGAACGTCCTGGTCCGGATGTACCGGGACCCGCGCCCCGAAGCCCGGGACCGCGAGGCGGCCGCCATCACCGCGCACCCGCAGGCGGGCAACGGCGGGACGGTGCCGGGGATGCGGCAGGGCTCGCTCAAGCCCCTGCCCGAAGCGGCCGGGGCCGTCGCCCTGATGAAGGACCGGATCCTGTTCGACACCATGGCCGCCGCGGCGGACAAGCGCCAGCAGATGACCGCGTACGGATCCTGCGCGTTCCTCGTCCTCCTGATGCTGGTCCTCGGAGAGCCGGTCCTCGCCCTGGTCGTCGGCGGCGCCCTCACCGCTTTCCTCGTCGGCGCCTTCCGGTTCGGCGCGGTCCGCCGGAGCCGGATCGCACAGCGGCTGCAGGCCGCCGGGTACCTCCAGGTGCGCGACGAGTACGGAGTACAGCGCTTCCTGCGCCCCGGGCAGCAGCTGCCGGGCCACGCCAACCCCTTCGCCTCCTGACCGCCGTGACCGTCCCGACCGCCGCAACCGCCCTGAGCAGCGGCGCAGACGACCGCACACATCGGGCAGCAGCCCCCTGGGGACCCCCCGGATGGGCTAAATTTGGACCTTCGTACGCCGGAACCGGTTGGGGAGAACGCAAATGACGGAAGCGATCCTGCTGGTCGGCGGACAGGGGACGCGGCTGCGCCCCGTCACGGTGAACACGCCGAAGCCGATGGTCCACACGGCAGGCGTTCCCTTCCTCGCCCACCAGATAGCCCGGGCCGCCGCCGCCGGCGTCACGCACATCGTGATGGCCACCTGCTACCTCGCCGAGGTCTTCGAGCCCTACTTCGGGGACGGGTCCGCCTTCGGCGTCCACCTGGAGTACGTGGTCGAGGACGAGCCCCTCGGCACCGGCGGCGCCATCCGCAACGCCGCGCGGCTGCTCACCGGCGGCCCGGACTCCTCGGTGCTCGTCTTCAACGGGGACATCCTCACCGGCCTGGACATCGCCGGGCTCGTCGAATCGCACAAGGCGGCCGACGCCGACGTCTCCCTGCACCTGGTCCGGGTCGACGACCCGCGCGCCTTCGGCCTGGTCCCCACCGACGCCCACGGTCGGGTGCTGGCCTTCACCGAGAAGCCGCAGACGCCCGAGGAGATCATCACCGACCAGATCAACGCCGGCTGCTACGTCTTCCGGCGCAGCGTGATCGACACCATCCCGGCCGGCCGGTCCGTTTCCGTGGAGCGCGAGACCTTCCCCGGGCTGCTCGCCTCCGGGGCCACCCTGCACGGGGTCACCGAGAACACGTACTGGATGGACCTCGGCAAGCCGGAGGCGATCATCCAGGCCTCCGCCGACCTGGTCCGCGGCGTCGTCCCCTCCCCGGCCGTCCCCGGACGCCGCGGCGAGTCCCTCGTCCTGCCCGGAGCCCACGTCGCGGCCGGGGCCAAGCTGTCGGGGGGCACCGTCGTGGGCGCCGGAGCCCGCATCGAGGCGGGTGCGGTCGTCCAGGGCTCCATCGTGCTGGGGGACGCGGTCGTCGGCCCCGACGCGCAGGTGTCCGCCAGCCTGATCGGCGTCGGCGCCTCGGTGGGCGCACGGACCGTACTGGACGCCGCCGTCATCGGTGACGGGGCCGTCGTGGGGGCCGACAACGAGCTCCGCGCCGGCGCCCGCGTCTGGTGCGGGGCGCAGCTGCCCGACGCGGCGATCCGCTTCTCCTCCGACGCCTGAGCCGGCGCCTGAGCCGGCGCCCGAGCCGGGGCGGGCGCCCCGGCAAGGGGCGCCCGGCCTCGTGACCGGCCGTGTGATCAGTTCCCGCGGACGGTGACCTTCTCGTCCTTCTGGATCTGCTGGACCAGCAGCTGCACCTTCGCCTTGTCCCAGACGAGGTTGCCGCCGCGCTGACCGGAGATCGGCATGTTCATGGACACGCCGTCACCGCCGCTGATGCCCTTCATCGCGAAGAACATCGACCCCATGTCGTACAGGCCCATGTCCTTGTCCACGATCAGGGTGTCCAGACCCGCGCCCAGCACCGGGTACAGCGAGAACGGGTTCAGGATCGTCGTCGGGGTCGCCGCCTGGCTGGCCAGCGCCGACAGGAACTTCTGCTGGTTCTTGGTCCGCTGCAGGTCCGACTCGGCGAAGGCGTAGCGGGTCCGTACGTAGGCCAGCGACTGCTCGCCGTTCAGCGTCTGGGTGCCCTCCTTGAAGTCGGCCCCGGACTTCTCGTCCTTGAACCCCTTCTCGATGTTCAGCTCCACCCCGCCCAGCGCGTCCACGATGTTGGCGAAGCCGGCGAAGCCGATCTCCGCGTAGTGGTCGATGCGCAGGCCGGTGTTGAACTCCACCGTCCGCACCAGCAGCTCCGGGCCGTCCTCCGCGTACGCCGCGTTCAGCTTGGTCCGCTTGCCGGTGCCCGCGAACTTCTTGCCCGACTCCGAGCCGACGAAGGAGGGGATCTCCACGTCGGAGTCGCGCGGCAGGGAGATCATCGTGTTCCCGCTGGAGCACTTGGCGAGGATCATCATCGAGTCGGTGCGCTTGCCCTCGGCCGAGCCGGTGTGGAGCTTCTTCTTGTCCTCGGCGGACATGCCCTCACGGCTGTCGGAGCCCACGATCAGGTAGGTCGTGCAGTCGCCCTCCTTCGGGCGCTCGATGACCTTGGAGAGGTCGACCTCGCGGCGCACGTTGGAGTCGGCCCAGAAGTAGGTGCCGATGCCCGTCACGAGCAGGCCGGAGACCAGCACGATCGAGCCGATCTTGATCCGCTTGCGCCAGTCCGGGGCCGGTCCCGCCGGCCGGGCCGGGCCGCCGGGGCCGCCCGGTCCGCGCCCGCGCGGCCCGCTGGGCGGCTGGCCGCCGCCGTAGACCTGGCCGGTGTTGTAGCCGCTGTCGTAGCTGCCGTCGGCGCCGCCGCCGCTGTACGAGCCGCCCTGCTGCGGAGGCACGTAGGCGGGCCCGGCCGGCGGCTGAGCCGGGCGGCGCGGGGGCTGCTGGGGCTGCGGCGGCTGCTGCGGCTGCCGGGACGCCTGGGGGCCGGGACCGGGCCGCTGGACGTGCCTCATCCGCCGTGCGCCTTCCGGCTCCGCCTGGCCGCTGCCGCGGCCGTACCCGTCATCGCGGCGGCCGCGCTGGTCCTGCTCGCCGCTCCACCCGTCCCAGTCACTCATGTGCCCAAGAATGCCTGGCCGGGAGGGTCGCGGAATACCCCCGGAGGCTGTTCGTACCGGTGCTGTTGCAGAGCTGACACCGGCAAGCCGCACTTAAGCTGTCCCCATGACAGAGATACCGGGCGAGCTGCGCGGAAAGCCGATCTCGGCTTCCCGCACCACCCTGAGCCACATCATGACCGCCAATGACACCAACCTCCTCGGCACGGTGCACGGCGGCGTGATCATGAAGCTGGTGGACGACGCGGCCGGTGCCGTGGCCGGCCGCCACTCCGGCGGCCCGGCGGTCACCGCCTCCATGGACGAGATGGCCTTCCTCGCCCCGGTCCGCGTCGGCGACCTCGTCCACGTCAAGGCCCAGTGCAACTGGACGGGCCGCTCCTCCATGGAGATCGGCGTACGCGTCCTCGCGGAGCGGTGGAACGAGTCCACCCCCGCCACCCAGGTCGGCAGCGCCTACCTCGTCTTCACCGCGGTCGACGCCGAGGGCAAGCCCCGCGAGGTCCCGCAGGTGATCCGGGAGACCGAGCGGGACGAGCGGCGCTACCAGGAGGCCCAGATCCGCCGCACGCACCGGCTCGCCCGCCGCCAGGCCATCCGCGACCTGCGGGAGGAGCGGTCCGCGCAGGGGCTGGACGCCGACGTCTAGTGCGCCCGGACCCGCGCCCGAACCAGCTCCCGAACCGGCTCCCGGCCCTGCTCCCGCACCCGGCCGCCCTGTCGCCCCGCTCCACCCGGAAGGCACCATGAACCGCCGCTCGGCCCTGCTCGCCGGCCTCACCGGCCTCGCGGGACTCGCGGGGGTCGCCGCCACGCTCCCGATGCTGACCAAGGACTCCCCCCGGGCAGCCGCCGGGAGCGAGCCGTCCCCGCAGGCCTCCCCGGAGCCCTCCTCCGGCACGGGACGGCCCCGGAGGATCCGCGTCATGCCCCTCGGCGACTCCACGGCCGCCGGCTCGGGAAGCTCCGGCCGCGGCGGCTACCGGCTGCCCCTGGGGCAGCTGCTCTCCGGCCAGTCCCGGTACACCGTCGACTTCGTGGGCTCCCAGGAACAGGGACCCATGGCCGACAACCAGCACGAAGGCCATCCCGGCTACACCATCGACCGGATCCTCGCCGGGGCGGACCGGTGGATCAAGACGGCCCGGCCGGACGTGGTCCTGCTCTCGATCGGTCTCAACGACCTCAACCAGGGCGACGACCCCGAGCACGCCGCGGACCAGGCGCAGGAGCTGGTCGACCGGATCTTCACCCTGCGCCCCGGGGCCACCGTCGTCATGCAGGGCCCGGTCTCCACGACCCCCGGCTCCAGGGGCCTGGACCTCACCGGGCCCATCGCCGCGTACAACCAGCGCCTCAAGCGGATGGAAGCGGAGCAGCAGGGGTCGGGACGGCACTTCCGGTACGTCAAGCCCCCGTGGCTGACGCCCCTGGACCGGGCGGACGCGTCCATGCCGGCCGAGCTGGCCGACGGCCTGCACCCGAACGACATCGGGTACGAGAAGGTGGCGGAGGCCTACTTCGAGGCCCTGGAGCAGGCCCGCTCCGACGGCTGGTTCGGCTGAGGGCCGACGGCGGGTTCGGCTGAGCGCCGTCGGCCGGTTCGGCCGAGGGCCGTCCCGGCTCCGGTCAGGAGCCGCCGCAGACCACCTGGTCACCGGTGACCACACCGAATTCGCCCTGGTACGGGTCCTCCGCGCGCACCGCCACCACCTTGCGGTAGTCGGCGCCCGCGATCACCACCACGGTCCGCCCCTGCCCCCGTACGGCCCGCATCTCGCTGCCGGGCAGCGCGGTGGACACCGTACGGGCCGACCGGTCCCAGCGCGGGTCGTACGTGATCACCGTGCGCTTGACGTCCCGGCTCGCGCCGTTCCCCGGAGCCCGGGTGGTGTCGAAGCCGGTGGCGCGCAGCGCCGAGTCCACCCGGGTGCCCAGCCCGTCGATCCGGGTGCCGTTCTCCACCTGGACCCGGACCTGCCCCGGGGGCACGTCCACCGGTACCGCCGGCTGCCGGCGCACCGGCTTGCCGGGGGAGGGGGCCGGGGGCGGGGCCATCGGCCGGTCCTCGCGCAGCGCCTGGAAGAGCTTCGCGGCCTTCCCCTCGTCCCATTTCACGGTGGAGCCGATGCCCTTGACCGGGAAGGAGGGGTTGCCGACGGGCACGGAGGCGAACTCCGAGGAGGACGGGGTGAAATCGCGCATGGCCTGCCCGAGCGCCAGCATCTGCTCCGAGCCGAAGCCCCGGTCGGCCCGGACCGAGCTCAGCAGGGTGGAGCTGACCTGCTTGAGCTTGACGGGATTGAGCAGCACCCCGCCGCCCGTGGCCTGCTTGATCAGGGCGGCGATGAACCGCTGCTGGCGCTGCATCCGGCCCAGGTCCGAGGCCCCGTCGACATGGCGCGAGCGCACGTACTGCAGGGCCTGGCCGCCGCTGAGCCGGTGGGTGCCGGGGAGCAGGTCGAGGCCGGTGTTGGGGTCCTTCATGGTCTTGGCGGTGCAGATCTCCACGCCGCCCATGGCGTCGACCGTCTTCATGAAGCTGGTGAAGTCGACCTCCAGGTAGTGGTCGATCTTCACGCGGGTCATGCTCTCGACGGTGCGCACGGTCAGCTGGGGCCCGCCCTCGGCGTAGGCGGCGTTGAGCTTCACGGGGTGCGCCCCGTGCGGTTTCCCGCTGGAGCCGTCCACGTGGGCGGGCAGCTCCACGAAGCTGTCCCGGGGGAGGCTGACCACGCTGGCCCGCGAGCGGTCCGCCGAGAGGTGGACCAGCATCACGGTGTCGGTGCAGTGGCAGGGCGCGCCGCCCAGGCGGTACTCGCGCTTCTCCTCGGCGGTGATCTTGTCGCGGCCGTCGGTGCCGACGAGCAGGAAGTTCACCCCGTGCCCGGCCTGCGGGCGGTTCTTCATGTCCTTGAAGGGGTCCACCCGCTGGATCCCGGTGTCCAGCCCGGTCATCACGGCGTGCCCGAGGGCCCCCGAGCCCAGGACGAGCACCGAGAGTCCCGCGGCGAGCCGGACCCCCCAACGGGGTCTGTCCGCGGGCCGGTTCCCGCCCGTCCGGGGCCCTGCCGGACCGCCTGGCCGCGGCGCGCGCTGCGACGGCCGGGCGGACCGGGCGGGCAGGGCGGGTCGGGTGGGACGGTGCGGCTGGGGCACGGGGGACACCTCGCACGTTCGGCAGATTCGTCAGAACAGTAGGTCCATACGATCAGCCGTTGTCCGTACTGCTCATCCGGCGCGCACCCGGTTCCCCCGTACGCGGTAACGTGACACCGATACCCGACCTTGAAGGACCACATGCCCGCCCAGCAGCCCGCAGTCTCGGTGATCATGCCGGTACTCAACGAGGAGCGCCATCTGCGCAACTCGGTCCACCACATCCTCGGACAGGAGTACGGGGGTGAGATGGAAGTGGTGATCGCGCTCGGGCCGTCCAGGGACCGTACCGACGAGATCGCCGCCGAGCTGGTACGCGAGGACCCCAGGGTCCACACCGTGCCGAACCCCACCGGCCGCACCCCCGCCGCTCTCAACGCGGCCATCCAGGCCTCGCGCCACCCGATCGTGGTGCGCGTGGACGGCCACGGCATGCTCTCCCCGAATTACATCGCCACCGCGGTCCGTCTCCTGGAGGAGACCGGCGCGCAGAACGTCGGCGGCATCATGCATGCCGAGGGCGAGAACCCCTGGGAGGACGCCGTCGCCGCCGCGATGACCTCACGGATCGGCGTCGGCAACGCCGCCTTCCACACCGGTGGCAAGGCGGGTCCGGCCGACACCGTCTACCTCGGGGTGTTCCGCCGGGAGGCCCTGGAGGCCGCCGGCGGGTACAACGTGGAGTTCGTCCGCGCCCAGGACTGGGAGCTGAACTTCCGCATCCGCGAGGCCGGCGGGCTGATCTGGTTCTCGCCGGAGCTGAAGGTCCAGTACCGCCCGCGCCCCTCGGTACGGGCGCTCGCCAAGCAGTACAAGGACTACGGGCGCTGGCGCCACGTGGTGGCCCGCTACCACTCGGGCTCCATCAACCTGCGCTACCTCGCCGCACCGGCCGCCGTCTGCGCGATCGCCGCCGGTGTGGTCGTCGGAGCCGCCGTCACCCCGTGGGCCTTCGTCCTCCCGGCGGGCTACCTCGCCGCGATCACCGTCGGCTCCGTCCCGGCCGGCAAGGGGCTGTCCCTCAAGGCCCGGCTGCGGATCCCCGTCGCCCTGGCGACCATGCACGTGTGCTGGGGCTACGGCTTCCTGACCAGCCCGCGCTCGCTCGCCGCCAAGGTCATCGCGAGCCGCCGGCCGTCGGTGAACCGGGACCCCGCCGAGCTCTGAGCCGCGTACAGACACGAAAGGGGTGACCCGGTCCGACGAGGACCGGGTCACCCCTTTCGGTGTGTGTGGGACGGTGTCGGCCCCTCAGCTCACCAGGTGAACGGACCGTAGATGTCCATGCAGCTGGTGTCCGTGCCGTTGAGCACGTCGGCCGACTCCGGGACCGAACCGGCCTCGGGGGGCGCCTGCACCGGGTAGGTGGTGCCCTCGCGCCAGTCCGCGCCCACCAGGACCGTGATCTTGGCCGCCGCGGCCGACTTCTGTACGGAGGTGGCCGGGATCCCGAGCGCCGCCGCCACGCTCTGCGCGTCGGCCGCCTGAGCGTCCGTGGCGTAGCGGACGATCGTCGCCTTCTCCGGGGTCAGCGCGCCGTCCGCCTTGGCCAGCGCGAAGCCCTTGGCGACCAGCTGGCCCGCGATGGCCGTGGCCCGCTTGGGCACCGCCTGCGACCCGGAGCCCGTGCCGTTGACCACCTGCACGGCGAGCTTCGCGGGGTTGGAGGCCGGCGGCGCGGAGGACGTCTGCGGGGTCGGCTCGGTCGACGGAGCGGGGCCCGAGGGGTCTTGGCTCGCCCCCGGCTGGCCGCTCTCGGCCGGCGCCGGGTCGCCGTTCTTGTCCATGGCGATGTCCTTGCGGAGCATCTCCCACACCCTCTCGGCGTCCGTGGGGTTGAGGATCAGCCGGTCCTTGTCGCCCGGGGCCTGCAGCACCGGGATCGTGGCCGTCGTGAGGCGGTTGACCGGCACGTCCTTGAGCAGCAGGGCAAGGTCGAGGAGCTTCTTGACCGTCCCGATCTCGTCCGACACCTGCAGCGCCTTCGTCGCCGCCTCTGCCAGGCCCGTGAGGCGGGGGAGGTCGGTGAAGGCGTTCTGGCTCTTGAGCCCGCGCATCATCGAGTTCATGTACATGTGCTGCGCCTTGGCCCGGGCCATGTCACTGCCGAAGGCGTGCCGGGTGCGCAGCCACTGGAGCGCCTGCTCGCCCTGGACCCTGTGGGTGCCCGCCGTCAGCTTGAGGCCGGAACCGCCCGTCCCCGTCCCCGGCTTCGACTGGTCGAAGACGTTCTGGTTGACGCAGACGTCGACGCCGCCGATCGCGTCGGCCATGCTGACGACACCGGCGAAGTCGATCATCATCCAGTGGTCGATGTAGACGTTGGCCAGCTTCTCCCAGGTGGCCAGGGTGCAGCCGGGGCCGCCGTTGGCGAGGCTCTCGTTGATCATCGTCTTGGTGGCTTTGTACTTCTTGCCCGTCGCGGGATCGGTGCACTCCGGGATGTCCACGATGGTGTCGCGCGGAACGGTGGTGACCGAGGCGTTCTTCCGGTCGGCGGATATGTGGACCAGCATCTGCACGTCGGCCCGCGCGGGGTCGCCGATGTTGTCCCAGCCCCCGCCGAGCTTCGCGTTCTCCTCGTCGCGGACGTCGGAGCCGAGCATCAGGATGTTGATCGGGCGCCGGCCCGCGGCGTCGGCCTCGCCCCGGGCGACTCCGCTGTCGCCGCTCAGGCGCTGGCCGCTGCGGATGTTGCCGTTGAGGTGGCGGTAGTAGAGGTAGCCGGCCGCCGCCGTCCCGAGTATGAGCAGCGCGACGATGAAGGCCGTCCAGCGCAGGACGCGGCGCCGCCCCCGCCGGGTCGGCCGCTTGCCGCCCCCGCCCCCGGGGCCACCGCCGCGGCGGTGGCCGGAGCCGGACCTCGGCGCGGGTACGGCACTGGTCGCCGTCGGCCGGGTGCCGGCGCCGGATATGCCGTCGCCGGCGCGGCCCGGCGCCCCCTCCCCTTGCACGCTGCTGTGCCTCACGCGTCCCCCATCACGATCACTCTGTGTCGGTATTGTGCCGGTCCAACAGGATCCGGCACGTCATTGCGTGACCGCGGAGGGCCGGCCGGCCCCCCTGTCGGTCACTTGGCGCAGACGGACTTGTCCGCTTCGACCCGCTGGACGCCTTCCGGCGCCTGCTGAGGCGCTGTCATGGAGACCCCCGCCCCCTTGAAGTCGGCGCCGAGCGTCAGTTTCATCGGCGTCTTGGGCGCGGCGTCGGCCGTGCCCATCTTCAGTGCCGTCGCCGGCAGGCCCATCATGTCCGCCAACGCCCTGGCCTGGTCGGCCTGGTTGGGCGCGTACTCCAGCTGCGTGGCGTCCACCTTGGCGGGCGCGTTGCCCAGGTTGCTGGACTTCGGCACCCCCTTGGTGTTCTGCAGCCAGTTCAGCGTGCCGGACGCGGATCCGGCCGGGCCGCCGCCGTTGTAGACGTCCACCCGGACGTCCTTGGCCGCCGCGCGGGCGCCCTGCATGAGGGCGTCCAGCTTGGCCTTCGCGTCGGCGTCCGCCGCGTCCTTCGCCGCCTGTTCCTTCTTCTCGACCTCGGTGAGGGAGACGTCCCCGCGGATCATCTGCAACAGCGGTTCGGCCTGGGCCTGGTTGACGACCACCGTGGCTTTGACCTTCTCCGCCGGATTGTCGAGCACCGGAAGCGTGGTGAAGGTGATGTTCTTGAGGTCTATGTTCTTCAACTCGCTCGCAAGATCGGTGAGTTTTCCGATCGAACCTATCCCCGAATCCACGCTCAGCGACTTCGTGGCGGCTTCCGCGAGGGAGAGGAACTTCTTGGGGCTCGTCAGTGTTTCCTTGGACTTCATCTCGCGCATCATCGAACTGAGGAACTGCTGCTGCGTCTTGATGCGGTCGAGGTCGCTCTCGTTGCCGAAGGCGTGCCGGGTCCGTACGAAGGCCAGCGCCTGCTCGCCCGCCAGCCGGTGCTCGCCCGCCGTCAGCTTGAGCTTGGAGTCCCTGTCGTCGACGTCCTTGGCCACGCAGACCGGCACCCCGCCGACCGCCGTGCTCAGGTTCTTCACCGCGTTGAAGTCGGCCATCATGAAGTGGTCGACCTGGATCCCGGTGAGCTCCCTGACCGTGCGCATCGTGCAGCCCGGGTCGCGGCCCGCCTGCCCCAGGCTGGTGTTGAAGCGGGCCCCGCGCTCGCCGGGGATGTCCTTCGTCGAGCCGTCCGGCTGCTTCGTGGGGCAGACTGGCAGGTTGGTGATCAGGTCGCGCGGGATGGACAGCGCCGTGGCGTTGGAGCGGTCCTTCGACACGTGGAAGAGGATCGTCGTATCGGCGTGGCCGACGCTGCCGGCGTCCCCGTACCCCTCGTTGCCCGCGCCGCTGCGCTTGTCCGTGCCGATGACCAGGATGTTGATCGGCTGGTCCTTCTTGAACCCGCCGCTCGTGCCCGCGTCGCCGACGTCGGTGACCACGATGTTGCCGTTCAGGTGCTGGTAGTAGAGGTACCCCGCCACCGAGCCGCCGATCAGCAGCACCGCCAGGGTTCCACCGGTGATGGTCAGGGCCCGTTTGCGGCCGCCACCGCCGACCTTGCGCGAACGCCCGCCGCGCCGGCCGCCGCCGGGTGGACCGTCACCGCGGCGCGGTCCGGGAACCGCGGGGGACGGGGCGGCGGGGGAGCGGGGAGGAACGGGGGTTCTGCGGGGCGCCGCGCGGGGGGCGGACCGTTGCGCCGGTGCTTGCGCAGCGGTGTCGTCCAGTCGCAGTTCGTAGTTGCCGGTGCGGGGGTTGAGTACCCATTGATCTGCGGGGTCGATCTCGTCGGCCCGTCCACGGCTTTGCGCATCCACGGTTTGCTCGAATCCTCCGTCGGTGCTTCGCGACGCGCCTCCCCCAGGCGCACGGTCAACGATCCGGCTGCTGGCGCACGGCCTCTGTACTGGCCGGGCGCCGGATCGCTCACCTTATCCGGACAGGTTCGCCGCAAACCATGCTGGTGATGAATTCCACGCACTTACAACGGGGCAATCGCCCCAACAAGCTCGGCCCGGACACCGGCTTTTGGGATTGCTTTACCGGCAGTCGGCCACACCGGCCGTGGTGCCCGTGAAGGTGGGGACGGGCGTCGAGGGCTCCGCGGTTCCCGTGCCGTCTCCGGTGCCGTCACCGTTGCCGTCACCGGTACGGTCCTGCGTGCCGTCCTCGGCGCGGTCCGCCTTGTCGTCGGCCGCCGCCTCCCCCTGCCGGTCCCCGTCCGGCCGCGGAACCGGGGCGGGCGTGGCCGTGGCCGCGGGCGGGGCGATGGTGAGCGGCTGGTCCGCCCGCAGCCGCTGGAAGAGCTGGGTGGCGTCCGGCTCCCGCAGCTCGTCCCGGTTGCGGTCGGCGGCGTACGGCCGGCGCGGCACCGTGAGGAACTTGATCTGGTCGGTCGGGATGTCGCGGACGCCCCGGACCAGCTCGTACAGCCCCCGCAGCGAGGCCAGCCCCGGGTCGGTGGTCACCGAGGAGGTCGCCGCGTCCAGCAGCGGGTACAGCCGGGCCGGATTGAGCAGCACCCCGTTGCTCTGCACCTTCTTGACGAGCGACCCGAGGAACGCCTGCTGGCGCTCCATCCGCTCGGTGTCGCTGCCGTTGCCCAGGCTGTAGCGGGCCCGGACGAAGCCCAGCGCCTGCTCGCCCTGCAGGGTCTGCCGGCCCGCCGGCAGCTTCAGCTTGGCCTCGGTGTCGTCCACCGGCCGGCGCAGGCACACCTCCACCCCGCCGATGGCGTCGATCATCTTCTTGAAGCCGCTGAAGTCCAGCACCATGTGGTGATCGACCCGGATCCCGGTCATCGCCTCGACCGTACGGATCGTGCAGGCGGTCCCGCCCCACTCGAAGGCCCAGTTGAACTGGGCGAACTGCTCCCGGGTGCGGCTGCCGTCCGCCTTCAGGCAGGCGGGTATCTCCGCCATCAGGTCCCGCGGTATCGAGACCGCCGTCGCGCTCTTCCGGTCCGCCGGCAGGTGCAGCAGGATCGTGGTGTCCGAGCGCTGCGTGCCCTCGTCCTGCCCGTACGGGGCGTTGCCCGCGCCGGTGCGCGAGTCCGAGCCGATCAGCAGGATGTTCTGCGCGCCGCCCGCCAGGTGGGCCGGGCGCTCCTTGTCGTAGCGCCGCAGCTCGGCGGCGGCGGAGGTGTCCTCGGCGATGTTCCCGTCGAGCTTGGAGTAGATCCACCAGCCCGTGCCCGCCCCGACGACGGCCAGCAGGCCGGTCCCGAGCCCGATCCAGCGCAGCAGCCGGCGCCGCTTGCGGCCGTCTCGAGGCTTCTCGCCTCCGGCCGCATCGGTGCCGCCCGGTATGCCCGCGCTGTCCGTCACTCGCGTTCCGTCCCCTCACCCGACCGGTACGGGCCGTACGGGTGAGTACGGCCTGTGCCGATCCTGCCCCCGGGGCACCGATGCGGCCCGGGGGCACGGCCGTGTACAGGGCCATGTGGGTGACAAATCGCCCAGATCCGGCATGGGGCGGTGTGGGTGACGGCGGGGTCGGGCCGGGTCAGGCCGTGTGGGTGACCCGCTCGCTCTCGATCCGCTGGGCCAGGGCCGCGTCCGCGAGCCCCTCGGCGTTGCGGCACAGCACCACGGAGCCGCCCGTGGCCAGGGCCGCGTAGAGCCCGGCCGAGAGCCCGTCCCAGCTGTCGTAACCCTGCCGGGACAGCACCCGGGCGCCCTCGCCGAAGCCGAGCTTCGCCGCGTCCTCGCGGGCCCGCTCGCAGATCCGTGCGTACGAGAGCTCCTCGCCGCCGACCATCAGGCCCGGGCCGTCCGCGTCCACGGGCTGGAAGGGGGCGAACCGGTCACCCTGCCCCGGCACCTCCACGGCGTAGTCGGCGAACCCGGCCGGTGGCTGCGGGAAGCGCCCGCCCAGCGGCCGCAGCGCGAGCGCCACCCGCTCGCCGGAGCACGCGGCGGCCTCCTCCAGGGTGTCCGGCCCGCTCACCACGAGATCGGCGCCGCCCGGGTCCCCGCCCACCTCCACCACGACCCCGACGGAGGCGCAGGCGAGCAGCCACACGGCGCTCTGCCAGTGCGCGGGGAGCAGCAGGGCGAGCCGGTCGCCGGGCTCGGCGCCCAGGTCGCCCTGGAGCAGATTGGCGGTCTTGGCCACCCAATTGGCGAAGGTGGCGACGGACAATTCGACGCGCTCGCCCGTGGCGTCGTCGTAGAAGGTGACGAGCGGGCGGCCGGGATCGGCGGCGAGCGCGGATCGCAGCAGGTCGGCAGGGGTGCGGTCAGTGGCGTTCACGGACCAGAGCCTACGCGGGAGGACCCGCGTCCCTCCTCCGTACGGCCGCAGCACGATCCCCCGTACGGAGGAGGGGTATCGGCGCCGGGACCGGACGGCACGTCAGTTCTCGGATGGCGCCGGCCTGCGGCAGTCCCCAGCATCCTTTCCATGCGTGCATTCCTTGCTTCCTCCATCGGCGTCGCGACGGCTGCCGCACTGGCCCTGCCGCTCGCGCTCCCCTCCACGGCCCTCGCACACCCGGCAGCGGTCACCAGGTCGGCAACACCCGCGGCCCCCGCCGGATCCACCCAATCCCTGCCGCTCGTCCCCGTGGGACCCACGGCGGACCGCACCTCCGGGGTGCCCGGCATGAGCACCTCGCCCCGGCTGCCCGAGACGCGGGGCCTGTCGGCGCGCGAGGTCAAGACCTTCTCGCTGGTCGGCGTCGTCTGGGACGACGCGAGCACCCAGCTCGACGGCAGCGTCCAGGTCCGCACCCGCTCCGTGGCCACCTCGGCCTGGTCCGAATGGCAGGACGTCGACACCCACAACACCGAACACGCCGCCGACCCCGACACGGCGGAACGGGGCAGCGGCCGCGTCCGCGGCAGCACCGCACCCCTCTGGGTCGGACAGTCCGACGGCATCGAGGTCCGGGTCCAGGCGGAATCCGGCGGCCGCACGGTCAGCAGCGGACTCCCGACGGGCATGCGCATCGAACTGGTGGACCCGGGAGACTCCTCCCGCCCCCACTCGGACGCGAAGAACGGCACCGCGGAGTCCTCGCCCGTCGTCGATGACGACGACAAGGGCGAACTGGCCCTCCTCCCCGGCATGACGATGGAGATGGCGGAAGCCTCCTCCGTCAACATCCCGATGGCGCCCCTGGGCGCCAAGGAGATCTCCGCCCTCAACAAGGCCGACTCCACCGCCGACGCGGTCCTCGCCGACGAGGCGCTCGCGGCCGCCCCGTACATCGGCCCGCGCCCGAAGATCGTCACCCGGCTGGGCTGGGGCGCGGACGAGAGCCTGCGCGAAAAGGGCTTCGTCTACACGAACACGGTCAAGGCCGCCTTCGTCCACCACACCGCCTCGGGCAACAACTACGCCTGCAAGGACGCCCCGGCCGTCCTGCGCAGCCTGTACCGCTACCACGTGGTCAGCAGCGGCTGGCGGGACATCGGCTACAACTTCGCCGTCGACAAGTGCGGCACCGTCTACGAGGGCCGGGCGGGCGGAGTCGCCAAGGCGGTGCTCGGCGCGCACACCATGGGCTTCAACACGGACAGCATGGGCGTCGCGGTCATCGGCACCTTCGCCTCCACGGCGCCCCCCAAGGCGGCGGTGGACGCGGTGGCCCGCCTCACGGCCTGGAAGCTGGGCCTCTTCGGAGCGGACCCCCGCGCGAAGACCACCCTCCGCTCGGGCGGCGGCAACCTCTACGCGAAGGGCAGCAACGTCCGCCTGAACGTCATCTCCGGCCACCGCGACGGCTTCGCCACGGAATGCCCCGGCCGCCAGCTCTACACCCAACTCCCCCCCACCCGAACCGCCTCAGCCAAACTCCAGGGCCGCCCCTGAGAGGCCGCACCCTCGTGACGCGCCGCTCCCACCGCTCGGCCCCGTTGCCGGGTGCGGCGTCGCTGCACGGGGGCTAGCCCCCGGACCCCCACGCCTCAAACGCCGACGAGGCTGGAATGACCCTCCGGGCGGCGGGGCTCCTTTCAGCCGTCCGGCGTTTGAGGACCGGGGCCTGGGGCGGAGCCCCAGGGACCCCGGGCACAGCCCGGCACCCCTCCACCGCGGGGACCGACGTCTAGGGACCCCGCGCGCAGCCCGGCACCCACTCAGCCCGTCCGGCGTGTGAGGACCGGGCTCCGGGCAGAGCCCGGGGACAGCCCCAGCCTCGCCGGCGTGTGAGGACCAGGCTCGGGGCTGGTCCGGGGGTATCCCCGGCCTTGCCGGCGTGTGAGGACCAGGCTCCGGGCTGGCCCGGGGGTATCTCCAGCCTCGCCGGCGTGTGAGGACCAGGTTCGGGGCTGGTCTGGGGATATCCCCGGCCTTGCCGGCGTTTGAGGACCGGGCTCCGGGCTGGCCCGGGGGGTATCTCCAGCCTCGCCGGCGTTTGAGGCGCGGGTCCGGGCAGCGCCCGGGGAACGGTGGAAGGGCGGGTAGGGGACAGCCCCGCAGGGCTACGCTCAAGGCATGGCCGGCCGCTACGACCCCCTCACCCGCACCGCGATCCGCGGAGGCCGCACCACCGTGCCCCCGGCCCCCGCCCCGGGTACGCCCCCGCCCCCGGCCCCCGCCCCGGCCCCGACCACAGGAACACCCCCAGCCCCCGGCACGGCCACACCCCCCGGCCCAGCCACCCGCACGTGGACCCCACCCGGCCCCCTGGACCTGGGCCTCACCCTCGGCCCCCTCAGACGCGGCCCCGCCGACCCCACCTTCCGCATCACCCCCGGCACGGTCTGGCGAGCCACCCGCACCCCCGCCGGCCCGGCCACACTGCGGATCGCGCGGGACGGGGACGGGGGCGGGGTGACCGCCACCGCCTGGGGACCCGGCGCCGACTGGATCCTCGACGGTCTGCCGGAACTGCTCGGTGCCGCCGACGACCCCGCCGCCTTCGTCCCCCGCCACAGGCTCGTGCACGCCAGCCACCGCCGCCGCCCCGGCCTGCGCCTGACCCGCACCGGCCTGGTCCTGGAGTCCTTGATCCCGACGGTCCTGGAACAGAAGGTCACCGCCGACGAGGCGTACCGTGCCTGGCGCCGCCTCGTACGCCAGTACGGCGAGCCGGCCCCGGGCCCGGACAAGACCCAGACCCAGAGCCAGGCCCAGGCCCAGGGCCAGACCCCGATCCCGGACCTCTACGTCATGCCCGACCCCCGCACCTGGGCCCTCATCCCGTCCTGGGACTGGCACAAGGCCGGAGTCGACTCGAAACGCTCCGCCACCATCGTCCGCGCGGCCCGCCTCGCCGCCCGCCTCGAAGAGGCCGCCGCCATGGACCTGCCGGCGGCCACCGCCCGCCTGGAGGCGATCCCCGGCATCGGCCCGTGGACCTCCGCCGAAACCCTCCAGCGCAGCAACGGCGCCGCCGACGCCGTCACCACCGGCGACCTCCACCTGCCCGGCATCATCGGCTACGCCCTGGCCGGGGACCGGGACGCCGACGACGCCGCCATGCTGGAGCTCCTCGCCCCCTACGCAGGTCAGCGCCACCGCGCGGCCCGCCTGGTCCTCCTGGCCGGCGCCGCCCCGCCCCGCCGGGCCCCCCGGATGCCCCGGGGCGACATCGGCAAGCTCTGACCCCGCCCGACCGGGCCACGCCTCCCGACGGGGGAAAGCCCGTACATCCCTGGCCTGCCCTGCGGGGGCATGCACGGCCGTGGCGGCATGCGCGGCCGCGGCCCGCCCCCCCGTCCAAGGCCCGCACCAGCGGGTCACCGCACCTCGATGAACTCCTCCGCCGCCCGCCCCGCCCGCTCCGCCGGAGCGACCGCGGCGTGCCCTACGGCCACCGCACCCATCGGGTCCCAGTCCTCCGGAAGCCCGAGCACCTTGCGCACCACGTCCCGGCAGAACATCGTCGAGGACACCCACGCGGAGCCCAGCCGTTCCCCGGCCAGCGCGACCAGGAAGTTCTGCACGCCCGCGCCCATCGCCACGACGAACATCTCCCGCTCCGCCGCGTCCCGCCGCGCGTGCCCGTAGTCGTGCGCGCCGTCCGTGACCAGACAGGGCACCACCAGGTAGGGCGCGGCCCGCAGGACGTCGCCCCGCCGGACCCGCTTCGCGATGGACTCCTCGGACTTCCCGTCCCGCCGCAGGTCCTCGATCCAGGCGTCCCGCATCGCGTCCAGCAGCTCCAGCCGCGCGCCCGCCGACTCCAGCAGGACGAACCGCCACGGCGTCGTGTGGTGCGGGGCGGGGGCCGTCACGGCCGCCGCCACCGCACGCCGGACCGCGCCGGGATCCACCGGCTCGGACGTGAAGGCCCGTACGGTACGCCGCTGCGTCACGGCTTCCCGTACCGCCTCCGAGGTGCCCAGCCGGAACATGTCGTCGGCCGGCGAGCGCACCAGGTCGGCCCCCGAGGAGCCCTCGCCCAGGACGTGCGCCAGCCCGCGCACCACCGCCACCGGCAGGCCCTCCGCCTTGCCCTTGACCAGGTCGCCCGCGGCGGCCAGCTCGTCGGCGGTCGCGACGACCGTCGCGCTCAGCGGGTTCCCGTGGGCGTCGGTGCCCCCGCGCAGGTCGTCCAGGACCCGTACGCCGGCGGCGCCGATCGCCACGTCGGTGAGCCCGGTGCGCCACGGCCGCCCGAAGGTGTCCGTCACGATCACGCCCACGTCCACCGACAGCAGCTCCCGCAGCCCCGCCCGGATCGCGGCGGCAGAGGCGTCGGGGTCCTCGGGCAGCAGCAGGACGGTGCCGGCCTCGGTGTTCGAGGCGTCGACCCCGGCCGCCGCCATGACCAGGCCCTGCCGGTTCTCCACGATCCGCAGCGTCCCGCGGCGCGCGACGACCCGTACGGTCTCGGCGTCTATCGCCTCCTCGCGCGAATCGGCGCGGACGATCCGGCCCTCCGCCTTGGAGACGATCTTCGAGGTGACGAGCAGGACGTCGCCGTCCCGCAGCTCCGGTCCGGCGGCGGCCGCGATCAGCGAGGCCAGGTCGTCGCCCGGCCGCACCTCCGGGATCCCGCCGAGTGCCCGGACCTCGTACGAGGGCCCGTGCGGGGCGGTCACCGGGAGGCCTCCGCCAGTTCCAGCGCGGCCCGCGCCATCTCCGCCGTGGCGGCCAGGTCGGTCATCATCAGCGGGACCGCCCGGCAGGTGATGCCGGCGGCCTCCACCGCGGCGACGGAGTCCGCGTCGGCGGTGTCGACGAGCCAGCCGTCGAGCAGCTCGGTGCCGTAGTGCAGGGCGACGGCCGCGGCGGTGGACTCGACGCCGACGGCGGCCAGCACCTTGTCGGCCATCCCGCGCACGGGGGCGCCCCCGACGATGGGGGAGAGGCCCACGACGGGCGCCGCGGCGGCGGCCACGGCCTCCCGGATGCCGGGTACGGCGAGGATGGTCCCCACCGACACCACGGGGTTCGACGGCGGGAAGAGGATCACGTCGGCGGCCGCGATGGCCTCCAGGACGCCGGGTGCGGGCTTGGCCTGCTCGGCGCCCACGGGTACGACGGCCTCGGCGTCCACCGCGGCGCGCATGCGGACCCAGTACTCCTGGAAGTGGATGACCCGGCGCTCGCCGGTCTGGGAGTCGGTGATCGCGACGTGGGTCTCGACCCGGTCGTCGGACATGGGGAGCAGCCGGACCCCGGGCTGCCAGCGGTCGCAGAGGGCCTCGGTGACGGCGCTGAGCGGGTAGCCCGCACCGAGCATCTGCGTACGGACGATGTGGGTGGCGAAGTCGCGGTCACCGAGGCCGAACCAGGTCGGTCCGACCCCGTACGCGGCGAGTTCCTCCTTGACGGTGAAGGACTCGTCGGTGCGGCCCCAGCCCTGGTCCTCGTTGATGCCACCGCCGAGGGTGTACATCACGGTGTCCAGGTCGGGGCAGACCTTGAGCCCGAACAGGTGAATGTCGTCACCGGTGTTGCCGATGACCGTGATGTCCGCGTCGGGAACGGCGGACTGGAGACCTCGGAGGAAACGGGCGCCGCCGATGCCGCCGGCCAGAACAACAATGCGCATGCGAACAGTCTGTCAGCCGCGCGCGGGGCCTTCGCGGGGCGGTGGCCGGGTGACGGGCGGGACGGCCGGAAGGCGTCCGGAAGGCGTCCGGATCAGACGGAGAGGGCCTCGGGCAGGGCCGGAGAGCAGCTGTGCATCGGCATCCGGGTGAGGCCGGGGAAGTACACGTGCAGGCTGACGGCCCCGTCGAGGCTGTCGTTCTGCACCTCGTGGGCGTAGCCGGGGGCGAAGACGCGCTGGGAGCCGGCGCCGAGGGTGAGCGGGCCGCGGGCGGTGTGCTCGGTCAGCTCGCCCTCCAGGACGGTGAGCACGCCGGAGGAGTCGCCGTGGTCGTGCAGGCCGCTGCCCTGGCCGGGGACCCAGCTGAGGAGCCAGACCTCGTAGCCGGGGCCGGTGCGCAGCCGGTGGTACCAGCGGGTCGTGGCGTCGTACCGGACCAGGTGCTCCCACTCGGAGCGGTCGGCGGCGATGGAACGCGCGAGGCCCACGAACTCGGCGACGGTGGCCGGGTGCTCGCGGGCGGGCTGCAGGAGGTGCTGGACGGAGAGGATGTCGCCGGCGATCTGGAGGTCGCTCTCGACCATCGCCGGGGCGATGGGGGCGGCGTTCAGGGTGCTGGTGCTGGTGCTGTTCATCGGGGGGTTCCTCGACGGATGTCAGTCATGCGGCGGTTGCTGTGGGGGGCGAGCTGGAGCTCAGGGGAGCCGGGGCTCCCGAGGCATCAACAGCTGCAACAGCAACAGCGAACCTGGGCAGCGCACAGGAACCCACGAATGGGGGTCCGGGTGACTGCTGAGGGCGCTGACATGCGTACAAGAAGACCCGGTAGGGGGTCGGACTGTCAACCCAATGTCCGATTTGGTGGAAAAGTTTCACCTCATCCGGTTACCGTGCCCGGAGAAAGGTTTGTGCAGTCGGTACCAGGGGATGTGGCGCTGCGAGTCGAGCTGCAGCCCGCTGTGGCGGCTCTCAAACCCGCAAAGCCGTGCGATGTCCTTCTGTGGCTGAAATGTGATCTGCGCCGCTTCTTCGGCCGGATCGGAACCCCACCACAGAGTGACGCGTCGACTACGGGGGAGAGGGTCCCACATGTGACACGTGTGGCATGTGTCACGATTTTTGGCGATATGAACACTTTCTGCATAGGCTTGGTTCCGCAGAGTGAATAAGGGGCCCAATAGCAGATCTCGGCTTGACTGCGCTGGAGCCCCGCACTTGTAATTTCACTCGTGTCGTTACGTAGCGATGAGTGACGGCATGACCACGGGGACGCACAGACAGAGCGAGGGGCGCACATGACCGAGCTGGTTCAGGAACTGCTGGTCGAGGAGGCGGACGAAGAGCTCGGATGGCAGGAGCGAGCTCTCTGCGCCCAGACCGACCCCGAGTCCTTCTTTCCCGAGAAGGGCGGCTCGACCCGCGAGGCCAAGAAGGTCTGCCTCGCCTGCGAGGTCCGCTCCGAATGCCTTGAGTACGCCCTCGCCAACGACGAGCGATTCGGCATCTGGGGCGGCCTGTCCGAGCGCGAGCGGCGACGCCTGAAGAAGGCCGCCGTCTGAAGCGCCCTCGGCGTGCAGGCAACGGCGCCCACGGCAGGGCCCGCGGTACGGCCCACGACAGATCCGGCGACATATCCAGCGGCAGAACCGACGGCATATCCAGCGGCATAGCCGCCTGTGCACCCGGCCTCACGCACGGCAGTGGCCGAAGTGCACGCACCGGCACAAAACGCACCACGGCGAACGGCACGACCCGCACGGCAATGAGCAGAGCAAACGGTCCGCCTCCTGCACCTTCCCCGCAGGAGGCGGACCGCTGTGTTCCCAGCCGTTAGGGTGGGGCGCTGTCCAGCAGCCTCCGAGGGCACACCACCCCCGGACCCCCGGCCGGAGGGCCCGTACCGCGATGTCCCTGCACAGCCAGTCGAGCGCCTCCCACCAGGCTGCCGCCGCACCAGAGTTCCCCCGGCACGTCGTCACCGCGGTCCTCGTCGCCCACGACGGCGCCCGCTGGCTGCCCCGGACCCTCGCCGGACTCCTCGGCCAGGAACGCCCCGCCCAGAGCCACATCGCCGCCGACACCGGCAGCGCCGACGACTCCGCGCGCCTGCTCGGCGAAGCCCTCGGCGAGGACCGCGTCCTGCACCTCGCCCGCCGCACAGGCTTCGGCGCCGCGGTCGACGAAGCCGCCCGCACCGCCGGCACGCTGACCCCCGAGGAACTCCCGTACCTCAAGCGCCCCTCCGGCTGGGACCCCGTCAGCCGCACCTGGCGCGACGACACGTACGACCTCCCCGACCTGCCCCACGGCGAACCCGTCCAGTGGCTCTGGCTGCTCCACGACGACTGCGCACCCGAGCCCGACGCCCTCGCCGAACTGCTGCGCGTCGCCGACGAGAACCCCGACGCCGCCGTCATCGGCCCCAAACTGCGCGGCTGGTACGACAAGAAGCAGCTCCTCGAAGTCGGCGTCACCATCGCCCGCAGCGGCCGCCGCTGGACCGGCCTGGACCGGCGCGAACAGGACCAGGGCCAGCACGACCAGGTCCAGCCCGTCCTCTCCGTCTCCAGCGCCGGCATGCTGATCCGCCGCGACGTGTACGACGCCCTCGGCGGCTTCGACCGCCGCCTGCCCCTCATGCGCGACGACGTCGACCTGTGCTGGCGCGTCCAGAGCGCCGGCCACACCGTCCTCATCGCCCCCGACGCCGTCCTGCGGCACGCCGAGGCCTCCGCCCGCGAACGCCGCACCGTCGACTGCGTCGGCCGCTCCGCCGCCAGCCCGCACCGCGTCGACAAGGCCGGCGCCGTCTACACGATGCTGGCCAACAGCCCCGGCCGCGCCCTCCCGTACGTCCTGCTGCGCATCCTCTTCGGCACCGTCCTGCGCACCCTCGCCTACCTCGTCGGCAAGGCCCCCGGACAGGCCGTCGACGAGATCACCGGCCTCCTCGCCACCCTGCTCCGCCCCGGCCGGATCCTCGGAGCCCGCCGCCGCAGGGGCCGCGCGGCCGTCCCCGCCAAGGAACTGCGCCCCCTCTTCCCGCCGCCCGGCGCCAGCCTGCGCGCCAACGCCGAACAGCTCGCCGGCTACTTCGGCGCCGACGGCGACACCGAGGCCTCCACCGCCGGCCGGCACGGCGGAGCCGTCGAATCGGGACCCGGCGGGGACGACGCCGACTACCTGGAGATCGAACAGTTCGCGCGCCTCAAGCGGATCGCCCGCAAGCCCGCGCCCGTCCTCTTCGCCCTCCTCCTGCTCGTCTCCGTCATCGCCTGCCGCTCCCTCCTCGGCGGCGGCTCCCTCATGGGCGGAGCCCTGCTCCCCGCCCCCGACGGCGGACTCGGCCTCTGGCGCGTCTACGCCGACGACTGGCAGCCCGTCGGCACCGGCACCACCGCGGGAGCACCGCCCTACCTCGCCGTCCTCGGCGCCCTCTCCACCCTGCTCCTCGGCTCCACCAACGCCGCCCTGACCCTGCTGCTCGTCTGCTCGGTCCCGCTCGCCGGACTCACCGCCTACTTCGCCTCCCGGCCGCTGGTGGAATCCCGGCTGCTGCGCGCCTGGGCCGCCGTCGCCTACGCCTTCCTCCCCGCCGTCACCGGAGCCCTCGCCGGCGGCCGCCTCGGCACCGCCGTCCTCGCGATCCTGCTCCCGCTCATCGCCCGCTCCGCCGTCACCGCCTTCGGATGCGGCGAAGGGGAGGGCAGCTGGCGCTCCGCCTGGACCTACACCCTCCTGCTGACCCTGGCCACCGCCTTCACCCCCGTCGTCTGGCCGCTCGCCGCCGTCCTCGGAGCCGCCGCGCTGGTCCTGCGCCGCGCGCACTGGAAGACGTACGGACCCCGCCTCCTCGCGACGCTCGGCGTCCCCGTCCTCGTGCTCGCGCCCTGGTCGCTGAGCCTGCTCACCCACCCCGCGCGCTTCCTGCGCGAGGCCGGACTGCCCTACGGAGCCGGCTCGGCCACCGCCCTGGACCTGCTCGGCATCAGCCCCGGCGGCCCCCGCACCGCGGGCGGCCTGATCCTCCTCGGCGTCGTCCTCGCCGCCCTGGCCGCGCTGCTGCGCGCCGACCGGCAGTTCGCCGTACGCACCGCCTGGGCCACCGCGCTCGCCGCGCTCGTCCTGGCCGTCCTCGTCAACCGCACCACGTGGGCCGGCCCCGCCACCCTCGTCTACGGACTGGCCCTGCTGGCCGCCGCCGTCGTCGGCGCCGACGGGGCCAAGGAACGCGTCGCCGCCCGCAGCTTCGGCTGGCGCCAGCCCCTCGCCGCCCTGATCGCGCTCGCCGCCGCCGTCGGCCCGCTCGCCGGCGCGGCCGGCTGGATGCTCAGCGGAGCCGCCGGACCGCTGGAGCGCCGCGACCCCGTCCAGGTCCCCGCCTTCGTCGCCGAGGAGAGCGGCACCCGCGACCAGGCCCGCACCCTCGTCATCGGCGCGGACTCCCCGGCCGCCCTCTCCTACAGCCTGGTCCGCGGCTCCGGCGGCCGCCTCGGCGACTCCGAGCTCGCCGCCGAGGCCGGCAGCGACGCCCGCCTCGACAAGGTCGTCTCCAGCCTCGTCGCCGGCTCCGGCGCCGACCAGACCGACCAGCTCGGCGGCTTCGCCATCCGCTACGTCCTGGTCCGCGACGGTGCCCCCCAGGAAATCGGCCGCGTCCTGGACGCCACCCCCGGCCTCAGCCGCCTCAGCAAGCTCGAAGGCAGCGCCCTGTGGCGCCTCGACCGGCAGGTCGCCCGCGCCGTCATCGTCTCCGGCAAGCCCGGAGAGGCCCCCATCCCCGTCGCCTCCGGCCCCGTCGAGGCCCACACCAAGATCCCGGCCGGCGAGGCCGGACGCGTCCTGCGGATCGCCGACCAGGCCGACCCCGGCTGGCAGGCCACCCTCGACGGCAAGCCGCTCAAGCCCAAGACGCTCGACGGCTGGGCCCAGGGCTTCGAACTCCCGGCGGACGCCGGCGAGCTCGACCTCGTCCACGAAGACGCCCTCACCCGGACCGCCTGGCACTGGGCCCAGGGCCTGCTCGCCCTGGTGCTGCTGGTGATGGCCCTGCCCGGCCGCCGCGCCAGCCTCGACGACGACCTGCCCGAGGAGGAGGCCCCCGCCGAGGAGGCCGGCGAAGGCCGCCGGGCCCGCCGCCTGCGCGAGCAGTCCGAGCAGGAAGCGCCGTCCGGAACCGCCCCCGCCGAGGCGGCCGTCGCGGCCGACCCGTACGCGCAGATCCCGGCGCAGCCGGTGTACGGCGACGACGCGTACGCCTACCAGCAGCCGGCGTACGGGGACCAGAGCGGCTACGCCTACGGCGGCCAGGAGCAGCAGCCGCAGCAGCCGCAGCAGTACGACCAGTACCCGTACGAGCAGCAGCAGTACGTCAACCACCCGGGCACGCAGTACGAGCAGCCGTACCAGCCGTACGAACAGCCCTACCCGCCCTACCAGCAGCAGCCCGATCCCCAGACCGGCTACGACACCTACGGCCAGCACGACGGACAGCAGGGCGGGCAGCACGCCCCGCGTCCGGACGGGAGCCCCCAGCAGTGAAGCAGCGCGTACCCCTCACGCTCGCCGCCGTCACGGCCGCCCTGGCCGCCGTCACCGGCCTCGCCACCCTCACCGCACCGGCCGCCGACGGGGCCTCCACGGCCGCGGAGGGCAAGCCGGCGGCCCGGATGCCGGTCGAGCGGTCCCTGCTCGTGTGCCCCGCTCCCAGCACCTCCGACATCGCCGAGACCCTGTACACGGCGATCACCCCGGGCGCGGCCGCCGCGGGCGGCACGGGCACGGCCCGGCTGCTGGGCGCGACCAAGGAAGCCAAGCCCGTCCTGGAACTCAAGGAGCCCGGCAAGCCCGTCGGCGCCAAGGCCTCCGGCGCCGAGGCCCCCGCGCTCAGCGGCGTCGCCGACGGGTTCCTCGCCCCCGGCTGGAGCGCGCAGCAGACCACCGTGGTCTCGGTCGGCCGCACCCGCGGCCTGCTCGGCGTCGGCTGCACCCCGCCCGGCACCGACTTCTGGTTCCCCGGCGTGAGCACCGCGAAGGGCCGCGAGGACTACGTCCACCTCACCAACCCGGACGACACCGCGGCCGTGGTGGACATCAAGCTGTTCGGCCCGGACGGCGCGGTCAAGGCCGAAGCGGGCACCAGCGAGAACATCCGCATCGACCCGAAGTCCAGCAAGGCCATCTCCCTGGCCTCCCTCGCCCCCGGCGCCCAGCTCGCGGACGTCACCGCCCACGTGACCACCCGCGCGGGCCGGGTCGGGGCCACCGCCCAGGCGGGCGAGGAAGGCGTCGGCTCCGACTGGCTGCCCGCCTCCGTGGACCCGGCGGGGACCCTGGTCCTGCCCGGCATCCCGGCGGACGCCACCTCCGTACGGCTGGTCGCCTTCGCCCCCGGCGAGGAGGACGCGGACCTCAAGGTGAAGCTGGCCGGGCCGACCGGCTCGATCAGCCCCGCGGGCAGCGAGCAGATCCACGTCAAGGCCGGCATGACCGCGAGCCTCGACCTCAAGGACGTCACCCGGGGCGAGGCGGGCTCCCTCGTCCTGTCCCCGGCCGACGACAAGAAGCCCGTCGTCCCGGTGGTCGCCGCCCTACGGGTGGTCCGCGGCACCGGCGCCAAGCAGGAGGTCGCCTTCATCCAGGCGGCCGCCCCCGTAGGCACGCGGGCGACCATCGCGGACAACCGCCCCGAGGAGAACGCCACCCTCCTGTCCCTCACCGCCCCGCCCGGAGCCGACGCGAAGGTCAAGGTCACGGCCTCCCCGGGCACGGACGGCGGCGAACCCGCCTCCCAGGAGGTCACGGTCAAGGGCGGCACCACCCAAACCCTGACCCTCGCCCCGGCGGGCGGCAAGGGCGCCTACGCCCTCACGGTGGAAACCGTCTCCGGCGGCCCCGTCCACGCGTCCCGCACCCTGACGATCCCGCGCGACGGCATCCCCATGTTCACGACCCAAACCCTCTCGGACGACCACTCCACGGTCTCGGTCCCCAAGGCCACCCAGGACCTCTCGGTCCTGACGCAGTAGCGAACCGGCCTTCTCAGCCGCCCGTCCGACAATCCCAGCCCCGCCGGCGCTGGAGGCGCGGGGTCTGGGGCGGAGCCCCAGGTCTTCTCAGCCCGTCCGGGGCCGTCCCCAGCCCGCCGGCGTTTGAGGCGCGGGTCCGGGCAGAGCCCGGGGACAGCCCCAGCCCCGCCAGCGTTTGAGGACCGGGCTCCGGGCTGGCCCGGGGGGTATCTTCAGCCCCGCCGGCGTTTGAGGCGCGGGTCCGGGCAGCGCCCGGGGAACGGTGGAAGGGCGGGTAGGGGACAGCCCCGCAGGGCCGACCTCCCGCACCCCGCCGCGAGGCAGCACGGCAAGGACAGGCGGGGACGGCAAGGACGGGCCGGTACGGCAAAGGCAGAGCCCGGACGGCTAGTCCGACCCGTACCGCGGATCCACCGTCTCGGGCGACAGCCCGAGCAACTCCGCGACCTGCTCCACCACGATCTCGTGCACCAGCATCGCCCGCTCGTCCCGAGACTTCGCCCGGATCTCCACGGGCCGCCGGAACACCACGATCCGGGCCGGCCGCCCACCCCCGGCCTCCGCGAGCGCCCCCAGCGGCACCGCCTCGTCGTTCCAGCCGGTCTCCGCGCCCCCCGGCGCACCGGGCACGTCGCCGATCATGAACTCCACCTCGGCCAGCTGCGGCCAGCGCCGTTCCAGCCGCTCCACGGAGTCCCGTACGAGGTCCCCGAAGAGCTCCCCCCGGCTCGCCGACAGCGGTACCTGCGGAGGGGCCACCGGCCCGCGCATCCCGCGCCCGTGCCGGTCGCGCCGCCGCACCCGTGGCTCACCGGCGGGGGACCCGCCGGGCAGGGGGGTGGCCGGGGGCGCGGGAGGGGTCGGGGGAGGCACAGTGCTGTCCGTCACCCCCGCAGGGTAGCCCGCACATCTACGCCGGGGCGGGGGAGATCGGACGACACGGGGGAGCGCCCGGGGGAGAGTCGTCGCGGCCCGGTCAAGAGTGCGGTACCGTCCAACGTCGTGAGCCTTGTACGTCGCTGTTCGCGCACCGCGTGCGGCCGCCCTGCCGTCGCGACTCTGACGTACGTCTACGCCGATTCGACCGCAGTTCTCGGCCCGCTCGCCACCTACGCCGAACCCCACTGCTACGACCTCTGCGCCGAGCACTCGGAGCGCCTGACCGCCCCGCGCGGCTGGGACGTCGTACGCCTCACCGACGGGTCGGCGCCCTCGCGTCCCACTGGTGACGACCTCGAAGCCCTCGCCAACGCCGTCCGCGAGGCGGCCCGTCCGCCGGAGCGCGCGGCCGGGGCGGGTGGCGCTGGTCAGGGCGGTTCCACCCCCGGGGAGACCCGTCGCGGACACCTGCGCGTCCTGCGCTCGCCGGACTCCTGACATTCGGTTGATCTGAAAAGCCGCACGGTGTCCACGGTAGGTTTGCTTCACCGCACATCACCTTACGGAGGGCAGGCAGTGGCCACCGATCTTTCGAACATCGTCAAGGCGTACGACGTACGAGGCGTCGTGCCGGACGAGTGGGACGAGCACCTGGCCGAACTGTTCGGTGCCGCCTTCGTCGAGGTGACCGGCGCCCCGGCCATCGTCATCGGCCACGACATGCGGCCCTCCTCCCCGGCCCTGTCCGCCGCCTTCGCCCGCGGCGCGGCCGCCCGCGGCGTGGACGTCACCCTCATCGGGCTGTGCTCCACCGACCAGCTGTACTACGCCTCCGGCAAGCTGGACCTGCCCGGCGCGATGTTCACCGCCTCGCACAACCCGGCGCAGTACAACGGCATCAAGCTCTGCCGCGCCGGCGCGGCCCCGGTCGGCCAGGACACCGGCCTCTCCACCGTCCGCGAGCTCGCCGAGAAGTGGAGCGACGAGGGCGCCCCGGCGATCCCCGCCGGCACCGTCCCGGGCACCGTCACCGAGCAGGACACCCTCACCGGCTACGCCGACCACCTGAAGGGCCTGGTCGACCTCACGGCCGTCCGCCCGCTCAAGGTCGTCGTCGACGCGGGCAACGGCATGGGCGGCCACACCGTCCCCACCGTCTTCACCGGTCTCCCCCTCGACCTGGTCCCCATGTACTTCGAACTGGACGGGACCTTCCCCAACCACGAGGCCAACCCCCTCGACCCGAAGAACATCGTCGACCTCCAGGCCCGCGTGCTGTCCGAGGGCGCCGACCTCGGCATCGCCTTCGACGGCGACGCCGACCGCTGCTTCATCGTCGACGAGCGCGGCGAGGGCGTCTCCCCGTCCGCCATCACCGCCCTGGTCGCGGCCCGCGAACTGGCCCGCAACGGCGGCACCGGGACCGTGATCCACAACCTGATCACCTCCTGGTCCGTGCCCGAGGTCGTCCGCGAGAACGGCGGCACCCCCGTCCGCACCCGCGTCGGCCACTCCTTCATCAAGGAGGAGATGGCCAAGTCCGGCGCCATCTTCGGCGGCGAGCACTCGGCGCACTACTACTTCAAGGACTTCTGGAACGCGGACACCGGCATGCTCGCCGCGCTCCACGTCCTGGCGGCCCTCGGCGGCCAGGACGGCCCCCTCTCGGCCCTGGTGTCCTCCTACGACCGCTACGCGGGCTCCGGCGAGATCAACTCGACCGTCGCCGACCAGGCCGGCCGCCTCGCCGCCGTCAAGGAGACCTACGGAGCGGTCGAGGGCGTCACCCTGGACGAACTGGACGGCCTCACCGTGACCGCCGCCGACTGGTGGTTCAACGTCCGCGCCTCCAACACCGAGCCCCTCCTCCGCCTGAACGTCGAGGCCCGAGACGAGCCCACGCTGACCAAGGTCCGCGACGAGGTCCTGGCGCTGATCCGCGCGTAGCGCCGCGGGCGGGCCGGACGTGGCGCTACGCGCACAGCCCGGCCCGCCCGCACTTCCAGGCCAGGGCCGCGAAAATCAGCCCCGCCGGCGTTTGAGGCGCGGGGTCCGGGGCGGAGCCCCGGCTGCGCCGCCGCGCCACCGTGCCCCGCCGTACCACCGTCGACCCCTCACCGGAGGTGACTCGGCGGTAGGCTGACCTGGCCCGATCCACATCCCCGAAGGGAACCGCACATGCCGCTCGAAGCCGGCCTCCTGGAGATCCTCGCCTGCCCCGCCTGCCACTCGCCCCTCGAGGACAAGTCGGCCGACGCGGAGGCCCCCGAGCTGATCTGCACCGGAGGCCAGGACTGCGGTCTCGCCTACCCGGTCCGCGACGGCATCCCGGTGCTCCTCGTCGACGAGGCACGCCGTCCCGCCTGAGCCTCCTTCCGCCACCCCGCGCAAAAGCCGAGACTGGTTCCGTCCCACGCAGGTTCCGTCACAGACATAGCCGGAGGCCGCCATGCTCGACGAGTCACTCCTCGACGCACCTGACGATCTCGCCCGCGCCGACCGCCGCGGCCTGCTCCGCGGCGCCGCCGACGCCGGCGCCCGGGTACGCACCGCGGCCCGGCACGCCGCCGAGGCCGGCCTCGGCGACCTGCGCCCCGACGGCCGCCCCCGCGCGGTCCTCATCGCCGGGCCCGGCACCGCCGCCACCGGGGTCGCCGACCTGCTCGGCGCACTCGCCGGAGCCTCCGCGCCCGTCATCCGGCTGCACCCGACCGGCGTCGCGCACGCCGCCGGGGCCCTGCGCTGGACCCTGCCCGGCTGGGCCGGACCCGTCGACCTGCTGCTCATCGCCACCACCGACGGAACCGAGCCCGGCCTCGCGGTCCTCGCCGAGCAGGCCTACCGGCGCGGCTCCACCGTCGTCGCCGTCGCCCCCGAACGCTCGCCGCTGAGCGAGGCGGTGGACGGCGCGCACGGGCTCCTCGTACCGATGGCCAAGGCCCCGTACCAGGAGTACGACGAGTCGGCCGCGGCCGGCCCCGGCGCCCTCTGGGCCCTGCTGACCCCGCTGCTGGTGCTCCTCGACCGGGTCGGCCTGATCACCGCCGCCCCGCACACCCTGCAGCTCGTCGCCGACCGGCTCGACCGCACGGCCGAACGCTGCGGCCCCGCCATCGCCACCTACTCCAACCCGGCCAAGACCCTCGCCTCCGAGCTCGCCGACTCCCTCCCGCTCATCTGGAGCGAGGGCGCCGCCGCCGGACCCGCGGGGCGCCGCTTCGCCGCCACCCTCGCCGAACTCGCCGGGCGGCCCGCACTCGCCGCCGACCTTCCCGAGGCCCTGCCGGCCCACGGGGTGCTGCTCTCCGGCGGTTTCGCCGCCGGCGCCGACCCCGACGACTTCTTCCGCGACCGAGTGGAAGAACCGCAGGCCCTTCGCGCACGCATCGTCCTGTTGCGCGACCGGCCCGCAGGCGGACTGACAGCCGCCCCTGCCGCACGAGAGCTCGCCCTCAGCCACGACACGGCCATCAGCGAGCTCGAACCGGAGGAGGGCACAGAGCTGGAACAGCTCGCCGAACTCCTCGCCGTCACGGATTTCGCCACCGCCTACCTGGCGTTGGCCTCCGGGGGACACAGCTGAGGCGCACAACCGCGCCCCTCTTACCCAGGAAGACGACCGATGGACCGCCTCACGAACACGATCCGCCCCTACGCCTGGGGATCGACCACCGCGATCCCCGAGCTCATCGGAGTCGCCCCCACCGGCGAACCCCAGGCCGAGATGTGGATGGGTGCCCACCCCGGCGCCCCCTCCCGCCTCGACCGCGGAGCAGGCGAGAGCGCCCTCTCGGACGTCATCGCGGCCGACCCCGAAGGCGAACTGGGAGTCGCCGCCGTCCGCAAGTTCGGCCCCAGGCTCCCCTTCCTCTTCAAGCTCCTCGCCGCCGGAGCCCCGCTCTCCCTCCAGGTCCACCCCGATCTCACCCAGGCGAAGGCCGGGTTCGAGGACGAGGAGCGCCGCGGCGTCCCGATCGACGCACCGCACCGCAACTACAAGGACGCCAACCACAAGCCCGAGCTGGTCTGCGCGCTCACCCCCTTCGAGGGCCTGTCCGGATTCCGCCCGCCGCTGGAGGCCGCGGCGCTGCTGGAGGGCCTCGGCGTCAACTCCCTGAAGCCCTACGCCGACCTCCTGCGGGCACACCCCGAGGAGGCGGCCCTGCGCGAGGTGCTCACCGCCGTCCTGACCGCCGACCGCGCCGAGATGGCCCGTACGGTCACCGAGGCCGCGGCCGCCGCCGAGCGGCTCGCAGGGCCGTACGCCCCGTACGCCGGGCTCGTCCACCACTACCCGGGCGACCCGGGCGTCATCGCCGCGATGCTCCTCAACCACGTGCAACTCCAGCCCGGCGAAGCCATGTTCCTCGGCGCCGGCATCCCGCACGCCTACCTCGACGGCCTCGGCGTCGAACTCATGGCCAACTCCGACAACGTCCTGCGCTGCGGGCTCACCCCCAAGCACGTCGACGTTCCGGAGCTGCTGAAGGTCGTCGTCTTCGAGCCCGGCGACCCCGGCATCCTGCGCCCGGAGGGCAACGGCGAGGAGGTCTACGAGACCCCCATCGACGAGTTCCGCCTCTCCCGCTTCGTCCTGGCCGCGGGCGGAGCCCCCCGGGTGCTCCCCGACGGCACCGCGCAGATCCTGCTGTGCACGGCCGGCTCCCCGAAGGCGAACTCCCCGAAGTCCGGCGAACTGGCCCTGGCTCCCGGCGAATCGGTCTTCGTACCGGCCGGCGAAAAGGTCGAACTGTCCGGAACCGGCACCGTCTTCCGTGCCACGGTGGTGGTCTGACGTACCGTCCCTCTCGGTGGCTGTGAGAATCTGCGGCCGTAGCGCGGCGTCCCGGCCCGGGGCGCCGCACCGAGGAAGGGATACATCGCAACCATGAGCGCGTCGGGCGGTACCAAGGCGATCGTGGCGGCACTCGCCGCCAATCTGGCCATCGCGGTAGCCAAGTTCGTGGCCTTCGTCTTCAGTGGCTCGTCGTCGATGCTCGCGGAAAGCGTCCACTCGCTGGCGGACTCCGGAAACCAGGGCCTGCTCCTCCTGGGCGGCAAGAAGGCCCAGCGCGAGGCGACTCCGGAACACCCCTTCGGGTACGGGCGCGAGCGCTACATCTACGCCTTCCTCGTCTCCATCGTGCTGTTCACCGTCGGTGGCATGTTCGCCATCTACGAGGGCTACGAGAAGATCCACGAGCCGCACGCGATCTCGCACTGGTACTGGCCGGTGGGCGTCCTCGTCTTCGCGATCATCGCGGAGTCCTTCTCCTTCCGCACCGCGATCAAGGAGTCGAACGAGATCCGCGGCAGCCTCACCTGGGGCCAGTTCATCAAGCGCGCCAAGGCCCCCGAGCTCCCCGTGGTCCTCCTGGAGGACCTCGGCGCCCTCATCGGCCTCGTCCTCGCCCTCGCGGGCGTGGGCATCGCCCTGCTGACCGGCAACGGCGTCTGGGACGGCATCGGCACCCTGTGCATCGGCGTCCTGCTGATCGTCATCGCCATCGTGCTCGCCGCCGAGACCAAGTCCCTGCTGCTCGGCGAGGCCGCCGGCACCGAGGACGTCGAGAAGATCAAGGCCGCCGTCGTCGACGGGGACGTCGTGACCGGTGTCATCCACATGCGCACCCTGCACCTCGGCCCCGAGGAGCTCCTGGTCGCCGCGAAGATCGCCGTCAAGAGCGACGACACGGCGACGGAGGTGGCCCGGGCCATCAACGCCGCCGAGGCCCGCATCCGCGAGGCCGTCCCGATCGCCCGCGTGATCTACCTGGAGCCGGACATCTTCAACGCCGAAGCCGCCGCGAAGGGCACCAACCCGGGCGTCTGACCCCGCGCGTGAGGTGACGAGGCCCCCGCACAGCCGCACCCGCGGCCGTACGGGGGCCTTCGCCGTGCATCCCGGGGTCCCTCAGACCCCCGGCGGTACGTGCCCCGCGTACACCGGCAGCGCCGCGGACGCCGTGGCCCGGCGCCGCTGCCGCCGGGCCACGATGCCGCCTGCGGCGCCCGCGGCCAGCACGGCGATCCCGCCGGGCAGTGCGGAGCGCAGGCCGACGAGCAGCGGATGGCCCTCGTCGATCACGGCGCCCTTCACGTCCGACAGGGATACGGTCCCGTACGCCTCCCTGTGCAACCGGTAGCGAGAGTCCTGCGAGTTGTTGCGGTTGTCGCCCAGCAGGAACAGCCGGCCCTCGGGCACCGTCACGCTGAACGCGCCGGGCGGCGTGCCCGCAACGGGGTCGCCGTCCAGGACGTACGGCTCGGCCAGCGGCTTCCCGTTCAGCGTGAACGACCGGTCGCCGGGCGCGTAGGAGAGCCGGTCGCCGCCCACGGCCACCACCCGTTCCACGAACAGGCCCCGCTCACCCCAGGCCGAGGCGTCGAAGAGCACCACGTCGCCGCGCTCCACCCCGGTGATCAGCAGGTTGAAGACCATCGAGGAGCCCGCCTGATAGGAGGGCCTCATGTTGTCCGACGGCAAGACCCTCGTGGGCATGAAGAAGTACCCGCCGATGCCGCCGACGCAGCTCAGCGCCGCGCCCAGCACCAGCAGCACCACCGATACCACCCCGAGCCGGCGCCCCGGCATCCCGCCCTGCGTTCCCACGATTGCGCCCCCTGTGTTCTCCGTGATCAGACCCGCGGCCGCACTGTACGGGCCGCCCGTGGCGCAAACGCGTCCGGGCCCCCACCAGCGGGTGGGGGCCCGGACGCGTTTGGCTGCGGCTACTGGATCTCGCGCAGCACGTCCAGGATCGCGGCCCTGCCGGGCGCGGCCTGCAGCCGCTCACGGAAGCCGGTGTCCATCAGCTTGCGCGACAGCAGCGCCAGGATCCGCAGGTGCTCGTCCCCGGCCGCGGCCTCCGGTACGGAGATCATGAAGACCAGCCGGGCCTTCGTCCCGTCCAGCGCCCCCCACTCGATGCCCTCGTCGGACCGGGCGAAGCCCACCGTCGGGCGGGTCACCGCGTCCGTCTTGGCGTGCGGGATGGCGATGGACTCGCCGAGGCCGGTCGTCCCCTGCGCCTCCCGGGCCAGGGCGACCCGTACGAGCTCGTCCACGTCGGTGACGTTGCCGGTCGTGGCCAGCATCTCCGCCATCTCGCGGATCGCCGCCTCCTTGGAGCCGGAGGACAGCTCCGTCTTCACGGTCTGCTCGGTGAGGTACCCGGACAGCACCTCCGGGGGCCCGTCCGCGGCCACCGGAGCCGCGGCCGCGGGCCGTGCCCGTACGGCCGTACCGGCACCCGCACCCGCGGCCGCCGTCGCGACGGCGCCCGCACCGCCACCGCCGCCCACGGGGGCACCCGCGCCGACCAGGGCCGGCTCCGGCGCGAGGACCGCGGACCCGCCGCCGGTCACGCCCTCCCGGCGCAGCTTGAACTCGATCAGCGCGTTCGTCGTCAGCGCGGTCACGACCGCACCGGCGGCGATGGCCACGAAGAACATCGCGACGCCGCTGATCGCACCGAACAGCGAGACGATCGGACCGCCGTGCGGCACCGAGTCCTGGACCCCGGCCACACCGGCGATCGCACCGGCCACCGCGCCACCGAGCATGTTCGCGGGGATGACCTGGGCGGGCCTGGCCGCGGCGAAGGGGATCGCTCCTTCGGAGATGCCGAAGAAGCCCATGAACAGGGCGGCGAGGCCGGTTTCCTTCTCCTCGTCGCTGTAGAGCTTGCGTCGCAGCAGCGTGGCCAGACCCTGGCCGAGCGGCATGACGGGGATGGCCGCGGCGGCCATGCCCATGACGTGGTTGTTGGTGCCGATGAGGCCGACGGCGACGAGGAAGGCGGTCTTGTTGACCGGGCCGCCCATGTCGAAGGCGATCATCAGGCCGATCAGGGTGCCCAGCACGATCGCGCTGGAACCGGTCATGCCGTTCAGCCAGTTGGTCAGGTTGGTGAAGACCCAGGAGATCGGCTTGCCGATCACGTAGATGTAGAACAGGCCCAGGGCCACGGTCGACACGATCGGGATCACGATGATCGGCATGATCGGCTGGATGACCTTGGGGACCTTGACCTTCTTGATCCACATGACCAGATAGCCCGCGAGGAAGCCCGTCGCGATGGCACCCAGGAAGCCGGCGTTCGCGTCGGCCCCGTAGATGTGCACGGCGTCCGCGGCGAGGAAGCCGCCGATCATGCCGGGTACGAGGGCCGGCCGGTCGCCGAGCGCGTAGGCGATGTAGCCGGAGAAGATCGGCAGCATCAGCGAGAAGCCGGTCACGCCGAGCTTGTTGACGTAGAACCAGAAGGTCCCGTCGGGAATGACCAGCCCGCCCTTGGCGTCCGCGTGCCCGCCGAGGGAGAGGGAGATGGCCAGCAGCAGACCGCCCACGACCACGAACGGGATCATGTGGGAGACGCCGTTCATCAGCGCCTTGTAGGCCTGACTGCGCTGATGGCCACCGCCACCGCCACCACCGCCGCCACCGCCCGCCGCCGCCGCGGTCCCGGCCTGCACCGGCGCGCTCTGCGCGCGCTGGATCAGCTCCTCCGGCTTGTGGATGCCGTCCGCGACGCCCGTGGACAGCACCCGCTTGCCGGCGAACCGTTCGAGGTCGACTTCCTTGTCGGCGGCGATGATGACGGCGTCCGCTTCTCTGACATCGTTGTCAGAGAGCACGTTCTCGGCCCCGATCGAGCCTTGGGTCTCCACCTTGATCGAGACGCCGAGACGGTCGCCGGCCTGCTGCAGCTTCTCCGCCGCCATGTACGTGTGCGCGATACCGGTGGGGCACGCGGTAACGGCGACGATCTTCACGGACTTGCGCCCGCTCGCGTCCCCGCCTTCGGGAGGGCCTGCCGGACTGGTCACTGGAATCTCCTCACGACACATGCGTTGTCCTGCGGGATCGCGCGTACAACCCGACCCAACGGCATCCTCGTCCATGTAAGGGCTTGATCAAAAGTCCGAAAGGCCCCTAATTCTCCGCCGGAGGCCCCGAACTCCGGCCGAGACTTGCCCACGGCGGTCTCAAGTCGCCTGGGCCGCGCTCGGCCGATCGGTGTAGATTCGTCATCAGTGTCAGGCGTCGCTGCTGATGGCGGTCGGGCGGTCTTCGAGACCGGCCGAGGGGAGAGAGGACCCCCGACGGACTGAGCGCCATGTGCGCCGTCTTGACGACGGTGCGCGGCTCAGCCGTACCCACCTCTCCACATCACGAGGAGCAGCACCCAGATGACTGCCGCATTCACCGACTTCAAGGTCGCGGACCTCTCCCTCGCCGTCTTCGGACGCAAGGAGATCACCCTCGCCGAGCACGAGATGCCGGGCCTCATGTCCATCCGCCGGGAGTACGCGGCCACCCAGCCGCTCGCCGGCGCCCGCGTCACCGGCTCCCTGCACATGACCGTGCAGACGGCCGTACTCATCGAGACCCTCGTCGCCCTCGGCGCCGACGTCCGCTGGGCCTCCTGCAACATCTTCTCCACCCAGGACCACGCGGCCGCCGCCATCGCGGTCGGCCCGAACGGCACCGCGGAGAACCCGCAGGGCGTCCCCGTCTTCGCCTGGAAGGGCGAGACGCTGGAAGAGTACTGGTGGTGCACGGAGCAGGCGCTGACCTGGCCGAACACCCCCACCGGCGGCCCGAACATGATCCTCGACGACGGTGGCGACGCCACCCTCCTCGTCCACAAGGGCGTCGAGTTCGAGAAGGCCGGCGCCGCCCCGGACCCGTCCACCGCGGACTCCGAGGAGTACGCCCACATCCTCACCCTCCTCAACCGCACCCTGGGCGAGGCCCCGCAGAAGTGGACGCAGCTCGCGTCCGAGATCCGCGGCGTCACCGAGGAGACCACCACCGGCGTCCACCGTCTCTACGAGATGATGGCCGAGGGCACCCTGCTCTTCCCGGCGATCAACGTGAACGACGCCGTGACGAAGTCGAAGTTCGACAACAAGTACGGCTGCCGCCACTCCCTCATCGACGGCATCAACCGCGCCACCGACGTCCTCATCGGCGGCAAGACGGCCGTGGTCTTCGGCTACGGCGACGTCGGCAAGGGCTGCGCCGAGTCGCTGCGCGGCCAGGGCGCGCGCGTCATCGTCACCGAGATCGACCCGATCTGCGCCCTGCAGGCGGCGATGGACGGCTACCAGGTCGCGACCCTGGACGACGTCGTCGCGACGGCCGACATCTTCATCACGACCACGGGCAACAAGGACATCATCATGGCCGCCGACATGGCCAAGATGAAGCACCAGGCCATCGTGGGCAACATCGGCCACTTCGACAACGAGATCGACATGGCCGGTCTCGCGAAGATCGAGGGCATCGTCAAGGACGAGGTCAAGCCCCAGGTCCACACCTGGAAGTTCCTCGACGGCAAGGTCCTCATCGTCCTGTCCGAAGGCCGCCTCCTGAACCTGGGCAACGCCACCGGTCACCCGTCCTTCGTGATGTCGAACTCCTTCGCGGACCAGACCCTGGCCCAGATCGAGCTCTTCACCAAGCCGGCCGAGTACCCCACCGATGTCTACGTGCTCCCCAAGCACCTCGACGAGAAGGTGGCCCGCCTCCACCTCGACGCCCTCGGCGTCCGCCTGACCACCCTGCGCCCGGAGCAGGCCGCCTACATCGGCGTGGACGTCGCGGGCCCGTACAAGCCGGACCACTACCGCTACTGATCCCCACGGATCAGCGGCACCCACGCGTCAGGACAGGCCCCCGGCATCCGTGCCGGGGGCCTGCCCCGTACCCGCCCGCACCCCTCTCCGCCCGAAGTCCAGGAAGACGCCCCATGCCCCGAGGCCGCTACGCGCTCCACGACCCGCACGACCACGCCCCCCTCGGCGAGGAGCACTTCCACTGCGCCCCGGGCCCCTCCGGATGGCGCTACGTCTCCCAGCTCACCGCGCCCGACGGCGCGCACCGCGGCTCCGTCGACCTGGCCGTCGACGAACTGGGCCGCCCCATCCGCCTCGAGGTCAACGCCTCCAGCTGGCAGGTCCGCGGCGCCGCCATCGACGGGATCACCTGGGTCCGCACCGACCCGGCGGGAGCCGAGGCCACCGAAGGCAACGTCCCCGGGGCGGCCGGCTTCACCGGCACCTCCCCGGCCTTCCTCGTCGCCACGGCCCGGCTGCTGCGCCTGACCCCCGGCGCACCCGCCACCCGCGTCCGCCTCGTCGCCCTGACCGACCCCGTCCTGGCGGCCCGTACGACGGACCAGGCCTGGGCCCTCCTGGACCGCGCCGAGCACCCCACGGACAGCGGCCCGCTCCTGGTCGACGAGTACCGGGTCACCGCCCTGGACACCGGCGAGGTCCACACGGTCCACATCGCCGGGGACGTGGTCCTCTCGGCCCCCGGCATCGAACTCGAACACCTGGAGACCCCGCCGTCGGCCTTCCCCGACTAGGCGGGCGGCGCGAACCCGGTCGCCTTCGGCGGCTCCACGGGCAGAGGTACGGGTACGGGCGCCACCGGGACCACGGGAGCCGCGACGGGCGCCACCACCGGCGGCATCACCACGGGCGCGGGCTGCCCGTACGGAACGGGAGCCGCCCCGGGAGCCGGCTGCTGCCGGAAGGCCCGCGCGGCGTCCCGCGACTGCCGCTCGTGCACCACGGCCATCAGGAACGCGGCGGCCGGCACCCCGACCGGCGGCGGAGCACCCGTACGGGCCACCAGATCGTCCGCGAGCCGGGCCGCCATCGAGGCCCCCACCTGCGGATCCAGCTGGTCCATGCGCGTCAGGTACTGCCGGATCGCCAGCCACAGCCCGTCCGGCACCGCGGACAGGTCCAGCCCGCCGAACCGCCCGGCCAGCCACGGCGGCGGCGGGGGCACCGGCATCACCCGTGCCCCCGGCACCCGCTCCCGGATGACCAGCGTCCCCGCGAACACGTCCCCGAGCCGCCGCCCGCGCTCGGAGAACAGCGAGGCGATGCACGCCACCGACCCGAGGGTCATCAGCAGTTCGAAGACCCCGAAGGCCCCGCGCACCAGCGCGTGCCGGAAGCGGATCGGCCCGCCGTCGTCGCGCACCACGCGCAGCCCGCACGCGAGCTTGCCCAGCGACCGCCCGTGGCTCAGCGTCTCCACCGCGATCGGCACGCCGACCAGGACGAGGACGAAGGAGGCCACCGACACGGCCGCCTGGGCCGCCCCGTCCAGCGAAGCGGTGGCCAGGACCAGCCCGATGGAAACCAGCAGGTACCCGGCGACGTACACGACCAGGTCGAGCAGGATCGCCAGCGCCCGGCTCGGCAGCCTCGCCGGCCGCAGCCCCAGGACGACCGCGTCCCCCGTCACCAGATCGCTCACCGACGCACACCCTTCACGTGACCTGCCCCGCCCCATCGGCCTCCAGTCTGCCAAGCTGACGAAGCAAGCAGTAGGAGAAACCGGCAGGGACCAGGGGCAGGGGAGCGCCAACCGCATGGATCTCGACGTCTTCGTTGCGGCCCACCAGGCCGAGTGGGCCCGCCTGGAACAGCTCCTGGGCCGGGGCCGCCGCCTCACGGGAGCCGAGGCCGACGAGCTCGTCGCGCTCTACCAGCGCACGGCCACCCACCTCTCCCTCGTGCAGTCCAGCACGCCCGACCCGATGCTCACGGGCCGGCTGACCCAGCTCGTCGCCCGCGCCCGCGCCACGGTGACGGGCGCCCGCCGCTCCGGCTGGCGCGACGCGGCCCGCTTCTTCACGTCGGGCTTCCCGGCCGCCGTCTACCTCACCCGTCGCTGGTGGATACCGACGGCCCTGATCTCCACCGCCGTCGGCGTGCTCGTCGGCTGGTGGATAGCCACCCACCCGGAGATCCAGAACGCGATCGGGGCTCCGGAGGACCTGAAGGCGCTGACGAAGCCGGGCGGCGGGTACGAGACGTACTACTCCAGCCACCCCGCGGCCTCCTTCGCCGCCCAGGTCTGGACGAACAACGCCCAGGCGGCCGCGATCTGCCTGGTCCTGGGCGGCTTCCTGGGCCTGCCGGTCCTGTACATCCTGTGGCAGAACATGCTGAACCTGGGCGTCGGCATCGGCCTGATGTCCTCGGCCGACCGCCTCGACGTCTTCCTCGGCCTGATCCTTCCGCACGGCCTGCTCGAACTGACGGCCGTCTTCGTGGCCGCCGGTACGGGCCTCCGCCTGGGCTGGACGGTCATCGACCCGGGCCACCGCACCCGCCGCGTGGCCCTCGCCGAACAGGGCCGGGCCGCCCTCGGCATGGCCATCGGCCTGGCGGCGGTCCTGTTCCTCTCGGGCCTGATCGAAGGCTTCGTCACCCCCTCCGGCCTGCCCACGTGGGCCCGCATCGCCATCGGCGTGGCCGCCGAGGCGGCCTTCCTGCTCTACGTCTACGTCCTGGGCGGCCGCGCGGCCCGCGCCGGCGACGTGGGCGACGTGGAACGGGCCGACCAGACGGCGACGCTCCCTACCGCGGCCTGATGTGCATACGAGCCTGCTGAGCTGCTAGTCTCCTCGTCGTCCCGCAAACACCGTTGACACGGCGGCTGCGGGGAGGTAGATTCGAACGGTTGCCTCGAACTGGACAAGTTCGGCAGCGATGGTTTAAAGTCTCTCTAGCCCCCAGGAATTGAATTCCAAGCGGGCACAATCGACTCTTCATTCAGGAATCTGAAGCCGGGAAATCCGGTGGAAATCTTCTGATAGAGTCGGAATCGCCGGAAAGGGAAAACGCGAAAGCGGATGACCTGGAAGGCGGAAAACAAGCGAGACAGACTCTGATAGAGTCTGAAACGCAAGAACAGAACAGAACGAAAGCCCGGAGGAAAGCCCGAGAGGGTGAGTACAAAGGAAGCGTCCGTTCCTTGAGAACTCAACAGCGTGCCAAAAATCAACGCCAAAAAGTTGATACCCCGTCCATTTCGGTGGATGAGGTTCCTTTGAAAAAGACCTGTGAGGTCGCGGCTTCGGCCCTGACGCTTGCAGGCAATTACACAGCGAGGACGCAGTGGACGGTCGGTCTTATTCCGACATGACTGTCCCGCTCTAAGTGCGTGTGCACCGGATAACCGGTAAACATTCATGGAGAGTTTGATCCTGGCTCAGGACGAACGCTGGCGGCGTGCTTAACACATGCAAGTCGAACGATGAAGCCCTTCGGGGTGGATTAGTGGCGAACGGGTGAGTAACACGTGGGCAATCTGCCCTTCACTCTGGGACAAGCCCTGGAAACGGGGTCTAATACCGGATAACACTCCTGCCTGCATGGGCGGGGGTTAAAAGCTCCGGCGGTGAAGGATGAGCCCGCGGCCTATCAGCTTGTTGGTGGGGTAATGGCCCACCAAGGCGACGACGGGTAGCCGGCCTGAGAGGGCGACCGGCCACACTGGGACTGAGACACGGCCCAGACTCCTACGGGAGGCAGCAGTGGGGAATATTGCACAATGGGCGAAAGCCTGATGCAGCGACGCCGCGTGAGGGATGACGGCCTTCGGGTTGTAAACCTCTTTCAGCAGGGAAGAAGCGAAAGTGACGGTACCTGCAGAAGAAGCGCCGGCTAACTACGTGCCAGCAGCCGCGGTAATACGTAGGGCGCAAGCGTTGTCCGGAATTATTGGGCGTAAAGAGCTCGTAGGCGGCTTGTCACGTCGGATGTGAAAGCCCGAGGCTTAACCTCGGGTCTGCATTCGATACGGGCTAGCTAGAGTGTGGTAGGGGAGATCGGAATTCCTGGTGTAGCGGTGAAATGCGCAGATATCAGGAGGAACACCGGTGGCGAAGGCGGATCTCTGGGCCATTACTGACGCTGAGGAGCGAAAGCGTGGGGAGCGAACAGGATTAGATACCCTGGTAGTCCACGCCGTAAACGTTGGGAACTAGGTGTTGGCGACATTCCACGTCGTCGGTGCCGCAGCTAACGCATTAAGTTCCCCGCCTGGGGAGTACGGCCGCAAGGCTAAAACTCAAAGGAATTGACGGGGGCCCGCACAAGCAGCGGAGCATGTGGCTTAATTCGACGCAACGCGAAGAACCTTACCAAGGCTTGACATATACCGGAAAGCATTAGAGATAGTGCCCCCCTTGTGGTCGGTATACAGGTGGTGCATGGCTGTCGTCAGCTCGTGTCGTGAGATGTTGGGTTAAGTCCCGCAACGAGCGCAACCCTTGTCCTGTGTTGCCAGCATGCCCTTCGGGGTGATGGGGACTCACAGGAGACCGCCGGGGTCAACTCGGAGGAAGGTGGGGACGACGTCAAGTCATCATGCCCCTTATGTCTTGGGCTGCACACGTGCTACAATGGCCGGTACAATGAGCTGCGATACCGTGAGGTGGAGCGAATCTCAAAAAGCCGGTCTCAGTTCGGATTGGGGTCTGCAACTCGACCCCATGAAGTCGGAGTTGCTAGTAATCGCAGATCAGCATTGCTGCGGTGAATACGTTCCCGGGCCTTGTACACACCGCCCGTCACGTCACGAAAGTCGGTAACACCCGAAGCCGGTGGCCCAACCCGTAAGGGAGGGAGCTGTCGAAGGTGGGACTGGCGATTGGGACGAAGTCGTAACAAGGTAGCCGTACCGGAAGGTGCGGCTGGATCACCTCCTTTCTAAGGAGCACAGTACCGATTGCAGACAAACGTTCTGCACGGTCAGCTCAGGGTGGAACGTTGATTAGTTGGCACGGTTTCCAAAACCTTCTGTGAGTACTGCTTCGGCGTGGAAAACAGTTAAGAGTGGCGGGGATCGTGCTTGGCACGTTGTTGGGTATCTGAGGGTACGGCCGAAAGGTCTTATCTTCGCGATGCCGGCCCCAGTGAACTTCGTCTTCGGATGAGGGTGATGGGTGACTGGTCGTTGCTTGAGAACTACACAGTGGACGCGAGCATCTGTAGGCCAAGTTTTTAAGGGCGCACGGTGGATGCCTTGGCACCAGGAACCGATGAAGGACGTGAGAGGCCGCGATAGGCCCCGGGGAGCTGCCAACTGAGCTTTGATCCGGGGGTGTCCGAATGGGGAAACCCGGCAGTCGTCATGGGCTGTCACCCACTGCTGAACACATAGGCAGTGTGGAGGGAACGCGGGGAAGTGAAACATCTCAGTACCCGCAGGAAGAGAAAACAACCGTGATTCCGGGAGTAGTGGCGAGCGAAACCGGATGAGGCCAAACCGTATGCGTGTGATACCCGGCAGGGGTTGCGCATGCGGGGTTGTGGGAATTCTTTTGATCGGTCTGCCGGCCGGTCGGCGAGTCAAAAACCGTTGATGTAGTCGAAGGACATGCGAAAGGTCCGGCGTAGAGGGTAAGACCCCCGTAGACGAAACATCAGCGGCTTGCTTAAGAATCTCCCAAGTAGCACGGGGCCCGAGAAATCCCGTGTGAATCTGGCGGGACCACCCGCTAAGCCTAAATATTCCCTGGTGACCGATAGCGGATAGTACCGTGAGGGAATGGTGAAAAGTACCGCGGGAGCGGAGTGAAATAGTACCTGAAACCGTGTGCCTACAAGCCGTGGGAGCGTCGCTGTATGTGCTTGCACATACAGTCGTGACTGCGTGCCTTTTGAAGAATGAGCCTGCGAGTTAGCGGTGTGTAGCGAGGTTAACCCGTGTGGGGAAGCCGTAGCGAAAGCGAGTCCGAATAGGGCGATTGAGTTGCACGCTCTAGACCCGAAGCGGAGTGATCTAGCCATGGGCAGGTTGAAGCGGAGGTAAGACTTCGTGGAGGACCGAACCCACCAGGGTTGAAAACCTGGGGGATGACCTGTGGTTAGGGGTGAAAGGCCAATCAAACTCCGTGATAGCTGGTTCTCCCCGAAATGCATTTAGGTGCAGCGTCACGTGTTTCTTGCCGGAGGTAGAGCACTGGATAGGCGATGGGCCCTACCGGGTTACTGACCTTAGCCAAACTCCGAATGCCGGTAAGTGAGAGCGTGGCAGTGAGACTGTGGGGGATAAGCTCCATGGTCGAGAGGGAAACAGCCCAGAGCATCGACTAAGGCCCCTAAGCGTACGCTAAGTGGGAAAGGATGTGGAGTCGCAGAGACAACCAGGAGGTTGGCTTAGAAGCAGCCACCCTTGAAAGAGTGCGTAATAGCTCACTGGTCAAGTGATTCCGCGCCGACAATGTAGCGGGGCTCAAGCGTACCGCCGAAGTCGTGTCATTGCAGCAATAGGGCCAACGCCCGCTGTGATGGGTAGGGGAGCGTCGTGTGCCGGGTGAAGCAGCAGCGGAAGCTAGTTGTGGACGGTTCACGAGTGAGAATGCAGGCATGAGTAGCGATACACACGTGAGAAACGTGTGCGCCGATTGACTAAGGGTTCCTGGGTCAAGCTGATCTGCCCAGGGTAAGTCGGGACCTAAGGCGAGGCCGACAGGCGTAGTCGATGGACAACCGGTTGATATTCCGGTACCCGCTTTGAAACGCCCAATATCGAATCAGGCGATGCTAAGCCCGTGAAGCCGTTCCGGACCCTTCGGGGAAAGGAAAGTGGTGGAGCCGGCGAACCAGACTTGTAGTAGGTAAGCGATGGGGTGACGCAGGAAGGTAGTCCAGCCCGGGCGGTGGTAGTCCCGGGGTAAGGGTGTAGGCCGAGGGGTAGGCAAATCCGTCCCTCATATAAGGCTGAGACCTGATGCCGAGCCGATTGTGGTGAAGTGGATGATCCTATGCTGTCGAGAAAAGCCTCTAGCGAGTTTCATGGCGGCCCGTACCCTAAACCGACTCAGGTGGTCAGGTAGAGAATACCGAGGCGTTCGGGTGAACTATGGTTAAGGAACTCGGCAAAATGCCCCCGTAACTTCGGGAGAAGGGGGGCCATCACTGGTGATCGGATTTACTCCGTGAGCTGGGGGTGGCCGCAGAGACCAGCGAGAAGCGACTGTTTACTAAAAACACAGGTCCGTGCGAAGCCGTAAGGCGATGTATACGGACTGACGCCTGCCCGGTGCTGGAACGTTAAGGGGACCGGTTAGTCACATTTCGGTGTGGCGAAGCTGAGAACTTAAGCGCCAGTAAACGGCGGTGGTAACTATAACCATCCTAAGGTAGCGAAATTCCTTGTCGGGTAAGTTCCGACCTGCACGAATGGCGTAACGACTTCTCGACTGTCTCAACCATAGGCCCGGTGAAATTGCACTACGAGTAAAGATGCTCGTTTCGCGCAGCAGGACGGAAAGACCCCGGGACCTTTACTATAGTTTGATATTGGTGTTCGGTTCGGCTTGTGTAGGATAGGTGGGAGACTTTGAAGCAGCCACGCCAGTGGTTGTGGAGTCGTCGTTGAAATACCACTCTGGTCGTGCTGGATGTCTAACCTCGGTCCGTGATCCGGATCAGGGACAGTGTCTGATGGGTAGTTTAACTGGGGCGGTTGCCTCCCAAAAAGTAACGGAGGCGCCCAAAGGTTCCCTCAGCCTGGTTGGCAATCAGGTGTTGAGTGTAAGTGCACAAGGGAGCTTGACTGTGAGACCGACGGGTCGAGCAGGGACGAAAGTCGGGACTAGTGATCCGGCGGTGGCTTGTGGAAGCGCCGTCGCTCAACGGATAAAAGGTACCCCGGGGATAACAGGCTGATCTTCCCCAAGAGTCCATATCGACGGGATGGTTTGGCACCTCGATGTCGGCTCGTCGCATCCTGGGGCTGGAGTCGGTCCCAAGGGTTGGGCTGTTCGCCCATTAAAGCGGTACGCGAGCTGGGTTTAGAACGTCGTGAGACAGTTCGGTCCCTATCCGCTGTGCGCGTAGGAATATTGAGAAGGGCTGTCCCTAGTACGAGAGGACCGGGACGGACGAACCTCTGGTGTGCCAGTTGTCCTGCCAAGGGCATGGCTGGTTGGCTACGTTCGGGAGGGATAACCGCTGAAAGCATCTAAGCGGGAAGCCTGCTTCAAGATGAGTATTCCCACCTCCTTGAGAGGGTAAGGCTCCCAGTAGACGACTGGGTTGATAGGCCAGATGTGGAAGCCCGGTAACGGGTGGAGCTGACTGGTACTAATAGGCCGAGGGCTTGTCCTCAGTTGCTCGCGTCCACTGTGTTAGTTCTGAAGTAACGAACTGTGTCCATATCCGGTTGGTTAACTTCATAGTGTTTCGGTGGTCATAGCGTTAGGGAAACGCCCGGTTTACATTCCGAACCCGGAAGCTAAGCCTTTCAGCGCCGATGGTACTGCAGGGGGGACCCTGTGGGAGAGTAGGACGCCGCCGAACAATCATTGTAGAAAGCCCCGTACCGGGTAACCGGTACGGGGCTTTTCTGCGTTTACAGACCTTTTTTGGCGCCCGGTCGTGCGGGCTCAGCAGCTGGGCTCTACCAGGCGGCGGGGTAGCTCTTGAGGCTGCTCGTGTCGAGTGCCCAGCGGCCGGCAACGACGGTGTCCCCGAAGGAATAGGGGACCTTCTTCCGGTAGCGGACGCCGTCAGGGCCTTCTGAGGGTTCGCTGTGCACCGTGGCGGTCTTGTTGTCCTTGCGGGGGTCCACCACGACGTAGAGGGGGACCCCCATTTTCGGATAGTCGTGGAGCTTGTCGCGGATGTCGGTGAGGGAGTTCGTGCGTGAGACGACCTCGATCACCATCAGGACATCGCGGGAGTTGACGACCTTAGCCGTATCGTCGGTGTCTTCCTCGGCGATGACCATGAGGTCGGGAACCTTGGTCAGGCCCGTCACCGGATCGCCCATGTTCGTGTCGTTGAGAGCCATGACCTCGGGCGTTTGGGCCTCGATCTGACGGCGGAGCCGCACTACGTTCAGCCCGTGGGGCGCCGTGGGGCTCATCATCGTGAGGGAGATCTGCCCGTCGGTGGTCTGCACCTTCCACCGGTCTTCCTGGTGCTCGGCCAGTTCCGAGAGCTGCTCCGCGAAGTCGTGCATGCGGCGCAGCTGCTCGGGGGTGAGGTCGGCCATGGTGTCCTCCTGGTGGGTGGCGAACCCAGCGTATCCAGATCGGAGGGCCGGGGACGGGCTAGAGCCGGCCCGCGGCCTTGAGGGACAGGTAGGCGTCGGCCAGGGTGGGGGCCAGGGTGTCCGGGGTGGCGTCCACCACGTGGACGCCGTGGCGGGTGAGCTGTTCGGCCGTGCGGCGGCGGGCGGACTGGGACTGGGTGCCCGCGGCGGCTTCGTAGACGGCTTCCAGGGTGCCGCGGGACGCGGCCATCTCCGCCACGTGGGGGTCGGAGACCGAGGCCAGGAGGACCGTGTGGCGCTGGGTGAGGCGGGGGAGGAGCGGGAGCAGGCCCTCTTCGACGGGGGCCGCGTCCAGGCTGGTCAGGAGGACCACCAGGGAGCGGCGCGGGGCGCTGCGCAGGATGGTGGAGACCAGGGTGCGGGAGTCCGTCTCGACCAGTTCCGGTTCGAGGGTGGCCATCGCGTTCACGAAGGCGGGGAGGGTGTCGGCCGCCGAGCGGGCCTGGACCTGGGCGCGGGGGCGGCGGTCGTGGGCCAGGAGGTCCACGCGGTCGCCCGCGCGGGTGGCCAGGGCCGTGAGGAGCAGGGCCGCGTCCATCGCGGAGTCGAGGCGCGGGGCGTCGCCGACGCGGCCGGCCGCGGTGCGGCCGGTGTCGAGGCAGATCAGGATGTGGCGGTCGCGTTCCGGGCGCCAGGTGCGGACGGCGACCTTGTTCTGGCGGGCGGTGGCCCGCCAGTCGATGGAACGGGTGTCGTCGCCCGGTACGTAGTCGCGCAGGCTGTCGAACTCCGTGCCCTCACCGCGGGTCAGGACGCTGGTGCGGCCGTCGAGTTCGCGCAGGCGGGCGAGGCGGGAGGGGAGGTGCTTGCGGCTGGTGAACGGGGGGAGGACGCGGACCGTCCAGGGAACCGTGTGGTGGCCCTGGCGGGCCAGGAGGCCCAGCGGGCCGTACGAGCGGATCGTGACGCGGGCCGCCTGGCGGTCGCCTCGGCGGGTCGGCCGCAGGCGGGTGGTGAGGCGGCGGCGCTCGCCCGGGGGGACCGTCAGGGTGTGGCGGGAGCCTGCGACTTCCGTTCCGGGGACCCAGCTGCTCGGGGGCCAGGCGTCGCGGATCCGGGCGCGGAGGGTGCGGGGGGAGGGGTTCGTGACGGTGAGGTGGACGTCCGCGGTTTCGCCGAGGCGGACGGAGGTGTCGCCGGAGCGGGCCAGTTGGAGCGTGCGGACCGGGGCCGCGAGGGCGTAGTCGATCGCGCAGGCCAGGGCGATGGGGGCGTTGACCGCCAGCATCCCCGCCCAGCTCGGTCCGAGGATGCCGACGGGGATGCTGCCGAGGGCCGCGAGCAGGGCGGCGCGTCCGGTGAACGCCATCAGCGCGGGACGGGGACGTGGGTGAGGATCGCGGTGATGACCGCGTCGGCCGTGACGCCCTCCATCTCGGCCTCGGGGCGCAGTTGGACGCGGTGGCGCAGGGTCGGCAGGGCGAGGGCCTTCACGTCGTCGGGGGTGACGTAGTCGCGGCCCACGAGCCAGGCCCAGGCGCGGGCGGTGGCCAGCAGCGCGGTGGCGCCGCGCGGGGAGACGCCGAGGGTGAGGGAGGGGGATTCGCGGGTGGCGCGGCAGATGTCGACGACGTACGCGGTGATCTCCGGGGAGACGCTGGTGGCCTCGACGGCCTTGCGGGCGGCGTCCAGTTCGGCGGGGCCGGCCACGGCGCGGAGGCCGGCGGAGTGCAGGTCGCGGGGGTTGAAGCCGGCCGCGTGGCGGGTCAGCACGCCGATCTCGTCCTCGCGGGAGGGGAGGGGGACGGTGAGCTTCAGGAGGAAGCGGTCGAGCTGGGCCTCGGGGAGGGGGTACGTGCCCTCGTACTCGACCGGGTTCATGGTGGCGGCGACGAGGAACGGCTCCGGGAGCTTGCGGGGGGTGCCGTCGACGGTGACCTGGCGCTCCTCCATCGCTTCGAGGAGGGAGGACTGGGTCTTGGGGGGCGTGCGGTTGATCTCGTCGGCGAGCAGCAGGTTGGTGAAGACCGGGCCGTTCTGGAAGGAGAACTCCGCGGTGCGGGCGTCGTAGACGAGGGAGCCGGTGACGTCGCTCGGCATCAGGTCGGGGGTGAACTGGACGCGCTTGGTGTCGAGTTCGAGGGAGGCGGCGAGTGCCCGTACGAGGAGGGTCTTCGCGACGCCGGGGACGCCTTCGAGGAGGACGTGGCCGCGGCAGAGGAGGGCTACGACGAGGCCGGTGACGGCGGAGTCCTGGCCGACCACGGCCTTGCCGATCTCGGTGCGGAGCGCCTCCAGGGCGGAGCGGGCGCTGTCCGTGGTGGCCGTCATGAGGTGCGGACCTCTCTTTCGAGGGCGTCGAGGTGGTCGGCGAGCGCGATGAGCGCCGCGTCGGTGGTGGGGGTCGTGCCGAAGAGCAGGGCGTCCGGGTCGTGCGGGGGCCGTCCGGTGGTGAGGCGGGCCGCGACGGCGGGGACCAGGGCGGCGGGATCGTGGGCCCGGGAGGCCGGTACGCCGACCAGTGCGGCCAGGCGTTCGCGGGCGGCGGCGCGCAGCACGGTGGCCGCGCGGTCGCGGGCGCCGGCCTTGCGGTACAGGCGGGCGCGGCCCTCGGTGGCCTCGGAGGCGCGGACGAGGACGGGCAGGCGTTCGGTGACGAGCGGGCCGAGGCGGCGGGCGCGCCAGAGGGCGGCGACGGCGGCGGCGAGGAAGAGCTGGAGCAGGGCCCAGCTCCAGCCGGCGGGGATCAGGGCGAGGAAGTCCTGCTCCTCGCCGGTGCCTTCGCCGTTGTCGGGGGTGCCGTCGGCGAGGGACGGCAGGTACCAGACGAGGTGCGGGCGGGAGCCGAGGAGTTGGAGCGCGAGGGAGGCGTTGCCCTCCTTGGCGAGGGTCTTGTTGAGGAGGATGCCTTCGGAGCCGAGGAGGACGGTGTCGCCGCCGCGGATTCCGGTGGGCAGTACGAGGAGGGTGGGGTGGCCGGCGCTGGGGTAGCAGCCGGTGGCTCCGGGGGTGCCGGTCGTGTAGCGGTGGCCGCCGCCGGTCGCGGCGCGGCCCGCGGTGGTGGCGGCGGGGAGGGTGCAGGTGCTGCCCGGGTGGAGGTTCGTGTCCGGGGCGTCGCCGTCGGTGCGGGTGCCGGGGGCCAGGGCGGGGAGGCTCAGGGTGCTCGGGGCGAGCAGGACGGTCCGGCCGCCGGAGAGGTCGATCGCGGAGCGGATGTCGCGGAGCTGGGTCTCCCCGAGCCGGTCGGGGTCGGTGACCAGCAGGGTCGTGTCGGGGCCGGCGGCGTCGGCGGCCTCCTCGGCGGTCGTGACGACCCGCGTGGTGACCCCGCGATCCTTGAGCAGCTCGGCCGCGGCCCGGCTGCCGAAGGGGGCGGCGGAGCGGGGGTCGAGGTAGCCGTGCCGGGCCCCGGAGTTCAGGGCGGCGAGGGCCAGCCCGGCGGCGAGGAGCACGGCGAGCGCGACGAGGAACCCGCGGGCGCGGGTCCAGAGGTCCCGGGGTCGCATGCCTCCGGCGGTCGTACGGGGAGGGGAGGCGGCCTCGGCGGCCGCCGCGGGGGCTGCTGCGCCGGCAGCGGGGTGTCCCGGGCCCGGGGTGGCTGCGCCGGCGGTGGAGTGGCCCGTGCCGGGGGCTGTGTCCCCCGTGGGGTGGACCGGGTCCGGGGCTGTGTGCCCGGTGGGGTGTTTGGGGTTTGGGGTGGGGTTGGTCATGGGGTGGGGCCTGTCAGGAGGGGCTTGGTGCGGGACAGGGCCTGGTCCAGGGTGGTGAGGGTCGCGTACATCTCGGGGGTGGCCGGGTGGGCGCCGTAGGTGACGTCGTCGAAGGTGCGCGCCGCCGTGCGCAGGGCCGTGGCGTGGGACGGGAGGGAGACGGCGGCTTCGGCCGCGGCCTCGTCCGCGGTGCGGCCCGGGCGGGGGTCGAGGAGGGTGCGCTCCTCCAGGGAGCGGACCACGGCGCGCATGCGCTCCTGGACGGCTTCGCTCCAGCGGCCCTCGCCGGCCAGTGCCTCGGCGGTGGCGCGGTGGTCCGCCGCGCTGCGGATGCCGTCGTCGAAGAGGGTGCCGGCGGGGCGGGAGGCCGTACGGCGGGGGGCGCCCAGGCGCCACCACAGGGCGGCGATGACGAGGACGGCGAAGACGGCGATGGCCAGCAGGCCGAGGGCTCCGCCCGGGGCCGCGCCGGAGGCGCGGTCGAAGAGGTCGCCCACCCAGTCCCAGAAGCGGTTCAGGGCCCTCTGGAACAGCCCCGGGTCGTTCTCGTGGTACGCGGGCTTGGACAGCTCGTGGCGGGCCGCCTCGCGGGCGGCGTCACGGCCGATGGTGATGGGCGGGGTGGGTGGTGGTGTGTGGGTGAGCAGGCCCCCCGTGCTCCTCATTCCCGCGTCAGCCTCCGGTCGGCGGCGTGGTCGTGCCGTAGTTCTCGATGCCCGCCGCCCGGGCCAGCTCCAGGTCGAGGGCCTCGCGGCGGATGCGCTGGTCGACGTAGAGGAGGACCGTGACGCCGGCCTGGATCGGCATGGTGATCGTCAGCGCGATGATCGCGCCGATGGCCGTCGTGATCAGGTATCCCCAGCTCGCGGCGACGGAGCCGTCGACCATGCCCTCGAAGCCGCCGCCGGACAGCAGGCCGCCGACGATGGTGAGGGGGAAGAGGATGACGCCCGAAACGAAGAACGTGAGGAGGGCCGTGAGGAGGGTGATGCCGAAGATCCGCCACCAGGAGCCCTTGACCAGCTTCGAGGAGCGGACGAGGGCCTTGCGCACCGTCGCCTTCTCCAGCATCAGGGCGGGCGAGGCCAGGGAGAACCGGATCCAGAGCCAGAGGATCAGGCCGAGGGCGACGAGACCGCCGAGGGCGACGAGGCCGGTCTGGCCGGCGAGGGCGCCGGGCAGGACCAGTACGGCGAAGAGGAGGGCCGAGCCGAGGCCCAGGAGGAGGGTCAGGCCGAACAGCCGGGCGAGCTGGGGGCGGGCCTCGCGCCAGGCGGTGCCGATGGAGGAGCCGTGGCCGAGCACCGCGCGGCTGAAGATCATGGTCAGCATCGCGGTGGCGACGATGGTGCCGATGAGCACGATGAACTGATCCGCCGCGAGCAGTCCCATCATGGAGCCGAGGGAGTCGATCTGCTCGTCCAGGGACGCCGTGCTCGACTGGGTCACCGCGAGGTCGTCGAACGCGTACTTCTGCACGAGCACGCTCGCCAGCTGCACGAGGACGGCCACGACCAGGGTGATCGGGAGCACCGCGCGCCAGTGCTTGCGCATGGTGGTCACGGCCCCGTCGAGGATCTCGCCGATGCCGAGGGGCCGCAGCGGGATCACGCCGGGCTTCGCCGCCTGGGGCTGGCTGCCCCAGCCGCCCTGGCCGCCGCCCTGGGGCGGCCTGCCGCTGTCGTACGAGCCCCAGCCCGCGCCCGGCTGCGGAGCCGCGGGCGGCTGCTGCTGCGGGTTCTGCGGGTTCTGGCCCGGGGTCTGGCCCGGTGTCGGGCTCGACCACTGGCCGGGGGGCGGCTGCTCGGCGGACCATTTTGAGTCGCCGGATGCGCCGGATCCGCCCGCGGGTGGCTGCGTACCGTGGGAGCCCTCACCGTCGGACGGGGAGGATCCGGGCGTAGCCCAGCCCGGAGAGTCGTTCATCGTCGCTCCTTCACGTGCACTGCGGGGTGCGGGGCGCATGGTTCGGCTGCCATCGTGCCATGTGACAACCTCGAACGGACCAGCCGTCCCGAACGGACCAGCAGCCTCTTGGAGCCCGGGACGTTCGCGCCTTCGTATGGCGGCCGGATCCGGTGCACACTGGGCGCCCTGATCTCCACGCAGGTCCGAGGGACGATTTCCAGCCCCTTTGGCTGTGGGACAGCTCACCGCCGGGTAACGATTAGCTAATGGGATGATGTCAATCATGAAGGGACGCGTCCTTGTCGTCGACGACGACACCGCGCTGGCCGAGATGCTCGGCATTGTGCTGCGTGGAGAAGGTTTTGAGCCGTCGTTCGTAGCGGACGGCGACAAGGCACTGGCTGCCTTCCGGGAGGCGAAGCCGGATCTCGTGCTGCTCGACCTCATGCTGCCCGGTAGGGACGGCATAGAGGTGTGCAGACTGATCCGCGCCGAGTCGGGCGTACCGATCGTCATGCTCACCGCCAAGAGCGACACCGTTGACGTGGTCGTGGGCCTGGAGTCCGGGGCCGACGACTACATCGTCAAGCCGTTCAAGCCGAAGGAGCTGGTGGCCCGCATCCGGGCCCGTCTGCGCCGTTCGGAGGAGCCCGCGCCCGAGCAGCTGACCATCGGTGACCTGGTCATCGACGTGGCCGGCCACTCGGTCAAGCGGGAGGGCGCCTCGATCGCCCTGACCCCCCTGGAGTTCGACCTGCTGGTCGCGCTCGCCCGCAAGCCCTGGCAGGTATTCACCCGCGAGGTACTGCTGGAACAGGTGTGGGGCTACCGCCACGCGGCCGACACCCGTCTGGTCAACGTGCACGTCCAGCGACTGCGCTCCAAGGTCGAGAAGGACCCGGAGCGCCCCGAGATCGTCGTGACCGTGCGCGGGGTCGGCTACAAGGCCGGACCGAGCTGACATGACACCCGGCAAGCCCCGTGGCCGCTCCCGCTGGGGAGCGCTGCGGGGCGGCCGGCTGCTCCATGAGGGAGCACCCGGCGGATCCGTGCTGCGGCTGTTCGTACGCCTCGTGCGCCGGCCGCTGCTTCCGGCTGTCCGGCTGTGGCGGCGCAACATCCAGCTCCGGGTGGTCGCCGCCACCCTGCTGATCTCCCTCGCCGTGGTCCTCGCCCTCGGGTTCGTGGTCATCGCGCAGGTCAGCAAGGGCCTCCTCGACGCCAAGGAGGAGGCCGCGCAGAGCCAGGCCGCGGGCGGCTTCGCGGTCGCACAGGAGAAGGCCAATACGCCCTATACGGCGGACGGGCCCGACGCTTCCGACAACAAGGTCGGCCGGGACGCCAGTACCTGGATGAACTCCCTGGTCAAGCAGCTCGCCAGTGGCGGGCAGAGCGCCTTCGAGGTGGCAGCGCTGGGCGCCGGGACCGGGACCGGCGAGGAACAGCCGGCCCGTGGCGCCGTCGGCGGCGTCCGCGGAGCCCGCGCCTCCGGCAACGTGGACCCGACCGCCAGCGTCCCGCCGGCGCTGCGCCGCAACGTCAACCACGCGACCGGCGCCTTCAAGACCTTCTCGCAGATCCGCTACACCGACGCCGGCGACAAGCTGCCCGAGCCCGCGCTGGTCATCGGCAAGCGGCTCACCGACATCAACGGCGACCCGTACGACCTGTACTACCTCTTCCCGCTCACCCAGGAGGAGGAGTCCCTCAACCTGGTCAAGGTCACCATCGCCACCGCCGGGCTCTTCGTGGTGGTCCTGCTCGGCGGCATCGCCTGGCTGGTCGTGCGCCAGGTCGTCACGCCCGTCCGGATGGCCGCGGGGATCGCCGAGCGGCTCTCGGCGGGGCGGCTCCAGGAGCGGATGAAGGTCACCGGCGAGGACGACATCGCCCGTCTGGGCGAGGCCTTCAACAAGATGGCCCAGAACCTCCAGAGCAAAATCCAGCAGCTGGAGGACCTCTCCCGGCTGCAGCGCCGCTTCGTCTCGGACGTTTCCCACGAGCTGCGCACCCCGCTCACGACGGTACGGATGGCGGCGGACGTCATCCACGACGCCCGCGCCGACTTCGACCCGGTCACCGCGCGCTCCGCCGAGCTCCTCGCCGGACAGCTCGACCGCTTCGAGTCGCTCCTCGCCGACCTGCTGGAGATCAGCCGGTTCGACGCGGGCGCGGCCGCCCTGGAGGCGGAGCCGATCGACCTGCGGGACGTCGTACGCCGGGTCATCGACGCGGCCGAGCCGCTCGCCGAGCACAAGAACACCCGGATCCGCGTCCTCGGAGACACCCAGCCGGTGATAGCCGAGGCGGACGCCCGGCGCGTGGAGCGGGTCCTGCGCAATCTGGTCGTCAACGCCGTCGAGCACGGCGAGGGCCGCGACGTGGTCGTCCGGCTCGCCTCGGCGGGCGGGGCCGTCGCCGTGGCCGTACGGGACTACGGAGTCGGGCTCAAGCCCGGCGAGGCCACCCGGGTCTTCAACCGCTTCTGGCGGGCGGACCCGGCGCGGGCGCGCACGACCGGCGGTACCGGCCTCGGCCTGTCCATCGCCGTCGAGGACGCCCGGCTGCACGGAGGCTGGCTCCAGGCGTGGGGCGAGCCCGGCGGCGGTTCGCAGTTCCGGCTGACACTGCCGCGCACCGCCGACGAGCCGCTGCGCGGATCGCCGATCCCGCTGGAGCCCGAGGACTCCCGGGCCAACCGGGCCAGGGCCGCCGCGGAGGCCGCGGAGGGCTCCGCGGCCGCCGGGCAGCGGGCGCAGCAGGCGGGGCGCGGCGACCGGTCGCCGATGCCGCCGAGGTCCCCCGTCGCGGGTGCGGTGCCGGTACCGGCCGACCCGACGGCGCTGCCGGGCAACGGGGCGCGGGTCGTGACCCGGCCCGGGGCGGCGGAGCAGGCCAACGGTTCCGGGGGCGGGGCGGCGACCACGCGGTCCGGCGGTCCGGCGGGAGCAACCGACCGAGAGGGTGGAAGCGGTGGAGCGGGCGGAACCGGTGGAACCGGCGCAGCGGGCGGAACCGGCGCAGCGGGTGGAGCGGCTGGAGCGGGTGGGTCGCATGGGCGCTGAGCCGGGCCGGTCGCCGCGCCGGCGCACGCCGCGCGGGCTCAGGGCCGTAAGGGCCCTGGCCTTCGGCGCCGCGGGGCTGCTGTTCGCCGGCTGTGCCTCCATGCCCGACCGCGGCGAGGTCCGTCCCGTGGAGGCCTCCCAGGGCGTCGACTCCCAGGTCCGCGTGTTCGGCGTGCCGCCGGCCGACAAGGCCAGTCCGCAGGAGATCGTCGACGGCTTCCTGGAGGCCATGACCAGCGACGATCCGCAGCTCCAGACCGCACGCAAGTACCTCACCGAGGAGGCGGCGAAGAACTGGAAGCCCGGAGCGGCGGTCACCGTGCTCTCCGCCGGCCTCGACCGGTTCTCCGTACCGGGAGAGAAGGATCCGGCGGCCCCCCGGTTCAAGATCGCGGGCAAGATGCTGGCCACGGTGGACGAGCGCAGCGCGTACCAGCCGGAGACCGGTGACCGGCGCTACGAGGAGTTCCTCCAGCTCTCGCAGAAGGACAATCAGTGGCGGATCGCGACCCCGCCCAGCAGCCTGGTGCTGAGCGAGTCCGACTTCCAGCGCATCTACCGGCCGGTCAACAAGTACTACTTCGCGGGCTCCACGCTCGTCGCCGACCCCGTCTACGTGCGTCAGCGCAGCGACCCGGACTCCCGGATGGACCCCACCACCCAGACCGTCACCTCGCTGCTGGCCGGCCCTTCCAAGTGGCTCGGTCCGGTGGTCACGTCCAGCTTCCCGACCGGTACGCAACTGCGTGAGGGCACCAAGTCCCTTTCGATCGACGGCCAGAACACGCTGCGCGTGCCCCTGAACAAGAACGCGGACGACGTCGACGAGCCGCAGTGCCAGCGGATGGCGACCCAACTCCTCTACACCGTCAAGGACCTGACGGGTTCCCGGGTCGACCGGGTCGACGTCCTGCGCTCCGACGGCACCCCGCGCTGCCAGGTGCTGGAGCCGGCCGCGGCCGTGCTCGCCAACCGGCCGCCCTCGCCCGGCCACCAGTACTACGTGGACGCCGAGAACCGGCTGCAGCGGTTGAACCTGGATCCCAACCGCGAGGACCAGCAGGACCCGCCGACACCGGCCCCCGGGCCGCTGTCCGGGAACCCGGCCTTCAAGGTGGGCTCCGCCGCCGTGTCCTACGACGAGAAGCGCGCCGCGGTCGTCTCCGAGGACGGGCACGGGCTCTACGTGGTCAACCTGACCACCGCCGGAGCGATGCCGCCACCGCTGCTGACCGCCAAGGGGGCCAAGCCCAACGGGCTCGCCACCCCGACCTGGGACGCGGCGGGCGATCTGTGGGTCGCGGACCCCGATCCGCAGGACCCGACGCTGTGGCGGCTGCCCGGCGGCACCGGGACACCCGAACGGGTCGAGGTGTCCGGGCTGGCCGGTGGACGGATCACCGGGCTGAAGGCCTCCCCCGACGGGGTGCGGATCGCGCTGCTGGTGCAGCGGGAGAGCCGCAAGTACCTGTACATCGGGCGGATCGAGCGGCCCGACGTGAAGGGCGACGTCTCCGCGGTCTCGGTGCGCGAGCTGCGCCCGGCCGCTCCGCAGCTGGCGGACGTGGCGGCGATGAGCTGGGCGCCGCGCGGCCGGCTGCTGGTGGTGGGCCGGGAGAGCGGCATGGTCGTACAGGCCCGCTACCTGCTGGCCGACGGCTCGATGGTCGGGGCGGGGCTGCCCGGGGCCACCGGGCTGGTGGCGGTGGCCGCGAGCGAGGACGAGAAGAAGCCGGTGGTCGCCGAATCGCTGGAGGACGGCATCGTGTGGCTGCCGCCGGGGGCGCAGTGGCGCACGGTGGTGGCCGGCGGGCAGGCTCCGGTCTACCCGGGCTGAGCCGTGCTTTGCGTGGTTGTCCACAGGGGTGGTGCGGTGCTGTCCGGGCCCGGCATCGTGGACGTCATGCGGGAGTGGTGGCGGGTCCTGGCCGGTGAGCTCGCCGGGCTGGTGCTGCCGGTCGGGTGCGCCGGCTGCGGTTCCGGGCGCGCGGTGCTCTGCGGAGCCTGCCGGTCGGCGCTCAGTGGGGCCGGGGCGGGGCCGGTACGGCCCTCTCCGTGCCCGGCGGGGCTGCCCGCGGTCTACGCGGCCACCGCGTACCGGGAGGCCGTACGGGCCGTCGTACTGGCCCACAAGGAGCGCGGCGCGCTGCCGCTGGCCGCCGTCCTCGGCGCCGCCCTGGCCGCCGCGGTCCGTGCGGGCGGGGCGGGCGGGCCCGGGGGAGGGGGCGTGGCCCTGGTTCCGGTGCCCTCCGCGCGGCACCGGGTGCGGGCGCGCGGGCACGATCCGGCGCGCAGGATCGCGCTGGCCGCCTCGGCGCGGCTGCGGCGGGAGGGCGTGCCCGCGCGCGTGACGCCCGTACTGCGGCTGCGGCGGGCGGTGGCCGACCAGGCGGGCCTGGGGGCGCTGCAGCGCCGGGAGAACCTCGCGGGGGCCCTGGAGGCGCGGCCCGGCGCCGGCCGGGTGACGGCGGGGGCGGCCCGGATCGTCGTCGTGGACGACCTCGTCACCACCGGATCCACCCTGGTGGAGGCGGCGCGGGCGCTGCGCGCGGCCGGGATCGGGGTGCCGGGCGGGGCGGCCGCGGGGGTGCCGGGGGTGGCTCTGACGGCCGCCGTGGTGGCGGCTCCGGCGGACTCCTTCGTGCGTCCCGGCGCGGGTGCAACTCGAACAGAGCAACAAACTCGTGAATAGATTTGGAACTGGAAGGGAAGGCGCATCGTTGCAGGTAGTAAGAGGGAACGGCCACCTGAACGGAGGTACGTTCCGGTAGCGGGTGCCGACAACCGGCTTAGAGGGATATGTTCGGTTGTAAGGAATTGGCGAACCTTGGGCCCCACGCATCGGAGCGCACGTTTCGAGCGTCGTGACGTTTCGGAAACTTCGTGTCAGAGGTTGTCCCTCGACTCCGAAGTCGGTGGGGTGTAGATCTTGCCGATGGGGGAGGAGGAGGTGGAAGTCGCCAAGTCCGAGGCTCCGGTGTTCACCGGGGTCTGGTGCGAAAGGGAGACGCTTCGCCCCTGAGGCGGAGCTATCCGGGAACGGAGTTCTGCGTGGACATCGTCGTCAAGGGCCGTAAGACCGAGGTGCCCGACCGGTTCCGCAAGCACGTGGCCGAGAAGCTGAATCCGGAGCGGATCCAGAAGCTCGACGCCAAGGTGATCAGCTTGGACGTCGAGGTGTCCAAGGAGCACAACCCGCGCCAGGCCGACCGTTCCGACCGCGTGGAGATCACCCTGCGTTCGCGGGGCCCGGTGATTCGTGCCGAGGCTTCCGCCGCCGACGCGTACGCGGCGCTCGACCTCGCTCAGGACAAGCTGGAGGCCCGGCTGCGCAAGCAGCACGACAAGCGCTACACCCGGCGCGGCGCCGGACGACTCTCGGCGGCCGAGGTCGCCGACGTGGTCCCGAACGCCGCCACCCTCAACGGCAACGGCGAGCCGGTCAACGGCGAGAAGACGGACGCGATTCCGACCACCCGGATCGGATCGCTGGAAGTGCAGGGCGACGGCCCGCTCGTCGTTCGCGAGAAGACCCACTCGGCCGCACCCATGTCGCTCGACCAGGCTCTGTACGAGATGGAACTGGTCGGTCACGACTTCTATCTGTTCGTCGATTCCGACACCAAGATGCCGAGCGTCGTCTACCGGCGCCACGGTTACGACTACGGCGTGATCCACCTCAATGCATCCGACGCCGCCTCCAGCTCGGGTGAGCTCGACGGCGCGGGAGCGGGTGGCGCGCTCGGAGGCTGAGCCGCTGATGTCCGACTGATTCCGGACTGATTCCGGGCTGGATCCGGATGTCCGTACGGAGCCGGTGTGGTGCCCCCGTGTTCGCCCAGGCGGGCGCGGGGGCACTCGTGTGAGATGACGGCCGCGAAACGGTGGCTTGTATGGGTCGGCCGGTAACCGTCGGCCCCCGCTCGGTCACGCAGGCATGGAATCATGTCGGGCAGTCAGCCGGCGGCCGCTCTCGTCGGATTGATCCAGCAGCTCAGCACCGTGGTGCAGGGGGAGGAACGATGGCCGACAGCTTCGGGCCGGTGCGCGATGACAACGGTGCGGGCTGCCGTGAGGAGGACCGGGTGGCAGAGCCGATCCGGGTGCTCGTGGTCGACGACCACGCGCTGTTCCGGCGCGGGCTCGAGATCGTCCTCGCGCAGGAGGAGGACATCCAGGTCGTCGGCGAGGCGGGTGACGGGGCGGAGGCCGTGGACAAGGCGGCCGATCTGCTGCCCGACATCGTGCTGATGGATGTGCGGATGCCGCGGCGGGGCGGGATCGAGGCGTGTACCTCGATCAAGGAGGTGGCGCCCTCCGCGAAGATCATCATGCTGACGATCAGCGACGAGGAGGCGGACCTCTACGACGCGATCAAGGCGGGGGCCACCGGGTACCTGCTGAAGGAGATCTCCACGGACGAGGTCGCCACGGCGATCCGGGCGGTGGCGGACGGGCAGTCGCAGATCAGCCCTTCGATGGCGTCGAAGCTGCTGACGGAATTCAAGTCGATGATCCAGCGGACGGACGAGCGGCGGTTGGTGCCGGCGCCGCGGCTGACGGATCGGGAGCTCGAGGTCCTGAAGCTGGTGGCCACCGGGATGAACAACCGCGATATCGCGAAGGAGTTGTTCATCTCCGAGAACACCGTGAAGAACCACGTGCGGAACATTCTGGAGAAGCTGCAGCTGCACTCCAGGATGGAGGCGGTCGTGTACGCGATGCGCGAGAAGATCCTCGAGATCCGGTAGGGGCCGTGCCGGGTCCCGGGTGCGGGTGCCCGGTGCGGGTGGTGGGCCCTGCGGGGCAGTCCCCTACCCGCCCTTCCACCGTTCCCAGGGCTCTGCCCTGACCCGGTCCTCGAGCGCCGGACGGGGTGCCGGGCTGCGCCCGGCCCCCCCTGGGGCTCCGCCCCAGACCCCGGTCCTCAAACGCCGGACGGCTGAAATGGGCTGAGATGGTCGCGGGGCCTCAGAGGGTGGAGAGCTCCGCAACGACCGCTGCCGCTTCCGCGGGAGAGCTCGCGCGGTCGATGCGGATGGTGTCGCAGCCGACCCAGGTCGCGGCTTCGTGGAGGGCTTCGGCCATGGGGCGGGCCGCCTTCGGGGTGGTCAGGGAGAGTTGGCGGGCCACCAGGGTGCTGCCCTCGCGGGCCGGGTCCACGCGGCCCTGGAGGTGGCCTCCGGCCAGCAGGGGCATCGCGAAGTAGCCGTGGATCCGCTTGGGCTTGGGCACGTAGGCCTCCAGGCGGTGGGTGAAGCCGAAGATCCGCTCCGTGCGCGGGCGCTCCCAGACCAGCGAGTCGAAGGGGGAGAGCAGGGTGGTGCGGTGGCGGCCCCGGGGGAGCGGGGAGAGGGCCGCGGGATCGGCCCAGGCCGGCTTGCCCCAGCCTTCCACCTCCACCGGGACCAGGCCCGAGTCCTCGACCACCGCGTCGAAGTCGGGGCCCTTGAGGCGGTGGTAGTCCGCGATGTCGGAGCGGGTGCCCACGCCCAGGGACTGCCCGGCGAGGGCCACCAGGCGGCGCTTGCACTCGCGGTCGTCCAGGTCGTCGTGGAGCAGCGCTTCGGGGACGGCCCGCTCGGGGAGGTCGTAGACCCGCTTCCAGCCGCGGCGCTCGGTGCAGACGACCTCGCCGATGTCGAGGAGCCACTCGACCGCGATCTTCGTCTCGGACCATTCGAACCATTCGCCGCCGTTCTTGGCGCCGCCCAGTTCGGTGGAGGTCAGCGGGCCCTCGGTGGCGAGGCGGTCCAGGACCGTCTTCGTGGAGGAGCGCTTGTCCTCCAGGATGTGCCAGCGGTGGCCGCGGACCTTGTTGGCCCGGCGGCGGAAGGCGAAGTGCGGCCATTCCTCGATCGGCAGGATGCAGGCCGCGTGCGACCAGTACTCGAAGGCGTGGTTCTGCGACCAGTACGAGGCTTCGACGGCGGAGCGTCCGACCGCGCCGAGGCGCGCGTACGGGACGAGCTCGTGGGAGCGGGCCAGTACGGAGATGGTGTCGAGCTGGACGGCGCCCAGGTGGCGCAGAACGCCGCGGACGCCGCCCTTCCGGTCGGGCGCGCCCATGAACCCTTGCGCGCGCAGCGCGATGCGGCGGGCCTCGTCGGCGGAGAGGGACACGGTCGGCGCGGGTGCGGACGTCATGACGGCACCCTAGACCCGGCCACTGACAGTGCTCCTCGGTGCGGGCGGGGGAAGGGGCGAGGGAAGGGGCGAGGGAAGGTACGGGAGGCGGGAGGGCAGGCCCAGGTCGGAGGGGAGCAGGGCGCCGGTCCAGCAGTCCCGCAGGGTTCCGCGGTGTTCCATGCCCGCCCGCGCGAGGCCTTCGATGGTGAAGCCGGCCTTCTCGGCGACCCGGCGGGAGGCGTCGTTGCCGACCCCCGCGCGCCAGATCATCCGTACGCAGCCGAGGTCCGTGAAGGCCCAGCGCAGTACGGCGGGCAGTGCCTCGGGCAGGTAGCCGCGGCCCCGGTGGCCGGCGACGGTCCAGTAGCCGACCTCGTGGGCGTTCGCGCCGGCCGGGGTCACGCCTATGCAGGCGACCAGCGGTCCGTCGGCGCCGAGCCGGACCGCGAAGTTGTACTCGGAGCCGTCCCGCCAGCCGCCCGGGGCCCTGGCCGTGAAGGCCTCGGCGTCCGGGAGCCCGTACGGCACGGCCACGGGGATCCAGCGCTGGATCACCGGGTCCTGGCACGCGGCGTGCACCTCGGCGGTGTCGCGGGGGGCGAGGGGGCGCAGCACCAGGCGTTCGGTGGTCAGGGTGGTCGGTTCCACGGTCGCCTCCACGGTCGGTTCCATGGTCGTTTCCATGGACGGATTCTGCTGTGGGAGGACGGCCGGGGTGAAACGGATTCCGGAAGAGGGACCGCCCATACCGGCACCTTCGGTGCCCCTCGCACGTTCTCATTTCCGGGCAGTCCAGCCCCGCGGCAGTGCGGACCTCCCGACGCGACCGCGTCCTCGCTTACGATGGCCGTTGCGGTGGGGCCCACCCTCCGTGCCCGTGCACGAACCAGTGCCAGGCCCGACCGGCAAGGAGACAAACCTCGGTGTCCGTCTTCAACAAGCTCATGCGTGCAGGCGAAGGCAAGATCCTCAAAAAACTGCACCGCATCGCGGACCAGGTCAACTCCATCGAAGAGGACTTCGTCAACCTCTCCGACGCCGACTTGCGTGCGCTCACGGACGAGTACAAGCAGCGCTTCCAGGACGGCGAGAGCCTGGACGACCTGCTGCCCGAGGCCTTCGCGACGGTCCGCGAGGCCGCCAAGCGCGTCCTCGGCCAGCGTCACTACGACGTCCAGATGATGGGCGGCGCCGCACTGCACCTCGGCTACGTGGCCGAGATGAAGACCGGTGAGGGCAAGACCCTCGTCGGCACGCTGCCCGCGTACCTGAACGCGCTGTCCGGCAAGGGCGTCCACCTGATCACGGTGAACGACTACCTCGCCGAGCGCGACTCCGAGATGATGGGCCGGGTGCACAAGTTCCTCGGCCTGGAGGTCGGGTGCATCCTGGCGAACATGTCTCCGGCGCAGCGCCGTGAGCAGTACGCCGCCGACATCACGTACGGCACGAACAACGAGTTCGGCTTCGACTACCTCCGCGACAACATGGCGTGGTCGCAGGACGAGCTCGTCCAGCGCGGCCACAACTTCGCCGTGGTCGACGAGGTCGACTCGATCCTCGTCGACGAGGCCCGTACCCCGCTGATCATCTCGGGCCCGGCCGACCAGGCCACCAAGTGGTACGCGGACTTCGCGAAGCTGGTCACGCGCCTGACCAAGGGCGAGCCCGGTCAGCCCCTCAAGGGCATCGAGGAGACCGGCGACTACGAGGTCGACGAGAAGAAGCGCACCGTCGGCATCCACGAGTCCGGTGTCGCGAAGGTCGAGGACTGGCTCGGCATCGAGAACCTCTACGAGTCGGTGAACACCCCGCTCGTCGGTTACCTCAACAACGCGATCAAGGCCAAGGAGCTCTTCAAGAACGACAAGGACTACGTCGTCATCGACGGCGAAGTCATGATCGTCGACGAGCACACCGGCCGCATCCTCGCCGGCCGCCGCTACAACGAGGGCATGCACCAGGCCATCGAGGCGAAGGAAGGGGTGGACATCAAGGACGAGAACCAGACCCTCGCCACGATCACCCTGCAGAACTTCTTCCGCCTGTACTCGAAGCTGTCGGGCATGACCGGTACGGCCATGACCGAGGCCGCCGAGTTCCACCAGATCTACAAGCTCGGTGTCGTCCCGATCCCGACCAACCGGGACATGGTCCGCAAGGACCAGGCGGACCTGATCTACCGCACCGAGGTCGCGAAGTTCGCCGCCGTCGTCGACGACATCGCGGAGAAGCACGAGAAGGGCCAGCCGATCCTCGTCGGTACGACGTCGGTCGAGAAGTCCGAGTACCTCTCGCAGCAGCTCTCCAAGCGGGGCATCCCGCACGAGGTGCTGAACGCGAAGCAGCACGACCGTGAGGCGACGATCGTCGCCCAGGCGGGCCGTCGCGGAGCCGTCACGGTCGCCACGAACATGGCCGGCCGCGGTACCGACATCAAGCTCGGCGGCAACCCCGACGACCTCGCCGAGGCCGAGCTGCGTCAGCGCGGCCTGGACCCGGAGGAGCACATCGAGGAGTGGGCGCACGCCCTTCCCGAGGCGCTCACGCGGGCCGAGGCGGCCGTGAAGGCGGAGTTCGAGGAGGTCAAGGACCTCGGCGGGCTGTACGTGCTGGGCACCGAGCGCCACGAGTCGCGCCGCATCGACAACCAGCTGCGCGGCCGTTCCGGCCGACAGGGCGACCCGGGCGAGTCCCGCTTCTACCTGTCGCTCGGCGACGACCTGATGCGCCTGTTCAAGGCGCAGATGGTCGAGCGCGTCATGTCGATGGCGAACGTGCCGGACGACGTGCCGATCGAGAACAAGATGGTCACGCGGGCCATCGCCTCGGCCCAGTCGCAGGTCGAGACCCAGAACTTCGAGACGCGCAAGAACGTCCTGAAGTACGACGAGGTGCTGAACAACCAGCGCACCGTCATCTACAAGGAGCGCCGCCGGGTGCTGGAGGGCGAAGACCTCCAGGAGCAGATCCGGCACATGATGGACGACACGATCGACGCGTACATCTCGGCCGAGACGGTCGAGGGGTTCGCGGAGGAGTGGGACCTGGACCGGCTGTGGAACGCCTTCCGGCAGCTCTACCCGATCAAGGTCACGGTGGAGGAGCTGGAGGATGCCGCGGGCGACCGCGCGGGCATCACCGCCGAGTTCATCGCGGAGTCCGTCAAGGACGACATCCACGAGCAGTACGAGGCCCGCGAGGCGACGCTCGGCTCCGACATCATGCGCGAGCTGGAGCGGCGCGTGGTGCTGTCGGTGCTGGACCGCAAGTGGCGCGAGCACCTGTACGAGATGGACTACCTGCAGGAGGGCATCGGCCTGCGGGCGATGGCCCAGAAGGACCCGCTGGTCGAGTACCAGCGCGAGGGCTTCGACATGTTCAACGCCATGCAGGAGGGCATCAAGGAGGAGTCCGTCGGCTACCTGTTCAACCTGGAGGTCCAGGTCGAGCAGCAGGTCGAGGAGGTCCTGGTCTCGGACTCCGGTCCGTCGCTGGCCAAGCCGGAGATCCGGGCGAAGGGTCTGGACGCCCCGCAGCGGCCGGACCGGCTGCACTTCTCCGCGCCCACGGTCGACGGTGAGGGCGGCGTCGTCGAGGGCGACTTCGACGCGGATTCCGGTGACGACTCCGGGATGACGCGCGCGGAGCGCCGTAAGGCCGCGAAGGCCACGGGCGGCCGTCGCCGCAAGAAGTAACCCGCGCCGTTCGCGGGATCACCGCCGGGGCCGGACACCACGCTGTGCGTGGGGTCCGGCCCCGGCGGCGTTCGCGGGCGGGGCCGGGGGCCCGTGGCCGGGGTCATGGGCGGGGGCCGTGGAGTTCCACGGCGGCGCAGCGCCAGCGCAGGTCGGGGCCCTGTTCCAGGCGGAAGGCCAGCGCGGTGAGGCGGTCGCCCGTCGCGATCCGGGCGAAGGCCTCGATGATCCCCGGGCCGGGGGTGAAGCGGCCGCATCCGTGGAGGACGGGGCTGAGCCGGCGGGTGTCGTACGGGTGGTCGTGCGGGGGGTCGGCGGGGGCGAGGGTGATCAGCTGGTCGTAGGCCGGGCCGATGGTGTGGCCGATCAGGGAGTGCACGGGGCGGCGTCCGCTGAGGACGGCGAGCAGCCGTTCGGCGAACCAGTGGTGCGGGCCGCTGCCGCGGTGCACGGCGGTGGGCGGCCGGCGGCGGTCGTGGCGGCGGCCGGGCCTCGTGGTGCCGGGGCCGGTGCCGGCCGGCCTCGCGGGGCCGGGGCCGGTGCCGGCGCCGCCGCCGGTAGCCGTTCGGGGGCTGCCGCTCCCGGGGCGCCGGGCGGTCCCGGTACCCGTGGGCGCCGTTGTTTCGGTGGTGCGGTTCGGCCGCGCGGTCCTGGGGACGGTGCTTCCGGTGCTCCCTGCGGGCCTGGGCACGCGGGGGCTCGCGGTGGTCCCCATGGCGCCGGTTCCGGGGGTGGTGCCCGTGGTGTGGGGTGTGCTGGTGGTCATGGCGGTCGTCCCCGGGGTCGGGCCCGGCGTGGTACCGGGCGGTAACTTGGTAGGGGACTTCTACGGGGCCGCGAACACGCTCCGCAACGGCGCCGCGGGGGTGCCCCGTACCCGGCCCGCCTTCACCTATCCGGGTCGGTCCCCGGCCGCCCCGGGCCCCGCCGCCGGGGCCTGCCGGGAGCGAAGTGGACGCCTCCGGGCCCCGCCGCGGCAGCCCGAAGGGGGACGCGGGCCGTCACGGACGGAGTCCGGGCCGCGGGGCCGGACCCTTCCAGGTGCGCCGTCACCTGACGCAGCGGGGTGCGAGGTGCTGGAGACGGGGAGCTCGCCAGGGGCCGGGGCCCCGCCGGACACCGAGTCGCGGCTTCGGATCGGCCCTTGGGTCCCCCAGGCCGAGCGGTCCCCGGCCGGACCCGCCCCGGGCTGCACCGGACGGAGTCCGGTGCAGCCCGCCGAAGCCGCGGAGGCCCCCGGGGCCGACGCGTGCGAGGGGGGGGCGTCGGGGGATGCGCGGCGGGTCGCGGTCGTATCCTGGGGGCGTTTCCGACTACCGAAAGCAGCCGGCCATGCGCGTGTACGTCCCCCTGACCCTGCCCGGGCTCGCCGAGGCGCACCAGGCGGGTGAGCTGGGCCCGGCTCCGCTGCGGGCGTACGCCGTCACGCCCGGGCTGCGCGAGTGGTACGCGTCGGACGACATGGAAGAGCTGGAGTACGCCGCCCTGACCAGGGCCGCCGCCGCCTCGCTGCGGATGATCGCCGAGGACGGGGCCGCGCCCCGCAAGCGGGTCGTGGTGGCCGTCGACGTGGACGACAAGGCCGCCACCGCCGCCCCCGGCGCCGACGAGGCCGCGCTCGGCCAGGTGGCCCTCGCCGGGGCCGTACGGCTCTCGGTGGCGGCCGCGGTGCACGTGGACGCCGAAGAGGCCCTGGAGGACGTGAGCGCCGCCGTGGCGGCCGTCCCGGCCGCGGACGGGGGCGACGAGGATGCGCTCGCCACGGTCGACGGAGCCGAGGACCACGAGCTGCTGTGGTTCGGGGTCCAGGAGATTCCGGGGCTGCTGAAGTGAGCGCGGCACCCGGGAACGCGAGCCCCGCCCCCACGGCCCCGCACATCGTCTGGGACTGGAACGGCACGCTGCTCCACGACATCGACGCCGTGATAGCGGCCACCAACGCCTCCTTCGCCGAGCTCGGCCTCGCACCGATCACCCTGGAGCGGTACCGCGAGCTGTACGTCGTACCGGTGCCGAAGTTCTACGAGCGCCTCATGGGCCGGCTCCCCACGGACGCCGAGTGGCTGGTCATGGACGAGGCCTTCCACCGGCACTACTGGGTGGCCGCCGAGGACGCCGGGCTGGCCGAGGGGGCCCGCGAGCTGCTGCGGGACTGGCAGCAGGACGGGCTCACGCAGTCCCTGCTGTCCCTCGCGCCCCACGACAAGCTCGTGCCGCTCGTCCGGGCGCACGGGATCGACACGCACTTCCTGCGCGTCGACGGGCGTACCGGGCCCTCCCACACCAGCAAGGCCGGACATCTCGTACGTCATTTGGCGGCCCTGGACGGGACGGGAGTGACGGCCGGCCGTACGGTCCTCATCGGAGACGCCGTGGACGACGCGCTGGCCGCCGCGCACGTGGGCGCGCGGGCCGTCCTCTATACGGGCGGTTCGCACAGCCGCGGCAGTCTGGAATCAGCCGGTGTCCCCGTCGTGGACAGCCTGGCGGAGGCCGTACGCACTGCTCGCGAGCTGGCCGGATAGCGACCGCGGCATGAGCGGAGAGCGACCGCGCACCGGCCTGGCACGCATGGCCGGGCCAGGCCCTATCCAGAGTGTCAAAGTTACCCCCCCTCTTTTGTACACATACAGCTCATGACGAGCCGGGGGTGGAGCGAGATAGCCTGGTACCCGTGATCAGCGCGATAGTTCTCGGAGGCACTGAAGCCTCCGCCCGGCGCCCGGCGCACCACTGTGCCCGGGCCGTCGCTGATCCCCGCCCCCGGTCCCTGGACGTCCTGCCGATCATGGCCGATTTCCTCCCGGTGGGCTCTCTCGACGGCATAGCGTCGATCCCGAACGGACACCGACACCCCGCCTCGCGGTGCTATGCCATTCCTTCCTTCACCTACGTCACGCAATGGCGCGCGACAGGAGCCAGAGGACATGCAGACCAAGCTGGACGAAGCAAAGGCCGAGCTGCTCGCGCGGGCGGCACGGGTAGCTGAGAACAGCCCGGCCGGGGGGCTACTTCCGACTGGGTCCGAGCAGGGGGAGCGTCCCGACCGGGACACGACTCTCGCCTACCTCCAGCGCTACTACCTGCACACCGCCCCGGAAGACCTCCTCGACCGGGACCCGGTCGACGTGTTCGGGGCCGCACTCTCGCACTACCGGCTCGCGGAGAACCGTCCGCAGGGCACGGCGAACGTGCGGGTGCACACGCCCACGGTGGAGGAGAACGGCTGGACCTCCAGCCACTCCGTCGTCGAGGTGGTCACCGACGACATGCCCTTCCTCGTGGACTCGGTGACGAACGAGCTGTCCCGCCACGGGCGCGGCATCCACGTCGTGATCCACCCGCAGGTCGTCGTCCGCCGCGACGTCACCGGCAAGCTCATCGAGATCCTCGGCCCCGACTGCGACGCGCACGGTCCCCGCACCGCGCGCCCCCACGACTCCCTCGTCGAGTCCTGGATCCACGTCGAGATCGACCGCGAGACCGACAAGGCCGACCTCAAGCAGATCACCGCCGATCTGCAGCGCGTCCTGTCCGACGTACGCGAGTCCGTCGAGGACTGGGAGAAGATGCGCGACGCGGCCCTGCGCATCGCGCACGAGCTCCCCGAGGAGCCCACCGCCCCGGACCTGCGCGAGTACGAGCTCGAAGAGGCCCGCGAGCTGCTGCGCTGGCTCGCCGACGACCACTTCACCTTCCTCGGCTACCGCGAGTACAACCTCGTCGACGGCGACGCCCTGGCCGCCGTGCCCGGCACCGGCCTCGGCATCCTGCGCTCCGACCCGCTGCACCACGGCCAGGACGAGGCGCACCCCGTCTCCCCGTCCTTCAACCGGCTGCCGGCCGACGCCCGCGCCAAGGCCCGCGAGCACCGTCTGCTGGTGCTGACCAAGGCCAACAGCCGCTCCACCGTGCACCGCCCGTCCTACCTCGACTACGTCGGCGTCAAGAAGTTCGACGCCGAGGGCAACGTGGTCGGCGAGCGCCGCTTCCTCGGCCTGTTCTCCTCCGCCGCGTACACCGAGTCGGTGCGCCGGGTCCCGGTCATCCGCCGCAAGGTCGCCGAGGTCCTCGCGGGCGCCGGCTTCGCCCCGTCCAGCCACGACGGCCGCGACCTGCTCCAGATCCTTGAGACCTACCCGCGCGACGAGCTGTTCCAGACCCCGGTCGACCAGCTCCAGGCCATCGCCACCTCCGTCCTGTACCTCCAGGAGCGCCGCCGGCTGCGGCTGTACCTGCGCCAGGACGAGTACGGGCGCTACTACTCCGCGCTGGTCTACCTGCCGCGCGACCGGTACACCACCGGCGTGCGGCTGCGGCTGATCGCGATCCTGCAGGAGGAACTCGACGGCATCAGCGTCGACTTCACCGCGTGGAACACCGAGTCGATCCTCTCCCGCATCCACTTCGTCGTCCGCGTCCCGCAGGGCACCGAGCTGCCCGTGCTGACCGACGCCGACGTCGAGCGGATCGAGGGCCGGCTGGTCGAGGCCGCCCGCTCCTGGGCCGACGGCTTCGGCGAGGCGCTCGTCGCGGAACTGGGCGAGGAGCGCGCCGCCGAGCTGCTGCGCAAGTACGCGAACTCCTTCCCCGAGGGCTACAAGGCCGACCACTCGCCGCGTTCGGCCGTGGCGGACCTGTGCCACCTGGAGCGGCTGTCCGCGAGCGACCGCGAGTTCGCGCTGTCGCTGTACGAGCCGGTCGGCGCGGGCCCCGGCGAACGCCGGTTCAAGATCTACCGCACGGGCGAGCAGGTCTCGCTCTCCGCGGTCCTGCCGGTCCTGCAGCGCCTGGGCGTCGAGGTCACCGACGAGCGGCCGTACGAGCTGCGCTGCACCGACCGCACCAACGCGTGGATCTACGACTTCGGTCTGCGGATGCCGCTGCAGAGCGGCAACGGCGACTCCGCCGGGACTGCCAACTACCTCGGCGACGACGCCCGCGAGCGGTTCCAGGACGCCTTCTCGGCGGTCTGGCAGGGCGACGCCGAGAACGACAACTTCAACACCCTGGTGCTGGGCGCCGGACTGACCTGGCGCCAGGCCGTGGTCCTGCGCGCGTACGCCAAGTACCTGCGCCAGGCCGGTGCCACCTTCAGCCAGGACTACATGGAGGACACCCTCCGCAACAACGTCCACACCACCCGGCTGCTGGTTTCCCTCTTCGAGGCCCGGATGTCGCCCGGCCGCCAGTCCGCGGGCACCGAGCTCGTCGACGCGATGCTGGAAGAGCTGGACGGAGCCCTGGACCAGGTCGCCTCGCTGGACGAGGACCGGATCCTGCGCTCCTTCCTCACCCTCATCAAGGCGACGCTGCGCACCAACTTCTTCCAGCTCAACGCCGCGGGCGAGCAGCACTCCTACGTGTCGATGAAGTTCGACCCGCAGGCCATCCCCGATCTCCCGGCGCCGCGTCCGGCCTTCGAGATCTGGGTCTACTCCCCGCGCGTCGAGGGCGTCCACCTGCGCTTCGGCAAGGTCGCCCGAGGCGGCCTGCGCTGGTCCGACCGCCGCGAGGACTTCCGTACGGAGATCCTCGGCCTGGTCAAGGCGCAGATGGTCAAGAACACCGTCATCGTGCCCGTCGGCGCCAAGGGCGGCTTCGTCGCCAAGAACCTCCCCGACCCGTCGGTGGACCGCGACGCGTGGCTCGCCGAGGGCATCGCCTCGTACAAGATCTTCATCTCGGCGCTGCTCGACATCACCGACAACATGGTCGGCGGCGAGGTCGTGCGGCCCAAGGGCGTGGTCCGCCACGACGAGGACGACACCTACCTCGTCGTCGCCGCCGACAAGGGCACCGCGACCTTCTCCGACATCGCCAACGGGGTCGCGGAGTCCTACGGGTTCTGGCTGGGCGACGCCTTCGCCTCCGGCGGCTCGGCCGGCTACGACCACAAGGGCATGGGCATCACCGCCCGCGGCGCCTGGGAGTCCGTCAAGCGGCACTTCCGCGAGCTCGGGCACGACACCCAGACGCAGGACTTCACGGTCGTCGGCGTCGGCGACATGTCCGGCGACGTCTTCGGCAACGGCATGCTGCTCTCCGAGCACATCCGCCTGGTCGCGGCCTTCGACCACCGGCACATCTTCATCGACCCGAACCCGGACGCGGCGACCTCCTACGCCGAGCGCCGGCGCCTGTTCGACCTGCCGCGCTCCTCGTGGGCGGACTACGACAGCTCCCTGCTGTCCGCCGGCGGCGGGATCCACCCGCGCAGCGCGAAGGCCATCCCGGTCAACGCACAGGTCCGCGAAGCCCTCGGCATCGAGGCCGGCGTCACCAAGATGACCCCGGCCGACCTGATGAAGGCGATCCTCCAGTCCCCGGTGGACCTGCTGTGGAACGGCGGCATCGGTACGTACGTCAAGGCGACGGCCGAGACGCACGCGGACGTCGGCGACAAGGCCAACGACCCGATCCGCGTCAACGGCTCCGACGTGCGGGCCAAGGTCATCGGCGAGGGCGGCAACCTGGGCCTGACCCAGCTCGGCCGCATCGAGTTCGCGCACATCGGCGCCGGCGGCGAGGGCGGCAAGGTCAACACCGACGCCATCGACAACAGCGCGGGCGTGGACACCTCCGACCACGAGGTGAACATCAAGATCCTGCTGAACTCGGTGGTCGCCGACGGGGACCTGACCGTCAAGCAGCGCAACAAGTTCCTCGCCGAGATGACCGACGAGGTCGGCCGGCTGGTGCTGCGCAACAACTACGCCCAGAACGTGGCGCTGGCCAACGGCGCCGCCCAGGCCCCCAGCCTGCTCCACGCCCAGCAGCGCTTCATGCGCCGCCTGGGCCGTGACGGCCTGCTGGACCGCGCCCTGGAGTTCCTGCCCAACGACCGGCAGATCCGCGAGCTGCTCAACAACGGCAGGGGCCTGACCCAGCCGGAACTGGCCGTCCTGTTCGCCTACACCAAGATCACGGTGGCGGACGAGCTCATCCACACCGAGCTGCCGGACGACCCGTACCTGGACCGCCTGCTGCACGCCTACTTCCCGGGCGCGCTGCTCGCGAAGTTCCCCGAGCAGGTCGACGCACACGCGCTGCGCCGCGAGATCATCACCACGGTGCTGGTCAACGACACCGTCAACAGCGGCGGTTCGACCTTCCTGCACCGGCTGCGCGAGGAGACCGGGGCCTCCCTGGAGGAGATCGTCCGGGCGCAGCTCGCGGCCCGTGAGATCTTCGGCCTGGCCGGGGTGTGGGACGCGGTCGAGGCCCTCGACAACGAGGTCGCCGCCGACGTCCAGACCCGGATCCGGCTGCACTCGCGGCGCCTGGTCGAGCGCGGCACGCGCTGGCTGCTGAACAACCGGCCGCAGCCGCTCCAGATCACCGAGACCATCGAGTTCTTCGCCGAGCGGGTGGAGCGGGTCTGGTCGGACCTGCCGAAGCTGGTGCGCGGCGCGGACCTGGAGTGGTACGAGGCCGTCATGGCCGAGCTGATCGGCGAGGGCGTGCCGGAGGAGCTGGCGGCCAAGGTGGCCGGGTTCTCCTCGGCCTTCCCGACGCTGGACATCGTCGCGATCTCGGACCGCACGGGCGTCGAGCCGCTGGCGGTCGCCGAGGTGTACTACGACCTCGCCGACCGGCTGGACATCACCCAGCTGATGGACCGGATCATCGAGCTGCCGCGGGCCGACCGCTGGCAGTCGATGGCGCGCGCGTCCATCCGCGAGGACCTGTTCTCCGCGCATGCGGCGCTGACCGCGGACGTGCTGGCGGTCGGGAACGGGACCTCGACTCCCGAGGAGCGCTTCAAGGCGTGGGAGGAGAAGAACGCGGCGATCATCGGGCGTGCGCGGACGACTCTGGACGAGATCCAGGGGTCGGACGACTTCGACCTGGCGAACCTGTCCGTGGCCATGCGGACGATGCGCTCGCTGCTCCGGGCGCACGCGTAGCCCTGGCGGGCGGCGGTACGAGTACGGGCCGGGCCCGGGACCCTCTTGGGGGTTCCGGGCCCGGCCCGTTCGTGTTCCGGCCGGCCGTGGTCTGGTGCGGCGCCGTTGCCGGGGGAGCTGCCCCCGGACCCCCGCTCCTCAAACGCCGGAGGGGCTAGTTCTTGGCCGACGTGAATTCCTCGTACGCGTCGCAGACCTCGTCCGAGGGGCCGTCCATGCGCAGGACGCCCGATTCGAGCCAGATCGCGCGGTCGCAGGTCTCGCGGACCGTGCCGATGCCGTGGCTGACGAGGAAGACGGTGCCGGCCCGTTCGCGGAGTTCCTCGATGCGGGCCTGGCTGCGGCGCTGGAAGGCGGCGTCGCCGGTGGCCAGGGCCTCGTCGATCATCAGGACGTCGTGGTCCTTGGCGGCGGCGATGGAGAAGCGCAGCCGGGCGCCCATGCCGGAGGAGTAGGTGCGCATGGGCAGGGAGATGAAGTCTCCCTTCTCGTTGATGCCGGAGAAGTCGACGATCTCCTGGTAGCGCTCGTGGATCTGCTGCTTGGACATCCCCATGGCGAGGCCGCCGAGGACCACGTTGCGTTCGCCGGTCAGGTCGTTCATCAGGGCGGCGTTCACGCCGAGCAGCGACGGCTGGCCGTGCGAGAAGATCCGGCCGCGGGCGACCGGCTGGAGGCCGGCGATGGCGGACAGCAGGGTGGACTTGCCCGAGCCGTTGGTGCCGATCAGGCCGATGGCCTCGCCCTTGTACGCGGTGAAGCTGACGCCCTTGACGGCGTGCACCTCGCGGATGCCGGGGGCGGGCTTGCGGGAGAAGAGCCGGCTCAGGGCGGCGGTGGCGCCGCCCTTGCCGCCGCCGGCGCCGTGCACCTTGTAGATCACGTGGACCTCGTCCGCGATGACGGTCGGGACACGGGTGTCCGGGACCTGCGGGGCGGGGGTCCGCGTGCGGGTCGGGGATGCGGTTGCGGTTGCGGTGTCAGCCACGGCCGTACTCCTCCTCTGCCTTCCAGAAGAAAACGAACCCGCCGACGCCGACGAGCAGGGACCAGCCGAGCGCGATCAGCCAGACGTGGGGCGGGAGCTGGCTCGCCTTGAACGAGTCGATGAGCGCGAAGCGCATCAGGTCGATGAAGACGGCCGCGGGGTTCAGTTCGAGTGCCGACGTGACCCAGTGCGGGAGGTGATCGTCCTTGAGCATCTTGTCGATCGACCACATGACGCCCGAGGCGTACATCCAGGTCCGCAGGACGAACGGCATCAGCTGGCTGATGTCCGGGTGCTTCGCCCCGATCCGCGCCATGATCATGGCGCAGCCCGCGCAGAAGCCGGCCATGAGGAACAGGACCGGAACGGCCAGCAGCCAGTTCGGGGAGGGCGTCTGGCCGAAGGCGAGCAGCAGGATGAACAGCGCGCCCATGGTGACGAGGAGCTGCTGGAAGAGCTGGACGACGGTGGACAGGGGCAGCGAGGCGCGCGGGAAGTGCAGGGCGCGCACCAGGCCGAGGTTGCCCTGGACGGCCCGGGTGGAGGCGTTGATGGAGCTTCCGATGAAGTCCCAGACGAAGACGCCGGTGATCAGGAACGGCAGGTAGTCCGGCACGCCGCGGCTGGCGTGCATGACGACGCCGAAGATGAAGTAGTAGACGGCCGCGTTGAGCAGCGGCGTCACCAGGTGCCAGACCTGGCCGAGGCTGGCCTCGCTGTACTGGGCGCGCATCCGGGCGGTGGCGTACGCGGTCACGAAGTGGCGCCGGGTCCAGAGCTGCGCGATGTAGCGGGGGAGGGTGGGGCGGGCTCCGCTGAGGGTCAGGTCGTGGGCCGCCGCCAGCTCGGCGATGGGGTCCGGGGTCCTGTCCTGGTCCTTGGCCCGGCCCGTCGGCTGCGCGGGGGCGGGGGGCGGGGCCGGGGCCTTGGGTGGCGCGGTGGTCGCTGTCACGGGGGTCGCTTTCGACGGGGTCGGGGCGTCGGCTGGCGATGGGACGGGTCCGTATCGTCGCTACGGTGAGGTTAGGTCGTTCGACGTCGGAACGCAACCGTATCGTCGTCGCGGGTTATGCTCTGCTTATGACGCCTGAGCCTGCCGCCGCCCCCACTGCGCCCACCGCCCGTAGAGCCCCCGCGGGGGCCGCCGTTCTCCGTGAGGACGTGACCGAGGCGATCCGGGCGGCCGTGGTCGAGGAACTGGCCACCGTGGGCTTCGCGCGGATGTCGATCGAGGGCATCGCGCGGCGGGCGGGCGTCGGGAAGACGGCCGTGTACCGCCGGTGGAAGTCGAAGCTGCACCTGGTGCTGGACCTGGTGGGCGCCTTCGCCCTGGAGGGCCTGCCGGTGCCCTCGACCGGGTCGCTCTACGGGGACGTACGGGCGCTGCTGGAGGTGATGTCACACGTGCTGCGGCATCCGGTGGCCTCCGCGGTGATCCCCGACCTGTTGGTGGAGGCGGCGCGGAATCCGGAGATCGCGGATGCGGTGCGGGGCGCTCTGCTGGAGGGGCAGCGGCGGATGGCGGAGGGGATCATCTCCGAGGCGGTTTCGCGCGGCGAGCTTCCCGTGGGGGTGGATGCGGGGAGGGCGCTCGATCTGGCGATCGGGCCGCTGTACTGGCGGCAGGTCGTCGTACGGGACTCCGTCCCGGGGGGATACCTGGACGACCTCGCGCGGTCGGTGGTCGCCGGGCTGACGGTCGGGCCGGCGGCCTGAGGGCTTCCGCTGCGCGGGGCGGAGTTCCCCTACCCGCCCTTCGCCCGTTCCCCGGGGCTGTGCCCCGGACCCCCCGGGGCTCCGCCCCGGACCCCGCGCCTCACACGCCGGACGGCTGGATCGGTTCCGGCGTGGCTGTTAGGGCCAGCGGGACGTCGTCAGGTGGGCCAGGGTGGGTTCCGGGGTGGTGGAGGGGGCTGCTGGGGTGGGGCGGCGGTCTTCCAAGGGGGTGATGGGGGCGGTCGGCTGGCTCAGGAAGACGCGGCGGACCACGCGCTCCGCCGCCTGGCCGTCGTCGTGCGTGCAGAACCGGCTCCGGAAGGACGCGCGGAGCTGCGCGGAGCGCGAGCCCTGCCAGTGGCCGGTGGAGAAGATGTCCACCAGCTCGTCCTCGGTGCGGGCGATCGCCCCCGGGGGGAAGGCGCGGAGGTCGAAGTACGTGCCGCGGGAGGCCTCGTACGCCTCCCAGTCGTCGGCGTGGATGACGATCGGGCGGTCCAGGGCCGCGTAGTCGAACATCAGCGACGAGTAGTCCGTCACCAACGCGTCCGAGGCCAGGCAGAGTTCCTCGACGGAGGGGTGGGAGGAGACGTCGAGGAGGCGCGGGTGGGGGTCGGGGGCGGCCGAGCCCGCGTACGTGAGGTGGGTGCGGGTCAGGATCGTGTAGCGCGGGCCCAGGTCGCGCAGGATGCGGTCGAAGTCCGGGTGGGCCGGCCGGCTGCGCCGGTAGTCGCGGTGGGTCGGCGCGTACAGGATCGCCGTGGAGCCCGGCGGGATGCCGAGGCGTTCGCGCAGTTCCAGGACGTCGGCCTGGGTGGCCCGGTGGAACACGTCGTTGCGGGGATAGCCGTACTCGAGCGTGGTGTACGAGGAGGGGACCGCCTTCTCCCAGACGAGGGTGGAGTGGCGGTTCGAGGAGAGCAGGTAGTCCCACTGGTCCGCGCCGCGGAGCAGGCCGGCGAAGTCCGTCGTGGGGGTGGCCGCCGGGCGGTCCTGGAGGTCGAGGCCGACGCGCTTGAGCGGGGTGCCGTGCTGGGTCTGGAGGAGGATCTGGCCCGGGCGCTTGACCAGGGTGCGGTCGAAGTTGACGTTCGTGACGAGGTAGGTGGCGCGGGCCAGGGCCGCCCAGTACGCCGCCGAGCCCGGGCGGAGCGGGGTGGTGCCGCGGGGCAGCGTCGAGGCGTGCGCGGGATCGCAGATCCAGGCCGTCCGCATGCGCGGGGCGAGTTCGCGCAGCTTGGCCTCGATCGCCGCCGGGTTGCAGGCGTAACCGCCGTGCCAGTACGCGGAGAAGACCGCCAGCTCCGGCCGGAGCGGGAGCAGGCGCTGGGTGCGGTAGTGCAGGCGCAGGACGCTCTCGCGCAGGCCCCCGCCCAGGGTGATCCCGGCGCGGCCCGCGGTGAGCGAGGCCGAGCGGAGCAGGGACAGCACGCGGTACGCGCGCCTCGTGCCCAGCCGCATCAGGAGGTGGCGGGTGCGGTCCGTCCGGCTCAGGGACAGCGGCCGGGGGCCCGGCACCCGGTAGCGGCGCAGCAGGGCAGAGGCCCGGGCGAAGAACTCGGCCCGGGCGGCGCGCGGGAGCCGGCGCGGGTCCGCGTACAGGGCGCAGAAGTGCTCGGCCATCCGCCGGTGCACGGCGGGCCGCCAGCGCTCCAGCTCGGGGCGGGTGGCCAGGTAGCCGAAGACGCGGTCGTACTGGTCGAAGACGTCGAGGTGGCGGCGGGTGGACGTGGTGAGGATGGAGCCGGTGCGGCGCTGGCGGTAGTGCACGCAGACCCGGTCGAGGACGGCGACCGACTCCGCCGCCAGCAGGGCCGGGTAGGTCCAGGGGGTGTCCTCGTAGAAGCCGGGCGGGAAGGAGAGGCCCTCGCGCTCCACGTACTCGCGGCGGTAGGCCTTGTTCCACACCACCATCAGCATGCCGAGGAGGGCGGGGCGGTCGGCGAGGCGGAAGCTGGCCGGGCCCTCCTCGGAGAGGCGGTGGGAGAGGCTGTTGCGGACCAGCTCGCCGGTCCAGTAGGTGCGCGCGTAGTCGTAGACGAGGACGTCCGGGGAGCCGGTGGCCTTCAGCCGGTCGGTGATGGCCTGCAGGGCGCCGGGGGCCAGGGTGTCGTCGCCGTCGAGGAAGAGGACGTAGTCGCCGGTGGCGCGGGACAGGCCCGCGTTGCGGGCCGGGCCCAGGCCGAGGTTGTGCGCCAGGTGCACGGCGGTGACCCGGGGGTCGCGGGCCGCGCAGTCGTCGATGATCGAACCGCAGGCGTCCGGGGAGGCGTCGTCGACCACGATCAGTTCGAGATCCGGGTACGACTGGGTCAGGACCGAGTCCAGACTCTCCTGGAGGTAGGCCTGGACCTTGTACGCGGGCACGATGACGCTGAACCGGGGCACGGCACATCCAGGGGTCGGCGCGGGCATATGGCCCAGGAACCCCCGGCGTGGTGATCGGGTTACGCAGGGTGCGGCATTCGGGTTACGGAGCGTCAACACGGCACGTCAACACCATGATCAAGGGCTGATTTCTTGATCGCTCGTCCGGCCGCCTACTTGATCGCTCCCGCCATCACCCCCGAGACGAACTGCCGCTGGAAGGCGAAGAAGACGACGAGCGGCACCACCATCGACAGGAAGGCGCCCGGTGCCAGCACGTCGATGTTGTTCCCGAACTGCCGTACCTGCTGCTGGAGCGCGACCGTGACGGGCGGGTGCGCCGAGTCCGCGAAGACCAGCGCGACCAGCATGTCGTTCCACACCCACAGGAACTGGAAGATGCCGAGCGAGGCGATCGCCGGACCGCCCAGCGGCAGCACCACCCGGGCGAACAGCCGCAGTTCGCCCGCCCCGTCGAGGCGGGCCGCCTCCATCAGCTCGCGCGGGATCTCCGCGAAGAAGTTGCGCAGCAGGAACACGGCGAACGGCAGCCCGAAGGCGGTGTGGAAGAGGACCACGCCCGCCGTGGTCTCGAACAGGCCGATGGAGCCGAAGAGTTCGGAGACCGGGATCAGCGCCACCTGGACGGGTACGACGAGCAGCGCGACCACGATCAGGAACAGCCAGTCGCGGCCGGGGAACTCCAGCCAGGCGAAGGCGTATCCGGCGAACGCCCCCAGCGCCAGGACCAGCAGGGTCGCCGGGACGGCGATGGCCGCCGTGTCGAGGAGGGAGCCGGTGACGGTCTCGTTGGCCAGCAGCCGCTCGTAGTTGTCGGCCGTGAGGCGGGAGGGCGCCGTCAGCACCTGCCACCAGCCGCCGTCGTTCAGGGCGGTGGGGGAGAGGAAGGAGGAGACCAGCAGGCCGAGCGTGGGCAGCAGCCAGAACAGTCCCGCGAGGACGAGGAAGACGCGCAGCGCCCCGCCGGCCGCACGGGCGGCGAGGGACCGCGCGGCGGCCACTGGCGCGGGGGGCGAGCCGGTGGACGGCGTACGGGACCGCGTGCGCGGCGGTGTGCTCATCGGCGGGCCTCCCGGCGCATCCGGCGGATGTTGTAGGCCATGACGGGAGCCACCAGCACCAGCAGCAGCACCGCGATGGCGCTGCCCAGCCCCGGATCGGCGTCCGCGGCGAAGGCGGTCCGGTACAGCTGGAGCGCCAGGACGTTGGCGTCGTCCTGCACGGCGCCCGGGGCGATCACGAAGACCAGGTCGAAGACCTTCATGACGTTGATGACCAGGGTCACCAGCACGACGGCCAGGACGGGCGCCAGCAGCGGCACCGTGATCCGCCGCAGCACCTGCCACTCGCTCGCCCCGTCCACCCGCGCCGCCTCCAGCAGTTCGCGCGGTACGGCGGCCAGCCCGGCCCCGATCAGCACCATCGCGAACCCGGCCCACATCCACACGTAGGCCCCGATCACCGCCGGGGTCACCAGGGTCGGGCCGAGCCACTCGACGCCCCCGTACGCCTCCCGGAAGTTCGAGGCGGGCAGTCGCAGCAGTGCGCCGTCGGCCGCGGCGGACAGGGTGAAGGTGCCGTCGGCCCGGGTCCTCGCCGAGTCGACCACCCGGCCGTCCTTGACCGCCTCGACGCGCAGCCCCGACAGGGCGGACTCGGTGGGGTCGACCGTGTTCGTCGTACCGCCCCCGCCCCGGGTGAAGTCCTGCCAGGCGGTGCCGGTGACCTTCCCCCCCTCGCCGGCGGCCGGCCGCGCCGTCCGCGTTCCCGGGGGGAGGGCCTCGGGGGCGATGCCGACCAGCGGGAGCGGCGCGGGCACGCCCGCCCGTACCGGATCGCGGGTCACGTACGCGCCCCCGTCGGCCGGGAGCAGCGGCGAGTCCCGGCCGGGACGGGCCTTGGGGAAGGCGGAGGACTCGGCGAAGGTGTCGTGGACGCCGACCCAGACGGCGTTGGCCACGCCCCGGTCGGGGTCGGCGTCGTAGACGAGCCGGAAGATGATGCCCGCCGCGAGCATCGAGATGGCCATCGGCATGAAGACGATCAGCTTGAAGGCCGTTCCCCAGCGCACCCGTTCGGTCAGCACGGCGAAGAGCAGACCGAGAGCGGTGGCGGTGACCGGGGCCAGGACCACCCAGATCGCCGTGTTCCCCAGCGCCGTGCGGATCGTGTCGTCGCTCAGGATCTCCCCGTAGTTCCCGGCGCCCACGAACTCCTCGCCGGAACGGTCGAAGAAGCTGCGGTAGAGCGAGTAGCCGATGGGGTGCACGACGAGCGCGCCGAGCAGGACGAGGGAGGGGAGGAGGAACGCCGCGGCGGTCAGCCGGCGGCGCCGGGTCTCCTTGGCCTTCGGGGAGCGGGGGCCGGTGGCGGGGGAGGTCACGGGGGATCCGGTGGGAGCGGCCGCCGGGGTGGGGGCGGGGGATCCGGTGGGGGAAGCGGCGGATCCGGTCGGGGAAGCGGCGGATCCGGTGGGGGAGGCCACCGGGATCAGTTCCCGTAGGCCTTGGCCGCGTCCGCCTCCAGCCTCGCCTGCGTCCCCGCCACGTCGGCCGGGTTCGCCAGGAAGTCCTGGAGCGCCTTCCACTCGCCCGCGCCCGGGGTGCCGCCGAAGGCCGCCGGAGCCTGGTCCGACATGTCGAAGCGGAAGGTGTCGCCCGCCGCGATCAGGGCCTCGGCGATGCCGCGCTGGATGTCGTTCGGGTACGCGTCCGGTTCGAGCGCCTTGTTCGGGGAGAGGAAGCCGCCCTCACGGGCGTGGATCCGCGCCGAGTCCACCGAGGCCAGGAACGTCAGCAGCGCCTGCGCGCCCTTCGAGTCCTTCAGCGCGACCGCCACGTCCCCGCCCGAGATCACCGGGGCCCTGGCGCCGACCGCCGGGAAGGGGAAGACCAGCGCGTCCTTGCCCACCTCGGCGTCCGTCTGGGCGATGTTGACCGCCACGAAGTCGCCCTCGTAGACCATCGCGGCCGCCGGCCGGTCGCCGCCGGTGAAGGTCTGCGTCACCGACTTCGGGAACTCGGTCGCCAGCGCCCCGCTCTGGCCGCCCGCCAGGAAGTCCTTGCGGCCGAACAGCTCGGCGAGCGAGGTCAGCGCCTGCTTGACGCTGTCGTCCGTCCACTTGATCTCGTGCTTCGCCAACTGGTCGTACTTCTCCGGGCCCGCCTGCGAGAGGTAGACGTTCTCGAACCAGTCGGTCAGGGTCCAGCCGTCGGCACCGGCCACCGAAACCGCCGGGGTACCGGACGCGGACAGGGTGTCGGCGGCCGTCAGGAGCTCCTTCCAGGTCGCCGGGGGACGTACGCCCGCCGCCTCGAAGGCCTTCGCGTTGTACCAGATCAGCGACTTGTTGGCGGCCTTGTAGTAGACGCCGTACTGGGTGCCGTCGACCGCGCCCAGCTTCTTCCAGCCGGGGGAGAAGTTCTGGTCCAGCTGGGCCTGCGCGTCGGCGCCGACCGGCTGCGCCCACTTGTTCTTGACCGCCGAGACCAGCGCCCCGACCTGCGGGAGCAGTGCCACGTCCGGCGGGGCGCCGCCCGCGATCTTCGAGCCGAGGAAGGTGACGATCGGGTCCTGCGCCGGGACGAAGGTGACCGTGGCACCGGTCCGCCGCTCGAACTCCTTCAGGACCTTGACGAAGTTCGCCTGCTCCGCGCCCGTCCAGACGGCGGCGACCTCCAGCTTCTGCCCGTCGAGACGGGGTAACGCGACGGACGGCCCGCCCGAGTTGCCGGGGGCGGCCGTGCCCTTCGCCGGCTCCTTGCCGTCGCCGCCGCCACCGCAGGCGCTGAGCGCCAGCGCGCCGGCCATGGCCAGAGCGGCCCACGTGTGGTGCGTACGCACTGATGTCGTGCGGCTCGATCCGTGCTTGCGCATGACGGTGCCCCCGATGCCTCGCTGGCGATGGTGTGTCCCGTGCCACAAGGTCTACGCCGCCCCGCCCACCCCCGCAATACCGCCTCGCGGCGTACGGGGGTGGGCGGGGGACCGCTCGGGGGGCTCCTCGGGGGTCCGGGTGAGGGGCCGTCTCAGGGGGCCGGCGGGAACAGCACCGGTACCGCCGACACCAGGTGCGAGGCCCGGTCCAGGGCGCTGGCCAGCAGCGCCAGGTCGGTCGGGCCGTTGCCCAGCTCGCGGACCGGGCGCCGGGCCGGCGGATCACCCATCCGCTCCCACTCCACCGGCACCACCGTCGGCCGCAGCGTCGCCGTCCGGGGGATCCGGCCGGTGACCCGGCCGCCCTGGAACGGGACCGTGCGTCCGTCGGCGTACCGGAGCACCCCCCGGCCGGGCCCCGGCTGGTCGGGGGCGTCGAGCTCCACGCGCAGGGTCGTGAGCCGGGCCAGCTCGGTGTCGGCCGTCCGGTCCGGCCGGGCACTGGTGGCCACCAGGTGCACCCCGAGCCGGGCACCCTCGCGGGCCACCGCCTCCAGCGCGCGGACCACCGAACCGGCGGCGGGCCGGCCCGTGCTGCCCAGGCCCGGTGCGACCAGTGCGTCGAAGTCGTCCACGAGCACGACGAGGCGGGGCAGCGGGCTGGGCCCGGCCGCCGGATCGGCCCGGGTGGCCGAGGAGCGCAGCCGCAGGGTGCCGGAACGCTGGGGTTCGAGATCGCCGCGCAGCTCGCCGGGGGTGGGCTGGCGGGGCGAGACCATCCGGTCGGAGACCTCGCGCACGGCGTGCCACTCGGAGAACGGCACCCCGTCCAGGAGCTCGGCCCGCCGCTTCAGCTCGGCGCCCAGCGCCTGCGCGAACTCCCGCATCCGCAGCGGGTCCGAGGCCACCAGGTGCGCCGAGACGTGCGGCAGCTCCGTACAGGGCAGCAGGCCGTCGCCGCGCTCGCCGCCGGCCCCGTCGAGCAGGACCAGGCCGAGCCGGTCGGGCCGGGCGGCCGCCGACAGGGAGGCCGCCACCGAGCGCAGCAGTTCCGTACGGCCGCTGCCGGCGGGCCCCTCGATCAGCACGTGCGGCCCGTCGGTGACCAGTTCGGCGCCCACCGGCCCGCGCCGCCCGGTGCCGAGGACTATCTCCGCGAGCCCGCCGACGCGCTGCCCCTGGTCGGTTGCGGCGGCCCAACGGGCCATCAGTGAAGCCGGGGTGGCCCGGGCCAGCCCCAACTCGTCGAGCAGCCGGGAGGTCTGGGGCAGGTTGGCCGCGGCCGGCCGGTAACCGCCCTCCGTGGTGGGGGAGTCGGCCTTGAGGGGGGCCAGGGCGCGGGCGAACCGCTCCGCCCAGGCCGCCGACACGGCGTCCGCCGTGGCCGTACCGCCGGACCCGGCCGGTGTGCCGCCCGAGACCGCGAAGGTCCGTACGGTCGTGGCCACATCACCGCTGAGCAGGGCGGCGGCCCGGCAGTCCCGGAAGGCGGGGGCGGCCGCGCAGGCCGCCTCGTACGTCTCGGTGACGGGCGAGGCGGGCGTCGCGGCCGGCGCCTCGGCCAGGGCCAGCACGTGGATCCCGGCGGCCGGCCCGTGCGAGGTCAGCCTGCCGGTGATGTCCCGGAGCGCCCCGGGACCGGGGTCCCCGTCGAGGACCAGGAGCGTGTACGGGCCCCGGTAGGCGTACGAGGCCTCGCGCACCGCGTCCGGGCCGGCCGTGGCCCAGTGGGTGCCGAGGGGGCCGTCGTCGAGCCGCCGGGTCAGCTCCCCGGCGCGGGCGGCCGCCTGATCGCGGTCGTACGCGAGCAGCAGCCGGCAGTCCTGGCCGTGCGCCGGGCGTACGTGGGGCAGCCAGCCGAGCCAGCCCCAGTCGCGGCGGCGTTCGGCGAGCGGGCGGGCCCGGTCGGTGGAGATCAGCACGATCTCCAGGCGCTGGCCGGGGGCGTGCAGGGCCGCCAGCCGCGCGATGACGGAGCGGGCCACGCCCGTCAGCCGGGCCCGGGGGCCGGCGATGCCGAGCGCTCCGGTCTCGCGGAGCGAGACCTCACTGCCCGCGCCGAGCGTGACGTCGAGCCCTTCGGGCCCGGCCCACAGCCGCGGGGCCGGCCCCAGGGCGGTCAGCAGCAGGGTCGCGGGATCGTCGGAGCCGGGCCGCGGGGTGACGTCGGCCGCGGTCTCGGCGACCACCTCCGCCTCGGCGGCCTCCGCCCCGCGCACCCACTTGCGCGCCCAGGCGCCGATGCCGCGACGCCCCGCGCGGCGGGGCTCGGAGCCCGGCCGGGCCTCACGGGCCGCCCCCGGCTCCTCCCAGCCGCCCGCACCGTGATGCTCGACCCCGGTCCGATGCACGGCCCCGGGCCCGTCGTACCCGTACGGTCCTGCGGCTCCGCCGTCGTGTTCTGCTCCGGGGTACGGGCCTGCGGCCGCGCCTCCGGGGGCGCCTCCGGTGTGCCGACCGGCGGCTCCGCCTTCGTGGGCCGCTCCGGCGTACGGGCCCGCGGCTCCGGCCGGGTGCGGTGCTCCGGGGTGCTGCCCGGGGGTGCTGTCGGGGTGTGCCGGTCCGGCATGCCGCCCGGGGGCCGCTCCGGGGTGTGCGGCCGCACCGTAGGAACCCGGGGCTGCGCCCGGTGCACCGTACTGCCCGGCGCCGGGGCGGTCGGGGAGCGAGTGCTGTCCGGCTCCCGGGGCTGCGCCCGGGTGTCCGGCTCCGCCGTGTTGTCCGGCTTCGCCGTACTGCCCGGCGCCCGGGCGGTCGGGGGCCGCGTGGTGTCCGGCTCCCGGGGTGCCGGGGGCTGACCCGGGCGCGGGCCTGGCGATCCGGCCCGCGCGGTGCGGGTCGGCGCCGCCGTCCCGGTCGGCCTCGCCGTACGGCCAGGGGTCCGGGGAAGCGGAGCCGGACGCGGCCCGGCCGCCCCCGGAGTGGTGTGCGGTGCCCCGGGCGGCGGGGACCGTGCCGGTGCTGCCGTCCCAGTGCGCCGCGGGCGCGCCGGGGGTTCCGTACCCGGGGCCACCGGCCCCGGAGCCGGGCCGGACGGGGTCGGGGGCGGAGCCCCCGTTTCGGGAAGGGGCGGGGTGGGGGATCTGCCCCTGTGCTCCCCGGCCCCCCGCGTCGGGGTACGCCCCGCCGGCCCGGGCTCCGCCGGAGCCACCGCCCTCGGGGTACGCCCCGGCCGCGGTGCCCGCCGTAGCCGCGGACCAGCCGCCGCCTCCGGGGTGCGACCCCGAAGGGGTGCCCGACGCAGCGCCGCTCCAGCCGCCGCCTCCGGGGTGCGACCCCGCAGGGCTGCCGGGCGTAGCGCCGACCACCGCCCCGTCAGGGGTGCCCTCGGTGGGGTGGCCCGGGAGGGAGACGGAGAGGTGGCCCTCCAGGTCCGGGGTGAGGGGGAGGGGGGCGGGGGCCGGGCCCATGGCCAGGCGGAGCGTGGATTCGCCGACCCGCAGCAGCGCCCCCGGCGCGAGCGCCACCCGCTCCGCGCCGACGACCGCGCCGTCGAGGGTCGTACCGTTCGTCGACCCGAGGTCGGCCACCGCCACCCGCCCGTCGGGCAGCACCGTCACGGTGCAGTGCAGGCGCGATACGTCGGGATCGTCCAGCGGGACGTCCGCGTCGGCCGAGCGCCCGATCCGGATCGCCCCCGGGTGCAGCAGGTGCACCCCGCCGGCGTCCGGCCCGGCCACGACGTGCAATTGCGGCCCGTCCCCGAGGGAGGCCGCGGTCCCGTCCGTCCGGACGTCGGGGCCGGGCACGTTCAGCGACAGCACCGCCCCGTCCACGAGCGGCGGCTCGCCGAGCGCGCAGCGGGCGGGGTCCAGGCGCTCCGTACCGGCGTACAGCACGACCGTGCCCCCGGTATCGGGTCCGCCGACGGTCGCCGCGAGCCCGGAGGCCACCGCGGACAGGGCGGTGCCGGCGGGCGCGGTGACGAGTACGTCACAGCTCGCCGGCGCGCCTCCTCCGCCGGTACCCCCGCCGGTGGCGGTCGCGGTGGCGGTCTGGTGGCCGCTGCGCGACCCCGACCCAAGGACGGTCAGCCGGATCTGCATCGCCGTCAGCGGTCCCTTCTGCGCGGTGCGCGGTGTGTGCGCCCGGCAGGGACCCGCGGGACGGAGCACTCGCGCTGTCCGCACGTGGTGCCCGCCCGTCCGCCCCCACCCGGCACGGACGCGTCGTCCGGTCAGGTCTGCCCGGAAGGCGGGGCTCCCGTCCCGGCCGTTCCGTACGGGTGCATCCTCGCACCTGTCGTCATCGACACGCCCGCCACCCACCGGCAAGTGATCTTGATCGGTCGCGGACCGGCGCCGGACCTGCAAGCGGGCCGATCGGATATCGACAGGCCGGCCGGGAAAATCGCCCCCGGCATACGCCGCAAACATCACCCTTCGTGCATATGTGCGGCAACCAACCTCCCTCACCCCGCGTCTTCCTCCGGGACAAGCCCTAGAGTGGGCCGGAAAACCATTTCGCAGATCAGGCCTGGATCACGCGTGGATCATGCGTGGATCACTCGCCGGAAGCGACGACAGCAGGGAGCGCGCGACGTGCGGCCAGTCGGCAGCAAGTACCTGCTCGAGGAGCCGCTCGGGCGCGGCGCCACGGGCACCGTCTGGCGCGCCCGCCAGCGTGAGGCGGCCGGTGCGGAGGCGGCGGTGGCAGGCCACCCCGGCGAGACCGTGGCCATCAAGGTCCTCAAGGAGGAGCTGGCCCAGGACCCGGACATCGTCATGCGCTTCCTGCGCGAGCGCTCGGTCCTGCTGCGCCTGACCCACCCCAACATCGTCCGCACCCGCGACCTCGTCGTCGAGGGCGATCTCCTCGCCCTGGTCATGGACCTCATCGACGGTCCGGACCTGCACAAGTACCTCCGCGAGAACGGCCCCTTCACCCCGGTCGCCGCGAGCCTGCTGACCGCCCAGATCGCGGACGCGCTCGCCGCCAGCCACGCCGACGGCGTGGTCCATCGTGACCTGAAACCCGCCAACGTCCTCGTCGACGAGCGCGACGGCCAGATGAAGCCGATGCTCACCGACTTCGGCATCGCGCGCCTCGCGGACTCCCCGGGCCTGACGCGCACGCACGAGTTCGTCGGCACCCCGGCCTACGTCGCCCCCGAGTCCGCCGAGGGCCGCCCGCAGACCTCCGCCGTCGACATCTACGGCGCCGGCATCCTGCTCTACGAGCTCCTCACCGGCCGGCCGCCCTTCGCCGGCGGTACCGCGCTGGAGGTCCTGCACCGCCACCTCAGCGAGGAGCCGCAGCGGCCGCCGAACGTGCCCGAGCCGCTGTGGACGGTCATCGAGCGCTGCATGCGCAAGGAGCCGTACGAGCGTCCGAGCGCGGAGACCCTCGCGCGCGGCCTGCGCGTGGTCGCCTCCGGCATCGGCGTGCACTCCACGGCCGCCGAGGTCGAGGCCGCCCTCGGCGTCGGCGCGCTCCTCGCGCCCGACCCCTCGCCCGCGCCCGTGCCCGAGACCCCGGGCGCCGCGGACGCGACGCAGATGCTGCCCGGAGGGTCCGCCGGGGCCTCCCCGATGGGGGCCTACGACCCCAATGCCATGACCAGCGTGATGCCGCCGGTCGGCGCGGCCGACGCCACGTCCGTGCTCCCGAGCACCGGTGCGCCCGGCGCCGACCCGACCTCCGTGATGCCGCCCGTGCAGCGGCCGGACTCGCCGCACCCGTGGCAGTCGCAGATGCAGGCGGCCCGCGACCGCAACGAGCAGACGCAGATGCACTACCTGGACCCGAGCGAGGACCCGCTGCGCCGCCGGCCGCAGCGCCAGGGCCCGCCGCCGCAGCAGCAGTACCAGCAGCCGCAGCGGCCCCAGCAGCCTCCGCAACAGCGCCCGCAGCAGCCTCCGCAGCAGCAGCCGTACCGGCAGGCGCCGCCGCCGCAGCAGTACCAGCAGCCTCAGCAGTACCCGCAGCAGCAGTACGCGCCGCCGCCCCCGCCGCAGCACTATCAGCCGCAGCCGCAGCACCCCCAGCAGTACCAGCAGCCGCAGGGGCAGCCCCAGTACCGCCAGCCGCAGCAGCCCCAGCAGCAGCCCCCTCAGGGACCGCCGCCGCGTCAGCAGCCGCCGCAGCGGGAGCCCCGCGAGCCGCGTCGCCGCAGCGCGAACCCGGTGAAGATCCCGGGGCTGGGCTGCCTCAAGGGCTGCCTGGTGATGATCGTGCTGTTCTTCGTCGCGGGCTGGCTGATCTGGGAGTTCAGCGGACTCCAGGAGTGGGTCGGCACCGGCCGCGGCTGGTGGGACCAGGTGTGGACCTGGGGCTCGGACGCCGTGGACTGGGTCACCACGATCGGCGACGCCGCGGGCGGTACGGGCTCCTGAGCCTTCCGGCCTTCGACTGGGCGCGCTGTACCGGCGCAATCCGCCCGAACCGGGCCTTGTATCGGTGACTTCGTGGATTTGTCGACTTCCGGGACGTGATTTCGCCCGCAGAAGTGAAGGTCGCCGCGATCCGTGGACTCCAACACCCACCTGGCCGCGTAGCTTTGGTGCGTACGCCAGCCGCTGAGGGAGCAGTTGTGGCACGGAAGATCGGCAGCCGGTACACCGCGCACCAGATCCTGGGACGCGGCAGCGCGGGCACGGTGTGGCTGGGCGAGGGGCCTGACGGCCCCGTCGCCGTCAAACTGCTGCGCGAGGACCTCGCGTCCGACCAGGAGCTCGTCGGACGGTTCGTCCAGGAGCGCAGCGCGCTCCTGGGCCTGGAGCACCCGCACGTCGTCTGCGTCCGCGACCTCGTCGTGGACGGCAACGACCTCGCCCTCGTCATGGACCTCGTCCGCGGTACGGACCTGCGCACGCGCCTCGACCGCGAGCGGCGGCTCGCCCCCGAGGCGGCCGTCGCCATCGTCGCGGACGTCGCCGACGCGCTGGCCGCGGCGCACGCGGCCGGGGTCGTGCACCGGGACGTCAAGCCGGAGAACGTCCTGCTCGACATGCAGGGCCCGCTCGGACCGGGCGGCGCGCATCCGGCGCTGCTCACCGACTTCGGCGTGGCCAAGCTCATCGACTCGCCGCGGCGGTCCACCGGCGGCCGGGCCTCCGCCCCCACCACCCGGATCATCGGCACGCCCGACTACCTGGCGCCGGAGATCGTGGAGGGACTGCCGCCGCGCGCGGCGGTGGACATCTACGCCCTGGCCACCGTGCTGTACGAACTCCTCGCCGGTTTCACGCCGTTCGGCGGCGGGCATCCCGGGGCGGTGCTGCGGCGCCATGTGACGGAGACCGTCGTCCCGCTGCCCGGCATCCCCGACGAGCTGTGGCAGCTGATGGTCCAGTGCCTGGCCAAGGCCCCCGCCTCGCGGCTGCGGGCCTCGGAGCTCTCCCTGCGGCTGCGGGACCTGCTGCCGATGCTGGCGGGGATGCCGCCGCTGGACGTGGACGAGCCGGACGAGCCGGAGCAGGCGGATTTCGCGGAACCGGAGGCGGTGGCCGCCGCCGATCCGGTGCGGCGGCGGGGTGTGGTCCCGCTGGTCCCCGGCTCCTCCACCGACTCCAACCGGGACACCCACACCTCGATGCGGGTGCCGGGGCCGGACGAGCTGGCCGGCGGGGCCCTGGGCACCGCCCGGGTTCCGCGTCCCGCCGGGGGGCACCGGCCCGGCTCCGCGCGGCACCGGGCGGAGACCGTCCGCAAGCGGCGGCTCGCGCTGTCGGCTGCCGCCGTGGCCCTGGCCGCGGCCGTCGGCGTCGGTGGCTGGCTGGCCGTCTCCTCCGACTCGGCGCCGCCCCAGGACAACAAGCAGTCGGGCTCCACGGCCCCGTAGCGGGTGGTGCTCCTCAAACGCCGGCGAGGCTGGAATGGCGCTCCGCGCCGGCCGGCCCCGGCCAGGCGAAAACCAGCCCCTCCGGCGTTTGAGGAGCGGGGGTCCGGGGGCTGGCCCCCGGGAACGGCGCCGCACCCGGCAACGGGTCCGGGCGGAGCCCGGGGAACGGTGGAAGGGCGGGTCGGGGACGGCCCCGCAGGGCTGTCCGGCCGGGCTACGCCCCCGTCAGCTCCGGGTGCCAGCGCCGCGCCACCGCCGGGTGGGCCCGGACCCAGCCCTTCAGCTCGTTGCGGCCGTACTCCGCGTGCAGCGGGTTCGACGCGTCGTGCGCTATCCCCGGCGCCGCGTCCAGGTAGTCGCCCGGGACCGTCTCGATGACGGCGTCCAGCCGCGGGTTGTAGAAGAACGGCACCGAGAACCGCTCCACGCCCCCCGCCGGGCTCACCACCCGGTGGTCCGTCGCCGTCAGGTACCCCTCCGTCGCGATCTCCAGCAGCTCGCCCAGGTTGACCACGAAGGCCCCCGGCAGCGGCGGGACGTCCAGGAAGGCCCCGTCCCGGACCACCTGGAGCCCGCCCACGGAGTCCTGGAGGAGGAGGGTGAGGAAGCCGTAGTCCTTGTGGGCCCCGACCCCCTGGTCGGTGCCCGTCGGGGCGGATCCCGGGTAGCGGATCAGCTTCGTGTGCAGGTGGGGCCGGTCCGCGAAGGCCTCGTCGAAGAAGTCCGCCGGCGCGCCGATCGACGCGAGCAGCTCCCGGAGCAGCCGGTGGGCCACCGCCGCCAGCCGGGACTGCCACTCCAGCACCGCGTCCCGCAGTTCCGGAAGGGCCGCCGGCCACTGGTTCGGGCCCTCCAGCCACAGGTACGCCGGGTCGTCCGGTCCCACGTCCCGCGCCTCCCGCTCCGCGCCCACGTCGAGCTGGTCGCGCCAGTCGGAGGCGCCGCCGGTCAGCTCGTGCCCGATGCGGGTGTACCCCCGGAAGTGCGGGGAGTTGAGATTGCTCACGGCCAGCCGGTCCGCCTCCGGGAGCGCGAAGAACTCCCTGGTCAGAGCCAGGATGCGGGCGGTCTCGGCGGCAGTGACCCCGTGCCCGGTGAGGTGCAGGAAACCGCTGTCGCGGGCGGCCGCGTGCAGTTCCTTGCGGAAGGAATCGCGCAGCGCCGGATCGTCGGCCTGGGAGAGGTCCAGGACCGGGAGGGAGGTGGCTTCGGGCGCAGCGGAGGGAGCGGAAGAAGAAGAGGGGGAAGGAGAGGGAGAAGGGTGCGCGGACGGCATGACGGCTCCGTTTCGGATGTCACGGGGTCCTGTCCCCAGGGGTGGCGGGGGCCGCGGCTGGGGAGGGCCGCCGGCAGGGTTGGCGCCGGGACCGCGAGGCCGCGTACAGGACCAAGTCGGATCGGGGTGGATCAGGCTTGGGGATGGTCCGGCGGCAGACAGCTCGTCGTCGTGACACGCATGTGGTCCACATGGCGGCGCTTGACGAGGAAGACGGTCATATCGTGAGCGTACGCCCGTACGACCCACCATTAGTACGGGTGATTCGGCCTGGCCGGAGAGCGCCCCCCGGGGACCGGCTACGCTGGACCCGTGGCAGTCGTCGATGTTTCCGAAGAGCTGAAGTCCCTCTCCTCGACCATGGGGTCGATCGAGGCCGTCCTGGACCTCGACAAGCTGAGGGCAGAAATCGCCGTGCTCGAGGAGCAGGCCGCCGCGCCGTCCCTGTGGGACGACCCGGAGGCCGCCCAGAAGATCACGAGCAAGCTTTCGCACCTCCAGGCGGAGGTCCGCAAGACCGAGAACCTGCGCGGGCGCATCGACGACCTCGCGGTGCTGTTCGACCTCGCCCAGGAGATGGACGACGCGGACACCCTCGCCGAGGCGGAGATCGAGCTGGTCTCCGTACGCAAGGCGCTGGACGAGATGGAGGTCCGCACCCTGCTCTCCGGCGAGTACGCCGAGCGCGAGGCGCTGGTCAACATCCGTGCCGAGGCCGGCGGCGTGGACGCCTCCGACTTCGCCGAGCGCCTGCAGCGCATGTACCTGCGCTGGGCCGAGCGGCACGGCTACCCGACCGAGATCTACGAGACCTCGTACGCGGAAGAGGCCGGCATCAAGTCGACCACCTTCGTGGTCAAGGCCCCGTACGCCTACGGCACCCTCTCCGTCGAGCAGGGCACGCACCGCCTCGTCCGGATCTCACCCTTCGACAACCAGGGCCGCCGCCAGACCTCCTTCGCGGGCGTCGAGGTGCTGCCGGTCGTCGAGTCCAGCGACCACGTCGAGATCGACGAGGGCGAGCTGCGCGTGGACGTGTACCGCGCCTCGGGCCCCGGCGGCCAGGGCGTCAACACGACCGACTCCGCGGTGCGCATCACGCACCTGCCGACCGGCATCGTGGTCTCGTGCCAGAACGAGCGCTCGCAGATCCAGAACAAGGCCAGCGCGATGAACGTCCTCCAGGCCAAGCTGCTCGAGCGGCGCCGCCAGGAGGAGAAGGACAAGATGGACGCCCTCAAGGACGGCGGAAGCTCCTGGGGCAACCAGATGCGGTCCTACGTCCTGCACCCGTACCAGATGGTCAAGGACCTCCGGACGGAGTTCGAGGTCGGCAACCCGCAGGCGGTGCTCGACGGCGAGATCGACGGCTTCCTGGAGGCCGGGATCCGCTGGCGCAAGCAGCAGGAGCAGACCGCGTAGTCAGCGCCTCGGAACGGCCGGAAGGGCCCGGACACCTCTACGGTGTCCGGGCCCTTCCGTTCGTGCGTCGTGCGTCGTGCGTCTTCTGCGTCTGATCGGGACGTGGCGGCTGAGGAACTACGCCGTCTGCTGAGCCACCAGTGCCAGCGCGGCCACCAGGATCACCAGCAGCGCGACGAGCGCCACCGGGTTGATACCACCGGAGAAGGGGTCCTCCTGCTGGAGGCGCCCCCGGTTCGCCCGGCACACCGGGCAGCGGCCCTGGCTGACGGGTGCGGCGCAGTTCGCGCACACGAGCCGGTCATATGTCATGCGCTCCTCCTTTCGTCCCCTCGGTACAACGGTGACGGGAACCGGTCCGTTCCCCCTCCCACTGTGCCAGCTTCGGTGACATTCGGCGCGGCCCCTCCGGGCAATCGCGGTCGCGCACCTCTCGGACCAGGGGATATATCGGGCAACTCCGGACGCCGGGTCCACACCTCGCGCCTGTTCGCGTATGGTCACGCACACCTACTCCCGGCGACCGTGGTGCACCCGTGATCCGATTCGACAACGTCTCCAAGTCCTACCCGAAGCAGAGCCGCCCCGCACTCAGAGATGTCTCCCTGGACATCGCGAAGGGCGAGTTCGTCTTCCTGGTCGGCTCCTCCGGCTCCGGCAAGTCCACCTTCATGCGGCTCATCCTGCGCGAGGAGCGGGCGAGCCACGGCCAGGTGCACGTCCTGGGCAAGGACCTCGCCAAGCTCTCCAACTGGAAGGTCCCGCAGATGCGGCGCCAGCTGGGGACCGTCTTCCAGGACTTCCGTCTCCTGCCCAACAAGTCGGTGGCCGACAACGTGGCCTTCGCCCAGGAGGTCATCGGCAGACCGCGCGGCGAGATCAAGAAGGCCGTTCCCCAGGTCCTGGAACTCGTCGGCCTCGGCGGCAAAGAGGACCGGATGCCCGGCGAGCTCTCCGGCGGTGAGCAGCAGCGCGTGGCCATCGCCCGTGCCTTCGTCAACCGGCCGGCGCTGCTGATCGCGGACGAGCCCACCGGCAACCTGGACCCCCAGACCTCCGTCGGCATCATGAAGCTGCTGGACCGGATCAACCGGACCGGCACCACCGTGATCATGGCGACCCACGACCAGCAGATCGTCGACCAGATGCGCAAGCGCGTCATCGAACTCGAGCAGGGCCGTCTCGTCCGCGACCAGTCGCGCGGCGTCTACGGCTACCAGCACTGAAAGGCTCCTGAGACGCGATGCGCGCCCAGTTCGTCATGTCGGAGATCGGGGTCGGTCTCCGCCGCAATCTGACCATGACCTTCGCGGTCATCATCTCCGTGTCCCTGTCGCTGGCCCTGTTCGGCGGGTCCCTGCTCATGCGCGACCAGGTGAGCAAGATGAAGGGGTACTGGTACGACAAGGTCAACGTCTCCATCTACCTCTGCAACAAGAGCGACGCCGAGGCCACCAACGGGGCCTCCTGCTCCAAGGGCGCGGTGACCCCGGAGCAGAAGCAGGCCCTGGAGACCGAGCTCAAGGGCATGGACCTCGTCGAGGCCGTCACGTACGAGTCCTCCGACGAGGCCTTCAAGCACTACAAGGAGCAGTTCGGGCACACCGCCCTGGCCGCGTCCATCACCCCGGACCAGATGCCCGAGTCCTTCCGGGTGAAGCTCAAGCAGCCGGAGAAGTACAAGGTCATCACGACCTCCTTCTCCGGGCGGGACGGGGTCCAGTCGGTGGAGGACCAGCGCACCGTGCTGGACAACCTCTTCAGACTCCTCGGCTACCTCAACTGGGCCGCCCTCGGCATCATGCTGATCATGCTGGTCGTGGCCCTGCTGCTGATCGTCAACACGGTGCGCGTCTCGGCCTTCAGCCGTCGGCGCGAAACCGGGATCATGCGCCTGGTGGGCGCCTCCAGCTTCTACATCCAGGTGCCGTTCATCATGGAGGCCGCCTTCGCCGGCCTCATCGGCGCGCTGCTCGCCTGCGGGATGCTCGGCGCGGGCCAGTACTTCGTGATCGACCACGGCGCCGCGCTGCGCGACAAGATGGAGCTCATCAACTTCATCGGCTGGGACTCGGTCCTGACCAAGCTGCCGCTCGTCCTGGTCATCGGCGTGCTGATGCCCTCGCTGGCCGCCTTCATCGCGTTGCGCAAGTACCTGAAGGTGTGACGAGCGCCCCGCGAGCGGTACGGCCAACCACCCGTACCGCCGCGGGCCTTGTCCTAGACTCGGCGCCATGCCGGGACTGCCCGCCCTCTGTCTCCGGCCCCGCGACGTGCGTCGCGGGGCCGTTTTGACGTTGGTCTTCCTCGCCGCCGTGGGTGCCGGCGCGTGCACCGGGAGCTGGGACCGCTCCGGCCCCGGCGCCTCCGCGGGCCCCGCCGCCCTGGTGGTGGGTACGGAGCCCTCCGCGGCCGTGCCCGCGCCGCGGGCACCGGCCCCGGCGCAGCCGCACCGCGAGGCGGCCACCGCCGACCGGGACGAGGTGGCCCGTGCGGCCGCCGAGGCCGTCGCCGAGGGCAAGTCCGCCAAGTCGGCGGCCCAGGACGTGGTCAGCCGCAGCGGGGACCGCTGGGCCGCGGTGTACGACCAGGGCGAGTACGAGGCCTTCGCCGACGACCTGGACGGCCACTGGACGGGCGTCGGCCTGTGGGCCGGGCGGCTGCGCGACGGCCGCATCGAGGTCGACCGGGTGCAGCCCGACAGCCCCGCGGCGCGGGCCGGGATGCGTGCCGGGGACCGGCTGCTCAGCATCGACGGGCAGGGCGTGACGGGGCTCAGGGTGGCCGAGGTGGTGGCCCTGCTGCGCGGCGAGGCCGGCACCCCGGTGGAACTGAAGCTGACCCGCGGCGGGGCCGACGTCACGCGGACCGTGCGGCGCGAGAAGCTGCGCAGCGAGCCCGTGACGGTACGATCGCTTGCCGGCGGGATCACCGTCATCAAGGTCGCCTCCTTCACCCGGGGTTCCGGCGACCTGGTGCGTTCCGCGGTCCGCGCCGCCCCGGCCGGCGGCGGGGTCATGCTCGACCTGCGCGGCAACACCGGCGGCCTGGTCACCGAGGCCGTGACGGCCGCCTCCGCCTTCCTGGACGGCGGGCTGGTGGCGACGTACGACGTGCGCGGCGCGCAGCGCGCCCTCTACGCGACCCCGGGCGGCGATACGACCCGGCCGCTGGTGGCGCTGATCGACGGCGGCACGATGAGCGCGGCCGAGCTGGTCACCGGAGCCCTGCAGGACCGCGGCCGCGCGGTGGCGGTCGGCACCCGCACCTTCGGCAAGGGTTCGGTGCAGATGCCGACGGAGCTGCCGGACGGCTCGGTGGCCGAGCTGACGGTGGGGACGTACCGCACTCCGGCGGGCCGCAGCCTGGACGGCGCGGGCATCACCCCGGACCTGGCGGTGGCGGACCGGGTCGAGGAACGGGCCCGCACGGTATTGAGTGGCATCGGGGTGGGTCCATAGTGCGAAAATGACCGCACTATGGCTAAGGAAACAGGGCGCAAGCTGATCGCCCAGAACAAGAAGGCGCGGCACGACTACACGATCATCGACACCTACGAGTGCGGCCTCGTGCTCACGGGTACCGAGGTCAAGTCCCTGCGTCAGGGCCGTGCCTCGCTGGTGGACGGCTTCGTGTCGGTGGAGAGCGGCGAGGCCTGGCTCTACAACGTGCACGTGCCGGAGTACAGCCAGGGCACCTGGACGAACCACAGCGCGCGGCGCAAGCGCAAGCTCCTCCTGCACCGCGAGGAGATCGACAAGCTGGAGTCGAAGACGGGGGAGACGGGCAACACGATCGTGCCGCTCGCCCTGTACTTCAAGGACGGCCGGGCCAAGATCGAGATCGCGCTGGCGAAGGGTAAGAAGGAGTACGACAAGCGGCAGTCGCTGCGCGAGAAGCAGGACACGCGCGAGACGAACCGGGTGATCTCGGCCGTGAAGCGCAAGGAGCGCGGCCAGCTTTAATGTCCTGGCAGAGTGTGGTCCACGTCGCGTACCATGGCGTCAGCACCACGCGCTTGCGAGTGGCGCCGGTCGAGCGGGACGCATGGAGAGCGCCTGCTGGATCTCATAACTGAACAGCGTGAAACATGGGGATGATCGGTTTCGACAGCGGATGTCGATGTAGGGGAAGCGAGCCGAGAAAGCGGCAATGATCTCGTTAACCATATGTCGCAAACAATAATCGCCAACTCCAAGAGCGATAACTCCCGCTTCACCCTCGCTGCCTAATAACAGTGAGCTGAAGCCTCTGTGAGGAGCGTCAGCCCGGAAGTGGTCCCGGTCCGGATCCTGGCGTCAATTAGGGATCTAAACCTCTAACTCCGGTCACGGGGGATAGAGGGAAATCAAACAGTGACTGAGCCCGTCGGAGACTTGTCCGTGTGATCTCCGGGGCCGAGAAAAGCGCAGCGGAATGCGCTCGGAGAAGCCCTACTTCTGCACCGTTGGACGCGGGTTCGATTCCCGCCATCTCCACCACCCCATGTGAAAAAGCCCCCGGCCCGCGAGTTCACTCGCCGGCCGGGGGCTTTTTCGTGCGCGGGGGCGGGGGCCCGGTCAGTAGGGGTAGCGGGCCTTCAGGATCTTCACTTCCTTCTCGTCGGCCCGGTAGCCGAGGCGGTGTTCGTCATCGATCCGGCGGGACCAGTAGCCCGACAACTCAGCCTTCAGGGGTTCGGGTTTGCCGATCCCGCCGAACGGGTCGCGCTGGATCTCGCCGATCAAGCGGTTGATCCATCGGGCCGGCTTCCGGCCCGATGCACGCCAGAAGAGGAAGTCGTCCCAGGCCGCGGGGTCGAAGTGGGCGCTCCTCACTCCTCGCCCCCGGCCATCTCCTTCAGCTCGTCCAGTGTCCTGGCGAAGGTGTCGCGGTCGCGGGCAACCGCTTCCATCAGGCGCTTCGCGTTCTCCGGCGACCGGAGGAGGTGGATGGTCTCCTGCCAGGAGTCGTAGTCGTCGGCGTCCATGAGGACGGCGTCGCCGTTCTCGGACGTGATGCGCACCGGAGTGTGGTCGGTGCTGACGTGCGAGATGAGCTGGAACAGGGTCGCTCGGGCCTCGCCGGCGCTCATGGACATGGCGTCACTCGATTCGGGATCAGAGATCAGTACGTGGCTAACGTGCCGATCTCTTACGGGAAACTGCTCCCACTCCGCCCAGGAGCAGCGCCACCAGCGCCGCCCCCGCCGGGAGGGCGTACGGGGTGGTCGTGCCCCAGTGGTCGATCGCCGAGCCGGCCGTCGCGGAGCCCGCCGCGATGCCGGCGAAGAGGGCGGTGACGGCGAGGGTCATGCCCTCGTTGAGGCGGCCCGGCGGGGTGACGGCGTGGATCCGGGACATCGCGGTGACCATGACCGGAGCCGTGGCCATGCCGGCCAGCAGGAGGGCCAGGGCCAGGGGGAGCAGGGAGCCGGTGGCCGCCGCGGCCCAGGGCAGGGTCATGGCGAGGGCCAGGACGCCGAGGCAGGTGGGGAGCGTGCGCGGGCGCAGGGTGCCGTAGAGCAGGCCGGCCGCGCAGGAACCGGCCGCCTGGAGGGCGAGGACCGGGCCCGAGAGCCCGCCGAGGCCGTGGGCGCCGAGATGGGCGATGGAGGTGATCTCCATGGAGCCGAACATCGCGCCGAGGGCGAGGAAGAGCGGCAGCAGTCCGCCCAGGGCGCGGAGCGGGGAGGGTCCCCGGACCGCGGGCGCCGGCGGGGGCTCGGTGGCGCGGTGGGCCGTGAAGACCAGCATCCCGGTGAGGAGCAGTACGGCCCCGGCCAGGGTGCCCGCCTCCGGGAAGGCGGCGGTGCACAGGAAGGCGGCGGCCACCGGCCCGAGCATGTACGCCAGTTCGTCCGCGGCCTGCTCGAAGGACATCGCGGTGTGCCGGGAGGCCGGGTCGTCCCGCAGCAGGTGGGTCCAGCGGGCGCGGGACATGCCGCCGATGTTGGGGGTGGTCGCGGTGGCGGCGTAGGAGGCGAAGAGGGTCCACGCGGGGGCCTCGGTACGGACGCACGCGATCAGGGAGAGCGAGCCGAGGACCGCGATCAGGGTGGCGGGCACGGCGACCCGGGCCTGCCCGTGCCGGTCGACCAGCCGGGCCGTCCAGGGCGCCACGAGGGCGGTGGCGGCCAGGCCGGCCGCCACGACCGCGCCGGCGAGGGCGTACGAGCCGCGCTGCCCGGCGATCATCATGACGGCGCTGACGCCGAACATGCCCATCGGGAGCCGGGCGATGAGGTTCCCGGCGGTGAACCCGCGGGTGCCGGGGAGCGCGAAGAGCCGGCGGTACGGGCCCGGGGCGCGGGTCGGCCGCGCCGCGCGGTGCGGCTGCGCCGCGCGGGACGGGTGCTCCGGCCGCGCCGGGGCGGCGGCGAGCACCAGCGTGGTGCCGGAGACGGCCATGAGCGGGCCGCGTGCGGCGGGGGCGGCGCGGCGCGCGGCGCCCCCGGACCGGGCAGACGACGGAGTGCCCGCGGCGGGGCCGGCGGACGGCAGGGCAGACGGCGGGGTGATGGCGCCCGGGCCGGCGGACGGACGGGCGGACGGCAGGGTGGTGGCGACCGGGCCGGCGGGCGGCGGGGTGGTGGGCATGGGTCAAGGCTCGGGCCGGGGGCCGTCCGTGGTCCAACACCTGTTCGGGAGTGATTCACCGCCCCGCGTTGTCAATCCGGTCGCTGTTGCCTAGTCTCCGCAGGTGACGCCCCGAGACGTGGAACCCCGCCTGCTGCGCGCCTTCCTCGCCGTGGCCGAGGAGCTGCACTTCACCCGTGCCGCCGCCCGGCTCTACGTGGCCCAGCAGGCCCTCAGCCGGGACGTGCGCCGGCTGGAGCAGACCCTGGGCGCGGCCCTGTTCGTCCGTACCACCCGCGCCGTGGAGCTGACCCCGGACGGGGAGCGGCTGCTGCCCCTGGCCCGGGGCGCGCTGCGGGCCCACGAGGAGCTGGCCGGGGCGTTCGCGGGGCCCCGGCCGCTGCTCGTCGACCTCAACACCGACGGCCCCGGCACCGCCCGCACCGTCCTGGACCGGGCCCGCGAACTCGCCCCCGACTGCGAGCTGATGGCCCGCTTCGAGTCCGGGCTCACCCACGCCGCCGCCGAGATCGCCGCGGGCCGCCTCGACGTCTCCTTCGGGTACGCCGAGGGCCTCGACCCGGCGCTGCGGGCCCGGCTCGCGCGGACGCCCGTACGGTACGAGCCGCTCGCCGTGCTGCTGCCCGAGGGGCACGCGCTGGCCGCGCTGGACTCCGTACCGCTGGACGCGCTGCGCGGGGAGACGGTGTACACGGGGGCCGGGAACCCGCGGACCCTGGAGTGGACCGGGCTGGCGCGCGAGCTGTTCGCCGGGCGGGGCATCGAGTCGGCGCCGCCCGCGCCGGTGGCGGTGGGCAAGGAGGAGTTCCGCCGGGTCATGGCCAAGACGGGCCGTCCGGTCCTGGCCACGGTGGGCTTCCTCGACATGCCCGGCTGCGTCAAGCGGCCGCTGACCGCCCCGGTGCCGCTGTCGCCGCTGTCCATGGTGTGGCGGAAGGGATCGAGCCATCCCGGACTCGACGCGCTGCGCCGCGCCGCCGCGGAGCTCGGGGCGGGGCACGGCTGGCTGGAGGTGCCCCCGGACAGCTGGCTGCCCGCGCTCACACCGCCCGCGCTCACACCGCCCGCGCTCACACCCGACCTGGGCGGCGGGTGAGTGCAAGGTTTCCCGCCGGTCATCCGGCGGGGACCGGGGCTGAAACGAGCCCTTCTTACGGTCGTCACCACGGACGGGACGCGACGAGCCGGACTAGGCCCGACGAGCGCGACGTGATCGCAGCAGCTGTGGAGGCGTGTGATGACCAGTACGACCGCACCGCGCAAGGGTGGCCGCTGGATCGAGCGGTGGGACCCCGAGGACGAGACCTTCTGGCGGGAAACGGGTGAGAAGACCGCCCGCCGCAACCTGATCTACTCCGTGCTCTCCGAGCACATCGGGTTCTCGATCTGGTCCCTGTGGTCGGTGATGGTGCTCTTCATGGGCCCGCAGTACGGGATCGACCCCGCCGGGAAGTTCTTCCTCATCGCCACCGCCACCTGCGTGGGCGCCCTGGTCCGCGTGCCCTACACCTTCGCTGTGGCCCGCTTCGGCGGCCGCAACTGGACCGTCGTCAGCGCCCTGCTGCTGCTCGCCCCGACCGTCGCCGCCTGGCTGGTGATGGAGCCCGGGACCTCGTACAACACCTTCCTGCTGGTGGCCGCGCTGACCGGGGTCGGCGGCGGCAACTTCGCCTCGTCGATGACGAACATCAACGCCTTCTTCCCGCTGCGCAAGAAGGGCTGGGCGCTCGGCCTCAACGCGGGCGGCGGCAACATCGGCGTCCCCGTCGTCCAGCTCGTCGCCCTGCTGGTCATCGGCACGGCCGGGGCCGGCCACCCGCGGCTGCTGCTCGGCGCCTACATCCCGCTGATCGTGATCGCCGCGGTGCTGGCCGCCGTGCGGATGGACAACCTGGCGCCCGTGCGCAACGACACCGGGGCCGTACGGGACGCGGCCCGCGACGGGCACACATGGATCATGGCGTTCCTGTACATCGGCACCTTCGGCTCCTTCATCGGCTACAGCTTCGCCTTTGGCCTGGTGCTCCAGACGCAGTTCGGCCGCACCCCGCTCCAGGCGGCCTCGCTCACCTTCATCGGACCGCTGCTCGGCTCGCTGATCCGGCCCGTCGGCGGGGCCCTCGCGGACCGCTTCGGCGGCGCCCGGATCACCCTGGGCACCTTCGTGGCGATGGCGGCGGCGACCGGAGTGGTGATCCTGGCCTCCGTACGGGAATCCCTGCCGGTGTTCCTGGTCGGCTTCGTGGGGCTGTTCGTCCTCAGCGGGCTCGGCAACGGCTCCACCTACAAGATGATCCCCGGCATCTTCCAGGCGAAGGCGCTGGCCCGCGGGATGAGCGGCGAGGACGCGGCCGCGTACGGGCGGCGGCTGTCCGGCGCCTCCATGGGACTCATCGGCGCGGTCGGCGCGCTCGGCGGGCTCGGCATCAACCTGGTCTTCCGCGAGGCGTTCCTGAGCTCCGGCTCGGGCACGGCGGCCTTCGTGACCTTCCTCGGCTTCTACGCGGTGTGCTGCGCCGTCACCTGGGCGGTATACCTTCGCCGGCCCGCCCAGGTCATGATCCCCACGGCCGGGGCGGAGGCGAAGCCGCAGCTCACCTCGGTGTAACGGCGAGCACACGCCGGTTAACGGCACCGAAATACGCGTGAACCGAGCCTGATACGCCCCCAGGGCAGGCTCGGTTCACGCGAACGTCACGCATGCGGGTGACCGCGACACCGGACCGCGACACCGGACCGCGACACCGGACCCCCACACCGGAACCCGATATCGGACCCCGACACCGGACCCGACCACTGTGCGAGGCAGGTCACCATGCACGACCACGACCACGACACCCACGCCGTTCCGCTGGCCGGCCCGCTCGCAGGATTCACCGTCGGGGTCACCGCCGCCCGGCGGGCCGACGAGCTCATCGCCCTGCTGCGCCGCCGCGGCGCCACGGTGCTGCACGCGCCCGCCCTGCGGATCGTGCCGCTCGCCGACGACGCCGAACTGCTGTCCGCCACGAAGGAACTGATCGGCTGCGCGCCCGACGTGGTGGTGGCGACCACCGCCATCGGCTTCCGCGGCTGGATCGAGGCGGCCGACGGGTGGGGGCTCGGCGAGGAACTGCTCGGTCGGCTGCGGGAGACCGAACTGCTGGCGCGCGGACCGAAGGTGAAGGGGGCGATCCGGGCGGCCGGGCTCGTGGAGACCTGGTCCCCGCGGTCGGAGTCGCTCGCCGAGGTACTGGACCGGCTGCTCACGGCCGGGGTGGCCGGCCGGCGCATCGCCCTCCAGCTGCACGGGGAGCCGCTGCCCGGGTTCATCGAGGCCCTGCGGGCGGGCGGCGCCGAGGTGGTCGGCGTACCCGTCTACCGGTGGATGGCGCCGGAGGACCTCGGGCCGCTGGACCGGCTGCTCGACGCGGTGGCCGCGGGCGGGGTGGACGCGGTCAGCTTCACCTCCGCGCCGGCGGCGGCCTCCCTGCTGACGCGGGCCGCGGAGCGGGGCGTACGGGAACCCGTGCTCGCGGCACTGACCGGCGGGTCGGTGCTCTCCGCGTGCGTGGGGCCGGTGACGGCCCTGCCCCTGCAGGCGGAGGGCGTGCCCACGGTGCAGCCCGAGCGCTTCCGGCTCGGACCCCTCGTGCAGCTCCTGTGCCAGGAACTCCCGGGCCGGGCCCGCGTGCTCCCGGTGGCCGGACACCGACTGGAGCTGCGCGGCCACGCGGTCCTCGTCGACAGCGAGCTGCGCCCCGTACCGCCGGCCGGCATGGCCCTGCTCAGGGCCCTGTCCCGGCGCCCGGGCTGGGTCGTGGCCCGCTCCGAACTCCTGCGCACCCTCCCGGGCGCGGGCCGCGACGAGCACGCGGTGGAAACGGCGATGGCCCGCCTGCGCGTGGCCCTGGGCGCCCCCAACCTCATCCAGACCGTCGTCAAGCGCGGCTACCGGCTGTCGCTGGACGCGGGCCCCTGCGCGGACTGAGGGCCGCCCGGGAGACCCGTACGGGCTCGGTCCCGTGGCTGGCAGGGCTCCGCCCGTTTCCGTTAGCGTGCCCGGATGATCATTGACGGGGTGGAGATGCGGGAGATCCGGCCGGCCGACGCCGCCGGGGTCGCCGAGGTGCTGGAGCGGAACCGGGCGTACATGGCCCCCTACGAGCCCTGGCGGGCCGAGGACTTCTACACGGAGGCGGCGCAGCGGATCCGGATCGAGGAGCTGCTCGCGGCCCGGGCGGACCGGCGGGCACGGCCGTTCGTGCTGGTCACCGCCGACGGGGTGGCCGGGGCGATCAACCTCCAGAACATCGTGCGCGGGGCGCTGCACAGCGGCGCCATCGGCTACTGGATCGACGAGGCCTGGACCGGCAAGGGGCTGGCCACCGCCGCGCTGCACGAGGTCTGCCGGATCGCCCGCGACGAGGAGGGGCTGCACCGGGTCGAGGCGGGCACCAGGGTCGAGAACCTGGCCTCGCAGCGGGTGCTGGCGAAGGCGGGCTTCGAGCAGTACGGGCTCGCGCCCCGCTACCTGCACGTCGGCGGGGACTGGCGGGACCACCGCCTCTTCCAGCTGCTCCTGAACGACGAGCCGCCCGCCCTCTAGCCGCCGGCCCCGGAGACGGGCACTCTGGGGGCACGCCCCGAGCGGGAGGCGGTGACGGGCATGTGGTTCGACTCCGGGCGGGTCTGCCTGGACCTGGTGGCTACTTTTGCGCCTCTCGCGAAGACCGAGGGCATCCGCGACGGCGACGGGCTGTGCCTGTGGCTCACCGGAGCCGGGCTGGTGCCCGACCGGACGCCGCTCACCCGGGTCGGCGACGACTGGGTGCACGCCTTCCGGGTGCTGCGCGCAGACGTCGAGAGCCTCGTACGGGCCGAGCTGGCCGGAACCGCGCCGCCCGGGCCCGCGCTGGCCCGGGTCAACGCGGCGGCCGCCGGTCCACCCCCGGGACTGTGTGCAGTGCAGGACCAAGAAGGTCACCTCGTACGGGAGTTGTGCGGCGGAGTCGAATGCGCCGGGCTGCTCGCCGCCGTGGCCCGGGACGCCGTCGAACTGCTCACCGACCCCGGCGAACGGGACCTGCTGCGGGCCTGCGAGGGCGACGGCTGCGCCCGGGTCTACCTCGACACCTCGCGCGGACACCGCCGCCGCTGGTGCTCCAGCGAGCTCTGCGGCAACCGCGAGCGCGTGGCCCGGCACCGGCGCCGGGTCCTCGAATCCCGCCCCGGCTGACCCGGCCCGCGGCGCCCGCCGGGCGTGATCTTCGTCTTGATCCGCGAGCCGTCCCGGAAGGGGCGTGCGCGGGAGGGCCCCTTGGCGTACGGTTGACGGCTGCCCATGCACGTCAGAAAGGGGCCTTGGTGGCCGCGCAGAATGCCGCTGTCGACAGCACGGCGGATTCCGTCCGCGATCGGGAGATCGCGGTCGAGCAGACGCATCTCGATCACGTGTACCGACGCCTTGAGGAGAAGATCCACGAGGCGGAGTTCCTGATGAACGACGCCGCCAAGCGTGGCCAGGTCGGCACGCCCGGCGCCCTCGCGGAACGGGACGCGCAGGTGTTCCGCGCCGGGATCCACCTCAACCGTCTCAACAACGAGTTCGAGGACTTCCTGTTCGGCCGCATCGACCTGGTCCTCGGCAAGGACGGGGAGCGGGGCCCCGACGGCGCCTTCACCTCCGTCGAGCCCGCCGACGACGCGATCCGCACCGACCTCACGGCCGATATCGCCGAGACGCTCCACATCGGCCGCATAGGAGTCCTCGACTCCGACTACGCGCCGCTCGTCATCGACTGGCGGGCCCCCGCGGCCGCGCCGTTCTACCGCTCCACCCCCAAGGAGCCCGGCCGCGTCGTGCGCCGCCGGGTCATCCGCTCCAAGGGGCGCAAGGTGCTCGGCGTCGAGGACGACCTGATGCGCCCCGAGGTGACCGCCTTCCTCGACGGGAACGAGCTGCCCGTCATCGGCGACGGCGCCCTGATGGCCGCCCTCGGGCGGGCCCGTACCCACTCGATGCGCGACATCGTCTCCTCCATCCAGGCCGAGCAGGACCTCGTCATCCGGGCGCCCGCCGCCTCGGTGGCCGAGGTCGCGGGCGGACCGGGCACCGGCAAGACCGCCGTCGCCCTGCACCGCGCCGCCTACCTGCTCTACCAGGACCGGCGGCGCTACTCCGGCGGCATCCTGATCGTCTCCCCGACCCCCCTCCTGGTCGCCTACACCGAGGGCGTCCTGCCCTCCCTCGGCGAAGAGGGCCAGGTCGCCATCCGGGCGCTCGGCTCGCTCGTCGACGGGGCCGAGGCGACCACGTACGACGATCCGTCCACCGCACGGATCAAGGGCTCGTCCCGGATGCTGAAGGTGCTGCGCAAGGCCGTACGGGGAGCCCTGGAGTTCGGCGGCCCCGGCGGGGCCCCCGCTCCCGAGCGGCTGCGCGTGGTGGCCTTCGGGCGCCGCCAGGAGCTGGAGGCCCCCGACCTCGACCGGATCCGGCAGAACGTCCTGTCCGGCACCGCCCCGGTCAACCTGCTGCGCCCGCGGGCCCGCAAGCTCCTGCTGGACGCGCTGTACTCCAAGTCCGGCGGGGCCGGCCGGCACAGCGACCCGGAGCTCGCCGCCGAGCTGCGCTCCGCCTTCGACGAGGACATCTCGACGGAGGACGCGTTCATCGACTTCCTGAACGCCTGGTGGCCCGAACTGACCCCGCGCGGGGTGCTGGCCTCCATGGCGGACGAGCGGCGGCTGTCGCGCTGGTCGCGCCGGGACCTGAACCCGCGCGAGACCCGGCAGGTGGCACGCTCCCTGCGCCGGGTCGGCCCGGACGGCAAGGGCGCCCTGTCGGTGCACGACGTGGCGCTGCTGGACGAGCTCCAGCAGCTGCTGGGCGCGCCCGCGCGGCCCAAGCGCAAGCGGGAGCTGAACCCGCTGGACCAGCTGAGCGGGCTGGAGGAGCTGATGCCGACCCGCGAGGAGACCCAGTGGGAGCGGGCCGAGCGGCTCGCGGCGGAGCGCACCGAGTACGCGCACGTCATCGTCGACGAGGCGCAGGACCTGACGCCGATGCAGTGGCGGATGGTCGGCCGTCGCGGCCGGGGCGGCACGTGGACGGTGGTCGGCGACCCGGCGCAGTCCTCGTGGACCGATCCGCAGGAGGCGGCCGCCGCGCGCGACGAGGCGCTGGGCACGCGGCCGCGGCGCAAGTTCACCCTGACGGTGAACTACCGCAACCCGGCCGAGGTCGCGGAGGTCGCCTCGCGGGTGCTGAAGCTGGCGGCGCCGGGCACGGAGCCGCCGACGGCCGTGCGCTCCACGGGCCTTCGGCCGCGCTTCACGGCGGTGGCGCCCGATGGACCGGATCTGCGCTCCACGGTCGTGGAGGAGACCCGGCGGCTGCTGGAGCAGGTGGACGGCACGGTCGGCGTGGTCGTGGCCATGGACCGGCGCGCGGAGGCCGCGGGCTGGCTCGCGGACCTGGGGGAGCGGGCGGTCGCCCTGGGCAGCCTGGAGGCGAAGGGGCTGGAGTACGACGCCACGGTGGTCGTCTCCCCGGCGGAGATCGCGGACGAGTCCCCGGCGGGCCTGCGGGTGCTCTACGTGGCCCTGACCCGTGCGACCCAGCAGCTGACGGTGGTCTCCACCGACCGGGACGCCCCCGACGCCGAGGGGGTCGCGGCGCTGCTGCAGCCGTGAGGCCGGCCCGCGCGCGGAGCCTCGTACGGCCGGTTGGTCGGCGGCCAAGGGCGTGGTCCCGCAACCGCTCGCCGGTGGGGGGATCACTTCGGGCGAACCTTTGTTAGCCTGGGTTACGGCACCGACTCGATCCAAGCCCCCGGGCCCAACCTTAGTCGCCTAGAGCGACCACTTGCCGCGAGGCGAGCATGGCGGGTCGGTGTCATAGACGTAAGAAGCACCAGGTCCGCGTCCTCCACTCAGTGGGGGGCGCGGACCTTTTTTGTATGGGCCACCCATTCCCCAGACCCCGGGTATCTCGTATGGTGGAAGAGTTCTTCCGAAATTTGTAGCTGGTTACCTTGTACCGGCTGGTAGGTGGGACGATCGGACAACAGGTCCTGCCGCACCTGCCATGTTTCGGCCGGAGCAGCGCTGGGCCCTGTGTACAGAAGAACCAGGGACAGAAGAGGAACACGGCCATGGCAACGGCGCCCAGCGTCTCGTACTCGATGACGGTCCGCCTGGAAGTGCCCGCGAGCGGAACCGCGGTCTCCCAGCTCACCACCGCCGTGGAGTCCTCCGGTGGCTCGGTCACCGGCCTCGACGTGACCGCATCCGGTCACGAGAAGCTCCGAATCGACGTGACGATCGCCGCGACGTCCACGGCGCACGCCGACGAGATCGTCGAGAAGCTCCGCGGGATCGAGGGCGTCAGCCTGGGCAAGGTCTCCGACCGCACCTTCCTGATGCACCTCGGCGGCAAGATCGAGATGCAGTCGAAGCACCCCATCCGCAACCGCGACGACCTCTCGATGATCTACACCCCGGGCGTGGCCCGCGTGTGCATGGCGATCGCCGAGAACCCCGAGGACGCGCGCCGCCTGACCATCAAGCGCAACACCGTCGCAGTCGTGACGGACGGCAGCGCCGTGCTGGGCCTGGGCAACATCGGCCCGATGGCCGCCATGCCGGTCATGGAGGGCAAGGCGGCCCTCTTCAAGCGCTTCGCCGACATCGACGCCTGGCCGATCTGCCTGGACACCCAGGACCCCGACGAGATCGTCGCCGTCGTCAAGGCGATCGCCCCGGGCTTCGCGGGCATCAACCTGGAGGACATCTCCGCGCCGCGCTGCTTCGAGATCGAAGCCCGGCTGCGCGAGGCCCTCGACATCCCCGTCTTCCACGACGACCAGCACGGCACCGCCATCGTGGTCCTCGCCGCCCTCACCAACGCACTGCGCGTGGTGGGCAAGGCCGTTGGCGACGTGAAGGTGGTCATGTCGGGCGCCGGCGCCGCCGGTACCGCGATCCTCAAGCTGCTCCTCGCGGCGGGCGTCAAGAACGCCGTCAGCGCCGACATCCACGGTGTCGTGCACGCGGACCGCCCCGACCTCGTCGACGCGGCCGCGGACTCGCCGCTGCGCTGGATCGCCGACAACACCAACCCCGAGGGCTACACGGGCACCTTGAAGGAGGCCGTGGTCGGCGCCGACGTCTTCATCGGCGTCTCGGCCCCCAACGTCCTGTCCGGCGAGGACGTGGCCGCCATGGCGGAAGGCGCGATCGTGTTCGCGCTCGCGAACCCGGACCCCGAGGTGGACCCGGCGGTCGCCCGCCAGACCGCCGCCGTCGTGGCCACCGGCCGTTCCGACTTCCCGAACCAGATCAACAACGTGCTGGTCTTCCCGGGCGTCTTCCGCGGCCTGCTGGACGCCCAGTCCCGCACCGTGAACACCGACATGATGCTGGCCGCCGCGAGCGCCCTGGCCGACGTGGTCGGCGAGGACGAGCTGAACGCGAACTACATCATCCCGTCGGTCTTCAACGACAAGGTCGCGGGCGCGGTCGCCGGAGCCGTCCGCAAGGCGGCCTCCGCGGCTGTGACGCCGCCCACCTCCGTCTGATCCCCCGGCGCGTCGCGGGATGCGGGCCCCCCGGGCCGCCCATAGGGTTGCGGGGATGCCCGCGTGGCCCGCGGTCCGTGTCTGTCGGACGTCATCCGGAGACCCTCCGGACGCCTTCCGGTGCGGACGGAGCGTCACCGCGGCGTGACTGTGGCGCTTTTCGTGTGACCCCGGCGGGTGCCGGATTGGCTTTCCCGCCGGTGGTGGGGGCAGGATGCGTAACCGGGCGAGAGGGTCTGACGTCAGACCCGGGTCCGGGGACTGTCCTAGGGCCCTGGCAGCATCGGCTTCGATCTCACGCCTCTAAGGCACGTTGAACACGGGAGTACAACATGAACCGCAGTGAGCTGGTGGCCGCTCTGTCCGAGCGCGCCGAGGTGACCCGCAAGGACGCCGACGCCGTTCTGGCCGCGCTCGCCGAGACCGTCGGCGAGATTGTCGCCAAGGGCGACGAGAAGGTCACCATCCCCGGCTTCCTGACCTTCGAGCGCACCCACCGTGCCGCTCGCACCGCGCGCAACCCGCAGACCGGCGACCCCATCCAGATCCCGGCCGGCTACAGCGTGAAGGTCTCCGCGGGCTCCAAGCTCAAGGAAGCCGCCAAGGGCAAGTAGTCAGCCCTTGTGCCGAAGGCCGCACAGGCCCTCGGGACGGCAGTAGTAGTACGTAGTACGCGAGAGGCGGCCACCCGGCACCGGGTGGCCGCCTCTCGGCGCTCCCGGCACGCCGAGTGGCTCCCGGGAGCCAGAACGCCCCCACAGGCCCTGTACGGGGCCCGTGGGGGCGTTCTGGGACGGTCTGGGTGGATCTACGGGTGGATCTAGACGAGGTCCCCGCCCGGGAGCTCGACCTTGGCGCCCAGTTCCACGAGCTTCTCCATGAAGTTCTCGTAGCCCCGGTTGATCAGGTCGATGCCGTGCACCCGCGAGGTGCCCTCGGCGGCGAGCGCCGCGATCAGGTACGAGAACCCGCCGCGCAGGTCGGGGATGACCAGGTCGGCGCCCTGGAGCTTGGTGGGCCCCGAGACGACGGCCGAGTGCAGGAAGTTGCGCTGGCCGAAACGGCAGGCGCTGCCGCCCAGGCACTCCCGGTAGAGCTGGATGTGCGCACCCATCTGGTTGAGCGCGGAGGTGAAGCCCAGGCGGGACTCGTAGACCGTCTCGTGGACGATCGAGAGGCCGGCGGCCTGGGTCAGCGCCACGACCAGCGGCTGCTGCCAGTCGGTCTGGAAGCCCGGGTGGACGTCGGTCTCCAGTGCGATGGCGTTGAGCGGGCCGCCCGGGTGCCAGAAGCGGATGCCGTCGTCGTCGATCTCGAACGCCCCGCCGACCCGGCGGAAGGTGTTCAGGAAGGTCATCATCGAACGCTGCTGCGCGCCGCGCACGTAGATGTTGCCGCCGGTCGCCAGCGCGGCGGACGCCCAGGAGGCGGCCTCCAGCCGGTCCGGGAGCGCCTTGTGGTTGTAGCCGCCGAGGCTGTCCACGCCGGTGATCCGGATGGTCCGGTCGGTGTCGACGGAGATGATCGCGCCCATCTTCTGCAGGACGCAGATGAGGTCTTCGATCTCCGGTTCGACGGCGGCGTTGCTGAGCTCGGTGACTCCCTCGGCCAGGACGGCCGTCAGCAGCACCTGCTCGGTCGAGCCGACCGACGGGTAGGGGAGGCGGATCTTGCAGCCGCGAAGGCGCTGCGGGGCCTCCAGGTACTGACCGCCCTCGCGCTTCTCGATGGTCGCGCCGAACTGGCGGAGCACCTCGAAGTGGAAGTCGATCGGCCGGCCGCCGATGTCGCAGCCGCCCAGGCCCGGGATGAAGGCGTGGCCGAGGCGGTGCAGCAGCGGACCGCAGAACAGGATCGGGATCCGCGAGGACCCCGCGTGCGCGTCGATGTCGGCGACGTTCGCGCTCTCGACGTGCGAGGGGTCGAGCACCAGCTCGCCCGGTTCGTCACCGGGGCGGACGGTCACCCCGTGCAGCTGGAGCAGCCCGCGCACGACCCGGACGTCACGGATGTCGGGAACGTTGCGCAGCCGGCTGGGCTCACTGCCGAGCAGGGCCGCGACCATCGCCTTGGGTACGAGGTTCTTCGCGCCGCGGACACGGATCTCGCCCTCGAGCGGAGTTCCGCCGTGGACAAGCAGTACATCGTCACTGATGCCGGTCATGAATCTCGCGTTCCGGAGAGGGGTGGGCAGGGGGCCAGTGAAAAGGGTAAGGGGCATGACCCCCCTGTTCGTAAGGCTGACGGGGCCGTAGGACTGTCATGAATTCGGCACAACACCCTGGGTGCCCGCCAGGTGGCGGAGCGTCTCCTTCCGGCTGGGGTCCGGCCCGGGGGCCGTGCGCGCCCCGTACTGCAGCGGTGCGCCCTGAGCTGCGCAAGGTCCGGACGCGCCGCCCACTCCCCCTCACGGGCGAATGTGCGAGACCATGGCGCCATGACCGAGGTGTCCTCCCTCACAGGGCGGCTGCTCGTGGCCACCCCCGCCCTCGCGGACCCGAATTTCGACCGCGCGGTGGTGCTGCTGCTCGACCACGACGAGCAGGGCTCGCTCGGCGTTGTCCTCAACCGGCCCACCCCGGTGGGCGTCGGCGACGTCCTGCTGCCCTGGGCTCCGCTGGCCAAGGACCCCGGAGTGGTCTTCCAGGGAGGCCCGGTGGCGCTGGACTCGGCGCTGGGGCTGGCGGTCATCCCGGGCGAGGAGGGGCCGCTCGGCTGGCGCCGGGTGCACGGGGCGATCGGTCTGGTCGACCTGGAGGCCCCGCCCGAACTCCTCGCGGCGGCCCTGGGGGGCCTGCGCATCTTCGCCGGCTACTCGGGCTGGGGCCCGGGGCAGCTGGAGGAGGAACTGGGCGGTGGCGCCTGGTACGTCGTCGACTCCGAGCCGGGCGACGTCTCCTTCCCGGACCCTGAACGGCTGTGGCGCGCCGTGCTGCGGCGCCAGCGCAGCGAGCTGGCGATGGTGGCCACGTACGCGGACGACCCGTCGCTGAACTGAACCCGGGGCCGGGGGCGGCCGCGGCGGCCGGTGCGGATCCCTCGCGCGCGAGGGACTCGGTACCCTGGCGTCATGAGCACTCTTGAGCCCGATCGCGGGACTGGTACGGGGACCCTCGTAGAGCCGACGCCGCAGGTGTCCCACGGCGACGGCGACCACGAGCGCTTCGCCCACTACGTCCAGAAGGACAAGATCATGGAGAGCGCGCTCGGGGGCACCCCCGTCGTCGCGCTCTGCGGCAAGGTCTGGGTGCCGGGCCGGGACCCGAAGAAGTACCCGGTCTGCCCCATGTGCAAGGAGATCTACGAGTCCATGGGCCCCGGCGGGGACAAGGACAAGGGTGGCAAGGACGGGAAGTAGTCGTCCGGCCCTCCTGAGACGGGACGAAGGCCCTCGGTGCGCAGCTTTGCGTACCGGGGGCCTTTTCCGTGCCCTCGGGGCGGGCTAGGGTCGGCCGCGACGAGCACGGTGCGGAACGGTCGTTGCGTACTGTGCAACAGGCTGGCTGCTGTGAAGGGCTGACGCATGGACCTGATCCCCGTACCCCTGGCCGCGGTTCCGGACGGGGGCGGCCGCCGCCTCGTCCTGGGGCCCGAGCCGGTTCTGGAGGCCGGGCCCGGCACCGAGGGCGTCGCGCGGTGGCTGCGCCGGGAGCTGGGCTCGGCCACCGGCTGGAGCCTGCCGCCGGCCGCGGCCGGCGTGCGCGCCGACGTACGGCTGCGGATCGACCCCGAAGGTGCCGGTGGACCGGGGCCGGAGTCGTACGGGATCACCGTCGGCGCCGACGGCGTGGAGCTGACCGGCGCGAGCCCGGCCGGGCTGTTCCGGGGCGCCCAGACGCTGCGTCAGCTCCTGGGTTCCGACGCCTACCGAAAAGCCCCGCTGCCCGGCCGGACCTGGAGCCTGCCGTACATCGACATCGCCGACGGCCCCCGCTTCGGCTGGCGCGGCCTGATGCTCGACGTGGCCCGGCACTTCCTGCCCAAGGACGCGGTGCTGCGGTACATCGACCTGCTCGCCGCCCACAAGCTCAACGTGCTGCACCTGCACCTGACGGACGACCAGGGCTGGCGGGTCGAGATCAAGCGCTACCCGAGGCTCACCGAGGTCGGCGCGTGGCGGGCCCGCAGCCGCTGGGGCCACCGGGCCTCCCCGCTGTGGAACGAGACCCCGCACGGCGGCTTCTACACCCAGGACGACCTGCGCGAGATCGTCGCGTACGCGGCGGAGCGGCACGTGCGGGTGGTGCCGGAGATCGACGTGCCGGGGCACTCGCAGGCCGCGATCGCCGCGTACCCGGAGCTGGGGAACACGGACGTGGTGGACACGGCGGCGCTGGAGGTGTGGGACGACTGGGGCATCAACGAGAACGTGCTCGCGCCCACCGAGGCCGTCCTGCGGTTCTACGAGGGCGTCTTCGAGGAGCTGCTGGAGGTGTTCCCGGCGGAGGTCTCGCCCTTCGTGCACATCGGCGGCGACGAGTGCCCCAAGGCGCAGTGGCGCGAGTCCGCGGTGGCGCAGGAGCGGATCCGGGAGCTGGGGGTCGACGGCGAGGACGGTCTGCAGTCCTGGTTCATCCGGCACTTCGACGGCTGGCTCGCGCGGCGCGGCCGCCGGCTCATCGGCTGGGACGAGATCCTGGAGGGCGGACTGGCCCCGGGAGCGGCCGTGTCCTCCTGGCGCGGCTACGCGGGCGGCATCGCCGCCGCCGAGGCCGGCCACGACGTGGTGATGTGCCCCGAGCAGCAGGTGTACCTGGACCACCGTCAGGCGGACGGCACGGACGAGCCGATGCCCATCGGGTACGTACGGACATTGGAGGATGTGTACCGGTTCGAGCCGGTACCGCCGAAGTTGTCCGAAGAGGCCGCCGCCCACGTGCTGGGCGCGCAGGCCAACGTGTGGACCGAGGTGATGGAGGACCAGAGCCGCGTCGACTACCAGGTGTTCCCGCGCCTCGCGGCCTTCGCCGAGGTGGTGTGGTCCCGGCTGCCGCTGCCCGGGGAGCGGGACTACGCGGACTTCGAGGCGCGGATGACGGCGCACTACCACCGCCTGGACGCCCTCGGGGTCGACTACCGGCCGCCGGGCGGCCCGTTGCCGTGGCAGCGCAGGCCCGGGGTGCTCGGACGCCCGATCGAGGGAGCGCCCCCGAACGTGTGACGAGCGCCCCGCGGGGTGAGCGCGAGCCCCCGGGGGGATGGGCGCGAGCTCCCGGGGGATGAATGCGAGCTCCTTGGGCGCGAACTCCTTGAAGGGATGGGCGCCGGCTCCCCGCGCGGAAGGGGAGCCGGCGGCGGCGCCGGGGCGGGAACGCGGCGCCGCCGGCGCGGGATCGAGGCCTGATCGAGGCCGGAGCGAGACCCGGTCACGGCCCGGTCGCAGCCCGATCGCGGCCGGATCACGGCGTGATCGCGCGGGTGGCGCGGGCCCCGTGCGGGGGCCCGCGCGCGGGGTATTGCGGGGGTGGTGCGCCGGTGGTGCACGGGCGGTGGACCCTCGCGTCCGGTGCTCCGGAAGATGTGCCAGAGTTGCCACCTCCCGGCGGTGAGCACGTACCGTACGGCGGACAGGCGTGAGCGCCGGGACCGGGACATCGGGAAGGGGCAGCTGGGTTGACCACGCACGCACCGCACGCACCGCAGGCACGGGACTCGTCCCAGGGGCCCCGCAGCGACCCGCGGGCGGGGAACGCGGCGCAGTCCGTGACGCTGCCGGCCTCGCTGGACGAGGCCGTGGCGGCGCTCGCGGCCATGCCCGCCGCCGTCCCCGTGGCGGGCGGCACCGACCTCATGGCCGCCGTCAACGCGGGACTCCTGCGCCCCGCCGCCCTCGTGGGCCTCGGCCGGATCAACGAGATCCGCGGCTGGCAGTACCAGGACGGCCACGCGCTCCTCGGCGCCGGCCTCACGCACGCGCGCATGGGCCGGCCGGACTTCGCCGCCCTGATCCCGGCCCTGGCCGCCGCCGCGCGCGCCGCGGGTCCGCCGCAGATCCGCAACGCCGGCACGCTCGGCGGCAACATCGCCACGGCCGCGCCGACGGGTGACGCGCTCCCCGTGCTGGCCGCGCTGGAGGCCGTACTGATCATCGTCGGGCCCGGCGGATCGCGGCGCGAGATCCCGGTCTCGCACCTGCTCGCCGGCCGGGAGATGCTCCGCCCCGGAGAGCTGATCGGCTTCGTGCGCGTGCCGTTGCTGCACGCGCCGCAGGTGTTCCTCAAGGCCACGGGCCGTACGGGACCGGGGCGCGCGACGGCGTCCGTGGGGCTCGTACTGGACCCCGCGCGCCGGGGTGTGCGCTGCGCGATCGGCGCGGTCGCCCCGATGCCGCTGCGGCCGCTGGAAGCCGAGCAGTGGGTTGCTTCGTTGATCGACTGGGACGGGGACCGCAGTCTGGCCCCCGAGGCGCTCGAAGCCTTCGGCGAGTACGTCGCGGCGGCGTGCGTGCCCGACCAGGGGGAGCCGGTGGCTCCCGCAGTACTGCATTTGCGGCGGACGGTGGCCGTGCTGGCACGGAGGGCCCTGGGGAGGGCGCTGAGCTCATGAGTGAGAACGAGAACACGGGTGCTGCGGGCCCGACGGGCCCCACGGGACCCAACTGGGGCTGGGAGCCGGTGCCGCACGGCGGCGAGTACGACTCCGACGCGACGGCCTTCGTGAAACTGCCGCAGGACATGCTGGACGCGCTCGGCACCGGGGAGCCCCTCGCGGCCCCCGGGCACGGCTACGTGCCGCCGCCGATGATCGTGCCGCTGGGTACGGGGAGTACGGATCCCGCGGCCACGGGCACGTGGACGATTCCGGTGCAGTGGCCGGAGGCGGGCGCCTCCGCCCCGGCGGACGCGGGCGCGGGAGCTTCGGGAGCCGCGGCGCGGGCGCCGATCCCGGCCTCGGTGCCCATTCCGGCCTCGGTGGCCGCGGCGTTCGCGGAACCGGCGGCGGAGCCGGTGGCCGAGCCCGTCGCGGAGCCCTTCGGCGAGTCCTACCCGGAGCCTTTCGCGGAGTCCTTCGCCGAGCCCTTCACCGAGCCCTTCGCGGGCAGTCGGGCCGCCGCGCACGAACCGGGGGCGACCGCCGAGTGGCGCTTCCCCGAGGCGGCGGCGAGCGACGTGTGGACCCCGGGCGGCGCCGGCGACACGGGCAGCTTCGGGCAGCTCGCGGCCGCGGCCGACTGGAGCCAGGCCCCCGCGACGCTGCCCGGCGGGGCCGCGGCCCCGTGGGCGACCCATCCGGACTTCGAGGGTGCGCGCGGGTACGTGGCGCAGCAGCCGGGTGCCGACGGGACGGGTTCCGACCCGCTGGGCTCCGACCCGCTGGGCTCCGGGGTGTTCCCCGGGGCGTTTCCCGGGGTGCCCGCACCGGCCGGCGGTTCCTTCGCCCCGGCCCTGGGACGCGGACCGCGCGTACTGGGCGGCCCGGGAGTCGGTACCCCGCTGGACGGGGAGCCGGGCTACCCGGCCCCGCACGACATCGAAGCCGCCCACGGCCCGGCGCAGGTCCCGGACTCGGGGGAGCGGCAGCATCCGGGGAACGAGGGCGAAGCGGGGGCAGGGGCCGAAGCCCGCGGCGACGGCGAAGCCCGCGGTGAGGCCGAAGCAGGGGCCGCTGAGCGGGCCGCGGCCGAAGCCGGGGAGCAGGGCGCGCGCGAGGGCCGGGGCGGGCCCGGAGCCGGGGCCGTGGAGGCGGAGCAGGGTGACGGCGGAGCCGTGCCGGCCGCCGGCGGAGCAGGGGCCGCGCCCGCGCCGGGTACGGAGGACGCCGACCTGGCTGTCGAGACGGCTCCGGCGGGGACGGCCGAAGGGATTCCGGGCGAGGGGGCGACGTACGGGGAAACGGACGCCGACGGAGCGGACGCCGCGGCCGTCGCCCACCACGAGCACCCGTCGGCCTCCTACGTCCTGCGCGTCAACGGGGCCGACCGCCCCGTCACCGGTGCGTGGATCGGCGAGTCCCTCCTCTACGTGCTGCGCGAGCGCCTCGGTCTCGCCGGCGCCAAGGACGGCTGCTCCCAGGGCGAATGCGGCGCCTGCGCCGTGCAGGTCGACGGCCGGCTCGTCGCCTCCTGCCTCGTCCCGGCCGCCACCGCGGCGGGCAGTGAGGTCCGCACCGTGGAAGGTCTCGCGACCGACGGGGAACTGTCGGACGTACAAGAGGCGTTGTGCAGGTCGGGTGCGGTGCAGTGCGGGTTCTGCGTGCCCGGCATGGCCATGACCATCCACGACCTGCTGGAAGGCAACCACGCCCCCAGCGAGCTGGAGACCCGCCAGGCGCTGTGCGGCAACCTCTGCCGCTGCTCCGGGTACTCGGGCGTGATCGAGGCCGTGCGCGAGGTCGTCGCCGAGCGCGGTTCGGCGGCGGAAGCGGCCGCCGCGGCCTCGGCCGAGGCCCGGATCCCGCACCAGGCCCTGCCGGGCGAGGGCGGCGTCCAAGGGATGCAGGGCAATCAGGGGAACCAGGGGAACCACGGGATGCAGGGCGACCAGGGGATCCAGGGGATCCACGGGATGCAGGGCGACCAGGGGATCCAGGGCAACCACGAGGGAGGCACGGCGTGAGCGCCCACGACGCGGCGACGGTCCCGGTTGCGATCGCGACACCGGCCCCCGAGGGCACGGAGCCGTCGGAGTCGGCGGTCCCGCGCGGCATCGGCGCGTCCGTTCCGGCCACCGACACCCGCGCCAAGACCGAGGGCACCTTCCCCTACGCCGCCGACCTGTGGGCCGAGGGCCTCCTCTGGGCCGCCGTGCTGCGCTCCCCGCACGCCCACGCCCGCATCCTCTCCATCGACACCTCCGCCGCCACCGACATGCCCGGCGTGCGGGCCGTCGTCACCCACGCCGACGTCCCCGGCGCCACCACGCACGGCCGCCGGATCGCCGACCGGCCCGTCTTCGCGCACGACGTGGTCCGCCACCACGGCGAGCCCATCGCCGCCGTCGCCGCCGACCACCCGGACACCGCACGCCTCGCGGCCGCCGCGATCGCCGTCGAGTACGAGCTCCTCGACCCGGTCACCGACCCCGAACAGGCCTTCGGCGCCCCCGACCTGCACCCCGACGGCAACCTGATCCGGCACATCCCGCTGCGCTACGGCGACCCCGAAGCCACCGGCGACGTCGTCGTCGAGGGCCTCTACCGCATCGGCCGCCAGGACCCCGCGCCCATCGGCGCCGAGGCCGGGCTGGCCGTGCCGCGCCCCGACGGAGGCGTGGAGATCTACACCGCCTCGACCGACCCGCACACCGACCGCGACCTGGCCGCCGCCTGCTTCGGGCTGGAACCGGACCGCGTACGGGTCGTGGTCACCGGGGTCCCGGGCGCGACGGCCGACCGCGAGGACGCCGCGTTCCAGCTCCCGCTCGGCCTGCTCGCCCTGCGCACCGGCTGCCCGGTCAAGCTGGCCGCCACCCGCGAGGAGTCCTTCCTCGGCCACCCCCACCGCCACCCGACGCTGCTGCGCTACCGCCACCACGCGGACGCGGACGGCCGGCTGGTCAAGGTCGAGGCCCAGATCCTGATGGACGGCGGCGCCTACGCCGACGCCTCCTCGGAGTCCCTGGCCGCGGCGGTGGCCTTCGCCTGCGGCCCGTACGTGGTCCCGCACGCCTTCGTCGAAGGCTGGGCGGTCCGCACCAACAACCCGCCCTCCGGCCACGTGCGCGGCGAAGGCGCCATGCAGGTCTGCGCGGCCTACGAGGGCCAGATGGACAAGCTGGCGGCCGCCCTCGGCATCGACGGCGCCGAGCTCCGCCTGCGCAACGTCCTGGCCACCGGCGACCTGCTCCCGACCGGCCAGACGGTCACCTGCCCCGCCCCCGTGGCGGAACTCCTGCGCGCGGTCCGCGACTACGAGCTGCCCGCCCTCCCGAAGGACACCCCGGAGGAGGACTGGCTGCTCCCGGGAGGCCTGGAGGGTGCGGGGGAGCCGGGCGCGGTACGGCGCGGAGTCGGGTACGGGGTCGGCATGGTCCACATGCTCGGCGCGGAGGGCACCGACGAGGTGTCCACGGCCACGGTGAAGATCGTCGGCGGCGCGGCCACGGTGATCTGCGCGGCCGTCGACACCGGCCAGGGCTTCTCCACGCTCGCCCGCCAGATCGTCCAGGAGACCCTGGGCGTGGACGAGGTCGTCACGGCCCCGGTCGACACCGACCAGCCGCCGGCGGGCCCCTCCGCCCACGGCCGCCACACCTGGGTCTCGGGCGGCGCGGTGGAACGCGCCGCGAAGATGGTCCGCACCCAGCTCCTCCAGCCGATGGCGCACAAACTGGGCATGTCCACCGAGCTCCTGCAGATCGCGGATGGCCGGATCACGTCGTACGACGGCGCCTTCTCGACGACCGTCGCGGAGGCGATGGAGGGCAAGGAACTCTGGGCCACGGCCCAGTGCCGCCCGCACCCGACGGAGCCGCTGGACGGCGACGGCCAGGGCGACGCCTTCGTGGGCCTCGCCTTCTGCGCCATCCGCGCGGTGGTCGACGTGGACATCGAGCTCGGCTCCGTACGGGTCGTGGAGCTCGCAGTCGCCCAGGACGTCGGGCGCGTCCTCAACCCCCGCCAGCTGGAAGCCCGTATCGAAGCGGGCGTCATCCAGGGCGTGGGCGCGGCCCTGACGGAGAACCTCCGCACGGCCTCCGGCCTGATCCGCCACCCCGACCTGACGGGCTACGCCCTGCCCACCTCGCTGGACGCCCCGGCGGTCCGCATCGTCAAACTCGTCGAGGAACGCGACGTGGTGGCCCCCTTCGGCGCGAAGCCGGCGAGCGCGATCCCGGTGGTCACGGCCCCGGCAGCGGTGGCCTCGGCGGTCCGCGCGGCGACGGGCCGCCCGGTCAACAGGCTCCCGATCCGGCCATCCGCGGCAGTGGCGGCGCCCAACTCGTAACCTTGTGACCCTGATTGCACCTGCAACCCGGAACTTGGGCCTGTCGGACTCTCTCGATAGAGTGTTTGTGGACACTGGCGACGTGCGGTGCGAATGCGCGCGAAGCGGGTGCGAACGGGGACGACGGGGAGTCGGGGAGGCCATCGTGGCAGTGGACTATGGGCCGGGCGTGTTCGGGCTGGACTTCGGCGTGGGCGTGGCCTCGCCGGCGGCTCTGGGCGCGCTGCAGGTCGAATACGAATCGCTGACCGACTACAAGAAGCGGGTCGACGGCCTGCTGGAGAAGCTGGACGGCTCCCCGGCGAGCAACAAGAAACTGGCCGACGGCACCCTCCCGGAGAACTCCCTGGGCGAGGGCTTCGCGGAGGCCAAGCGGCTGTTCACGGCTTACACGAACGTGCACACGCAGTTGCTCGCGCTGTCGAAGGGGCTGGCTGAGCAGATCGAGGGGCTGGGCATCGCGATCCAGACGGCGGGACGGGGCTTCGGGGGCGTGGACGAGGACACGAAGCGGCGGATGCTGGCGATCAGTGAGCAGGCGAAGGCGAATTACGTCCCAGAACGGGACCCGCTCGCACCCCCGCCGCCGCACAGCTCTGCCTCGCAGGGCGCAACTCCTGGTGCCACGCAGGGCGGTGGCTTCTGATGGCGACGAACTTCGAGAGCCACACGCACCAGCAGCTGCTGGCCATGCTCGCCTCGGCCAATGCGGAGACCCTCAAGGCGCGCGGCGACCAGCTGACGGACGCCGCGGCGATCATCAAGGAGATCGGCGAAAGCCTCAAGGACCACCGGGTGACCGGCTGGGAAGGCGAATCGGCCACGGCCTTCCAGGACTGGGTCAGCCGCACGGGCAACGCGACGCTGCGCCTGGGCGAGTACAGCGCCGAGGGCGGCAAGCAGCTGACGCAAGCCAGCCAGGTCGTCATCGAGGTCAAGGCCAACATGCCGACCTACGACAGCGGGGCCGCGGCCAACCTGGAGGCCGCCCGTGAGTACCGCAACGACCCCGACGCGGCGCAGATCGGCCAGCAGGCCCACTCGAAGCTGAGCGGCGACCGGCAGCAGGCGATCCAGCAGATGACGAAGCTGGCGCAGGGGTATGAGGCTTCGGCTACCGGGATGGAGATGGCGGAGATTCCGACGTTTCCGGAGCCGCCGCCGGCGTTCGTCCCGCCGCACATCTTTGCGGAAGAGGAGCTCGCCCGCTCTGGAGGGGTTCCTCAGGGGGCAGTTGGAGGGGCTGCTCCGGGGGTGATCGGTGCAGGTGGTTCGTCGTATACCCCGTCACCAGTGGGTCCAGGCGGGTCGCCGTCTGACTCTGGTTCTGTGTCCACCCCGCAGCCGTCGCCGGGACCCGTTCCGGGGCCCCCAGACCGCAACATCGGCACTGGCCTCGACACCGTAGGCCCGACGCCGGGTACAACCCTTCCCCCGGCCCCGGGAGTCCCCGGAGGCCCGGGTCCGGTTGGTCCGGGCGGTGGCGGTCCGGGTATTCCCCCCGGTGGGTTCGTCCCACCCTTGACGCTGCCGCCGGGCGCGGGTGTACCGAAGCCGATCGGCGGCGTCGGCCCTGGCGGCTTCGGTCCCGGCGGGACCATGCCCGGCGTAGGTGGGAAGGGCGGCGGACTGGGTGGTGTTGCAGGGCTGCCCCCGCGCGACAGCGGGATCACGGGCGGTCGGCCGGTCACACCTGGCGGGCCGGGCGCGAGCATTCCCCGTGGCACGGTCATCGGTGCTGAGGGCGCCCAGGCGGGCGGTCGCGGTATGGGCATGGGCGGCGGCATGGGTATGGGCGGTGGCGGAGCGCATGGCGCTCTCGGCAACCCCATCGCCGGTCGCCGTCTCGCAACCGAACCGGGAGGCGTCTTCGGCGGAGGGCAGCCGGGTGCGGGTGGTCGCACTATCAGTGGTGGTCAGCCGTTTACCCAGGGCGGTTCCGGACTGGTTCGCGGCGGATCGGGCGCTGGTCCGGTAGGCGGTCCCATGGGTCACGGCGGAGCCGGTGCGCAGGCTCCAGGCCGACGGGGTGATGGTCGGCAGGGTCAGCGCCCTGACTACCTGGCCGAGGACGAAGAGACGTGGCAGGGCGATGGTCGTGTCGTTCCGCCGGTGATCGACTGAGTGGAGCGGACGTTGCACGGGATGCGTATGCGTAAGGCGACGGCTGCCCTGGCGGGTTTTCTGCTTGCCGGGATCTCTGCGACTCCGGCCCACGCGGAGACAGTTCGGTCTAAGCAGTGGCATCTCACGTCTATGAAGGCCGAGGAAATCTGGAAGACCAGCACGGGGGAAGGTGTCACGGTCGCCGTCATCGATAGCGGTGTGGACCGACTTCCGGAACTGGAAGGGCAAGTTCTCCCTGGAAAGGACTACGCGCCTTCGTCGTATAAGGGAGATGAGCGAACGGACTGGATGCCCCACGGGTCGAGCATCGCGGCGATCATCGCTGGCACTGGGAAGCACCCCAGTGGCGACGGGGCGTTCGGGCTTGCGCCTGGCGCCAAGATCCTTCCGATCCGTACGCCTCAAGGCGAGAATGCGTCCAACCCGATCTGGACCGAAGCTATTCGCTACGCCGCGGATTCCGAGGCGAAGATCATTAACATCTCGATGGCCGCGCCCTCCGAGGACCCAGCGCGACTTGATGCGGTGAAGTATGCCCTTTCGAAGGGGAAGTTGATCTTTGCTGGTGTTGGAAATGACGGCGATTCAACCAACGCCACCCTGTACCCCGCGGCGACCCCCGGAGTGGTCGGGGTCGGTGCTGTCGACAAGGGCGGCAAGGTGACTGCCGAGTCGCAGCATGGTTCTCAGGTCGACCTGTCCGCACCAGGCGCCGACATTGTTACGGCCTGCTCGACAGGCAAGACCGGCCTGTGCACAAGCCACGGCACAAGCGACGCCACCGCCCTCGCCTCCGCCTCTGCCGCGCTGATCTGGTCCGCCCACCCCGACTGGACCAACAATCAGGTGCTCCGGGTCATGATGAAGACCGCGGGCAAGCCCGTCGACGGCTCCGAGCGCAGTGACTTCATCGGCTACGGCACCGTCCGCCCCCGCATCGCGGTGCCCAACCCCGGCGACCCCGGCCCCGCGGACGTCTACCCGATCCCCGACCTCGCCGCCGCCGGCGGAGGGACCGGGACGAAGGCTCCGTCGGCCTCCTCCTCGTCCAGCCCTGAGGCTCCCGCCCCCGCCCCTCAGGCCGGCGTGAAGAAGGACGACGGCGTCGGCGGCAGCAACCTCCCCTACGTCGGGCTCGCGCTCGGGCTCGGTGCCTGTCTGCTCATCGGTGGAGCCGTCACCGCCGTTGTCGTCCGGCGCCGGAGCCGCTGACTCGCGCGCAGCTCCGCAACCGCACACCACGAGAGCCAGATGGGAAGGCCCCGCCATGTCGTTCGACGAGGAATGGTCCACGGCCCGGAGCAATGCCGCCGCCGGCGTCTCCACGCGGCTCAACAGCGTCCCGGCCTCGCCCGGACCGGGCGGCGGCGGTGCCGATCTGGAGCTCGACCAGGACCGCATCGGTGAGGTCGGCTCCGAGGCGTACAAGCTCCACACCCGGCTCTCCGCCGACGGCAAGCACGCCGCCGCCTCCACCGCCGAGGCGGCCGGCGCGCTCACGCGCGAGGGGTTCGCGAGCGGCGCGGCCCTGCTCAAGGTCAACACCCGCTGGGAGAGCCAGCTCAAGACCCTCGTCGCCGCCTGCGCGAACATCTCCAACGGCCTGAACTACTCGCTCTCCTCGCACGGCAAGGAAGAGCAGCAGCTGCACGCCGATTTCACGGCTTCCAAGATCGACGAGCTCCTCAAGTGACGAAGGTGTCGGACACGTGCTGACGTACGAGAACGTCATGAACGCGCCCCTGGGCCCCCTCCAGAGCGCGATCACCGACTGGGCCGCGATGGTCAAGAAGCTGGACGAGCTGGCGCAGTCGGCCCGTGACGGGATGAAGGCCACGTCGGACAGGGCCCGGTGGAGCGGCGTCACGGCGGGCGTCGCCCGGACCCTCGTCGACAAGACGGCCAAGGAGTTCGACGACGCGGCCCGCGAGGCCAAGGGCATCCACCTCCTGCTCACCGACGGCCACGCCACCCTCAAGGCGGTCCAGGAGCAGATCAAGAAGCTGGTCGCGGACGCCCCGGCCGCCGGTTTTCGCATAGACGAGAGCGGGCGGGTGTCCGCCATCCCGCTCGCCGATGCGCAGGATCGTTACGCCGCCCAGCACGATCCGGACTACCAGGCGTCCCTCCGCACGAACCAGGGCCTGTGGCAGGACCGGGTGAACCGGGCCGTCGAGGACGCGCAGGACGCGGACGACTCCCTCGTCCGCGCGCTCCAGGCCAATGTCACGGACGACAACAACTTCACGGCGCCGAAGTACGCCACCCTGGACGCCGAACAAGTGGACCGGGCGGCCGCGCTGATGAAGAAGGTCACGGGTGACGGCGGCACGGCCCGCAACCCCGGGGCGCTGCGCGAGCTGGAGGACCTGCTCGACGACAACCGCGAGGACCCCGAGTTCGCGACGGGCTTCTACCGGACGGTCGGCGCCGAGGGCACGCTGGAGATGTACGCCACCATGTCGCTGGACGCCACGAGCCTCGGCGTCGCGGGCAGGGACCGTGCGCTGATGGTCGCGAACATCCAGAGCGACATGGGCGCGATGCTCGGCCTGGCCACGCACAAGGACGTGCCGAACCACCTCGACGCCGCGTGGACGAACCAGCTGATGCGGGCCGGCCGCAAGGAGATGCAGGTCACCGGCGGCGTGACGACGATCTACGGCTATCAGGCGCTCGGTGCGCTGATCCGCGAGGGGACGTACGACAAGGAGTTCCTGACCTCGGTCGGCCGCGACATGGTCGCCGTGGACCGCAAGGATCCGAAGGCCTGGGAGTACCACACCCCGTACGGCCTCGACTCGGTCCTCAACCAGGGCGAGGGCGGCGGCCGGGGCTTCTACCCGCTGACGGGCCTGATGGAGGCGCTCGGCAACAACCCGGACGCGGCGACGGCCTTCTTCGACGAGCCGGTCCGCGAGGACTCCAACGGCGACGGCATCGTGACGAAGGACGACAAGCCGGTCACGGGCCAGCACGGCAAGGAACAGGGCATGGTCGACTACATGCTCGACAAGAAGCCGTACGAGGACGGCTTCGACATGGCGAAGACCGGTGACGTGCACCCGGCGCAGGAGGCCCTGGGCGGCGCCCTGGAAGCGGCGGTCTCGGGCCGCGCGGCGGGCGACGAGGACGCGAAGCCCGTACCGCACACCGGCCCGATGACGGATGTCATGGAGCGGGTCGTCTCGAAGATCAGCGACAACCCGGAGCTCGTGGCCAAGCCGACTGCCGACGATCCGACCCCGCTGGGTGGCCTGTCCGGCAACTTCGGACGCATGGCCGCCGAGTACATGCCCGACCTGCAGGCGACCGCCGCGAACGGTACGCAGGAGATCAAGTCCTTCGGCGAGCAGGCCGATTTCAAGAAGTCCGAGATGGCGCGATTCTTGGGGGTGGTGGCTCAGGATCCCGAAGCGTACGGCGTGATCACCACGGCTCAGCAAACCCACACCACGGCCTTGGTCAGCGACGTCATCGCGCACCGCGCCGACCATTCGGAACTGGATCTGGCGATCGCCAATTCCGTCAATCCCGGTGGTCAGATCGCGGGCATGCTGTCCGAGGCCAGGGCGCAGGGGACCTATGGAGCTGCCGCGCACGCGAACGAGGAATACGTGAAGGGCGTCGAGGACAGCGCGAAGTGGGTCAACCGGGGTATCACCATGGCCGGCGGCAAGTACCTGGAGCTGGTCCCGCTGGCCGGGGACGTCGTCGAATGGCTTCAGGAGGACATCACCGAGGCGGTCGTCGACAGCGCGAAGGAAGACGTGGCGGAGAAGACGGGCAAGACCGAGAAGGGCGTCATGGCCAACTACGCGGATGCGGAGGCGGCGGCAAGCCGGGCGGCGGAAAACGCCGTTGCCAATGCGGCCAGGGGGTCGGGCATGAGCGAGACGGACATCAAGGACCTTCAGTTGGGGGCGGGACGTGAGACCGGCACGGCCCACTCGACCGGCCGGAACCTCATGGCCTCCGGCAAGGCGGGTTCCTGAGATGACACGTCGGTCCGCCTCGTGCTTCGCCGGTGGCGCGATCGCCGCCCTGTTCCTGCTGTCCGCGTGCACGGAAGGGAGCGAACCGGGGGCAGCGCCCCTCCCCGACCGGGTCTGCTGGGGAGCGGGTGCCTTCGCGGGCAAGGACGTGGCCCGGACGGCGGGCAAGGGAACCAAGGTCCGGGACGACTCTCCTGCCGTGTTCGCCCTGCCCGAGAACGACAAGGGCACGTCCTGCCAGATCTATGTCGATGGGGATACCAGATTCAGCGCCCGCGCCTCTCGGCGGTCGGTGGATCAGGCCTTCCAGTGGTCCAGCTGGGAGAAGGAGAACCCCGACAGGATCGACATCGGCAGCGCCGGGATCGTCTGGAACAGTGGCGCGGCGATTTCCTTCACGTGCAAGAGCCCCGAGGGCCCCTACCAAGTGGAGCTCGTCCTGACCAGCGGGTCCGGGGTGGGAAAGCCGAAGGATCCGCGCACCTATTTCACGGAGATGATGGGCCCGTACCACCGGTTCGCCGTGCAGCAGTTGCACTGCTCCGCATGACCGACGGGCAACGCCGATCAGGCCTGCACCGGGGACTCCGGGCTGCCGGTCCGGGGGCGGGCTGCCCGAGCAGGTCACGGCACGGCCCGCGGGCCGAGCCGGGCACGACAGCGCGAAGGCCGCTCAGGAACGTCCTGAGCGGCCTTCGCCGTGGAAGCCGTGACCGGAATCGAACCGGCGTAACTCGCTTTGCAGGCGAGTCCCTCAACCACTCGGGCACACGGCTGGGTGGTGGTGATGTGTATGACCGTACGAGGGGGCGGGAGGGTGGGGAAGGGAATCCGGGGGCGTGCAATGTGACTGCCATGCCGCGTTCACAGAGGGCGGGTGGAGGGGGCGGGCGAGACCTTTGGCCTAGGGCTGGGGGAGGGGGCGGGATCGGTCGAAATGACAGGGTCGAAACGAAGGTATGGGCCTTACTCTGGGGCGATGAGCGTCCTCCCGCAGCGAGCTGCTGTACCCGCCGCACCGATACCCGACCACCCGAAGGGCGGGATCCTCGGGCCCGCGTACCGGACGCTCAGCATCGGGATCATCTCGGTCATCTTTCTCATCGCCTTCGAGGCCACCGCCGTCGGGACCGCCATGCCCGTGGCCGCGCGGGAGCTGGACGGGATCGCGCTCTACGCCTTCGCCTTCTCCGCCTACTTCACGACCAGCCTGTTCGGGATGGTGCTGTCCGGGCAGTGGGCCGACCGGCAGGGGCCGCTCAGGCCGCTGACCGTGGGGATCGGGTCCTTCGCCGCCGGGCTGGTGTGTTCCGGGACCGCCGGGGCGATGTGGATGTTCGTGCTCGGACGGGCCGTGCAGGGGTTCGGGGGCGGGCTGGTCATCGTCGCGCTCTACGTGGTCGTCAGCCGGGCCTACGAGGAGCGGCTGCGGCCCGCGATCATGGCGGCCTTCGCCGCGAGCTGGGTCGTGCCGTCGATCGTCGGGCCCTTGGCCGCGGGGACGGTTACCGAGCACCTCGGGTGGCGCTGGGTCTTCCTCGGGATACCCGCGCTGGTCTTCGTACCGCTGGCCGTGGCGCTGCCCGCGATACGGCGGAACGCCTCCGGGCCGGTGGACCCCGAGGCTCCGCCCGTGGCGTTCGACCGGCGGCGGATCCGGCTCGCCCTCGGGATCTCGGCCGGTGCGGGGCTGCTGCAGTACGCCGCGCAGGATCTGAAGTGGCTGTCGTTGCTGCCGGGGATCGCGGGGGCGGCCCTGCTGGTGCCCGCGGTGCTGGGGCTGCTGCCGCGCGGGACCTACCGGGCGCGGCGCGGGCTGCCGTCGGTGGTGCTGCTGCGCGGTGTGGCGGCGGGGTCGTTCATCGCGGCGGAGAGCTTCGTACCGCTGATGTTGGTCACCCAGCGGGGGCTGAGCCCGACGCTGGCCGGGTTCTCGCTCGCGCTGGGCGGGGTGACGTGGGCGGCCGGCTCGTGGGTGCAGTCGCAGGGGCGGGCGGCGCCGTACCGGGAACGGCTGATGGTGCTGGGCATGATCATGGTCGCCGCGGCGATCGCCGGGGTGCCGGCGGTGCTCGTGGAGTGGGTGCCGGTGTGGATCCTGGCGCTGGTGTGGGCGCTGGGGTGTCTGGGGATGGGGCTCGTCATCGGCTCCACGAGCGTGCTGCTGCTGAAGCTGTCGGCGCCTGAGGAGGCGGGGGCGAACTCGGCCTCGCTGCAGATCTCGGACGCGCTGGCGAACGTGGTGCTGCTGGCTGCCGGGGGCGCGGCGTTCGCCGCGCTGGGCGGGGGAGCGGTGGGTGCGGCGCACTCCGTGGCGCAGGGGGCCGGGGCTTCGCACCCCGGTGCCTTTGTGGTGGTGTTCCTGCCGATGGCCTGCGTGGCGCTGGTGGGGGCGTGGGTGGCCACCCGGCTGGATGCGGAGCCCAAGCGGGGCTGAGGCGATCGCCCTGGCCGGGCCGGTGGTCCGGGCGGCCCGGTGGTCCGGGCGGGCCCGTGGTCCGGGCGGGCCCGTGGTCCGGGCGGGCCCGTGGTCCGGGCGGGCCCGTGGTCCGGCGCGGCGCCGTTGCCGGGGGCGCTGCCCCCGGACCCCCGCTCCTCAAACGCCGGAGGGGCTGGATTCGGCCGGTGTCGGTCCTGTGTGTGCGGGCCGGTGGTGGGGCGGAAATGCGGTGCCGGGTCCCGGGGTGGGGTGGCTAGCATCCGGGGATGAGTGAGTTGATCATCGGGATGAGTGAGGGCGAGCGGGCAGAGTTGGCCGATCTGGCCGATGCCACCGGGCAGAGCGTCGAGGAGGCCGTGCTGGCCGCCGTGCGGGGCTGGGTGCGGGGGGAGCGGGAGCGGGCCGGACGTGAGGCGTTGCGGTTGGCCGGGCGGCATGCCGGGCTGCTGCGGAGGCTCGGGGAATGAGCGCCGGGGACATGACGCGGCACCTGACCCTCGCGGAGGTTCTCGACCTCGCGCGGCACGCCTGCCTCGCCCAGGACCAGCCCGTCGAGTTGCGCGCCCCCGGGCTGCTGGAGTCGGCCGTGCACCGGCCGCGGGCACGGATGTTCGGGACCTCGGCGTACGCGGACACCTACGAGCAGGCCGCCGCCCTGTTGCACGGGATCGCGACGAACCATCCCCTCGTCGACGGGAACAAGCGCACCGCCTGGCTCGCCGCGGTGACCTTCCTCGCCGTCAACGGAGTGGATCTCGGTGATGCCGATCAGGACGCTGCGTACGGCCTGGTCATCGACGTGGCCGCGGGGAACGAGGAGGGCGTCGGGCGGATCGCGGAGCGGCTGCGCGCGCTGAACCCGCGAATGTGACGCTCGCCGCACGCGCCGAGGTCACGGGCCTGTCCCTCCGCGAGGGGCGGGCCCGGGCCGGTAAGGTGGCCCGGTTGTCCTACGTACGACTGCCCGTACCGTCGGCCGTACCGATGCCCGGACCGCACGCCCGGAAGATGCCCGGAACGCGTCCGGAACGGAAACGCCGCCGAGAGACCGAACCGGAGACCGTGACTACTACCGCCTCCCACCACCTCTCACCCGCCTTCCCCGGCCGCGCGCCGTGGGGTACCGCCAGCGCCCTGCGAGCTTGGCAGCAGGGTGCGCTGGACCGGTACCTGGAGACCCAGCCGCGCGACTTCCTCGCCGTCGCCACCCCCGGCGCCGGCAAGACCACCTTCGCGCTGACGCTCGCGTCCTGGCTGCTGCACCACCACGTGGTGCAGCAGGTGACCGTCGTCGCGCCCACCGAGCACCTGAAGAAGCAGTGGGCGGAAGCCGCCGCGCGGATAGGGATCCGGCTGGATCCGGACTATTCGGCGGGGCCGCTCAGCAAGGACTACCACGGGGTCGCCGTCACCTACGCGGGTGTCGGCGTGCGCCCGATGCTGCACCGCAACCGGTGCGAGCAGCGCAAGACGCTCGTCATTCTCGACGAGATCCACCACGCCGGTGACTCGAAGTCCTGGGGCGAGGCCTGCCTGGAGGCCTTCGATCCGGCGACCCGGCGGCTCGCCCTCACCGGCACGCCCTTCCGGTCCGACACGAATCCCATTCCTTTCGTGGCGTACGAGGAAGGGAACGACGGAATTCGGCGGTCCTCCGCCGATTACACGTACGGCTACGGGAACGCGCTCGGCGACGGTGTCGTCCGGCCGGTCATCTTTCTTTCCTACAGCGGCAACATGCGCTGGCGCACGAAGGCGGGCGACGAGATCGCCGCGCGCCTCGGCGAGCCGATGACCAAGGACGCCATCTCGCAGGCCTGGCGTACGGCCCTCGACGCGCGCGGCGACTGGATGCCGAACGTGCTGCGCGCCGCCGACCAGCGGCTGACCGAGGTCAGGAAGGGCATCCCGGACGCGGGCGGGCTGGTCATCGCCGCCGACCAGGACTCCGCGCGCGCCTACGCCAAGCTGATCAAGGAGATCACCGGCAGCAAGGCCACCGTCGTGCTGTCCGACGACACCGGCGCCTCGAAGCGGATCGACGAGTTCGCCGCGAGCAACGACCGCTGGATGGTCGCCGTCCGCATGGTGTCCGAGGGCGTCGACGTACCCCGGCTCGCGGTCGGCGTGTACGCCACCACCATCTCGACCCCGCTGTTCTTCGCGCAGGCCGTCGGACGCTTCGTGCGCTCGCGCCGGCGCGGCGAGACGGCCTCGGTGTTCCTGCCGACCATCCCCTACCTGCTCGGCTTCGCCAACGAGATGGAAGTCGAGCGCGACCACGTCCTCGACAAGCCGAAGAAGCAGGGCGAGGAGGACCCGTACGCCGACTCCGAGAAGGAGATGGAGGAGGCGAACAAGCAGGAGGACGAGGACACCGGCGACGAGGAGCAGATGTCCTTCGAGGCACTGGAGTCCGACGCCGTCTTCGACCGGGTGCTGTACGACGGCGCCGAATTCGGCATGCAGGCGCATCCGGGGAGCGAGGAGGAGCAGGACTACCTCGGCATCCCCGGGCTGCTGGAGCCCGACCAGGTGCAGATGCTGCTCCAGAAGCGGCAGTCGCGGCAGATCGCGCACAGCAAGCGCAAGCCCGACGGCGAGGCGGACCTGCTGGAGCTGCCGGCCGACCGGCGCCCGGTGGTCTCCCACAAGGAACTGCTGGAGCTGCGGAAGTCGCTGAACACGATGGTGGGCGCGTACGTCCACCAGAGCGGCAAGCCCCACGGGGTGCTCCACACCGAACTGCGCCGCGTGTGCGGCGGACCGCCGAGCGCGGAAGCCACGGCGGGACAGCTGCGCGAGCGGATCAAGAAGGTCCAGGAGTGGGCCACCCGGATGCGGTGATTTCCTACGGAATGCGGCGCGGCGGGCGGGGGGAGATATGTACGGTTCCCGCCCGCCCGGGCCGTCGTAGCGGTGACGCCGCACCCGTGGTGGGAGGCCCCGCGGGGCCGTCCGGAGCAGCCCCGCGGACGGGGGCCGGAGCCGGGGGCCGAAGGTCACGAATTGGCGGCGATGCGCGTTTTCAACCGGCATAAAAGGGCAGTAGGCGCCCGGATTCTGGACGAGCCCTTCCGCTGAGCGAACCCGCTCGCTACTGTCCCCGCATCGAACGCCCCGTGGCAGCGCCGCCGCGGGAGCGCAGCCGGTGCCATGGCCGCTACCGGCGGCCTCTCCGTGCGTCGCCGAGGGACCGGCGGCGCTATCCCCAGAGAGTCACCGCCGCCCACCGAAAGAGGGAGAGGCGTCGTGACCGCGGAAACCTCCCAGACTCTCGACCGAGGACTCCGAGTTCTCAAACTGCTCGCCGACACCGACCACGGTCTGACCGTCACCGAGCTCTCCAACCGCCTCGGTGTGAACCGCACCGTGGTCTACCGCCTCCTGGCCACCCTCGAACAGCACGCCCTGGTCCGCCGCGACCTCGGCGGCCGCGCCCGCGTCGGGCTCGGCGTGCTGCGCCTGGGCCGCCAGGTGCACCCGCTCGTGCGCGAGGCGGCGCTGCCCGCGCTGCGCTCCCTCGCCGAGGACATAGGCGCCACCGCGCACCTGACCCTCGTGGACGGAACCGAAGCGCTCGCCGTGGCGGTCGTCGAGCCGACCTGGACCGACTACCACGTGGCCTACCGGCCCGGCTTCCGCCATCCGCTGGACCGCGGGGCAGCCGGCCGGGCCATCCTGGCCGCCCGTCAGGGCACGCTCATCGAGCCCGGGTACACGCTCACCCACGGGGAGCTCGAAGCGGGCGCCAGCGGCGCTGCCGCGCCCCTGGTGGGCATCACCGGGCTGGAGGGCAGCGTGGGCGTCGTCATGCTGGCCGACGCCGTGCCCGAGCGGGTCGGCCCGCGCGTGGTGGACGCCGCCCGAGAGGTGGCCGACGCCCTGCGCTGAGGCGCGGAGCCGCACGCGCGGCACATCCGGACACCGAGCCGCGCCCCCGACCGACGGGGGCGCGGCTCGACCCGTTCGGGGGCACCCGCGCTAGATTGGCCCGGTGCTCTCTCGCCTCACACGTCTGCCGCGTCCCGCCGCCCTCGCCGTCTGCGCCGTGCCCGTGCTCGCGCTGTTCGCCGTCGCGGCCTTCGCACCGCTGCCCTTCGTGATCGCGCAGCCGGGCCTCACGGCCGACGTGCTCGGCTCCCGCGACGGCAAGCAGGTCATCGCCATCACCGGCGCGCCCACCCGCGAGACCACGGGCCAGCTGCGGATGACGACCATCCAGGCCACCGGCCCCTCCACCTCCGTCACCCTGCCCGAGCTGGTCGGCGACTGGTTCGACACCTCCCGGGCGGTCATGCCCAGGGAGTCGGTGTACCCGTCGGGCGGAAGCGACAAGGAGATCGAGGAGCACAACCTGGAGGAGATGACCAAGTCGCAGTCGACGGCCTCCGAGGCCGCCCTCGGCTACCTCCACAAGGACCCGAAGGACGTGAAGGTCGAGCTGAACCTCGCCGACGTCGGCGGTCCGAGCGCCGGACTGCTCTTCTCGCTGGGCATCGTCGACAAACTCGACGGGAACGGCAGCGGCGGCGATCTCACCGGCGGCGCCGCCATCGCCGGTACGGGCACCATCACCGCGGACGGCGAGGTCGGTGCGGTCGGCGGGGTGGCCCTGAAGACTCAGGCCGCGCGGCGCGACGGGGCGAGCGTGTTCCTCGTACCGGCGGCGGAGTGCTCGGACGCGAAGTCCGAACTCCCCGAGGGGCTTCGGCTGGTGCCCGTCACTTCGCTGACGGATGCGGTGAACGCGCTGCGTGCTCTGCAGAAGGGCGAATCGGTTCCGTCCTGCTGATCCGGGACGCGGGCGGCGCCTCCATGCTCCGCCAGGACGGGAACACCAGCGGGGAGAGCGTGGCGAGGAAGTACGCCCCGCCGAACGCCAGCAGCGCCGTCGTCACCCCGAAGCCGTCGACCAGCAGCCCCGCGGCCAGTCCGCCCAGCGGCATGGTCAGCTCGCAGCCGGCCGTGGTCACGCCCGCGACCCGGCTGCGCAGCTCGTCGGGCACCTTCTCCAGCATCACGGTGGTCAGGATCGGGTTGAGCACGCCCGCGCCGAGCCCCGACAGCGCCATCGTCACCGCGAGCGGCAGCGGGGTGTCGGTGAAGGCGGCGACCACGTAGCGCGGTGCCCCGCCCAGCAGGAACGCCGCGGCGAACACGGCCCTACGGGGGAACCGCTCGCCCCAGGCTCCGTAGAGCAGGGCCCCCAGCAGGGCGAACCCGCCGAAGAGGGCGATCATCAGGCCGAGCGCGGTGGCTCCGCCGAGGGCTTCGCGGCCGTGCACGGGCAGCAGCACCGAGGACCAGCCCTGGTCGAGGCCATTGGTCATCATGACCATCACCATGATGCCCAGCAGCAGCCGGGCCCGGGTCAGGAACCGCCAGCCCTCGGCGAGTTCGGCCCGGTAGCCGGCCAGTGACACCTTCCCGGCGGCCCGCTGCGGCTCGGCGGCCGGTATCCCGCGCAGGAACGCGGTGACCAGCAGCGCGGAGGCGCCGAAGGTGGCCGCGTCGAGGAGCAGGACCGACTCGGCGCCGACCGTGGCGATCAGCAGGCCGGCCAGCGCGGCCCCGATCATGCGGGCTCCGCGCGAGACGGCGTCGTAGAGGCTGGCGGCGCGGGTGACGGTGGTGCCGGCGTGTTCGGCGAGATGGGGGAGCAGGACGTAGCGCGCGGTCAGTCCGGGGGTGTGCACGAGGCCGCCGACGGCCATCAGTGCGCACAGCATCCAGAACTCCAGCAGCCCGGCGTAGTGCAGCAGCGGGATCGCGGCCACGGACAGTCCGCAGATCAGGTCGGAGACGGCGGAGACCCGGCGGCGGCCGAGCCGGTCGATGACCGGGCCCCCGACGAGGGCGGCCACCGCGACGGGCAGGGTGGCGCAGAAGGCGACGATCCCGGCCCGGCCGGCGCTGCCCGTGGTCTGGAGCACGAACCAGGGGACCCCGATGAGGGTGAGGGAACTCCCGGCTATCGAGATGGTGTTGGCGATCAGGACGGCGATGAAGGGGCGACGGCTCACGCGATGCCGCCGTGCGGGCGCGAGATCCGGGTGTTGCGGGTGACGCGTGCGTGCAGGTGCGCGGGCTGGATCAGGCGGATGCCGAGCGCGATCAGGGTCTCGCCGAGCTGGTTGCGCAGGGCGGGGGCGCGCAGCTGGGGGGCGTAGGAGACCTGCGGTGCGGCCTCCCGCGCGCGGCGCCAGGCGGCGGCCTCGGCGGTGCGGGTGGTGTGGGTGTCGGCGTGGATTTCGGCATGGCTGAAGGCGTGCACGGCAGGACTCCTTCTGCGAGAGGGGTGTTGAGGTGGGGAGGGCTACTTGGTGTGGACCGGGAAGGCGTGCGTGTGGAAACGGACCGTCTCCGTGCCCTCCGAGGGCGGCAGGTCGCGGTAGCTGTTGATCAGGTCGTGGACCTTGAGGACCAGCTCGTGGGTCTGCTCGGCGGTCAGCTTCAGCGAGAAGTCGCTGAGCTCGGAACTCCGCCGCCACTCCATCCCCCAGGTGTGGGCTTCGCCCAGCCAGGTGGACAGTTCCTGTTCGTGGATCTTCACGATCTCCGCGAGGAAGACCTCCGCGGCGCTGCGCGTGACGGGGTCGGGGTCGTAGATCAGAGCCTCGTCGAACTGGGTGCCGTCCTGGCATGCCTGCCACCAGCGCTCGCGGCCCTTGCCGTGTTCGGGGGCGTCCTCGACGAACCCGTACGCGGCGAGCTGACGCAGGTGGTAGCTGGTGGCCCCGCTCGATTCCCCGAGCCGCTCCGCCAGTTGCGAGGCGGTGGCCGGGCCGCGCCGCAGATCGCCCAGCAGGCGGATGCGCAGCGGGTGGGCCAGGCCGCGCAGGGAATGGGGGTCGAGCTTGCGGACCTTCGGCTCGGCCGGCTTCTGGGGATCGGGGTTCTGGGGGTCGGGCTTCTCGGGCATGCCCCCACAGTAGAGTTGCAAAGAAGTCTCTGCAAGGGTTTCTTTGCAACTACTTCTTTGCATCTCCTCGCGGGTGGTCGCGAGGTCACCCCTCCTTGATGAACCCCTCCGCCACCAGCCAGTCCTTCGCCACCTCGTGGGGGTCCTGCCCGTCCACGTCCACCAGCGCGTTGAGCCGCTGCGCCGTCTCCGTCGTCAGCCGCTTCGACAGGGGGTCCAGGAGGCCGGCGATCGCCGGGTACTTCTCCAGGGTCTTCGCGTGCAGCTCCGGCGCCGCGTTGTAGTTGGGGAAGAAGTGCCGGTCGTCGGCCAGGGTGTCCAGGTCCATGGCCTTGATCCGGCCGTCCGTGGTGAAGGCCTCGCCCAGCAGGCAGGAATCGGACGTGGAGACCTGGGTGTAGATGATCCCGGCGTCCATCTTCATCACGTTGCCCGCCGGGATCTCCATCCCGTACGCCTTCTCCATCCCCGGCAGCCCGTCCTCGCGCGAGGCGAACTCGTTCTCCACGCAGACCGTCACCGCCTTGGGGTCGCGCTGCGACAGCGCCGCCACGTCCGACATGGTCTTCAGCCCGTACTTGGCGTTGTTCTTCTTGCTGATGGCCAGCGTGTAGGTGTTGTTGAGCGTGGACGGCGCCAGCCATGCCACGCCGTTCTTCACGTCCGCGTCCCGCACCGCCTCCCACTGCGCGTACGGGTCCGTGATCGGCTTGTCGTTGCCCAGGTAGGTGATCCACGCCGTGCCCGTGTACTCGTACATGGCGTCCGCGTCGCCCTGGATGATCGCCTCACGGGCGCTGATCGACCCGGGCAGGTTGGTGCGGTCCAGCACCTCCGCGCCGGCCGCCTTGAAGATCAGGCCGATCATCTGGCCGAGCACGATGTTCTCGCTGAAGTTCTTCGAGGTGACCGTGAGCGAGGCGCCCTTGAGGGGCTGCCCCTGGCCGACCGAGCCCGGCAGGACGTCGTCCACCATCGGGGAGCCGCTCTTGAGCCCGCAGCCCGCGAGCGGCAGCCCCAGCGCCAGCAGGGCCGCGCAGGCCGTGGCCGTCCGTGCGGAGAGCTTGCCCATCTACGCCTCCAGCCCGCGCGGGGTCAGGACCGTCTCGGCCAGCGAGGCCAGCCAGTCCACGAACAGCGCCAGCGCCACCGTCAGCACCGAGCCCAGCACCAGCACCGGCATCCGCTGGGTCTGGATCCCGGAGGTGATCAGGTCGCCGAGGCCCCCGCCGCCGCCGAAGGTGGCCAGGGTCGCGGTGCCGACGTTGAGGACGAGGGCCGTCCGCACGCCCGCCAGGATCAGCGGGACGGCCAGCGGCAGTTCCACCTTCATCAGGGTTCCCATGGCGGACATCCCGATCCCGCGCGAGGCCTCCACCAGCTGCGGGTCGATGCCGCGCAGCCCCGCGACGGTGTTGGACAGCACGGGCAGGACGGCGTAGGCGACCATGCCGATGATCGCCGTCGAGGGTCCGATGCCGAGCCAGATGACCAGCAGGGCCAGCAGTCCGATGGCCGGGGTGGCCTGGCCGATGTTGGCAATGGCGGTGACCAGCGGGGCCGCCCTGCGCAGGCCGCGGCGGGTGAGGGCGATGCCGAGCGGGATCGCGATGATCAGCACCCAGAAGGTGGAGATCGCGGTGAGCTGGATGTGCTGCCACAGCCGGAGCTGCACGTTGCCGTCGGCCAGGGAGTTCTCGGCGATCGTGTCGAGGGTGGCGTTGGTGATCCACAGGTACGTGGCCAGCAGCACCAGTGCCAGCACGATCGGCAGGGTCACCAGCCGGGCCCAGGTGAGCCGGCTCCCGGGGCGGGGCGGCGCGATGGAGGCCATCACCGTCTCCTCGGGCCCGGGCTCCTCCGGATCGCGGAAGACGTGCCCCTTGAGCTCGTGCTCGCCGGGCGGGCGTTCGGGGGAGACCGGGTTGCGCGGGCTCATGAGCCCTCCGCGTCGTCCCGGAGCCCCTCCAGGTCCCGCTCGACGCGGTGGTGGCGCAGCTCCTCCAGGTCGTGCGCGTGCTCGGCGGCCGTCAGCCGGTCGGCCTCCAGCATCTCGTGCACGGAGTTCATCAGGGTCTCCATGTCCACGACGCCGATGTACTCGCCGCGCCGCCCGGTGACGGCCACCCGGCCGCCGCTGTCGGTGAGTACGGCCTCCAGGGCGTCGTGCAGGGTCGCGTCCCGGGTCACCGTGTCGTGCACGAGCTGGCCGGCCCGGGCGAGGGAGCCCTTGGCGCGCATCAGGTCGCCGCGGCGCAGCCATTTGTACGGGCGGCCGCGCCGGTCCAGCATCAACAGCTCGTTGCCCTGGCCGGCGCGCAGGGTGTTGAAGATCTGCTGGAGCGGGTCGTCCACGGACACGGTCGGGAACTCGGCGATCTCCACGTCCCGCACCCGGGTGAGGTTGAGCCGCTTGAGGGCCGCTCCGGCGCCGACGAACCCGGAGACGAAATCGTCGGCGGGGTTGGTGAGGATGGCCTCGGGGGTGTCGAACTGGGCGATGTGCGAGCGTTCGCGCAGGACGGCGATCCGGTCGCCCAGCTTGATGGCCTCGTCGAAGTCGTGGGTGACGAAGACGATCGTCTTGTGCAGCTCGTGCTGGAGCCGGATCAGCTCGTCCTGGAGGTGGTCGCGGGTGATGGGGTCGACGGCGCCGAAGGGCTCGTCCATCAGCAGGACGGGCGGGTCGGCGGCGAGTGCCCGGGCCACGCCCACCCGCTGCTGCTGGCCGCCGGAGAGCTGGCGCGGGTAGCGGCCGTGGAACTCGCGCGGGTCCAGGCCGACCAGGTCGAGCATCTCCTCCACCCGGTCCTTCACGCGGGACTTGGACCAGCCGGTCATCTTCGGGACCAGGGCGATGTTCTCGGCGACCGTCATGTGCGGGAAGAGCCCGGAGGACTGGATCGCGTACCCGATCTTGCGGCGCAGTTTGACCGGGTCCATGTCGGTGACGTCCTCGTCGCCGATCCGGATCCGGCCGGAGGTGGGCTCGATCAGCCGGTTGATCATCTTGAGGGTGGTGGACTTCCCGCAGCCGGAGGGGCCGACGAAGACCACCAGCTCGCCCGCCTTGATCTCCATGGAGACGTCGTCGACGGAGGGGTTGGGGTTGCCGGGGTAGCGCTTGGTGAGGTTCTCCAGCTGGATGGTGGCGCCGGAGGCGGCTGCGGGCTGCGGGCTCGCCGCCGGCTGCGGGCTCGCCGCCGGGGCGGACGTCGGCTCAGACACGGATTCCCCTCGGGATGGTGAGACGGCCGAGCAGGACGTACGCGGCGTCGAAGAGCAGGGCGAGGATGACGACGCCGAGCGTCCCCGCCAGGACCTGGTTGATGGCGTTGGCACTGCCGAGCGAGGCGATCCCGCGGAAGATCTCGTTGCCCAGGCCCGGCCCGGAGGCGTAGGCGGCGATGGCGGCGATGCCCATCAGCATCTGCGTGGAGACCCGGATGCCGGTCAGGATCGGCGGCCAGGCGAGCGGCAGCTCCACCTTCAGCAGCTGCGCGCCGCGCGACATCCCGATGCCCTTGGCGGCATCGACCAGGGCGGGATCCACCCCGCGCAGTCCCACGATGGAGTTGCGGACGATGGGCAGCAGCCCGTACAGCGTCAGGGCGATCACGGTCGGCGCGACGCCGAGGCCGACGATCGGGATCAGCAGGCCGATCATGGCGAGGGAGGGGATGGTCAGCACCGTCGAGGTGGAGGTGACCGCGAGGTTCCCCGCCCAGCCGCTGCGGTAGGTCAGGACCCCGATGGCGACGCCGAGGGCGGTCGCGATCACCATGCACTGGAAGACGGCGCTGGCGTGCTGGAAGGCGTCGGTGAGGAGCTGCTGGTGGCGGTTGGACAGGTAGGCCCAGAAACTCACGCCACGTCACCCCATCCGTTGTCGCCGCACGTCAGTCGTCCTCGGCCGCCTGTTCGACCAGGGGGATGATCCGCAAGGGTACGGGATTCTCCATGACAATCGCCGTCGAAGCCCTCACAATCCCATCAAACGCGACAACCCGGTCGATCACCCGCTGGAGATCCGCGTTGGACCGGGCCACGAGCCGGCACAGCATGTCCCCGTGCCCGGTCGTCGTGTGCAGCTCCAGCACCTCCGGCACCCCGTCCAAGTGGGCCCGTACGTCCGCCCCTTGACCCTGTTTGATCTCCAGCGTGGCGAAGGCCGTCACCGGGTACCCCAGGGCCGCCGGATCCACCTGCGGACCGAACCCCCGGATGACTCCGTTCGACTGAAGCCGGTCCAGCCGGGCCTGCGCGGTACCCCGCGCCACGCCGAGCCGGCGCGAGACCTCCAGAACCCCGATCCGGGGCTCGCGGGCGAGCAGGACGATGAGCCGGCCGTCGAGTTCGTCGATTCCCATGGCAGCCTCCGGGGCGGTCGGTCGGTGGTCATAGTGCACAGATATCCCAGCCATGGTGGGCTGAGACTGGTCAGTCTGTACAGCAGAAATGGAAACTATTGCGCAGCTTGTGGAACGGCGGGACTCTGCGGTCATGACTGAGACCCAGCCGCTCGACGCCGCACCCAGCACCGCCGCCAAGGCCGATCCCTTCCCCGTGAAGGGCATGGACGCGGTCGTCTTCGCCGTAGGCAACGCCAAGCAGGCCGCGCACTACTACTCGACCGCCTTCGGCATGAAGCTCGTCGCCTACTCCGGACCGGAGAACGGCACGCGCGAGACGGCCAGCTACGTCCTGACCAACGGCGCCGCGCGGTTCGTCCTCACCTCGGTCATCAAGGCCTCCACCGACCGCGGCCGCTTCCTCGCCGAGCACGTCGCCGACCACGGCGACGGCGTCGTCGACCTGGCCATCGAGGTCCCGGACGTCAAGGCGGCCTACGCCTACGCCGTCGAGCACGGCGCGCGCGGCCTGGACGAGCCCTACGAGCTCACCGACGAGTACGGCACGGTGCGGCTGGCGGCGATCGCCACCTACGGCCAGACCCGGCACACCCTGGTCGAGCGCGGCGACTACACCGGCCCCTACCTGCCCGGCTTCGTCTCCGTCGACCCGATGGTCGAGCCCCCGGCCAAGCGCACCTTCCAGGCCATCGACCACTGCGTGGGCAACGTCGAGCTCGGCCGGATGAACGAGTGGGTGGCCTTCTACAACAAGGTCATGGGCTTCACGAACATGAAGGAGTTCGTCGGCGACGACATCGCGACCGAGTACTCGGCGCTGATGTCGAAGGTCGTCGCGGACGGCACCCTGAAGGTGAAGTTCCCGATCAACGAGCCGGCGATCGCGAAGAAGAAGTCGCAGATCGACGAGTACCTGGAGTTCTACGGCGGCGCCGGCGTGCAGCACATCGCGCTCGCGACGAACGACATCGTCCGCACCGTGCGGGCGATGCGGGCGGCCGGCGTGACCTTCCTCGACACCCCGGACTCGTACTACGACACGCTCGGCGAGTGGGCCGGCGAGACCCGGGTGCCGGTCGAGACCCTGCGCGAGCTGAAGATCCTCGTCGACCGCGACGAGGACGGCTACCTGCTGCAGATCTTCACCAAGCCGGTCCAGGACCGCCCGACGGTCTTCTTCGAGATGATCGAGCGGCACGGGTCGATGGGCTTCGGCAAGGGCAACTTCAAGGCCCTGTTCGAGGCGATCGAGCGGGAGCAGGAGAAGCGGGGCAATCTGTAGATTGCGGAGTCCGGGCTCCCGGCCCGGCGGAGCCGGGGTTCCTGGGGCGCCGCCCCAGACCCCGCGCCTCAAACGCCGGCGAGGCTGGATCGGGCCGGCGCCGGCCCACACGTGAACGCCGGCGGGGCTGGACGGCGCGCAGCGCCATTTCAGCCCCGCCGGCGTTTGAGGCGCGGGTCCGGGCGGCGCCCGGGAAGCCCCGCGCAGCGGCCCCGCCCGATCAGCGCCCCTACGGCTTCGGCTTCGGCTTGGCGGCGGGCTTGGCTGCCTTCGGGAGTTCCGGGGCCACCCAGGGGGTGGTGGGCTGCATGTTTTCCGGGCCGCCCGCCGGGGGCTTGCCGATCGTCGCCAGGGCCTGCTTGGCCAGCGGTGCCCGGACCGGCGAGAAGCGCGGGTTCGTCCGCAGGGCCTCCTCCAGGTGCCGCCGCGCCCCGGCCACGTCGCCCAGGCCCCGCTCGATCACCGCCCGGTGGTACGAGAACTCCGCGAGCCGCAGCCCCTGCTCCGTGGCCTTCTTCGCGTACTCCAGCGCCCCCGCGTCATCGCCCGTCCTGTGCAGCGCCCAGCCCAGCGCGTCCGCCACCGGCAGGCTCTTGTGCCGGGCCCACTCCGCCGTGAGGCGGCGTACGGCCGCCGCCGGGTCGCCGTGGTCCGCCTCGAACCGGCCCAGCAGCAGCTCCTCGTTCACCCCGCTCCGCGCGGCCTGCGCCGCGAGCCCGTCGTACACCGCCTTCGCCTCCTCGCCCCGGCCCAGCGACTCCAGCAGCTCGCCCAGCTCCAGCGACAGCGCCGGCACCGCGGCCCGGCCCAGCGCCAGCCGGTAGTCCCGTACGGCCTCCCCGCCCCGGCCCAGCGCCGCCAGCACCCGCGCCCGCCCGCCCAGCGCTGCCGCCTGGCCCGGATCGGTGCGCAGCGCGGCCTCGTACTGCTTCAGCGCCTCCGCGTCGTCACCGCGCTCCCACGCCAGCTCCCCGAGCCGGAACAGCACGTACGCCTTCTCCGCCGGGGCCTTCGCCGCGCCCCCCGCGTGCTCCATGGACATGGCCGCGTCCTCGCGCCAGCCCCGGTCCCGGTACACCTGCGAGGCCTTCATGAAGGCGACCAGCCCCGGCCGCATGTCGACCAGGCGCTCCATCGCCTTCTCCGCCGCCTTGTAGTCCCCGAGCCCGCCGTACGCGTCCACGAGCACCGGGTACGCCGTCCACCGCTTCGGCGCCTGCGCCCGTACGAGCTCGCCCCACTTCTTCCCGGTCCCGAAGTCCCGCCGGGCGTTGGCCAGCGTGCCCATGCCCGTCATCGCGTCGAGGTTGCCCTTCTCGGCCGGGTGCAGCTCCAGCGAGCGCTTCAGCGCGCCCTCCGCCTTCGGGTACCAGGCGGGATCGGCCGTCCGCCGCGCCTGCTCCAGGTACGCGGAGCCCAGCACCGCCCACGAGGCCTCGTCCTTCGGGTGCTCCGCGACCCACGCCTCCCGGTCGGCGACCAGCGCCGACAGGTCCACCGCCGCCACCGGCGCGCCCATGCCGACCGCCGCGCGGGCCCGCTCGCTGGGCCCCGGCGGGCGCGCGTCGTCGCCCGTGCGGGCCGGCCGGATCAGCAGGGCCCCGGCGATCAGGACCACCAGGGCCGCCGCCGCCACGAGCGTCTTGCGGCCGGTGAAGGTCACGGGCGGGGCAGTCTGCTGCTGCCTCTCCTGAGAGACGGATGCGTCGCGCATAGGGTCCATGAGGTCACTGTGCGTCAATATGAAGAGCTCGCCGAGGTGTCCGAAGGGCGTCGCGGGCGTGTTCACACCGATGGCCCCGGGTGCCACGCTGGCCCCATGGCTGACGACATTGACGAACTTGGCGAAGTTGACGGAGTTGAGGGCGGGGCGCGCGAACTCCACGAGCTGCTCCTCGAAGGCCTCCCGCCCGAGGCCCTGCTGACGGACCCCCAGGTGACCGCCGCCTACGCCACCGACATGGCCAGCTTCTGCGCCGCCGGCACCCCGGCCGCGGTGGTCCTTCCCCGAACCGTCGAACAGGTCCAGCACGTCCTGCGCACCGCCCACGCCCTGCGCGTGCCCGTGGTCCCCCAGGGCGCCCGTACGGGTCTGTCGGGCGCGGCCAACGCCTCCGACGGCTGCATCGTGCTGTCCCTCGTCGCGATGGACCGGATCCTGGAGATCGACACCGTCGACCGGATCGCCGTCGTCGAACCGGGCGTCGTCAACGCCGTCCTCTCGCGCGCCGTCGCCGAACGCGGCCTGCACTACCCGCCGGACCCCTCCAGCTGGGAGCAGTGCACCATCGGCGGGAACATCGGCACCGCCGCCGGCGGTCTGTGCTGCGTCAAGTACGGGGTCACCGCCGAGTACGTCCTCGGCCTCGACGTGGTCCTCGCCGACGGCCGGCTCCTGCGGACCGGCCGGCGCACCGCCAAGGGCGTCGCGGGGTACGACCTCACCCGCCTGTTCGTCGGCTCCGAAGGCAGCCTCGGCGTCGTCGTCCGGGCCGTCCTCGCCCTGCGCCCGGCCCCGCCCCGCCAGCTCGCGCTGGCCGCCGAGTTCCCCACCGCCGCGGCCGCCTGCGCAGCCGTCTGCGCCGTCATGGAGGCAGGCCTGACGCCCTCGCTGCTGGAGCTGATGGACCGTACGACCGTCCGCGCCGTCAACGCGCTCGGCAAGATGGGCCTGCCCGAGACCACCGAGGCCCTGCTGCTCGCCGCCTTCGACACCCCGCACGCGCCCGAGGACCTGGCCGCCGTGGGGGCGCTGTGCACCGCCGCCGGGGCGAGCGCCGTCGTACCCGCCGAGGACCGGGCGGAGTCCGAACTGCTCCTCCAGGCCCGCCGGATGGCGCTGCCCGCCCTGGAGGCCCTGCGGCCCGCGACGATGATCGACGACGTGTGCGTACCGCGCACCCGGCTCGCCGAGATGCTGGACGGGACCGCGGCCATCGCCCGTGCGCACGACCTGCTCATCGGGGTCTGCGCGCACGCCGGCGACGGGAACACCCACCCCATCGTCTGCTTCGACCCCGCCGACGAGGACGAGGCCCGGCGGGCCCGCGCGTCCTTCGAGGAGATCATGGCGCTGGGGCTCGAACTGGGCGGAACCATCACGGGGGAGCACGGGGTGGGCGTCCTGAAGAAGGACTGGCTCGCCCGCGAACTCGGCCCGGTGGGCCTGGAGATGCAGCGCGCCGTCAAGCACGCCTTCGACCCGGAGGGACTGCTCAACCCGGGCAAGCTCTTCTGAGCCGGGGGAAGTTCCCGTACGGGGCGCCGTACGTGGCGCCGTACGGGGCCTGGTGCCCGGGCCGTCACAGGTCGCCGTCCGCCGACTCGTCCGACGGCCACGGGTCGCGCATCCACAGCTCGTCGGCCGGCGTCGGGGCGAGCAGCTCGGCCAGGGCCGCGTCCAGGCCGAGCCGGTCGGCCTCGGTGCCGGGCGGCACGATCCGCAGGGTCCGCTCCAGCCAGGCCGACACCGACACGGCGGGAGCCTCCAGCAGGGCGTCGCCGTCGGGGGAGCTGAGCGCCATGCACAGGACGGCCTGCTGGCCGACCTTCGTGGGCCAGATCCGCACGTCGCCGTGGCCGCACGGGCGGAACACCCCCTCGACCAGCAGCTCGCGGGCGAAGGTCCAGTTGACCGGAGTGCTGGAGCCGGTGTGGAAGGTGATGTGCACGGCGTACGGGTCGTCCGTCAGGTACAGCAGGCGGGCGGGGACGGGGACGCTGCGCTCGGGGGACAGGACCAGCTTCAGTTCCAGCTCGCGTTCGACGACGGGGTGGTGCATGGCGGCCTCACTTCGGTACGGGGTACGTGTTCGGGTGGTGCGCGGGGCCTTCCGTGGGCCCGCACCCGGAGAGAGCGCCGAAGTGCCCGGGTATGACGCGACTTCGCGAGGCACATCGAGGAATGGCCGAAATCAATCGGCTGACCGAAATCTTCCGTACGGGGCTGAGCTCGTCAGGGTTCGCCAGGGTTCGCCCGAACGCTTGGATTCTCCCGTTACCGGACCTGTCGGGGGGCGGTTCTTGGCTATGGTCCACCCCTGCAAGAAGCCTCAAGCCACGATCGGAGTTGGGGACATTGACGGCCTCCCCTGGTGACGGCGAGCACGCGGCCCGCGAGGGCTACTACCCCGATCCGTCCATCCCCGGGTACGTCAGGTTCTGGAACGGCCTGAACTGGGTTCCCGGTACGAGCCGCCCCGCGGCCCCTGCCGACGAGACGGGTCCCGTGTTCCTCGACCAGACGGGGGTGAGCGAGGCGCTGCGCGAGCCGGACCGATCCGAACACAGACCGCAGCCCCGCCCCGCACCGGCCCCCACCCCTGCACCGGCCCCCGCACCGGCACCGGTACCGGCCCCCGCGTCCTGGCCGGAGCCCGCCGGATCGGCGGCGGCGCCGGCCGCGCGGTCCGAGGTGGAGTCCTGGTCGGAGTCCGTCGCGCGGTCGGATTTCGAGCCCTGGCCGGCGGCCGGTTCGGAGACCGGGCCGGAGTCCGGGCCCGGGCCCGGGTCCGAGCCCGCGTCCGGGTCCGGGTCCGGGCAAGGGGCCGAGTCCGTGGAGTGGCAGGCCGATCCGCTCCACCAGTCCGGGTTCGGCGGGCCGCGCGACCACCGGGTGTCCTGGGGCCACGAGGAGGAGGCCTCCGCCGCCCGCCCCGCCGGGATCTCCCTGGCCCGCCCGCCCGTCCCGGCCCCCACACCGCACCAGGCGCAGGGACCGGCAGGAGCACCGGCTCAGGCTCACCGCTCGGCGCAGGCCCAGGCGCAGGTCCCCGCGCACCGCTCGGCCCAGGCCCAGGCCCAGGCGCCGGCTCACCGCTCGGCGCAGGCCCCGGCCCGGCACCCGGCCCCGGCCTCCGTGTCGGCCGCCCTGCCCGCGCAGGGGTCCGGCTCCGCCGCCCCGGGCGGCCTCGGCATCCTGTCGGCGCCCTCCCCGCTCGCGGCCCGTGCCGCCGCCGCAGCCCCCGCGCCCGTGTGGCCCGCCGCCCCGGGTTCGCCCGGCTCGGACCCGGAGCCGGTGGAGCGGGCGCGGCGCGCCGAGCGCCCGGCCCCGGCCGTCCCGGCGGAGCCCGCCCGGCGCGTGGCCCCCGTAGAGCCGGCCGAGCGTGCGGAGCGGGCCGGGGTCGCCGTGTCCCCGGCTCCGCGTCCCGAGCGGACCGGACGCGCGGTGTTCGAGCGGATGGCGGAGCGCGCCGTGCGCCCCGCCGGGCTCGTGCGGCGCGCGACGGCCCGGCTGCTGGACTTCCTCGTGTACGCCGCCGTCGCGACCGGGGTGGCGCTGCCCCTCGTGCCCGGGGCGACCGCGCACCTCCAGGCCAAGGTGGACGCCGCCCGGGCGGGCGGCCGGACCACCACCGTGTGGCTGCTCGACGGGACCATCGCGGGCTCGCTCGGGCTCGTCCTGGGCGCCGTCCTCCTCTTCGGCGTCTTCTACGAAGCCCTGCCCACCGCCCGTTGGGGCCGCACCCCGGGCAAGAAGCTGCTCGGCGTACGGGTCCTGGCCACCGCCACGCTGCGCCCGCCCCGCTTCGGCGCGGCACTGCGCCGCTGGCTCGTGTACGCCCTCCTGGGCCTCCCGGGGGCCCTGTGGGCCCTCGCGGACCGCCCGCGCCGCCGGACCCTCCACGACCGCGCCGCACGCACGTACGTGGCCCGCTAGGGCCTGCCGGCAAACTCCCGTCCCCCGAATGGACGCGCTCCCGTTGCGGGCCGCTCCGGGCCGGGTTCGACTCGGGCCATGAGCACCGACCAGCCGCCGCCGGGCCAGCCGCCCGAGGACGACCCGTTCCTCAAGAAGCCCCAGGAACCGACGCCTCCGCCGTCGGGTGGTTCGCCGTACGGCTCACCGCCCGCAGGCGCCGGCGGAGGCTTCCCGCCGCCCCCGCCCGGAGGCGGCGGGGGCTATCCTCCGCAGCCCCCGCCCGGGGGAGGCGGCTTTCCGCCCCCGCCGCCCCCGTACAACGGAGGCGCGGGCGGGGGCGACCCGTACGGCGGTGGTGGCGGCTACGGCATGCCCGACCCGCTCGCCGGGATGCCGCCGCTCGCCGACTTCGGCAAGCGGCTCGCCGCCCGCGTCATCGACCTGCTGATCATCGCCGTGCCGCTGTTCGTCATCCAGCTCCTCGCCGGTGACCGCAACCGCTACACGGTCGAGACGAACAAGGGCGAGGACGTCACCGAGGTCATCACCAAGTCCTACAGCGGCAGCGGTCTGGTCATGACGCTGATCTCGATCGTCGCCTACGTGGGCTACGACTGGTGGTTCGTCAAGAAGAACGGCCAGACCCTCGGCAAGAAGTGGATGGGCCTGCGCGTCGCGATGCTCAACGACGGCAGCGTCCCGCAGTCCAACGCCGCGCTCTCCCGCGCCGCCGTGCTCTGGCTGCCGACGCTGATCTGCTGCTTCTGCCTGTGGCCGATCGCGCTCGTCATCTCGATGCTCGTCGACAAGCCGTACAAGCAGGGTCTGCACGACAAGGTGGCCAAGACCGTGGTGGTCCAAGCCGCATAGAAGGCCACCGAGCTGCGCGGTCCGGTGCGCGGGCGGTCTCCCCACGGGGGAGGCCGCCCGCGCCGCGGTGTGCGCGGGGTCAGTGGTGCACGGGGTGTTCCACCGGGGCCGGTGCGGGAGCGCCGGCCGGCATGTCCTGCGGCACGGTGTCCGGACCCCCCGGGTACGCAGAGGCGGTCCTCGTACGGGTCGCCGCGTGCCGCCCGCGCCGGCGGGGCAGCGGGACGGTGAGTGCGACGAGGAGCCCGAGGGCGAGGGCGGCGGCGGAGATGACCGCGACGCCGAGTCCCGTACTCGTCTGCGAGAGCAGCAGCATGGCGATCGTCGACACGATGACGGTGGCGGACCCGTAGGCGAGCTGTGCGGCAGTCGGACGCGGCATGGCGATATCCGTCCTCGAAGCGGGAGGGGGAGTCGGCTCGACCAGGTCTGGCGACGAGTGACTCTACGACGGTGGATGCCCGAGCGGAACTGTCGGTAAGCGCGACCTCACCCGCGGGAGGGGAAGCAGCGGAGCACGGGGGGCGCACGGGGGGCACCGGTGGGGTTCGGGGGGCGGGGAGGGGCGGGTGCGGCCGATGAGGTTCGATGGCGGTCGGATGCGGGGCGGATGCGGGTTGGGTGCCGGGCGGATGCCGGGCGGATGTCGGTCCGGTGCGGGTCCGGTGCGGGTCCACTGAGGGGCTGGAAGTCCCGTTCGTCCGCTATGACCGCGGAACGTCCGTATAGCGGAACTCGGTGACCGCATAGTGCAGTTGTAAGGAACAAGTCAAGGTCTGTCTTTTCTTGCGACTCTCCGGTCAAATGTCGTCACTTGAGACGCGCGCCGCACGGAACCCCCCACTCCTACGGAGAAGTTCCGCACCACCTTCGCGGCCGCGGGAGGGGAACGACATCAAGTGACCAGCAACTCGGCCAGAAGACGAGCGCTGCGCGCCGCCGCAATCGGCGTGACCCTGGCAGCGACGGCGGCCACCGGCGCCGCCTTCACGATGGCCACGGCAGACCCGGGTGCGAAGGTGTCTGCCGCGGACCGCCAGGACCCGACCGCTCCCTCCAAGGAGCAGGTCAAGCACAACCTCCAGGGCCCGTTCAGCGAGCAGCAGGCGCAGGCCCGCAAGGCCGCCCTGGAGCAGGTGCTGAGCGGCAAGAAGGACGTCGAGCAGCGGGGCGCTTCCAAGGTCGTCAAGCTCGACGACAAGAAGTACGTCGAGCTCGGCCGCGAGAAGACCGACAAGATCTTCACGATCCTCGTCGACTTCGGCGACCAGGTGGACAACACCACCACGTTCGACCCGGACGGCCCCGGCCCCAAGCCGGCCGTGCCGAAGTACGGCGGCACCCCGGGCCCGCTGCACAACCAGATCGCCCAGCCCGACCGTGCGGTCAACAACAGCACGGCCTGGCGCAAGGACTTCAACCGCGCGTACTTCCAGGACCTGTACTTCGGTACCGGTGCCGGCAAGAACTCGCTGAAGACCTACTACGAGAAGACCTCCTCGGGCCGTTACTCGGTCGAGGGCGAGGTCGCCGACTGGGTCAAGGTCCCGTACAACGAGGCCCGCTACGGCTCGAACTACTGCGGCCAGACCAACTGCGCCAACGTCTGGGACACGGTCAAGGACGGCGTGACCGCCTGGGCCGAGGGCCAGAAGAAGGCCGGCAAGACCGACGCCCAGATCAAGGCGCAGATGGCCCAGTACGACCTCTGGGACCGCTACGACTTCGACGGCGACGGCAACTTCAACGAGCCCGACGGCTACATCGACCACTTCCAGATCGTCCACGCGGGCGAGGACGAGTCGGCCGGCGGCGGCGTGCAGGGCACCAACGCCCTGTGGGCCCACCGCTGGTACGCCTACGGGACCGAGGCCGGCAAGAACGGCCCCGCGAACAACAAGGCCGGCGGCACCCAGATCGGCAACACCGGCATCTGGGTCGGCGACTACACGATGCAGCCCGAGAACGGCGGCCTCGGCGTCTTCGCGCACGAGTACGGCCACGACCTGGGCCTGCCGGACCTCTACGACACCTCCGGTGGCGGCGAGAACTCGGTCGGCTTCTGGTCCCTGATGTCGGCGGGCTCCTGGCTCGGCAACGGCAAGGACTCCATAGGCGACCTCCCGGGCGACATGACCGCCTGGGACAAGTTCCAGCTGGGCTGGCTGAACTACGACAAGGCCAAGGCCGCGACGAAGTCCACCCACAAGCTGGGCGTCTCGGAGTACAACACCAAGGACAAGCAGGCGCTGCTCGTCGACCTTCCGAAGAAGAAGGTCACCACCGACATCGTCGCCCCCGCCGAGGGTGCTTCGCAGTGGTGGAGCAACATGGGTGACGACCTCAAGAACACCCTCACCCGCTCGGTCGACCTGACGGGCAAGTCCTCCGCGGCCCTGTCCCTCAAGGGCTGGTGGGACATCGAGGCGGAGTACGACTTCCTGTACACCGAGGTCTCCACCGACGGTGGCGCCAGCTGGACCGCGCTCGCCGGCACCGCCGACGGCGTGGCCATCCCGGTCGACGCTTCCAACAGCCCGTCGCTCACCGGCGTCTCGGGTGCCTGGAAGAACCTGAACTACTCGCTGAACGCCTACGCGGGCAAGAAGGTCGACCTCCGCTTCCGCTACCAGACGGACGGCGGCGCGGGCGGCAAGGGCTTCACGGGCGACGCGCTCACCATCACGGCGGACGGCGCCACGCTGTTCACCGACGGTGCCGAGGCCGGCGACAACGGCTGGGCCGGCAAGGGCTTCTCCCGCATCGGCGCCGGCTTCACCAAGGAGTACGCCCAGTACTACCTGGCCGAGAACCGCCGCTACGTCTCGTACGACAAGACCCTCAAGGTCGGTCCGTACAACTTCGGCTTCGCCAACACGAAGCCGAACTGGGTCGAGCACTACGCCTACCAGGACGGCCTCCTGATCTGGCAGTGGGACACCTCCCAGAAGGACAACAACACCAGCCAGCACCCCGGCTCCGGTCTGATCCTTCCGATCGACGCCAACGCCAAGCCGATGAAGTGGTCGGACGGCACCCTGCTGCGCAACAAGATCCAGCCGTACGACGCCGCCTTCAGCGCGTACAAGACGGACGCGATCACCCTGCACAAGAACGGCCAGGAGCTCTTCCTGAAGCCCAAGCCCGCGCAGCTCGTCTTCGACGACCACAAGGGCAAGTACTTCTACGACGAGAACCCGACCGGCTCGGTGAAGGTCACTGACACCAACACCAAGATCAAGATCGTGAAGGAGACCTACGACGGTCTCGTCATGACGGTCGAGGTCGGCCCGTCCGTTCAGTAATTCAGTAAAACCGCAGGTCAAAACATGATCGGCCGTCGCCCTCTAGCGGGCGGCGGCCGATCGCGTTTAGATGCGTGGGCTGAGTTTCTTATTGACGGGGGAGATGAAGACATGCCCGGTGGAGGTTTCGTCCGATTGCCAGGCGGCAGCGTGGTCGTCGCGCTCACGCTGCCCAGACCGCCCGCGGAAGGTGCCGTCAAGGGCGTGGTCAAGGGTGTCGTCATGGGCGGGGCAGGTGGCTTCGCGGGCGGCATCGAAGGTGGAAACGTCCGGGTGCTGGTGCACGCGGTGAACCGGGCCCGCGCCCTGACCAGGCTGCGGAACCTCGGACTGCGCGCCGTCTACCTGCGCGGCAACGCCGAGCCGCCCACCCCGGACGAGATCACCGCCGTCCTGCACCACCCCGACGGCCTGCTGTGGCGCTCCGCGCCCGACCGGGCGGCGGAGCTGTGGCACCCGATCAGGGCCCTGCTGGGGTGACCGGGCGGGGCTGAGCCCGCGCCGGGGGGCGCCCCTGCCGGCGCCCTGCCGGGGCCAGTGGCGCCCTGCCGGGGCCCTCCCGGGCCGCCGTAGCGCCCCGGGCGGGCCCCGCCGGTGTCGGGCGTCAGCCGGCCACCACGGGGGTCCCGCTCAGCTCCACCCCGGCTTCCCGGAGCTCGGCCAGCGCACGGGTCGTGGTGTGCGGGGCCACCCCGGCCGTCAGATCGAGCAGCACGTGGGTGCGGAACCCCGCGCGGGCCGCGTCCAGGGCGGTGGCCTTGACGCAGTGGTCGGTGGCGATGCCGACCACGTCGACCTCGGTGACCTGCCGGTCGCGCAGCCACTGCGTGAGCCCGAGGCCGTTCTCGTCCGCGCCCTCGAAACCGCTGTACGCGGCCTCGTACGCCCCCTTGTCGAAGACGGCGGCGACGGCCCCCGAGGCGACGGCGGGCGCGAAGTTCGGGTGGAAGCCCACGCCCTCGGTCCCGGCGACGCAGTGCACCGGCCAGGAGGTCTCGTAGTCCGGCTGGGCCGGCGGGTGCGCGAAGTGGGACCCGGGGTCGACGTGGTGGTCGCGGGTGGCGACGACGTGCCGGTACCCGGCGGTGGCCTGGCCGATGAGCTCGGTGATGGCGGCGGCGATGTCGGCTCCGCCGGTGACCGCGAGGCTGCCGCCCTCGCAGAAGTCGTTCTGTACGTCGACGACGATCAGTGCGCGGTGCATGTCCGGTGCCCTTCGGCTTGGTGTGTGGTGGGCGGGGACCCTGCGGGGGCTCTTCCCCCACCCCGCCCCTTCCCGAAACTGGGGGCTGCGCCCCCAGCCCCCCTTTCGCGGGGCTCCGCCCCGCACCCCCGCGCCTCAAACGCCGGCGGGGCTGGATTTTCCAGCCCGTCCGGCGTTTGAGGACCGGGTCTGGGCGGAGCCCGGGGAACGGTGGAAGGGCGGGTAGGGGACAAGCCCCGCAGGGCCCGCCCCCCCCGAGGAGCTACGCGTACTCGGTCGGGATCACGGCTTCGCCCCGCGAGAGCTGCGTCGCGGAGAGCGGCAGATCCGCCAGGACGTCGCGGTGGCGGTCGCGGGCCGTCTCCAGGGACTCGCGGGCCACGACTTCGCCGCCCTTGACCAGCTCCACCAGGAGCTGCTTGTCCGCCAGCGCCGCCGGCACCGGCCCGGTCCCGAGGACCTCCGCCTCGGCGACCCCCTCGGAGTCGACCCGCCGGGCCGCCCACTTGCGCCCCCCGACGGAGGTCTTGCCGCCCGAGGACTTCTTCGCCACCGACACCAGCGGCGCCTTCGGATCGGCCGAGGCCGCCCGCGCCACCAGCTTGTAGACCATCGAGCACGTCGGGTGCCCGCTGCCCGTCACCAGCTGGGTGCCGACCCCGTACGCGTCCACCGGGGCGGCCGCCAGCGAGGCGATCGCGTACTCATCCAGGTCCGAGGTCACCACGATCTTCGTCGCGGTCGCCCCCAGCTCGTCGAGCTGCTGCCGCACCCGGTGCGCGACCAGCAGCAGGTCCCCGGAGTCGATCCGGACGGCGCCCAGGTCCGTCCCGGCGACCTCCACGGCCGTCCGGACCGCTTCCGCCACGTCGTAGGTGTCCACCAGCAGCGTGGTGCCGCTGCCCAGCGAGGCCACCTGGGCGGTGAAGGCGTCCCGCTCGCTGTCGTGCAGCAGGGTGAAGGCGTGGGCGCTGGTGCCGACCGTCGGGATCCCGTACCGGAATCCGGCCGCCAGGTCCGAGGTCGAGGTGAAACCGCCGACGTACGCGGCACGCGCCGAGGCGACGGCCGCCAGTTCGTGCGTGCGCCGGGCGCCCATCTCGATCAGCGGCCGGCCGCCGGCGGCCGAGGACATCCGCGAGGCGGCCGCGGCGATCGCGGAGTCGTGGTTGAGGATCGACAGGATCACGGTCTCCAGCAGCACGCACTCGGCGAAGCTGCCCTCGACGCGCAGGACCGGGGAGCCGGGGAAGTAGACCTCGCCCTCCGGGTAGCCCCAGATGTCGCCGGAGAAGCGGTACGAGGCGAGCCAGTCGAGGGTGCGGGCGTCGACGACGCCGCGCTCGCGCAGGAACTCCAGTACGGCGCCGTCGAAGCGGAAGTTCTCCACCGCGTCGAGCACCCGGCCGGTCCCCGCGATCACCCCGTAGCGGCGCCCCTCGGGGAGCCGCCGGGTGAACACCTCGAAGACCGAGCGGCGGTCGGCCGTGCCGTTGGCCAGCGCGGCCTGCAACATCGTGAGCTCGTAATGGTCCGTGAAGAGCGCTGTCGACGGCACGTCCACCGGCAGGCCCAGGTCCGCAGGGTTCATGCGACGGATGCTAGCGCACATCTCGTCAAAGTGACGAGATGTAGGGGCCCGTTTGTGCGACGGGCCCCCGTCAGTGGCAGCATGGGACAAGTGAGTGTTGCTCCCATTGAGATCGAACGCACCGAATCGGCCGAAGAGACCTTCGCGGTCCCCGAACCCGACGTCCCGTGGGTGACCCTGGTGCACAACGACCCGGTCAACCTCATGAGCTACGTGACGTACGTGTTCCAGGCGTACTTCGGCTACTCCAAGGACAAGGCGAACAAGCTGATGATGGACGTCCACCACAAGGGTCGGGCGGTCGTCTCCAGCGGCAGCCGTGAGGAGATGGAACGGGACGTGCAGGCCATGCACGGCTACGGCCTCTGGGCGACCATGTCCCAGGACCGCAACTGATGGGCGGCGTGTTCGAGCCCCTGAAGGCCGGCGGGGCCGCCATCGCGCTCGACGAGATCGAGATCTCGATCCTGCGCTCCCTGGCCGTGCAGCTGCTGGAGCTCATCGGCCCCGGCGAGCCGGAGCCCGAGCCGGACGCCGACCCGCTGGCCGCGCTCTTCGCCGCCTCCGACGGCCCGACCGAGCCCCCGTCCGACCCGGCCCTGGCCCGGCTCTTCCCCGACGCCTACGGCGGCCCGGAGACCCCCGCGAACGCCGACACGGAGGAGCTGCGGGCCCACTCGGCCGAATTCCGCCGCTTCACCGAGAACGACCTGCGCACCCGCAAGCGGGAGGACGCGCTGGCCGTCGTACGCAGCCTGGACGGGCTGAGCCCGGGCGGCGACGGGGCGGCCGTCCTGGAGGTCGGCGGGGAGCTGCGGCTGCGCTGGCTCGGCGCCCTGAACGACCTGCGGCTCACCATCGCGGCCCGCCTCGACATCACGGAGGACGACGAGAGCGCGGTGCTGTTCCGGCTGCCGGACGACGATCCGCGCAAGCCGATGGTGATGGCGTACCTCTGGCTCGGCGGCCTCCAGGAGACCCTCGTGGAGACGCTCGCCGACACCCTCTGAGGGGCTCCGCGGGCGTGCTCCGGCGAACCCTCTGACCCACCATCCTCTGAGGGGCCTCAAGCGCGTCGGCCGTTCGCTCAGCGGACGCTCAAATCCGGATAACGATCAGGTCACCACCATGTGGTGACCTGATCTGTTTCAGGATCTTTGTCCCGATTTTTTTGCGCCCTGCGTCACATTTTCTGCCCTCATGCACCCGTAAGCACGTGATAAATCTTCACGACGCCGACGGGGCGCCACCCATGCCCCGCGGCCTGCTTGAACCGGCTGACCGCCGGCGTGCAACTCCATCCGTATCCGGGGGGATCGAGGACCCGATCCGCTGCCAGCCATGGCGCGGGTCGGCGTGGAGAAAGGCGCACCAAGACATGACCTCCGTACAGGTCGACGAGCAGCAGCACGACACAACCGAGGGCGACGGCTACCACCGCGCGCTCGGCGCCCGCCAGATCCAGATGATCGCGATCGGCGGCGCCATCGGCACCGGCCTCTTCCTGGGCGCCGGCAAGGCCATCTCCAAGGCCGGACCCAGCCTGATCCTGGCCTACGCCATCGCGGGCCTGGTCATCTTCTTCATCATGCGGGCCCTGGGCGAACTGCTCATGTACCGCCCGGTGTCCGGCTCCTTCTCGGACTACGCCCGGGAGTTCCTCGGCCCCTTCTGGGGGTACGTGACCGGCTGGACCTACTGGCTCTTCTGGGTGGTCACCGGCATCACCGAAGTCACCGCCGCGGCGCAGTACATGTCGTACTGGACCCATGACAGCTTCCCGCAATGGGCGTACGCGCTGATCTTCACGGTCATCCTCTACGGCGCCAACCTGATCTCCGTGAAGCTCTTCGGCGAGCTGGAGTTCTGGTTCTCCATGGTCAAGGTCACCGCCATCGTCGGCATGATCCTGATCTGCGCCGGCATCCTCACCATCGGCTTCTCCGACGCCGCGGACACCGCCACCGTCTCCAACCTGTGGAACGACGGGGGCTTCTTCCCCAAGGGCATCGGCGGCACGCTGATGACCCTGCAGATCGTGATGTTCGCCTTCCTCGCCGTCGAGCTGGTCGGCGTCACCGCCGGCGAGTCCAAGGACCCCGAGAAGACCCTGCCCAAGGCCATCAACACCGTGCCGTGGCGCATCGCCGTCTTCTACGTCGGCGCGCTGATCATGATCCTGTCGGTCGTCCCGTGGCACGAGTTCCAGCCCGGCGTCAGCCCCTTCGTCGCAGCCTTCGAGAAGATGGGCCTCGGCGTCGGCGCCGCGATCGTCAACTTCGTCGTCCTGACCGCGGCCCTGTCCTCCTGCAACTCGGGCATGTACTCCACCGGCCGCATGCTGCGCGACCTCGCCCTCAACGGCCAGGGCCCGAAGTTCTTCACCAAGCTCACCAAGAGCGGCACCCCGCTGATCGGCACCACCTTCTCCGCCGCGCTGATGCTGGTGGGCGTCTGGATCAACTACGTCGCCCCGGGCAAGGCCTTCGACTACGTCGTCTCCTTCGCCACCATCTCCGGCATGTGGGCCTGGATCATGATCCTGGTCTGCCAGATCCGCTACCGCGCCGCCTCCGACCGCGGCGACCTGCCCGCGTCCCCGTTCCGCGCCCCCGGCGCCCCGTACACGAGCTACTTCGCCCTGGCCTTCATCGGCATGGTCATCGTGATGATGGGCGTCGACAAGGACGCCCGGGTCTCGCTCTACTGCGCCCCGCTGTGGGGTCTGCTGCTGGGCGTCTCCTACCTGGTGATGAAGTCCCGCGACCCGCGCGGCACCGCCTTCACCAAGGCTTCCTGAGGCGCCGTAAGGCCCCTGTCCACCATTCGGGCCCTCCCGTACCACTCCTCGGTACGGGAGGGCCCGTCTGCTTATCCTGTCGCTCATGCTGACCATCACCCAGGACCTGTACGACCGGATCGTCGCGCACGCCCGTCAGGACCACCCCGACGAGGCCTGCGGCGTGGTGGCCGGCCCGGCGGGCACGGACCGCCCGGAGCGCTTCGTACCGATGCTGAACGCGGCCCGGTCGCCCACGTTCTACGAGTTCGACTCGAAGGACCTGCTGAAGCTCTACCGCGACCTGGACGACCGGGACGAAGAGCCCGTCATCGTCTACCACTCGCACACCGCGACCGAGGCCTACCCCTCGCGCACGGACGTGACGTACGCGAACGAGCCCGGCGCCCACTACGTGCTGGTCTCCACGGCGGACAAGGACGGCCTCGGGGAGTTCCAGTTCCGGTCGTACCGGATCGTCGAAGGCGTGATCACGGAGGAAGAAGTGCAGGTCGTAGCCGCCTACTGAGGCACTGGCACAGGGCTACTTCTCAGTATGTGAGCGATATCCGTCCACGATGCGGGATCACACTCCAAACCAGGGGTCGGGAATCGTTAACATGACCGCATGGTTTCCCACGACGTGAGCATCGAGACGCCCGGCAGGCTGCTGCTTGTGGCGCGGCTGCACGTCGACCTGTGCCGCCTCGCCAGCGCCATCTGTACTGCCGCCTGAGCCCCGACGGCCCCCTCGCGGGCCACGGCGGCTCACGCCTGCTCCGCTTCGCTTCGCCCGCTTCCCTTCACCATCCTGACTGGAGCCTGCCATGGCCATCGAGGTCCGCATCCCCACCATCCTCCGCACCTACACCAACGGCGAGAAGGCCGTCACGGGCGCGGGTGCGACGCTCTCCGAGCTGTTCTCCGACCTGGAGACCCGCCACAAGGGCATCCAGGAGCGCATCATCGATGAGGCCAAGGGCGGCGAGCTGCGCCGCTTCGTCAACGTCTACCTCAACGACGAGGACGTCCGCTTCCTCGACGGCATCTCCACCGCCCTCAAGGACGGCGACAACGTCACCATCCTCCCGGCCGTAGCCGGCGGATCGAAGTAATGCGCTACGACTCCCCGCTGGCCGCGGTCGGCAACACGCCGCTGGTACGCCTGCCCCGGCTCTCGCCCTCGGACGACGTCCGCATCTGGGCGAAGCTCGAGGACCGCAACCCGACCGGCTCGATCAAGGACCGCCCCGCGCTCCACATGGTCGAGCAGGCCGAGAAGGACGGCCGGCTGTACCCCGGCTGCACGATCCTGGAGCCCACCTCGGGCAACACGGGCATCTCCCTCGCCATGGCCGCGAAGCTCAAGGGCTACAAGATCGTGTGCGTCATGCCGGAGAACACCTCCCAGGAGCGGCGCGACCTGCTGGCCATGTGGGGAGCCGAGATCATCCCGTCGCCGGCGGCGGGCGGCTCGAACACGGCCGTCCGCGTCGCCAAGGAACTGGCCGAGCAGAACCCCTCCTGGGTGATGCTCTACCAGTACGGCAACCCCGACAACGCGGGCGCCCACTACGCCACGACCGGCCCCGAGATCCTCGCGGACCTCCCCTCGATCACCCACTTCGTGGCGGGCCTGGGCACCACGGGAACCCTCATGGGCGTGGGCCGCTACCTGCGCGAACACGTCCCGGGCGTCAAGATCGTCGCGGCGGAACCGCGCTACGACGACCTCGTCTACGGGCTGCGCAACCTCGACGAGGGCTTCGTCCCCGAGCTGTACGACGCCTCGGTCCTGACGACCCGCTTCTCGGTCGGCTCGGCGGACGCGGTCACCCGCACCCGGGAGCTCCTCCAGCAGGAGGGCATCTTCGCGGGCGTCTCCACGGGCGCGGCCCTGCACGCGGCGATCGGCGTCGGCCGCAAGGCGGTGGCGGCGGGCGAGTCGGCCGACATCGTCTTCGTCGTGGCCGACGGCGGCTGGAAGTACCTGTCGACGGGCGTCTACACGGCGGCCACCACGGAAGAAGCCATCGAAGTCCTCCAGGGCCAACTCTGGGCGTAGCCGGCCCTCCTTCTTGACGCGTCGCTCTCCTCCTGGACGCGTCGCTCGCACCGCTGCGCGGGCTTCGCGCCGCTGCGCCGGACTCCGTCCGGCGGTGGCCGGTCGGGGCTGCCGCCACCGCCGTCCGGAGCGGGGTCCGGTGGGCGGGTGCGGGTGGAGGCCCTGCGGGGGCTGTCCCCTACCCGCCCTTCCACCGTTCCCCGGGCGCTGCCCGGAGCCCGAAAGACCCTGGGGCTCCGCCCCGGACCCCGCTCCTCAAACGCCGGTGAGGCTGGATGTACCCAGCCCCTCCGGCGTTTGAGGAGCGGGGGTACGGGGGCCGGCCCCCGGAACGGGTCCGGGCGGAGCCCGGGGAACGGTGGAAGGGCGGGTAGGGGACCTCGCCCCGCAGGGCCGAACCAGCCGCACCCGCCCACCGGGCCCGCGCCGGGGCGGCAGGGGCGAGCACCCCGACCGGCCACCGCCGGACGGAGTCAGGAAGGCGGGTCCGCCAACAGCGCGGCCAGCACCCCCGCGTGACTGCCCCCCGGATCCTTGACGGCAGTCAGCAGCGTGACCGGCCCCGCCGCAGCAACAGCCCGCAGCCGCGAAAGCTCAACCCCCGCCTCCTCCGAGCGAAGCTCCACCGCGTACCGCTCCCGGAACTCCGCCACGGACCCACCCGCGTGGAACCACTTCCGCAGCTCCCCCGACGGGGCAACCGCCTGCGCCCACTCGTCGACCCCCGCCGCCTCCTTCGAGAGCCCGCGCGGCCACAGCCGGTCCACGAGCACCCTGACCCCGTCCAGCTCCGGTTCCGGGGGATCGTAGACCCGCTTCAGCCGGACGACCCGGGTCCCCCGAGCCCCCCGAGCCCCTTCACCTCGTCCCACACCGCCGGATCCACCGTCCCCAGCAGCCGCGCCCTCGCGAACTCCCATACCGACACCTCCACCACCCGGTCCGCCTCCAGGAACCCGCCCCGCGCCCCCACCACCCCCGGCGGCAGCGGGATCACCCCGGCGCGCCGGTCGTCGTACTTCCCGGTGATCCGCGCGATCCGCGCCCGGTGGCCCCGTACGCCCAGCACCAGGACGGGCCGCCCGTCCTCCAGGGACCACAGCTCACCGGCCTCCGGCCGCGGCAGCGGTCCCGGCCCGTGCGGCGGATCCGCGGCACGGACCGCCCGTCGCGCCCGCCGGGGGAGGAGCACCAGCAGGATCACGACCAGCACCGCGGCGACGGCCGGCCACCAGGACGTGTCCATACTCCGACCGTAGCCCCGCCCGGCGCCCCCGGCACGGCAGCGGCACACCCACCACACCCCGGCCGCACCGCACCCGAAGGGCACCCGCACGGCAACGCGGGGCCGCCCCGTCGCTCCCCCGGGTGACAGCTCAGGTGATTCGCCCCACAACGGCCTGCCGCGGAGGAGCGACCGGACGTTTCGCGCCTTACGCTCGACCCACGCACGGCCCGCATTCCGTCCACGGACCGTCCACGGAGGTTCACGCTCCATGAAGCTCACCGTCGTCGGCTGTTCGGGCTCGTTCCCGTCCGCGGAATCGGCCTGTTCGAGCTACCTCGTCGAGGCCGACGGCTTCCGGCTGCTCCTCGACATGGGCAACGGCTCCCTCGGCGAGCTCCAGCGGCACATCGGGCTCTACGATCTCGACGCGATCTTCCTCAGCCACCTGCACGCCGATCACTGCATCGACATGTGCGCGTACTTCGTCGCCCGCTTCTACCGCCACGAGGGCGGCCGCTGCGGCACCATCCCCGTCTACGGCCCCGAGGGCACCGAGAAGCGGCTGTCCACCGCCTACGAGGACGTCCCCGACGAGCGTTCCATGAGCGAGGTCTTCGACTTCCGGACCCTGAAGTCCGGCACCTTCGAGATCGGCCCGTTCCAGGTCCGCACCGAGAAGGTCTGCCACCCCGTCGAGTCCTACGGGATCCGCGTCGAGCACGGCGGCCGCTCGCTGACGTACTCCGGTGACACCGGCGTCTGCCCCGAGCTGGGCCTGCTCGCCGAGGACACCGACCTCTTCCTGTGCGAGGCCTCCTTCACGCACGGCAAGGAGGACATCCCGGACCTCCACCTCAACGGCCGCGAGGCCGGCGAGTTCGCCCGCGCCGGCCGCGCCGGCCGGCTCGTCCTGACCCACATCCCGCCGTGGACGGACGCCGAACGCAACCTGGCCGACGCCCGCGCGGTCTACGACGGCCCGGTCGAGCTGGCGTACACGGGCGCGGTGTACGAGGTCTGACCGGTACGCACCCGGGCACGCGAAAGCCCCCGCCCTCCCTTCCGGGAGAGCGGGGGCTTTCGCGTACGGACCTACGTGCTTACTTGGCCTCGGCCTTGAGCAGCTCGGCGAGCTCCTCGTCGGACTCGCGGCCCGGCGTCGGCAGGTTCCACTTGGTGATGGCGAAGCGGAAGACGAAGTAGTAGACGACCGCGAAGCAGAGGCCGATGCCGACCAGGCCCCACGGGTTGTTCGCGATGCCGAGGTTCAGGACGAAGTCGACCGCACCGGCGGAGAAGCCGAAGCCGTCACGCATGCCCAGGGCCCAGGTCAGCGCCATGGAGACACCGGTCAGGACCGCGTGGATCGCGTAGAGGACCGGGGCGATGAACATGAAGGTGAACTCGATGGGCTCGGTCACACCGGTCACGAAGGCGGTGAGCGCGAGGGAGAGCATCATGCCGCCGACGACCTTGCGGCGCTCGGGGCGCGCACAGTGGACGATCGCGAGGCAGGCCGCCGGGAGGGCGAACATCATGATCGGGAAGAAGCCGGTCATGAACTGTCCGGCGGTCGGGTCACCGGCGAGGAAGCGGCCGATGTCACCGTGGACGGCACCGGTCGGGGTGTCGAAGGAGCCGGCCTGGAACCACGGGAAGGAGTTCAGGAGGTGGTGCATGCCGATCGGGATCAGCGCACGGTTGGCGACACCGAAGAGGCCCGCGCCGACGGCGCCGGAGCCGGTCAGCCACTCACCGAAGTTGTGCAGACCCGAGCCGAGGACCGGCCAGATGAGACCGAAGACGATGCCGGTGACCAGACCCGCGAGGGCGGAGAGGATCGGGACGAGGCGGCGGCCGCCGAAGAAGCCCGCCCAGTCCGGCAGCTTGGTCCGGTAGAACTTCTGGTAGAGCAGGGCGGTGATGATGCCCATCACGACACCGCCGAGCACACCGGCGTTGACCGGGGCGTCCACCATGACGATCTTGCCGGCGACGACTTCCGCCTTCTGCGGCAGGTTGCCGTCCGTGAAGGTGGCGAGCACCTTCTGGAAGACCAGGTAACCGGTGACGGCCGCGAGGGCGGTCGAACCGTCCGACTTCTTGGCGAAGCCGATCGCGATGCCGACGGCGAACAGCAGCGCCATGTTGTCGAGGATCGCGCCACCACCGGCGGCCATGTAGCCGGCGATCTTGAGGATGAACGTCGGGAAGACGTCCTTGTCGCCGAGCATGTCGTCCGCGCCCAGGCGGAGCAGGAGCGCGCCGGCAGGCAGCACCGCAACGGGGAGCATGAGGCTCCGGCCGATGCGCTGCATGACGGCCATCACGCCAGCGCCCTTCTTCTTTTCCGCAGCGGTGGCTGTGGACATGGTCTTCCTCCAGTGGACAAGGCTCTGCCAGGGCGTGGGAACACGGGGGATTGGCAGCGTCTCGGAACGGGGGACCCCGGGGCCGAAAGGCCTACGTGGTCTACACCACTCAGTGGTGTAGACCAGTTGTAGCACGGTGAGGTCGGCGTAAGGAACCCGTCATTTCCGTGGGGGAGGACACAGTCGGGCATACATGACAAAGGCCTTCGGACCCTGTGGGTCCGAAGGCCTCGTGTGCCGTCGGGTGGTTCGAGCGGGGCTTGTGGCGGCCCCGCGGGCGGTGCGTTCGGCGTGGTGTCCGGGGGCGTTCGCCCACCCCCGGACGGGGCTCACGCCCCCCGCGTCGGCGTCGTCACGCCTTGGTGTTCTCCGCCTGCATCACTTCGATCTCCTCGTCGGACTCCCGGCCGGGCGTCTTGATGTCCCACTTGCTGATCGCGAAGCGGAAGATGCCGTAGTAGACGACCGCGAAGCAGAGGCCGATCGGAATGATCATCCAGGGCTTCGTCGCCAGGCTCCAGTTGATGAGGTAGTCGATCAGGCCGGCCGAGAAGCTGAATCCGTCCTTGACCCCGAACGCCCAGGTCACCGCCATCGACACACCCGTCAGCACCGCGTGGACCGCGTACAGCGCCGGCGCCAGGAAGAGGAACGAGTACTCCAGCGGCTCCGTGATGCCGGTGACGAACGAGGTCAGGCCGACCGACAGCATCAGGCCGCCGACCTCCTTGCGCCGGGCCGGCTTCGCGCAGTGCGTGATCGCCAGTGCCGCCGCCGGGAGGGCGAACATCATGATCGGGAAGAAGCCGGTGGTGAACTGTCCCGCGCTCGGGTCGCCCGCGAGGAACATCGGGATGTCACCGTGGACCGTCTGCCCGTCCGGCTTGGTGTAGCTGCCGAACTGGAACCACACCGGCACGTTCAGGAACTGGTGCAGGCCGATCACCAGCAGCGCGCGGTTCGCGATGCCGAAGATGCCCGCGCCCACCGAGCCCAGACCCACCAGCCAGTCCGAGAAGCTCTCCAGCGCGTTGCCGATCGGCGGCCAGATCCACAGGCAGAGCACGGCGAAGGCGATCGCCACGAAGGTCATGATGATCGGGACCAGGCGGCGGCCGTTGAAGAAGCCCAGCCAGTCCACCAGCTTGACCCGGTGGTAGCGCTGCCAGAACCAGGCGGCCAGCAGGCCCATGATGATGCCGCCGAACACCCCCGGGTTCTGGAAGGTGTACTCGGCGAGGGTCTCGTCGGGTCCCAGGCAGCCGCCCCCGATGTCCTTGGTCCCTTCCGGACAGGACTTGGGGAAGGCGCGCAGCACGCTCCGGTAGACGAGGAAGCCGACCACCGCCGCGAGCGCGGTCGAGCCGTCCGCCTTCTTGGCCATGCCGATCGCGACGCCGATGCAGAAGAGCAGCGGCAGGCCGAGGTCGGCGTTGAGCAGGGCGCCGCCCGCCGAGGCCATCACCTTGGCGACGTTCGTCCAGCCCAGGCCGTCCTTGCCGAACACGTCGTCCTGCCCGAGCCGGTTCAGGATGCCGGCCGCCGGCAGCACGGCGATCGGCAGTTGCAGGCTCCGGCCCATCTTCTGCAGCCCTTGGAACAAGCCGTTCCACCACTTCGGCTGTGGCACTGCTGCGGCGCTGCTCGCGCTCATCCGCGTCCTCCCTGACCGGCCCGTTTTTGGCAGTCGCGACACTTGCGGCACACTGGTGTAGACCACTTGTGTTGCGGTCGCATTTCACCCGCCCCGAGGGCAGGTTGGTGCTGATCATCATCATTCGGTAGATACCGGGCATGTGCCCGTGTAGCTGGGCCAATCGTGGGTTACCGTGACGAAGCGGATCGACCTGGTTGGTCGGTCAGTCGGGCGGCAGGTGCACACGCGCCGGGCGCCGGATGTCAGTCGGACTCGTTCTTCGTAGAACTCAGGGAGAAACACATGGCCACCAAGGCTGAGAAGATCGTCGCCGGGCTCGGCGGCATCGAGAACATCGAAGAGGTCGAGGGCTGCATCACCCGCCTGCGCACCGAGGTCATCGACCCGAGCAAGGTCGACGAGGCCGCGCTCAAGGCCGCCGGCGCCCACGGCGTCGTCAAGATGGGCACCGCGATCCAGGTCGTCATCGGCACCGACGCCGACCCGATCGCCGCCGACATCGAAGACATGATGTGAGCTGAGCCCACCGGCTCGCACGCGCGCCCGCACACGTGCCCCCGCGCGCACCCGTACGTACGACAGGACCCCGACCGGACGCACCCGGACGGGGTCTTCTCGCTGCGACACGGGCCCGGGCCCGTACCGGCTAGGCTCGGTGCCATGTCTCGCATCGACGGCCGTACGCCCGAACAGCTCCGCCCGGTCACCATCGAACGCGGATGGAGCAAGCACGCAGAGGGCTCCGTCCTCGTCTCCTTCGGAGACACCAAGGTCTTCTGCACCGCCTCCTTCACCGAAGGCGTCCCGCGCTGGCGCAAGGGCAGCGGCGAAGGCTGGGTCACCTCCGAGTACTCGATGCTCCCCCGCGCCACGAACACCCGCGGCGACCGCGAATCCGTACGCGGCAAGATCGGCGGCCGCACCCACGAGATCTCCCGCCTGATCGGCCGCTCGCTGCGCGCCGTCATCGACTACAAGGCCCTCGGCGAGAACACCATCGTCCTGGACTGCGACGTCCTCCAGGCCGACGGGGGCACCCGCACCGCGGCCATCACCGGCGCCTACGTGGCCCTGGCCGACGCCATCTCCTGGGGCCAGGGCAAGAAGCTCATCAAGGCCGGCCGCAAGCCCCTGACCGGCACCGTCGCCGCCGTCAGCGTCGGCATCGTGGACGGCGTCCCGCTCCTCGACCTCTGCTACGAGGAGGACGTGCGCGCCGAGACCGACATGAACGTGGTCTGCACCGGCGACGGACGCTTCGTCGAGGTCCAGGGCACGGCCGAGGGCGAGCCCTTCGACCGCAAGGAACTCAACGCCCTCCTCGACCTGGCCGCCGGCGGCTGCGCCGACCTGGAGGCCCTGCAGCTCGGCGCCCTGGAGCTCACGCTCTAGCGCTCTCGGCAACCGCGCGGCCCGTCCGCGCGTCTCTCGGTGTACGGGTGCACGGCGTCGAAGCCGTGCGCCCGTCCACGTACCCGAACGTCCGCATCCGTGCACATCCTCCTGGGGGCCGAAGTGAAGCCGAAGTACCGCCTGGCAGCCGTCGCCCTGACGGCAGCGCTCGCCATACCCGCGATCACCTCCTGCGACGCGATCTCGACCGCGATGGACTGCGCGAGCACGGCGGTCGCCATCACCGACGGTGCGAACGACCTCCAGCAGGCGGTCTCGCAGGCCGGCAACAGCCCGCAGGACGCCCAGAACGCGCTCAACGCGATCGAGGCCAACCTCAAGAAGGTCGGCGACCAGACGGACAACGCCGACCTGAGCAAGGCCATTTCCTCGATGAACACGGCCGTCCAGAACGTCCGCACCTCCATCGAGAGCGGCACCACGACCCCCGACGTCACCCCGGTCGCGGACGCGGCCAAGGAGATCTCGAAGGTCTGCACCCCGGGCTGATCCCGTGGCCCGGAGGCCGGAGGGCGGCCCGGATAATGGCCGCATGACCTCCATGCAGCCCAGCCGCCTGATCCTCGCCACGCGCAACGCGGGCAAGGTCACCGAGCTCCGCGCCATCCTGTCCGCCGCCGGCCTGCCGCACGAGCTGGTCGGCGCGGACGCGTACCCGGAGATCCCCGACGTCAAGGAAACCGGCGTCACCTTCGCCGAGAACGCCCTCCTCAAGGCCCACGCCCTGGCCCGGGCCACCGGCCTGCCGGCCGTCGCCGACGACTCGGGCCTCTGCGTGGACGTCCTGAACGGAGCCCCGGGCATCTTCTCGGCCCGCTGGGCCGGCGCCCACGGCGACGACAAGGCGAACCTGGCGCTCCTGCTGTCCCAACTCGGCGACATCGCCGACGAACACCGCGGCGCCCACTTCTTCTGCGCGGCCGCCCTCGCCCTCCCGGACGGCACGGAACGCGTCGTCGAAGGCCGCCTCCTGGGCACCCTGCGCCACACCCCGGCCGGCACGGGCGGCTTCGGCTACGACCCGATCCTCCAGCCCCTGGGCGAGACCCGCACCTGCGCGGAACTCACGCCGTCCGAAAAAAACGCCATCTCCCACCGAGGCCAGGCCTTCCGAGCCCTGGTTCCGGTGGTGCGGGAGCTGTTGGGCTGACGCCACTCATGCGAACGGCCTGTGAATCAATCCTTCGATTCACAGGCCGTAATGGTGCGGCGGAAGGGATTCGAACCCTCAAGCCGTTTCACGGGCCACAGATCCTAAGTCTGCTGCGTCGCCGTTGCGCCACCGCCGCTAGCCGCTTGCCATGATAGCGGCAGGCGGCTGCGACCGGTCGGACAAGATCAATGAAGGGGCTTGCTGCGGCCTCCCCGACACCAGGTGGTCGTAATTGCATGGCAGTTGGGGCATAGCAGTCGCAGGTTCTCGCGGCGGTCGTCGCTCCAATCGCCATTGATGTGGTCGATCTCCAGCGTCATGGGGAGGCCTAGCCACTCCGGAGTCGTCCCGCAGCCGGCGCACACGTCCGGAACGCCGATCTCGCGCAATGCGCGGCGCAGAGTCTTGGTCGTGGTCCGGCGCTCACCCTCGTGTCGAACGAGTACATCGTCGGCGGGCCGTGCGGTGGTTCCTCTCTTGCCGCGCTGATGTGCCTGCCCCGTGAAGTGGGCGGTCGGGAGGGAGGCTTCCTCGATCCATCGCTTGAGCGCGGCATGCTGACTGCCTGACAGGGGCCTGCCCAGACGGCGCAAGGTCTCCGCTAGAGAGTGTGATTGCGCGACGGCTTCACGCAGGGCATTCTCGTCCGGCTTCCCGCGCCGCACGTACGCCGCACGATCACTGCTGCTCATCGCCGCCCCTTGCCGCGCCCGCGGTACGTGTCCGTCGTTGAGTGGCAGTTGGGGCACAGGAGCCGCAGGTTGGTTGCTTGGTTGTTGCGCCACTCTCCGTCAATGTGGTCGACCTCCAGGGGTAGCGGCGCACCTTGCCAGACCGCCTCTAGCCCGCATAGAGCGCAGCGCTCCTCCCGTCCGGTCTCCAGGAGTGCGCGCCTGAGCCTGGTGGGGTCGACCCGAGTGGCGATCGGAGACCGGTCGTCGCGCAGGATTTCCTCGGCGGAACGACGGCGACGGATATCTCGCGTGCCTACCGTGCTCGGCGGGGGTGCGAAGTGAGAGGTGTCTATCCCGAACCTCTTGACCTTGCGGCTGATGTGAGTGTGGTGGCCGCCGACAACGTCGAGACCGAGTCGGCGCAGCACCTCGCACATCGTCGTCGAGGATGCGACAACTTCGCTCAGGATCTCCCTCGTCCACTTCACCCCCTCGCGCTCGAAGTGTGAGACGTCCACACCCAACTTCCGCATGCGGTCGAGCAGGTACCTCCGCGACCCACCCTTCGGGTCCACCCCGAGCTTCCCCAGAGCCTCGGACAGCGTCCGCGACTCCTCCGCCGCCTCTGTGAGGCGTTCCTTCGTGTACTGACTGATGGGCATCGGCCCCTCCATTTCTCGGCCGCACGTGCGGCCCTCGCATGGAGTAACGGACCGATAGTCGGACGGTTGCGGCTGATTTCGTCCGATAAACGGAACAGCCCGCACCGTTTGTCGGGTGCGGGCCGTTCCGGAAGGAGGGGCGGGGATCAGATGCCCAGGTCCTTGATGATTTTGGCTACGTGGCCCGTGGCCTTGACGTTGTAGAGGGCGCGTTCGACCTTGCCCTCCTCGTCGACGATCACCGTGGAGCGGATGACCCCGGTGACGGTCTTGCCGTACAGCTTCTTCTCGCCGAACGCCCCGTACGCCGTCAGGACCTCCTTCGAGGGGTCGCTGACCAGGGTGACCTTCAGGTGCTCCTGCTCGCGGAACTTCGCCAGCTTCTCCGGCTTGTCCGGGGAGACGCCGATGACGTCGTAGCCGGCCGTGGCCAGGACGGCCAGGTTGTCCGTGAAGTCGCAGGCCTGCTTGGTGCAGCCCGGGGTCAGGGCGGTCGGGTAGAAGTACACGATCACCTTGCGGCCCTTGTGGTCGGCGAGCGAGATCTCGTTGCCGTCCGCGTCGGGCAGGGTGAAGGCGGGGGCGATGTCGCCCGGCTCAAGTCGCTCGCTCATTCTCAACAGTCTCCTCAAGAGGGGATCGGTACGGTGTCGAGACTAAGCTGCTGACAGACTGTTCATGGTGGGCTACGCCCGCCAAGGGACCGACCACGACGACGGAGGCAGCGCGGTGCCGGAAGCCAGGACCCCCGCACAGATCGAGGCGGACATCGTCCGTCGCCGCGAGCAGCTCGCTGAGGCGCTCGACGAGATCGGGGTGCGGATGCACCCCAAGACGATCGTCGGGGACGCCAAGGCGAAGGTGGTCGGCAACATCGACCACGTCGTCGGTCGCGCCGTGGCGACGGTGAACCGCCTCGTCACCGACGCCGGTGATGCGCTGCGCCACGACGATGGCGCCCCGCGCGTCGAGCGGATCGTGCCGGTCGCACTGCTCGCGGTCGGCGTCGTGGGCCTGCTGGTGATGTCGGCGCGGCGCAAGCGCTGATGACCCTGCGGGGTGCGGGGCGGGTGTGGGCGGGTAGGTTCGCTCCGTGAGCGAGAACACCACCACCCACGACAAGCTGCCCATCCGCATGCTGCACGACCGCGTGCTCGTGAAATCCGATTCGCCGGAGGGTGAGCGCCGCTCTGGCGGCGGCATCCTGATCCCGGCGACGGCCGCCGTGGGCAAGCGGCTGGCCTGGGCCGAAGTGGTCGCGGTCGGGCAGAACGTACGGACGGTCGAGCCGGGGGACCGGGTCCTGTACGACCCCGAGGAGCGGGCCGAGGTCGAGGTCCGCGGGGCGACGTACCTGCTGATGCGGGAGCGGGACCTGCACGCCGTGGCCGCCGAGCGGCTGGAGGGGTCGGAAGACTCCACGGGGCTGTATCTGTAGCCCGCGCGCAGAGCTGGAAAAGGGCCGGTGACCATCGTCACCGGCCCTTTTCGTTCGGTTTTGCTACGGTGGTGGGGAACCCCCGACGAGACGCGCCGTACCGGGTTGCCAGTGGCCAGTGGCCAGTGGCTGCAGGACAAGACGACGCACCCCGTTCCGCTCTCGTCCCGGAGGTGCCTGTCATGGCCTGGGTTCTGCTCATCGTCGCCGGTCTGATCGAAGTCGCTTGGTCGATCGGCATGAAGTTCACCGAGGGATTCACCCGGTTCTGGCCGAGCGTGTTCACGGGCGCCGGCATCGTGGCGAGCATGGTGCTGCTGTCGATCGCGGTCAAGACCCTGCCGATCGGTACGGCGTACGGCGTGTGGGTCGGCATCGGCGCGGCCGGTGCGGCGGTGGTCGGGATGGTCGCCATGGGTGAGCCCGTCACCGCCGCCCGGATCTTCTTCATCTGTCTGCTGCTGGCCGCCGTCGTGGGGCTGAAGGCGACCTCCGGTCACTGACTGACGACCGGGTCCTGGTTACTCCAGTAGGTCCGCCGGTGGGCGCAGGCCCTCGGTGGTGCCGCCCTGTGTGCCCGTCGTGGTGCCGGTCGTGGTGCCGCCGTCGGTCTGGCCCCCGGTGTTCTGGCCGCCGTCCGGCTGGCCGCCCGTGGTCTGACCGCCGGTGTTCTGGCCCCCGGTGGTCTGCCCCCCGTCGGTCTGGCCCCCGTTCGTCTGTCCGCCGTTCGTCTGTCCCCCGTTGGTCTGTCCGCCCGTCGACGGGGTCCGCGTCGGGCGGCCCGGCCGGTTCGAGGGGCGGTCGCCCGGGGTTTCCTCCGGGGACCGGCTCGGGTCCGGGTCCACGGGCAGGGGCTGCGGGGGCCGGTTCGCGCCGGGCATGAGCTCCAGGTCGAAGTCGACGGGGTCGGTGTCCGCCAGGGCCGTCTTCGTGTACTGGGCCCAGATCCGGGCCGGGTAGCCGCCGCCCCCGATGCGGGCCTCGCCCAGGGCCCCGTAAAGGGATTCCAGGGCGCCGGTGTCCGGGTCCTGGCCCATCATCGAGACGACCGTGACCAGGTTCGGGGTGTACGCCGCGAACCAGGCCGAGCGGTCCAGTTCGCCGGTCCCCGTCTTGCCCGCGGCCGGGTGGCCGGCGGCCAGGGCGGCCGTGCCGGTGCCGTTGTCCACGACGCTGACCAGCATGGACGTGGTGGTGTCGGCGGCTTCGCGGCTGACGGCCTGGGCCGGGTCGCGCGGCGGGAGCGGGACGGTGTCCCCGGCCTTGGTGATCTTTTCGACGAAGGTGTGCGGGGTGTGGCGTCCGTGGGCGGCGAGGGTCGCGTAGGCCTGGGTCATGTCCAGGACGCTGGCCTGCATGGTGCCCAGTGCCATGGCCGGTCCCGGGTCGAAGTTCGGGGTGTTCTCGGGGATGCCGAGGGCGATGGCGGTCTGCTTGACCTTGTCGGTGCCGACGTCGACGACCATCTGGGCGAAGACGGTGTTGACGGAGAGGTCGGTGGCGGTGTTGACGGTGATGTTGCCGTAGCTGACCTGCCCCTCGTTCTCCGGTGCGTAGGGGATGCGGGTGCCGACGACGCGCCGCTTGTTGTCGCCGTTGTAGATCGTGTACGGGGTGATCGTGCGGCCGTCCTGGGTGCGGGAGTCGTTCTGCACGGCGGAGGCGAAGACGAACGGCTTGAAGGTGGAGGCCACTTGGTAGTCGTGCCGGGTGGCGTTGTTGACGTACTGCTTGGTGTAGTCGATGCCGCCGTACAGGGCGACGACCTTGCCGGTGGCCGGGTCGATGGAGACGGCTCCGGTGCGTACGACGCGGTCCGCCTTGCGCTTGTCGGGTTCGAGCTTGCTGACCATCTTGTCGTTGACGGAGTCGACCATGGCGGTCTGGCGGGCCTTGTCGATGGTCGTGGTGATGCGGTAGCCGCCCTCGGCGAGGGTCTTGTCGTCGAGGATCTTGTTCTCGGTGATGTAGTCCTTGATGGCCTCGACGAGGTAGCCGCGCTGTCCGGAGAGGCCGGCGGCCGGGCGGACCTTGCCGGGCTCGGGGAACTGGGTGGCCGCGCGTTCGGCGGGCGTCATCCAGCCCTTCTTGACCATGCCGTCGAGCACGTAGTTCCAGCGGGCGAGGGCGCGGCCGCGGCCCTGGGGGTGGGCGACCACGTCGAAGGCGCTGGGGGAGTTGAGGAGGGTGGCGAGGTAAGCGCCCTCGGCGGGGTCAAGTTTGCCGACGTCCTTGCCGTAGTAGGCCTGGGCGGCGGCCTGGATGCCGTAGGCGTTGCGGCCGAAGTAGCTGGTGTTCAGGTACCCCTCGAGGATGTAGTTCTTCGACTTCTCACGACCGAGTTTGATCGCGATGAAGAACTCCTTCACCTTCCGCTTGATCGTCTGTTCCTGGCCCAGGTAGTAGTTCTTGACGTACTGCTGGGTGATGGTCGATCCGGACTGGGTGCCCTTGCCGGTCGCGGTGTTCCAGGCGGCGCGCAGCATCGCCGCGGGGTCCACGGCCCGTTCGGAGTGGAAGTCGCGGTCCTCGGCGGCCAGTACGGCCTCCTGGACGGTCAGGGGGATCTGGGAGAGCGGCACGTTGACGCGGTTGACCTCGCCGTCGCGGGCGAGCTGGGTGCCGTCGGTGTAGAGGTAGACGTTGGACTGCGCCGTGGCGGCCGCGTTGGCGGGCGGGATGTGGACCAGCAGGTAGCCGGCCACGAGGGCGCCGCAGACGAGCAGGGCGAAGAGCAGGAACGCGCCCAGGACCATGCGCCAGGTCGGGAGGAGTCGGCGCCAGCCGGTGCGCTTGCGCTTGGCCTTCTTCGCCGCCTTCGCCCGCCGTCTCTCCGCCTTCTTCGCGCCCTTCGCGTCTGATCCGGAAGGCGGGGGCGCGTCGGCGCCCGGAGCCTGCTGCCCGTCGGGGGTGTCGGGATCGCGAGGCGTCCAGCCGGGCGGTGGTGACGGGTCGCTCATCTCCGGGACTCCTCGGCGCCGTACGAAATATCCACATCTGTACCTCATGCTGTCTACCCGATGGCCGCCGGTTCCGCTCCGGACGGGCGTAATTCGTTCGCGTGGATCGCCCCTCCGCACTAAGCTCGCGCGCTTTGGCCGACGTAGGAACGACGCAGCAACGACCTGGGAAACGGAGGGGATGAGGTGCGCCAGCCGGTAGCGGGACGAGCCGGGCTCTACGGGGCGGTCGCGGCCGGGGGCTTTCGCAGGTACGCCACCTACGGGACGGCCACCGCGGCCGGGGTGTTCACCAACACCGTGTTCGGTTTCATCCTGGCCTACACCTACATCGCGCTCTGGGACGAGCGGCCCGGACTCGGCGGCTACGACCAGTCCGAGGCCCTCACGTTCATGTGGGTCAGCCAGGCGCTGCTCGCCGCCGGGGCGCTGATCGGCGGCGGCTTCCAGGAGGAGTTCCAAGAACGCGTCCGTACGGGTGACATCGCCGTCGACCTGTACCGTCCGGCCGATCTCCAGGCGTGGTGGCTCGCGGGTGATCTGGGCCGGGCGGGGTTTCAACTCCTGGGCCGCGGCGTAGTACCGCTGGTCATCGGCGGGCTCGCCTTCCACTTGGCGCTGCCCACCGCTCCGCTGCGCTGGCTGCTGTTCCTGGTCTCCGTGGTGCTCGGGCTGGTGGTGAGCTTCGCGCTGCGCTACCTGCTGGGGCTGGCGGCCTTCTGGCTGATGGACGGGGCCGGGATCAACATGATGGCCACGGTCGTCTCCATCTTCTTCTCCGGGATGCTGCTGCCGCTGACCGTGTTCCCGGGCGGCTTCGGGGAGTTCGTCCGCGTCCTGCCCTGGGCGGCGATGCTCCAGGTGCCGGTGGACGTCCTGCTCGGCGGGGGCGCGGGAGCCGCGCGTACGGCGGGGGCGCTCGGCTTCCAGGCCGCGTGGGCCGTGGTGTTGCTCGGGCTGGGCCGGCTGGTGCAGGCGGCCGCGACCCGCAAGGTGGTGGTCCAGGGTGGCTGAGCGGCTGGTGGAGGGCGGCGTCGGGAGGCCCGCGCCGCCCGACGTGGCGGCGGCCGGGCCCGGGCTCCTCGTCCCGCGGCGCAGCCGCGTCCTGGAGGGGCTGCGCGGCTACGGGCTGATCGCCGCGATGTGGATCCGGTCGACGATGACGTACCGCACGTCCTTCTTCCTCTCCACCTTCGGCAACGCGGCCATCACGCTCCTGGACTTCGTCGCGATCATGATCATGTTCTCGCACGTGGACGAGCTGGGCGGCTTCACGCTCCCCGAGATCGCCCTGCTGTACGGGTCCTGCTCGGCCTCCCTGGGCCTGGCCGACCTGCTGCTCGGCAACACCGACCGGATCGGCTCGCGGATCCGCGACGGCTCCCTCGACACCATGCTGGTCCGCCCGGTCCCGGTGCTCGCCCAGGTGGCGGCCGACCGCTTCGCGCTGCGCCGGCTGGGGCGGATCGCGCAGGGGATCGCGGTGCTGGGGTGGGCCGTCTCGGAGCTGGACCAGCTGCACTGGACGGTCGGGAAGGTGCTGATGGTGCCCGTGATGATCACCGCCGGGGCGGCGATCTTCGGCGCGGTGATGGTGGCCGGCGCGGCCTTCCAGTTCCTCGCCGGGGACGCCGCGGAGGTGCAGAACAGCTTCACCTACGGCGGCTGCACCATGCTCCAGTACCCGCCGACCGTCTTCGCGAAGGACCTGCTGCGCGGGGTCACCTTCATCGTGCCGCTCGCCTTCGTCAACTGGCTGCCCGCCCTGTACGTGCTGGGCCGGCCCGATCCGCTGGGGCTGCCGGGGTGGGTGGCGTACGCGAGCCCGCTGGTGGCCTTCGTGGTGTTCCTCCCCGCGTCGCTGGCCTGGCGCGCGGGGGTCCGTTCGTACCGCAGTACGGGGAGCTAGCCGTGCCGGATCCGGAAGCGCTGATTTCGCTGCACGAGGTCGAGAAGGTCTTCGACGTACGGCGCCGGGTGGGCCTGGTGCGCCGGGAGAAACGCCAGGTCAGGGCCGTGGACGGGATCAGCTTCGAGGTGGCTCGGGGCGAGATGGTCGGCTACATCGGGCCCAACGGCGCCGGCAAGTCGACCACCATCAAGATGCTGACCGGCATCCTCACCCCGAGCGGCGGCCGGCTGCGGGTCGCCGGCATCGACCCGGCGCGGGAGCGGATGCGCCTCGCGCACCGGATCGGCGTGGTGTTCGGGCAGCGCACGACGCTGTGGTGGGACCTTCCGCTGAAGGACTCCTACGCGCTGATGCGACGGATGTACCGGATCCCGCCGGCGCGGTTCGCGGAGAACATGGAGCGCTGCGTGGACCGGCTCGACCTCGCCGAGCTGCTCGACGTACCCGTACGGCAGCTGTCGCTGGGGCAGCGGATGCGCGGGGACATCGCGGCGGCGCTGCTGCACGACCCCGACGTGCTGTACCTGGACGAGCCGACGATCGGGCTGGACGTGGTGAGCAAGGCGAGCGTACGGGGCTTCCTGCGGCAGCTGAACGAGGAGCTCGGCACCACGGTGCTGCTGACCACGCACGACCTCCAGGACATCGAGCAGCTGTGCGAGCGGGTGATGGTGATCGACCACGGGCGGCTGGTGTACGACGGCTCGCTGGGCGGGCTGCACACGGCGGGCGGCGCGGACGGTGCGGCGGCGAGCGAGCGGACGCTGGTGGTGGACCTGGAGCGGGAGCTCCCGCCGATCGAGGTGGCGGGGGCGCGGGTGGTGAAGGTGGAGGGTGCGCGGCAGTGGCTGGCGTTCCCGGCGCGCGCTTCGGCGGCTCCGCTGGTGGCGGCGGTGGCGGCGGAGTATCCGCTGCTGGACCTGTCGGTGCGGGAGCCGGACATCGAGGACGTGATCGCGCGGATGTACGCGGGGCGGGGGTAGGGAGCCGGGCAGGGGGCGGGGAGCAGGGGCAGGGGGCGGGGGCGGGGGTTAAATCAGGGACAACCCTGAGCCGGAGCGGGGTTCGGGCCGTACCGCTCTCCGGGGTGACTGCATAGGCTGGTCCGCATGAGTGATGAGCGGCCCGAGAAGCCGTTGCCCGAGAAGTCGCCGTTGCCGGAGCTGAGGGCTTCGGACGCCGACCGGGAGCGGGTGGTGGACCGGCTGCGGGACGCCGTCGCCGAGGGCCGGCTCGACATGGACGAGTTCGAGGAGCGGCTGGACGCGGCCTACCGGTCCCGTACGTACGCCGAGCTCGAACCGCTGACGCGGGACCTGCCCGCGCTCGGCGCGACGGCTCCGATCTCGGCCGCCCCGGTGGCTCCGGTCGGGCTGACCAAGGCGGTACCGGCGGGGTCGGGAGCCGCCTGGCCGGCCCGGATCGTGGGCGGCGGAGGGGCGGCGGGCGGCCCGGCCATGGCCGTGGCGGTCATGTCGGGCTTCCAGCGCAAGGGCAACTGGACCGTGCCCGCCCGCTTCCACGCGGTGGCGTTCTGGGGCGGCGGTGAGATCGACCTGCGCGAGGCGAACTTCGCGGAGCGGGAGGTCGTCATCAACTGCGTCGCCATCATGGGCGGCATCCAGATCATCGTGCCGCCGGGCGTCGAGCTCGACGTACGCGGCATCGGCGTGATGGGCGGCTTCGACCAGACCGACAGCCCCGGCCCGGTGGAGCCGGGGGCTCCGCGGGTGGTCGTGACGGGCCTCGCCTTCTGGGGCGGGGTCGAGGTGAAGGTGAAACCGCCGAAGCAGCGGGCGGTCTCGAAGCAGAAGCCGCGCAAGGAGCTGTAGCGCGACGCGGTCCAGCAGCGGTACGGCCGCGGCGGCCGCGGTCGGGGCCGCGGTCCACAGCGGTACGGCCGAGGGGGCCGCGGTCCACAGCCGGAGGACGAGTACGGCGCGCCGGGAACTCCCCGGGCGCCCCGGGCGTCGGATGCTATGAAGTCGGATGCTTTGCGGACGAAACCGTCGCCCGGGGGAAGGCAGGAGCACGTGGAGCAGGGCAGCACGACGGCTACGGCGGAGGCTGCGTCCTCGTCGGCTTCATCGTCCTCGTCGACGACGCCACCGACCGGGGCCACGGCACGGGGCGGCTTCGTGTTCAGCGAGGCGGACGAGGAGCGCCGGCGCGGCGTCCGCCGGATGAAGCGGACCGCCACCGGCCTGCTGGTCCTGGTCGCGCTGATCTACGTGGCGGCGAAGTGGGCGGAGCACGCGGGCGCGGGCGGCTGGGCCGGGTACGTCGCGGCCGGGGCCGAGGCGGGCATGGTGGGCGCGCTCGCGGACTGGTTCGCCGTCACGGCCCTGTTCCGGCGGCCGCTCGGCCTGCCCATCCCGCACACCGCGATCATCCCGACGAAGAAGGACCAGCTCGGCGTCTCGCTCGGGGAGTTCGTCGGGGAGAACTTCCTCTCCGCCGACGTGGTGCGTACGAGGCTGCACGCGCTGGGCATCGGCGGCCGGCTCGGCGCCTGGCTGGCCGAGCCCGCGCACGCCGACCGGGTCACGGCCGAGCTGGCCACGGCCCTGCGCGGGGCGCTGACGGTCCTGCGGGACTCCGATGTGCAGGCCGTCGTGGGCGAGGCGATCACGCGGCGGGCCGAGACGGCGGAGATCGCGCCGGGGATCGGCAAGACGCTGGAGAAGGTCGTCGCGGACGGCGGCCACCGCCGGGTCGTGGACCTGGTGTGCGCGCGGGCGTACGACTGGCTGGTCACCCATGCCGAATCGGTGGAGGCGGCGGTGCAGGGCGGCGCGCCGGGCTGGACCCCGAGGTTCGTGGACCGCAAGATCGGCGACCGCGTCTACAAGGAACTGCTGCGCTTCGTCCAGGAGATGCGGGACATGCCGGAGCACCCGGCGCGCGGGGCGGTGGACCGTTTCCTCGCGGACTTCGCGGCGGACCTCCAGTCGGACACGGAGACGCGGGCGCGGGTGGAGCGCCTGAAGTCGGAGATCTTGCAGCGGGAGGAGATCCAGGACGTGATCGCCTCCACCTGGACGGCGGTCCGTTCGATGATCATCTCGGCGGCGGAGGACGAGCGGAGCGCGCTGCGCCTGCGGGTCCGTTCCTCGCTGATGTCCCTGGGCGCCCGGCTGGCCACGGACGGCCGCCTCCAGAACAAGGTGGAGGGCTGGATCGAGGGCGCGGTCGTGTACGTGGTCACCACGTACCGGACGGAGATCACCTCCCTCATCACGGACACGGTGGCGGGCTGGGACGCGGAGCACACCTCGCGCAAGATCGAGGCCCACATCGGCCGCGACCTCCAGTTCATCCGCATCAACGGCACGGTGGTCGGCGCCCTGGCGGGCCTCCTGATCTACACCGTGTCGCGCGCCTTCGGGGCGTAGCGGGGCGCGGCCGGCCGGGGGCTGCTGCGTGCGTGTTGCCTTCGCTGCTGCTCGGGTGGTGTTACGGCTCGTGGAGGTGGAGCCGCCGCGCGAGATGGACGGTGATGTCGGCGGCGATCTCGACCCGCGGCGGCAGGACCTGCGTGATCCGGCGGAACACCCGTTCCCTCACCAGGGGCGGCAGGACGAGATAGGCCGAGACGGTGGACAAGTGGCCGACGTAGTCGCCGGCGCTCATCGTCAGGCGGCGGTCGATCACCGCCTGTTGAACATCGGTGAACAGGGCGGACTGCCGGAGCTCCGTACCCGGCCACTGCATGTCGTAGCCAGGTGGCGTCCCGTCCGGGGAGGGAACCTCGTCGCTCTCCAGGATCGGAGCCCGTGCCGTGCGTACGGCTCCCTCCACGGCCGGGTCGGCCAGTTGGACCGGTCCGCCGCACGAGGCGAAGACGCCCCCGGGCTCCAGTAGGGAGGCCACCCGTGCCCACCGGCCCTCCGGGCTGGTCCAGTGCAGCGCGGCCGCCGCGTAGACCAGCCCGTACCGTCGGCCCGGGCGCAGGTCCTCGAAGGCGGCTCGCACCGTCCTGACGCTTGCGGGCACCTGCTTGCGCAGCTCGGCGAGCATGGCTCCATCAGGCTCGGTCGCGGTGACCGTGATCCCCTGCCGGGCGAACAGGCGGGTTGCTTTGCCCGTCCCGGCACCGATTTCGAGGGCGGTCGCAACCGGACGGCCCGCGTACTCCCTCACCAGGTCGAAGAGCTCCACGGGATACCCCGGCCGGAACCGTTCGTAGGCTTCCGCCATCGCTCCGAAGCTCAGCGCGCGATCAGGCATACCGGAGATCCTGGCACGAGGGGGCGCTGCGCGGGGCCGGGAACGGCGGCGGGTGCGGGGCGCGTACGGGACCCGCCGGGGCCGGGTCCCCGGCGGGTCCCGTACGCGATCTGCCTGGCACCCGTACGCGATCCGGCCGGAACCCGTACGGGACCCTGTACGCGACCCGGTACGGGAGTCAGCCCCGGTCGGCGACCGCCCAGGACGCGGCGGCCACCACGCCCGCGGCGCCGATGACCGCCGGCCACGCGCCGACCTTCTTCGCCAGCGGGTGCGCACCGGCGAACCCGGCGAGGTACAGCGCACCGAGCCCGGCCGCGGCGGGGACGCCGCCGCGCCGGTGCCACTCCCGCCCGGCGACGACCCCCGCGGCGCCGAGCACGACACCACCGAGCGGCCGCTTCTTGGTCCACCGCGCGACGGCGTAACCCCCGACCAGACCGGCGGCCGCCACCACGGAACTAGGCACCTGTGCCATGCTGTCCAACTCCCTTACCTCATCGGTTCATCAGTTCGTATGCGCACGCCTACTCGCCCCCGAGGCTAACTCGACCCTTTGACCACGCGTCGGGCCCCCACCGCGCCCAACACCAGTACGGCCCCGCCGATCACCGGATCCGGCACCGTGTCCCGTACGCCGCGCGGCAGCATCGCCACCACGCCCAACACGAGCAGAAACGCGAGCCCGGCCCCGCCGGCGGCCCGAAGCAGTCTGTCCACGTGCTGCTCAACGCGGCCGCCCGGCCGCCCGACACGGACCGCGCCGAGGGGATTTGTCGCACACTCGCCGGATCCGCGCGATGTCTGCTGAGGGAACCTGATGGGCATAAATTCAATCTCCCACCCAAAGGGGCAAACCACCTCGCCCCCTCTCGCCCCTGCCACCCCACTCACATCACCCACATCAGGAGCCAGGACATCGTGATCTGCTACGGACAGGCCGTCCTCGACCTCGCGGACGAACTGGTCGACGCCTACGCCGACGTCTTCTCCGCCCCGCCGTGGAACGAAGACGAAGAAACCATTCGCCAGTTCGCGGCCCGCCTCCCGGCCGACGCCCGGCGCCGTGGCTTCCGTACGGCCTTCATCCAGTCCGCCACGGGCATCGACGGCTTCGCGACGGGCTGGATCACCCCGGCGGCCTTCCCGAAGAACCGGGCGTACGCCCAGGTCGCGGCGCAGCTCGGGTCGGCCCGGGTGAAGGAACTCCTCACCGGGGCTCTGGAGATAGACGAACTCGCGGTACGCCCCTACGCACGCGGCCGCGGCACCGCCCGGGACCTCCTCACCGAGATCACCACCGATGCCCCGGACCGGCGTGCCTGGCTGCTGACCAGCCGCCTGGCCAGGAACACCGTGGCCACGTACCGCCGCCTGGGCTGGCACGAGGTCGCACCGCTGCCCGGCACGGAGACGGGCGTCATCGTCTTCCTGTCCCCGGACCACCCGAACCGGTCGGCATAACGGGGCAGCCCCTCCCGTACCCCGCCCGCCCGGAGCGGCACTCCCATCCGGACGGCGACGGCCGAGAGCCGTCCCCTGCCTCCGCGGAGCGCTCGAACCCGTCCGAAGAAGAAACGCGCGCCGTTCCCTTACGTCTGCCCGCCCACCCCCCCGCCCGCCCCGGGGAGGCGCGGGCCTCGGCCGAGGTCCTCCGGCGGGACTGAGCCCGTCCGCCAAGACAGCGGCAGGCCCCGCCGCGCGCTGCGAAGCCGGCGCAGGTTACAAGGCGAGGACGCCCAGCGGCAGCCACAAAACATCACCCATCGGGGCATCCGATCCACCAGGGCGGGGCATACCGCGCCCATGAACCCCACCCCACGCACCACCCGCCCCACCCACACGACAACCGCCACACACCCGGCACACCCGACGCGCGCGGGTCGGACCACCCGTCCCGGTCAGACCACCCGTCCCGGACGGGCCGCCGGGGCCGCACCCACCACCCGAGCCGTGCCTGCCGTCCAGGCCACGCCTGACGCTCGAACCACACCCGCCACCCAGACCACACCCACCACCCGTCCCGGTCAGGCCACCGGTACCGCACCAGCCACTCAAGCCCCGCTCACCCGACCCGTCCCGCAGTCCACCCGGACCCGCACCACAACCCCCACCCCGGCCCCCGCCTCCACCCCGGCCCCCGCCTCCACCGCGGCCCCCGCCTCCACCCCGGCCCCCGCCTCCACCGCCCGACGCCAGCTCAATCTCGCCACGCGCCACCAACTCACCACCACTGCCGGCGTCCCACCCGGCACGATCACCTCCCGCACCCGCCCCGGCGGGCCCTGGCAGCGGCTGCTGCCCCGGGTCTACCTCCTCCAGACCGGCCCCCCGGACCAGCGCCAACGCGCCCTGGCCGCCGTCCTCTACGCCGCCGAGCCCGGCTCCGACCCGCTCTCCGGCGATACCGCCGCCCTCACCGGCGGCGCGGCCCTCGCCCTGCTCGGGATCCGCGAAGCCCCGTACACGCCGGCCGACGTCCTGATCCGCGCCCCGCGCAAGCTCGCCGGGTTCCCGGACGTACGCCCGTACCCAACCGCCCGCTGGCCCCGCACCATCACCGTCTCGGGTATCCCGAGCACCCGCCCGGTGCGCGCGGCCGCCGACTTCGCGGCCCGGACCGACGAGCCGGCGGACCGGATCCGCTCGGTCCTCGCCCAGGTAGTCCAGTCCGGCTGGTGCCACCCGCAGGACCTGCACGCCGAACTCCGCGCCGCCCGCCTCCTGACCCGCCCCGCGATCCGCGCGGCGGCCGCGGAACTCCTCGCCGGAGTCCGCTCGGTCGCCGAGGCCCAGGCCCGCGACACCCTCTCGGCCACGGACCTCCCGACCCCCCTGTGGAACGCCCGCCTGCAGACCCCGGACGGCACGTTCCTGGCGAGCCCGGACGCCTACTGGCCCGACGAGGGCGTGGCCCTGGAGATCGACTCGGCGGAGTACCACTACAACCGCGACTCCTGGCACGCCACCCTCCACCGCCGCCTCCGCCTGGAGTCCCACGGCATTCTGGTGGTCAGCGCCACCCCCTCGATGATGCGAGACACCCCGAGGGAGGTGATCGCAGCCCTCCGCACCCTCCTCACCCTGACCACCACCCGCCCCACCCCACCCACAGCCCTGGCCCGCGGCCATGTCCAACTGGAGCTCCCGGTGCCATGACAATGACGTGGTGGAAGCCCTTGAGAGCACTCCAGGCGACCGTGCTCGTATGAGCCGGCAGAAGAGCAAGGACACCGGGATCGAAATGGCCCTGAGGCGTGCCTTGCACGCGACGGGCTTGCGTTACCGAGTCCATCGTCGACCGGCGAAGGGAATACGACGCGAAGCCGACATCGTCTTCGGTCCCGCACGGGTCGCCGTCTTCGTCGACGGCTGCTTCTGGCACGGATGTCCCGAGCACGTCACGTGGCCCCGCCGAAATGCCGAGTTCTGGCGATCAAAGATCGAGGGCAACCGGGCGCGCGACCGCGACACCGACGCGCGCCTCACCGAGTCCGGCTGGCTCTCGCTCCGAGTGTGGGAACACGAGAGCCCGGACGAAGCCGCCGTACGCATCGCCGAGGCGGTCGCGGAACGGCGGCCCGTCCCAGGCCCCGCGCGGCGAGTTGATCAGTTGAGTTGATCAGCCCGCTCCGTGGCACTCCCCGTAAGGCCTGCCCGACGTGCACCAGCAGGGGGTGGTGGGGGTGGGGGGCCAGGGGGTGGCTTTGCCTCGGGCGGCCAGGGTGGTGGCGTATTCCGCCAGGAGGGACGGGGAGGACGGGGAGGTCTTCTCCGAGGCGGCGAAGGCTTCGTAGGACGGGACGCTGGCCGTGACGATGCCGAGGTTCGTCGTGCCCGAGGCGGCCAGGGTGCGGAGCGAGGCTTCGACCTGGGCCAGGTGGGCGTCGTGGGAGGGGTACTCCGCCGAGAGGGTGGGGTACGAGGTGAGGAGCTCCGCCAGTTCGCGGGCCGGCCAGTGGAGGATGGCCACCGGGAAGGGGCGGGAGAGCGCGGCGCGGCGGTCGCCCAGTTCGGCGCGCAGGCGGGCGATCTCGGCGCGGAGTTCGGCGGGGTCGTCGGAGCCGAGGGCCCAGATGCGCTTGGGGTCGTGGAGCTCGTCCAGCGGGATCGGGCCGATGTGGCGGGTGTCCGCGACCATGTCCCAGTCGTCGTGGGGGAGTCCGAGGAGGCGGCGTACGCGGTGACGGCCCGTGAGGAGCGCGGTCGTGGCCGGGGTGAGGGGGGCGTTGTCCGGGGCCAGAAGGGTGGCCGCCTCCGTGAAGCACTCGTGGGAGGCCTCGAGTTCGTCGTGGGCTTCGAGGGCCTCGGCGATGACCTCCCAGGGGGCCGGGTCCGAGGGGGCTGCCGCACGGATGCCCTGGATGAGGGCGCGGGCCTCGGGCTCGTGGCCGTACTCCCAGAGGTTGGCCGCCTGGAGGGCCTTGATGAGGGAGGGGTCCTCGACCGTCTCGCCGGCGAGGAGTTGGTCGTACAGGGCGCTCGCCCGTTCGCGTTCGTCGGCCAGTTCGAGGTGGGCCGCGGCCTGGAGGAGCAACGGCTCCTGGTCCTCGGGGTAGCGGGTCGCCGTGCGGATGAGGCGCTCGGCTTCGGCGATGTGCTCGGCAGGCGTGTCGGGGCGCATGGTTTGCAGCGTACTGCCGCTGGTCAGTTGAGGGGGGAGGACTTAGGGTGCCGCCCGTGCGAGATCGCGTGCGGGTCGTGGTGCAGGGGAAGGGCCGGCGGTCGCGCCGGGCCGGTATCGCGGGCGCGTTGTGGGTGGCGGGTGAACTGGCCGTCACCGTGGGCGTGGTGGTGATGTTGCTGGTGGTGCACCAGGTGTGGTGGACCAACCGGCAGGCGCTGGCCGCCGCTCACGAGGTGGTGAGAGAGCTGGAGGAGGGCGGGTGGGCCCCCGTGCCGGAGGGCGAGGGGGAGGGCGAGGGTGACGGGGAGGCGGATCCCGCCGCCTCCGTGGAGCCGTCCGACGACGAGCCGGACGGTGAGGCGTCCTCGGGCGGTGTGTCCGCCGGAAGCTCCGGGCCGCGCACCGCCAAGCCGCCGCCGCGGGAGTCCGCGTACGGCGTCCTGCGCATTCCGCGCCTCGGCGTCGCCGTGCCCGTCGCGCAGGGCGTGGACAAGCGGTCCGTGCTCGACAAGGGGTACGCCGGGCACTACGCCGGGACCGCGCAGCCCGGGGCCGAGGGGAACTTCGCGCTCGCCGGACACCGCAACACGCACGGGGAGCCCTTCCGTTACATCAACCGGCTCAGGGCCGGGGACGAGCTGATCGTGGACGTGCGGGGCAAGCGGTACGTGTACCTGGTCGGGCAGACGCTGGCGGAGACGACCGAGCGCGACACCGGGGTGATCGCGCCCGTTCCGCGCAGCACCGTCACGCCGGGGGCCGGGTACAGCGAACCCGGCGCGTACATCACGCTGACCACCTGCACGCCCGAGTACAGCTCCAAGTACCGGCTCGTGGTGTGGGGGACCCTCAAGCGCTGACGGGTGGAGGGGCCGTAGGACCGTAGTGTGGGGCGGTGCGTCGGAAAAGGGTGAAACGTCCGCAGTTGGTGTGGCTCGCCGTGCCGTTCGTGTTGTTCATCGGAGCGCTGCCGCTCGCGAACCGGGTGGAGCCGGCGCCGGGCGGCGTACCGTTCCTGCTCCTCTGGTTCATCGGGGCGACCCTGCTGACCCCGCTCGCGGTCTGGCTGACCTGGCGCGGTGATCACCGGTGAGCCACGCGGCCGTCGCAACCACCGTCTTCGGCGTGTTCATGGTGGCCACCGTCGCGCTCGGACTGCTCGCGGTGCGCGGGCGCGGCGGGGGCGGCGGCGGGCTCGCCGAATGGTCGGTGGGCGGGCGCTCGCTCGGCACCGTGTTCATCTGGGTGCTGATGGCGGGCGAGGGTTACACGAGCTTCAGTTACCTCGGCGCGGCCGGCTGGGGCTACAACTACGGCGCCCCCGTGATGTACGTGGTCGCGTACATGTCCTGCGGCTACGCGGTCGGTTACGTCGTCGGGCCCCTGCTGTGGGACTACGCGCGCCGCCACGGCCTCGTCGGCATCACCGACATGGTGAGCCACCGGTACGGGCGCCCCTGGCTCGGCGCCGCGGTCGCGGTGCTCGCGACCGTCTTCCTGCTCCCCTACGTCCAGCTCCAGATCACCGGAATGGGCGTGGTGGTCTCGACGGTCACCTACGGGGCGGTGTCCCTGGAATGGGCCTACTTCATCGCCTTCGCCGTCACCACCGGCTTCGTCGTGGTGAGTGGGCTGCGCGGCAGCGCGTGGGTGTCCGTACTGAAGGACGTGCTGGTCATCGGCACTCTCGGGTTCCTCGCCGGCTACGTGCCCCTGCATTACTTCGGCGGCTACGGGGAGCTCTTCGACCGGCTCACCGCCGAACGCCCGCAGTGGCTGACGCTCCCCGGCGCCGGGAGCGGCGCGGGCGGCCGGGGCGAGCTCGGGATGGGGTGGTTCGCCTCCACCACCGTGCTGAACGCGCTGACCGTCGTCATCTTCCCGACCACGGTGGCGGGGTACCTGGGCGCGCGGAGCGCCGACGCGCTGCGCCGCAACGCCATCCTGCTGCCCGCGTACAACGTGCTGCTCTTCGTGCCGATGCTGCTGGGCATGGCGGCGCTGTTCGTCGTACCGGGGCTGACGGGGACAGAGTCCAACCTCGCGCTGTTCAAGCTGGTCGTGGACTCCCTGCCGGCGTGGGCGGTCGGGGTGATCGGGGTGGCGGCGGCGCTGTCGTCGATCGTGCCGATGGCGGTGTTCATGCTGGTCATCGGCACGATGTGGGGGCGCAGCGTGCTCTCGCTCGTGCCGCGCTGGAGCTCGGGCGAGCGACAGAAGCTCGCCTCGCAGGTGGTCGTGGTGGCGGCCGGGACGATCGCGCTGGTGATGACGTACACGGCGCCGAACACGCTGGTCAGGCTCTCGCTCGTGTCCTACGAGGGCATGGCGCAACTGGTGCCCATGCTGCTGCTGGGTCTGGTGTGGCGCAGGCTCACGACGGCGGCCGCGGTGTGCGGGCTGGCCGCGGGGGTCGCGGTGGTCTGCGGGCTGGTCTTCACGGGCAACGACCCGGTGTGGGGCGTGAACGCGGGCATGGTCGCCCTCGCGGTGAACCTGGCGGTCGCGCTGACGGTTGCCTGGCTCGGCCCCCGGGAGGGGGCGGGGAGCGGGGCGGGGGACCCCCGGCCGGACGAGGAGGTGCTGGCGCGTGATCCGCTGCCCGGGACCGGGGATCAAAACGATGTCCCGTCCGTTGTCAGTGCGCGCGGTTAGTATCGATCGCGAGTACGAGTACGAGTACGGGCACCAGTGCGCGTGCCAGTCCGGTGCGGGTGTGAGTCGCGGATCTCCTACGGGAGTTCGCGGGCGGGAGCGGGAGGGGGCGGTTCGCATGGCAGAGCACAGCGGGCTTCGCCCCGTGCGGTTCCCGGCGCCGTCCGCGCGACTCGTGGCACTGCTGGCCTCGCTCCTGCTGCTCGGCGGCTTCCTCGGGCTGTTCGCCGGGGAGGGCGGGCTCGGCGCGGTCGTGGTGGCCCTCGCGGCGACCTTCGCCGTGGGCGCCTCGGCCCTGGCCGCCCGGCTGGTCCGGCCGGTGCCGCCACACCGCATACGCACCGCGATCCGTGATCGCGAGCAGCGCACGGCGTTCCTGCCGCAGCGCGATCCCGACGCCTCGGGCCGGTCGCGGCCCAGGGCACCGGGCCGTCTCCTTCCGACGGCCGCGTAGGGGCGCGCAGCTCCTTCCTCCTGATCACTTCTGATCGCCACACCTTGCCGCCCCTCGCGGGTCGTCACGCCGAAACGCATCTCTTTCGACGTTCGACGAATCCCTCCGGAGGGCCCACGTGTCCGTTCTCATCGATCTTGTTGCTGTGCTGGGCCGGCTCCTGGAGCCGGTGCTGGCCGACTCCGCGACCGCTGCCGCGATCGTGCTGTTCACCGTGCTCGTGCGGCTCGCGCTGCACCCGCTGAGCCGGGCCGCCTTCCGCGGGGCGACCCCGGTGGCGGGCATCCTGCCGGTGCTGCTCCAGCTGCCGGTGTTCTTCCTGATGTACCGGGCGTTCTCCTCGGCGGAGATCGGCGGGGCCGCGAACGAGCTGCTCGGCCACCGGCTGTTCGCCGCGCCGCTCGGGGACCGGTGGGGCGAGGCCCTCGGGGAGGGCGGCCTCTTCGGCGCCTCGGGGCTGGTGTTCCTCGGGCTGTTCGCGGTCGTCGCGGTGGTGGCCGCGTGGAGCGCGGTGCGCGGACGCAAGGCGGCGGCGGTCATGGCCGCCACCGCCGCGGCGGCGGCTGCCGGGATGAAGGGCGGCGCCGCGAAGGGCGCCAAGGCGAAGGCCGCCCCCGCGAAGGGCTCCGGAGCCAAGGCCGGCCAGGTCTCGCGAGCCGGTGGAGCCCGTGCGGCCGGTGCCGTTGCCGGTGTGACCCCCGAGCAGCAGGAGCTCATGCGCAAGGTGGGCGGCGTACTGCCCCTGCTGTCCTTCGGAACGCTGATCACGGCCGCCCTCGTACCGCTGGCGGCCGGGTTGTACCTGGTCACGACCACCGCCTGGTCGGTCGCCGAGCGCGCCTGGCTCCAGTACCGGAAGGACCGGGCGGAGCGTGCGGAGCAGGCGGTCAGCGGAGCAGAGCGTTCCGCCATGTGAACAGGGTCTTGCGGATGGGGCCGGCATCTTGGAGGATCGACCAATCCTCCGATGGCCGCAACCCATCGTCCGGCCCGGGGCATGCCCATGGGTCGACCACCCTCGACCACGGGAGAATGCCCATGAAGCTGCTGCGTGTAGGACCCGTCGGGTCGGAGCGCCCCGCGCTGCTCGACCAGGACGGGACCCTGCGGGACCTGTCCGGCCTGATCACGGATGTGGACGGCGCACTGCTCGCCGACGACTCCGTGCTGTCCCGAGTGCGGGACGCGGCCGGATCCGGTGAGCTCCCGGTGCTGGACGCCGAGGGTCTGCGGATCGGGTCCGCCGTCGGCCGCATAGGCAAGGTCGTGGGCATCGGCCTGAACTACCACGGGCACGCGGCCGAGGTGGGCGCCGAGGCGCCGGCCGAGCCGATCGTGTTCCTCAAGGCCCCGGACACCGTGGTCGGTCCCGACGACACCGTGCTGATCCCGCGCACCAGCGTCAAGACCGACTGGGAGGCCGAGCTCGGCGTCGTCATCGGTGCCACCGCCCGCTACCTGGCCTCCCCCGAGGAGGGCCTCGCGCACGTCGGCGGGTACGTGCTGGTCAACGACGTGACCGAGCGCGCGTTCCAGAACGAGCGCGGCGGCACTTGGGACAAGGGCAAGAACTGCGAGACCTTCACCCCGCTCGGCCCCTGGCTGGTCACCGCGGACGAGATCCCGGACCCGCAGGCGCTGGACGTCAAGCTGTGGGTCAACGGTGAGCTCAAGCAGGACGGCAACACGTCCGACCAGATCTTCCCGGTCGGCGAGGTCGTGCGGTACGTGAGCCAGTTCATGACCCTGTACCCGGGCGACGTCATCGTCACCGGCACCCCGGCCGGTGTGGCCGCGGGCCAGCCGGAGCCGAAGCCGTTCCTGCGGGCGGGCGACGTGGTGGAGCTGGAGATCGACGGACTCGGCCGCCAGCGCCAGGAGTTCAAGAACGCGTAGTCGCGCAGGAAGGGGCGGTGCCGTCGTCGACGGCGCCGCCCCTTTTCCCGTTCTCGGGTGCCCCGTTCGCCCGTCGGCGCGCGGACGGCATCCGGCTCACTGGGTCACACGTCCACGGTCCGCCCGTCCGCCGACGACCTGCGGGCCGCCTCCAGGACGTCCAGGCAGTGCGCCGCCTCCAGGGCCGTGACGGGGGCCGGGCCGCCGTCGCGCAGGGCCGCCGCCACGGCCGCGTAGTACGCCGGGTAGTCGCCCGGCGCCGTGCGGACCGGCGTGCCCCCGCCGGTCAGCGGTGATTCCCCGGAGCCCAGCCGGCCCCACAGGTGCTCGGGCTCCTCGCCCCAGGTCCGCTCGGGGTCGCCGGGGCGCAGGCCCTCGCGCAGGGCCCCCTCCTGCGGGTCCAGGCCGTACTTGACGTAGCCGGCGCGGGAGCCCAGGACGCGGAAGCGCGGGCCCAGCTGGGCCGTGGTCGCGCTGACGTAGAGGTGGGAGCGGACCCCGCTCGCGTGGGTGAGGGCGATGAAGGTGTCGTCGTCCGCCTCGGCGCCCGGGCGGCGCACGTCGGTCTCCGCGTAGACCCGTACGACGGGGCCGAACAGCACCAGCGCCTGGTCCACCACGTGGCTGCCGAGGTCGTACAGCAGCCCGCCGATCTCCTCGGGGGCGCCGGACTCCCGCCAGCCGCCCTTGAGCTGCGGGCGCCAGCGCTCGAAGCGGGACTCGAAGCGCTGCACCTCACCCAGCTCTCCGTCGGCGATGAGGCTGCTCAGGGTGAGGAAGTCGTTGTCCCAGCGGCGGTTCTGGAAGACAGACAGGAAGGTCCCGGTCCGCTCGGCGAGCGCGGCCAGCTCGCGGGCCTCGGCGGCGGTGGCGGCGAGCGGCTTGTCCACGACCACCGGGATGCCGGCCGTGAGGGCGGCCGTGGCGAGCGGGACGTGCGTCTTGTTCGGGGAGGCGATGACGATCAGGTCGGGGGCGGGGCTCTGGGCGAGCAGCTCGGCGGCGGTGGCGGCGATCCGGACGTCCGGGTAGGCCTCGCGGGCCTGGGCGGCGCGGCCCGGGTCGGAGGTGACGACGGTGTCCAGGACCAGGCCCTCGGTCGCGGAGACGAGCGGGGCGTGGAAGACCGAACCGGCCAGGCCGTAGCCGACGATTCCGACGCGGAGGGGGGCGGGGGAGGGGGAGGAGGCGGGGGCGGTGACGTTCATGGTGACCACTTTGACAACAGTGTTGCTTAAGTGCAAGGAGGGTGGACAATGGGCAGGTGGACAGCAGGGGTGGCAGGGGCGACACGAGTGGCGGCGGCGTGAATCTTCCGGTGCTGCGCGGACACAACGACGCGCTCGTACTGGATCTCCTGCGCGGAGCCGGCCCCGCCGGCCTCGGCCGCGGTGACCTCGCCGCGCGTACGGGGCTCACCCCGCAGGCGGTCAGCAAGATCGCGGCGCGGCTCCGGGGCGAGGGGCTGGTGGCCGACGCCGGACGCGAGGCGTCCACGGGCGGCAAGCCGCGCACGCTGCTGCGGCTGGTTCCGGAGGCCCGGCACGCGGTCGGGCTGCACCTGGACCGTGACGAGCTCACGGCGGTACGGGTCGACCTGGCGGGCCGCGTCGTCGCCGACGGCCGTGTCCCGCTGGACTTCGGGGCCGGTCCGGAGGCGGTGGTCGAGGAGGCCGTGCGGGCGCTGGCGCGGGTGCGCGGCGACCGGCCGCTCCTCGGCGTCGGCGTGGCCGCGCCGGGGCCGCTGGACTGGCGGACCGGGGTACTGGGGCGGGTGACGGGGTTCCCGGAATGGGAGGGGTTCCCCTTGCGGGAGGTGCTGGAGGGGCGGTTCGGCGTTCCGGTGCGGGTGGACAAGGACACCAACGCGGGGGTCGCGGCGGGGGCCGGCTTCGGAGGGGCCGCATCCGGGGAGGCCGTGGCGTACGTACACGTCGGCACCGGACTGGGTGCGGGGCTCCGGCTGGCCGGCGGCGGAGAGGTCTACCGGGGGCGGCGCTCGGCGGCGGGGGAGTTCGGGCACCAGGTGCTGCGGCTGGACGGGCCGGCCTGTCGCTGCGGGGGGCGCGGGTGCGCGGAGGTGCTGTGCCTGGACGCGGTGGCGGGGGGCCGGCTGGAGGAAGCGGCGCGGATCGTGGGGGAGGCGGCGGCGAACCTGGTCGCGCTGCTGGATGTGGACCGGGTGCTGCTCGGGGGGCGGGTGGTGGCGGCCGCGCCGGGGGTGTTCCTGGCGGGCGTGCGGAAGGTCGTGGGGGCGCGGGCGTTCGTGGGGGGCGCGGTGGGGGTCGAACTCGCCGAGGGGGGTGTGGCGCAGGGGGCGGCGGAGCTGGTGCTCGGCCCGTTGTTCGGGCGTGGGGAGTAAGGGGCTTGCGGCCCGACCCCTCCTCGGCGGTGTCCGCCGAATGGGGGTAAATGGGGAGAAGTTGGGCGTGGTGCTGGACATGGGGTCGGGCGCGCGTGGGAAGGTGCGGACAAGGCCGGGGTGATTGTCGGCTTGTCCGGCAATCGTTTAATGAACCGTCCGGTTGGTTCTGAGTTCTGGGTCCTCGGTCCTCGGTTCTTCGTTCTCGGTTCTCGGTTCTTGGTTTTTCGTTGTTTCGGCGTCGGCGAGTAGGGGTTCTCCATGCGACTGCGCAAAGCCCTTGCCCTTGCAGCCGTCTTCGTAGCCACGACCGCCCCCACCGCGTCCGCCGACATCGGCAACGGCGGCGGAGCCCGCCCCGCGCCAGCGCTGCCCTCGCGGGTGGAAGCCACCTGCGGTGACGGGAACAGCACGCAGTTCCCCATCGGCGCCCGGATCCGCGGCGGACCGGCCGTGTACCGGACCGGCGGCGAGGCGCAGACCTGGTACCTCGACCTCACCAACACCACCACCACCGAGTGCACGGCCATCCACCCCGTCGTGGTCTTCACCGACCAGGCCCATGCCCTGCGCCCCGCCCATTTCCGGATGGAGTTCGACGCCCCCGGCGCAGCCGCCCCCGGTCACGCCCTCCCCGTCAGCCTGGAGCGCACCGACCGCGACGAGATCGTCGCCGTCTTCGACGGCGGCGACGCCTTCTCCGGCTTCGCCGTCGGCCCCGGCGGCTCCGTGACCGTCGCCGTCCGGCTCGCCTTCGCCTCCGGCGCCCCGCGCGGCGAGGCCGTCGCCGACGCCGCGCTGGTCCAGCGCAAGGGCGACGACGGCGACTGGATCGGCGAGGCGGGCGGCTACCGGTTCGAGATCCAGGGCCCCGACACGGAGAGCGGCGAGGCCGGAGCGCTGGCCGACACCGGCCGCGCCCCGGTGGCCTGGGCGTACGGCGCGGGCGCCGCGGCCGCCCTGGCCGGCGGCGGCGGACTCCTCCTCGGAGCCCGCCGGCTGCGCAAGGGGCCGGGCCGCACGCAGTCCGCGTAGGGGCGGGCCGCACGCAGTCCGCGTCGGGCCGGTCCACGTAGAGTCCGAGGGTGGAAGAACCGACCGCGTACGCGCACCACCACCAGCCCGGCCTGCCCGTCCGCTCCGGCATCCCCGAGCACGGCCGCATCCCCAAGTACTACGCCGTCAAGGCTCGCATCGCCGGGCTGCTCGACGAGCTCGGGGAGGGGGGACTCCTCCCCACCGAGCGCGATCTCGCCGAGCAGTACGAGGTCTCCCGCGAGACCGTCCGCCAGGCCCTGCGCGAGCTGCTGCTGGAGGGCCGGCTGCGCCGCTCCGGCCGCGGCACCGTCGCCGCCGGGCCGAAGCTCGAACAGCCCCTGTCGCTGGCGAGTTACACCGAGGGGGTGCGCCGTCAGGGGCGGACGCCCGGCCGTCACCTCATCGGCCTGGAACGCTTCCCCTGCCCGGCCTCCGTGGCCCCCGGCATCGGTGCGGAGCCCGGGGAGCCGGTCTGGCACCTGGAGCGGGTGCTGCTCGCCGACGAGGAGCGGGTCGGACTGGAGAGCACGTACGTCCGGGTGGCCCGCGCCCCCCGCCTCGACATCGATTTCCAGCCGGACTCCTCCTTCTACGGGTACCTCCACGACAGCCTCGGCATCGCCTTCGGCGACGCCGACGAGAAGCTGGAAACGGTCCTCGCCACCCCCCGCGAAGCCCTGTTGATCGGCACCCCGCCCGCGCTGCCGATGCTGCTCATCCACCGTTTCTCCCGGGACCGGGACGGCAGGCCGCTGGAGCGGGTGCGTTCTCTCTACCGTGGTGACCGGTTCAGCTTCACGACGCACCTGCGGCCCGAATAGTCCCGCCCGAAGCCCCCCGTAGGACCAGAAAGAGGACGAATTCGCATCACGGAATGGTAACGGGTCTAGTCCAAGCGTTGGAGGCTGTTCACCGGAGCGTCGCCCGGGGGATCCTCCCGGGTCACGGGCCGCCGTCACCTTGGAGCACGTGAGAGTCATAGTCGTCGGAGGCGGCGTGGTAGGCACCATGCACGCCTGGCAAGCAGTGGAACGCGGCCACGAGGTCGTCCAGATCGAGCGAGAAGCGGAGGCCCGCGGCGCGTCCTTGCGCAATTTCGGCCAGATCTGGGTCAGTGGCCGGGCCGGGGGCGAGGAGCTCGACACCGCCCTGCGGGCCCGCGAGCTCTGGGAGGCGATCGGTGAGCGGGTGCCCGGCCTGGGCTTCCGCGCCATCGGCTCCCTGACCCCGGTGCGCAATTCCCGCGAGCACGCCGTCGCCGAGGCCGCCGTGGCCCGCGCCGACGCCGCCGCCCGCGGCTACAAGCTGGTCACCGCCGAGGAGGCCAGGGCGATCAACCCCGCCCTGCGCGGCGCGTTCGAGGCCGCCCTGTGGTGCGAGCGGGACGCGGCCGTGGAACCGCGCACCGCCCAGCTCCACCTGCGCGAAGCCCTCAAGGCGTCCGGCCGCTACACCTTCCTCCCCGGACGGGAGGTGCGCGAGGTCGTCGGGAACGGAGCCGTCCGCGACGACCACGGCGACGTCCACCGGGGCGACGCCGTGATCCTGGCCACCGGAGCCTGGCTGTCCGGCCTGGTCCGCGAACTGGTCCCCGACCTGCCCGTGCGCCGGGTCCGGCTGCAGATGATGCAGACCGCCCCGCTCGGCGAGACCCTGACGACCTCGGTCGCCGACGCCGACAGCTTCCGCTACTACCCCGCCTACAAGAGCGAAGCCCTCGACGAGCTCAACGCCGAGCAGGCCCAGGCGCCGATCGCCGCCGCGCACAAGATGCAGCTCCTGATGGTGCAGCGGCAGGACGGCGGACTGACCATCGGCGACACCCACGAGTACGAGCACCCCTTCGCGTTCGACACCCTCGAAGACCCCTACGCGCACCTCACCGAGGTCGTCGAGTCCTTCCTGGGCCGCCCGCTGCCGCAGATCAGGCACCGCTGGGCGGGCGTGTACGCGCAGTGCACCGACACCACCCGCGTCGTCCACCGCCAGCAGGTGGCCGACGGCGTCTGGCTGGTGACCGGGCCCGGCGGCCGTGGCATGACCTGCTCGCCCGCCATAGCCGAAACCACCGCGAACGAACTGGGCTGGTAAGCACCATGACCGACACCAACACCCCCCACACCCCCCTGCGCACCCGCCGCCTGGTCGTCCTCGACATGGCCGGCACCACCGTCGCCGACGGCGGCCTCGTCGAGCGCGCCTTCGAGCGGGCCGCCGAGCGCCTCGGCGTCGAGCCGGGCAGCGCCGACCACGCAGCGAAGCTCCAGTACGTCCGCGACACCATGGGCGAGTCGAAGATCTCCGTCTTCCGCCACCTCTTCGGCGCCGAGGACCTCGCCCAGCGGGCCAACTCCGCCTTCGAGCAGGCCTACGGGGAACTCGTCGACGGCGGCCTCATCGCCCCGATCCCCGGCGCCCGCGAGGCCGTCGAGAAGCTCCGCGCCGACGGCCGCACCGTGGTCCTCACCACCGGCTTCGCCCGCGTCACCCAGGACGCCATCCTCGGCGCCCTCGGCTGGCAGGACCTGGCCGACCTCACCCTGTGCCCCGCCGACGCGGGCGGCCGCGGCCGGCCCTACCCGGACATGGTGCTGGCCGCCTTCCTGCGCACCGGCGCCGTGGCCGACGTACGCGACACCGTGGTCGCCGGCGACACGGCGTACGACATGCTCAGCGGTGTCCGCGCCGGCGCCGGGATCGTGGCGGGCGTCCTCACCGGCGCCCACGACCGCGCCGCCCTGACCGGGCACGGCGCCACCCACGTCCTGGCCTCCGTCGCCGACCTGCCCGCACTGCTGGAGCACGCCGACCAGGAGCGGGAGCCCGGCGCGTGAGCGGCATCCGCTTCGACTCCGTCTCGGTCGCCTACGGCGGCAACACCGTCCTGGACTCCCTCGACCTGACCGTCGAGCCCGGCGAGGTCATGGCGCTGCTCGGCCCCTCCGGCTCCGGCAAGACCACGGCCCTGCGCGCGGTCGCCGGCTTCGTCCGGCCCGCCTCGGGCCGGATCCTGATCGGCGGCCGGGACGTCACCGCGCTCCCGCCGCACAAGCGCGGCATCGGCATGGTCGTCCAGCAGTACGCGCTCTTCCCGCACATGCGGGTCGCCGACAACGTCGCCTTCGGCCTGCGCGCGCAGAAGGCGCCCAAGGCGGAGATCCCCGGCCGCGTCGCCGAGGCCCTGGAGATGACCGGGATGGCGGCCTACGCCCAGCGCTACCCCCGCGAGCTCTCCGGCGGACAGCAGCAGCGCGTGGCCATCGCCCGCGCCCTCGCCATCCGCCCCGGGGTCCTCCTCCTGGACGAGCCGCTGTCCGCGCTCGACGCGCAGTTGCGCTCCGGGATGCTCGCCGAACTGGCCCGGCTGCACCGCGAACTCCCCGACGTGTCCATCCTCTACGTCACCCACGACCAGGTCGAAGCGCTGACCCTGGCCGACCGGATCGCCGTCATGGACCAGGCCCGCCTCCAGGACTGCGGCACCCCGCAGGAGCTGTACCGGGCCCCGCGCACCGAGTTCACCGCCTCCTTCGTCGGCAACGCCAACCTGCTGCCCGTCACCGTCGCCGACGGCGGCGCGCTCTTCGCCGGGCACCCCCTCACCCTCGACCCCGGCCGTGCGGCCGCCGGCGCGAGCGCCACCCTGTGCGTACGCCCGCACCTGCTCGGCCTCGGCGCCGGCCCCAACGCGCTGAGCGGGACCATCACCGAGGTGCAGTGGCGCGGCTCGACCCACCGGCTCTACGTGGACATCGAGGGCCACCGGGTCAAGGCGGACCTGCCCGAACTGCGCGAAACCCCGGCGCTGGGCGACCACGTCACCCTGCACTTCGAGCCGCGCGACGCGGTGCTCCTGTCCGCGGGGGTCTCCGATGGCTGAGGCCACGGACCGGCGACACACCGCCGCACCCGGGCCGGCAGCCGACCCCGAAGCCGCGGTCATACCCCACCAGCCGGTACGAAGCCCTGCCCCCGGCACGCCCGAAAGCCCGGCCGGAGCCCCCGGCGGCTTCGCGGCGAAGGCCGCAGGTGCGCCCCGTAGCGTGCCCGGCTGGCTGTGGACCGTGCCTCCCGTCGCCGTGCTCGCGCTGGTCTTCCTCTACCCCCTCGCGCTCGTCGTCCAGCAGTCGCTGTCCCCCGAGAACGGGGGCGGCGCCTTCGACGCCTACGCCTCCGTCTTCGCCTCGCACTCCTTCCGCGAGGCCCTCGGCACCACGGTCTGGCTGGCCGTCGGCGCCACCGCGGGCTGCCTGGTCCTCGGCTTCGCGCTCGCGCTGGTCATCGCCTTCGTCCCGTTCCCCGGGGCCCGCGCCGTCGCCAAGTTCATCGACGTCTTCCTCTCCTTCCCCTCCTTCCTCATCACCCTCGCGCTCCTCTTCGTCTACGGCACCGTCGGCATGGCCAACGGCCTGTGGACCGAAGGATTCGGCGCCACCGAGGGCCCCTTCCACTTCCTGACCACCCCCTGGGGCGTCCTCCTCGCGGAGATCACCTACTTCACGCCCTTCGTGATGCGCCCGCTGCTCGCCGCCTTCTCCCAACTGGACACCGCCCAGCTGGAGGTGGCCTCCTCGCTCGGCGCGAAGCCCGGCCGCATCATCCGCCGGGTGATCCTCCCCGAGTCCCTCCCGGCGCTCGCCGCCGGCGGCAGCCTCGTCCTGGTCATGTGCCTCAACGAGTTCGGGATCGTCCTGTTCACCGGAGCCAAGGACGTCACCACGCTCCCGATGCTCATCTACGGCAAGGCGATCCTCGAATCCGACTACGCGGCCGCCTGCGTCGTCGCCGTCGTCAACATCGTGATCTCCGTCGGCCTGTTCGGCCTCTACCGGGTGGTGAGCAAGCGTGCTGGTGCATAGCAAGAGCGGCCGCTGGGCCGCCTGGAGCCTCTTCGGCCTCCTCTTCCTGCCCCTCTTCGCCCTGCCGCTGCTCGTCGTGGTGGCCGCGTCCTTCTCGACGCACTGGTCCGGGGCCTTCCCCTCCGGCCCCACCACCGAGAACTACGCCGCCGCCGTCCGCGGCGAATCCCTCCAGGCGCTGACCACCTCGCTGCTCACCGCCCTGGCCGCCAGCCTGATCGCGCTCACCGTCGGCACCTGGGCGGCGCTCGCCGCCGCCGGGCTGCGCACCCGCGCAAAGAGCTCCCTGGACGCGCTGTTCATGCTGCCCGTCGCCGTGCCGTCCGTGGTCGTCGGCCTCGCCGTGCTCGTCGCCTTCAGCAAGCCGCCCCTGCTCCTCAACGGCACCAGCTCGATCGTGATCCTGGCGCACACCATTCTTGTCACGGCGTTCGCCTACCAGTCGGTTTCGGCTGCCATCGTGCGTCTCGACCCCGCGTACGAACAGGCGGCGGCCTCCCTGGGCGCCCGCCCCGCGTACGTGCTGTGGCGGGTCAAGCTCCCCCTCCTGCTGCCGTCGCTCACCGCGGCCGCCGGGCTCTGCTTCGCCCTGTCCATGGGCGAGCTGAGCGCCACGATGATGCTCTACCCGCCGGACTGGATGCCCCTCCCGGTCCGCATCTTCACCGCCACCGACCGCGGTTCGCTCTTCAGCGGCTCCGCCGTCGCCGTGGTCCTCATGGCCACCACCCTGCTGGTCCTGCTGGCCGTCTCCCGCGTCCGCACCAGGGCCACGTACCGCTGATCCACCCGCCACACCCCGCTGACTCCCCTGCTGACTCCCTTTCCCCGTGAGGAAGTTCCATGCCCAGCAACAAGTACCTCCGCCTCACCGCCGCCGTCACCGGCAGCCTCGCCCTCACCGCCGGCCTCACCGCCTGCGGCGGATCCTCCGCCGCCACCGACTCCAAGGGCGGCGGCGAGAAGGTCGTCACCGTCTACAGCGCCGACGGCCTCAAGAGCGACAAGGGCGACGGCTGGTACGACAAGGTCTTCGCCGACTTCACGAAGAAGACCGGCATCGAGGTCAAGTACGTCGAGGGCGGTTCGGGGGAGATGGTGCAGCGCGCCGTCCGCGAGAAGACCAACACGCAGGCCGACGTCCTGATCACGCTGCCCCCGTTCATCCAGCAGGCCGACGGCAAGGGCCTCCTCCAGGCCTACACGCCGCAGGGCGCCGACAAGGTCAACGGAGCGAACAAGTCCTCCGAGGGCAAGTGGACCTCGGTCGTCAACAACTACTTCGGCTTCATCTACAACAAGAAGGAGCTGCCGGCCGCCCCCAAGACCTGGGAAGAGCTGCTGGACGCCAAGTACAAGGGCAAGCTCCAGTACTCCACCCCGGGCGTCGCGGGCGACGGCACCGCCGTGCTCATCAAGGCGATGCACGACTTCGGCGGCAAGGAGCCGGCGAACGAGTACCTGAAGAAGCTCCAGGCCAACAACGTCGGCCCGTCCTCCTCCACCAGCAAGCTCGCGCCGAAGACCGACAAGGGCGAGCTGCTCGTCGCCAACGGCGACGTCCAGATGAACTTCGCGCAGTCCAAGTCCATGCCGAACATCGGCATCTGGTTCCCCGCCAAGGACGGCGGCAAGCCCACCACCTTCTCCCTCCCGTACGCGGCCGGCCTCGTCGACAAGGCCCCGCACACCGAGAACGGCAAGAAGCTCCTCGACTACCTGCTCAGCGAGGACGCCCAGAAGCTGGTCAGCGGCGTCGGCGGCGGCTTCCCGGCCCGCACCGACGTCAAGCCCACCGATGCCAACGCCGTCGAGCTCACCAAGCTCATGACCGGAGTCGAGATCTTCGAGCCGGACTGGGCCGACATCGACAAGAACCTCACCGGCTACGTCGACGCGTGGAAGTCGGCCACCGGAAGCTGACTGGTCGCCTCCCGGTCACCCACGACCGGGATAGTGACGTCCAGATAACGGGTCTGGACCGAGCCTCGTCTTCGGTCCGGACCCGCCGTACGCTCGCTCGCGTTGCCGCACGACCGTACGCCCGCACGCCCCGTACGTCCCCTGCGCCTTCCCCACGATTACTCCCGGAGGAGTACGTGCCCACTGTCCTGTCCGGACGGACCCTCGCCGTGGCGGCCACCGCCACCGCCCTGCTCGCCACCGGCATCGGCGCCCACGCCGCGACCGCCGACGAAGCCGCTGCCGCCGCCGCCGTGAACAAGGTGCTCGTCATCGGCCTCGACGGCGCGGTCCTGGACCGCGTCAAGGCCGCCAACGCCCCGCACCTGAACGGCCTGATGGCCCAGGGCCTGACCGCCCGCAGCACCCTGTACGCGAACCCGATGGGCGCCACCTCCTCGGGCCCCGGCTGGTCCACGATCGCCACCGGCGTCTGGCCCGACAAGCACGGGGTGAAGGACAACTCCTTCACCGGCAAGAACTACACGGCCTACCCGGACTTCCTGACCCGCATCGAGAACGCCAACCCGGCGCTCAACACGTACGCGGCCGCCGACTGGGAGCCCATCACCTCCACCGACCAGAACGGCCCGATCTTCTCGGCCAAGGTCGACAAGCGCCTCTCCCTCAAGGGCGACCGCGACGGCTACCGCAACGAGGACCCGAAGATCGCCGCCGCGGCCGCCGCCGAGCTGCGGGACCAGAACCCGGACGCCGCCTTCGTCTACCTCGGCGAGATCGACGCGGCCGGCCACTCCTACGGCGCCGCCAGCCAGCAGTACCTGGACACCGTCGCCCGCGTCGACGTCCTCGTCGGCCAGCTCCTGAACGCCGTCCAGAACCGTCCGACCTACGCCCAGGAGAACTGGAAGGTCCTGGTCACCACCGACCACGGCCACACCAACTCCGGCGGCCACGGCGGCTCCACCATCCAGGAGCGCGGCACCTTCGTCCTCGCCAAGGGTGCCGGGATTCCCGCCGGTTCGGTACGCGACGACGTCAAGCTCGTCGACGTGGCGGCGACCGCGCTCGCCCAGGTCGGGGTCACCCCCGGCTCCGCGATCGACGGCATCCCGCTGGGCGCCCCCGACGACGGCGACGCCTTCGACACCCTGCGCCCCAACCTCCAGGCGCGCGTGGACGAGACGGGCATCCCGGCCGGCACCAAGGGATTCACGCACACCCCGCCGGCCGGCTGGTCGGTCGACAACTCCAAGATGGGCACGGGCGGTGTCACCGAGTGGGCCGGATGGGCCTTCGCGACCGACGAGTTCTGGAGCCAGGCCCAGCGCGACCAGTGGCGCGAGCTGAACGTCCGCTCCCGTGACGTGTTCGCCGTCGCCGACTCCGACGAGTGGGACGACAAGAGCCACACCGGCTCCTACGACTCCACCCTCATCACCCCCAAGTGGGCGGTCACCGGCGGCAGCACGAAGAACCTGACCTTCCAGACCCACTACCGCCAGGAGTCCGGCCAGACCGCCCAGGTCCTGGTCTCCTACAACGGCGGTACCCCGTCGGTGGTCAAGAGCTACACCGCCGACGCGGTCGCCCGCTCCGAGTCGATCGCGCTCCAGGTCCCGGCCGGCGCCACCGACGTCCAGGTCCGCTTCCGCTACGCCGGCAGCAACAACTGGTACTGGACCGTGGACAACGTCAAGCTCGGCTGAGGCCGCTTTCGGCGGGTACGGGACTTTTGGCGGGGGCCCTCGACGGGCCTTCGCGGCCGCCCGTTCCGCCGTACGGTCCGGGCCGTGGACGCCCACGGCGTCCGCGGTCCGGCCCGGATAAGGTGGTAGAGACCAGAGGTCACAGACGTCACAGACGTCAGACGCCACCGAGAGCGGAGAACAGTCCAGTGGCAGAGCGCAAGCCGATCGAATCCTGGCTCACCGACATGGACGGGGTCCTCGTCCACGAGGGCATCCCGATCCCCGGCGCCGACGCCTTCATCAACCGGCTGCGCGAGTCCGGCAAGCCTTTCCTCGTGCTGACGAACAACTCCATCTACACCCCGCGCGACCTCCAGGCCCGCCTGAGCCGGATGGGCCTGTCGGTCCCGGTGGAGAACATCTGGACCTCGGCCCTGGCCACCGCGAAGTTCCTGGACGACCAGCGTCCGGGCGGCACCGCGTACGTCATCGGCGAGGCCGGTCTCACCACCGCCCTCCACGACATCGGCTACATCCTGACCGACCACGAGCCGGACTACGTGGTCCTGGGCGAGACCCGGACGTACAGCTTCGAGGCCATGACCAAGGCGGTCCGCCTGATCAACGCGGGCGCCCGGTTCATCTGCACCAACCCGGACGAGACCGGCCCCTCCGCCGAGGGCCCGCTGCCCGCCACGGGCGCGGTCGCCGCACTGATCACCAAGGCGACCGGCAAGAAGCCGTACTTCGCCGGCAAGCCCAACCCGCTGATGATGCGCACCGGCCTGAACGCCATCGGCGCGCACTCCCACAGCAGCGCGATGATCGGCGACCGGATGGACACCGACATCCTGGCCGGGCTGGAAGCGGGCATGCAGACCTTCCTCGTGCTGACCGGTCTGACGTCGGTCGAGGACACCGAGAAGTTCCCGTACCGGCCGACCCACACGTTCGCCTCCATCGCCGATCTGGTCGATCTGGTTTAGGTCGTACGGCTGACACGTACGGGCCAAGAGGGCGCCGCTCCGGATGCGGAGCGGCGCGCCGCGCGTGAATCTCCTTGTTGAGGAGGTTCACCATGCGCAGTGATTCGATCGCTCTCCGTGTCACCGGGGTGGCCGTCGCCCTGACGGCCCTGTCCGCCGTGACCGCACCCTTCGCCTTCGCGGGGGAGGACGACTGGAACCGGGACCGCGGCAGCGTCTCGGCCGACCCCAATCCGGCCGAGCCGGGGGCGCAGGTCAAACTGCGCGTCCGCGGCTGTGAGGACGACTGGGCCGTCGCCTCGTCCGTCGTCTTCGTCTCCGAGGTCCGCCTGTCCACCGGGCGCGACGACCGACGCACCCTGTGGGGCGACGCGATGATCCGCTCCTGGGCCGAGCCGGGCCGCCACGACATCAAGATCAAGTGCGGCGGCCGCGGCGGCGAACGCGAATGGGGCACGATCGAGATCGAGCGCCGCCGCGAGCACCGCCCCAACCCCCATCACACCCCCGTCTGGCCGGTCCACGCGGGCGGCGGCGGCATGTCCGAGGAGATCGCCGCGAAGTCGAAGGCGGCGTCCGCGGCGGAGGCCGCCCAGGCCGGGGCCGCCGACTCCGCGCAGCTCGCCGCGGCGGCCAAGAAGAGCCCCGACGGCGACGGCCCGGGCCTGCCGCACACGGTGATCGGCGCCGTGCTCGCCGCCGCCGCCACCCTCGCGGTCGCCGGCCGTGCGCTGACCCTGCGCCGCCGCCGCAGCGGCGAGTGACCGGGGCGATCGGGTGAGTGCGGAGCAGCGGAGCTCCGGCGGCTCCCGGCTGCTGACCTTCGCGGCCTGGTCGGTGCTGGTCCTCGGCCTGTGGCTATGGGGCCGTGAGATCACCGGAGTGGCGATACCCCTGCCCGGCCGGGCAGGCGGACCGGCCGCCCCGGGCATGCCCGCGGCGCACACCCCGCTGGGGCCGGCCGCGCCCGCGCGGGTCGACGTACCGTCCCTCGGCGTCCAGGCCCCGGTGATCGTCCGGGACCTCGACGCGAAGGGGGCGATCGAACCGCCCCCGTACGAGAATCCGGGCACGGTCGGCTGGTGGCGCGGCGGCGCCCAGCCCGGCACGGCCGGGACCGCGCTGCTGGTCGGGCACGTGGACACACGGTCGAAGCCGGCGGTGTTCTACGGCCTGAGCTCGGCGAAGACCGGCGACAAGATCCGCGTGGTGCGGGCCGACGGCTCGGTGGCGGAGTTCACGATCGAGGACGTACGGGTCCACGAGCGCGCGGGCTTCGATCCCGCCAAGGTGTACGGCCCCAAGGTCCGCGGCCGGGCCGAACTGCGGCTGGTGACCTGCGGCGGCACCTACGACAAGGCGGCCAAGGAGTACTCGGCGAACGTGGTGGTGTCGGCGTACCTGACGGGCGTCGGAGTCCGCCCGGGAACGGCGGTCTGACCCGCACGCTCCGGAAGCACGAAGAAGCCCCTCGCAGCTTTCACTGCGAGGGGCTTCTTTGCGTCTGTGCGCCGCCAGGGACTCGAACCCCGGACCCGCTGATTAAGAGTCAGCTGCTCTAACCAACTGAGCTAGCGGCGCTTGGTGACAGGGAAAACTCTACCCCACCGCCGCGGGTGCTCGTGACAAGCCGCGCGCGTTCTGTCCGATTAACCCATGTTTGGGGGGTTTGTCGTGCACGATATGTCTGAGCCAGGCCGGATCTGACGCCCCGCCAGATGCGGTCCCGGCCGGCCGGCGACGAGCAGGGGAGTGGACGGAACCGCATGACGATGCAGCCTCCGACGCATGTGTACGAAGCGATGCCGATGGGCGAGGCGACGCCGATGGGTGAGGCGATGCCGCCCATGCCGCTGCCCTCCTTCGAGGAGTACGAACCCACCGGCGACTGCCCGTGCCAAGGCTGCGCCCAGCGCCGCCGCACCCTCGCGCGCGCCCGGGCCATACCGCTGCGCGACGGCGGACACCCCGCCGCGCGCGGAGCCCGCCGCGCGCTGGTGCTGGCCACCGCCGCGGGCGTGGTCCTCGGCGGAGGCGGCGCGTCCGTGGCCACGGCGGCCACGCCGGGCCCCGGCGGCCGGGTGGCCCTGGACGACCCGGGCACCCCGCAGGGCGGCCGGGCCCCGCTGCACGGGCCGAAGGGAACCGAAGGCCAGAAGGGCACGCCCGCGAAGCCGGCCGGGCTGCCCGGGGCGCCCTCGGCGGTGCGGCGGACCGACCGGGCGATGATCATCAACCGGGCGAAGCTGTGGCTGGACGCGCAGGTCCCGTACAGCATGGAGAAGTACTGGTCGGACGGGTACCGGCAGGACTGCTCCGGCTTCGTCTCGATGGCGTGGAACCTCGGCACGAACGAGTGGACCGGCAGCCTCGACAAGTTCGCGACCCGGATCACGAAGGAGGAGCTGCTCCCCGGAGACATGCTGCTCTTCCACAACCCGGCCGACCCCAACAAGGGCTCGCACGTCGTGCTCTTCGGCGGGTGGGTGGACGAGACGCGCACGCACTACGTCGCCTACGAGCAGACCAAGCCGACGACGCGGAAGCTGGCCACGCCCTACGGCTACTGGAACAACGCGCTGAAGTACATCCCGTACCGGTTCAACGGGGTCACCGGCGGAGTCGTTCCCGAGCCCCCGGCCACGGGCGAACCGCCCGCGCCGGGCGGCACGGGCGGCGTCTCGGCCGCCTTCCCCGGAGCCTCGAAGTTCGGTCCGGGCGCCGACAACGCCTACGTCGCCCAGCTCGGCCGGATGCTGTCCGACCGCGGCGGGCTGCGCTTCTACCCGAAGGGCGTCGGGACGAAGTGGAGCGACGCCGACCGGCAGGCGACCGAGGCCTTCCAGCGCGCCCAGGGCTGGACGGGCGCGGACGCCGACGGCCTCCCGGGCGCGCAGACCTGGCGGCTGCTCGCCCAGCACCAGGGCAAGGACATCCCGCCGACCACGGGCGGCGCACCGGGCCCGGCGGGCAAGCCCGCCTACCCCGGGGCGGCGTTCTTCCGGCCGGGCGCGTCCCACCCGTCCATCACCGCCCTTGGCCGCCAGTTGGTGAAGAAGGGCTTCGGCAAGCACTACCTGTCCGGACCGGGCCCCCGCTGGGGCGAGGCCGACCGCCGCAGCGTCGAGGCGTTCCAGCGCGCCCAGGGCTGGCGCGGCGCCCAGGCCGACGGCTACCCGGGCCCGGAAACCTGGCGCCGGCTGTTCGCATGACGGAGGCAACGATGTACCCCACGCGCACGACATCGACCACAGGCACCTTCGAGATCCCCCCACACCCAACCCCCCGAACAGCAACCCCGCAGCCCGAACCGGCCACCCCGACGGACCCGCCCCTGGGCGCGGCCGGTCCGGGCGGAGCCGCCTTGGGCGGTGCCGGTTCGAGCGGTGCCGGTTCGGGCGCAGCCCCGCTGGCCGGAGCCGCCCCGGGCGGTGCCGGTTCGGGCGGAGCCACCCCGGCGGGAGCCACCCTGACTGGTGCCGGTTCGGGCAGTGCCACCCCGGCCGGATCCACCCCGGGCGGGGCCACCCAGGCCGGAACCGGTCCGGGCGCTGCCACGTCGGCAGCGGTCGGCCCCCGGTGGGCCGCACCGGCCGAGCCCGACCAGGCGGTCGCGGCGCCGACCGCGTCCGATGCCGCCGACTGGGCCTCCGCCGGAGCCACCCCGGCCGCCGCCGCGCAGGCGGGAACTACGCCGGGCGGAGTCGCACCGGCAGCTGCCGCTCCCCGCTGGGTCGTGCGGGCCGAGCACGACCGAGCCGTACCGGTGCCGGCCACGTCCACACCGGCGGCTGCGCCGGTCAACGCCGGGTGGGCAGCGGCCGAGCCCGGCACCGAGCGGGGCTCGCACGCGGCCACCCCCGACCTGGCCGCGTCCGCGCCGGTCCGCTCAGAGCGGGTTCCCGCCGAGCAGGGCGCAGCCGCGCCGGTCGCGGCCAGGTGGGCAGCAGCCGAAGCCGGTACGCAGCGGGGCTCGCACCCGTCGGCCGCGCCTGACGGGGTCGGGTCCGCGCCGGTCGCGTCCGGGCGGGTCTCCGCCGGGGACGACGCCGAGCGGGGCGCACACTTGTCGGCCGCGCCTGACCGGGCCATGTCTGCCGCAGGGCGGGCAGGGGCTGGGTCCGGTACGGAGCGGGGCTCGCACCTGTCGGCCGCGCCTGACGGGGTCGGGTCCGCGCTGGTCGAGTCCGGGCTGGTCCCTGCGGGGGCCGACGCCGAGCGGGGCGCACACCTGTCGGCCGCGCCTGACCGGGCCATGTCTGCCGCAGGGCGGGCAGGGGCAGGGGCTGGGTCCGGTACGGAGCGGGGCGCACACCTGTCGGTCGCGCCTGACGGGGTCGGGTCCGTGCCGGTCGAGTCCGGGCTGGTCCCTGCGGGGGCCGACGCCGAGCGGGGCTCGCACCTGTTGGCCGCGCCTGACGGGGTCGGGGTCGGGCGGGTCTCCGCCGGGGCCGATGCCGAGCGGGACGCCTACCCGGCGGCCGCGTCCGGCCGGGCCGGGTCCGTGCAGTCCGCGTCCGCGCCGGTCGGTGGCGGGTGGGCCGGGTCCTCCGGTGCGGTGCCGGCCGCAGGCTCCGAGGTGTCCGGGTCCGTGCCCGCGGCAGCGGTGAGTGAGTGGGCTGCGTCGACCGGTTGGGCGCCGGCGCCGGAGCACTCCGGGCCCGTGCCGGCCGGGGGCGATCGGGAAGGCGACGGACTTGTCACCGTGGGCTTGGCGGCGCAGGCTTCGGGCGGTGCGCCGCAGGGGCCCGCCGGGCGGGTCGGGGAGGCCGCGCGGAGCGACGTACCCGCGGCGCGGGCCCAGGCCGAGCCGGGGGTGGACATCCCGCACCCCCAGGACGAGGCGGCCCACGCCGGTGCGGCCGCGCTCCGGCTGAGCAACCCCGACGCCGAAGCCGCCCGCCCGCACCCGCAGGACGAGGCCTGGCCCCCGGCCGCCGCGCCCGCCCCGGGCGTGTCCTTCGCCGCCGCGACCGCCAGGGCGGAACACGCCCCGCGGCACGCGGGTCCGCCCGCCGCCTGGGACCTCCCGGGACAGGGCGGCTCCTCCGCCGAGCACGGCCGTACCCCGCAGCACGCGGTCCCGGGCCCCGCCCCGGAGGCCGGGTGCGCGGATCAGTACCCCGACCCCGTACGGGACCTGCCCGAGCCGGGAGACGCCGGTCCGGCCGACCCGGCCGGCGGCCGGGAGCTGACCTGGTCGGTGCCCGCTCCGGGCACCGCCGGTGACTCCGCCCCCGTAGGCGGCAGTTCGGTCGCTACCGGGCCCGTCGGCAACGCCGGCCCCGGACGGGAGACCGCGCACGGCCAGGCCGCCAGCAACGGGGCCGCCACGGTCGGGACCGCCACCGACGGAGCCGCGTACGGCACGACCGCGCACGGCGAAGCCACCCACCACGAGCCCGCGCACGGCCAGCCCGCCACCACCGGGGCCGCCACGGTCGGGACTGCCACCAGCGGGGCCGCCTCCGGCGGAGCCGCGCACGGCCAGCCCGCCACCCCCGGGGCCGCTGCGGTCAGGACTGCCACCGGCGCGACCGCCGACGGTGAGTCCGCCTCCGGCGAAGCTGCGTACGGCCAGTCGGCCACCGGCGAAGCTGCGCACGGCGGGGCCATCCCCGGGGCTGCCGCGGTCGGGACTGCCACCGGCGCGACCGCCGACGGTGAGTCCGCCTCCGGCGAAGCTGCGCACGGCGAGTCCGCCTCCGGCGAAGCTGCGCACGGCGAGTCCGCCTCCGGCGGGGCCGAGCTCGGGGTGGAGTTTGCGGCCGGCCGTGGTGGCGTGCCCGGGCCTGGGCATGAGGACGGGGCCGACGTCGTCGGGGTCGTCGCGCGGGCCGTGGCGCGGATCGCCGAGGACGATACGCAGGACCTGCCCCGGGTCACCGCGGCACGCGGGGCCGCGGTGACCGCGGTGCCGGTGCACCTGCCGTTCCGCGGCGCAGCCCACCCGCAGACGCAGGCGCACGGGCAGACGCAGACACAGGCGGAGTCGCACTCGCACTCGCACTCGGGGTCGGAGCCGCAGTCGGGGTCGGCTCGGCAGGCGAAGGGCAGGGCCGCCGCCGCGGCCCGGTCCGCCCCCGGGCGCCGCGTGCCCCGGGGCGACGACCGGCTCCACGAGCACCGCGGCCCGGTGCTGCCGGGCTGGATCGCGGTGGCCGTCGGCGGGATCGCGCTCGCCGGCTGCGCCGTCGTGCTCTGGCGGGCCGGGGTCGTCCCGGACTCCCTCGCGCTGGCGTTCGGCGCGGAGCCCCGCCCCTACCGGGGACTGCAGGCACGGTTCTGGCCCCCGCTCGCCTTCCTCGGGGTGGTCGCCCTCCTCGCCCTCGGCGGTCTGGGCCGGGGCCGCGCCGGCCACGCCTGGGTGCTCACCCTCTTCGGCCGCTACCGCGGCACCGTCCGCCGTACCGGCCTGACCTGGATCAGCCCCCTGCTGCTGCGCCGCCGGGTCGACGTCCGGCTGCGCCACTGGCGCAGCGACCCGATGCCCGCCGTGGACTCCGGCGGCCTCGCCCTCCAGGTCGTCGTCCAGGTGGTCTGGCAGGTCAAGGACACCGCCCGGGCGACCCTGGCCGTGGAGGACCACGTCGACTACCTCGCCGAGCAGGTCGAATCGGCCATGGCCCGGGTCCTGTCCCAGCTTCCCGCGGACGCCTTCCACGAGGACGCCCCGACCCTGCGCGACGCCGAAGCCGTCGGCGACGCGCTGACCCGGATGCTGGCGTCCGAGACGGAGGCGGTCGGCGTGGAGGTGTTCTCGGCGCAGCCCACCCGGATCGAGTACGCCCCCGAGGTCGCGGACGCCATGCGCCGGCGCCGGGTCGCGGCGATCGACGCGAAGCACCGGGACACCGTCCTGACCTCGGTGGTCGACGCGGTGGACGACACCGTCCACCGCCTCACCTCGCGCGGGATCGTGGAGCTCGACGACTACGAGCGCAAGGCCCTCGTGAAGGACCTGACCGTCGCCTTCTACACGGGCCGCTCCGAGTAGCCCTCACGAGCGCGAGCGGGCCGACGCGGGCCGACGCGGGCCAACGCCCGCCAACACCCGCCAACGCGGGCCGACAGGAGAACGGGTGGAATCCGGGTGGTCCGGACCACCCGTTCTTCCGTTGGTCTGGACATGGCCAACTCCCGTCAATACTGTGGAACTTGGTCTAGACCTAAACCCAGAGCTCGTGAACGGGCCGTGCCGCCGAACCCGGTACGGCCCATCCCCACGCGTGCGCACGCTCTCTCCGGACACCCCCCCACGTTCAAGGAGCATCAGCATCATGCGTTCCTTCCGCATGCCCAGAACCAAGCGGGCCGCCGCCACGGCCACCGCCACCACCGTCGGCCTCGGAGTCGTGGCCGCCCTCGCGCTCGTCACGGCCCCCACGGCCAGCAGCCACGGGTACACCGACACCCCGATCAGCCGCCAGAAGCTCTGTGCCAACAAGACGGTCGCCAACTGCGGTGCCATCCAGTGGGAGCCGCAGAGCGTCGAGGGCTTCAAGGGGTTCCCGGCCGCCGGACCGGCCGACGGCAAGATATGTTCCGCCGGCCTCCCGCAGTTCGCGGAGCTCGACGACCAGCGCGGCGGCGCCTGGCCGGCCACCCCGGTGACCAGCGGGCAGAGCTACGGCTTCCGCTGGCAGTTCACCGCGAACCACTCGGCCACCGACTTCCGGTACTACGTCACCAAGAACGGCTGGGACTCCACCAAGCCGCTCACCCGCGCCGCCCTCGACCCGCAGCCCTTCCTCACGGTCGCCTACAACGGCGCCCGCCCCGCCATGACCACCGTCCACCAGGGCACCATGCCGAGCGGCAAGACCGGCCGGCACATGATCCTCGCCGTGTGGACCGTCAATGACACCCCGATGGCCTTCTACTCCTGCTCCGACGTCCAGTTCTGATCGCCACCGCCCGCCACGGCGTTCAATTCTGACGGAACGTCAGCTATTCTCCGGCGGCATGCGGCCAACGAGGACACCCGAAACCGTCGCGGAGCTCATCGCGAGCCAATGGGGCGACCACCGGCCCGGTCTGAAGTACGCCGACGGCGTGCTCAGCCACCACCGGACCGCCCGGGAGGCCGCGGCGCGCGCCGCGCTCCTCGTCGACCTGCTGCCGCCGGGGGCGGAGCCGCACATCGGGGTGCTGCTGGACAACACCCCCGAGTTCCCGTTCTGGCTCGGCGCGGCGGCCCTCGCCGGGGCCGCCGTCGCCGGGATCAACCCCACCCGGCGCGGCCCCGAGCTGGCCCGGGACATCCTGCACACCGACTGCCGGATCCTGGTGACCGAGCGGACCCACCTGCCGCTCCTGCGCGGCCTCGACCTGCCCGGCGTGCGCCTCCTGGTCACGGACACGGAGGAGTACGAGGCCCTGCTCGCCCCGTACACGGGCGCGAAGCCCGGCGACGCGACGCTCGGCCCCGGCCCGACGCCGTCCTCCCGGCTGCTCCTCTACTTCACCTCCGGCTCCACCGGCGCCCCCAAGGCCGCCATCTGCACCCAGGGTCGGCTGGCCGGCGCCGGTGCCTCGCTCGCACGTCACTTTTCGGTCACCCCGGACGACGTCCACTACATCTGCATGCCCCTCTTCCACGGCAACGCCGTCATCGCCGACTGGCTCCCCGCCCTCGTGGGCGGAGCCGCCGTGGCCCTGCGCCGCCGCTTCTCGGCCTCTGCGTTCCTGGACGACGTACGGGCCTACGAGGCGACGTACTTCACCTACGTAGGGCGCGCCGTGCAGTACCTCCTCGCCACCCCGCCCCGCCCCGACGACCGCGCGCACACCCTGCGCCTCGGCTTCGGCACCGAGGCGGGCGCCGTGGACGCGGCGCGCTTCGCCGAGCGCTTCGGGGTCCGCCTCGTCGAGGGTTACGGGGCCACCGAGGGCGGCGCCTCCGTCCAGCGCACCCCCGACACCCCGCCGGGCGCCCTGGGCCGGGCCGGCGCGGGCGACGACCTGGCCGTCATCGACCCGGAGACGGGTGGCGAGTGCCCGCCGGCCGTGCTCGACCCGCAGGGTCGCCTCCTCAACGGCACCGAGGCCATCGGAGAGCTGGTCAACAGGGGCAGGAGCCTCTTCGAGGGCTACTGGCGCAACCCCGACGCGGAGGCCGCCCGCACCCGCGACGGCTGGTACTGGACCGGGGACCTCTTCTTCCGCGACCCCGACGGCTTCCTCTACTTCGCCGGCCGCACCGACGACCGGCTGCGCGTCGACAGCGAGAACCTGGCCGCCGCGGTGATCGAGAACATCCTGGCCCGCTGGACCCGGGCGGCCGCGGTCGCCGTGTACGCCGTACCGGACGAGGTGGCGGGCGACCAGGTCATGGCCGCCGTGGCCCTGCGCGAGGGGGCCGTCTTCTCCCCGCAGGGCTTCGCCTCCTTCCTCGCCGCCCAGCCCGACCTCGGTACGAAGATGGCCCCGCGCTACATACGGGTCGTCGGCGCCATGCCGACCACGGCGACCAACAAGGTCCACCGGGTCTCCCTGCGCGGCGAGGCCTTCCGGACCGCCGATCCGGTCTGGTGGCGGCCGCGCGGCGAGGACGCGTACCGGAGGCTGGAGGCGGAAGACCTGGCAGGGCTCCTGGCCGCCTACGAGGCCCAGGGGCGTGCCGATCTGCTGGGCCGCTGACCGGGGCGCCGGCGGGGCCGCGGAGCGGCCGCGGGAGGGTGCTCAGGGGAGGTCTCGGGAAGCGGTTTTGAGCACTCCGGAGGAGCAGGTAGTATTTTCTCTGTCAGCAGGCGCCGCTAGCTCAGTTGGTTAGAGCAGCTGACTCTTAATCAGCGGGTCCGGGGTTCGAGTCCCTGGCGGCGCACCTGTCCTTCGGGCGGTTTCCGGTTTCACCGGGAACCGCCCGAAGTGTTTTCCGGGCCGCGCGGCCCCCGCCCCCCGCCCCCCGCCGCCCCCGCTCAGAGGGTCAGCGACAGCAGCAGCGGCGCGGCCTTGCGGTTCAGCACGTCGGCCGCGGCCCGCAGCCGGTGGGCGTGTTCCACGGGCAGGGACAGGGCGAGGCAGCCCACCGAGGCTCCCGCGGTGATCGGGACGGCCGCGCAGACCGTGCCGACGGCGTACTCCTGCAGGTCGAGCGTGGGCACCGTGGCCGGCTGGCTGTCCAGCTTCGAGAAGAGGATCCGCTCGTTCACGATGGTCTTCGACGTCAGTCGGGCGATCTTGTGCCGGGACAGGTGGTCGCGCCGCCCGTCCAGGTCGAGCTGGGTCAGCAGGCACTTGCCGACCGCGCTGGCGTGCGCCGCCGAGCGGAAGTCGACCCACTCGTGGACCTTGGGGGTGCGCGGGCTGTCCGCGAACTGCGTGATCCGGACCTCGCCGTCCACGTACCGGCTGATGTAGACCGCGGCACCGACGGAGTCCCGCAGCCGGTCCAGGGTGTCCTGGAGCTTGTCCTGCAGCGCCTGCTGGCGGTCCACGCCGGAGCCGAGCAGGACGAGGGAGTCTCCTATGGCGTAGGCGCCGTCGGACACCTGCAGTACGTACCCCTCCCGGCGCAGCATGAGGAGCATGGGGGCGAGGTGGACCGCGGGCAGGCCGGTCTCACGCGCGATCTGTATGTCGGTCACGCCGCCGGTATGGCGGGCGACCGTTTCGAGTACGCGCAGGGCGTACTGCACCGAGTGGAACGGCGCGGTCGGCTCGGGCTTCAGCGCCACGGTTTCCCCCTAGCAGGTTGTTACCGCTTGCTCTCACACGATAGCCATCAAGAGGCCCGTGTGGAGCGCCTGTTGGTGAGATTGATGGCTCAATCACACCGGTCTGCCTGGATCTACTCCACTGGCATATGCCAAGGTCATGGGTGGTGTCCGAGAGTGCCGGGAATGCCCGGACCGGCCGCGCGGTTCGGGTTCTTCGTACGGACGAGAACGGACGGGCGAGCGGAGCGGGAGAGACGATGAGTGAGCCCAGTGACATGGGGGCCGCGGGAGACGCTGGACGACGGGGGAGCGTCCGCCCGGGCGAGGGTTCGGGCAGCGGATCGGACAGCGGATCGGACAGCGGACCGGGCAGCGGTTCGAGCGAGGCGGGGATCCGCGGGACCGCCCTCGGCCGGGCGCCGGTGCCGCTCTCCGTGCTCGACCTCGTCACCGTCGGCGCGGGCAGCACCGCCCACGCCTCCCTGCGCACCAGCGTCGACATGGCCCGCCTCGCCGAGTCCCGCGGCTACCACCGCCACTGGGTCGCCGAACACCATTCCATGCCCGGGGTCGCCAGCTCCTCCCCGGCCGTGATCCTGGCCCACCTCGCCGCCCACACCTCCCGGATCCGGCTCGGCTCCGGCGGGGTCATGCTGCCCAACCACGCCCCGCTCGCCATCGCCGAGCAGTTCGGCACCCTGGAGGCCCTGGCCCCGGGCCGGATCGACCTCGGCCTCGGCCGGGCTCCCGGCACCGACGGGCAGACGGCCGCCGCGCTGCGCGGGCCCGGGCGACGGGACGAGGCCGTGGACGAGTTCCCCCGGCAGCTCGCGGAGCTGATCCGCTTCCTCGACGACGACTTCCCCGACGGGCACCCGTACGCCCGCGTGCACGCCGTGCCGGGCCCCGTACAGGGCCCCGCCGGGCGGCCGCCCATCTGGCTGCTCGGCTCCTCCGGCTTCAGCGCCCGCCTCGCCGGCGGACTCGGGCTGCCCTTCGCCTACGCCCACCACTTCTCCCCGGCCGGAACCCTGCCCGCCCTCGACCTCTACCGGCAGTCGTTCCGCCCCTCGGCCGTCCTGGACGCCCCGTACGCCGTCATCGGCGTCGCGGCCCTCGCCGCCGACACCGCCGCGGAGGCCCGCGCGCAGGTGCTGACCGGCGCGCTGTCGATGCTCCGGCTGCGCAGCGGGCGGCCCGGGCTGGTCCCGACGCCCGAGGAAGCGGCCGCGTACCCGTACACGCCGATGGAACGGGAGTTCGTGGACGACCGCCTCGCGAGCGTGCCCCACGGCACCCCCGACGAGGTCACCGCGGGCCTGGACGACCTGGCGAAGCTGACGGGCGCGGACGAGTTGATGCTGACCGCCAACGCCCACTCCGGGGAGGCCCGCCTCCGCTCGTACGCCCTCGTCGCGGACGCGTACGGCATGCCGGTCCTGGGCGCCTGACCCGGCCGCCCCTCCCGGGATCCCCCGTCACGGACCGGGGATCCCGGCCCGCCGCATGTGCAGTTCGGACCGGACCAGTTCGAGGAGGCGGCCGGTCCAGTTGCGGCCTCGGCCGGCGGTGTGTCCCCAGAAGGCCGAGTCCACGTCCTCGTAGACCAGGGTGGCATCGCCCGTCGCGAGCAGGATCTCGGCCAGCCCGGGGTGCCGGTCGTACTTGGCGCGCAGCAGGCCGGTCATGACGCCGGTCCGGACGTGCTCCCAGTCCTCACGGCGCGGCGCCGCAATCGCGAGGTCCCGTGCCGCGGCATAGGTGGCCGCGGCCGCGATCGAGGCGCGGACCTCCGGCCGAGCGGCCGACAGGGCCCAGTAGGCATGGGCGACCGAGGGGTAGTCGGCCTTGTCGACGGTGATCGGGGCGGGGTAGTCGTTGCGCAGCCCGAGCCGTCCGGGCTCGGCCACCGGCCCCTTCGGAACCCGGTGGTGGAGATGGACCGACGGAGCGTATGGAGCAACCGGCCCGTCTGCCGAGGCGCGCGCCTGCCACTTCGTCAGCTCGTCGGCCCGCTGCTCGAAGTACGCGAGGGCCCTGTCGTACGCCTCCTGCGTGACCGGCGGGTCGACGGGCAGGTAGGTCCGGCCGCCGGGCCCCGCCACCAGGACCCGCAGCGGCCAGTCCTTGCTGTCCATGTCGCTCAGCGCACTGCGGCGCCGCGAGACCGGGACGGCCAGGAACGCGGTGCGGGCCGCGGTCCGGTTCTCCTCCGTCCGATCGGCGAGGAACGCCTTGACGGCGGCCAGGCAGCGGCCCACCGAGTCGGGCCGTTCGTTCAGCCGGTCGATGGTGTCGCGGACTTCCTCGACCAGGAGGTCAGGGGTGAGCTGGTTCCGGGGCTCGCCGAACTTCCAGCGTGCCAGCCCGTGTGCGGACGCCTCGGCGCCCTCCGGGAGCGTGGTGGCCACCCAGCCGGTCCGGACCTTCTCCTCGAACTCCTCGAGGGTGACCAGGCCCCAGCAGTCGATGAGCCCGTCGGCGTAGATGAAGAGGTCGGTCAGGAAGTAGGTGCCGTTGTGGATGAAGGCGGGCCGCCACGTACCCGGTATGCGGACGCCGTCCGCGACGCGATGGGTGATCCGGTTGCCGATCATCCCGTGATTCTGCCGCCGACGCGGGCTCGCCCGGAAGGGTTTACGGATGCGCACCGGCCCGGACGCACTCGCACGAGGTGACATCCGGAGTTTGGCTGGTTTGTTGCTGAAACCTTGCCGGAGGGTGAATGAAGGCAGCCTTAAATCGCTCGTCACCATGGGTGGCGAGTGATTTTTGGTGGGGTCACACGTCGCTGACGTGGACTTCTGGGCCGCGACTGGTCTAGTCCTTCTTTGGTCCAAACCATTGACTCAGGCCTGTAGTGATCGCTATCACTATCCCCACCTGAAGTCTTGCCTTCCCCTCCCACTTCCCCGGAGGCAGTTCATGCACATCCGTAAATCCCTCATCGCGGCCGCCGCCACGGCCGCGCTGGCCGGCGGCACGCTGGCCGCCTTCGCGGGACTCACCACCGCCTCGGCCGCCGAGGCCGGGACCACCGCGACGGCCGGCAACGTCAAGATCGCTTACTACGACCAGTGGTCCGTGTACGGGAACGCCTTTTATCCCAAGCACCTCGATACCCGTGGCATAGCGAGCAAGTTGGACGTCATCAACTACTCGTTCGGCAACATCCACCCCACCAACCTCACCTGTTTCGAGGCGAACAAGGCGGCGGGCGACGACAACAACCCCAACGCCGGTGACGGTGCGGGCGACTCGTACGCCGACTACCAGAAGTCCTTCAGCGCGGCCGACAGCGTCAGCGGCGTCGCGGACAAGTGGGACCAGCCGATCGTCGGCGTGTTCAACCAGTTCAAGCAGCTCAAGGCGAAGTACCCGAACCTGAAGATCAACATCTCGCTCGGTGGCTGGACCTACTCGAAGTACTTCAGCGACGCGGCCAAGACCGACGCTTCCCGCAAGAAGCTCGTCTCCTCCTGCATCGACCAGTACATCAAGGGCAACCTGCCCGTCGAGGGCGGCTACGGCGGCGCGGGCAGCGCTGCGGGCATCTTCGACGGCATCGACATCGACTGGGAGTACCCGGGCTCGTCGGGCGGCCACCTCGGCAACCACTACGCCCCCGAGGACAAGCAGAACTTCACGCTCCTGCTCAAGGAGTTCCGCGAGCAGCTCGACGCCCACGGCGCGGCCAACGGCGGCAAGAAGTACCTGCTGACCTCCGCCCTCCCGGCCGGCCAGGACAAGATCAAGTACATCGAGACGGACAAGATCGGCGCGTACCTCGACTACGCGAACATCATGACGTACGACATGCACGGCGCCTGGGACTCGGACGGTCCGACGTACCACCAGTCCCCGCTGCTGCCCTCGTCGTCCGACCCGACCGACGCGATCGCCCCGGGCACCGAGAAGTACAGCATCAAGAACGCCATCGACTCCTGGATCGACGGCAACGCCGCCTACGGCATCACCGGCGGCTTCCCGGCCAACAAGCTGGTCCTGGGCTACGAGTTCTACTACCGCGGCTGGAAGGGCGTGCAGCCCGGCACCACCAACGGTCTCGCCCAGCCCGCCACCCTGGCCTCCGCCGCCCGTCCGACCAGCCAGCAGGCCGGCATCGCGCTCTACAAGGAGCTCGGCGGCATCGTCGACAACCCGGCGACCACCTTCTGGGACGACCAGGCCAAGGCCTCGTACTTCTACAAGGACGGCGAGTTCTTCACCGGCCTGAACCAGAAGTCCATCCAGGCCCGGGTCGACTACGGCAAGCAGCGCGGCCTGGCCGGCGCGATGATGTACTCCCTGCTCGGCCTGGACGCCAACGCGACCCTGCTGAACCAGATCTCGGACTCCCTGGGCGGCACCACGCAGCCTCCGGTCACCCCGACTGCCACGCCCACGGCGACCCCGACGGCCACGCCCACGGCGACGCCGACGACGACCCCGCCCACCGGCTGCGGTTCGACCCCGGCGTACGTCGCGGGAACGATCTACACCGGCGGCAACGAGGTCTCGCACAACGGCCGCAAGTACAAGGCCCAGTGGTGGACGCAGAACGAGGTGCCCGGCACCACCGGTGAATGGGGTGTCTGGAAGGACCTCGGCGCCTGCTGATCCCCCCACCCCGCGCCGAGCGCCGGCAGCCCCCGCACTCCCCTCCCAGGGTGCGGGGGCTGCTGTGTGACATGGTTGCGGGATTCCCCGTACCGGAGCGTGCGGTGGTCGCTACGCTCGGCGACGAGTTGGATCCGCACGCGTCCTCATGGGGGTGACCATTCCCTTGGTCAACGTCCGCGCTCTCGATCCCAGCGCCTCGCCGCTGGACTACTACGCGTACGAGCTGTGCCGCCTGAGAGAAGCCGCCGGGCTGAAGCAGGGCCAGTTGGGCGACATCATCTACTGCTCGGGCTCGCTGATCGGCATGATCGAGAACACGAAACGGGTCCCGACCCGCGACTTCTCGGAACGGCTCGACGCTGCGCTGGGTACCGACGGGCACTTCTCCCGCCTGGTGGGGCTGGTCCTACGGAGCCAGCTGCCCCACTGGTTTCAGGCCTACGCGGAGATGGAGGCCCGGGCCGAGTACATCTCCACCTTCCAGTGCCAGTTGGTGTACGGGCTCCTCCAGACGGAGTCGTACGCCCGCGCGCTGATCGGTGTGGACCGCCCCGACCAGATCGACGAACTGGTGGCGGCCCGCATGGAGAGGCAGCGCATCCTGGAGTGCGAGCAGCCACCTGCGCTGTGGGTGGTCCTCGGCGAGGCCGTGCTGCATCAAGAGGTCGGCGGCCGTGAGGTCATGCGGAACCAACTCACCCACCTGTTGGGCTTTGCGGACCGGCCCTGGGTGCAGATCCAGGTGCTGCCCTTCTCGGCCGGAGCGCACACGGGCATGCTCGGGTCGTTCAACCTCCTGCGCTTCGACAGGGACCCCGATCTGATTTACGAAGAGGGCTATGCGCAGGGGTACATGACGGCCAATCCACCAGTGATCAGGGAGCGTTCGGTCGGCTACGCTCGGCTGCAAGCCGAGGCCCTCTCACCGGAACGCTCGGCAGAGCTGATCACTCAGGTAATGGAGGAACGCTATGGGAAGCAACCAGAACCTGGCGGGCGCGCCGTGGCGTAAGTCGTCGTACAGCGGGACCACCGGCGGCGACTGCGTCGAGTGCGCCCCCCTCGGCTCGGTCGCTTGGCGCAAGGCTTCGTACAGCGGATCCACCGGCGGCGAGTGCGTAGAGATCGCCGCCCAGCCCTGCCGCGTAGCCGTCCGGGACTCCAAGCGCCCCGACGGCCCCGCCTTCACCGTGAGGGCCGAAGCGTTCGGAGCGTTCGTCCGGAGTCTCTGACTCAGACCTCGGGATGCGGCGCGGGCCCCTCCGGCTGGCCGGGGCCCGCCGCCTGGCGGCTGATGATGGCTGCGATCGCCTCCGGCGCCACCGCCCGGGAGTACAGCCAGCCCTGGCCGGTGTCGCAGCCGATGTGCCGCAGGCGGGCCGCCTGGTCGGCGGTCTCCACGCATTCGGCCGTGACCGTCAGGCCCAGCCGGTGCGCGAGCTGCACCAGGGCTTCGACGATGGTTTCGTCGGCCGGGTTCGGGTGGGAGCCCTCCTCGTAGCGGAAGCCGCGGACGAAGGAGCCGTCCAGTTTGAGGACGGAGACGGGCAGGCGGCTGAGGTAGGCCAGGTTCGAGTAGCCGGTGCCGAAGTCGTCGATGGCGATCCGCACCCCCATGTCGCTCAGTGCCTGGAGGGCCTGGAGCGGGCGGCCCGCCGAGCCCATGACGGCCGACTCCGTCAGTTCGAGCTGGAGGAGCTGGGGGGCCAGGCCGGTCTCCGCGAGGATCTCGGCGACGTCGCCGACGAGGTCGGAGTCCCAGACCTGGCGGACGGCCACGTTGACGGAGACGAAGACGGGGGAGTCGCTGGGCTGCTCGATCTGCCAGCGCCGGGCCTGGCGGCAGGCGGTCTGGAGCACCCAGCGGCCCAACTGGACGATGGATCCGTCCTCTTCGGCGATGCCGATGAACCGATTCGGCGTCAGCGTGCCGAACTGCGGGTGGTTCCAGCGCACCAGGGCCTCCACCCCGCGCACCGCCCCGCTCTCCAGGTCCACCAGCGGCTGGTACTCCACGTTGAACTCGCCGCGCTCCACGGCCGGTCGCAGCGTCGAGGACAGGGCCTGGCGGGTCATGCGGTGCGCGTTGCGCTCGGGGTCGAAGAGGGTCCAGCGGGCCTTGCCGTCGGCCTTGGCCCAGTAGAGGGTCGTGTCCGCGGCCTGCATCAGGCCGGTCGCCGAGGTCCCGGCGGCCGCCCGCTCGACGACTCCGATCGACGCGGAGACCGACAGCCGCTGACCGGCCAGGTCGAAGGGCTCCTGTACGGCCGCCAGGACGCTGCGCGCCAGGTCCGCGAGCTGCTCGGTGCCGGTGGACTCCTCGACCAGCAGGGCGAACTCGTCGCCGCCGAGCCGGGCCACCAGGTGGCCGCCGGTGCGCCCGTAGCCGGACTGGTCGGCGCACTGGGTGAGCCGCTGGGCGACGGCGGTCAGCAGCCGGTCGCCGACCCGGTGGCCGAGGGTGTCGTTGACGGCCTTGAAGCCGTCGAGGTCGAGGTAGCACAGCCCGATCCGGCCCGTGCCGCTCTGCCCGTAGGAGGAGGCCTCCAGGGCGGCGGAGAGCCGCTCGAAGAACAGTGCCCGGTTGGGCAGCCGGGTCACCGGGTCGTGCATCTGGAGGTGGCGCAGCCGGGCCTGGAGGTCCCGCCGGTCGCTGATGTCGGCGACGGAGAGCAGGACGTCACCGGTGCTGGTGCCGGGGACGGGGCCGAGGGTGATCTCGGTCCACAGGGAGTGCCCGTCGGGGTGCTTGAGGCGGCGGGTGCAGCGGAGCCGGGCCTGCCGGCCGCGCAGCACCTCCTGGTAGGCGTGCCAGGTCCGGGCCTCGGAGGCCAGGTCCACCAGGTCGGCGGCGGACTGCCCGGCGAGGAGGTGCGGCTCGGAGCCGAGGAGCGCGGCGAGGGCCTCGTTGGCTCCGGCGATGTGGCCGGTGCGGTCGACGACGGCCATGGGGAGGTGGGCCGCGTTGAAGGCGGCCCGGTAGTCGGCCTCGTACCCGGCCCCGTACCCGGCCTGGTGATCGGCGGACCGGTGGTCGGCGCGGTCCGGGGTTGCCGTCGTCGCCGGCGTTGCCGGGTGACGCTGCGTCATGGCCGGTCGGATGCTGTCGGCCGCCGAACCGGTTCCATCTGGGGTTCCGCTCACCGTTGGCTCCCGCAGTGCGTGTGAGTGTCCGTGCAGGAAAGTGTGCCGATCATAGAGGCTCACGGACGGCCCTATCCAGCGGCGACGCCGTGTGGGGCGCGGGAGTTCGGTGTGATGACGGATCGTCGGCCTGGCGGCGAATGATCGTTTCCGCGCGGCTGTGAGCATCCGGCGCCCACGCCTGACCCGACCTGATCGGTCGTGACTTTCCGTAGGCGCATGTGCGAAACCCGGCGTCACCGGCTTGCCCTAGTGCTCACTCGTGTGGGGCAGCGGAACAGGGCATTAATAAGACAATCGCCCCAAGGTGGATGAAGAGGTACTAATCCACCACCGGAGGTCGATGTGCCGCGACAGCAGACACCCGGGGGAGTGGACCGCTCCCGCATGCGAACCACGGCGGCGGCGCTCACTTCCCTGACGGCGCTCGCCGCCATGTCGCTCGTCGCGGGACCCGCGGTCGCCGCTCCAGGGGCCGGCCCCTGCGCGCTGACCCGTACCGCGGCCCACCACTCCCTGGGCCTGGACAGCTGGAACGGCGCCTACCCCAAGCCCGAGCGTGCCCTCAACGCGGTCATGGTCTTCCTCTCCTTCCCCGACCACCGCACCACCCTGACCACCGAGGAACTCGCCGCCGACTACTTCCCGGCGACCAGCGAGTTCTTCGAGCGGGCCTCCTACGGCCGCTTCCGGCTGGTCCCGCACCCGCAGAAGCAGTGGATCCGGATGCCGAAGCCGTCCGCCGCCTACGGGATACAGCGCGACTGGGCCCCGGCGGACCGGGCCGCCTACCTGCGCGACGCGGTGGCCGGAGCCGATCCGTCGGTGGACTTCAGCCGGTACGACGTCGTCTACTTCGTCGCCGACCCGGACGCGCCCGGCGTCGACTCCGACGCCACCAAGGTCGTCAACTTCGAGCAGCCGATCCGGGCCGACGGCTCCGACCTGCGCCGCATCGTCACGGTCTTCGAGAAGCACCCGCCGGACCGCAACGTGCTGGCCCACGAGACCGGGCACGTCTTCGACCTGCCGGACCTCTACCACCGCCCCTCGGACGGCAAGGGCGACTGGGACACGTACGTGGGGGACTGGGACGTCATGGGCAGCCAGTTCGGCATGGCCCCGGACCTCTTCGCCTGGCAGAAGTGGAAGCTCGGCTGGCTGGACGCCTCCCAGGTGGACTGCGTGGCGTCCGGCTCCTCCCTGCACACCCTCCAGCCGCTGTCCGAGGCCCCGCGTCCGGGCGGTACGGGCGGCACCCGGCTCGCGGTGATCCGTACGGGCCCCGGCAGCGCGATCGCCGTCGAGGCGCGGGGCTCCGCGGGCAACGACGGGGACACCTGCACCGAGGGGGTCCTCATCTACCGGGTCCGCAACGAGGCGGCCTCGGGCGGCGGGCCGATCGAGGTCGTGGACGCGCACCCGAACACCGAGGCCTGCTGGGACCGGTCGGTGTACCCGCCGCTGGCGGACGCCCCGCTGGAGGTGGGGGAGACCTTCACCATTCCGGAGGAGCGGATCACCGTGGAGGTGGCGGACCGCACGCAGTCGGGGGCGTACACGGTGAAGATCACGCGGTAGCGGTAGCGGGCGCAACGGCGGCGGCGGCCGGCCTCGACCGCCGCCGTCAGCCGCGGGTCCAGTGGAAGTCGACTTCCGGGTAGCGCGGGGAGGGGGCGTTCAGCAGGGGCGACGGCCGGCCCTTCAGGAACCGGTCGAGGCACAGGCGGGTGTAGGTCCGGATCAGCTCGGTCGAGCGGGCCGGATCCAGGGTCCCGAGCAGTTCGGCGTACAGGTCGGGCGGCCAGGCTTCCGCCAGGCCGCCCGGAACGGCGAAGTGCGGCAGATCGGTGTAGGTGAGGTGGCCGGTGTCGCGCGCCCGCAGCTGGCGGCCCCAGCCGCGCTGGTGCTCGCGCCAGCGCCGCCAGGTGTCGTGGTCCTCCAGCGCGGTGAGCAGCAGGTACGGGCGGTCCAGCCCGAGGTCGGCCACCGGCGAGCCGAACAGGGCGCCGTCCAGGTTGACCCCGACGGCGAAGCGGTCGTCGACCCGGAGGAGTTCGGCGGCGGCGGCTCCGCCCATCGAATGGCCCACGACGCCGATCCGGCGGGGGTCCGCGCAGGGCGAGCGCCGCCGACGGGTCAGGGCGGTGGCGACGAACCGCAGGTCACCGACGCGCGCGGCTATTTCGAGGCGCTCCTGGCGGTCCCAGTCGTCGGACTCCTCGGGCAGCACGCCGTGGACGGCCCGGCCGTCGGGGAACTCCACCACCGCGGCGTCGTAGGTGTGGTCGATGCCCGCGACCAGGTACCCGTACGAGGCGAGCTCCTCGGCCAGGGCGGTGCAATTGCTGCGGCCGCCCTTGCGCCCGTGCCCGAGCAGCACCAGCGGCAGCGCTCCCGGAACGGCCGGCGCGCCGGTCCGGGCGTGCGGGCGTACGGCATCCAGGGTGCCCGCCTTGAGGGGCAGGCCCGCCTCCAGGGCGGCGGCGACCCCGCTCGTGGTGTACGGGGCCCGGCGGAACCCGCTCGTGGTGAGCGCGGGGTACCAGAGCTGCACCATCAGCTCGCGCGGCCTGCGGTCCGGCGCGAGGGGGTCGTCACGGTCGTGGTCGACCAGGTGCAGGTCGATGGTGCCCACCGGCCGCCGGGAGGTGGGAGCGGGAAGGTCGATGACCCGCCCGGCGGCCCGCGCGGGCACGGAGGGCAGGGCGACCGCCCCCGCGCTCGCTCCGGCGAGAACCAGAAGAGACCGGCGCGTGACCATCAACCACCCCAAGGCAACTGCGTGCGGAAGGACTTGACGAACGCTCACCCTAGAAGGTCTGGACCAATCTGCCTAGGTGTGGGGCGTGGGGCGTGGCGTGTGTGGGGTGCGCGCGGCACGACGAAAAAGGCCCCCACTTGCGTGGGGGCCTTTCTCCGTCTGTGCGCCGCCAGGGACTCGAACCCCGGACCCGCTGATTAAGAGTCAGCTGCTCTAACCAACTGAGCTAGCGGCGCTTGGTGACGAGAGAGACATTAGCACCCCGGGCGGCGATCGGAAAAATCGATATCCGCAGCTCGGGTGGCACGGACGAACGCCCACAGCAGCGCCTCGGGTCCGGGGAGCCAGGGCAGCCGCGTATCGGGGGCCACGAGCCACCGCGAAGGCCCCCCGTCGGCGGCCAGCGGGGGCACGGTGACGGCGTCGCCGGGGCCGTGGCAGAGCGGGGCGGGTACGGGGGTGCTCCACTCCTCCCAGGCCAGCAGGGCCGGGAGCCGGTGGGCCGTGCCGGGCGCGGCGAAGAGCAGGGTCCGCCCGCGGTGCACGGCGGCGGGCCCGGAGCCGGGGCCCTCGGCCCAGAGCAGGTCGAGCATCCGGCGGCCGAGGACGAGGGGGACGTTGACGACGTCGAAGGCGGTCCCGCAGGGCAGCACGGCGGGCGCGGTGGGCCGGGCCTGCCAGGCGGCCAGCGTGCCTCCGGGCTGGGCGGAGGCCGAGGCCAGCCAGGCGGCGCCGGCCGGGGTGACGTGGGTCGCGGAGGCGGTCGTCGTCCGCAGGTCGAACGCGGGGCAGCTGGTCAGCGTCGTCATGCGTCCAGGTCTACCCGCGGTAGCGATCCGATCTCCGGGAGTTACGGGAAACCGGGACAGGCCGGGTGCGACTGGGGTATGTTGCGCCCCGCATATGCCAGAGGTCGCGGTGGGGGTCTCGGCGGACGTTTCGGCCGGGCCCGCCCTCAGGCACCCTCGGGGGCGGTGCCGCGCAGCAGGGACTCGCCGAACTCGATCATCTTGCGGGCGTAGTCCTCGGTCCACTCCGCCTGCTCCGCGATCGCCGCCTCCGACAGCCGGTCGAACCGCCGGGGATCGGCGAGCTGCGCCGCCGCCACCGCCTGGAACTCCACCGCCCGTTCCTGGGCGGCACGGAAGGCGAGGGTCAGCTCCGTCGCCCGGGCCAGCAGCTCCCGCGGGTCGTCGATCGATTCGAGGTCGAAGAAGTGCTCCGGGTCCGTGACGGTCTCCGACGGCTCGAAGAGCAACTGCGCGGGCCGCAGCCTCCGCTCGGTCCGCTCGGGCTCTGCCATGCGTGTCCTCCTGCTGGACGTGGGAAAGGCGTGGGAAAAGACGTGGGCAAGGCTTTCGGGCCGAGGAGCCTCCGGGGTCGGAAAGCTTCCGGGCCACCGTCCATTGTCCAGCTTCGCGCAAGGGCGCCCGAGGGTCCCCGCGCATCGGCTAGAACGTACGTATGACCCATGGTGTGCACGAGGAGCTGGACAAGCTCTGCGACGAGGGCATCGATCAGGTGATCGACTGGCGCCGTCATCTGCACCGCAATCCGGAGCTGCCGAACCGCGAGGCCGCCACCGCGCGGCTCGTGGCGCGGGAGCTCGCCGGGTTCGGACTGGACGAGGTGCGGACCGGCATCGCCGGGCACGGGGTGGTCGGGGTGCTGCGCGGCGGCCTGCCCGGGGACCGGGTGGCGGCGCTGCGGGCCGACATGGACGCGCTGCCCGTCCCCGACCGGTGCGGCGCGGACTTCGCCGCCACCGGGCAGGCCTCGCACGCCTGCGGCCACGACTGCCACACCGCGATGCTCCTCGGAGCCGCGCGCGCACTGGCCGACGTACGGGTGCGGGAACGGCTGCCCGGGACCGTGCTGTTCGTGTTCCAGCCCGCCGAGGAGGGCCCGCCGGTCGACGAGGAGGGCGGGGCGCGCCTGATGGTGGCCGAGGGGGCCTTCGCCGATCCGGTCCCCACGATGGCCTTCGGCATGCACGTCACCCCGCACCCCAAGGGCTGGGTGGGCTACAAGTCCGGCCCGATGTACGGGGCCTCCTGCCTGGTCCGCGTCACCGTCACCGGCAAGCAGGCGCACGCCTCCTCCCCCTGGTACGGCATCGACCCGATGCCCGCCGTCGGGGCGCTGCTGACCGGGATCGGCCAGCTCTACCGGCAGGTGCCGGCCTTCTCCCCGGTCACGGTCTCCATCGGCCACATCGAGGACGTCGGCCGGTACAACGTCATCGGTGAAACGGTCACCCTGTGGGGCACGATCCGCTGCGCCGAGGAGCGGGACATGCCCGAGGTCAAACGCCGGCTGACCGTGCTGGCCGAGCACACCGCCGAGGCCTACGGGGCCTCCGCGACCGTCGAGCTGCTCCAGGACGTGCCCGCCGTGAGCAACGACGCGGCCTGGGTCGAGGCCGCGCTGCCCACGATGCGCCGGGTCGCTGGCGCGGACCGGGTGGTGGAGGTCGGCGGCACGCTCGGCTACGACGACGTCTCCGAACTCATCACCCGCTTCGGCGGGCTGTACGTGATGCTCGGCGTCCAGGACACCGCCCTGGACCCGGCGAGCGGCGAACCGGTGCCCGTCCCCGGCGGCCGGGGCCTGGTGGGCAACCACCATCCCGGCTTCTACGCCGACGACGACACCCTGATCACGGGCGTACGGCTGCACGCGCACGCCGCGTACGACCACCTGACGGGAGCACTGGTCACGCGCTGACCGGCGTCCTCGCCAGGGCGGCGAGCTCGTCCAGCACGACCGCGAGCTCGCCCGCGAGGCCCTCCGGGGCCCGGAAACCGTCGGCCGTGACCAGCGCCGTGATGCCCGGGACGCCCACCGAGGCCTCGGTGGGCACCATGCCGACGGCCTCCAGCACCGGCCGGAGCATCCGCACCCGCCTCGGCGTCGAACGCAAGACCCGCCGAGCCGCCGAGCCGCTGATCCGCAGACCCGGGCTACGGCCGCCAGACCACCCGGTGTTCGGCCAGGTGGGCCAGGACCGAGTGGTTGGCCTCCCAGCCGTCCGGGAACTTCATCGTCACGCCCAACTGCACCGGTTCCGAGGACGGGTGGGCGTCCAGGAGCTCCGCTATCCCCGCCCGGGCCACCACCACGCAGGCGTGCCGGTGCCGGGAGGCCAGGACGCACAGCCGGCCCGTCTCCAGATGGAAGGCGGTCGCGTCCGGGCGGCCCGACAGGGGGTGCAGGACCACCGTGAGGTCGTACTCGCGCCCCTGGAGCCGGTTGGCCGTGTCCACGGTGACCCCCGTGACCCCGAGCGCGCACAGCGCCGCCCGGACCGCCGCCGCCTGGTCCCGGTGCGCGGTGCCCACCGCGATCCGGTCCGCCGTCAGCGGGGACGGGCCGCCCGCGTGCTCGTCCACCGTCACCGCACCCCGGTCCAGCGCCCGGCGCACCACCAGGGCCACCACCCGCACCGCCTCCGGGTCGGTGCGCGGAGTGTGCCGGGCCGGCAGTTCCAGCAGCCCCCACCCCGACTCGGCGGCCTCGTCCAGCACCCGGTCGGGGCCCGAGCCGTCGCCCGCGACCCCGTAGGACATCCGCCGCTCGCCCGGACCCGTACCGCTGCGGAACTGCGTGTACGGGTAGAAGGCGCGGGAGACCAGTGGCGCGGCCGAAGCCGGCAGCCGCCAGGACACCGGCAGCCGGTGCTGCGGCAGGTCCGGGTTGTGCGCCAACAGGGTGGACACCGCCGACGCCGAAGGATCGTAGGACAGGCCCGCCCACTGCTCGGCCCCGACCACGCTGAACGGGTCCAGCTGCCCCGGGTCGCCCACGAACAGCGCCCGGTCGAACAGCCCGGCCACGGCCAGCAGCGCGTCCGAACGCATCTGGTACGCCTCGTCCACGATGGCGTGCTCCCAGGGCTCCACGTCCTTGACCCAGGCCCACTTGGCCGCCGTCGAGATCGTCACCGGCAGCCCCGCGAGGTCCCCCGGCTTCGCCGAGAGGACCACCGAGTCCAGGTCGCGCAGCGCAGGATCGTAGGCGTCGCCCTCGCTGCTGTGCAGCCGGCCCACCTTCAGCTCGGGATCCTTCGCGTGCAGCCGCAGCACCAGGTCGTCGACCTGCGCATTGGTCTGCGCGACCACCATCAGCCGGCGCCCGGCCGCCGCCAGGTCCCGGGCCGCCCGCACCACCAGGGTGGACTTCCCGGCCCCCGGCGGGGAGTCGACGACCACGCCCCGGGCCCCGCCGTGCAGGGTGTCGCGCAGGATGGCGTCGGTGGCCCGGTCGGCGGCCGCGCCCGGATCGAAGGCGGTGCTCGCGGTGCTCACAGGAGGTCCTCGGCGGTCACGGGATCGGGCAGCGGCAGCGCGGGGGCGCCGCCGGTCAGGTGCGCGGGCGGACCGCCGTGGGTCCACGGGGTCTGCTCCGGGTCCGGCAGCTTCGGGCCGCCGCGCGCATCGTGCTCGAAGAGCGTCCAGCACACCCGGTCGCCCTTCTCCGGCACCGAGCCCGGCTCCGGGTCCTTGCCGCGGCCCATCTTGTCGAGGACGCGCAGCACGAGCCGGCCGTCCTCCTCCCGGCGCACGAACTGCGCGCTCTGCGGGCGCCCGTCCAGCGAGCGGTAGACCTTTGGACCGCCGGCGCCGCCGCCGCCGTCCTGCGCGAGCTGCGGCCGGTCCTCCGTGGCCACCCACACCAGCGGGCGCGGGCTCGGCCGCTTCGACTCCGTCCACTCCATGACCACTTCGGTGACCTCACCGGCGAAGGCCTCGCCCGAGAGCCGCCGGCCCGCCATCACCAGCAGGTCGTCCAGTGCCTCCTGGGCGTCGAGCCGCACCTGCTCGGTCTCCCGCGCCGCGAGCTTGCGCGCGGCCGTCACCGCGTCGTCGCGGCGCGGCTGCGGGCCCTCGCCCGCCCGGACCCGGTCCCGGTGGCCGGTGTACGACCAGCGGTCACCGGTCCAGCGGTCCTCGGCCCGCTCGCCCTCCGGCAGTTCGCGCATCAGGTCCACCGCCTGCCAGACGGCCCACCAGGTGCTCCGCATCTGGTCCACGACCAGCCGCCGGACCTCCCGCTCGGCGAACCGCGGACCGTCGGCGTCCCGGGGGCCGGTCATGCGCGCCGCGTCGAACTTCGCGATCGCCGGGGCCAGCAGCTTGTTGTCGAAGGCCGGATCGGTGGCCGGACCGGCCGGCGGGAGCAGCAACTGGCCGTGCTCGTCCCGGCCGAGTTCGGCCCGCAGCGCCTGCTCGGCGCCGGAGGTCCCCTCGTGCGGGTCGATCCACGCCAGCAGCGCCTGCAGGTGCTGGTCCTCCAGGTTGCTCTGGCCGGTCGCCCAGTGCCGGGACAGCAGGTCCGTCGCCGACAGCAGCATCGAGGAACCGGGCACCCGGGAGCGCTCGGCGAAGTGGGTGAACCAGCGGCCCAGCAGGGGGACCTGCGCGGGGACCGGATACGGGTTCTCGGGGTCCTCCTCGGCGGTCCGCCGGAACCGCATGGACCGCCCCAGCAGCCGTACGTACTCGATGCCCGCGCGGCTCGGCACGATCAGCTGCGGAGCGTCCAGGCACAGCTCGGCCTCCACCTTGACCCGCTTGCCCGTCTCCGGGTCGGTCTCGGTGCGCTCCACCGGCTCGACGGCGTCCGCGTAGCCGTCGATGTACGGCATCAGGTTCCGGGCGAGCTCGGCCAGGAACTCCCACCGCATGTCCCGGTCGCGCGGCTGCGGCACGACCAGGATCCCGGGGTGCTGCGGATCGGTGCCGAACATCGCGCCCAGCGGGGCCCCGGCCTCGCCCGCCGTCGTCAGCGGTACGAGGACCAGCGGCCGCTCGCCGAGGTGCCGGTGCCGTACGGTCGCCAGCGGCTGGGCCCGCCCGGCGCGGACGGCCTCCAGCCGGGCCAGGGTGTTCAGCAGGGACATTCGACGACCTTCGGGCGGATGCGGGCGGGGGCTTGCTCCAGCGCCTCGGCGCGCAACCGGGCGGCGTACCGCAGGGCGGCCGCGGTGGGGTCGTCGAAGGCGACGCCGGGGCCCGGGCCGGTGCCGTCGGTGCCGTCCGGGCCGGGTGTGCCGGGGGTGCCGGTGCCGTCCGGGGCGCCGCACCCCGCGGCCGCCGCGAGGGCGGCCTCGATCGTGGTCAGCCCGCCCAGTTCGCCCCGTACGGAGCGGCCGAGCGCGGTCACCTCGTCGGCCGCGCGCGCCCGGTCCCGGCAGTGGAAGGCCAGCTCGCAGGCGGCCAGGCACTCGGGGGCGTAGGAGGCGGACACGGCCGACACGGCCTCGGTCAGCTCCTCGGCGGAGCACGCAGGATCGAAGGTGAGGCCCTCGGGCAGGGCCCCGGCCAGCTCCTCGACCCGGGTGAGCCGCTCCAGCTGGCGCCGGGTCACCGAGCGCTCGCGGCGGACGTCGACCGGGGCCGCGGTGGGCAGGTTGGAGAAGTCCTTGGGACAGACCAGCAGCACGGTGTGCCCGACCTCGGCGCCGGCCACCTTCGCGGCGGTCGTCTCCAGGGCCAGGACGTAGACGGCGGCCTGCCGGGCGGCGGCCCCCACCTTCGCGGCGTCGGCGGCCCCGTCGATCATCGGGAACGACTTGATCTCCACCACGGTCCAGCGCCCGTCGGGGTGCACGACGACCGCGTCCGGCTCCAGGTAGGCGGGGGAACCGGCCACCTCCAGCGCGAGCATCGGGTGGTCGAGCAGGGTCCAGGCCCCGGCGGCGGTCGCCTCGCGCAGCGCGAGAGCGGTGCGGGCGGCGCGGCCCTGGGGGCCGGCGGCGGTGAGGTCGGGGGTGAGGGCGTCCGGTCCGGGCGGGCCGGCCGCGCCGCCGGATCCCGCGCCGAGGTGCTCGTACACCAGCCGCAGGAGCTCGGCTCCGCCGTCTCCCTTGACCTTGGCCTCGAAGGAGTTGCCGCGCACTATGGCGAACTGCGACTGCCCGAAGGCCGCCGGGGAGCCGAGGGCCGCCGCGAGGACGGTCTTGTCCACGCCGGCGCCGTCGAGCAGGGCACGTCTGCCGCAGCCGGGGTTGGCGGCGAGGGCCGCCAGCGCACGGGCGTCGAGCGGGCGCGGTGCGACGGCGGGGCCGCGCAGGTCAGCGAGCCGTTGCCGCAGCGTCTTCGGGGGATTCGGGGGACCCGGGGAATTCGTCGGCTGCGCGGCCTGTGCGGCCCGCGTGTCCTGCCATGCCGCCGGCTGCGCCGTCGGCGCGGGGGACCGCGGCGGGGTCTGCGGCGGCTGACCGCTGGACGGGTAGGAGCTCACCCGCGGAAGTCTCCCATCCGCCACTGACAATCGTGGACTTACCGCGGAAACCGGCTGTTCGGGTGGTGTGCGGGGCGGACCGGGCGGTCCCGGTGATCCCTGCGGGCAGGGCGCGGGCCGCGAGGTAGCCGGCCCCCATCACGGCGGCCCCGGCCACGGCGTCGAGGAAGTAGTGGTTGGCCGTGCCCATCACCACGAGGGTGGTGACGGCCGGGTACGCGGCGCCGAGCGCCCGGACCAGCGGCCGGCGCGCGCAGCTCCACAGCACGATCCCGCACCACAGCGCCCAGCCCACGTGCAGGCTGGGCATGGCCGCGAACTGGTTGGTGAAGGAGCCGAGCCCGCGCGGGGCACTGGCCTCCCCGCCCCACCAGCCGTAGGCGCTGTAGTGGGCCATCGTGTCGGTGAACCCGTACGAGGCGTCGAGCAGCCGGGGCGGACAGGTGGGCACCAGGGCGAAGCCGACGAGCCCGAGGAGGGTGGAGACCATCAGCCAGGTGCGGGCGAATCGATACTGCTGGGGGCGGGACCGGTAGAGCCAGACCAGGACCGCGGGGGTGACGAGGTAGTGCAGGGAGGCGTAGACGAAGTCGGCGGGTATGCCGAGCACCGCCTGCCCGGTGAAGAGCCGGTTGAGCGGCCGCTCCAGGTCGAGGGCCAGGAGCTCCTCCAGGCGCAGGATCGCGAGCCCGTGCTCCACCGCCAGCCCGACGTCGCCCCGGGCGAGGAGTCTGCCACCCGAGTACGCCGCGTAGACGAGCCCGAGGAGCAGCAGTTCGGCCCACCATCGCGGAGGCTGCCGCCTATTAGTCATACGGCGTATGACGTGCGTGAAGAGACAAGGGTTGCGTGGCGTTCACCTGATGGATGATGGAGCGGCGACGGAACCCCCGCAAAGCAGTGCGAATGGTCGGGCCGTCGATGCTCCACCCGTCTCACCCGCCCCGCCCATCTCACCCCTCGACCGGGAGAACTCATATGGCCCCCCGCATCCTCTTGGCCCGCCACGGCCAGACGGCGTGGTCCCAGCTCGGCAAGCACACCGGACGCACGGACGTGCCCCTGCTGGAGGAGGGGAAGCGCGGCGCCAAACTGCTCGGCGAGCGCCTCGCCCGCGACCCGTGGGCGAGCCTGCGCGGGCTGGAGGTGCGCACCAGCCCCCTGGTCCGGGCGAGCGAGAGCTGCGACCTGGCCGGCTTCGGCATCCAGGCGGAGCCGTGGGACGCGCTGATGGAGTGGGACTACGGCGACTACGAGGGCATGACCCCGGCCGAGATCCAGGCGATCCGGCCCGGCTGGCTGATCTGGCGCGACGGGGTCCCGGGCGGCGAGTCCGTCGCGGACGTCTCGGCCCGCGCCGACGAGGTCGTCACCTGGGCCCGCTCGGCCGAACGCGACGTCCTCGTCTTCGCGCACGGCCACATCCTGCGCACCCTGGCCGCGCGCTGGCTCGGCTTCGACGCCTCCTTCGGCGCCCGCATCCGGCTGGAGCCGACCTCCCTGTCGGTCCTGGGCTGGGCGTACGGGGCCCCCGCGCTGGAACGCTGGAACGACACGGGGCACCTGGAGTAAGCCAGGAGCGGGTCCGGGGCGGAGCCCCAGGGGCTCGTGCGCAGCGCGCCGCCCCCCTGGCCGCCCCGCCCCGGAGGGTCAGGCCGACGTGTGCCGGGCGAGGAACGAGCCCACGCGGGGCGAGCGCTGGTGCGGAACCAGGGTGCGGGCCGTCGCCGCCAGCATCGACTGGATCCGGGTCGACTGGACCTCCTCCAGCAGCTCCAGCACCCGGCCGCCCGCCCAGGCGGCCTCGTCGGGGGCGCCCGCGTGGGCCAGGTTGTCGGCCAGCTCCGCGGTGTAGAGGGCGACGTTGCGGGCGAAGTGCGGGTCCTGGAGGTCCGCCGCCCGGCGGGCGTGCCGGGCGGCCCGGGCGTGCTCGCCGAGCGCGGCCCAGCAGCGGGACTCCAGGGACTCCAGCTCGGCCTCGCCGAAGAAGGACATCCACTCGGGGTCCGCCCCCGCCTCACCGCGGGAGAAATCCGTGTGCGCCCGGGTCAGCGCCTCCTCGCAGGCCTTGCGGTCGGACAGTCCCGCCCAGCCGCCGGCCTCCCGCAGGGCGAGCAGCGAGAGCAGCCGCGGGGAACCGAGCGAACGGGCGGCGCGGCGGCCCGCCTGGGCCGCCCGTACCGATTCGCGGGGGCGCCCGCAGTCCCGGGCGAGGAACGCCATGTTGCTGAAGGCGTGCGCCTCCAGGCCGGCGTCCCCGGAGACCCGGGCCGTGGCCAGCGCCTCCGCGTAGTGCGAGCGGGCGTCGTCGAACCGGCCCGAGTCGTGCGCGAGCCAGCCCACCGAGATGGCCAGTTCTCCCGCGCCCGCGTGCAGCCGGTCCTCGGTGGACTGCCGGGTCGCCCCCGCGTCGAGCAACGCGTAGGCGGTGCGCAGGGGTTCGGCGGCCCGCCGGTACAGGGCATCGGCGCCGTGCCGGTCGTCCAGCAGCCGGATCTGGCGCACGGCGTCCTCGACGGCGGCCGCCTCGGACTCGCCGGCGCGGGAGGGGATCCGGCGGGTGTCGCCGAGCAGGGTGAGGCTGAGGGTCGCGGCCGCCACGGTCGCGGAGCCCCCCGCCATGAACGCGCGACGCAGCACGTCGCTCTCCTTGGAACGCGAAGGGGCAGGGGAGCCGGTGGGGTGGGGGCGTTTGGCGAAGGCGGAGAAGGGTGCGGCCTGTTCGCGCTGCGCCAGCCGGCCCCGTACCGTTTCGCGCGGGGAGAAGCCCAGGTCGGCCAGGGTGCGGCCGGGGAACATGTGGAGGAAGACGCGCTCGTAGGCGTAGTTGGGGCAGCGGATCTCGCCGGACTCGACCCGGCCGATGTAACGGGCGTCGCAGGAAACCGTTTCTCCGATTTCCTTCGCCGCCCTGCGCACCATCGCGGCGAACTCGGCCGGGGAGTGCTGACCGCGCAGCCGCCGGAAGGGGGTGTTGGGTGAGTGGGGGGACGCCGCCATGGACGTGGCCTCTCTGGGCAAGTGATTGCGCTGCCGGTGCCTGTGCGGTGAAGCGGTGGTGCCTGTGTGACGCGCTGCCCGGCGGGCACGAACGTACCGCCAGCGATGGACGGTTGACTCGGTGTTTGGCTACAAAACGGATATCTCACCCGCGATCCGCCATGAACTGCCATCCTTTGCAGCGTCTTGCCGCCGCACCTGTTGACGTTCCCGTGCGTTGAACCCATGCGGAGTGGGAGGAAGCCCGCCGGCTTCCGGGACCGCTCCCGCGATGCTCGTACGCGGATCGAGGAGGGGTTCCCTTGGTGGAGGGCGGCATGGAGAGTACGGATGTGAACACCGCGCCCGAGCCCGGAGCGGCCCTCCTCATGGGCGCCCCGGACCTGGTCACCGTGCCCACCCGGCAGGGGCTGGAAGCCGTCGACATCATCCAGCGGGCCGCCGGCCAGGCCAGTCGCGCGTGCGGCGTCGGCCCGGTCCTGCACGACGGCTCCGGCAGCACCCTCGGCTTCCTCGTCCCGCCCGGCACCGCCGACGCCTGGGACCTCCCGGGCAGCGCCTGTACGCACACCAACGGGCGCGGCATGCGCTTCGGCGACACCTCGCCCACCGCGGGCGACACCGGCTGGCTGCTGCCGCCGGACGCCGTCGGGCCGGTCACCGACCCGGAGGTGCTGCGGGCGGCGCTCGGCGAGGCGGCCCGGCTGATCGAGGCCGCCGACAACTGCCGCTAGGGCCTGCCGAGCGCCTATCGAGCGCCCATCAAGCGCCCATCGGGCCCTGACCAGCCATAATGAGGGCGTGGCGAGCAAGGGCAAGGGCAGTGACAAGCGGCGCGGGCGCGAGACCTCCGAGGCGCCGGCCGGGCCGGTGGACGGCGGGCACGCCGCGCTGGAGCCCGACCGGGAGCGGTCGCGCGCCTGGACCCTGCTGATCGACGGAGCCCCGCAGTCCCACGTGGACCTGGACGACCCCGGTCACCTCGACTTCTCCTACCAGCGCCGGATCGGCCACCTGATCGATCTCTTCGCCCCCGCACGCCAGCCGCTGAACGTGCTCCACCTCGGCGGCGGCGCCTTCACCCTCGCGCGCTACACGGCCGCCTCCCGCCCCCGCTCGACGCAGCAGATCGTCGAGATCGACGCCGGGCTGGTGGCCTTCGTACGGGAACACCTGCCGCTGGACCCGCAGGCCCGGGTCCGGGTCCGCGCGGTCGACGCCCGGGCCGGGCTGGCGAAGATCCCGGACGGCTGGGCCGACCTGGTGATCGCCGACGTGTTCAGCGGGGCCCGCACCCCGGCGCACCTGACGAGCGCCGAGTTCCTGGACGACGTACGCCGGGCCCTGGCGCCGGGCGGCTGGTACGTGGCGAACCTCGCGGACGGTCCGCCGCTCTCCCATCTGCGGGGCCAGATCGCCACGGCCGCGTCCCGGTTCGCGGAACTGGCGCTGGCCGCCGACCCCGTGGTGTGGCGGGGGAAACGCTTCGGCAACGCCGTGCTGGTGGCCGCCGACCGGGAGCTGCCGGTCGCGGAGTTCACCCGCCGGGTGGCGAGCGACCCGCACCCCGGCCGGGTCGAACACGGCCGCGCCCTCATCGACTTCGCGGGCGGCGCCGTCCCGGTCTCGGACGCCTCGGCGGTGGCCTCGCCGCAGCCCCCGCCGTCGGTCTTCCGCTGACCCGCGGCTACTCCCGGGCAGCCGCCGCCAGCTCCCGCAGGCGCCGCTTGTCCGGCTTGCCGCGGTCCGTCAGCGGGAGCGCCGGCAGCCAGAACACCGCCGCCGGCCGCTGCCCCGGCGCCAGCTCCGCCGCCACCAGCGCGCACGCCCCGTCCGCCGCCTCGTCCGTCGGGGCGTGCCCCGGGGCCGCGACGAGGAAGGCGCACACCGCCTCCCCGGTCAGCGGGTCCGTCCGCCCGACGACGGCCGCCCGGGCCACGGCGGGGTGCCGGGTCAGGGCCGTCTCGATCGGGCCGCAGTAGATGTTCGCCCCGTGCACCATGACCACGTCCTTGACCCGGTCGTCGAGGTACAGGTACCCGTCGGCGTCGAAATGCCCGACGTCCCCCGTGCGCAGCCAGCCGTCGTGCAGCACCTCGGAGGTCAGGGCGGGCTGGTTGCGGTAGCCGGCCATGACCATGGGGGACCGCACCCACACCTCACCGGTGGCCCCGGGCGCCGCTTCCCGCACCTCGACCTCCACCCCGGGCGCCGGGCGGCCGACGGAGCCGAGCAGGTGGGGGCGGTCGGCGGCCGCCGCGTCGTGGTCGGCCGGGGAGAGCCGACTGAGCACCCCGGCCTCGTTCATCCCGTAGCCCTGGGTCCAGCGCACCCCCGGACCCCACCGGGTCAGCGCCCGCCGCAGCCGCTCGGGGTGCACGGGGGAGTCGCCGTAGGAGACCCGTACCAGGCCGGGCACGCCGTCGGCGGTCTCCGGGTCGTCGAGCAGCCGGTACAGCATGGAGGGCGTCAGGTACGTGGCCGCGGGCCCGAGCCGCCGGCAGGCCTCGGCGAACTCCCGGGTGCCGAAGGGGTGCAGGATCTCGGAGCGGCCGCCGACCCGCAGCTGCTCCAGGCACCGGCCGCCGGAGCGCTGGGAGAGCGAGTCGGTCGACACGAAGGTGAGCGGGGCGGAGTCCGGGGAGCCCGGGGCGTCGGTGCGGGTGGCCGTACGGGCCGCCATCGCGGCGAAGGTCGAGGCCACCCCCTTCGGCCGGCCCGTCGTACCGCCCGTGTAGGTCACCCGGGCCACGTCCTCGCCGCGCGCCGCCACCTCGACGGGCAGTGCCTTGCGGGCGGAGGCCGACTCCAGCAGGGCGGCCAGGCCGATGCGGGCGCCCGGGCCCGGCGGCACCGGGGTGTCGTGGACCACCAGGGCGGGCGCGCAGTCCCGTAGCAGGTGGTCGAGTCCGTGGGTGGTGGGGCCGACGCACACGTGGGTCAGCCGGGCCCCCAGCACGTGCGCGGCCAGCCGCACGAGCAGGGTCTCGGGCGGATTCCCCGCCGATACGCAGGCCAGCCCGGAGCCGCGCCGGATCCCCAGCTCGGCCAGGGCGCCCGCCAGCCGGTACGTCCAGGCGAGCACCTCGGAGTAGGTCAGGACCCAGGGCCCCGACCCGAAGGCGGGCCGGTCCGCGTACCGCTCGCAGGCGTCGATCAGGTCGGTGACGTACCGCGCGCCGGTGCTCATGGCGCCACGGTATCCGGCGGGCCCGAGCCGGGGCACGGGCCCTACGGGTCGGCCGATGGATCGGCCGGCTAGGGGTCGACGGTCTCCACCAGCGGCGGGTGGTCGTGCCAGGTGCAGAACACCGACACCTCCCGGCCGTCACGGGTGAAGGTGACGCGGATCCAGGACGGCTGCTTCCAGACCTGCATCCGCCAGCCGGCCAGCGGGGTCGCCGACACCAGCTCGGCGGAGGCGGCGCCGAGATCGAAGACGACGCGGCCGCCCGAGACGCTGTACGCCTTCACGTTCGCGCTCGGGGTCCCCTGCCGCTGCGAACGCGGGGTGGGCGTCGCGGAGGGCTTGGCCGAGGGGGAAGGGGAAGGGGACGGAGAGGCCGGCGCGGTGGACGCGGAGGGGGAGGGGGACGGCGACGGCGAGGGCGTCGGATCCGGCGGCTGCGCCCGGTGGGTGGAGGAGGAGAGGGGCTGCGTGGCCAGCGGCACCGCGAGCGGCGGATCGTAGGCGGTACCGGACATGACCGAGTGCACGCCCCACCACGACAGCGTCACCGCCGCCCCGGTCGCCAGGGTCCACGCCCCCGCATGGCCGACTGCTCTACCGACAAGTCCTCTTCGCATCGGGGGACATACTGCACCACCCGCCCCAGACCCGGCCCGCCACCCCTCGGGGTCCCCCGGATGGGCTACGGTGCGGGCCATGGCAAGTGTGCTCGTGGTCGAGGACGACCAGTTCGTACGTTCCGCCCTCATCCGGCACCTGACCGAGGCCTCGCACACCGTGCGCAGCGTCGGCACCGCTCTGGAGGCGCTGCGCGAGGTCGCCCACAACCGTTTCGACGTGGTGATCCTCGACCTCGGACTGCCCGACCTGGACGGGGCCGAGGCGCTCAAGATGCTGCGCGGGATCACCGACGTGCCCGTCATCATCGCGACCGCCCGCGACGACGAGGCGGAGATCGTCCGGCTGCTCAACGACGGCGCCGACGACTACCTGACCAAACCCTTCTCCGTGGAACACCTCTCCGCCCGGATGGCCGCCGTCCTGCGCCGTGCCCGTTCCGCCGCCGGGGCCGAGCCGCCCTCCCGGGTGCTGCGCGTCGGCGGTCTCGCGATCGACCCGCTGCGCCGGCAGGCCGAGCTGGACGGGGCCGTACTGGACCTCACGCGCCGGGAGTTCGACCTGCTGGCCTTCCTGGCCGGGCGGCCGGGCGTGGTCGTGGCCCGCCGGGAGCTGCTCGCCGAGGTCTGGCAGCAGTCGTACGGCGACGACCAGACCATCGACGTCCACCTGTCGTGGCTGCGCCGCAAGCTCGGCGAGACCGCCGCCAGTCCGCGCTACCTGCACACGCTGCGGGGGGTCGGGGTCAAGCTGGAGCCGCCGCGGTGATCCGCCGATGAGGTGGGCCCTGGTCAAGGTGTGCCTCGCGGTCACCGTGATGGTGGTCGTGGCCTTCGCCGTACCGCTCGGGATGGTCGTCCAGGAGATGGCCAGCGACCGGGCGTTCTCCAACGCCGAGCGGCAGGCCGCCACCATCGGGCCGACGCTGTCCATCACCACCGACCCGGTGCAGTTGCGGAAGGCCGTGGAGTCCACGCAGATGGGCGCCGACCGGCGGATGGCCGTGCACGTGCCGGCCGTCGGGGACGACCCGCGCGTGGACGTCGGCGACGGCTGGGCCGGTGAACGGGCCGTCTCCGAGACCCGGCGGATCGGGCGGGCCGCGACCGTCCCGGTGGCGGGCGGCGGCTCCGCGCTGCTCCAGCCCGTGGCGCTCGGCTCCGGGGACATCGCCGTCGTGGAGATCCTGGTTCCGGAGAGCGAGGTCAGCAATGGCGTCGCCACCGCCTGGCTGGTCCTCGCGGGCGTCGGCCTCGCCCTGATCGTGGGCTCGGTGGCGGTCGCGGACCGGCTCGGAGCCCGTCTGGTGCGGCCCGCCGAGCGGCTCGCGGACGCCGCGCACCGGCTGGGCGAGGGGCGGCTGGGGGCCCGGGTCCCGGAGGAGGGGCCGAAGGAACTCCGCTCGGCGGCCGTCGCCTTCAACTCGATGGCGGACCAGGTCGTGGAACTCCTGGCCAACGAGCGGGAGCTGGCCGCCGACCTCTCGCACCGGCTGCGGACGCCGCTGACGGTCCTGCGGCTCAACGCGGCCTCCCTCGGCGACGGCCCGGCCGCGGAGCAGACCCGGGCGGCCGTGGAGCAGCTGGAGCGGGAGGTCGACACGATCATCCGTACAGCCCGCGAGCAGCGCCCGGCCGCCGCGCAGGGGCCGGGCGCGGGCTGCGACGCCTCCGAGGTGATCCGCGACCGGATGGGGTTCTGGTCGGCGCTGGCGGAGGACGAGGGCCGCGAGGTGCGGCTCGCGGGGGTCGACCGTACGGTACGGATCCCCGTGGCCCGGCCGGAGCTCGCCGCGGCGCTGGACGCCATGCTCGGCAACGTGTTCCGGCACACCCCGGAGGGCACGCCCTTCGCGGTGGACGTCCACGACGCGGGGGACGCGGTCATCGTGCTCGTCTCGGACGCGGGGGGCGGCATCGCCGATCCGGACGCGGCCCTGCGGCGCGGCAACGACGGCGGCCGCGACGGGTCCACGGGCCTGGGGCTGGACATCGTCCGGCGGGTCGCGGAATCGACGGGCGGGGACGTGCGGCTGGGGCGTTCGGTGCTCGGCGGCACCGAGGTGCGGGTGTGGATCGCGCTGGACGGGCGGGCCCGGGGAGACTCGGGGCGCGCCGGACGCAGCCGACGCAAGCGGCGACGCAACTGACGTAACCCTGCGGGCGGCGGGGGCGCGCCGCGCGCCCGGTACGTCCCCCGGTCGGTACGGTCCGCGCCATGGACACCCTCATCTTCGGCGGCCTCCTCGCCACCCTGATCGCGATGTACCGGGACTCTCCGCGGTTCGTCGTGCTCGGCGCCTGGTGGCTCGTGCTCCTCGCCGTGATCCTGCTGATGGCGCACCACATCACCAGCGGTCTCGCCCTCACCTTGAGCTACTGACCGTGGCCGCGATGTCCAGCCTCCTTCCGGAGGCACAGCTGGAGGGCGGCCTGCTGGGCCGGGTCCAGTTCTGGTTCGCGTGCGCCTTCGCCATCGGCTGGACCGGGGTGGTGTGCGGCGGGCTCTTCTACCAGTTCGGGCTGGGGGAGTACCCGTGCCCGCTCTGCATCGTGCAGCGGATGTTCATGCTGCTGGCCGCCATGGGGGCGGCCCACATCGTCCGCACGGCCCTGTTGCGCGGGGCGGTGACCGGCCGCGACTACATGATGGGCTGGGGCCTGTCCCTGGTCGCCGTGATCGCCGGCTCCTTCGCCTCGTGGCGGCAGACGATGCTGCACATCCTGCCGGGCGACAAGGGGTACGGGAGCGAGGTGTTCGGCCTGCACCTCTACGTCTGGGCGTGGATCCTCTTCCAGGCCTCGGTCGTCGCCGTGGGCATCGTCCTGGCCTTCGCCCACGCCACCGCGGACCGGGCCGTCCCGGCCGAGGACCCGGGACCGTACCGCACGGTGGGGATGGTGGCGCTGTGGTTCCTGGGGCTGGTGATCGCCGTGAACCTCGTGGCCGTCTTCCTGGAGGAGGGCTTCCACTGGTTCCTGCCGGACGACCCGACGCGCTATCAGTTCTTCTACGACGTGGGGATCCTGGACTAGCTGAGGTTGGCGCGGAGTTGACGCCTCCCGCGCGGGAATCCGTACGACCTGCTTGAGTGGGTCCGCCTTTCTCTTCCGCTTGGTTCCTTTCCCCGATTCCTTCCGTACGCGATGGGAAGCCGTCATGCGCTATGCAGTCCTCGGCACCGGGATCGTCGGCCGTACGGTGGCCGCCCGCTTGCTCTCCCTCGGCCACGAGGTCGTCATCGGCACCCGGGACCCCGGGGCCACCCTCGAGCGCACCGAGTACGCCGCATGGCAGCAGGCCCACCCGGAGGCGGGCCTCGCCCCCTTCGCGGAGGCGGCGCGGCTCGGCGAGGTGCTCGTCAACGCCACGGGCGGGCAGGTCAGCGTGGCCGCCCTGACGGAGGCCGACGCCGCGCACCTGGACGGCAAGATCCTGATCGACATCGCGAACCCGCTGGACTTCTCGCGCGGGTTCCCGCCCGGGCTCGAACCGGTGGACAGCGACAGCCTGGGCGAGCTGATCCAGCGGACCTTCCCGGGGCTGCGCGTGGTCAAGACGCTGAACACCATGAACTGCCAGGTCATGGTCGACCCGGCCCGGGTCCCCGGCGACCACACCGTCTTCCTCTCGGGTGAGGACGCCGAGGCCAAGAAGGCGGTACGCGAGCTCCTGTACTCCTTCGACTGGCGCGAGCACACCGTCATCGACCTGGGCGGCATCGAGACGGCGCGCGGCACGGAGATGCTGCTGCCGGTCTGGCTCCGGCTGATGGGGACCCTCGGGCACACGGACTTCAACTTCCACATCCAGGGAGCGACCCGGACGGAGTAGCCGGAGTGATCAGCCGGAGTGATCAGCCCGACGGATTAGCCGGACGGCGTAGCCCCCGCCCGGACGGAGGCGGAGATGTTGCCGCCCCCCGCACCCGCGCCCAGGGTGGCCGTGACGAAAGGAGCCGCGCATGAGAGTCATGCTCAAGGCCCATATGGACACGGCGGCGACGAACGAGGGCATCAAGAGCGGCGCCCTCCCGGCAGCCCTCAAGGCGCTCATGGACAAGGTGAAGCCGGAGGCCGCCTACTTCGGTCTCGACGAGGGCGTCCGGTCCTGCTGGGTCGTCTTCGACCTCCAGGACAGCTCTCAGCTGCCGCCCCTCTTCGAGGACCTGCTGCTGCAGTTCAACGCCGAGCTGGAGGTGTCCCCGGTGATGAACGCCGAGGACCTGGCGAAGGGGCTGGCGGCGATGAAGGCTTCGCCGGGCTGAGCCCTGGCCCCAGAACCCGGTCGGCGGCCGCCCACGCCAGTACCGTTGAGGCGGCCGCGGCCGTGCACGAGACGGCGAAAGCGGCCCGGTACCCGTAGGCCGCGGCGAGCGGACCGGAGACCGCGGCGGCCAGTGCCTGGCCGATGATCAGACCGCTGCCGGCCAGGGGCATGGCCTCGCCCATCCGCCGTGCGGGGCCGGCCCGTTCCACGAGGCCGAACAGCGCGATCAGGTGCGGGGCGACGGCCAGTCCGATGCCGGCGACGGCGAAGGCCGCCCCCCACAGGCCGGAGACGGCGAGCAGCGGAAGTGTCAGCAGCGCCTGGGCGGCGATGGTCCCGCGCAGCCGGACGGTCAGGCCGGCGGTTCCGGGCCGGGCCACGGTCACGAAGCCGGCCACCGAGCTGGTCACGGCCATGGCGGCCCACACGAGCCCGGCGGCCCCGGGGGAGCCGACCGACACGGCGAGCGCGTTGACCCCGGTATTGGCCCCGCTCCACGAGGCGCCCTGCAGGACGGCCACGACGAACAGCAGGGCGAGCCCCGGAGACCACAGCCGTACGTCGCCCCGCGCGGCGGCGCCCGGTCCCGTCGGGCCCGTCGGTTCGGTCGGCCCGGGCGCTGTGGGATGCAGGGCGAAGAGCGTCCCGAACACCAGGCCCAGGGCGGCCGCGAGGAGCAGCGCCGACGCGGGGTGGACGGTCACCGCGAGGATTCCGGCCAGCGCGGGCCCGACCATGAAGCCGACCTCGTCGACGGTGGTGTCGAAGGAGAGCGCGGCCCCGACCAGGGCCTTGTCCTCCCCGGCCAGCCGCGCCCACCGGGCCCGGGCCAGCGGCCCGACCTGTGCGGCCGTGAGGCCCGCGGCGACGGCGAGGGCGATCCGGGCGGCGAGCGGCAGCCCGCCGAGGACGGCGGCGACCAGGGCGAGGAGCACGGCGGCGTTCGCGGCGCAGGCGACCAGCAGGACGGGCCGGTGGCCGCGCCGGTCGGCGAGCCGGCCGATGACCGGGCCTCCCAGGGCCTGGCCGAGCCAGAGGGCGGCGGCGATGGTCCCGGCGTCGCCGATGCCGTCGCGTTCGTTGATGAGCAGCAGCGTCCCGATGGGGCACAGCGCGGCGGGGAGGCGGGCGAGGAACCCGTAGGCGGGGAGGGCGCGGCCGCCGAGGGCGAACACCCCGCGGAAGCCGGCGGGGGCGGATGTGGGCATGGGCAACCTCCAGCCGCACGCCGACCCTCCCGTTTCTCCGGCGTGCGCTGTTGCCCGTTGGGCGGGAGGTTAGCGCCGGAGCGGCCGCTTCGGTAGGGCGGGGCCGTCGGTCGCTGCCTCCGAGGTCAGTCGCTGTCGCCCGAGGTCAGCCGCTTGGCCTGGGCGCGGCCGACCTCGGCGGCGCGGTGCAGGTAGTCGGCGATGACGGCGAGTTCGGTGTCGGAGTAGCTCGCCAGAACGGCGCCGAAGGCGCGGCCCGGGGTCTCCCAGGCGGCGCCGATCCGGTCGCGGGCGGCGGGGGCGAGGGCGACGAGGGAGCGGCGGCGGTCGTTCGGGTCGGCGTGCCGCTCGACGATGCCGGCCTTGACCATGCGGTCCACCAGGCGGGTGGCGGATCCGGAGGTCAGGCCGGTGAGCCGGGCGATGTCACCGGTGCTGACCGGTTCGGGCTCCATGTCGAGGAGGGCGACGCACTGCATGTCGGTGGGGTGCAGGCCGACGTGGTCGGCCATGGCCTGGTTGAAGAGCGAGTAGTCGGCGTAGTGCCGCTGGCTCTCGGTGACGATGCGCGCGAGCAGCTCGGCGCGGGTCCACTCATCACTCGAACGAGCGTAATCGGTTGACATCGGCTTCTCCGTGCTCCAAATTTATCTGTGTGACGCAGAGAGTGTGTCACGCAGAATCTGTGTCACGTATTCAGTCTAGAACAGAGAAGAGCAGGAATCCGCCATGTCGAACACGCCGAACACGCCGAACACGCCGAACACGCGGAGCGCGCCACCGAAGGTTCTCGTCACCGGTGGCCGTGGCGCCGTCGCCCGCGGTCTCTCGTCCCTCCTCACCGCCCGCGGCGTCCCACACCGCCTCGCATCCCGCGAGCCGGACACACCCGGCACCGTCCACTGCGACCTCACCGATCCCGCGACCTTCCCCGAAGCCCTCGCCGGAGTCCGCTCCGTCTTCCTCTATGCCGAGGCCGCCGCCATCGAGGACTTCGTGAAGGAGGCCGTCGGTGCCGGCGTCGAACACGTCGTCCTCCTGTCCTCCTCCTCGGTCCTCGCCCCCGACGCAGCCGACAGCCCCCTCGCCGCCTCCCACCTTGCGGTGGAGCGGGCACTCCTCGACTCCCCGCTGCGCACGACGCTGCTGCGCCCCGGATCCTTCGCGAGCAATGCCCTCGGCTGGGCCTGGGCGATGAAATCGGGCCACCCCGTCCACCTGCCGTACCCGGGTGCGTACAGCGACCCGGTCCACGAGGCCGACCTCGCCGAAGCCGCCTTCGCGGTCCTCACCGACCCCTCGCTCGGGGGTCGCGCGTACACCCTGACCGGGCCGCGGACGCTGACCTTCGCCGCGCAGCTGGCGATACTGGGCGAGGCCGTAGGCCACCCCATACCCTTCGAGCCCGTCTCGCGCGCGCAGTGGAAGTCCGAGGCCGACGGCTACATACCGGGCCCGTATGCGGAGGCCCTGCTCGACTTCTGGTCCGCCTCGGACGGTCTCCCGGTCGACCTCACCGGCGACCTGGAGCGGCTCACCGGCCGCGCCCCGCGCACCTTCGACACCTGGTCCGCCGACCACGCGCACGCCTTCCGGTCCTAGGACCGTCTTCCCGGGGAATGGCAAAGGGCCCCGGTCCGCTTTCGCGGAACGGGGCCCTTGTGCAGGGTGAGTGACGGGACTTGAACCCGCGGCCACCTGGACCACAACCAGGTGCTCTACCAACTGAGCTACACCCACCATGTCCGGTCGGAAAACCGACCGGCCGAAGAAAAGGGTACAGGGTCGGGGAGGGTGCTCGCTCCCACCTTTTCCCGTACCCCTCTCCGGTGGGTGCTAGGCGCCGGGGACGACGTGCTTGGCGGCGATGGTGCGCGCCGTGTCCGAGTCCGGACCGGGCTGCGGTACGAAGACGGCCTCCCGGTAGTAGCGCAGCTCGGCGATGGACTCCTTGATGTCCGCGAGCGCCCGGTGGTTGCCGTTCTTCGGCGGGCTGTTGAAGTAGGCGCGCGGGTACCAGCGGCGTGCCAGCTCCTTGATCGAGGACACGTCCACGATCCGGTAGTGCAGGTAGCCCTCCAGTGCGGCCATGTCGCGCAGCAGGAAGCCGCGGTCGGTGCCGACCGTGTTTCCGCAGAGCGGGGCCTTGCGGGGTTCCTTCACGTGTTCCCGTACGTAGGCCAGGACCTGTGCCTCCGCGTCCGCGAGGGTGGTCCCGCCGGCCAGCTCGTCGAGCAGGCCGGACGCCGTGTGCATCTCGCGCACCACGTCGGGCATGGTTTCCAGGGCCGCGTCCGGCGGGCGGATCACAATGTCCACGCCTTCGCCGAGCACGTTGAGCTCCGAGTCGGTGACCAGTGCGGCCACCTCGATAAGTGCGTCGTCCGTCAACGAGAGCCCGGTCATCTCGCAGTCGATCCACACCATGCGATCGTTCATGCGCCCCACCTTATGCGGAAGGTCCCCCGCATCGGTGACCACCGAGGTGACCACTGATGCGGGGGACCTTCCCGGGACCTTGTTACGCGTGCTCGCGCAGCACCCGGCCCGGGGCGTACAGCTCCGTCACCGTGGGACCGGACGCGGCCAGGGCCGCGGCCGCCCGCTGCGGCTGCGGAGTGCGCTGGTGCGGGACCGGCGACTCCGACAGCTGAGCCACCTGGACCACGTCCGCCTGCGGGCGGCGGGCCCGGTAGGCGGAGCGGTAGGCGGCCGGGGAGGACCCCAGCTGGCGGCGGAAGTGCCCGCGCAGCGCGACCGGCGAGCGGAACCCGCAGCGTCCGGCGACCTCGTCGACCGAGTAGTCGGAGGTCTCCAGCAGCCGCTGTGCCTGGAGCACCCGCTGGGTGATCAGCCACTGCAGCGGCGCACTGCCGGTGAGCGAGCGGAACCGCCGGTCGAACGTGCGCCTGCTCATGTAGGCGCGCGCCGCCAGCGTCTCCACGTCGAACTGCTCGTGGAGGTGTTCCAGTGCCCAGGCGACGACCTCGGCCAGCGGGTCGGCGCCGATCTCCTCCGGCAGCGACCGGTCGAGGTAGCGTTCCTGGCCACCCGTGCGGCGCGGCGGGACGACGAGCCTGCGGGCCAGTGCGCCCGCCGCCTCGCTGCCGTGGTCCGTGCGCACGATGTGCAGGCACAGGTCGATTCCGGCCGCGGTGCCCGCGGACGTCAGCACGTCGCCGTCGTCGACGAACAGCTCGCGCGGATCGACGTGGACGGACGGGTAGCGCTTGGCAAGCGTCGGCGCGTACATCCAGTGCGTCGTCGCGGGCCGGCCGTCCAGCAGACCGGCGGCGGCGAGCACGAATGCCCCCGTGCACAGTCCGACGATCCGGGCCCCCTCCTCGTGCGCCAGACGCAGCGCGTCGAGCGCCTCCGGCGGCGGCGGTGAGGTGATGGAACGCCACGCGGGAACGACGACCGTGCCTGCCCGGGCGATCGCCTCCAACCCGTATGGCGCGGTCAGTTCGAGTCCGCCGGTGGTCCTCAGCGGACCGTCCTCACCGGCGCACACGAGCAGTCGGTAGCGTGGAACTCCCGCGTCCTGCCGGTCAATGCCGAACACGGAAAGTGGAATGGAGCTCTCGAAGATCGGTCCGCCGCTGAAGAGCAGCACCGCGACGATCTCCCTGCGGCGACGCCCCGCGAGCTTCCTGCCGTCAACGACGACGGCGGTGGAATCCTGGCTCATGGCGCTAAGCCCCCCTTGGGTGTCGCGACTCCTTGGTCTGGTCGCACCTGCACGTATCCCCTCGGCCTTGCACGTGGCTCCCCCGCCGTAAATACATGATCGAATCTACTGCGTCCCGTGGTGTCGGCGTGACAAGTTCAGCACGCAGCGCTATGTCGACTTGGCAACTTGGCGAAAAGCATTCGATCAGGAAGCGTTCCACTCCGCTACCCGGGTGGAAAGCGCACTGTCCGGCCATGGCCAGTACTCGTAGGGTCAAAGACCCCTTGTGGCGCCGTAGTCGCTGATGGTGAGGGGGTCGGGGGGACATTCCGGCAAGGGGGGTGACCTGCCGGGAAGTTGGCTGAAAACATGCGGGTGTGGATGTGCGAATCGGTCAGTCGTGAGGGGACATCCCGCCGGAAACCTGACATCCGCGCTGACTTGAGGTCCCGGCACGCGAGTGCCGGCCCCGGTGCGAGGGCGCCAATCGGTCCTCCGAGAGGACCCGGGCGGCATTCCGCTCCGCCTGTTCGGAGTGGCGCAGCAGCACCCGGCAGGCCGCCGTGACGGCCGCGAGGCCGAGGGTGGCGACGGCGGCCCCGCCGAAGGAGGTTCCGTAGACGACGAGGACCACGGGGACGAGCAGGCAGCTGAAGGCCGCCCAGCGCACCACGTCACCCGCGGGGTCCTCGTGTGCCCCCCGGGCGGGCTGCACGGACGAGTGAAGGGGAGGGGGCGGCATGTGGACGGACTGCGTCGGCTGAGCGGGCGACTGAGCGGGCTGGACGGGGCCAAGACCTCGATGGCCTCGCGGATGACCGGGCACGGCGTGCTCCCTGCGGGCTCTTCCTGGACGGTCGGACTCGTGTCCAACGGCGTGCGGCGCGGCTCGGTCACTGCGCGCACGGGTGGCACCCACCCGATGGGGTGCACCTCGTCACTGGCTGTAGGGGGCAGCGGACATTGCCAAGGAGGCGTGGCTGCGGCATGCTCCCTGGGACGCTCTCCAAGGGCGGCATGACCTGTGCAGCACAGGAGTGTCGCCGTACCCTGGTGGGTATGGGCTTGGGAAGATGCTTCCCGGACAGAGCTCGGTCACACTGAGTTGTCGTTTTCTGGAATCGTCCCGCTTGAATCGTCGCTTCCGCCTACTGGCGCCCCGTCCCCTTGTCCCTTCCCCTGAGGACCTCTTCGCCGAGACACCCATGGCCGGTCACGAATTCTCCGAACCCGCGGACCGCAAGCGCAAACGCCTCGCCGACCCAGAATCGGCCGACCTGCGCGCGGTGGAACAGCCACGTCATCCCTGCGACCCGGCCTTCCGGCACGGGGTCGTGGTGGGCTTCGACGGATCCACGTCCAGCGAGCGCGCCCTTGCGTACGCGATCGGCATGGCCCGTCGCTCAGGCTCCGGTCTGATCATCGTCCACGTCGCGAACCGGCTGCCCACCACCGTGTGGGCCGGCTGCGAGCCGCCGGTCTTCGTGGACGTGCCGGACCACCGCACCGAGGTGCTGGGGCTGGAGCTGGCCTGCGCGGACTACCTGTCCGAGGTTCCCTGGATCCTCGTCGAGCGGGGCGGGGACATCTGCCACGAGCTGGAGGAGGTCGGCCGGGAGTACTCGGCGGACGCCATCGTGGTCGGCTCCACGCACGGGATCGTCGGCCGGATCTTCGGATCGGTGGCGGGCCGGCTGGCGAAGCGGGCGCAGCGACCCGTCGTTGTCATCCCGTAACCGACTGTATGTCGATTGTGCGGTTGTGCACCCCCATGTAAGGGGTAGATAAAGGCTGCTGGGACGCAGCAAACAACTGCAGATCGAAGGGAGCCCGCCGTGGACAATGGTGTCTCTGCGGGAAGCACGGCCTCGACTTCGACCCTCGGGCACATCGCCCTGGGTCTCACCCTTCTCGCGTTCGGTCTCGGGACCACCGGAATCATCGACGGTGTGACCGCGGCCAACTCCGTGTCGCTCGCCATGTACCTCGGCGGACTCGCCCTGTTCGTCCTGGGGGTCCTCGAGTACCGCGGCGGCAACGGCTTCAACGGCACGGCCTTCGCGGGCATCGGCACCTTCTGGTTCATCTGGGCCAACGGGGCCGACGGAAAGGTTTCGGCAGACGCGGCCGGAATGTTCCTCGTGCTGTTCGCCATGCTGGCGCTGACCCTCACCGCCGCGGCCTCGGGCGGGCTGTTCGGTCAGGGCGTGTACGGCCTGTTCACCCTCTCCCTGCTGCTCCTGGCGATAGGCACCTTCGCCGAGAGCGACGGGTTGGCCAAGGCGGCCGGCTGGGTGGCGGCGCTCTGCGGACTGCTGGCCTGGTACGGGGCCACCGCGGCGCTGGCGAGCTGGCCGATGGCCCTCGGGAAGGGTTCGCGCGGCGCGGTCGCCGCGAGCTGACGGACCACACGAAAAGGCCCCCGGGGGATCCCCGGGGGCCTTCCTCGTGCGTGCGACTGCGCGGTCTACGCGGGCTGTGCGACCTACTCGACGGTGACGGACTTCGCCAGGTTGCGCGGCTTGTCGATGTCCCGGCCCATGGCCAGGGCGGTGTGGTACGCCAGCAGCTGCAGCGGGATGCCCATCAGGATCGGGTCCAGCTCGTCCTCGTTCTTGGGCACGAGGATCGTGTGGTCGGCCTTCTCCTGCTTGGTGTGCGCGACCGCGAGGATCCGGCCGCTGCGGGCCTTGATCTCCTCGAGCGCCGCGCGGTTCTTCTCCAGCAGGTCGTCGTCCGGGACGATCGCGACCGTCGGCAGCGAGGGCTCGATCAGGGCGAGCGGACCGTGCTTGAGCTCGGAGGCCGGGTAGGCCTCGGCGTGGATGTAGGAGATCTCCTTGAGCTTCAGGGAGGCCTCCAGGGCCACCGGGTAGCCCCGGACGCGGCCGATGAACATCATCGACTTGGCCTCGGCGTACTCGGCGGCCAGCTTCTTGATGTCCTCCTCGCCGTCCAGGATCTCCTGGATCTGCGAGGGCAGCTTGCGCAGGCCGTCGATGATCCGCTTGCCGTCGGTGACGGACAGGTCGCGGATGCGGCCCAGGTGCACGGCGAGCAGCGCGAAGGCCACGACCGTGTTGGTGAAGCACTTGGTGGAGACGACGCACACCTCGGGGCCGGCGTGCACGTACACGCCGCCGTCGGCGGCGCGGGCGATCGCGGAGCCGACCACGTTGACCACGCCGAGGACGCGGGCGCCCTTGCGCTTGAGCTCCTGCACGGCCGCGAGCACGTCGTACGTCTCACCGGACTGGGAGACCGCGATGTAGAGGGTGTCGGGGTCCACGACCGGGTTGCGGTAGCGGAACTCCGAGGCCGGCTCGGCGTCGGCGGGGATGCGGGCCAGGCTCTCGATGAGGCCCGCACCGATCATGCCGGCGTGGTACGAGGTGCCGCAGCCCAGGATCTTGACGCGGCGGATGCCGCGCGCCTCGCGCGGGTCCAGGTTCAGGCCGCCCAGGTGGACGGTGCTGAAGCGGTCGTCGATCCGGCCGCGCAGGACGCGGTCGACCGCGTCGGCCTGCTCGGAGATCTCCTTGTGCATGTACGTGTCGTGGCCGCCCATGTCGTAGGAGGCGGCCTCCCACTCCACGGTCTCGGGCGTGGCGGTGGTCGTCGTGCCGGAGGTGGTGTAGGTCCGGAAGTCGTCGGCCTTCAGGGTCGCCATCTCGCCGTCGTCGAGGGTGACGATCTGGCGGGTGTGGGCGACGAGCGCGGCGATGTCCGAGGCGACGAACATCTCCTTCTCGCCGATGCCGAGGACGACCGGGGAGCCGTTGCGGGCCACGACGATGCGGTCGGGGAAGTCGGCGTGCATGACGGCGATGCCGTAGGTGCCCTCGACGACCTTGAGCGCCTCGCGGACCTTCTCCTCCAGGGTGTCGGCCTGGGCGCGGGCGATGAGGTGGACGAGTACCTCGGTGTCGGTCTCCGAGAGGAAGACGACCCCGTCGGCCTCCAGCTTGGCGCGCAGCTCGGAGGCGTTGTCGACGATGCCGTTGTGGACGACGGCGACCTTGTTGTCGGCGTCCAGGTGCGGGTGGGAGTTCAGGTCGCTCGGGGCGCCGTGGGTGGCCCAGCGGGTGTGGGCGATGCCGGTGGTGCCGGCGAAGCGCTTGGGTACCCGGGACTCCAGCTCGCGTACGCGGCCCTTGGCCTTGACGACCTTCAGGGCCGCGGCCTTCGGGCTGTTGACGACGATGCCCGCGGAGTCGTACCCGCGGTACTCCAGCCTCTGCAGGCCCTCCAGCAGCAGCGGTGCCACGTCACGCTTGCCGATGTAACCCACGATTCCGCACATAAGGTCTTTCCCCTCCTGAAGTTCGGTTGCTCTTGCCGCTGTCCGGATCCCCGGCTGGTGTCTCAGCCGTAGACGATGCGGCGCAGTTGCCGGAGCGAGAGCTCCGGCGGTGCCACGGCGCGGTGCGGCAGTTCTGCCGCGATCCGCTCGAAGATGTCCGCGTTGACCGCGCCCCCGGACTGGAGCTCACGGTGGCGCCGGCGGACGAACTCCTCGGTGCTCTCGTCGAAGTACGCGAGTACGTCGAGCACCACTCGGGCGGCTTCGCCCCGCTGGAGCGAGGTGCTGCGCACCAAGTGGTCGACGAGGTCCTCGTGCGACGGGCGGCGGTCGGGCATCCGTCGATATTGGCGGTACGAGCGGCAGAACGCAAAAATCCTGCCCGAAATCGGGCAGGATCGCGCTGGTCTGGACCAGGGGAGGGGTGAATTCCGGTCTTTGATGGTCAGAAACGACCCAAAACCGCCGCTTTCGCCGTCGTGAACTCCTCGGCCGTGAGGATCCCGGCCTGATGCAGCTCCCCCAGCTCGCGCAGCCGGCGCAGCAGGGCGTCGTGGTCCTCCGCCGGGGCGGCGGCCGCGGCGAGGGCCGGGGCCGGGGCGGGCTCCGGTTCGATCTCCGGCCGGGCGCCGGACCCGGACGCGGGCTCCGGCGGGGAGGCGGGCGCCGCCGGGTGCGGCATGCGCACCGCGACCGCCGCCGCGACCAGCGCCATCAGGGGGTCCTTCTTGAAGCCGAACAGCTCCACCGAGTGCGGGTCGTACTTCGGCGGCGCGCTGTGGGCGGGGGCGCCGGCCAGGGCGAAGCGGATCCACCCGTTCTCCAGCCCCCGGGACGGGGCCCACTCCACCGACCGCAGGTCCGCGACCCTGAACTCCCGGGCCCCGCCGGACCGCTTCGCCTCCTCCGTCGTCCAGTTCCACTCCAGGGACACCCGGTCCCCGTCGAAGGCCGCCGTCCCGTCTCCCGCGCCGACCGTGATCGGCACGGCGGGACCCGGCAGGAGGTAGGAGTCGACGGGCCCGGGGTCCACCTGGTCCAGCAGCAGGGCGTTGCGCACCTCGTCGACGAAGTACTCCGCCACCCCGCCGCGGTCCGGCTCCACCGTCAGCCGGTACGGATCGGAGGCCTCCGGCAGCCTGCCGCCCGTCACCTGGAGCAGCGGGTCGGCGCCGTCACGCAGCCGCAGGCGCAGCCGGCCCGCCTTGCGCCCCGGTTCGTAGGAGATCCCGGCCAGCGCGCGCAGCGGGACGAGCACCTCGCCCAGCGTCTGGCGCAGCAGGCCCACCCCCTTGTCGCGGCCCGGCACGATGCGCACCGCGTCCCCGTCGAAGGTCCATGTGCCGTCCTTCTGGATGATTTCCGCCATCCTTGGATTCTTGCATCGGCCCCACGGGCCCGGTTGGCCTATACCTATGGCCATGAGAGTCCCGCGACGCGTGCTCGCCGCCCTCCTCGTCCTCGCCGCCGTCCCCGCGGCCGCCTCCTGCAGCAGCGCCGCCAGGGGGGACGACGCCCGCCCCGGCGATGATCCGCCCGTCGCGCTCGCGCCCTACCAACGGCTCCTGCCGGCGCCCGTCTCCGCCCGGGCCGAAGGCCCCGGGTACGCCTTCGGCCCGGGCACGGTCATCCGTACCGGCCTGACCGGCGACGAGGAGGTCCGCAAGGTCGGCGAACTCCTCGCCGAACAGCTGCGCGGCCCCAGCGGGCTGCCGCTGCCCGTGGTCGACGGCGCGGAGGGCGACGGGATCCGGCTGCGGCTCGACGGGGAGGCCGAAGGCGCGGGGGAGGAGGGCTACCGGCTGGAGTCCGGGCCCGGCGGGGTCACCCTCACCGCCCGTACGCCCGCGGGCCTCTTCCACGCCGGGCAGACGCTGCGCCAGCTCCTGCCGGTGTCCGGCCCGGGCACGGTGCCGGGCGGCACGGTCACGGACGCGCCGCGCTTCGCGTACCGGGGGGCGATGGTGGACGTGGCCCGCCACTTCTTCACGGTGGAGCAGGTCAAGCGGTACGTCGACCAGCTCGCGCAGTACAAGGTCAACACCCTGCACGTGCACCTGACCGACGACCAGGGCTGGCGCCTCGCCATCGACTCCTGGCCGAGGCTGGCGGAGTACGGGGGTGCGGGCGAGGTCGGCGGCGGACCCGGCGGGCACTGGACGAAGGACGAGTACCGGGACCTGGTGGCGTACGCCTCGGAGCGGTACGTGGACGTGGTCCCCGAGGTCGACATGCCCGGCCACGTGAACGCCGCGCAGGCCGCCTACGCCGAGCTGAACTGCGACGGCAAGGCGCGCGAGCGCTACACCGGGATCAAGGTCGGCTTCAGCTCGCTGTGCGTGGGCAAGGAGCGGACCTACGAGTTCATCGACCAGGTGCTGGGGGAGCTCGCGGAGCTGACCCCCGGCAAGTACCTGCACATCGGCGGCGACGAGGCGCACTCCACGCCCGCGGCGGACTACGCGGCCTTCATGGACCGGGCCCAGGCGGTCGTGGCGAAGCACGGCAAGACGGTGGTGGCCTGGCACCAGCTCGCGACGGCCCGCCCGGCCCCCGGCGCGGTCCTCCAGTACTGGGGACACGACCGCACGACGGCGGCCGAGAAGGCCGCGGTGGCCGCGGCGGCCAAGGCCGGCAGCCCGGTGATCCTCTCCCCGGCGGACCGGCTCTACCTGGACATGAAGTACGACAAGGAGACGAAGCCGGGCCTGGCCTGGGCCGGGTACGTACCGGTGCGCCGCGCCTACGACTGGGACCCGGGCACCTACCTGACGGGCCTCCCGGAATCCGCGGTCCTCGGGGTGGAGGCCCCGCTGTGGACGGAGACCATCGCGACGCGGGGCGACTGGGAACTGATGGCCTTCCCGCGCGTCCTGGCCCTCGCGGAACTGGGCTGGTCCCCGGCCGCCACCCGCGACTGGACCGCGTACAGCCTGCGCCTGGCCGCCCAGGGCCCGCGCCTGGACGCCCAGGACATCACCTACTTCCGGGCACCGGACGTGCCGTGGGGCCGGTGACGGCCCGCCCGGAGGGGGCGCCACAGGCGCGGGAGGTCGCCGTGTGCAAGGGGAGGGCGGGCTCGTGAGGAAACCGAGCGGGACCGGGGCGGCGGCCTAGAGTTCCGCGGTCGGGTCCTCGTCGGGGGCGCGGCCCGCGTAGGCCTCCGCGAGGAGCTGCTCCTCGCTCGCGCCGAGGCGCCAGTAGCCGGTGAAGCGGACCGCACGGCGGTCGACGCCGCAGTCCTGGACGAAGTGCCTGCGGACCGCGCGGATCGTCGCGGACTCGCCCGCGATCCAGGCGTACGGGGCCGCGGTGGCGGGCCGTTCGGCGGTGCGGAGGGCGTCCAGGACGCGGTCGGTGCGTTCGTGGCCGGCGCCGGGGTCCCGTACGACCCAGGTGATGTCCGCGCCGGCGGGAGTCTGGAGGTACAGGCGGTCGTCCTCGTGCGGGATCTCGAACCAGGCCCTGACCGGGGTGCCCGCGGGGAGCCGGTCCAGGATCGCGGCGGCCGCGGGCAGGGCGGTCTCGTCCGCGTAGAGGAGGAACGCGTCGGCGGCGGCCGGCGGCTGGAAGCGTACGGACTTGTTCTCCGCGACGGCCGGGCCGATGGCCATGATCCGGCGGCCGGTCACCGCGCGGCCCGCCCAGGAGGAGGCGGGGGAGGAGGCGCCGTGCAGGACGAAGTCGATGTCCACCTCGTCCACGCCGTCGGGGGTCCGGCGCTGGTCGCGGACCGTGTACGAGCGCATCACCGGGCGCTCCTCGTCCGGCATCCCGCGCCAGTCCGCGAACCAGGTGTCCTCGCCCGTGGAGGGCAGCACCGTGTGCTCCCGGCCGGCGGGCGGCAGGAAGAGGGACAGGCTCTGGTCGTAGCCGCCCGAGCGGAAGTCGCTCAGGGACGCGCCGCCGAAGGTGACCCGCAGGAAGGAGCGGCCGAGGCGGCGCGTACGGAGCACTTCGAGCTCGAAGAACCGGAAGTGGGGGGTGTCATCGGCGATTTCGGCGATTTCGGCGGCTTCGGGTGCGGCGTCCGGGGCGGTGGCGGTCATGCGGTCCCCCTGGGAGTCGGGTCGGTGGCGGGCCGGGCGGCCGGCACGGCAGCGGGGCGCTGCGGCCCGGTGGTGCGCCGGATGCGACAGAAGGCCCCGGCGCCCGGGTGGGGCGCCGGGGCCGGACGGTCAGGGGTCAGCTGACCTTCTTGGCGTTCTGGATGGCCTTGGTGAGCTCCTCGACGATCTGCGCGCACTTCTCGTAGGAGTAGATCGGCTCGGTCACGCGGGGGGTGATCTGACCGGCCTTGACGGCCGGCATCTCGGCCCAGGTCGGCTTGGCCTTCAGCTCCTCCGGCTGGAGGGTGCCGGTGCGGTTGTCGAGGAGGATCACGTCGGCCGGGTACTTGCCGGCGTTCTCCCAGCTGAGGCTCTCGAAGAAGCCGCCGTCGACCTTGTCGGGGGTGACGAACTCGACGCCGAGGGACTGGAAGTACTTCAGGTCGGCGGAGGTGGCCGGGGTGGAGACGTAGAACAGGTCGGCGGCGCCGGAACCGACGAGCACCCTGATGCCGGGGTTCGCCTTGGTGGCCTCGCGGAGCTTCGCGGAGGCGGCCTCGAAGCGGGCCTTGGAGTGGACCGTCTTCTTGTCGTTCAGGTCGGCGCCCAGGGACTTCGCGAGGTCCGCGGTGCGGGCCAGCGCCTTGTCCATGGTGACGTCGCCGCCCACGCCGATGGCGGCGGCCGGGGCCAGCTTCAGGATCTTGTCCTTGGAGGCTTCCGGCAGGTACCAGTAGCTGTCCTTCTCCCAGGTGTTGGTCACCAGGAGGTCGGGCTGCAGGGCCGCGTACTTCTCGACGTTGAACTCGTCGTAGACGTTGCCGATGATCTCGACCTTGGAGATGTCCATCGAGCCGGCCTGTACGTCGGCCTTGCCGTCGGCGGTCTTCGTCGGGCCGAACACGCCCTTGACGCCGACCCCGTAGTCGTGGAGCGCGGCCGCGGTGCCGGTGAAGGCGACGATGTTCTTCGGCGTGGACTTGGCGGTGACGTCCTTGCCCATGTCGTCCTTGAAGCTCCAGGCCGCGGCGCCCGTGCCCTTGTCGCCCGAACCGTCCTTCGCGGAGTCGCTGCCACCGCAGGCCGTGAGCGCGGCCACGAGGCCGAGGGCGCCGCCTGCCGCGATGAGGCCGCGGCGGGTGAGGAGGGAGGAGCGGGACTTGGGCATGGCGGTGTCCACTTTCGTGCGTACTGGGTGGCTCGGGCGTTCGATAGGAAGGTTAGCCTAACCTTGGCTGGGGGCGATAAAGGCGATGAGGGGCCCTCCGCTTGGAGGGCCCCTCATCGCGCCACCGACTGCCGCTAGGCGGAAAGTCCCAGCTCACGGGCGATCAGCATGCGCTGCACCTCACTCGTGCCCTCGCCGATCTCCAGGATCTTCGAGTCGCGCCACATGCGGGCCACCGGGTACTCGTTCATGAACCCGTAGCCGCCGTGGATCTGCGTGGCGTCGCGCGCGTTGTCGACCGCCACCGTCGAGGAGTACAGCTTCGCGATGGCCGCCTCCTTCTTGAAGGGCTCCCCGGCCACGAGGCGGGAGGCCGCGTCGCGCCAGCCGATCCGGGCCATGTGGGCGCGCATCTCCATGTCGGCCAGCTTGAACTGGATGGCCTGGTTGTCGCCGATCGCCTTGCCGAAGGCGTGCCGCTCCTTGGCGTACTTCACCGACTCGTCCACGCAGCCCTGCGCCAGGCCCGTCGCGAGCGCGGAGATGGCCACGCGGCCCTCGTCGAGGATCCGCAGGAACTGGGCGTAGCCGCGGCCCTCCGCGCCGACCAGGTTGGCCAGGGGGACCCGTACGCCGTCGAAGGACAGCTCGCGGGTGTCCGAGGAGTTCCAGCCGACCTTGGAGTAGGGGGCGGCCACCGTGAAGCCGGGGGTGCCCGACGGGACGATGATCGAGGAGATCTCCGGGCGGCCGTCCGCCTTGCGGCCCGTCACGGCGGTGACGGTGACCAGACCGGTGATGTCCGTGCCGGAGTTGGTGATGAAGCACTTGGAGCCGTTGATCACCCACTCGTCGCCGTCCCGGACGGCGGTCGTGCGCGTGCCGCCCGCGTCGCTGCCCGCACCGGGCTCGGTCAGGCCGAAGGCGCCGAGGATCTCGCCGGAGCACATCCGCGGCAGCCACTCCCGCTTCTGCTCCTCGGTGCCGAAGAGGTACAGGGGCATCGCGCCGAGCGAGACGCCGGCCTCCAGGGTGATGGCGACCGAGGAGTCGACGCGGGCCAGCTCCTCCAGTGCGATGCCGAGGGCGAGGTAGTCGCCGCCCATGCCGCCGTACTCCTCCGGGAAGGGCAGGCCGAACAGGCCCATGCGGCCCATCTCGCGGACGATCTCGTACGGGAACTCGTGCCGCTCGTACAGATCGCCGATCTTGGGCGCCACCACATCGTGCGCGAACGCCTCGACGGTGCGGCGGAGTTCCTCGTGCTCGGGGGTGAGCCGGTGGTCGAGGGCCATGGTCTTCGTTACTCCTTGTGGGAGAGGGCGCGGACGGTACGGGAGGGGCTGGGGCGCCCCAACTGCTCGGCCATCCACACGCTCGTGGCGGTGAGGGCGGCCAGATCGACCCCGGTCTCGATGCCGAGGCCGTCGAGCATCCAGACGAGGTCCTCGGTCGCGAGATTGCCGGTGGCGCTCTTGGCGTACGGGCATCCGCCGAGGCCGCCCGCGGAGGCGTCGACGGTGGTCACGCCGTGCTGGAGCGCGGCGAGGGTGTTGGACAGGGCCTGGCCGTAGGTGTCGTGGAAGTGGACGCCGATCCGGTCGGTGCCCACGCCCTCCTCGTTGAGCGCGGAGAGGAGGGCCCGCACGTGCCCCGGGGTGGCGACGCCGATGGTGTCGCCGAGGCTCAGCTCGTCACAGCCGAGGTCCAGCAGGGCCTTGGCGACGCCGACCACCTGGTGGACCGGGACCGGGCCCTCCCAGGGGTCGCCGAAGCACATGGAGAGGTAGCCGCGGACGTGCGCCTCGTGCTCCTTGGCGCGGGCCACGACGGGCTCGAACATCTCGAGGGACCCGGCGACGGTGCGGTTGAGGTTGCGGGAGGCGAAGGTCTCGGTGGCCGAACCGATCACGGCGATCCGGGTGGCCCCGAGGGCGAGCGCGCGGTCGAGGCCGCGCTCGTTGGGGACGAGGACCGGCAGCGCGGCCGGCACGTCGGCGAGCAGCGGGAACAGCTCGTCGGCGTCGGCCAGCTGGGGGATCCACCGGGGGTGCACGAAGCTGGTCGCCTCGATGGTGGTGAGCCCCGCGGCGGCCAGCCGGTGCACGAACTCGGCCTTCACGTGGGTCGGGACGGCCGTCTTCTCGTTCTGCAGCCCGTCGCGGGCGCCCACCTCGTGGATCCGGACCCGGGCCGGGAGGCCCTCGTACGGGAAGCTCATCGGAAGCCCGTTCATGCGTCCTTCTCCTCCTCGTCCGGGGTGACCACGGCGAGCACCTGGTCCATGGCGACCGTGGTGCCCGGGGTGACGTCGAGTTCGGTGACGGTGCCGGCGTGCGGGGCGGAGATGACGTGCTCCATCTTCATGGCCTCGACGACGAGCAGGCTCTGGCCGGCGGTCACCTTCTCGCCCACGGTCACCTTGACCACCGTGACGGTGCCGGGCATGGGGGCGGCGAGGGTGTCGGCGCCTGCGCGTCCCGCGCCGCGGAGGTTGGCCTCGACCGGGTCGTGCGCCTGGACGTGCCAGGAGTCGCCGTCGCGGCCGAGCCAGGTCCCTTCGGGGGAGGCGGCGTGGCTGAACCGGTGGGTTACCCCGTCCAGTTCGACCGTGAGGTGGTCGGGGGTGCGGTGCACGATCCGGCCCCGGGCCGGGCTGCTGGGGCTCCGCCCCGGACCCCGCGCCTCAAACGCCGGCGGGGCTGGATTTTGCCCGGCGCCGCCGTCGGGTGCGGGCAGGGGGCGCGACTCCGTCCGCGTCGCGGATTCGGCCGGTTCCAGGAGGAGCTCCGTGTCGGGGCCCGTTCCGGCGGGGCGGGTGCGGACCGTGACCGGGTCCTGGCCGGGGAGGCGGAAGTGGTGGACCGTCCAGGCGGGGGTGCCGCCGAGGCGCCAGCCGGTGGCGGCGTCGAAGGGGTCGATCCAGCCCCCGGCAGGGTTTCGGGAAGGGGCGCGGTGGGGGGCGGAAGCCCCGGCCAGCAGCGCGGCGGCCGCGTACACCTCGGCCGGGACCCCCTCCGGGAGGAGCTGGGACAGGTCCCGCTCGACCAGGCCCGTGTCCAGGTCGCCCGACACCACGTCCGGGTGCGCGAGCAGCCTCCGCAGGAAGCCCGTGTTGGTCTGGACGCCCAGGATCACGGTGTCCGCGAGGGCGCCCCGCAGGACGCGGAGCGCCGCCGCCCGGTCGGGACCGTAGGCGATGACCTTCGACAGCATCGGGTCGTAGGTGGAGCCGGTGTCGACCCCCGCCGCCAGCCCGGAGTCCGTACGGACGGAGCCGCCGTCCGGCTCCGACAGGGCCAGCACCATGCCGCCGGAGGGCAGGAAGCCCCGCGCCGGATCCTCCGCGCAGACGCGGGCTTCGATCGCGTGCCCGGTCAGCCGGACCTCCGACTGCCCGAAGCCCAGCTCCGCGCCCGCCGCGACCCGGAGCTGCTGCTCCACCAGGTCCAGTCCGGTGACGAGCTCGGTCACCGGGTGCTCCACCTGGAGCCGGGTGTTCATCTCCATGAAGAAGTACGAGGAGGGGTCGCCGCCCGGGACGATGAACTCCACCGTGCCCGCGCCGACGTACCCGCAGGACCGCGCCGCCTCCACCGCGGCCGCGCCCATCGAGGCCCGCAGCTCCGGCGTCAGCAGCACCGACGGCGCTTCCTCGATCACCTTCTGGTGGCGCCGCTGGAGCGAGCACTCGCGCTCCCCGAGGTGGACCACGTTCCCGTGCGCGTCCGCCAGGACCTGGATCTCGATGTGCCGGGGCCGGTCCACCCAGCGCTCCACGAGCAGGGTGTCGTCGCCGAAGGAGGACTTCGCCTCGCGGCGGGCCGCCGCGATCTCCTCGCCGAGCAGCGCGGAGTCCCGTACCAGCCGCATGCCCTTGCCGCCGCCGCCGGCCGAGGGCTTCAGCAGCACCGGCATGCCGATCTTCTCGGCGGCCGAGACCAGTTCGGCGTCGGACAGCCCGCTGCCCGAGGAGCCGGGGACCACGGGCACGCCCGCCGCCTTGACGGTCTCCTTGGCGCGGATCTTGTCGCCCATCAGGGAGATCGCCGAGGCCGGCGGCCCGATGAAGGCCAGGCCCGCGTCCGCGCAGGCGGCCGCGAAGGCGGCGTTCTCCGCGAGGAAGCCGTAGCCGGGGTGGACGGCCTCGGCGCCCGTGCGGCGCGCCGCGTCGAGCAGCCGCTCCACCGACAGGTAGCTCTCGGCGGCCGCCGCCGGGCCGATCCGGACGGCCGTGTCGGCCTCCCGTACGTGCCGGGCGTCCGCGTCGGCGTCGCTGAAGACGGCCACGGAACGGATGCCGAGCTCCCGCAGGGTGCGGATGACGCGGACCGCGATCTCGCCCCGGTTGGCGACCAGAACAGTGCTGAACATCAGTGAGGTCCTCACGTCACATACGGAAGATGCCGAAGCCCGAGTCGCCCAGGGGAGCGTTCGCGCACGCGGTCAGGGCCAGTCCCAGCACCTGCCGGGTCTCCATCGGGTCGATGACCCCGTCGTCCCACAGCCGCGCCGTGGCGTAGTAGGCGTTGCCCTGTTCCTCGTACTGGGCCCGGACCGGGGCCTTGAAGGCCTCCTCGTCCTCTGCGGGCCACTCCTGGCCCGCGCCCTCGATCTGGTCGCGCTTGACCGTCGCCAGGACGGAGGCCGCCTGTTCGCCGCCCATCACGGAGATCTTGGCGTTGGGCCACATCCACAGGAAGCGGGGGCTGTACGCCCGGCCGCACATCGAGTAGTTGCCCGCGCCGTACGAGCCGCCGACCACCACCGTGAGCTTCGGGACCCGGGTGCAGGCCACGGCCGTGACCATCTTGGCGCCGTGCTTGGCGATGCCGCCCGCTTCGTAGTCCCGGCCGACCATGAAGCCGGAGATGTTCTGGAGGAAGAGCAGCGGGATGCCGCGCTGGTCGCACAGCTCGATGAAGTGCGCGCCCTTCTGGGCCGATTCGGAGAACAGGATGCCGTTGTTGGCGACGATCCCGACCGGGTGCCCGTGGATCCGGGCGAAGCCGGTGACCAGGGTCTGCCCGAACTCCGCCTTGAACTCCTGGAAGCGGGAGCCGTCCACGATCCGGGCGATGATCTCGCGGGCGTCGTAGGGGGTGCGGGAGTCGACTGGCACCGCGCCGTACAGCCCGTACGGGTCGACCTTGGGCTCCTCGGGAGCCTCGACCGACCAGGGCAGCGCCTGGCGCTCGGGCAGGGTCGCCACGATGTTCCGTACGATCCGCAGCGCGTGGGCGTCGTCCTCCGCGAGGTGGTCGGTGACCCCGGAGGTCCGGGAGTGGACCTCGCCGCCGCCCAGCTCCTCGGCCGTGACCACCTCGCCGGTGGCGGCCTTCACCAGCGGCGGGCCGCCGAGGAAGATCGTGCCCTGGCCGCGGACGATGACGGCCTCGTCGCTCATGGCCGGTACGTACGCGCCGCCCGCCGTGCAGGAGCCGAGGACGGCGGCGATCTGCGGGATGCCGGCCCCCGACATGCGGGCCTGGTTGTAGAAGATGCGGCCGAAGTGGTCCCGGTCGGGGAAGACCTCGTCCTGCATGGGGAGGAAGGCGCCGCCCGAGTCGACCAGGTAGAGGCAGGGGAGACGATTCTCCAGGGCCACTTCCTGGGCGCGCAGGTGCTTCTTCACGGTCATCGGGTAGTACGTGCCGCCCTTGACGGTGGCGTCGTTCGCGACGATCACGCACTCGCGGCCGCTGACCCGGCCGATGCCGGCGATCACCCCGGCGGCCGGGGCCGCGCCCCCGTACATGCCCTCGGCGGCCAGCGGGGCCAGCTCCAGGAAGGGGGACCCGGGGTCGAGGAGGGCGTCCACGCGGTCGCGCGGCAGCAGCTTCCCGCGGGCGGTGTGCCGGGCGCGGGCCTTCTCGCCGCCGCCGAGCCGGGCCGCCTCCAGCCGGGCCCGCAGGCCCTCGGAGAGCTCGCGGTGGGCGGCCTCGTTGGCCCGCCAGGCATCGGACGCCGGATCGGCGGCGCTCGCCAGCACTGGTGCCTGCTGCATCGGTCGAGCTCCCTTGCTCGGTGCGCTCATGTTAGTGAGCGTTAACGCATGTGGGACTTAGGTTAACGACCGCTAACGGCCCTGTCTAGAATGGATTCCCATGAGCACCAGAGCGGCCGCCCCGACCCGGCGCGAGCAGATCCTCGGCGAGGCAGCGCGCCTCTTCGCCGAGCGTGGTTTCCACGGCGTGGGCGTGGACGAGATAGGGGCCGCGGTGGGCATCAGCGGCCCCGGGCTGTACCGGCATTTCGCGGGCAAGGACGCGATGCTCGCCGAGCTGCTCGTCGGCATCAGCGAACGGCTGCTGACGGGCGGCCGCCGACGGGTGGAGGAGGCCGCTGCTGCCCCGCACGGGGACAAGGCAGCCGTACTGGCCTCGCTGATCGACGGCCACATCGACTTCGCGCTCGACGACCGGGCGCTGATCACCCTCCACGACCGGGAGCTGGACCGGCTGCGCGAGGCCGACCGCAAGCTCGTGCGGCAGCTCCAGCGCAAGTACGTCGAGCTGTGGGTCGACGTCGTACGGGAACTGCACCCCGAGGTGGGCGAGGCGGAGGTACGCGTCTCCGTGCACGCGGTCTTCGGTCTGCTCAACTCCACCCCGCACCTGGCGGCGCTCGGCCGGGACGCGACGGAGTCGCTGCTGCGACGGCTCGCGAACGGGGCCTTCGGGGCGCTGTCGGGATGACCGGGCGCGTCCGCAGGTCGGGATGGACGGGACGGCTCCGGGTGCTCGGCGGCAGAATGGGCCGCATGCCGAAGCCGATAGAGACGCCTGTGCCCAGCCGAGCCGAACTCATCGACCACCTGGTCCGGACGCGGATCGCGGGGGACGTCGCCACTCCGCGCGACAACAACCTCTCCCACTACCGCAAGCTCGCCAACGGCGACCGGCACTACTGGCTGGGCCTGGAGCTGGGCGACCGCTGGACGGACGAGCAGGACGTGCTCGCGGTGATGGCCGAGCGCTGCGGCGTCGTGGACGACCCCGCGCACCGCGTCGGCCAGGACACCATCGACCCCGAGCTCACCGTGGCCGCCCTCGACCGGATGGCCGCGCGGCTGCACAAGGCCGCGCTGGACCGGCAGAGCGTGCTGCTGGCCACGGGGCACCCGGGCGGGCTGTTGGACGTCCACCGGGCCACCGCCGACGCGTTGCGCTCCGCGGGCTGCGAGATCGTGGTGATTCCGCCGGGGCTGGTCGCCGACGAGGGCTCGGTGTGGCAGTTCGCGGACGTCGCGGTGCTGGAGCGGGGGGCGACGCTGTGGCACACGCACTCGCCGGAGCCGATGGCGGCGATCCTGGACGGTTTGGCCGCCCACGGCCGCCCCCAGCCCGACCTGGTCGTCGCCGACCACGGCTGGGCGGGGTGTGCGGCGCAGCGCGGGCTGGACGCGGTGGGGTACGCCGACTGCAACGACCCGGCGCTCTTCCTGGCCGAGGCCGAGGGCACGCTGCAGGTGGCGGTGCCCCTGGATGACCATGTCCGGGACCCCCGCTTCTACGACCCTCTGGTCGCGTACCTCCTCGCGGGGGCGGGTCTGCTGTAGCCGAGGCGGTTGCCGGGGGCCGGTCCCCGGACCCCTGCGCCTCAAACGCCGGCGGGGCTGTGTTGTGGTTGGGGTCCGTCTGTGGGTGGGGGTGGGCTGCGGGTGGGTCGGTGCCGGGGCCGGGGTGGGGTGTTGGCCTGGACTGCATGATTTAGGCGCCCTGTGTCCTGCTCCGCCAGGCCGCGGGGTGTTTCCGCGCCACAAATCACGCTCTACGTCCAGGCCAACACCCCACCCCGTCCCCGACCCCGACCCGCCGGGCCCGACCCCTCAACCTCCGGCCCCGCCCGGGGGCGACCTTCCAGCCCCGCCCGGCCGGGGTTGGTCTTTTCAGCCGTCCGGCGTTTGAGGACCGGGTCCGGGCAGAGCCCGGGGAACGGGCGAAGGGTGGGTAGGGGAACTTCGCCCCGCGTAGCGGCAAGGGTCGCGGCGGGGACTTGGCCCCGCAGGGCAGCCCACCTGTACGCGCCAGCGGGCCCACGCCGGGGTTATCAAGATCGGGCATGTGCGTCAAGCCCCGAATGTGAGTGGCGTGACGCGGATCCCGCCAGAGGGTTTATTTGGAGTACGCCCTCACCGGGAAGCACCGGAAGAAATAGAGGGCAGGGAATCATCCCGGATCCTTTCCTGGATGATTTCCGAATCCCCTCCCCTTCCTTCCCTTTCTTTTCCGAATGGAGAACGGCCATGTTCAAGATCCTGTCGACCCGCCGCATCGTCCTCGCTTCCGCTTCCGTCGCCCTGCTGGGCGGTGGCATCGCCCTCCCCGCCACGGCCATGGCCGCCCCCACGACCGCCCCGCAGCACGTGGTGTCGCTCCTTCAGGACGACAGCGCCGACGGCATCGGCACCGGCGGCGACGCCAACGCCGAGAACACCACCGTCGGCGGCGACTCCCGCGGCGGCGACGCCAGCACCGGCGTCGGGAACTGCAAGGGCAAGTGCACGATCACCACGGGAGACGCCCGGGGCGGCGACTCCAGTGCCGACGCCATCAACACCGGCGACGCCACCGCCGTCGGCGGCGACGGCAACGGCAAGGGCGGCAACCTGAACAAGGTCAACAAGAACACCGTCAAGAACCAGCTCAAGCAGGACCTCAAGGCCAAGCTCGGCAACTGACACCAGCACACCACCCAGCAGAACGGCGCCCCCGGGAATCCCGGGGGCGCCGTCGTGCGTTCCGAGCCGCTATCAAGATCGGGTATGTGCGTCAAGCCCCGAATGTGAGTGGCGTGACGGGATTCCCGCCATCGGGTTTATTTGAAGTACGCCCTCACCGGGAAGCGCCGGAAGAACCAGAGGGCAGGGAATCACTCCGAATCCCTTTCCCTCCCTTTCCTTTCTGAATGGAGAACGACCATGTTCAAGATCCTGTCGACCCGCCGCATCGTCCTCGCCTCCGCTTCCGTCGCCCTGCTCGGTGGTGGCATCGCCCTCCCCGCCACCGCGATGGCCGCCCCGCAGCACGCGGTCTCCGTCCTTCAGGACGACAGCGCCGACGGCATCGGCACCGGCGGCGACGCCAACGCCGAGAACACCACCGTGGGTGGCAGCTCGCAGGGCGGCAACGCCGACAGTGGCGTCGGGAACTGCAAGGGCAAGTGCACGATCACCACCGGTGACGCCCGGGGCGGCGACTCCAGTGCCGACGCCATCAACAGCGGCGACGCCACCGCGGTGGGCGGCGAGGGGACCGGTACGGGTGGGAACCTGAACAAGGTCGACAAGCAGACCGTCAAGAACCAGCTCAAGCAGGACCTCAAGGCCAAGCTCGGCAAGTAGGCCCAGTTACCACCCCCACACGGCGGCGCCCCGGGAAACTCCCGGGGCGCCGTCCTGTGTGTCAGGCGGGGGGAGGGGAAGGGGTCGGGTCCAGGTAGACCCGGCGGATCGCCGGGAAGCGGTCGCGGAGCTGGGCCTCGGCGGTCTCGCAGGCTGCTTCCACCTGTGCCGCGGACGCCAGGTCGTGGAAGTCGATCTTCGCGGCGATCAGTACCTCCGAGGGCCCCTGCACGAGCGTGGTCAGCTCCAGCACGCCCTCGATGTGCAGGACGGAGAGCAGCTCCTCCCGCACCTCCGCCCGCATCCCCTCCGGCAGAGGCCGTCCGATCAGGTACTGCGCGTTGGAGCGGCCCAGTTCCCAGGCCACCCACACCAGCAGCAGCCCGATGAGGAGTGAGGCGACGCCGTCGTACACGCCCGATCCCGTGAGCTGCGCCCCGAGCAGGCCGCCCGCCGCCAGTGCCAGTCCGATCAGGGCGGCGACGTTCTCCAGGAGGACGGCCTTCACCGCCGTGTCCGGGGTGTGTTTCACGTACAGCCCCAGGGGCGCGCTCATCCGCGCCGCCTCGCCCTTGACCTGCCGCCAGGCGACCAGCAGGGAGTAGCCCTCCAGGACGGCGGCGACGGCCAGGATGATGTAGGAGAGGGTCGGATTGCCGGGGTCCTCCCCGTGCATCAGGGTGTGGATGCCGTCGTAGACGGCGAACACCGCGCCGCCGACGAAGGTGGCGATCGAGGCGAGGAGTGCCCAGATGTACCGCTCCGGCCCGTAGCCCAGCGGGTGCGCCTCGTCCGCCGGCTTCGCGCTCCGCTTCAGCGCGGTCAGGAGCATCACCTCGGTCACCGTGTCGGCCACCGAGTGCGCCGCCTCGGAGAGCATCGCGCTCGATCCGCTGACGACCCCGCCCACGGCCTTGGCGGCGGCGATGCCGAGGTTCGTGACCACGGCGACGATGACCGTGCCGACGCTCTCGTCCTCGCCCGGGGCCCCGTCGGGGCTCCCGTCCGGGCCGCCGCTTCCGGTTCCGCTTCCGTTCACCATCGCATCGCTGCTGGACATGGTGTGACGTTATGTCGGACGGCCGTACTACGCGCGCGGGACGCGCACCACGCCCTCCTGGATGACCGTCACGGCGAGCCTGCCGTCCTGCGTCCAGATCCGGGCCTGGCCCAGGCCCCGGCCGGCGGCGGCCGAGGGGGACTCCTGGTCGTACAGCAGCCATTCGTCGGCGCGGAACGGCCGGTGGAACCACATCGCGTGGTCGAGCGAGGCGCCGACCACGTCGCCGACCGCCCATCCGCCCTTCCCGTGCGCGAGCAGCACCGAGTCGAGCAGGGTCATGTCGGAGACGTACGTGGCCAGGCAGGTGTGCAGGAGCGCGTCGTCGCTCTCCAGCTTGCCGGCGGTACGGAACCACACCTGCGAGCGCGGTTCGACCGGTTCGCCGACGCTGCCCCAGGGCGGGACCGTCGCGTAGCGGAGGTCCACCGCGCCGCGTGCCTCGATGAGCCGTTCCACCGTGCCCGGGTCGCGGAAGATCTCCCGGTAGAGCGGGAGGGATTCGGCGGCCGTCGGGAGGGTCTCCGGATCGGGGGCGTCGGGCATCGCGGTCTGGTGGTCGAGGCCCTCCTCGTACGTCTGGAAGGACGCGGAGAGGTGGAAGATCGGCTGGCCGTGCTGGACGGCGACGACGCGGCGCGTGGTGAAGGAGCGTCCGTCGCGGATCCGGTCGACCGAGTACACGATCGGCGCGCCCGGGTCACCGGCGCGCAGGAAGTACGAGTGCAGCGAGTGCGCGGTGCGGTCCTCGGGGACGGTCCGGCCTGCCGCTACCAGGGCCTGGGCCGCGACCTGGCCGCCGAAGACCCGCGGTACCAGCGCGGAACGACTGGTACCGCGGAAGATGTTCTCCTCGATCTGCTCCAAGTCGAGCAGATCGAGGAGAGTCGTGAGGGCCTCGTTCATGGGTGAAGGCTAGATGCCTTACAGGCCCATCGACTTGGCGATGATGGACTTCATGACCTCGCTGGTGCCGCCGTAGATGCGGTTCACGCGGTTGTCGGCGTACAGGCGGGCGATCGGGTACTCGTTCATGTAGCCGTAGCCGCCGTGCAGCTGGAGGCACTTGTCGATGACGCGGTGCGCGACCTCGGTGCAGAACAGCTTCGCGGAAGCGGCCTCGGCGGCGGTGAGCTCACCGGCGTCCAGGGCCTCCAGGGCGCGGTCGGCGACGGCCTCGGCGGCGTCCACCTCGGCCTGGCAGGCGGCCAGTTCGAACTTGGTGTTCTGGAAGTGCGCGACCGGCTTGCCGAAGACGGTGCGGTCCGTGACGTACTGCTGGGCGAACCGGACGGCGGCCTTGGACTGCGCGTACGCGCCGAAGGCGATGCCCCAGCGCTCGGACGGCAGGTTGGCGCCGAGGTAGTAGAAGCCCTTGTTCTCCTCGCCGAGCAGGTCCTCGACCGGGACCTTCACGTCGACGAACGCCAGCTCGGCGGTGTCGGAGGTGCGCAGGCCGAGCTTGTCGAGCTTGCGGCCGATGGAGTAGCCCTCGGACTTGGTGTCCACGGCGAAGAGGGAGATGCCGAAGCGGCGGTCGTCCTCGCTGGGGGCGGAGGTGCGGGCGCAGACGATCACGCGGTCGGCGTGCACGCCGCCCGTGATGAAGGTCTTGGAGCCGTTGAGGACGTAGTGCGTGCCGTCCTCGGAGAGCTTGGCGGTGGTCTTCATGCCCGCGACGTCGGAGCCGGTGCCCGGCTCGGTCATCGCCAGGGCCCACATCTCCTCGCCGGAGACGAACTTCGGCAGGAAGCGCTTCTTCTGCTCGATGTCGGCCAGCATCTTGATGTAGGGGAGGGCGAGCAGCACGTGCACGCCGGAGCCGCCGAAGTTGACGCCCGCGCGGGAGGTCTCTTCGTAGAGGACGGCCTCGAACTTGTGGGTGTCCAGGCCCGCGCCGCCGAACTCCTCGGGGACGTTGATGCCGAAGATGCCCAGCTCGCCGAGCTTGTAGTAGAACTCGCGCGGGGCCTGGCCGGCCGCGAACCATTCGTCGTAGACCGGGACGACCTCGGCCTCGATGAAGGCGCGGATGGTCTCGCGGAACGCCTCGTGGTCCTCGTTGAACACCGTACGGCGCACGGCCGACTCCCTTCGTCGCGGCAGTCAGCCGCCCAATCTAAGCGCTTGCTCAGATTAAGTTACCGGCGAGTTGGTCGCGCTGTCCAGAGTGAGGTCGGGCACGTCGGCGCGGAGCTGCCCCGGAGGTCCTTCAGAAACCGTTGCAGACGGCCGAGGCGAAGGGGCCGGTGGCCGTCGCCGTGATGGGCGCGGAGTCGTCCACGGTCACCGAGCAGGTGGCGGTGCCGCCGTCGGGGCCCAGGGTGACGACCAGGGAGCCTCCCTTGACGAAGCCCTTCGTGGTGATCTCCTTGGTCCAGGGCAGGGTCCGGTCGCCGACCTGGCTGGTGGACAGGTTTCCGTCGCGCCAGGTCGAGTAGGTGATGGCCACGCCCGAGGCGGTGCCGGTGGCCGCGTACGCGATCTTGGCGGGCCGCGCGGCCTCCTCGGACACCTCGTTGACGAAGACGGCGAAGAGGGCTGCGCAGCCGCCGAGCAGGAGGAGGAGCAGACCGAGCAGGACCCACGGCCAGCGGCGGTGCCTCCGGGGCGGCGGGGGCGGGTAGGGAGGGGGCTGCTGGGGTGGGCGCGGTCCCCAGTGCGGGGGCTCCGAGGGCTTTGAGGGCCCCGAAGGCTCCGAGGGCTCCGAGGAGCTGTCCGGCCGGTTCATGTCCTCAGGGTGGACCCGCCCGTCTGCCGCCGCGACACGGCCTACGGGGCGTCCGGGCCATCGGAGTGCCGGAGCGCGAACCACAGCTCCATCCGGGTGTCCGGATCGTCCAGGTCGGAGCCCAGGAGTGCGGCCGCGCGGGCGATGCGCTGGCGGACGGTGTTGCGGTGGATCCCGAGCGCGGCCGCGCTGCGGTCCCAGCTGCCGTGGTGGGCCAGCCAGGCCCGCAGGGTCTCGCGCAGGGCGGGGGAGAGGGGGCCGAGCAGGGCCTCGGCGTGGGCCCGGGCCTCGGCCGCGCCGACCAGGCCCGCGAGGCCGGGCTCCGTGTGGCGGGCCAGCGGGGTACGGGCCGCCTCGGCGCGCTCCAGGGCCCGCCCGGCCTGCGCGTCGGCGCCGGGCAGGCCCTCGGGCCGGGTCGGGGCGCTCACCCCGAGCCGCCACCCGGGCTGCGGGCCGGGCTCGCGCTCGGTGAGCAGCCGTACGGAGTCCGCGGGCGCGGGGCCGACGGGCGCGGGGCCGACGGGCGCGGGGCCGACGTGTGCGGGGCCGACGTGTGCGGAGTCCTCGCCTACGGAGTCCCCGCGCGGGTCCAGCAGGACGGTGCCCAGCGCGGCCGCCAGGGCCCGCGGGTCCCCGGTGCCGCGGGCGTGTACGGCGTACCAGGGCCCGGGGCCCAGTGCCCCGGCCGGATCCCCGCCGAGCAGCAGGCGGGTCAGGGCGGCGGCCTCCGCCCCGGCCGGGCGGCGCGCGGTGAGCAGGGTCAGCAGGACGGCCGCCACCGAGGCGACGGTGTGGTCTCCGGGGGCCCGCGTCGGGGTCGCGAGGGCGAGGACCCACCCGTCGCCGAGGGCGTGGACGCTGAGGTGGAGCCCCTCGTGCGCGGCCGTGGCGGTGACCGCGGATCCGGGTGCGACCCGTCGGGCGAGTGCCCCGAGCACGTCGAGCACCTCCGCGTCGGGCGCCGCTCCGGCGGAGGCGCCGGGGACGGCCGGCGCGATCCGGCCCGGCCCCCCGAGCGTCGGCCCGACGGCACCCGCCCCGAAGCCCGACTCCCGGCGACTGTCCGGGCCCTCCGGCGTGGTGGACGCGGGCCCGGCTCCGGTCCCGGTCCCGGCGGGTGTGGGGCGAAGGGTGCTCGCTCCGGGGGTGGGTGTGAGTGTGGGGCCAGCCCCGGTGGGTGTGGGTCGAACGGCGCTCGCTCCGGGGACGGGCGTTGGTCCGGTCCCGGCCCCGGTCGGTGCGGGGCGAACCGTGCCTGCACCGGCGGTCGGCGCGGGCCCGGCCCCGGTCCCGGTGGGTGTGGGCCGCATGGCGGTCGCCCCGGCGGAAGGGCCGGCTCCGGCGGTGGCGGATGCGGGCCGAGCGGTGCTTGCCCCGGCGTCGGGTGCGGGTCCGGCTCCTGTCCCGGTGGGTGCGGGCCGCACGGTGCCCGCCTCGGCGGAAGGCCAGGGCCCGGCTCCGGCCCCGGTGGGTGCGGGCCGGACGATGCCTGCCCCCGCGGCGGGTCCCGCCCCGGTGGTCGACGGGGCGTCCGGACGGGCGGCGGGGAGCAGCCCGGCCCAGCCGCCCAGGGTCGCCGCCAGCCGGCGCAGGACCGCGGGCACCGGGTCCGGGCGGGCGGCGGCCGCCGCCAGGGACTGCTGGGCCTCGGTCACCCGGCGGAGCTCGGCCGTCCTGGCCCGTGCCATCAGCCGCCAGACGCTCCGGCCGACCGCCGTGAACGGGGTCCCGGGCGGCACCTCGACGAGGGGCAGACCGTACCGGTCGCAGGCCTCGACGAGGGACTGCGGCACGGTCGTGTACACCGGGGTCACCCCGAAGCCGATGGCCCCGACCCCGGCCCGGACCAGCCGCGCGACGTACGGTCCGGCGTCGACCAGCCCGGCGCCCACGTGTCCGGTGCCCGCGTGCCCGGCGCCCGTGTGTCCGGGACCTGCGTGTCCGGCATCCGCCGGTCCGGCACCTGGGTGCCCGGCGCCCGCGTGTCCGGGACCTGCGTGTCCGGCGCTGGCCGGGTCCGTGCCGACCGGGTTCGTACCGGCTGCCCCGGTGTGGGCGTGCCCGCTGTCCGCGTGTCCCGCGCCTCCGTGGCCGGGGCGAACGCCGGCGAGCCCGGCTCCCGCCGGACCGCCGCCCGCCCCTGAGGGCTGGGCCTGGCCGCCTGTGGCGTGGTCTGCTTCCCGGGTCGACCAGGCCTCCACCCCCGAGGGTTCGGTGTCCCCGGCCGCCCAGGCCCCTGCCCCGGAGGTCCCCGTCGGGCTGCCCACGGCGGGTTCCGTGTCCCCGGTCGGCGAGGCGTCCGCTCCCGAGGGTTCTGTCCGGCCGCCTGCGGCGGGCTCCGTGTCCCCGGCTGCCCAGGCCCCTGCCCCCGAGGGCTCCGCCCGGCCGCCTGCGGCGGGCTCCGTGTCCCCGCCCGGCCAGGCCCCCGCCCGGCCGTCCGCGGTCGGCCAGGTGGCCGGTTCCGTGAGGCTTGTGCCCGCCGTGAGGAGGAGTTCGCCGCCCAGGAGGTACGGGGAGGGGTCCGGCATCTCGGAAGCGTGGACTCCGTGCAGTTCCGCCTCGGCGGGGCCGGCCAGGTGGCGTAGGCCCAGCTCGTGGTCGGCGAGCAGTCGGGTGAGGGTGACCGGCGGGGTGGGCGGGGCTTCCATGGATACTCCGTACACATCGAGGGAGCCGGATGGATGAAACGTACACTTCGCGCCCCGGGGGTGTCCGTTTACGCTCGAAGGACCGCACCAGCATCACCAGGACCTCCCGAAGGGCACCCCCTCATGAGCACGCAGCCGCGCGGCCCCGTCGACTCCTCCCGCATCCCGCGCTACGCGGGCCCCGCGACCTTCGCCCGGCTGCCCCGCCTCGACGAGGTCGGCGGCAAGGCCGACGTGGCCGTCGTCGGCGTGCCGTTCGACTCCGGAGTCTCGTACCGCCCCGGCGCGCGCTTCGGCGGCAACGCCATCCGCGAGGCCTCCCGCCTGCTGCGCCCGTACAACCCGGCGCAGGACGCCTCCCCGTTCGCGCTCGCGCAGGTCGCCGACGCCGGCGACATCGCCGCGAACCCCTTCAACATCAACGAGGCCGTCGACACGATCGAGGCCGCCGCCGACGAGCTGATCGGCAACGGATCCCGCCTGATGACCCTCGGCGGCGACCACACCATCGCGCTGCCCCTGCTCCGCTCGGTGGCGAAGAAGCACGGCCCGGTCGCGCTGCTCCACTTCGACGCCCACCTGGACACCTGGGACACCTACTTCGGCGCCGAGTACACCCACGGCACCCCGTTCCGCCGCGCCGTCGAGGAGGGCATCCTCGACACCGAGGCCCTGTCCCACGTCGGCACGCGCGGCCCGCTGTACGGCAAGCAGGACCTGGACGACGACGCCAAGATGGGCTTCGGCATCGTCACCTCGGCCGACGTCTACCGGCGCGGCGCCGACGAGGTCGCGGACCAGCTCCGCCAGCGCATCGGCGACCGCCCGCTGTACATCTCCATCGACATCGACGTGCTGGACCCCGCGCACGCGCCCGGTACGGGCACCCCGGAGGCGGGCGGCATGACCTCCCGCGAGCTGCTGGAGATCATCCGCGGGCTCTCCTCCTGCAACCTGGTCTCGGCGGACGTCGTCGAGGTCGCCCCGGCGTACGATCACGCGGAGATCACCTCGGTCGCGGCCTCGCACACCGCGTACGAGCTGACCACGATCATGAGCCGTCAGATCGCTGCGGCACGCAGCGTCAAGTAGGCACGGCGCGCAGGCGAAGGCGAACCCGAAGGGCAACTAAGAGCGTGACGCACGACCACGACCTGGTACTCCGTCCCACCGAAGCCCAGAAGGCGGCCGCGCTCGCGCCGCCGCCGGGGCGCACGGGCGGGGACCTGGTCGTGGAGACGCTGCGCTCGCTCGGTGCGACCACCGTCTTCGGGCTGCCCGGCCAGCACGCGCTCGGCCTCTTCGACGCCGTCGGCCGCTCCGACCTGCGCCTGGTCGGACTCCGTACGGAGAACAACGCCGGGTTCGCCGCCGACGCGTACGGCCGGATGACCGGCGAGGCGGCCCCCCTCCTGCTGTCCACGGGCCCGGGCGCGCTCATGGCGCTCCCCGCCCTGGCCGAGGCGGCGGCGGCGTCCGCGCCCGTCCTGGCGATCTCCTCGCAGGTCCCGACCCCGGGCCTGGGCGGCGGCCGGCGCGGTCACCTGCACGAGCTGCGCGACCAGTCGGCCTCCTTCCGGGACGTGGTCAAGTCCGTGCACACCGCCCGGACCCCCTCCCAGATCCCGTCCGTGATCGCCGAGGCCTGGGAATCGGCGCTGACCGCCCCGCACGGGCCGGTGTGGGTGGAGATCCCGGAGGACGTGCTGCGCGCGGAAACCGTGGTCCCGCAGGTCACGGGCATGGACGCGACCCCGCACGAGCTGGCCCCGCGCCCGGAGCTGACCGCGCTGGCGGCGCACTGGCTGGAGAACGCCGAGCGCCCGGTGATCATCGCGGGCGGCGGGGTGATCCGTTCGGACGCGGCGGGCAAGCTGAAGCAGCTCGCGGAACGCCTGAACGCCCCCGTCGTCACCACCTTCGGCGGCAAGGGCGCCTTCCCCTGGACCCACCCGCTCTCCCTCCAGTCCTGGCTGGAGGACCGCCACATGACGGACTTCCTGGAGGACGCGGACGTCCTGCTGGTGGTCGGCTCGGGCCTGGGCGAACTGTCCTCGAACTACCACACGTTCTTCCCGGAGGGCCGGGTCGTCCAGATCGAGGCGGACCTCGGCAAGCTGGAGTCCAACCACGCGGCCCTCGGCATCCACGCGGACGCCCGCCTCGCCCTGCAGGCCCTCCTGGAAACGGTCGCCGAGCGCCCCGACCCGCAGGCCCCCGAGCGCGTCGCCCTGCTCCTCGCCGACATCGCGGCCCGGCTGGCCGAGCAGGACCTGACCCTGGAGCAGCGGCTCCTGACCTCGATCCGGCAGGCCCTCCCGCCCCGCTCCCCGTCGTTCTGGGACATGACGATCCTGTCCTACTGGGCCTGGTCGGCCTTCGACCCCAAGCACCCCAACACCATGCACTCGGCGCAGGGCTCGGGCGGCCTCGGCTACGCCTTCCCGGCGGCCCTCGGCGCGGCCGTGGCGGAGCCGGACACCCCGGTCCTCGCGGTCTCCGGCGACGGCGGCGCGATGTACTCGATCGCCGACCTGGCCACCGCCCGCCAGCACGACCTGGACGTCACCTGGCTGATCGTGGACGACGGCGGCTACGGCATCCTGCGCGCGTACGGCAGCGAGACGGGCACGACCCTGACCCGCCCCGACTTCGTGGCGCTGGCGGCCTCCTTCGACGTCCCGGCGACCACCACCTCCCCGGAGTCCCTCCGCGAGGACCTGGCCAAGGCACTCAAGACCCCCGGCCCCTCGCTGCTGGTCCTTCCGGCCGAGCTCAGGATGTTCGCCCCCACCCACGTCTGACCCACCCACGTCTGACGGGCGCGCGGGCCAGGTTAGGTTGGTACCGATCAGTCCCGGTCGCACGTCTTTGGTCGCAGATCCCTGGGGGAGCGTTGTCATTCGAGCAGGAGTGGGCCCGTCCGTGTCCATCCACGACCCCGTCGGGCGGCAGCCAGTGAGCGTCACCTCGGCCGCGGCCAAGCGGTCCGTGCTCGCCCTCGTCTGCCTGGTCGCGGCGGCCGGGTGCTCCGTGAAGCAAACCGGGCCCCCCGCCGCGAACCCGTGCGCGATCGCCGATCCGTCGGGCGAAAGGGATCTCCTCAAGCAGATCACCGGGTCCGGTGACTTCGACACCCGGATCAACGCCACCACCGGGCACCTGGTGGACAGCCTCAAGGCGGACTTGCGGGCGTCCTCCTTCTGGACGTCGCCGTGGCTCATGTGCGGGTACGTCCCCGCACAGCAGAAGAGCGGCGGCCGCGTGCAGCTGCAGGTCCGCTGGCAGTCCCTGGACAACAAGGAGCAACTCCCGAAGGACAGCGTGCCCGTCGAGGTGAACGGGGCCGTCGGCAGGGCCGACGACATCGGGTCGCTGCTGCGCGTGCGCTGCGACATGCCCGGCGACCTCCGGATCCAGTCCGACAAGGGCCTGCTGACGGTGGAGGGCTCCTTCGGAATCCGCGCCCCCCGGGCGAACATGACCCAGGCGGACCGGGACCGGCAGACCGCCTTCACCTACCTCATGGCCCGCCGCGTCACCGAAGCCCTCGGCTGCGAGAACAAGCCGCTGAAGCGGGCGCCCGTGGTGAAGGTGCTGCCGATGCCAACACCGACACCAACACCAACGCCAACTCACAAGTCCTGACCTCGGCCCCGACGGCCGTGCCGATGCCGTGGCACCGGGGGCAGCAGCCCCCGGCGCCGGCGGCCTCCGCGCGCGGCACCCCGTAGGCGCAGTACCGCGCGCGGATCCCGCGCAACCCAGTTCGAATTGTTGCGGCGGGATGAAATCCGCCGGTCGGAGCGTTGGCGCTTCCGGCAGGGCAGGACGAACGGGGAGGCAGTACGTGGCTACGGCGACGGCGGAAACGGCGGCTGGAAGCAAACAGGGGTGGGGCAGGCGGCTCGCCGCCTACACCTGGCGGTACAAGACCAATGTGCTGCTGGCCCTCGGGTCCTCGCTCGGTGGCATGGCCGTCATGGCGCTCGTGCCGCTCGTCACCAAGGTGATCCTCGACGACGTCATCGGCGACGAGAGCAAGCCCATGACGCCCTGGGCCCTGATGCTCATAGGCGCCGCGGTCCTCGTGTACGTGCTGACCTACATCCGCAGGTACTACGGCGGCCGGCTCGCCCTCGACGTGCAGCACGACCTGCGCACCGACATGTACGACACCATCGCCCGGCTCGACGGCCGCCGCCAGGACGAGCTGTCCACCGGGCAGGTCGTGGGGCGGGCGACCACCGACCTCCAGCTGATCCAAGGGCTGCTCTTCATGCTGCCCATGACCATCGGCAACTTCCTGCTCTTCGGGATATCCCTCGGCATCATGCTGTGGCTCTCGCCGCTGCTGACCGTCGTCGCGCTGCTCATGGCCCCCGCCCTCTGGTTCATCGCCAAGCGCAGCCGCAAGAAGCTCTTCCCCGCCACCTGGTACGCCCAGAGCCAGGCCGCCGCCGTCGCCACCGTCGTCGACGGGGCCGTCACCGGCGTCCGCGTCGTCAAGGGCTTCGGCCAGGAGGAGCAGGAGACCGGCAAGCTCCGCGAAGCCGGCCGCCGGCTGTTCGCCGGGCGGATGCGCGGCATCCGGATGAACTCCCGCTACACCCCCGCCCTGCAGGCCGTACCGGCCCTCGGCCAGGTCGCCATGCTGGCCCTCGGCGGCTGGATGGCCACCAAGGGGCAGGTCACCCTCGGCACCTTCGTCGCCTTCTCCACCTACCTCGCGCAGCTCGTCGGCCCCGTCCGGATGCTCGCCATGGTGCTCACCGTAGGCCAGCAGGCCCGCGCCGGCGTGGAGCGGGTCTTCGAGCTCATCGACACCGAGCCGGTGATCCGGGAGGGGACGAAGGAGCTCCCCGCGGACGCGCCCGCCACCGTCGAGTTCGACGACGTGCGGTTCGGGTACGACCCCGAGCGGCCCGTGCTCGACGGGTTCGGCCTGTCGATCGCCGAGGGGGAGACCGTCGCCCTCGTCGGGTCCTCGGGCAGCGGGAAGTCCACCGTTTCGCTGCTGCTGCCGCGCTTCTACGACGCCGACCGCGGCGCCGTCCGGGTCGGCGGCCACGACGTGCGCGAGCTGACCTACGACTCCCTGCGCGACGCCATCGGACTGGTCCCCGAGGACTCGTTCCTCTTCTCCGACACCATCCGCGCCAACATCGCCTACGGCCACCCCGGCGCCACCGAGGACCAGATCCGGGCCGCCGCCCGCGCCGCCCAGGCCGAAGGCTTCATCGAGGCGCTCCCCGCCGGGTACGACACCAAGGTCGGAGAGCAGGGCCTGACCCTCTCCGGCGGCCAGCGCCAGCGCATCGCGCTCGCCCGCGCCATCCTCACCGACCCCCGGCTGCTGCTCCTCGACGACGCCACCTCCGCCGTCGACGCCCGCGTCGAGCACGAGATCCACGAGGCGCTGCGCGCCGTCATGGCCGGCCGCACCACCCTGCTCATCGCGCACCGCCGCTCCACGCTCGCACTGGCCGACCGGATCGCCGTACTGGACCACGGGCGGCTCTCCGACGTCGGTACGCACGAGGAGCTGGAGCGTCGCTCCGCCCTGTACCGGCGGCTGCTCACCGACCCGGACGCGCTGGGTGCCGGCTCCCCGCGGACGCCCGAGGCGCCCTTGATGGAGGAGTTCGAGCGAGCCCTCGACCGGGACATGGAGCGGGGCATCGAGCTCGAAGCCGAGATCGACTCCGAGCCGGTCAACGCCAAGCGCCGGGTGGCCGGCGGGATCACCCCCGAGCTCTGGCAGCGCCAGGAGGAGGCGGAGGAGACCGTCGCCGCCGCCGGGATGTCCGCCACCCCCGAACTGCTCGCGCAGGTGGCCGCGCTGCCGCCCGCCGACGACACCCCCGACGTGGACGAGGCCCGCGCCGCGTCCGCCGAGGACAGCTACAACCTGGGCCGCCTGCTGCGCGGCTTCTGGGCCCCGCTCGCGATATCCCTCGGCCTCGTCGCCCTCGACGCCGGCTCCGGACTGCTCCTGCCCATCCTGATCCGGCACGGCATCGACCAGGGCGTCGAAGCGGCCGCCCTCGGCGCCGTCTGGGCGGCGTCCCTCCTCGCCCTCGGCGTGGTCCTGGCCCAGTGGGCCGCGCAGTTCGCCGAGACCCGGATGACCGGCCGCACCGGCGAGCGCGTGCTCTACGCCCTGCGCGTCAAGATCTTCGCCCAGCTCCAGCGCCTCGGCCTCGACTACTACGAGCGCGAGCTGACCGGCAAGATCATGACCCGGATGACCACCGACGTGGACGCCCTGTCCAGCTTCCTGCAGACCGGGCTCGTCACCGCCGTCGTCTCCGTCCTCACCTTCTTCGGCATCCTGGTCGCCCTCCTCGTCCTGGACGTGGAGCTGGCGCTGATCGTCTTCGCCACGCTGCCCCTGCTGATCATCGGCACCGTCTTCTTCCGCCGGAAGTCCGTGGCCGCCTACGAGCTCGCCCGCGACCGGGTCGGACTGGTCAACGCCGACCTCCAGGAGTCCGTGGCCGGACTGCGCATCGTCCAGGCCTTCCGCCGCCAGCGCGCCGGTGCCCTCCGGTTCGCCGAGCGCAGCGACTCGTACCGCGAGGCCAGGGTCCGCGGCCAGTGGCTGATATCCGTGTACTTCCCCTTCGTGCAGCTGCTGTCCTCCGGGGCGGCCGCCGCCGTGCTGATCGTCGGCGCGGGCCGGGTGGAGGCGGGCACGCTCACCACCGGTGCGCTGGTCGCGTACCTGCTCTACATCGACCTGTTCTTCGCCCCCGTCCAGCAGCTCTCGCAGGTCTTCGACGGTTACCAGCAGGCCACCGTCTCCCTCGGCCGGATCCAGGGCCTGCTGCGCGAGCCCACCAGCACCCCCCGCCCGGCCGACCCCCGCCCGGTCCCCGAGCTGCGCGGCGAGATCGCCTTCGAGGAGGTCGACTTCTCGTACGGCACGGCAGAGGAGCGCGGGCAGAAGGAACCGGCGCTCACCGGAATCAGCCTGCGCATCCCCGCCGGGCAGACCGTCGCCTTCGTCGGCGAGACCGGGGCCGGCAAGTCCACGCTGGTCAAGATGGTGGCCCGGTTCTACGATCCGACCTCCGGCCGGGTCACCGCCGACGGGGTGGACCTGCGCGAGCTCGACCTGACGGGCTACCGCCACCGCCTCGGCGTCGTCCCCCAGGAGCCGTACCTCTTCCCGGGAACGGTCCGCGACGCCATCGCCTACGGGCGGCCCGAGGCGAGCGACGCCGAGGTGGAGGCCGCCGCCCACGCGGTCGGCGCCCACGCCATGATCGCCACCCTGGACGGCGGCTACCTGCACACCGTCACCGAGCGCGGCCGCAACCTCTCGGCCGGCCAGCGCCAGCTGATCGCACTGGCCCGCGCCGAGCTCGTCGACCCCGACGTGCTGCTGCTCGACGAGGCCACCGCCGCCCTCGACCTGGCCACCGAGGCCCTGGTCAACCAGGCCACCGACCGGCTCGCGGGCAAGCGCACCACCCTGGTCGTGGCGCACCGGCTGACCACCGCCGCGCGCGCCGACCGGGTCGTGGTCATGGACCGCGGCCGGGTCGCGGAGGACGGCACCCACGCCGAGCTGCTGGCCCGCGGCGGCCGGTACGCCGAGCTGTGGCGCACCTTCGCGGGCGAGGACGAGCCGGCCGCCGTGGCGTAGGGCGGACGGGCCCGGCCGCACGACGGCGCCCCCGGGATTCCCGGGGGCGCCGTTCTGCTGGGTGGTGTGTTGGGGTCAGTTGCCGAGCTTGGCCTTGAGGTCCTGCTTGAGCTGGTTCTTGACGGTGTTCTTGTTGACCTTGTTCAGGTTGCCGCCCTTGCCGTTGCCGTCGCCGCCGACGGCGGTGGCGTCGCCGGTGTTGATGGCGTCGGCACTGGAGTCGCCGCCCCGGGCGTCTCCCGTGGTGATCGTGCACTTGCCCTTGCAGTTCCCGACGCCGGTGCTGGCGTCGCCGCCGCGGGAGTCGCCGCCGACGGTGGTGTTCTCGGCGTTGGCGTCGCCGCCGGTGCCGATGCCGTCGGCGCTGTCGTCCTGAAGGACGGTGACCGCGTGCTGCGGGGCGACGGAGGGGGCGGCCATCGCGGTGGCGGGGAGGGCTATGCCACCGCCGAGCAGGGCGACGGAAGCGGAGGCGAGGACGATGCGGCGGGTCGACAGGATCTTGAACATGGTCGTTCTCCATTCGGAAAAGAAAGGAAAGAGAGGGGAAAGGGATTCGGGGTGATTCCTTGCCCTCTATTTCTTCCGGTGCTTCCCGGTGAGGGCGTACTTCAAATAAACCCGATGGCGGGAATCCCGTCACGCCACTCACATTCGGGGCTTGACGCGCGTACCCGATCTTGGTAATTTCCGGCCTCGCCGTGGAGTCCCGGCAACACGCCGTGGGTGGATGAATCCATACGGTGATGGAATCCGCGCGATAGCGTCGGCCCCGACCAAACCCCAGGGGATCCCCGCGTCCGTATGTCACCGGACGTATCTGACCGACGGCCTCGGCGCGCGCACGCTTGGCCACAGTCGAATTGCTCCGCACGAGAACCCCGGAGAATTTCCGATGAACCAGCGTTCCTGGACCCGTCGCATCGTGCTGGCCACGGCCTCCGTGGCCCTGGCCGGCGGCATCGCCCTGCCCGCGACCGCGATGGCCGCACCGGCGGCCCCGTACTACGGCCACAGCAGCATCAGCGCCCTCGTGGGCAGCGCTTCCCCCGGAGCCTGTGAAGGGTTCTGCGAGGGGAGCAACAACATCGCCACGGGCGAGGGTGCCTCCGGCAGCTGCACGGGCCTGTGCCGCGACAGCACCAACACCGCCGTGGGCGACCGCGCCTCCGGCCTGTGCACGGGCCTGTGCGGCGACAGTGCCACCACCGCGGTCGGGGCGGGCGCGTTCAACGAGTGCTCGGGCCTCTGCGGCACCAGTACCAACACCGCCGTGGGTGACGGCGCCTCCAACCGGTGCAACGGCCTCTGCTTCGACAGCGTCAACACGGCCGTGACCGCGGACGTGCTGAGCCGCAGCAACCACACGGCCGCGAGCTCGACCGGCAAGACCGTGCGGGGCGGGGACGGCGGCGGCGGCGACCAGGGCGACCGCAGGGGCGGTGACGCCACCGCCACCAGCGGCTCCGCCAACGCGGAGAACACCACGGTCGGCGGCACGGCCACCTCGGGCTCCGCCGCTTCCGGTGTGGGCACGTGTATCGGCAGGTGCACGATCACCACCGGGAACGCGACGAGCGGCAACGCGAGTGCCGACGCGCTCAACACCGGCGACGCCATCGCGGTGAGCGGCGACGCGACCGCCACGGGCGGCAACTCCTGATACCGGGGGCCGACGCCAGACGGTTCGGGTTCGCAACGCACGGCGGACGCCGGAGGGGTCGGCCCTCTCCGGCGTCCGCGGCACGCGAAGGCGCCCCGGGAATCCCGGGGCGCCGTTCTGCTGGGTGGTGCGTGGGTGGCCGGCCGGCCGGGGTCAGCCGAGCTTGGCCTTGAGGTCCTTCTTGAGCTGGTTCTTGACCGTGTTCTTGTTGACCTTGTTCAGGTTGCCGCCCTTGCCGTTGCCGTCGCCGCCCACCGCGGTGGCGTCGCCGGTGTTGATGGCGTCGGCGCTGGAGTCGCCGCCCCGGGCATCGCCGGTGGTGATGGTGCACTTGCCCTTGCAGCTGCCCACGCTGCTGTCGGCGTTGCCGCCCTGCGAGGTGCCACCCACGGTGGTGTTCTCGGCGTTGGCGTCGCCGCCGGTGCCGATGCCGTCGGCGCTGTCGTCCTGAAGGACGGTGACCGCGTGCTGCGGGGCGACGGAGGGGGCGGCCATCGCGGTGGCGGGGAGGGCTATGCCACCACCGAGCAGGGCGACGGAAGCGGAGGCGAGGACGATGCGGCGGGTCGACAGGATCTTGAACATGGTCGTTCTCCATTCGGAAAAGAAAGGAAAGGGAGGGGAAAGGGATTCGGGGTGATTCCCTGCCCTCTTCTTCTTCCGGTGCTTCCCGGTGAGGGCGTACTTCAAATAAACCCGATGGCGGGAATCCCGTCACGCCACTCGCATTCGGGGCTTGACGCGGGGATGCTTTCCTTGTAAAAGCGCCGCTCGCGTCTCCTCGTACACACACCGGAGCCCCGGGTCCGTCGTGCGGACCCGGGGCTCCGGTGTGCTGTCCCTCTCGGGCGGTGTGAATCGCGGCCGATCCTCATGTCCTCGCGATGTGGGAAACGGGCTCGTCTCCCTCCGTGCCGTCGTCGAGGATCACGTCGGGCGGCCCGCAGGGGGCGGTGATGCACTGCCATTCCGGCTTGTCGGGAGCCTGGAAGACGGGGGGAGGGCTGTGCTTGCCGGGGCGCTTGCCGTGCTTCTTCTTGCCCCACGTGTCCGGGCCGTCCTTGGCGGGATTGTTCTTGCCGATCAAGGCCTCGTCGGTGCGGAGCAAGAGGGTGGACTCGTTGCCGGTGTCGTCCGCCCTGACCGCGTGCGTACTCGCGGGGGTGGCGGCGAGCGCGGTCGCGGGTGCGAGCACGCCGCCCGCTACGAGGGCCGCCGATGCGGCGAACAGGACGAGGCGCGGCTTCCTGGAAGCGTGGTTCATGACTGCTCTCCTCTGGTGAGCGAGGCGGATGGGGGTTCGTCCCAGTACGCCCCGCCACCCGTGCGGTGTCACGACCCGACATCTCGCGGCTTGACGGAACCCGCCTCCCCGGCTAGCCGCCGCCAGGACTAGAGCTCGCCGAAGAGCAGGTTGCCCGGGGCGTCCTCTTCGGTGCCGGTGTAGTACTCCCGCACCGCGCCGAGGAGCTCGTCCACGGAGAGGAACCCGTCGTGGTCCGCGTCGATCCGGGCGAAGAGCGCGTCCGTGTCCTCGCGGCCCAGCTTCGTGTCGAAGGCCGTCTGGGCCTTCTGGAACTCCTCGGGGCTGATCCGCCCGTCGTCGTCCTTGTCGGCGACCAGGAGCATCGCGTGGGCCATCGGCCGGAACGACTTGTCGTACGCCGCGAGGTCGTCCTGGAAGAGGCGCTTCATGCCCTGCTTGTACTCCTCCGGCGTGACCTTCCCGTCCCGGTCCATGTCCAGCTCGGTGAAGAGCTCCTGCCAGAAGTCGACCAGCCCGCCCATCACCTGGGTCGCCTTGGGGGAGGTCGCCGGCTCGCCGAGGGCCGACAGCAGGCGGGAGCCGAGCCCGATGATGTCGTGCTCGTCGATCACCTGGTCCTCGTTGACGTCGAGGTGGGCGAAGGCGCGGTCCAGCTTGCGGTCGAGCAGGTCGTTCGTCATTTCAAGTGCCTTTCACGGCTACGGTGCGGGGTCCTGCGTTCACCTAGCGTAATCTCCAGCGTGATCACGAACTCCTGTTATCCCGCTAGGAAGTTGTGGATGCACTCTTACGAGGTATGGGTCAACGGCGTCGCGGAGCCCGGCACTCGATGGGTCTACTGGCCGCGGGTGGGTCAACTCCTCCGCGAGCCCTTCGAGGTGCTCGGGCTCAAGGCCCGGCTGGAGCGCGGCGAGGACCTGCCGTACGACGACCGGCTGCTGGCCGGCCGCGTCGCCCTGTCCGCCCCCGAGCAGGGTCTGCGCGCCCTGGCCGCCGCCCGCGCCGCCCAGCCGGGATGGGCGGCGGTCCCGCTCGCCGAGCGGATGGAGCTGCTGCACGGCATCCACCGGGCCGTCGTCGAGCGGCGCGAGGAGCTGACCGGGCTGCTGGTCGCCGAGGGCCACCCCGTACGGCTGGCCGCCTGGGAGCTGGACTCCGTCACCGCCTCCTTCCACCCGGACTCCGTCGCCGACTTCGCCGGGCGGCTGCGGGAGCCCGAGCGCACCTCGGCCGGCCGCCGGACCCGCATGGTGCGCAAGCCGGACGGGGTGGTGTGCCTGAGCCCGCCGCGCAACGCCCCGACCTCCAACTCCTTCTACGGGGCGATGGCGCTCGCCGCGGGCAACAGCCTGGTCGTCAACGCGCCGCCGACCGCCCCGCTGGGCGTCAGCTTCGTCTACCGGGAGATCGTCGCCCCGCTCCTGGAGCGGCTCGGCGCCCCGCCCGGCACCCTGAACGTGGTCTGTACGCACGCCCGCGCCGTGGTGCGCCAGTGGCTGGACAGCCCCGACTGCGACGACCTCGTCTTCTTCGGCGGCTCCGAGCAGGGCCTCAAGCTGGAGCGGGACTGCGTGGCCGCGGGGAAGAAGCCCGTACTCGAACTGTCGGGCAACGACGGGGTGCTGGTGTGGCACGACGCCGAGACCGATCTCGCGGCGCGGGCCCTGTGCGAGCGGTACTACGGCTCCGGGCAGATCTGCATGACCCCGAAGTTCGCCATCGTCCATCCGGAGGTGGCCGACCGGCTGCTGAAGGAGCTGATGGAGCAGGTGCGGGAGATCCGGCCCGGGCCGCCGGAGGATCCGCGCACGGTGCTGAGCCCGGTGGTGAAGCGGGCGGAGTTCACCGAGGTGCTCGGCGAGGTGCTGGCGGCCGGCGGGGAGCTGCTGTGCGGCGGCGAGTTCGTCGACGTGGACGACGAGCCCTCGGCGGCCGGGCCGTTCATCCGCCCGGCGGTCGTCCGGGTGGACGGGCTGGCCGCGGCGGCCCGGCTGCGCGCCTTCCGCGAGGAGACCTTCTTCCCGCTGCTGTGCGTGGTCGTGCCCGAGGAGCCGGTCCGGCTGGAGGAGGCCATCGGCTTCCTGAACGCCAACCGCTACGGGCTGCGCAACTCCCTGTGGAGCCGGGACGAGCGGGTCGTCGAGCGGTTCTGCGAGGAGGTGGTCAACGGCGGCATGCTGAAGGTCAACGACTCGCACATCGGCTGCCTGCCCGCGATCCCGTACAACGGCGGCACGGGAGCCACGGGCGGCATCTTCGGCGAGGCCAACCTGCCCGCCGTGCGCACCACCCACCTCCAGTCGATCGCCGTCGCCACCCTGGTCCGGCCGCGGGAGTCCGTCTTCGAGCACGCGGCGGCCTGCGGGACTGGTCCGGCGGGTCCGGCGGCTTCGGCGGGTCACATGGGGTGAGTTCTTGTTCCGGGCAACCATTCGGGGCGGCCCGGCGTCGTACGAACGTGCGCACGTTGTACGTACGACCGATGGGGGACAGGGTGCTGAAGGCGCGGAACCCGCGGAGGCGATGGGCCGCCTGCGCGGGGGTGATCACCATGACGCTGTGGCTGGCCGTGGCCGGACTGCTGGCGGCGCAGCCCGCGCAGGCCGCGACCGGCGGGTGCGCGGGGAACCTGGTGCGGACGCTGCCGTTCTCCACGGGGGAGGTGCGCGTCTACAAGACCCGCGACCGGGCCTGCGCGGTGGCGGTGGCCCGGGAGCCCGGTCAGCGGCGCTCGATGGCGGTGAGCATCCAGCCGCGCGGCGGCTTCCCGGTACGCGATGCGGGGCAATTCACCCGGTACGCCGGCCCCGTCACGGCCCACGCGATCAACCGCTGCGTGTATGTAAAGGGGAGCGTAGGGGCCGGATCCGTCGATTCCGGCTGGATCCTTTGCTGATGGAGCGGCCCAACTAGGTCTGTTCAGCCGCGTGTTCCCCCGGCTAGGTTCACGGCGACCGATGTGAACTCATGGGGAGTGTGAATGCGCAAGAAGCTCGGATGGCTGCTGTCGCTCGCGGTGCTGATCGGCACCGTGGGTGCGGCCGGCACCACGGCGCAAGCGGCCACCGCCGCGGAACCGTCCGCCGTCACGGATGCCACCGCCACGGATGCCAAGGCCGCCACGGAAGACATCAAGGACCGGATCCTCGCGATCCCGGGGATGAGCCTGATCGAGGAGAAGCCGTACCCCGGCTACCGCTTCTTCGTCCTGAACTACGAGCAGCCGGTCGACCACCGGGCGCCGTGGAAGGGCACCTTCAAGCAGCGCCTGACCCTGCTGCACAAGGACGTCACGCGGCCCACGGTGTTCTTCACCTCCGGCTACAACGTCAACACCAACCCGCGCCGCAGCGAGCCGACGACCATAGTCGACGGCAACCAGGTGTCGCTGGAGTACCGTTTCTTCACCCCGTCCCGCCCCGATCCGGCCAACTGGGCGAACCTGGACATCTGGCAGGCCGCCAGTGACCAGCACCGCGTCTTCACCGCCCTGAAGAAGGTCTACAAGAAGAACTGGCTGGCCACGGGCGGCAGCAAGGGCGGCATGACGGCCACCTACTTCGAGCGCTTCTACCCGCGCGACATGGACGGCGTCGTCGCGTACGTCGCCCCCAACGACGTGGTGAACAAGGAGGACTCGGCCTACGACCGGTTCTTCGCCAAGGTCGGCACCAAGGAGTGCCGCGACAAGCTGAACGCGGTGCAGCGCGAGGCGCTCGTGCGCCGCGAGCCGCTGGAGGCCAAGTACGCGGCCGCCGCCGCCGAGAACGGCTGGACCTTCACCACCGTCGGCAACCTCGACAAGGCCTACGAGGCCGTCGTGCTCGACTACGTGTGGGCCTTCTGGCAGTACAGCCTGCTCGCCGACTGCGCCACGATCCCGGCCGCGGCCACCGCGACCGACCAGGAGATCTGGGACACGATCGACGCGATCTCCGGCTTCTCGGCCTATGCCGACCAGGGCCTGGAGACGTACACCCCGTACTACTACCAGGCGGGCACCCAGCTCGGGTCCCCCGACATCAAGCAGCCCCACCTGGGTGACCTGAGCCGCTACGGCTACCAGCCGCCGCGCAACTTCGTGCCCCGCGACATCCCGATGACCTTCCAGCCGGCGGCCATGCGGGACATCGACACCTGGGTGAAGAACAACGCGAACCAGATGCTCTTCATCAACGGGCAGAACGACCCGTGGGGTGCCGAACCGTTCCACCTCGGCTACGGGGCCCGCGACAGCTACGTGATGATCGCTCCGGGCGCCAACCACGGAGCCAACGTCTCCAAGCTCATGGAAGCCGAGAAGGCGCTGGCCACCGAGAAGATCCTGAAGTGGGCCGGAGTGGCCCCGGCCACCACGCCCAGCGGCGCCGCGAAGGCCGCGCCGCTGGCGAAGCCGGACGCGCAGCTCGACCAGCGCGACATCGAGCGCGAGCCGATGCTGCGCCCGTAGGACCTCGGCAGGCGGACCCGTGGGGCCGCGGGAGGGGTACGGGGACTACCCGTACGCCAGCCCGTGGCCCAGCGGGTAGCGGCCCGGCACCGGGACGGGCAGGCGCCCGGTGGGGCGTACGGTCCCGGTGACCACCCGGGCCGCCGCCCGCAGCTCCACGTCCGTCCAGGTGTACGTGGCCAGTTCGGCCGCGCACGCCGGCAGACGGGCCGGGTCGTAGGGGTTGCGGATCGCCACCAGGACCACCGGCACGCCGGTGGCCAGCAGTTTCGTGACCAGCTCGCGCTGCGGGCTCTCGCCTCCGGGGACGTTGTACGTGCACACGAGCACGGCCGCGTTGCCGGGGGCGGCCGCCACCGCGCGGGCGGGCGGCAGGGCCGTCGCCCGGCAGCCCAGCGCGGACAGCTCCCGGGCCAGTACCGCGGTGGGGGGTCCCGTCGTCCCCGTGGGGGAGACCGGGTCGGTCCCCGTGACCAGGAGCAGCGGTCGGTCCGCCGGATCCAGCGGCAGCAGCCCCACCGGATTGGCCAGCAGGGTCGTCGTGCGGTCCGCGATCTCCCCGGCGGCCGCCAGGTGCGCCGGGATGCCGACGGCCGCATCCACCGCGTCCATGGCCCGCGCCGCGTCCTTGGCCCGCGCCGCCGTGTCGAACAGGCCCCGGCGGGCCTTCAGTTCCAGGATCCGCAGCACCGACTCCTCGATCCGGGCCCGCGTCAGCTCGCCCGACTCCACGGCCGCCAGTACGCTGCGGACGGCCAGCCCCAGGTCCGGCGGGTTCAGCAGCTGGTCGCAGCCCGCCTTTAGGGCCAGCACCGGGACCCGGTCGTCCCCGTACTTCTGGCGGACCCCGGCCATGTCGAGGGCATCGGTCACCACCACCCCGCGGAAGCCCAGGCGTTCGCGCAGGATCCCGGTGACGATCGGCCGCGAGAGGGTCGCCGGATCCCCCGAGGGGTCGAGCGCGGGGAAGACGATGTGCGCCGTCATCACCACGTCGACGCCCGCCTCCACCGCCGCCCGGAACGGCGGCTCGTCCAGCTCCTCCCACCGCGCGCGCGTGTGGGTCATCAGGGGCAGCCCGACGTGGCTGTCGGTGCCGGTGTCCCCGTGCCCCGGGAAGTGCTTCGCCGTGGCGGCCACCCCGGCGCTCTGGTAGCCGCGGATCTGGGCGGAGACCAGGGCCGACACCGCCTGCGGGTCGGAGCCGAAGGACCGTACGCCGATGACCGGGTTGGCGGGATCGACGTTCACGTCGGCCACCGGGGCGTAGTTGTGCCGGATGCCCATGGCCACCAGCTCGGTGCCCGCGATGCGTGCGGCCCGGCGGGCCTCGGCGGTGGAACCGCCGGTCCCCAGGGCCAGGGCCCCAAGCGCCATGGCCCCCGGGAGCAGGGTCGCGGGCCGGCCCACGCGGGCGACGGCGCCGTGCTCCTGGTCGATGGAGAGCAGCAGCGGGACGCCCGCTCCGGAGTCGGCGGCCGCCCGCTGGAGGCCGGCCGACAGCTCGGCGATCTGGCGCGGGGAGCGGGTGTTGTGCGCCCAGCCGAAGTAGACGATCCCGCCGAGGTGGTAGCGGGCGACCAGCTCGGCGGGGGTGCGGACCCCGAACGCCTGCTGGTTGAGCGCGGCGTCCTCGGGGTCGGGCTCGGTCGCCGCGTGCCCGTACGCCCGCGACACGAAGAGCTGCCCGACCAGTTCGGCCAGGCTCATCCGCTCCACCGTCTCGCGCGGCCGGACCCGGGGGGCGGGGGAGCGCCCCGGTGCGCGGTCGCCCGGCCGGGCGTCGTCGGGGGTCGGGTCGCCGGGGTTCCGGGCGGGGCCCACCGAGGCGGAGGCGACCCCCGCGGCGGTGACGGCGGCCACGGCGGCCACGGTGAGCAGGGTCCGGCGGGAGGCGTGGTTCGGCACGCGCCGGACGCTACTGCGGGGCGGGGCCTTCGGAGCGGGGGACACTCGCGGAGTCCCCCGGACGGGGGGCCACCCGGGGCCAGTGCTCGCGCAGGGTCCGTACGGCCTCGGTGATCGCCGGCCGGCGGGCGGCCCCGGTCCGCCACAGGGCGTACAACCGGCGTACGGGGCCCGGCTCCAGCGGTACGGCCACCGCGCCGGGCGGCAGCGTCCCGGTGCCCAGCCGCGGTACGACGGCCACCCCGAGCCCGGCGGCGACCAGCGCGACGATGGTGTGGTTCTCCTCGGCGACGTGGGTGATGTCGGGCTCGAACCCGGCCGTGCGCAGGGTCCGTACCAGCCAGTCGTGGCAGACCCGGCCGGGCGGCTGGCACACCCAGCGCTGCCCGCCCAGGTCCGAACGGTGGATGACGGCGCGGGAGGTGAAGGGGTGCCCGGCGGGCACCACCAGGTCGCAGCGGTCGTCCCCGATCACGGCCTGCTCCACGCCCTCGGGGGCGGGCAGCGGGGCGATGTCCCAGTCGTGGGTCACCGCCAGGTCGGTGACCCCGCGCGAGACCAGGTCCATCGACAGGTGCGGGTTGATCTCCGTGAGCCGTACTTCCAGGGCCGGGTGACGGTGGGCCAGATCGGCGAGGACCCCGGGGAGCAGGCCGCGGGCGGCCGAGGCGAAGGCGGCCACCCGCAGCCGGCCGACGGGCTGGCCGCGGGACTCCTCCAGCGCGGTCTCGGCCTGCTCCGAGATGTCCATCAGCTGCTGGGCCGTCGCGGCCAGCAGCTTGGCCTCCTCGGTGAGGGCGACACCGCGGCCGTGGCGTTCGAGCAGGGTGGTGCGGGTCTCCCGTTCCAGCTTGGCGATCTGCTGGGAGACGGCGGAGGGGGTGTATCCGAGGGCGGCCGCGGCGGCGCCGACCGAGCCGTGGACGGAGACGGCGTGCAGGGCGCGCAGCCGGGAGAGGTCGAGCATGCCAGGCAGCTTAGGGCGCGGGCAGGGGAGTTGGATGAAGCAACGCTACATCCGACCCTGAAGACATCCGCGCTAGTGCTAAATGGTTGATGAGCGGATGCTCGGACCATGCGACCCATTCACACCGCCCTCGCGGTCCTCGTAGCCGCGGTCTGGGGTTTCAACTTCGTCGTCATCGAGTTCGGGCTCGGATCGTTCCCGCCGCTGCTGCTGTCCGCCCTGCGCTTCCTGGTCGCGGCCCTGCCGGCGGTGTTCTTCGTCGGGCGCCCCAAGGTGGCGTGGAAGTGGATCATCGCGGTCGGCGTGGTCCTCGGCATCGCGAAGTTCGGGCTGCTCTTCTCCGGGATGGCCAACGGGATGCCCGCCGGGCTGTCCTCGCTGGTCCTCCAGGCGCAGGCGGTGTTCACGGCCGTGTTCGCGGCCGTCGTGCTCAAGGAGCGGCCGGGCGGGCTGCGGATCGCGGGCATGACCGTGGCCTTCGCGGGAATCGCGGTGGCCGCCGTGGACGAAGGCGCGTCGGGGCCGGTGCTGGGCTTCACGATGGTGATCGCGGCTGCCGCGTGCTGGGGCGTGTCCAACGTGCTGACCCGCAAGGCGTCCCCGCCCGACGCCCTCAACTTCATGGTGTGGGTGAGCGTGGTGCCGGTGCTGCCGCTGGCCGGGCTCTCGCTGCTGATCGAGGGCCCCGAGCGGGACCTGGCCGCGCTGCGCGGGCTCGACTGGAGCGGGGTCGGGGTCATCGTGTACCTCGCCTGGATCACCACGGTGTTCGGCTTCGGGGCGTGGGGGTTCCTGCTGCGCACCTATCCCGCCTCCTCGGTGGCCCCGTTCTCGCTGCTGGTGCCGGTCTTCGGGATGAGCTCGGCGGCGCTGGTGCTGGGGGAGGAAGTGAGCGGGCTGCGCTGGGTGGCGGCCGTCCTGCTGGTCGGCGGGGTGGCGGTGACCTCGCTCGTCCCCTCGAAGCCCAGGCCCGCGGCGGCGGAAGCGGAGGCGGGTTCGCAGGCACAAGCGGAAGCCGCGGCGGAGGTGCCGCAAGCCGCGGAGCCGATGGACCGGGCGCCCGTGCCCGCGGCCGCGGAGGCGCCCGCACCCGACCCCGGCCCGGTTCCGCTTCCGGCCGCGGGCGGTCGCTAGCGGGAACGCTTCCGGCTCCCCGGCCGCCCGTGCCGCCCCCGTGCGGCCCGGGCGACCGGAGGCTCAGACGCCGTTGAAAGGCTCCTTGCCCAGCAGATATCCGGCGTGCAGCCGGTTGCGGGCTCCGATGCTCTTCATGATGTTCGCAATGTGGCGTTGGCAATTCCGCAACGATATGCCGACCACATGCGCTATTCGATTGTCCGATTCACCCTGGATGAGCAGCGAGACGATGGTCTGCTGAATGTCGGAGGTAATGGCCGCGCGGGCCGGCCGGTCGTCCTCCGAGGTGAATTTCTCGGCCGCGCTCCAGGCCCGCTCGAAAGCCTCCACAAGAAATGAGACAAGGTGGCTGTTTCTCGATACGGCCGCTCCGTGGGATCCGTCCGCGAGCGGAAGGATCGCCACTTCCCTGTCGAAGATGATGCAGCGCGGAAATCCGTGGGCGAGCGTGCACACCTCCGCGCCGAGCGGCGTGACCCGGCCGACGAAGGACGCGGTGGCCGGGCTGAACCGGGCCGTGTGCTGGTACAGGGTCCGCATCCGCACGCCGCGTTCCAGCAGCCGTTCGGTGCGCTCCAGGCTCTCCTGGAGCACCTCCTCGTCCCGGGCTCCGCCGGGCTGGGAGGTCAGTACCTCGGTGCGCGTGCCGTCCGCGAGGCCGGCGATGAGCTTGCGGACGTCCCCCACGCCCGGGACCAGCTCCAGTGTGGCGTCGTCCTGCAAGTGCGCCGTCGTGAGGGTCAACTCATCTAAATCTCCGCGTAGTTGATCGAGGAAGGTCTGCGTCTCGTTCAGGCTGTGCTGCGCCGGGTTGAGGACCTTGATGCGCGCGTGGTCCACGGGGTAGGAGGTGTAGATGCCCGTTACGGGGCACTTGCTGAGGAGCCCCAGTTCGTCCAGGGCGATCGCGGCTTCCTCCACCTCTGAGGCGTCCATGTCCAGAGCCGCGGCAGCTGTTTCGCATGTTGTACCCGGTGTCTGTGTACAGAACCGGTAGAGACGGTCTCCGGCAGGGGTGAGCCGGGGTACGGGAAAAGGGTGGACTTGTCTGATTGGGTTCAATTCATCCCCCTGTCATGTTTTCGCCAGCGGCAACATGATCCCAGAAAGGGATGGCTCCGGATGTCGTCGAACGGACAGGATGAAGCCGAAGCTGATCCGGACCGCAAGACATCTTGAGGGGCAGGCAAGCATGCCACGTATAGCGAGTTTCCTCATCGCCATTGCGGCAACTTTCGCGGTGACCGTCTTCCTCGCCCCGTCGACGAGTGGTGCGGCGAACATCGCCGCCGCCACTGGTCCGGGTCAGGTAGTCAACGATCTCGGCTGGGGATGAGATGCCTCGTAGTAAGTCGTACAACACGTACTCCAACCTGCAGCGCCCTGAGTTCCGCAAGCGCGTCGACGAGCTCCTGCTGAAGTTCGAGCGGGACTTCTACGAGCGCAGCGCGGGCGCCGACGGGATGCTCGACAAGGAGAAGTTCGACCTCGAGCTGTACAAGCGGCACAACGTCGAGACGATGATCCGGATCGGTCTCAAGCGTGCCGTCGACCCGCTCATCGCCAACTACTGGGCCACCCGGGACCCGCAGCTCTGCAAGGAATGGGGCCTGTACGGAGCGGAGGAGGGCCGCCACGACCGCATGTTCGCCGGCGACCTGCACAAGGTCGGCATGACGGACGAGGAGATCTACGCGATCCGTCCGACCTTCGCCACCGAGCTGCTCAACGGCTACTTCTACTACACGATGGCCACGGAAGGTCCGCTGGCCGCGATGATCAGCGGGTTCTACCTGGAGTACATCGCGGGCAAGACGCAGCCCGACTGGCTGGACATCATGGAGCAGCACGTCGGCGCCGACAAGACCAAGGGCGCCCGCGCCCACCTGGCCCTCGACGACGACGACGACCACGTCGACATGGTCTGGAACCTGATCATGCGCATCATCAAGGACGAGGCCGACGAGGAGCGCTTCGTCGAACACCTCATCAAGATCAACTCGCTGTTCGTGTCCTACTTCGTCGAGGTCTACGCGGCCACCGTGCTCGGTGCCGGCGCGGACGCCTCGCTGCTGACCCAGGCCGCACCGGCCGCCGCCGTACAGACCAACCTGCAGACGAAGGCCACCGCTTCGGTCTGACCGACCGGCCCACACCTGCCGGCGACGCCCTGAAGGGCCGACGCCCTAAGGGGCCGAAGGGCCGACACTCCCGCAGTCCGGCGATCCCGGGCATTGCGTTCCAGATGTGCCGCGCCGCCCCCACGGGGGCAGCGCCGCGATGTCCGGGGTCCGGCTGCTCCACCGTCTACTCACCAAGGAAGACGATGCACTATTCATGGCCGCGCGAACTGTCCGAACAGGACATGCGCGAAATGATCGAACTGATGGACGCCGTCGCGGTCAAGGAGATGACCCTCGGCTTCTACGAACCCGTGGGACTGGAGAAGGGCCTGCCCCTGATGCGGGCCTTCGAGGCCGACCTGCGCAAGGGCGCCGTCGACCTCCTCCACGTCCGCACCGACGAAGGCCGCATCGTCGGCATGGTGACGCTCGCCCGGGCCCCGCTGCCCGCCCGGCGCCACATCGTCGAAATGCGCCGCTGCGTCGTGGCCCCCGACCACCGCGGGCAGTTCCTGCTCGAAGGCTGGGCCGAGGCCCTGCGCAAGGTCGGCGAGATGGGCTGCGACGTCATCACGCTCGAAGTCCGCGACGACGGCCCCTCCGCGCTCTGGCAGCGCCTGGGCTTCCGCGAGTACGGCCGGCTGCCCGACTACGCCCGCGCCGACGGCCGCCCCGTCACCGGCTTCTACATGCACGCCCGGCTCGCCGACATCACGGCCCACTTCGAGGCCACCGGCACCTGGCTGCACGAGCTCGAGTCCGACCGCGTCGCGGTCGCGAGCTGACCGTTCAACCCCGGTCCGATCCCCCTGCCGGCAGCCCGCAGGCGTAGCAAGCCGTACGCGCACCACGCCTGAGGTACGCTCCGCGCACCCGCACCCCTCTCCCCACCGCCGCACCCCTCCCCACCGCCGCGCCGCTCCCCAGGGCCGCGCAGGCCCCCGCACCGAGCACGCCGTACACCGACCGGGCCGATGCGCCCGTGCGGTACGGCCCTTCGCGGCCGACCGGCCGGTGCACGCACACCCCTCGCACTTCACCCACCGCCCGCCGGGGCGCACTTCGACGTGCGCCGGACGGGCTCCGGGACCACACCACTCCACCGAAGGGCACAGCCATGTCCAAGATCGCCGTCCTGACCAACGACCTCCAGTACGAACTGGTCGAGAAGAACCCGGAGCGCGTCGCCGCCGTCGAGGCCGCGACCCCGCACTTCACCGGTTTCCTCGACGAGATGCGCAGCCGCGGCCACCACATCTTCCACCTGCAGCTCGTCAACGACCCGGACGACCCGAACGCCGAGCGCTACGACGGCCACCTCCCGGTCCAGCGCGGCACCCACGGCGCCGACATCATCGAGGCCTTCCTGGCCCCCGAGGACGTCGTCATGGAGAAGAGCAAGGACTCGGGCTTCTACGAGACCGACCTGCACGAGCGCCTCCAGGCCCTCGGCGTGGACACCGTGCTGATCACCGGCATGCAGACGCAGATATGCGTCCAGACCACCGCCGCCGACGCGTTCTTCCGCGGCTACAACATCTGGGTCCCCTCCGACTGCGTCGTCTCGGCCCGCCTGGACGACAAGCAGCGCGCCCTGGACTGGCTGGAGGGCTACTGCGCCACGGTGACCGACTCCGCCGAGGTCATCAAGGTCCTCGACGCCGAGGGCGGCCTGCCCCGCAAGAACATCAAGACCCCGTGACCACGCCCCTCCCCACACCTCCCCGTTCCAGAAAGGAACAGGCATGACCACGAGCGTGGATCCCACCGAATTCATCGTCCTCGACCACGGCACCGGCGCGAAGCTGAGCCAGGACCTGGTCCAGCTGATCGCGGCGACCCTCGGCGACGTGTACGTCGGCATCATGGAGGACAGCGCGGTCCTCAAGATCGAGGGCGACCGCATCGCGATGACCACCGACTCCTTCGTGATCGACCCGCCGTTCTTCGGCAACGGGGACATCGGGAAGATCGCGGTCTGCGGCACCGTCAACGACCTGGCCGTGGCCGGCGCCCGGCCCAAGTACCTCACCCTCGGGATGATCCTGGAGACCGGTCTCCCCATCCCCAAGCTGGTCCAGGTCCTGGAGTCGATCCGCGACACCGCCCGCGAGGCCGGCGTACAGATCGTCGGCGGGGACACCAAGGTGGTCCGCAAGGGCGAGGCCGACCAGATCTACCTGAACACCGCGGGCGTCGGGGTCTTCGAGCGCGAGCCGCTCACCATGACCGACGTGCGCCCCGGCGACAAGGTGATCCTCAGCGGGCCCATCGGCAACCACACGGTGCACCTGCTCTCCATCCGCGAGGGCCTCGGCTTCGAACAGCGCGTGGACAGCGACTGCGCACCCCTCAACGGCCTGGTCGACACGGTCCTGTCGACCGTGGCAGCCGGCGCCGTCCGCTCGATGCGCGACGTCACCCGCGGCGGCCTGACCGCCGTGCTCCACGAGTACGCCCACAAGCTCGGCCGCACCATCCGCGTCGCCCAGGACGACCTGCCCATCCAGCACGAGACCGCGATGGCCGCCGACATGCTCGGCATCAACCCGCTGCACTGCGCCAACGAGGGCTGCCTCGCGGTCTTCGTGGCCCCGGAGGCGGAGGCCGACGTACTGGCCGCCCTGCGCTCGCTGCCCTACGGCAAGCACGCGGTCACCATCGGCGAGATCTCCGAGGACACCGAGGGCCTGGTGCTGCTGCGCGACAAGGACGGCCGCGAAACCCAGCTGGAGGAACTCCTCGGCGCCGAACTCCCCCGGCTCTGCTGAGAAAGGGACCGAGGAAACCGCCATGAGCAGCACCGAGCAGCAGACCGTCACGGACGAGTGGCGCATCCGCGTCACCGGCGTGGTCCAGGGCGTCGGCTACCGGCCGTTCGTCTACAAGCTGGCCCGTGAACTCGGCCTCTCCGGCTGGGTTCGCAACGACCCCGAAGGCGTGCTGGTGGAGGCGTCCGGACCGGTCGCCGCCCTGGAGGAGTTCGCGGAGGGCCTCAGCGGCCGTGCCCCCGAACTCGCCCGGGTGGACGAGGTCCGGCCGACCCGGGGACTGGACCGCGGCACCGTGCCCGCGGGCCCGTTCACCATCGTGCACAGCGAGCACACCGGAGCCCGGTCCGCGCTGCTCCCGGCGGACACCCACGTATGCGGCGACTGCCAGGCGGAACTTCGCGACCCGAAGGACCGCCGGCACCGCTACCCGTTCATCAACTGCACCAACTGCGGGCCCCGGTACTCCATCATCCAGGACCTGCCGTACGACCGTCCGATGACCACCATGGCCACCTTCACCATGTGCGCGGACTGCAAGAACGAGTACGAGGACCCGATGGACCGGCGCTACCACGCGCAGCCCAACGCGTGCCCGGACTGCGGCCCCAGGCTGCTGCTCCAGGACCGCGAGGGGGGCACGGCCGAAGGGGACGAGGCCCTCCTGCGGGCCGCCCGGGTCCTGGCCGACGGCGGGATCGCGGCCATGAAGAGCGTCGGCGGCTTCCACCTCGTGGTGGACGCGACGAACGCGGAGGCCGTGGCCCTGCTGCGCAGCCGCAAGCGCCGCGACTCCAAGCCGTTCGCGGTGATGGTCCGCGATCTCGCCACGGCACAGGGCCTGGTGGACCTCTCCGAGGCGGAGATCGACGTCCTGCGCTCGCCGGCCCGGCCCATCCTGCTGGCCCGCAAGCGCCCGGGCTCCCTCCCGGAGTCCGTGGCCCCGCGCAACCCCAACCTGGGGATCATGCTGCCCTCGGCACCCCACCACCACCTGCTGCTGGACGAGCCCGGCCTCGAAGCGCTCGTCGCCACCAGCGGCAACATCTCCGGCTATCCCATCGCCTACCGCAACGAGGAGGCCCTGGAGCAGCTCTTCGAGATCGCGGACGTGATCCTCTACCACGACCGCGACATCGAGATCCGCGTCGACGACTCGGTGGTCCGCCTCTCCGACCACCCCGAACTCGACGAGCCGCTGCTCCAGTTCATCCGGCGGGCCCGCGGCTACGCCCCCTACCCGGTGGACGTCGGCCGCGAGGTGGCCCCCGTGGTCGCCCTCGGCGCCGAACTGAAGACGACCGTCGCCCTCACCAACGGCTCCCAGGTCTTCCTCAGCCAGCACATCGGCGACCTCAAGAACGACGAGACCTTCGCCGCGCACCACCGCACCGCCCGGCACCTGGCGCAGCTGTACGCGCTCAAGCCGGAGGTCACGGCGCACGACATGCACCCGCAGTTCCGCTCCACCCGGGCCGCCCTGGACGACGACGGCACGGGCCCGGCGCTCCCCACCGTGGAAGTCCAGCACCACCACGCCCACATGGCCTCCTGCATGGCGGAGAACCACGTGAGCGGCACCACCCTCGGCGTGATCTTCGACGGCTTCGGCTACGGCGAGGACGGCACGGTGTGGGGCGGGGAGTTCCTCCTCGGGGACTTCGCCGCCTACCGCCGGGTCGGCCGGATGCGCCGGCTGCCGCTGATCGGCGGCGACCAGGCCGTGCGCGAACCCATCCGCACCGGGTACGCACTGGCCCTGGACGCCTTCGACGGGGACGGGGACCGGGCCCTGGCGGGCTTCCCCGCCCTCGCCGGCCTCGACGCGCAGCGCCGCCAGGTCTTCGCGACGATGGCGGCCCGCGGGATCAACTCCCCGCCCACCTCCAGCATGGGCCGCCTCTTCGACGGGGCCGCCGCCCTCGCCGGGGTCTGCGCCAAGGCCGAGTACGAGGCCCAGGGCCCGATCGAGCTGGAGGGGCTGCTCGACCGCGACGCCACCCGCGAGCCGCAGGCCTCGTACCGCTTCGGGTCCTACGAGGCGGACGGTCTGACCGAGGTGGACCCCCGGCCCGTGATCCGAGCCATGGCGGACGACATCGCCGCCGGACTGCCCGTGGACCGGATCAGCCGCCGGTTCCACACGGCCGTCGTCGACATGGTCCGCGAGCGCTGCAAGGCCCTGCGGGAGGAGACCGGCGTCAACCAGGTCGCCCTCTCCGGAGGCGTGTTCCTCAACGAGTTCCTGCTGCTCAACTGTCTGACCGGGCTGACCGCCGACGGGTTCGACACCTATGTCCACCGGCTCGTTCCGACCAATGACGGAGGGATCGCCCTCGGCCAGGTCATGGTCGCCGACGCCCGCTCACACCTGAGGAAGTGACGACGTGACCACCCTCACGCCGGACGAGATGTACACCTTCGTCGAGGAGCGCGAATCGGGCGCCCGGACCTATGCCAACGCCTTCGGCAAGCTCCTCGCCGAAGGCCACGGCGCACGCATCCGCGACGGGCACGGCCGCGCGTACCTGGACTGCCTCGCCGCGGCGGGCACCCTCGCCCTGGGGCACAACCACCCGGACGTCCTGGCCGCGGTGGGGGAATACCTCACCTCCGGTCAGGTCCAGCAGGCACTGGACCTGACCACCCCGGCCAAGTACGAGTACCTCCGGGCGCTGTACTCCAAGCTGCCGGGCACCATGGCGGACACCTTCAAGACGCAGTTCTGCGGACCGGCGGGCACCGACGCCACCGAAGCCGCCATCAAGCTGTTCAAGATCGCCACCGGCCGCCGGACGGTGATCTCCTTCCACGGGGCCTACCACGGGATGACGGCGGGCGCCCTCGCCCTCACCGGCAACCTGGGCGCCAAGGAATCCGTGCCGTCCCTCATGCCGGACGTCCACCACCTCCCCTATCCCTACGACTACCGCTGCCCCTTCGGCATCGGCGGCGAGGCGGGCATCCGGGCCGGCCTCACCTACATCGAGCGGCTGCTCACCGACCCGGAGAGCGGCATCACCACACCGGCCGCGATCTTCGTCGAAGCCGTCCAGGGCGAGGGCGGGGTGATCCCGGCGCCGGCCGCCTGGCTGCGCGGGCTGCGGGAGATCACCGCCCGGCTGGACATCCCGCTGGTCCTGGACGAGATCCAGGCCGGCTTCGGACGCACCGGCACCATGTGGGCCTTCGAGGAGTCCGGGATCGAGCCGGACGCCGTCCTCGTGTCCAAGGCGGCCGGCGGCGGCTTCCCGCTGTCGCTGCTGCTCTACCACGGCAAGTACGACGCCTGGACGCCCGGAGCCCACGCGGGCACCTTCCGCGGCAATCAGATCGCCCTGGTCGCGGGACTCGCCGCCATGCGGGTCACGGAGTCCGAGGGACTGATCGAACAGGCCGCCGCCAAGGGCAAGGTGATCGGCGCGCTCCTCGGGCGGCTGGCCGCCGGGCACCCCGAGATCGGCCAGGTCCGCGGCCGGGGGCTGATGTGGGGCATCGAGATCGTGGACCCCACGGGTCCGGCCGACCTCCTCGGGTCGCTGCCCGCGGACGGGGCCCGGGCCAAGCGCATCAAGCGCGCCTGCCTGGACCACGGGCTGCTGCTGGAGAGCGGCGGCCGGCACGGCGCCGTGCTCCGGCTGCTTCCGCCACTGGTGATCACCGACGAGGAGATCCACGAGATGGCGGCGGCCCTGGAGAAAGCTCTGATCGACTGCGCCTGAGCCGGATCGGCCGGCTCGGCACGGCAGAGCACGGATCCACGAAGAGTAGGGACAGCGGACATGGCAATGGCCACGGGAACGAACAACAGCGGTGAGCACGGCGGCGAGTGGCGGGTCGACTTCGACGCGGAGGTCGTCTTCAGCAACGGAGGCGCCCTGCAGATGCAGGGGTTCCGCCTGGACATCCCCGGTGACGACATCGCCGACGGGGAACTGGGCGAACTGATCGTCCGCCACCTCGGACTGCTGATGGTCGGCAGTACGAAGATCACCCGCCGGGAGCTGCTCCAGGAGCCCCACAAGGGCTCCCGGAACACCGGCTCGGCCGCTGTGGGCCGCACCACGACGGACCTGACCGGCCCCGCCACCCGGGCCGCCTGGCCGACGGGCCCGGGCGGCGCCGCACCGGGCCTGGCCGGCCTGGTGGACCTTCCCGTGGTCCTGGTCCGGCTCCTCGGAGCCGGACAGCCCGTCGCCGACCGGCTCGCACTGGCGCCCTTCGACCTCGCGGGGCACGCCGTGGTCGTACAGACCGGCCGCGCGGCCGGCCCGTACCTCACCGAGGACGCCGTGGACCTGCTCGCCGGGCAGGGCGCGCTCCTCGTCGCCACGGACAGCCGCGAGGGCAACGGGCCGGTGGCGGCGGCGCTCGCCGCCGCCGGCCTGCCCGCCCTCACGGGCCTGACCGGCCTGGAAGCCCTCCCGGCGACCGGGGTCCGGCTGCACGCCGTGCCCTTCCCCGGGCAGGACACCTCATTGATCAGGGCCTACGGAGTCACAGATGACCAGCAGCACTGAACAGGCCGGCCTCCCGGCGGCGGACGCGGCGGCGGACGTGACCCCCGCCGCCGCACCGGCGCCGGCCCGGCGCCCCCGCAGGGAACTGGCCGCCGCCACCGTCGGCTCGGTCGTCGAGGCCTACGACTGGACCATCTACGGCATCCTCGCCCCCTACTTCGCCGAGGCACTGTTCCCCGGCACCTCGCCCACCGCCAAACTCATCGCCGCCTACCTGGGCTTCGCCCTCGGCTTCCTGGTCCGGCCGCTGGGCAGCGTGCTCATCGGCCGCCTCACCGACACCCGCGGCCGGCGCTACGGACTGACCCTCACCGTCGGCCTGATCGCCGCCGGCTCCCTGTTCCTGGCCGTCGTACCCGGCTACGCGTCCATCGGCCTGGCGGCTCCGCTCCTGGTGGTCGGGGCCCGGCTGGTGCAGGGGCTGTCGGTCGGCGCGGAGAACCCGAGCGTGGCCGCGTACGTCACCGAGACCGCGCCGGCCGGCCGCCGCTACTTCTACAGCGCCGTCTCCTACGCGGGCGTGGTGCTGGGCAGCGCGCTCTCCTTCATCGTCATGAACGTCTTGCTCGGGGTGTTCGGGGAGAGCGGAGTCGAGGACGGCGCCTGGCGCTACGGCTTCGTCTTCGGCGGACTGCTCGGACTGACCGCCCTGTGGATCCGGCGCGGCGCGGCGGAGAGCGCGGTCTTCACGGCCGCCGCGGGCGGGGCCGCGCAGGGAGCGGCCCCGCCCGCGGGAGCGGATTCGGACTCAGCGGTGAAGGCGCCGGCGGTGAGGGCGCGAGCGGTGAGGGCGCGAGCGGTGCGGGCGCCGGCGGTGAAGGCGCCGGCCGTGAAGGCCCCGAGCCCCTGGCCGGTGCTGCGGGCCCATCTCGGGCGGCTCGCCGTGGTGTTCGCCATCACCTCCGGGGCCACCACCACCTTCTACTTCGTCACCGTCGACTTCCCCTCGTACGCCGAGAGCGCCGGAGCCGCCACCAAGGAGGAGACCTCCGCCGCCCTGCTCCTCGGCATGGTGGCGCTGCTCGCGGCCATGCTCGGCGGCGGCAAGGCGGCCGACCGGTTCGGCGCCCTGCCCGTGCTGCGCCTCGGCTTCGCCGGGCTCGCGCTCGGCAGCGTGCCGCTGCTGGCGGCCATGACCTCCGGACGGGTCCCCGTCCCCGTCGTCACCGTGGTCCTGCTCTTCCTGCTGGGCCTCCCGCTCGCGGTGAGCAACGTCTTCGCGGGGCAGCTGTTCCCGCCCGCCGTGCGCGCCGTCGCCGTCGGGCTGCCCACCGCGGCCGCGATCAGCCTCTTCGGCGGCACGTTCCCGATGCTCGCGGAACTCCTGAGGTCGGCCGGCCTGGGCGGCTGGCTGCCGTGGTGGCCCGCACTGACCGCCGCGGCGGCGCTGGCCGCCTCATGGGGCGTCCGCGAACACCCCGGTAGCGAACACCCCGGTAGCGAACACCCCGTGTCCGTAACCCCTCATGCCTGAGAAGGACGCCATGACTGCACTGCTCGAAGGTCTCGACTCGCTGCTGCCGGCCCTGGAGGCCGACTACCGCGAGCTGCACACCCACCCCGAACTCGCCTTCCAGGAGAAGCGGACGGCAGCCCTCGTCGCCGAGCGCCTCACCGCCCAGGGCGGCTGGGAGATCACCACCGGCGTCGGCCGCACCGGCGTCGTCGCCGTCCTGCGCAACGGCGAGGGACCGGTGGCCATGCTGCGCGCCGACATGGACGCGCTGCCCGTCAAGGAGGCCACCGGGCTGCCCTACGCGAGCACCGAGACCGCCACCGACGAATCGGGCGCCGAGGTCCCGGTGATGCACGCCTGCGGCCACGACCTGCACGTGGCCGCGCTGATCGGGTCCTGCGCCCTGTTCGCCCGTAACCTCGCGGCCTGGCGGGGCACCGTCGTCGCCGTCTTCCAGCCGGGGGAGGAGAGCGGCTACGGAGCCCGCGAGATGGTCGAGGACGGCCTCTTCGAGCGCTTCCCGCGCCCCGACGTGATCCTCGGCTCGCACGTGGGCCCCGGCCCGGCCGGGCTCATCGCGACCCTGCCCGGCGTGGTCATGGGCGCCACCGACTCGATCACCGTCAGGCTCTTCGGGCGCGGCGGCCACGGCTCCAAGCCCGAGGCGGCCGTCGACCCCGTGGTGATGGCGGCCTCGCTCGTGCTGCGGCTCCAGACGGTGGTCTCCCGCGAGATCGCCGCCCAGGAACCGGTGGTGGTCACCGTCGGCAAGCTGCACGCCGGCACCACCGCCGCGGTCATACCCGACACGGCCGAGCTCGGCATCAACGTGCGCACCAGCTCCGCGCCGGTCCGCGAGAAGGTCCTCGCGGCCATCGAGCGGCTCGCACGCGCCGAATCGGCCGCCGCGGGCGCCACCGCCGACCCGGAGATCACCTCCGTCTACCACCTGCCGATGACCGTCAACGACACCGCGGCCGCCGAGCGGGTGGCCGACGCCCACCGCGAGCACTTCGGGGCCGGCGCCGTCATGACGATGGGCCCGACCACCGCCAGCGAGGACTTCGGGCTCCTGGCCTCCGCCGCCCAAGTCCCCTCGGTGTACTGGTTCTACGGCGGCCTCGACCCGCAGGCCTTCGGCGAGGCCTTCGCGGCCGGCAAGCTGGACGAGCTCCCGCAGAACCACTCCTCCACCTTCGCGCCCGTCGCCGGACCCGCGCTCTCCGTCGGCGTCCGCACGATGGCCACGGCGGCACTGCCCTGGCTCACCTCGCACTCCGCTGCCGCGACGCCCGCCGCCGGCACCGCCACCGACGCGGGTGAGGGGGGCGAGACGGCATGAGCGCCGACCGGCCGCACATCATCGTCCTGCACCGCTGGCGGGACACCCACGCGCACTACGCCGACTACCTGGACCACGCCGCCGCCCACGTCACCTACGTGAGCACCGGGCTCGGCCGTGCCTCGTTACCCGAGACCGCCGCCGCGGTCACCACCGTCGCCCTGACCGACGACCTGCCCGCCGTCCGCGCCGCCGTCACCGGGCTCGTGGCCCGCTTCGGCGCCCCGGCGCGGCTGATCGCCCTCAACGAGGGGGACCTGGACACGGCCGCGCTGATCCGCGAGGAGTTCGCGATCCCCGGCCAGCACACCGCCGAACTGGCCGTGTTCCGCGACAAGCTGACCATGTGCCGCACGGCCGAGGCCGCCGGACTGCCGGTCCCCGCCTTCGCCCCCGCCCCCGACCCGGCCGCCGTGCTCGCCTTCGGCGAGGCCCACGGCTGGCCGCTGGTCGTCAAACCGCACCGCGGCACCGCCAGCCGGGGCGTGGTCCAGATCGACTCCGCCGCCGAACTGTCCGGGCTCGGCGGGCTGGCCGCCGCCCTGGCCGCCGAACCGCACCTCGTCCAGAGCTACGTGGACGGGCCGATCCTGCACATCGACGGCCTGTGGGAAGGCGATTCGCTCGGCAGCTGGACCGTCTCGCGCTATGTGGGCGGCACCTGCGCCGACTTCACCCAGGGCACCTGGCTCGGCTCCGTCGAGGAGGACGACCCCGCCCTCCTGGAAGCGGTCGAGGCCTTCGCCGCCGCGGTCGGCCCCGCCCTCGGCGGCTCCCGGCCCTGGGTCTTCCACCTGGAGGCCTTCGTCACCCCGGCGCCCGGCGGCGGGCCCGCGCTGGTCTTCCTGGAGTGCGGGGCCCGGGTGGGCGGCGGGGAGATCCCCTTCACCTGGCGCGACGTCCACGGAGTCGACCTGATGGCCGCGGCCGTGGACATCCAGCTCGGCCTGACCCCGGTCCTGCCGCCGCTCAAGACCGGCGGGGTCGGCGGCTACCTGCTGCTCCCGCTCCCGGTCCCCGCCCCCTGCCGGGTCGAAGCGGCCGGCTGGGTACGGGAACCCGCGCCCGGCCGGCTCCCGTACGCCGTCAAGCACACCCCGGTCGGCGCCACCGCCCCGGCGATCAGCGGCTACGAGCACGTCGGCACCCGCTTCCGCTTCCGCGGCGCCACCACCCGGGAGGTCGAGGCCGCCATCACCGAGTCCGCGAACTCCTTCCGGCTGACCTGCGTACCGGTCGGAGCCCCGTCCGCCGACGGGGGCTGACCCCCCACCACACCTCTCGTGCTCGCCAAGGACCCCCTCTCGCACCCCTGTTCTTCGGGGCGAAGCAGCTCCACGCCCCGCATCGGAAAGGAACCCACCGTGGTCGTCATGACCTCCGAACGCCAGCGCGTCATCCTCGTAGGCAGCCGCATACAGCAGTACCGGGAATACGCCCTGGCCTCCCTCGCCCAGCACTACGAGGTGACCCTCGTCGCCCCGGAGGCCCCCACCTGGCAGGCCCGCTACGTGGAGACCCACCGGATCGCCGACACCACGGACGCCGCCAAGCTGTACGCCCCGGTCGCCGACCTGCGCGGCGAGGTCGCCAACGCCGCGATCGTCACCTGGGACGAGTGGTCGCTGGTCGCGGTGTCCTCGGTCGCCAAGAAGCTCGGCATGCGGGCCATGGACCCGGCGGCCGCCAAGATCTGCCGCGACAAGTACGCCACCCGCCAGGCCCTGGAAGCGGCCGGCATGGCCGCCGTCCGCTACGTCCCGGCCACCACCGAGGACGAGGCCGTCGCCGCCGCCGAGTCCATCGGCTTCCCCGTCGTCGTCAAGCCCCGCACCCTCGGCGGCAGCTTCGGCGTGATGATGGCCCGCGACGTGGACGGCCTGCGCCGTGCCTTCCGGCTCGCCTCCACCAGCCGGCTGCGCGGCGCCGGCACCACCGCCTCGGTCCTGATCGAGGAGTTCATCGAGGGCCCCGAACTGAGCGTGGACAGCGTCGTCGTGGACGGCGTCGCCACCCCGGTGTGCGTCGCCCGCAAGCGCCTCGGCGCCCACCCTTACTTCGAGGAAGTCGGCCACCTGGTCACCGACTGGCGCCACGAGCCCTGGGCCGACGCCGTCACCCGGCTCGTCCAGGACTCGCACCGCGCGGCCGGAGTCGACTACGGCGTCACCCACACCGAACTGCGCGTCGCCGCGGAGGGTCCCCGCCTGATCGAGCTCAACGGCCGCCTCGGCGGGGACCTCATCCCGCACCTCAACAAGCTCGCCACCGGCGTGGACCTGCCGCTGGCCGCCGCCCGGATCGCCTTCGAGGAGACCCCGGACATCACCCCGACCCGCGCGCTGAGCGCCGAGGTCCGCTTCCTCTACCCGGCCTACGACGGCGCCGTCGACCGCGTCGTCCTGCCCGCCCCCGAGGACGTCGAGGACCTGGCCGAGGCCGTCGCCCTCGTGGAGCCCGGCGACGAGCTGCTGCTCCCGCCGCGCGGCCTGACCCCGCGCTCCGCCGCGCTCGTCGCGGTCAGCGAGACCCCGGCCGGTACCCGCCGCGCCCTGGACCGCGCCGAGGCGCTCTCCCGCACCGAGGTCTCCGGAGTCGCCGCACACCGGCTCGGCGCCCGCGTCGAGAACGCCGTGACCCGCCGCTTCTTCGACCACGAGCGCACCGCCGCCCGCCAGACCGTCTCCGGAGTCCGGGGCGTGGAGTGGTTCCGCTACGGAGCCGGCGGCGGCGAGGGGCTCAACCGGCCCGTCTTCCTCAGCGAGGCCGACGTCACGGGCCTGGAGAACGACCTGAACGGCCTCTTCGAACTGCTCAAGGCGGTGCCCGCCCGGCTCTTTGGCGGCGACCTGCGCGCCTTCGCCACCGCCGTAGGCATGTCCCCCACCCAGGCCGACCTGGTCCTGCGCGGCTCCGTGGACGAGTTGGCCCCGCTCTCCCGCGCCGACCTGTACCGCGAGACCGGCGGCTTCCGCGTCATGGAGCTCAACACCGGCTCCTCGCTGGGCGGCTGGCAGATGGGCGAGTTCGCCCGCGCCCTGATCCAGGACGCCGAGTTCGCCGAGTTCGCGGCCACCGAGGGCCTGGTCTACCCCGACCCGCTCGCCCGCATCACCGAGGTGCTGCGCCGCCAGGCCCCCTCCCTCGAAGGCGTCGAGCGGCCGCTGCTGGCGATCACCGACTGGCCCGAGGGCTTCGAGAAGTCCAAGTGCTGGATGGAGTTCGTCGTACCGGCCTTCGAACGGCTCGGCTTCGAGACCGTCGTCTGCCACCTGGGCGACTTTGCCTACGAGCACGGCAACGTCCTCCACCAGGGCCGCAAGGTCGACGTGGTCTACCGGATGTTCCTGCCCGGCGAAATGCCCGACGAGCCCCGCACCTACGACCTCGTCAACCCGCTGCTCGACGCCGTCGAGGCCGGCACGGTCGAACTGTTCGCCCCGCTCGACTGCGAGCTGTACGGGAACAAGGGCAGCCTCGCGATGCTCAGCGACGAGCGCAACCGCGCCGTCTTCACCGAGGCCGAGCGCGAGCTGATCGACCGGATCCTGCCCTGGACCCGCTTCGTCCGCGACGAGAAGGTCACCTTCGGCGGCGAGAAGATCGACCTGCTGCCCTACGCCATCGCCAACAAGGACCACCTGGTCCTCAAGCCCACCCTGCTCTACGGCGGCGTCGGCGTCACCCCCGGCTGGACCACCGACCAGAAGGAATGGGTCGCCAAGCTCCGTCAGGCCGTCGACGGCCCGTACGTCCTCCAGCACCGCCTGCTGCCGACCACCGAGCGGTTCCTCTCCGAGGACGGCGAGACCTGCGAGGACATGGCCGTCGCCTACGGAACGCTGATGGTCGACGGACGCTACGCCGGCACCCTGGCCCGCGGAGTCACCGACCCGGCCGTGGGCATCGTGAGCATGCTGCGCGGCGCCCAGATCGGCTGCGCGTTCCACGTCGACCCGGCGGCAGAGGGAGTGGAAGCGAAGTGACCGACATCGGGAACGGAGCCGCCGAGCCGGTGGAGCAGACGGCGGCCGAAGCACCGGCCGCCGCCGCACCCGCCACGCTCTGGCGGGACCCGGAGTTCCTCAAGTTCTGGTCCGGGGAGGCGATCTCACAGGTCGGGGCCCAGGTCACGACCCTGGCGCTGCCGCTCACCGCGGTGCTGACGCTCGACGCCAGCTCCTCCCAGGTGGGCTTCGTCAACGCCGCCTCCTACGCCCCGTTCCTGATGGTCACCCTCCTGGTCGGCGTCTGGGTCGACCGGGTGCGGCGCAGGCCCCTGATGATCATGGCCAACGTGGGGCGGGCACTGCTGGTCAGCGCGGTACCGCTGCTGGCCGTGCTCGACCTGCTCCGCATCGAGCACGTGTACGTCGCCGCGCTGCTCGTGGGCACCCTCACGGTGGTCTTCGACGTCTCCTACCAGTCCTACCTGCCGACCCTGGTCGGCAAGCAGCACCTGGTCGAGGGCAACAGCAAGCTCCAGGGCACCAGTTCGCTGGCCCAGATCGGCGGGCCGGGCCTCGCCGGTCTGCTCATCGGCTGGGTCACCGCCCCCTACGCGCTGCTGATCAACGGGATCTCGTACCTCGTCTCCGTGCTGACGCTGCTCGCCGTACGGCGCGTCGAGCCGGAGCCGGTGCCCCAGCAGGAGCGGACCGGGATCCGGACCAGCATCGCCGAGGGCATCCGGATCATCTGGGACAGCGCCCACCTGCGGGCCTGCGCCCTCCAGTCCGGGCTGTACAACCTGTGCTGGATGTCCCTCCAGACGGTGTTCGTGCTCTACGCGGCCCGCACGCTCGGCATCTCGCCCGGCGGCATCGGCCTGCTGCTGGGCACCGGGGCGGTGGGCTCGCTGGTGGGCTCGATGCTCGCGCAGTGGCTCAAGCGGAAGATCGGTCTCGGCCACGCCATCCTGGCGGCGCTCCTGCTGTGCTGCCTGGCCCCCGCGGCCATCCCGGCGGCCCCGGCGAACGGCGGGGCGCTCTCGCTGGCCCTGTTCGTCGCCGCCTTCGGCCTGATCGGGGCCGGCGGCACCATGGCCAACATCCACATCATCAGCCTGCGCCAGTCCATGACCCCGGATCACCTCCTGGGCCGGATGAACGCCGGGTACCGCTTCGTCTCCTGGGGGACGCTCCCGCTCGGCGCCCTGCTGGGCGGCTGGCTCGGCGACCTCATCGGGCTGCGGGAAACGCTCTTCGTCACCGCCGCGCTCTTCCTGACCGCGGTCCTGGTCGTCCTGAAATCGCCGGTGTGGCGCCTGAAGGAGTTCCCGCCCCAGATCGTCGCGCAGCCCCGGAAGGCGGACGCAAGGTGAGCATCGCGCAGCAGCCAGCGGCCCTTCGCGGCATCGAGAGCCTGCTCGCCCGCCGGACCGGCTGGGGCCGCTCCGACGCGGTGAGCCGGATCCTGGCGGCGGCCGCCGCCCCCGGAGTGCTCTCCATGGCCGGCGGGATCCCGGCCCCCGACAGCTTCCCCGTGGCCCGGCTCGCCGAGGCCACCGACCGGCTGTTCGCCGGGTCGGCGGTACGGGCCCTCCAGTACGCCCCCACGGACGGCATCGCCCCGATGCGCGAGGTGATCGCGGCCCGGGCGAGCGCGACCGGGGCCCCCGCCGGCCCCGACCGGGTGATGGTCACCGCGGGCAGCCAGCAGGGCCTGGACCTCGTCGCCCAGACCCTCATCGACGAGGGCGACGAGGTGGCCCTGGACGACCCGAGCTACCTGGGCGCCGTACAGGTCTTCCGGCGGGCCGGCGCCCGGCTGCTGCCGGTGCCCGGCGACGCGGACGGGATGCGCACCGACGTACTGGAGCAGCGCCTCCTCGCCGGGGCACGGCCCAAGCTGGTCTACGTCGTGCCGCACTTCCACAACCCCACCGGAGCCGTGCTCTCCGAGGAGCGGCGCCGCCACCTGGCCGCACTGGCCGAGCGGTTCGGCTTCCTCGTCGTCGAGGACGACCCGTACGGGGACCTGGCCTTCGAGGGGAGCCGGCTGCCGTCCACCGACGTCCACAGCGGGCGGGTGGTCCGGCTGATGAGCCTCTCCAAGACGGTCTGCCCGGGGCTGCGGGTGGCCGGGCTGGTCGCCCCGGCCGAACTGATCGGGGAGCTGGTCGCCGCCAAGCAGTGCGGGGACCTCCAGACCAACACCTTCGGCCAGTACCTGCTGGCCGATCTGCTGGGGGACCCGGAGTTCCTGCCGGCCCATCTGGCGGGCCTGCGCACGCTGTACGGCGGCCGGGCCCGCGCCATGGAGACCCTGCTGCGCGAGCGGCTGCCCTGGCTGGAATTCGAGCGGCCGCGCGGCGGGCTCTTCTTCTGGTGCCGCCTGACCGACCCCCGGGTGGGCTCGGACGCGCTGTACGAGCACGCGCTGGCGCAGGGGGTGGCCATCGTGCCCGGTACGCCCTTCTGCATAGAGGAGGACGGCTCGCGGGTCCTGCGGCTGTCCTTCGCCTCCCTGGACGGCGCGCAGCGCCGGGAAGGGGTTTCGCGACTGGCCGCGGCCTGGGAGAAGGCCCTCGCCGACGGGCCGTGACCCCTGCGCGCACCCGCACCTTCCTTCTTTCTTCTTACTTCTTTCTCCGTTCCGCACCGTCCCCACCCCTAAGGAGCAAGGCCGTGACAACGACGTCGCCCGCACCGGTGACCGCCGAATCCCTGGTGGCCCGGCTGTTCCAGGTGATCGACACCCGCTCGTGGGACCGGCTCGGCGAGGTCTTCGCGCCGGACGCCGTGTACGAACGGCCGGGCTACCCGGCGCTGGAGGGTCTCGACCGGATCCGCCGGTTCTACGAGCACGAACGGATCATCACCTCGGGCGCCCACGAGGTGACCCAGGTGACCGGGGGCCTCGCCGCGGCCGCCTGCTGGGGGCGCTTCCAGGGCGCCGACAAGGACGGCACGGCCCTGGACGAGGCCTTCGCCGACACCTACCTCGTGCGCGACGGCAGGATCGAGCGCCGCAAGACCTTCTTCTACCGTCCGGCGATCTGACCGGTGTCCGAATCCGGGTCGGGTCCGGACCGCCGGGGGGCGGTCCGGACCCGACCCGGGGCCGTTTCGTCCGAACGGGTGAGGCGCTGCTTGAAGAACCCGGCTACTTCTTGCCGCCGCCGAGGATCTGCCCGAGCAGGTCGCCGAGGCTGCCGCCGGCCGCCGGGGCGGCGCCGGCCGGACCCGCGGGGGCCGCGCCCGCCGCTCCCGGGACCGCTCCCGGCGAGGGGATCGGGGACTCGCCGCCGGCCGCCGTCGGGGCCCCGGCACCCGCGCCCCCGGCCTTCCCGGCCGCGCGCTTGGCGAAGACCGCCAGCAGGACCGGGATCAGCAGCTCGATGACCCGGGCGACGGTGGGTGCGGGGATGCCGGTCTTCTTCGAGACGGCATTGGCCACGGGCTTGCTCACCTTGGCGAGCACCCCGGCCATCATCCCGCCGCTGAGCATGCCGCCCAGGCCGCCGCCGAGGGTGGCCACGCCCTCCAGCGGGGCCTGGGTGACCTCGGCGAAGGCCTGGCGGACCTCGTTGCCGTCGTCGTCATCGGCGTCGGCCTTCTGCTGGAGGTCGCCGGTCATCGCCCCGACCGTGGCCGCGACGGTGTCGCGGGCGCCGTTGGTGTCGGTGCCGAGGAGGCCGGCGATCTCGGTCAGCCGGTCGTCGCCGAGTTCGGTCAGCACGTCGTCCTGGAAGGAAGGTTCGCTCATGCCTGAAACGCTACTTCTGTGGCGATTCGGCGGCACCTCGGATGGCCTCCGGAGCCCCGTTGGGTAATGGAAAGGTAAAGTTCCGGATCCGCGTGCAACCAAGAGCAGGGGTGGCGGGTCGTATGGTGCGTCGGGACTTCCGGGGGGGATCCGGGGGGATCGGGAAGTCCGATGAGGGAGGGGTAACCGTGAGGGGGTCCGGCCGGAAGGCGGGACCCCCTTTTGGTTCGTTCTGTGGTTCGGCTCTCGGCTCGACTCCTGGTTCGCCGCACGGGGTTGCGGCGGTCGCCGCCCGGATTTCCACAGGCCTGGTGGACCTGTCGCACCCGGGCTGTAGCTTCGGGCCATGACGACGAACGCGGCCATGGCACCGGCGGTGGTCGAGGGCGTGCTGGAGCGCATCACCTACGCCAACGAGGAGAGCGGCTACACGGTCGCCCGGGTGGACACCGGCCGTGGCGCCGGCGACCTGCTCACGGTCGTGGGATCCCTCCTCGGGGCCCAGCCGGGTGAATCCCTGCGCATGGAGGGCCGCTGGGGCTCGCACGCCCAGTACGGCAGGCAGTTCACCGTGGAGAACTACACGACGCTGCTGCCCGCGACCATCCAGGGCATCCGGCGCTACCTAGGCTCCGGCCTGATCAAGGGCATCGGCCCGAAGATCGCCGACCGGATCGTGGAGCACTTCGGACTCGACACCCTCGACGTCATCGAGGAGCAGCCGAAGCGGCTGATCGAAGTGCCCGGCCTCGGCCCCAAGCGGACCAAGCTGATCGGCGCCGCCTGGGAGGAGCAGAAGGCCATCAAGGAGGTCATGGTCTTCCTCCAGGGGGTCGGCGTCTCCACCTCCATCGCGGTGCGCATCTACAAGAAGTACGCCGACGCCTCCATCTCCGTGGTGAAGAACCAGCCGTACCGGCTCGCCGCCGACGTCTGGGGCATCGGCTTCCTCACCGCCGACCGCATCGCACAGGCCGTCGGGATCCCGCACGACAGTCCGGAGCGGGTCAAGGCCGGCCTCCAGTACGCCCTGTCCCAGTCCGCCGACCAGGGGCACTGCTTCCTGCCCGAGGACCGGCTCATCGCCGACGGGGTCAAGCTGCTCCAGGTGGACACCGGGCTGGTCATCGACTGCCTGGCCGAGCTCGCCGCCGATCCGGAAGGGGTCGTACGGGAATCCGTGCCGGACCCGCAGGGCGGCCCGGACCCCCTCACCGCCGTGTACCTGGTGCCGTTCCACCGTGCCGAGCTGTCCCTGGCCGGTCAGGTGCGCCGCCTCCTGAACGCGGACGAGGACCGGCTGCCCGCCTTCCGGGACGTGGACTGGGACAAGGCCCTGGGCTGGCTCGCCGGCCGGACCGGAGCCACGCTGGCCCCCGCGCAGCGGGACGCCGTCCGGCTCGCCCTCACCCGCCGGGTCGCGGTCCTCACCGGAGGCCCGGGCTGCGGGAAGTCCTTCACCGTCCGCTCGATCGTGGAGCTGGCCCGGGCCAAGAAGGCCAAGGTCGTCCTCGCCGCCCCCACGGGCCGGGCCGCGAAGCGGCTGGCCGAGCTCACCGGGGCCGAGGCCTCCACCGTGCACCGGCTCCTGGAACTGAAGCCCGGCGGGGACGCGGCGTACGACCGGGAGCGGCCGCTCGACGCGGACCTGGTCGTCGTGGACGAGGCCTCGATGCTCGACCTGCTGCTGGCGAACAAGCTGGTCAAGGCCGTGGCACCGGGTGCCCACCTGCTGCTGGTCGGGGACGTGGACCAGTTGCCCTCGGTCGGGGCGGGGGAGGTGCTGCGCGATCTGCTCGCCGAGGGCGGGCCGGTCCCGGCCGTCCGGCTGACCACCATCTTCCGGCAGGCCCAGCAGTCCGGGGTGGTGACCAACGCCCACCGGATCAACACCGGCCTGCCGCCGATCACCGACGGGCTGCCCGACTTCTTCCTCTTTCCCGAGGAGGACACCGAGGAGGCCGGAAAGCTCGCCGTGGACGTCGCCGCCCGTCGTATTCCGGCCAGATTCGGCCTCGACCCGAGGCGGGACATCCAGGTCCTCGCCCCCATGCACCGCGGCCCGGCCGGCGCCGGAAACCTCAACGCGCTGCTCCAGCAGGCCATCACGCCGGCCCGGCCGAACCTGCCCGAGAAGCGGTTCGGCGGCCGCGTCTTCCGGGTCGGCGACAAGGTCACCCAGATCCGGAACAACTACGACAAGGGCGCGAACGGGGTCTTCAACGGCACGGTCGGCGTGGTCACCGGGCTTGACCTGGAGGAACAGCGGCTGACGGTGCGCACGGACGAAGACGAGGAAGTGGCCTACGAGTTCGCGGAGCTCGACGAGCTGGCCCACGCGTACGCCGTCACCATTCACCGTTCCCAGGGGAGTGAATATCCGGCCGTCGTGATCCCCGTCACGACCGGTGCTTGGATGATGCTCCAACGGAACTTGCTCTACACGGCGGTCACCCGGGCGAAGAAACTGGTCGTCCTGGTCGGGTCCCGCAAAGCCTTGAGCCAGGCGGTGCGTACCGTTTCCGCAGGCAGGAGGTACACGGCCGTCGCCCCCAGACTGTCCGGCCGCATACCGGTGGGAAACATCACCTAGATGATCGATCATTTGGGGTTCCTACAACGGTTGCGGAGGGGGCAGGATGTGCACGCTGGCGGCACTGAGTGCCGTCAAAAACACCAAAGCTCGACCCCGAGTGCACTCACCTGCGCCAAATGGGGGAAGGTAGAGGCAGTCAGGGCACCTCGAAGAAGAGGCACTACGTCGGTGAGGGATGACGTGAGCGACAACTCTGTAGTACTGCGGTACGCGGACGGTGAATACACCTACCCGGTGGTCGAGAGCACCGTCGGTGACCAGGGCTTCGACATCTCGAAGCTCAGGGCTCAGACCGGGCTGGTCACCCTGGACAGCGGCTACGGAAACACCGCCGCCTATAAGTCCGCCATTACTTACCTCGACGGTGAGCAGGGCATCCTGCGCTACCGCGGTTACCCGATCGAGCAGCTGGCGGAGCGCTCGACCTTCATCGAGGTCGCCTACCTGCTGATCAACGGGGAGCTGCCGACCGTCGACCAGCTCGCGTCGTTCCGCAACGAGATCACCCAGCACACGCTGCTGCACGAGGACGTGAAGCGCTTCTACGACGGCTTCCCGCGCGACGCGCACCCGATGGCGATGCTGTCCTCCGTGGTCAGCGCGCTGTCGACGTTCTACCAGGACAGCCACAACCCGTTCGACGAGAAGCAGCGCAACCTCTCGACGATCCGGCTGCTGGCCAAGCTCCCGACGATCGCGGCGTACGCGTACAAGAAGTCGGTCGGCCACCCGGTGGTCTACCCGCGCAACGACCTCGGCTACGTCGAGAACTTCCTGCGCATGACCTTCTCCGTGCCGGCCCAGGAGTACGACCTGGACCCGGTCGTGGTCGCCGCGCTCGACAAGCTGCTGATCCTGCACGCGGACCACGAGCAGAACTGCTCGACGTCCACCGTGCGTCTGGTCGGCTCCTCGCAGGCGAACATGTTCGCCTCGATCTCCGCCGGCATCTCGGCCCTGTGGGGTCCGCTGCACGGTGGCGCCAACCAGTCGGTTCTGGAGATGCTCGAGGGCATCAAGAACGACGGCGGCGACGTCGACGCCTTCATCCGCAAGGTGAAGAACAAGGAAGACGGCGTCCGCCTCATGGGCTTCGGACACCGCGTCTACAAGAGCTTCGACCCCCGGGCGAAGATCATCAAGGCGGCGGCGCACGATGTCCTCTCGGCGCTCGGCAAGGACGACGAGCTCCTCGACATCGCCCTGAAGCTGGAAGAGCACGCGCTGGCCGACGAGTACTTCGTCGAGCGCAACCTCTACCCGAACGTCGACTTCTACACCGGCCTGATCTACCGGGCCATGGGCTTCCCGACCGAGATGTTCACCGTGCTCTTCGCGATCGGCCGGCTGCCCGGCTGGATCGCCCAGTGGCACGAGATGATCAAGGAGCCCGGCTCCCGCATCGGCCGCCCGCGCCAGATCTACACCGGCGAGGTCCTGCGCGACTTCGTTCCGGTCGAGTCCCGCTGACCCGAGGTTCGAGCCGCAGCACCCGCAGGACTCGTAGGCCCCGTAGTACTCGTAGTACAGGAAAAGCGCCCCGCCATCGATCCCCCCACGGGTCGAAGGTCGGGGCGCTTTCCTTACCCCGGAACGGATTCCCCCCACGGGACCCGGACCGGGTGTCTGCGTGCCGAAGCAACGTGTAGTCGTCCCAACACGTTTCCGGCATCGCCCCATTAGACCCGTGAGGGTGTCCGAAGGTTACGTCGGGGTCCCTGTGATCTGCGTCTCGTGTGAAGGCGGCGTGCGCGAGACGTGAAGGCTGATCACTAGCGGAAGGACCGCAGCCGCAGGCTGTTGGTGACCACGAAGACCGAGGAGAAGGCCATCGCGGCCCCCGCGATCATCGGGTTGAGCAGTCCGGCGGCGGCCAGCGGCAGCGCCGCGACGTTGTAGCCGAAGGCCCAGAAGAGGTTGCCCTTGATGGTGGCCAGGGTCCGGCGCGAGAGCCGGATCGCGTCCGCCGCCACCCGCAAGTCGCCCCGTACGAGGGTCAGATCGCTCGCCTCGATCGCCGCGTCGGTGCCGGTGCCCATGGCCAGGCCCAGGTCGGCCTGGGCCAGCGCGGCGGCATCGTTGACCCCGTCGCCGACCATGGCGACCGTACGGCCCTCGGCCTGCAGCCGGCGCACGACATCCACCTTGTCCTGCGGGAGCACCTCGGCGATGACCTCGTCGATGCCCACCGCGCGGGCCACGGTCCGCGCCACGGCCTCGTTGTCGCCCGTCAGCAGGACCGGGGTCAGCCCCAGCGCCCGCAGCCGGGACACGGCCTCGGCGCTGGTCTCCTTGACCGCGTCGGCCACGGTCAGCACCCCGCGGGCCTCCCCGTCCCAGGCGACCAGCACGGCGGTGGAACCCTCGGCCTCGGCGGCCGCCTTGACCTCGGCGAGGGCGGCGGGCAGCGCGATCGACCAGTCGGCGAGCAGCTTCTCGCGGCCCACCAGGACGGCGTGGCCGTCGACCACGCCCTGGACACCGAGACCGCCGTGGTTCTCGAAGCCCTCGGGGACCGACAGGCCGCCGGGGAGCTCCGCGGCGCCCGCCGCGACGGCCCGGGCGATCGGGTGCTCGGAGGCGTACTCCAGGGACCCGGCCAGGCGCAGCAGTTCGGTCGGGTCCACGCCCTCGGCGGGGTGGGCGGCGATCAGGGTCATCCGGCCGGTGGTCACGGTGCCCGTCTTGTCCAGGACGACGGTGTCCACGCGGCGGGTGGACTCCAGTACCTCGGGGCCCTTGATCAGGATGCCGAGCTGCGCGCCCCGGCCGGTGCCGACCATCAGCGCGGTCGGGGTGGCCAGGCCCAGGGCGCACGGGCAGGCGATGATCAGGACGGCCACGGCGGCGGTGAAGGCGGCCGTCGGGTTGTCGGTGATCAGCAGCCAGGTGACCCAGGTGCCCAGGGCCAGGACGAGCACGACCGGGACGAAGACCCCGGAGATCCGGTCGGCGAGGCGCTGCACCTCGGCCTTGCCGTTCTGCGCGTCCTCGACCAGCTTGGCCATCCGGGCGAGCTGGGTGTCCGAGCCGACGCGGGTGGCCTCGACGACGAGGCGTCCCGAGGTGTTGACGGTGGCTCCGGTGACGGTGTCGCCCACGGTGACCTCGACCGGGACCGATTCACCGGTCAGCATGGCGGCGTCCACGGCGGAGCTGCCCTCGACGACCGTGCCGTCGGTGGCGATCTTCTCGCCGGGCCGGACGAGGAACCGGTCGCCCACGGCGAGCGCGCTCACGGGGATGCGCACCTCGGTGCCGCCGCGCAGGACGGCCACGTCCTTGGCGCCGAGCCGCATCAGGGCCTTGAGGGCCGCGCCGGCCTTCCGCTTGGAGCGGGCCTCCAGGTACCGGCCGAGCAGGATGAAGCTGACGACTCCGGCCGCCACTTCCAGGTAGATCGCCGAGGAGCCGTCCGTACGGGAGACGCTGAAGTCGAAGCCGTGGCGCATCCCGGGCATTCCGGCGTGGCCGAAGAACAGGGCCCACAGCGACCAGGCGAAGGCGGCCCCGGTGCCCACGGAGACCAGGGTGTCCATGGTGGCGGCGCCGTGCCGGGCGTTGGTCCAGGCGGCCTTGTGGAAGGGGAGTGCGCCCCAGACGACGACGGGGGCGGCCAGGGTCAGCGAGAGCCACTGCCAGTTGTCGAACTGGAGGGCCGGAATCATCGCGAGCAGGACGACGGGCAGCGAGAGCGTCACGGAGACCAGCAGGCGCTGGCGCAGCGCGGCCAGTTCGGGGTCGCGCGCCTCCTGGGGCGATGCGTCCCGGGCCTCGGATTCCGGCTCGGGCTCCGGCGGCGGGGGCTCCTCGGCGGTGTAGCCGGTCTTGACGACCGTCGCGATGAGGTCGGCGACCTGCACGTCGGCGCCGTAGGAGACCTTGGCCTTCTCGGTGGCGTAGTTCACCGAGGCGGTGACCCCGTCCATCCGGTTCAGCTTCTTCTCGATGCGGGCCGCGCAGGAGGCGCAGGTCATCCCGCCGATGGTCAGCTCGACCTCGGCCGCGGGCCGGGCGGTCGGCCCGGCGGCGCCGGTCGCGCCGGCCGCCGCTATGGGTCCGTCGTGCACTGTGCTGCTGCTCATGATCCGGGCTCCAGAGGTGGGCCGGGCCGTACGGAACCAGTATGAGCTGGCCGGTACGGCCCGGCGGGGTGCTGCTGCTGCGGATGCTGCGGAAGAGGAGGGTGCTCAGGCCTGGCCGGCGAACTCGTAGCCGGCCTCGTCGACGGCGGCGCGCACGGCGGCCTCGTCGAGCGGGGTGGCCGAGACCACGGTGACCTCGCCGGTCGCGGCGACGGCCTTGACCGAGCTGACGCCCGCCAGGGCGGAGAGTTCGGCGGTGACCGCGCCCTCGCAGTGCCCGCAGGTCATGCCGGTCACCCGGTAGACGGTGGTGGTCTGGGTGTCCGTGTCGGCGCTCATGTCGTTCTCCTCTGCAAGGGCGTTTCCGGGGGGCCGGAAGGGGCGGCGGATCTCTTTTGGATCGCTCGTGGAGTGTCCACCGTTCATCCCGACACTTCGAGACTATACCCCTAGGGGGTATCAATGCGAGCACCCGGCGAGATCTTTTGCGGTGGACAATCAGCCAGAACCGTATGTAAATGGCACACATGGTGCACTCGGGGACCACTCTCATCCTGATCATGTCGATCGCGGTCCTCGCGCCCTTGCTCGCGTACGGGGTCTCGCGCTGGCTCCCCGTTCCGCTGGTGATCTTCGAGATCGTCCTGGGCGTCCTGGTCGGACCCGACGTCCTCGGCTGGGCGCACTCCACCGATGTCATCGACGTGCTCAGTGAGCTCGGGCTCGCGATGCTGATCTTCCTGGCCGGCTACGAGATCCAGTTCGCCCAGGTCAAGGGCGACACCCTGAAGCGGTCGGTGTGGGCCTGGGTGGCCGCCCTCGCGCTCGGGCTCGGGCTCGGGCTGCTGCTGTCGGGCGGCGGATTCGAGAAGGGCGTCTACATCGGCACCGCGCTCACCAGTACCGCCCTCGGTACGATCCTGCCGGTCCTGCGGGACTCGGGGGACCTCCAGAGCCGGTTCGGCTCGGTGATGATGGCGATGGGCGCGGTCGGCGAGTTCGGGCCGATCATCGCGATGGCCCTGCTGCTCAGCGGGCGGGCGCCGGGGCAGTCGGCGGCGCTGCTGATCGGCTTCGCGGTGCTCACGGCAGCCGCCGTGTTCTGGGCGATGCGGCCCAAGCCGCCGTGGTTCGCCCGGGTCATCGCCAAGACCCTGCACAGCAGCGGGCAGTTCGCGGTGCGCCTGGTGGTGCTGATCCTCGTGGCGTTCCTGGCGCTCTCCGAGGTGCTCGGCCTCGACGTCCTGCTCGGTGCCTTCGCCGCCGGGCTGATCACCCGGCTCGTGCTGCACGGGGCCGCCCCGGAGAGCAGTGAGGCCGTCCTCTCGAAGGTGGAGGCCTTCGGTTTCGGCTTCCTGGTGCCGCTGTTCTTCGTGGTCACCGGGATCGAGTTCGACCTGGCGGCGCTGCTCGGGGGCGGGTGGGCGCTCCTGCTGCTGCCGGTGTTCCTGCTGCTCTTCCTCGTGGTGCGCGGGCTCCCGATGTGGCTGCTGGCCCCCCGGGACCTCGGGCGCAAGGACCGGTCGGCGCTGGTGCTGTTCGGCTCCACGGCGCTGCCGCTGGTGGTGGCGATCACCACCCTGGGCGTGCAGGCCGGAAAGCTGGAGTCGGGGGAGGCCGCGGCGCTGGTCGGGGCCGGGATGGTGTCCGTACTGGTCTTCCCGCTGGTGGGGCTGCGGTTGCGGGCGGGATCCGGTGGCGGGACCGGGTCCGGGCCGGGGTCCGGGCCCGGCGGGCCGGGGTCCGGGGGTGTCGGGCAGATGGTCAGCGAGGAGGAGGCGTGGTGATCATCGGGTCCAGGTAGCGGAACAGGACGGTCTTCAGTTCCGTGACGTACGCGGCCCGTTCCGCGCCCTCGCTGGCCAGGATCAGTTCGAGCGAGATCTTGACGATGCCGAGCACCATCGTGGCGACCTGGGTGAGCTCGGTGTCGGTGGCGGGGGCGCCGTCGGCTGCCGGGCCGACGCATGCGCGCAGCACCCCTTCGACGCGGGTCAGCATGCCGACGTGCAGCTCGTCGTGTTCCTGGGCGATGCCGGGGATGCCGGAGCCGTGCATGAGTGCCAGGAAGGCCGGGTTCTCACAGTTGAAGGCGATGACCGGATCCAGGACGGCGTCGAGGAGTTCGGGCAGCGGCCGGTCCAGGTTCTCGGGGAGGAAGGCCCGGCCGTGCGCCTCGTGGGCGCGCTGGAGGAGGTGCCCGCCGAGCTCTACGGCGATGGCCTCCTTGTTCGGGAAGAACTGGTAGAGCGTGCCCGGGGAGACGCCGGCCTCGCGGGCGATGGCGTTGGTGCTGGCCGCCGCGTAACCCGTACGGCAGAACACCCCGGCGGCGGCCGTCAGGAGCTGGGCGATCCGGCGCTCACCGCGGGCCTGGCGGCGGCGGGGGGCGGCTTCCGCGGCTGGTTCGGGCCCGGGCCCCGGCGTGGTCGCCGGCCCGGTCTCCGGCGCGACCTTCCCGGTCGGTTCACCCGCTTTGTCCGCGCTCTTGGCCCGAGAGGTCTCCCGCATGTCCAATCCCTTGCTTCCCGTTGCTTCCCGTGGGTGATTGACAAACGCGAGAGATCGCTCGCATTCTTGAAGAACGCGAGCGACTGCTCGTGTTTGCCAGTCTAAGTGGCCTGGCAACCACGGTGAAGGGGACACCGAGACATGTCCGAAGTCAAGAAACCGCCGTCGCCTGGGGAGGGCGGCCGGTGGACCGGGTTCGTCACCACACGGCCGAGGCTCTCGCTGCTGCTCGCCCTCGTGGTCACGGCCCTGGCCGTCTTCGCCGGCGGAGGCGTCGCCGACCGACTGGGAAGCGGGGGCTGGGAGGACCCCGGCGCCGCCTCCACCTATGCCACCAAAGCGCTGGAGCGCGAGTTCCCCGGCTCCCAGCCCAATCTGCTGCTGCTCGTCGACGCCGGAGCCGCCGCCGGTGCGGCCGGGGTGGACGACCCCGCCGTCGCCGCCGAGGCCGAGCGGCTGACGGCGCGGCTCGCCGCCGAGCCGGGGGTGACCGGCGTGGGCTCGTACTGGCGGACCGGGATGCCCACCCTGCGCTCCGAGGACGGCCGGCAGGCCCTGATAGCCGCCCGGGTCCTCGGCGACGAGAAGACGGCCAACGCCGTCCTGGACCGGATCGTGCCGAGCTACCGCGGCGAGCACGGACCGGTGAAGGTGTCCCTCGGCGGCCCGGCCGCCGTCCAGCGCGAGGTGACCTCCACCATCCAGGAGGACCTGCTCCTCGCCGAGCTGATCGCCCTGCCCGTGACGCTCGTCCTGCTCGTCCTCGTCTTCGGCAGCGCCGTCGCGGCCCTGCTGCCCCTCGGTGTCGGCATCATCGCCATCATCGGAACCAATGCCGTGCTGCGCGGGCTCACGGAGTTCACCGACGTCTCCGTCTTCGCGCAGAACCTCACCACCGCCCTCGGGCTCGGCCTCGCCGTCGACTACGCCCTGTTCATCGTGCGGAGGTTCCGCGAGGAGCTGGCCGCCGGGCGCGACCCGGTCGCGGCCGTCGGAGTCACCCTGCGGACCGCCGGGCGGACGGTCCTGTTCTCCGCGCTGACCGTGGCCGTCGCCCTCTCGGCCATGCTCTTCTTCCCGATGTACTTCCTGCGCTCCTTCGCCTACGCCGGAGTCGCGGTGGTCCTGCTCGCCGCGGCGGCCGCGCTCATCGTGCTGCCGGCGGCGCTGGTGCTGCTGGGGGAGCGGGTCAACTCCTTCGACCTGCGCCGGCTGTGGCGCCGGGCCGGGCCGGCCGGGAGCGACCCGGGACGGGCCGGGGGCGGGCGGGGCTGGGCCCGGCTGACCGACCTGGTGATGCGCCGGGCCCCGGTGTTCGCCGTGGCCACCACGGCCGGACTGCTGCTGCTCGGACTGCCCTTCCTCGGAGTGAAGTTCGGCACCGTGGACGACCGGCAGCTGCCGGCGACCGCCGAATCGCACGTGGTGCAGCAGCACATCCGCGAAGGCTTCCCGGGCAGTCCCGGCGGAGCACTGACCGTACTGACCGAGGGGGCCTCCGGCGCCGCCGATCTCGACGCCTACAAACAGCGGGTGGCAGCCCTGCCCGGAGTGCTGGGAGTGGAGGGGCCGGTGAGTTCGGCCACCGGCACCGGATACGCCTACTTCTCGGTGCTCACCGAGGGCGAGGAAGTGGGACAGGGGGCCCAGGACCTGGTGGGCCTGGTCAGGGCGGTGGACGCCCCCTTCGACACCGCGGTGACCGGACAGGCCGCCGTGCTCGTCGACGCCCGCGACGCCATAGCCGAGAAACTGCCCCTGGCCCTGGCCCTCGTGGTGCTGGCCACCCTGCTCCTGGTCTTCCTGCTCACCGGGAGCCTGCTGATACCCATCCAGGCGGTGCTGCTCAACGCACTGAGCCTGACCGCGATGTTCGGGGCGGTGGTGTGGGTGTTCCAGGAGGGCCACCTCTCCGGACTGCTGTCCTTCACCTCCACCGGAGACATCGAGACCACCCTGCCGGTGCTGATGTTCTGCATCGCCTTCGGACTCTCCATGGACTACGGGGTGTTCCTCATATCCCGGATCAAGGAGGAGTACGACCGGACCGGGGACCACGAGGGTGCGGTGCGCGCCGGGCTGACCCGCACCGGCGGACTGATCACCGCGGCGGCCGTGATCCTGGCGGTGGTGATGGTCGCCATCGGCAGCTCGCGGGTGACCAACACCAAGATGCTGGGCCTGGGAATCGCGCTGGCCGTGCTGATGGACGCGATGGTCGTGCGGAGCCTGCTGGTGCCGGCGGTGATGAAGCTGACCGGGAAGGCCACCTGGTGGGCGCCGGCGCCGCTGCGCAGACTGCACGAACGCTTCGGGCTGAGCGAGGGGGAACCGGCGCCGACGGCCGGGCAGTCCGAGCCCGAGTCCGAGTCCGAGCCGGTGCCCGCCGGGAGCCGCTAGCGGACGGGGCCCGGGAGGGTCCCGTCCCTGGTCCGGACGCCGCGTCAGTCCTCGCGGCGTCCGCGGTTGCCGGGCCGGCGCGCCACCCAGGCGCGGATGGTGTCGGCGTACCAGTAGGGCTTGCCGCCCTCCACGTGGTCGGGCGCGGGCAGCAGCCCGTGCTTGCGGTAGGAGCGCACCGTGTCCGGCTGGACCCGGATGTGAGCGGCGATCTCCTTGTACGACCACAGCTGTCGGTCGCTCATCCTCGACACCTCCTTGTCCACGCCGCGGGGCCGGCCGGGAGGCCGTCGGGGGAGCCGGCGCGTGGACACTGACGATCACTCAGGTTGTGCCCGGGGAACGACGCAGGGTGAGCTCAGGGGAGGGGCTGTCGTCCGCCTGTGACGGAAGACCCGCGTAATGCGGACATGTGTGACACGCCGACGACCCCCGTGACACAGGTGGCACACAGGGCGCAGGCGGCACACCCGGCCCCGCCCCGTCACATGGGGAGGGAGAACAGCCGTACCGGCCCCGAGGGCCGGACCGCGTCGTCGTGCAGGGGGGTCGTCATGGTGCGGAGGGGCATGGTGACCAAGCGGTCTCCAGGCTGTTCGACGAGCACGTCCTCGTCGAGCAGGTGCCATCCGAGGTGCTCGTACAGCGGCACGAGCGGCGGTCGGCAGAACAGGAGCGCGTGCCGCGGGCCCATCGTGCGCGCGTGGTCGAGTGCGGCCGCGAGGACGAGCCGCGCCAGCCCGCGACCTCGTACGTCGGGTGCGACGGCCACGCCTCCGACGCCCACGACCTCCGTCTCGGCGGCGCCGATCGCCACGGGCAGCCGGAGCAGGCCCGCGTGCGCCAGCAGCCGGCCCCCGTACGCGACGCCGAAGTGTTCCTCCTTGGGCAGCCAGGTCAAGCCGGCCGCGCCCACGCCGAAGGGGTCGGCGCCGCCGCCGAGGATCTCGTCCTGCTCCGTCTTCGTGTACCGGGGGAGCCGCATCGCGACCGGGGCCGCGGAGGAAGGTATCTCGGGCATTCCCCCATGATGCCCCTGCCGTCCGGCGACCGGCCAGGGGTTGTGCCCCGGGGCCGGTCTGCGGGCGGATCAGCGGTACAGGGAGGGGCGTTGGGCCAGCTCCACCTGGGTCCGTACGCCGCTGCGGGCCGCGGTGAGGCCCGCCTCGGAGACGGCCGCCGCCGCATAGCCGTCCCAGGCGTCGGGACCGTCCACCCGGCCCAGCGCGGCCGCGGCGACCCAGCGGCGGAGCTGGCGGTCGTAGGCGTCGGCGAACCGCACCGTGAAGTCCTGGTCGATCTCCCCGCCCCACCGGCCCGCCGACTGGACGACCATCGCGTGGCCGTCGCCGATCCGGGCGGTGCCGGACTCGCCGACCGCCTCGCACTGCACCTGGTAGCCGAAGCCGCAGTTGACGAAGATCTCCACGTCGACCACGGCGCCTCCGGAGGTCTCCATGAGGACGAACCGGGGATCGCGCAGCCCCTCGCGGGCGGCCGAGGCGGGCGTCGGGGAGAACACGGTCACCGCGGTGATCTCCTGGCCCAGCAGCCAGCGGGCCGCGTCCACCTCGTGCACCACCGAATCGCTGATCAGCATGTCGCTGGTGAAGAAGGACGGCGAGGCGGCGTTGCGGTGCCGGCAGTGCAGGAACAGCGGCCGCCCGATGCCGCCCGCGTCGAGCAGCTCCTTGAGCCGCGCGTACTCGGCGTCGTAGCGCCGCATGAAGCCGACCTGGACGAGCCGGCGGCCCAGCCGCGCCTCCGCCTCCATGACCCGCAGGGCGCCCGCCGGATCGGGGGTCAGCGGCTTCTCGCAGAGCACCGGCAGCCGCCGCTCCAGCGCGTGCAGGATCGCTTCCTCATGGGCGGGCCCGGGCGAGGCGATCAGTACGGCGTCCACCCCGGGCGCCGCTATCGCGGCCGCCGGATCGGTGTGCGCGCTCGCCCCCTCGAGACCGGCCGCGACCTCCTTGACCCGGTCCCCGTCCGGGTCGGCCACGGCCACCACCCGGGCCCCGCCGACCGTCCGCCCGAAGCGGCGGACGTGGTCGGAGCCCATCTTCCCGGTACCGATGACGGCGATGCCGAGCGTGCTGGTCATGTCGTGTTCCTCCACGAGGGTTCGTACGGCAGGTACGGCAGGTGCGGCAGGTGTGACCGGGGATCGGTTCAGCGGGCGCCGCAGGAGCGCAGGTAGGCGCGGGTGCGGCGGGCGATCGGCAGCGGCCGGTCGGGCGGGCACGGGTACATGTCCTGCTCCACGATGGCGAACAGGTCCACGCCGAGCCGCTCGGCGGCCGCCAGCACCGGTTCCAGCGCGGGCACCCCCGCCGGCGGCTCGCACATCACCCCGCGGGCCACGGCCGGCCCGAAGGGGACCTGGTCCCGGACGACTTCGGCGAGGATCCGCGGATCGACCTGCTTGAGGTGGAGGTAGTCGATCCGCTCGGCGAACGTCTCGATGGCCCGGACGCTGTCGCCGCCGCAGTACGCGTAGTGCCCGGTGTCCAGGCAGAGGGAGACCAGCGCGGGATCGGTGGCGTCGAGGAAGCGCGCCACGTTCTCGGGGGTGTCGATGTGCGTGTCCGCGTGCGGGTGGACGACGATCCGCAGCCCGTACTCGTCCTGGACCCGCTTCCCCAGCCGCTCGGTCTGCGTGGTCAGTTCGCGCCAGCCGTCCGGGGTGAGGGTGCGGTCCTCCAGCACCTCGCCGGTCTTGTCGTCCCGCCAGAAGGACGGGATCACGACGAGGTGCGCCGCGCCCACGGCCCGGGTGAGCTCCGCGATCCGCGACACGTGCTCCCAGGTGTCCTCCCACACGGCGGGCCCGTGATGGAGTCCGGTGAAGACGGTTCCCGCGGAGACCCGCAGGCCGCGCGCCCCGACCTCGTCGGCGAGCCGGACGGGATCGGTGGGGAGATAGCCGTAGGGACCGAGCTCGATCCACTCGTACCCGGCCTCGGCGACCTCGTCGAGGAAACGCCCCCACGGGGTCTGCCGGGGATCGTCGGGGAACCAGACCCCCCAGGAGTCCGGAGCCGAACCGACGCGGATACGGGTCAACGCGGGCGGTGAGGACGTCATACGGCCACCTTAGGGTGCGAGGCTCTTGGGTACGGGGAGCACTCGGTCGGGAGGAATGGTGTGGTGATGGCTGCGGATCCGTTGGCGTTCGACCTGATCACGATGGGCCGGATCGGGGTGGATCTCTACCCCCTGAAGACGGGCGTACCGCTCGGCGAGGCGGACACCTTCGGGAAGTTCCTGGGGGGTTCCCCGACCAACGTCGCCGTCGCGGCGGCCCGGCTGGGCCGGCGGACGGCGGTGATCACCCGGACCGGCGCGGACCCCTTCGGCGCGTATCTCCGGTCGGAACTGCGCGGATTCGGGGTGGACGACCGGTGGGCCGGGGAGGTGGCGGCCTATCCGACGCCGGTGACCTTCTGCGAGATCTTCCCGCCCGACGACTTCCCGCTGTACTTCTACCGGTACCCGAAGGCGCCGGACCTGGAGATCGCCGCGGACGAGCTCGACCTCGACGCGGTGCGGGCGGCGCGGGTGTTCTGGATGACTGGTACGGGACTCGGCGCGGAGCCGAGCCGGACGGCCACCCTGGCCGCGCTGGAGGCGCGCGGGAGGACCCCGTTCACGGTGTTCGACCTGGACTGGCGCCCGATGCTGTGGCCCTCCGGGGACGGGGCAGGGGCCGACGGGCCCGGGGAGTGGTACCGCCGGGCGCTGTCCCTCGCCACGGTGGCCGTGGGCAACGCCGAGGAGTGCGCGGTCGCCACCGGCGAGACCGAGCCGTACGCGGCGGCGCGGGCGCTGCTCGGCGCCGGAGTGGAGCTGGCGGTGGTCAAGCGGGGCCCGGCGGGGGTCCTGGCCGTCCATCGCGACGGGATGGTGGTGGAGGCCGCGCCGGTCCCGGTGACCGTCGTCAACGGCCTCGGCGCGGGGGACGCCTTCGGCGGAGCCCTGTGCCACGGGCTGCTCGCGGGGTGGGAGTTGAAGCGGGTGATCGGCTACGCGAACGCCGCCGGGGCGATCGTGGCCTCGCGGCTGGCGTGCTCGACGGCGATGCCGTTCGCGGAGGAAGTGGAGGAGGTGCTCGGCCGTGCCGGTGCTGTCTGAGTGGGCGATGGAGTGGACGGGGCTGCTCGTCCTGGACCTGGCACCGGGGGAGGTGTACGCGCACCCGTGCGGGGAGTCGGAGTGGATCGTGCTCCCTCTGGCGGGCGGCTGCGAGGTCCGCTGCGCGGAGCCGTCCGCCGACGCCGGTGCGAACCCAGCCCCTCCGGCGTTCGAGGAGCGGGGGCCGGGGCGGCGCCCCGGGAGCGGACCGCAGGTCTTCCGACTCCGGGGGCGACGCGGGGTGTTCGACGGCCCCACCGACTTCGCCTACCTCCCCCGGGACGGACACGCCGAGATCCAGTCGGCCGGCGGCGGCCGCTTCGCCCTCGTCGGCGCCCGCTGCGAGCGCCGCCTGCCCGCCCGGTACGGGCCCGCCGCCGAGGTCCCCGTGGAGCTCCGCGGAGCCGGACAGTGCTCCCGCCAGGTCAACAACTTCGCCGCCGCCGGAGTCTTCGACTGCGACCGCCTCATCGCCGTGGAGGTGCTCACCCCCGGCGGCAACTGGTCCTCGTACCCGCCCCACAAGCACGACGAGCACCACCCCGGCGCGGAATCCCGGCTGGAGGAGATCTACTACTACGAGATCGCCCCGCACGGGGACACGCCCGGCCTCGGCTATCAGCGTGTCAGCCCGTCCCCGGCGGGGAAGACCGACATCCTCACCGAGGTGAGGACCGGTGACGGGGTCCTGATCCCGGACGGCTGGCACGGTCCGTCCATCGCCGCGCCCGGCCACGACATGTACTACCTCAACGTCATGGCGGGCCCCGGCGCGACCCGGGAGTGGCTCATCCGCGATCACCCCGATCACGGCTGGATCCGCTCCACCTGGACCGGTCAGGACATCGATCCCAGGCTGCCCTTCCACCACCGAGCGGAGGACCCCGCATGACGCCGACCGTCCGGCTCACCGTCGCGCAGGCCCTCGTCCGCTTCCTCTCCCGGCAGTACACCGAGCGCGACGGGCACCGCCAACGGCTGATCGCCGCCACCTGGGGGATCTTCGGGCACGGGAACGTCGCCGGGATCGGCCAGGCCCTGCTGGAGAGCGGCCGCGGGGAGATGCCGTTCCTCCAGGGCCGCAACGAGCAGGCCATGGTGCACGCCGCCGTCGGTTACGCCCGGCAGAGCGGGCGGCTGTCCGCGCACGCCGTCACCACCTCCATCGGCCCGGGCGCCACCAACCTCGTCACCGGGGCCGCGCTCGCCACCATCAACCGGATCCCGGTGCTCCTGCTGCCCGGGGACGCCTTCGCGACCCGGCCCGCCGACCCCGTGCTCCAGCAGCTGGAGGTCCCTCATGCGGGTGATGTCTCCGTCAACGACACCCTGCGCCCCGTCTCCCGCCACTTCGACCGCGTCACCCGTCCCGAAGCCCTGATCCCCGCCGCCCTCCAGGCCGTACGGGTGCTCACCGACCCGGTGAGCACCGGCGCCGTCACCCTCGCGCTGCCGCAGGACGTCCAGGCCGAGGCGTACGACTGGCCGGAGGAGTTCTTCGCCGAACGGGTGTGGGGCGTACGCCGGCCCCGGCCCGACCGGACCGAGCTCGCGGCGGCCGCCCGGGCCGTACGGGGCTCCGCGCGGCCGCTGATCATCGCCGGGGGCGGGATCCGGCACAGCGCGGCGGGGGCGGCGCTGGCGGAGTTCGCCGAGGCCACCGGGATCCCGGTGGCCTCCACCCAGGCGGGCAAGGGGGCCCTGCCGTGGGACCACCCCGCCGATGTGGGCGGGATCGGGCACACCGGCACGGCCACCGCCGACGCGCTGGCCCGCGAAGCCGATCTGGTGATCGCGGCCGGGACCCGGCTCACCGATTTCACCACCGCCTCCGCGACGCTGTTCCAGCATCCGGGCGTGCGGTTCCTCGGGCTCAACCTCGACCCGTACGACGCCCACAAACTCGCCGCCCGCCCCCTGGTCTGCGATGCGCGGGCGGGCCTGGAGGAACTGCGGGCCGAGGTCGCCGGGTACCGGGTGGACCCCCCGTACGAGGCGGCGTACAAAGAAGGGAAGAGGGCGTGGGAGCGGCTGGTCGACGGGGCCTACGCGGCTCCCGACGAGGACTCCGTCCCGACGCAGGCACAGGTGCTGGGCCTGCTGGACGGCCTCGTCGACGGTGACGACATCCTGATCAATGCCGCCGGTTCGCTCCCCGGGGACCTGCACAAGCTGTGGCGGGCCCGCTCCGCGGACCAGTACCACGTCGAATACGGGTACTCCTGCATGGGCTACGAGATCCCCGCCGCGATCGGCACCGCGCTGGCCGCCCCCGGCCGGCCGGTGTGGGCGCTGGTCGGCGACGGGACGTACCTGATGAATCCGACCGAGATCGTCACCGCCGTGCAGGAAGGGATCCCGGTCAGGCTGGTGATCCTCGACAACCACGGATACGCCTCGATCGGCGGCCTCTCGGAGGCGGTGGGCGCCGAGGGGTTCGGTACCGCCTACCGCTTCCGGGCGGTGGACGGTTCGTACAGCGGTGCGCCGCTGCCGCTGGACCTGGCGGCCAACGCGGCCTCCCTCGGGATGGCCGTAATCCGCCCCCGCACCATCGGTGACCTGCGCAAAGCCCTCGCGGAGGCGCGGGCGGCGGACCGTCCCACATGTGTCTACGCACAGACCCGAACACCCGACACTGTGTCGGGCCCGCCCCCCGCACAGGCGTGGTGGGATGTCCCTGTGGCCGAGACCGCGACCCGTGCGTCGGCGGTCGGAGCCCGCGAAGAGTACGACCGGCAAGCCGCGCAGCGACGTCGCCATCTGTGAAGGAGTTAGGCATGAAGACCGTCAACCACTGGATCGGTGGCAAGACCGTCGAGGGCGCGTCGGGTAACTACGGCCCGGTCACCGACCCCGCCACCGGCGAGGTCACCACGCAGGTCGCCCTCGCGTCCGCCGACGAGGTCGACGCGGCCGTACAGGTCGCCAAGGAGGCGTTCCTGTCCTGGGGGCAGTCCTCGCTGGCCGCCCGCACCAAGGTGCTGTTCGCCTACCGCGCCCTGCTGGACGCCAACCGCGACGCGATCGCCGACCTGATCGTCGCCGAGCACGGCAAGGTGCACTCCGACGCGCTGGGCGAGGTCGCCCGCGGCCTGGAGATCGTCGAGCTGGCCTGCGGGATCACCGTGCAGCTCAAGGGCGAGCTGTCCACCTCGGTGTCCAGCCGCGTGGACGTCTCCTCGATCCGCCAGCCGATCGGCGTGGTCGCGGGCATCACCCCGTTCAACTTCCCGGCGATGGTGCCGATGTGGATGTTCCCGCTGGCCGTGGCCTGCGGCAACACCTTCATCCTCAAGCCGAGCGAGAAGGACCCCTCGGCCTCCACGCTGCTGGCGCAGCTGGCGAGCCAGGCCGGCCTGCCGGCGGGCGTCCTCAACGTCGTCCACGGTGACAAGGTCGCCGTCGACGCGCTCCTCGCGCACCCCGACGTCGCGGCCGTCTCCTTCGTGGGCTCGACCCCGATCGCCCGCCACATCCACACCACCGCCTCCGCCAACGGCAAGCGCGTACAGGCCCTGGGCGGCGCCAAGAACCACATGCTGGTGCTGCCGGACGCCGACCTGGACGCCGCCGCCGACGCCGCGGTCTCGGCCGCCTACGGTTCGGCCGGCGAGCGCTGCATGGCCATCTCCGCGGTCGTGGCCGTCGGCTCCATCGCCGACACCCTCGTGGACAAGATCCGCGAGCGCGCCGAGAAGATCAAGATCGGCCCCGGCAACGACCCGACCTCCGAGATGGGCCCGCTGATCACCGCGGCCCACCGCGACAAGGTCGCCTCGTACGTGACGGGCGCGGCCGCGCAGGGCGCCGACGTGGTCCTGGACGGCACCGGCTACACGGTGGAGGGCAACGAGAACGGCCACTGGATCGGCCTCTCGCTGCTGGACAACGTCAAGACCGACTCCGACGCCTACCGCGACGAGATCTTCGGCCCGGTGCTGTGCGTGCTGCGCGTGGACACCTACGAGGAGGGCGTGGCGCTCATGAACGCCTCGCCGTTCGGCAACGGCACCGCCATCTTCACCCGTGACGGCGGCGCCGCCCGCCGCTTCCAGCTGGAGATCGAGGCCGGCATGGTCGGCGTCAACGTGCCGATCCCGGTGCCGGTGGGCTACCACTCCTTCGGTGGCTGGAAGGACTCGCTCTTCGGCGACCTGCACATCTACGGCAACGACGGCATCCAGTTCTACACCCGGGGCAAGGTCGTCACGACCCGCTGGCCCGACCCGTCGGACGCCCCGGCCGGCGTGGACCTCGGGTTCCCGCGGAACCACTGACCGCCGGGTCGAGGCCCCGTACGCCTCGTCATGCTGCTCGCCCCCCGCAACCCTCACCGCGGGGGGCGAGTTCTTTTGCCGCGCTACCCCGGCTCAGAGCAGCGACCAGACGTCGGCCGCCGCCGTCTGCGACCAGACGGGGTCGCCGTGCCCGTAGCCCGGGACGACGGTGAAGCGGACCCGCGGGTTGCCGCCCGCCCGGATCAGCCGGGGGCCGCGCGTGTGGTCGCCGCGGCCCAGCTCGGTGTTGATCCACACCACTTCGGCGGAGATCCGCTCCCAGTCGATCGCGTACGTCTTCCCGTCGCCCGCCCAGACCGCGGCCAGGTCCCGGGCCAGGGCGTCCGGGATCAGCCCGCTGCCCAGGCCCGCGGCGGCCGCGTGCCAGGTCGCGAGCGGGGTGTGGGCGAGGCCGAAGCGGTCCCCGGCCGGGGTGGCACCGAAGGCGTACGAGCCCGCGGCGTGGCCCTGGGTGTGGATCCAGTCCGCCGGGCCGGGCAGCAGGGAGGTGCGGACCAGTGCGAAGTGGGCGAGCCCGGCGTTGGTGAAGCGGAGCCCGGGATCCGGGGGCCAGGGGACCTCCGAGGGGCCCGCCGGGTCGGTGACCGCCCGGGAGAGCAGCGCCGCCAGGCCCGGGTCCGTCGCGTACGCACCCCGCTCGATCCGGGCCTCGTAGGCGTCCCGGGTCTGGGCCGCCCGTACGGCCAGGTCGCCGGAGAAGGGGCCGGTCGTGTCCAGCGCCACCACCCGGGTCAGGCGGGGCGAGTCGTCGTGCGCGGCCGCGTCGAGGGCGAGCAGGGCCCCGGCGGAGTGGCCGACGTACTGGTACGGCAGCCCGAGCGCCTCCTCCAGCGCCTCCACGACCGCGGCCAGATCCCGGCGGTGCGCCGCGAGCCCCCAGTCGGGGCCGATGTCCCCGGCGGCCGCGGCGTCCTCGCGCGGGGTGACGCCGACGACGAGCAGGCCCTCGCGGCGCAGCCGGTGGGCGAGGTTCAGGTCGGACGGGGTGAAGAAGGCGGAGGCGAAGTTCAGGCCCCCGCCCGGCAGGAGGTACGCGATCCCGTGCGGGGTCCGCCGGGTGTCCGCGACCACGTCCACCGTGACCGGGGCCGGACCGCCGTCTTCGAGCGGGAGCGTGAGCCGGATCCAGCCGTCCCCCGGGACGTACACCGCGGTGCCGGTGCCCAGCGTCCGCTCGACGAGGGTCAGCAGTCCGATCCCCGCGGCGGCGGTGTCCACCGGCGGACCTGCGGGGACGGTTCCGTGCGCCGGCCGGCCGGGCCCCGCTTCGCCGTGCTGTCGTGCCATGTGTGGTGCCCCCCGGCGCCTTCGCCCTGCCCGGCGATGGCCGAATGCCGTCACCTGGGGACACCTTGGCCGATCATCGCGCTTCAGCCAAGTCCGGTGCCGGTTCCGGCTGTTCGGCGGCGGCCCGGCGGCGTCGGCGCAGCACCCGGGCGGCGATGACGCCGCCGGCCAGCACCAGGAGGGCGCCGAGTGCGGTCCACGGCACGGCGAGGAACCCCGTAGCGGAGGAGGAGACGAGGCCGGGGTAGGCGGAGGCGCCTGCGGTGATGTCGACGGTGACCCAGTCCGACTGGGGTGCGTCCGCCCATTCCTCGGTCAGCTCGATCCGCTGGCCCGGCAGCAGGACGAGCTTCAGCTCGCGGGACGGCCGGTCGAGCACCCGGCGGCCGAACAGCCCCTCGGCGGAGACCGTCACCTTCGGCTCGACGACCACGTTGCCCCGGTTGACCAGGGAGTACGTGATCTTGGCGCGGGCGTCCATGACCCAGGGCAGCAGCGGCGCCGCCCGGCTGACCTTCACGTCCTCCACGCTCAGCCCCGGGGTCACCGGCCCCGGAACCCGGAAGTAGAGCCGGGCGCCGACCTGGCGCTTCACCCCGACCTGGACCTTGCCCTCCTGCTGGATGCCCTCCACGGCGGTGTTGAGGGCGACGATGCCGCCCACGTGGTCACCGGGCGTCGCGTCCGCCGGAACCTTCACGGAGAACGGGAAGTCCTTGCGGCCCTTGGGCGGCACGGTGACGGTGGTCTTGGTCTCGGGCGGCAGCATCACCCACGTGCCCACGTCCTTGGGCCCCGTCTCCACCGGCAGCAGCGCGAAGCCGCCGCCCACCGGGGTGTTGACGGCGTCGGTGGCGAAGATCCGGAACGTCAGCTCCTTGTCGGAGGAGTTCACGATCGTCGCGCTGTCGCTGATGGTGGTGCCGGCCTCGCCCTGGTGGAAGAAGTACGCCCGGTCGGTCATCGCAGCACCGGCCGGGGGCGTCGGGAAGACGCCCCAGGTGCCGTTGTCCGCGGCCGTCGCGGGAAGGGCGGGGAGCAGCAGGGCGGCGAGGCCGAGGAGCAGGCCGAGGAGGAGGGTGCGGGTGCGCATGGGCGGTTCTCCAGTCGGGCCGGACGGGGACATCTGATGGAGGCGTGGTGCGCGGAAGGGTGGTGCGGCGCCGGAGCGCCGCACCACCCGGGTGGAGCGGGGTCGTACGGGTCAGGCGATCGAGAAGGTGACGACCGACTGGTAGCTGTCCGCGAACATGAACGGCGGGAGCTGGATCATTCCGGCTCCGCCGATCTCGAACTCGCCGCCGGTCAGTTCGTCGCCGCCCGCGGCCGCCGAGGCGACCTTCATCGGGACGTCGGAGATCGCACCGGGCGCACCCGCGGTGCAGGGGCTCGGGCTGGCCGGGTTGGTCACCTTGCAGGTCGGCTGGATGCCGATCTGCGCCGTGGCCATGGAGTGGCCGGTGACCGAGTTCAGGAAGGGCGTCCGGGTCGCCGAGACGTCCCAGCCGAGGGTCCCGCCGCGGAAGTCCTGGACGGCCATCGCGGTGAACTGACCCACGACCGACTGGGACTTGCCGTTGATGGTGACCGAACCGAAGCTGACGGCGGGGTTGCCCGCCTGCGGGCCGATGGCCAGCGGGCCGGGCAGGACCTCGACGTCGACCGGGTTCTGCACGCCCGGCTGCTCGACGATGAAGGAGTAGTCCTTGTACGGGAGGATCGAGCCGTCGATCCGGATCTTGTCGGCAGCCTGGTTGACGACGATGGTGCAGGTCGCGACGCCGGCCGCGGTGGCCGTGCCGTTACCGGTGTCACCCGTGGCCGTACCGTTCTTGAACGCGGAGCAGGTGACCGCGCCCGCCGGGAAGTTGGCGCCCGTGACGACGACCTCCTGGCCCGCCTTGCCGCTGTTGGGCGTCAGCTTGGTGGTGATCGGGTCCTTGGGCAGGGCCTCCACGGCCACCGAGCCGAGCGAGGCGCTCGGACGCGGGTTCGGGGTGCAGGTGGTGGTGAAGACGGAGCCCATGAGGCTCGCGTCGGTCACCGCCAGGTCCAGGGCGACCTGGACCGTGGTGCCCTCGGTGCCGTCCGGGATCTTGACGGTGCCGGAGAAGGCCGAGGGGTCGAGAGGCACACCGGGCTTCACGTCGACCGTCTCGGGCGGGCTGACCACGGTCTGGAGGGTCGACCCGACCTTGAGGGTGATCTTGGAGACGTTGGTGGTCGTCACCGCGAAGCCGGGGACGACCGGGCTCGCACCCGGGTCGATGGTGATCGGGACCACGTCGCCGGCCTTGGCGCCGTCGGGCAGCGTGATCGTGTAGTTCTGCGTGCCCGAACCACCCGGCTGGGGCGCGGGGGCGACGCAGTCCATCGGGACGGGCGTCGTCTTGGTCGCGGCCTGCGCGGTTCCCGACAGACCCACCACGGCGCCCGTCAGGGCCAGGGACAGAGCGCCAGCCCCGGCCAGAACTCTTCGTCGAAACGTTGTACTCACTGGGTCGCGACTCCTTCGTCATACGAACCCTCCCCCCACCCGCTGTGTGGGGGAGGTCGAGCCGGTGCGGTGGCCGACATTGACGCGTCGCGGGATTGAGAAGTCAATGACTTGCTTTCGCCCGAAGCACACAGAAATTGATGTGCCATCAGGCCGGGTGGAGCGGAGGGGTGGATACCCGTTGACCGATGGGCAGTGCGGGTGGGGCGGGTGGGGCCTGCGGGCGGGTTCCGGGGGTGGTCCGGCAAGGGTGTCCGGCCGGGGTGTCCGGCCGGGGTCCGCCGGGGCGGGGGGCGCCGCCGGCGGAGGGTCCCGTACGCGCTACTTGTCGGCCGGGACGTGCAGCAACAGGTTCGGCGTCCCGGCCGGCAGGGCGGTGATCCGGTCCCGCACGGAGTCCCGTACGAGGACTTCGGCCACCTGCGCGGGCGTCTGGCGCGGGCCGCCTGCCGCCAGGCCCCGCGCGAGCACCAGCGCTGCGGCGCCCGCCACGTGCGGGGCCGCCATCGAGGTGCCGGAGGCGCGGGCGACGGCCGTGGTGGAGCCCTTCCAGGCGGAGGTGACGGCCACGCCGGGGGCGGAAAGGTCCACGCAGGCACCGTGGTTGGAGAAGGCGGGCCGCTGGTCCCGTGCGTCCGTCGCGCCCACCGTGAGCGCCTGCGGGACACCGCCGGGGGAGCCGGTGCAGGCGTTCTCACCGGAGTTGCCCGCCGCCACGGCGAAGGTGATCCCCGACGCGATCGCCCGCGTCACCGCCCGGTCGAGCGCGAAGCTGTGGCCGCCGCCCAGGCTCATGTTGGCCACGGCCGGGGTGGCGGGGGACTTGAGGGCGTCCTTCACCATCCAGTCGATGCCCCGCGTGATGGCCGACAGGGTCGCGTCCCCGCGGCAGTCCGCCACCTTCACGGCGACGAGCGAAACCCCCTTGGCCACCCCGTAGGTGGCTCCGCCGACGGTCCCCGCGACGTGCGTGCCGTGGCCGTTGCAGTCCGTGGCGCCCTCCATGAACACCGCGTTGGCGCCCCAGCGGGCCCGGCCGCCGAACTCCTGGTGCAGGGTGTTGATCCCGGTGTCCACGATGTACGCGGTGACCCCCTCGGCCTTGGCCGGGTACGCGTACGAGCCGTCGAGGGGCAACTCACCCTGGTCGAGCCGATCCAGGGCCCAGGGCGCGGGAACCTGAACGAAGGGGGCCTGGGCGAGCGGAGGTTGGACGAGGGGAGGTTGGACGGGAGGGGCCTGGACGAGAGGGGGCTCCCCGGCCGGGGGTTCGCCAGCTGGGGTTTCGCCGGTCGGGGGTTTGCCAGCCGGGGGTTTGCCGGTCGGGGTTTCGCTGGTCGGGGTTTCGCCAGCCGGGGGTTTGCCAGCCGGGGGTTCGCTGGTCGGTGGTTTGCCGGTCGGGGTTTCGCCAGCCGGGGGTTTGCCGGCCGGGGTGTCACCGGCCGGGTTGCTGCCTGCGGGGGAGCTGCCTGCGGCGGAGCTGTCGGCGGGGGTGTCGCCGATCCGGAACACCGCGTCGGGCTCCACGGAGGCCACCCGGGGATCGGCGGCGAGTTCGGCGGCACGGGCGGCGGTGGTGCGGACGGCGAAACCGCTCAGGGCGGTGTCGTAGACCGCCCCGACGATGTCGCCGGACGCCTCGGCCTCGGCGGCGAGGGCGCGGGTGACGGCGGCCGCGGAGGCGCGGGTGGAGCCGTCCTTGAGGACGACGACGTAGGAGGCGGTGGGGGCGTCGGAGGCAGCGGCTGCGGCGTGTGCGGAGTGTGGCGGCAGGGCGGTGGCCACTGCCAGCAGGGCGGCGGCCGGAAACAGCGCGGTGAATGCGGTCATGCCGCCGATGCTCGGCGAGGCACGCCCCGACCGCGCGGAGGGTGCGCCGACTGGCCCCACGACACGCCGCCCCCAGGGTCGCCGCCCAACCGAAACAAGCCCCCCGCCCCCCCCTACGGCCCCGCTTGATCCGCTCCCGCTACGGCCCTGCTTGATCCGCTCCCGCGACGGCCCTTCCCGGCCCGGCCCCGCCCGGCGCACTCCCGCCCGACCCTTCCCCGCCCGGCCCTTCCCGGTCCCGCCCGGTGTGCTTCCGCCCGGTCCTGCGCGGTCCGGCCCAGCGCGGTGTACTCCCGCCCGCCCCTGCCTGGTCCCGCCCGGTGTACTTCCGCCCGACCCTTCCCGGTCCGGCCGTTCCCGGTCCCGCCCGGTGTGCTTCCGCCCGGTCCTGCGCGGTCCGGCCCAGCGCGGTGTACTCCCGCCCGCCCCTGCCTGGTCCCGCCCGCCCCTGCCCGGCCCTGCTCGGCTCTGTCCTGCTCTGCCCGGCCCCGACCGGTCCGGCCCTGCCCCTTCCGGTCCGGCCCTGCCCGGTTCCGACCGCTTCCGCGCGGTCCAGCCTGGTCTGCTCCCGCCCGGTCCGCTCCCGCCGCTCCGGTCCGCTCCCACCTGGTCCGCTCCCGCCCGGCCTTGCCTGGTTCCGCTCCCGTCCTGCCTGCTCGGCCCGTGCCTGCTCCGCCCGAGCCAGCTCGATCCGTGCCCGAGCCGCCCCGGCACCGGACGGCGGGGGCGGCGCCGGACGGCACGGGTCTATCCGCGCTGACCCGAAAGGGGCGCGCGCCAGGCTCTGTTGTCGGATTCTCGTCTGCCCCGCGAGCGCCCACCAGACGCGGCGGGGGTCGCCCCTCGGACAGCGACGGGAGCGTGACAACGGTCCCTAGACGGTGCCCTGCCGATCAGGGGGGATCTTGGCATCCGGCACCCGGCGTCGGCACTGCGCCTCGCCGCGTCGTCGTCGTCGGTCGCCGACTCCCCGGCTCTCGGCATCACTTGGGCAGGGGAGGCCCCTTCGCGTCGACTCCCTCCTCCGCCTTGCGGTGAACGGCACTGGACGGCGCTGCCTGCTCCGGCCGGATCGGCAAGACGACCGCTACTGGGCGAGGGGCCAGCCGAGCATCCTGAAGACCCCCTCGTCGCGGGCGCCGGCCGCCCCGTACGTGGCCAGCGCGGCTTCGTTGTCGGTGTCGACGCCCACCCACATGCCGTAGCAGCCCCGCGACTCGGCCTCGACGGCGAGCGCTTCGGTCAGGGCCCGGCCGATGCCGCGCCGGCGGTGGGCCTCGTCCACGGAGAGCTCGTAGAGGCACATCTCGGTGCCCTTGTCGGGGTGGACCATCTCGATGCCGGAGACCATGCCGACGGGCGCGCCGTCCACGTAGGCGATCAGCATCAAGTGCCCCGGGGCGGCGAGGAACCGCTCCGACCAGTCCGCACGGGCGGGCCCGTCGAAGAGGGCTTCTGCGGCTAGGAGTTCGGCGACGGTATGGGCGGGGCGGATATCCATGGCGGCGACGATAGCGCCGCGGCGGGCGCTGCCGCTGCTGCTGCGATGGCGGGAGCCGCGAGGCGAGCGGTGCCGGAGGCGGTGATGGGGGCGGCCTGGTGACCGGTGCCGAAACGGTGCCGGAAGTGGCGGGGGAGTGGCGCCGAAGGCGGTACGAGGGGCGGTGGTGAGTGGTGCCGGAGTCGATGGCGGGAGCCGCGAGGCGAGCGGTGCCGGAGGCGGTGATGGGGGCGGCCTGGTGACCGGTGCCGAAACGGTGCCGGAAGTGGCGGGGGAGTGGCGCCGAAGGCGGTACGAGGGGCGGTGGTGAGTGGTGCCGGAGTCGATGGCGGGAGTGGCGGCGAGAGCGGTGCCGGAGGCGATAGCGGAAGGGGCTGGGAGGGCAGTGCCGAAGACGGTGAAGGGGTGGCGCCGAAGGCGGTGTGAGTGGCTGTGGTGAGTGGTGCCGGAGGTGGTGTTGGGAGTTGCCAGACGAGCGGTGCCGGGAGTGGCGGCGAGAGTAGGACCGGACCGGGCGGGAGCGGAACCAGGCAAGGCCGGGCGGGCGCGGACCAGGTGGGACCGGACGGGAGCGGCGGGACCAGACCGGGCAGGACCAGACCGGGCAGGACCGCGCGGAAGTGGGCAGGGCCGGACCGGGAGGGGCAGGGCTAGGCAGGGGCGGGCCGGGAGGGGCAGGGCCGGAACAGGGGGGGGCAGGGCGGGACAGGGCCGGACCAGGCAGGGCCGGACCAGGCAGGACCAGGCAGGACCAGGCAGGGCCGGGCCGGACCAGGCAGGGCCGGGCCGGACCAGGCAGGACTGGGCGGGAGTACACCGGGCGGGGCCGAACCGGGAAAGGCAGGACCGGGCGGGAGTGCGCCGGGCGGGGCCGGGCAGGGCCGTGGCGGGAGCGGATCGAGCAGGGCCGTAGTCGGGCGGCGGCCCTGGTGGCGGGGTGGTCTCGGAGGGGGTGGTGATAATGGCTGGATGATCAACGGGGAGCACGGTTTCGACACGGCGTGGCGTGTTGTGCCGGAGCCCCTGCGCAGGGCGCTCGCCCTCGCCTACGAGGCGCTCGCGGCCGGGGGGTTGGCGGTCGGAGCGGTCCTGACGGACGCCGACGGGAAGCCGGTCGCAGAAGGGCGCAACGAGGCGTACGAGGACGGCCCGGGCACCGGGCCGCTGCGCGGAACGCCCCTTGCCCACGCCGAGATGAACGCCCTGGGGGCCGCCCGCACGGGCTGGGACCTGGGCACGGCGACGCTGTGGAGCACCCAGGAGCCGTGCTCGATGTGCGCGGCGGCAGCCGAGTTCACCGGCGTGGGGCGGGTCCGGTACCTCGCCCCGGACCCGTGGGCGCTGTCGAGCGGCAACGGAGCCGGATCCGAGGCCGACCCGGGCCGGCCGCACTGGCTGCTGGTGGCCAATGCCATGTTCCTGCGGAGCGTGGTCGTGGCTTCGGAGGGCTCCGAGGAACCGCGGATCCTGACACACCACCGAGCCGTCGAACCGGAGACCGCCGCCTTCCACGACAGCCTGCCGCCGGGCCTGCCCACGGCCGCCTCACCGCAGGACTGGCTGCGCCCTCACTGGGCCCGTCTCACGGAACTCGCGACGGCCCGCGAGCTGCGCACGCGTCGCTGAACCCGAGGGGCGGCCCGGATCAGGGGGTCGTGGCCGACACCTGCCGGACCGGGACGCCGTCCTGCGCCCCCGTTCCCGCTCCCGGGGACGGGGTGCCGTCGGTCCAGGCGTAGACCTCCTTGCCGCGCACCGTGACCTGGTACTGGAGCTCGCCACGGCACTCGGGCCGCTCCTCGGCCCTGGTGCCCGCCGGCCACCACTTGGCCTCCAGCGCCGTCCCCGCGTGCTTGCTGGGCGTGCCCGCCGAGCACTGCGGGCCGTCCAGCGGGGTCGGGCCCAGCGTGAAGCGGAGCAGCCGCGCCTTGCCGTCGGTGCGGGCCATTATTCGCACGTCGGTCGCGTCCTTCGGCACCCAGCGCGGCAGCACCCACGTCGACGCCCCGCGCGCCGACGCCCCGCGCCCCGGCTCCCCGAGCCGCCCCGGCTCCGCGCGCGTGGGGGCGTCGGCGGCCGTCGCGAAGCGCATGCCCTTCTCCTTGAACACCCGGTCGTTGATCGTGTCGGTCAGGGGGTTGGGCGGGAGGTTGGGCAGCGCGATGGCGGCGGTGGCGAGGACTCCCACGGTGGCGGCGGCGATGACGAGAGGACGGCGGTTCATGTCTACGAGTATTCGCGGCGGCAGCCGTAGTCCGCGTCCCTCCCGAGGCTGAACCGGATCTCTGCCGGAAGGGTGACATCGACTCATACCTGAGTCCCGGTCCGGACCGCCGGTCATACCTGAGTCCCGGTCCGGTCCGGTCCGGACCGCCGGCCGCGGCCCGGATCCCCCGCGAGCCGGATGCCAGGCGCCTGCGCCCGCCATCCCGACACCCGTGATGGCACCCCTCGTTAGAGGACGCGTGCCCCACCACCCCGCCCCCACCCCCGCACCGGCCACGCGCGCCCGGACCACCGCCCGGACCGGAGCCCGCCTGTCCGCCCTCGCCTCCGGCGCCCTGGTCGCCGTACTGGCCCTCGCGCCACCGGCGTTCGCGGCCCGGCAGGCCCCGCTGGTTCCGCACGCCCCGCTGGTGCCGCAGGACAAGCCGCAGGTGCTGAGCGGCTGGACGCAGCCGGGCGCGGCCAGCCAGGACGCATGGACCGCGGCGCGCGGGAACCGGGGCGAGTGGGAGCCGTACGGCTTCGACTGGTCCACGGACTACTGCACCACGTCCCCGGACAACCCCTTCGGCTTCCCCTTCAGGACGGCCTGCGCCCGCCACGACTTCGGCTACCGCAACTACAAGGCGGCGGGGGAGTTCCCGGCGGTCAAACCCCGGCTGGACGAGATGTTCCACTCCGACCTGAAGCGGGTCTGCGCCGGCTACTCGGGCGCCCGCAAGGCCTCGTGCGAGGGCACCGCGTGGACCTACTACCAGGCCGTCAGGGCCTTCGAGTAGTCCTGCGGATCCGTGTTGCCGATCAGGGCTTACGCCGCCGCTACGGAGACCCGGTTAGGGTGCCGCTCACCTGCGGAAAAGCCCTCCCGGAGGGGAGGGCTGAGGGATGGGTGGGAGGAGTGCCCCCGGCAGGACTCGAACCTGCGGCCAAGTGCTTAGAAGGCACCTGCTCTATCCACTGAGCTACGGGGGCCGGAAGGTGGCCGTGGTGGCCTGGAGCCCCTGGGTGGGGGTGGGGCTGTGGTCCGTGCCGGGTCAAGGATAGGGCTCCGGTTGCCTTGTCCCGGTTGCTTCACTCGCGTGCCACGATGTGGAGGTTCGGTGAAGCGGTCCCGATAATCGCAGGCAGGTGCGATTCTCGCACCGCTTTTGCGCCGTGGCGCCCTGGGTGTTGTGCACTCGTTATGCCTGCGCCCCACTCGTCCGGTGTGTCCGGGATGTGCCGCTGGAGTAGCGCTCGGCGCGCAGAGGACGTATAAGCTTCAAAAATGCTCCTAAATTGGGCATTCTTCGCATGTGGTGACCTTGGATGTTCGGCCTCAGCTGCTCGATGCCCTGTCCGCCCTGCGCGACCGGGTCGCGTCCGTGCGTCTGCCGCTGCCCCTGCCCGGCGCCCCCCGCGCCCGCCAGACCAGAGCGGAGCTGCTCGCGCAGCTCGACGACTACCTCGTACCCCGGCTGAAGGCGCCGGAGGCGCCGCTGCTCGCCGTCGTCGGCGGGTCCACCGGGGCCGGTAAGTCCACCCTCGTCAACTCCCTCGTGGGGCGCCAAGTGAGTGAAGCCGGAGTACTCCGGCCCACGACGCGCACCCCCGTCCTCGTCTGCCATCCGGATGACCACCACTGGTTCGCCGGAGTGCGGGTGCTGCCCGACCTGATGCGGGTCTGGGCGCCCCAGGACGACGAGGACACCCCCGTGTCGGCCCGGAAAGCCCAGCGGCGACCGGGTGACAGGCACGGGCATCCGCCCACCACCCGCGAGGTGCGGATCGAGACCGTCTCCACCCTGCCCCGCGGCCTCGCCATCCTCGACGCCCCCGACATCGACTCCCTGGTGGTCGACAACCGGACGCTCGCCGCCCAGCTCATCTGCGCCGCGGACGTCTGGGTGATGGTCACCACCGCTTCGCGGTACGCCGACGCGGTGCCCTGGCACCTCCTGCGCACCGCCAAGCAGTACAAGGCCACCCTCGTCACCGTCCTCGACCGGGTCCCGCACCAGGTGCTCGCCGAGGTCTCCCGCCAGTACGGCGCCCTGCTCACGCGGGCCGGGCTCGGCGAGGTGCCCCGGTTCACGGTTCCCGAGCTGCCCGAATCGGCCGGCGGGGGCGGGCTGCTGCCCGCCAGCGCCGTGGCCCCGCTGTTCGCCTGGCTCGCGCACCACGCGCAGGACCCGGCCGCCCGCCAGTACGCCGTCGGGCGCACCGCGCTCGGCGCGCTCGACTCCCTCGGGCGCCGGATGCCGGAGCTCGCCTCGGCCGTCGCGGCCCAGCACGCCGCCGCCGTACGGCTGACCTTCGCCGTCGAGGACGCCTACAAGCGGGAGGGCAAGCGGGTCCGGGGCCGCCTGGACCGGGGCGCCGTACTCGCCGGGGACGCGCTGACCCGGTGGCGCGGCTACCCGCTCGACACCAGCGCCGACGAACTGCTCGACTCCCTCGCGGAATCCCTCGCGGCGCTGCTCCAGTGCGCCGTCGCCGCCGCCGACGAACGCATCGCGGAGGCCTGGCGGCGCGAGCCCGCCGCCGGCGCGGTGTCCCTGCCGGCCCCCGACCGCGAGGCGGCGGAACGTATCGGCATGGCCGTACGCCGCTGGCGGCGCGTGCTGGAGGAACTCGCCGAGGAAGAGGTCGCGCGGCTCGACAAGCAGCCCGCGCCCGACCCCGACGGGGTCGCCGCCCTGCTGGTCGCGGCCCTCCTCGGAGGCAAGCGGGCCCGGCCGGCCGGGGAGAAGCTCGCCGAGCGGATCGGAGTGCAGGCCGCCGTACGCCTGCGCGACCGGGGAGGCGAGCTCGTCGCCGAGCACCTCGACCAGGTGCTGCGGGCCGAACGCGACCGCCGCCTCGCCCCGATCGAAGCGCTCGAAGTGAGTCCCGAACCCCAGGCCGAGCTGATCGCCGCGCTGTCCGTACTGCAGAAGGAGAGGTGACGCGGTGACCGCCCTGACCGACCGCACCGACGACCGCTGGGACGACGGACTGATCGCCCGCTCGCGCCCCCGGACCAGCGAGGACGACTGGCCCGCTAGCGGTGACGAGGAGGGCGACGAAGCACTCGTACGGGCGGTTTCCGGCGCCGGAAGCGACGGCGGCAAGGCCCCCGCGCCCCCGCTCAGCCCCGAGGCCCAGGCCCTGCGGGTGCGCCTCGACGCGCTGCGCCAGCTCATCGGGCTGTCCCGGACCAGGATCCTCGACGGAAAGACCCTCGCCGAAGCCGGACGCGTCCTGGACGAGGCGGCCGCGCGCCGCGGGCTGTCGGCGCAGCACACCGTCGTCGCCATCGCCGGAGCCACCGGAAGCGGCAAGTCCACGCTCTTCAACTCACTCGCCGGAGTGCAGATCTCCGAGACCGGGCTGCGCAGGCCGACGACCGCCGCACCCATCGCGTGCAGTTGGTCCGACGGCGCCGCGGGCTTGCTGGACCGCCTCGAGATCCCCGGCCGGCTGCGCCGCCGCCCCCGCGAGACCTCGGAGGCCGAGGCGCTGCGCGGCATGGTCCTCGTCGACCTGCCCGACCTGGACTCGGCCGTCGGAGCCCACCGCGACCACGTGGACCGGGTCCTGGCGCTGGTCGACGCGGTCGTGTGGGTGGTGGACCCGGAGAAGTACGCGGACGCCGTCCTGCACGAGCGGTACCTGCGCCCGCTGGCCGGGCACGCCGAGGTGACCTTCGTCGTGCTGAACCAGGTGGACCGGCTGCCCGGGGAATCCGCCGACCTCGTCCTGGACGACCTGCGCCGGCTCCTCGACGACGACGGGATCGCACTCGGCGAACACGGCGAGCCGGGCGCCACCGTCATCGGACTTTCCGCCCTTACGGGTGAAGGCGTCGGGGAACTGCGCGAGATGCTCGGACAGTTCACCCAGGAGAAGGGCGCCGCGACCCGCCGCATCTCCGCCGATGTCGACAAGGCCGCGGCCCGCCTGCGGCCGCTCTACGTGGCCGACGGCCACGCCGGGCCGGAGATCGGGGAGACAGCGCGCGCCGAGTTCGAGGACCGGCTCGCGGAGGCGGTCGGGGCGTACGCGGCCGGCCTCGCCGCCGAGCGGGCCTGGCGGCGCAACGCCGGAAGGGCCTGCGGCACCCCGTGGCTGCGCCTGTGGCGGTGGTACGAGAGCCGGCGCTCCCCGCGCTCACTGGCCGGCCTCGCCGCCCTGGCGGCGATCGGGCGTTCCCCGATGGCGTCCGAAGCGCCGGTCGAGGAGGAGGTGACGGCCCGCCAGCGGGTGGAACAGGCCGTACGGACCGTCGCCGACGAGGCGGTCCGCGGCCTGCCCGACCCCTGGGCGCAGGCCGTACGGGAGACCGCGGTCCGTGGCGCCGAAGGGCTCCCCCAGGCGCTGGACGAGATCGCGGTGACCCTCGGGCCGGCGGTCGCGGTACCCAGCACCCGTCCGCCGCGGCCCTCGTGGTGGCCGGCGGCGGTGCTGGCGCAGGCGGCCATGACCCTGCTCCAGATCTACGGCGGGCTGTGGCTGGTCGGGCAGATCGCCGGGGTGCTGGAGCCGAGCCTGATGCCGCCGGTCCTGCTGATGGTGGCCGGCATCATCGGCGGACCGCTCGTGGAGTGGGCCTGTTCGATCGGGGCCAGGGGTCCGGCGCGGCGCTACGGGCAGGACGCGGAGCGCCGGCTGCGCGAGGCTGCGGCCGGCTGCGGCCGGGCCCGGGTGCTGGAGCCGGTGGCGGCGGAGCTGCTGCGCTACCGGGAGGTGCGCGAGCAGTACGCGACGGTGGCGAAGTTGTCCACAAGCCGTCAGTAGTCCACAGCCTCCAGCGGGTTCCAGCCCTCCGGGCCAGCATGGTCGTACCCCGTGCGGATGGTCCGGACGGGTACGGAATGCGGGTCGGAGCGGCGCGTGCGCGAGCGCGCCGCCGGACCCCGGAAGGGCGGCCGGGATGAACGACACCCAGGTGACGCTGGTGGGCTACGTGGCCACGCAGATCGACTACAAGGACACGGCGGGCGGTCCGGCGGCCCGGTTCCGCTTCGCGGTCACCCCGAGGTACTACGACCGGAAGAAGGAGACCTGGGCGGACGCGCCCACCAGCTTCTACACGGTGTGGGCCCGCCGCGGCCTCGCCGTGAACCTCGCCGGATCCGTCTCGGTGGGCGAACCGCTGGTGGTCCACGGAAGGCTGCGGGTACGGGAGGACCCGCCCGACGGGGAGGGGAACCGGTGGTTCTCGGCGAACATCGACGCGACCGCCATCGGGCACGACCTGAACCGCGGCACGGCGGCCTTCCGGCGGGTCGTCAGGACGGACGTGCCGCTGATGGCCCCTCAGAAGGCGGCGGTGGTCTGAGTGTTCGAGGAGGCTAGGATTCCCCGGTACTCACGGGCACCTGGGCCTTCGGCCCGAAGGGGAAGACTGTGTCGATTGCCGTTCCCGCATCCTCCGCTCCTGCCGCCTCGATGGGCCTTGCTCCTGTCGGCGTTCCTGTCGGCGCTCCCAGCGGCGTTCCGGTTCCCCCTGCCGCACAGGCCTGCGACGCACCAGCGACGCGCACCACGTCCGCCGCGGCCATACGGGGCTCCGTGCGGCGGCCGATCGCGGTGGCCCTGCTCGCCGCCGCGCTGGCCGGGGCACCGGGTGCGGTGGCAGTCGCCGACGCCGGCCCGGCCGCACCCCGGACGCCGGAGGGAGCGAGCGCCGTCCTGGACGGGCTGAAGACGTACGGACAGGCCCTCCTGCGCGGCACGGACGGAACCGCGCGGCAGATCCCGGCGGGACTGTACGAGATGCGGGTCGACGGCGGCGGCATGCTCCAGACCTACGGAGTCGGCGTCGCGGGCGATGCGCAGCCCATGGCCCGGTTCACGGAGATCGGGTGGAGCGGCACGCCGCTCGCCGGGAACGGCGAGGCGGCCCGGATCCGTTGGGTGCTGGAGCACTCCTACCCCCAGCTGAACGATCTGGCCGGACTCGCCAAGGCGGCCGGAGCCGCCGCGCTCACCGCGGAGAGCGCGGCGGCCGGGACCCAGGTGGCCATCTGGCGGCTGGCCGAGGGCGCATGGGTGGAGGCCGTCGACCCGCAGGCGGAGAAGCTGGCCGACTACCTCCAGCGGGAGGCGCGACGGCTGCCCGAACCGCCGGCGTCCCTCGCGGTGGATCCCGGCGAGGTGTCGGGTCCGCTCGGCACCCGGATCGGGCCGGTCACCGTGCGGACGGGTGCGCAGAGCGTGAGCGTGACCCCGGACGCGGCGGCCGTGGCCATGGGGGTCCGGGTGGTGGACGCCCAGGGGCTGCCGGTCAGCTCCGCGGTCAACGGGGGGAAGCTGTTCTTCGAGGTGCCGGAGGGGACACCGGACGGCAGCGCCGAGATCACCCTCCGCGGGTCCACCCGCGTGCCGGTCGGCCGGGTCTTCACCAGCGGGGTCCCGGCGCAGGTCCAGATCGTGGCCGGCTCCAGCGAGTCCGCCACGGTCGCCACGGCGACGGCGAAGTGGCCGCGGCTCCCCGCCGCCCAGCAGACCGCCGTCGCGGCGTCGGGCGGGGCGATGACGGCGCTGGGCGCACCGGGCGCCCTGTCCGCACCGTCGGAGGAGTCTTCCGCCGGGGATCCGGACACCTCGGAAGAGCGGCTGGCAGCCAGCGGCAGCTCGGCGGCCACCCCGGTGATCGCCTCCCTGGCGGTGGGTCTGGTCGTCCTGGGCGGCCTGGTCGTCCTCCTCCTGCGCAAGCGCCCCCTGGAGGACGGCCCCGCCCCGGACCGGACACCGGACCCGGAGTAGGGGGATCGGGGTGCCCGGAGCCGGGGGTCGATGCGGATCCGGGGGTTCGGGGGGCGGGGTGCCCGAGGTGGGGACTGATTCGGATCCGGGGGTTCGGGTAGAGGCAGGGGATGGCTGATCAAGAGCTGACCTGGCGGGGCGCGGTCGCACGAGGGGACCGGTGGCTGTTCGACGTGGTGGCCCGGCGGCACTGGCCCGGGGCCGACCGGGTGCTGCCGCGGCTCGGCCGGGCCGCGAACCACGGGCTGCTCTGGGGCGGCGCCGCCGTCGGGATCGCCGTCCTCGGCTCGGCCGGGGCCCGCAAGGCGGCCGTGCGCGGGGCCGCGTCGCTGGCACTGGCCTCCGCGACCATCAACACCGTCGGCAAATGGTCCGTGCGCAGGCCGCGCCCGGTGCTGGACGGGGTCCCCGCCGTACGGCAGCTCACCACGCAGCCGCGGACCACCTCCTTCCCCTCGGGGCATGCCGCGTCCGCGTTCGCCTTCACCGCCGGAGTGGCGCTGGAGGCCCCGCTCTGGGGCGCCGCGCTGGCCCCCGTCGCCGCCTCCGTCGCCTTCTCCCGCGTGTACACCGGGGTCCACTACCCCTCGGACGTGTTCGCGGGCGCGGCCCTCGGGGTGGCGGCCGGATTCGTCGTGCGCCGCCTCACCCGGGACGCCGTGGAGGCCCGGATCGCGCCGGGCGACGAGCGGCCCGCCGCGGGGGCGCCCGCGCTGCCCGACGGGGCCGGGCTCACGGTCGTGGTCAACACCGGGTCCGGTACGGCGGCCACGGCGGGGCTCGACGTACTGCTGCGCGAGCGGCTGCCGAAGGCCGAGCTCATCGAGTGCGAGGGCCCGGAGCTCGCCGCCGAACTGGCCTCGGCCGCCGAGCGGGCCACCGTCCTCGGCGTGTGCGGCGGCGACGGCACGGTCAACGCCGCCGCCACCGCCGCGCTGCGCGCCGGGATCCCCCTGGCGGTGTTCCCCGGCGGCACGCTCAACCACTTCGCGCTCGACCTGGGCCTCGCGGGAACCGAAGACACCTGCCGGGCCGTGGCGGCCGGTCACGCCGTCCACATCGGCGTCGGCCGCTTCACCCCGGGCCCCGGCCCGGACCCCGAGGACACCAGGGCCGGGTACTTCCTGAACAACTTCAGCATCGGGGCCTACCCGGAGCTGCTCGGCCACCGGCTCCGCTGGGCCCCCCGGATCGGCGGCGGCCCGGCCGCCCTGCTGGCGGCGTACCGGGTGCTGCGCGCGGAGCGCCCGGTACGGCTCAAGCTCGCCGGGAAGCCGCGCAGCGTCTGGCTGCTCTTCGCGGGCAACGGCACCTACCAGGGCACGGGCCCGGCGCCCCGCTCCCGCAAGAGCCTCGGCGAGGGCCTGCTCGACGTACGCCTGGTCCACGGCGGCGGCCGCCCCGGCCCCCGCCTGCTCGCCGCCGCCTTCGCGGGCCCGCTGACCCGCTCCCCGGTCCACGTCGCCACCCGGCTGCGCAGCCTGCGCGTGAGCGACATCCCCGCCGGGACCCCGCTCGCCTACGACGGCGAGTACGCCCAGGCCCCCACCGCCCTGGTCCTGGACGACCTCCCGGACGCCCTCACGGTCTACCGCCCGCGCTGACCCCGCCCGCGCTGACCCCGCGGGCGTCCGGGCCCGGCGCCGGCCCGGCGCCCGCGCCCGCCCTCACACCATGCCGAGATCCGCCCGCATGGTGCCCCGCATGACGTCCGAGCGCTCCGTGAGGCTGAGCAGCTCGGCGTGGATCTCCTCGAAGGAGCAGTCCGGCCCGGGAGCGCCCTCGGCCAGCCGCATCGTGCGGGCGTAGGCCCCCGCCATGCCCCGGGTCATCGAGTCCAGCTCCGCGAGGACGGCGGCGGAGGCGATCATCTGCGCCTCCGCGAAGGCGGCGTGATGGCCGCCCCGGGCCTCCTCCACCGCCGCCCGCGCGGTCGCGGGCGGCTCCGCCGGGTCGGCCGGCGCGTTGTGGACGACCCAGAGGAAGGACATGAGCGCGATCCGGTACCGCCGGTACGCGGCGTTCGTCGCCGCGTAGCACTCCCGCTTGCGATCCAGCTCCGCGAGCTGCTGCTGCCGAGCCCATCCCACCTGCGCGACCCGCTGCTCCCGCTCGAACTGCGCCGCCTGCACCCGCGCCAGCATCCGCTGCGAAAGCACGGTCGCGAGCAAAGTCCCGGCCACGCCGACCACGGCCGCTCCGAGCGCGATCAGTCCGCTGTCCATACGTCCCCCCACCTCGGACGCAGCCCCCCGGCCGCGCCCTCGTCGGTGGCATCCTGCCGTGCGGCACAAGGCCCCGGGGCGGTTTTACGGACCTCGCTCGGGTGGTCTCGGGGCAACAGGGGGGCTGGCGGACCTCGTAGCAATCGCTGAGCGAGCCCGCCGCCGGGCGCCCCCGGGCGCTGGGTCGTGCGGCCCCTGCCTAGGCTGGCGGCGTGACCAGCCAGCTGCCCTCCTGCTCCTGCTGCGGCGACTCCCTTACGGACGAGCGGCGCATCGACGTCGGATTCAACCTGCCCGACGCTGCTCTCACCGCACCCGACGAGGCCCGGCACCGGCTCGGCCCCTCTGCGCTGCTCCGGGTCGACGGTGTCGGCTCCTTCATCCGCTGCCTGCTGCCCGTCAGGCTGACGCACGAGACCGAGCTCGTCCTGGGCATGTGGCTGGAGGTTGACGACACCGTCCTCCAGAGGGCCCACGGCCTGTGGGAGGGCAGCGGCTACGCGGATCTCGCCTTCACGGGGAGGGTCGCCAACAAGATCCGACCCTGGGGCGATGACCTGCTGGGTGCCCCGTTCACTGCCCGGGTCGGCGACCCTCAGGAGCTGCCCCACCTCGTCGCCGGCCACAACGCGACGGCCGCCGGAGTCCTGGAACACACATGGGACCGGGACCACGTGCTCAGCCGGTTCCCGCACCAGCTCCCGGTCGATGTGCGAACCAGCCTCGGCGACCACTGGTCCGTCGTCCGCACTGCGGGCCTCACCGCCCGGGTTGCCGACGGAGCGGACCAGTTCGCCGGGCCGGACCGCAGCGCCGCCGTGACCGTGTTCACGGACGACAGCTCGGGGCGTACCCCCGAGGACTTCCTCTCCGCCCTGCTCGCCGGCGCCCCTGACAAGCTTCCCGGGCAGCGGCTCACCGAGCCTCTGCCCGTCGGCCGCCGCCACGCCTTCTGGCTGACCCCCGACGACCACGGCCGGGAACGGCACGAGTTCTACGGCTTCACGGCGCCGGCCTCCGGTACCGCTGCCGGGGTGTTCTGCACCCACGAGGACGCCGCCGACCTCGCCTGGGCGCAGCAGGTCTGGCGGTCCCTCGAATGGTCTGCCCCGTCCTGATCGGAAACGGCCCGGGTCCTGCCACCTGCGAAAACTGGCAGGGGAGAGATTGCCGCCGGGCCGTCCCCGGGCCGCCGGAGGGGGCCCAGGGACGGCCAAGGGCGACCCATGACGGCCACGACCGTCAGGCCCCCTCCGGTCGGTGCCCAGGTCAGGGCGCCGGGACCATACGGGTTTCCCCCCGGGGATGGACGTCAGGCAAGATGGGGTGTATCTGCCCACCCATCGATCTGCCGGACGGTTTCTCTTGGCTGAGTTCATCTACACCATGCGCAAGACGCGCAAGGCGCACGGCGACAAGGTGATTCTTGATGACGTCACCCTGAACTTCCTGCCCGGCGCGAAGATCGGTGTGGTCGGCCCGAACGGCGCCGGTAAGTCCACCGTCCTCAAGATCATGGCGGGGCTGGAGCAGCCGTCCAACGGTGAGGCGTACCTGTCTCCCGGCTTCACCGTCGGCATCCTCATGCAGGAGCCCAAGCTCGACGAGTCCAAGACGGTCCTGGAGAACGTCCAGGACGGCGCCGCCGACGTCATGGCCAAGCTGAAGCGCTTCAACGAGGTCGCCGAGGAAATGGCGACCGACTACACCGACGCGCTGCTGGACGAGATGGGCAAGCTCCAGGAAGTCCTGGACCACGCCAACGCCTGGGACCTCGACGCGCAGCTGGAGCAGGCCATGGACGCCCTGGGCTGCCCGCCCGGCGACTGGCCCGTCACCAACCTCTCCGGTGGCGAGAAGCGCCGCGTCGCGCTCTGCAAGCTGCTGATCGAGGCCCCGGACCTGCTCCTCCTCGACGAGCCCACCAACCACCTCGACGCCGAGTCGGTGAACTGGCTGGAGCAGCACCTTTCGCAGTACAAGGGTGCCGTCGTGGCCGTCACCCACGACCGTTACTTCCTGAACAACGTCGCCGAGTGGATCCTCGAGCTCGACCGCGGCCGCGCCCACCCGTACGAGGGCAACTACTCCACCTACCTGGAGAAGAAGGCCACCCGTCTCAAGGTCGAGGGCCGCAAGGACGAGAAGCGCCAGAAGCGCCTCAAGGAAGAGCTCGAGTGGGTGCGGTCGAACGCCAAGGGGCGCCAGACCAAGTCCAAGGCCCGCCTCGCCCGCTACGAGGAGATGGCCGCCGAGGCGGACAAGATGCGGAAGCTGGACTTCGAGGAGATCCAGATCCCGCCGGGCCCGCGTCTGGGCTCGATCGTGGTCGAGGTCAACAACCTCAACAAGGCGTTCGGCGACAAGGTCCTGGTCGACGACCTGTCCTTCACGCTGCCGCGCAACGGCATCGTGGGCATCATCGGCCCGAACGGCGCCGGCAAGACCACGCTCTTCAAGATGCTCCTGGGTCTGGAGGCGCCGGACTCCGGCTCCGTCAAGATCGGCGAGACCGTCAAGATCTCGTACGTCGACCAGAGCCGCGCCAACATCGACCCCAAGAAGTCCCTGTGGGCCGTCGTGTCGGACGAACTGGACTACATCAACGTCGGCCAGGTCGAGATGCCGTCGCGCGCGTACGTCAGCGCCTTCGGCTTCAAGGGTCCGGACCAGCAGAAGGCCGCCGGCATCCTCTCCGGTGGTGAGCGCAACCGACTGAACCTGGCGCTGACGCTCAAGGAGGGCGGCAACCTGCTGCTCCTCGACGAGCCCACCAACGACCTCGACGTCGAGACCCTGTCCTCGCTCGAGAACGCGCTCCTGGAGTTCCCGGGTGCGGCCGTGGTCATCTCCCACGACCGCTGGTTCCTGGACCGAGTCGCCACGCACATCCTGGCGTACGAGGGCGAATCCAAGTGGTACTGGTTCGAGGGCAACTTCGAGTCGTACGAGAAGAACAAGGTCGAGCGGCTCGGCGCGGACGCGACCCGTCCGCACCGTGCCACCTACAAGAAGCTCACCCGAGGCTGAGGGCCGAGGACACGGGCCATGGCCAGACACCACTACCGATGCCCCCTCCGCTGGGCGGACATGGATGCCTTCGGGCACGTCAACAACGTCGTCTTCCTCCGCTATCTGGAGGAGGCGCGGATCGACTTCATGTTCCGCCTCGCGCCGGGGGAGGGCAGTGAGTCCTTCACGGGCGGTTCCGTCGTGGCCCGTCACGAGATCGACTACAAGCTGCCCCTCGTGCACCGGCACGAGCCGGTGCTCATCGAGTCCTGGGTGACCCGGATAGGCGCCGCGTCCCTGACCATCCGCTACGAGGTCAAGGACGAGGCGACCGAGGACGCGCCCGAGACGGTCTACGTGCGTGCCGAGACCGTGGTCGTGCCCTACAACCTCGCCGAGGGGCGGCCCCGCCGCATCACGGCCGAGGAGAAGCTCTTCCTCCAGGAGTACCTGGACGAGCCGAAGAAGGCACAGGGCATCGCGGCATGAACGAGCAGCTGCACTTCGCCGACTCCGGGGAGGCGGCGGACCTCGCCGCCTTCCTGGGCCGGCTGGTGCACTACGACCGCGCCGCCGCCGTCCGCCTGCAGGCGCAGGCCGGCGGTGGCGCGCTCGCCGTCTTCGGCCGGCCGCCGTCCTTCGACGTACTGGCCGTCCGCACGGTGCGGCTCGCCGCGCCGCTCTCCGCTCCGCTCGACCTGACCGTCTCGGCCGGGGAGCTGCTGGAGTCCGTCGACGAGGGCGAGCGGGCCGGCGCCGTCGTCCCCGCGGCCGTCACCGGACCGCCCTGGGCGGGCGTGCTCCCGCCCCGCGGCGGCTGGGCCCCGGTGGCCGGGCTGCCCGGTCCCGAAGCCATGGCCAAGGCCCTGGCGGCGGCCGTCGCCGAGTTCCGGGCCCGTGACGAGGCCCTGCCCCCGCAGCACCGGACCCGCTCCGAGCGCGACCGCATCGGCCGCGAGATCTGGTCCCGCACGCTGGGGGACACCGAACTTCCGCTGCGCGCCGTGCACGCCGCGCAGTCCCTGGGCTTCCTGCGGCCCGTACGGTCCACCGTGCCCGCGCCGCCCACCGTGCCTGCCGGGGCCGTTGCCCCCGAGCCCGTGGCGCTGTTCGCCTCCGGGGGCTGGCTGCGGCTGCGCACCCCCTACGGTTCCGTGGCCATGCGCCGCCCGGGCGGCCTCGGCACCCTGCTCGTCCGCCCCGTCTAGCCGGCCGCGCCGTACGGGACCCCGCGCGGGATTCCGTACGGGACCCCGTAGTACCGGCTAGCCCGCGGTGTTGATCATCGAGGCGGCGGCGTACGTCAGGTACCGCCACAGCTGCGCCTCGTGCTCCGGCGCGAGGGCGAGCTCGTCCACCGCCACCCGCATGTGGGCCAGCCACGCGTCGTGCGCGGCGGCGTCCACCTGGAACGGCGCGTGCCGCATGCGCAGGCGCGGGTGGCCGCGGTTCTCGCTGTAGGTGTTCGGGCCGCCCCAGTACTGCATCAGGAACAGCGCGAACCGCTCCTCGGCGGGACCGAGGTCCCCCTCCGGGTACATCGGCCGCAGCAGCGGGTCCTCGGCGACCCCCTGGTAGAAGCGGTGGACCAGACGGCGGAAGGTGTCCTCGCCGCCCACCAGTTCGTAGAAGGTCTGCTCCTGGACCGTGCCCCGCGGAATCTCATTCACCCGACCATCGTCTCAGACGCCCGGACGGAGGACCCCGGTCCTAGGACCTCCGCACCGGCACGGTGCGGCCGCACCGCGGTCGCACCCGGGCGGTGTCCGCAGGACAGTGGAGGCATGGGCGCACACGCCGAGGTACGCGACGTGCGGCAGACCGCGCACGCCGCCCAGGTACGGGAGCTGACCGCAGCCGGGGCGCTGGAGGATCCGCGCTGGCGGGCGGCCTTCGCCGCCGTGCCCCGGCACGTGTTCGTCCCGTACTACTACACGGGCCGCGGCGCCGGCCACGAGCGGCTCTGGGCCGATGACCCCGACCCCGAACAGCGGGCCCGCTGGCTGCGCGGGGTCTACACCGACGCCCCGCTCGCCACCCGGCTGCGCGACGGCGAACTGGTCTCCTCCAGCAGTCAGCCCTCGCTGATGGCCAGGATGCTGGAGGCCCTGGACGTGCGCGACGGGGACAGCGTGCTGGAGATCGGCGCGGGCACCGGCTACAACGCGGCCCTGCTGTGCCACCGGCTCGGCGACGGGCTGGTCACCACCGTGGACCTGGACGAGGAGATCACCGAGTCGGCGCGCACGCACCTGGACCGGCTCGGCTACCACCCGGCCGTCGTCACCGGCGACGGGGCGCGCGGCTGCCCCGCCCGCGCCCCCTTCGACCGGATCCTGGTCACCTGCACGATCCCGCTGATCCCGCCCGCCTGGCTGGGCCAGTGCCGGCCCGGGGCGCGGATCCTGGCTCCGCTGTCGACCGGGCTGATCGCGCTCACGGTGCGGGACGCCGCGTTCGCCGAGGGCCGCTTCCTGCACACCCCGGCCTACTTCGTGCCCCTGCGCGGGGCCACGGCCGCGCCGCCGGGCACGTACGGAACGCCGCGGGGGCTCCCGTACGAGCTGGTGGAGAACGAGCGCTTCCAGTTCATGCTCGTGCTCACCTCGGGCGCGCTGCACCCGAGGGAGGCGCTGGACCTGTGGCGGCGCGAGGGCAGGCCGGCGCGGGAGCGCTTCGGGGTGACGGTCGGCGAAGCCGGGCAGTGGTCCTGGCTCGACGATCCCCAGGGTCCCTACGTGTGGCCGCTGGGGGAGGCCGGGGAGTCGTAGGCGGCGTCGTCATGGGCGGCGGCGTCATGGGCGGTGTCACCATAGGTCGGCTATCGACATATGTCGGCTACCGAGCTATGGTGCGGATGTGAATGATCAAGCTCTTCGCGAGCCGACCCTGCTGATCCTCACGGCGATCGCCGATGCCCCGCGGCACGGATACGCGATCGCCCAGGAGGTCGAGAAGATTTCGGAAGGCCGCACCAAGATGCGCACCGGAACGCTCTACGGGGCCCTGGAGCGGCTCCTGGAACAAGAACTCATCGCCGTCCACGAGGAAGAGGTGGTCGACGGACGACGGCGGCGCAGCTACGCGCTCGCCCCGCGCGGCCGTGAGGTCCTGGCCGCCGAGGCGGCCCGGCTCGCGCGCACCGCGCAGGAGGCGACCCGGCGGCTGGGGCTCGGCGGGGCGGGTGCCTCCTTCGGCACCACCCTTCGCACCGGGCTGCTCGGCCGGGCGGTGAGGAACGCGTGACCGCGCTCGTGAGGCTGTATCCCGCTGCCTACCGGCGGGAGTTCGGGGACGAGATCTCCGAGGCGTACCGGGAGGCCACCCGGGAGGCGGGGACGCCCGCCCGGGTGCGCGAGGGCGCCGATGTCCTCGGGCACGCCCTGCGCATGCGGCTCGGGCTGGGCTCCGCCGGGCGGGCCGGGAGACTCCTGGCCGCGCTGGCGCCGTTCGCCCTGGTCGCGATCGGGGCGGCCTCGTTGAGTTGGGCCGGAGTGTTGCGCTACGCGCTCTTCCTCGTGGGACCGGGCGAGGTCGGCCCGAGTTTCCTCGTGCTGGTGGCGGCGTACCTCGTCACCGTGTTCGGCGTGTTCCTCGCACTGGCCGGGCGCTGGTCGGCCGGTAGCTGGACCGTGCTGGCGGGCATGGCCGTGCTGCTCGCGGCCAGTACGGTCCGGCTGGGCATCGGCAGTATCGGGATCTCGGCGCCCTCCACCGGGCCGATGCTCGTCCTCGCCCTGGTGGCGGTGGCGTGCCCGCCGGACCTGAGGCCGGCTCCGCGGATCCGTACCCGGGCCGGGGTGGCCGCCGTGATGGCGTGGACGGGGGTGCTGGTGGGCGCGGTGCTGATGGTCCCGCTGTCGTACCCGTTCACCCAGCTGCGCTTCCTCGTACCGATGGTCGCCGGACTGCTGGTGGCCGGACGTCCTGCGTTCGCCCGGCTGCGCACCGCGCCGGCCGTCCTCCTCGCGGGACTGCCTTTCCTGTTCTTCGGCGCCATGCCCGGGACGCTGCTCCCGCTCGGGCTCGCTGGAATGCTGGCCCTGCTGCTGGTCGCCGCCGTGGTGGTCAGCGTGCGGCGCCGGCGGGGTGCGCGGGACCCCCTGGTCGGCGGCTGAGCATTCCCCGGTCCCCAAGGCGAAGCCCTCCGGTGATCACCGGAGGGCTTCGCCGCGTTCAGGATCGGTGGCCGCGCGGGGTCAGCCGCGCCGGACGGTGATCGTGGTCCAGGCGCCGACGTGGACGCGGTCGCCGTCGGCGAGCGGAACCGGCACGTAGGGCTGGATCGACTCCTCGCCGTTGTTGATCGTGGTGCCGTTGGTGGAGTTCTGGTCCACCACGGCCCAGCTGCCGTCCGGCTGCTGGACGAGCACCGCGTGCTGGTGCGAGACGCCCGGGTCCTCCGGCGGCACCGACAGGTCGATGTCGGGGGACTCGCCCGTCGAGGCGCGGCGGCGGCCGATGGTGATCTGGCCGCCGGCGAGCGGGAGGTGCTGCTCGGGGGAGTACGCGGGCAGGTCGAGCCCGGCCGCCTCGGGGCCGCTGCGCTGCATCATCGCCATGAAGTACGTGCGGTCCGGACCGATGGTCGCGGTCCAGGACCCGCCGCCCTGGGGCTGGTAGGGCTGCTGCTGGTAGGGCGGCTGGGCCTGCGGCGCCTGGTGCTGCTGATGCTGCTGCTGGTGGTGCGGCGGCGGCTGGGGCGGCTGGTACTGCCCGGTCCGGGAGGGCTGCTGCTGGTACGGCGGCGGAGGCTGCTGCGCCTGCGGCTGCTGGTGCTGCTGCTGTGCCTGCGGGTGGTGCTGCTGCGGGGGCGGCGGCTGCTGCTGGTACGGGGGCTGCTGGAAGTCCTGGCGCGCCGGAGGCGGCAGCATCCAGTCGTCCTCGCGCTGCAGCGGCTCGGCCGGGCGGTTGACCCGGGAGGGCCGCGAGCCCTGGTAGTCGAAGTGGTCCTGGGAGTACGCCGGCGGGGCCGCGGGCGCGCCCGGGGAAGGGGGCTGCGGCGGCGGGGGCATGTCCGGGGAGAGCGGTGCGTACGAGGTCGCCGTACGGGTCAGGAAGTTGTACCGGCACTCCTCGCAGAACGGGGCCATGGCCTCGCGCGGGGTCCGGCACTGCGGGCAGAGCTCGGCCTGTGCCGTCGGCTCGCCGGACGGAGGGTAGCCGTAGCCGTAGGAGGGCGCCCCGGGGGTGCCCGTAGGGGCGGCCATGCGGTGGCCGCAGACCTCGCACCAGTCGTCGGAGGCGGACTGGTGCCCGTTCGGGCAGGTCGGCATCGCGGCGCTTCCTCCTTCTTCCTGCGTCAACGAGGCAGGGTCTGCTTCTGCTGCTTCTTCTTCTGTGCGTCCGATCGGCGTCTGGTCTGGTTCGCGTCTGATCAGAGCGTCAAGCTTTACGTCAAGATTTTCGCACTCGAACGGTTTGAGTGGAACGCGTTTCTAGTGTCATCTCGTCCGCGTCGGCGACCTTTGCCTTCAGGCGCACAGTACCCGCCGCCGCATCGACGACATCCACCACCTTGGCGAGCAGCTTGGCGGTGTCGGCGTTGCCCGAGGAGCTCGCCAGCTGCACGGCCCGGCCGAGCTTGGCCGTGGCGCCGCCGACGTCCCCCAGTTTGCGGGCCTCCAGGCCCTGCTGGATGGCCTGGGCGAGCTCCGCCTGTCCGGTGTAGTGGGCCACCTGGGGGTTGATGGCGGTGGAGGCGGCGAGATCGTCCGTCCAGACGGCGCGGACCAGGCCCTGGGCGAGAACGGCCGGGTCCTCGCCGGGGGCCCCGGGCATGACGAGCGCGGCGCGGGCGGCGAGCATCTCCTGGCCGACGGACGCCCCCGGTACCCGTACGCACACGTGGTACTCGCGGGACTCGTCGCCCCAGGAACCCGTCGGATAGTCCCCGGCGCGCGGGGACGCCTCGGTGCGGCGGCCGGTCAGGTCCTGCACGGCGGGAGCGACCTGCTTGACGTACATGACCTCGGCGCCGACCGGGGTCCACAAGCGCAGTGAGACGTCCGCCACTTCCTTGCCCATGACCTTCTCCATCATGGTCGTGAAGTCGGCGCTCAGCCGGGCCGGATCGGCCACGATGTCGGCCGTGCCGAGCAGTGCGCTCGCGATGCCGGTGACCTCCTTGACCTCCCAGTCGGTTCCCACGCCGCGGGCGTCACAGGTGAAACGGCCCGCGCAGGCGTCGAGCGTGGCCCGGAGCACGGCCGGGTCCTCGTGCTCGTTGCGGCCGTCGGTGAGCAGGATCCCGTGCCGGATCGCCGCCGTGGACCCGCGCAGCAGGCCGTCGGCGAGGCGCAGCCAGGTGCCGATGGCGGTGCCGCCGCCGGAGGAGAGGCCGCGCAGGGCCTCCTTGGCCTGGGCGCGGGTGGTCGCGTCGGCGATGGCCAGGTGCCCCCGGCGGGGGAACACCTCCTTGGCCACGTGGGTCCCGGCGATCACGGCGAAGGCGGTGCCGTCGCGGAGGGTGTCGACGGCGGCGGCGGTCGCCTCGCGGGCGCCGCGCATCTTGTCGGGCGGGTACTCCATGGAGCCCGAACAGTCGACCATGATCACCACGGCGGCGCCGCCCGGGGCGACGGCCGTCCGGGTGGCCGTCGCCCCGCCGGTGGAGGTGACCGTGACGATGGCGTGGACGTCGCGGGCGCCCTCGGCGAGGAACTCGTTCTGGTACACCTCCACGCTGAAGCGGGGGGCGCTCGGCTTGGCGAAGTTCGCCATCGGTCGCTACTCCTCGAGGACGGGCATCAGGCCTGGGCCTGCGGGCCGGCGGCGCTTGCGGTGCTTACGGGGCTTGCGGTGCTTGCGGCGGGGTCGCCGCGAAGGGGACGACGGCCACGGTGACGTTGTCGTGCCCGCCGCCGTCGAGGGCGTGCCCCACCAGGACCTGCGCACTGTGCAGGGGCCGGACGGCGGCGTCCTGCGGGAGGACCTGGGCCATGTCGCGCGCGGACTCGGCGTAGTTCCACAGCCCGTCGGTGCAGACCACGACCACGCCGTCGTGGTCGGGCTTGAAGGTGGCGGTGTGCGGTTCCAGGTCGTACGCGTCGGCCCCGAGCCAGCCGGTGATGGCGTGCGCGCGGACGTCGGCGTAGGCCTCGGCCTCGCCCATCAGGCCCGCCGCGACCATCTGGGCGGCCCAGGAGTCGTCCTCGGTGAGGCGGCGGGGCAGGGCGGCGCGGTCGTCGGGGACCCAGTACGCACGGCTGTCGCCGACCCAGCCGATGGTCAGCAGGCCGCGGCTGACCACGGCGCCGACCAGGGTGCAGGCGGGGGCGTTCTGGGCGCCGGGCACCTCGGGGGCCAGCGCGTTCACGGCGGCCGCCGCGGCCAGGATCGCCTCGTGCATGGCCTCCTGGGGGTGGGCGCCGCGGGGGAGGGCGTCGAGCAGCGCCTCGTTGGCGGCTCCGGCGGCGGCCGCGGAGGCCTCGTCGGGGCGGCTGGCGGAGGAGACGCCGTCGCAGACGATGGCCACGGTGGCGGTGGACCCGTCGGGCAGGGCGGTGGCCGCCACGGCGAAGGAGTCCTCGTTGCGGTGGTGGCGCAGCCCGCGGTCACTGACGGCGGCGACGCTCCCGAGCTCCTCTTCGAGGTGGTCCCGCTCCCGGGGCTGCGCGTGGCCGCAGTGCTCGCAGTACCCGTCGGTGTCCACCCGCCCGGCCCGGCAGGCCACGCAGGTCTTCCCCCCGGCGTCCCCCTGCGGGGCGGCCCCTTGTCCTGCGGGGCCGCCGTACGGGGCTTCGCCCTCGGGGTGGTGGCCCTGGCCCACGGGGCCGCCGTACGGGGCTTCGCCGCCGGGGTGCGGGCCCTGCTGGGCGGGGTCGCCGTACGGGGTCTCGCCCTCGGGGTGGTGGCCTTGGGGGGCGGCGTTGCCGTACGGGGCTTCGCCCTCGGGGAAGTGGCCCTGCGGGGCGGCGTTGCCGTACGGGGCTTCGCCGCCGGGGGCGTAGCCCTGTGAGGAGGGGTCTCCGTACGGGGCTTCGTGCCCCGGGCCGGGGCCCTGGGGGGCGGCGGCGGGCCGGGCCGGGTCGGGCCCGCCGTACGGGGTCTCGCCGCCGGGGTGCTGTCCCTGCTGGGCGGGGTGGTCGTAGGGGGAGGCGTGCTCTCCGGGGCCCGGGGTGCCGTACGCGTCGTGGCCGTCGTGGCCGTCGTGGCCGTCGTGGCCGCCGTACGCGGCTCCGCCGGCGGAACCCGTGCCGTGCGTGCTCGCGCCGTAGGGGGCGGTGTCCGCGGGGTGGCGGCCCTGCGGGGGTGCGCCGTACGGGCTCTCCGGGGCGGCGGGCGTGCCGTGGGGGCCTGCCAGGGGGCCGGGGTCCGACCAGCCGGTGGAGCCCGACACCAGGGTGGGCGCGGCGGTGGAGACGCTGCCCCAGCCGGGCGCGGCCTCGCCGGCGTACCCGGGGGCGGCCGGTTCGGCGTAGCCGCCGGAGTGCCGGGGTGCGAGGTCCTCGTCGGACCCGCGCGTGGCCGGGATCCCGGCCGACGGGGTGGTCCGGCCGGTGGCGCCCGCGTGAGCGGCCGCAGCCGGGGCGAACGGCGCCGCCTGGTCCGGCCCTGCCGGGGCCGGGAAGGCGGAGCCCGCCGGGCCGGCCGGCGCGGCCGGACCAGCCGCAGGCGGGGCCGCCGGGGCCGCCGGGGCCGCGTACCCCGAGCCCTCCGGCGCGGCCGGACCGGCCGACGGCGGGGCGTCCGGAGCCGGCGGGGGCGCGTACGCCGAGCCGGCCGGGAACACCGGAGCCGCGTGTGCCGGGTTCACCGGTGCCGCGCCCGCCGGTGGCGCCGTTCGTTCCGGGGCTCCGGGCTCCGTGGGGGCCGGGGCGGTGAGGGCGTAGCCGCAGAGGCCGCAGAAACGGTCACCCTCCTCCAGCGGTTCCGCGCAGCTGGGGCAGCCCGACAGCCGATGCATCGACATCAATCACACCCACGTCCGGGGACGGAAACGGTTTGCCCGCTCCACCAGTTCGATCCTCTCCTCGCCCCGCTGCGCCAGCCGTGCCAGCACGCGGAACGAGCGCTCCAGGCCGAAGCGCAGCCCCCGCTCGTCCAGTTGGCAGCCGAGCAGCGAGGTAGGGCCGGGGTCGGAACCCCGGCTACCCGACAGTACCCAGTCCAGCGCCGAGCCCAGAACTTCCGCCCTGAGCCGCTCGTGGCGCACCGAGTCCAGGCCGAACCGCCCCAGCGCCTCCACCTGCGCCGCGGCCGCCGTCAGATCGGGCAGCAGCGCCTCCTGAGGAGACCGGTCGCGCAGGCGTGCCCGTACGGACGCCACCCGCGCGGCGGTGTGGTGGATCGAGGCCTCCGGTACGGATTCCAGCGTGCGCACGGCTCCGGGCCGGTCCCCGGCGGCCAGTTGCACCCGGGCCAGCCCGAAGGCCGCACCGACGAACCCCGGATCCGTGGCCCACACCAGCCGGTAGTACTCGGCGGCGTTGTCCAGCTGCCCCAGCACCTCCGCGCACAGCCCCAGCGCCAGCTTCGGCGCCGGCTCGCCGGGGAAGGCGTCGTAGACGGCGTCGAAGGACAGGGCCGCCGTCTCGTCCTCCCCGACGGCCAGCGAGGCGATGCCCCGGGCCCACACCACGCGCCAGTCGTCGGGGTGCCGCGCCTCCAGCCGGGCCAGCGCGTCGGCGACGAGCGGCGCGTCGGCGCCGCCCAGTTCGAGCCGCGCCCGCAGCTCCCGCAGCCGCAGCTCCGCGGACTCGGCGGGCGCCGAGCCGAGCGCGGTCAGCAGGTCGGCCGGCGCGGAGGCCAGCAGGCCCGCCAGGAAACCGGCGTTGGGGTCCCCGGCGTCGACCAGCGGCACGGGCAGCGCCAGCGCCGCCTCACGGGTGTCCAGCGTGGACAGCTCCGGCCTTCGCGAGGCGGTGATCCCGACGGGCGGCAGCGGCTCGGCCGCCGGGGCCCGGCGCGGGGCCGGCACGCCGGGACCGGCGGCCCGGTGCGTCGCCGTGGTGACCAGCCCGGTCGTGCCGTACCCGGTGATCGGCGAAGCCGACGGAGGAGCGGCGGGAGCACCCGCCGCAGCGAAGGCCGGATCAGGAGCCGCAGCCGCAGCCGCAGCCGGACCCGCAGCCGGACCCTGACCCGGGACGGCGGCCGGGACCCGCGCCGGGGCCGGACCCCGGCCCGCCCGCCAGCGCTTCACGGCCCGCTCGCCCAGCTGGGACACGTGCCCGCCCGACCTGTCGTCGACGAACAGCCGGTCGTCCGGCACCCGCAGCTCGGGGCCGAAGAGAGTGGAGACCTGCGGCCTCGGGCGGCCCGTCTGGAGCGCGACGACCTCCCGCAGCACCCCCGTCAGCTGGTCCGCCATCTCCTGCGCGGACGCGAACCGCCGTCCCGGATCCGGGTCGGTGGCGCGTACCAGCAGCCGGTAGAAGGACTCGTACCGCCCGAACACCTCGATGTGCTGAGGGTCCGGCAGCGAGTCCACGAACACGTTCGTGTAGCCCTGGAAGTCGAAGGTCAGCACGGCCAGCGTGCGCGCGACCGTGTACAGGTCGGAGGCGACCGACGGGCCGAGCTCCGCCACCTCCGGCGCCTGGTAGCCGACGGTGCCGTAGATGGCCGACTCCTCGTCGTCCATCCGCCGGACCGCGCCCATGTCGATCAGCTTCAGCTGGTCGGCCTGCTGGATGGCGTTGTCGACCTTGAAGTCGCAGTAGAGGAGGTTCCTGCTGTGCAGGTGGCCGAGCGCCTCCAGCGCCTCGATGCCGTACGCGCAGGCCTGCTCCACCGGCAGCGGGTCGCGGCGGCCGTCCGGCCTGCGCCGCTCGTTGGCGATCTCCTTGAGCGATTTCCCGCCGACGTACTCCATGACGATGTACCCGTCCAGCGAACCGGTCCGCTGGTCCAGGTGCTCCACGAAGTTGTAGATCCGCACGATGTTGGAGTGCTCGATCTCCGCGAGGAAGCGCCGCTCCGAGATCGCGGCCGCCATCGCGTCCTGGTCCCCGGTGTCCAGCAGGCCCTTGAGCACCACCCACCGGTCCGACACGGCCCGGTCCACCGCGAGGTAGACCCAGCCCAGCCCGCCGTGCGCGAGGCAGCCCGCGACCTCGTACTGGCCGTGGACGAGATCGCCCGCACGCAGCTTGGGCACGAAGGAGTACGGGTGCCCGCACTTGGTACAGAAACCTTCCGTCCGTCCCGGCCGCTCCCCGCGGGCCCGCCCCACCGGCGCCCCGCAGTCCGACCGCGAGCAGAACCGCTTGCGCTCCGGGACCTCCGGGTTCTCCAGCACCGCCGCCGAAGGATCCGGACGAGGCACCTCCGGTACGTTGACCAGCCCGGCGCCCAGGCGGCTGCGGCCCGAACCCGAGGCGGCCGAACCCGAACTGCGCACCGACACCGAGCGGGTGGACGCGGCCCCCGAGAGGGCGCGCGAGAGCCGGCCCGACACGGAGCGCCGGGACGAGGAGGAACGCGACGAGCGGGAAGCCCGCGAGGCCCGCGAGGAGGAGGACGAGGAGGCGGACCGCCCGGACCCGTGCGAGCCCTGGGATCCGTTCGACCCCTGCGAGTCCCCGTGGCGGGCCGCGCTCGTCATGGCCGTCGGTACGGACACCAGCTCCTCGGCGCCCGCCGCGACGGCGCCGGCCGGCGCCAGCCCGCAGGTGCCGCAGTAGACCTCGCCGCCGCCCATGTCCTCGTACGTCCCCGGGCAGCCGGGGCGCATGCACGCCGTTCCGATCAGACTCACGCGTCCCCCTCCCTCGGCCCGTCGGGCCACTCGCGCACCGGTCGGTGCCCCTGCTGATCCCACTGGTCCCGCTGATCCCGCTGGTCCTGCTGCTGCGTCGGCAGCGCCTCGGCCGTCGCCCACTGGTAGCGCAGCACCGCCTGCTCGGCGGCCCGCAGATCGCAGGGAGCGCTCCACAGCATCCGCCGGGCGGTGTCGTACCGCTCCATCAGCAGCGGATCCTCCGCCATGCCGAGCCGGGCCACCTTCGCCCGGTAGGCGTCGAGCCGTCCGCGCAGCTCCGCGCGCACGGCCAGCGGAGCCGTCACCGCGGTCAACGATTCGCGGGCCCGGCGCAGTTCCTCCTCGGCCCGCTCCTCCAAGGACTCCAGCAGCGGCGACAGCCGGTGCCACTGGGCCCGGCGCCGGTACTCGGCCGCCGCCGAGAGCTGCTCCTGCAACGCCGTCGGCGGGCCGCTCACCGCGGGCACCTCGGACGCCGCGATCTTCGCCAGCACCTCGCCGCGGGCCACCCGGGCCTCCGCCAGGGTCCGGTCGGCCCGCGAGAGCACGTCCCGCAGCCCGATCAGCCGCTGCTCGGCGTCCTGCCGGACGTCCAGGACCGCCTCGACCTCCCGGCGCACGTCCTCCAGCGCGAGCGCGGCCCGGTCGTAGCGCCCGGTGTCCGGACGGCCGCCACCCGGCGCGGAACTCCCGGCCACCGCGCACCAGAACGCCAGCGGGTCCTCGATCACCCGGGCCCGCAGGTCCGCCAGCTCGGCCGTGATGGCCTCCAGGTCGTCCCCCGAAGGGTGTTCCCCCGGCCGGACCCCCACCGAGTGGGCGAGGGCGCGGGTGCGGTTCAGTTCGGCGGAGAGGAGGTCGATCCGGGCCGGCAGCGCCGACCAGACGGAGTCCGCGGCGACCACCACGTCCAGGGAGCTCGCGTACAGCTCGTTCATGCGGGACACCAGCTCGGCGAGGGAGAACCGCTCCGCGAGCGGGGCCCCCTCCACCGCGGCACCGGAGATCAGCACCCCGGGTCCGCGCAGCCGGTCCGTCAGCTCGATCAGATCCTCGCGGCTCGGCCAGCGCCGCCGCTCGCGGATCTCCCGGGCAGCGCCGAGCGCCCCGCTGTAGGCGTCGAAGTACCGCCACAGCCGGGTGATGGCCGCGTCGGCCTCCGCCCACCGCTCCTTGGTGACCCCGGTCAGTGCGGCGCCCTCCAGGAGCCGCCGGCCGGAGTGGTCCTGGAGGGCGAGCAGCGAGGTCTCGACGGCCTCGTGCTCCGCGCCCAGCCGGGCCAGCGCACGGTCCACACCGTCCCGGTCCATCACCGCCGGCTGCGCCCCCAAAGGATGTGCCCCCAAAGGATGTGCCTCCACCGATCCCGCCTCCGGTCTTGTGACATCGGGCTCAGAATCCGACACCGGCCTCAGTCCCGGTACTTGGGAGCGGGCGGGCCGCCCACGCCGGGCAGCACGGGCTCCAGGTGGTCCTTGTAGGCCTTCATCCAGGGGCTGCCGTCGCCGCCCGCGCGGTAGTCCTCCAGCACCTTGTTGACCCGGCGCACCAGGTCGCCGGCGTCCTTGTTCATGGCCACGCCGTAGAACTCCTTGGTGAACGGGGAGCCCACCAGCGCGACCGACGGGTCCTGCGCGGCCTGGCCGGCGGCGAGGGCGTTGTCGGTGATGATGCCGTCCACCTCGCCCAACTGCAGCCGGACCAGGCAGTCGAGCTGGTTGGGCACGCTGACCGGGACGGCGCCGTAGGACTGGGCGCTCAGTGCCGCCTCGGCCGTGGAGCCCGCCGCCGTGCAGATGCGGCGGCCCTTCAGCGAAGCGTCGTAGCCGGTGATCGCGGAACCCTTGGGGGCCAGCACCTGCTGCCCGGCCTCGAAGTACGCCGTCGAGAAGGCGACTTCCTCCAGCCGCTTGCAGTTGACGGTCATCGTGCGCACGACGATGTCGACGGTGCCGTCCTTGAGCGCGGTGATGCGCTGGCTGGTGGGGATGGCCCGGTAGATGACCTTGCCGTCCTCGCCGAATATGTCCTTCGCTATGGCCTTGACCAGGGCGATGTCGAAGCCGTCGAGCTCCCCGGCCGGATTGCGGTAGCCCCATTTGAAGCTGTTCTGGTCCACGCCCGCGACGAGGTGGCCCGCGGTGCGGATCCGCTGGATCGCGGACCCGTCCAGCCCGTTGGGGCGCAGGCTCGCCTCCGGGTTCTCACAGGTGTCCGCCGGTGCCTGCGGAGCGACGGCCATCCTGGCCGGCTCGCGCACCAGCGAGGAGGGTCCCGAGCCGCCCGGGGCCGCCTGGGCCAGGGGCAGCAGCACGGCCGCCGCCGTCAGCGCGCAGGCCGCGGCCATCGCACCGACCCCGCCCCAGCCGCGCAGCCGGCCCGTCAGCCGCCGCAGGCCGCGTACCTCCTGCCGATCGCCCGCGTCGGCGCCCGCCTCGGCGCCCTCGGAGGCCACCGCGGGGGTCGCGGTGCCCTCGGACCCCCCGGAACCCCGGCCCGCGCGCTTCACCCGTCCCGGCATCGCTCTCACCTGTACTCCGAAAGCCTGCGCCCGATGCCGAGCAGGGCGGCCACCGCGCCGACGACCGCCAGGGCCGCCGTACCTGTCACCAAACCGTCGAGCGCCCCGAGCCCGTCCCGCGCCGCCCGGGTGAACTCGCGCTGCTCGTGGACCACGGCCTCTTCCAGCGAGGCGTCCACCGTGTCGAAGGCGGTCCCCGTGGGCTTCGGGTGGTCCTTGTCGCCGATGACCTGCCCGACGGCGCCCTGGTAGTCGCCCGTCAAGTCGGTCTGCCGGGCCGCCGCGTGCAGGCCCTTCCACTGCCGCACGCCCTCCGCGGCGCGGGCCACGGGATCGCGGCCGGCCGTGTCGTCGGCCAGTTTCGCCGCCGTCGCCAGGCCCGCGTCCAGGTCCTTCATGTCGTTCGAGAAGTCCACGTCGTACTTGTCGGACTTCTTGTCCTCGGCCAGTACGGCGCCGCGCGACACCAGCGTGAGGTTCTCGTTGGCCCGCGCCTGGAGCGAGGCGATCCGCGCGTCGTTGAGCACCTTGAGCGACTCCTGCCCGTCCGTGCGGGCCTCGCTCAGCCCCGACCGGGCGACCGTGTGACCCGCGGCCAGCCACAGCAGCAGCACCAGCGAGGCGGCGGTAGCCGCGACGAGCCCGTGGTTGAAGACGCGGTTCGTCCGCCGGTAGTTGCGCCGCTGGGCCCAGAGCAGGGCGGCGAGTGCGAGCAGACCCGCACCGAACGAGGCCAGCGGCAGCGCGCGGGCCTCGTCGTAGTCCGTGTAGAGCCGGCCGGTCTCCGCCTCGTAGAGCCGCTGCGCGGCGGGCAGCAACTGGGTGCTCATCTGCTCGTTCGCGTACCGGAGGTAGGCGCCGCCGAGGGGCAGGCCCTGCTTGTTGGTGGCCCGGGCCTGCTCGATCAGACCGGCGTAGCGGGGGAGCTGCTCGCTCAGCAGGGTGATCTGCTTGCGGGAGTCCTCTCCGGCCGTGGTGCTGGCGGCCGCGTTCACCAGCAGCCGGGACGCGTTGGCTATGTCCTTCTCGTACCGGCTGCGGACCTCGCGGGGTTCGTTGCCGCCCGCGAGGAATCCGCTGGAGGAGGCGGTGTCCGCGTCGGCGAGGGAGCGGTAGATGCTCGCCGCGTCGGCGCTCAGCGGCTGGCTGCGGCCCACGACGTCGTCGGCCGCGGTGACCCGGCCGGAGATTTCCCAGACGGCCACCGCGCCGAACAGCAGGACCAGTGCGGCCAGGGCCGCGCCGACGATCCGCAGCCGGCCGGGCTCGGTGGTGGCGGCCGCGCGCAGCCGCTCCACGCCCTCGGCCCAGGCGGTGCCCCGCCGGGGCAGCGCGTCGGGCGGCGGCGCCGGCGGCCCGGCGGGCGCCGAGACGCCGCCGGGCGCGGGCGCGCGTGATGTGATGGCCACCCTGACCTCCCCCTCGGTCCTTCGTGCTTCGCAGCAGTATGGCCTTAGTGGCGGTCCTCCACAGCACCCGGTCCGGGATCAGGCACGATCCGCCCCGATCCGTCCCCGGTCCTGGCCCGTCCGGTCCCCCCGTCCGCTCCACCCCTTCACCGTCAGTACGCCCCGGGGGCCTCGATGGTTCCGGTGCGGGCGCGGTTCATCCGAAATGGGCACGCAGCTTCCCGTAGGCCTCGGGCCCGGCCCCCAGCGCGTCCAGACCCAGCAGGCCGGCGCCCAGCACCGGCGGGGCCGTCACCACCGAGACCCGGGCGAGCGGGGCCCGTTCGGCCAGCAGGGCCTCCACCCGGCCGTTCAGCTGCGGGTGCCGTGCCGCCAGTACGCTGCCGCCCAGCAGGACGGGCGCCTCCTCGGCCAGCAGCCCGAGCCGCTCCAGCGCCACCGAGGCCAGTGCCACGACCTCCTCGGCCTGCCGCTCGACGAGGGCCGCGGCGACCGGATCCCCGGCCGCGGCCACCGCGAACAGCACTGGCACCAACTCGTGCATCCGTACGGGCTCGACGAGGCCCAGGTGCAGCGCCTCGATCAGCGCGTGCATGGACTCCCGTGCGAAGTGCCCCGGCAGGGCCGCCGCGAGCTGGGTGGGACCGCCGCGCCCGTCCTCGGCGCGCGCCGCCCACCACAGGGCCTCGGCAGCCAGTCCGCCACCGCCGCCCCAGTCGCCGGAGATCTGGCCGAGCGCCGGGAACCGGGCCGTGCGCCCGTCGGGCAGCATGCCCACGCAGTTGATGCCCGCCCCGCACACCACCGCGACCCCGCGCGGCCCCCCGGCGTCCTCGCCGAGTCCGGCCCGCAGGATCGCGAAGGTGTCGTTGCGGACCTCGGTGGCCGTGCCCCAGCCCCGGGCGTCGATGGCCTGCGCGAGCCCGGCCTCCTCCACCGGGAGGTCCGCGTTGGCCAGACAGGCCGAAACCCGGACGGCGTACGGGGCCCCGGCCGTGGGCTCCGGCAGCCCGGCGGCCGCGGCCGCCTCGGCGACGGCCCGCCCGAGGACGTCCACCGCCGCCTCGACCCCGACGCGCGGGGGCTGGAAGCCGCCCGCGCGTCCGGTGCCGAGGACGCGGCCGTCCGCGGCGATCAGCGCCACGTCCGTCTTGCTGTTGCCCGCGTCGACGGCGAGGACCGCCGCGGCCGCGGGCGGGGGAACGGGCCGGCTCACGCCCATGCCAGGTGCTCCTTGTTGTGCGCGAGGAGCCGGTCCGTCAGCCCCTCGGCGAGGTCGAACTGGCCCACCAGCGGGTGCGCCAGCAGCGCCTTGAAGACCCGCTCGCGGCCGCCCCGCAGCGCCGCGTCCAGCGCGAGGTCCTCGTACGCCGTGACGTGGGCGATGAGCCCCGCGTACAGCGGGTCCAGCCGCGGTACGGCCAGCGGCGACGGCCCGGTGCGGTCCACCCGCGCCTGCACCTCGACGACCGCGTCGTCCGGGAGGAACGGCAAGGTGCCGTTGTTCAGCGTGTTGACCACCTGCACGGCGCTCCCGCCGTCGCCCAGCAGGGCCGCGGCCAGGTCCACCGCGGCCTCCGAGTAGAAGGCGCCGCCCCGCTTGGCGAGCAGTTCGGGCTTCTCGTCCAGCGCGGGATCCCCGTACAGGCCGAGCAGTTCCTTCTCCATCGCGGCGACCTCGGCGGCCCGCGAGGGCTTGGTGCCGAGCTCGCGGACCACCTCGTCGTGCGCGTAGAAGTAGCGCAGGTAGTACGAGGGGACGACCCCGAGCCGGTCCAGCACCGCACGCGGCAGGTGCAGGTCCGCGGCGATGGCCTCGCCGTGCCGGGCGAGGAGCTGCGGCAGCAGGTTCTCGCCCTCCGGGCCGCCCTTGCGCACCCCCAGCTCCCAGGTGAGGTGGTTGAGGCCCACGTGGTCGAGGTGGATGTCGGCCGGCGTCAGGTCCAGCAGCGCGGCGAACTTGCGCTGGAAGCCGATGGCCACGTTGCACAGCCCGACCGCCTTGTGCCCGGCCTGCAGCAGGGCGCGGGTGACGATCCCGACCGGGTTGGTGAAGTCGATGATCCACGCGTCCGGGTTGGAGCGCCGGACCCGCTCGGCGATGTCGAGGACCACCGGGACCGTGCGCAGCGCCTTGGCGAGACCGCCGGCCCCGGTGGTCTCCTGGCCCACGCAGCCGCACTCCAGCGGCCAGGTCTCGTCCTGGAGCCGGGCCGCCTGCCCGCCGATGCGCAGCTGCAGCAGGACCGCGTCGGCGTCCGCGACGCCCGCGTCGAGGTCGGAGGTGGTGGTGATCAGGCCGGGGTGCCCCTGCTTGGCGAAGATCCGCCGGGCCAGGCCGCCGATCAGCTCCAGCCGGTCGGCGGCCGGGTCGATCAGCACCAGCTCGCTGATGGGCAGGGTGTCGCGCAGCCGGGCGAACCCGTCGATCAGCTCGGGCGTATAGGTGGAACCGCCGCCCACCACTGCGAGTTTCATGGTCACTAGCCTTTCACTCCGGTCAGGGTGACGCCTTCGACGAACGCCTTCTGGGCGAAGAAGAAGAGGACGATCACCGGGGCCATGACCAGCACGGTCGCCGCCATGGTCAGGTTCCAGTTGGTGTGGTGCGCGCCCTTGAAGGACTCCAGTCCGTAGCTGAGGGTCCAGGCGGCCGGGTTGTCGGAGGCGTAGATCTGCGGGCCGAAGTAGTCGTTCCAGGCGCAGAAGAACTGGAACAGCGCCACGGCCGCGATCCCGGGCTTCGCCATCGGCAGGACCACCCGCAGCAGGGTGCGCAGTTCGCCGCAGCCGTCGACCTTCGCCGCGTCCAGGTACTCGTCGGGGATCGTCAGCAGGAACTGGCGCAGCAGGAAGATGGAGAAGGCGTCGCCGAAGGCCATCGGGATGATCAGCGGCCACAGGGTGCCGGAGAGGTCCAGTTGCTTGGCCCAGAAGAGGTACATCGGGATGACGACCACCTGGGGCGGCAGCATCATCATGGCGATCACGAGCAGCAGCGACAGCCGCCGGCCGCGGAAGCGGAACTTGGCGAGCGCGTAGGCGACGGGCACCGAGGAGACCACGGTCAGCAGGGTGCCGAGGCCCGCGTACAGCAGGGTGTTGCGCCACCAGGTCAGGAAGCCGGGGGTGTCCCACACCTTCGCGTAGTTGCCCCACTCCCAGGTGCGCGGCCACAGGTCGCGGGTCAGCGCCTGCTGGTCGCCCATCACCGAGGTCAGGAAGAGGAACACGAAGGGGAGCACGAAGAAGAGCGCCGCCGCGACGCCGAGGGAGTGCACGGCCACCCAGTGCAGGGCGGCCCGGCGGCGTGCGGTGCGCACCGCGTGCGCGGAGTCCGGTGCGGGGGACGCGGCCGTACGGGGGGTGCGGCGCGGGCCGCGGGTGAGGGTCTGGCTCTGGTTCTGGCCCATGGCCGTCAGTCACCTGCCTGGATCAGGCCGCCGCGCCGCCGCATCAGCAGCGCGGTGAAGGCCATGGAGAGGGCGAACAGCACCAGGGCGACCACGCACGCGGTGCCGTAGTCGAAGCGCTGGAAGCCGACGTTGTAGATGACCTGGGGCAGGGTCAGCGTGGACTTGTCGGGGTACCCGGGCTCGAACTGCTGCCCCGAGCCGCCCATCACGCCCGACGCCACCTTCCCCGCCACCAGGGGCTGTGTGTAGAACTGCATCGCCTGGATGACCCCGGTGACCACCGCGAACAGGATGATCGGGGAGATGTTCGGCAGGGTGATGTGGCGGAAGCGCGCCAGGGCCCCGGCCCCGTCCAGCTCGGCGGCCTCGTACTGCTCGCGCGGTACGTCGAGCAGCGCGGCCATGAAGATGACCATCAGGTCGCCGACCCCCCACACGGCGAGCGCGGTCAGGGCGGGCTTGGACCAGGCGGGGTCCGTGAACCAGCCGGGCGTGGGCAGTCCGACCGCGTCCAGCAGGGTGTTCACCGGGCCGGTCCCCGGGTTGAGCAGGAAGACGAAGGCCAGGGTCGCCGCCACCGGAGGAGCCAGGTAGGGCAGGTAGAACAGGGTGCGGAAGACGCCCGTACCCAGCTTGATCTTGGTGATGAGCAGGCCGATGCCCAGGCCGAAGGCGACCCGGCAGGCGACCATGACCAGGACCAGCCACAGGGTGTTGCGCATGGCCGGCCAGAACATCGGGAGGTCGGAGAAGACGTAGGTCCAGTTGTCCAGCCCGTTGAAGACGGGCGGGCGGAAGCCGTCGTACTTGGTGAAGGAGAAGTAGACGGTGGAGACGAGCGGGTAGGCGAAGAAGACGCTGAACCCGATCAGCCAGGGCGACATGAAGGCCGCCGAGCGCAGCGCCGACCTGCGGCGCCTGGCGCGCAGTTCGGGGGAGAGGGTGCCGTTCATCGGGCTACTTGGCCTTCGCGATGTCCGTGTCGATCTGCTGGTCGGTCTTGGCGAGACCGGCCGGGATGTCCGTTACCTCGCCCTTCTCGACCGCGTACGCGAAGTCGGTGAAGGTCAGCTGGTAGGTGCCGCCGTCCGCCTGCGCCGGGGTGGTGGTGGACTTCGGGTGCTTGGCGATGTCGATGAACGTCTTGAACTCCGGGCTCACCTGGAGGTTCGGGGAGTCCAGGGCGGCCAGCGTGGAGGGCACGTTGTGGATGGCGTTGGCGAACTCCACGACGGCCTCGGTGTCGGTCGTCATGTACTTCGTCAGCTCCCAGGCGGCGTTCTGCTTCTTGCTGCCCGAGGCGATGCCCATGATCGTGCCGGCGAGGTAGCCCTTGCCGTATTCGGCGACCCGGTCGTCGGGGACGGGCATCGGCGCGGTCCCGATCTCGAACTTGACCCCTGCCTCCTTCGCCATGGGCGCCCGCCACTCGCCGTCGATCTGCATGGCCACCAGGCCCAGGTGGAAGGGGTGCTCGGCGCTCCACTCGTCACCGAAGGTGGTGCGGAACTTCTCCAGCTTCTCGTATCCGCCGAGCTTGCCGACCAGGTCCTTCTGCGCCGTCAGCATCTGTGCGAAGCCGGGGTCCTTGGCGAGGTTGGACTTGCCGTCGGCGGTGAAGTACGACGGGCTCCACAGCGCGGCCAGCCGCTGGGGGGCGGTCTCGTAGCCGTGGAAGGTGGGCATGATGCCGAGCTGCTCGTACGAATCCCCCTTGTGGATCGTCAGCTTCTGCGCGGCGGCCTCGAACTGGCTCCAGGTCTTGGGCGGTTCGGTGATCCCGGCGGCCGCGAAGGCGGTCTTGTTGTAGACGAGGCCGTAGGCGTCGTTCAGCAGCGGCAGCGTGCACTGGTTGCCGTTGAACTGGGTGTACTCCAGGAGGGTCTTGGGGAAGACCTTCTCCTTGTCGACCCCGGACTTCTTCAGGAAGGGGTTCAGGTCGGCGAAGGCGCCGGAGTTGCAGAACTTGCCGACGCTGTCGGTGGTGAAGGAGGAGACCACGTCGGGGGCCTTGTCGCCGCCGGCGCGCAGCGCCTGGTTGATCTTGTCGTCCGTCATGTTGCCCGTGACGTTCACCTTGATGTTCGGGTGGGCCTTGGTGAACCGGGCGATGTTGTCCTCGATGGCCTTGATCTCGCTGGGTGCGGACCAGCCGTGCCAGAAGTTGAGGGTGACGTCCTTGTTCGGGTCGTCGGCGGCCGTGTTGGAGGCGGAGCCCGTACACGCGGTGGCGAGTACGGATATCGCGGCGACGGCGGTTGCGGCGACGGTCAGGCGGCGGATTCCGGGCATGGCGGAGTCACTCTCTGCGCGGGGGGACTTCCTGGAGGGGTGGTGGTGCAGGGGAGGCGTGCCGTGGTGCGGGAGGTGCCGGTGGTGCCGGGTGGTGCGGTTCAGTGGCGGGAGGTGCCGGTGGTGCGGGGGGTGCGGTTCAGCGGCGGGAGGTGCCGGTGGCACGGGTGGTGCGGTTCAGCGGCGGGAGGTGTCGAAGACCTCGTCGCGGGTGGCGGCGAGGGCGCTCTCCAGCGCCCCGCGCAGGACGGGCCGTTCCCGTACCTCGCCGGTGACCAGCAGGGGCCGGGACGGGGCGAGGTCGGCGAGCTCGGCTTCGAGGAGCTCGCGCAGCGGCTCCCCGCCCGCGATGGTCAGGGCGCCGGAGAGGATCACGATCTCCGGGTCCAGTACGGCGACCAGCGAGGCGAGACCGGTGGCGAGGGCGGTGGCGTACTCCCGCAGGAGCTCCAGGTGGGCCCCCTCGGGCGCGGCGGCGGCCTGGGCCAGCAGCGCGGCCGCCGCTTCGACCATGGCCCCGGCCTCGGCCCCGTACACGGCGCCGTGCACCGAACCGGTCCCGGCCGCGGCGGCCGGCGGGGCTTCGACGCCGAGCCGGTCCGCCATCGCGGGCAGCACCTGTACGCCGGCCAGTTCCTGGTAGCCGCCGGAGTTGACCCGGGTGACCTGGCGGACCAGGGGGTGCCCGGCGACCGGCAGGAAACCGATCTCCCCGGCGCCGCCGGTCCAGCCGCGGTGCAGCCGGCCGCCGAGCACGAGGGCGGCCCCGAGGCCCTCCTCGTTCCACAGCAGGACGAAGTCCTCGTGGCCGCGGGCGGCGCCGAGCCGCTGTTCGGCGACGGCGGCGAGGTTCACGTCGTTCTCGTACTCGACCGGCATCGGCAGGGCCGCGGCGAGCTCGTCGAGGAGCGTGGGGGACTGCCAGCCCGCCAGGTGGTCGGCGTAGCGCAGGACCCCGGTGCGGGGGTCGAAGGAGCCGGGGGTCGCGATGACCGCCCGGTGGATGTCGGCGAGGTGCAGCCCGGCGTCCTTGACGGCCTCGCCGAGGGCGCGGGTGACCTGCTCGACCGGCCCGGTGCCCTCCGCGTACGGGAGCTCGTGGCTGCCGATCACCTCGCCGGCGAGGTCGGCCACGGAGGCGAGGATCCGGCCCGGGGTGACGTCGAGCCCGGCGACGTGGGCGGCCCGGGCGTTGACGGCGTAGAGCTGCGCGTTGGGGCCGGGGCGGCCGGTGGCGGTGCCGGTGGCGACGACGAGGCCGGCGGCCTCCAGTCGGGCCAGCAGCTGGGAGGCGGTGGGCTTCGAGAGGCCGGTGAGGTGCCCGATCCGGGTCCGGGACAGGGGACCGTGCGTCAGCAGGAGCTCGAGCGCGGCCCGGTCGTTCAGGGCGCGCAACAGGCTGGGCGTACCGGGGGTGGCGGGCATGGGGTGACTTCTCTCTCACCGAGGTGAACTGTTAGGTAAGTTTCCTATTGGTGGGTCGCTCGTGTCAATGGCACTGCGTACACCACTGCCCCCGCAGGGTGGACCTACGGGGGCAGTGGCGTACGGGTACGGGTTCGTGCGCGGCGGGCGCTACTTCGTGATGCGCGGGCCGGAGCCGGAGACCGGGGAGCCGCCCGCGGCCGGCTGCGGGATCTCCGCGGTGGCCAGGGACTGCGGGGAGGCCGGGTTCGCCAGCGCCGACGGCGGGGCGACGGCGGCCGAGGGGTCGGCCGGGGCCGCGTCCTCCTCCGCCGCCGGCAGGCCGCCGACGATCCCGATGCCCGCGGCGTCGAAGGCGTCCTTTATCCGCCAGCGCAGCTCGCGCTCCACGGTGAACTGCTGCCCCGGCATCGTCTTCGCGGACACCGACACCGACATCGAGGCCAGCAGCACCTCGTCCAGGCCCAGCACCTCCACCGGGCCCCACAGCCGCTCGTCCCACGGGGACTCCTTGGCCATGGTGTCGGCGATGTTCTTGATCACCTCGCGGATGCGGGAGAGGCTCTCGGTGGGCTTGACCTGCACCGCGACGCTCGCCGTGGCCCAGCCCTGGCTGAGGTTGCCGATCCGCTTGATCTCGCCGTTGCGGACGTACCAGATCTCGCCGTTGTCGCCGCGCAGCTTGGTGACGCGCAGCCCCACCTCGACGACCTCGCCCGAGGCCACCCCGGCGTCGATCTTGTCACCGACGCCGTACTGGTCCTCAAGGATCATGAACACCCCGGAGAGGAAGTCCGTGACCAGGTTCCGGGCACCGAAACCGATGGCCACACCGGCCACACCGGCGCTCGCCAGCAGCGGCCCCAGGTTGATGTCGAGCGCGCCCAGCACCATCAGGGCCGCCGTGCCGAGGATCAGGAACGAGGCCACCGAGCGCAGCACCGAACCGATGGCCTCGGACCGCTGGCGGCGCCGCTCGGCATTGACCAGCAGACCGCTCAGGGCCGTGCCCTCGACGGCGTCGGCGCCGCGGTTCATCCGGGTGATCAGCTTGGTCAGGGACTTGCGGACCACCGATCGCAGGGCGAAGGCGATGACCAGGATGAGGACGATCCGCAGGCCCAGGTACAGCCATCCGGCCCAGTTCTCCTCGATGAAACTGGCGGCCTGGGTGACGTTCTCGTGCGTCTCTCTGATCGTTTCGGACGCGTCCGGGTTGTCGGCTGCGAGCGGGAGCAGGGCGGCAGGCCAGGGCACGGCGGGAACCTCCAGATGTAGCGTCCTGCCCGCGGAAGGGGTGGGGCGGGCAGACCATCCACCCTAACGGGGCACTTGCCCGGACTTGTTGCCGTGTTCGAGGGAGAGACCAGACTCACGCGGGGAGGAAGCGGGTGTGGTCGAAAACACCTCGGACCCGTTACGGGCGCGTGGTGGCGCTTCGACCAGCCGTAAGGGGAGACTGGAAAGCAGATCGTCCCGGCGCGAGCCACGCGCCGCCGGCGTTATAGGAGGCAGTCCGTGCCGCACGTCCTGGTCCTCAACGCGTCGTACGAGCCCCTCGGCGTCGTACCGCTCCGTCGCGCGCTCGTCCTCGTCCTGGAGAACAAAGCCGTCTCCCTGGAAGAATCCGGCGCCTTTCTGCACAGCGCGACAAGGGCCGTCCCCGCGCCCAGCGTGGTTCGGCTCAAGCGCTTCGTGCGGGTCCCCTACCGGGGGCCCGTTCCACTCACCCGCCGCGCGCTGTTCGCCCGGGACGGCGGCCGCTGCATGTACTGCGGGGCCGTCGCCACCAGTGTCGACCACGTCATCCCGCGCAGCCGGGGAGGGCAGCACGCCTGGGACAACGTCGTCGCCGCGTGCCGTCGCTGCAACCACGTCAAGGCCGACCGGCACCTCGTCGACCTCGGCTGGCGGCTGCGGCACCAGCCGGCTCCGCCGTCGGGGCTGGCCTGGCGGATCATCGGGACCGGACACCGGGATCCGTGCTGGATGCCGTATCTCCAGCCGTACGGGGCGGAGGATGCGCTGGATCGCATCGGGGTCCCGGTCGCTGCCGCGGCGGTCGCGTCCTAGCCCCCTGAGCCGGACCCCGCGCCTCAAACGCCGGCGGGGCCGGATCTGCCGCGCAGCGGCAGATCCGGCCCGTCAGGGTCCGGGCGGAGCCCGGGGAACGGTGGAAGGGCGGGTAGGGGACTGCCCCGCAGGGTTGCCCGGCCCCCTACGGGGCCATCGCGAAGGCTTCCGCGCCCAGCAGGCTGCAGCCGTACTGCGTGGCCCGGGCCTCGCACGTGACCCGGACGAAGCGGGCCGGGGCCGCCGCCGGGTCCAGGTGGACGGAGTCCACCCCGCCGCGGGAGGCGACCGTCGCCGACGGATGCCAGGCGACACCGTCCGCCGAGGTCTCCACCCGGAACCGGGAGGGGTACGCCTCCTGCCACCGCAGGCGCAGCAGCCCGATCCGCGCCGGAGCCGGCAGCTCCGCCTGCCACCAGGCCCCGTCGGCCGCGGGCGAGGACCAGCGGGTGGACGGGGAATCGTCCAGCGCCCCCGACGCGGGGAACGCCGGGGTCTCGTCGGCCGAGGACGAGGCCACGGCGGAGCGCAGCAGGTTCGGGCCGGCCGTGCGCGGATGGGCGCGGACCTTCAGCGTGTGCGTCTCGGAGCCGAAGGTGACCGGGACCTCGTAGGTGCCCGGCGCCGTGCCCGCGGCCACCGTGACCTCGACCGGGACGGTCGCCGTCGTACCGCGCGCCGCCGCGGCCGTCTCCGGCAGGCGTACGGAGATCCCCGGCGGCGCGGTCGCCGACAGGGGCCCGCGGACCTCGCCGGGACGCAGCGCGGACAGCTGCGCCGGGATCCGTTGCGGGGCCCCGCCGATCTCCGCGTCCACGGTCCGCGCCAGCTCGAAGCGGGCCTCCGGGCCGTCCGCCGTCCACGGGACCACGCCGTGCACGGCCGGAGCCGGTCCCGACCAGACGAGCCGGACCGCGTCGGCCCGCAGGCCGCCCACGTCCGCCTGGGTCCAGCCCGACGCCGCCGCCTCCGCGACCTTGCGCCAGCCCTCGCCCGGTACGTGGGCCTCGATCACGGCGCCCCGGCTGCCCGGCGGCAGCGGGTCGGTCATCACGGTCACCACCGACACCGGCCGGGTGTCCGACAGCTGGACCGTCCACGCGTCGGCCTGCCGGGTCACGGTGCCCGGCTCGCGGGCGGCGCCGGTCCACGCGTCGGCCTCGGCCGCGGCCCGCGCCAGGAAGGGGTCCAGCACCGCCTTGTCGACCCGGGCGGCTTCCGCCCCGGACAGCGCCGCACGGGCGGCGGTGAGGGCCTGCGAGGCCTGCCAGGCCGCCGCCCCGTCCCCGCGGGCCTGCGCCTGGAGGACGTCGAGGGCCAGCTCCCCGGCCGCCCCGTAGCGCGCGAGCCGCGACAGCCAGGGCCCCGCCTCCTCCGCGAGCGCGGGCAGCCGGTCCGGGGCCTCGCGCAGCACGCGGAAGGCGGCGCGCAGCCGCTCGCCCGCGGCCGGGTCGCCGGAGCTGCGGGCCCGCCAGAACTCCTCCATCAGCGGGACCAGGTAGGCGGACTCCGGCTGGGCGAGGCCGGAGGAGGCGTTGTTCCCGGCCAGTGCGGCCAGGGCCTCGCGGGCCTTGGGGTCGGGCCCGGCGAGCGAGGCCACCGCCGCCGCCCAGGAGTCGGCGGCCCGGTAGCCGCGCGGGTTCCACGTGAAGTCCGCCGCGGTGAACAGCGGGATGCGCGACAGCGTGCCCTGCGGCATGGCGTTGGCCAGCACGGCGGCCGAACCGCCCGCGACCACCGGGTCGCGTCCCGCGTAGGGTCCGAGGAAGATCCGGCCCGGATCCCAGTCGTTGACCGGGTAGTTGTCCATGGTGACCAGCGGGTGCTGCCCGAGCGCCGAGCGCGCCCCGTTCATCTCCTGCCCGGTGATCGTGCGCGGCACGACGCCGACGCCCGTCCAGGCCACCTCGACCCGGCCGTCCAGGGCCCCGGCCAGCGCGGTCCGGTAGGGCGTCGCGCCCTCCTGGTAGTACTCCGTCGGCAGCAGCGACAGCGCGGGCGCCCCCGGATAGCGCCGGGCCAGGTGCGCGGCCAGTTCGCCCGCCACCTCCGCGTGCGCCTTCGCGGCCGCCGCCGGGCCCTTGCCGTACCGCTCCCGGTCGGCCCGGCAGCCCCACTCGGTGTAGCTGACGTCCTGGAACTGCACCTGGAACGCCCGGAAGCCGAGGTCCCACATGGCGTCCAGCTTGCGGGCGAGTGCCGCCCGGTCGGCCGAGGAGGCCAGGCACATCGACTGCCCGGGCGCCACCGCCCAGGCGAGCACCACCTGGTTGGCGCGCGCCCGGTCGGCCAGCTCCCGCAGCTCCGCCGCCCGCGGCGCCGGGTAGTCGCGGCGCCATTCCGTGGTCCGGTACGGGTCGTCACCGGGCGCCAGCAGCAGCCGGTTCAGCTTGGTGCGGCCCATGAACTCCACCTGCGCGAGCCGCTGGGCGGCCGTCCACGGAGTCCCGTAGAACCCCTCCGTGATCCCGCGCACCGGGGCGGACGGCCAGTCCCGTACGAGGACCCCCGGCACCTTCCCGCCGCCCTGGGCCAGCAGTTGACGCAGCGTCTGGGCCGCGTGGAACAGCCCGTCCTCGCCGGTGCCGGCCAGCGCGACCGTGTCCCGCCCCTCGGCGCGGCCCACGGCCAGCCGGTAGCCCCCGGCCGGCAGGTCGCCGACCGCGTCCGCGCCCAGGGCCCGCAGCGCCCGCTCCGCATCAGGCCCCTGGAGCCGTACGACGGGGACGGCGTCGGGCAGCGGTTCCCCGTCGGCCCGCTCGTGCAGGGTCCGTACGCCCGCCCCGTGCAGGGCGTCGCGGACCACCTGGGCGGCGTACGGGTCCACGCCCGCGGGCAGCACCAGCACGGCCTCGGCGCCCAGCGGCACCGCGCGCGCCGGGTCGGCGGCCATCGACTGCGGCCGGGGCCACACCGCGGGTCCCTCGGCGGTGGCGCGCGCCGGATCGGAGCCGGGGTCGAGCGCGGGGGCCGGTACGGGAACGGGCGCCGGGTCGCGCAGCGCCGCGGGTGCCGCGGGCGCCGCGGGAGCCGCGGGTGCCGCACCCGCGTCCGGCGCGGCGGGAGCGTCCGGTGCGGTCGGCGAAGCGAAGGCGCTGGGAGGGCCCACCACCGCCGAGCCGCCCAGCAGCGCGCCGATGACGGCCACCGCCGCGGCCGTTGCCGTGGCCCGCTTGCTGCCCCAGGTCTGCACGGAGCCACCCCGTCCCGAGTCGTCCCCCGCTCGTACGAATGAGCCAGAGCCCACCATCCGTACGCCCGGGGTGTCAACGCCGGCGGGTGATCTGACCTGGATCGGCCATGAATGCGGTGCCGCCGACTGGGTAGGGCTGGGATGTTCTCCGGACCGCGCGCCGGAGGGTGTTCCCGACGTTCCCGCACGCCAGGGCCGACGGCTCCGTGCGCGTGGTGACCGGCGCGGAGCTCCGCAACACCTCCCGTGCGCGGCGCGAACACAGGCACGTCTGTACGGATTCACGTCCCGCACAGGAGAATTTCCGCTGTCGGTGGTGCGCGGACGGCGCGCGGACCGACACAGTGGGAGCCGTCCACGGGTCCTGACCGATCCTCACGTACGAAGGAGTGCCTGCCGGTGAACACCAAGGCCGTGAAATCCGAGAACGCCATCACCTCCACCACCTCCATATCCACCACGTCCGCCCCGAAACGGCGTCCGCCGCTCGCCCATCTGCCGGCGCAGGCCGGACCCGACGAACGGCCCCTCACCAGCGAGCCGTCGCTCGCCGACGCCGCGCACGCGCCGTTGACCAGTGAGCCCCCGCTCGCCTGCGAGGCCCCGCTGACCAGCGAGCCGACCACCCATGCCGCGGCGGCCGCCGCGGGTGACTAGACGACAAGGAACCTGATGGACGACCTCGCCCGGCTCGCGGCCCTGTACGGAGTCGCCACCACCTACCAGCCCGCCGAGGACGTCACCCTCCGGGTCCCGGAGGCCACCGTCGCCGCCGTACTGCGGCAGCTGGGGGTGAACACGGACACCCCGGAGTCCGTACGGGCGGACCTGGCCGCGGCCGAACACGACGCGGCGCACCGGCTGTTGCCGCGCGTGCTGGTGTGGTGGGCCGGTTCCCGGCCGCCCGTGGAGCTGGGCGCGCTGCCGCCGGGGACCCGGACGCGGCTGGAGGCGGAGACACAGGGGGGCGGGCCGCCCGGGGCGGCGGACGCGGCCCCCCAGGAGCCGCCCGCGGCCTGGAGCGCGGCCGACGTGGGGGAGCCGCCGCTCGGCGTGCACCGGATCCACGTGGAGGCCCCCGACGGCCGCACCGCCACCGCCACCCTGATCGTGGCCCCCGACCGGGCTCCGGCAGCGCCCGAACGCACCCACGGGCTGCTCGTCCAGCTCTACTCGGTGCTCTCCGAGCGCTCCTGGGGCATGGGCGACCTGGGCGACCTCGCGGAGCTGGCGCGCTGGGCGGGCCGTGTCCACGGAGCCGGCTTCGTCCAGGTCAACCCGCTGCACGCGGCCGTCCCCGGCAACCCGACCGACCCCTCCCCCTACCGGCCGTCCTCGCGCCGCTTCCCCGACCCGGTGCACCTGCGGATCGAGGACGTCCCCGAGTACGCCGACTGCCCGGACCGGGCCGCCCTCGCGGAACTGGCCGACCGGGGAGCGGAGTTGCGGCGCGAGGTGCTGGAGAAGGGGGCGCTGATCGACCGGGACGCCGTCTGGACCCTCAAGCGGGCCGCCCTGGAGCTGCTATACGCCGTCCCGCGCGGCCCCGAACGGGAGGCGGCCTACGGGCGGTTCCGCGCCGAGCAGGGCGAGGAGCTGGACCGGCACGCCACCTGGTGCGCCGGGCACGCCGGGGACGACCCGAAGGCACGGGCCGACTTCCACCGCTGGCTGGTCTGGCTGACGGACGCCCAGCTCGCCGCCGCCCAGCGGGCCGCCAAGGAGGCCGGGATGGCGGTCGGCATCGTGCACGACCTGGCCGTCGGGGTGCACCCGGAGGGCTCGGACGCCACCGGAGCCCCCTTCGGAGCCCCCCACTACGCCCGGGCCGTCTCCGTCGGCGCTCCGCCGGACGCCTTCAACGCGCGCGGCCAGGACTGGGGGCTGCCCCCGTGGCGGCCGGACCGACTGGCCGCCACCGGGTACGCGCCGCTGCGTGCCCTGCTGCGGGGGGTGTTCCGGTACGCGGGCGCCCTGCGCATCGACCACGTCATGGGACTCTTCCGGCTCTGGTGGATCCCGGAAGGGGCCCCGCCCGCCGAAGGCGCGTACGTCGCGTACGACGGGGAGGCGATGCTCGCCCTGCTGGTCCTGGAGGCGCACCGGGCGGGGGCCCTGGTCATCGGCGAGGACCTCGGCACGGTGCAGCCGGGGGTCCGTCAGGCGCTGGCCCGGCGCGGGGTGCTGGGCACCTCGGTGCTGTGGTTCGAGCGGGACTGGGGCGGCGACGGCGAGCCGCTGGAGCCGGAGCGCTGGCGGGCCGACTGTCTGGCCACCGTGACCACCCACGATCTGCCGCCCACGGCCGCCAAACTGGCCGGCTCCCACGTGGAACTGCGCGACCGGCTGGGCCTGCTGACCCGCCCGGCCGAGCGGGAGCGCGCCGAGGACGCGGCCGACACCGCGCGCTGGCTGGACGTACTGGAGGACCTCGGGCTCGACACGAAGGGCGAGGAGGCCGCCGTACGGTCCCTGTACGGGTTCCTGGCGCGCACCCCGGCCCGGCTGGTCGGGGTCTGGCTGCCCGACGCGGTGGGGGACCGGCGGCCGCAGAACCTGCCCGGCACCTGGGACCAGTACCCCAACTGGCGGCTCCCGGTCGCCGACGCGGAGGGCAGGCCGCTGACCCTGGAGGCACTGGCCGCCTCGCCGCGGGCGAACGCCCTGCTGGGGGCGGTGCGGGAGGCGGTGGGAACCCGTACGGCACCCCCGGGCGCGCGCGGCGTTTAGGTGTTCGCTACGTTTGCACCGTGGACAAGAAGAACGCTCTGCGCGCCGGCGCCGTCACGGCCGGAACGACGCTGATGATGCTGCTGATGACGTCTCCCGCCCTCGCGGTCACCCGTGACGACGGCGACGACCCGGGTCCGGGCCTGAGCGTCGCCGAGACGCTCGGCCTCTACGTGGCCGCGCCGATCGTGCTGTTCCTGGTCATCGCCGGTCTGGTGATGGTCGGCGACAAGTCGCGCAAGGCGCAGAACGAGAGCTGACCGAAGACTGAACCAAGGCGCCGGGGGTCCCTGAGGACCCCCGGCGCCTTGTCGTACCCGGAGCCGGGTCCTGCCTAGGGGACCCCTGCCATCACCTTGCGCAGGAGGCCGGTGAGCGCCGCGATCTCCGCCGCGTCCAGGCCGGTGAGCGCTTCGCGCTGCACCTCCAGACCCGCCGCGACCGCCTCGTCGATGAGCGCGAGGCCCCGGTCGGTGATCGTCACCCGCAGCCCGCGCCGGTCGTCCGGATCGGGGCTGCGGCGGAGCAGCCCGGCCTTCTCCAGCTTGTCCAGCCGCCCCGTCATGCCGCCCGTGGTGAGCATCAGCGTGGCCGAGAGCTGGCGGGGCGAGAGGGTGTACGGGCTTCCGCTCCGGCGCAGCGTGGCCACGACGTCGAACTCCCCGCGCGAGATTCCGTAGCGCGCGTAGGCCTTGTCCATGGCGTCGCCCATGGCTTTGGAGATCCGGTAGATCCGGCCGAAGACGGCCATGGGCGCGGTGTCCAGATCGGGGCGCACGGCGAACCACTGGTCCGCGATCGCGTCGACGGGGTCCTTGTCGGTCATGGGCGCAGTATCCGGCTTCCGCCGATTCGTTGGCAAGAAAGTTGCTTGCGGGAAAGTAGCTTAGTGCTAAGCTACTTTCAAGTGAGCTACTCGTCCCTGCCGGAGGAGCACCGCCGTGAAGCGCGTCACCGCCCTCGCCCTGACCGCCCTCGCCCCCGTCTCCTGGGGCTCCACCTACTTCGTGGCCTCCGAGCTGCTGCCGCCCGACCGGCCGCTGTTCACCGGGGTGATGCGGGCCCTGCCCGCCGGGCTGCTGCTCACCGCCCTCGCGCGCAAGCTCCCCACGGGGCAGTGGTGGTGGAAGGCCGCCGTCCTCGGCGGGCTCAACATCGGCGCCTTCTTCCCGCTCCTGTTCCTCTCCGCCTACCGCCTGCCCGGTGGGGTCGCGGCCGTACTGGGCTCCGCGGGGCCGCTGTTCGTGGTGGGGCTCGCCGCCCTCCTCCTGGGGGAGCGGGCCCGGCTGCGGACCGTGCTTGCCGCCATCGTGGCGGCCTTCGGTGTCGGCATGGTGGTGCTGACCGCGCAGGCGGAGCTCGACCCGGTCGGGCTGGCGGCCGGCATCGTCTCCTCCGCCTCGATGGCCGCGGGCGTCGTCATGACCAAGCGGTGGGGGCGCCCGGAGGGCGTCGGCCCGCTGGCCATGACCGGCTGGCAGCTCACCGCGGGCGGCCTGATCATCATCCCGATCGCCGCGCTGGTCGAAGGGGCGCCGCCGGCGCTCGACGGCCGGGCCTTCCTCGGGTACGGCTACATGATGCTGATCAACACCGGCATCGCGTACTGGCTCTGGTTCCGCGGCATCGGGCAGCTCAGCGCCACCTCGGTCACCCTGCTCGGCCCGCTCTCGCCGCTCACCGCCGCCGTCATCGGGTGGGCCGCCCTGGGGCAGGCGCTGTCGCCGGTGCAGGTGCTGGGCATGGTGATCGCCTTCGGCGCCACCGTCGCGGGGCAGCTCGCGGCGGGTGCGGCGCGGCCGAAGGCCGAACCGTTCACTTTTCCTGAAGAAACCGATCGAAATGTTTCGATGGACCTGACGGGTGCCCCGGTGCGACGGTAGACCAACGAACCGACACTCCGAACCCCGAGGGGGAGACACACCGTGGCCGTCATGGACCGAGTCCGCACCGTCCCGCAGGAAGCACTGCCCGGCAAGGCGAAGAAGGGGGCCGCCGGTCTCGGCATCCTCCTCGCCCTGCTCGCGACGGTCGTCTGGTCCGGCAGCTTCGTCGCCACCCGCGGCATGGCCGACAGCATCCCGCCCGTCCAGGCCGTCTTCTGGCGCTGGGTGATCGCCACCGTGGCCGTCGCCCCCTTCGCCGTCCGGCAGGCCTGGCAGCAGCGGGCCCTGATCCGCAAGCACTTCGGCTACATCGCCCTGGCCACCCTCTTCGGCGTCACCCTCTACAACACGCTCGTCCACCAGGCCGGACTGACCACCTCCGCCTCCAACATGGGCATGATCATGGCCGCCTCGCCGGTCATCATGGCCCTGTACGCCCGGCTCGGCGGCGAGAAGCTCGGCGCCCGGCGGACCTTCGGCCTGGCCCTCGCCGCGCTCGGGGTGCTCCTCCTGGTCGGCAAGGGATCGATCCGCTTCGACTTCGCCGCCGGCGACCTGTGGATGTTCGGCGCCGCCCTGTCCTTCGCCACGTACAGCGCGCTCCTCAAGCGCAAGCCCGCCGAACTGGGCGGACTCGCCTTCCTGCTCACCACCTTCGTCCTCGGCGCCCTGATGCTCGCCCCCGTCCACGCCGTGTCCGTCGGCGTCCAGGGCGGCTTCCAGGTCACCCCCTCCACCGCCGGAATGCTCCTGTACGTCGGCGTCTTCTCCTCCGCCGTCGCCTTCTTCGCCTGGAACAAGGCCGTCTCGATGATCGGCGCCGCCCGCGCCGGAGTCGTCTACTACCTCCAGCCGGTCTGCGTCGCGGGACTCGGACTGCTGCTCCTCGGCGAGACCACCGGCCCGACGCAGCTCCTCTGCATGGCGCTGATCCTGGGCGGCGTGGGTCTGGGTGCCCGGCGGTAGGTTCGGTCCCATGATCGAGTGGGACATCAAGAAGCTGCGGATCCTGCGGACCCTCGCCGAACAGGGCACCGTGACCGCCACGGCCGAGGCGCTGCACATGACGCCCTCGGCCGTTTCGCAGCAGCTGACCAACCTGGCCAGGATGCTGGGGGTCCCGCTCCTGGAGGCCCAGGGCCGCCGGGTCCGGCTCACCGACGCCGCCCACCTCGTACTGCGGCACGCGGAGGCGGTGTTCGCGCAGCTGGAGCGGGCCGACGCGGAGCTGACCGGGTACCTCGCGGGGGAGGCGGGGGAGGTGCGGATCGGCGCCTTCTCCACCGCCGTACCGGTCCTCGTGGTCCCGGCGGTCGCCGCCCTGAGGCGCTCGCACCCCGGCGTGGAGGTCCGCGTACGGGAGACCGAGGCGGCCGAGTCCTACGAGCTGCTGTCCGCCGGGGTCGTCGACCTCGCGCTCTCCCTCGCCGCGCACGCCCCGACCGCGCGCGATCCCCGCTTCACCCGCAGGACCCTGCTGGAGGATCCCCTCGACGTGGCCCTGCCCCCGGACCACCCGCTGGCCGGGGCCACGGAGCTGCGGCTCGCGGACCTGTCCGGGGACCCGTGGATCTACGGCGGCTCCGGGCCCTGGTCGGAGATCACCCGCAACGCGTGCGAGGCGGCCGGGTTCGTGCCCGAGCAGGCGCACTCGGCGTCCGGCTGGACCGCGATCCTCGCCATGGTCGAGGCGGGCATGGGGGTGGCCCTGGTCCCCCGGATGGTGGCGAGCCGCGCCGCGGGCGTCGCCGTCCGGGTCCTGTCCCACGACCGCCCCGCCCGGCACGTCATCGCGGCCCTCCGCAGGGGCTCGGAGTCGGCCCCGGCCGTGGCCCATGTCCTGGCGGCCCTGAGGGCCGTCGCCGTGGCTCGGCCGTAGCCGCGGCTGCGGGCGGGGCAGCCCTGCGGGGCCGTCCCCTACCCGCCCTTCCACCGTTCCCGGGCTCCGCCCGGACCCGGTCCTCAAACGCCGGACGGGCTGGATCTGGCTGGCGTCGGCCCGCACGTGAACGCCGGCGGGGCTGGAAAATCCAGCCCCGCCGGCGTTTGAGGCGCGGGGTTCGGGGCGGAGCCCCGGCGGTGGCGCGAGCCGGTCAGACCCGGGCGTCGGCGGCCTGGGCCGCCAGCGCGCGCTCGATGCCCGCGCGGGACTCCGAGACCAGGCGGCGCAGGGCCGCGTTCGGCTCGGCCGAGGCCAGCCAGGCGTCCGTCGCCGCGAGGGTCTCCGCGGAGACCTGGAGGGACGGGTAGAGCCCCACCGCGATCTGCTGGGCGATCTCGTGGCTGCGGGTCTCCCAGACCTCCTTGACCGCCGCGAAGTACTTCGCCGTGTACGGGGCGAGGAGCTCGCGCTGGTCGGTCTGGACGAAGCCCCCGATCACCGCTTCCTGCACCGCGTTCGGGAGCGCGTCGCCCTCGACGACCGAGGCCCACGCCTTCGCCTTGGCCTCCGCCGTCGGACGCGCCGCGCGGGCGGTCGCCGCGTGCCGCTCGCCCGCCGCGGTCTTGTCCCGCTCCAGCTCGGCCGCGATGGCCGGCTCGTCGGCGATGCCCGTGGCGACCAGGCGCTCCAGGAACGCCCAGCGCAGCTCGGTGTCCACGGCCAGGCCCTTGACCTCGGCCGAGCCGTCCAGCAGCGCCGACAGGTAGGTCAGCTGCTCCTCGGTGCGGGCCGTCGCCGCGAAGGCGCGGGCCCACGCCAGCTGGTGGTCGCTGCCCGGCTCGGCCGCGCGCAGGTGCTCCAGCGTGGCCTCCGTCCAGACGGCCAGGCCTTGGCCCCGCCACGCCGGGTCGGCGTACAGCTCCACGGCCAGCTTGACCTGGCGGTGCAGCGACTGGACGACGCCGATGTCCGACTCCTTGCCGATGCCCGACAGGACGAGGGCGAGGTAGTCGCGGGTGGCCAGTTCGCCGTCGCGGGTCATGTCCCAGGCCGAGGCCCAGCACAGTGCGCGCGGCAGCGACTCGGTGAAGTCGCCCAGGTGCGCGGTGACGTTGGCGAGGGACACCTCGTCCAGACGGACCTTGGCGTACGACAGGTCGTCGTCGTTCAGCAGGATCACGGCCGGACGGGTCCGGCCGATCAGCTCCGGTACGGCGGTGAGGTCGCCGTCGATGTCCAGCTCGATCCGCTCGCCGCGCACCAGCTTGCCGTCGGCCAGGTCGTACAGGCCGACCGCGATGCGGTGCGGGCGCAGCACCGGCTCGCCCTTGGCGCCGGCGGGCAGCGCCGGGGCCTCCTGGCGGACGGCGAAGGCGGTGATGGCGCCGTTCTCGTCGGTCTCGATCTCCGGGCGCAGGATGTTGATGCCGGCCGTCTCCAGCCACGCCTTCGACCAGGGGGTCAGATCGCGGCCGGAGGTCTCCTCCAGCGCGCCCAGCAGGTCCGACAGGCGCGTGTTCCCGAAGGCGTGCGCCTTGAAATAGGCCTGCACGCCCTTGAAGAAGGCGTCCTGGCCGACGTAGGCCACGAGCTGCTTGAGCACCGAGGCGCCCTTGGCGTACGTGATGCCGTCGAAGTTGACCAGGACGTCGTCCAGGTCACGGATCTCGGCCATGATCGGGTGCGTGGAGGGCAGCTGGTCCTGCCGGTACGCCCAGGTCTTCATGGAGTTGGCGAAGGAGGTCCAGGCGTGCGGCCACTTCGAGCCCTCCGCGTCCGCCTGGCAGGCGATGGAGGTGTAGGTGGCGAACGACTCGTTCAGCCACAGGTCGTTCCACCACTCCATGGTGACGAGGTCGCCGAACCACATGTGCGCGAGCTCGTGGAGGATCGTCTCGGCGCGCGTCTCGTACGCCGCGTCCGTCACCTTCGAGCGGAAGACGTACTGGTCGCGGATGGTGACCGCGCCCGCGTTCTCCATGGCGCCCGCGTTGAACTCCGGCACGAAGAGCTGGTCGTACTTCGCGAAGGGGTAGTCGTACGCGAACTTCTCCTGGAACCAGGTGAAGCCCTTCCGGGTCACGTCGAAGATCGCGTCGGCGTCGAGGAACTCCGCGAGCGAGGGCCGGCAGTAGATGCCGAGCGGCACGGACTGCCCGTTCGCGCCCTCGTAGGAGCTGTGCACCGCGTGGTACGGGCCGACGATCAGGGCCGTGATGTACGTGGAGATGCGCGGGGTGGGCTCGAAGCGCCAGACGTTGTCGGCCGGAGCGTCCGCCCCCTGCGGAATGTCGCGTGGGGAGTTCGAGATGACCGTCCAGCCCGCGGGGGCCGTCACGGTGAACCGGAACGTCGCCTTCAGGTCGGGCTGCTCGAAGCTCGCGAACACCCGGCGCGCGTCCGGGACCTCGAACTGGGTGTACAGATACGCCTGATCGTCGACCGGGTCGACGAAGCGGTGCAGACCCTCACCGGTGTTGGTGTAGGCGCAGTCGGCGACGACGCGGAGCTCGTTGGCCCCGGCGGCGAGGTGCGCGAGCGCGATCCGGGAGTCGCGGAAGACGGCGGCCACGTCGAGGGACTTGCCGTTGAGGACGACCTCGTGCACGGCCGGAGCGACCAGGTCGATGAAGGTCTCGGCGCCGGCCTCGGCGGACTGGAAGCGCACGGTGGTCACGGAGGGGTACGTGCCGCCCTCTTGCGCGCCGCTGAGATCGAGCTCGATCTCGTACGAGTCGACACTGAGCAGCTTTGCCCGCTGCTGAGCCTCTTCACGGGTCAGATTCGTGCCTGGCACGCGGTCATCTCCTTCGATGGTGACGTTCCGCCCATCCTTCCACGCGGGCCGCGCCACCGCGGCGGAGTAATCCGCAGGCGAAACTCGATCGCGCGGGCCGGCTCGGTGGCGCAGCTTTTCCTACCCCGGTAGCATTCAGGGTATGAAGATCAGTGTGAGCCTGCCGCAGGAGGACGTTGCCTTCGTCGACGAGTACGCGACGAGAACGGACGCGGACTCGCGCTCGGCCGTCATACACGAGGCGATCGACCTGCTGCGCGCCGCAAAGCTGGAAGCCGAGTACGCGGCGGCCTTCGCCGAGTGGGACACGTCCGAGGACTCGGCCCTCTGGGACCGGACGGCTGGGGACGGGGTCACCGATGCGGCGTGGTGACATCTACCTCGTGGACCTCGACCCCGCGCGGGGGAGCGAGGCCAACAAGGTACGGCCGGCCGTGATCGTGTCGCACAACGCCGCCAACGAGTCGGTGGTGCGCAACGGCCGGGGGGTCGTCACCGTGGTGCCCCTGACTTCGAACACTGACCGCGTCTTCACGTTCCAGGTGCTCCTGCCGGCAGCCGAATGCGGCATGCCCAAGGACTCGAAGGCACAGTGCGAACAGGTCCGCGCGGTCGCCGCGGAGCGCCTGCGCCAGAGGGTCGGCGTGGTGCCGCGCCAACGCATGACGGAGATCGACGTCGCGCTGCGAAGGCATCTCGCGCTCTGAGCAACACGAAGGGGCGGCACCGTGACGGTGCCGCCCCTCACAGGTGCCCGACCGGCGTCAGCCCTGGCGCAGCTCCTCCGCGACCAGCTCCGCGATCTGGACCGCGTTCAGCGCGGCGCCCTTGCGGAGGTTGTCGTTCGAGAGGAACAGCGCGAGGCCGTTCTCGGTGGTCTCGTCGACACGGATGCGGCCCACGTAGGAGGCGTCCTTGCCGGCGGCCTGCAGCGGGGTCGGGATCTCCGAGAGCTCGACGCCCGGGGCGTCCTTCAGCAGCTCGTAGGCGCGCTCGACGCTCAGCGGGCGGTCGAAGCGGACGTTGACCTGGAGGGAGTGGCCGGCGAAGACCGGCACGCGCACGCAGGTGCCCGAGACCTTGAGCTCCGGGATCTCGAGGATCTTGCGGGACTCGTTGCGGAGCTTCTGCTCCTCGTCGGTCTCGAAGGAGCCGTCGTCGACGATCGAGCCCGCGAGCGGGATCACGTTGTAGGCGATGGGACGCTTGTAGACGGCGGGCTCGGGGAACTCCACCGCGCCGCCGTCGAAGGTCAGCTGGTCGGCGGCCTCGGAGACCGCGCAGGCCTGGCCCTTGAGCTCGGCGACGCCCGCCAGGCCCGAGCCGGACACGGCCTGGTAGGTGGTGGCGATCAGCGCGGTCAGACCGGCCTCGTCGTGCAGGGGGCGCAGCACCGGCATCGCGGCCATCGTGGTGCAGTTCGGGTTCGCGATGATGCCCTTGGGGCGGTTCCGAATCGCGTGCGGGTTGACCTCGGAGACGACGAGGGGGACCTCGGGGTCGCGGCGCCAGGCGGAGGAGTTGTCGATCACGACGGCGCCCTGCGAGGCGACCTTCTCGGCGAGGGCCTTGGAGGTGGCGCCGCCCGCGGAGAAGAGCACGATGTCCAGGCCGGAGTAGTCGGCCGTGGAGGCGTCCTCGATGGTGATCTCGCGGCCCTCCCATTCGAGGGTGGAGCCGGCCGACCGGGCCGAAGCGAACAGCCGCAGCTCGTCCACCGGGAACTTGCGCTCGGCCAGGATGCCGCGCATGACTCCGCCGACCTGTCCGGTGGCTCCGACGATTCCGACCCTCACGGTGACTCCTCTTGTACGTACGACGCGGGCGCGCGTGAAGCCATCATGCGTTCGACCCCACGAGCCTTGTCCAATCCATTGTCCGAGGAGCGGACGGTGTTCTCCGTGTGAACCCCGGTGACAACTCCGTGGCGGCCGTGTTTCACCCCCGCCCACCGCCCGTTTTGCCTGGTCGCAGCCGGTTAGCGTCCGGTCTGTCGTGTCCGCACTCCGGACGCGCGTTCCGTACTTCGAACTCGGGGAGACACCACCGTGCGCGCCACCCGCCACCGACGCCGGTCCATACCGGCCCTCGCCGCCCTCGCGGCCGCCGCCGTCGCGGCACCCGTCCTGCTCGCCGCCACCCCGGCGGCCGCCCACCCGCGCGAGGGCCGGCTGGCCAGGGAACTGGTGTCGGAGGTCACCGCCCGCGGCGCCTACCGCCACCTGGCGAAGTTCCAGCAGATCGCCGACGCCAACGGCGGCAACCGCGCCGCCGGCACCCCCGGCCACGCGGCCTCGGCCGCCTACGTCCACGACACGCTGAAGAAGGCCTGGTACGAGGTCTCGTACCAGGACTTCGACATCTACGAGGCGCACACGAAGACGGAGAAGACCACCGTCCTGAGCGGCGCGGACCCCCGTGAGCTGGCCACCGCCGCCTTCACCTTCACCACGTCCACCCCGGCCGGCGGGCTGACCGCCCCGCTCGCCCTCGCCCGGGTCGACGAGAGCCCCGGCTGCACGCCGGACGACTACGCGGCCGGCGCCTTCACCGGGAAGATCGCCCTGGTCAAGCGCGGCACCTGCACCTTCGTGGAGAAGCAGCGGGCCGCCGCCGCGGCCGGCGCGATCGGCGTGATCGTCTACAACCACAGCGGGACCACCCCGGTGCGCGGCACGTTCTCCTCGCCCGCCGAGGGGATCATCCCGAGCGCCGGGATCACCCTCGCCGACGGGGAGGAGCTGACCGCGGCCGCGGCGAAGGGCGAAGTGACCGTACGCCTGGACCTGGACCAGGAGCACGTGAGGAAGACCACCCGCAACGTGATCGCCGAGACCCGCGGCGGCCGCGCCGACCGCGTGGTCACGGTCGGCTCCCACCTGGACTCGGTCCCCGAGGGGCCGGGCATCAACGACAACGGCTCGGGCTCGGCCGGCCTGCTGGAGGTGGCCCTCGAACTCGCGGACGAGGGCGCCAACAAGAAGGGCAAGGGCAAGCGGACCGCCAACAAGGTCCGCTTCGCCTGGTGGTCGGCGGAGGAGCTCGGCCTGCTGGGCTCCGAGCACTACGTGGCGCAGCTGTCCGAGAAGCAGAAGAAGGACATCGCGCTCTACCTGAACTTCGACATGATCGCCTCGCCGAACCCGGTGCAGTTCGTCTACGACGGCGACGACTCGGACAGGACCGGCGAGGGCGCCGGACCGGCCGGCTCGGCGCAGATCGAGGCGCTGATCAACGGCTTCCTCGACAAGAAGGCCAAGCCGCACGAGGGCAGCGACTTCGACGGCCGCTCCGACTACGGCCCCTTCATCGCGAACGGCATCCCGGCAGGCGGCACCTTCACCGGGGCCGAGGGCATCAAGACGCCGGAGCAGGCGAAGCGGTACGGCGGCACGGCCGGGGCCCCGTACGACCCGAACTACCACGGGGCGGGGGACACCCTGAAGAACATCGACCTGAAGGCCTTCGACACCAACCTGGACGTGATCGCCCACGCGGTGGGCACGTACGCGCAGGACCTGAGCTCGCTGGGGAAGTAGTCCGCACCCGAGGGGGAAGCAGGGGGGAACCGGCGGGGGAAGGGCGGGGGAAACAGGCGGGGGCGGTGCTCTGACGAGCACCGCCCCCGCTGCGTTCAGGCTCCTACCGGATTACGGCAGGACCTTCTCGATCTGCACGCTGCCGGTGCCGGCGGCGGTGCCGCGGGCGTTGAGCAGCTTGACCTCGCCGAAGAACTGGCGGCCTTCCGGAGCGGCGCTGTTGACCAGCACGTTCGCGGAGACGGTCGCCGAGGCGCCGTTGGCGAGGTTGACCGCGGCGGCCTCGTCGACCTGGACGGTGCCCAGGGCGGCCGAGTAGTAGACGTCGCGGTAGTCGTACGCGGTGGAGCCGGACGGGATCGCGTAGCCGAACACCTCGATGGTGTAGGTGCCCGCGGCCGGGTTGACGAGGCTCACGGCCTCCTCGGAGTCGCCGTCGGCGGAGGAGCCGACCTTGACGCCGTCCTTGTACACGTCCAGGTCGAGGTCGGCGGCGGTGTCGGACACCTTGCCGATCGCGATGTCGAGGCGGGAGACGCCCTCGCCGATCGTGACCTCGGTGGTGTGGGTCTCACCAGCGGCGATGGTCGGCTTGGCGACCTTCGCGGAACCGAGCGGACCACCCTGGAGCTTGCCGCCGGAGATGGCGGCCCCGTCGTTCTTCACGGTCCACTGGACCGGCGCCGGGGTGCCCTGCTTGACCTCGGGCAGGACCTTGACCGCGGGGTCGAAGGCCGCGCCGAGCACGGAGACGTCCAGCTTGAACGGGTTGTCGAGCAGCGGCGACGTACGGCGCGACTCGACCTCGATCTCCCAGACGCCCGGCTGCGGGTTCGGGTACGAACGCAGGTCGGGGCGGCACTGGTTGGCCGGGTTGTCGTAGTTCGGGTAGCACTGGGTCGTCGCGCTGTCCTCGACGCCCACGCCGTACGGGTGGATCGAGATGAAGCGCGTCTGGCTGCCCGAGGCGAGTCCGCCGAGGGCGACCTCGAGGGTCTTCGCGCCCGCCGGGACGGTCACGAAGTACGACTTGTGGCTGTTGCGCTGCACGGAGGAGGTGTCCGAGTAGCTGTACGAGGGCTTCGCCAGCGGGGTGGAGACGACGACCGTGGAGAGGATCTGCTTGTCGATGCCCTCGGTGAAGGGGTCGTCGAGCTGCAGGATGCCGCTGTGGACGCCGGCCGTCTTGGCCTTGGCCTCGACCTTGATGGTGACCGGCTTGTTCAGCGGCAGGGTGACGTAGCCGTAGTCGCTGAGGACCTTGAACGTGCCGTCGTTGTTGCGCCAGCTCAGCTGGTGCGGGGTGCCGTACTTGACGCCCGTGGTGCGGGTGACGACGACGTCGTAGACCTTCTTCTGGCCGACCTTCAGGCCGCCCTCGCGGTCGTAGACGCCGGTGCCGGAGCCCGGGGTCTTCAGGAACTGGTCGATCGCGGTGTCGACCGGGGCCTTGACGGTGAAGTCGTTGGCCTTCGCGCCGCGCTGGATGGACTCCCACGCGCCGGGGATGTTGATGAGGCCCGCGCCCTGGGCGTGCGCCGGAACGTCCTCGATCTTCTTCGCGCTGCTGGTGAGCGCGATGCGCAGGTTCGCCGGGGTGAGCGCGATCTTCTGCTGCTTGGCGGCCGAGATCAGCAGGGCGCTGGCGCCCGCCGCCTGCGGCGAGGACATCGAGGTGCCCTGGAGCATGCCGTAACCGGCCGGCAGGGTGTAGCCGGCCTCCTTCACCGGTGCGCCGGGCAGCCAGGTCTGGATGGTGTTGATCGACGCGCCGGGGGCGGTGATCGTCGGCGTGAAGCCGCCGTCCTCACGCGGACCGCGGGAGGAGAAGGGGAACATGTTGTACTTCTTGGCCACGCCGGAGCCGTAGTTGGCCGCCCAGGTCTCCTTGGAGACCGCCGCACCCACGGAGATGACCTTGTCCGCGAGACCGGGGTCGCCGATGGTGTTGATGCCGGGGCCCTCGTTGCCCGCCGAGATGACGAGCTGGACACCGTAGGTGTCGATGAGGTTCTTGTAGAGCTCGGCGCGCGCGTTGTTGCCGTCGTTCAGGGCCGGCAGGCCGCCGATCGACATGTTGACGATGTCCACGCCGCGGTTGACGACGAGGTCGATCATGCCCTCGGTCAGCGCGATGTTGGTGCAGCCGCCGGACCAGGAGCAGGCGCGCGAGGAGACGAGCTTGGCGCCGGGCGCCTCGCCGTTCATCGCGCCGCCGAACAGGCCGTTGGCGGCGGTGATGCCCGCGACGTGCGTGCCGTGCTCGGACTCGATGATGCCGACGTTGACGAAGTCGGCCTTCTTGCCGACCCAGTCACCGCCCAGCGGGTCCATCGGGACGTCCTTGCGGATCTCGATCACGAACGGGATGCGCTCGGCGACCTCGGTCGCCGGGTTGTCCGTGCCGAAGTAGCCGATCTGGTAGCCGTCCTTGTACGGCTTCATCGGTTCGTTGTTCGTGAAGTCGTTGTCCTGGTCGGTGTCGACGCGGACGGTCCCGGCGACCGGGTCGTAGAGCAGGCCGAACCGGTCGGTGGTGTCCCCGTCCCGGTTGACGTCGCCCTTCATGTCGCCGTTGGCGGTGATCGACTCGGTGAAACGGCTCCACTGGAAGGAGCCCTCCGGGGCCTTCCAGCTGCCGCCGCCCGCGGTGAAGGTGCCACCGGCGACCGGGGTGATCTGCGCCCGCCAGGTGGCGTCGGAGTCCGTGATCGGGTCGGTCGCGGTGACCCAGTCGACGATCTTGCGCTCGCCGGTGGTGGTCTTCTGGAGCGCCGGGTGACCGAGGTCGACACCCGAGTCCATGATGCCGATGGTCACGCCGCGGCCGTCGGCCGTCGGGTTCTTCTTGAGGAAGTCCAGCGCACCCGTCTCGAAGGACGGGTTGTACGGGTTCTTCGCCGGGGTGGTCTTGCCCGGCCCGGGGTAGGTCTCGGCGGCGGTCCGCTTCACCGTCCCCGTCTCGCGGTCCGCGTCCGGACGGGGGTCCGGCAGCTGGATCTCGTGGCGCAGGTCGATGCCGTGCACGGAGGACAGCTTGGCGGCCGCCTTCAGCGCGGCCTCCGCCTTGTCGATCGGCAGGGTGGCGCGCACGTAGCCGAGCTTGTCGTACGTCTGGCCCACCGAGGCGCCCTGGACGTCGTCGAGCTGCTTGGCCACCTGCTGGGTCTCGCCGGGGGCCGTCGCGACCATGACCGTGACGGTCTTCTCGCCCTTGGTCTTGGCTTCCTGGAGCAGTTCGGCGTCGGCCGATCCGAGCTTCTCGTCGGCCGACTTCACCGCGGGGTTGGGCGCGGGGGTATTCGTGCCGGTCGCCGCGAAGACGGGCATGGCGCCGGTGGCCGCGAGGGCGGCAACCAGGCCGGCCGCGGCCGCGACGCGCGCGGCGCGTCGGGCCCCGGGTATGGAGCTGGGGGAGTCGAGGGTCATCAGCATCCCTGGCTAAGTGAAAGGTACGGTCCGGATTTCGGTGCCGGATGACCGGTCAGCCTCGCGTAAGTGACAGCTCTTTGGGGAGAGTTGTCACGGACCGATACCTACCGTGGCGGACTCCCGCCAGCTCGGGGCATACGCCAGAAGGCCCGTACCGGACCGAACCGGTGCGAACCTTCGGGGTGGAACATGGATTTGTAGACTTCCCGACCGTGCGTCAGGGGTCGGGCGGAGCCCGGTCTCAGATCGGGTGTGACAACTTCCGGGTGTTCAGCGCACGCGCGTGCGCGCGTAGTGGCGGGATGCTTTCGCCCGGTTTCCGCAGGCCGACATCGAGCACCAGCGCCGGGTGCCGTTGCGCGAGGTGTCGTGGAAGCGCAGTACGCAGGTCTCGGAGGCGCACTTGCGGATCCGGCCGGGGTCGGAGCCCAGCAGCTCCAGGTAGTCCCGGGCGGCCGTCCAGGCCGGACCCCAGGTCGGGTCGTCGAACTCCGTCCGCTCGCCCGGTCCGTCGGCGGTCAGCGTCGCCCGGATCCGCCCGTGCTCCAGGACCGCGTCGACCAGGGTGCGGGCGCTCTCGTCGGCCGGGTCCGCGACCGCGCGGGCCAGTGCCTCGCGGGCGGTCAGCAGGTGGACCAGGGTCGCGGCGTCGGCGCGGAAGCGGCCGGCCAGGCCGGTGCTCTCCAGCCAGAGCGCGAGCCCTTCGACGCGGGTGAGCCCGAAGGCCCCGGCGAAGAGGTCGACGGGTTCACCCTCCTGGACCCACCGGGTGTTCACCAGGTCCAGGGCCACCGGTTCCCCGGTCAGGGGTCGTCGGTCCGCCGTCGTCATGTCCGCCTCCTCGTGGTACTAACCCCTCAAGAGTACGTGAGCGGTTGACTCCCTAGGTTCTAACCTCTAATCTCAATTTAGAAGGTTAGAAATTAAGCAGTTCCTAGGCAGTTCTGGGGAAGGAACCGTTGTGACCACCGTCATCAGCAAGCTGCGCACCGGCCACGTGGGCCTGAACGTCACGGACCTCGACCGGTCGCTCGTCTTCTACCGGGACGGCCTCGGCTTCGAGCTGCTCGGCGAGGGCAAGGAGGAGGGCCGGCGCTTCGCCTTCCTCGGCCAGGACGGCGAGCTCGTGCTCACCTTGTGGCAGCAGGCGGAGGGGGCCTACGCACCCGGCGCGGCCGGACTGCACCACCTCGCGCTCTCCGCGGACGCCATCGAGGAGGTCAGGGCGTACGAGGAGCGGCTGCGTGCTCTGGGCGTCGATTTCGCCTACGAAGGGGTCGTCGCCCACGGCGAAGGGGCTGCTTCCGGCGGGATCTTCTTCCACGACCCCGACGGGACCCGTCTGGAGATCTCCGTGCCGAGCGGCGCCGAGGGCGCCGAGGCTCCCACCTCAGGGGCCCCGACCTGCGGGTTCTTCTAATGTCCGGGTACCACTGGGGCTCGCTGGCGATCCAGGAGCGGGTCGGTGTCCGCGAGCACGCCGTGCACGTCGGCCAGTCCATCACCCCGTACATCAAGGACGTGGCGGCGGCCTTCCTGGGGCTGCAGCCGCACCTGGTCGTCGGAGCGGCCGATCCCGGAGGTCTGCTCTGGGCCTCACTGCTGACCGGCGCCCCCGGGTTCGTACGGGCCACCGGGCCGGACCGGATCGCCGTCAAGGGCGGGATCCCCGAAGGCGATCCGCTCACCGAGGCGCTGGCCACCGCCGGCACCCGGGTCGGGACCATCTCCCTCGACCCGCGCACCCGGCGCCGGATGCGGCTGGGCGGAACCCTGGAGGTGACCCCCGGCGGGTTCGCGCTGTCGGCCGAACGGGTCTTCGCCAACTGCCCCAAGTACCTCCAGAAGCGGCAGCCTGTCCAGCTCGTCGCCGAAGGAGCCGGTGTCGTGCGGCGCGGGGACGCGCTCACCCCCGACCAGGAACGGGCCGTCCGCGCCGCCGACACCTTCTTCGTCGCCACCTCCGCGGGGGCGGACGGGGCCGACGCGAGCCACCGGGGCGGAATGCCGGGCTTCGTCGAGGTGCTGTCCCCGACCGAACTGGCCTGGCCGGACTACGCGGGCAACGCCATGTTCCTCACGTTGGGGAACCTGCTGGCGGACCCGCGGGCCGGACTGCTGTTCCCGGACTGGGAGAGCGGGGCGCTGCTCCAGCTCAGCGGGCGGGCGGAGCCCGAGTTCGGGCCGGGCGGGGACCGGCGGGTCCGGTTCCGGATCGAGTCGGTGGTTCAGAGCCTGCACCCGGGGCGGCTGGTGTGGAGCGCCCCGGAGTACTCGCCGGCGAATCCTCCGCTGTAGGGCGCTCACCTGGGCAGGACGACGAGGTAGGCGGCGGGCTCGCGGTCGGCGGACGCGGTCAGGGCGGTCCGTACGACCGCCGCCTGCTGCTCGGGCCAGTCGCGGAGCTTGCGCGGGGTGATGAACAGGACGGTCACCCCGCACCGCTCCAGGGTCTCCCGCTTGCGGACGGACTCCGACCACGCCTCGTCCTCGCCCTGGCGCGGGGCCCGGGTGTCGATCTCCACGGCCACCGCCTGCTCCGGCCAGTACGCGTCGACCCCGCCCAGGTGCGGGCCGCCGGGCAGCCGCAGGTCCACGTTCCAGACGGGCTCGGGGAGTTCGAAGCCCCGTACGAGCTGGTACAGCCGGTCCTCGGCGATGGCCCGGCCCTCGGCGAGCAGCGATTCGACGGCGTCCACCACGTGCGGGCGGTTCAGCAGCCGGGCCACCGTCAGCTCCCGCACCACGGCGGCCGGTTCGCAGTGCCCGCCGCGGACGGCTTCGCTGAGCAGACGGCGGACCGTACCGGCGTCGGAGAGGTGGGCGACGGCGTCGGCGACGGCGCGGGCCACGGGGGCGACGGGCAGCCCGGTGACCTCCAGGGGCCGGGGCGGGGTGTGCGTCCGGACGATGCGGACCTGTCCGGCGGAGCGCAGCCGGCGGGTGTTCGGGACGAGCACGTCGATCTGGGGGAGGCCGAGCAGGGCGGGGGCGGAGGAGAACCGGTACAGCGCGAGGGCGGCCAGCCCGGTGATCATGACTTCGTCCCCGCGGCGCCCCGCGTACAGGAGCGCCGCGTGCAGCCGCTCCTCGCTCGTCGCGGGACCGGAGTGGAGCAGGAACACCCCCGGCAGGATCTGCTGCCAGGACCGCTCGGCGGCGTCGGAGGCGGAGACCCCGTGCTCGCGGAGCTGGGCCAGCGACAGCACGCGGGGGCGGTTGTCGGTGAGGTGGGCGAGGGGGAGGGGTGCGTTGTGGTTCATGACGCTGAGATTCCCTCAGGCCATGGCCTCGCTAACCCCTGTTACACATCCGTCGGCAAATCGGGACAAGCCGGGGCTAAAGTACGGACGTTCGACTGCCGATGGCACGCCCCGCTGACCAGGCCGGGCACCGCTTCCGGGAACCAAAACGCCGGCGGGACTGGAAAATCCAGCCCCGCCGGCGTTTGAGCCGCGGGTCCGGAAAGTCCAGCCCCTCCGGCGGTAGAGCCGCGGGTCCGGAAAGTCCAGCCCCTCCGGCGTTTGAGGAGCGGGGTCTGGGGCGGAGCCCCAGGGAACGGTGGAAGGGCGGGTAGGGGAAGGCCCCGCAGGGTCAGCCCGCCGCCACGTCGCAGGCCTGCGCACGCAGCGCACGGGCCAGGTCGTCACGGGACTCCAGCACCAGGCGGCGCAGCGCCGGCGCGGCATCCGCATGGGCATCGAGCCACGCGTCCGTCGCGTCCAGCGTCTCCTGGGAGTCCTGCAGCGACGGGTACAGCCCCCGCACCACGTCCATGCCGATCTGGATCGACCGGTCGGCCCAGACCCGCTCGATGACGTCGAAGTACCGGCCGGTGTACGGCGCGAGCAGGGCTCGCTGCGAAGACCGCTGCATCCCCGCGATCGTCGCCTCGACCAGCGCGTTCGACAGCGCGTCCGACTCGACGACCGCGGCCCACGCCTGGTCCTTGACCGCCGCCGACGGCCGCGCCGCCAGGCACCGGACCTGGTGCCGCTTGCCCGACGCCGTGTCGTCCCGCGCCAGTTCGGCCGCGAGGACCTCCTCGCCGATCGCCCCGTGCGCGGCCAGCGGCAGCAGGAAGTCCCAGCGCAGCTCCTGGTCCACCTCCAGCCCGTCGATCCGCGCCGATCCTTCCAGCAGCCCCAGCAGCAGCTGGAAGTCACCCTCGGTCGCCGCGCCCGCCGCGAAGAAGCGGGCCCAGGTGAGCTGGTGCTCCGAGCCCGGCTCCGCGAACCGCAGTTCCTGCAGCGCGCACGCCGCCAGCACCTTGCCGCCCTGCTCCCGCCAGTCGGGCGCCGCGTAGTGGGTGACCGCGGTCAGCGCCTGCGCGTGCAGCATCTGGAGGACGCCGACGTCCGTCTCCCGGCCCGCGTGGGCCAGTACGAGCGAGATGAAGTCCCGCGCCGGCATCAGCCCGTCGCGCGTCAGGTTCCACAGCGCCGACCAGCACAGCGCGCGGCTCAGCGGGTCCGTCACCGAGCCCAGGTGCGAGCGCAGCGCGGCCAGCGACCCCTCGTCGAAGCGGATCTTGCAGTACGTCAGGTCCTCGTCGTTGACGAGCACCAGCGCCGGCTTCTCCTGGCCGGTCAGCTCGGTGACGACCGTCCGGGCCCCGGCGACGTCCGCCTCGGCCCGCGCGTAGCGGACGAGCGCGCCGTCCGGGTCCAGCCGGTACAGGCCCACCGCGACCCGGTGCGGGCGCAGCTCGTCGCCGTCCTGGACCACCGCCAGCTCGGTCACCCGGCCGCCCGCGTCGCAGGTCACCACCGGGGTCAGCGCGTTCACGCCGGCCGTCTGCAGCCAGGTCCGCGACCACTCGGCCATGTCCCGTCCGGACACCTCCGCGAGCACCGACAGCAGGTCGTCCAGGGTGGTGTTCCCGTAGGCGTTCGCCTTGAAGTAGCGCCGCGCGCCCTCCAGGAAGGCGTCCCGGCCCACGTACGCCACGAGCTGCTTGAGCACCGCCGCGCCCTTGGCGTAGGTGATGCCGTCGAAGTTCAGCTTCGCGTCCTCCAGGTCACGGATGTCGGCCGTGATCGGGTGCGTGGAGGGCAGCTGGTCGGCCCGGTAGGCCCACGCCTTGCGGCTGTTGGCGAAGGTGACCCAGGCCTGGTCGAAGCGGGTGGCCTCGACCAGCGCGAAGGAGCCCATGAAGTCCGCGAAGGACTCCTTCAGCCACAGGTCGTCCCACCACTTCATGGTGACGAGGTCGCCGAACCACATGTGCGCCATCTCGTGCAGGATCGTGTTCGCGCGCCGCTCGTACGAGGCCTGCGTGACCTTCCCGCGGAAGATGTACTCCTCCCGGAAGGTCACCATCCCCGGGTTCTCCATCGCGCCCAGGTTGTACTCGGGCACGAAGGCCTGGTCGTACTTCCCGAAGGGGTACGGGTAGTCGAAGATCTCGTGGAAGAGGTCGAAGCCCTGCTTCGTGACGAGGAACACCTCGTCCGCGTCGAAGTGCTTCGCCAGCCCCTTGCGGCAGATCGCGCCGAGCGGGATCGTCAGCTCCCCGCGCGTGTAGGAGTCCGTGACGTAGTGGTACGGCCCCGCCACCACGCACGTGATGTACGTGGAGATCGGCGCGGTCTCGGCGAAGCGCCGGGTCTGCCCCTCGCGGGACTCCTCGACACCGTTGCTCCAGACCTGCCAGCCCTCGGGCGCGGTCACCTCGAAGCGGTACGGGGCCTTGAGGTCGGGCTGCTCGAAGTTCGCGTACACCCGCCGGGCGTCGGCCGGCTCGTACTGGGTGTAGAGGTAGACCTCGCCGTCCTCCGGGTCCACGAAGCGGTGCATGCCCTCGCCGGTCCGGCTGTACGCGCAGTCGGCGTCGACCACGAGCACGTTCTCGGAGGCCAGTGCGTCCAGGGCGATCCGCGCGCCGTCGAAGACGACGGCCGGGTCCAGCTCGCGCCCGTTGAGGGTCACGGCGTTCACCCTGGGTGCGATGAGGTCCGCGAAGCTCGCGGCGCCCGGAGCGGCGGCCCGGAAGCGGACGGTGGTCACCGACCGGAACGTCCTGGGGCCGTCGGCCGGTTCGGCCTCGTCCACCGCGGACCTCAAGTCGAGGACCACCTCGTACCCGTCGACGGACAGCAGCTCGGCCCGTTCGCGGGCCTCGTCACGGGACAGATTCTCTCCGGGCACGTGCACTCCTTCGTGCGTGATCGCGATACCTGACCGAATCCTCCCACGGGGGAATGCGTGTGCGGTCGGAGCGGTTGGGCAGGGAGGAACGTTCCGATCTGAGGAGAGACATGGCTGACACCCAGGTGCGCGAGAAGACCGCTGTCGACTTCTGGTTCGACCCGCTCTGCCCCTGGGCCTGGATGACGTCCCGCTGGATGCTGGAGGTCGAGAAGGTCCGTGACGTAGAGGTCCGCTGGCACGTGATGAGCCTCGCGGTCCTGAACGAGAACAAGCTCGACGAACTGCCCGAGCGCTACCGCGAACTGCTCGGCCCCAAGGGCTGGGCTCCCGTGCGCGTGGTCGTGGCCGCCCAGCAGAAGTTCGGCGACGAGGTGACGGGCAAGCTCTACACCGCGCTGGGCACCCGCTTCCACAACGAGGGAACGGGCCCGACCCGCGAGGCGATCGCCGAGGCCCTGGACGAGGTGGGCCTGCCCGCCGAGCTGCTCCACTACGCGGACTCCGACGAGTACGACGAGGTCCTGCGCGACTCCCACAACGACGGCATCAACCGCGTCGGCCAGGAGGTCGGCACCCCGGTCATCTCCGTGCCCGGCGCCGACGGCGAAGAGGTCGCCTTCTTCGGACCGGTCGTCACCCCCGCCCCGCGCGGCGAGGCCGCGGCCCGCCTGTGGGACGGCACCCTGCTCGTCGCCTCCACCCCCGGCTTCTACGAGATCAAGCGCACCCGCACCCAGGGCCCGATCTTCGACTGACCCGACCGGCTTCGACTAGCAGGGGTCCGGTTCCTCCCTTAACGTCCCCCTATGGGGACTAGCCCGACACGGGAGGAGCCGATCGGCCGCAGCGGCGGCCGGGCGGAGCCCGCGATACCGAACGACAACGCCGCGCACGCCAGCCTGCCCGCACGCCCCCGAGACCGGGTGCTGCGGGCAGCCTGCGTTGCGGTGCCCCCGCTGTGGACGGCCCTCGGGGTCCGCCAGGCCGCCGGCACCCTGCGCCACTACCTCCGGGGCACGGGCCGCCCGTACCGGGTCGACGCCCGGGCGCTGCTCGCCGTGCCCGCCGTACGGGCGGACGTGGACCGGCGGCTGCGCGAGTGGCGCCGGGCCGCGCGGGTGCTCGGCGAGCCCGGCGCGTACGCGGCGGACAGCGGCTGGCGCGGGGTGCTGATCACCCGGCGCGCCCGCGAGGGGGGCAGCGCGGACTGGTGGCTGGCGCTGCGCGGGGCCCAGTACCGGATCAGCGGCACGGTACGGGTCCACGGGGACGGCTCCGTGGTCAGCGACTACCGCTTCCAGGTGCACAAGAGCTGGAACTTCGACCGGGGGGAGTCGGAGTTCGGCGTCCCCTTCACCCCCTTCGCACGCCTCCACGAGACCGGGCTGGCGCGGGAGTTCACGGTGGTCGGCGAGGTGGACGGACTCGTCGACCAGGAGGCCGGTGCGGGCAACGAGGGCACCGCGGACATCGGGGACGCCGCGGAAGGCGCAGAAGGCCCCCGCGAGTCACGTCCTCGCGAGGGCCTTCTGGTGGACACGCCCGCGAGTGAAGGCTGAGAAGACGATCACGAGGCGGACGGGCTGGTGGGGCTGATCAGCCCTTGGCGGGGATCAGCAGCGGGGTGTTCGCCTTGGCGTCGGCGTAGCGCTTGGCCACGTCCTGCCAGTTGACGACGTTCCACATGGCCTCGATGAAGTCCACCTTCTGGTTCTTGTACTGAAGGTAGAAGGCGTGCTCCCAGGCGTCGAACACGAGGACCGGGGTGCTGGCCACGCCGACGTTGCCCTGGTGGTCGTAGATCTGCTCGACGATCAGGCGGCCGCTGACGGGCTCGTACGCGAGCACGCCCCAGCCGGAGCCCTGGGTCGCGGAGGACGCGAAGGTCAGCTGCTTCTTGAACTTTGCGAAGGAGCCGAAGGAAGCGGTGATCGCGTCGGCCAGCTCGCCCAGACCGTCGGTCGCGGTGGGCTCGCCGCCGCCCTCGCCGGTCTTCGGGCTGGCCATGTTGTGCCAGTAGATGCTGTGCAGGATGTGGCCGGAGAGGTGGAACGCGAGGTTCTTCTCCAGGCCGTTCAGCGCGCCCCAGTTCTCCTTCTCGCGCGCCTCCTCCAGCTGCTCCAGCGTGTTGTTGGCGCCCGTGACGTAGGCCGCGTGGTGCTTGTCGTGGTGCAGCTCGATGATCTGCGGGTTGATCACCGGCTCGAGAGCCGCGTAGTCGTAAGGAAGCTCAGGAAGCGTGTAAATGGCCATGCGTGTATCCGGTCCCCTCGGCGTGCCAACTGCTTATTGCAATCAATGCGCAACTGCACGCTAGCAGTATCTATTCCTCGATTCTCATAAGGGTCACCTCACTTGGGGGACCTCCGGAACGCCGAAGGCCGGGCCCATGCGATCGCATGAGTCCGGCCTTCGGGACCGCCGTCCGGCGGGGCGTTACGCGGCTTCGCGCGCCGCCGCCCGGCGCTGGAGGACGTAGCCGGTGGCGGCCAGGGCCACGGTCAGGCCGCCGGTGAAGACGAGCTGGATGCGGGTGTCGTCGCCCATGGCCATCAGGACCAGGACCCCGGCGAGTCCGGCCAGCGCGACCCAGGTCAGATAGGGGAAGCCCCACATCTTCACGACCAGCTTCTCGGGGGCCTCGCGCTCCATGCGGCGCCGCAGCAGGAACTGCGAGACGGCGATGAAGCCCCAGACGACGAGGATGACGCCGCCGACCATGTTCAGCAGCCAGGCGAAGAGGGTGTCGGGGTACCAGTACGACAGCAGCACGGTGACGAAGCCGAAGCCGGAGGAGGCCAGCACCGCCCGGCGCGGCACCCGGCCGGAGAGCTTGCCCAGTGCCTGGGGGCCCTGGCCGCGGGAGACCAGGGAGTAGGCCATGCGGGAGGAGCCGTAGATGTTCGCGTTCATCGCGGACAGCAGGGCGATCAGGATGACCACGTTCATGACCTGGCCGGCGTGCGGGATGCCCAGGTGGTCCAGGGTGGCCGCGTACGGGCCGTCGGTGGTGACCGCCGGGTCGTTCCACGGCAGCAGCGTGACGATGACCAGCATCGAGCCGACGTAGACGATCGCGATCCGCCACATGGTGGTCTTCACGGCCTTGGCGACGCCGCGGACCGGGTTGTCGGACTCGGCGGCCGCGATGGTCACCGTCTCCAGCCCGCCGTACGCGACCACGGAGGCGAGCAGGCCGACCAGCAGCCCGTCCACGCCGTTGGGCAGGAAGCCGCCGTCGTGCAGCAGGTTGGCGGTGCCGGGGGAGCCGGTGCCGGGCAGCAGGCCCAGGACGGCCAGCACGCCCAGGCCCAGGAAGAGGGCGATCGCGCCGATCTTCAGGGCGGCGAACCAGAACTCGAACTCGCCGAAGTTGGAGACGGCGGCCAGGTTGGAGCCGCAGAACATCGCCATGAAGACCAGCACCCACATCCACGAGGGGGTGCCCGGGAACCAGCCCGTCATGATGTGCGCCGCGCCGATGGCCTCGATGGCCACGCCCACGCACAGCAGGGTCCAGAACATCCAGCCGGCGGTGAAACCGGCCCACGGGCCGATGGCCCGCTCCGCGTGCACCGAGAAGGAGCCGGAGGCCGGGTTCGCGGCGGACATCTCGCCGAGCATCCGCATCACGAACATCACGAGCAGCCCGGAAGCGGCGTAGGCGAGCACGATCGAGGGACCGGCGGCCGCGATGCCGGCGCCGGAACCGACGAAGAGGCCCGCACCGATGACCCCGCCGAGGGCGATCATCGAGAGGTGGCGCTGCTTGAGTCCGTTGCCGAGGGGCGATCCTGCGTCGCCGGCGGGCGGCGCGTCCTGTGCGCGGGGGGCGGCGGTCGTGTGGCTCATGGGTGGTGCCTGTCCGTTGTGCGGGGGGACGGGGTGGACCGCCCCAGTCTCGACCGTGTCCGATCATCGGACACTCTTCGTCCGATATTCGGACAGTCGGATGACCGGCCGTGATCATCCCCGTACGCTGACGAACGGACCCGAACGTACGACGGAGGCTCGAATGGACCACGGCATACGGGAATTGGCCGCGACGGGCCGGGGAGTGCTGGTCACCGGAGCCTCCCGGGGCATCGGACGGGCGATCGCCACCGCGTTCGCCGAGCAGGGCGACCGGGTCGCGGTGCACAGCACGGCCGGCGGGCCCGACGCCGAGCGGACCCTCGCGGACCTGCCGGGCGAGGGCCACGTCCTCGTCGCCGGCGACCTCACCGACCCGGCGCGCGTGGAAGCCCTCGCCGCCGAGGCCGAGGAGGCGCTCGGCGGGATCGACGTGCTCGTGAACAACGCCGCCGTGATGGTCGCGCACCCGCTGCCCACCACCTCCTACGCCGACTGGCAGGCCGCCTGGCAGCACACGGCCGCGGTCAACCTGTTCGGTACGGCCAACCTGGCCTACTGCGCGGCCCGCCGCATGATCGACGGCGGCCGCGAGGGGCGCATCGTCACCATCGGCTCGCGCGGAGCCTTCCGCGGAGAGCCCGACCACCCCGCCTACGGCGCCACCAAGGCGGCGCTGCACGCGCTCGGCCAGTCCCTCGCCGTCTCCCTCGCCCCGCACGGCATCGCGGTGGCCTCCGTCGCACCGGGCTTCGTGGCCACCGAACGGGTCGCCGACCGGCTCGACGGAGAGGAGGGCGAGCGGATCCGGGCACAGAGCCCCTTCGGCCGCGTGGGCACCCCGCAGGAGATCGCCGCCGCCGTGCTCCACCTGGCCTCGCCCGCGGCACGCTGGAGCTCGGGCGCCGTCCTCGACGTCAACGGGGCCTCCTACCTGCGCACCTGACGCGGCAAGGCCCCCGCGCGGTGTGCGCGGGGGCCTTGCGCGAGGACCGGCGGAGTCAGGACTTCGGGGTACGGATCTCCCGGATCCACGCCACCAGCAGCACGGCGGCCGCGGCCCCCGTGGACCACAGCAGCTGCGGCCGCGCCGAATCGTCGAACAGCATCAGGACCAGCACCGTGGCCATCCCGACCAGCGCCGCCCACGTCGCGTACGGGAACAGCCACATCGGCAGCGTCAGCCGCTCGGGCATGTCCCGCTCGATCTTCGCCCGCAGCTTCAGCTGCGAGACCGCGATCAGGATCCACACGAAGATCAGCACCGCGCCGACCGCGTTGAGCATGTAGAGGAAGATGGTGTCCGGCCACAGCAGGTTCAGCACCACCGAGACGAACCCGAAGGCCACCGACGCGAAGACCGCCCGGCGCGGCACCCCGCCGCCCGACACCTTCAGCAGGGCCTTCGGCGCCTCGCCGCGCTCCGCCAGCGAGAACACCATGCGGGAGGACCCGTAGAGGTTCGCGTTGAGCGCCGACAGCAGGGCCACGAAGATCACGACGTCCATGATCTGGCCGGCGTGCGCGATGCCGATCGAGTCGAGGACGGCCACGTAAGGGCTCTGGCCCGGCGTCAGCGAGTCCCACGGCAGCAGGGTCACGATGACCAGCATCGAGCCGACGTAGAAGAAGAGGATGCGCCAGACGGCGCTGCGCACGGCGCGGGACACGGACCGGGCCGGGTCGTCCGACTCGGCGGCCGCGATGGTGACGACCTCCAGGCCGCCGAAGGCGAAGACGACGGCCAGCATGCCGGCGACCACCCCGCTCGCGCCGTTCGGGAAGAAGCCGCCCTGACCGGTCAGGTTGGCCATGCCGACCGGGTCCGTATCGGGGAGCAGGCCGAAGACGGCGAGCGTGCCGAGGATCAGGAACAGCACGATGGCGCCGACCTTGAGGGCCGCGAACCAGAACTCGAACTCGCCGAAGTTCCGCACGGCGGCCAGGTTGCTCACGGTGAAGACCACCATGAAGAGGAGCACCCAGACCCACTGGTCCACCGAGGGCAGCCAGCCGTTCGCGATCTTCGCCGCGGCGGTCGCCTCCACGGCCAGCACCACGACCAGCAGGAACCAGTACAGCCAGCCGGCCGAGAAGCCGGCCCAGCGGCCGAGAGCCTTCTCCGCGTAGACGGAGAAGGAGCCGGAGGCGGGCATCGCCGCCGACATCTCGCCGAGCGCCCGCATCACCAGCATCGCGAGGATGCCCGCGAGCAGGTACGAGCAGATGATCGCGGGGCCGGCGATGGTGATGCCGGCGCCGGAGCCGACGAACAGCCCGGCGCCGATGACGCCGCCGAGGCCCAGCATGGTCAGGTGGCGCTGTTTGAGGCTGTGGCTCAGGGGCTCCGGTGGGAGCTCGTCCGTGGTGCCGGGAGGGGCGGACGGGAGGTCGCGCATGAGGGGTGCTCGTACTCTCTGATGGCCTGGCGGCGGTGGGGGCTCCGCGACAGTTGGAGGGACCCTACAGTCTCTCCGGAGAGCGCCCATCCGCGCAAAACGGACGTGTCTGCCGTCATTGCCCGTGATGCGGATCACTCCAACAGGGGCACTGGACGGGGTCTTTGTGTACTCCCCACCAAACCGGGGAGTACGGCTTTGTCCCGGGCCACCCTGATGCGGCCCCGGACCCGGCACTAACGTCGGTGATCGTCCCTGCCGCCCCCACCCCCCGCGGAGTCTCCGATGAGCACTGCTTCCGTCTCCTTCCGGCCCGGCGCCGTCCTCGCCGACCTGCTGCCCGCGAGCCGCGTCCGCGATATCGCGCTCGTGGCCGGCGGAGCCGCGCTCACCGGTCTGGCCGCGCAGATCGCCGTGCCCGTCCCCGGCTCCCCGGTCCCCGTCACCGGCCAGACCTTCGCGGCCCTCCTGGTCGGGACCGCCTTCGGCGCCCGCCGCGGCTTCCTCTCGCTGGCGCTCTACGCCCTCGTCGGCATGGCCGGCGTTCCGTGGTTCGCGGGCGGCAGTTCCGGCGCGGGCGGCGCCTCCTTCGGCTACGTGCTCGGCATGCTGCTCGCCGCCACCGTCGTGGGCGCCCTCGCGCGGCGCGGCGCCGACCGCTCGGTGCCGCGTACGGCGGGCACGATGGTGCTGGGCTCCGCGATCGTCTACGCCGTCGGCGTGCCCTACCTCGCGCTGTCCACCGGGATGTCCTTCGGCGCGGCCGTCGCGGCCGGGCTGACGCCCTTCCTGATCGGCGACGCCCTCAAGGCGGCGCTGGCGATGGGCCTGCTGCCGGCCGCCTGGAAGCTCCTCGGCCGCGCGTGAGGGCTCGTACCCCACACGCTTCACGCGTCTCACATGTTTCACACGGCAGCCCCGGACCGCGCAATGCGGTCCGGGGCTGCCGTCGCTTCCGGAGCGGCTACGCGGAGGCCTTCAGGGCGGCCTTGCGGCGCAGGTCCCGCACCACGCCGATGGCGATCACCACGGCAGCGACCAGCAGCGACAGCAGGACGATCTCGCGGTTGTCCTTGTCGTAGACCATGTAGCCGAGGACGAAGGTGATCATCGCGGCGGTGGCCCAGGTCAGGTACGGGAAGAGCCACATCTTCACCGTCACCTTCTCCGGGGCCTCGCGCATGAGGATCCCGCGCATCCGCAGCTGGGTCAGGCAGATGACCAGCCACACGAACAGCGCGATCGCGCCCGAGGCGTTCAGCAGGAAGCTGAAGACCGTGTCCTTGAAGGCGTAGTTGAAGTACACGGCGAGGAAGCCGAAGACGACCGAGCCCAGGATGGCGGCCGTCGGCACGCCCCGCTTGTTCACCTTGGCGAAGGCCTTCGGGGCGTCACCGCGCTCGCCCAGCGAGAAGGCCATGCGGGAGGCGGTGTACAGACCCGAGTTCAGGCAGGACAGCACGGCCGTCAGGACGATCACGTTCATGATCTGGCCGGCGTGCGCGATGCCGATCGAGTCCAGGGCGGCGACGTACGAGCCCTTCTCCACGATCGACGCGTCGTTCCACGGCAGCAGGGTCAGCACGATGAAGATCGAGCCCAAGTAGAAGACGCCGATGCGCCAGATCACCGAGTTGGTGGCCTTGGTGACCGCGCGCCGCGGGTCCTCGGACTCGCCGGCGGCCAGCGTGACGATCTCGCTGCCCATGAAGGAGAAGACGACCATCAGCACACCGGTGAGGACCGAGCCCCAGCCGTTCGGCATGAAGCCGCCCGTGTCGGTGAGGTGGGCGAAGCCCGCACCCGGGTTGTCCGAGCCCGGCAGCACGCCGAAGACGGCCAGCATGCCGATGATCACGAAGGCGCCGATGGCGACCACCTTGATGCCGGCGAACCAGAACTCGAACTCGCCGTACGAGGCGACCGAGCCGAGGTTGGTGACCGTCAGCACGGCCATCACGATCAGCGCCCAGGCCCACTGCGGGACGGCCGGGACCCAGCTTTCGAGGATGACGGCGCCGGCGGTGGCCTCCACGGCCAGGACGACGACCCAGAAGAACCAGTACAGCCAGCCGATGGAGAAACCGGCCCAGCGGCCGAGCGCCCGGTCGGCGTACGCGGAGAAGGATCCGGAGTTCGGGCTGGCGGCGGCCATCTCGCCCAGCATCCGCATCACGAAGACGACCATCGCGCCGACCAGCGCGTAGGACAGCAGGATGGCGGGACCGGTCTTGGCGATACCGCCGCCGGAGCCGACGAAGAGCCCGGCGCCGATGACGCCGCCAATGGCGATCATGGACAGGTGGCGGTTCTTGAGACCGGCCTTCAGGCCGTCGGAGGGCTTGCCTTCACCGGGATCGCCGGTGGGGGAGCCTTCCTTCTGAAGGGTCGTCGTGGAACTCATGAACGGATCCTTAGGTTCTCGGGTGGCGAGCCCCGGCATTCAAACCCGAGATGAACGCAGGGCGGAAGACCCCAATCCGGATCGTTGCGGCGGGACGAACGTCCAGGACCTAGGTCCCGTGGTGTCCCATCTGCGTTCTTTGGGTTTACTTGAGCTTTAGAAGTGACTTACGCGACACCCCGCGGCGGGTCCCCGGCCCGGCTCGTGCCACACTCGGACCATGCGCGTGTACCTCGGATCCGACCATGCCGGCTTTGAGCTCAAGAACCACCTGGTGGACTGGCTCAAGAACAACGGCCACGAGCCCGTCGACTGCGGGCCCCACATCTACGACGCGGTGGACGACTACCCGCCGTTCTGCCTCCGCGCAGCGGAGAAGACCGCCGCGGACGCCGGCTCCCTCGGCATCGTGATCGGCGGCTCCGGCAACGGCGAGCAGATCGCCGCGAACAAGGTCAAGGGCATCCGCGCCATCCTCGCGTGGAGCGTCCAGACCGCCGAGCTCGGCCGTGAGCACAACAACGCCAACGTCATCTCCGTCGGCGGCCGGATGCACACCCAGGACGAGGTCGTCAGCTTCATCGACGCCTTCCTGAAGACGCCGTACTCCGACGAGGAGCGCCACACCCGGCGGATCGACATGCTCTCCGCCTACGAGACCACCGGCGAGCTCCCCCCGATCCCGGCGCACCACCCGCAGGGCTGATCCCGCTTCCGGCCGCGACGCCCTCCGGGGCGGCGCGGCCGGTTTTTCATGTCCCGGCTTTTCATGTCCCGGTTTTTCGTTCGCGAGGAGTACTGCCGTGCCCGAGGGGCATACGATCCACCGCCTCGCCGAGGACCACACCGAGCGCTTCGCCGCCCGGCCGGTCCGGGTGAGCAGCCCGCAGGGCCGGTTCGCCGAGAGCGCGGCCCTGCTCGACGGCCGCGAGCTGGAATCCGCCGAGGCGCACGGCAAGCACCTGTTCCTCGAACTCGGCGACGCCTGGATCCACATCCACCTCGGCCTCTTCGGGAAGCTCGGCTTCGGCCCCGCCCCGGCCCCGCCCGCAGCCGAAACCGTCCGGCTCCGGCTGCTGAACGAGGACCACTACGCCGATCTGCGCGGCCCCACCGCCTGCGCGCTCATCGGTGAGGGCGAGAAGAAGGCGATACACGACCGGCTCGGCCCGGACCCGCTGCGCCCCGCCGACGACCCCGACCGCGCCTGGGCCCGGATCTCCCGCTCCCGCACCACCGTGGCCGCCCTCCTCATGGACCAGAAGGTCGTCTCGGGCGTCGGCAACGTCTACCGCGCCGAGGTCCTCTTCCGGCACGGCATCGACCCCTACCGCGCCGGCAAGGACCTCACCCGCCGCGAATGGGACGCGATCTGGGCCGACCTCGTCCTCCTGATGCGCGAGGGCGTGCGCAACAACCGCATCGACACCGTCCGCGACGAACACCTGCCCGAGGCCATGGGCCGCCCGCCGAGGGTGGACGACCACGGCGGCGAGGTGTACGTCTACCGGAGGGCGAACATGCCCTGCCACATCTGCGGGGGCGAGATCCGCACCGCCGGTCTCGCCGCCCGCAACCTCTTCTGGTGCCCGGGCTGCCAGTCCCGCTAGCCGGGCGCTCCGGCTAGAAGCCGTGCGGCAGCCAGGGGGCCACGTCTCCCGCGAAGGCGCGGGAGGTACGGGCCAGCGCGCCCGGCCGCACCTCGCGCACCAGACCCGCCGAGGCCAGCGAGGTCAGGGAGACCCCGCCGAGGTAGGCCGCGCCGAGCTCCCGCACCGACAGCTCCAGGTCGGCCGGGTCCTCCGTCCGGGTACAGACCGCGGACCCGTCCGCTCCGACGGCCAGCCGCCAGCGCCCCGCGTTCCACGGGCAGAACGCGTCCTCGACCTCCAGCACCACGTCCACCGGAGCCCCGTAGGCCCGCGCGGCCAGCGCCGCCGGCAGGTCCACGAGCCGTACGTGCATCGAGTCGCGCAGCCGCACCTTCGTCCGCCGGACATCGGTGACCAGGTGCAGCAGCGCATCGTCCGCCGGCCGCTTGAAGGCCCGTACGGTCCAGGTCAGGTCGATGGAGAACAGGTATCGCCACAGCGCCGCGTACGCCGCCGGGTCGAGCGCGTCGAGGTCCGCCACGTCCACCCGGCCGTCCGAGCCGGTCAGGTCCCACTCGGGCTTGACCCGGTAGCGGGCGTACCCGACCACTTCGCCGTCCGCCCGCTCGGCGACCACGCACTTCATCGGCGACCCGCCGTTCCGCGTCGCCTCCGGGTCGAGCAGCGCCTGCAGCTCCCAGCCGGGCTGCCGGGCCGGCATCCCGGGGCGGCCCGCGAGCAGCGCCGCGTAGACCCGCTCGCAGTCGGCCAGGGCCTTGCGCGGATCGACCAGCCGCAGCCGTACGTCGTCGGTCCCCGGCGGCACGGAGAGCCGTACGCGGGTCGTGTCGATCTCCACCGACATCGAGTAGGCGGCGGTGCCGTAGCCGAAGCGCCCGTAGATCGCCGGATCCGAGGCCGTCAGCACGGCGATCGGTTCACCACCCGCCCGGACGTCGTCCAATTGGCGCCGCATCAGGGAAGAGAGCAGGCCCCGCCTGCGGTGGGTGGGGGAGACGCCCACCATCGTCACCCCGGCGGCCGGGACGAGCGCCCCGCCCGGCACGGAGAGCCGGAAGGAGAAGGCCCCGGCCGTGGCCACGCAGGCCCCGCCGTCCCAGACGCCGAGGGAGCGCTCCGTCTCCGTCAGCGACCTGTAGAGCTCCCGCTCCTCGGGGGACTCGGGCACCCCGCCGAACGCCAGTTCCAGCTGGTCGTACCAGACATCCCACTCATCCGCCTGCAATACGCGCGTCTCAAGAGCCATACGGCCATCCCTATCAGGGCAATCCGTCCCGGTCGATCTCTTTTCGGTCGCCGATGGGCCCATCTCAGGGGGTACCCCTGCGCGCGCACAGCCAGGATGGATAGGGTCCCGAAGCAATGGCCGGAGCACACGTGGAGTCCCTCCTGGCCCGGTCCCGCATGATGTGGCACCGGGCGCGCACCGCGCTGCGCAAATCCGCCGTCGACTACTTCCGCGGCGACGCCTCCGACTGGCTGGCCTTCGGCGGCCTGCTCCTGACCATTCCGGCCATCGCCTGCGGCACGCTGATGCTGCCCGTGTGGTTCTCGCCCGCCGCCCTCGTCCTGCCGATCGTGGCCGGCGGCCTCCTCCTCCGCCCCGCCAGCCTGCTCGCCCTGTACGCGGCCTCCGCGGCCGCGCTCATCGTCGAGGCCCTCGTCCTCGGCCCCTACACCCAGGGCCCGGCACGGGTCACCCCCGGCACCGTCCTCGTCGTCGCTGCCTGCGGGTTCTTCGGCCTGGTCATCGCCCAGTTCCGCAGCCGCGTCGGCGTGCCCTGGCGGCGCGGCGGCACCATGCTCTTCGACCTGCGCGAACGCATCCGGGTCCAGAGCAAGCTGCCCGCCCTGCCGCGCGGCTGGCACCGGGAGATGGCCCTGCGCCCGGCCGGCGGGCAGTCCTTCTCCGGCGACTTCGTCGTCGCCGCCCGCACCAACGGCGGCCGCACCCTGGAGATCGTCCTCACCGACGTCTCCGGCAAGGGCATGGAAGCGGGCTCCCGGGCCCTCCTCCTCTCGGGCGCCTTCGGCGGCCTGCTGGGCGCCCTGCCCCCGCACGGCTTCCTGCCCGCCGCCAACGGCTACCTGCTCCGCCAGGACTGGGACGAGGGCTTCGCCACCTCCATCCACCTCGTCCTGGACCTGGAGACCGGCGACTACGAACTCCTCTCCGCCGGCCACCTCCCCGCCCTCCAGCTCTCCGCCGGCACCGGCCGCTGGCAGGAGAAGACCGGCGAGGGCCCGCTCCTCGGCGTCTACGACGGGGCCGAATTCACCCCGGCCCGCGGCAACCTCCGCCCCGGCGACGTCCTGATGCTCTTCACCGACGGCCTGGTCGAAACGGCCGACCGCGACATCAGCGAGGGCATCGACCGCCTCACCGGCGAGGCCGACCGCTACGTCGGCGCCGGCTGGGAGGGCGCGACCTGGCACCTCATCGAAAAGGTGGCCAAGGACGTCAACGACGACCGAGCCCTCCTCTTGATCCGCCGCGCGCCCTTCTAAACGCGCCGCTCGCCTTTTCGACGCGCCGCTCGCGCGGTGCGGCCCTGGGGGGCCTTACCGGCTTCGCGCCGCTGCGCCGGGCACCTTTTCGACGCGCCGCTCGCGCGGTGCGGCCCTGGGGGGCCTTACCGGCTTCGCGCCGCTGCGCCGGGCACCTTTTCGACGCGCCGCTCGCGCGGTGCGGCCCTGGCGGGCCTCCCCGGCTTCGCGCCGCTGCGCCGGACTCCGTCCGGCGGTGGCCGGGCGGGGTTGCCGCCACTGCCGTCCCGGCGGGGGCCGGTGGGCGGGTGCGGGTGGTCCGGCGGCCCCGCGGGGCAAGGTCCCCTGCCCGCCCTTCGCCCGTTCCCCGGGCTGCGCCCGGACCCTTCGCCGGGTGCGGCGCCGTTGCCGGGGGCCGGCCCCCGGGCCCCCGTTCCTCACACGCCGGAGGGGCTGAAGTAGCCGCGCGGGGCTCGGGACCGCCCTCCGGGCAATCCCGAGCTCTGCGCCCCGCGCCCGCGCTCTGTGCGCTGCGCGCACGTGGACTCGGGGGTCAGGCCAATCCAGCCTCGTCGGCGTTTGAGGCGCGGGGTCTGGGGCCGGAGCCCCAGGGGGCCCGGGCGCAACCCCGCGCCCTCTGCTTTCAGCCCGTCCGGCGTTTGAGGACCGGGGTCCGGGCAGCGCCCGGGGAACGGTGGAAGGGCGGGTAGGGGACCCGGCCCCGCGCAGCGGCACACCCGCAGCCACGGCCGGGCCGCGCACCGCCGGGCCGCCCGGACCGCCGGGCCGCCCGGACCGCCGGGCCGCCCGGGCCCCCGGGCCGATGGTCGGGTTACCCCCACCCCCCGTCCGCCAGCTCCCGTCATGGTGACGACCACCCCGCCCTCCGTAGCGTCGGAGACACGATCACCACCGGGTGGTCGACCGGCACGGAAGGCGGCACACCATGGGGCTCCGGCGCAGCAAGCGGCAGGCCGAGCAACAGACACAGCAGGCGCGGCAGGCCGGGCAGCCGGAGCACGCGGGTTACGCGGGCCAGCTGGGTCACGCGGGCCACCCGGGCCACGCGGGTCAGCCGGGTCACTCGGGTCAGTCGGGTCACGTGGGCCACCCGGGCCAGCCCGGCCACCCGAGCCACGCCCCGGCGGCCCAAGCCGCCAGCGCCGCCGTCGAGCTCCGCTCCGTCCGTCGTCAGTACGGCCGCGGCCCCACCGCCGTACACGCCCTCCGCGGCATCGACCTCACCCTCCCCCGCGGCAGCTTCACCGCGGTGATGGGCCCCTCCGGCTCCGGGAAGTCGACGTTCCTCCAGTGCGCCGCCGGGCTCGACCTCCCCACCGAGGGCTCCGTCCGCCTCGGCGGCACCGAGATCACCGGCATGAACGAGAACGAGCTCACCGAACTGCGCCGCAGCCGCCTCGGCTTCGTCTTCCAGGCGTTCAACCTCCTCCCCTCCCTCACCGTCGAGCAGAACGTCCTGCTCCCCATGCGGCTGGCCGGAGGCCGCGGCCGCACCGCCGCCCAGGGGCAGGCCCGCGCCGCCGACCTGCTGGCCCGGGTCGGCCTGGAGGGCAAGGGCCGCCGCCGCCCCGCCGAACTCTCCGGAGGCCAGCAGCAGCGCGTGGCCATAGCCCGCGCCCTGGTCACCCGCCCCGACGTGGTCTTCGCCGACGAGCCCACCGGCGCCCTCGACACCACCACCGCCACCGAGGTCCTCGGCCTGCTCCGCGACGCCGTGGACACCCTCGGCGCCACCGTCGTCATGGTCACCCACGACCCGGCCGCCGCCGCCCACGCCGACCAGGTGCTCTTCCTCGCCGACGGCCTCATCGCCGACCGGCTCCCGCGCAGCCCGGCCGCCACGATCGCCGCCCGCATGACGGCACTCGCCGCGCCCACCGCATCCACCGCGCCCGCCGGGCGCACCGCACCCCGATACGCAGGAGCAGCCGCCTGATGTCGCTCCGCCCCCGTTCCAACGGCCTGGCCCGCGCCGTGCTCCGGTTCCGGCCCGCCGCCTTCGCCGGCACCTTCGTCGCCCTGTTCCTGGCCGCCGCCATCGTCTCCGCCTGCGGGATCCTGCTGGAGACCGGGGCCCGCGCGAGCACCCCGCCGACGCGGTACGCCGAAGCCCCCGTCGTCGTCGCCGCCGATCAGCAGGCCCGCCTGCAGATGGGTCGCGGCGACGGCGCCTACGAGGTCTCCGCGCCGCTCCCCGACCGGGCGCGGGTGGACGCCGCCCTGCTGGACCAACTGGCTCCGCTGGGGCGTGCGGTGCCCGACGTGGTGTTCCCCGTACGGGACACCGCGGGCCGCACGCTCGAAGCCTCCGGCTGGGGCTCCACCGCCTTCAGCCCTACGGAGCTGCGCGCCGGCCGCGCCCCGGCCGGCCCGGGGGAAGTCGTCCTGGGCGGGGCCGACGGCCCGGAGCGGTTGACGCTCGACACCCCCGCCGGGCCCCGGGAGTTCCGCGTCGTGGGCCGCGCCGACCGGCCCGGAGCCTGGTTCGCCGACACCGAGGCGCGCAGCCTGTCCGGACACCCCGACGCGCTCGACGCCATCGTACTGTTCGGAGCCGACGCGGCGCGGGCCCGGGCCGCCGTGGACGGCCGCGCCCAGGTGCTCACCGGAGACGCCCGCGCCCTGGACGCACGGCTCGCCGGGGCCCAGGAGGTACTGACCGGCCTCGGCGGCTCCTTCGGCGGGATCGCCACGCTCGTCGCCGTCTTCACCGCCGCGGGCACCGTCGCCCTCTCCGTCGGGCAGCGCTCCCGCGAGTTCGCCCTGCTGCGCGCCGTCGGAGCCACCCCGCGCCAGATCCGCCGTACGGTCGCCACCGAAGCCCTCCTCGTCGCGCCGGTCGCGGGCGCGCTGGGCTGCGTACCCGGCATCGCCCTCGCCTCCTGGTGGTTCGGGCAGCTCAAGGCGAAGGGCGCCGTCCCGGCCGGAATCGACCTCGTCGTCTCCTGGATCCCCCTGGTCAGCGCCACCGGCCTGGCCCTGGCCGCCGCCCTGATCGCCGGCTGGGCGGCATCCCGCCGCCCCGCCCGCATCCGCCCCGGCCTGGCCCTGGCCGCGGCCGCCGTGGAGCGGCTGCGGCCCGGGTGGATCCGTACTCCGCTCGGCCTCGCCGCCCTGGCCGGCGGAGCCGCCTGCGCGACCCTGGCCGCCACCAGCAGCGGCCCGGACGCCGCCAACGCCGCCCTCGGCGTCGTCATGCTGTTCATGCTCGCGGTCGCCCTGCTCGGCCCACTGATCGCCCGCGCCTGCGCCGCCCTCTTCGGGCTGCCGCTGCGCGCGGGCGGCGCGTCCGCCGAACTGGCCGCCGCCAACTCCCGTACGCACGCCCGCCGTCTCGCCTCCGCCATCACCCCGATCGTGCTCGCCATGGCCTTCTCCTCCACCCTGGTCTTCCTCCACACCAGTGGGGACCGGGCCGTACGGCAGCAGCAGGAGGCCGGGCTGCTGGCCGACCACATCGTGTCCCTCGGCGGCACGGACCGCGCGGCCGTCGACCCGTCCGCCGTCGACCCGTCCGCCATCGACCCGGCCGCCGTCGACCGGGCGGTCGCGGCCGGGGCCGTCGCCCTCACCCGTACCTCCGTCCTCACCATCGTCGGCACCGGCGGCGACCGGACCTTCCACACGGCCTCAGCCCAGGGCATCACCGGGACCCCCGGGAACCTCGCCAAGGTCGAGGACCTGGGCGTCCGTTCGGGGGACCTCTCCCGGCTCGTCCCCGGCACGGTCGCCATCGACCGCACCCTGGCCGAGGCCACCCACACGGAGACCGGCGACCGGATCTCCTTGCGGCTGCCCGACGGAACCCCTGCCACCCCCGAGATCGTGGCCGTCTACACCCGCGGCCTGGGCCTCGGCGAGGTCACCCTCCCCGCCGCCGACCTGGCCGGCCACACCACCACCGGCCGCCCCACGGAACTCCTGTTCCGCGGCCCGGCCCCGGAGGGCCTCGGCCCGGTGCTCTCCGCCGCCGCCTGGACCTCCGAACAGAGCGTGGACCGCCGGCTCAACGCCTGGGCCAACACCACCATGGCGGCGGTCCTCGGCGGCTTCGCGGCCGTCGCCGCCGCCAACACCCTGGTCATGACCGTCCTGGACCGCCGCCGCGAACTCCAGATGCTCCGCCTGATCGGCTCCACGCGCCGCCAGGTCCTGCGGATGCTCTCCTGGGAAGCCCTCCTGGTCAGCGGCACGGGCATCGCCCTGGGCTCGGCGATAGCCCTGGCCACCCTCACCCCCCTGACGAAGGCGACGACGGGCACCGCCCCCTACGTCCCGCCCCTCGTCTACGGCTCCTTCGCGGCGGCCGCCATAGCCCTGGCCCTGGGCGCCACCCTCCTCCCGGCCCGCCGAGCCCTACGCGTCAGTCGACCCTGATGTGCCGTACGCCGACCAGCGCGCGCCGGATCCGCCCCCGGAGCGCGCCGTCGGTGTCCGGCGCCAACGCCGGCCCGGCGGAGGCCGCAACCCGCTCGGCCACCTCGGGCACCCCGATCCGGTCGGTGTACCCGTTCCGCCCCGCGAGACGCCACAGGTGTCCCCGGCGGCGGCAGGCGGCAGCCCGGGCGGCGGCAGGCGGCAGGCGGCAGGCGGCAGCAGGCGGCAGCCCGGGCGGCGGCCCAATCACCGCCCCGCCCCCGCCCCCGCCCCGGTCCCCGGCGGCGGCGCCCCGCCCCGGACACCGGCACCGGCACCGCACAGCCGACCCCGCCGGCGCAGCGCCCCCGCCCCGACCACTCCCTCCGGATTGGCCCGCCCGCCGCGGCCCGGCGACCCCTACCGTTCCCCCATGGACCGCACCCTCGCCGCCGACCTGGCCCGCCTCCCCGAGCTCCTCGACGCCACCCGCGACGCCGCCGCCGCGACCCTCGCGGCACTGGACGCGCGCCCCGTCGTACCGACGAGGGTCCCGCCGGAGCCGACCCCGCCGCTCCCCGAACACGGCACCGGCACCGAAGCCGCCCTGGCGGCCTTCGCGGAGCGCTGGGCACCGCGCCTGTCGGCCTCCGCCGGCCCCCGCTACCTCGGCTTCGTCACCGGCGGCGCCACCCCCGCCGCCCTCGCGGGCGACTGGCTCACCGCGGCCCACGACCAGAACTCCAACTCCGCCCTGGACGGCGGAGGCCAGGACCTCGAACGGGAGACCGTCACCTGGCTCCGCGAGCTCTTCCACCTCTCCGCCGCCCACACCGGCACCTTCGTCAGCGGCGCGACCATGTCCAACACCACCGGCCTGGCCATCGCCCGCGAATGGCTCGGCGAACGCCTGGGCGTCTCCCCGGCCGAGGACGGCGCGGCCGCGCTCGGCCCGGTCCGCGTCCTGTCCGGCGCCCCGCACTCCTCCATCGCCAAGGCCCTCTCCGTCCTCGGACTCGGCCGCGCCGCCCTGGTCCCCGTACCGACCCTGCCCGGCCGCGAGGCCGTCGACCCGGCCGCCCTGGACCGCGTCCTCGCGGCCGAGCCCGGCCGCCCCGCGGTCGTCGTGGCGAACGCCGGCACCGTCAACACCGTGGACTTCGACGACCTCCGCGCCATCGCCGCCCTCCGCGAACGCCACGAGTTCTGGCTGCACACGGACGCCGCCTTCGGCGCCTTCGCCGCGCTCTCCCCGGCCCACGCCCATCTCACCGAAGCCCTCGACGCCTCCGACTCGATCTGCGTCGACCTGCACAAGTGGCTCAACGTCCCCTACGACAGCGCCGTCCAGTTCACCCGCCGCCGCGACCTCCAGGCCCGCGTCTTCCAGAACGCCGCCACCTACCTCGGCCCCCTGTCCGAGGACCCCGACCTGGTGCACCTCACCCCGGAGAACTCCCACCGGCTGCGCGCCCTCGCCGCCTGGTTCACGCTGCGCGCCTACGGCCGCGAGGGCCACCGCGAGATCGTGGAACGGGACATCGCCTGCGCCCGCTCCCTCGGCGAACTCCTCGCCCAGGACCCGCACTTCACCGTCCTGGCCCCCGTCCGCCTGAACGTCGTCTGCTTCACCCTCACCCATTCCCCCACCCCGGCCCGCCTCACGGCCCTGCGCGAAGCCGCCGGACCCGAGGTGTTCGTCACCCCCACGACGTACGCGGGAACCCCCGCCCTGCGCGCCGCGTTCTCCAACTGGCGCACCACACCGGCAGACGTACGCCGGATCGCGCAGGCCCTCCACACGGCGGCGAAGGAGCTCGGATGACCAACGGCCCGCTCACCCTCATCGAGGTGGAGTCCCTCGCCCGCGCCGCGCACGAGGGCCAGACCGACAAGGCGGGCCGGCCGTACGCCGAACACCTCGCCGCCGTCGCCGAGGGCGTCCGCGCCCGCGGCGGCACCGCCGAACAGCAGGCGGCGGCCTGGCTCCACGACGCGATCGAGGACGAGGCCCTCACCCCGGCCTGGCTGGAATCGGCCGGACTCCCGCAGTCCGTCAAGGACATGGTCCTGGCCGTCACCAAACGCCCCGGCGAACCGGTCGAGGCGTACACGGCCCGCATCCTCGCGACCCCCGGCGCCCTCCTGGTCAAGGAAGCCGACCTGGCCCACAACGCGGACCCCGCCCGCCTCGCGGTCCTCGACGCCCCCACCCGCGACAGACTGTCCGTGAAGTACGCCTATGTCCGCTCCCTCCTAGGCCTCGGCACCTCCTGACGCAAAAGCATCACTGTCTCTTCGCCACGAGACGGATAGCCGGGGCGCGTTGGTGGGAGGATGGACCATGTGGGGGTGCGCGCGGCCGTGCCCCGGGCCGACCAGGGGACGACCGAAGGTGTGATCAGAAGTGGCCATTTCGCTATCAGTGGTAGTCCTGTTGGCGATCATCCTCGTGGTGCTCGTCCGCGGAGGCCACCTCAAGGCCGGCCCCGCGATCGTCGCGGTCCTCTTCGGCTTCTTCCTCGCGTCGAGCTCCATCGCCCCGGACGTCAACCGCTTCCTGAACTCCCTCGCTGACACCATCGCCGGCATCAAACTCTGATCCAGGTCCGGCACCACACCGAGGGCGAGGCATGCGGGGGACTCCTCGCACCCCGCCCTCGATGACCCCGGTCGGGGCATCACCGCGCCGTGCGGCCCCCCTCGCCCCCACGTGGCCCAAGTCGGGCGATAACGGTCACCAACGTTGCCCGTAAACCTGGACAGGGCAACGCCACCGCCAGTGCCCGCGTTCTCGACGTCACCACCCTCAAGGCCGGGCAGCCCGTCATCCACAAGCGCGGAGACGGCGTTAAGCCGCCGGCGGAACTGGGCAACCCCTCCGAGCGGGGTGTGGTGAAAATTGAAATCCCCAAGACGGCAGGCTCTGCCCGGCCGCTGGGAGGCGGCTGTCAGCAGGTCGGTCGAGGCCAGTGGTGCTACGGGTGGGAGTTTTCAGGCTCCAAGAAGCAGTGCTATTCGCATTACATGGCGAATGTCCGGCACATGTCTTCGGTGCGGGTCGTAAACATCGACTATGTGAGCGGCTGGGTAGGTGCGGGCCAGGTTTCCAACGCAAGGTCGGGCACCATCGGCCAGGCGGGAGTAACTGCCTGATGGCCGGAACGCGCCGCCAGTTCGGCCGGGCCCTCGTCCTCGCGGCCGGATTCCTCGGGCCGGGTCTGGCGAGCTGATCGCCCTCGATCGGCGGGGCGTGGACCTGGCCCAAACGGACACCAGCGGAGGGCAGTTGATGGCGCGCGTGGGCCACAGCACCGCCCGCGCGGCGCTGAGTGCTTGGCAGAAGATCGCATACCCGCATTGGTTTTGATCGGCCAAGCCGCTGACCTGCTGGTCCGTGGACTTGTCGTGAGGTCGCCCTCTCTCGGGTCCAACTATGAGCGGGCGTTGCGCTCGTGGAGGCAGTTGACCTGCCCAATCCGAAACTCAAGCTTCGCCATCGCGGGGGAGCCCTTGGGGAGCAGTCCGAGATGCTGTGCGAGTACGTAGAAGCCGGGCCCGGCATCGTTCGCGCCGAGGCAGTGGACCAGGGCGGAGATCATGAGCTTGCTCTCCGGGTAGTCGCGTTCCACGACAAGGCCCCAACCGGCCGGTCCCATTCGTCGTCGCTTCGGCCGCCCCTGTGCAGCGCGATCGCGCTGCACGAGTATGCCGAGCAGTCGAGCCGGGTGGAGCGGCTTCGGTGCAACGCGCCTCTGGCGGCTCGTAGGGACCCGTGCTCTGAATCCCGGGACGCGCGGCGATTTCGGCCGGCGCTATCAGTACGCCGGCGCCGATCGGGATCGGCTGATCGCCGATGCGCTGAGCGGGCTCGTCAAGAAGGGGTGGAAGGCGACCGCCAAGGGCACGAAGGAAGATCCACAGCGGAAGGGGCACGCAGGGGGCGCGGCGGGCTGATCGAAGCCCCGGGAACGACGAAGGGCCAGGTCGAGGAAACATCCTCTGACCTGGCCCTTTGCGTCTCTGAGCGGGTGACGGGAATCGAACCCGCGTAGCTAGTTTGGAAGACTAGTGCTCTACCATTGAGCTACACCCGCAGCACGTGCGCCGCAGATCCGGGGACCGCGGCACGGACAGCATCCTAGCGGGTTCCTGAGGGGGATCGCACACCGCATTTCGCGCCCGCGTGTGGCCGCGGCGGTGGGTGGGTGGCGCTTTCGCCGAAACTCCGCACGGCGGAGGGTCTTCGGGCATGTACCCTACGTGTCGCACCGACGGGGTGTGGCGCAGCTTGGTAGCGCGTCCGCTTTGGGAGCGGAAGGTCGTCGGTTCGAATCCGGCCACCCCGACCAGTAGGAGGATCACGCGATCCCCTCTCCGGGACCGCGTCGATGATCGCGTTGTGGGCTGATTGCCGCTTGCGGCTACTATGCAAGCTGCGTGCCCGTGTGTCTGATGTACCGGGCCCGATCCGCTGAGAACCGCTAGACCGCGGCGATGAGCAGAGACCCCCAGCAGTCAGCCACAAGGAGACCGAACCGTGAAGAGCGCCGTGGAGACCCTGAACCCGACTCGGGTTCGGCTCACTGTTGAGGTGCCCTTCGAGGAGCTCAAGGACAGCCTCGACGCGGCCTACAAGAAGATCAACCAGCAGGTCACGGTGAAGGGCTTCCGCAAGGGCAAGATCCCGGCCCGCGTCATCGACCAGCGCTTCGGCCGCGGTGCGGTGCTGGAGGAGGCCGTCAACGACGCCCTCCCGAAGTTCTACACCGAGGCCGTCAACGAGGCCGACCTGAACCCGCTGGGCCAGCCCGACGTCGACATCACGGAGCTGAAGGACGGCGAGCTGCTGGCCTTCACCGCCGAGGTCGACATCCGTCCCGCGATCGAGATCCCGGACTACTCCGGCATCGAGGTCACCGTCGACGCCGTCGAGGTCTCGGACGAGGACGTCGAGAAGTCGGTCGAGCAGCTGCGCGGCCGCTTCGCGTCCACCAAGGACGTCGAGCGCGCGGCGGAGGACGGCGACGTCGTCACCATCGACCTCGAGGCCAAGGTCGACGGCGAGGTGCTGGAGGACGGTGTCGCCCAGGACGTCTCCTACACCATCGGCTCGGGTGAGCTTCTCGAAGGCATCGACGAGGCCGTCAAGGGCCTGGAGGCCGGTGGAGAGGCCACCTTCAGCTCCCAGCTGCGGGGCGGCTCCGCCGAGGGCAAGGACGCCGAGGTCACCGTCAAGGTCACCAAGGTTTCCGCCCGTGAGCTGCCGGAGCTGGACGACGAGTTCGCCGGCATGGCGAGCGAGTTCGACACCCTCGAAGAGCTCAAGGCCGACAGCCGCAAGCGCCTCGAGAACATGAAGCAGTACGACCAGGCCACGCAGGCCCAGGAGCGCGTCCTGGAGAAGCTGCTGGAGCTCGTCGAGGTCCCGATCCCCGAGAAGCTCCTCGCGGACGAGGTCCAGACCCGCAAGCACAACCTCGAGCACCACCAGCTCGGCCAGATGGGCCTCACCATCGAGAAGTACCTGGAGATCCAGGGCAAGACGGTCGAGGAGTTCGACGCCGAGACCGCCGAGCAGGCGATCAAGGGCATCAAGACCCAGTTCGTCCTCGACGAGCTGGTCAACAAGGAGAAGCTGAACGTGAACCAGGAGGAGCTCACCGAGCACCTCATGCGTCGCGCCGCCTCCTCCGGCATGTCCCCCGACCAGTTCGCCCAGGCGGTCGTCGAGGGTGGCCAGGTTCCGATGCTCGTCGGCGAGGTCGCCCGCGGCAAGGCCCTCGCGGCCGTCGTCGAGGCCGCCAAGGTCACCGACACCAACGGTGAGGTCGTCGACCTCTCCGACGACGAGGACGAGCTCGAGCAGGCCGCCGAGACCGTCGAGAACGTGGTCGAGGCCGACGGCGAGATCGCTGCCGACGAGGCCAAGTAACACCTGGGGTCACCCCCGCTGAGCAGTACCAGAGCACGGCCCGGAGGGCCCGTACGCCATCGCGTCCGGGCCCTTCGGCCTCCCCGGGGGACGACCTCCGGGCGCCCTCCGGACGTCCTCGGGACGTCTTCGGGACGCCCTCCGGCGGACCCTCCGTGAGGGGCCTCTGACCTTGCGCTCCGAGCGAACAGTTCGGGAAGCGGGATGGCGTTGTCGTAGCTGCGCGTTAGGGTCCATGAATACGAGGGCACGGGAGTACCCGACGCCGGCGGACATCGTCCGCACGGCAGGTCCGCGCCCCAGAACGAGACGCTGAGACGGCACATGGCCGTCGGAGACGAGCAGGTGGATACGTGACGAATCTGAAGCCTTACGCCGCGGGTGAGCCGTCCATCGGTGGCGGCCTCGGCGACCATGTCTACAACCGGCTGCTCGGCGAGCGCATCATCTTCCTCGGCCAGCAGGTCGACGACGACATCGCCAACAAGATCACTGCGCAGCTCCTGCTCCTGGCCGCCGAGCCGGAGAAGGACATCTACCTGTACATCAACAGCCCCGGTGGCTCGGTGACGGCCGGCATGGCGGTCTACGACACCATGCAGTACATCCCGAACGACGTGGTCACCATCGGTATGGGCATGGCGGCCTCCATGGGCCAGTTCCTGCTCACCGGCGGTACCCCGGGCAAGCGCTTCGCGCTCCCGAACACCGACATCCTGATGCACCAGGGTTCCGCCGGCATCGGCGGCACCGCCTCGGACATCAAGATCCAGGCCCAGTACCTGCTGCGCACGAAGCAGCGCATGGCTGAGATCACCGCGCACCACTCCGGCCAGACCGTGGAGACGATCATCCGCGACGGCGACCGCGACCGCTGGTACACGGCGGAAGAGGCCAAGGCCTACGGCCTCATCGACGAGATCATCTCCGCCGCGTCGCTGGTCCCGGGCGGCGGCGGCACCGGGGCCTGATCCCGGCCCCGGCGCACGGGTTCCCGTACGGGAGCTCGTACGCCCGCCCGCACCAGGCAAGCCTCAGCCCGCAGAACGCCACCAGGACGGTGAACACCCAGATGCACATGAACAACCTTTCTCCCGCGAGCGGCCTCTACACCGGCGCGCCGGTGGACAACCGCTACGTCGTGCCGCGCTTCGTGGAGCGCACCTCGCAGGGCGTCCGCGAGTACGACCCGTACGCGAAGCTCTTCGAAGAGCGCATCATCTTCCTCGGCGTGCAGATCGACGACGCCTCCGCCAACGACGTCATGGCGCAGCTGCTGTGCCTGGAGTCGATGGACCCGGACCGCGACATCTACCTGTACATCAACAGCCCCGGCGGCTCCTTCACCGCGCTGACGGCGATCTACGACACGATGCAGTTCGTGAAGCCGGACATCTCGACGGTCTGCATGGGCCAGGCAGCCTCCGCCGCCGCGGTCCTGCTCGCCGCCGGTGCGCCCGGCAAGCGCATGGCGCTGCCGAACGCCCGCGTGCTGATCCACCAGCCCTCGGGCGGTACCGGCCGTGAGCAGCTCTCCGACCTGGAGATCGCGGCCAACGAGATCCTGCGCATGCGCGACCAGCTGGAGAACATGCTGGCCACGCACTCCTCGACCCCGATCGAGAAGATCCGCGACGACATCGAGCGCGACAAGATCCTCACGGCCCAGGACGCGCTGGCGTACGGCCTGATCGACCAGGTCGTGGCGACCCGTAAGACTTCGAACTGATCCTTGCCGCCAGTTGGCGCGGGCACATCGCCGGATTGCGCGATGTGAACCACGTCAAGGGGGCCCCGCACGGGGCCCCCGGCAAGGTACCGTCGGATATGAGGCACCAGGAGCGCTGAACCAGGCGTCTCCCAGGCGAAGGGGAAGCACCTCGTGGCACGCATCGGTGACGGCGGCGACCTGCTCAAGTGCTCGTTCTGCGGAAAGAGCCAGAAGCAGGTGAAGAAGCTCATCGCGGGACCCGGTGTGTACATCTGCGACGAGTGCATCGACCTCTGCAACGAGATCATCGAAGAGGAACTCGCGGAGACCTCCGAGGTTCGCTGGGAAGAACTTCCCAAGCCCCGTGAGATCTACGAGTTCCTGGAGAGCTACGTCGTCGGCCAGGAGCCGGCGAAGAAGGCGCTCTCCGTCGCGGTGTACAACCACTACAAGCGCGTCCAGGCCGGCGAGAACGGCGGCGGGACGGGCCGTGACGACGCGATCGAGCTCGCGAAGTCCAACATCCTCCTGCTCGGCCCCACGGGCTCGGGCAAGACGCTGCTGGCCCAGACGCTCGCCCGGATGCTCAACGTTCCGTTCGCCATCGCGGACGCGACGGCGCTGACGGAGGCCGGGTACGTCGGCGAGGACGTCGAGAACATCCTGCTCAAGCTGATCCAGGCGGCCGACTACGACGTCAAGAAGGCCGAAACCGGGATCATCTACATCGACGAGATCGACAAGGTCGCCCGCAAGAGCGAGAACCCGTCGATCACGCGCGACGTGAGCGGCGAGGGCGTGCAGCAGGCCCTCCTGAAGATCCTGGAAGGCACCACCGCTTCCGTACCGCCGCAGGGCGGCCGCAAGCACCCGCACCAGGAATTCATCCAGATCGACACGACGAACGTGCTGTTCATCGTGGGCGGCGCCTTCTCCGGCCTGGAGCGGATCATCGAATCCCGCGCCGGCGCCAAGGGGATCGGCTTCGGGGCGACCATCCGCTCGAAGCGCGAGATCGAGGCGAGCAACCAGTTCCAGGAGGTCATGCCGGAGGACCTGGTGAAGTTCGGGATGATCCCCGAGTTCATCGGCCGGCTGCCCGTCATCACCTCGGTCCACAACCTGGACCGCGAGGCCCTGCTCCAGATCCTCATCGAGCCGCGCAACGCCCTGGTGAAGCAGTACCAGCGGCTGTTCGAACTCGACGGCGTCGAGCTGGACTTCGAGCGCGAGGCCCTCGAGGCCATCGCCGACCAGGCGATCCTCCGCCAGACCGGCGCGCGCGGCCTGCGCGCCATCATGGAAGAGGTCCTGATGTCGGTGATGTACGAGGTCCCGTCCCGCAAGGACGTGGCCCGCGTGGTCATCACCTCGGACGTGGTCCGCTCCAACGTCAACCCGACGCTGGTCCCGCGGATCGTCCCGAAGGACCAGGGCCCGCACGAGAAGTCGGCGTAGCGGTCGCCCGTACGCGGCAGACATGAGGAAGGGCGCCCCCGGTCGGGGGCGCCCTTCCTCATGTGGCGGGTGCGAACGGCTAGTGATCCGGTTTGGAGATCCTGTCGCAGTAGCGGCAGATGCGGTCGAGGATCTGGTCGGCGGTTTTGGTCCACTTGAAGGGTCGGGCCTCGTCGTTCCAGACCTTGATCCACCTCTCAAGTCCGGCCTTGAGGTCGTCGAGGGAACAGAACACTCCGCGCGCGAGGCAGCGTCGTTCCAGCTCGGCGAACCACCGCTCGACCTGGTTGATCCACGACGAGTACGTAGGCGTGAAGTGCAGGTGGAAGCGCGGATGCGCCAGCAGCCACTTGCGTACCACTGGCGCCTTGTGAGCGGAGAGGTTGTCGCAGATCACGTGGACCGCCAGACCGGGATCGGTCTGGCAGTCGATCTCGTCGAGGAAGTCCCGGAAGTCCACGGCCCGATGCTGCGCGGACAGCTTCGTGATCACCTTGCCCGTCGCCGTGTTCAACGCGGCGAACAGATCGACGGTCCCGTGCCGGACGTAGTCGAAACTCCTCCGCTCAGGCACCCCTGGCAGCATCGGCAGCACCGGCGCGGTCCGTTCCAGGGCCTGGATCTGCGGTTTCTCGTCCACCGCGAACACCGCCGCGTTGGCCGGCGGGGCGAGGTAGAGACCGACGACGTCACGGATCTTGTCGATCAGGAACGGGTCCGGGGAGATCTTGAAGGTCTCGGTCCGCCACGGCTGCAGGCCGAAGGCGTGCCAGATCCTCAGCACGCTCGCCGGGGAGATCCCCACGACCTTGGCAAGCTCCCGCTTCGACCAGTGCGTCCCGCCTGCGGGGGTCTCCTCCAGAGTGCGGACCACCACTTCTTCCACTTGGGCGTCGGTGATGGTCCGCGGCACTCCCGGCCGGGGCTCGTCCGCGAGCCCGTCCAGCCGGTCCCGCAGGAACCGGGACCGCCATCTCGCCGCTGTCTTGCGCTCGATGCCCAGCCGCGCGGCCACGACGGTGTTGTTCCACCCTCGCGCGCACGCCAGCACGATCTGAGCACGCTGGGCCAGGCCCTGCGCGGTCGAACGCCGCCTGGCCCAGTCCTCCAACGTCAGCCGCTCGGCATCCGACAGCACGACCGGCGGCAGCCTGGTATCACCCATCCGTCCAGGACACCGGCCGCAAGCCAGTCACGTCAGGCGAACCCCAAGATCTGAAACAGAACACGACTCACGAGGCGAGCCCAGACCTCAAAACCGGATCACTAGTTCTTGGCGCGCGCCGTGTTGTAGAGCTTCGCGTCCAGCTCGGCGGTCTGGGCCAGGGTGTAGCCCTTGCCGCCGGTCATGATCTTGGCGATGTCGATCGTGGTGGTCAGGCCCATGGTGCTGTAGTCGGTCCAGATGCACACCGGGAAGGTGATTTCCTTGGGCTCCAGCGGGTTCGTGGAGGGCTTCTTGGAGACGATCTTCATCTCCTGGCACTTCATCAGCGCGCCGCTGAACCCGGCCGGCTTGAAGGTCTCGGGGGAGCCGATGAACTGGACGTCGGCGTCCTTGTCCTTCTCCTCCGTGCTGGAGGCCTTGAACATCGCGAACGCGCCGTCGAGGGTCTTCGCGGGGTCCGCGATCTCGCCGGAGAACGAGGAGAAGCTGAGCTGCTTGGTCTCCAGCGGCTTGGCCTTGTCGGAGATCTCGTAGTCCTGGGTGACCTTGACCGGGTTCTTGATCCCGATCGCCTCGACCTCCTTCTTCTCCTTGTCGTCCATCTTCTTCTCGGGGCCGGCCTTGGCGGGCTTCTTGAAGTCGTTCACCGACGCCGGCGGGACGATCTTGTAGCCCTTGGTGGAGGCCGATACCTCACCGTTGCCGGCGCCCGAGCCCAGGAAGTAGAAGGCGCCGCCGCCGATCACGGCCACCGCCACGACCACGCCGATGATCACGCCGGCCTTCGACTTCTTCGGCTGCTGCGGGGGCATCCCGCCGTACGGGGGCTGCTGCTGGTAGCCGCCGTACGGAGCTTGCTGCTGCTGGGGGAAGCCGGGCTGCTGCTGCGGGTAGCCCTGCTGCGGAACACCCTGGGGGGCCTGCTGCGGGTACCCGTACCCGGGCTGCTGTCCGTAGGGCCCCGGCTGCTGCGGCTGCTGCCCGTACGGGCCCGGCTGCTGCGGCTGCTGTCCGTAGGGCCCCGGCTGCTGCGGCTGCTGGCCTCCGTACGGTCCCGGCTGGTTGTAGCTCATCCCGCGTCCCCCCATGAGGTTGTTTATGCGTCCCACACATCCTGGCGGAAGCCGGAGGCGCTCAGGGCGCCGGGTCCTGGGAAAGCCGGTTTCATGACTGGACTGTTACCGCTCTAAACTGTGCCCCGTGACCGAGAACACGCAGACACCCAGCAGCCCCTACTCCGAACTGCCGACTTCGTACGCGCCGGCCGATGTAGAGGGGAAGCTCTACGAGCGCTGGGTAGAGCGTGGGTACTTCACGGCCGATCCGGCGAGCGAGAAGCCCGCGTACACCATCGTCATCCCGCCGCCGAACGTCACCGGCTCCCTGCACCTGGGCCATGCCTTCCAGCACACGCTGATGGACGCCCTGACCCGCCGCAAGCGCATGCAGGGCTTCGAGTCCCTGTGGCTGCCCGGCATGGACCACGCCGGCATCGCCACCCAGAACAAGGTCGAGCAGCAGCTCGCCGAGGAGGGCAAGTCCCGCCACGACCTGGGCCGCGAGGAGTTCGTCGAGCGGGTCTGGCAGTGGAAGGAAGAGTACGGCGGCAAGATCCTCGGCCAGATGCGCCGTCTCGGCGACGGCGTCGACTGGTCCCGTGAGCGCTTCACCATGGACGAGGGCCTCTCCAAGGCCGTCCAGACGATCTTCAAGAAGCTCTACGACGACGAGCTCATCTACCGCGCCGAGCGCATCATCAACTGGTGCCCCCGCTGCCTGACGGCCATCTCCGACATCGAGGTGGAGTACCAGGAGGACGCGGGCGAACTCGTCTCGATCAAGTACGGCGAGGGCGACGACACGCTCGTCGTCGCGACCACGCGCGCCGAGACGATGCTCGGTGACACGGCCATCGCCGTCCACCCGGACGACGAGCGCTACAAGCACCTGGTGGGCAAGCTCATCAAGCTGCCGCTCACCGACCGCTCCATCCCGGTCGTCGCGGACACCCACGTCGACCCGGAGTTCGGCACCGGCTGCGTCAAGGTGACCCCGGCGCACGACCCGAACGACTTCGCCATCGGGCAGCGCCACGGCCTGCCCAACATGACGATCATGGACGAGCGCGGTGTCATCACCGTCCACGGCCCCTTCCTCGGCCTGGACCGCTTCGAGGCCCGCTCCGCGGTCGTCGGCGCCCTGCGCGAGCAGGGCCGGATCGTCGCCGAGAAGCGTCCGTACATGCACTCCGTGGGGCACTGCTCGCGCTGCTCCACCACCGTCGAGCCCCGCCTGTCCCTCCAGTGGTGGGTCAAGGTCGAGACGCTGGCCAAGGCCGCGGGCGACGCCGTCCGCGACGGCCGGGTCTCGATCCACCCCGAGGACATGTCGAAGCGCTACTTCGACTGGGTCGACAACCTCAACGACTGGTGCATCTCGCGCCAGCTGTGGTGGGGCCACCGCATCCCGATCTGGTACGGCCCGGCCGGCGAGGTGGTCTGCGTCGGACCCGACGACGAGGCGCCGACCGGCGAGGGCTGGGTCCAGGACACCGACGTCCTCGACACCTGGTTCTCCTCCGGCCTGTGGCCCTTCTCCACCCTGGGCTGGCCGGAGAAGACCCCGGACCTGGAGAAGTTCTACTCCACCGACGTCCTGCTCACCGGCCACGACATCATCTTCTTCTGGGTCGCCCGGATGATGATGTTCGGCCTGTACGCGATGGACGGCGAGGCACCCTTCAAGACGATCGCGCTGACCGGTCTGGTCCGCGACGAGCGCGGCAAGAAGATGTCGAAGTCCGCCGGCAACGTCGTCGACCCGCTGGACTGGATGGACAAGTACGGCTCCGACGCCGTCCGCTTCACCCTGGCCAAGGGCGCCAACCCCGGTACCGACGTGCCGATCGGCGAGGACTGGGTCCAGGCCTCCAGCAAGTTCGCCAACAAGATCTGGAACGCCACGCGCTTCGCGATGATGAACGGCGCCACGATCGAGGGCGACCTGCCGTCGGCCGAGGAGATGTCGGCGACCGACCGCTGGATCCTGTCCCGGCTGAACGCGACGGTCGCGCAGGTCGACGCCTTCTACGACGACTTCCAGTTCTCGAAGCTCAGCGACGCCCTCTACCACTTCGCGTGGGACGAGGTCTTCGACTGGTACGTCGAGCTCTCGAAGACCACCTTCTTCGCGGGCGGCGAGCCGGCCAAGGCCTCCGCCCGGGTCCTCGGCGAGGTCCTCGACGTCATGCTGCGCCTGCTCCACCCGGTGGTCCCCTTCGTCACCGAGACCCTGTGGACCACGCTGACCGGCGGCGAGTCCCTCGTGATCGCCGACTGGCCCAAGGACAGTGGCTTCCGCGACGCGGCCGCCGAGGCCGAGATCGAGGGCGTCCAGAGCCTGGTCCGCGAGGTCCGCCGGTTCCGCAAGGAGCAGGGCCTCGACGACAAGCAGAAGGTTCCGGCCCGCCTGGACCTGTCCGCCACGGCGCTGGCCGCCCACGAGGCCGCCATCCGCCAGGTGCTGCGCCTCCAGCCGGAGGGCGACGCCTTCAGCGCCACCGCGACGCTGCCCGTCGGCGGTGCCACGGTCGCGCTCGACCTGTCGGGGACCATCGACATCCCGGCGGAGCGCAAGCGGCTGAGCAAGGACCTGGCCGCCGCCGAGAAGGAGAAGCAGCAGGCCGAGGCGAAGCTCGGGAACGAGGCGTTCATCGCCAAGGCCCCCGACAACGTCGTGGACAAGATCAAGGGCCGCCTCACCAAGGCCGAGGACGACATCGTCCGCCTCAAGGCCCAGCTGGAAGCCCTGCCCCAGGGCTGACACCGCCCCTGGAACGCAAGCGAAGGCAAGCGAACGCAAGCGAAGGCCCCCACGCCGTCGGTCGACGTGGGGGCCTTCGGGCTATCCCTTCCCCGCGAGGGGCCGGGCATCACAGCAGCTGTGCGCCGAACCGCGTCAGGATGAGCGCCGCGACCACGCCGTACGCGGCCAGCGGCACCAGCCAGTGGGGGATCGCCCGCAGCCGGGAGCCGGCCGGGGCCAGGTGGCGGGTGACGTACCAGAACAGCGGGATCATCACCGCCCAGACGACCATGCACCACGGGCACAGCGCGCCGATCACGTACAGGCACTGGCTGATCAGCCACACCGTGAAGGCGAACCCGGCCGCGATCCCGGCCCACAGCCCGCGCCACAGCCACCGGGGGAGCAGCGCCCCGGCGACCAGGGCCGTGCCCAGTCCGGCGAGGGCCGCGAAGCCGGCGAGGCCGAGCAGCATGTTGGGGAAGCCGAGGAGGTTGCCCTGCCAGGTGGTCATCACGTCGCCGCAGCTCAGCACCGCGCTGACGTTGCAGCCCGGGGTGAAGAGCGGGTCCTCCAGGGTGCGGATGCGGTCGTAGGTGAGGACGCCGGAGGCCAGGGTGCCGACGAGGCCGCCGATCAGCAGGAGCAGGGCGGTGCCCCGGGGGGTGGCCGTTCCCTGGTGGGCGGTCGTTCCCCGAGGGGCGGTCGTTCCCCGATGGGCGGTCAATCCCCTGTGGGTGCTCATTCTCCCGACGCTACGGGCGTCCCGGCGGTCCCGGGTAGAGAGGAAGGCCTCCGGGCGCCGGGACCTCCGGCCTGTCCGAAGTGCCCTAAATCACGCGTTCTCGGGTCCGGGCGGCCCGGATCCGGGGGTGCCGAGCACGGATGATGGAGGGCATGCACGTCACGCCCGCCCCCTCGGCGCCCCACCGGCTCCTGGCCTTCGGCCGCCGGCTCGCGCAGGGCTGGGCCGGGTCGCCGCGCGCGATGGACCTGCTCGCGGCCCTCAGCTGCCTGGGCCTGATGGCGCTCGACCTGCCGGGCCTGGCGGCCGCCGACAACTCCCTGAGCGGGCCCGCCGCGGCGGTCGTCCTGGCCCTCGGCTGCTCCACCCTGCTGGTGCGGCGCCGGCTGCCCTGGGTCTCGTACCTCGCCGCACTGCTCTTCATCGGCTGGCTGCACGAGCTGACCCTGATCCAGTTCGCGCTGTACTCGGTGGGCCGCTTCCGCGGGCGCCGGGCCGGGGTCCTCGCCACCCTCGGCTACCTCGTCTTCGCGGTGTGCCTGTTCTGGTGCGTGCCGGGCTGGCCGATGTCCCGGGCGGAGACCCTCAGCTCCTTCCTCAGCCTGGTCGTGCCCATCGGGGTCCTCGCCTCGGCCGTGGGCATCGCCGCCTACCGCCACGACCTCGTGCGCGAGCTCGACACCCGGCGCGCCGAGTCCGCCGTCCTGCAGGCCGTCCAGCAGGAGCGGACCTCCGTCGCCCGTGACGTCCACGACTTCGTCGGGCGCGAGCTGACCCTGCTGACGGTCCGCTCCGAGGTGCTGTCGATGCGCTCGCGCGAGACGGCGTACGCGAAGGACTTCGAGGAGCTCGCCGACACCGCCCGCCGGGCCCACCTGGTGCTCAACGAGATCATCGTGCAGCGCGGGGAGCGGGCGGCCACCCCGGGCGCGGAAGGGCTGGCGGCGCTCGCGGAGGAGAGCGGGCGCGCGGGTTCCCCCGTACGGCTCGACCTGGATCCGGACGTGCACGGGCTGTCGCCGCTGCGCCAGGCGGCGGTCTACCGGGTGGTGCAGGAATGCCTGACCAACGCCGCGAAGCACGCCCGCGGCGAGACCATCGAGGTGTCCATCGCGGCGGACGGGCCGCAGCTGCGGATCGCCGTCCGCAACGGGCTGGCGCAGCGCAACCCGACCCGGGCCCCCGTCTCGGCGGGCTCGGGCACGGCGAGCATGTCCGAGCGCGTGCGCAGCCTGGGCGGAACCCTGACGGCGACGCGCACGCAGGACGCGTACGAGGTCCTCGCGACCCTCCCGAAGGGCTGAGGGCCCTCCCGCCTACGGGCTCTAGGTTCTGTTTCCTGGATCAGGTGCGGAGCCAGATCGTCAGGGCTGCGATGGTGACGGTTCCGAGGTAGACGTAGGCGCGTTTGTCGTAGCGGGTGGCGACTGCCCGGAAGTTCTTGAGGCGGTTGATCGCCCGCTCGACGACATTCCGTTTCTTATACCGGTCCTTGTCGAACCCGGTCGGGCGTCCGCCGGCCGAGCCGCGCCTGCGGCGGTTGGCCCGCTGGTCCTTGGGCTCGGGAATGGTGTGCCGGATCTTGAGTTTCCGCAGATAGCGGCGGTTGCTCCGGGAGCTGTACGCCTTGTCGGCGCTGACGCTGTCGGGCCGGGTTCGGGGCCGCCCCGGCCCAGTGCAGGGCACCAAGATCTTCTCCAGCACCGCCTCGAACTGCGGGCTGTCCCCGCACTGCCCGGCCGTGAGGATCAGCGACAGCGGGCGACACCGGCCGTCAGCGGACAGGTGGATCTTCGTGGTGAAGCCGCCCCGCGAGCGCCCTAAGCACTCGCCTGCCGCACCACCTCCGCCAGGCGGGCAGACAGCCTCCGCAGCACCGGATCGCCCTGGTTTGCCCCGCTGTTGGCCCCCTTTTGGGGAGCAATCGGCGGCGGGGCCACCTTCCTCGCGCCAGCCGCATGCTGGTGGGCACGTGCCGTGGTGGAGTCCACCGACACGTCCCAGTCGATCCTGCCCGCGGAGTTCTCCGCGGCCTGCACCCGCGTCAGCAGCAACTGCCACGTTCCATCGGCCGACCAGCGGCGATGCCGTTTGTAGACCGTCTCCCACGGCCCGAACCGCTCCGGCAGATCCCGCCACGGCACACCGGTCCGCACCCGGAACAACACCCCGTTGATGACCTTCCGGTGCTCGCTCCACCGGCCACCACGCGCCCCGCCACGAGGCAGGAACGGCTCCAGCCGCTCCCACTCCGCAGTCGTCAGATCTCCCCGCCCCACCATGCCGACCAGCCTGAACCCCACAGCATGATCACGTCAGGAGATCCAGGAAACAGAACCTAGGCCCGGGCCGGCGCCAGCAGGCTGCTGAGCGCGTCCATGTCCTCCACACAGCGCCCCGAGCCCAGGGCCACGCAGTCCAGCGGGTCGTCCGCGACGAAGACCGGGATCCCCGTCGAGGAGGCCATCCGCAGGTCCAGGCCGGGCAGCAGCGCGCCGCCGCCGGTCAGGACGATGCCGTGTTCCATGACGTCCCCGGACAGCTCGGGCGGGCACTCCTCCAGGGTGGCGCGGACCGCCGCGATGATCGCCTCGATCGGCTCGTCGAGGGCGGCCCGTACGTCGCGCGCGTCGAGCCGCAGCGTCTGGGGCATGCCGCCGACCTTCTCGCGGCCCCGGACCGTGAAGGTGGCCGTCTCCAGCTCCGGCCGGTCCGGCACCGGCCACGCCGAGCCGATGGCGATCTTGACGTCCTCGGCGGTGCGGTCGCCGATGAGCAGGGAGTGCTCCTTGCGGACCCAGTCGGTGATCGCGGCGTCCAGCCGGTCGCCGCCGACCCGCAGCGACTGGGAGGTCACGATGCCGCCCAGCGAGATGACCGCGACCTCGGAGGTGCCGCCGCCGATGTCGACGACCATCGAGCCGCGCGGTTCGGACACCGGGAGCCCGGCACCGATCGCCGCGGCCATGGGTTCCTCGATCAGGTGCACGGTTTTGGCGCCGGCCCGGGTGGAGGCGTGGATGATGGCCCGCCGTTCCACCGGGGTGACCCCGGACGGTACGCAGATCACCATGCGGGTGCGGACCCGGCGGCCGGGGACGGCCTTGCGGACGAAGTGCCGGATCATCTCCTCGGCGGCCTCGTAGTCGCAGATCACGCCGTCCTTGAGGGGGCGGATCGCGGTGATGGAGCCGGGTGTGCGGCCGATGGTCTCCTTGGCCTCGGTACCCACGGCCAGTGCGGTGGTGGTGCCCGCCTTGACGGCCACCACGGACGGCTCATTGAGGACGATGCCGTGCCCCCGTGCGTAGACGAGGGTGTTGGCGGTTCCCAGGTCTATCCCTATGTCGCGGCTGGAACCTGTCTTGTTCGTGCTGGCCTGCGGCATTTGCTCCCCAATCTCCTGTCCGCAAGGCTTGCATAACGATCCGGTCGCTCTCGCCGCCGAAGGTCCCGATCCGACCGGGCCGAAAGTCCTCCCGGCCCTCGTCCGTAGACTGGGTCCCGTGAGTGAGCAGCAGCCCGAGAGCCACGATGACAGCTTCGACGCGTTCGACCAGATCGTGGCGGAAGAGTCCGACCGCGACCCCGACCTGGCGGTGATCGAGGCGGGCAGCCGCACCCTGCGCACGCAGGCCGGTCCGCCCCAGGGCGACCCGGTACCCGAAGAGCCCGCCGACCCCGAGGTGGCCAAGGCGCTGCAGGAGGTGGAGCAGGAGCTGGCCGGCCGCTGGGGCGAGACCAAGATGGAGCCGTCCGTCACGCGGATCGCCGCGCTGATGGACGTCCTGGGCGAGCCGCAGCGCGCGTACCCCTCGATCCACGTCACCGGCACCAACGGCAAGACGAGCACCTCGCGCATGATCGAGGCCCTGCTGAACGCCTTCGAGCTGCGCACCGGCCGCTACACCAGCCCGCACGTGCAGTCGATCACCGAGCGGATCAGCCTGGACGGGGCGCCGATCACCGCCGAGCGGTTCGTCGAGACGTACCACGACATCAAACCGTACGTGGACATGGTGGACGCGGCCGAGGAGATCCGGCTGTCGTTCTTCGAGGTCCTCACCGGCATGGCCTACGCGGCCTTCGCGGACGCGCCCGTCGACGCGGCCGTGATCGAGGTGGGCATGGGCGGCACCTGGGACGCCACCAACGTGATCGACGGCGCGGTCGCCGTGGTCACCCCGATCAGCCTGGACCACACGGACCGGCTCGGCTCCACCACCGGCGAGATCGCGCAGGAGAAGGGCGGCGTCATCAAGCAGGGCGCCACCGTGATCCTGGCGCAGCAGCCGGTGGACGCGGCGCAGGTGCTGCTGAAGAAGGCCGTGGAGGTCGATGCGACCGTGGCCCGCGAGGGCATGGAGTTCGGCGTCGTCACCCGCGAGGTCGCGGTGGGCGGGCAGCAGCTGACGCTGCGCGGGCTGGGCGGCGAGTACGACGGCATCTTCCTGCCGCTGCACGGCGCCCACATGGCGCACAACGCGGCGGTGGCGCTGGCGGCGGTCGAGGCCTTCTTCGGGATCGGCGCCGACCACGCGCGGGTGCTGGACGTGGAGACCGTGCGGAAGGCCTTCGCCTCGGTGACCTCGCCCGGCCGCATGGAGGTCGTGCGGCGCAGCCCGACGGTGGTCCTGGACGCGGCGCACAACCCGGCCGGGGCGCGGGTCACGGCGGAAGCGGTGACCGAGGCCTTCGGCTTCAGCCGGCTGGTCGGGGTCGTGGGCGCGAGCGAGGGCAAGGACGCGCGCGGGATCCTGGAGGCCTTCGAGCCGATCTTCGCGGAGGTCGTGATCACGGAGAACACCAGCCACCGGGCGAGCTCCGCCGATGAACTGGCGGCCGTCGCGGTCGAGGTCTTCGGCGCCGACCGGGTGCAGGTGGAACCGCGGCTGGACGACGCCCTGGAGGCGGCGATCACGCTGGCGGAGGAAGAGGCGGAGTACGGAGGGGCCGGGGTCCTGGTGACCGGGTCCGTCATCACGGTGGGCGAGGCCCGCCTGCTGCTGAAGAGGGGCTGAGGGATGCGCACGCTGTGTGCTTCGACGCTGATCGCCGAGTTCTTCGTGATCGGCTTCGCCGGGCTGGTCGCGATGAAGGGCGATCTGAGCCAGGTCACGGTCTGGACGGTCTGCGGGATCGCGATGCTGGTGTCGGTCCTGCTGTGCGGGATGCTCTCGCGCCCCGGGGCCGTCCAGATCGGCTGGGCCCTGCAGATCGGGCTCGTGCTGAGCGGGTTCGTCGTGCCGATGATGTTCATCCTGGGCGTGGTGTTCGCCGGTCTGTGGTGGTGCTCGATCCGCTACGGCCGCCGCATCGACGTGATCAAGGCCCGCTGGGCCGCCCAGGCGGAGGCCCAGGCCGCCGCCCCGACCGAGGCGTAGCCGGCGGAGGAGCCGCAGCGGGGCCCGGGAAGGCCCCGTACGGCGGGGGCCCGGGCCCCTGTAGCCTCGTCGGACCGCACCCGTATGCCGCAAGGAGTTACCCATATGACCCAGCGCACGCTCGTCCTCCTCAAGCCCGACGCCGTCCGTCGAGGCCTGATCGGCGAGATCGTCGGCCGCATCGAGCGGAAGGCCGGCTGGACCATTCCCGCACTGGAGCTGCGCACGCTGGACCAGGAGACCCTGGAAGCGCACTACGGAGAGCACAAGGGCAAGCCCTTCTACGAGCCCCTCATGGGCTTCATGGCGAGCGGCCCGGTCGTGGCCCTGGTCGTCGAAGGGGAACGCGTCATCGAGGGTGTCCGCCAGTTGGCCGGACCCACTGACCCGATTGCCGCCGCGCCCGGCTCCATCCGGGGTGACTTCGGTACCGTCACCCGGGAGAACCTGATCCACGCCTCGGACTCCGAGGAGTCCGCGGAGCGGGAGCTGAAGCTGTTCTTCCCGGCGCTGTGATCACTCTTTTCTGACGCAACATCAGCCGAATAGCGCTCATGACCTGGGGCGACCGAAGTAATTTCGGTCGCCCTCCGGTATTACCGGGCATATTCGGGAACGCATCGACAGGACACGACGTCACCACTATGGGGGCGGGTATCCGTTCCGGCGGGCTTGCCGGAGTCCTGTCGCGCGGTGCCTGTACTTGCGGCACTACGATGGGGCCTCCACCCACACACCCACCTCGCCGACCTGACAGCAGCCGCTATCAACTGGAAGGCCAGACGCTCCTCATGGGGAACAAGGGGAACAACATGTCGTTCATCGGCCGTGACATGGCGATCGACCTCGGGACCGCCAACACGCTGGTGTACGTGAGGGGCCGGGGAATCGTCCTGAACGAGCCGTCCGTGGTCGCCATCAACACGAACACCGGTGGCATCCTGGCGGTCGGCTCCGAAGCCAAGAAGATGATCGGGCGCACGCCCGGCAACATCGTCGCCGTGCGGCCCCTCAAGGACGGCGTCATCGCCGACTTCGAGATCACCGAGCGGATGCTCCGGTACTTCATCCTCAAGATCCACAAGCGCCGTTACCTGGCCCGCCCGCGCGTGGTGGTCTGCGTGCCCTCCGGCATCACGGGAGTGGAGCGCCGCGCCGTCATCGAGGCGTCCACGCAGGCCGGTGCCCGCCAGGTGCACATCATCGAAGAGCCGATGGCCGCCGCCATCGGCGCGGGCCTGCCCGTCCACGAGGCCACCGGCAACATGGTCGTGGACATCGGTGGCGGCACCACCGAGGTGGCCGTCATCTCCCTCGGCGGAATCGTCACGGCACAGTCCATCCGGGTGGCCGGCGACGAGCTCGACAACGCGATCATCCAGCACATCAAGAAGGAGTACTCGCTCCTCCTCGGTGAGCGCACCGCCGAGCAGATCAAGATCACCATCGGGTCGGCCTACGACCTCGACAAGGACGAGCACACCGAGATCCGCGGCCGCGACCTGGTCTCGGGCCTGCCCAAGACCGTCGTCATCTCGGCCGCCGAGGTGCGCAAGGCGATCGAGGAGCCGGTCAACGCCATCGTCGACGCCGTCAAGACCACCCTCGACAAGTGCCCGCCGGAGCTCTCCGGCGACATCATGGACCGCGGCATCGTCCTGACCGGAGGCGGCGCCCTGCTCCGCGGCCTCGACGAGCGGCTGCGCCGCGAGACGGGCATGCCGATCCACATCGCCGAGGACCCGCTCGACTCCGTCGCGCTCGGATCCGGCAAGTGCGTAGAGGAGTTCGAGGCGCTCCAGCAGGTCCTGGACGCCCAGCCGCGACGCTGATCCGGCCCGCCGCGTGGCGGTGGAACACAAATGATCCGCCGTACGGGTGCTACCGGGCCCGTGCGGCGGATCGTTGATATACAGGCAAGGTCCGGTGCGAGCCCCGGCTCCACTGGAGCGGCTTCGCCGCACGCCCGGTGCGAGCACCGGCTCCACTGGAGCGGCTTCGCCGCACGGTATCTATGAGGAAGGCACGGCCGCCGCACGTGAGGGACACACGAGAAAGCCGGCTGCTCCTGGTGCTTCTGATCGCCATCGCGTTCGCTTTGATCACGGTGGACATCAGGACGGGCGAGGAGTCTCCGGTCGACGGTGCCCGACAGGCCGCCGCAGCGGTCTTCGGGCCGGTCGAGAAGGGCGTGGCGAGAGGGGTCGACCCGGTCGCCAACGCCATAGGGGCGGTACGGGACTCCGGCGAGCGGCACAACCGCATCGCGACGCTGGAGCGGGAGAACGCGGCGCTCAAGGCCAAGCTGGGCAGCGACGACCAGACCCGCAGTCGGATCCGCGAGCTCGACGAGATGCTCAAGCGGGCGGGCGCGGGCCAGTACGGCATCAAGGGCGCCGAGGTCATCGCCATAGGAGCGGCCCAGGGCTTCTCCTGGACGGTGACCATCGACGCGGGCAGCAAGGACGGCATCGAGCGCGACATGACCGTCCTGAACGGGGACGGACTCGTCGGCCGCGTGGCCACCGTCGGCCCCGACACCGCCACCGTGGTCCTCGCCAACGACCCCGACTTCACCGTCGGCACCCGCCTGGAGAAGACCGGCGAACTCGGCTTCGCCACCGGCCAGGGCGACCGGGAGCTCTCCGTGCAGATGCTCAACGGCAAGGCCAAGATCAACACCGGCGACCGGCTCGTCACCTTCGGCTCGCGCGGCAACAAGCCCTTCGTGCCCGGCGTCCCGATCGGCGAGGTGATCAAGGTCGACCCCTCGCGCGGCGACCTCACCCGCACCATCTGGGTCCGCCCGTTCGTGGGCTTCTCCCGCCTGGACATCGTCGGCGTCGTGGTCATGCCGCCGCGCGAGGACCCGCGCGACGCGGTCCTGCCGCCCAAGCCCGAGGCGCCCAAGCCCACCCCGACGGTCACCGTCACGGTCACCCCGTCGCCCGGCGCGTCCGCGTCCGGCAAGCCGGCCGAGGACTAGGAGCCGATCATCATGCGTTTCAACCGGATCCTGCTCTCGGGCACGCTCGTCGTGGTCGCCCTGGTCGTCCAGGTCTCCATCCTGGGCCGCCTCCAACTCCCCGGAGCCGTCCCCGACCTGGTCCTGCTCACGGTCGTCGCCCTCGCACTCGTGTACGGGTGCGTCAGCGGCGCCCTCATCGGCTTCGCCGCCGGCCTCCTCACCGACCTGGCCCCGCCCGCCGACCACGCCGCCGGCCGCTACGCGCTCGTGCTGTGCGTGATCGGCTACGTCGCCGGCCTGGTCCGCCCCGACACCGGGCGGTTCCGCTCCGCCTGGGGCCCGATGCTCACCGTCGTCGGCGCCGCCTTCGCCTCCACCCTGCTCTACGCGGGCGTCGGCGCCCTGGTCGGCGACACCGCCGCCCGGCACGTGGGGCTGACCGGACTGCTGTTCACCGCGGTCCTCTACGACCTGCTGCTCGCCCCCTTCACGGTGCCGTTCATCATGGCCCTGGCCCGCCGCGCGGAGAACGACCCGATGGCCGTCGAGGCCAACGGCGGCCCGCCCGCGGGCAAGGACATCGCCTCCGGCTGGCTGGCCGGCGGCACCGGGCTGCGGATCGGCAGCCAGCGCGGCGGCCTGCGGATGAAGACCGCCCGCAGCCGGGCCAACCGGGCCGGCCGGATAAAGGGCGTCAAGGGAATCAAGGGTGTGAAGAGCGTCAAGAAGCTGTGAGGGAGGAGTCCACGTGACCAACATTCCGGAGACCGGCCGTACCTCCCGGGTGCAGATCCGGCTCGTGATCATCCAGGTTCTCGTCTGCTCGATGTTCCTCACCCTCGGCGGCCGGCTCTGGTACCTCCAGATCCGCAACGGCGCGGAGTACTACCACGAGGCGAAGAGCAACCACGTCCAGCGGGTCGTCCAGCCTGCCGTGCGCGGGACCATCCTCGACGCCCGGGGCGTCGCCCTCGCCGACAACGAGACCCGCCTGGTCGTCTCCACCAGCCGCACCGCGCTGATGAAGATGAAGGACCGCGGCCAGGCCGTGATGACCCGTCTCGCCGGCGTCCTGGACATGACCCCCAAGGAGGTCATGGAGAAGGTCCGCCTCTGCGACTCCCAGACCCCCGCGCCCTGCTGGAACGGCTCCCCGTACCAGCCGATCCCGATCACCCTCGACGCCACTACGCAGCAGGCGCTGCAGCTGCGCGAACGCCCCGAGGAGTTCCCCGGCATCACGGCCGAGCCCGTCGCCGTCCGGCGCTACCCGGCCCCCGGCGGTGCCCGTACCTCCCAGGTGCTCGGCTACCTCTCGCCGGTCACCGACGACGAGATCCAGAAGGCCAAGGACACCGACTCGCCGCACCTGCGCTCCGATCAGGTCGGCCGCTCCGGGATCGAGCGCACCTACGACAAGTACCTGCGCGGCAAGGCGATGGTCACCTCCTACGAGGTCGACAACCTCGGCCGGGTCATGCACCAGACCGAGTCCGACGCCGGTGTGCCCGGGTCCACCCTCGTCACCAGCATCGACGCCCGGGTCCAGTCCGTCGCCGAGTACGAGCTCCAGCAGGCGATGAAGGTGGTCCGCCAGGAGACGGACAAGATCACCGGCCGCAAGTACGAGGCCGACTCGGGCGCCGTCGTCGTCATGGAGACCAAGACCGGCCGGGTCGTCGCGATGGCCTCCCAGCCCGACTACGACCCCAACGCGTGGGTCGGCGGCATCGCCGCCAAGGACTACGCCAGTCTCACCAGCGACGCCTCCAACTACCCGCTGCTCAACCGCGCCATCCAGGGGCAGGCCCCCGCGGGCTCCATCTTCAAGGTGGTGTCGGCGAGCGCGGCCGTCCGGGCCGGATACGCCTTCGACGACAAGTACAACTGCAGCGCCTCGTACAGCATGGGCAACCGGAGCTTCGCGAACTTCGAGTCCAAGGGGCACGGCCCCATCACCCTCGGCGAGGCCCTCAAGTTCTCCTGCAACACCGTCTTCTACGCCCTCGGGCACAAGGAATGGCAGCGCGACGGCGGCCTCAAGCCCAAGAAGGACGCCCACGACTGGTTCTACCGGACCGCCCGCGAGTTCGGCCTCGGCTCCGAGACCGGGATCGACCTGCCGAACGAGGTCTCCGGCCGCATCCCCGACCGGGGCTGGAAGAAGAGCTTCTGGGCGGCCAACAAGGACTCCTGGTGCAAGCAGGGCAAGAAGGGCGGCACCTACGTCGAGCAGATCGCCTTCGAGAGCTGCCTCGAAGGCAACCAGCTCAAGGCGTTCGACAGCATCAACTTCGCCATCGGCCAGGGCGACGTCCTCGTCACCCCCATCCAGATGGCCACCGCCTACGCCGCCATCAGCAACGGGGGCACCCTCTTCGACCCCACCGTCGGCAAGGCCGTGATCAGCGCCGACGGCAAGCGCGTCGAGTGGATCAAGCCGAAGCCGCACGGCAGGCTGCCGATCGACGCCAAGACCGTCAAGGACCTCGACAAGGGCCTGCGCATGGTCGTCGAGCCCGGCGGCACCGCCGCCTGGCGCTTCGGCGGCTGGCCGCTGGACAAGATCCCGATGCGCGCCAAGACCGGCACCGCCCAGGTCTACGGCAAGCAGACCACCTCGTGGCTGGCGACCTACACCGACGACTTCACCATCGTCATGACCATCTCCCAGGGCGGCACCGGCTCCGGAGCCTCCGGCCCCGCCGTCCGCAACATCTACAACGCGATCTACGGCCTCGACATGGCGGGCAACCAGGACCCGAAGAAGGCGCTCCTGCTGGGACCGGAGAAGAACCTGCCCAAGATCCGCCCCGACGGCGGCATCGATTCCCCCGAGATCCGGCCGTACGTACCCCCGTCCCCGGAAGAACTGGCGCCGCCCGCGCTGGCCGGCCCGCAATCCCAGCGCCCCGCGCAGCACGACTGAGTACCGAGGACCGACATGCAGACCGCCAACAAATTCTCCGTGGCCCGGTACGCGCCGGAGCAGCGGGGAGCGATGGCCAAACTCACCGCCCGCGACTCCGTGGTGCGCCGGCTCGACTGGCCGATACTCCTCTCCGCGCTCGCCCTCTCCCTCATCGGCGCCCTGCTGGTGTGGTCGGCGACCCGCAACCGGACCTCGCTGAACAACGGGGACCCGTACTACTTCCTCTTCCGGCACGCCATGAACACCGGCATCGGCCTCGTGCTGATGATCGGCACCATCTGGCTCGGCCACCGCACCCTGCGCGGCGCGGTACCGATCCTCTACGGGCTCTCCGTGGTCCTGATCCTCGCCGTGCTCACCCCGCTGGGCGCCACCATCAACGGAGCCCACGCCTGGATCGTGGTCGGCGGCGGCTTCTCGCTCCAGCCCTCCGAGTTCGTCAAGATCACGATCATCCTGGTCATGGCGATGCTGCTGGCCACCCGGGTGGACGCGGGAGACCTCGCCCACCCCGACCACCGCACGGTGGTCAAGGCGCTCTGCCTGGCCGCCTTCCCCATGGGCATCATCATGCTGATGCCCGACCTCGGCTCCGTCATGGTCATGGTCGTCATCGTGCTCGGCGTCCTGCTGGCCTCCGGCGCCTCCAACCGCTGGGTGCTGGGCCTGCTCGGCTCGGGCGTCGGCGGGGCCATCCTGATCTGGCAGCTCGGCGTCCTCGACGAGTACCAGATCAACCGCTTCGCGGCCTTCGCCAACCCCGAGCTCGACCCGGCCGGCGTGGGCTACAACACCAACCAGGCGCGCATCGCCATCGGCTCCGGCGGGCTGACCGGCTCCGGGCTCTTCAAGGGATCGCAGACCACCGGCCAGTTCGTGCCGGAGCAGCAGACCGACTTCGTCTTCACGGTGGCGGGGGAGGAGCTGGGCTTCGTCGGAGCCGGGCTGATCCTGGTGCTGCTCGGGGTCATCCTGTGGCGCGCCTGCATGATCGCCCGCGAGACGACCGAGCTGTACGGCACGATCGTGTGCGCCGGGATCATCGCCTGGTTCGCCTTCCAGTCCTTCGAGAACATCGGCATGACCCTCGGGATCATGCCCGTGGCCGGGCTCCCGCTGCCCTTCGTGTCCTACGGAGGGTCCTCGATGTTCGCCGTGTGGGTGGCCATCGGGCTGCTCCAGTCGATCAGGGTGCAGCGGCCGATGTCGGCGTGACCCCGGCCCGGCCCGGCGGCGGCTTGATCCGTCGGTTCCCGGGCCGGTTTTCCGCCGCACCCGCCGTTTCCCTTCCCGCCGCGTTCCGTTCAGGACTACGTTCGATCCATGGCGGACACGAAGCGCGAGATCGAGCGCAAATTCGAGTTCAGGACCACCAAGGCCGGACGGCGCGGAGTACCCGACCTGACGGGCACGGCCGCCATCGCGGCCGTGACCGACCAGGGCACGGCCGAGCTCGACGCCGTCTACTACGACACCCCCGACCAGCGGCTCGCCGCCGACGGGCTCACCCTGCGCCGCCGCACCGGCGGCAAGGACGCCGGCTGGCACCTCAAACTGCCCGTCGCCCCCGGCGTGCGCGACGAGATCACCGCCCCCCTCGGCGACACCGTCCCGGACGCGCTGACCGCACTGCTGCGCTCGCGCGTCCGCGACACCCCGCTGGAACCCCAGGTCAGGCTCCTGTCCTCGCGCCACGTCAGCCACCTCCTCGACGCCGACGGCATCCTCCTCGCGGAGCTGTCCACGGACGCGGTGCGGGCCGAGCGCGCGGACGCCACCGCCGCCTGGACCGAGGTGGAGGTCGAGCTCGCCGACGGCGCCGACCCGGCGCTGCTCGACGCCGTCGAGAAGACCTTCCGCAAGGCGGGACTCCGGGTCAGCGACGCCCCCTCGAAGCTCGCGCGGGCGCTGACCGAGACCGGCGGGGAACCCCCGGCCCGTACGGCCGGCACCGACACCGGCCCCGCGCAGGACACGGCGGGCGCGCACGTGCTCGCGTACCTGCGCGAACAGCGCGACACCCTCATCGCCCAGGACCCGGCCGTACGCCGGGGGCTGCCCGACTCCGTCCACCAGATGCGGGTCGCCACCCGGCGCCTGCGCAGCGCCTTCAAGACCCAGCGCCGGATCCTGGACCCCGCCGAGACCGGCCCGATCGGCGAGGAACTGCGCTGGCTCGCCGCCGAGCTCGGAGTCGACCGCGATCAGGAAGTACTGCTGGAGCGGATCCAGACCCGGCTCGACGAACTCCCGCGCACCCTGGTCCTGGGCCCGGTCCGCGGCCGCCTCAAGATCTGGAACGTCGCCCGCCGCACCGGTTCGCGCCGCGCGGCGCTGGCCGCGCTCGACAGCAGGCGATACGTGGCCCTGCTCAACGCCCTCGACGCCCTGCTGGCCGACCCGCCGCTACAGAAGGCCGCGACCCGGCCCGCCGCGTCGGCCCTGCCCGCGGCGGTCCTCGGCGACTACGAACGCCTCGCCGGCCGGATCGAGGCCGCACGGTCCATGGACCCGGGAGAGGCCCGCGACCTGGCCCTGCACGAGGCCCGCAAGGCCGCGAAGCGCGCCCGGTACGCGGCCGAGGCGGCGGTCCCGGCCCTCGGCAAACCCGCGCGCAAGCTCGCCAAGGCGGTGAAGGCGGTCCAGTCGCTGCTCGGCGACCACCAGGACGGGGTCGTCGCCCGCGAAGCCCTGCGCGGACTGGCCGTCCAGGCGGCGGGCGCGGGGGAGTCGGCCTTCACCTGGGGCGTGCTCTACGCCCGCGAGGAAGCGCTGGCCGAGCGCCGCGAGCGGGAGCTGCCACAGGTGTGGGCGGCGACCGCGGGGCCGGCTGCGGCGCTGCACGGCTGATCGTTCGGGCGGGGGTGCTCCGGGCCCCGGGGTACGCTTGAGAGTCGCCCCCTGCCCGCTTCACGAAAGTCGCGTGATGACCGAGTCGGTCTTCCCTCAGCTTGAGGCCCTGCTTCCGCACGTCCAGAAGCCGATCCAGTACGTCGGCGGTGAGCTCAACTCCACGGTCAAGCCGTGGGAGAGCGCCGACGTCCGCTGGGCGCTGATGTACCCGGACGCGTACGAGGTCGGGCTCCCCAACCAGGGCGTCATGATCCTGTACGAGGTGCTGAACGAGCGCGAGGGCGTGCTCGCGGAGCGCACGTACAGCGTGTGGCCGGACCTCGAAGAGCTGATGCGCGAGCACAAGGTGCCGCAGTTCACCGTGGACAGCCACCGCCCCGTCTCGGCCTTCGACGTCTTCGGGCTCTCCTTCTCCACCGAGCTCGGCTACACGAACATGCTCACGGCGCTGGACCTCGCGGGCATCCCGCTGGAGGCGAAGAACCGTACGGTCGACCACCCCATCGTGCTCGCGGGCGGCCACGCGGCCTTCAACCCCGAGCCGATCGCGGAGTTCATCGACTGCGCGATCATCGGCGACGGCGAGCAGGCCGTCCTCGACATGACCGAGATCATCCGCGCGTGGAAGGCCGAGGGCCGCCCGGGCGGGCGCGAAGAGGTGCTGCTGCGCCTCGCGAAGACCGGCGGCGTCTACGTGCCGGGCTTCTACGACGTCGAGTACCTGCCGGACGGCCGCATCGGCCGCGTCGTCCCGAACCGCTCCGGCGTGCCGTGGCGGGTGTCCAAGCACACCGTCATGGACCTCGACGAGTGGCCCTACCCCAAGCAGCCCCTGGTCCCGCTCGCCGAGACCGTCCACGAGCGGATGTCCGTGGAGATCTTCCGCGGCTGCACCCGCGGCTGCCGTTTCTGCCAGGCCGGCATGATCACGCGCCCCGTGCGGGAGCGAAGCATCACCGGCATCGGCGAGATGGTGGAGCGCGGGCTGAAGGCCACGGGCTTCGAGGAGGTCGGCCTCCTCTCCCTCTCCTCGGCGGACCACACCGAGATCGCGGACATCGCCAAGGGCCTCGCCGACCGCTACACGGACGACAAGGTGGGCCTGTCCCTCCCGTCGACCCGCGTGGACGCCTTCAACGTGGACCTGGCCAACGAGCTGACCCGCAACGGCCGCCGCTCCGGTCTGACCTTCGCCCCCGAGGGCGGCTCCGAGCGCATGCGCAAGGTCATCAACAAGATGGTCTCGGAAGAGGACCTGATCCGTACGGTCGCCACCGCCTACGGCAACGGCTGGCGCCAGGTGAAGCTGTACTTCATGGTCGGCCTGCCGACCGAGACCGACGAGGACGTGCTCCAGATCGGCGACATGGCGGTCAACGTCATCGCCAAGGGCCGCGAGGTCTCCGGCCAGAACGACATCCGCTGCACCGTCTCCATCGGCGGCTTCGTCCCCAAGCCGCACACCCCCTTCCAGTGGGCCCCGCAGCTGTCGGCCGAGGAGACGGACGCCCGCCTCGGCAAGCTCCGCGACAAGCTCCGCGGCGACAAGAAGTACGGCCGCTCCATCGGCTTCCGCTACCACGACGGCAAGCCCGGCATCGTCGAGGGCCTCCTGTCCCGCGGCGACCGCCGCATCGGCGACGTCATCCGCGCCGTGTACGAGTCGGGCGGCCGCTTCGACGGCTGGCGCGAGCACTTCTCGTACGACCGCTGGATGCAGGCGGCGGAGAAGACCCTCCCCGCCTACGGCGTGGACGTGGCCTGGTACACGACCCGCGAGCGCACCTACGAGGAGGTCCTCCCCTGGGACCACCTCGACTCCGGCCTGGACAAGGACTGGCTCTGGGAGGACTGGCAGGACGCCCTCGACGAGACCGAGGTCGAGGACTGCCGCTGGACCCCGTGCTTCGACTGCGGCGTCTGCCCGCAGCTCGACACCAGCATCCAGATCGGCCCGACGGGCAAGAAACTGCTGCCCCTGTCGGTCGTGAAGTAGCGCCTCCGCACCCCGTCCGTACGACGACGGCCCGCCCCGTGATCGGGGCGGGCCGTCGTCGTGTCCGGGGGTCCCGCTAGGATCCGCTGACCCCTGGCCCCTGTGATCGACACGCGGCGGGGGCCATGAATCCTGGGGGGACCACATGCTGCAACTCTTCAAGGACGTCCGCTGTCGGGGGAGAGGCGGACATCCACGCGTCATCGCACTCGTCGCCCTGATCATCGCCGTCCTGGCCACCCTCGTGGGACCCGCCGGCGTGGCCACCGCCGCCATCGCGCCGAAGGATGGGGGACAGGCCGCCGTCGCTCCGTCCGCACCCGCGACCGGGCCGGCCGGGCCCACGGTCGCGGACGCGCCCGCGCCGAAGGCGCCGCCCGCCCAGCCCGAGCCGAAGCCGCGTGACCCCGCGGCCGAGCGGGCCGCGGCCGCACGCGAGATCATCCGCACCGCGGCCGCCGACACCTGCTCGGGCGCCCTCGCACCCGACACGGTGCACACCTGCACCAAACCTCAGGGGAACGGGCCTTTCCGGTTCACGTTCTCGCTCACGGGGGCAACCGACCTGGTCTTCGTCCAGGCGGTCTACCTCAACGGTGGCGGATCCGCGTACACGACACTGACCGGGCCCGACGGATCCGTGGTCACCTGCACCGAAACGGACGGTCGCCAGAGCTGCCCGACGAACACGGCGGGTGCGTTCACGCTGGACGTCCATGGAAACTCCCCGAGCGGTTTCTCGGTCTCCTACCGGTCGCTGGTGTCCAGCACCACCTGTGCGAGGGTGGCCGCGTCCGCGGCCACCCTCGGGGCGCCGAAGCTCATCGAGGCCACCGTGGCCGCGGGATCCACCGGTGACTGCCACCGCCTGCCGACGAACATCGTCACCGGCTCCGTCCTGCGTGTGCACCTGACCTCGAACGACGTGCAAGGCGCCGTCTACGACGCCTCCGGCAAGCGGGTGTGTTCCACCCGCGACGCCGGCTCGCGGGACTTCGACTGCAAACTGACAGGCACCGCTCCGTACACCGTGCTGATCAGCGAGTACTACGGACGGAGCCAGGCCTACGGCTTCACCGTCGCCCGCCTGACCAACGCAGCCGGCTGCCCCGTCGTCGAGGTGCAGGCCTACGGCACCGTCCCCGACGCCACCTCCAAGGCGCCGTGCCGGACCCTGCGCGTGACCACCGCAGGTCCCCACTCCTTCGGCCCGACCGAAGTCCCTTCGTGGATCTCCGGGCAGCTCTACCGGCCCAACGGAACGGCGGCCTGCACGCCGAAGCTCTTGAAGCCGTGCAACCTCTCCGTCGGCTCCTACACCTGGGCGCGAGACGCATACAACAACGGTACGGACGCGTACGGGATCTGGTTCTACGAGACCAGCCAGTCCACCGGCTGCACGAACGCCCGTGACGACGGCTTCGCCTCCGGTCCCGCGACCGGCTCCTTCACCGGACTCGGCCAGCGGCTCTGCCGGACCCTCCCGACGGCCACGGGCAAGGGCCTGTATTTCTACGACAAGCCGCAGGCGGGCGGCGGCGCCGACGTGAGCACGACGGTCTACGACGCCCAGGGCCTGCAGCAGTGCGAGCTCACGGCCGGGTTCGCCGTCTGTAAACTGACCGGCACCGCCCCCTTCCGCGCGGTGTTCAGCAGCCCCGCCACGGGAAGTTACCGGGTGACCGTCCACGACACCGGCAACACCGCTGGCTGTACGACCTGGAACAGCGGGTCCTTTGGTCCCTCCCCGGGCAGCCGGGTCGATCTCACCGCGGACAAGCAGGTCAGGTGTCTCGCACTCGCGGCGGGCAAGCACTCGACCGCGGAGATGATCGACTACACGAACACCAGCAACCGGGTCAACGCCTCGGTGCAGATCTACGACGCCGTCGGCAATCCGGTCTGCATCATGGTCGGAGGTTCCACGGCCAGCTGCGTGCTCCAGGCCGCCCCCGCTTATTCGGCGATGATCATCGGCAACGGCAGTACCGACAGCTACCGGCTGGTCCGCCGGGACATTTCGCAGACCGCCAAGTGCCCCGCGCCGAAGTCGCTGACCGTCGGCGGCGCGTCCACCGGCTACACCTTCAAGTCTGCCCTGGACAGTACCTGCGTGCAGTTCAAGACGGCCGCCACCGACAAGCTCGCGATTTCCGTACGGACCCCCGAAGCTGCCTACCGCACCGGCGCATTGCTCGTCGTCGTCGACGCCACCGGAAAATTCGTGTGCCGGCAGTGGGGCAACGCCTGCCGGGTCACCGGCTCGACGGGGTACCTCGTCTACGTGCTGGCCTCCGGTTACGACGGCGGCACACCCATCGCGGCGCACATAGACACCTGGCGGGTCGCTACCGCGGCCGGCTGGGCGCCGGAGTGCACCACGAAGCGGATCGGGGCGGAGAACTTCCCGGTGCGCGGCGGCACCCTGACCGAGGACGCGGCGGGCTACTGCGCCGTCGCAGACATGAAGCCGGGCCAGCGCTTCGACGTCTACGGCGCGGACGACAGCACGGTGGGCATGACCAATCCCAACGTGGAGATGCTGAGCCCCACCGGTTTCACCGGCTCGGGTCTCGACCCGCTGGTCCAGTGCGGCAACAACAACGTCGGTGACTTCGACTTCTACTGCGCGACCGCGACCAGCGCCCCGAAGGGCGAGTACCTGTTCCTGCTCAGCGCGTACACGGCGGCGACTCCGCTGAAGTATCAGATGCAGGGCGTCTGCTTCTCCAGTTTCGCCCCGTGCACCGTCCGGCCGAAGCGGGCCGACGCCACTTCGCTGACCCCGGCGACGAGCCCCGCCCAGACCCTCACCAAGGTGACCCTGCGCGGCGTGAACCTGACCCTCGGCACCGACGTGGAGTTCAGGTCCACTAACGGCGACAGCGAGATCTCTGCCGGCATGGTCAGAGCGATATCGGTCAACGCCGCCGGGACCGTGCTCGTCGTACAGGTCAGCACCTTCGGCGCCGCGCCGGGCCGCTACGACCTGGTGCTCGACAGCCCCGGGTACACCTCGGGCACCCGCTCACCGGGCTACCTCCCAGGTGCCTACAAGGTGACCGCGGCCCCGCCGCCCGCGCGGACCGCGCCCGGCGGACACCCGCTGGCGAACTGACCGGACGACGACGGCCCGCCCCGATCCGGGGCGGGCCGTCGTCGTGTCCGGATCCGTGGGGTGTCACCCGCAACGGCAGGGGTCCCTACGGAGTCTTTATCTGCATGGAACTGGAAGAGGCGCGCGCACCCGGGGGAGAAGGCTGCCTGGTCGGAGTCGTGCGGATCCCCGTGAAGATCGTGGCCGTGCTGATCGTGCTGCCCCTGCGGGTGGTGTGGGACCTGCTCGTCGCCGGCGCGCGGATGCTGAACCGGACCGTCCTCGGGCCGCTGGGGCACGGGCTGCGGCGGCTGTACGAGCTGCTCCTGCTGCCGGTGCTGCGGGGGACCGGCTGGCTGATCGGGGCCCTGTTCAAGCTGGTCTTCTACTGGCCCTGGGCCGCTCTCTGGCGGTACGTCGTGCTCCCGGTGGGGCAGGCCGCGTACGCCCATCTGCTGAGGCCGGCGGGCGCGGGGCTCTGGCGGTACCTCCTGGTCCCGGTCTGGGAGTACGGGCTGTTGCCCGCCGGGCGGGGCATCGCGTGGCTGCTCGCGGGTGCGGTCCGGTACCTGCTCGTGCTGCCGGGCGGCGCGCTGTACCGGTACGTCCTCACCCCCGTCGGGCACGCTCTGCGATGGCTGGGCCGGGGATTCGCGGCCGGTGCGGTCTGGGTGGCCAAGGCGCTGTTCGTCTGGCCGTGGGCCGGGCTCTGGCGGTATGTCGTGCGGCCCGTCGCGGGCGGGGTGTGGCGGTATCTGCTCGCGCCGGTCGGGCGCGGGGTGTGGGCGTACCTGCTCGTGCCCGTCTGGCAGGTGCTCGTCGCGGCCTGGCACCTCGCGGGGCGGGTGAGCCGGGCGCTGGGGCGCGGGCTGGTGTGGCTGTGGCGGTGGGCCGTCGTGCGGCCCGCCGGATGGCTGCGCCGGCACGTGGTCACCCCCGCCGGGAACGCGCTGCGCGCCGGGTGGGCCGTCGGGCGCCGGGCCGTCCGCTCGGTGCACCGGCAGACGATCGCTCCGGCCGGCCGTGCCGTCGCCGAGGTGTGGCGGACCACCCGCCTCTCGGTGCGCGAGGCGCGGGCCGACGTACGGCGGGCGCTGTTCGGTGGGCCGCCCCGGGAACCGGCGAGGTCACAGACGCGTACTCTGGGTAGTAACAGAGCCGCAGGCGACGCGCCCGCCCCCGAGATCTCCCTGCAGAAGTAGAACGCAGGGGTGAGCCGGTGGGCACGGCACGGCGTGGTCTGCAGGCCCCACAGACCTCAGGGCGACGCGCGAGCCGCGGAGCCCCGCACAAGGAGATGAACCACTGGGCAAGCGACAGCCCGAAGGCCCGCCTCCCGCACCGGTAGTGCAGCGCATCCGTCTGCGCTACACCAAGCGCGGCCGCCTCCGGTTCACCAGCCACCGGGACTTCCAGCGCGCCTTCGAGCGGGCCCTGCGCCGCTCCGAGGTGCCCATGGCGTACTCGGCGGGCTTCACCCCGCACCCCCGCGTTTCGTACGCGAACGCCGCCCCGACCGGGACCGGCAGCGAGGCCGAGTACCTGGAGATCGCCCTCGCCGAGCCGCGCGACCCCGCGGTCCTGCGCGAGCTGCTCGACGAGTCGATGCCCGTCGGCCTCGACATCATCGACGCCGTCGAGGCGCACACCTCCGGTCTCGCCGACCGGCTGACGGCCTCCGTGTGGGAGCTGCGCCTGGAAGGCGTGGAGCCCGGAGACGCGGAGAAGGCGGTCGAGGCCTTCCTCGCGGCCGAGGCCGTGGAGGTCCAGCGCCGCACCAAGAACGGCATGCGGACCTTCGACACGCGCGGCGCCGTGGTCAGTCTGGAAGTGGTTCCCGTTACGGCGACCGCAGAGGCTGATAGGCCCCTGGACAATGCTTGTGCGATACTGCGGCTGGTTGTTCGGCATTTGACACCTGCCGTGCGACCCGACGACGTCCTGTCCGGTCTCCGAGCTGTGGCCGACCTAACGCCGCCGGTCCCCGCTGCGGTGACCAGGCTGGCGCAGGGGCTCTTCGACGAGGAGTCCGGCACGGTGACCGACCCGCTCGCGCCCGACCGCGAGGCTGTCACGACCGCCCCACCCACGGCGGCCGTAACCGCCGACGCGAAGGCGCCGGAAGGTCCCGCCGCGTAGGGATCGTCGTCGTCGCGCAGCCCCTGGGACTCGGGAGCCACCTGGGTCGGGCCGCGCACAGACAGACCTTGAAGACTTGAAGACTTCCGCCAGGCCGTACGGACTACACGTACGGAACCGGCGGCCATTGAACTGAGCTCCCGTGTGGCGAACGCGCCCCGGAGGCCGGTTCCGCGCTCATTACGCGGGACCGTGCCGGACCGGAAGTCAGCCGCGGCGCCCGGGAGCGTGACGGGAGAAACCCCGCATGCTCGACAACGAGAACGACAACACCGCCAACAACGGTGCCGCCGACAGTGGCAGCCCGAGCGACAACCTGCCGCCGCGCCGGCGCCGGCGTGCCGCGTCCCGGCCGGCCGGTCCGCCCGGTGGCGCCGTAGCCGCCGCCGAGGCCGCTCCCGCGCCCGTGGTGGCCGCGGCTCCCGCCGAGGAGGCCGCCCCGGCCGCCGCCCCGGCCCGTACCCGCCGCCGTGCGACCCGCGCCGTGGCCGCCCCCGAGGCGTCCGCCGCCGAGGCCGTGGTCGAGGCCCCCGTGGCCGCCCCCGCCGTAGAGGCCGCCGAGCCCGCCGCTCCGGCCCCGCGTGCCCGTCGCCGTGCGACCCGCGCCGTGGCCGCCCCGGAGGCGCCCGTCGCCGAGGCCGTGGTCGAGGCCCCCGTGGCCGCTCCGGCCGCCGAGGAGCCCGCCGCTCCCGCGCCCCGTGCCCGTCGCCGTGCCACCCGCGCCGTGACCGCCCCGGATGCGGTCGTGGCAGAGGCCCCGGTCGTCGAGGCTCCCGTGGCCGCTCCGGTCGCCGAGATCGTCGAGGAGCCGGCCGCCCCGGCGCCGCGTGCCCGTCGCCGTGCCACCCGCGCCGTGACCGCCCCGGAGGCGCCCGCCGCCGCTGCCGCGGTCGAGGCGCCGGTCGCCGAGGCCCCCGTGGCCGCCCCGGTCGCCGAGGCCGTCGAGGAGCCGGCCGCTCCCGCGCCCCGTGCCCGTCGCCGTGCGACCCGCGCCGTGACCGCCCCGGAGGCGCCCGCCGCCGCTGCCGTGGTCGAGGCGCCCGTCGTCGAGGCTCCGGTCGCCGCTTCCAAGGCCACCGTCACCGTGGCCGACGCCGTGGACTCCCCGAAGCGCGGCGGCCGCCGCCGCGCCACCCGTTCCACCACCGCCCCGGCCGCCGCCGCGCAGCCGGTGGCTCCCGCCGCCGAGGCCCTCGCCGCCGAGGCTCCGGCCCGCGGCCGCCGCGCCGGGCGTCCCGCCGTCGCCGTGTTCCAGGCCCCGGTGTTCGCCGAGCCGATGTTCCAGACCCCGGAGACCGCGGCCATGATGGCCGCGGCCGCCGCTGCCGCCGCCCCGGCCGAGGAGGTCGAGGAGGAGGAGCTCGACCTCGTCGAGACCGAGGCCGAGGCCGTCGTGGCCCCCGCCCCGCAGCCGGCCGGCCGTCGCCGCCGCCGTGGCCGCGGAGCCGCCGCCGAGACCGCCGCGCCCGTGGCCCCGGCTCCGGCCGCCGCCGCGCCGTCCGGCCCGGTCACGCTGGCCGACGTAGAGCTGGTCGACGAAGAGGCCGAGGCCGAGCTCGAGGGCTCCGCCGACGAGGACTTCGACGAGTCGGGCGACCGCCCGTCGCGCCGTCGCCGCCGTGGTGGCCGTCGCCGCCGTCGCGGTGAGGCCGCCGACCTCGACGAGTCCGCCGAGGAGGAGGCCGAGTCCGCCGAGGAGGCGGAGTCCGCCGAAGACGCGGACACCGAAGAGGCCGAGGACGACGAGGAGAACGGGGCCCTCGGCTCCAGCTCCAGCCGTCGTCGCCGGCGTCGTCGCCGTCGCAGCGGTGACGGTGGCACGGACGCCGACGCGGCCGAGGACGACGGTGTGCGCACGGTCGTCAAGGTCCGCGAGCCGCGCCCGGCGCGCGAGCGCTCGGAGTCCGTCGCCGGCTCCGGCTCCACCTCCTCCGACGAGGTCCAGTCCATCAAGGGCTCGACCCGCCTGGAGGCCAAGAAGCAGCGCCGCCGCGAAGGCCGCGAGCAGGGCCGCCGCCGCGTCCCGATCATCACCGAGGCCGAGTTCCTGGCCCGCCGCGAGGCCGTCGAGCGCGTCATGGTCGTCCGCCAGTCCGGCGAGCGCACCCAGATCGGCGTCCTCGAGGACAACGTGCTCGTCGAGCACTACGTCAACAAGGAAGAAGCCACCTCGTACGTCGGCAACGTCTACCTGGGCAAGGTCCAGAACGTGCTGCCGTCCATGGAGGCCGCCTTCATCGACATCGGCAAGGGCCGCAACGCCGTCCTGTACGCCGGCGAGGTCAACTTCGAGGCGCTCGGCATGGCCAACGGGCCGCGCCGCATCGAGTCCGCCCTCAAGTCCGGCCAGTCGGTCCTGGTGCAGGTCACCAAGGACCCGATCGGCCACAAGGGCGCCCGCCTGACCAGCCAGGTCTCGCTGCCCGGCCGCTACCTGGTCTACGTGCCCGAGGGCTCGATGACCGGCATCAGCCGCAAGCTGCCCGACACCGAGCGCGCGCGCCTGAAGACCATCCTCAAGAAGATCGTCCCCGAGGACGCGGGCGTCATCGTGCGCACCGCCGCCGAGGGCGCGAGCGAGGACGAGCTGCGCCGCGACGTCGAGCGCCTGCAGGCCCAGTGGGAGGACATCCAGAAGAAGTCGAAGCAGATCTCGACCTCTTCGCCGAGCCTCCTGTACGGCGAGCCGGACATGACCGTCCGCGTCGTGCGCGACATCTTCAACGAGGACTTCTCGAAGGTCATCGTCAGCGGCGACAGCGCCTGGGAGACCATCCACGGCTACGTGAACCACGTGGCCCCGGACCTGGCCGACCGGCTGAAGCGCTGGACCTCCGAGGTGGACGTCTTCGCGACGTACCGGATCGACGAGCAGCTCGCCAAGGCGCTCGACCGCAAGGTGTGGCTGCCCTCGGGCGGTTCCCTCGTGATCGACAAGACCGAAGCGATGATCGTCATCGACGTCAACACCGGCAAGTTCACCGGTCAGGGCGGCAACCTCGAGGAGACCGTCACCAGGAACAACCTGGAGGCGGCCGAGGAGATCGTGCGCCAGCTGCGGCTGCGCGACCTCGGCGGCATCGTGGTCATCGACTTCATCGACATGGTCCTGGAGTCCAACCGCGACCTGGTCCTGCGGCGCATGCTGGAGTGCCTGGGCCGTGACCGCACCAAGCACCAGGTCGCCGAGGTGACCTCGCTGGGTCTGGTCCAGATGACCCGCAAGCGGGTGGGCCAGGGTCTGCTGGAGTCCTTCTCCGAGACCTGCGTCCACTGCAACGGCCGCGGCGTCATCGTGCACATGGAGACCCCGACCGTGGTCGGCGGCGGTGGCAACGGCAAGCGCTCCAAGCGCCGCGGTGGCCAGGCCGGACACGAGCACGACCACGAGATCGAGGCCGTGGACACCGCCGAGGGCGATGACTACGAGATCGAGACCGAGGCGGAGCTGGCTGCCGAGGTCGCCGCTCCCGTCGCGCTGCCCGAGCCCTCCTTCGTCGCCGACGAGGAGCTCTACAGCAGCCCGGCCGAGGCCGAGGCCGCTGCCGGAGTGAGCGGGCGCCGCAACCGCCGTCGCGCCACCCGCAAGGCGACCGCTCCGGCGGGCGCCCCGCGCGGTGCGGCGACGGACCGTACCCCGGCGGCCCCGGCTCCCGCGGCCCCCGTGGCCGAGCCCGAGCCGGTGGTCGAGGCCGAGGTGGAGGTCGTGGAGGCCGTCGAGGCGCCTGCCGCCGAGGCCGTCGTCGCGGAGCCGGTCGCGGAAGAGGCCCCCAAGGGCCGCACCCGCCGCCGCGCCACCCGGAAGGCGACCGCTCCGGCGGGCGCCCCGGCCGAGGCGGTCCAGGCCCCGGAGCCGGTGACCGAGGCCCCCGTGGCCGAGCCGGAGCCCGAGATCGCCGTCGAGGCCGTCGAGGTCGTCGCACCGGTCGTCGTCGAGACCCCGGTCGAGCCCGCCGAGGCCGCGCCGGCCCGTCCGCGTCGCCGTGCTACCCGTAAGGCCACCGCTCCGGCCGGATCCCCGGCGGGCGCGGAGGCGGCGGTCCTGGTCGTCGAGGCGCCGGTCGAGGCGCCGGTGCAGCCCGCTGACGAGGTGGCCGAGGTCGTCGCCGAGGAGGCCGCCCCGGCGGCTCCCGCCAAGAAGGCGGTCCGTAAGTCGGCCGCCAAGAAGGCGACCACGACCGCGGCGAAGAAGGCCCCGGCCAAGAAGGCGGCGGCCGTGAAGAAGACCGCGGCCAAGAAGACGACGACGGCCAAGACGGCCGCGAAGAAGACGGTCGCGAAGCGGGCCACGAAGAAGACCGCGGCGGCGGAGCAGCAGACGCTGCCCTCCGTCTCGGCTCCCACGGAGGCCTGATCCGCGGATCCGGCTCCACCTGCTTGACCCGGCCCCGCCCGGCACCGAACTCGGTGCCGGGCGGGGCCTTTTCGTGGCCGGAAGTGATCAATCTGTTATGCACAAGATCATCCAATGTCGGACATTGACAGTTGTTTACCGTGAGTCAACAAAGGAAAGTGTCCCTACGCTTTGTGCGGCTGTCGCGGGGGGATCTGTTGGCGGCGGGGGATAGGCCGGCGTGCGCTCAACACCGCACGCTCCATGCGTACTTGCAGCTCACCACCGTGCTCTGACGTCTCAACTCTGTTTTCGGCCGCCCTTCGGCGTCCCGCTGACACGACAGAGATGAAGCAACGCAGTGAACAGATCCTCCTTCGCGCCACACGGCGCCGCCCGGTGGTACGCCTCCCGGGGGACCCTGGCCTTTTCGGCCACGGCCCTCACCCTCGCCCTCGCACTCACCGCGGGACCCTTCCCCCTGGCGGGCCGGGCCTCCGCGGCCGCCGGCTGCTCGGGTGTGGAATCGGACTTCAACGGTGACGGCATCCGCGACACGGCGATCGCCGACCCGGAAGCCACCGCGGCCGGCATCGCCAAGGCCGGAGTCGTGCACATCGTGTACGGCGGCGGCAAGGGCAACCTCGAACTGACCCAGGAGGCCGCCAAGGCCGGACCCTCCGAGGCGGGCGACCAGTTCGGCTTCTCCATGGCCGTCTACGACGCCGACCTCGACGGATGCAGCGACCTGGCGATCGGCACGCCGTACGAGGACGTCGAGGCCAACGTCGACGCCGGCCGCGCCGTCGTCGTTTACGGATCGCCCACCGGCCTCGCCGCAGGCAGGACGAGCACCGAGTACATCCAGGGAGCGGGCCCGGTGCCCGGTGCCGCCGAGGCCTACGACTGGGTCGGCTATTCCGTCGCGGCCGGCAAGAGCGCAGAAGGCGTGCCGTTCCTGGTCATCGGACTTCCCGGCGAGGACATCTTCACCCAGGTGGACGCGGGTGGCTTCCTGTACATCGCCGGTGCCTCCACGGTGACGGTCGGTGTCGTCACGCAGGACGTCGCCACCGCCGGTGCCGTGCCCGACACCCTGGAGGCGTACGACCGCTTCGGCTCGGCCATCGTCGCGACCCCGACCCACTTCGCGGTCAGTTCCCCGGGCGAGGCCCAGGCCGCCATTCTCGAGGCGGGCGCCGTGACGATCTTCAGTCACGCCCTCACCTCCGGCGTGCCCAAGCCGCTGAACGTCATCACCCAGGACACGCCGAACGTGACCGGTGCCTGCGAGCTCGGTGACTCCTTCGGCACGGCTCTGGCCGCAGTGCCCTACCGTGCCGCGGGTGCCACCAGCACCACCGAGTCGCTCCTCGCCGTCGGTGTTCCCGGCGAGGACCTGTCCACCACCCTCGACGCGGGCGCCGTCCAGGTGTTCAAGCTGGATGCGGCCGGGGCGTACACGGAGCTCAACTGGATCGACCAGAACACCGCCAACGTCGAGCACGGCTCGGAGGCCGGTGACTACTTCGGCCAGCGTCTGGCCGCCGCGAACACCGCCCCCACCGCCACGACCACGGCCACCAACACCCGCATCGCCATCGGCGTGCCCGGCAAGGACGGCCCGAACGGCCTCGTGGACCGCGGCCAGGTGGCCATCCTCCCGATGGTCGGTCCGCCCGGCGACGGAGATGCGCTCCTGGAGCCCGGCTACGGCCTCACCACCCCGGCCGGCCCCCGCCTGTACTCCGGCATGAGCCTCGGCGCCGGCCCCACCGGCCTCTTCGTCGGCCAGCCCTACGGGCCCACCGACGGCCGCGCGGTCTACGTCTACCCGTGGACCACGGGCGGCGGCGCAGCCCCCACCGCGACCTTCAAGCCCGGACAGGGCGGCATCCCCGCAGCGGCCAACACCTTCGGAACGGTGGTGCGATGATGCGGAATCAGAATCAGGATCCGACTCAGAGCCAGAGCCAGAACCACGATCAGCCCCGGACCCCGGCGTCCGGACTGCGCCGCACCCTCGCACGGCGGGCCGCCTTCGCCGCCGTGACGGCGGGCGCCGTGCTGGCCTCCGGCCTCGGCCTGGAGCTGTGGGCCGGATCCGGGTCCGGAGCGGACCGGACCGTGGAGCCGGTGGGCGTGGGCACCCCGGTGCAGACGGAGGCCGAGGCGCTCACCGCGGCCCGCGCCACCGGCAAGCAGATCGAGGTCCTCGGCCTGCGCACCGAGCAGCGGGAGATCTTCGCCGCGCCGGACGGTACGTACACGGCCCGCGAGTACACCGAACCGGTGCACGCCGTGCAGGGCGGCAAGTGGGTCGACATCGACAAGACCCTGGTCAAGCGGAGCGACGGCAGCGTCGGTCCCAAGGCCACCACCGTCGCGCTGTCCTTCTCCAACGGCGAGGCGGGCAAGCCCTTCGTCACGATGCGCCGCGGTACCCGCGAGATGGCGCTGACCTGGCCCTACGGCAAGCTCTCCGCGCCCGTCCTCGACGGCGACTCCGCGACCTACCCGGACGCCCTGCCGGGCGTGGACCTCATGGTCCGGGCCGAGGCGAACGGCTTCGGCCACCTGCTGGTCGTCAAGACTCCGCAGGCCGCCGCCGACCCCCGTCTGCAGCGTCTGGACCTGGGCCTGAAGTCCAAGGGCCTGACGTACAAGAAGGACGAGAACGGGGCGGTCAGCGCCGAGGACAGCGTCGTCGGCGGCACCGTCTTCCAGTCGGGTGCGCCGTCCATGTGGGACTCGGCCTCCTCCCTGGAGACCGCCAACCGCGCCAAGGGCGCCAAGGCCGTCGCCAAGTCGCTGTCCGCGTCCAGGGCCGACGCCACCGAGGCGCAGAGCGCCCCGGTGGCCCCGGCCCTCGAAGGCCCGGGAGGCGGCGGCAAGGCCGTGCCCCTGGGGATCGAGGTGTCCGCGGACAAGCTGACCCTGGTCCCCGACCAGAAGCTGCTGCGCGATGGCTCCACCGTCTTCCCCGTGGTCATCGACCCGATCCAGAAGACCGCCGACCGCTCCGGCTGGACCGCCGTGATGTCGGGCAAGCCCTCGGTCGGCGAGTGGCAGTACTCGGGCAGCGCGGGCATCGGAAAGTGCCCGACGGACTACAGCGCCGCTTCCTGCAACGGTGTCGGCGTGCGCCGCGTGATGTTCCAGATCCCGCTGTCCTTCTACAAGGGCAAGCAGATCATCAGCGCCGACTTCAGCGCCCGTGTGCAGCACGTGTACTGGGCGGACGCCCGCGCCGAACCCGCACAGCTCTTCCGGATCGGCGGCAGCACCGCCCGCATCGACAGCCAGAGCAACTGGACCAACACCCAGAGCGCCCCGCAGACGATGCTGGAGACCCTCAACGAGAAGATCCAGCCCACGTCCTGCGAGTCACAGGCCAACATGCACTTCAAGTCCGCCACGAACGGCGGCCTGAGCAACAGCGTGCGTACGGCGGCGAACGAAGGCTGGGACTCCATGCTGCTGGGCCTCAAGGCCCAGAACGAAAGCACCTTCGGCGGATGGAAGCGCGTGTGCGGCAACGCGTACCTGTCCATCAGCTACAACACCCTGCCGGGTGCGATCGACGTCGGCTCCATGTCGTCCAACCCCGGCGGCGCCTGCGTCACGGGAGCGAACCGCCCGTACACCGACGTGCCGCCCGTCCTGCGGGCGATCGCCAACGACGCCGACTCGGGCGAGCAGGTCAAGACCCGCTTCCGCCTGGAGTGGACGGACGGGGCCGGCGCGGTCCAGGCCTACGAGGAGGACACGAACTTCAAGGCGCCGACGGCCTCGACGCCGTTCGAGCACACCGTGAGGGCGACGGTCCCCGAGAACACGGTCATCTCCTGGAGCGTCGTCGCCAACGACGGTGACGGCTGGGGCCCGTGGAGCGGCAAGTGCGAGTTCATGTACGACAAGTCCTTCCCGGGCAAGCCGAACGTGTTCTCCGCGCAGTACCCGGCCACCAGCGACTACCACGACGGGGTCGGGGCCGCCGGTACGTTCACCTTCGAGCCCAACCCGAACGACGCGGTGCCCGACACCGACGTCGTCAAGTACCGGTACTCCTTCGACGGTGAGACCGACCGAGAGGTGGCCAACGCCACCGCGGGCGGCCCGGCCTCGGTGAACTGGACGCCCACCCGCCCCGGCCCGCACTGGGTCGACGTGGTGGCCGTGGACAAGGCGGCCCACCCGAGCGCCAAGGCCCGCCACAGCTTCTACGTGGCCGTCGGCGCGACCGCCGCCGCGCAGTGGAACCTGGCCGACAGGCCGGGCGGCAACGCCGCCGACGAGGAGCAGGGCAAGTACCCCGCCGGCTTCGGCCCCGGAGTCACCTTCGGTGTCCCCGGTCCGGGCGGGGCCATCGACTCGGCGGCGCACTTCGACGGCACCGGCGACAGCTGGGTCGACGCGGGCAGCAGGGTGCTGGACACCACGAAGGGCTTCAGCGTCAGCGCCTGGGTCCGCCCCACCGACCTCAGCCGCGATATGACGATGGTCAGCCAGGACGGCACCGGCGAGCCGGGATTCGTCCTCGGCTACGACGCCGTGGCCAAGACCTGGAAGTTCTCCGTCCCGATCACCGACGTGGAGACCATGGGGGAGTGGAAGGCCCTGTCCACCGGGGTCGTCCCGGCCAAGGACCAGTGGGTCCTGCTGACCGGTCTCTACGACGGCGCCGCCGGCAAGCTCCAGCTCTACGTCAACCAGGAGCTCAAGGGCGAGGCGGTCCGCCGCTTCACCTGGAACGCCTACGGTCCGCTCCAGATCGGCCGGCACGTCGACAAGGCGGGCTACCAGGACGCCTTCGTCGGCGACCTCGCCGAGGTCCGCGTCTTCAGCCGTCCCCTGGTGCCGGCTCAGATCGCCGAGATCACCACGGTCAAGCCCGGGCGCAAGGGGTACTGGCCGCTCAACTCGGCGGCGTCCGGGGTCTCCCCGAACATCGCCGGCGGCCAGGGCCTGACCCTGGCGGGCAACGCGGCCTTGTACACCCCGAACATGGACGACCCGCTCGAGGCTCCCCCCGCGCCCATGGTCGGCGCCGGGCACATGCTCCTGGACGGAAACGGGGACTACGCCGCGACGGCCGCCGCCCCGGTCACCGGAACCGCGAGCTTCAGCCTCTCGGCCCGGGTCCAGCTCACCTCGGACCAGGCCACCGTCTCCCAGACGGTGTTCTCGCTGCCGGGCACGAACGCCAACCGGGTCCAGGTCCGCTACCAGGCTTCCAACAAGCGCTGGGAGCTGGCCGTGGCCGCCTCGGACACGGCCGGAGCCGCGGTCAAGGTCTTCTCCGACGACCAGGCCCTGCCGGACGACAACCCGGCGGGCCAGCACCTGGCCGTGGTCTACGACGCCTTCGCCGGTCAGATCCGGCTGTACGTCAACGGCCAGCTCGCGGCCTCCGCCAAGGGCGTGGACAACACCGTCTGGGCCGCCACCGGCGGTCTCCAGGTCGGCCGTTCGCTGCGCGGCAACGCGGAGTACTTCGCCGGAGCCATCGACGAGGTCCGCGCGTACGACGGCGCCCTCGACCCGACGGCCGTCATCCAGCTCGCCTCCACCGGTGAGCTGACGGACCGCTAAACCTTCCCACCCAGACAGGTGTGCCCGCCCCTCCCACGGGGCGGGCACACCTGTCGGCTCACGCACCACCTTCCTGCTCGAATCTGTGGAGTGCACTGATGTCTCTACGCGGCCGATTGCTCAATCGGCGCATATCCAGGCGGACACTGGGGTCCGTCGTCATCGGACTGAGCCTGGCTCTGTCCGCATCCTCCGTACAGGCCCTGGAAACCGCCCCCGGCTCCACGAAGAGGCCGGGCGTCCAGGACTTCGGGGACCCGGTCAAGGGGACCAGGGCCACGTCCAAGGCCCGCCCCGCCAACGCCACCGCCAAGGCGGCCGTCAAGAAGCTGGACAAGCCCGTCTGGCCGGGCACCGGCTCCACCGAGGTGGCCGTCACCGGGGGCGCCGCCGCGGCCTCCCAGGCGAAGGCCGGCGGCCTGCCCGTCACGGTGACCGGCCCGAAGGAGGCCGCCGCCCCGCAGGCGAAGGCCACCTCCTTCCGCTCCGCGGCGGTCGGCGGGGCCAAGCAGCCCGCCAAGGTCCGGGTCGACGTGGTGGCACCCGACCGGGCCGCCAAGCTCGGCGCGGGCGCGCTGCTGCGCGTCCAGCGGTCCGACCAGGGCGCCGACGCCGCTCCGGTACGGGTGAAGGTCGACTACTCGGCCTTCGCGGACGGCTTCGGCGGCAGCTACGGCTCCCGCCTCGCCCTGGTCGAACTCCCGGCCTGCGCCGCGGTGGCCGACCCCGGCACCGCCGCCTGTCCCGAACTCCCCAAGCCGCTGAAGACGGTCAACGACCCGAAGACGAAGACCGTCTCCGCGGACGTCACCGCCCAGCCCCGCACGGCCGGCATGTCCACGATGGCGGCCGGCCCCACCGCGGGCGGCCCCATCGTGGCGCTCACCGCGGGCGGTTCGGGCGCGCAGGGCAACTACGCGGCCACCCCGCTGGCCCCGTCGGCGAAGTGGAGCGTGTCGAACTCCTCGGGCGGCTTCTCCTGGTCGTACCCGATGCGTACGCCCCCCGTCCCCGGTGGCCTCGTCCCGACGGTCGGCCTCGGCTACTCCTCGCAGTCCGCGGACGGCCGTACCTCGGACACCAACAACCAGGGCTCCTGGCTCGGCGAGGGCTTCTCCTACGAGGCCGGTTACATCGAGCGGCGCTACAAGCCCTGCGCGAAGGACGGCCAGTCGGCCTCCGCCGAGCAGTGCTGGGCCTTCGACAACGCCACCGTGATGCTCAACGGTTCGTCGACCGAGCTGATCAAGGGCGACGCCGACGGCAAGTGGCGGATGGCCTCCGACGACGGCTCCAAGATCGAGCAGCTCACCGGCGCCGTGAACGGCGACAACGACGGCGAGCACTGGAAGATCACCACGGCCGACGGCACCGAGTACTTCTTCGGCAAGAACCGGCTGCCCGGCTGGGCCGCCGGCAACGAGGAGACCGCCTCGGTCTGGACCGCCCCGGTCTTCGGCAACAACTCGGGCGAGCCCTGCTACAACGCGACCTTCGCGAACGCCTCCTGCCAGCAGGGCTGGCGCTGGAACCTGGACTACGTCAAGGACCGCCAGGGCAACGTCATGTCGTACTTCTACGGCAAGGAGACGAACCACTACGCCCTGAACGGCAAGACCGACGTCAACGGCACCCCCTACACGGCCGGCGGCTGGACCAAGCGCATCGACTACGGCCAGCGCGAGGCCACCGTCTACTCGGCCAAGGCCCCGGCCCGCGTCGTGTTCACCACGCAGGAACGCTGCCTGCCGACGGAGACCTTCAAGTGCCTCCCGGCGGACTTCAAGACGGCGAACGCCGCCTTCTGGCCCGACGTCCCGATGGACCGGTACTGCGCGCCGAGCACCAAGTGCAACGCCACCCAGGTCGCGGCGTCCTTCTGGACCCGCCAGCGGCTGACCGGCGTCACCACGCAGATCCGCAAGGACGCCACCACCTACGACGATGTCGAGGCCTGGACGCTCACGCACCAGTTCACCGACAACGGCGACCAGTCGAAGACCCTCTGGCTCTCCAAGATCGACCACCAGGGCCGCAGGGGCGGCACCGCCGACGTCCCCTCGGTCGAACTGATGGGCACCCAGCTCAGGAACCGGGTCGACGCCCTGGACGAGAGCATCGCTCCGTTCTTCCGCTTCCGCCTGTCCACGGTCCTGAGCGAGACCGGCGCACAGCTGGACGTGAACTACGCCCCGGCGGAGTGCACCAAGGCGGCCCTGCCCAAGCCGGGCGAGTCCACCAAGCGCTGCTACCCGGTCGTCTGGTCGCCCCCGGGCTTCATCGACCCGATCACCGACTGGTTCCACAAGTACGTCGTCGCGCAGGTCATCGAGACCGACCGCACCGGCGGTTCCCCCGATTCGGTCACGGACTACGAGTACCAGGGCCCCGCGGCCTGGCGTAAGGCCGAGCCGGACGGCATGACCGAGGACAAGTACCTCACCTGGGGCGGCTGGCAGGGCTACGGCAAGGTCAAGGTGACCACCGGTGGCGCGGCCGCGGGCAAGACCCGGATCGACTACACGTACCTCCAGGGCATGGACGGTGACAAGAACTCGGACGGCAGCACCCGCTCGGTGACGGTCACGGACTCCGAGGGCGGTACGTACACCGACCACAAGGAGTTCAGCGGCCACGAGCTGGAGACCGCGACCTACGACGGCACCAAGCTCGTCTCCAAGGTCATCAAGACCCCGATGCGGCACTACACCGCGACGGACACCAACACCTGGGGCACCAGCCACGCCTCCTTCACCAGGACCGTCAAGACGCGCGGCTACACGGTGACCGAGGGCGGCGACGGCCGCCGCGAGGCGGAGTCGAGCGCGACGTACGACCTCACGAACGGCACCGGTCGCATCCTGGAGTCGGAGGACCTGGGCGACCTGTCGACCGCGGCCGACGACACCTGCACCCGCACGACCTACGCGGACAACACGGCGGCCAACATCCTCGGCACGCCGTCGCGGGTCGAGTCGGTCTCGGTGAAGTGCGCCACGACTCCCGACTACAAGACGCAGGTGATCTCGGACGAGCGCACCTCGTACGACGGCCTGGCCTTCGGCGCCGCGCCCATCGTGGGCAACGCGACCAAGACCGAGCGGATGACGTCCCACAACGGGACGGCGCCCACCTACCAGGTCACGGCCACGACGACGTACGACACCTTCGGCCGGCCGGCCTCGCAGATCGACGCCGTGGGCGCGGAGACCAAGACGGCGTACACCGACGTCAACGGCCTCATCTCCCAGGTCAAGGTCACCAACGCCCTCGGCCACGTCAACACGAGGGACTTCGACCCGGCCTGGGGCCTGGTCACCGGCCAGACCGACCCGAACGGCAAGCGCGGCGACCTCGCGCTGGACCCGCTCGGCCGGCTGGTCTCGGTCTGGCTCCCGGACCGCTCGAAGAGTGCGGCCCAGACGCCGAGCATCAAGTACAGCTACAACTACCGCCTCGACAAGCCGATCTCCGTGAAGACGGAGAAGATCGAGATCGACGGCTCCTACGGAGCCGAGTACGCGCTCTACGACAGCCTGCTGCGGCCGCGCCAGAAGCAGACGGAGGGCCCGTCCGGCACCCGCATGGTGGCGGACACCTTCTACACGCCGACCGGCAAGATCGACAAGGTCAACGCCACGTACAACGCGGCGGGAGCGGCCTCGGACGAGCTGCTGATCGTCCGCAACGGCGATGTGGGCGCACAGCAGCTCTACGCGTACGACGGCCTGGGTCGCACCACCGCCAAGATCTCCGCGGTGGCGGGCGGCGAGCAGTGGCGGACCACGATCGTGCACGGCGGCGACCGCATCCACGAGGACCCGCCGGTCGGTGGTACACCCACGACGACGATCATGGACACCCAGGGCCGGACCACCGAGGTCCGTCACTACAAGGGCGCGTCCCCGGTCCCGAACGGGCCGACCACCGGCTACGACACCACGAAGTACACGTACACGGCGACGGGCAAGCTGAAGCAGCTCACCGACCCGGCGAGCAACGTGTGGTCCTACAAGTACGACCAGCTCGGCCGGCAGATCGAGGTCGTGGACCCGGATTCGGGCAAGGGGACGACCACCTACGACGAGGCCGACCGGCCGGTGTCCGTCACGGATGCCCGGGGCAAGACGACCTCGACCGTCTACGACAAGCTGGACCGCGTCGTGACGACGTGGGACGGTGCCGCGACCACCGGAACCAAGCTCACCGAGCAGCGGTACGACAAAGCCGGCTGGCTGGGCTACGGGTACGCGTCGCTGCGCTACATCAACGCGACGGAGTACTTCGCCTCGGTGGTCCAGGCGATGGACGAGTTCTACCAGCCGCTGAAGACGGCCTACACCGTTCCCGCCTCCTCGGGAACGGGACTCTCCGGCACCTATGTCTTCAGCACCGCCTACAACCGAGACGGCACCAAGCAGAGCGACTCCCTGCCGGCAGCAGGCGGTCTCGACGCCGAAACGCTCGCCTACGGCTACGACGACATCCAGCGCCTGAAGAGCATGACGGGCACGACGTCGTACGTCACGAACGCGATCTGGTCCGGCCGCACCCTGCTCCAGCAACTGGAGCTGAACAACGGTGGCAAGAAGGTCTGGCAGACCTTCCAGTACGAGACCGGCACCGACCGGCTGCTGAACTCCAAGCTGGACATCTACGGATCCACCACCGGCCCGGCCAAGGAGTCGAACTACTCCTACGACCAGGTCGGCAACGTCCGGTCCATCGCCGATGTCGCGGGCGCGGGCACACCCGACCTGCAGTGCTTCGGGTACGACTACCAGGCCCGCATGACGGAGTCCTGGACCCCGTCGACCACCAAGGCCGCGGCCGCCGCGTCCGGCACGGTCGGCAGCCAGGTCCCGGTCTCGGGCTCGGGTCCGGCGGCGTGCAACACCGCTCCCGGCGCCTCCGCGCTGGGCGGCCCGGCTCCGTACTGGAACTCGTACACCTTCGACTCGGTCGGCAACCGCCTCACCGAGACGGCGCACGACACCGGTCTGAACGCCGCGAAGGACGTCAAGCGCACCTTCACCTACAAGGCCGGCAGCCACCAGGTCCAGAAGGTGGTGGAGAACACCCCGACCGGTGACCGCCAGTACACCTACGGCTACGACGCGGCCGGCAACACCACCACCCGCACGATCGGAGGCACCACCCAGACGCTGGAGTACGACTCCCTGGGCAACCCCGTCAAGAACAGCCAGCCGGACGACGTCACCACCCCGGGCAAGAACGAGGCGTCGGAGACGACGTTCCTCTACGGCCCCGACGGCGGCCGCGTCCAGCGCAAGGACGCCACCGGCACCACGGTGTACCTGCCGGGCATGGAGCTGCGCCTCGACGCGGGAGCCAGCACGGCGAAGGCCACGCGCTACTACGCCTTCGCGGGCCAGAGCGTCGGGATCCGGACCCCGGACAAGAAGCTGTCCTTCCTGGCCTCGGACCACCACGGCACGGCCGAGCTCGCGGTCGACGCGACGACGGGCGCGGTCACCCAGCGCCGCATGGACCCGTACGGCAACAGCCGGGGCACGCCGCAGGGCACCTGGAAGGGTGAGAAGGGCTTCGTCGGCGGCACGATCGACGCGTCCACGGGCCTGACCACGATCGGGGCCCGTGAGTACGACCCGTTCCTCGGCAGGTTCATCACCCCGGACCCCGTCGTCGACACGAGTGACGCCCAGCAGCTGAACGCGTACGCCTACGCGCACAACCGCCCGGCGTCGGCGAGCGACCCGAGCGGCCTGTACGACCCGGACGAGCGGGACTACTGCAACGACCACAGGGACGAGTGCACCAACGGCAGGTACACGGGGAAGCCCGAGGACAAGCAGCCCGACCCCGTGACCAAGGAAGCGGAGGACAACTACAACAAGGCCCAGGACGAGCACAACCGCACCAAGGCGAAGATCAAGAGCGCCGTCAAGCAGATCACCAAGATCCTCATGGACGAGCTCGGCATCACGGCGGCCTTGGACTGCTTCTCCAGCGGCGACCTGGGTGCCTGCGGTGAAACGGCACTCAACATCGCGAGCAGCTTCGCCGGCGGCATCGCAGGCAAGATCGCCAAGAAGTACGGGTGGCCGACCCAATGGGAGAAGGCCCTGGCCCTCGGCAAGAAGCTCGCCGGGCTCGCGGGCGACCTGATCTCCGGGGTCAAGGCCTGGTTCAAAACCTCGGAGAAGCTCGAAAAGGCCAAGGGTGCCCTGGCCAAGGCCAAGGCGGCTGCCAAGCGCACGTGCCACAGCTTCCTCCCGGGCACCGAGGTGCTGCTGGCCGATGGAAGCAAGAAGAGCATCGAGGAGGTATCCCTCGGTGATCAGGTGCTCACCACCGACCCGTCGACCGGTGAGCAGGTGGTGCGTGCCGTCGTCGGCACCATCGTCACGCGCGATGACAAGGAGTTCGTCGACCTCACCGTCAGTACGCCGGCTGGTGACGCGGCCCTCGTCTCGACGGTCAACCACCCCTTCTGGGTGGCGAGTGAGCAGCGCTTCGTCGAAGCGGGCGATCTTCGCCCCGGGATGCTCCTGCGCACACCCGACGGCTCGACCGTCACCCTCGTCGCCACCCGGTTCTTCGAAGGGGCCAGGCAGACGCACGACCTCTCCATCGAAGGGGTCCACGCCTACTACGTGGCGGTCGGCCCGGCGCCCGTTCTCGTTCACAACTGTGACCTGGAACTGGGAGGCCTCGATGAGTGGGACCGCGATCAGGTCGCGACGGTGATGGATTCCTTCGACCGGACCGGGAAGCCGCCGGCCGGGGTCATGCAGGGCGGGATCGACGCCGACAACGTCGGTGTGTACAGGGGCCATAACATTCCCAATGGCGGCAAGGACAAGCCGCTCGGGTACTGGACCGAAATGGACGTCTGGCCCACCGAGCCCGGTGCGCGGAGCCGCCCCATGGGGCGGCTGGTCGTCGGACTGCGCGGTGAGACCTGGTACACGCCTCACTACAAACCGGGTACATGGATATCCCTGCGGGAAGGGTGCGGCTGCGGTCGATATGGCAAATAACAACAAGTGGGAGCTGCTGCGGTCGGCCCCCGCCGACACGCAGGATCCCTATGTGATCGGCGCGCGGGAGCGGCTGGCGCGTTGGGAGGACCTCCCCATGTCGAAGTTCGACGTGGGGGACCGCCCGTATCTGATCTCCGAGACGGAATGCCGGAAAATCGTCGACGGACTGGCCGGTACGGGCGTCAGGGTTCTGGAAGCCGACGCGAGCGGGGTTCTCACCGAGGACGACTTCCTCGTCCTGCTCGGGCGGGTGTACGGGTTCCCCGAGTATTACGGTGAGAACTGGGACGCGTTCCTGGACTGCTTCGCGGATGTGGTCGAGGCGGATTCCGCTCCGATCGCCCTGGTCGTCTCGGGGCTCTCGTCCTTCTTCGCATCGGACTTCCGGTCCTTTCTCCGGTGTCTGTACGAGCTGGAGTCGGTCACGGAGTCCATCCCCCTGTACCGCTCGGTGATTCCGCGCAAGGTCGTGAACCTGTATCCCGGCCGCTGGCCGGTACCGCCGCTCGCAGCGGCCCGATAGCGGGACGGGCCCCGGTTTGACCCCTCAGACCGGGGCCCGTAACCTAGGTCGCTGGCGTGTCTATGCACACGCCAATCCACTGAGCACCTCACCTCCCGGACCGCCTCGCGGCTGGATCGGGGGAGGCCGGCCTGCGGTTCACGCGGGGCCGGCTGGCTTCAGGGGTTCCCGAACTCGAGTGAGAGAGAGATCCGCGTGTACGCCATCGTGCGCAGCGGTGGTCGCCAGCACAAGGTTGCTGTCGGCGACATCGTTGAAGTTGACAAGATTCCCACTGCCAAGGTTGGCGACACGGTCGAGCTCTCGACCCTGCTCGTTGTCGACGGCGAAGCCGTGACCAGCGACCCGTGGGTCCTGGCCGGCATCAAGGTCCAGGCCGAGATCGTGGACCACCACAAGGGTGCCAAGATCGACATCCTTCGGTACAAGAACAAGACCGGCTACCGCCGTCGCCAGGGTCACCGCCAGCAGTACACGGCGATCAAGGTCACCGGTATCCCCGCGGCTGCGAAGTAAGAGGGACTGAGACATGGCACACAAGAAGGGCGCATCGTCCACCCGGAACGGGCGCGATTCCAACGCTCAGCGGCTCGGCGTGAAGCGCTTCGGCGGTCAGGTCGTTTCCGCTGGTGAGATCCTCGTCCGCCAGCGCGGCACCCACTTCCACCCGGGTTCGGGTGTCGGTCGTGGTGGCGACGACACGCTGTTCGCGCTGCAGGCCGGTTCGGTCGAGTTCGGCACGCACCGTGGCCGCAAGGTCGTCAACATCGTTCCGGCCGCCTGATTCAGCTCCTGCTGATCTGAAGCGTTCGTAACACCCCGAGGGCGGATCTCAGCTCTTCCCGGCGCGAGCCGGGAAGAGAGGTCCGCCCTCGGCGCGTTGTCACATAGACACGTTTAATGGGTAGCAAGGCCTACCCGCCCGGGCTTTCCGGGTTATTCCCGCTGTATCTGGAGGAACAACCATGACCACCTTCGTGGACCGCGTCGAGCTGCACGTCGCCGCGGGTAACGGGGGCCACGGCTGCGCCTCCGTTCACCGGGAGAAGTTCAAGCCGCTCGGCGGCCCCGATGGCGGCAACGGCGGCCGTGGCGGCGACGTCATCCTGGTGGTCGAGCAGTCGATCACCACCCTGCTGGAGTACCACCACAGCCCCCACCGCAAGGCCACCAACGGCAAGCCCGGCGCGGGCGACAACCGTTCCGGCAAGGACGGCGAGGACATGATCCTGCCGGTGCCGGACGGCACCGTCGTCCTCGACAAGGAGGGCAACGTCCTCGCCGACCTCGTCGGCCAGGGCACCACCTACGTGGCCGCCGAGGGCGGCCGCGGCGGCCTCGGCAACGCGGCGCTCTCCTCCGCCCGCCGCAAGGCGCCCGGCTTCGCCCTCCTCGGCGTACCCGGCACCGGCGGCGACGTCATCCTGGAGCTCAAGACCGTCGCCGACGTGGCGCTGGTCGGCTTCCCGAGCGCCGGCAAGTCCTCGCTGATCTCGGTGCTCTCCGCGGCCAAGCCGAAGATCGCCGACTACCCCTTCACCACCCTCGTCCCGAACCTGGGCGTCGTCACCGCGGGCTCGACGGTCTACACGATCGCCGACGTCCCCGGCCTCATCCCCGGCGCCAGCCAGGGCAAGGGCCTCGGCCTGGAGTTCCTGCGCCACGTCGAGCGCTGCTCGATCCTCGTGCACGTCCTGGACACCGCCACCCTGGAGTCCGACCGCGACCCGCTCGCCGACCTCGACGCCATCGAGGAGGAGCTGAAGCTCTACGGCGGCGGCCTGGAGAAGCGTCCGCGCCTCGTCGTCCTCAACAAGGTCGACATCCCCGACGGCAAGGACCTCGCCGACATCGTCCGCCCGGACCTGGAGGCCCGCGGCTACAAGGTCTTCGAGGTCTCCGCGGTCGACCGTACGGGTCTGAAGGAGCTGTCCTACTTCCTCGCCGAGGTCATCGCGAAGTTCCGCGCCCGTGCGCCCAAGCAGGAGGCGACCCGCATCGTCATCCGGCCGAAGGCCGTGGACGACTCGGGCTTCACCATCACCTACGACGAGGCCGAGGACGTGTACCGCGTGCGCGGCGAGAAGCCGGAGCGCTGGGTCCGCCAGACCGACTTCAACATCGACGAGGCCGTCGGCTACCTCGCCGACCGCCTCAACCGCCTCGGCGTCGAGGCGGCGCTGAAGAAGGCCGGTGCCCGTGCGGGTGACGGCGTCGCCATCGGTTCCGACGAGGACGCGGTCGTCTTCGACTGGGAGCCGATGATGATGGCCGGCGCCGAGATGCTGGGCCGCCGCGGTGAGGACCACCGTCTGGAGGCGCCGCGTCCGGCGACCACGCGCCGCAAGGAGAAGGAAGCCGAGCGGGATTCCGCCCAGAAGGAGTACGACGAGTTCCGTCCCTTCTGACCGGGCCGTCGCTGAGGGCGACGGCCGGGTCTCCGGCCGTCGTCACAGGCTCGTCACAGGATTCCGTTTATCCCCCGTTCGAGTGACCCGTCTTAAGGTCACGTTTACTCCGGTGGCCTAGGATCCACGAGTGACGAGCACCCATACCCCCACAGTTGCCGTCGTCGTGATCGCGTACAACGATGCCGAGCTCGTCGGTCAGGCCGTCTCCTCGGCCCTTGCCCAGGGCCCGGTCGTCGCCGAGGTCATCGCGGTCAACGACGCGTCCAGCGACGGCACCGCCCAGGTGCTGGACGAGCTGGCGGCCCGCCACCCCCGTGTGAAGGTCGTGCACCGCACGGAGAACAGCGGGGGCTGCGGCACCCCCCGCAACGACGGGATCGCGGCCGCGACCGCCCCGTACGTCATGTTCCTGGACAGCGACGACGTGCTGCCCCGCGGAGCCGTCGAGGCCCTGGTGCACGCGGCCGGGGAGCACCGGTCGCCGGTCACCGTCGGTTCGTGCGTCCGCCGTGAACTGCCCGAGAGCCGTGACGTGCCCTGGGTGCCCGGCCTGTACACGCCCGGCGAGGTCATCGAGCGCCCGGCGGACCGGCCGGAACTGGTCCGCGACACCCTCTGCGTCAACAAGCTGTACGAGCGGGCCTTCCTGGACATGTACGGGATCCGCTTCCCGGACGGCCGGTTCATCTACGAGGACTTCGTCTTCACCGCCCGCGTACTGGCGGCCCGCCCCCGCATCGCGGTGATCGGCGACCTCGTCTACGTGTGGCACGTGCGCCGCAACGCCGCCCAGGTCTCCATCTCCCTGGACCGCAAGGACGTCGGCAACTGGAGTGCGCGCGTGGAGGCCCACCGCGTGGCCTCCCGGCTCATGAAGGCCTCCTCGCCCGAGCTGGGCCGGGCCTGCCAGGTGAAGTTCCTGGAGTACGACCTGCGCATGTACCTGCGCGAGCTCGGCGAGGACCCCGAGTACCAGGCCGCCTGGTGGACGCTGACCCGTGACTACGTCGCCGGGTTCGCCGAGGACGACATCGAGGCCGCCGGGGCGCACGCCCGCTGGATCGTACGGGTGCTGCGCGCCACCGAGGTGCCGCCCGCCCCCGCCGACCTGCTGCGCCTGACCCGCTTCGCCGCCGACCCGCCCCGCCTGCTGCCCCCGTACGCGACCGGCGCCTCGGGGGCGCCGGTCTGGAGCGACACGCTCCCGGTGGAGCTGGACCGGCTGGACGAGCTGGAGACGGCGGACCTGCCCATCACCATCGACGCCGAACCGAGCGGCTGCGCGGGGCTCCGGATCCGGGTGCACGACCTGTACGGGCGGCTCGCCGCGGCCGGCCCGCGCACCGTCCAGCTGCGCTTCCAGCCCCGGGGCGACCTGGGGGAGCTGCTGGTCGCCGAACCGGTGGCGCTCACCCCTGCCGGGGACGGCCAGGGGTGGACCGCGGAGCTGCCCTTCCGGCTCACCACCCTGGCGAGCCTCGGGCGGGGCGAGGGCCGGCGCGGCCTGCAGGCGTGGGACGTGAAACTGAACGTGGAGTGCGCCGACGGGAGCTCCGTGCTCACCTCCCCGCGCCCCCTCAGCCGCCTCCTCCACCGACGGGTGCTGCCCAGCAGCCGGTACGGTGTGCTGTTGGCGCAGCCGTACCGCACGACCGGGGGATCCCTGGCGCTGCGGCTCGCGCCCGGTGCCGCAGGTGTCATGAGCCTGGCCCGTCACCGGTTCCACCGGGCGCGCATAGTGCGCGGCTAGAGCGGAACGCGGCTGGACGGTCCGGCGCCGGACGAGACGTACGAAAGATATTTGGGGAGACACGCATGACGTTTCTGATCACTGGTGGGGCCGGTTACATCGGGGCGCACGTCGTCCGCGCGATGCTGCTTGCGGGTGAGGAGGTGGTGGTGCTGGACGACCTCTCGACCGGCAACGCCGCCCGCGTCCCGGAGGGCGTTCCGCTGGTGGTCGGTTCCGTGCTGGACCGGGAGTTCCTCGACAAGACCTTCGCCGAGCACCGGATCACCGGCGTGGTCCACCTGGCGGGCAAGAAGCAGGTCGGCGAGTCCGTCGAGAAGCCGCTGCACTACTACGAGGAGAACGTGGGCGGCCTCACCGTCCTGCTCCAGGCGGTGGCCGCCGCGGGCGTGCGCAACTTCCTCTTCTCCTCCTCCGCCTCCGTGTACGGGATGCCGGACGTGGACCTCGTCACCGAGAACACCCCGTGCCTGCCGCTCAGCCCGTACGGCGAGACGAAGCTGGCGGGCGAATGGATCGTCCGTGCCGCGGGCAAGGCCCACGGCATCTCCACCGCGTGCCTGCGCTACTTCAACGTGGCGGGCGCCGCGACCCCCGAGCTCGCCGACACCGGGGTCTTCAACCTGGTCCCGATGATCTTCGAGCGGTTCGACAAGGGCGAGGGCGCCCGGATCTTCGGCGACGACTACGCGACCGCGGACGGCACCTGCATCCGCGACTACATCCACGTCGCCGACCTCGCCGAGGCCCACGTGGTGGCCGCCCGCAAGCTCGTCGAGTGGGGCGCGCAGGGCGAGTACAAGGACCTCACCGTCAACATCGGCCGCGGCGAGGGCGTTTCCGTCCGCGAGATGGTCGAGCTGGTCAACGAGGTCACCGGGCACACCGACCCCGCCTACGCGCCCGCGGTCTCCCCGCGCCGCGCCGGCGACCCGGCGAAGGTCGTCGCCTCCGCCGACCGGATCGGCGCGGAGCTGGGCTGGAAGGCCCGCCACGACGTCCGCGAGATGATCACCTCGGCCTGGGAGGGCTGGGAGGCCCACCGCAAGGCCTGAGGCCCGTAGAGCGTACGAAGAAGCCGCCCGCCCCGGTCGATTCCGGGGCGGGCGGCTTCTTCGTACGCAGGATGCCGGCCCAGAGTGCCGGGCTCGGTCCGCGGACCTCGGTCAGCGCTCCAGGAAGGAGAACAGCTCCTCCCACCGGTCGGTGATCTCGGCGCTGGAGTACCGCTGCACGTTGCGGAAGGCGGCGTCGCCGAGCCGGTCGCGCAGTTCGCGGCCGGCCATCAGCCGGTCCAGCTGTCCGGCCAGCTCCATCGTGTTGCCGAGCCGGGCCAGCAGCCCGTCCTCGCCGTGCGTCACGATCTCCCGCACGCCCGGCGCGCAGTCGAAGGCGGCCACCGGCACGCCCGCGGCCATCGCCTCCAGCAGCGTGATGGGGAAGCCCTCGGCGCGCGAGGCCTGTGCGAAGACGGAGGCACCGTTCAGCGCGCCCAGCACATCGCCGGTGCTGCCCATCCACTCCACGGAGTCCTCCAGGCCGAGCCCGGCGGCGTGCGCCCGCAGGGTCGCCTCCTCCAGGCCCGCCCCGTAGATCCGCAGGACCCAGTCGGGGTGGTGCGGGGAGGCGTCGGCCCAGGCGTCGAGCAGCAGGTCCACGCCCTTCTCGAAGGCGAGGCGGCCGACGCTCGCCACGACCTTCTCGGTGCGCGGGGCGGGGGAGGCGGGCATGAACGGCAGCGGGTTCGGCATGCTGGAGACGTTCTCCATGCCCGAGCGGATCCAGAGGTCGGCGTCCTCGGGGGTCAGCACGAGCATGCGGTCGACGTCCCCGTAGAACCGGCGCACGCGCTGGCCCCGGGTGGACTTGTTGCTGGCCTCGAAGGACTCGTGGCTCATGCCGATGACCGTGCAGCCCTTGGTGTCGGCGAGGGCCACCCACTCCATCGCCCAGACCTGGGTGACGATCACCACGGCGCCGGGGCGGGCCGCGCGCAGCAGCTCGCCCAACTGGTCCGCCTTGGCCCGCATCTTCGCCCGGCGGGCCGCCTGGCGGCGCCGTTCGGGCGCGTTGAGCCGGCCCTTGATGCCGTGCAGCCTGCGGGCCGCCGGGGGGTGGGCCTCGTACAGCGTGGTCACCGCGTAGGGCAGGTCCGCCGGGAGCTGCTGGCGGATCTCCTCGGCGACGGGGGCGATGCCGATGACGTGCACCCGGTGTCCGCGGTCGCTGAACAGCCGGGCCATCTGGTGCGACCAGGTGGTCACGCCGCCGAGCTCGTCCACGCTGTTGGAGACGAGGAAGATGTCACGGCCGCCGACGGCTCCCTGCGGGGCGTCCGGGATGTCCGGGGTCTCCGGGGCGGGGGAAGTCTGCTGGCTCACTTGCCGCTCCTGGTGAAGAACTTCTCGACGATCCGGCGGGCCGCGTCCCCGCGGTCGTACTCGCCGAACTCGGCGAGGAAACGCTGGCGCGCCTCGGCGTACTTGGCATCCGCCTCGTCGAAGGCGGCGAGGGCCTGGAGCAGTTCGTCCGCGCTGGCGACCACCGGGCCCGGGGCCTTCTCCTTGAGGTCGAAGTACGTGCCGCGGATGTCGTTCGCGTACTTCTCGTAGTCGTAGGCGAAGAACAGCATCGGCCGGTCCAGGACCGCGTAGTCGAACATCACGGACGAGTAGTCGGTGATGAGCCCGTCGGCGAGCGCCAGCAGCGGGGTGATGTCGTGGTGCTTGGACACGTCGATGACCCGGCCCGCGACCGACGGCGGCAGCGTGACGCTGTTGAGGTAGTGGGTGCGCACGAGCAGCGTGAAGCGGTCGCCGAGCCGGTCGGCGAACTCCTCCACGTCGAAGGGGAACTCGAAGCCCTCCACCGCGCCGTCCGCGTTCGCCCGGAAGGTCGGCGCGTACAGCAGTACCTTCTTGTCCGGGGCGATCCCGAACTCGCCGGCCAGGGGGCCGCGGACCCGCTCGCCGCTGTTCGCCTCGGAGCGGTGGGCCGCGACCAGGGCGTCGTTGCGCGGGTAGCCGGTGCGCAGCAGCACCTCGTCACGCAGCCGGAAACCCTTGGCGAGGGTGCGGGCATCGTGCTCGGAACGGATCAGGAAGTGGTCGAAGCGGTCGACGGCCGCCTGGAAGCGACCCTGGCCCGCACGGTCCTGCGCCTTGGTGCGGGGCTCGTGGAAGCCCATCCGCTTCAGTGCCGAGCCGTGCCAGGTCTGGATGTACGTGGTTCCCGGGCGCTTGGCCAGCGCCAGCGGGAAGCCCTGGTTGTCGATCCAGAACTCGGCCTGGGCCAGCGCCCGCAGGTAGGCCCAGCTCCAGCGCCGCACCAGGGTGGCCTCCTTGGGGAAGCCGGTGGGCCGGCCGCCCGCGTACGACCAGATCGCCTCGAACTGCACGCCGGAGCGCACCAGTTCCTCGTAGATCGCCTTCGGGCTGTCGCTGTACTGCTTGCCCATGTGGCTCTCGAAGACGACCGTGCCCTTCTTGATGGGCAGCTTCGAGAAGACCTCGTGGTAGACCTTCACCTTCTGCTCGCCCGAGCCGATGTTGCGGCGGGCCCGCAGGGCCCTGCGCAGGCCCCGCTTGACCACGCCCGCGGCCTTGCCGTGCATCGCGCTGTTGATCAGCGTCTGGGTGCGCACGGCGGCGGCGCCCTCGGCGGTCAGGACGTAGGAGAGGTTGCCCTTCTTGGTCATCTCCGGCTCGAAGCGGTCGGAGACCAGCCGGGTCAGCCTCGGGCGCACGCGCAGCCGGGCGGCCTTCTCCAGGTCGACCCCGCCGACGGAGACGCGGGTGGTGACCCGGTCCTTGCCCGCCGTCAACTTCAGGCGGACGTCCCAGACGGCGTCGATGATGCCGAGCGGGCGGACGGTGCTGCCGATGTCGGCCGTGGCCTTCCACTCGATCGTGTCACCGGCGTGGCGCACGGTTGCCACCGGGAAGCTGAAGGAGCGGACGCCGATCTGCCGGCGGGCCCGGAACTCCAGCGAGGCCTTCAGCTCCGCCTCGGGGCGGATCCGGCCCAGCGGGTTCACGACGGCGCCCGACAGGGTGACCGTGCCGCGGCCGTCGTCCTCGTACGAGGTGAGGCGGTTGCCCAGGGTGAGGGCGGTGAGCGGCGCACCGGCGTAGCCCTGGTCGGTGACGTCCAGTATCCGGCGGGCCTCGTCCGCGTCGGGGCCGTCGATGTGCCGGCCGCACCAGTACACGCGCCCGTCGCGCTCGGCGAGCGGGGAGGTGAGCCGGCCCTGGTTGGTCATGGCGTCGGCGGCGGGCAGGAGGTTGTCCCAGTCCTCCTTGCCGAGCAGGTAGGCGCAGATGGCCTGGAGGTTGCTGACGTTGTCGTACGCGGCCGGGTCGATGCCGGCCAGGTAGCCGTTGGCGAGCCGGGCGAACTCCTGGCGGTACGCGTCACCGAGCAGGGGCAGGTCCCGCAGGTGGAGCACCAGGTCGTGCTTGAGGAACTTGGCGTCCTTCGCGGACTTGATCTCCGTGTGGCCCTTGGCCGCCAGCAGTTCGTCGACGCGGCGGTGGATCTCCATCCGGTGGACGAAGTTCTCGATCTCGTGGCGCCGGTTGCTGATCGACTTGGCCGAGGCCTTCTCGATCACGTTCCAGTAGTAGACGTGGTTCGGGATGAGCGTGATGCGGCGGGCGGCGACGTAGGCCTGCGCGGAGAAGAGCAGGTCCTCGTAGTGGATGCCCACCGGGAATTCCAGGCCCTGCTCCAGCAGGAACGCGCGCCGGTAGCACTTGTTCGTGGAGAGGGTGTCGTAGACCAGCAGGTCCGGGTACTCGGTGATCGACTCCAGCGTGCGGGTGCGCGCGTAGATCCACGGGTACCACTCGGTGGTCTTGCCCCAACGGCTGTCGAGGTGGACCCGGACGCACATGCCCGAGACCAGGTCGGACCCGGTCCGCTCGGCGGCGTCCAGCATGTTGCGGCAGGCATTGCGTTCCAGCACGTCGTCGCTGTCCAGGAACATGACGTAGGTTCCGGTGGCCTGCCGGATGCCGTGATTGCGCGGGGCGCCGCAGCCCCCGCTGTTCTCCGGCAGCCGGAAGGCGCGCACCCTCCCCGGATGCGCGGTTTCGAGCTCCTGGGCGACCGCGTAGGACCCGTCCTTGCTGCAGTCGTCGACGATCACGACTTCGACCCCGTGCAGGGTCTGGTCCAAAACCGACTGGACGGCTGCCGGGAGACGCTCTGCGTCGTTGTAGACGATGACGACCACGGAGACGTCAGGCACGTGCACCTCGATCCCTCTGTTTCATTCCGCTTATCCCGTCAAAGCTACCGTGTGCCGCACTCACCCCAGGCAGGGCAACCACCGCCGTGCATACTTCTAAGGAAGAGGTGAGTGGCAGGTCCGGTCGCCGTAAATCACCCGTTCGGACCGCAGGAAGTGTTCATGAAGCTGTCTGTAGTAGTCCCTTGCTACAACGAGGAAGCCGTCATCGACAGCTTCGACACCGAGATCCGCAAGGCCCTGGACGTCCTTCCCGTCGAGTACGAGGTCTGCTACGTCGACGACGGCAGCCGCGACGGAACCCTCGACAAGCTCCGCAAGATCGCGGCCCAGCACGCCGACCAGACCCGGTACGTCTCCTTCAGCCGCAACTTCGGCAAGGAGGCCGGCATGCTCGCCGGCCTGCGCGAGGCGACCGGCGACGCCGTGGTCATCATGGACGCGGACCTCCAGCACCCGCCCGAGCTCATCGCCACGATGCTCGACTACTACCGGCAGGGCCACGACCAGATCATCGCCCGCCGCACCCGCGAGGGGGACAAGAAGCTCCGCACGGCGCTGAGCCGCCTCTACTACCGGGGCATCAACCGCTGGGTCGACGTGGAGCTCGCCGACGGGGTCGGCGACTTCCGGCTGCTGTCCCGGCCGGCCGTGGACGCGCTGCTGGCGCTGCCCGAGTACAACCGCTTCTCCAAGGGCCTCTTCTCCTGGATCGGCTTCGACACCGTCCACTTCGACTACCGCAACGCGCAGCGCGAGGCCGGCGAGACGAAGTGGAAGTTCGGCGCCCTGCTGAACTACGGCATGGACGGCCTGATCTCCTTCAACAACCGTCCGCTGCGCATCGGCATCTGGGTGGGCGTGTCGCTGGTGGCCCTGACGGGGCTCTACGCCGTGTGGATCGCCGTCATGGCGATGACCAACGGGGTGGACTCCCCGGGATACGTCACGATCGTGGCGCTCATCGCGGGCCTGGGCGGCGTCCAGATGATCATGCTGGGGCTGATCGGCGAGTACATCGGCCGCATCTACTACGAAACCAAGCGCCGGCCGCACTTCCTGGTGAAGGAGGCGCACGGCGCCGACCGGACGGCCGCGTCCACCGACGTCCGGGACGCGCCGCGGCCCGAGGCCCAGGCCGTGATCGCGGAGCGAAGCAAGTGATGTCACCCACGAAGAACGGGCAGCCGAAGGCGCAGCCGGACGTGAAGCCCGCCGTCGACCGGAAGGCCCAGCTGGGCCAGATCATCAGGTTCGGCCTGGTGGGCGGGGTCAACACCGGAACCTTCTTCGTCCTCTACCTGGGCCTCCACCCGTGGATGCCGTACTTCGCCGCCTACTCCCTCGCCTTCGTGCTGGCGATGGTCGGCTCGTTCTTCATGAACACCTACTTCACCTACCGGACCCGGCCGACCTGGAAGAAGTTCCTCCTCTTCCCGCTGACCAACATCACGAACTACGTGATCCAGTCCGCCGGCCTGTACGCCCTGGTGAGCTGGGCGGGCATGAACACCAAGATCGCGCCGCTGGTCGCGGCCATCGTGGCCATCCCCTTCACCTTCGTCCTCTCCCGCAAGATCCTCATTCCGGGGACGGCCGGCGCGGCCGGGGAACCCGAGCAGACCCACACCACGTCCACGGTCTGAAACCCCCGGGCGGCCCCGCCCGGACACCCCGTAGATTGAACGGGCGGGTCCGCGGATCCGCAGATGCGCAGGGTCGTGTTCGGCGAGGGTCAAAGGGTCAGGGGACAGAAGTGTCAGCGGCTAGGCAGGGTGTGCTCGACGCGCGCAGGATCGTGGTCAAGGTCGGCTCCTCCTCCCTGACCACGGCGGCAGGCGGACTCGACGCCGACCGGGTGGACGCGCTGGTCGACGTACTGGCCAAGGCGCGCAGCGGCGGCGAGAAGGAGATCGTCCTGGTCTCCAGCGGAGCCATCGCCGCCGGACTCTCCCCGCTCGGCCTGCGCCGCCGCCCCACCGACCTGGCCCGCCAGCAGGCCGCCGCGAGCGTCGGCCAGGGACTCCTCGTCGCCCGCTACACGGCCTCCTTCGCCCGGTACGGCGTACGCGTCGGCCAGGTGCTCCTGACCACCGACGACACGAGCCGGCGCGCGCACTACCGCAACGCCTACCGGACCCTGGACCAGCTCCTGGCCATGGGAGCGCTGCCCGTCGTCAACGAGAACGACACCGTCGCCACCGACGAGATCCGCTTCGGCGACAACGACCGCCTCGCCGCACTCGTGGCCCACCTGGTCCGCGCCGACCTCCTCGTCCTGCTCTCGGACGTCGACGGCCTCTACGACGGGGACCCGTCCCAGCCCGGCACCAGCCGCATCGACGAGGTGCGCGGCCCCGAGGACATCGCCCACGTCACCATCGGCAGCGTCGGCAAGGCGGGCGTCGGCACCGGCGGCATGGCCACCAAGATCGAGGCGGCGCGCATCGCCGCGGCAGCCGGCATCCCGGTCGTCCTGACCTCGGCCAGCCAGGCCGCGGACGCCCTGGCCGGACGGGAGACCGGCACCCTCTTCCACTCCACCGGACGCCGCTCGACGGACCGGCTGCTCTGGCTCCAGCACGCGTCGACCCCCCAGGGGCACCTCGTCCTGGACGACGGGGCCGTCCGCGCGGTCACCGAACGCGGCAGCTCGCTGCTCCCCGCCGGCATCGCCTCGGTCGAGGGCGACTTCGTCGCCGGGGACCCCGTGGAACTGCGCGCGACCGACGGCCGGGCGGTGGCGCGAGGCCTCGTCAACTTCGACGCGAAGGAGCTCCCGCAGCTCCTCGGCCGCTCCACGCGCGAGCTCGCGCGGGAACTCGGACCCGAGTACGAGCGGGAGGTCGTCCACCGCGACGATCTGGTCCTGCTGCAGGGCTGAGGTTCGGTAAAACCGCCGCGCGGTGAGCCGAGGACTGGTCAACTGTGAGGGGCGGACACGCGTAGCGCAGACAAGGAGGCGGCTGGTGAGACGAGCGCTGACCAGCGTCGGCACCGGGGACGGTGACGTCGGCGGGAGCGGGGAGGAAAGGGACGCCTCCCGCCTCTGGCACATCACCCTGAGCGTCTCCGGAAAGCCCGCGCCGCTGTGCGACGTACGCCGTGGGCTGGAGCAGCTCGCCCATGACCACCCCTTCCTGCTGACCAGCCGCTACGCCGACGACCACGCGGAGATCCGCTACTGGGAGGAAGCCCGCGACCTCCACGACGCGGCGGCCGTCGCACTGCGGCTCTGGGGCGAACACCGCTCCTCGGCGAAGCTCCCGGCCTGGGAGATCGTCGGCCTGGAAGTCATCGACCGCGCCACCTACCACCAACGCGTCGCCGAAGGCTACGGCCCACCCCCGGCCCACCCCATGGGCGTGCACCCCTACTAGACGCGTCGCTCGCACCACTCGGCCCAGGAGGCCCGCCAGGGGCCGCACCGCGCGAGCGGCGCGTCAAAGGGGGCCGTCTCGGGGGGTGGAACCCCATCGGCCCGGGGGTGGGCGGGGATTACCCTGGCGGCATGACCTCGCTCGATGCCACGACCTCGCCCGTGATCGCCACCGCGCAAGCCGCCCGGACCGCCGCCGCGGCCATCGCCCCGCTCCCGCGGTCCGCCAAGGACAAGGCCCTGCTGGCCATCGCGGACGCGCTGGAGGCCCGTACGGCCGAGATCGTCGAGGCCAACGCCGTCGACACGGCGAAGGCGGCCGCCGCCGGGACCAGCGAGACCGTCATCGACCGTCTCACCCTCACCCCCGACCGCATCGCGGCCATCGCCTCCGACGTCCGCGACGTCGCGGCCCTGCCCGACCCCGTCGGCGAGGTCGTCCGCGGCTCCACCCTCCCCAACGGGATCGACCTCCGCCAGATCCGCGTCCCGCTCGGCGTCGTCGGCATCATCTACGAGGCCCGTCCCAACGTCACCGTCGATGCCGCCGCCCTGTGCCTGAAGTCCGGCAACGCCGTCCTCCTGCGCGGCTCCTCCTCGGCCTACGCCTCGAACACCGCCCTCGTCGGCATCCTGCGCGACGCCGTCGTATCGGCCGGTCTCCCCGCCGACGCCATCCAGCTCGTACCGGGAGAGTCCCGCGACTCCGTCCGCGAGCTGATGCGCGCCCGCGGCCTCGTCGACGTGCTCATCCCGCGCGGCGGCGCCTCGCTCATCAAGACCGTCGTCGAGGAATCCATCGTCCCGGTCATCGAGACCGGTACCGGCAACTGCCACGTCTACGTGGACGCCCAGGCCGACCTGGCCATGGCCGTGGACATCCTCGTCAACTCCAAGGCCCAGCGCCCCTCCGTCTGCAACTCCGCGGAGACCCTGCTGGTGCACCGGGACATCGCCGACGCCTTCCTGCCCCTCGCCCTGGACGCCCTCGCCGACGCCGGCGTCACCGTCCACGGCGACGAGCGGGTGCTCGCGTACGCGGCGGACTCCAAGGTCACCGCCCTCCCCGCCACCGACGAGGACTGGGCCGCCGAGTACCTCTCGTACGACATCGCCGCCGGTGTCGTGGACTCCCTCGACGAGGCCGTCGCCCACATCCGCCGCTGGACCTCCGGCCACACCGAGGCGATCGTCACCACCTCGCAGGCCGCCGCCCGCCTCTTCACCCAGCTGGTCGACTCGACCACGGTTGCCGTGAATGCCTCCACCCGGTTCACGGACGGTGGTCAGTTCGGCTTCGGCGCGGAGATCGGCATCTCCACGCAGAAGCTGCACGCCCGGGGCCCGATGGGGCTTCCCGAGCTCACCTCGACCAAGTACATCGTCACCGGCGACGGTCACGTACGGTAGTCGGGCCCTGAACGCGGTGTGGCCGGATTTCGGCCTACACCCTGCCCAAAGGTGTCCCTCAGGTCTACGCTGGTCTCGTGCCGGACGACGTGGGGGGCAAACCGTTCCCGGACGACGGGGAGCCCGACGACGACCGCGGAGGCGCGGACAAGGACTTCGCCTCCGTGGTGTTCGACGAGGACTTCGTCCGGAACGCCGAGATCCGTGAACCGAGCGCCGCAGAGCGCCAGCGGGCCGGCGACCGGGCGCGCGCCGAGGCGGCCGAGGCCGCCCGCGCCGCCTTCGCCGGCGGCTGGACGGGCGACGAGGACTACGACGCGTACGCCTACGGCGGCGCCGACGGCTACCACTCCGACGACTCCGGCTGGGACCACGGCCCCGGAGCAGGCTCCGGGGAAGGCCCGTACGGGGCCTACGGCGGCAGCCTGCGCCCCTACCGCGGCCGTTCGCCGTGGCTGCGCCCGGTCGCCTGGGTGCTCGCCTTCGTGATGGGCCTCGGCATGATCGCGCTCGCCTTCAGCGCCGTGTACCGCAGCGCGGCGAGCGACGCGGAACCGGCTCCGGCCCCCGCCAGCACCCCGATGGCCGAAGTCAGCGGCGCCGGAGCGTTTATGGACCGCGCCATCCGCCAACCCTGAAGGTACGACCCCGCTCCCATCGCCGGAGCCGGGGGCTTCTCTGGAGCGGGGACAGCGGGGAGAAGCGATGGCCATGCCAGGAGATCCGCCGAACGGCACCCCCGAGGGTGCCGGCGGGGCCGACGACGAGTTCCGGGCCGACGAGTACCGGTCGGTGGTGTTCGACGAGGACTTCGTCCGGGCTGCCCGGCTCCAGGAGTTCTCCGCCCAGGAGCGCATGGGCGAGCACGCCCGCGCCGTACGGAGCCGCTCGATCTGGTCGACCGGCGGAGGCCATCCGGGACCCCGGAGCGGCTCCGGCGGCAGTGGGGCCCGGCAGGGCCGGATCATCGTGCTGTGCATCGCCCTGGCACTCGCCGGCGCCGTCTACATGGGGCTGCGCAATCCCTACGTGCCGCCCGCCGGGGACCCGGCCGAGGCGATGAGCAGCACCGTCGTGCCGCTCGCGCCCTCCGCGCCCGTGCCGGGCGGCCGCCCCGCCGACCTGTACGCGCAGAGTCCGGCGGCCCAGTACCGCATCGGGGCGGCCGGGATCACCTTCCCCGCCGTGCGCCGTACCCGGCACTTCACCGAGGAGCAGGTCCAGAGCGCGCTGACCATCGCCAAGGACTACCTGGTGCAGTCCTCGCTGGACCCCGACGTCCTGTCCGGCGAGGCCTCCCGGCCGGTGCGCGTCCTGCTCGACCCCGACCAGCTGACGCAGTTCGACCAGAGCATGCTCGTGCCGGTCGGCAACGGGCGGCACGCCGTCACGGGCTGGCTCGTCCGCTTCGACCCGGCGACCGCCGTGGTGGCCGACACCCGGGTGCGGGTCAGCGGGATCCTCGCCGCCGCGGAGACCGCCCCGAACGCGCTGGAGGTGACCTCCGACCACACCTTCGTCTACGCCGTGCGCCCGGCCACCGGCCAGCCGGCCGCGGCGGACGGGGCCTCGCTCTTCACCGTCCGCCGGGAACTGCGGATGCGCTTCGACCGCGACGACCTCACGGCCCGGCGGGCGGAGCTCGTCTCGGCCTACGTCATGGCGGGCCCGCAGGACTGCTCCGCCGACCCGGCCGGAGGTTTCCGCCCGCTGACGGCCGGCGCCGGGCCGACCACCACCGGCCCGGCCGCGACCGACCCGTACGCCAGTGGCAGTCCGCGCCGCACGGCCGGGCTGTGCGGCGTGCTCGCTCCGACGGCCGCGCCGGAGCCACCGGAGCCACCGCAGTCGCAGACCCCGGCCTCCCCGGGGCAGGGCGTCAGCCCTGCTCCGTAGCCCCGTCCTTGCCGGTCCCGGTGCCGGTGCCCGTGCCCTTGTCGTCTCCGGCGGCGCTGCCGCCCGCGCCCGAAGCGCCACCCATGCCCGCAAACCTGTCCCGCAGCTTGCCGCCCAGGTCCGCCGTACCGCCGGCGATGTCGCCGACCAGCTTCATCAGCGGGTCCTTGCTCGTGCGCACCGTGTCGGCGTAGTGCGCGGCGGACTGCCGGAAGGAGTCGGTCACCGAGGTGTCCTTGTCGTCCTCGCGCCGCGGGTAGTGGCCGTCCATGATCCGCTGGTGGTCCCGGTTCTGCGACCACTTCTTCAGCTCGGCCGCCCGGACCGTCGTGAAGGGGTGCGTCCGGGGCAGCACGTTGAGGATCTTCAGCACGGAGTCGCGCAGATCGCCGCTCTTCTCGTACTCCTCGGCCTGGGCGAGGAACGCGTCGACATTCATCTCGTGCAGGTGGTTGCCGCCCGCGAGCTTCATCAGCCCGCGCATCGAGGCGTGCACGTCCTGTCCCACCAGCAGCCCCGCCCGGTCCGCGGACAGCTCCGACTTGCGGAACCACTCGCGCAGCGCCGTCACGAGCCCCATGATCGCCACGTTGCCCAGCGGGATCCACGCGATCTTGAGCGCGAGGGTCGTCAGGAACAGCAGGATCGTGCGGTACACGGCGTGCCCCGACAGGGCGTGGCCCACCTCGTGGCCCACCACCGCCCGCATCTCCTCCTCGTCGAGCAGCTCGACGAGGGCCGTGGTGACCACGATGATCGGCTCGTCCAGCCCGATGCACATGGCATTGGGCTTCGGGTCCTGCTGCACGTACATCTGCGGGACCTTCTCCAGGTCCAGGATGTAACAGGCGTCCAGGAGCATCGCGTGCAGGTGCGGGAACTGGGTCTCGCCCACCCGGACGGAGTCCGACAGGAAGAGCAGTCGCAGACTGCGCTCGGGCAGCAGCCCGCTCAGTGCCTTGAAGACCGTGTCGAAGCCGGTCAGCTTGCGCAGGGCCACGAGCGCGGACCGGTCCGCCGGATGCTCGTACGCCCGTGAGGAAATACCGGGGAACCTCTTACGGTCCCGCGCCGGTGCCTTCTCGAATCCCGACCCCGTCATAGCGCCCTCCCCGTTGGTGTGTGCGGCTGGCCGCCCGTCTATCCTCTCCAACGCCTGAGTCGACGTGAGCGTGCCCCAGGCCCCCGCATACGATGTGAGCGAAATCTCCGCCCGCTCCCCGACCCGATAGGTACCTGCCTGATGAGCCTCGCCTCCACCGCCCACAACCTGGTCGTCCTCGCCTCCGAGGGAGCCGAGAAGCACGGCGGCAACCACGACAGCCTGAACCCGTACCTGACCGGTGGCGCCGCCTTCGGCATCCTCCTGCTGATGCTGTGGGTCACCACGCGCCTGAACCGGGACCGCTGAAGCTCCGCAACCCCCGAATACTCAGCACGCCGAGTACGCGCCCGTAGGCGGGTCCCTGCCGCGCCACCGGGCCAGTAGGCTCTGCGCTCATGGGAGAGCAGGAAATGCCGACCGGCCCGGTCAAGCGCAGGCTCGGCGTGATGGGCGGGACGTTCGACCCGATCCACCACGGACACCTGGTGGCCGCCAGTGAGGTGGCCGCGCTGTTCCACCTCGACGAGGTGATGTTCGTACCGACCGGCGAGCCGTGGCAGAAGTCGCAGCGGGCCGTGTCGTCCGCCGAGGACCGGTATCTGATGACGGTCATCGCGACCGCCTCGAACCCGCAGTTCTCGGTGAGCCGCATCGACATCGACCGCGGCGGCCCGACTTACACGATCGATACCCTGAGGGACCTGAGCGCCCTCAACGACGACGCCGACCTCTTCTTCATCACCGGCGCCGACGCCCTCGCGCAGATCCTGACCTGGCGGAACGCCGAGGAGCTCTTCGCCCTCGCGCACTTCATCGGCGTCACCCGGCCGGGCCACGTGCTCACCGACGACGGCCTGCCCGAGGGTGGCGTCTCCCTCGTGGAGGTTCCGGCGCTGGCCATTTCGTCCACGGACTGCCGTGCCCGCGTGGCCAAGGGGGATCCTGTCTGGTACCTCGTGCCCGACGGCGTGGTCCGCTACATCGACAAGCGTGAGCTGTACCGGGGAGCCTGAGCTTCCGGAGAGAGGGGCCCCGCGGTGAACGACCGACACGAGCCGTACGACCCGTATGCCGGCCAGGAGCAGCAGCTCGTCGGCTACGACGCGTACGGGCGGCCGGTGTACGGCCAGGTGCCCGCACAGCCCGCCCCCGACCCGGCGCCCCCCTACGAGCAGCAGCAGCCGTACGAGCAGGGCTACGGCTACGACTACCAGGGCTACGGCCGCCAGCAGGCCCCGCAGCCCCAGCAGCAGGCCCCGCAGTACTACCCCCAGCAGCCCCAGCAGCAGTACCCCCAGGCCCCGCAGTACGGGTACGACACCCAGGGCATCCCGCAGTACGACACCCAGGCCACCCAGCAGTGGATCCCGCAGCAGGCCGCCCCCGAGCCCCCGGCGCAGGCGCCCCTGCGGGCCCCCGTGCCCGAGCCGGAGTTCCGCACCGCCGCCGCGCAGGTCCCGGAGCCCCGCCGGGCCGACGGGCCGGGCGCGCAGGGCGGGCCCGGCCAGGGGACCTCGTACCGCACCGAGCAGTTCGCCTTCATCGACCAGCCGGACGAGGACTCCGAGGACGTCATCGACTGGCTCGCCTTCACCGAGAGCCGCACCGAGCGCCGCGAGGAGGCCCGCCGGCGCGGCCGCAACCGGGTGGTGGCGCTGATCGTCGTCCTGGCCGTCTTCGTCGTCGCGGGCCTCGGCTACCTCTGGTACGCGGGCAAGCTGCCGTTCCTGCAGGGCCCCGGCAAGGCGTCGAACGGCGCGGCCGCCACGGGTCCGCAGAAGCGCGACATGATCGTCGTGCACCTGCACAACACCAAGAAGGGCGGCACCTCCACGGCGCTGCTCGTCGACAACGTGACCACCAAGCAGGGCGCCACCGTCCTGGTGCCGAACACGCTGAACGTCTCCAAGGACGACGGCACCACCGCCCAGCTGGGCAAGGCCGTCGAGGAGGGCGGTCTGGGCGTACGGGAATCCCTCGACTCCGCCTTCGGCACCCGCATCGGCGGCACCTGGCGGCTGGACACCCCCTTCCTGGAGAACTTCGTCGAGCTGGTCGGCGGCATCGAGGTCGACACCGACGTGGCCGTCCCGGCGGACGACGCGGCGAAGGTGCCCGCCGTCGGCCAGGGCCCGAAGCAGAGCCTCAGCGGTGCGATGGCCGTCGCGTACGCCACGTACCGGGCGCAGGGCGAGCCGGAGGCCAATCAGCTGGACCGGCTCGGCAAGGTCCTGCTGGGCCTGCTGCGCAAGGTGCCCGGCGATCCGAAGTCGGCGGCGATGACCGTGGAGACCACCGGCCAGATCCTGGACCCGGCGCTGAACGCGCAGACCCTGGGCGCGCTGCTGTCCAAGCTCGGCGAGCACGCCAAGGTGGGCGCGTACCGCACCGACGTGCTCGGGGTGAAGCCGGACGGCGGCCTCACGGACGAGGCCAACAAGAAGGTGGTCAAGGAGGTCCTCGGCGGCTCCGTCGCGGAGGCCCAGCCCGGGGCGCTGCCGCGGGTCGGCCTGAAGGACGCGACCGGCGACGAGAAGACGAACACCGCGGCGAAGGCGGCCCTGCTCAACGGCGGCTACACCCTGGTGGACGGCGGCAAGGCCGACAAGACGGTGCCCACGTCGCAGATCACGTACCAGGACGACGCGCAGCGGGACAAGGCGATCGAGGTCTCCAAGACGCTGGGACTGCCCGAGACGGCCGTGAAGAAGGCGGAGAACGCGGTGAACGCGGACGTCGTGGTGACGCTGGGCAAGGATTACAAACCGTCCTGACCCCCTGCGAGGCCTACTGGGGCCTACTCCGGCGGCGCCCTACGGGTACGGCTCCGCCCGCGCGGCACGCTGCGCGCGGGCGGCGTCGGCGGTACATGAGACCCTTGTAAGGATCTGCCCGCCAACCCGAAAGCATGGCCAGTGACCGCCACGGACCGCTCCATCGAGCTCATCACCGCCGCCGCCCAGGCCGCGGCCGACCGGCTCGCGCACGACATCATCGCGTACGACGTCAGCGACGTGCTGTCGATCACCGACGCCTTCCTGCTCGCTTCGGCTCCCAACGACCGCCAGGTCAAGTCGATCGTCGACGAGATCGAGGAGAAGCTCCTGAAGGAGCTGGGCGCCAAGCCGGTGCGCCGCGAAGGCGACCGCGACGCGCGCTGGATCCTGCTCGACTACATCGACATCGTCGTCCACGTGCAGCACAGCGAGGAGCGCGTCTTCTACGCGCTGGAGCGCCTGTGGAAGGACTGCCCCGAGATCGACCTCCCCGAGGACGCCAAGCTCACCAAGGGCAAGGCCGAGGAGCACGCCGCGCTGCGCGCCGCGCAGGGCGACGACGAACTGGACGGTGATCTGTTCTGAGCGCGACCCACGACGGCACGACCCCTGAGGGTGTGACCCGCGCAGGTGCAGCCGACGACGGTACGGCCGGCGGCGGTACGACCAGCGGCAACGGCCGGACCAGCCGCAAGATCGTCCTGTGGCGGCACGGCCAGACCTCCTGGAACCTGGAGCGGCGCTTCCAGGGCTCCACGGACATCGAGCTGACCGAGGCCGGTGTGGCGCAGGCGCGCCGTGCCGCCCGGCTGCTCGCCTCGCTGAAGCCCGACGCCATCATCGCCTCGGACCTGATGCGCGCCGCCGCCACGGCTGCCGAGCTGGCGGCCGTCACGGGTCTGGCGGTGACGCACGACGAGGCGCTGCGCGAGACGTACGCCGGCGAATGGCAGGGCCTCACGCACGACGAGATCCTGGACAAGTACGGCGACCAGTACGCGGCGTGGAAGCGCGGCGAGGCGGTCCGCCGCGGTGGCGGCGAGCTGGAGACCGAGGTCGCCGACCGCGCCGCGCCGGTGGTGCTGGAGCACGCCGACCGGCTGCCCCCGGGCGGCACGCTCGTGGTGGTCAGTCACGGCGGCACCATCCGTACGACGATCGGCCGCCTGCTGGGCCTGGAGTCGTACTACTGGGAGGGCCTGGGCGGGCTCTCCAACTGCTGCTGGTCCGTGCTGGGCGAGGGCGCGCGCGGCTGGCGGCTGATGGAACACAACGCCGGCACGCTGCCCGAACCGGTGCTCGGCGACGACGACTGAGCCCACCTCGGAGCGGCTCCCACCCGGATTTCACTTTCCGGCTGGTCACAGGCTAGAGTTCTTCTTGTTCGCAGCGCAGAACACCGGAAACGGGGGGAGCGTCGCGGAGAGCGGGGCTATAGCTCAGTTGGTAGAGCGCCTGCATGGCATGCAGGAGGTCTGGAGTTCAATTCTCCATAGCTCCACAATCAAGATCCCGTCCCCAACAGGGGGCGGGATCTTTGCTTTTGTCCACAGCTGCCCGAGCGAGCACCGGCATGGCAGAATCGGACGGCCGGAGGGGGACACGACGGCCCGACGCGGGAGGGAGTCGCTGACGGATGGGTGCACACCGGCGGCGGTGCGACTGGTGCAACAACGGCACGCCGATCGTGCGGGACATGGAGCCGGTCAATCCCGACTACCAGTACTGGTGCGAGGAATGTGCGCGGGCGCTGATCATAAAAGGCGACCCGATCGAGACGTACCGAGAGCTGGAGGGCGAGCCGATCTACGGGCGGCTGCTCGACGAGCACTGCACGCTGAAGCGGTTCTACCAGTTCGCGCGTGCGTGACGCGGTTCGCGCGTACGTGACGTGGGAACGCGCGTACGTGACGCGGGGACGTGCGGCTCGTCGGGTATGTGACGAACTGCCACGAAACGGACATGGCCCCGGACCCGCGGAAACCGATTTTTGGACCAGGGCCATCACCGTGTAATGTTTGGGATGTCGCCAAGGGGAACCGGAAACGGGCCACGAAGCGGCAGGCAAGACGAGGGGCTATAGCTCAGTTGGTAGAGCGCCTGCATGGCATGCAGGAGGTCTGGAGTTCAATTCTCCATAGCTCCACAGTGAAGAAGCGGGCCACCGGAAACGGTGGCCCGCTTCTCGTTGTGCGTCCACCGGCCGGAAGGGCAGAGCACCGCTGGGGGCCGCTGCGGTACCCTGACGCCATGCGTGCCGTACGCCTTCTGCTTACCGAGCCGCGCTGAACAGTTCCGACCCCACGAAGCGGTCGGCCCGGCGCGGCGCCCCCTCCTGTGCGAGGGGTTTTTTCGTTTGGGCAGCAGAACCGGCAGAGACGATCGATGGAGCTTCAGGAATCATGAGCGAGACGAACACCCCGGCCCCCGAGGCGGCCGAGGCGCACCGTTACACGGCTGCCGTGGCCGCCGACATCGAGGCACGCTGGCAGGACGTATGGGACGCGCAGGGCACCTACGAGGCCCCGAACCCGACCGGTGACCTGGCGGGTGACGCCGCCGTGGTGGCGCGGCCCAAGAAGTTCATCATGGACATGTTCCCGTACCCCTCGGGCGCGGGCCTGCACGTCGGTCACCCGCTCGGGTACATCGCCACCGACGTCTTCGCCCGCCACCAGCGGATGACCGGCCACAACGTCCTGCACACCCTGGGCTTCGACGCCTTCGGCCTGCCGGCCGAGCAGTACGCCGTGCAGACCGGTACGCACCCGCGCGTGTCGACCGAGGCGAACATCGAGAACATGAAGGTTCAGCTGCGCCGGCTGGGTCTGGGCCACGACAAGCGCCGCTCGTTCGCGACGATCGACCCGGACTACTACAAGTGGACCCAGTGGATCTTCCTGCAGATCTACAACTCCTGGTACGACGCGGACGCCGCGAAGGCCCGGCCCATCGCCGAGCTGGTCGCCTCCTTCGAGGACGGCTCCCGTGAGCTGCCCGGCGGCGCCTCCTGGGCCGCGCTGAGCGCGGCCGAGCGGGCCGACGTGCTGAACGGGTACCGGCTGGCGTACGCCTCGGACGCGCCCGTCAACTGGTGCCCCGGGCTGGGCACCGTACTGGCCAACGAGGAAGTCACCGCCGACGGCCGGTCCGAGCGCGGCAACTTCCCCGTCTTCAAGTCCAAGCTGAGCCAGTGGAACATGCGGATCACGGCCTACGCCGACCGCCTGATCGACGACCTGGACGCGCTGGACTGGCCCGAGGCCATCAAGCTGCAGCAGCGCAACTGGATCGGCCGCAGCGAGGGCGCGCGCGTGGACTTCGCGGTCGGCGACGGCGAAGCCATCACGGTCTTCACCACCCGCCCCGACACGCTGTTCGGCGCCACCTACATGGTGCTGGCCCCCGAGCGCGACCTGGTCGGGAAGATCGTCCCGGCGGAGTGGCCCGAGGGCACCCACCAGCTGTGGACCGGCGGCAACGCGACCCCCGCCGAGGCCGTGGACTCGTACCGCAAGCAGGCCGCCGCGAAGTCGGACGTCGAGCGGCAGGCCGAGGCCAAGGACAAGACCGGCGTCTTCACCGGCGCGTACGCGACCAACCCGGTCAGCGGCGACCAGGTGCCCGTCTTCATCGCGGACTACGTGCTGATGGGCTACGGCACCGGCGCGATCATGGCCGTCCCGGCGCACGACGGCCGCGACTTCGAGTTCGCGCGCGCCTTCGAGCTGCCGATGCGCTGCGTCGTCCAGCCCACGGACGACCGCGACGCCGACCCGCTGGAGTGGGAGGGCGCCTTCTCCTCGTACGACGGCACGATCGTCAACTCGACGGGCGAGGGCATCACGCTGGACGGCCTGGGCGTGGTCGAGGCCAAGGCCGCGATCACCGACTGGCTGTCCGAGCGCGGCATCGGCGAGGGGACCGTCAACTTCCGTCTGCGCGACTGGCTGTTCAGCCGTCAGCGCTACTGGGGCGAGCCCTTCCCGATCGTCTACGACGAGGACGGCGTCGCCTACCCGCTGCCCGAGTCGATGCTGCCGCTGGAGCTGCCGGAGGTCGAGGACTACTCGCCGCGCACCTTCGCGCCCGACGACGCGGCCTCCCAGCCGGAGACCCCGCTGTCGCGCAACCAGGAGTGGGTCAACGTCGAGCTGGACCTGGGCGACGGGCGCGGGGTGCGCCCGTTCCGGCGCGAGACCAACACCATGCCGAACTGGGCCGGCTCCTGCTGGTACGAGCTGCGCTACCTGGACCCGAACAACGGCTCGGCCCTGGTCGACCCCGAGATCGAGCAGTACTGGATGGGCCCGCGCGAGGGCCAGCCGCACGGCGGCGTCGACCTGTACGTGGGCGGCGCCGAGCACGCGGTGCTGCACCTGCTGTACGCGCGCTTCTGGTCCAAGGTGCTGTTCGACCTGGGGCACGTCTCCTCGGTGGAGCCGTTCCACAAGCTGTTCAACCAGGGCATGATCCAGGCGTACGCGTACACCGACTCGCGCGGTGTGTACGTTCCGGCGGCCGAGGTCGAGGAGCGGGACGGCGGCTACTTCTACCAGGGCGAGCCGGTCAAGCGCGAGCACGGCAAGATGGGCAAGTCCCTGAAGAACGCCGTCACGCCGGACGAGATCTGCGAGGAGTACGGCGCGGACACCCTGCGCCTGTACGAGATGGCGATGGGCCCGCTGGACGTCTCGCGCCCCTGGGACACCCGGGCCGTCGTCGGCCAGTACCGGCTGCTGCAGCGCCTGTGGCGCAACGTGGTGGACGAGGAGACGGGCGCCGTGACGGTCGTCGACGGGGAGCCGGACGAGGCCACCCTGCGCGCGCTGCACAAGGCGATCGACGGGGTCGGCGCCGATATGGCCGCACTGCGCTTCAACACCGCCATCGCGAAGATCACCGAGCTGAACAACACCCTGACGAAGGCGGGCCGGCCGCTGGAGCGCTCGGTCGCGGAGCGGCTGGTGCTGCTGGTGGCCCCGCTGGCGCCGCACATCGCCGAGGAGCTGTGGCAGCGGCTGGGCCACGCCGAGTCGGTCGTCCACCAGGACTTCCCGGTCGCGGACCCGGCGTACGTCGTGGACGAGAGCGTCACGTGCGTCGTCCAGATCAAGGGCAAGGTCAAGGCCCGCCTGGAGGTGTCCCCGGCCATCTCCGACGCGGAGCTGGAGCAGCTGGCGCTGGGCGACGAGGCGGTCGTGGCGGCGCTGGGCGGGGCGGAGATCCGCAAGGTGATCGTGCGCGCGCCGAAGCTGGTGAACATCGTCGTCTGACGTATCCGTCGCATTCGTCGCATACGACGTATCCGACGTGCCCGTCCGGCGCGTCTAGGGGTATTCCCGTACGGGCAGGTTGGGGGTTCGATTGGAACCCGCGGCCTGCCCGTGGCGTTTACGGTGGAAGGGACGTAAACGGCTGGGGAAGGGACCCTCATGGAGGCGGCTTTTATCATCGTGGCCCTGGTGCTGCTGTTCGCCTTCCTGGGGCTCGGTGTCTACGTGACGACGAAGGTGGTCAAGGCCGCCGCGCGCGGCGTGGACCGGACCATCACCCAGGCCCGCCGCACGGTGGAGGACACCACCCTCAAGGCCCGCAGCTTCGGCCAGGTCGGTGTCCCGGGCGCGCTGGCCACGCTGCGGCTGGACCTGCGCAATTCGATGCGGGCGACGCAGCAGGCGCTGTACCAGGGGGTCCAGGCGGACGCCTCGCTGAAGGAGTCGATCGGGCTGTTCGAGCGGCTGAGCGCGCACGGGCACGAACTGGACGACGAACTGAAGCGCCTGGAGGCGGAGCCCGACCGGCAGCGGATCGCGGCGGCCCTGCCGGACCTGCGGGAGCGCACGGCGCAGATCACGCAGGCCTCGGACTCGCTGCGCTGGGCGGCGCGCGACCGTGCGCGGCGCTTCGCGGAGGACGACCTGTCGCACCTGGCGGCCCAGATCGACGTCGAGTCGGGCGCCCTGCGGGACTGGTCCCGCGCCCCGGCCGACGACTTCCCCCACTCCACGCCCACGCCTCCCACGTGGACCGCCCCCCAGCCGGCAGCCCTCTCGGAACCCACCCCGACCCCCCAGTACCCCTGGCAGAAGACCCCCCGCCCGGAAACGACGACCTGAGCCGGGGCCTGTTTGGCGTCCGGGGTTCGGGGCGGAGCTCGGGGTTCGACCCAGCTGGTTGGGCGTTTGGGGTCCGGGGTCGGTCGGAGCTCGGGGGCAGGCCCTTCCCGTCTGGCGATTGCGGACCGGGTCCGGGCTGGCCCGGGGGACATCTCCCAGCCTCGCCGGCGTTTGAGGCGCGGGTCCGGGCGGAGCCCGGGGAACGGTGGAAGGGCGGGTAGGGGACCCAGCCCCGCAGGGCCGAACACCGGCTGCCGCAGCAGCCGGCCGGAGCCTGGACGGCAGCCCGACGGGAGCTAGGGCGATAGCCCGCGCTGGGTTGGCGTGAGCCCAGAGGAACTGCGGCGGGGGACGGGGCGAACTCCGGCGGGGACGGGAGGAACTTCGGCGGGCGCCCGGCGCCAACCCGGCGGCACCTCGGTGGGGGCGGCGGCACCTCGGTCGGGCCCGGCGGAACCTCTGCGAGGCCCGGCGGACCCTCTGCGGGGCCCGGCGGAACCGCTGGCGGGAGCCCGGCGGCAGGCCGCCCGGAGCCGGGCCCGGAGGGCCACCGGTAGACCCGGGCTGCCGGAACACCCCCACGGACGGTAACCTCCGCCTCATGTCCCGCCATGTCGCGATCGTCACGGATTCCACGGCCTACCTGCCCCCACCGGCCATGGCGCGGCACGGAATCACCTCCGTCCCGCTGACCGTGGTCCTAGGCGACGAGGCCCTGGAAGAGGGCACAGAGATCTCGGCCAGGAGCCTCGCCCTGGCCCTGCAGAAGCGCCGCTCGGTCACCACCTCCCGCCCCAGTCCCGAGGACTTCGTCCGGGCCTACCGGGCGGCCGTGGAGGCCGGTGCGACCGGCATCGTCAGCCTGCACCTTTCGGCGGAGTTCTCCGGCACCTACGACGCTGCCGTGCTCGCCGCGAAGACCGCCGCGGTGCCCGTCCGCGTGGTCGACACCGGCATGGTCGCCATGGCCCTGGGCTTCTGCGCCCTGGCCGCGGCGGAGGTGGCCGAAGCCGGGGGTTCCCTCGACGAAGCCGTTGCCGCCGCAGAGAAGCGGGCCGCCGGCATGTCCGCCTATTTCTACGTCGACACCCTCGACTACCTCCGCCGCGGCGGCCGCATCGGGGCCGCGCAGGCCCTCCTGGGCTCGGCGCTCGCGGTCAAGCCGTTGCTGACGCTGGACGGTGGGCGGATCGAGATGCTGGAGAAGGTGCGTACGGCCTCCAAGGCCATAGCCCGCCTGGAGGAGCTGGCCGTCGAGCGTGCCGGCTCCGGCCCCGTCGACGTGGCCGTGCACCACCTCGCGGCCCCGGAGCGCGCGGAGAAACTCGCACAGCGGCTTCGTGAGCGCATCCCCGGGCTGGTCGAGCTGCACGTCAGCGAGGTCGGCGCGGTGATCGGGGCGCACACCGGACCGGGGTTGCTGGCGGCGGTCGTCTCCCCGCGCTGATCACCGGATCGGGTGACGGAGATTTCCACAACGCCCTGGTCATCCACCGGAATTGAAGCCTCCGAACGCGTGTCACGGCTGGGTCCTACCGTCGTGGCATGACTCTTCGTACGCGCACATCAGGTCCCGCCGGCGCCACCAGTGGCCCCGGCCGTCCCCGCCTCTCCGACAGCCGTCTGCGGGATCGCCGCGGACAGCGGCCCGGCCGCCCCGACCCCGCGGCCGTGCGGCGCCGGGCCGAGGCCCTGCTCGGAGCGGGCCGCCCTCCGGGCGCTCCGCCGCCGCAGGCCGGGGACACTCCGGCGGAGGTGGCACCGCCGGGAGCCCGCACCGTCGGGGCGCCGACCGAGCCCTCGGCTGCGGTCCGGCCGGATCCGCTGGCCCGGCCGGATCCGGCGGTCCGGGCCGACGATCCTGCCCCGGCCGACGAGCCTGCCCGAGCCGCCGAACCTGTCGGGGCTCCGCCCGAGGGCCGGGAGGCGCCCGGCGGGGCTTTACGGTGGCTCGCGGTGCGGGAGCGGCTGCCCGTGTGGCTGCAGACCCGCTGCGGGGTGGAGCCGCGCACGGTGGCAGCCGTCTCGGTGGTGCTCATCGTCGCAGTCGGGTTCGCAGTACAGCAGTACGGGGCCTCTCGGCCCAGGCCGGTGACCGCACCGGCCGTGGTGGCCCCCGCGGCGGCCGCCCTGTCGGCCCCGACGGTGGCGCGGGCGGGCCCCGGCGCCGGTCCCATCCTGGTGGACGTCAGCGGCAAGGTCCGTGCCCCGGGGGTGCGCAGGCTGCCTCCCGGCTCGCGCGTGGAGGATGCCCTGGTCGCCGCCGGGGGAGTGCGGCCCGGGACGGACACCACCGGCCTGAACCGGGCCCGCGTCCTGATGGACGGCGAGCAGGTCCTGGTGGGCGCTCCGGCCCCGCCACCGCCGACGACGGGCCGGGGAGGTCCGGCGGCGGGGCCGCTGAGCCTCGGCACGGCCACGGCCGAGCAACTCGACGGCCTGCCGGGGGTCGGCCCGGTCCTCGCGCAGCACATCGTGGACTTCCGCACGGCGCGCGGGGGCTTCCGCTCCGTGGAGGAGCTCCGCCAGGTCAACGGGATCGGCGAGCGCCGATTCGCCGATCTGCGCGAGCTGGTCCGGCCGTGAACCGGTACGGCGGACCGGGGCGCGGTCCGGCCGGAAGGAGCCCGAGCGAGCACGGACAGCCAGTGCGGGGTCCGCGTACGCGTGGTTCGACCGGGCGCGCTCCGGCACGGCAGAGCCCGGCGGATCAGAGCCCGCCGGGACAGGCACAGATCGAGCCGGAGCAGGCCGAGCCGGAGCAGGCCGGGCCGGGCCAAGTCGGGCGGGGTGAGGGCGTGCCGGATCAGGCCGGGCGGGAGTGGGGGGTGAGGGAGAGGGGGCCGGTGGATTTGCGGTTGGTGGGGCCGGCGCTTGCCGTGTGGGGGGCGGCCGCCGTCGGATTGGGGGTGCCTGTCGGAGGGAGTGTTGCGGCGGCGGGGCTGGGGGTGGGTGCGGCCGGGCTGGTGATGCTGGGTGGGAGGAGGCGCTTCGGGCCGTTCCGGGCGGTCGTGGCGGCGGTCCTGCTGTGTGCGGCCGCCGGGGCCGGGGTGGCGGGGCTCCAGCGGGCCGAGGCGCGGGCCGGGCCGGTCCCGGAGCTGGCCCGGGACCATGCCCGGGTGCTGGCGGAGCTCACCGTGGACTCCGATCCGCGCATGGCCCGGACCGGGAGCGGGCCGCCGGTGGTGGTGCTCGACGCGGTGGTGACCCGGGTGACCGGGCCCGACGGTGCACGGACCCGGGTGTCGACTCCGGTGCGGGTGCTCGCGGGGCATCCGGGGTGGGCCCGGTTGCAGCCCTCGACACGGGTCGACGTGGTGGCCCGGCTGGCCCCGGCGCGGGACGGGGAGCGGCCCGTCGCCCTGCTCCGGCCGGCCGGGGACGCCCCGCCGCGGGTGACCCGCGGTCCGGACACCGTGCAGCGGATCGCCGGGCGGCTGCGGGCCGGGCTGCGCGAGGTCACCGACGGGCTGGCCCCGGACGCCAGGGCCCTGCTGCCCGGTCTGGTGGTCGGGGACACCTCCCGGGTGGAGCCCGATCTGCACGACGCGTTCCGCGCCACCGATCTGCTGCACCTGCTGGCCGTCTCCGGCTCCAACCTGACCGTGGTGCTCTTCCTCCTCATCGGCGCCCCGGCCCGCGCGCAGCAGGCCGAGCGGGGCGGGCTGGCGCCCCGCCTGGGGCTCTCGCTGCGGGCGACGGCCCTGTGCGGGGTGGCGCTGACCCTGGCCTTCGTCGTGGTCTGCCGGCCGGAGCCCAGCGTGCTGCGGGCGGCGGCCTGCGGCTCGGTCACGCTGCTGGCCATCGCCACCGGGCGGCGCAGATCCCTGATCCCGGCGCTGGCCGCCGCCGTCCTGCTGCTGGTGCTCTACGACCCCTGGCTGGCCCGGAGCTACGGCTTCCTCCTCTCCGTCCTGGCCACCGGGGCCCTGCTGACGCTGGCTCCCCGGTGGAGCGAGGCCCTGCAGCGGCGCGGGGTGCGGCCCCGCCTCGCCGAGGCGCTGGCGGCCGCGGCGGCGGCCCAGGCGGTGTGCGCGCCGGTCGTCGCGGTGCTGTCGGCCCGGGTGAGCCTGGTGGCGGTGCCCTGCAACCTGCTGGCCGAGCTGGCGGCGGGACCCGCCACGGTCCTGGGGTTCGCCGCGCTGGCGGCGGCCCCGGTGTGCCGGCCGGTGGCCGAGGTGCTGGCCCGGTGCGCGGGCGTGCCCGCCGGGTGGATCGCCGCCGTGGCCCGCGGTGGGGCGGGACTGCCCGGGGCGGAGCTGGGCTGGCCCGGCGGGGTGGGCGGAGGGCTGCTGCTCGGCGCGGCCACCTTCGCGGCGCTGGTGCTCGGCAGACGGGTCGGCCGTGGGCGATGGCTCGCCTCCGCCCTGGCCGTGGTGCTGCTCCTCGCCGTACTGAGGCCGCCACTGGTCACTCGTACGGTCAAGGGCTGGCCGCCGCCCGACTGGATCTACACCCAGTGCGCGGTGGGCCAGGGGGACACCGCCGTGCTCGCGGTCGGCCCGGGGACGGCCGTGGTGGTGGACGCGGGCCCCGAGCCCGGGCCGGTGGACGCCTGCCTGAGGGAGCTGGGCGTGCGCCGGGTGCCGCTGATCCTGCTGACGCACTTCCACGCCGACCACGTGGGCGGGTTGCCGGGGGTGTTCAGGGGCCGCTCGGTGGGTGTGGTGCAAGTCACCGGACTCGAAGAACCGCCCGGGCAGGCCGCGTTCGTACGGCGGACGGCGGCCGCCGCGGGAGTCCCCCTCGTCCGTGCGGTGGAGGGGGAGCGGCGCAGGGCCGGTCCGCTGGAGTGGCAGGTGCTGTGGCCGCCCGCCGGGGACGCCGCGCCCGAGGGCCCCAACGACGCGAGCGTGGCCCTGCTGGTGCGCGGCGCGGGCCTGACCCTGCTCCTGCTGGGCGACCTCGAACCGGCCTCCCAGCAGGCCCTGCTGAGGAACCATCCGGAACTGGGGCCGGTCGATGTCCTCAAGGTCGCCCACCACGGCAGCGCCCATCAGGATCCCGGGCTGTACGAGCGGATCCGGCCGCGCCTCGCGATCGTGCCGGTGGGCGCCGGGAACAGGTACGGGCATCCCGCGGCGGGTACGCTCGCCCGGCTGCGGGAGCTGGGCGCGGCCGTGCTGCGCACCGATGAGGACGGTTCGGTCGCCGTCACCGGCAGCGGCCCGCGACTGCGGGCGTTCCCGGCCATTCGCCGACGGGGCCGTCCCGGGCATACCAGGAGTGACCACTCCGTTTGCCCACAACCCGGCAGCATGATCGAATGCGTTTTCGCCAGAGCGGTCCAAGCCCACACAGCACGGGGGTGCACAAACCATGTTCAGTCGCAGACGGGGGATGGAGACGGCGGGAAGCGCCAGTCCCCAGACATCCGCGACCCTGACGCTTCCTCATACCGCGCGGCTGCTCAGCTGCCGGGTGCTCGACACGGTCCACCAGCCGGTGCGGCAGGCCAAGTTCGAGGTGACCGACCCGATAGGCCGACGGATCGTCAGCGGGGAGACCGACCCGTACGGCGGGTTCACGGCGGCGGTGCCGGCGGGCGAGTACCGGCTGGCCGTCACGGCCGAGGGCTACGCGCCCTTCCACGGGGCGACGCTGGTGGGGGACCCGGCGCAGCCCGGTACCGGGGAGATCGTGCTGGACCCGGTGGACCCGCCGCTGCTGCCGCAGCCGGGCCACTGGGAGCTCGACCCGGGGCATTCGTCGATCGGGTTCTCGGCCCGGCACATCGGCTTCGCCCGGATCAACGGCCGGTTCAACACCTTCGCCGGCGCGGTGCGGATAGCCGACCGGATGGAGGACTCCTCCATGCGCGTGATCATCGACGCGGCGAGCATCGACACCGGGCTGCGGATGCGGGACGACCACCTGCGCTCCGCGGACTTCCTGGACGCGGCCCGCTACCCGACGGTGGAGTTCTACAGCGAGCGGTTCATCCACCGCAGCGGCAGCCACTGGTCCGTGGCGGGCGCCCTCACCCTCCACGGGGTCAGCCGGTCCGTCACCCTGGACACCCGGTACCTGGGTCTGGGCACGGGCCTGGAGGGCGAGCCGAGGGCGGCCTGCCGGGCGACGGCCGAACTGAACCGCGAGGACTTCACGCTGAACTGGCAGTCGATGCTGGCGCAGGGGATCGCGGCGATCGGCTCGAACGTGGAAGTGGCCCTGGACATGCAGGTCGTGCACAAGGCCTGACGGGGCGGGGTCCGGCCGCTACGGGGCTTCGAGCCAGCCGTCGTACTCGGCGGCGAGCTCGTCCAGGGCCGTGGCGTCCAGCCGTTCGTGCGGGTCCTCGACGACCACCAGCCACTGGGCGTCCTCGGCGTCGTCCTCGCCGGCGAGGGCGTCGCGGACCAGCTGCGGCTCCTCCGGGAGGCCGAAGCGGTCGACCACTTCCCGGGCCACCTCCTCGGCGGCGTCGCGGTCGGGCAGGACCAGTACATGTTGCACGTTCACCCGGACATTCTCGGGTACGGGGGAGCGGGCCGCGGAAGGGGGCCGGGCCGCGAGGGTCTGTCAGTGCGGCGTGGGATGCTGGAGGCGATGGCCACCAGGAAGAATTCCACCGACGATCCGCTCGCCCCGATCACCCTCGCGGTGGGGCAGGAGGACCTGCTGCTCGACCGCGCCGTGCGGGAGATCGTGACGGCGGCGCGAGCCGCCGATGCCGACACGGACGTGCGTGACCTCGCCTCCGAACAGCTTCAGCCCGGCACCCTGGCCGAGTTGACCAGCCCCTCGCTCTTCTCGGAGCGCAAGGTGCTCGTCGTGCGCAATGCGCAGGACCTCTCGGCCGACACGGTCAAGGAGGTCAAGGCGTACCTCGCCGCACCGTTCGAGGAGATCGCCTTCGTCCTCCTGCACGCGGGCGGCGTCAAGGGCAAGGGCCTGCTGGACGCCGCGCGCAAGGCGGGTGCCCGCGAGATCGCCTGCCCGAAGATGACGAAGCCGGCGGACCGGCTGGCGTTCGTACGGGGAGAGTTCCGGACGCTGGGCCGTTCGGCCACGCCCGAGGCCTGCCAGACGCTGGTCGACGCGATCGGCAGCGACCTGCGGGAGCTGGCGAGCGCGGCGGCGCAGCTCTGCGCGGACGTCGAGGGCACGATCGACGAGGCCGTGGTCGGCCGCTACTACACCGGCCGGGCCGAGGCTTCGAGCTTCACCGTCGCCGACCGGGCGGTGGAGGGGCGCGCCGCGGAGGCCCTGGAGGCCCTGCGCTGGTCGCTGTCCACCGGGGTGGCTCCGGTCCTGATCACCAGCGCGCTGGCCCAGGCGGTACGGGCGATCGGGAAGCTGGCTTCGGCCCCGCGCGGGGCCCGGCCCGGGGACCTCGCGCGTGACCTCGGCATGCCGCCGTGGAAGATCGACCGCGTCCGGCAGCAGATGCGCGGGTGGTCCGCGGACGGTGTCGCGGACGCGCTGCGCGCGGTGGCCGCGGCGGACGCGGGGGTCAAGGGCGGGGGCGACGACCCGGAGTACGCACTGGAGAAGGCGGTAGTGGCCGTGGCACGGGCAGCCCGCCCCCAGCGCGGCTAGGCCGTCTCAGGCGGTTGGGGCGTCGCTGCGGGCGGTCTGTGCTCAGTGGGGCCAGGGCGTCGCTGTCGGCAGCCCGGCGCCACCGGGGTCAGGGCGATGCTTCCGGGGCCTGCCCGCCCTCGCCGCCCGGCAGCGCGCCTCTCCGCACGGTCGGGGCACCCCCCCCGCAACGTCCAGTACGCGCTGGCCGGCAGCGGGTCGGGGCAGGGCGCCGTAGGGTGCGGGCCTGGCCGGCCAGGGCCGAGAGAGACGGCCCGGTGCGGTGATCGGGGAGGTCCGGCGGGGTTCGGGAGGACCCTCTGGCGGGCCCGGAGATCTCAGGTCCTACGCTCCCCGGCATGACCAAGTTCTACGCCACCGTGTGCCTGCCGCCGACCGCGCCCCGGAAGATACCGAAGGCCGTGGCCGCCGCCATGGCGCCCTACGACATCAATCTCAAAGGGGACCAGAATCCGGTCGGCCACTGGGACTGGTGGGCCATCCGCGCGGGTGCGGGCGGCGCCTACCTCGTGTTGCCCCAGGCAGACGGCGACCGCAGGCTCGTCACGGCCTCGACCGTGCCGCGCAGGAAGGCCGAGCTCGCTCCCCTCGGGCCGCTGGAATGCTACGGCGGGCCCCGGGGGCTGCTCGACTTCGACGGCATGCGGCAGCGCGCGGGGCGCTCGTACGACGCCCTGCTCGCCGCCTGGACCGAGCTGAGCGCGGTGCATCCGCCGGCCCGCCCGCTCACGGACTTCCTCGCGCGCCACGAGGCCGATCCCGATGGGTATCCCCAGGCAGAGGCCCGGAAGGATCACCTGGCCCAGCCGCTGGTGCAGGACGTGGCCCAGCGGGCCGTCGCGGGAGACCCGCACTTCGGTATGTCGTTCCTGGTCAACGACCCGGTCGCGTACTTCGCCCAGGAGCACGAGGAAGCCCGGCTGTGGTCGGTCCGGGGTGCGGTGCCCGGCTCCGCCCTGGTCACCCTCGACGGCGTGTGGACGGACGCGCGCACGGAGGGCCACTGGGAGCGGGCGAACCGCTACCTCGACGGTCTCGACGCCGACGCGGTGGTCCTCGACCTGCTCTGCCACTCCTGAGTCCCGGCCACGCCGAAGCCCCCGGCCATGCCGAAGGCCCCGACTGCTGCCCTGGGGAAGGGAGGCGGCCGGGGCCTTCGGTTACTTCTCGATGTGCGCCGCACCCGCGTGGCGAACGCTTCGTGTGCGGCGCGGAGTGCCGGTCGGGAGCGGGAGAGAGGGCCCGCTGGATCCCTGCCCGGCGATCACATCAGTGGCTCAGCCCTGAAGGGAGGCAACCTTGGTGGCCAGCGCCGACTTCTTGTTGGCGGCGGCGTTCTTGTGGATGACACCCTTCGAGACGGCCTTGTCGAGCGCGCGGGAAGCGGCGCGGGAAGCCACGGTGGCCTTCTCGACGTCACCGGCGACGACGGCCTCACGGGCCTTGCGGATGGCGGTCTTGAGCGAGGACTTGACGGCCTTGTTGCGAAGGCGAGCCTTCTCGTTCGTCTTGTTGCGCTTGACCTGGGACTTGATGTTCGCCACGAAAGAGCCTTTGCAGGTTCAGAGATTTGATCTTCGGATTGTGTCCCGTAGAGCTAGAGGGCACACGAGACACAGCTGCTCAGGTTACCAGCTGCCGTTCGACCGGCCCAAACCGAGCGCACTCTCCGGTTCATGGGACCATGGGAGTCTGCGTATAGATCCGACCAGCCCCGACCAGATCTGGTTTCGCGCAGACTGACGCCCACACTTCGTTCCGACTGCGACCCGAGAATCAGGACACTGCGTGCCCGCGATCCCCAGCCACGTGCCCGAGCCGAGCCGTACCGACCCGGCGCTGATCCGCAATTTCTGCATCATCGCGCACATCGACCACGGCAAGTCGACCCTTGCCGACCGGATGCTCCAGCTCACCGGTGTGGTGGACTCGCGGCAGATGCGCGCCCAGTACCTCGACCGCATGGACATCGAGCGTGAGCGCGGCATCACGATCAAGTCCCAGGCGGTCCGGCTGCCGTGGGCGCCGAACACGGGCGAGGACGTGGGCAAGACCCACATCCTCAACATGATCGACACCCCCGGGCACGTCGACTTCACCTACGAGGTCTCGCGCTCCCTGGCGGCGTGCGAGGGCACGGTCCTCCTGGTGGACGCGGCTCAGGGCATCGAGGCGCAGACCCTCGCCAACCTGTACCTGGCGATGGAGAAGGACCTCGCGATCGTCCCGGTCCTGAACAAGATCGACCTGCCGGCCGCCCAGCCGGAGAAGTTCGCCGAGGAGCTCGCGAACCTGGTCGGCTGCCAGCCCGAGGACGTCCTGCGCGTCTCGGCGAAGACCGGTCTCGGCGTGGACGTGCTGCTCGACAAGATCGTCGCCACGGTCCCGGCCCCGGTCGGTCCCAAGGACGCCCCGGCCCGCGCGATGATCTTCGACTCGGTCTACGACTCGTACCGCGGTGTCGTCACGTACGTCCGTGTGGTCGACGGCCAGCTCAACAAGCGCGAGCGCATCCGGATGATGTCGACCGGCGCCACGCACGAGCTGCTGGAGATCGGTGTCTCCTCCCCGGAGATGACCCCGGCCGACGGCATCGGCGTCGGCGAGGTGGGCTACATCATCACCGGCGTGAAGGACGTCCGTCAGTCCAAGGTCGGTGACACCATCACCAGCCTGAACAACGGCGCGACCGAGGCCCTCGGCGGCTACAAGGACCCGCGTCCGATGGTCTTCTCGGGCCTGTACCCGCTCGACGGCTCGGACTACCCGGACCTGCGCGAGGCCCTGGACAAGCTCCAGCTCAACGACGCCGCGCTGGTCTACGAGCCCGAGACCTCGGCGGCGCTGGGCTTCGGCTTCCGCGTCGGCTTTCTCGGCCTGCTGCACCTGGACGTGGTGCGCGAGCGCCTGGAGCGCGAGTTCGGCCTCGACCTGATCGCCACCGCGCCGAACGTGGTCTACCGCGTCGTCCTGGAGGACGGCAAGGAGGTCACCGTCACCAACCCGAGCGAGTTCCCCGAGGGCAAGATCAGGGACGTGTTCGAGCCGGTCGTACGGGCCACCCTGCTCGCGCCCTCCGAGTTCATCGGCGCGATCATGGAGCTCTGCCAGCAGCGCCGCGGCACCCTCCTCGGGATGGACTACCTCTCCGAGGACCGGGTCGAGATCCGCTACACGCTCCCGCTCGCGGAGATCGTCTTCGACTTCTTCGACCAGCTGAAGTCCAAGACCCGCGGTTACGCCTCCCTCGACTACGAGCCCACCGGCGAGCAGGCCGGCAGCCTGGTCAAGGTCGACATCCTGCTGCACGGCGACAAGGTCGACGCCTTCTCCGCCGTCTGCCACAAGGACGCCGCCTACGCCTACGGCGTGCGCCTGGTCGCCAAGCTGCGCGAGCTCATCCCGCGGCAGGCCTTCGAGATCCCGATCCAGGCGGCCGTCGGCTCCCGCGTCATCGCCCGCGAGACCATCCGCGCCATCCGCAAGGACGTCCTCGCCAAGTGCTACGGCGGTGACATCTCCCGTAAGCGGAAGCTGCTGGAGAAGCAGAAGGAAGGCAAGAAGCGCATGAAGATGGTCGGCTCCGTGGAGGTCCCGCAGGAGGCCTTCATCGCCGTCCTCTCCAGCGACGAGTCCGGCGGCAAGAAGAAGTAGCCGTCGCGACGTCCCTCGGACGTGAGGCAGGCCCCCGTGCTCCGGCGCGGGGGCCTGTTTCGTTATGAATCGGCGCCCCAGGGCCTCTTACGCGCCAGGCGGAGGGCCCCTAGTCTGATCACTGCTCGTTGGTTACTCGCCAGTTTTTTGGTCGGATGCGGCCATGCCCTGACTCAGCCACCCACCCTGACCCACCACCCAGTCAGTCCGGCCCTGTGAGAACAGGCCCTGCCGCGTGGTCCGGAGGATGTCCGTGAGCGACACACAGACCTTGATCGAGAACCGTCCGCCCACCGTGGCGACCCTCTTCCTGGAGCGAGTCGCCGCCACGCCGAACGCCGAGGCCTACCGCTATCCGGTTCCCGCCGCCGAGGGCAAGGGCGGCCCGGACGACTGGAAGTCCCTCAGCTGGGGACAGGCCGCGGAGCGGGTTTTCGCCATCGCGGCCGGACTCGTCGAGCTCGGGATCCAGCCGGAGCAGCGCGTCGCGCTGGCTTCCAACACCCGGGTCGAGTGGATCCTCGCGGACCTCGGCGTGATGTGCGCCGGCGGCGCCGTGACCACCATCTACCCGAGCACGAACGCCGAGGAGTCGGCGTTCATCCTCTCCGACTCCGAGAGCCGGATCCTGATCGCCGAGGACGGCGCGCAGCTGGCCAAGGCCCGTGAGCGCCGCGCCGACCTGCCCGAGCTCGCCCACGTGGTGGTCGTCGAGGCCGCCGACGCGATCCCGGCCGACGGCGACCCCGAGGGCTGGGTGCTCTCGCTGGCCGAGCTGGAGGAGCGCGGCCGCGCGTACCTGGCCAAGCACCCCGAGGTGGTCAAGGAGCGGATCGCGGCCATCACCGCCGAGCAGCTCGCCACCCTCATCTACACCTCGGGCACCACCGGCCGGCCCAAGGGCGTGCGGCTGCCGCACGACAACTGGTCGTACATGGCCAAGGCCACCGTGGCCACCGGCCTGATCACCAAGGACGACGTCCAGTACCTCTGGCTGCCGCTCGCGCACGTCTTCGGCAAGGTGCTCACCTCCGGCCAGATCGAGGTCGGCCACGTCACCGCCGTCGACGGCCGCATCGACAAGATCATCGAGAACCTGCCGATCGTGCAGCCGACCTACATGGCGGCCGTCCCGCGCATCTTCGAGAAGGTCTACAACGGGGTCGCGGCCAAGGCCAGGGCCGGCGGCGGCGCCAAGTACAAGATCTTCCAGTGGTCCGTCGGCGTGGCCCGCGAGTACGCCAAGGTCACCCAGGACAATTTCCGCCGCACCGGCCGGGCGAGCGCCCCGATGGGCCTCGCCACCAAGCACAAGATCGCCGACGCGCTCGTCTACTCCAAGCTCCGCGAGGCCTTCGGCGGCAACCTGCGCGCCGCCGTCTCCGGCGCCTCCGCCCTCGCCCCCGAGATCGGCTACTTCTTCTCCGGCGCGGGCATCCACATCCTGGAGGGCTACGGGCTCACCGAGTCCAGCGCCGCCTCCTTCGTCAACCCCGGCGAGGCCTACCGCACCGGCACCGTCGGCAAGCCGCTCCCCGGCACCGAGGTCCGCATCGCCGACGACGGCGAGGTGCTGCTGCGCGGCCCCGGCATCATGCAGGGCTATCACGGGCAGCCCGAGAAGACCGCCGAGGTGCTGGAGGCCGACGGCTGGCTGCACACGGGCGACATCGGCGAGCTCTCCGCCGACGGCTACCTGCGCATCACCGACCGCAAGAAGGACCTGATCAAGACCTCGGGCGGCAAGTACGTCGCCCCGGCGGAGATCGAGGGCCAGTTCAAGGCGCTCTGCCCGTACGTCTCCAGCATCGTCGTCCACGGCGCCGACCGGAACTTCTGCTCCGCGCTCATCGCCCTCGACGAGCCCTCCATCCTGGTCTGGGCCGCCGAGAGCGGCCTGGAGGGCAAGACGTACTCCCAGGTCCTGGCCGCCCCCGAGACCAACCGCCTCATCGAGACCTACGTCCAGACCCTCAACGAGGGCCTCCAGCGCTGGCAGACGGTCAAGAAGTTCCGCCTCCTGCCGCGCGACCTCGACGTGGAGCACGGGGACCTCACCCCGAGCCTCAAGCTGAAGCGGCCGGTCGTCGAGCGCGAGTTCAAGCACCTCATCGAGGAGATGTACGAGGGCTCCCGCGAGGCGTAGCGAGAGGTGTCGCGCGGGGCGCCGCGCGGGCCCGTGACCGGGCGCCGCGCGGGACCGTAAACGACCTTGGGGCAGTGCGGGACAATGGGCTCATGCCTTCCGCACTGCCCGACGGTGAACCCATGCCCGAAGACGGCTCGCTGCCGCTCCACGCCCTGGCGGGAGCCGGGGAGCGGCCGCTCGGGTTCTACCTGCACGTTCCGTACTGCGCCACGCGCTGCGGGTACTGCGACTTCAACACCTACACGGCCACCGAGCTGCGGGGCACCGGTGGCGTGCTCGCCTCCCGGGAGAACTACGCCGACACCCTGATCGACGAGGTCCGCCTCGCACGGAAGGTCCTCGGGGACGACCCCAGGGCCGTGCGGACGGTCTTCGTGGGCGGCGGCACGCCCACCCTGCTGCCCGCCGGTGACCTCGTACGGATGCTCGCGGCGATCCGCGAGGAATTCGGGCTGGCCGAGGACGCGGAGGTCACCACCGAGGCCAATCCGGAGTCGGTGAACCCGGAGTACCTGGCGGAGCTGCGCGCGGGCGGCTTCAACCGGATCTCCTTCGGCATGCAGAGCGCGAAGCAGCACGTCCTGAAGGTGCTCGACCGCACGCACACCCCCGGCCGGCCCGAGGCCTGCGTCGCGGAGGCGCGGGCGGCGGGCTTCGAGCACGTGAACCTGGACCTGATCTACGGGACGCCGGGGGAATCGGACGAGGACTGGCGCGCGTCCCTGTCGGCGGCCCTGGGGGCCGGGCCCGATCACATCAGCGCCTACGCGCTGATCGTGGAGGAGGGCACCCAGCTCGCGCGGCGGATCCGGCGGGGCGAGGTCCCGATGACGGACGACGACGTCCACGCGGACCGGTACCTGATCCTCGACGCGGTGATGGCCGAGGCGGGGTACTCCTGGTACGAGGTCTCGAACTGGGCCACCTCGGAGGCCGGGCGGTGCCTGCACAACGAGCTGTACTGGCGCGGGGCCGACTGGTGGGGGGCCGGGCCCGGAGCGCACTCGCACGTGGGCGGCGTGCGGTGGTGGAACGTGAAGCACCCCGGTGCGTATGCCGCCGCGCTGGCGGAGGGGCGGTCGCCGGGGGCGGGGCGCGAGCTGCTTTCGGAGGAGGACCGGCGGGTCGAGCGGATCCTGCTGGAGCTCCGGCTCGTGGACGGGGTGCCGCTGTCCCTGCTGGCGCCGGCGGGCCTCACCGCCTCGCGGCGCGCCTTGGCCGACGGTCTCCTCGAAGCGGGGCCGTACGAGGCCGGGCGGGCCGTTCTGACGCTGCGTGGACGCCTCCTGGCCGACGCGGTGGTCCGGGACCTGGTCGACTAGCCCCGTCCGGGGCGGGGGAGCCCTGCGGGGCAGTCCCCCACCCGGGTCATGCCGTCACGTGGTCGATCAAGTGCTCCACCGCGCCCAGCAACGTCGGCTCCAGGTCCTTGTACGAGGTCACGCGGGACAGGATGTGCTGCCAGGCGGCTCCGGTGTTCTCCGGCCAGCCCAGGGCGCGGCAGATGCCCGTCTTCCAGTCCTGGCCGGGCGGGATCACCGGCCAGGAGCGGATGCCCAGGGCCGAGGGCTTCACCGCCTGCCAGACGTCCACGTACGGGTGTCCCACGATCAGGACGTGCGGGGAGGTCACCGAGGCGGCGATGCGGGACTCCTTGGAGCCCGGGACCAGGTGGTCCACCAGGATGCCCAGCCGGGCGTCGGCCGCGGGGGCGAAGTCGGCGACGACGGCCGGGAGGTCGTCGATGCCCTCCAGGTACTCCACCACGACGCCCTCGATCCGCAGGTCGTCGCCCCAGACCCGCTCGACCAGTTCGGCGTCGTGGCGGCCCTCCACGTAGATCCGGCCCGCCCGGGCCACCCGCGCCCGGGCCCCGGGGACGGCGAGCGAGCCGGAGGCCGTACGGGCCGGGGCGGCCGGCCCGCGGGCCGGGCGGGTCAGGGTCACCACCGCGCCGTCCAGGAGGAAGCCGCGGGGTTCGAGGGGGAAGACCCGGAGCTTGCCGAAGCGGTCCTCCAGGGTGACCGTGCCCGCCTCGCAGGCCACCACCGCGCCGCAGAAGTCCGTACCCGCCACCTCGACCACCAGGTCCGGATCGGCCGGCACCTCGGGGACGGGCTTGGAGCGCTTCCATTGCGGGGTCAGGTCGGGGGAGTACTCGCGCATCCGGCCGAGGGTAGGAGAGCGGGCCGCCTCAGGTGTCCGACACGCCGAAACGGGCCGCCAGTGTGTCGCGTTGGGCACGCACGAAGGCCGCGTCGACCACCGCTCCGTGACCCGGCACGTACAGAGCGTCGTCCCCGCCCAGGGCGAGGAGCCGGTCCAGGGCGGCCGGCCACTGCCGTGGCAGCGCGTCCGGACCCGCCTGCGGCTCGCCCGATTCCTCGACCAGGTCGCCGCAGAAGACCACCTCGCGCGCACCGGGCACGAAGGCGGCCAGATCGTGCCGGGTGTGCCCCGGGCCCACGTTCGCCAGGAGGACCTGTACGCCGCCCAGGTCGAGGGTCCACTCGCCCGACACCAGGTGCCGGGGGAGCACCAGCAGGTCCGCCGCCTCGGCGGCCTCGGCCTCCGCCAGGCCGTGCCGGACCGCGTCCGCCCGCAGCTCGTCCCGGCTCACGGAGAGCAGGGCGTCCAGCCCGACCGGACCGTAGACCTCGGCCCCCGCGAACGCCGCGCCGCCCAGTACGTGGTCGAAATGTCCGTGTGTGAATGCGAGATGGGTCACGCGCCGGCCTGTCAGCCGCTCCGCCTCGGCCCGCACCAGCGCGCCTTCCCGCAGGGAGGACCCGGGGTCGATCAGGAGGGCCGAATCCTCGCCCACCACCAGTCCCACGGTGCAATCCCACACCGGCAGGCGCTTGCGGCCGGCCCGTTCGGTGAGCCGTTCCCAGCCCGCCTCTTCCCAACGCACGTCCATGCCGCGACGCTACCTTGGCGGGCCGCCCTTGCTAGGGGTGTACCACCCCGCCGTACACTGACCGGGGGATCTCTGGCACTCGAACGCTCAGAGTGCCAGCAGGCAGGGCCTGCCGAAGCCGCGAACGACGGAAACGATGGAGGTGTGCGCGATGCTCAGCGAACGCAGACTCGAAGTGCTGCGCGCCATCGTCCAGGACTACGTCGGGACGGAGGAGCCGGTCGGCTCCAAGGCGCTCACCGAGCGGCACCGGCTCGGCGTCTCGCCCGCCACCGTGCGCAACGACATGGCCGTGCTGGAGGACGAGGGCTACATCGCCCAGCCCCACACCAGCGCCGGCCGGATCCCCACCGACAAGGGCTACCGCCTCTTCGTCGACAAGCTGGCGGGGGTCAAGCCGCTGTCGACGCCCGAGCGCCGGGCCATCCAGAACTTCCTCGACGGGGCCGTCGACCTCGACGACGTCGTCGGCCGTACGGTGCGGCTGCTCGCGCAGCTCACCCGGCAGGTCGCTGTCGTCCAGTACCCGTCGCTCACCCGGTCCACCGTCCGGCACGTCGAGCTGCTCTCGCTGGCCCCGGCCCGCCTGATGCTCGTCCTCATCACGGACACCGGCCGGGTCGAGCAGCGGCTCGTCGACTGCCAGACCCCCTTCGCGGACACCTCGCTGGCGGACCTGCGGGCCCGCCTCAACAGCCGCGTCGTCGGCCGCCGGTTCACCGACGTGCCGCCGCTGGTGAAGGACCTTCCGGAATCCTTCGAGAACGAGGACCGGGTGACGGTGAAGGCCGTCCTCGACACCCTCCTCGAAACGCTGGTCGAGGAGGCGGAGGAGCGGCTGATGATCGGCGGCACCGCCAACCTCACCCGCTTCGGACACGATTTTCCCCTGACGATCAGGCCGGTGCTCGAAGCGCTGGAGGAGCAGGTCGTGCTCCTCAAGCTGCTGGGCGAGGCCAGTGAGTCGGGAATGGCCGTAAAGATCGGGCATGAGAACGCCTACGAGGGACTGAACTCCACGTCCGTCGTCTCGGTCGGCTACGGTTCGGGCGGCGAAGCAGTCGCCAAACTCGGCGTGGTCGGACCGACCCGCATGGACTACCCCGGAACGATGGGAGCGGTACGCGCAGTGGCACGTTACGTCGGACAGATCCTGGCGGAGTCGTAAGTGGCCACGGACTACTACGCCGTTCTCGGCGTGCGCCGCGACGCATCGCAGGACGAGATCAAGAAGGCATTCCGGCGGCTCGCCCGCGAGCTGCACCCGGATGTGAATCCCGATCCCAAGACGCAAGAGCGTTTCAAGGAGATCAACGCCGCCTACGAGGTCCTCTCGGACCCGCAGAAGAAGCAGGTCTTCGACCTCGGCGGCGACCCGCTGTCCTCCTCGGGCGGCGGCGGAGCCGGCGGCTTCGGAGCGGGCGGCTTCGGCAACTTCTCCGACATCATGGACGCCTTCTTCGGCCAGTCCTCGCAGCGCGGACCGCGCTCGCGGACCCGCCGCGGCCAGGACGCCATGATCCGCCTCGACCTGGAACTGGACGAGGCCGCCTTCGGCACGACCAAGGACATCCAGGTCGACACGGCCGTCGTCTGCACCACCTGCTCCGGCGAGGGCGCCGCCCCCGGCACCTCGGCGCAGACGTGTGACATGTGCCGCGGCCGCGGTGAGGTCTCGCAGGTCACCCGGTCCTTCCTGGGTCAGGTCATGACCTCGCGGCCCTGCCCGCAGTGCCAGGGCTTCGGCACCGTGGTCCCGACCCCGTGCCCCGAGTGCGCGGGCGACGGCCGGGTCCGCTCCCGCCGCAGCCTCACCGTCAAGATCCCGGCCGGCGTCGAGAACGGCACCCGGATCCAGCTCGCGGGCGAGGGCGAGGTCGGCCCCGGCGGCGGCCCCGCCGGCGACCTGTACGTGGAGATCCACGAACTGCCGCACCCGACCTTCCAGCGGCGCGGGGACGACCTGCACTGCACGGTCACCATCCCGATGACCGCGGCGGCCCTGGGCACCAAGTGCCCGCTGGAGACGCTGGACGGCCTGGAGGAGATCGACATCCGGCCCGGCACCGGGTCCGGGCAGGCGATCCCGCTGCACGGCCGCGGCGTCACCCACCTGCGCGGCGGCGGGCGCGGCGACCTGATCGTGCACGTCGAGGTCACCACTCCCGGCAAGCTGGACCCGGCGCAGGAGGACCTGCTGCGCCAGCTGGCCAAGCTGCGCGGCGAGGAGCGGCCGATGGGCCAGTTCGCGCCGGGCCAGCAAGGCCTGTTCAGCCGCCTGAAGGACGCCTTCAACGGGCGCTGAGCCGCGCGCGGAGCACCCGTAGGGCGGCGTCCCGGCGGTGTGCGAGAACACCTGCGAGCCCGGTCCGGGGAACCCCGGACCGGGCTCGCGGCATGCGGGGCGGCAGGGCGGCGACGGTATTCGGGCACCCCGGTGAAGGGGACTATGCCAGGCGAATGCCGTGATTCGGTCCCGTGAGCGGGACATGGCACGATGCAGCTCATGTCCTCCGCACCGAACGGTCTCTTCGCGTACCCGATCGTGCAGGCGCCCATGGCGGGCGGCGCGTCCTGCCCGCCGCTCGCGGCCGCCGTGTGCGAAGCGGGCGGACTGGGCTTCCTCGCCGGCGGCTACAAAACCGCCGACGGCATGTACCAGGAGATCAAGCGGCTGCGCGCGCTCACCCGCCGGCCCTTCGGCGTCAACCTCTTCCTGCCGCAGGCCTCCCACGCGGACCCGGCGGTCGTGGAGGCCTACCGGGGGCACCTCGCCAGCGAGGCCTCCTGGTACGAGATCTCCCTCGCCGACGAGGACATCATCGGCACCAGCGACGACGGCTACGACGCCAAACTGGCCATTCTCATCGAAGACCCGGTACCCGTGGTCTCGTTCACCTTCGGCCTGCCCTCGCCCGCGGCCCTCACCTGCCTGCGCAAGGTCGGTACGTACACGATCGCCACCGTCACCTCCGTCGAGGAGGCCCGCGCCGCCCAGGCGGCCGGCGCCGACGCCGTCTGCGTCCAGGGCGTGGAGGCGGGCGGCCACCAGGGCACCCACCGCGACGACCCGCAGGGCGACGGCACGGCCGGAGTCGGCCTGCTCGCGCTCGTCGCGCAGGTGCGCGAGGCCGTGGCCCTCCCGATCATCGCGGCGGGCGGCCTGATGCGCGGCTCGCAGATCGCCGCGCTGCTCGCCGCGGGCGCGGAGGCCGCGCAGCTCGGCACGGCCTTCCTGGCCTGCCCGGAGTCCGGCGCGCACGCCCTGCACAAGAAGGCGCTGACCGACCCGCTGTTCGTCCGCACGGAGCTGACCCGGGCCTTCTCGGGGCGGCCGGCCCGCGGACTGGTCAACCGGTTCATGCGCGAGCACGGGCCGTACGCCCCGTCCGCGTACCCGCAGGTGCACCACCTGACCGCGCCGCTGCGCAAGGCCGCCGCCGCGGCCGGGGACCCGCAGGGCATGGCCCTGTGGGCGGGCCAGGGGCACCGGCTGGCGCGGGCCCTGCCGGCCGGGGAACTGGTGGAGGTGCTCGCGGCGGAACTCGGCGCGGCCCAGAACGCGTTGAAGGCAATGCAGATGAGGAGTGCGTCATGACCGCCCCGGTGTTCGTGGTCGAAAAGGTTCCCGCGGGGCCGGAGTTCGTCCTGGACGGCCCTGAGGGCCGCCACGCGGTCTCCGTGAAGCGGCTGGCCCGCGGCGAGGACCTCGTGCTGACCGACGGCCGGGGCGGCTGGGCCGAGGCCGTCGTGACGGCCGCCGAGGGCAAGGACCGCCTCGTCGTCTCCGTGACCGGGGTCTTCGAGGAGGCGGAGCCGGCCGTCCGGATCACCGTCGTCCAGGCCCTGCCCAAGGGCGACCGGGGCGAGGTCGCCGTCGAGACCATGACGGAGACCGGCGTCGACGCGATCGTGCCCTGGCAGGCCTCGCGCTGCATCACCCAGTGGCGCGGCGACCGGGGCGCCAAATCCCTCGCGAAGTGGCGGGCCACCGCCCGCGAGTCCGGCAAGCAGTCCCGCCGGGTCCGCTTCCCCGAGATCGCGGAGGCGCTGTCGACCAAGCAGGTCGCCGCGCTGCTCGCGGAGGCCGACCTCGCGGTCGTCCTGCACGAGGACCGGGACGCCCCTTCGGGCGCGCTGGCCACCGCGGAACTGCCCGCCGCCGGCTCCGTCGTCCTGGTCGTCGGACCCGAGGGCGGGGTCTCCCCGGACGAACTCGCCGCCTTCGCGGCGGCCGGGGCGCACCCGTACCGGCTGGGCCCCTCGGTCCTGCGCACCTCCACGGCGGGCACGGCCGCGGCGGCGGTCCTGCTGGCGCGGACGGGGCGCTGGTCCTGACGGGCTGCCGGGCCTGACGGGGCGCTGGTCCTGACGGGGCCGGCCGGCGGCGGTGGATACGATGCCGGAACCGATCACCCGTCACGAAGGGCTCAGCACATGGCCGGGGAACCGCAGGCCGACTGCCTGTTCTGCAAGATCGTCGCGGGGAACATTCCCGCGACGGTCGTCCGGGAGACGGACACGACCGTCGCCTTCCGCGACATCAATCCGCAGGCACCCACCCACGTCCTCGTCATCCCGAAGGCGCACTACCCCGACGCCGCCTCCCTCGCGGCCGCGGAGCCCGGGATCGCCGCCGACGTCCTGACCGAAGCCGGCCGCGTCGCGGTCGACGAGGGGCTCGCCGACCGCGGCTACCGGCTGGTCTTCAACACCGGCGCCGGCGCCGGCCAGGTCGTCTTCCACGCCCACGCGCACGTCCTCGGCGGCCGTGGCTTCGAATGGCCCCCGGGATAAACCGTGTCCGTACGAGAATTCGTGGTCCTCGGCACCGCCAGCCAGGTACCCACCCGCCACCGCAACCACAACGGCTACCTGCTGCGCTGGGACGGCGAGGGCATCCTCTTCGATCCCGGCGAGGGCACCCAGCGCCAGATGCTCCGCGCCGGGGTGGCCGCGCACGACATCAACCGGATCTGCGTCACCCACTTCCACGGTGACCACAGCCTCGGCCTCGCCGGGGTCATCCAGCGGATCAACCTCGACCGGGTCCCGCACCCCGTCACCGCCCACTACCCGGCCTCCGGACAGAAGTTCTTCGACCGGCTGCGGTACGCGACGGCCTACCGCGAGACCGTGCAGCTCGCGGAGGAGCCGGTGGCCGAGGACGGGATCCTGGCCCGCGGGGACGCGTACACCCTGGACGCCGTACGGCTCTCGCACCCCGTGGAGTCCTTCGGCTACCGGGTCACCGAGCCCGACGGGCGCCGGATACGGCCCGAACTGCTCGCCCGGCACGGCATCAAGGGGCCGGACGTGGGCCGCATCCAGCGCGAGGGCAGCCTCGGCGGGGTCACCCTCGACGAGGTCAGCGAGGCGCGCGCCGGACAGCGGTTCGCCTTCGTCATGGACACCCGGCTCTGCGAGGGCGTCGAGGATCTCGCGGCGGGCTGCGACATGCTGGTGATCGAGTCGACCTTCCTCGACGAGGACGTCCAACTGGCCACCGACCACGGGCACCTCACCGCCGGGCAGGCCGCTCGGGTGGCCCGGGACGGGGGCGTGCGGCACCTCGTGCTGACGCACTTCTCGCAGCGCTACACCGATCCGTCGGAGTTCGAACACCAGGCGCGTGCGGCCGGCTTCGAGGGTGAGCTCACGATCGCCGCGGATCTCGTACGGGTCCCCGTGCCGAAGCGGGCCGGATAGCGGGCGCGGTGCCCTGCGGGGCGAAGTCCCCTACCCGCCCTTCGCCCGTTCCCCGGGCTCTGCCCGGACCCGGTCCTCAAACGCCGGACGGGCTGGATACACCCAGCCTCGCCGGCGTTTGAGGCGCGGGGTCTGGGCAGAGCCCCAGGGGGTCCGGGGCACAGCCCCGGGGAACGGGGGAAGGGCGGGTAGGGGACCTCGCCCCCAGGGTTGGTGCCTAGGCGCCGGTGCGGATGCGTCTGCGGGGGCGTTCCCGGGCTCGGCGGGCCGCCGCTGGGGAGAGCAGCAGCACCCGGAGCGGGGGCAGGCGGAGCTGGCGGTGGCGGAGCTGTGTGAGCTCCACGACCTCCAGCTCCTGCGCGCCGACCCGCGGCACCGAACCGGCCGGCGTCCCGGCCCCGGCGGCGAGCACGGCCGCCGGGGCCCCGCCGCGCCGGCGCACCGAGCCGGGGGTCAGCGGGCGCCCGCCGACGTGCAGGGCGACCCCGGCCATCGGCCCGGCCACCGCCAGCAGCAGGCCACCGAGGACCAGGCCCATGCCGGGGAACCCCGCCCCCTCGGCGAGCAGGCTCCCGGTGACGGGCCCGCAGGCCACACCGAGCGAGGACGCGGAACCGACCAGGACGGCCCAGCGCCCGCGCGGGTCGAGGGCGGCGGCGAGGCCGATGGCGTAGGAGAGCACGACGGGGTAGACCGCGTTCCACAGGATCTCCCCGGCCGCGAAGGAGCCCAGGTCCCGCGCGTGCGAGGCCAGCACCACGCAGCAGGCGATGACCGCGGTGCCCACGCCCACCGGGACCGCCCGTCCGAGCCGGGACCCGAGCGCGGAGGCGGCGGTGACCCCGAGCAGCCCGGCGCCGAGCGCGGCCGCGAAGACCATCCCGAGGGTGACCTCGGACAGGCCCGCCTGCTGCGCGCCGATGCGGCCGCTGACGCCCCACAGGGCGTTCTGGGCGAGCGACCACAGCATCAGGGCCCCGGCGAGGACCATCCCGGCGCGCGGGTAGGGCAGCCGCGCGGAGGCCCGTACGCCCCGGCCGGTGCCGGTGCCGGTGCCGGTGCCGGTGCCGGTGCCGGCGGCACGGTCCGTGAGGTCCGTGGCGTCCGCGCGGTCCGCGCGGTCGGCCCCGGGCAGGCGCCGCGTCGCGGGCCAGCACACCAGCGCGACCAGGGCGATCGCCGCGAACGGCAGCCAGTGCCCGCCGCCGAGCCGGGGCAGGGTCAGGTACAGGGCCCCGGCCGTGGCCGACACCGACAGCAGCCCCAGCGCGGAGGTCCGGTGCGGGTCGCGCTGCGCCGCGATCCCGGAGGCGGCCACGGCGGTGGCCGTGCCCGAGCCGAAGCCGCCGAGTACGGCGCCCGCGATGACGAGGGGGAGCTGCGCGGTGGCGGCCGCCGTGCCGTACCCGAGGACGGCGAGCAGCAGCCCGAGCCGGGCCAGCGGACGCGGTCCGTGGCGCGGGATGCGGGAGGCGAGGGTGAATCCGGCGGCGGCCGAGCCGAGCAGCAGGACCGAGCCGATCAGACCGGCCTGCGCGGGGCTCAGCGGGAGGTGTGCGTCGAGCCGGCCGACGACGGTCGGCAGCAGGTACGGGGCGACGTAACCGGAGGTGAAGAGCGCGACGAGCGGCCAGGCGGCGGGCGGCGCGGGGGTGCGGTCGGGCACGGGTGTTCCATGTGGTGCAGGTGGAGCGTGAGATTCCGCAAGACCGCGGGGCTCATATCTATCAAGCCGCCCGATATCCGGAGAAGAGCGTTCGGGCGGTGATCTGCGTCACACTGTACTCCGGGCCCGCCCGGGAGGGAGGGTCTGGCGGCGGGAGTGGGTTGAATCCCATCAGGAAGTCCGATCGGGAAGCCCGTTGAAGGAACGACCCGCTGAAGAAACGACCCGCCAAGATCAGAACGCGCACCGACCGAACGGGGAGTACAACGTGACCAGTCGCAGCAGCCGGGACAGCCTCGACTCCGCCGTGGACCCGCTCGGTCCGCTGAGGGACCCCCATGAACCCGGCTGCGACGTCTTCCTCACCGGCACGGTCTTCCTCGACATCATCTTCACCGGCCTCGACTCGGCCCCCGTGCGCGGCACGGAGTCCTGGGCGCGCGGCATGGGTTCCAGCCCCGGCGGCGTCGCCAACATGGCCACCGCCCTCGCCCGGCTCGGCCTGCGCACCTCCCTGGCCGCCGCCTTCGGGGACGACCACTACGGCGAGTACTGCTGGGACGCGCTCGAACAGGGCGAGGGCATCGACCTCTCGATGTCACGGACCGTGCCCGGCTGGCACAGCCCCGTCACGGTCTCGATGGCGTACGAGGGCGAGCGCACGATGGTCTCCCACGGCCACGAGGCCCCGCTCCCGGCGGACCCCGGCCCGTTCCCGCAGTGCCCGCCCCGGGCCCGCGCGGCCGTGGCCTCGCTCGGCCCGGGCGGCGGCGAGGCCTGGGTCGCCGAGGCGGCCCGGCGCGGGGCCCGGGTCTTCGCCGACGTCGGCTGGGACGACAGCGGGCGGTGGGACCTGGGGGCGCTGGCCGACCTGGAGCACTGCGAGGCCTTCCTGCCCAACGCGGGGGAGGCGATGGCCTACACGCGCACCGACTGCCCGCGCGCGGCGGCCCGGGCGCTGGCCGAGAAGGTGCCGATCGCGGTGGTGACGATGGGCTCCGAGGGCTCGTGCGCGGTGGACGGGCGGACCGGGGAGACGGCCGAGGTCCCCGCGATCGCGGTCGACGCGCTGGATCCGACCGGGGCGGGCGACGTGTACGTGGCGGGCTTCCTCACCGGCACCCTCGCCGAGTGGCCGCTCGCGGACCGGCTCGCCTTCGCGGGCCTGACGGCGGCCCTGTCGGTGCAGGAGTTCGGCGGCTCCCTGTCGGCGCCCGGCTGGCCGGAGGTGGCCCACTGGTGGCGAACCGCCCCGGAGGCCCTGCGCGGGCGGTACGGCTTCCTCGACGACCTCGTTCCGCGGGCCGCCGCCCCGGCCAGCCGCCGCAGGGCGGTCCCGACGATCGGCTTCCGCCAGTCGGCGTAGGGCCTGGCCGGTCGGGGGACGCGTGCGGGGGCGGGCGGGGCCGCGCCCCCGGCCCCGATGCCCCGGGGGTGGTCCGGCCGGGTGCGGCGCCGTTGCCGGGGGCCAGCCCCCGGACCCCCGCTCCTCAAGCGCCGGAGGGGCTGATGGGGGCCGGAGGGGCTGAAGGGGGCCGGAGGGGGCCGGTTCGGGCCGGAGGCGCTGACGGGGGCCGGAGGGGGCTGGTTCGGGCCGGGGGTGCTGGTGGGGGCCGGGTCCTGTACGGGACCCCGTAAAACCCCTCGGGGATGGCGGAGTGGCGACGTAGGCTTGGAAGTCCGGTGGCCGTCGATCGGCGCGGCCCCTCAGTGGGAGGTATGCGCAGGCCACAGTGCCGGCCCATGACTCAGACACCGACAGCCAAGACCCCCGCGCCGGGCCAGGCGCGCGCCCACTTCTCCGTACCGGCCACCCATCCGATGGTGTCCGTCCTCGGCTCGGGCGACGCCCTGCTGCGCGTGATCGAGAAGGCCTTCCCGAGGGCCGACATCCATGTTCGGGGCAATCAGGTCAGCGCGATCGGTGCGGCGGCGGAAGTCGCGCTGATCCAGCGCCTGTTCGACGAGATGATGCTGGTGCTCCGCACCGGGCAGCCGATGACGGAGGACGCAGTGGAACGCTCGATCGCCATGCTCAAGTCGAGCGGCAACGGCCAGGGTCCGGACGAGACGCCCGCCGAGGTGCTCACCCAGAACATCCTCTCCAGCCGCGGCCGCACCATCCGCCCCAAGACGCTCAACCAGAAGCGTTACGTGGACGCGATCGACAAGCACACGATCGTCTTCGGCATCGGCCCCGCCGGTACCGGCAAGACCTACCTCGCCATGGCCAAGGCGGTCCAGGCCCTGCAGTCCAAGCAGGTCAGCCGGATCATCCTGACCCGCCCGGCGGTGGAGGCCGGCGAACGCCTCGGCTTCCTCCCCGGCACCCTCTTCGACAAGATCGACCCGTACCTGCGGCCGCTCTACGACGCCCTGCACGACATGATCGACCCGGACTCGATCCCGCGGCTGATGGCGGCGGGGACCATCGAGGTGGCGCCGCTGGCGTACATGAGGGGCAGGACTCTCAACGAGGCCTTCGTCGTCCTCGACGAGGCGCAGAACACCACCCCCGAGCAGATGAAGATGTTCCTGACCCGGCTCGGGTTCGACTCGAAGATCGTCGTCACCGGCGACGTGACCCAGGTCGACCTCCCGGGTGGCGCCAAGAGCGGTCTGCGACAGGTGCAGGACATCCTCGAAGGCGTTCCGGACATCGCCTTCTCGCGGCTCACGTCCGAGGATGTCGTCCGGCACAAGCTGGTCGGCCGTATCGTCGATGCGTACGAGAAGTACGACGACAGCCAGGACGCGAAGCAGTCGCGGAACGGCTTCCAGCGGAAGTAGAAATCAGCGCACCATGTCGATCGACGTCAACAACGAGTCCGGAACCGAGGTCGACGAGCGGGCGATCCTCGACATCGCCCGCTACGCACTCACCCGGATGCGGATCCACCCGCTCTCGGAGCTCTCCGTCATCGTCGTCGACGAGGACGCGATGGAGCAGCTCCACATCCAGTGGATGGACCTGCCCGGACCCACCGACGTCATGTCCTTCCCGATGGACGAGCTGCGTCCGCCGAAGAAGGACGAGGACGAGCCCCCGCAGGGTCTCCTCGGTGACATCGTGCTCTGCCCCGAAGTCGCCAAGAAGCAGGGCGAGGACGCGCCGACGCGGCACTCCATGGACGAGGAGCTCCAGCTCCTGACCGTCCACGGGGTGCTGCACCTGCTCGGGTACGACCACGAGGAGCCGGACGAGAAGGCCGAGATGTTCGGCCTCCAGGCGGCCATCGTGGACGGCTGGCGCGGCGAGAACGGCGTGACCGGCCCGTCCCCGGCGCCGACCGTCTCATGACCGGTGGTCTCCAGCTGATCATCGGGGCCGTCCTGCTGGTCGTGGTGGCCTGGTTCGCCGCGTGCGCCGAGTCCGGGATCGCCCGGATCTCCGCGTTCCGCGCCGAGCAGGCCGTTCGGGAGGGGCGGCGCGGCAGCGCGAAGCTGGCCCAGGTCGCCGGCGACCCCACCCGCTACGTCAATGTCGCGCTGCTGGTCCGGGTCACCTGCGAGATGGCGGCGGGCGTGCTCGTCACGTACGTCTGCCTCGACGAGTTCGGGGAGAACTGGACCGCGCTGCTCGTGGCCATCGCCGTGATGGTGCTCGTGTCCTACGTGGCGGTCGGCGTGTCCCCGCGCACCATCGGCCGGCAGCACCCGCTGAACACGGCGACGGCGGCGTCCTACGTCCTCGTACCCCTCGCCCGGATCATGGGGCCGATCCCGCAGCTGCTGATCCTCCTCGGTAACGCACTCACCCCCGGAAAGGGCTTCCGCAAGGGGCCCTTCGCCTCCGAGGCGGAACTGCGCGCGATGGTCGACCTGGCGGAGAAGGAATCGCTGATCGAGGACGACGAGCGCCGCATGGTGCACCAGGTCTTCGAGCTGGGGGACACGCTCGTGCGCGAGGTCATGGTGCCGCGCACCGATCTGGTCTGCATCGAGCGGTACAAGACGGTCCGTCAGGCGACCACGCTCGCGCTGCGGTCCGGTTTCTCGCGGATCCCGGTGACCGGGGAGAACGAGGACGACATCGTCGGCATCGTGTACTTGAAGGACCTGGTCCGCAAGACGCACATCAGCCGGGACGCGGAGAGCGACCTGGTCTCCACGGCGATAAGGCCCGCGGTGTTCGTGCCGGACACCAAGAACGCGGGCGACCTGCTGCGCGAGATGCAGTCGGTGCGCAACCACGTGGCGGTCGTCATCGACGAGTACGGCGGCACCGCCGGCATCGTCACCATCGAGGACATCCTGGAGGAGATCGTCGGTGAGATCACCGACGAGTACGACCGGGAGATCCCGCCGGTGGAGGAGCTGGGCGGGGACCGTTACCGGGTCACCGCGCGGCTGGACATCACCGATCTCGGTGAACTGTTCAAGGTGGACTCCTTCGACGACGAGGACGTGGAGACGGTCGGCGGGCTGCTCGCCAAGGCGCTGGGCCGGGTGCCGATCGCCGGCGCCTCGGCGGTGGTGGACCTGCCGGACGGGCGGCCGCTGCGGCTGACGGCGGAGTCCCCGGCGGGACGGCGGAACAAGATCGTGACCGTGCTGGTGGAGCCGGTGGCTCCGGTGAAGGAGCAGGACGGGGAGACGGAGTGACGCCGACGGAGCTGCGCGCCTTCTGCCTGGGGTTCAACGCGGCGGTGGAGGAGTTCCCCTTCACCCCGGAGACCTCGGTGTTCAAAGTGCTGGGGAAGGTGTTCGCGCTGAGCGCGCTGGACGGCGACCCGCTGAAGGTCAACCTCAAGTGCGATCCGGAGCAGGCGGTGCGGCTGCGGGCGGAGCACGAGGCCGTCGTGCCGGGCTGGCACATGAACAAGCGGCACTGGAACACGGTGACCGCGGGCGGGCCGGGGGCGCTGCCCGACGCGCTGGTCCGGGAGCTGGTCGAGGACTCGTACGACCTGGTGGTCGCGGGTCTGCCGAGGGCGGAGCGGCTGCGGCTCGACCGGCCGTAGCGGATGCGGGAGCGGACGGGGCCGGTGTTCCCGGCGTTCCCGGCGTTCCTCGTCGTGGAATCCGGGAGGGGTCCAAGGTCATCGATCACGGGACCTTCGGGGCCGCACGTCCGCTTACGCAGCGCTTAGTTTTATCCCTGCGCCACCAAGATCTCGGGGGGACACCGGGGGTGGAGGGGAGAGCGCGTCCGCGGGGCCGTCGTGCGGCCCCGCGGACGCGCTCCATATGCTTCGGGCTATGACCGACAGCACCGGGATCGACCCCGAAGACATCAAGATCATCACGTTGGCGCGCAGCGCCCGGGCCCGCAACGGCGTGCCCGAGGGGGCGGCGGTCCGGGACGAGACCGGCCGTACGTACGTGGCGGGAACCGTGGATCTGGACTCCCTGAAGCTGAGCGCGCTCCAGACGGCCGTCGCGATGGCCGTGGCCAGCGGCGCCCAGTCCCTGGAGGCGGCGGCCGTCGTCAGCGCGGCGCAGGCCCCCTCCGACGCCGACCGCGCGGCGGTCCGTGACCTCGGCGGCCCGGACACCCCGGTCCTCCTGGCGGGCCCGGACGGCACCCTGAAGTCGAGCACTCCGGCCGGAGCCTAGGCCGTCGCCGCCGGGCCCACCGGCCCGGCGGACCAGGTGCGCAGGAACTCCGCCGTTTCGGGGTGGCCGAAGCGGGCCGCCCACTCGGCGGGGGTCAGGGCCTTCCAGAGGACGTGCGGATCCGCCCCGTGCTCCAGCAGGACCCGGGCCGTTTCCGTGTGGCCCTCGGCCCCCGCACGGCCCAGAGCGGTGGCGCGCAGTCCATTGGCGCGGTCGGGCTCGGCGCCTGCCGCGAGCAGCTGCCGCACGATGCCGGTGCGGCCCCTGGTGGCCGCCTGCACCAGCGGTAGTTCCTCGTCGCACGGGCCCGTGATCTGCTCGGGGTCGGCGCCGGCCGCCAACAGCATGCGGAGCACGCCGTCCCGGCCCTCGCGCACGGCGAGGTCCAGCCCCGTGCGCCCCTCGGCGTCCCGCGCGTCCGCTGCGGCGCCCCGGCTCAGCAGCCGTGCCACGGTGGCCTCGTCCCCGGCCCCCGCCGCCCGTACCAGCTCGTCCGCCACCACCGTCCCGCCCGTGTCGTCCACGGGCCCATCCTGGCAGCCCGGACCGGGCGGGCCGTCAGGTCCGGGCGACCTCGGCGGAGGTCCGCCGGCGGATGACCATCGCCATCAGGGCGGCCATCGCGCACAGGGCGCCCGAGGCGTACCAGACCGGGTCGTACGAGCCGAAGGCGTCGCGGGCCAGGCCGCCGAGGAAGGCCACCACCGCCGCGCCGATCTGGTGCGAGGCCAGGACCCAGCCGAAGACGATGGCCCCGTCCTCCCCGTAGTGCTCGCGGCACAGCGCGATCGTCGGCGGGACGGTCGCGACCCAGTCCAGGCCGTAGAAGACGATGAAGAACACCATCGGCGGGTGCACGGTCGGGGCCAGCAGCATCGGGAGGAAGAGCAGCGAGATCCCGCGCAGGGCGTAGTAGACGGCGAGGAGGCGGCGGGATTCGAAGCGGTCCGTCAGCCAGCCGGAGAACACCGTGCCGATGATGTCGAACACGCCGATCACGGCGAGGAGGCCGGCCGCCGCCGTCACGGGCATGCCGTGGTCGTGGGCCGAGGGGACGAAGTGGGTCTTGACCAGCCCGTTCGTCGAGGCCCCGCAGATCGCGAAGGTGCCCGCCAGCAGCCAGAAGGGGCCGGTCCGGGCCGCCTTGGCCAGGACGCCCAGGGCCCGGCGGGCGGCGCCGGGGACGGGCGCGGGCTTGGCGGTGTACTCGCCCCCGTACGGGGTGGTCCCGATGTCCGCCGGGTGGTCGCGCAGCAGCAGCCATACGAAGGGCACGACGGCCAGGGCCGCCAGCGAGACGGTGACCGCCGCCGGGCGCCAGCCGTGGTTCTCGACGAGCCAGGCCAGCAGGGGCAGGAAGATCAGCTGGCCGGAGGCCCCGGCGGCGGTCAGGATGCCGGTGACCAGGCCGCGGCGGGCGGTGAACCAGCGGTTGGTCACGGTCGCGGCGAAGGCCAGGGCCATCGAGCCGCTGCCCAGCCCGACCAGGACGCCCCAGTACAGGATCAGTTGCCAGGAGGTGGTCATCCACACCGTGGCCACCGAGCCGGCGGCTATGACGGTCAGCGCGAGGGCGACGACCCTGCGGATGCCGAAGCGGTCCATCAGCGCGGCGGCGAACGGCGCGGTGATCCCGTACAGCGCGAGGTTCACGGAGACGGCGAGGCCGATCGTGCCCCGCGACCAGTCGAACTCCTCGTGCAGCGGCTCGATGAGCAGGCCGGGGAGCGAGGCGAAGGCGGCGGCGCCGATGATCGTCACGAAGGCGACGGCCGCGACGAACCAGGCGCGGTGGATGCGGTGCGGGGGCCGGGGCGGCGTGGGCGGCCCGGGCACGCCGGCGGGGGAGCCGGTGGCGGCCGCCGGGGCGGAGGCGGGCGTCGGGCCGGTACCGGCCGCCGGGCCGGAGCCGGGCGTCGGTGCGGGGGAGGGGCCTGGGGAGGGGCCGGGGCCCGGGTCTGTCTGCGTCACGCCGATAGTTTCCGGCCGCCGGGGACCCGTACGACAGTGGCCTGACCGACATGCTTCGATATGATCGGGCCATGGAGCCCCGCGCGCACCGTGTCCACCGTGTTGTCGTACTCGCCCTCGCCGGACTGCTGCCCTTCGAGCTCGGGATCCCGCACCGGATCTTCGGGCGGGCGATGGATCCCGCCGGGCGGCCGCTGTACGAGATCCTCACCTGCGGGCTCGCCCCCGGCCGGGTGCCCACGGACGCCGACTTCGACATCCACGTCGAGCACGGTCCCGAACTGCTGGCCACGGCCGACACGGTGGTGGTCCCCGCCTCCTACGAGCTGGGCCCGGTCCACGACGAGGGCCGGCTCACCCCCGAACTCGCCGGCGCCCTCGCGCACATCAGGCCCGGCACCCGGCTCGTCTCCATCTGCACGGGCGGGTACGTCCTCGCCGCCGCCGGGTTCCTGGACGGCCGCCGGGCCACCACCCACTGGTCCGCCGCCGGGCACTTCCAGCAGACCTTCCCGGCCGTGCTGGTCGACCCGGACGTGCTCTACACCGACGACGGGGACGTGCTCACCTCCGCCGGAGTCGCCGCCGGGATCGACCTGTGCCTGCACATCGTGCGCCGCGACCACGGCGCGGCCGTCGCCAACGACGTCGCCCGGCGCACCGTCGTACCGCCGCACCGCGAGGGCGGGCAGGCGCAGTTCATCGAGCGCCCGGTGCCGCAGCCGCAGCGGTCGGCCACCACCGCGGCCCGCGCCTGGGTACTGGACCGGCTGCACGAACCGCTGCGGCTGACCGACCTGGCCCGGCAGGAGGCGATGTCGGTACGGACCTTCACGCGCAGGTTCCGGGAGGAATCGGGGCTCAGCCCGGGCGAGTGGATCGTCGGGCAGCGGGTGGAGCGGGCCCGGGCGCTGCTGGAGCAGACCGACCTGCCGATGGAACACGTGGCCCGGGAGGCGGGCTTCGGGACCGCGCAGTCCCTGCGCAAGCACGTCCAGGCGGCGCTCGGCGTGAGCCCGACGGCCTACCGGCGGACCTTCCGTGCCACCGCACCGGGCACCGCGTCCGGAGCCGCGTCCGGCACCGCCTCCGGAGCCCCATCCGGCACCGCGTCCGGAGCCACCCTGCCATCTCCTGATGGGACATCAGTTGTTGCCGGGTCCGTGCATTGACTTATCCCCCCGCCCGCTCGTGAATGGCCCCCTGGCGGGGTACGGGATCCCAGGGGGCGGTCAGTGCGGACTTCGGCGCGAACACCGGCGCGGGCAACGGCGCGGACGACGGCGCGGCACAGAGGGTGGTCGGCGGCCGTCGGCATGGCGGTCCTGGCCGCCGCGACCGGGGGCGCCCTGAGCGCGCCCGCCGCCGCGGAGGGGGAGACGCCTCCCGGGCAGGTCGAGTTCCCCACGCACTGCCTGCCTCCGCAGGAAGCCGGACTGCCGCCGGCCGACGGTCCCACCACCGCCCGGATCACCGTCGACGACCCCGCGCCGCGCGTGGGCGACACCGTCACCGTCACCTACCAGGTGACCCGGACCCCCGCCGTGAACCCGCTCTCCGTCGGCCTGCCCGCCGACGTCCTCACCCCGACCGGCCGCATCGTGCTCGGGGGCGTGCAGCAGGGCGAGGTCACGGTCGTCGGGGCCAAGCGCAACGATCCCGTCGAGGCGGGCGCGGCGCTGCCCGCCGTCACCATGACCGGCACCTTCACCGTCACCGCTCCCGGCGAGATCACCCTGGCCCCGGGCGGCTACACCCTGCACACGGGTCACCTGCTCGAACTCGACACGGTCTGCGCCGCCGCCCCCGGGAGCGTGCCGCCGGGACCGGATCCGAGGCCGTCGGCGAAGCCCTCCGCGTCTGCTTCCGGCTCCGCGGCCCCCTCGCGGTCGCCGCTGTCCCCGCCCCCGTCCCCGAATCCGTCGCTGCTGCCGTTGCCGGACGGCCCGCCGGTGGCGCAGCGGATCACCGCGAGCCCGCTCCCGATGGCCAACCTGCGCACCGTCGCGCTCGGTACGGCCGCGGGCGGCCCGGGCGCCGAGGTCAAGGTCACCGGAGCCGGCTTCGCCCCCGGCGCCGAGGTCACCGTGGCCGGCCGGGCGGGTGCGGCGGAGACCGCCGACCGGGTCACCGCGAAGGCGGACGAGCTCGGCGTGGTCCTCGCGGAGCTGCCGGTCACGGACCGGGCGACCACCGCCGTCGTGGCGTACGAGGGCGCCGCCTGGACTCCGGAGCGGGGCTCCGGCCCGGCCGCGTACACGGTGATCGTCGCCGCCCCGCTGCCGCCGGGCAGCCAGACGGTGACCGCCGTCGTGCAGCCGGGGGAGCTCGGCATGACCCAGGAGGGCGACGCCGTGACCCTGGCCGCGGTCCCGTACGGGGACGGCGGCGCGGCGGCCGGCCGGATCGGCACCGTCACCGTCAAGGACGCCCGCGGCGGGCCTGCCGGGTGGTCCCTGATCGGCAAGGTCACCGATTTCACGGGCTCCGGCGGGATCCGCATCCCGGGCGCCTCCCTGAGCTGGACCCCTACCTGCGCGGCCGCACCCGGCAGCCCCAGCGCGTGCGCCCCGGGCAGTACGGGCACCGTCGGGCCGGACGGCGCGGTGCTGGCCTCCACCGGGGACGCCGCCCTCGTCGGGGGCACCTTCACCGTCGATGCGGCCGTCACCCTCCAGGTGCCCCCGTACACCCCGCCGGGCGCCTACACGGCGGTGCTGACGCTGACGTTGTCGTGACCCGGTCCGGTCCCCTTCTGGGGCTCCGCCCCGGGGAACGGGGGAAGGGCGGGGCGGGGGGAGGGGAAGCCGCGGCAGCGGCACTGGCCGTACGGGTGCGCAGGCGCCTGGCCACGGCCGCGGCCGCCGCCGTGCTGGCCGGGTTCGGGCTGCTCGGCGGAGCCGGGGCCGCCGGCGCCGCGGACAACGGGCAGTGGTCCGTCCTGCCCGCCGCCAACACCCTGGGGCAGCGCCCGTACTTCTACCTCGCCGCCGCCCCCGGCCAGAGCGTCACCGACTCCGTCACCATCGCCAACCGCACCGACCGCCCCCGCACCTTCCGCCTCTACGCCGCCGACGCGTACAACACCGCCCGCGACGGCGGCTTCGCCCTGCGCGGGCCCGAGGAACCGCGCACCGCCACCGGCGCCTGGACCGCGCTGGCGCGGGAGCGGATCACCGTCCCGGCGAAGACGGCGGTCGACGTCGGCTTCACCCTCACCGTCCCCGACCGGGCCGAACCCGGGGACCACCCCGGAGCCGTCGTCGCCCTGGAGGACCGGCCGAGCGCCGCCACCGGGGCCATCGCCGGACAGGGGATAGGGGTTCAGCAGGCCGTCGCCGCCCGCGTCTACCTCCGGGTCACCGGCCCCACCGCCCCCGCCCTGGCCGTCGAGGAGCTCCGCACCGCCCGTCGCGGCGCGGCCGGCGCGGAGATCTCGTACACGCTCCACAACCTCGGCAACGTCACCCTGCGCCCCCGAGCCACCCTGACCGCCTCCGGGGCGCTGGGCCGGGGGCTGGTCTCCCGCCCCCTCACCGGCCTGCCCGCCGAGCTGCTGCCCGGCCAGCGGGTCCGGCTCACCGCCCGCTGGGCGGACGTGCCCGCCCTGGAATGGGCCGAGGTCGCGGTGGTGGCGCGGGCCGACGGGGCGGCCGCCCGGGCCACCGCCGGACACGCCGCGCACCCCGCCCTGAACGGCCTGCTCGCGGCCGCTCTCGCCCTCGTGGCGGCGGTCTGGTCGGCGCTGGGAGCCGCATCGGGGAGAATGGCCCGTATGAGCGATCGTTCCCCCGAGACCACCAGCCCGCACCGTGCGGGCTTCGCATGCTTCGTCGGCCGTCCCAACGCGGGGAAGTCGACCCTGACCAACGCGCTCGTGGGTACCAAGGTCGCGATCACCTCCAACCGGCCGCAGACCACCCGCCACACGGTCCGCGGCATCGTGCACCGCCCCGACGCCCAGCTCGTCCTGGTCGACACGCCCGGCCTCCACAAGCCGCGCACGCTGCTCGGCGAGCGGCTGAACGACGTGGTGCGCGCGACCTGGTCCGAGGTCGACGTGATCGGCTTCTGCCTGCCCGCGGACCAGAAGCTCGGCCCCGGTGACAAGTTCATCGTCAAGGAGCTCGCGGGGATCAAGAAGACCCCCAAGATCGCCATCATCACCAAGACCGACCTCGTCGAGTCCAAGGTGGTGGGCGAGCAGCTCATCGCCGTGCACCAGCTCGCCGAGGAGCTGGGCTTCGAGTGGGCCGAGATCGTCCCCGTCTCGGCGGTCGGCGACACCCAGGTCCAGCTGCTGGCCGACCTGATCGCGCCGATGCTGCCGAAGAGCCCGCCGCTGTACCCGGAGGGCGACCTCACCGACGAGCCCGAGATGGTGATGGTCGCGGAACTGATCCGCGAGGCCGCGCTGGAGGGCGTACGGGACGAGCTCCCGCACTCCATCGCCGTGGTCGTCGAGGAGATGATCCCCCGGGAGAACCGCCCGGCGGACCGTCCGCTGCTGGACATCCACGCCAACCTCTACATCGAGCGGCCGAGCCAGAAGGGCATCATCATCGGCCCGAAGGGCGCCCGCCTGAAGGAGGTCGGGATGAAGTCGCGCAAGCACATCGAGGCGCTGCTCGGCACCCCGGTCTTCCTCGACCTGCACGTGAAGGTCGCCAAGGACTGGCAGCGCGACCCCAAGCAGCTCCGCAAGCTGGGCTTCTAGACGGGGGCGGGCGGGCTCCCAAGGTTTTAGGGAAGCCGCCGCACCTTCAGCGCATTGTCCGTACGGGTCCCGGGCCGGCCGTCAGGCTGGTTCTGGACCCGTACGTGTTCCTCCGCCAGCAGCACCTCCCAGGCGCCGGCCTCCAGTTCCAGCTGGGCGAGGACCTGGTCCGGGGTCGGGAAGTCCACCTCGGGGCGGTCCTCCTGCCAGGACGCCCAGCCCGCGTGGCCGACGACGAGCAGGATCCCGCCGGGGGCCACGGCCGCGGCGGCCCGGCGCAGGATCCGCTCGCGCGGGAACTCCCCGAAGGTGTGCAGGAAGCAGGCGGAGACCAGGTCGTACGCGCCCGCCGGGAAGGACTCAGCGAGGTCGTGCCGCTCCCACGCGGTGCGGTCCGCGACCCCGGCGTCGGCGGCGTGGGCCGCCGCCCGCTCCAGGGCGACCCCGGAGATGTCCGTCCCGGTGACGCACCAGCCCTGCCGCGCGAGCCACACGGCGTCGCCGCCCTCTCCGCAGCCGAGGTCCAGGGCCCGGCCGGGAGCGAGCGGGGCGGCCTCCCGGGCCAGCACGGCGTTGGCCTCGCCGCTCCAGATCCTCTCGCTCTCGCGGTAGCGGGAGTCCCAGAACTCCTCGCCCGCGAAGCCGCCCGCGACGTCGCTCTCGGGGGAGTGGGGGGCGTGGTCGTGCGCGTGCGCCATGGCGGTCTCTTTCCGGTCGGTACGGGTCCGGGGACCGGGTCCCCGCGCCTCCGATGCTCCGCCCGGACCTCCGTGCTGGCCAAGCGCCCTTGCCGTTCCCGCAAAAAACGGGGTCAGAAATTGCGCGGGCCGCACCCGGCCGCACCCGGGCCGACCCCCGGCCCGTCAGCGCGGCCGGCGGATCACAGCGGCCGGTCCGCGATCAGGGCCGTGCCCACGGGGCGGAAGCCGAGGCGGGCGTAGAGGCGGGCCACGTCCTCGTCTCCCGCCGAGAGGAAGACCGTGCGGGCTCCGCGGGCCAGGGCGTCGGCGACCAGGGCCGCCGTCACCGCGAGGGCCAGGCCCTGGCGGCGGGCCGACGGGAGGGTGCCGACACCGACCACCTCGGCGACGTCGCCGACCGGGACGTACTGGCCGGAGCACAGGACCTCGCCGTCGCGCACGGCCGCGGCCAGCGCGGTGCGGCCCGACTCGATCATCCCCGCCACCCGGATCCGGCGGCCCTCCGAGGCCGGGTCCTGCTCCGCCACCGCGAGCTCCGCCGGGCCCGCCTCGCCCACCGTGGTGCCGGGAGCGGCGAAGGCCAGCATCGGCACCGTCACGGCCGGGCGCAGCAGCGGGTCGGCCGCGCCGAGCACGCGTACGTCCGGATGCGCGGGGAGCCGTACCGCCGAGGGGTCGAGGACCATCAGTGGATGTGCGTGCACGCTCAGCCCGGCGGCCTCCGCGGCGGCCCGCAGGGAGGGGGTGGTTTCGGCCACCCACTCGAAGGCCTCGGGGATCCGCAGCTCCCGCTGCCGGGCCAGCACCTGTTCGACATCGGCCGCCGAGACGCCGTCAGCCGAGGCGGCGCCGAGCGTGGGCCGCGCGTAGTACGGCCAGCCGTCGCTCTCCTGGACGAACAGGGTCAGCGGGCCGAAGTCCTCGGCCCGCGCACCGCCCGCCCTGGGTGCGGTGTCGTAGTAGCGCTCGAGCTCGGGCAGGCAGTCGGAAGGCGTGATCATCCGGCCATCCAAGCAACCGGGACGCGATCGGGCACCTTCTTTCCGGCGGCCTCCTCGGGCAGCTTCCTTCAGGCGCCTCCTTCAGGCGCCTTCCTTCAGAACCCGCGAGATCAGCGAGCGCTGCGCGTCGGACAGGTTCGGGTCCCGGCAGAGCACCGTGTGCCCGTCCACCGTGATCCGGTACGAGAAGCCGTCCCGGATCCGGTCCGCCGGATCGCCGGGCGGGCCGGGTCGCAGGGCCAGCTGCGCCAGCGCCTGCCACTCGTCCGCGTCGGGCAGGCTTGAGGTGTCCACCTCGCCCCGCCGCTCGATCCCCGCGAAGCCGCCCGTCCGCACCACCTGAATCCGCATGACCGCCCTTCTACCCCACGCCCGCTACCCCAAGCCGACCGTCGACCACGCCTTCTGCAGCGCCTGGTGTTCCGCGCCGCCGTCGCCGTACCGGGTGACGGCCGCGGCGGTCGTCAGGGCGGCGAACCGGGCGAAGTCCGCCTTCGGGCCCAGCTCCCCGCCGATCAGGGTGTCGTACCAGATCCGCCCGGCCCGCTCCCAGGCCTTGCCGCCGAGCTCGGTCGCGACGAGGTAGAAGGCGTGGTTGGGGATGCCGGAGTTGATGTGCACCCCGCCGTTGTCGCGGGAGGTGCGGACGTAGTCGTCCATGGTCGCGGGCTGCGGGTCCTTGCCGAGCTCGTCGTCCTCGTACGCCGTTCCGGGCGCCTTCATCGACCGCAGGGCGAAGCCGCTGTCCACGGAGGGACCGAGGAGTCCGGCGCCGATCAGCCAGTCGGCGTCCCCGGCGGTCTGGTCGAGGGAGTACTGCTTGATGAGGGAGCCGAAGACATCGGACACGGACTCGTTGAGCGCGCCGGACTGGCCGTAGTACTCCAGGTCGGCGGTGTGCTGGGTGACCCCGTGGGCCAGCTCGTGCCCGATGACGTCCACGGACACGGTGAAGTCGAGGAAGAGGTCCCCGTCGCCGTCGCCGAACACCATCTGGCTGCCGTCCCAGAAGGCGTTGTTGTACAGCCGGTCGTAGTGGACGGTGGCGTCCAGCGGCAGCCCCGCGTCGTCGATGGAGTGGCGGCCGAAGGCCTTGAAGAAGAGCTCGAAGGTGGCCCCGAGCCCGGCGTAGGCACGGTTGACGCTGGCGTCCTGGCCGGCGTCCTCGCCCTCGCCGCGCACCTTCTTCCCGGGCAGCCGGGTCCGGTGCTCGGCGTCGTAGATGGTCCGCTCGGGGGTCTCGGACGGAGCGTCCCCGGCGGGCGGGAGCACCGTCATCAGCCGCCGGACCCGGTGCGAGGCGTCGAGTTCGAGGGTCCGCCGCGCGGCGGCGGCCCGGGCGGGGTCCTCCGACCGGGCGATCTTGTCCAGGAGGTGCGGCGGCACCACGGTGCAGAAGACGGGGTGGCGGCGAGCGAAGAAGGCATCCATGCCCGGCAATGTGGCAGTGCGTGACGGCCGTGTCACTAGCCGCGACCATGATTCATTCGGTCGTCTGAAAGTGTTCGCGGCGCATTGACGGATCAACCGGACATCGGGCCGGGCGGGCAACGGTAAAGAGGCTTAGCTCACAAAGGGTGCAAAACGGACCTGCGGGTCTTGCATACTGAAACAGGTCCCGCATTACGGGGCGGCTCGGTTAGGCTCGGCCCATCATGCGTTTCGGGCTGCTCCTCCTTAGCTGCCGCGGCGAGGGCCTGTAGTCGTAGGCCGACCCCCTCCCCGCGGAGTTTGGTGTTGCGGTTTTGCGACCGTCCGTCGGCCGTCCCAGCGAACTACACGCGGACACGCGAGGAGCCCTACGCCATGAGCCAGCACACTTTTGTCGGTCGCCCCACGCCCATCACGAACGCGACCCACACCCAGAAGCCCTCCGGGATGCCCATCCACAAGTACGGCTCGTACGAGCAGGTGGACATCCCCGACCGCACCTGGCCCGAGGCCCGCGTCACCAAGGCCCCCCGCTGGCTGTCCACGGACCTGCGCGACGGCAACCAGTCGCTGATCGACCCGATGACCCCCGCCCGCAAGCGCGAGATGTTCGACCTGCTGGTGCGCATGGGCTACAAGGAGATCGAGGTCGGCTTCCCGTCCTCCGGTGAGACCGACTTCAACTTCGTGCGCTCCATCATCGAAGAGGGCGCGATCCCGGACGACGTGACCATCTCCGTACTGACCCAGGCCCGCGAGGACCTGATCGAGCGGACCGTGGAGTCGCTGGTCGGCGCCAAGCGCGCCACCGTGCACCTGTACAACGCGACCGCGCCCACCTTCCGCCGGGTCGTCTTCCGCGGCTCGAAGGAGCAGATCAAGCAGATCGCCGTCGACGGCACCCGCCTGGTCATGGAGTACGCGGACAAGCTGCTGGGAGCCGACACCGTCTTCGGCTACCAGTACAGCCCGGAGATCTTCACCGACACCGAGCTGGACTTCGCCCTGGAGGTCTGCGAGGCCGTCTGCGACGTGTGGCAGCCGTCCGAGGGCCGCGAGATCATCCTGAACCTGCCCGCCACCGTGGAGCGCTCGACGCCCTCCACCCACGCGGACCGCTTCGAGTGGATGGCCCGCAACCTGACCCGCCGCGCGCACATCTGCATCTCCGTGCACCCGCACAACGACCGCGGCACCGCCGTGGCGGCCGCCGAGCTGGCCCTGATGGCCGGCGCCGACCGCATCGAGGGCTGCCTGTTCGGGCAGGGCGAGCGCACCGGCAACGTCGACCTGATCACGCTGGGCATGAACCTCTTCTCGCAGGGCATCGACCCGCAGATCGACTTCTCGCAGATCGACGAGATCCGTCGCACCAGCGAGTACTGCAACCAGATGGAAGTCCACCCGCGCCACCCCTACGCGGGCGACCTCGTCTACACCGCCTTCTCCGGCTCCCACCAGGACGCCATCAAGAAGGGCTTCGACGCCATGGAGGCCGACGCGGCCGCCCAGGGCAAGACCGTCGACGACATCGAGTGGGCGGTCCCGTACCTGCCCATCGACCCCAAGGACGTCGGCCGCTCCTACGAGGCGGTCATCCGGGTCAACTCGCAGTCCGGCAAGGGCGGCATCGCGTACGTCCTGAAGAACGACCACAAGCTGGACCTGCCGCGCCGCATGCAGATCGAGTTCTCGCGGATCATCCAGGCCAAGACCGACTCCGAGGGCGGCGAGGTCACCCCGGCCGCGATCTGGAACGTCTTCCAGGACGAGTACCTGCCCAACCCCGAGAACCCGTGGGGCCGCATCCAGCTGCGCTCCGGCCAGACCACCACCGACAAGGACGGCACCGACACGCTGACCGTCGAGGCGGTCGTGGACGGCGCGGAGACCGTGCTGGACGGCACCGGCAACGGCCCGATCTCGGCCTTCTTCGACGCGCTGGCCGGCATCGGCATCGACGCCCGCCTGCTGGACTACACCGAGCACACGATGAGCGAGGGCGCCTCCGCCGTCGCCGCCTCGTACATCGAGTGCGCGATCGACGGCCGCGTCCTGTGGGGCATCGGCATCGACGCGAACACCACCCGCGCCTCCCTGAAGGCGGTCATCTCCGCCGTCAACCGCGCGGGCCGCTGACCGTTCGTCCGTGAACCCCGCTCCTCCCTTCCGGAGGGGCGGGGTTCCGCCGTTTCCGGTCGGCCGTTTCCGGGCGGCTTCAGCGCGCCAGGTAGCCGCCGTCCACGGGCAGGACGACCCCGGTCACGAACGAGGCCGCGTCGGAGGCCAGGAAGGCGATGACGCGGGCCACCTCCTCCGGTTCGCCGAGCCGGCCCATCGGGTGGGCCGCCGTGACCTCCTCGAGGTACTCCGGCCCGCCCGGCTCGTCCGTCAGCGCGAGCACCCGCTCCGTACGGATGGTTCCGGGGGCCACCGCGTTGACCCGGATCCCGTGCGCCGCCCACTCCACCGCCAGGTGCTTGGTCAGCCCCGGGGCCACGAACTTCGCCGGCCCGTACGCGGCCTGCCGGGCCTGCCCGGCTGCGTGCAAGGCCTCCAGGCCGCGGCCGTTGACGTCGGAGGCGGTCACCCGGGCTCCGGAGCGGGCCAGCAGCAGGGCCGTGGCCCGGCCGATGCCGCTCGCGGCGCCGGTCACCAGACAAGACTTCTCGTTCATGCGGCCGAGCGGATGGAAGCCGGGGGGCGGCCGCGGGCAACGGGCGCGCAGGTGGGGCCGGGTGCGGGGCCGGATGCGGGCAGGGGCGCAGATCGGCCAAGTACGGCGGCCGGGCGATGTTGTCTTGTCACACGACTGACGCATCCTCACCGATGTGGCTAACATCACGCCAACCCGGCGATGTTGCCGGAAGGTTACGGAGGTGCGACGTGCTGCCAGTTCGGGGTGGGGACGGCCGGAAGCTGACGGTCTGGGGTATCCGCACCACCTGGAGCACCGTGGGGGACGGGGAGTTCTTCTGCCCCGACTGCGGTGGCGACCGCAATTACCGCCGGCGCACGGGACGCCGCCGCTTCACCGTCCTCGGTGTGCCGCTGCTGCCCCGCGGGCAGGCGGGCCCCGTCGTCGAGTGCCAGGGCTGCCGCGAGCGCTTCGGCACCGAGGTCCTGGACCACCTCACCACCACCCGCTTCTCCACGCTGCTGCGCGACGCCGTGCACACCGTGACCCTGGCCGTGCTGGCCGCCGGCGGGACGGCCTCGCGCAGTGCGCTGGAGGCCGCCGTGGGCGCCGTACGGTCCGCCGGGTTCCAGGACTGCACCGAGGAGCAGCTGGAGTCCCTCGTCGACGGGCTGGCCGCCGAAGAGGGGCGGCTCGGGCTCTACGACGGCCCCGACTGCTACGGCGCCGCGCTCTCGATCGAGCTGCACGAGGCCCTGGAGCCGCTGGCCCCGCACCTGGCCGGCCCGGGCCGCGAATCGATCCTGCTGCAGGGCGCGCGCGTCGCGCTGGCGGACGGCCCGTACATCCCCGCGGAACGCGAGGTGCTGGCGACCGTGGGCGCGGCGCTGCGCATCGACGCGGACGAGGTCGCGCGGCTGCTGTCGGCGGTCCGGGCGCCGTAAGGCCCGGACCGGCCCCGTACGGGCCCGTGCGAGGTCTCGTACGGGCCTTCGTGCGGTCCCGTACGAGCCTCAGACGGCGCTCCGCTCCAGGACGAGGGCCGGGACCTCTTCGGGCCGGGCTCGGTGATCGCGCTGCTGGAAGGCGCCTTCATGCCGTGCCGCGCCCACCGTCGGACGGACCCGGTGATCGCCGCGGCGACGGCGGCTCACACCATCGTTTCGGCCGCCCTGGCGGTTTCGGACGGGGCCGCGTCTCACGGTGTGGGCGAAAACGGCACAATCCGAGATAACGATCGGGCCTCGCACGCCCGATTCGGAGATCCTTCCGCGTGCTGTGAACCGCGGAGGCGCGCCATCCGTACGGGGTGTTTCCGCCAGGTGGACGGACGGAGCGGAGCCTTCTTCTTTGCGTGGCCGAACGGCCTGCGGAGTGTTAACCCGCACGTCACCGGGTACGGCCTTCGCGTTCGTGCAGCGGGAAGCGCCGGTTTCGCGAAGCGTTGGCCATAGACGACACCGAGGGTCTCCGCCACTGGAGAAATCTCCAGATCCTGCCCGCCGCAGGGTCAACATTTTGTAGAAGCCGACGATATCTGTGAGCGGCCCCACAGGCGTTCAATTCCGGTCACACGAGGAGACGCCGCCGGTAACACCGCGGAGCTTCGATTCACGTGGACGCAACGACAACCCTGACGGATCAACGGGCTAACGACCCACTTCGCCAGGGACAACCCGCTTCCTTCAGCTTCCTCTCAGTTACCTACCTCATTGAAGGGCAAGGCAGAGATGGCACGTGTCGCCGCACCGCTTTCCGCCACCGGAAAGCAGAGCACGCACCCGGTCGACGAGGTGCTCCCCCTCCCCAAGCTCGCGCTGTACGGGTTCCAGCACGTACTCGCGTTCTACGCCGGTGCGGTGATCGTTCCGATCATCGTCGGTGGCGCCCTCGGGCTCTCCGCCGAGCAGCTGGTCTACCTGATCAATGCCGACCTCCTCACCTGCGGTATCGCCTCGATCATCCAGGCGTGGGGCATCGGCAGGATCGGGGCGCGGCTGCCCCTGATCCAGGGCGTCACCTTCACCGCGGTGTCCCCGATGATCGCCATAGGTCTCGGAGCGGGCGGCGGGACGGCGGGCCTCCTCGTCATCTACGGCGCGGTCATCACGGCCGGTATCGCCACCTTCGCCTTCGCCTGGCTGCCTCCCCAGGCCTTCCGCATGATCATGCGGCTGTTCCCGCCGGTCGTCACCGGCACGGTGATCACGGTCCTCGGCATCGTGCTGATCCCGGTCGGCCTGAACGACGCCGCGGGCGGCCTCGGCAGCCCCGACTTCGGTGACCCGAAGCACTTCGCCTACGCCGGCGGCACGATGCTCTTCATCCTCATCCTGATGAAGCTCGGCAAGCCGTTCCTCAACAGCATCTCCATCCTGCTCGGCCTGGTCGGCGGCACCGCCGTCGCCTTCCTGCTCGGCGACGCCAAGTTCGGCAACGTGAGCGACTCGGACTGGATCGGCATCACCACGCCGTTCTACTACGGTGCCCCGAAGTTCGAGTGGTTCCCGATCGTCCTGATGCTCATCGTCATGCTGATCACCATGGTCGAGACCACCGGTGACACCTACGCCGTCGGCGACATCGTCGGCAAGGACATCGACAGCGAGACCGTGGCCCGCGCCCTGCGTGCCGACGGAGCCGCGACCGCCCTCGGCGGTGTCCTGAACTCCTTCCCCTACGTGGCCTTCGCGGAGAACGTCGGCCTGGTCCGCATGACCAAGGTCAAGAGCCGCTTCGTCGTGGTCGCCGCGGGTGTCTTCATGATCGTGCTCGGTCTGCTCCCCAAGGCCGCCGCGATCGTCGCCGCGGTCCCGCACGGAGTGCTCGGCGGCGCCGCGACCGTGATGTTCGCGATGGTCGCCCTGGCGGGCATCCAGACCCTGGCCAAGGTCGACCTCAAGGAGGAGAAGAACGCGCTCATCGTGGGTGTCTCCCTGGCCTTCGCGCTGCTCCCCGCCACCGTGCCGGTCCTCTTCAAGGACCACATGGACGCGGACCTCTCCTCGCTCCTCAACAGCGGTGTGACCCTCGGTGCCACGGCCGCCATCGTCCTGAACCTGATCTTCAACGGTCTGGGCAAGGACGATGCACACGGCGCCCAGGCCGAGGCCCCTGCGGCCGACGCCCCTGCGGCCGACGCCGCGGCGTCGGACGACGAGCCCACGGCAGCCATTCCGGCCCAGTCGGGCGAGGGCGAGCCCGCCCCGGCACCGACTGCCTGATCCTCCCAAGGGGTGTCCCCCGCCGGGCCTCGTGCCCGGCGGGGGACGCTGCCGTTCGGGGCCGGGCGTCCGGGGAGCCGGTCCTGCCGTCCGGGGAGTCCGTCCTGTCGGTGCGGTACGGGACAATGAGCCCATGAGTCTGTTCCGCGACGACGGCATCGTGCTGCGCACCCAGAAGCTGGGTGAGGCGGACCGCATCATCACGCTCCTGACCCGGGGCCACGGCCGGGTCCGGGCCGTCGCCCGCGGCGTCCGGCGCACCAAGTCCAAGTTCGGCGCCCGGCTGGAACCTTTCTCCCACGCCGACGTGCAGTTCTTCTCCCGCAGCGGCGAACTGGTCGGCCGCAGCCTCCCGCTCTGCACGCAGACCGAGATCATCGCCCCGTACGGCAACGGCATCGCCATCGACTACGCCCGCTACACCGCCGGCACCGCGATGCTGGAGACCGCCGAGCGGTTCACCGACCATGAGGGCGAGCCCGCCGTACAGCAGTACCTGCTGCTCGTCGGCGCCCTGCGCACCCTCTCGCGCGGCGAACACGCCCCGAACCTCATCCTCGACGCCTTCCTGCTGCGCTCCCTCGCCGTCAACGGCTACGCGCCCAGCTTCGAGGACTGCGCGAAGTGCGGGATCCACGGCCCCAACCGGCACTTCTCCGTCGCCGCGGGCGGGGTCATATGCGGCGACTGCCGCGTCCCCGGCAGCGTCGTACCCTCGTCGGAGGCCATCGCCCTGCTCAGCGCGCTGCTGACGGGCGACTGGGGACATGCCGACGCGTGCGAGGCGCGTCACGTGCGGGAGGGAAGCGGGCTGGTCTCGGCCTACTTGCACTGGCATCTGGAGCGCGGACTACGCTCCCTTCGATACGTCGAGAAATAGGAGCTGGGCACATGGCACGACGCGGGATTCTGGGACGCTCTCGCCGGGAGTACAAGGTTCCCGAGCCGCACCCGTCCGGTGAGCGCCCGCCGAAGATCCCCGGCGACCTGATCCCGAACCACGTCGCGATCGTCATGGACGGCAACGGCCGCTGGGCCAAGGAGCGCGGGCTGCCGCGCACCGAGGGCCACAAGGTGGGCGAGGGCGTCGTACTCGACGTGCTCAAGGGCTGCCTGGAGATGGGCGTCAAGAACCTCTCCCTGTACGCCTTCTCGACGGAGAACTGGAAGCGCTCGCCCGACGAGGTGCGCTTCCTCATGAACTTCAACCGCGACGTCATCCGGCGCCGCCGCGACGAGATGAACGAGCTGGGCATCCGGATCCGCTGGACCGGCCGCATGCCGAAGATGTGGAAGTCGGTCGTCCAGGAGCTCCAGGTCGCACAGGAGCAGACCGTCGACAACGACGCGATGACCCTGTACTTCTGCGTCAACTACGGCGGCCGCGCCGAGATCGCGGACGCGGCGCAGGCCATCGCGCGCGATGTGGCGGCGGGCAAGCTGGACCCGTCGAAGGTCAACGAGAAGACCTTCGCCAAGTACATGTACTACCCGGACATGCCGGACGTGGACCTCTTCCTGCGCCCGAGCGGCGAGCAGCGCACCTCCAACTACCTGCTCTGGCAGAGCGCGTACGCCGAGATGGTGTTCCAGGACGTCCTGTGGCCCGACTTCGACCGCCGCAACCTCTGGCAGGCCTGCTACGAGTACGCCCAGCGCGACCGCCGCTTCGGCGGGGCCGTCCCGAACCAGGGGGAGCCGGGCACCGCCTGACCTGCCACTAGGATCCCCGCTCATGGAAGCAATGGGCGGGGACCAGTCGTATCCGATACGAGAGCCGGCGCCGGCCGGGCAGCCGGTCGAGCTGCGCTATACGCCGACGGTGGCGGACATGGCAGAGGCGCTGCGCGCCCGCCACCGGACTCCGGCCGGGCGCCGTCAGCGCCTGCCGTGGCTCGTCACGGGCCTGCTGGGACCCGTCCTGGCCGCGGCGCTGATCGTTCTGGACGGCGGGGTGGCCCCCCTGACGACGGCGCTGATCGCGGTGGTCGTGTTCAGCTGGGTGTTCGTGTTCTCCGGCCACCGGATCATGGCCCGGGCCTACCGGGGCGTCCTGGACGCGGCGGGGGACTGCCGGGCCGTCGCCGACGGCGATGGTGTGGCCTGCAACGGCTCCAAGGCCTCCAGCCACCACCGGTGGACCGCTCTGGCCCACTACGCCGAGACGCCGACGCACTTCGCGGTGTTCTCCGGCGACAAGCAGGCGCTGACAGTGATGGTGCTGCCCAAGCGGGGCCTCGCCGACCCCGCGGACGCGGACCGGCTCCGAGCGCTCCTGGACCGGAACCTGAAGCAGGTCTAGGCGCGAGCGCTAGGCCGCGGCCGCCGCGCAGTCCGCGCAGGTGCCGAAGATCTCCACCGTGTGGGCGACGTTCACGAAGCCGTGCTCGGCGGCGATGGCCTCCGCCCACTTCTCCACCGCCGGACCCTCCACCTCGACGGCCTTGCCGCACTTGCGGCAGACCAGGTGGTGGTGGTGGTCCCCGGTGGAGCAGCGCCGGTAGACGGACTCGCCGTCGCTGGTGCGCAGCACGTCGACCTCACCGGCGTCCGCGAGGGACTGCAGGGTGCGGTAGACGGTGGTCAGCCCCACGGAATCCCCGCGGTGCTTGAGCATGTCGTGGAGTTCCTGGGCACTGCGGAACTCGTCCACCTCGTCCAGCGCCGCCGCGACGGCGGCCCGCTGTCGGGTGGATCGTCCTCGTACTGGCGCGGTGTTCATCTCGCCAGGCGCAGTCGCCACCGGTTCCTCCTCGTCTCGGGTGCGGCCCATTGTGCCAGGCGGCCGACTGCCCGAGGTCTTCAGACCTTTGCGTCGTCCCGCGTACAGACTTCTTCGGCGGCGCGGGCGGCCCTGGCGCGGCGCCGGGCCAGGGGGGTGGACAGGGCCGTCATCACCATGAAGACGGCGATGGCGAGCAGCACGATCGTGCCGCCGGACGGTGCGTCGATGTAGTAGGTGGCGGCCGTGCCGGACAGCGAGACGAGCACGCCGATCACCATGGCCACCGTCAGGGTGGCGGTGAACCCGCGGGTCACGCGCTGGGCGGCCGCGACGGGGATCACCATCATGGCGCTGACCAGCAGCAGGCCGACGATGCGCATCGCGACGGTGACGGTGACGGCCGCGGTGACGGCCATCAGCAGGTTCAGGAAGCGCACGGGCAGGCCGGTGACCCGGGCGAACTCCTCGTCCTGGCAGACCGCGAACAGCTGGCGGCGCAGGCCCAGGGTGACGGCGACGACGAACAGCGCGAGGATCACGACCGCGGTGATGTCCTCGGCCGAGACCGTGGTGATGGAGCCGAACAGGTAGCTGGTCAGGTTGGCCGTCGAGCCGCCCGGAGCCAGGTTGATGATCATGACGCCGCCGGCCAGGCCGCCGTAGAAGAGCATGGCCAGCGCGATGTCCCCGCTGGTCTTGCCGCGGGAGCGGATCAGCTCCATGCCGACCGCGCCGATGACCGCGACGAGGGTGGCCATCCACACCGGGCTCGTGTTGAGCAGGAAGCCGAGCGCGACACCGGTCATCGCCACGTGCCCGATGCCGTCGCCCATGACGGCCTGGCGGCGCTGCACGAGGTACGTGCCGATCGCGGGGGCCGTGATGCCGACGAGGGCGGCGGCGATGAGGGCCCGCTGCATGAAGGCGTAGTCGAGGAGGTCCATCAGCTCAGCAGTCCCGTCCGGAGCGGCTCGGCGTCGTGCGCGGAGTGCGGGTGTACGTGGTCGTGGCCGGGCAGCGCGTGCTGGCCCAGGGCCTCCGGGGGAGGGCCGTCGTGCGTGACGCAGCCGTCGCGCAGGACGACGGCGCGGTCGATGAGCGGCTCCAGCGGGCCCAGCTCGTGCAGGACCAGCAGCACGGTGGTGCCGGCGGCGACCTGGCTGCGCAGGGCGTTCGCCAGGACCTCCTGGTTGGCCAGGTCCACGCCGGCCATCGGCTCGTCCATGATCAGCAGCTCGGGTTCGCCGGCGAGCGCACGGGCGATCAGGACCCGCTGGTGCTGGCCGCCGGAGAGGGCGTTGACGGAGGCGTCGGCGTGGGAGCCCATGTCGACCAGGTCCAGCGCGCGCTCCACGGCGGCCTTGTCGGCCTTGCGCAGGAACCCGAAGCGGGTGCGGGCGAGCCGGCCGGCGGAGACGACCTCGCGGACGGTGGCGGGGACCCCGCTGGCGGCGGTGGTGCGCTGGGGCACGTAGCCGATGCGCGACCAGGCGCGGAAGCGCTTGAAGTCGGTGCCGAAGAGGGAGAGGGCGCCGTCGCTCAGCGGGACCTGGCCGACCACGGCGCGGACGGCCGTGGACTTGCCGGAGCCGTTGGCGCCGAGCAGGGCGACGACCTCACCGCTGCGGACGGTGAGGTCGATGCCGCGCAGCACGGGGCGCGAGCCGAGCGAGGCCGTGGCCCCGCGCAGGGATATGACGGGCTGGTCCAGCGCCTGCTCGGGCTTGGACTCCATGGCTCGCGCCTCCGATGCCGCTACTGCTGTTGCCATTACTTGGTGCCGAGTGCCTTCTGGAGGTTCTTCAGGTTGGCCCGCATGACCTCGAAGTAGTCAGCGCCCTGGGACTTGTCCGTGATTCCCTCCAGGGGATCCAGGACGTCGGTCTTCAGGCCGGTGTCCGCCGCGAGGGTCTTGGCCGTCTTGTCGCTGGCCAGGGTCTCGAAGAACACCGTCGACACATTGTCCTGCTTCGCGAGGGCCTGCAGCTCCTTCATCCGGGCCGGGCTGGGCTCGGACTCGGGGTCGACGCCGGAGATGCCCTCCTGGTCGAGGCCGTACCGCTCGGCGAGGTAGCCGAAGGCGGAGTGGGTGGTGATGAAGGTCTTGGAGGCCGTGTTCTTCAGGCCGTCCTTGAACTCGGTGTCGAGCGCGCCCAGTTTGGCGACGAGGTCGTCGGTGTTCTTCTTGTAGTCCGCCGCGTGGTCGGGGTCGGACTTCTCCAGGGCCGCGCCGACGCCCTTGGCGATCTCCGCGTACTTGACCGGGTCGAGCCAGACGTGCGGGTCCTCACCGGCTTCGCCGTGGCTGTGGTCGTGGCCGTCGCCCGCCGGCGCCTCGGTGTGGCCCTCCTCGGCGGCCGCGTCATGACCGTCATGGCTGGAGGTGCCGTGCACCTCCAGCTGGGTGAGGGTGCCGGCGTCGACGATGTTCTTCACGCCGGACTGGGCGACTGCCTTGTCGACGGCGGGCTGCAGCGTCTTGAGGTAGAGGACGACATCGGCCTCGCCGAGCTGCGCGGTCTGCTTCGGGGTGATCTCCAGGTCGTGCGGCTCGACCCCGGGCTTGGTGAGGGTGTCGACCTTCACGTGGTCCTTGCCGATCTGCTCGGCGAGGAACTGCATCGGATAGAACGACGCCATCACGTCGAGCTTGCCGTCCTTGGCTCCGGCGGCTCCGGCCGTCCCCGAGCAGGCGGTGAGGGCCGTGGCGGCGAGAGCGACGGTTGCGGCGAGGGCGGCGGTCGGTATGAGGCGTCGTCGTACGTTCATGACATCCATTTTCATCAAAGATGGAAACGATTGTCAAAAACCCTGGTGGGAGGGGTGTGGAGGGCCCGTGGACAGGGGTCCCGATTTGAAAGGGGGGGTGCGGGCGCCGGTAACCTTGAGGCTTCGCCGTTCGTCCTCGTAAATGAAGAGAGCACCGTGGCCGCCGACAAGATCGAAACCATCGTCAGCCTGAGCAAGCGCCGTGGCTTCGTTTTCCCGTGCAGTGACATCTACGGCGGCTCCAAGGCCGCCTGGGACTACGGCCCGCTCGGTGTCGAGCTCAAGGAGAACATCAAGCGCCAGTGGTGGAAGGCGATGGTCACCGGACGCGAGGACATCGTGGGCCTCGACTCGTCCGTGATCCTGGCTCCCGAGGTCTGGGTGGCCTCCGGTCACGTCGGCACCTTCTCGGACCCGCTGACCGAGTGCACCTCCTGTCACAAGCGCCACCGCGCCGACCACCTGGAAGAGGCGTACGAGGCCAAGCACGGCCGCGTGCCCGCCAACGGTCTCGCGGACATCAACTGCCCCAACTGCGGCGTGAAGGGCCAGTTCACCGAGCCCAAGCAGTTCTCCGGCATGCTGGAGACCCACCTCGGCCCGACCCAGGACACCGGCTCCAAGGCGTACCTGCGCCCCGAGACCGCCCAGGGCATCTTCACCAACTTCGCCCACGTGATGACCACCTCGCGCAAGAAGCCCCCCTTCGGCATCGCGCAGATGGGCAAGTCCTTCCGCAACGAGATCACCCCCGGCAACTTCATCTTCCGCACCCGCGAGTTCGAGCAGATGGAGATGGAATTCTTCGTCAAGCCGGGCGAGGACGAGCAGTGGCAGGAGTACTGGATGCAGGAGCGGTGGAACTGGTACCGCGACCTCGGCATCCGCGAGGAGAACATCCGCTGGTACGACCACCCGAAGGAGAAGCTGTCCCACTACTCGAAGCGCACCGCCGACATCGAGTACCGCTTCAACTTCGGTGGCAATGAGTTCTCCGAGCTCGAAGGCGTGGCCAACCGCACCGACTTCGACCTCAAGGCCCACTCCGCCGCCTCCGGCTCGGAGCTCGTGTACTTCGACCAGGAGACCAAGGAGAAGTACACCCCGTACGTCATCGAGCCGGCGGCCGGTGTCAACCGCGCCATGCTCGCCTTCATGCTCGACGCGTACAACGAGGACGAGGCTCCCAACGCCAAGGGCGTCATGGAGAAGCGCACCGTGATGCGCCTCGACCCGCGCCTGGCCCCGGTCAAGGTCGCCGTCCTGCCGCTGTCCCGCAACGCGCAGCTGTCGCCGAAGGCCAAGGGCCTCGCCGCCGACCTGCGCAAGTACTGGAACATCGAGTTCGACGACGCGGGCGCCATCGGCCGCCGCTACCGTCGCCAGGACGAGATCGGTACGCCGTTCTGCGTCACCGTCGACTTCGACACCCTCGACGACAACGCGGTGACCGTGCGCGAGCGCGACACCATGAAGCAGGAGCGCGTCTCCCTGGACCAGATCCAGACCTACCTCGGCAGCCGCCTGCTCGGCTGCTAGGTTCCGCCGCTCGAACGGCCGTGGCCCGGTGCGCATCGCGCACCGGGCCACGGCCGTCTCGCGAGCCGGCTACGCGGGTGCCGGACTGCCGGCCACTGCTGCTGCCGCCGCGGCCGCGGCCCTGGCCTCGCCCTCGGCCTGGGTGCGCTTCGAGAACCGGATGGTCCAGGAACAGACCCGTCACCCCCGAGTCCTTGATGAGCAGGGCGCGCGCCGAGTGCGTTCCGATCAGCGCGACGAGGGCGGTGATCACCAGGAAGACCAGGGTGACCACGGCGAATTCGTCGACCTTGCGGCGCCAGGCGAGGTGGACGATGGAGTCGACCCCTGGAACGGACCTGATGGTGTGGGGCAGGGGGAACGTAGGAACACGGCAGGTGTGCGGCAAGGGCCCGACGCCCCAAATGATGATCAAGCTGTCGGAGCGGCCGGTTCCCCGCCTAGGCGCGCAGGCCCCGGATGACCAGGGCGGTGACCGCCTCGAACTCGGCGGTGATGGTCGGCGTGAGCCAGTCCGCCGCGTACTGCGGATCGTGGAAGCGGCCGGTGGCGTCGAACACCGCGCGCGCGGCCGCCGGTACGTCGGGCGCGCTGAGCGATCCCGCCGCGACACCCTCGCCGATGATCCGGGACAGCTGCTCGATCAGCTCGGTCAGGTGCTGCTCCACCACGCCGCTGTTCTCGTCGAGCAGCGCGAGGTAGGTCGCGAACAGCTCCGGGTCGTCACCCGCCTTGTGGCGCTTGGCCTCGAACAGCGCCTCCAGCCAGGACTCCAGCTTGGAGGGGGCGGGCTCGGCGGGGGCCGAGGCGATCTCCTCCAGCATGACCACGCTCTTGGCGAGCCAGCGGTTCGTGACGGCCTCGCGCAGCGCGGCCTTCGACGGGAAGTGCCGGTACACGCTGCCGTGGCTGACGCCTAGGGCGCGCGCCACGTCCACCACGGTCGCCTTGGTCGGGCCGAAGCGGCGCAGCACTTCCTCGGTGGTTGCGAGGATGCGCTCGGGGGTGAGGGGCTCGGCGGCTGCGGGGGGCATGAGTACGACCGTACAGCCGGATCAGTGCTCGCTGTCCAGGTGGGCCATCTGGGCCGCCGGGTACCGCTCGCCGGCGGCCGCACCGGCCGGGACCGCGTCCTCGATGGCGGAGAGGTCGGCGGGGGTCAGGGTGACCTGAAGGGCGCCGAGCGCCTCGCCGAGCCGGTCGCGGCTGCGGGCACCGACCAGGGGCACGATGTCCTCGCCCCGGGAGAGCACCCAGGCGATGGCCGTCTGGGCGACGGTGACGCCCTTCTCGTCGGCGACCTTGCGCAGGGCGTCGACCAGGTCGAGGTTCCGGTCGAGGTTGCCGCCCTGGAAGCGCGGGCTCATCCCGCGGAAGTCGCCCGGAGCCAGCGCCCGGTCGCGGGTGAAGTGGCCGCTGATCAGGCCGCGGGACAGCACCCCGTACGCCGTGACGCCGATGCCGAGCTCGCGGGCGGTCGGCAGGATCTCCTCCTCGATGCCGCGCGAGATCAGGGAGTACTCGATCTGGAGGTCGGCGATCGGAGCCACGGCGGCGGCCCGGCGCAGCGTGTCCGCGCCGACCTCGGAGAGCCCGATGTGCCGGACGTGCCCGGCGGTGACCGCCTCGGCGATCGCGCCGACGGTCTCCTCGATCGGCACGTCGGGGTCCACCCGGGCGATGCGGTAGACGTCGATGTGGTCCCGGCCGAGCCGCTGGAGCGAATAGGCCAGGAAGTTCCTGACGGCCTCCGGCCGCCCGTCGTACCCGGCGAAGCTGCCCTCGACCGTGCGCAGGGCGCCGAACTTCACGCTGGTCAGCGCCTTGTCGCGGGCCGCGGCGGGGGTGGTGCGCAGGGCTTCGTTGATGAGGAGCTCGTTGTGCCCCATGCCGTAGAAGTCGCCGGTGTCCAGGAGGGTGACCCCGGCGTCGAGGGCGGCGTGGATGGTGGCGAGGGACTCCGCCCGGTCGGCTTCGCCGTAGAGGGCGGACATCCCCATGCAGCCCAGCCCCAGCGGGAAGACGCCGGGTCCGGTGCTGCCGAGCGTGCGGGTGCCGGTCTGCGGGGTGGTGCTCTGGTTCGTCGTCATGGAACGAGAATGGCATGACGGCTGACAGATTTCAATATCTGTCACTCGTTCGTGCAAGGAAGCCCCGCCCGCAAGGCGGACGGGGCTGGAGGGGGAAGGGGGAGGGGTGCGGGTCAGGACTCGGGGTGGGCCAGGCGGCTCGGCAGGGTGACGGCGTCCCCGCGCGGGACCGGCCGGAAGAACTCCTCGTCGACCCCTTCGACGGCGGCGATCGCCCGCGGCGCCGGCTCGGCCCCGGCCGCGGTGACGCGCAGCCGCTTGGCGCGGGTGTCCGCCGGATCGACCTCGCGGGCGAGCAGCCCCTTCTGTTCCAGGGTGCGCACCACCTGGGAGGTCATCTTCACGTCGGTGCCCGCCTGGCGCGCCAGCGCCTGCTGGTTGGAATCCGGGGCTCTCGCCGGGGGTCAGGGGCATCGGCCCTGGGCCGTCCGGACCAGTGCGGCCATGGTGTCGGGCCAGTCCGCCGTGATGGCCGGGCCGATCTCCGGGCCCGCCTCGGCGGCGCCCCCGCCGCTGATCTCCATCCGGTACACCACGCGGCTGAGCGCCGGGCCGAGCCGGTCGATCCGGTGGGTGGTCCGCAGGACCAGGCCGGCGAAGCGCGCCTCGTCGACGAACATCTCGCCCTCGGTGACCTCCGCGACGAGCAGTTCCACCGGGTCCTGGCCGGCCGGGGTCATGGCGATCCCGGCGCCCGCCGCGAGGGTCAGGCCGCCGCGCGCAGGATCAGGGCGGCCAGCGCGACCAGGGCGAGGACGGCCGCGGGGGCGAAGTCGTAGTCCTTCGCGCGCAGGTGGGTGACGATCGCGCCGAGGAAGTAGAGGGTCACGCCGATCGCGGCGGCGATGCCCAGCGGGGTCAGCCACAGGCCCGCGACCAGGCCTATCGCGCCGGCCGCCTTCAGGGTGGCCAGCCGCGGGAGCCAGGAATCGGGCACTCCGACCTTCCCCATGCTCTCCGTGATCGCGGGGTTGCGCTGGAGCGTGAAGGTCGCGGACGCGGCGAGGGCGAGGGCGAGCAGTCCGGCGACGACGGCATAGGCGATGAACATGATGGGCTCCAACGATCGGCGATGTAGAACCATTGAATACCATCAACGATCGACGGGGCGCAATCATTTCCCGGTTGTTACGATGTGGACATGACGGCGCCTCAGGACCCCACGCACCCGCCGCAGCGGCTGGGCATGCTGCTGGCCTGGCACGGATCGGTCACCCAGACCCGCATGAAGAAGGCGCTCAGCGCCGCCGGACTCACCCCGCGCCACGCGATGACCCTGACGCACCTGGACGGCGGTCCCATCGGCCAGCGCGCGCTGGCCGAGCGGCTGGAGGTGGACCCGAGCGTGCTCGTCGGGATCCTCAACGACCTGGAGGGCGACGGACTCGTCGAGCGCCGCCGTGACCCGGCCGACCGCCGCCGCCACAACGTCGCCATCACCGACGCCGGCACCACGGCCCTCGCGAAGACGAACGCGGCCCTGGACGCGGTGGAACTCGGACTGTTCGCGCACCTCTCGGACCGGGACCAGGAAGCGCTGCGCGGCCTGCTGGACCGGATCGACTCGCACGCCGACGACTTCGCCTGCGGCGAGTAGGCGAGTAGGCGAGTAGGCGGGCAAGCAGGCAGGGCGGAAGCGCAGGCGGCCACGCACGCACGTGCGCAGCCGCCCCCGGCTCAGTGCCGCGGTGCGGCGCCGCCCGTACGCGCGAGGTCGGACTGCGGCTCCAGGGCGCGGGCCGTGCGCAGGGCCGTCCCGCGGGCCCAGCTGCCGCTGGTGGCGAAGCCGACGCACAGGACGAGCAGTCCGCAGACCGTGATGATCCACCAGGCGGGCCGGGCCGCGGCCACGAACGCGGCGGCGGAACCGGACCCGCCCGCCATCCCGGCGGCCAGGACCGCGCCCACGATCGCCACGCCCAGCGCCCCGCCGGTCTGCCGGCTGGTGGAGGCCACCGCGGCGGCCACGCCGGCCTGGGCGCGGGGCATCCCGGAGACGGCGGTGTTGGTGATCGGCGCGTTCACCAGGCCGAACCCGATGCCGAAGAGCACGTACCCGCAGAACAGCATCGGCGTCGAGCTCTCGGCCGAGAACGCCGCGAACAGCAGCCCGCTCGCCCCCATCGTCACGCCCGCGACCAGCAGCGGGAGCCGCGGTCCCCGGGTGGCGACGAGCCGTCCCGACACGGGGGCGCAGAGGAAGGCGAAGGCCGCCATCGGCAGCATGTACAGGCCGGCGTCCAGGGCGTCGAGGCCCCGTACGTCCTGGAGGTACAGGGTGTTCAGGAACAGGAACCCGGACAGCGCGGCGAAGGCGCTGACCGCGATCACCGTGGCCCCGCTGAAGGGGGCGCTACGGAAGAACCGCGGGTCGATCAGGGGCTCCGCCCGCCGTGACTCGTAGGCCAGCAGGCCGGCCAGGGACGAGGCGGCGACGAGCGCGCAGCCCAGGATCAGCGGGGAGCGCAGTCCGGCGGCGGGGGCCTCGATGATCCCGAACGTGACCGAGCCGAGCAGCCCCATGACCAGCAGCTGCCCGACCGGGTCGGGGCGGCGCGGGTGGTCGGCCCGGGACTCCGGGATGTAGCGCAGGGTCAGGACGAGGGCGAGGATCCCGACGGGGAGGTTGATCCAGAAGATCGACCGCCAGCCGACCGAGTCCACGAGCAGCCCGCCGATCAGCGGGCCCGCGGCCATGGAGATGCCGACGACCGCCCCCCAGACACCGATGGCGCGCGCCCGCTCGCGCGGTTCGGTGAACGTGTTCGTGATGATCGACATGGCGACCGGGTTGAGCATCGAGCCGCCGACGGCCTGGATCATCCGAAAGGCGATCAGCCAGCCCAGGCTCGGGGCGAGCGAGCAGAGCACCGAGCCGGCGGTGAAGAGCACGACGCCGGCGGTGAAGACCTTGCGGCGGCCGATCCGGTCCGCGGTGGAGCCGGCCAGCATCAGCAGCGAGGCGAGGACCAGCGTGTACGCGTCGATCGTCCACTGCATGCCGGCCACGGAGGCGTCCAGATCGCGGCGCATGGAGGGGAGGGCGACGTTCAGGACGGTGTTGTCGAGACTGACGATGAGCAGGCTCATGCAGCAGATCGTCAGGATCAGCAGGCGCCGCCGCTGGGTCAACTCGCGCATGATGCCGATAGTACGCCTAACTAACGACATGCGATCAACGGCACGGCTGAGCCACAATGGTGGGATGACCACGCTCCCCCCGCCGCTCGCGATCGGCCCGCACACCGTGCAGCCCCCGGTGGTGCTCGCGCCCATGGCCGGCATCACCAATGCCCCGTTCCGTACCCTGTGCCGAGAGTTCTCGGGCGGCAAGGGGCTGTTCGTGAGCGAGATGATCACGACCCGGGCCCTGGTCGAGCGCAACGAGAAGACCATGCAGCTGATCCACTTCGACGAGACCGAGAAGCCTCGCTCGATCCAGCTGTACGGGGTCGACCCCGCGACGGTCGGCAAGGCGGTCCGGATGATCGTCGAAGAGGACCGCGCCGACCACATCGACCTCAACTTCGGCTGCCCGGTGCCCAAGGTCACCCGCAAGGGTGGCGGCTCGGCCCTCCCGTACAAGCGCAACCTGCTGCGCGCGATCCTGCGCGAGGCCGTCGCCGGCGCCGGAGACCTGCCGGTGACGATGAAGATGCGCAAGGGCATCAACGACGACCACCTCACCTACCTCGACGCCGGCCGGATCGCCGTCGAGGAGGGCATCACCGCCATAGCCCTGCACGGCCGCACCACCGCCCAGCACTACGGCGGCACCGCCGACTGGGACGCCATCGCACGGCTCAAGGAGCACGTGCCGGAGATCCCGGTGCTCGGCAACGGCGACATCTGGTGTGCCGAGGACGCGCTGCGGATGGTCCGCGAGACCGGCTGCGACGGGGTGGTCGTGGGTCGCGGCTGCCTGGGGCGGCCGTGGCTCTTCAACGACCTGGTCGCGGCCTTCGAGGGGCGCCCGGAGGACTTCCACAAGCCGACGCTGCGGGAGGTCGGGCAGACCATGCTCCGCCACGCCCAGCTGCTGGGGGAGTGGATCGGCGACGAGGCGCGCGGGGTGATCGACTTCCGTAAGCACGTGGCCTGGTACACCAAGGGCTTCTCGGTGGGCTCGGAGATGCGCCAGAAGCTCGCCGTCACCTCCTCCCTGGCCGAGCTGGATGCTCATCTGAGCGAGCTGGATTTGGATCAGCCCTGGCCGGACAGCGCGGACGGTCCGCGGGGCCGTACGTCCGGAAACAACCGGGTTGTCCTGCCCGAGGGCTGGTTGAAGGATCCGTACGACTGCGCGGGCGTGAGCGAGGAAGCCGAACTGGACACGTCCGGAGGCTGAGAATCCGGTGGCAAAACATGCCACCAGTGGCGTGACATACGCCACGCATGGGTGAGGTTTCGCTCAGATGAGCGGAATGGTCACGGGTAAGACTTTCAAAGGGTGGCACTGGGTGCCACCCTTTGTTCGTTCAACTCTTGAACGCAAATGTATCGATGATCGCTCATCGGAGCGGAAACAAGCCTCAGCGGGCACCTCACCCTTCGGGACCTGAAGGGTCTTCGTAGGTTTCGGCTACTCGCCAGTTACATTCGATTGGCTGGCACCCAGGTGGTTACGGCCGCATGACCGCCAAGTGGACGTACCCATAAGCCTTCGATCTGGGTATGTTCCTGGCCGTCAGGGCAGCCACCGAGCCTCGAGGAGTCGAGACCCGTGTCGGAAAACAAAGATCAGAAGTTCGTCTACGACTTCACGGAGGGCAACCGCGACCTCAAGGACCTTCTCGGCGGCAAGGGTGCCAACCTCGCCGAGATGACCAACCTGGGTCTGCCGGTCCCTCCCGGCTTCACCATCACCACCGAGGCCTGCAAGGTCTACCTCGACAGCGGCGAGGCCCCGGCCGAGCTGCGCGAAGAGGTCAGCGCGCACCTCGCCGCCCTTGAGGCGAAGATGGGCAAGAAGCTCGGCCAGTCGGACGACCCGCTGCTGGTCTCCGTGCGTTCCGGCGCCAAGTTCTCGATGCCGGGCATGATGGACACGGTCCTCAACATCGGCCTCTCCGACGAGTCCGTCGCCGGTCTCGCCACCCAGGCCGGCAACGAGCGCTTCGCGTGGGACTCGTACCGCCGCCTGATCCAGATGTTCGGCAAGACCGTCCTGGACGTGGACGGCGAGCTCTTCGAGGAAGCCCTCGACGAGGCCAAGGCCGCCAAGAAGGTCACCGTCGACACCGACCTCGACGCCGCCGACCTCAAGAAGCTGGTCACCCGCTTCAAGAAGATCGTCGCCAAGCAGGCCGGCCGCGAGTTCCCGCAGGACGCCCGCGAGCAGCTCGACCTCGCCGTCGAAGCGGTCTTCAACTCCTGGAACACCGACCGCGCCAAGCTCTACCGCCGCCAGGAGCGCATCCCGAGCGACCTGGGCACCGCGGTCAACATCTGCTCCATGGTCTTCGGCAACCTCGGCCCCGACTCGGGCACCGGCGTCGCCTTCACCCGCGACCCGGCCACCGGCCACGCGGGCGTCTACGGCGACTACCTGCAGAACGCCCAGGGCGAGGACGTGGTCGCGGGCATCCGCAACACCGTGCCGCTCGCGGACCTGGAGACCATCGACAAGGTCTCGTACGACCAGCTCATGACGATCATGACGACGCTGGAGACCCACTACAAGGATCTCTGCGACATCGAGTTCACCATCGAGCGCGGCCAGCTGTGGATGCTCCAGACCCGCGTCGGCAAGCGCACCGCAGGCGCCGCCTTCCGCATCGCCACCCAGCTCGTCGACCAGGGCCTCATCGACGAGGCCGAGGCCCTCCAGCGCGTCAACGGCGCCCAGCTCGCGCAGCTGATGTTCCCGCGCTTCGACGAGGGCGCCAAGACCAACCTGCTGGGCCGCGGCATCGCCGCCTCCCCGGGCGCGGCCGTCGGCAAGGCCGTCTTCGACTCCTACACGGCCGTCAAGTGGTCCCGCTCCGGCGAGAAGGTCATCCTGATCCGCCGCGAGACCAACCCCGACGACCTGGACGGCATGATCGCGTCCGAGGGCATCCTGACCTCGCGCGGCGGCAAGACCTCGCACGCGGCCGTCGTGGCCCGCGGCATGGGCAAGACCTGCGTCTGCGGCGCCGAGGACCTCGAGGTCGACACCAAGCGCCGCCGCATGACGGTCGGCGGGACGGTCGTCGAAGAGGGCGACGTCGTCTCCATCGACGGCTCCACCGGCAAGGTCTACCTCGGCGAGGTACCCGTCGTACCCTCCCCGGTCGTCGAGTACTTCGAGGGCCGCATGCACGCCGGCGCCGACGACGCCGACGAGCTCGTCGCCGCCGTGCACCGGATCATGGCCTACGCCGACCGCGTCCGCCGCCTGCGTGTCCGCGCCAACGCCGACAACGCCGAGGACGCCCTGCGCGCCCGCCGCTTCGGTGCCCAGGGCATCGGCCTGTGCCGCACCGAGCACATGTTCCTCGGCGAGCGCCGCGAACTGGTGGAGCGACTGATCCTCGCGGACACCGACGACGAGCGCGAGGAGGCACTCAGTGCCCTCCTGCCGCTGCAGAAGAAGGACTTCGTCGAGCTGTTCGAGGCGATGGACGGGCTGCCCGTCACGGTCCGCCTGCTCGACCCGCCGCTGCACGAGTTCCTGCCCGACATCACCGAGCTGTCGGTGCGCGTCGCCCTCGCCGAGTCCCGCAAGGACGCCAACGAGAACGACCTGCGCCTGCTCCAGGCCGTGCACAAGCTGCACGAGCAGAACCCGATGCTGGGTCTGCGCGGCGTCCGCCTCGGCCTGGTCATCCCCGGCCTGTTCAAGATGCAGGTCCGGGCGATCGCCGAGGCCGCGGCCGAGCGCAAGAACGCCAAGGGCGACCCGCGCGCCGAGATCATGGTCCCGCTCGTGGGCACCGTCCAGGAGCTGGAGATCGTCCGCGAGGAGGCCGACGCGGTCATCGCCGAGGTCGAGGCCGCCACCGGCACCGACCTCAAGCTGACCATCGGCACCATGATCGAGCTGCCCCGCGCCGCCCTCACGGCCGGCCAGATCGCCGAGGCCGCGCAGTTCTTCTCCTTCGGCACGAACGACCTGACCCAGACCGTGTGGGGCTTCTCCCGCGACGACGTCGAGGCCAGCTTCTTCACCGCCTACCTGGAGAAGGGCATCTTCGGGGTCTCGCCCTTCGAGACCATCGACCGGGACGGCGTCGGCACGCTGGTCCGCAGCGCCGTCGAGGCCGGCCGGGCCACCCGCCCCGACCTCAAGCTCGGCGTCTGCGGAGAGCACGGCGGTGACCCCGAGTCCGTGCACTTCTTCCACGAGGTCGGCCTGGACTACGTCTCCTGCTCGCCGTTCCGGATTCCGGTCGCGCGCCTGGAGGCCGGCCGCGCCGCCGCCGACGCGAAGGGCAGCGACAGCCGCTGACCCCTCCACGGCCCCGCCTCCGGGGCCCCCACTGACCGCGCCTGCCCCCGGGTTCCCTGACGTCCGGTGGCAGGCGCGCTCTATTTCCCCGGCCTTCTCCGGCGTTCCCCGGCGCTCCCTGACGTTCGGGGGCGTTCCCCGGCCTTCCGCGGGTGGCGTTCCCCGCGTTCCCCGGCGTTCCCGGGGCTCAGTATTGGTTCAATGTTGTTCCAGATGCCTTAACGGCAACAGGCGGTGGACGGATCCCCACCCGTCCACCGCCTGTCGCCAATCCGCCGGACACGTCGGCGCTTCCCGGTGCGACCGACCGCCAGGCCCCGCAAAGCCCCCCACGGCCTTCGCGGAGCGTTTCGGTCGCGCCGGAGTGTGCCCGGCGGAGTACAGGATTTCGGTTGTCACACCTTCGCCGAAAGGGGTTTCAACTGTGGCTGAAAGGCCATGGTGACCACGTGTGACGGCGTGCATACTCGAGGGGCGGGGGGATTGCGGTTGCACAGGTGGGGGTTCGGGTGCTGCGTATCCATTTCACTGGAGTGGACCTCGCACGCGTAAGGATGGCAGGGCGTCCGGATGCGTTGTGGGAAACCATCTTGAGTTTTCACCGTTTACGGGACCGGCGGGATACCCGGCTCTTCGGCGATTGGCGTGCCGAAACACGCACCAGGTTGAATGGTGAAACACGACTTCTCGGTGCGCTGATACCGAGCCGCGGGTATTTCCCCGATTTCCTGACCCCCACGGAGGGGCAGTACGGGTGGGACGTGGGCCTCGACGCCCTGCGCGGGATCCGCCCCGAGCGGCTGCGCCGCGAGCTCATCCTGCTCGGCCGGGGCGTGGAGGCCGGCTCCGGCATGGCCGCGGCCTTCGGGATGCCGGCGGCGGCGGCCGGCGGGAGCGCGTACCGGGGCCCCGAGACGCTGGTGCCCCGGCGGCTGCGGGACTTCATGGAGGGGGACACCGCGCACCTGCCCCGGCTGCTGGGGGAGCTGCGCGGGTACCACCGGGCGGCCGTGGAGCCGTACTGGAGCCACATCCAGGCGCAGATCGAGGCCGAGCGGGCCGCGCGGGGGCGGGCGCTGCTCGACGGCGGAGCGGACGAGCTGCTGGCCTCGCTGCCGCCGATGCTGCGGTGGCGGGCGCCGGTGCTGGAGTGCGACTACCCCGTGGACCGGGACGTACGGCTCCGGGGGCGCGGGCTGCTGCTCCAGCCCTCCTTCTTCTGCCGGCGCACGGCGGTGACCCTGCACGATCCGGAGCTGGCGCCCGTGCTGGTGTATCCGGCGGCGGCCGAGTCCTCCTCGGCGCAGGCCGGCGGCGAGGCGGCCCGCCCGGCGGAGGAGCGGCGCCGGCACCGCCAGCACACCCTGGGCAAGCTCGTCGGGCACACCCGGTCGGTGGTGCTCCAGGCGATCGGCGACGGGGCCACCACGAGCGAGCTGGCACGGCGGGCCGGGGTCTCGCTGGCCTCCGCGAGCCAGCACGCGGGGGTGATGCGGGAGGCCGGGCTGGTCACCACGCTGCGGCGGGGCAACGCCGTGCTGCACACGGTGACGCCGCTGGGAGCCGCGCTGCTCAAGGGCGGGGCCGTGGTGTCGTGACGGGCCGCGCCCCGGCGGGTCAGTGACCCGCCGGGGCGCGGTTGCCGGTGCCGTGCGGCGCCGTTGCCAGGGGCTCCGCTCCCGGATCAGGTGCGGAAGGGGCCCGTGACCTCGTACGTGATGCCGCCCGTCGAGCTGCCGCTCGTGCCGCGCTGGCTGCTGAAGTAGAGGCGGTTGCCGGCGGGGGAGAAGGCCGGGCCGCAGATCTCCGAGGAGGACTGGCCGGTGACCCGCAGGAAGGGGGCGACCACGTCGTCCGGGGTGATCACGCAGATCTCCAGGTTGCCGCCGTCCTCGGCGACGTACAGGTCGCCGTACGAGGAGCCCGTGACGTTGTCGACGCCCGTCAGGGGGGCGCCGCCGCCGGAGACCAGGGAGTCGTCGTAGGCCAGCTCGTAGGTGCTGTTCGCGAGGTTGAGCTGCCAGACCCGGTTGTCGCCCTTGGTCGTGAACCACACCGTGTCGTTGGCGTAGTGGCAGCCCTCGCCGCCGTTGAACTTCTTCGAGCCCGAGACCTGGGTGCGGGTGGTGGTCGGCGAGCCGTCCGGGTCGGGGACGTTGGCCCAGGTGAAGGAGCCGGAGGTGGCGGTGCCGGCGACGAGCACCTGGAGGGTGCCGGAGGAGAGGTTGCCCCAGGTGGTGGGGATGAAGCGGTAGAAGCAGCCGCTCGACTCGTCCTCCGTCATGTAGATCACCTGGCGCACGGGGTCGGCGGCGGCCGCCTCGTGCTTGAAGCGGCCCATCGCGGCGCGCCGGACGGACGCGTTCACCCCGTACGGGTCGGCCTCGTAGACGTAGCCGAGGCTGACCTCCTCGCAGGACAGCCAGGTGTTCCACGGGGTCTTGCCGCCCGCGCAGTTCTGGCGGGTGTTGGAGAGGATCCGGTAGGCGCCGGTGATGCTGCCGGAGGAGTTGAACTTCACCGCGCTCGCACCGCCGGAGGGGTTGATCTCCGAGTTCGACACGTAGATCCAGCCCGTGCCGTCGGCGAAGCAGGCGCCGCCGTCGGGGGCGCTGTGCCAGGTGTACGAGGTGCCGCTGACCGTCTGGCCGGAGCGCGCTATCACCCGGCTGCTGAAGCCGGCGGGCAGCATGATGCCGTTGGCGTCGGCGGCGCCGAGCGCCCCGTAGGGTCCGGCGCCGGGCTGGGCGGGGGCCGCGTAGGCCGCGCCGTGCATCAGCGTGCCGCCGAAGGCGGCGGCGGAGGAGCCGATGACGGCCCCGCGAAGGAAGGTACGACGTTCCACGGTCACTCCTGTGGGAGGAGAGGCTCCGCGCCCGGTCGGGCGCGGAGTCACGCACGCGTCGAGGAACTTAGAACCGTCGAGTTGACGTGACGTCAATTCCATATGACGCGGGAGCGACCGGCGCGAGGTCAATCCTCCCGGAGGGATTTCCTGAATCGGAGAGGAAGCGGAGAGGCGCCGAAGCGGTATCGAAGCGGCGCGGGACGGGGTGATGCGGGACTTTTTGCCCTGGGGAGGAAGCAGGTGCGGGAGGATGGTGGAGTGATGAACCCCCATGCCGCCGACGCCGACATCACCGGCCGCGCCGACCTCGACGTCGTGCTGCGCCGCTTCTACACGGCGGCCTTCGCCGATCCGCGGATCGGGCCCTTCTTCACCGAGATCGCCGGTACCGACCTCGACGTGCACCTGCCCCGGATCACCGACTTCTGGGAGCGGGCCCTCTTCCGCAGCGCCGACTACCGGCGCAACGCCTTCGCCCCGCACGCGGCCCTCCAGTCGGCCCGCGCGATGACCGCCGAGGACTTCGGCCGCTGGGTGCAGCTGTGGCGGGCCACGATCGACGGACTGCACCGGGGGCCGAACGCGGAGCGGGCCAAGGCCCAGGGCGAGCGGATCGCGCTGACCCTGCACAAGCGGCTGGCCGGCGCCGATGCCTCCATGGCGAGCGCCGACGGGCTGGGCTTCGTACCGCTGGCGGCCTTGGAGCTGCGCTCGACCATGCTCTGACCTGCGGGTTCGGAGATTCCTGGAAAAGTTTCACGGGGAGCGATGAGTTTCCCGGAGGGCTCCGGTCTACCTCTCGAAAGCAACGCGAACGCACCGAGAGAAGAGAGACCGCGATGTCCTCCACGTCGTCCACCATGATCTTCGTCAACCTGCCGGTCAAGGACCTGGAGGCCACCAAGACCTTCTGGGGCAAGCTCGGTTACACCTTCAACGCCCAGTTCACCGACGAGAACTGCGCCTCGATGCCCATCAGCGACTCGATCGTGGCCATGTTCCTGACCGAGGCCCGCTACAAGGACTTCACCCACAAGGACATCGCGGACGCCGCCAAGACCTCCGAAGTGCTGCTGTGTCTGAGCGCCGAGAGCCGCGGCGCCGTCGACGAGCTCGTCGACGGGGCCCTGGCGGCGGGCGCCACCGAGCCCCGTCCCGCCCAGGACCACGGGGTCATGTACGGCCGTGCCTTCGACGACCTCTCCGGTCACACCTGGGAGATCATGTGGATGGACCCGTCGATGATCCAGGGCTGAGCCCCGGGCCGAGCCTCAGGAGGTCGCGGCGGTCCGCACCGGGTACGTCCGGACCGCCACCTCCTCGTCGTCCAGGCAGTGCCCCGACTCCAGGTCGAAGCGCTGCTTGAGCAGTGGCGAGGCCACGAAGAGCCGTCCCGCGGCCGAGCCGACCAGCCCGCGCGAGAGCACCTGCGCCCCCGTGAAGGGGTCCCGGTTGCCGATGGCATACGGGCGTCCCGTGCGGTCGACGAACACGGCGGCCTGGCTCCCGTCGGGCAGCAGCGCCGCCACCCCGCGCCCGGGGATCAGCGCCGACAGCTCGCACACGGTGAGCCATCCCTCCGCCACCTGCAGTTCCACGGTCATCGGGTGCCTCCCAGGGGCTCCAGCGTCAGGACGGTCAGGTCGGGCTTGACCTGGCCGCGTTCGGGGACGAACTTCACGCTCGGGTCGGGTGCGCCGGGGGCGTTGACGAAGGACACGAACCGGCGCAGCCGCTCCGGGTCGTCCAGGGTCTCGGCCCATTCGTCGCGGTAGTGCGCCACGTGGTCGGCCATCAGCGACTCCAGCTCCGCGCAGAGCCCGAGCGAGTCGTGCACGATCACGTCCCGCAGGTGGTCGAGGCCGCCCTCCAGCCGGTCCAGCCAGGTGGAGGTCCGCTCCAGCCGGTCGGCGGTGCGGATGTAGAACATCAGGAACCGGTCGATGAGCCGGACCAGTTCGGCGTCGGACAGGTCCTGCGCCAGCAGGTCGGCGTGGCGCGGGGTGGCGCCGCCGTTGCCGCCGACGTAGAGGTTCCAGCCGCCGGCCGTCGCGATGATCCCGAAGTCCTTGCTCTGCGCCTCCGCGCACTCGCGGGCGCAGCCGGAGACCGCCGACTTGAGCTTGTGCGGGGCGCGCAGGCCCCGGTAGCGCAGCTCCAGGTCGATGGCCATCCGCACCGAGTCCTGGACCCCGTAGCGGCACCAGGTCTGGCCCACGCAGGACTTCACGGTCCGCAGCGCCTTGCCGTACGCGTGCCCGGACTCGAACCCGGCCTGGACGAGCCGGGCCCAGATGAGGGGGAGCTGGTCGATGGCGGCGCCGAAGAGGTCGATGCGCTGCCCGCCGGTGATCTTCGTGTAGAGGCCGAAGTCGCGGGCCACCTCGCCGATCACGATGAGCTTGTCGGGGGTGATCTCGCCGCCGGGGATGCGCGGGACGACCGAGTACGAGCCGTTGCGCTGCATGTTGGCGAGGAAGTGGTCGTTGGTGTCCTGGAGGGCGGCCTGCTCCCCGTCCAGGACGTAGCCGCTCGCGCCGAGGGTGGGGGCGAGCGAGGCGATGATCGAACCGACGGTGGGCTTGCAGACCTCGCAGCCCTCGCCGCCGCGCGCCTCCTCGCGGCCGTGGCTGTCGAGGAGCCGTTCGTACGAGGTCACGCGCAGGGTGCGGACGATCTCGTAGAGCTCGGCGCGGGTGAAGGAGAAGCAGCCGCAGAGGCCCTTGTCGGCGGCCGGTGGCATCAGCTGGCCGATCACCTTGAGGCAGCTCCCGCAGCCGGTGCCCGCCTTGGTGCACTTCTTGACCTCGGGGACCGTCGTGTGGGCGGTGATCGCCTTCTTGGTGACGTTGTGGCAGGAGCAGATCACCGCGCCGTCCGGGAGCGAGGCCGGGCCGAGCGCGACGGGTGCGCCGACGCCGGCGGGCAGCACCAGCTGCTCGGGGGTGACGGGCGGTACGGAGCCGGTGAGCGGGCGCAGCAGCCCGTAGGAGTCGGCGTCGCCGACCAGGACGCCGCCGAGCAGGACGCCTTCGGCGGAGACGACCACCTTCTTGTAGACGCCGGAGCGGGAGTCGGAGTAGACGACGTCGAGGCTGCCGGCGGTGGCGCCGTGGGCGTCGCCGAAGGAGGCCACGTCCACGCCGAGCAGCTTGAGCTTGGTGGAGAGGTCGGCGCCGGTGAACTCCTTCTCGCGGCCCAGCAGATCGGCCGCGGCCGTCTCCGCCATCTCGTAGCCGGGGGCGACCAGGCCGTAGACGCGGCCGTCGGAGGCGAGCGCGCACTCGCCGATGGCGTAGACGTGCGGGTCGGAGGTGCGGCAGCGGGCGTCCACGGAGATGCCGCCGCGTTCGCCGACCTTCAGGCCGCTCTCGCGGGCGAGCTGGTCGCGGGGGCGGACGCCGGCGGAGAAGACGACCAGGTCGGTGTCGACGCTGGAGCCGTCGGACAGCTTCATGCCGTTGACCGAGCCGTCCTCGCCGGTGAGGACCTCCTGGGTGCCGACGCCCGTGTGGACGGTGAGCCCCATGTTCTCGATGGTGCGCAGCAGGGCCGCGCCGCCGCCCTCGTCGACCTGGACGGGCATCAGGCGCGGCGCGAACTCCACCACGCGGGTGGCGAGTCCGAGGCCCTTGAGCGCGCCGGCGGCCTCCAGCCCGAGCAGGCCGCCGCCGACCACGGCGCCGGTGGTCCGGGTCTTGGCGTACTCCTCGATCGCGAGGAGGTCCTCGATGGTGCGGTAGACGAAACAGCCCGGGGCGTCCTTGCCGGGGACGGGCGGCACGAAGGGGTAGCTGCCGGTCGCGAGCACGAGCACGTCGTACGGGAACACCTGCCCCGAGCGGGCGGTGACGGTGCGGGCGTCGCGGTCGATGCTCTCGGCGGGGTCGTCGAGGTGCAGGGCGATCCCGTGCTCCTCCATGAAGGAGGCGGGGGTGAGGGAGAGGTCCTCGGGGGTGCTGCCGGAGAAGTACGAGGTCAGGTGCACGCGGTCGTAGGCGGGCCGCGGCTCCTCGCAGAGCACGGTGATCCGGTGCGTGGCGGTGGCGCCGAGTTCGGCGAGCGCCTCCAGGTAGCGCTGGCCGACCATGCCGTGGCCGATGAGCACGAGGGAGGGCCGGGTTCCGGGGGCGGGGGCGGGGGTGGCGGTGGCCTGGGCGGTGGCCGGGGCGGGATGGGGCGTGGCTGCGGCCATGATCAGGAGCCTCCGTCGTCGGTGAGCAGGTGGTGCAGGTCGGTGAGACCGTGCTGGTCGGTGAGGGGGGCGCCGTCCTCCCAGCTGCGGGCGAGGGCGCCCACGGTGGAGAGTTCGCCGAGCAGGACCCCGCCGACGAGGCGGTCGCCGCGGATGACGACCTTGCGGTAGGTGCGGCGGGTGGCGTCGGCCAGCCGGACCACGTCGTCGCCGGGGAGGGCGGTGGTCTCGCCGAAGGCGGCGAGGTCGAGGGGCCGGTCACCGCCGGCGGTGAGGGTGAGGCGGGTCAGGGCGCGGGTCCCGCTGTAGGCGGGGTCCCGGTCGAGTCCCCTGCCGGTTCCGAGCAGGACTCCGGCGAGGGCGTCGGCCTGTTCGAGCGCGGGGCCGGCCAGGCCGTACACCCGGCCCGCGTGCTCGGCGCAGTCGCCGACGGCGTGGATGCGGGGGTCGCTGGTGCGCAGCTCGTCGTCGACGAGGATCCCCTTGCGGACGTCGAGGCCGGCGGCCTGGGCGAGGCCCGTGCGGGGGCGGACGCCGCAGGCGAGGACGACGAGATCGGCGTCCAGGCGGTAGCCGTTGGCGAGTTCGACGCCGGTCACCCGGCGGGGTGCCTGGGCGGGTGCCGGGTGCCGACCCGGGGAGGCGGCGTCGGGAGTGACGGCCCTGCGGGGCGTTCCGGGCTCTGCCCGGACCCTCCCCCAGCTACCGCTGGGGGTGCCCCCTTCCTCAAACGCCGGAGGGGCTGGATTCTGGCCGGCGTCCGCTTGGATGTGCACGCTGGTGGGCTGGATTGCCCGCAGGGCAACGCCGGCTCCGCGAGGTGGTAGCGGACTCGCGCCGGTCGTCGACAGGCCGCGGACTCGGCATTCCGTGTGGATCTCCACGCCCATGGCGGTCAGGTGGGTGTGGAGGAGGGATGAGGCCTCCGCGTCCAGTTGGCGTTCCATCAGGCGCTCGCCCTGCTGGGCGAGGACGACCTGGGCGCCCCGCTCGGCGAGGGCGCGGGCCGCCGAGACGCCGAGGAGGCCGCCGCCGATCACCACCGCGCGCACGCCGGGACGTACGGCCGCCGACAGGGCCAGGCAGTCGTCCATGGTGCGGAACGCGTGGACCCCGGCGGGAAGCTCCCGGCCTTCGGGTTCGAACAGGCCGCGGAGGGGAGGGAGGACCGGGTTCGACCCCGTGGCCAGGACGAGGGTGCCGTACCGCTCGACCGTTCCGTCGTCGCAGTGCACCACCCGCTCCGCCCGGTCGATCCGTACCGCCCGCACGCCGCGGCGCAGCGCCGGGCCGGGGGCCGGGAGGGCCGTCACTTCCGGCGCGTACCGGCCGGCCAGGACCTCCGCGAGGAGGACCCGGTTGTACGGGACGTGCTCCTCCTCGCCGAGAACGCGTACGTCCCCGCCCAGCCGGGCGGCGAGCCGCAGGCCCGCGAGGCCGCCGCCGATCACCACCACGCGTTGCTGTTCCGAGGTCATGACACGAGAGTGCGCGGCCGCTGTTTCCCCACGGCATCGCCCTTGTTTCCCTGACGGAACCTCGACCTCAGCGCGCGGGTTAAGGGCCCGTGAGGCGCTCCTCAAGGCCGCCTTAAGGATCACCGGGAGGGCCGGGGGGCCCGCCGGACCGCCCGTAGCGTGGCCGTATGCGAGAGCGAGACATGGCGGTTCGGGTCAAGGGCGGGATGCTCGGCGGGGCGGGGACCGTCGCCCTGCTGTGGGCCGCCCAGGTGCGGCCCTCGGCCCGGCTCGACGCGCTGTTCGCGACCGCCGCGCACCTGTCCGGCCTGCTCGCCGGGTACGGGGTACTCGTCCTGCTGTTCCTCATGGCCCGGGTCCCCGCCGTCGAGCACGGGGTGGGCGCGGCCCGGCTCGCCCGCTGGCACGCGCTCGGCGGCCGCCACGTCATGCTGCTCTGTCTCGGGCACACGGCCTTCGCGCTCTGCGGCTATGCCGTGCACGAGGGGGTCGACGTGCTCTCGGCGGTCCGGCAGCTGCTCGGCTATCCGGCGCTGGCCGCCGCGACGGCCGGGACCGTCCTCCTGGTCGCCGTCGGCATCACCTCCGCCCGATCCGTACGCCGCCGGGTCAGCCACGAAACCTGGCGGGGGGTCCACCTCCTCGTGTACCTCGCCGCCGCCCTCGCCTTCGGGCACCAGCTCGCCGGACCCGACCTGGCCCTCGTCGCCTGGTTCTGGGCCCTCGCCCATGCGGTGGTTGCCGTCCTGCTGATCTGGTACCGCGCCGTGGTCCCCGTACGCCAGGCCCTGCGGCACGCGCTGCGCGTCGCCGAGGTCCGCACGGAGGGCCCCGGGGTGGTCTCCGTCCTCGTCTACGGGGAGCACCTCGCGGAGCTGCGCGCGGAGCCGGGGCAGTTCCTGCGCTGGCGGTTCCTCCAACGCCGGCTGTGGCACACCGCGCTGCCGTTCTCGCTGTCGGCGCCGGTCCGCGGGAACACCCTGCGCATCACCGTGAAGGCCCTCGGAGGCCACTCCCGCCGGATCCGCCGGCTGCGGCCCGGCACCCGGGTCCTGGCCACCGGCCCCTTCGGGGCGCTCACCGCGGCCCGGCGGACGCGGACCAAGGTGCTGCTGATCGCCGGAGGGGTCGGGATCACCCCGATGCGGGCGCTGTTCGAGACCCTGCCCGGCGGGCCGGGGGACATCACCCTGCTCTACCGGGCGGGCGCCGAGGAGCACCTCGTCCTGCGCTCCGAGCTGGAGGCCATCGCCGCCGAACGGCAGGCCGGGCTGCACTACCTCCTCGGGCCGTCGGGCGCCGCCTTCGACCCGCTGGCTCCGCAGGCGCTGGCCGCGCTGGTCCCGGAGCTGGCCGAGCACGACGTGTACCTGTGCGGGCCGCCCGGGATGGCGGACGCCACCCAGTCCGCGCTGCTTCGGGCCGGGGTGCCGGCTGGGCGGATCCACGCGGAGTGCTTCGGGTTCTGAACCCGCCGCAGGTCCGCTGCCGCTTCCGTGCACGCACGCTTCCGTTTCCGTCCCGAGAGGTCGCCACCCTGTGCGTCACCCGTTGCACGTCACCCTGCCCGTGCCCCTTGCCGCTGCGCGGGGCTTGTCCCCTACCCGCCCTTCGCCCGTTCCCCGGGGCTCCGCCCCGGACCCCGGTCCTCAAACGCCGGACGGGCTGGATTTGGCTGCGCCTGACCCCGGTCCTCGAACGCTGGACCGGTCGGAGCCGCCGGTCGTTCCCGGGGCCCGGCATCGGAGGCCCCGTAGCTCGCCGGCGCGGGCGGTGCTGGGCGCGCTGGGGTCCGTACCGCCGGCCAGGCGGGTCGCGGCCGGGCTCGGGCTGGCCAGTGTGCTCGCCGCGAGCGTGCTGACCGCGGCGGTGGATCCGTCGGCTCCCGTGGCCCCGGACCGGGCTCCGGCCAGGCAAAGCTCAACGTTTGCGCAAGTTTCCGGGGATTGATGGCCGCTGCACCCAACCGCTCCATAAGGTCGGGCCGTGCCTGACATATCGACAACCATGATCATCGTGCTGTGCGTGGCCGCCGCCGCGGCCGGCTGGATCGACGCCGTCGTGGGCGGCGGCGGCCTGCTCCTCCTGCCCGCCCTGCTCCTCGGCCTGCCGAACGCCCACCCCGCCACCGTCCTCGGCACCAACAAGGCCGTGGCCATCGTCGGGACCTCGGGCGCGGCCGTGTCGTACCTGCGCAAGACCCCGGTGGACGTGAAGCTCGCCGTCCGCATCGGTCTGGCCGCGCTCGCCGGCTCGATGGGCGGGGCCGCCCTGGCCGGCGGCATCAGCAAGGACGCGCTGCGCCCGCTGATCATGGTGGTCCTGGTGGTCGTCGCGGCGTTCGTCCTCTTCCGCCCCGCCTTCGGCGTCGCTCCCGGAGCCGCTCCGGTCAGCCGTCAGCGCGTCCTGCTCACCATCGCCCTGGCCGGCCTCGGCATCGGCTTCTACGACGGGCTCATCGGCCCCGGCACCGGCACCTTCCTCGTCCTCGCGCTGACGGCCCTCCTCCACCTCGACCTGGTCACGGCCTCCGCCACGGCGAAGATCGTCAACGTGTGCACCAATGCCGGAGCGCTCGCCATGTTCGCCTACCAGGGCATGGTGCTGTGGCAACTGGCAGCACTGATGGCCGTGTTCAACCTGGCCGGGGCCATGATCGGCGCCCGGATGGCGCTGCGGAAGGGCAGCGGCTTCGTGCGCGGAGTGCTCCTGACGGTCGTCGGAGCCCTCGTCCTGAAGCTGGGCCTCGAACAATGGGGCTGACCTGCGGCTGACCGCCCGTCGGGGGATAAAGTTGCGAGTGTGCCCCACCTTGAGATATCCGACCTGATCACCGTCACCGATCCCCTCAGCGGGGCGCGGCTGCCGGTGCGCCGGGGTGATGTGGTCCGCAGGCTCCACGAGGCCGGGGACCCGAGCGCGGCCCGGATCGTCGCCGGACTGCCGGCCGGTCCGGACGACGTGCTCGACCCGCTCGCCGTGGACCGGCTGATGATCGGCGTCCACACCGAGCTGCAGCGGCTCAGCGAGGAGCTGCGCGTCGGGGAACGGCTGGTGGAGGTACTGGACCCGCTCTTCGAGGCCATCCGCGAGATCGCGGGCCGCCGCGGCCGGTTCCGCCTGGTCGACATCGGCTCCGGGCTCGGCTACCTCGTCCGCTGGCTGGCGTCCACCGGCGCCCTGGGCCCCAACGTGGAGCTGATCGGCGTCGACCTCGACGCCGCGCTCGTCGCCGAGGCCGACCGGCTGGCCCGCGCCGAGGGGCTCGACTGCCGGTTCGTCCACGGCAACGCCTTCGACCTGCCGGAGGTCGCCACCGTCTACGTCTCCACCGGACTGCTGCACCACTTCCGCGGCCCCGCGCTCGCGGAGTTCTTCGAGGCCCAGGCCGACTCCCAGGCACTCGCCTTCTGCCACTTCGACATCGCCGCCACCCGGCTGGCACCCCTGGGCGCCTGGATGTTCCACCGCGCCCGCATGCGCCATCCGCTCGGCCGCCACGACGGGGTCGTCTCCGCCCGGCGCGCCCACTCGGACGAAACCCTGCTGCGCGCCGCGACCGTACCGGGCATCCGGCCGCTGCTCTACGAACCCCGCGGCCTGGCCAACCCCTTCTGCACCACCCTGCGCCCGGTCCTCGGCATCCGCCCCTACCTGGAGGACCCGCTGCGCCACGCCCTCGGCCGCGCCTCCCGCCGGCTCGTGGGCGCGGAGCAGCTGACCCGCGGCGGACCGCCCGGGCACGACGCCGCGGCCTGGTCCGCCGCCGGAGCCGGGACCGGGGCCGCGCGATGAACCCGGTCTGGCCGCTCGCCGCCCTCGGCCTCGTCGACGTGGCGTTCAGCGGCTTCCGCGCCTACGCCGGCCGGGACGCCCGGATCCGCAAGCAGCGTGCCGTCGTCCGCGCGGCCCTGCGCGGACTGTCGGTCGGCGCCGTCCTGCTGCTCGCGCCCGCCCTCACGGCCGGCGCGGTCCTGCTGCTCGCCGAGGACCCGGACCGGGCGTACGGGGCCCTCGCCGACGGCGGGACCGGCTTCCTCGTCCCGCTCGGGGCCTACGCCCTCGCCGTCGGGCTCTCGCTCGCCGCCTACTTCGCCCTGCCGTACCGGGGCAGCACCCTCGCCATGGTGGTCGGGCTCGGCCCGCTGACCCTGGCCCGGCCGCTGGTCGTGGCGGGCGCCTGCGCCGGTGCGCTCGTCGCCGGCGGCGGTTGGACCTCGCTCCTGGTGGGAGCCGTGGCGGGCGCCGCGGTCCTGTGCGTGGAGCCGTACGTCCACCGCCGCTGGTACGCCTTCCCGGCCTAGCCCGTCTCTTTCGGATCTGGCCTGGCCCTGACGCGAAGCGCCGTACAGACCCTAGGGTGACCACCCATGAGACGAGGGTGGACGCTCGCCCTGGCCGCGGCTGTTGCCGTGGTGCTCGCCGGGGGCGGATACGTGGTGGGGGACCGGACGGGCGGCCGGGCGGACGGCCGGGCAGGCGGGCGGGACGCGCCGTCCTGCGCCGAGGTGCGGCAGACGGCCGAGGACCTCTTCCGCCCGTGGTCGAAGCTGGACACGGACGACTCGGTGCGGTCGGTCAAGGTCCGGGTGGCGGCCGACGTCGCCCTGGGGCACGGGGACTGCTTCCCCTACGCGACGCTGTCCGCGATGCGGGCCGCGGTGCGGCAACTCGATGTGAGCGGCGACTCGACCGCGATGCGGATCGGGGCGGGCGTCGTGGCCTGCGAGGCGGTCCTCACGGCTAGGACCGAGTGCCGGACCCGGCCTTAAGCCCCGGGTTCCTTACGGGCGGAGGCCCGGGCCACCACGAAGAGGAGCAGGCCGCAGGCCGTCACCAGGAGCCAGCCCGGCCGGGAGGCCCGGGCCAGGCCGTCCGGGGCGACGCCCGCGGCCAAGGCTCCCGCCACGGCGATGCCGACCGCCGACCCGACCTGGCGGGCGGTGGAGGTGACGGCCCCGGCCACGCCGGCGCGGGACGGCGGGAGGCCGCCGACCGCGGTGTGGGTCAGCGGGGCGTTGGCGAAGCCGAACCCGATGCCGATGAGCAGGTAGGCCGCCAGGAGCAGCGGCACGCCCGGGCCGGGGCCCAGGCTCAGGCCCACCATGCAGAGCCCGCCCGCCGCGGTGAACCCGCCCGCGAGGAGGAGCGGTCGCCGCGGCCCCAGGCGCCCGGTCAGGCTGCCCGACCAAGGCGCGCACACGGTGGCCCCGAGCGCCATGGGCAGGGTCGCGGCGCCGGCCGCGAGCGGGGTCCAGCCGCGGGCGTCCTGCAAGTACAGGGTGGTGAGCAGCAGGCTCACGCTCAGCGCGGCGAACACCGCCACCGCGCCCAGGACCGCCGAGGCGAAGGGCGGCCGCCGGAACAGCCCGAGGTCGATCAGGGGCTCGGCCCGGCGGAGCTCGACCCGGGCGAAGGCGGTCGTGGCCGCCACGGCGACGGCGTAGCAGCCCAGGGCCGCGGGGGAGGCCCAGCCGATGCGGGGGCCTTCGATCAGGACGCCGACCGAGACGCACAGGGCCGTCGCGAGGAGCACCTGGCCGGGCAGGTCGAGCCGCCGGGCCCGCTGTCCGCGGGACTCCGGCACGAACACCGCCACCAGGACGAGCGCGCCGACGACCACGGGGGCGTTGATCCAGAACACCGACCGCCAGCCGAACGCCGCGATGAGGGCACCGCCGATGACCGGACCCGCGGCCATGCTGAGCCCGAAGACCGAGGCCCACACGCCGATGGCCCGGGCCCGCTCCCGCGGGTCGGGCATCGCGTTGACCACGATCGCCAGGGCCACCGGGCTCAGCATCGAGGCCCCGACTCCCTGGAGGGCCCGCGCCGCGACGAGGAGGCCGAGCGACGGAGCGAGGGCGCAGGCGAGGGAGGCGAGACCGAAGACGGTCAGCCCGCACCGGAACACCCGGCGGCGTCCGAAGCGGTCCGCGAGGGCGCCGGAGGCGATGAGGAGGCTGGCGAGGACCAGGGTGTAGGCGTCCACGACCCACTCCAGACCGCGGGTGTCCGTACCCAGGCCCCGTCCGATCGCGGGCAGGCCCACGTTGACGATGGTGGTGTCCACTCCGATGAGGAACATGCTGAGCGCGCAGACGGCCAGTACCGTCCACCGGCGGCGTGCGCCGGGGGCGGGCCCTGCGGCCGCCCCGGCCGGGATCGTCGTGATCGTCGTAGTCATGGGGGGCCGCCTCGGGTCCGCGACGGCCTGTCGGCCGCCGGCTTCGGATGTCGGCCCATGCTCGGACCGGGCGGTGGTCGCGGCCCAGGAAATTTGCCGATACCGCAAAATGACCCCATGGACAGGGATGCCGGACACGCGGAGCATGCCGAGCACGCCGAGAACGCCGAACTCGCGCGGACCCTCGACGCCATCGGTCCGCGCCTACGGGCGCTGCGGCGCGAGCGCGGCCTCACCCTGGAGGCCCTCTCCCGGGCCGCCGGGATCTCCGTGAGTACCCTCTCCCGCCTGGAGTCGGGCAAACGGCGCCCGTCCCTCGAACTGCTCATCCCGCTCGCGCGCACCCACCGCGTCGCCCTCGACCAGCTCGTGGCGGCCCCGGCCACCGGTGACGCGCGCGTCCACCTGAAGCCCCGCCGCAGGGACGGGAGCGTCCTCGTCCCCCTGACGACGTACCCCGGCCGGGTCCAGGTCTTCAAGCAGGTGCTCGCGTACCGGGAGCCGAAACTGGTGACCCACGCCGGCTACGAATGGCTCTACGTGCTCGCCGGCGAGCTCCGCCTCGTCATCGGCGAGCGGAGCCTCACCCTGCGCCCCGGCGAGGTCGCCGAGTTCGACACCGGCGAACCCCACTGGTTCGGACCCGCCGAAGGCGAGGTGGTGGAGATCCTGCACCTGTTCGGACCCCACGGCGACCAGGCCGTCGTCCGCACCGGCTGAGCCGTTCGTTCAGTAGGTGCCCGTCAGGTGGGCGAAGACGACCACGTTGCCCCGGTAGCCGGTGCGCTGGGAGAAGCCCCCGCCGCAGGTGATGACGCGGAGCTCGGCCCGCGGGGCGGACCCGTACACGCGGGAGTCGGGGAAGGCCTTGGCGTCGTAGACCTCCACCGCGTGGACGGTGAACACGGCCGTACGTCCGTCGGCGCGGGCGATCTCGATCAGGGCTCCCCGGCGCAGCGCGCCGAGGTGGTAGAAGACCGCGGGCCCGGTGGCGTCGTCCACGTGCCCGGCGACCACGGCGGTGCCGGTGGCGCCCGGGGTGGTGCCCTCGCGGTACCAGCCCGCCAGGTCCCGGCGGGCGGGCGGCGGCACTTCGAGACTGCCGTCGGCCTGCAGCCCGAGCCCGGTGAGCGGGGCGTCCACCCGGATGGACGGGATCCGGATCCGGGTGGGAGGGGAGCCGGGCAGCGCGGCGATGGCCCCGGGGAACTGCGCCTGGGCGCTCAGCGCCTCACCGGGGGAGGGCAGCGGAGGCCGGACGGGCTCGCCGGAGCCGCTGCCGATGAGCCAGACGCCGATGCAGGTGGCCAGCGCGACGAGCCCGCCGGCGCGGGCGCGGGCGCGGCGTGCCTCTGCCTCCATGCGGCCCCCTCGGCTTGGTGACGTGTGACGCGAACGGGGTGACTGGCCGTCGCCCGGCCCCGCGAACGGGGGGACCTCGCGGGGCGGGCGACGGGGGACGGTACCGGTCGGACCGCGGCCGGAGCCGCGGTGGGCGTCCGTCAGTTCCGCGTGCCGCTCGCCCGGCGACGCAGGAACCAGGTACCGCCGACGGCGGTGGCGGCCAGCACTGCCGCTCCCGCCGCGATCTTGGCGGGGTCGGTGGTGGTGGTCGTGCCACCACCCACCCCGGTGCGCACGTGGCCCTGGGGGGCGCGGTCGTGCTCGGTGACGATCAGGTCGCCGGTGGCGAACTTGCCGTTCGCGCAGGTGGCGCCGATCGAGTGGGTGCCGGGGTGGGCTCCGCGGGCGACCTGGAACTGTCCCACGACCACCTCCTTGTGGGTGCCCGGGGCCAGCTTGAAGCGGCCGCCCCCGACGGTGGTGGCGTCGCCCTCGGCGTGGCTGCCGGGACCGCAGGCCTTCGTGTTCACCGTGACGGTGGTGCCGGGGGCGGCGGACTTCGGCCAGATCTCCAGCGGTGCGAAGTCGCCTGCGGCGAAGCCCGTCATGCCGAAGCCCGTCATGCCCAGGTCCGCGGCGGCGACCGCACCGGCCACCGGGCCGGCGAACGCGACGGCGGTCAGCGCGGTGGCGGTGAGCACGTGGGCGGTGCGTCGGCGCATGGGGGGTCTCCTGTGGACACGGGGTCGTGTCTCCGAGGTAACCCGGGTGTGCGGGCCTGCGCCTGCTGATGTGGTGTCAGATGTGGGCCGGGGGGAGTGGTGGTGGGGCGTTCTCGCAGGTGAGGAGAGGTGGAGGGGTATCCGTGGGCCACCACCCCGTCCGGGTGACGGTGGCCTCGCGGGTGCGGGTCGCCGCTGCGCGGAGCCCGTCGCCGCCCCGCCCTTTCACCATCCCCCAGGCTCCGTCCGGGGGACCCCCAGCCGGGGCGCCGCCCCGGACCCCGCGCCTCAAGCGGCGGCGGGGCTGGAGGGGGCTGGTGGGTTGGTGGGGTCAGGCCGGGGGGAGGGTGAGGGTGGCCGCGGCTCCGGTGGGGGTGGGGTTGGTGAGGGTGAGGCGGGCGCCGATGACCTGGGCCTGGCCCAGGGCGATGGTCAGGCCCAGGCCCGTGCCCTGGCCGCGTTCGGTCGCGCCCGTCAGGAACCGCTGCGGGCCCTCCCGCAGCAGCGTCGCCGGGAAGCCCGGGCCCCGGTCCCGTACGGTCACCGTGTTGCCGGCCACCGTCACGGTGATCGGGTCCCCGCCGTGCCTGCGGGCGTTGACCAGCAGGTTCGTCAGGATCCGCTCCAGCCTCCGGACGTCCGTGCGGACGCGGGCCGTGCCGTCGGCGGCGCCCAGGAGCTGCGCCTCCACCCCCGAACGCCGGGTGACCGCCTCCACCAGCGGTCCCAGGAGGTGGATGTCCAGCTGGGCCACCTCCCGGTCCCCGTCCAGCCGGGCCACCTCCAGGAGGTCCTCGGTCAGGCTGCACAGGGCCGCGACCCGGTCGCGCACCAGCTCCGTGGGCCGCCCCGGCGGGAGCAGTTCGGCGGCGGTGTGCAGACCGGTCAGCGGGGTCCGCAGCTCGTGCGCCACGTCCGCCGTGAACCGCTGCTCCGCCACCAGCCGCCGCTGCAGGCTCGCCGCCATCGTGTCGACCGCCGCGGACAGTTCGGCCACCTCGTTCCGCGTCCCCGGCGCGCCCGACGGGCCGATCCGGGCGTCCAGTTCGCCCGTGCTGATCCGCCGGGCCGTCTCGGCCGCGGACCGCAGGTCCTTGCTCAGCCGGCTGGCCAGCGCCGCCCCGCCGATCGCCGCGAGGGTGACGACGACCACCCCGAAGGCCATCAACTTCTGGTCCAGTTCCCGCAGTTCCGATTGCTCCTCCGTCAGCGACTGCCGTACGGAGAGCACTTGGTCGCCGCCGACCGGCCGGGCCGCCCACACCGCCGGGTGGAGGCCGTGCAGGTCGAGGTAGGTGGTGCGCTTCCCGGCCAGGGCGGCCTGCCGCAGGGGTTCGGGCAGGCTCGGGCAGTCGAGGCGCGCGTCGGCCTCCCCGACCTTGTCGAAGTCGAGCTGGCCCGTGAGCTCGTACACCTGGCGCACCCGGACGAGCTGCGCGAGGGCGCCCTTGCGCGCCGCGTCGGCCACCTGGGTCGCACGGGCCTCGTGGATCAGGATGCCGATGGTGAGCGCGACGAGGGAGCAGCCGACGGCGAGCAGGACGGCGATCTTCCAGCGCAGGCCGAGGGAGTGCAGGAGGCCGCGGCCGCGGAGCACGAAGCGCTTCACCTGGCGGCCTGGTGCGTGGGGGCGGGCGATGCGGCGGCGGTCGGCTGCGGAGCCGGGCACTCGCCGGAGCCGGAGCGCGGGCCGGAGATGGCGTTGCCGAACTTGTGGTCGTCGCTGAGGACGCTCATCCGCCGGCCGTCCCAGTGGTAGCGGATGTCGTGCGCGGAACCGTCGTCGTCGGTGGTGCGGACCAGCAGGTCGGTGCCGACGGTCTCGGCGCTCATCCGCCGGCCGCTGGTGAACAGGATCGGGACGATCTTCCCGTCGGCCGCGGTGTAGACGCTCAGCACCGAACGGCCGGTCTGGCTGTCCGCGGCGACGATCAGCTCGGGCTTCCCGTCGCCCGTCAGGTCCGCGAACCGGGCCGGGCGCATCCCGGCCTTGCCCGGACCGTCGATCTTCTTCCCGTCGCCGAAACGCTTCATCGCCTTGTCCGCGCGGACCACGGCCATCACGTCCACCTTCTCGATCCCCTCCGGCCCCACGGCCGGCGCGCCGTCGAGCGGCCGCGGCGGGGGTTCGTGGCCGGCCACCGCCGTACCGCTGGAGCTCGGCGACTCGGTCCAGGAGGGCCACAGCGGTTTCGGCTGCGGCTGGGAGGACACGGGCGGCGCGACCTCGTCCGGGCCGAGGCCGCCGGGCGCGGCGCAGCCGCCGAGGCCGAGGACGGTGCAGAGCAGGGCGGCTGCGGCGAGGGTGCGGAGGGTCGGTCGAGTCATGGAAGGCGGAACCGTCGGGTGGTGGGGGAGGGCGGGGCGCGGGGAGGCAGACTGACGGTAGGCGGCGTCGGTCACAGGGACCGGGCGGACGTGTAACAGCGGTGCGTAGGCGGTCTCCCGTGGCCGAAGTCGGGACCTTGGGCCCGGCGCGCGGCCGGTGGTAGACCGGTCAGCAGCTCAGTCTGAATCGAGGGAGGGCCGCATGACATCGGCCGATCGGCCGGAAGGCCAGGGCGAAGGAACGATTCCACGGGGAACGACTCCGCAGGGACTGATTCCGCAGGCGGAGGGGCTCCAGGAGCTCCGGGAACTCCCGTTCTTCGTCTACGGGACCCTGCGCCCCGGCGAGGTCAACCACGACCTGTTCCTGCGCGGCCGCACGGCCGCCGAGGAGCCCGCCCGCCTCCCGGACGCGGCCCTGTACGAGGGCCCCGGATACCCGTACGCCGTGGACCGCCCCGGCTCCGGCTCCGCGATAGCCGGAGAGCTGATCACCCCGGCCCCCGGGGCCTACGGGGAACTCCTCGTGGCGCTCGACCTGCTGGAGGAGTACGCGGGCCCCGGACACCCCGCCAACATCTACGACCGCACCGCCCGCGAGGCCCTGCGCCCCGACGGCACCCCGGTCCGCGCCTGGGTCTACCTGGCCGCCCCGCCGCTGGCCCACCACCTCGCCCGCTCCGGCACCCCCATCCCGGGCGGCGACTGGCTGCGCCGCTAGGGCCCGAGCTGCCCTACAGGCCTTCCGCGCCCCGGTTGCGCAGGCGCCGGCCGTACTGCTGGAGCACCCACAGCTCCTCCTGGACCGCCGCCAGCTGCTCCGGGGCGTCCTGGTGGCCGAGGCGGGCCAGGGTGCCCTGGATCTCGTGCACCCGGCGGTCGACCGCGCGGAGCCTGACCTGGACCAGCTGGACCCCGGCGTAGATCTCGTCCACGGTCTTCGCGTGGATGGCCTCGACGACGAGCTCGGTGACCAGCGCGCGGACGGTGTCGTTCGGCGCGGCGTCCCGGACCCGGGTCAGGTAGTCCTCGGTGCCGAGCGAAGCGCCGCCGGCGTCCAGGATGGCCTGGCGCACGGCCGCGTAGGGCGGGGCGGTGAACTCGTCCATCCCGTACGCGTCGAAGGCGGGGGAGACCAGGGCGGGGCGCTGGAGCGCCAGCTTGAGCAGCTCGCGCTCGGTGATGTGCGCGGGGCTGCGCAGGTTCAGCGCGGGACCCGTGGGGGTGGCGGCCGGCGCGGGGATGTCTTCGTACGAATGGCCGGAGTGGCCGGAGTGACCCGAGCCGCCGGACGACTGGCCCCGGCGCTGCTGCTGGGGCTGGTTGCCGCGCTCCCGGGCCCAGCGGTCGAGCTGGGCGATCCGCTTGACCACGAACTGCTCGTCGCGCATGCCGAGCATGCCCGCGAGCTGGACCGCCGACTCGTGCTGGATCGCGACGTTCTTGATCTTCTTGATGATCGGGGCGGCTTCCTCCAGCGCGGCCGCCCGCCCCGCCGGGTTCTCCAGGTTGTGCCGGGCCACGATGTGCTTCAGCGCGAACTCGAACAGCGGGGTCCGGGCCTCGACCAGCCCCGCCACGGCCGCGTCGCCCTTGGCCAGGCGCAGGTCGCACGGGTCCATGCCGCCCGGGGCGATGGTGATGGAGGTCTCCGCGGCGAACTTCTGGTCGTCCTCGAAAGCGCGCAGCGCGGCCTTCTGCCCGGCCGCGTCCCCGTCGAAGGTGAAGATCACCTCGGCGGTCGCGTTGTCCATGAGCAGCCGGCGCAGGATCTTGATGTGGTCGCCGCCGAAGGCGGTGCCGCAGGTGGCGATCGCGGTGGTGACCCCGGCCATGTGGCAGGCCATCACGTCGGTGTAGCCCTCGACCACGACGGCCCGGGAGGTCTTGGCGATCTCCTTTTTGGCCAGGTCGATGCCGTACAGCACCTGGGACTTCTTGTAGATCGCCGTCTCGGGGGTGTTCAGGTACTTGGGCCCGTTGTCGTCGTCGCGCAGCTTGCGCGCGCCGAAGCCGACGACCTCGCCGCTGATGTCGCGGATGGGCCACATCAGCCGGCCGCGGAAGCGGTCGATGGGCTTCCCGCTGCGGCTGTCCTGGGACAGGCCCGAGGTGATCAGTTCCTTGTCGCTGAAGCCCTTGCCGCGCAGGAAGCGCGTCAGGTGGTCCCAGCCGGCCGGGCTGTAGCCGACGCTGAAGTGCTGGGCGGCGGCCTGGTCGAAGCCGCGCTCGGCCAGGAACTTGCGGCCGATCTCCGCTTCGGCGCTGCCGAGCTGGTCCGTGTAGAACTCGGCCGCGGCCTTGTTCGCCTCGACCAGCCGGATCCGCTCGCCGCGCCCGCTGCTGCCGGCGGTGTAGCCGCCCTCTTCGTACCGCAGGGTGATGCCGGCCAGGCCGGCGAGCCGTTCCACCGCCTCCGAGAAGGAGAGGTGGTCGATCTTCATGACGAAGTCGAGGGTGTCCCCGCCCGCCTGGCAGCCGAAGCAGTGGTAGAAGCCCTTGCTGGGGCTGACCTGGAAGGACGGGGACTTCTCGTCGTGGAAGGGGCAGAGGCCCTTGAGGTTGCCGCCGCCCGCGTTGCGCAGCTGGAGGTACTCCGAGACCACGGCGTCGATCGGGACCGCGTCCCGTACCGCCTTCACGTCGTCGTCGTTGATCCGTCCTGCCACCGCGCCAGTCTACGGCCGGGCGCGGACAATCCCGTCAGGCCCCTTCCGCCGGAATCAGGGCCGAAAGCGGAATCGATGGATCCGCCAGCTTCTCGCGGTCCACGGGCGCCTTCGACCTGATCAGGGCCTGGATGTCCTCGGTGACGTCCCACACGTTCACGTTCATCCCGGCGAGCACCCGGCCGTCCGAGAGCCAGAAGGCGATGAACTCCCGCTTGCCCGCGTCCCCGCGGATCAGCACCTGGTCGTAGCCGCCCGCAGGGGCGTACCCCGAGTACTCCAGGCCCACGTCGTACTGGTCGGAGAAGAAGTACGGAACCCGGTCGTACGAGACCTCCTGCCCCAGCATCGCCCGGGCGGCGGCCGGACCCCCGTTGAGCGCGTTCGCCCAGTGCTCCACCCGCAGCCGGGCCCCCAGCACCGGGTGGTGCGCGGCCGCCACGTCCCCGACCGCGTAGACGTCCGGGTCGGAGGTGCGCAGCGAGGCGTCCACGGCGATCCCGCCCCCGTGCTCCCGGTCCACCAGGGCCAGGCCCGAGGTCTCCGCCAGGGCGGTCCGGGGGGCGGCCCCGATCGCCGCGAGGACCGCGTGCGCCGGGTGTTCCTCACCGTCGTCCGTACGGGCCGCCAGCACCATGCCGTCGTGCCCGACGATCTCCGTGAGGTGGGATCCGAAGTGGAACCGGACCCCGTGCTCGGTGTGCAGGTCGGCGAAGAGCCGGCCGACCTCCGGACCGAGCACCGCGTGCAGCGGGGTCGGCGCCGGCTCGATCACGGTGACCTCGGCCCCGTACCCGCGGGCGGCCGCCGCGACTTCCAGGCCGATCCAGCCGGCGCCCGCGATCAGCAGGTGCCCGTTGTCCCGGCCCAGGCCCGCCAGGGCCTTGCGCAGCCGCTCCGCGTGCGAGAGCCGGCGCAGGTGGTGCACCCCGACCAGCTCGGTGCCCGGGATGTCGAGCCGGCGCGGTTCGGCGCCGGTGGCGAGCAGCAGCTTGTCGTAGGGCAGCGCCGTGCCGTCGCCGAGGACCACCTTCTTGGCGTCCCGGTCGAGGTGGACCGCGGGCTGGCCGAGGTGCAGCTCGATGTCGGAGGCCGCGTACCAGGACGGCTCGTGCACGAAGACGCTCTCGCGCTCCTCCTTGCCCGCCAGGTAGCCCTTGGAGAGCGGGGGCCGCTCGTAGGGATGCTCGCGCTCGTCGCCGATCAGGATCACCCGCCCCGTGAACCCCTCGGACCTCAGCGTCTCGGCCGCCTTAGCCCCGGCCAGTCCTGCGCCGACGATGACGAACGTCCGGTGTGCGTCGACCACCTGATGCCTCCTCATAACCTCTGCGCCACATGCGGCCACATGCGAGCGTCCCGCACCGAGCCTGCCGCGTGAAGGGGGAGTGGCCCGATCGGCTCACCCTTCGGCGCGTCGCGCGCGCTGGGTGAGGCGGGCGTGCAAGGAGCGCGCGGAGGCGTCCGTGAGGGCCGCGATCTGGTCCACGACCGCCCGCTTCCTGGCCCGGTCGTCCGGGGCCTCGTCGAAGATCGCACGGAACTGCGGGTCCAGACCCTCGGGCGCGCGGGCGCTGACGGCCTCCGCCAGTTCGGCCAGGACGATGCGCTGATCGGCTCGGATCCGCTCCTGCTCGTCGCGCTGCATGACGTACAGGTCGGCCACCGCCTTCAGTACCGCGCACTCGTTGCGGGCCTCGCGGGGCACCACCAGCTCCGCCGCGTACCGGGTCAGCCGGCCGGTCCCGTACGCCTGCCGGGTGGCGCCCTCGGCGGCCAGGCAGAAACGGCCGATCAGCTGGCTGGTCGCGTCCTTCAGCCGGGCTTGGGCCACGGCCGAACCGTCGTACCCGTGCGGCCACCACTCCTGCTCCATCAAACGGTCCAGGGCCTCGCGCAGTTCCTCCGGCTCGGTGTCGGCGGGCACGTACCGGCCGATGGCCACCCGCCAGATCTCGGTGCGCTCGGGCTCGGCGAAGAGCAGGTTCGGGTCGAGGTGCCCGGCGTGCAGGCCGTCCTCGAAATCGTGGACGGAGTACGCCACGTCGTCCGACCAGTCCATGACCTGCGCCTCGAAGCACTTGCGGTCCGCGGGCGCGCCGCGGCGCAGCCACTCGAAGACCGGCAGGTCGTCCTCGTAGGCGCCGAACTTCACCGAGCCCGGGTCGGTGGGGTGGTCCCCGCGCGCCCAGGGGTACTTGGTGGCGGCGTCCAGGCAGGCCCGGGTGAGGTTGAGCCCGACGCTGACCAGCTCGCCGCTCACCGGATCGGGGACGAACCGCTTGGGTTCCAGCCGGGTCAGCAGCCGCAGCGACTGGGCGTTGCCCTCGAAACCGCCGCAGTCCTTGGCGAACTCGTTGAGCGCTTCCTCGCCGTTGTGGCCGAAGGGCGGGTGCCCCATGTCGTGCGACAGGCAGGCGGCTTCGACCAGATCGGGATCACAGCCGAGCGCGGCGCCGAGCTCGCGCCCGACCTGGGCGCATTCGAGGGAGTGCGTCAGCCGCGTCCGAGGACTCGCGTCCCAGTCGTACGAACGCGTCCCCGGGGTCACCACCTGCGTCTTCCCGGCGAGCCGGCGCAGGGCGGCGGAGTGCAGCACACGGGCGCGGTCGCGCTGGAAGGCGGTCCGCCCGGGCCGTTTGTCGGGCTCGGTGGCCCAGCGCTCGGTATCGGCGGGATCGTACGGCTCACCGGGCAGGTCGAGACCGGGTCGGACAGGTGCGGTGGTGCCTTCCATGCCTTCCATGGCCCAAACGGTAACCGCAGGAGCCGACAAGACGAGTCAAGTGGAGCAATCCGAGCGATTGCGAACCAACCAGACCGTTACGCGGTGGCCAGTTCCAGCGGGTGCTCCCGGGCTACGGGTCCTGCGAGCGCGGCGGCGGCTTCGTCGTAGCGCTGGAGCACCAGCCGGGCCAGCGCCGGATGGGCGCCCAGCGGGGCGGCGGCCGGGCCCGGGGCGGCGGCGGCGGTCGCGGCGGCGAAGCGGCCCGGGGCGGTGAAGTAGGAGGCGACCGCGACCCGGTGGAGGCCCCGCGCGGCCAGGGCCCGCACGGCGGCGGGCACTCCGGGCGCGGTGCCCGAGGCGTAGGCGGCCACCACGGGGACCCCGCCGAGGCGTTCCGAGAGCAGGTCGGCGGTGGCCCGCACATCGGTGGCGGAGTCGGGGTCGCGGGACCCGGCGGCGGCCAGCACCACCGCCGACCCGGCGCTCCAGCCGGCCTCCACGAGCCGCTCGTACAGGGCCTCGACGAGCAGCGGATGCGGTCCGAGCGGGGCGGCGACCCGGGTCCGCAGATGCCCGGCGCGGGCGGCGGCGGCCGGCAGGTCCCGCTTGACGTGGGTGCCGCGGCCGAGCAGCAGCGGCACCAGGACGGCGGCGCCGGCGGCCCGTTCGAGGGTGTGGTCCAGCAGCGGGTGGTTCAGCTCGATGTGACCGAGCCGGACGTCGAGGCGGGGGCGGAGCTCACGGACCCGTTCGAGCAGGGCTTCGACGGTGTGGAGGGCGCGCGGATCGCGGCTGCCGTGGGCCACGGCGACGAGGGCGGGCTGCTGCATGGGAGGACTCCTGCGTGGTGTCGGGGGCGCAGACCGCTGAGCTGCGTACCGAGCTGGGCGGTGATCCGGGTCAGCAGCTCCGCCGTGGTCGCGGGCGGAAGCGGGTGGAGGGGCGGGAGCGGGAGCGGTGGGACGGGCGGGAGAGGGGGGAGCGGGAGGAGCGGGGGAAGGGGCATGGACTCGGGAGGGTGCGCCGGCTCCGTCATGAACCGATCCTGCGCGCGGCAGGTTGCCGGTGCGTTGCGCGGGCGTGACGGGTGTTTTCCACCTGCTCACAGGGGGGTGGACGGCGGGGGTGGGGTCGCGGCGTGCTTCCCTGTGCGCGGGCGCCGGGATGTGGGGGGCGCCGGGATGTGCGGGGTACGGGGATGCGTGAGGTAGGGGCGTGCGTGGGGGACACATGGGCGGGTTCTTGAAGTGGGCGGCCCGCGGCTGCGCGTTGCTGTCCGGCGGTGCGGCCGTCGTCGCCTGCGTGCTGTCGCTGGGTGCGTGGGGGACGGGTGAGATCCTTGCCGGGGTCGCCCTCTGGGGTTGGGTGGCGGCCGGCGCCGCCGTCGTACGGGCGGCCCTGGTGGCGGCCTTGGAAGCGCGGGAGGCCCGTGCGCAGGCGGCGGAGGAGTGGTGGGAGCCGAGCCGGAAGCCCCGGCCCCGAACGGCCGGACCCGGTTCCGGGGCCCTCTGGGTGCGCACGCGGGAGGCGGCGGTCTGGCTGTTCACCGCCCTGGCGTCCGCGGCGCTCCTCACCGCCTCCTTCCAGCAGCACCACCGGGAGGCGGAGCCCGAACTGCGGCGGGCCGGCGCGGCGGTGGAGACGGCAGTGGTGGCGCACGCACCCACGGGAGTGCACGCCCACACCAGCGAGGGACAGGTGCTCGGGTGGACCTCCTGGCTCGAGCTGACCCTCCCGGGAGCCGCGGAGCCGGTCCGGGCATCGGCCTACACCTACGAGAAGCCGGAGGTGGGAGACCGCGTACTGCTCCTGTACGCGCCCTCGTGGCCAGCCCTGGAGGGGCGGGTCGATGAGCGCAAGGATCTGCGGACCGTGGCCGGGTCGGCCTCCTGGGACGTGTTCCCGCAGGCGGACGAGGCGCGCAAGGCGAGCCTCCTGGCCGCGTTCCTCATCCTGTTCCTGCTGGTGGCGGGGCTGGTCGGCACGGCGGTGATGGACACGGACGAGCTGACGGCCCTCCCGCGGTCCGGGCGAGCCCAGCTCTGCTGGACCGGCTCGCTGCTGCTCGCCTTCGCCCTTCACCTGCCCGCCCTGTACGGACATCCGCACCCGGTGCCGGGCGCGGTGGCGTGGGTCTCCTTCCTGCTGCCGGCGCTGGGCCGGGGGGCGGCGTACGCCGTGGTGCGGCGCCTGTAGCGAGCGACGGGGCGGGGGCGGGGAACCGTCCGGCTCCACGGTGCCCCGCGGACACCGCCGGGTACCCGCAGGGCAACCGCCGGGATCGCACGCGCGTCCGTAGACGACAGGACCGGCAGCAGCAGGACCGCAGCAGCAGGCCCGGCAGCAGCAGGACCACCGGCACCACCAGCAAGGGGATCGCATTGAGGCGCGCAGCGGTACGAGGGTTGCCGGGGGCGGCGTGGGAGCGGGTGAAGGCCGTACGGATCGGGGTGCCCCGGACCGTACGGGCCCGGCGGCGGGCCGTGCGGGTGGTGATGGCGGGCTGCGTGCTGGCCCTGCTGCCCTCGGCGTGGACGCACGCGTCCGCCGGGCCCCGGCTGCGGACCACCGCCGACGCGCCCGCCGCCGAGGTGGCCGTGGTCTTCGGTGCCGGGCTGTGGAACGGCCGGCCCACCCCGTACCTCGCGCGCCGGCTCGACGCCGCCGTCGAGCTCTACCGGGCGGGGAAGGTGAAGGTCGTCCTGGTCACCGGCGACAACAGCCGGACCGACTACGACGAGCCCGACGCGATGCGCGCGTACCTGACGGGCCACGGGGTGCCCGACGCCCGCGTCGTCAGCGACTACGCCGGCTTCGACTCGTGGGACTCCTGTGTCCGGGCCCGGGAGGTCTTCGGCGTGCACCGGGCGGTCCTGATCAGCCAGGGCTTCCACATCCGCCGGGCGGTCGCGCTGTGCCGGGCCGCGGGCGTGGACTCGTACGGGGTCGGGGTGTCCGACGTGCACGACGCGACCTGGTACTACGGCGGGGCCCGCGAGGTCTTCGCGGCGGGCAAGGCGGCACTGGACGCGGTCTTCGAGCCGGAGCCGCGGTTCCTGGGGCCGAAGGAAGAGGGGGTGTCGCGCGCCCTGGCCTCTCTGGCAGACTGACGCCGCGATCGGCATATGCCGATTAGTCATATACCGATCTGTCTCGTGTGTCAGGGGTGTGGAACCGTGGCTGGTGTGGATCTGAGCGGCAAGGTCGTCGTCATCACCGGTGGGGCCCGCGGCCTCGGCGCGGCGGCCGCGCAGGCCGTCGTGGACGGCGGCGGCAAGGTGCTGATCACCGACGTCCTGGAGGCCGAGGGCGCCGAGACGGCGGCCGAGCTCGGCGACGCGGCGCGCTTCCTGCGCCACGACGTGACCAGCGAATCCGACTGGGACGCGGCCCTCGCCTTCGCCCTCGCCGAGTTCGGCCGCATCGACGGGCTGGTCAACAACGCCGGCATCGCCACCGGCCAGTTCCTGGAGCACGAGAGCGTCGAGCACTTCCGCAAGGTCGTCGAGATCAACCTGGTCGGCGTCTTCATCGGCATCAAGGCCGCGATCCCGCTGATGCGGGAGAACGGCGGCGGCTCCATCGTCAACATCTCCTCCGCCGCGGGCCTCACCGGCCTCGCCCTGACCGCCGGCTACGGAGCCTCCAAGTGGGGCGTGCGCGGACTCTCGAAGATCGGCGCGGTCGAGCTCGCGGAATCCCGGATCCGCGTGAACTCCGTACACCCCGGCATGACGCTCACCCCGATGACGGCCCCGGTCGGCATCCAGGCGGGCGAGGGCAACTACCCCGGCGCCCCCCTCGGCCGCGTCGGCCTCCCCGAGGAGATCGCCGCAGCCGTCGCCTTCCTCCTCTCGGACGCCGCGGGCTACATGACCGGCGCCGAACTCGCGGTCGACGGCGGCTGGACGGCCGGCCTCACGGTGAAGTACCTGACGGGGCAATAACCCCGACACCGGCGCCCGGATCGTGTACGCCGAGATCCCGTCCCCTCCCGTGTGCCGGGCCACCTCACCGGAGCCGCCCGGTGGCGCTGAGGTGGAGCACGCCGACTTGTAACGCGGGGCGGCGGCCCGTGTAACACCGTCGACGCACGCTGGGCTGCATGCACACCTCGGACTCCGTCACCGCCACGCACTGCCCGTACTGCGCGCTGCAGTGCGGCATGAACCTCCGCCCCGAGCCCGGCGGCGCGGGCGTGGTGGTGGAGGAGCGGGCCGACTTCCCCGTGAACCGGGGCGCGCTGTGCGGCAAGGGCCGCACCGCCCCCGCCGTGCTCTCCTCCCGGGTGCGCCTCACCGAGCCGCTCGTCCGCACCCACGCAGGGCGGCTGGAGCCGGCCACCTGGGAGGAGGCCCTCGACGCCGTCGCCGAGGGCCTCGCCCGCACGCGGCGGTCGTACGGGGCCGACGCGGTCGGGGTGTTCGGCGGCGGCGGGCTGACCAACGAGAAGGCGTACGCCCTCGGGAAGTTCGCCCGCATCGCGCTGGGGACCTCGCAGATCGACTACAACGGCCGGTTCTGCATGTCCTCCGCCGCCGCCGCGCACCAGCGGGCCTTCGGGCTCGACCGGGGGCTGCCCTTCCCGCTGGAGGACATCCCCCGGACCGGCTGCGTCATCCTCGTCGGCTCCAACCCCGCCGACACCATGCCGCCCGCGCTCCGCTTCTTCCGGGAACTCCGCGAGAACGGCGGCACGCTGATCGTGGTCGACCCGCGCCGCACGCGCACCGCCGAACAGGCCGACCTGCACCTGGCCCCGCGCCCCGGCACGGACCTGGCCCTCGCGCTCGGCCTGCTGCACCTGGTGGTGGCGGGCGGGCACACCGACGAGGAGTTCATCGCCGAGCGCACCACGGGCTGGGAGGAGGCCCGGGCCGGCGCGATGGCGCACTGGCCCGAGCTCGTGGAGCGGATCACGGGCGTTCCGGTGCCGAAGCTCCGCGAGGCGGTGGCGATGTTCTGTGCCCCGGCCTCCGCGATGGTGCTCACCGCACGCGGACCCGAGCAGCAGTCCAAGGGCACCGACACCGTCGGAGCCTGGATCAACCTCTGCCTCGCCACCGGCCGGGCCGGCCGCCCGCTCTCCGGCTACGGCTGCCTCACCGGCCAGGGCAACGGCCAGGGCGGCCGCGAGCACGGCCAGAAGGCCGACCAGCTCCCCGGCTACCGCAAACTCACCGACCCGGCGGCCCGCGCCCACGTCGCCGGGGTCTGGGGCGTCGACCCCGACACCCTCCCCGGCCCCGGCCGCAGCGCCTACGAACTCCTCGACGCGCTGGGCTCGGACGTCAAGGCCCTCCTCCTGATGGGCTCCAACCCGGTGGTCTCGGCCCCCCGGGCCGCCCACATCGAGGAACGCATCCGCTCCCTGGACTTCCTGGCCGTCGCCGACGTGGTCCTCTCCGAGACGGCGGCCCTGGCCGACGTGGTCCTCCCGGTCACCCAGTGGGCGGAGGAGACCGGCACCACCACCAACCTGGAGGGCCGCGTCCTGCTCCGCCGCCGGGCCCTGACCCCGCCGCCGGGGGTCCGCTCCGACCTCGAAGTCCTGCACGGCCTGGCCACCCGCCTCGGCATGCCGAAGTTCTTCCCGGCCGACCCCGAGGAGGTCTTCGAGGAGCTGCGCCGCGCGTCGGCGGGCGGCCCGGCGGACTACTCGGGCATCACGTACGCCCGCATCGAGGCGGAGCAGGGCGTCTTCTGGCCCTGTCCCGCTCCCTCGCGGACGGCGGACCCCGGTGCCACGGATCCCCACCCCGGCACCCCGCGGCTCTTCCTGGACCGCTTCGCCACCGAGGACGGCCGGGCCCGCTTCGTGCCCGTCACCCACCGGGACGCCGCGGAGGTCCCGGACACGGAGTACCCGCTCCTCCTCACCACCGGCCGGGTCGTCGCCCAGTACCAGTCGGGCGCGCAGACCCGCCGGGTGGACGAGCTCAACGAAGCCGCCCCCGGCCCCTTCGTGGAACTCCACCCGCGCCTCGCGGCCCGCATCGGCGCGGTCGACGGAGCCCCCCTCGCGGTCACCTCCCGCCGCGGCCGCGCGGTCGCCCCGGCCCGCATCACGGACACCATCCGGGCGGACACCGTCTTCATGCCCTTCCACTGGCCGGGCGAGGGCCGCGCCAACACCCTGACCAACCCGGCGCTGGACCCGGTGTCCCGGATGCCGGAGTTCAAGGTCTGCGCGGTCCGCGTCGAGCCGGCCTAGGCGTTCTCCGGAGCCCCGGCGAAGGTGGGCGCCAGCGCCGCGAGCAGCCGCTCCGCGTAGGACTCGGCGGAGCCGGGGATCCCCGGGTACTCCTTGTGGAACGTTGCCCAGTCCGTCTGCGCGAACCCCTCGAAGACCTCCGGGGCGGGTGGCTGTTGCCCGCCGCCGCCGACCTCGAATTCGCCGGAGAGCCGGAACACCTCCGCCAGCAGCGGGTAGGGCAGCGCGCAGCTCTCCGCCAGCAGGACCGCGTCGTAGAGGTCCTTGCCCTGCGGGTACATGTCCCCGGCCAGCCACACCAGTTTCCAGGCGAGGGACAGCTCCGGAGTGGCCCCCAGCAGCGGGATCCCCGCGACCACCACGGGCTCGGGCGCGACCGGCAGGGGCTCGTTGAAGACGAAGTCCAGCTGGACCTGACCGCCCCGCACCCCCGGCGCGGACCAGGGGAGGACCAGCCTGCGCCCCGGAACGCGTTCGTACGTCCAGATGTACTCGGAGACCGCGTCCGCCGCCGGCATCACCAGGCCTCCGTACGCGGCCAGCCGCTCGGCCCCGGCCGTGATCGCGTCCAGCATGCGCCCAGTGCGGTCCTCCTCGATCATCCAGTCGGCGGGGACCACGACGAAGTCCAGGTCGTGCGGTTCCCGCGCGATCTTCCCGAACCACTGGGACATCAGCATGCTGCCGCGCAGCACCAGCGAATCGGCGTCGCCCGAGGCCCCGACCGCACGCAACGCCACGTCCATCGCCGCCCGTCGGGCCGACCGCCAGACCGCTCGCGCCGCCGGCTCCGAGATCACCGGGTCCAGAGGCCGGTACGCCTCGGAGAAGTGCTTGAGGGCGGGGTCGAAGGCCACCACGGTCGGGTCGCCCCTGTCGCCCGTCCTCATGGTCCGGGGCTGCTGGTCCATCCGTCGAGACCGCTCCGCCGCCGGCTCCGCCGGATCTTCCGGGCCGCCCGGAATCGACGGCTTCCACTCCCGGCTGCTCATCGTGCGCCCTCCTCCTCGATCCACCCGTCGTCCACCGACAGGTCGCTGTCGTACAGCACGAACTCCCGCTCCTCCGAGCGGATTTCGTACCCGGCCCCGCTCAGCGCGGCGACCAGCGCATCGCACGCCGCCCCCGCCCCCTGCTGCGTGCCCCGGAACCTCTGGGTCACGAAGCGTTCCTGCTGCCCCCCGGGCAGGACCCGGCGGGCGTTCCACGACACGTGCGCCCCGTGCGGGACCACCAAGGCCTCCAGAGCGGCCCGACCGAAGTCGGCGGGCAGTCGCAGTTTCAGGTGGTGCTCGAAGTAGCCGCCGCCCGGACCCGGGGGTTCCGTGGTCCACGGGACCGTCTCCACCTTGACCCGGACCGGGTCGAAGCCGGCCGCGCGCAGCCGGGGCGCCAGCGCCTCGTGCCCGTCCCGGCCGGGCAGCGTCAGCATCGGCTGCGAGGCCATCCGGCCCCGGGCCAGCACGATGTGCGTCACCTTCAACTCCCGCTCCACCGCCCATGATTCGAGCCGGGCCAGCTCCGCCGGACCGGCGCAGCGCACGGTGACGTGGGTTTCGTACACAGACATGGCCACGATCCTCTCGGACATGCGTCCGATCCGCATCGGGGTTCTGGTCCGGGGGTAACCATGGGTCACGCACCGGACCCAGAAAGTGGTCGCACGCCCCTCGTGGCAGCGATGTGTCGTACCCCACACTGAGGTGCGGTGCACCCGTCCTCGGAGCCCTGTGGAGGTCGCCCCCGTGCAGACCCAGAGCCTGACCGTCACCGTCAGCCCGCCCGCCGAAGTGCCCGCGGCCGAAGAGCCCGAGTCCGAGGCCGAGGCCGACGCCATGCACGAGGAGGAGGCCGAGGAGGCCGAGGAGTCTGAGGTCCCGGAGCTCATGGCGAAGGTGCCCACGCCGCGCAAGCGTCCGGCGGAAGGCTCCGGCGGAGCGGGACCGTCCGCCGACCTCTTCCGGCAGTACCTGCGCGAGATAGGCAGGATCCCGCTGCTCACCGCCGTCGAGGAGGTCGAGCTCGCGCGCCGCGTGGAAGCGGGCCTGTTCGCGGAGGAGAAGCTCGGCAGCGGCGTCCCGCTCGACCTGCAGCTCACGCTCGACCTCGACAAGCTCGTCGTCATGGGCCGGATGGCCAAACGGCGTCTCATCGAGTCGAACCTGCGGCTCGTCGTCTCCGTCGCCAAGCGCTACGTCGGCCGCGGACTGACCATGCTCGACCTGGTCCAGGAGGGAAACCTCGGACTGATCCGCGCCGTCGAGAAGTTCGACTACGCCCGCGGCTACAAGTTCTCCACCTACGCCACCTGGTGGATCCGTCAGGCCATGTCCCGCGCCCTCGCCGACCAGGCCCGGACCATCCGCGTCCCCGTCCACGTCGTCGAACTGATCAACCGCGTCGTGCGCGTCCAGCGCCGCATGCTCCAGGAGCGGGGGTACGAACCCACCGCCGAGGAGGTCGCCGTCCACCTGGAGCTGACCCCCGAGCGGGTCCTGGAGGTGCTGCGCCTCGCGCAGGAGCCGGTCTCGCTGCACGCCCCCGTGGGCGAGGAGGACGACGTCGCGCTCGGCGACCTCATCGAGGACGGCGACGCCGCCTCGCCGGTCGAATCGGCCGCGTTCTTCCTGCTGCGCGAGCACCTGGAAGCGGTGCTCTCGACCCTCGGGGAGCGGGAGCGCAAGGTGGTCCAGCTCCGCTACGGGCTCGCCGACGGGCGGCCGCGCACCCTGGAGGAGATCGGGCGGATCTTCGGGGTGACCCGGGAGCGGATCCGCCAGATCGAGTCCAAGACCCTCAACAAGCTGCGCGACCACGCCTTCGCGGACCAGCTGCGCGGATACCTGGACTGAGTGCGTGCGTACGTACGGGAAAGGGGCGCCCCGCAAGGCGCCCCTCCCCGTACGGCCCTGCGTACCGGCCTAGTCGACCTCGGCCACCGCCTGCGCGAACTGCGCGGCGTAGAGCTTCGCGTACGCGCCGCCCGAGAGCAGCAGCTCCTCGTGCGTGCCCTGTTCCACGATCGAGCCGCTCTCCATCACCAGGATCAGGTCGGCGTCGCGGATCGTGGACAGCCGGTGCGCGATCACGAAGGACGTACGGCCGTGCGCGAGGCGCGCCATCGCCTTCTGGATCAGCACCTCGGTACGGGTGTCCACCGAGCTCGTGGCCTCGTCGAGGACCAGGATCACCGGGTCGGACAGGAACGCCCGCGCGATGGTGATCAGCTGCTTCTCGCCCGCGCTGACGCCGGCGCCCTCGTCGTCCAGCACCGTGTCGTAGCCCTCGGGCAGGGTGCGGATGAACCGGTCGGCGTGGGCCGCCCGCGCGGCTTCCTCGACCTCGGCGCGGGTGACCTCGCGCGTGGCCCCGTAGGCGATGTTCTCCGCGATGGTGCCGCCGAACAGCCAGGTGTCCTGGAGCACCATGCCGATGCCGCTGCGCAGTTCCTCGCGGGTCATCTTCGCGATGTCCGCCCCGTCGAGGGCGATCTCCCCGCCCGTGACCTCGTAGAACCGCATCAGCAGGTTGACCAGCGTGGTCTTGCCGGCGCCGGTCGGGCCGACGATCGCGACCGTCTGCCCGGGGTCGACGCTCAGCGAGAGGTTGTCGATCAGCGGCTTGTCCGGCTCGTAGCGGAAGGCGACCTTGTCGAAGGTGACCTGCCCGCGCAGGGTCTCCGGACGCTCGGGAACCTCCGCGTCCGCCTCCTGCTCCGGCGCGTCCAGCAGCTCGTAGACCCGCTCCGCCGAGGCGACGCCGGACTGCACCAGGTTCGCCATGGAGGCGACCTGCGTGAGCGGCATCGAGAACTGGCGCGTGTACTGGATGAAGGCCTGGACGTCACCGATCGACAGGGTGCCCGAGGCCACCTTCAGACCGCCGACGACCGCGACGAGCACGTAGTTGATGTTCGAGATGAACAGCATCACCGGCTGCATGATCCCGCTGACCAGCTGCGCCTTGAAGGAGGCCCGGTACAGCGCCTCGTTCTGCTCGGCGAACAGGGCCGCGGACTCCTTCTGCCGGCCGAAGACCTTGACCAGGGTGTGGCCCGAGTACATCTCCTCGACGTGCGCGTTCAGCGCGCCCGTGGACTTCCACTGCGCCACGAACTGCGGCTGCGACTTCTTGCCGATCTTCGCGGCGACGTACGCGGACACCGGGATGGTCACCAGCGCGACCAGCGCCAGCACCGGCGAGATCCAGAACATCATCGCCAGCACGCCGACGATCGTCAGGAGGGAGTTGAGCAGCTGACCCATCGTCTGCTGGATCGTCTGCCCGATGTTGTCGATGTCGTTCGTGGCCCGGCTGAGCACCTCGCCGCGCTTCTGCTGGTCGAAGTACGACAGCGGCAGCCGCGACAGCTTCGCCTGGAGCTCCTCGCGCATCCGGTACACGGCGGCGTTCATGATGTGGTTCGACAGCCGGGTGGCGACCAGCATCAGCAGACCGGCGACCGTGAAGACGGCCAGCGCCCACAGCGCCACCGTCCCGACCGCACCGAAGTCGATGCCCTTGCCCGGGGTGAAGTCGGTGCCGGACAGCATGTCCGCCATCCCGCCCTCGCCCCTGGCGCGCAGACCGTCCAGCGCCTGCTGCTTGGTGAGGCCCTTCTCCATGCTCCGGCCGACGATCCCCGCGAAGACCAGGTCGGTGGCCTCGCCGAGGATCTTCGGCCCGGTCACCGACGCGGCGACGCTGCCGACGACCGCGAGGATCATGCCCCACAGCTTGGCCCGGTCGCGCGCCAGCGCGCTCAGCAGCCGCTTGCCCGAGCCCTTGAAGTCCATGGACCGCGTCGTCGGCGGTCCCATCATCATCCGTCCTCCGGGCCCGCTCACGCCGCCTCCGCTTCCGTCAGCTGGGAGAGCACGATCTCCCGGTAGGTCTCATTGCCGGCCATCAGCTCGTGGTGGCGCCCCTCGCCCACCACCTGCCCCTCGTCGAGGACGATGATCCGGTCCGCGTCGCGGATCGTGGAGACCCGCTGGGCGACGATGACCACGGTCGCCTCCTCGGTCTCGCGGGCGAGCGCGGAGCGCAGCGCCGCGTCCGTGGCGTAGTCCAGGGCCGAGAAGGAGTCGTCGAACAGGTAGATCTCCGGGCGCTGTACGAGCGTGCGCGCGATCGCGAGCCGCTGGCGCTGGCCGCCGGAGACGTTGGTCCCGCCCTGGGTGATCGGCGCGTCGAGCCCGCCCTCCAGCTCGGAGACGAAGCCCTTGGCCTGCGCGACCTCCAGCGCGTGCCAGAGCTCTTCGTCGGTGGCGTCGGGGCGCCCGTAGCGCAGGTTGCTGGCGACCGTCCCGGAGAAGAGGTACGGCTTCTGCGGCACCATGCCGACCGTCCTGGCGAGCAGGTCGGGGTCGAGGCGGCGTACGTCCTCGCCGTCGACGAGCACGTCGCCGCCGGTCGCGTCGAAGAGCCGGGGGATCAGCCCCAGCAGCGTGGACTTGCCGCTGCCGGTCGAGCCGATCACCGCGGTGGTCTCGCCGGGGCGGGCCACCAGGTCGACCCCGCGCAGCACGGGGGCCTCGGCGCCCGGGTAGCGGAAGTCGGCGGCGCGCAGTTCCAGGCGGCCGCGGTGGAGCAGCTTGCGGACCGGGTCGGCGGGCGGGATCACGCTGGAGTCGGTGTCCAGGACCTCCTGGACGCGCTCGGCACAGACCTCGGCGCGCGGCACCATCATGAACATGAAGGTGGCCATCATCACGGACATGACGATCTGCATCAGGTAGGCGAGGAAGGCCGTCAGCTGGCCGATCTCCATGTCGCCGGCGTCGATGCGCATCGCGCCGAACCAGACGACGGCGACGCTGGAGATGTTCACGACCACGATCACGGTCGGGAACATCAGCGCGAGCAGCTTGCCGGCCGCCAGCGAGACGCCGGTGAGGTCGGCGTTGGCCTCGCGGAAGCGTTCCTTCTCGTAGTCGTCGCGGATGAAGGCACGGATCACCCGGTTGCCGGTGATCTGCTCGCGCAGGACCCGGTTGACCGTGTCCAGACGCGTCTGCATCCGGCGGAACAGCGGGCGGGTCTTCAGCACGATCGCGCCGACCGACAGGCCGAGGATCGGGACCACCGCGAGCAGCACGCCCGAGAGCTTCACGTCCAGCGAGAGCGCCATGAAGATGCCGCCGACGCACATGATCGGCGCGGAGACCATCAGCGTGAAGGTCATCAGCACGAGCATCTGGATCTGCTGCACGTCGTTCGTCGTACGGGTGATCAGCGACGGGGCGCCGAAGTGGCCGAGCTCACGCGCGGAGAAGCTCTGCACGCGGTCGAAGACCCCGGCCCGGACGTCCCGGCCGAAGGCCGCGGCGGTACGGGCCCCGTAATAGACGGCGCCGACGTTGCAGACGAGCTGGACCAGCGAGACGCCGAGCATCAGTGCGCCGAAGCGCAGGATGTAGCCGGTGTCGCCGTTGACGACACCGTTGTCAATGATGTCGGCGTTCAGCGTGGGCAGGTAGAGGCTCGCGCTGGTCTGCAGCAGTTGCAGCAGGACCAGCACGGCGATCGGTTTCCGGTACGGCCCCAGGTGGGTCCGCAGAAGTCGTATGAGCACGCGCAGGCTCCGGTCGGCATGATCGAGGGGGTTCACACCATCTTCTGCCAACGGGAGGCCGGAACCCCACCGCTTTTCGTAAAGCCCGGTCAAAAGGAGTAGGCCGGGCACGGGAGGGCGTAGGCCGGGTTCCGGCCGGGGCCACCGCGCCGACGCCCGGTGCCGGGAGGACGATGGGGGAGAGGGAGGTCTCGGGACGGATCGACAGTCGTGGAGGAATCATGACGGCAGCCAAACGGGAACAGATCCCCGTCCTCTTCGAAGGCAACGGCGCCGAACTGCGCGTGCTGGAGCTCGGCGGCGGCTTCTCCGTCGCCTTCGGGCGCTTCGACAAGGGTGTCGACATGACCCCGGCGTTCAAGGGCCTGCCCGACGACCTGTGTCCGTGCCCGCACTACGCCTACGTGATCAAGGGCCGGATCATGATGCACACGAAGGACGGGGACGAGGTCTACTCGGCCGGGGAGGCCTGCTACTGGGCGCCCGGCCACGCCCCGGTCGCTCTGGAGGACACCGAGTACCTCGACTTCTCGCCCACGGCGGAGTTCCAGGCGGTCGTCGAGCACGTGAAGGCGCAGCTGGGCTGAACTCCGGCCGGCCGGTCGACCTCTAGAACGCCCCCGGGTGGATCTGGTCCCGGGTCGCGACGTACTGCTGGCGCGCGCCCTGCCAGGCCGGGTACTCCTCGTCCGGCTCGAACAGCTGCGCCGCGGGCGCCGGCCACACCGGCGGGGTGTTCGGGGCCGCCGTGCCCTGCGCCACGCCGAGCGCCCACGCGGCCTGCCGGGCCGCGCCCAGGGCCGCGTAGTCCGCCGGCGCCGGTACGAGGACCTGCGTGCCGAACAGTCCCGGAGCGAAGGCCTGTACGGCAGGCAGTTCGGCGGCCGCGCCGAGCAGGAACACCCGGCGGATCTCCACCCCGCGGCTGCGCAGCACGTCGAGCGCGTCCACCAGCCCGCACAGCATGCCCTCGAAGGCGGCCCGCGCCAGGTGCTCCGGCTTCATGGAGTCCCGGCGCAGCCCCGACAGGGTCCCGGCGGTGTGCGGCAGGTTCGGCGTCCGCTCACCCTCCAGGTACGGCAGGAGTACGAGTCCGTGCGCGCCCGGGGTCGACTTCAGCGCGAGCTCGCTCAGCCCCTCCAGATCGGTGCCCAGCAGTTCGGCGGTGCCGCGCAGGGCCCGTACGGCGTTCAGGGTGTTCACCACCGGCAGGTGCAGCCCGGTGGCGTCGGCGAGGGAGGTGATCAGCCCGCCCGGCTCCGACAGTGCCTCGTGGTGCACCGCCATCACCGATCCGGACGCGCCCAGCGAGACCACGGCGTCGCCCGGTCCCATGCCGAGCCCCAGCGCGGCCGCCATGGTCTCCCCGGTGCCCGCGGAGATCAGCAGCCCCTCGGGCGTGGTCCCGGCGGCTTCGGCCGGGCCGAGCACCTCGGGCAGCAGCGCCCGGTGCCCCAGCGCGAGCTCGACCAGGTCGGGCCGGTAGGCGCCGGCGGCCGCCGACCAGTAGCCGGTGCCGGAGGCGCCGCCCCGGTCGGTGGTGCGCCGCGCCGGGCGGCCCAGCAGCTGCCACACCAGCCAGTCGTGCGGGGACATCAGGACGGCCACCCGCCGGGCCGCCTCCGGCTCGGTACGGGCCAGCCAGGCGAGCTTCGCGACGGGCTGCGCCGCATGGGGGACGGAGCCGACGGCCTCGGCCCAGGCCTGGCGGCCGCCGAAGGACTCGATCAGCTCGGCTGCGGCGGCCTGGCCGCGCTTGTCGTTGCCGATCAGGGCGGGACGGACGAGGCCGCCCTGCGCGTCCAGCGGCAGCAGCCCGTGCTGCTGCGCGGAGACACCGATGGCCTGCACCCCTTCGAGGAGCCCGCCGCCGGCGGCCTCGCCGAGGGAGAGCAGCCAGGCCTGTGGATCGGTTTCGTGCGGCACCGCGTCGCCGGTGGGCTGCGGATGCGGGGCGTACCCCTGGCGCAGCACGGCGCCCGTCTCGGTGTCACAGACGACGATGCGTGTGAACGCGGAAGAGCTGTCCAGCCCGGCGACTATCCCCATACGGAGAATTCTGCCGCACTCCGGAGTGGTCTCGACCGCCCCGGAGCGCGCGGAACGGGCCCCGTCCCTTATGTGGAGCCCCGCGCGCGGGGCCCGGGAGCGGCCGGGCGGGACGCTGGTGAGGGGTCCTCGCGCGAGGACCCCTCACTGCGGACCGGGCCGGTCAGGTGTTGCTGGTGCCCCAGTCGTCCTCGCCCGGGCCGTTGCCGTTGACCCGTGCCCGCAAGCCCCGTACGCGTCCGGCCAGGGCGTCCGGCACCGCGTCGCCCACCTTGTCGCTCACCGCGGCGAAGGCCTTGCCGGCGAACTCCCGGCTGCTCTGACCAGCGCTCTCGGCGGCGTTGCGGACCGCGGGGTTCTGCGCGAACTCGCGCGCGGACTTCTTCAACTGTTCATACCGCTCGCGTCCGGCCCGGGTTCCGAGCACGTACCCGAGGGCCAGCCCGACCGCGAACGTGACCTTGTACCGCATGCCTGCCACCCTTCGTCGTGTGGTGCCCGGCCCGCTGGCGATACCGATTGGCGGAGCACCCCCCTGCTTGCGCTAATCTATGACTCGCAACGGGCGCTCGCCCCCTGGCCAAGGCCGGAGGTGGGCTGTTCGGTGCAACGCAGCAATCCCCTGTAGCTCAATTGGCAGAGCAGCCGACTGTTAATCGGCAGGTTACTGGTTCGAGTCCAGTCGGGGGAGCGCGGTCCCCTGTAGCTCAATTGGCAGAGCAGCCGACTGTTAATCGGCAGGTTACTGGTTCGAGTCCAGTCGGGGGAGCAAGAAGGAATGAGGACCCCAAGTGGGTCCTTTTTCTTTTTTTCTGCCCCCGCACGCAACCGGGCAGGGCCCTGTGCGGTCTCTCTGGGCAGGCGAAGCCGATCATGCGAGGCATCCGAGGCAGGAGATCGTATGAGCGGCTATGCTGCGGCAGACGGCGCGCACACATGTACGCGCCACGCCGTGAAGGGGCGGTAGCTCAGCCGGTTAGAGCAGCGGACTCATAATCCGTCGGCCGTGGGTTCGAGTCCCACCCGCCCCACTGCAAGCCGCAGGTGAAGAAACGATCTCGCCTGCGGCTTTGGCGTTTCCGGGGGCTGTCGCGCCATCAGGCGAGTCGAGCTCAAGCCTTTGGCTGGGAACCACCTGGGAACGCGGGTCGGCCGTCTCGGGCTGATCGCGGCGACGGCGCGGCACGAGTGAGGCGGCCTTCTCGGCAGCGTCGCGCCCGACCCCGCCCAGTAGGTGTGAGTACAGGTCTGTGGTGATCGTCACCGTGGAGTGCCCGAGGCGCTTCGACACGATCGCCATGTCGACCCCGGCGGCGAGCATCAGCGAAGCCTGCCCGTGCCGCAGGTCGTGCAGCCGCACCCGTCGCAGTCGCCGGCGCTCCCCGGCGGGCAGGTGGGCGTCGTCCTCGAACCGGACGGCGTCGATCAGGCCGCCGAAGAGCTTGGAGACGTGATCCGGGCGCAGGGCGTCGCCGTCGTCATGGGCGAACACGAGCCCGTGGTCCCGGTACGCCGACTTCCACTTGCGGCGCTCCTCCTCCTGCCGCAGCTTGTGGCTCAGGAGCGCACCGACGGTCAGCTCGTCGAGGTCGATGATCCGATCCTCGCCGCTCGCCGTCTTGGGCCGGGAGAACATCAGACCGATGTGTCCCCCTTCGCAGTAGGGGCACGCCACGGGAGGCATGTCCCGCTTCTTGAGTCCGGACACCTGCACGATCTGCTGCCGCACGACGATCACCCGCCGGGCGAAGTCGACGTCGTCCCATCGGAGCCCGCACGCCTCACCGCGGCGCAGGCCCGTTCCGGCGATCACCTCGAAAAGGGCGCCGAGGCGGTGCGTGCCGATGTGGTCGAGGAAGGCGCCGAGCTCGGCCGGCTCCCACGGGATGACCTTGGGGCGCTGCGAGGTCGGCAGCTCGACGTTCTTCGCCATGTTGAAGGTGATGAGCTGCTGCTTCACCGCGGTCGTCAGGGCGCTGCGCAGCGTCGCGTGAATCCGGCGCACGGTCGCCGTCTTCCGCTTCCCGTCGTTGACCTCGGCGAGCAGCTTGTCGACGTGCGAGGGCCGCAGGTCGCGCAGGCGTATGCGGCCGAGGTGCGGCACGAGGTAGTCGTCGATGTGGTGCCGGTACGAGCGGAGCGTCGTCGGGCGCCGGCCCGCCCGCTCCTTGAGCTCCATCCACTTCTTGAGCCACTGCTCGACGGTCTGCCCGTCGTCGTGCGTGTAGCTGCCCTCACTGATCCGGGCGAGGACCGTGCTCAGCTCGCGCTCGGCCTCGTCGGCCGTGGCGAACCCGCCCTTCTTGAGCTGCTGACGCTTGCCGTCCTTCTCGATCCCGGTGTCGGCGGCGTAGTACCAGGAACCGTGGGCCTTCTTGCAGTTCTTACGCCGGCCTTTGGCGTCGTACTGGGCGATGCACTGGCACCGTTTGAACACGTGCCCTTTCAAGCTGACTCCTCTGGGGGGGGGTCGGTTGAGGTCTAGTCATCCGTTCGAGCCAAGATCTCTTCCGCAGTCGGGGGCGGGGCGATGTCCTCCTCGAAGTAGGGGGCGAGGTAGTACGGAAGCGGAGGGGGTGTCAGGCCGTCCTCACGAAGCTCTGCGCGGATCTTGGCCACCTCCTCTGCGGTCCGGTAGGTGGCTTCGGTCATCTCTTCGGCGACCTGAAGCAGCGCACGGTGAAGCTCGGGGTCGAAGTTCTCGCCGAGTTGGACCGCGCGTTTCATCTTTGCGTCGGCTCGAAGCTGGTGTGACACAAGGGACCGGACGAGCCGTTCGTGCTCGCGGAACTGAGCTACGCCGAAGGGTGTTTCACGGAAGGCGGCCACGTCGTCTTCCGTCGTCTGCCAACTCGACGCGAGACCGTGCCCAGGGATCTCGCCGGAGAACCACTGCGTCGCCTCGAAGGTGTCGTACTTCTTCCCCGGCAGGTACTCGGTCCGCTCTTCGTATCCGACCGGGAAGACGAGTGATACCGGTGGTACGCGCAGGGCCTGCGCGATGATCAGCAGCTCGGCAACGGACAGCGTGGGCCTACGGCCGCTCTCGAAGTTCGCCAAAACGGATCGCGCGATGGGCATCCCGAGCTCTGCGCATCTGTCCGCTAGCTGCTGTGCGCTCATGCCCCGGACCTGCCGGAATCGCCGGACTTCGGCGGCCATCGTCCGAGCCAGTCGAGCAGGCCATTCCTCTTGTGTCATGGGAGCACAGTATTCAACTTGATTGACACTGTCCAGCATTGAAGTGCATTCTGTGCTCACCTGTCACCAAAACCGAAGAGGTAGTGACTCAGTGACACAGTCCAGCATGACCCGATCGGATCTCTTGGCTCTCCCGCCCGCGGTCGACCTCGTAACAGCAGGTCGCGCACTTGGCCTGGGGCGGAGCAAGGTCTACCAACTGGCCCAGCGCGGCGAGATGCCCGTACGGACGCTGCGTCTGGGTAGCGCCTACCGCGTGGTCACGGCCGAACTGCTCGAACTCCTCGGCGTTCAGCCGGAATAGGCGGGCCCCGGCCGGTGCGCTAACACCGAGCCGAGGCCCCGAAGCCCCTCAGCACTGCCCAGCTCTGAACAGTCACGGCGATCGCGAGGTCTGTCACCACCTTGCGCCGCCAGTAAGGAAGCTTCATGTCCCAGGCTACTGAGCGCGCGCGTCGCTCGTTGCCGTACCTGCCCACCGGACGCCGGTCCGGGGCCGCCCGATGAACGAGACCGACACGGCACGGCGGGTCGAGCAGGTGCTCGACCTCGCCAGCCATGGCATGCACGTATTTCCGCTCCGCCCCGACGACAAGCGGCCCGCCGTGAAGGAGTGGCAGCAGCGGGCCACGACAGAGAAGGACGCGATCGTACGGGCGTGGTCGCACGGGCCGTACGGCGTCGGCATCGCCTGTGGTCCCTCCCGTCTCGTCGTGGTCGACCTCGACACGGCCAAGGGCGCCACCCCGCCCGACGAGTGGACCCTGCCCGGGATCACCGACGGCGCCGACGTTCTCGCCGAGCTGCACGCCCGCCACGGGGCTCGGTGGCCGTTCGGCACCACCCCCGCGGTTCGCACCGCATCGGGCGGCCAGCATCTCTACTACCGGGCGCCAGTCGACGGCGAGATCCGCAACAGCGCCGGCCGCCTCGGGTGGAAGATCGACGTACGCGCGGTCGGAGGGTACGTCGTCGCCCCGCCCTCAACTGCGAACGGCGCCCAGTACCGATGGCTGACGGGACTCGACGCCGAGCTCCTCGCCCTGCCCGAGTGGCTCGGCGAGCTCGCTGCCCCGGCGACGCCCGAGCCAGTGCACGCGGTAGTGCTGCCGCTGACCCCGCTGCGCACCACCCGCCCGGGGTACGCCGCCGCCGCGCTGCGCGCTGAGGCTGACGCCGTCCGCACGGCTGTCCCTGGCACTCGGAACGACACCCTGCACCGGGCCGCGTTCAAGCTCGGCACGCTCGCCGGCCGCGGTGACCTCACCCCCGCCGAGATCGTCGACGAGCTGCTCGCCGCAGCAGCAGCCAACGGCCTCGGCCCGACGGAAACGGAGAAGACCATCACCTCGGGCCTGCGCTCGGGAATGCACCACCCGCGAGGGGCAGCCGTATGACCGCCCCGACCGCGCGTGAGCGCATTCTCGCCGCCGTCCCGGCCCAACCGAGCGAGGCCGCCATGAACGACCGCACCACATGGCAGCGCGTCGACCTCGGCCCCGTGCTCGACGGTACCCACACCGCGCCGCAGCCGACCATCGGACGCCGCGACGACGGTGCCGGTCTCTTCTACCCCGGTCGCCTGCACAGCATCTTCGCCGAGCCCGAGGCCATGAAGACATGGCTTGCGCTCACCGTCGCGACCGCGGAACTCGCCCTCGGCAATGCCGTGATGTACCTCGACTTCGAGGACGAGGAAGGCGGCATTGTCTCGCGCCTGCTCGCCCTCGGAGCCCCGTCCGCCGCCATCGCCGAACGCTTCCACTACTTCCGCCCCGACGGGCCGCTCGGTGACGCCGGCCGCGCTGCCCTGGCCCCCTACCTCACCAGCCCGACCACCTTCGCAGTCATCGACGGCGTCACCGAAGCGATGGGCCTCTTTGGCCTCAAGCCGAAGGACGACACCGACGTCGCCGGCTTCTGGCGCATCCTGCCCCGATGGCTCGCCGAGCAGGGCCCGGCCGTGCTGCTGCTCGACCACGTCAACAAGGACCGTGAGAACCGGGGCCGCTGGGCGACCGGCTCGCAGCACAAGCTCTCCGGACTCAACGGGTGCGCCTTCGTACTGGAGAACATCACGCCCCTTGCCCCCGGGCAGACGGGCAAATCCCGTGTACGCGTTGCCAAGGACCGCCCCGGACAGGTCCGCAAGAACGCTCTACCGGGCAGCAACGGGGCCCTTCACTGGTTCGCCGACTTCATCGTCGAGTCCCAGCTCGACGGCTCGGCGCTCGTGAGTCTGCCGGCGCCCGTGCAGCGTGACGGGCCGTTCCGGCCGACGGCGCTCATGAAGCGGGTGTCAGACACTCTCGCCACCGCGAGGGAGCCGCTCAGCGTGCGCGGTGTCCTCGACCGTGTGTCCGGCAAGCAGGATGCCGTACGCCGGGCGCTCGCCCTGCTTGTCGACGAGGGGTACGTGAGCGTCACGCCCGGCGCCCGAAACGCGCAGCTTCACGAGTCGAAGCGACCGTTTACCGATTCCACCGACTGACCGTACGACCGTGTCCCACCGTGGCCGACCGCTTCCCCGGCCACGGTGGCCCCGACCGTATGACCGTGTCCCAGTGTCCCTATAGGGGACACGGTCAAACGGGCCACGCTCACGGCCCGCACTCACCCTCGGGACACGCTCAGCGTCTCCCCGATCACCAGATGCCCGGATGTCGCCTCCTCCGGTCTCCCGGCCGTCGCTGGGAACGCCCACCCACGCCTCATTACGTCCTCACGCGCGCGCGAGGAGAGAAGGACCCCGAGATGACCAGTAAGAATCGCCCCGCCGCTGTGGTCGCCCTGGCCCGCGGCAACACGGCCGAGCAGGCCGCCCGCGAGGCCGGCGTCTCCGGCCGCACCATCCGCCGTTGGATGGAGGACCCCGGGTTCGGTCGACAGGTAACGGCGACTCGAACCGAGCTGCTACAGCTCGCAGTCGGGCAGCTAGCCGCCGCTTCGACCAAGGCCGTGGCCACCCTCGTCGACGCGCTCGACAATGAGAAGGGGCAGGCCCGAGTGCAGGCTGCCCGTGTGCTGCTCGACGCCGTCCTCGCCCTGCGCGAGTCCCTCGACCTCGAACAGCGCCTCGCTGCCCTCGAAGCAGCCGGGGGTGACGCGTGCTGATGGCCCGCAGGAAGAACAAGCTCGCCGACCGCCTCGCCCGCCTCGAAGACGCGTCCCGCGAGAGCATGTGGCAGCTCACCCTTGAAGACGGCACCACCGCCGCTCTGCCCGTACTCACCGTCATGGACGCGCTCGCCGAGCTCTTCGGCTTCCCCGTCGACGGTGATCAGGACAATGACGAGCGGTCGCCGGGACCGCCCCGACTGACGTTGACACACGAGATACGGCTGCTCGCTCGCGTGGCCGAGGGCTCAGAGACGTCGATGCTCGGCCGTACGGTCGTAGCGCTTGCCAAGGAGGCAGTTCGGGAGAGCGGCATATGAGCGCCCACGACCGTTCCCAGAGCGTTCCCAACCCCCTCGCGACCTGCGCCGATGATGCCCGTAGCGGATACCAAATCCGTCGGTTCGAAGCCTCGGATCGGGTGCGACCGGGCAGTTCGATGCTTCGGCCCGATGGATCGGTGATCGTGCCGCCCGCGCTCGCGAGTGAGGTCGTCCGCATCCTCTCGGGTCACCTTGACGCCCGGGTGCGTGCAGATGGGGGCGAGCTCTCCACCGAGGCTCGGCGCCTCCTTGTCGCACTGCAAGCTGGCGCCGAGCACGCGACAACGGAACCCGCACGGCCCGCCGCTATCGGAAGCCCCTCGACGGACCTTGGCACGGTCGAGGTGACGGTGGCCGAGGCGGCGGCGCTCATGGAGTGTTCGCCGCGCTGGATTCGGTCCCTGATCGAAGCCGGGCGCCTGACCGCCCGGCGGGCCGGCGAGCGCCTGTGGCTCGTCGACCGCACAGCCCTCGACCACTACCGCCAAGGAGGAACCGCCCTATGACCACCGCAGACGTCGACCGCTCACAGTGGGAGGACATCACGCCTGACGATCGCAAGATTCCTTGGAAGCGGATCACCGCCCCAGAAGCCCGCTCGGGCCCCGTCAGCACTCACCCCGTTCTCGCAGACCGGGGCTTTGTCCACACCGCGCCGTGGTGGGTCGACGGCACCCTCTACACGGACAACGTCCGTTGGTTCGGACATGTTCGGGAGCAGGCGCAGCAGAGCGGCCAGCACCTCGCCGTCGAGGAAGCCCCGGACGGCCCGCCAGTCGAGCACCGCGCTCATGTGGACGCCATGCGCCGGTACGCCGAGCTGCACACCCTGCGCCCTGCTCGCCTTCTGCCGTGCGACGAGCAAGGGCAGCCCCTGCTCGTCCGCTTCTACTGACCAGCCCCCGCCGCCGAAGGACCCCACACCATGACCAGCCTCACCGGCCCGAGCATCATCGACGCACAGCTCTCCCTCGCCGCCGTCCGGCGTGCCCGCGAAACAGACCTCACCGCACTGCGTCGCCGCCTCGACGACGGGCTCAGCCAGGCCCGAACCTTCCGTGACCCGGACCTCACTGACGAGGCGAACGCCCGTCGCCGGACGGAAATGGAACGTGCCGCCCGCGAGCGCACAGGCACCGAACTGGACGGCATCGAGCGCACGACCAACGCGGCTGCCGAACAGATCCGCGCCTACGCCGAACGCATTTCGGCGCCGACCGCGCGCGACGCAACCGAGCAGCTCCTCGCCGAGACCCGCCAGGGACGCGCGTGGGACCGCACGCGCGCCTTGCTCGATGCCGGCCGCAGCGCTGCCGATGTGATTGGCTCGGCTGACGTCGACACCCTGCGCGCTCTGCGCGTTGAGCTCCCTTCGTACCTCGCGGGCAGGAGAGCCAAGCCCGAGGGGTTGGCCGGCCTCGACTGGACCGAAGCGGACCCGGCCCCGGTGCTGCGCACGATCGACCGGGCCCTCGTTGCCCTTCTGCCCAAGGACCAGAGCGCGGCCCTGCGCATCCGCCTCGACCTCGACCAGGCCGAGCCCGGCCTGCGGGAAACCGTCGCCGGTCTGCGGCGCCAGGTCGACGGCTCAGCCGACGGCGGCGACGGTCTGCGCAGCGCCATCGCTGCCCGCTTTGCCGACCAAGAAGCGGCACAGCTCGATGCGTAGCTGACGGAGTGCGCCCAACACCACAGCCCCGCCAACCAGCGGGGCTGTGCGCGTATGGGAGAACATCAGGCCCAGTCGGCCGCCGGCTGGGCCACGTCCCATCCGCCGATGTGGGGCTGGGGAGCGTGCTTGGCGGCGCCGGGCGGCAGCGCAGCGAGGCAGGCGGTCGAGCAGGCGTTGACGAGCAGCGGCAGGACGTCGGTGGCGACCACGAGCGAGATCCACCGCTGGTGAAGCTCTGATCCCTCCACCGGCCCGTCACAGACACTGCACGCACTGATGGCTGTCGTGCCCCACCGCTTCGGGTCCAGCGCGGCGAGGTGACCGCCGGATTGAGAATCGCCCGTCGTCCGCAGCCGGGGAAAGGGCGGGCGAAGCTTGAAGTTGCCGAACAGCGAGCGGGTGCTGACCGTGCTCCGCACCAGCTTCGAGCAGCGGGTGATCTCGTACGGGAACCAGTGCAGCCGGTGGGAGGTGTACGGGCTGAACTCCTCCAGGCTGGTCATGGCGCCGATCTCCGGGGGAATCCGCACCAGGTTGCTGCCGTAGAGCCTCAGATGCTTGACGGCGGTCAGACGGCCGATGCTTGCGGGCAGCGTGATGACGTCGCGCCGCTCTTGCGGGCTGAGCTCGACGAGCGGGTTGAATTCCTCCCTGCCGTCCGCGGCCGCCTCTTCGACGAGCGCGAGAAGACGCAGCCAACCCGCCGAAGACGTGTCCTGCCGCTCGCCGTGAAACCCGACCCGGGCGCGCGGATGCACCCTGTACTGATCGAAGCAGGTGCAACGTTCCCGGTGGATGGGTTGACCATCCGGCCCGATTCCTTCGGGCCATCGGTTCGCGAACAGGCGGGGCTCGGGGGGTGTGGCATCCATGCGATCAAGATAGGAACCCGGCAGGACGATCGCACTGGGTTTCGGTACTAAGCGCTGTGCACATCCTGGCTGCTGCGATGCCTGGACCATGCTCGGGCGGCAGCGATCAGCGGGGCGCGATGCGGTGCCGGGTCCGAAGCGGCGCGACTCTCCCAGACGCCACAGAGGGTGGCTGCGAAGGTGGCGACAGCCGAGGGCTCGGCGGAGCGGTACGCGGGCACCGCTCGGGCAAGGGCTTCGGCTTGCTCCGCGGTGTGGCCGGCGTGAATGAAGCGAGGGATGGCGAACGCTGTGTCTGCCCACGCCGGGCCGGGGCAGGCGAGGGCCCAGTCCAGTACGCGGATTCCGTTCGCGGTGGCCAGCATGTTCATCGGTGACACGTCGGAGTGGACGAGGGCACGGCCTTCGAGGTCGGGGCAGCGATCGTCAGGGAAGAACCCGACCCAGCGGATGTGCAGCGGCTTCTTGCGGACCTGTTCCGGCCACGACGCCTCGGACATCGTGGTGAGTGTGGCGAGGTAGGGGCCGAGGTCGCGTGAGCCGGGGCTGAGATCCGGGTGCGGGCCGACGAGGTACTCGTACCCGGTGAGCAGCCACCCGCCGGCGTCGACCTGCCAGAGCACGCGGGGGGCGAGTGGTGCGACTCGGGTCACGCGCGCCTCGTAGTCGTACATCCACGCTGTTGGCTCGTCGCTGCGGGTGCCCTTGACGAAGACCGGCCCGGCGGCGGTGTGGAGGGTGCAGGCGAGACGGGCCATGACGCCGGTCTCGGCGGTCTCTGCGTGCTCAACGGGGCCGGTGTAGGTCTCGACGGCGCTACGGGCCTCGGGTGGGAGTTCAAGCCATGCGGTGCGGTCCACCCGCTTACTCCTCGTGCAGAACGGAAGCCGGTCCCCGGCTCGGCCACAGAGTGGCACAAGCCGAGGACCGGCCGCAGGCGGTACGTCAGGCGTACTTGGGGCTGTTGTGGCAGTTGGCGTGGCACTGCGAGCAGTCGGCGAGGTCCAGCTCGGGCCAGAACTCCATGTCGATCACGAACCCGGACGCGACGATTGCGTCGACCGTCCTGGCGCGCAGGGCCTTGCCGCCGCCGTGTTCCTCCTTGTCGAGGAATCCGGGCTGGTGGTGGACGAACTTGCCGATCGTCCCCGAGCAGAAGTCCTGGTACGCCTGCGTGTGCAGCAGGAAGGCGTGCCAGAAGTCATCGATGAGCGGCGACGGGCTGAGCGGGGTGTCGCTGTACGCGCCGGCCGCGAGGAAGGCGATCATCTGGCCGACGCCGCGGTCGGCCTTGTCGTCGGTCAGCTCGGGGAACTTGGCCTGCATGTTGGACACGAGCGTCGCGCGCAGCTTGGCGCCGATCAGATTCCGCGCGTCGGTCGCGGGACGTTCCTGGATTGCGGTCACGGTCCTTGCCTCCTTGGTCAGTGGTGCCTGGACGTGCTGTGTGGCGCCTCGGCCGGCGCGACTGGGAGCGGTGCAGACCGAGGCGCGCCCCGCCCGCCCGGGGGCTGTCGGGTCATCCGAGCGGGCGGGGAGATCAGAGCGCCGGGAATCCGGCGTCGGTGACGGCCATCGCCGACGGTGCATCGCGGTGGCTGAGCTCACCGGTGGTCATGGTGGCGAGCGCGGCGAATCCCGCGGCGGTGCCGAGCACCCATATCCAGCTCAGGAAGTGGCCAACCGGATCGCTGGATGCGGATCGGCGCTGCACAGCATGGCGCGCGGTCATGCGGCGTTCCCCTACGCCTGCTCACGCTGCGCGATGAGCCGCTCGAACTGGATCGCGTACAACTCGACTTGGTCCGGGGTGAGGACGAGCATGGACTCGGCCGTACCGCCGTCGTCGTAGTGGACCAGGACCGGCAGCGCGCCTTGCTGGGCCCGGTGGTCGTACACGGCATCGCGCCGCATCGGGGTCACGTACGTGGCCTGTGCCGGGACGGGGCGCAGGGTTGTGCCGTCGGCTGGCGCTGACCACTCGTCGCCGCCACCCGGCGGGCGAAGGTGGTACGTGCTGGCGCCCACTCTCGGCAGCGTCACGACGACGCCGATCCGCCCGTCCTTGGCGGTGTCGCGGGCGAGGTCGCCGAGTCGTGGGTAGAACGGTCCGGCCGTCCCTAACTCGCCGCCCTGTGAAGGGAGATGGGGTGTTGGTCGTCCTGTCATGTCTCAGAAGTTAGGGGCGCGTCAGGGGCCCAATATGAATCGGAGGAATACCGCCCTCATCCGTCCAGGTGGAAGCGGTCTGACATGCGGCGCAGCTTCTCGCGGGTGGCGATCCGCTCGGCGTAGACGATGCCTCGGAGGGTCGACCGGGCGATCGGATGGTTCCGTACGAGCTGGGGGGCGATCCGCTCCGCGGTCTCCAGCTCGGCGAGCGCGCGGTCGCGGTTGCCGTCCCACAGCCACGCGCGGGCGAGGTCCATGTGATGGTGGCCCTGGCGGGAGTTGGGGAGGGCTGCGACGAGCTCGGGGGCCGTGCGGCGGTTTATGGCGAGAGCCTTGGTCTGCTCGCCGGTCTCCAGGGCGACGCTGATCGCGTGGATCTGCACGTTGCCGGGGGAGAAGGTGACCGAGTGCCGGTCGTAGACCGGCGGGTTGTGGTGGCCTGCCATCCGGCGGGCAGCGTCGCGGGCGTGGTTGATCCGCTCGTCGGCCTCGGCCGGTCGGCCGGCGCGGGCCGCGGCGACGGCGGCGCGCAGGTGGAGCGTGCCCCACATCCGCAGGGCGAGCGGCTCGCCGAGCTCGTACTCGCGCTGCACGCTGGCGATGGCCTTGTCGGACAGGGTGAGCGAGTCGTCCCAATCGGCGGTGGCCCACATGTCCCAGACGCGCATCCAGTCGGCGAGGGCGGGCATGACGGGGTCGGCGGAGAGGCGGGCCGCCCATGCGGCGCGCTCGGCAGCCATGGCGACGAGTTCGGGGTGCCCGAGGGCGTGCGCGGCGGTGTGGGCGAACTTGCATGCCACGGCGTAGATCGCGAACGCTTCCTCGCGCTCGTGGCCGGTCGAGGCCTCGGCCAGGGCGCGGGCCTCGCGCAGGAGGTCGGGGAGGGTCGCGAGGATCGCCGTGTTGGCCGCGGCGTCGCGGAGGCGGTGCAGGCGGGTCATGTCCCGCCACAGCTCGCCGGACGCGCGCGGGATCCCGTCGAAGATCGGCGCGAGGTCGTAGCGGCGTAGCTCACGCAGGATGGATGCCGCCGAGACCTGCCACTGATTCTCGGCGGGACTACTTGCGTACGGCCGGCCGATCAGGTCATTGGGATGTACGTGCAGCTCGGCGGCGACGAGATTCAGCAGCCCGACCCGGTCGAGCTCGATCAGGCCGCGCTCCATCTTCGACACCCAGCCCTGGGTCTTGCCCAGAGCTGCGGCGAGGTCTGCCTGTGGCATCCCAAGCCGCAGCCGTGCCCGTCGGACGCGACGACCGATCTCTTCAGCCTCTTCAAGCATGAGAACAACCCCCTGCGTTTCTGCGCTTCGCAGTGCCCAACCTGGTAGCTCGCAGCCCTCGTTCCGGCGTGCATGCCCTTGAGAACCGTACCGAGGCCACGCGGTAGTTGTCCCTGGCGGCGACTGACCCCTCGGGCTGCGCCCGAGGGGTCGATCTGGCTCGTGGCCTCGCGGTTGCGTAACTGAGTGTTGGGAAGCGCCTGCCTGGCCTAGCCTTCGAGTGCCCTCGGCCCTCCGATGAGCAGATCCTCTTGAACGGAGATGCACGTGAATCCGACTAAGCACATCCTCGATCTCGTCCAGACGGCACTGGACGACTTCGAGAGCGTTTCGCTATCGGCTTCGGCAAGGCGTGCTGCGAGAATTGCCCGTCTCCTGGGTGACAGCGATCAGGAGTACCTCTTTGGGCTTGATAATCGGCCGCTGGGAGGATCTGTCTGGCATAAGCGGAAGGTTGCCGAGGACGTGTTCTCTGATACTGATCCGCAAGATGTGTATGCGCGGAGCCGAGAGCTGCTCGAAGTTTATGTGGAGGAACGGCGCCCTGCTCGGATTCCGGTTGTCCTGAAAGACATAGTGGCGCCTGACACTATTCTCGGCGGGTCGATCGACGAACTCGTGCGGGGAATAGGGCACATGAACAGGCAGATGTCTGAAACGGATGACTCAATGCACGAGATGGCCCTGATTCATCGTGTGGATCTGCAGGAAGAGATCCTTGAGCGGATCAGATATCGGGTCTTCTCGTACCTGTGTGGCGCTGAGAGGCGCATCGGAATCGGGTTCGCCAACCGTGAGATCTTCGAGCGGAGCCGTGTAAGGGTCGAGGCCGCGCTCGCTGAGATCGCCCCCAACGTGCTCGACCAACTTCTCGCGGCATACAAGCGGGCGTCCGATGGCGATCCTGAGAGCTGTTCACATGCTCTGACTTCGTGCCGCAGGATGTTGGAATCGCTCGCTAATGTGGTGTATCCAGCGAGAAGCGAGAAGGTGGCTGACCGGTCTGGGAAGCAGCGCGATGCAGGGCCCGACAAATACAAGAACAGGCTTTGGTTGTTCCTGGATGAAAGGATCGGTACAACCACTTCCGGGAAGGTCACGATGGCCACGCTTGAGGATGTCGGGAACAGGATCGACAAGGCTTACGAGCTCTCCAATAAAGGTGTTCATGCGGGCGTCTCTTTGGCCGAGGTTGACGTCTGTGTGATTCAGTCGTACTTGATCGCAGGTGAGTTGGTCGGGCTCATGGGGTCCACGGTTGCGACCGGCGAAACCGGTGGCGGACCGCACAGCACCACATCCTGATGCCCCGTGCTGCCCGGCGAGTGCTTAGGCGGCATCGACGACGGTTGCCCTCGTCGACGCCGCCCTGGCCGAAGAGCCTCAGGACTGGGAACCGGATGGGAACGGACGCGGCGGAATGAGGCGTCAGGGCACGGCAGGAAACGGAGGGCCGTGCGCCCGCTGGTCAGCCAGAACGGCAGAGTTGATCATCCGGCGGCATCCTCCAGATCGTCCTCGATCGGACTCATAATCCGTCGGCCGTGGGTTCGAGTCCCACCCGCCCCACTCGCGCAGGTCAGAAGAAACCTTCTGACCTGTGGAAACGCAGTCTTTGCGGCAGCGGGATCCCCGTTTCGGTGAGGCGACCGTGAGGCGATGCCGGTCCCCCGCAAGCCCGTAGAGGTCTGTGACCTGGGGTTTTGTTCGATTCGTCGGTGGGGTGCGTGGTGATGGGTCCCACCGCCGTCGTCCGGGTAGGGGTTACATCCCCGGTCGCTCCTGTTCCTCGTGAGCGTCCGACTCCATGGGCATCGGGCGAACCTCTTGAGGGCGGGCCCGCTCCGGCCGGCGGGGTCTGCGATTCCAGCTTCTCCGCCCCCGGCGTCCTCTTCTGCTTTCGCCTCACGCACGCCGGACCGGAGTGCTGGCGAAGCCGTTTTTGTGCCCGTCCACGGCGGCGAGCGCTACGGCGCCTACTTGCTGGACCACATCAGATGCCAGGCGGAAACCCGCCTCGATCCCTCCGACTTGATCGGCCGCACCCGGCACAGGACATGAGTGCGATGGCGTCGACCTGTTCTGTGGAGGTACCCCTCCAGCAGCTGCTTCCCGGCGCCCGGGTGCGGTCGTTGTCGGCCCGTGAAGTCTGCGAAGTAGGCTGCCGCGTCGAACAGAGGAGCACTGCACATGAGCTTCCGCTTGAGAGCGATCAGCCGTGACGAGCATCTGGCCTTCATCAAGAGCCGGCCCTCCGCGAGTCACATGCAGGTGCCCTCGTGGGGGGATGTGAAGCCGGACTGGCGGGCGGAGAGCCTCGGATGGATCGACGAGACCGACCGGATCGTCGGGGCGGCGCTCGTGCTGTTCCGGCCGCTGCCGAAGCTCAAGCGATACCTCGCCTACCTTCCCGAAGGCCCGGTCATCGACTGGTACGCCCCGGACCTTGAGCGGTGGCTCGAGCCGATGCTGGCGCACCTCAAGACCCGCGGCGCGTTCTCGGTGAAAATGGGTCCGCCCGTGATCGTCCGACGCTGGGATGCAGAAACGGTCAAGGACGCCATTGCGGACCCGCGGGCAGGCCGGCTGCGCGATGTTGAGGCCAGTTCGTGCGAGCCGCGGGCCTTCGATGTCGCCGACCGGCTGCGCCGCTTGGGGTGGCAGCAGGGCGAAACTGGTGGTGAGGACGGGTTCAGCGCGGGGCAGCCGCGCTACGTGTTCCAGGTCCCGCTCGCCGGACGGTCCTTGGACGAGGTCCAGCGCGGTTTCAATCAGCAGTGGCGCCGCAACGTCAAGAAGGCCGAGAAGGCCGGCGTCAAGGTCGTCCGAGGCGGCTACGAGGACCTGCCCGCCTTCTACGAGATCTACAAGGAGACCGCGGAACGCGATCGGTTCATCCCCCGCCCGCTGGCCTACTTTCAGCGCATGTGGACCGCACTCGGGGCGGAGGACGCGGACCGGATGCGCCTGTATCTCGCCCGTCACGAGGGCGAGGTGCTGGCCGCGGCCACGATGCTGACCGTTGGTGAGCACGTCTGGTATTCCTACGGGGCCTCAACCAGCCGCAAGCGTGAAGTGCAGCCGAACAACGCCATCCAGTGGCGGATGATGTGCGACGCCCACGAACTGGGCGCGAGGGTCTACGACCTGCGCGGCATTACCGACACCCTGGAGGAGTCCAACCACCTGCTCGGCCTGCTCCGGTTCAAGGTCGGCACCGGCGGCCAAGCCGCCGAATACCTCGGCGAGTGGGACTTTCCGCTCAACAGACTGCTCCACAAGGCTCTCGACCTTTACATGTCTCGCCGCTGAACCGAGGGGCGCCCACGTTCTGATCGTGCTCGTGAGGCGTGCGGGGGGCCTCGCCGACGGGGGTGCGGCGAGGCCCTGTTCAGACGGTACAGCCCGCAGTCGGTCCGCGGACCGCAGAATCAAGGAATTGCATAAGTTTGCAATTTCATAGATGCTGTGGGTGCTGTGTTCGTAGGTAGCCGCGGGCACAGCACCAGCCGTCTGCCCCGGCGTGCGGGGTGGTGAGAAGGGTGCGAGACCGTGCCGGTTCCGCTGTATCAGGCCAAGGCCGAGTTCTTTCGGATGCTCGGGCACCCGGTGCGGATACGGGTTCTGGAGCTGTTGCAGGACGGGCCGATGCCGGTACGGGATCTGCTGGCCGCGATCGAGGTCGAACCGTCCGCGCTCTCGCAGCAGCTCGCGGTGCTGCGCAGGTCGGGGATCGTCACCTCCGTGCGTGACGGGTCGACCGTGGTCTACGAGCTGGCGGGCGGGGACGTCGAGCAGCTGATGCGGGCGGCTCGGCGGATCTTGACCGAGGTGCTGGCTGGGCAGCGCGAGCTGTTGGAGGAGCTGCGGGAGTCCGAGGTCCCGGCCTCGTGACCGTGAACGCCTTCCTGGCTTCCCTGTTCGGGCGGGTCCGTTCGGTGCTGCCGACCAGGGCTGACTTCGCGGGCATGGGTCGCAGTCCCCGCCGGGATCTCCTGGCCGGGCTGACCGTGGCGATCGTCGCTTTGCCGCTCGCGCTCGGCTTTGGTGTCTCTTCCGGGCTGGGTGCCGAGGCCGGGCTCGCCACGGCCGTGGTCGCGGGCGCGCTTGCCGCCCTGTTCGGCGGCTCCAACCTCCAGGTGTCGGGGCCGACCGGTGCGATGACCGTGGTGCTGGTGCCGATCGTCGCCCGGTACGGGCCCGGTGGCGTGCTGACGGTCGGACTGATGGCCGGTGTCCTGTTGATCGGCCTCGCGCTGCTGCGGGCCGGGCAGTACATGAGGTATGTGCCGGCGCCCGTGGTGGAGGGATTCACCCTTGGCATCGCGTGCGTGATCGGCCTTCAGCAGATACCCAATGCGCTCGGCGTGGCCAAGCCGGAGGGGGAGAAGGTCCTGCTCGTGGCCTGGCGGGCGCTCGTGGAGTTCGCGGCGTTCCCGAACTGGACCGCGATCGGTCTCTCGGCCGGTGTCGCGGCGGTGATGCTCGCAGGAGCCCGGTGGAAGCCGACGATCCCGTTCTCGATCGTCGCGGTGATCGCGGCGACCGTGCTCGCGCAGGTCTTCCACCTGGACGCGGCGGCCCCGATCGGTGAACTGCCCTCCGGCCTGCCCGCCCCCTCCCTCGCTTTCCTGGACCTGTCCGCCCTCGGCTCGCTGCTCGCCCCCGCTGTGGCGGTCGCGGCGCTTGCCGCGTTGGAGTCCCTGCTGTCGGCGACGGTCGCGGACGGGATGACGGTGGGGCAGCAGCACGACCCGGACAAGGAACTGTTCGGTCAGGGCATCGCCAACCTGGCGGCCCCGCTGTTCGGCGGAGTCCCCGCCACCGCCGCCATCGCGCGCACGGCGGTCAACGTCCGCACCGGCGCCTCCTCCCGCCTCGCTGCCCTCGCCCACGCCGCTGTGCTCGCGGTGATCGTGTTCGCCGCCGCCCCCCTCGTTTCGAAGATCCCGCTGGCGGCGCTCGCCGGTGTGCTGTTGGCGACGGCGATCCGCATGGTGGAGGTCGGCTCGCTGCGGGCGATGGTGAAGGCGACGCGCTCGGACGCCGTCGTACTGGTCCTGACCGCCGCCGCGACCCTGGTCCTCGATCTCGTCTACGCGGTGATCATCGGTCTGGTCGTCGCGGGTGCCCTCGCGTTGAAGGCGGTGGCGAGCCAGGCTCGGATGGAGCAGGTGGACTTCCGGCCGGATCTGCCCGGCGAGCACAGCGACGAGGAACACGCCCTGCTGGCGGAGCACATCGTCGCCTACCGCATCGACGGACCCCTCTTCTTCGCCGGCGCCCACCGCTTCCTCCTGGAACTCTCCGAGGTCGCCGACGTGAAGGTGGTGATCCTGCGCATGTCCCGCATCACGACGCTGGATGCCACAGGTGCCCTGGTGCTGAAGGACGCGGTGGAGAAGCTCGACCGGCGCGGCATCGCCGTCATGACCTCCGGCATCCGGCCCGGCCAGCGCCAGGCCCTGGACGCCGTCGGCGCACTCGACCTGCTGCGCCTGGAGGGACGTGAGTACGCCACCACCCCCGAAGCCATCGCCGGGGCCCGCAAACACCTGGAGCAGGCGGGACTGCTGCCCCGTACGCATCACCGACCGCACCGCATCCGGAAGGCCGCACGATGACCGTCCCCGCAGACCGCCGCATGATCGAGGTCTCCGGCACCGAGGCCCTGTGGCTTCTCGAAGGCTCCAACCAAGGCCGACTCGTCTACGTCCAGCGGGAGACGGCCGTGGTCCGCCCGGCCGTGCACGTGATGGAGTACGGGCGCATCGTCGTCCGCTCGCCCGTCCAGGCGGCCACCATCCCCGGGCGCGCATGGCTGACCTACCAGGTCGACGAGATCCGCACCCCGGCCGGCACCGGCTGGACCGTCAGCGCCCACGGCCCGGCCGACGTCATCACCGACCCCGACGAGGCCGCCCACTACCGTCGCACCCTGCCCGGCTGGACCCACGGCCCCCACGACACCTTGCTGCGCCTGCATCCGCAGCAGGTGTCCGGGTTCCGCCTCGCCCGCACCGTGACGGAGGCGGGCCGGTGAGTGTCCAGGTCGAGACGATGCCCTACCGGCACGTGCTGGACGTACCGGCCATGGGCTCGGCCGTCCGCATCGCCCGCGAGACCGCTGAACTGGTCTTCGTGGAGTGCGGCGTGGGCCTCCGCCATCCCGGCGTCGGCCCGGCCCTGCTGATCCTGGCCGAGCTGGTCACCAACGCCGTCCGCCACGCCGCCGTGTCCTCGCCGATGATCACGATCACCTACGCGCACGGGCCCGGCGCCTTCGCCTTCGCCGTCCACGACCGCCACCCCTACCAGCCCGCCCTGTTCGGGGCGCTCGCCACCGCCCCGGGCAGCGGTCTGGCCATGGTGGTCGCAATGACGATGGAGCTGGGCGGCACGGCCCTTGTAAGGCCGGACGCGGACGGGCGCGGCAAGGCCATCTGGATCACCCTCCCCCTGTGAAGCCGAGGAACTGACGATGACGATCGAATGGCGGTACGCGACCCACGAGGACCTGGGCGTGCTGTCCCTGGCGGGCTACCTCGGCGCGGAGGCCGTGGGCCGGTTCACCGGCGCCATCGGGTGGGCGCTCGCCCGGGGCACCGGACCGGTCATCCTCGACCTGACCGGACTCATGGGCTGGTCGGCCGGAGGGCAGATCGCCGTCGCCCAGGCCGCACGCCACCTCGCCGAGAACGGCCGCCGCCTGGAGCTCGCGGCGATACCCGCGGACGGCTCTCTGGTACCCGACGCCACGTGCCCGCCCGTCGCCGTCCACTGCGACCTCTCCGCCGCCTTGGCCGCCCACGGGGCCCAGGGCACGGTCAAGCAGTGGCGCACCGATGACTGGACGGACCCGAATCAGTCGAAGGACCCGCTCTGCGAGGGTCGAACGTCACGAAAGCCGCCCACCAGGTCCCAGGAGTTGCAGGGATCTGCAATTGTGGAGGTCACAAGGTGTGAAGAGGGGTGAGCGAATGCCCCGCTGAAGGAATGGTTCCGGGTGGATGAGATGGGCAGTCACGGCAGGGGTACCCAGGTGAGCACACCGCTGTACCAGCTCAAGGCGGAGTTCTTCAAAACGCTGGGGCACCCGGTCCGCATCCGCGTCCTGGAACTCCTGGCCGTACGTGAACACGCGGTCGCCGAGATGCTGCCGGAGGTCGGGGTGGAGGCGGCGAGCCTCTCCCAGCAGCTGGCCGTCCTGCGCAAGGCCAACCTGGTGGTCACCCGCCGCGAAGGCTCCAACGTCTACTACAAGCTCACCCACCCTCAGATCGCCGAACTGCTGCGGGTCGCCCGCGGCATCCTCTCCGGCGTCCTGGAGGGCCAGGCCGAACTCCTGGCCGACCTGCGCGCCACCAGCCACATCTAGGCAGCACGTCCGGCGCAGGCCCCACCAGGGCCGCGCCCCACATGCGGCGGCCGTCTTCCGTTAGTGCGGGTTCAACGCGCTTCTGACACCGGAAGACGGCCGCTTTTCATTTCTGAGCGTGCTGGCCCAGGTAGAAGAGCAGCCACACGAACCCGGCGAACAGGTGCGTGCCGAAGATGTAGAAGAAGGCGCGCAGTGCGACGCCGTTCGCCAGCCACCGTTCCTGTTTCGCCGCTTCGCTCTCCACGGGCTTGTCGTCCGTCATGACTGCTGCCCTCCGATCCGGGTGTCGGTTTCGTCCTGGGCCGGGATGTGCGGGCGGACGAGGATCTTCATGCCGTGCTCGCCGGCATGCTCGATGACGGCTGCCACCTCATGTGCCTCGACCGTGCGGGTATCGACGACGGCGCCGGTGCCGAGGTAAGTGATCTCGTAGAGCTGGACAGGCCGGGGCTCCATACCGTTCATGGGGTTCCCTCGGGCAGGACGAAGCGGACGATGACCGCCTTGCCGCGCCCGCCGGAAGCGGGCTCGATACGGACGTCGCCACCGAAGGTGCGTGCCAGGTCGGCCACCGTGAGCAGCCCCTGCCCAGCCGCCCGGCCGGCGTCGGCCGGCGTGATGGGGCGCGGGTCCAGATCTGCGACGGAGACCACGAGTATGTGGTCCGTCATGTGGAGGGTGACCTCGGCGTCCGGGGACTGCGGGGCGTGGCGGACCGCATTGGTGACGAGCTCGCTGACCACGAGCAGCACGGCCCCGAACAGGGACGAGGCGCTTTGCAGGCCGAACAGGACCAGGGATCGTTCCGTACGCTCGCGGGCGGCCCGTACCGAGCCCGTCACCAGCGGCACCGTCCACGTGTGCCTGTGCGTCTGCGGCAGCGCCGGCTGCCCGCTGGGGTGCCGGGCCATTACCGCGGCCTCGGCCAAGACCGTGACGCCATCCGATTCACCGGCTGTCCCCGTCGGTGGCCACGCCGTGATCGTGGGCCACGCGCAGCGCATCCTCGAACTCCTCCGCGGCCTGCGCCGCTTCCTCGAACCCGGCCACACCGCAACCCCCCGTCCATCGAATCCAGAACTAGTAAATTGCATAACTCTGCAAGTCTAGCGGGTGCGGTTCCGTCGGACGCTTCGCTGCGGGTGGGGGTGGTCAGTGGATCCGGTGAACCCGCTGGCTGGTCAGCTCGTACCGGGCTCCGATCACGGCCAGCCTGCCCGCCGTGATCCTGGGCATGAGGTCGGGCTCGGCGGCCAAGCGGGAGCGCTCCAGTCGCACGTTCGCCGTGATGGCGGCATCCACGCGCTCCGCGCTTGTAAGCGTGCGGTCGATCGACGGACGGATCTGGTCGACCAGGTACTGCATATGGCCGGGCAGCACCTCCCCGCCCTGGGCTGCGTGGACGGCGGCGGTCACGGCCCCGCACGACTGGTGCCCGAGAACGACGACGAGCGGGATTCCCAACTCCAGTACTCCGTAGCTGATGCTGGCCAAGACCGCCTCATCGAGGACCGATCCTGCCGAGCGCACCGTCAGCAGGTCACCCAGACCCTGGTCGAAGACCAGCTCCGGCGGGACTCGGGAATCGACGCAGCCCAGGACCACGGCGAAGGGATGCTGGCCGGTGACCAGCGTTTGCCGTACGGCCCGCGTCCGGTCCGGATTCTGCTCGTGGAACGTCCGCCAGCGGGCATTGCCTGCCGCCAGTTCCAGTAGCGCGGCCTCGGGAGTCCTGGGCCGCCGGCCCTTCCCCTCGCTCCGGGGGGCGGTCGAGGTCGGGGTATCGGACACCAGCCCGGCGACCACCGCCACCGCCCCGGTCAGCGCCACCCGGACAAGTTGGCGCCGCCCCGGCAGCGCATCCCGTTCCGTATCACCAGTCATGCCGGCACAAGCTATGCCCATCCCGGTCGGCGCGCGGGCTGCCGCTACGGGCTTGGTCCGGCCTTGAGGAAGTCTTGGACAAAAGCCCTGGCCAAGTGGAGATGTGCCGCTTTGGGTTTCGAGTCCCACCCGCCCCACTGCGAGCCGCAGGTGAAGAAACGATCTCTGGCTTTCCGGGGCGGGTCCGGCGGGGTCCGGCGGGCTTCTGCGGGTCAGGATGCCTCCGTCTCGTCCGCGATGTGGCGCAGGACGTCCTTCAGGTCGCCGCGGCGGGCGAAGGCCGTGCGCTGGCGGTGGGCGCCCGAGCCGTCGCGCAGCAGGCCGGCCATGGTTCTCGACGCGTGGTCGAGGTCGCCGGACGCGGCCAGTTCGGGGGCCACCAGGTCGAGCAGGGCCTCCGCCAGGTCCGCCGCCGGGAGTTCGGCGCCCGTGTACGGATCCAGCCCGAAGCCCTCCAGGCCGTCGTGGGCCGCCCGCCAGCGCGCGAGGCGCAGTACGTCGTCCCGTACGGGTGGATCCGGCCGCTGCTCGGCGATCTCGCGCAGGGCCGTCGCGACGAGGGCGCGGGCCAGTTCGGCCTGGAGGATGGCCGAGTCGATGTCCGGGGACATGTCGGGGGCCCGGAGTTCGAGCGTCGGCCAGTTCCCCGAGGGCCGGAGGTCCCAGTAGACCATCTTGGTGTCGAGGGCCGCCCCGGAGCCGAGCAGGGTCTGCACGGAGCGCCGGAAATGGGCCGTCGAGGTGAAGTGCGGGGGCAGGCCCGCCGAGGGCCAGCCCGCCCAGGCCATCGCCCGCCAGCTGGCGTGGCCGGTGTCGCGGCCGCCCCAGAAGGGGGAGTTGGCCGCCAGCGCGATCAGCGTCGGCAGCCAGGGCCGGACCCGGTTGGAGACGGCCACCGCAGTGTCCACGTCGAGGGTGCCGATGTGGATGTGCCGGCCGCAGCTGACGAGGGTGTCGGTGAGCGCGCCGAACCGCCGGGCCTGCTCGCGCTGGCGCGGCTCGTCGTCGGTCAGGTGGAGCGGCCCCTCCAGGGCGACCACCGGCGAGGGCGCGGCCAGCAGCCGGCAGCCGTGGGCACGGGCGGCCCGCGCGAGGGTGCGCCGCAAGCCGGCGAGCTCGCTGCGCAGGATCGCGGCCGAGTCGGCGACGGGGGTGGAGATCTCCACCTGGTAGCGGGTGCCCTCGGGGTGCAGTTCGTGGGGGAGCCCCGCGGCGGTGGACAGGACGAGCGGGGCGGCCGGGACCACCCGCAGGGTGCGGGCGTCGACGAGGAGGAACTCCTCCTCGACCCCCAGGGTGAGGGGGAAGACCGGACCGGTCGCGCGCGGTCCCTCCGCCTTCGGCCCCGTGGTCGTGGTTCCCGTGGTCGTGGTTCCGGTGGTCGTGATGCCGGTGCTCGTGGTGCTGGTGCCAGGTTCGATCACTGCGCCTCCCTGGACATACGAGTCTTTTCATCATGAGCTGAACTCCAGGCGAGGAGCGCACGTCTATTCGGTCAAATGTCCGGTGATAGTGGCGAGTTAGCGGCAAGGAATGCGCCGCCGCGGGGCGCGGGTTCCGGGTGGGGTGAGTGGTGCCCGTGCGGGAACGCGGGGTCCGCCCGGCCGGGCAGCAAGCGGGCGGCGAGCGGGCACCGACGGGCACCGGCCGGACTCCGGCCGGGCCCCGAGCAGGGGCGGCCTATCATCCGTTGTGACCCGTACGACCGCTCCACCACCGTCCACCCGCCCCCGGCGCCGCATATGGGCCGACCTCACCCCGCTGAGAACCTCCCCGGACTTCCGGCGGCTGTGGTTCGGCGGAATCGTTTCCTGGCTCGGCCAGGCGATGACGGCCCTGGCCATCTCGCTCCAGGTCTACGAGATCACCGGCTCCAGCTTCTCCGTCGGAGTCGTCGGGCTCTGCTCGCTCGTCCCGCTCGTCGCCTTCGGGCTCTACGGCGGGGCCATCGCCGACACCGTCGACCGGCGCAAGCTCGGCCTCGTCAGCGCGCTCGGCCTGGCCGCCCTCTCCATCGCCCTGGCCGGCGCCGCGCTCATGGACTACCACCGGGTCTGGCTGCTGTACTCCGTCGTCGCGCTCCAGTCCCTCTGCGGCGCCCTCAACGGGCCCGCCCGGTCCGCGATGATCCCCCGGCTGCTGCCCGCCGAGCAGCTGCCCGCGGCCAACGCCCTGAACTCCGTGGTCATGACCTTCGGCATGACGGCCGGCCCGGCGCTGGGCGGGGTCATCGTCGGCTGGTGGGGCTACCAGGCCGCGTACCTCATCGACGCCCTCACCTTCGGCGCCGCCCTCTACGCGATGTGGCGGCTGCCGCCGATGAAGCCCGAGGGGGCCGGCGCCCGCAGGGGGCGGGCCTCCGTGCTCGACGGCCTGCGCTTCCTGGGGACCCGGCCGAACATCCGGATGACCTTCTTCTCCGACCTGGCCGCCATGGTGCTGGCCCAGCCGAAGGCGCTGTTCCCGGCCATCGCCGTGCTCTGGTACGGCGGCGACGCCAAGACGGTCGGGCTGCTCGTGGCCGCCCCCGCCGTCGGGGCGTTGCTCGGGGGACTGCTCTCCGGCTGGCAGGGGCGGATCCGCCGGCACGGGGTGGCGATCCTGCTCTCGGTGGCCGCGTGGGGGCTGGCCATCGCCGTGTTCGGGCTCACCCGGAACCTCTGGCTCGGGCTGGTGTTCCTGGCCCTGGCCGGATGCGCCGACAGCATCTCGATGGTGTTCCGCACCACCATGCTCCAGGCCGCGACCCCGGACGAGATGCGGGGACGCCTCCAGGGCGTCTTCATCGTGGTCGTCGCCGGCGGACCCCGGCTCGGGGACTTCCTCGCCGGAGCCACCGCCGAGCTCACCTCGCCGGCCGTCGCGATCACGGGCGGCGGGCTCGGCTGCGTCCTCGTCCTGGCGCTGCTGGCCGCGCGGTGGCGGGGGTTCGCCCGGTACGACGCGCGGGCACCGCGGGCTTGAGGGGGCGCGGCCTTCCTCGTCGCAGTTCCGGGGACTGCATTGCGCCGACGGGTACACCGGCGTCGCCGGGCGAGCCCTTACGCGTCCACCGGCTCGCGGGTGCGGTCGCTGACCTCCCCGCCGGTGTTGGCGGTGCCGGCGGGCTCGAACATCAGGATCGCCGTCTCCCCGTCGGCCTGCGGGCAGTGCTCCACCCCGCGGGGGACCACGTAGATCTCCCCGGGGTTCAGTACGACGTCCCCGGCGCGCAGCCGGAGCGTCAGGGTGCCGCTGACGACGAGGAAGAGCTCGTCGGTGTCTTCGTGGGTGTGCCAGATGAACTCGCCCTGGACCTTGGCGATCTTGACCTCGTAGTCGTTGACCCGGGCGATCCGGTGCGGGGCCCACTGCTCGGTGAAACCGGCCAGCTTCTCCGCGATGTTCACCACGGCCGCCGCCGGGTGGGCGCTTGCGTGCGTGCTCTCGGGGGTCGTCGTCTCGGGCGTCGCCGTCTCGGATGTCGTCATGCGAACAGGCTGCCGGGGTGCCGGCCGACCGGTCTTGTACGTTCCTGACATGGCAGCCGCGATACGTCCGCTCAGTACGGTCTCGGCCTGGCAGCCGCCGGTGCCGGGGATCGCCGAGGTGTTCCACGCCCGGTTCACCGATCACGCCTACCCCGCGCACGTCCACGACACGTGGACGCTGATGATCCTCGACGGCGGCCGCGTCGACTTCGGCCTCGACCGCGAACGGCACGGCGTGGGCGGCCCGGACACGGTGGCCCTGCTGCCGCCCGGGGTGGTGCACGACGGGCGGACCGTGACCGAGGCGGGCTTCCGCAAGCGCGTGCTGTACCTCGACGCGTCGGTGCTCCCGGAGTCGCTGACCGGGGCCGCCGTCGACGCGCCGCTGCTGCTCGACGCCGCCCTGCGGGACCGGGTGCACGGACTGCACCGCGCGCTGGGCGCAGGGGAGTTGCCGGCCGGCGCGGTCGAGCGGCTGGAGGCGCAGTCGCGGCTCGCCTTCGTGCAGGAGCGGCTGCGCACGTGGCTGGAGGGGCGTCCGATGGTCCCGTACGGGGCTCCGGGCCCGGATACGGCCGTACGACTGCGCGAGCTCCTCGACGCGCGGGTCCTCGGCGGGATCACCCTGGAGGAGGCTTCCGCGCTTCTGGGACACGCCCATCCCACCCACCTGATCCGCAGCTTCCGGCAGGCGTTCGGGCTCCCTCCGCACGCCTACCTCACCGGGCTGCGGGTCGCGAGGGCGCGGCGGCTGCTGCTGGCGGGGATGCGGCCGGCCGAGGCCGCGGTGGCGGCGGGCTTCTACGACCAGGCGCACCTGACACGGCACTTCGGGCGGCACGTGGGGATCAGCCCGGCGCGGTTCGCCCGATCCGGACGGATGTGAAGGGAAGTTGGCGGGTTCGTTGCCGGCTACTCGGACTCCCTCGACAAGACCCTCATCGACGGGAAGCTGGTAGGCGGGCTCTCGGTGGACCGGGACGGCTCGATCGCCGCGATCTCCGACAAGTCGGTCCTGTACGAGCTGAACGTGGGCCGCGGGGATACCCCGACGGCGACGGCCGCCGCGCGGCTGCCGCTGACCGACGGCGCGGGCAAGGCCGTCGACTCCGAGGGGATCGTCGTCGACCGCGACGGCACCTACCTGGTGACGGACGAGACCGCTCCGGCGATCCGGCGCTACTCCCGCACCGGCGTCGAGGGCGTGCTGGCCGGTGACGGCAAGGACGCGCAGGGGCGGACGCTCCAGCGGATCCAGACCTGGGAACGCCGGGGCCGGGACGGCGAGTTCGTCCTGGGGCGGCAGTACGCGTACCCGGTGGACGCCGGGCACGGGCTGGTGGAGCTCGCGCCGACGCGCGACGGCCGGCTGATCGTGCTGGAGCGCGGCTTCACGCAGCAGTTCAAGATCACGGTGCGGCTGTACGTCGCCGACCCGCTGGGCGCCACCGACACCTCGAAGGTGGCGGCGCTCGCGGAGGGGCCGGAGCTGCGGACCGCGCGCAAGACGCCGATCGGGGACCTCGACGGCTGCCCGACGCTGGGCGCCCCGTCCAAGCTGCCGCAGAACCACCCGCTGGTCGACAACGTCGAGGGCATGGTGGTCACGTCCACCGACGGGCACGACGGGTTCGGGCGGGTCCGGCTGCTGCTCGTCAGCGACGACAACGAGTTCCCGTAGGAGATCACCCGGCTGTACCGGCTGGACGTGAAGCTGCCGGCGCGGAGCTGGGGCCGCTAAGCCGTCCCGCCCGTCCCCTCCTTCGCCGGGGAGACGATGCCGCGGGCGACGCCCAGGGCCACCAGGTCCTGGGGGCGGACGCGCAGTTGGTCCGCCGTCGCCGGGGCCGACTCCGGGGGACGCTTGAGGATGGCCGCCGCCAGTTCGGGGGCGATCACCGAGAAGTAGCTGTCCGGGGTGACCCAGGTGTTGCCGTGCGCCGCCAGCGCGAGGGCGCCGCCCGAGCCGCCCTCGCCGATGAGCAGGGTGGTCACGGGGACCGCGGCCGAGGCGAGCGCCGCGAAGGCGTCGGCGATGGCCGCGCCCGCGCCCGCCTGCTCGGCGGCGGCGTCGTTGGCCGCGCCGGGGGTGTCCACGAGGGTGAGCACCGGGATCCCGAGCCGGTCCGCGAGCCGGACGACGCGGGCCGCCGTACGGTACCCGGCCGGTCGGGTGGCGGTGCCGCACTGGGCGGCGTAGGCCACGGCCCGGCCCTCCCGGAGCCCGAACCCGCACAGCATCCCGGGGTCGGTGCCGCCCGCCCGGTCGCCCGACAGGGGGAGCCGGAGCTCGAAGTACGCCTCCAGGTACCGTCCCGCGCGCGGCCGGCCGGGGTGGCGGGCCTGCCGGACGGCGTCCCATCCCGTCGGCGGCAGCGCTACGTCGGCCAGCGCGGCCGGGGGTTCCACGGGATCGGCGGAGCGGGGCGCGGCCAGCACCCGGAGCCAGGCCGCCAGGGTCGCGGGGAGTTCCGCGGCGGGGACGACGGCGTCCACGTGCCCGGCGGCGTACTGCCCCTCGGCGGTGTAGGCGGCCGGATCCGCGTCCGGCGGCCGCACCCGGGACCCGGCGAACCCGACCTGCGCCCCGGGCAGCGCGAGGATCACGTCGGCCCCCGCTCCGAGGGTGGCCCAGCCACCGCCGGTCGTGGGGTCGCGCAGGACGGCGACCTGCGGGAGCCCGGCGGCGCGGGTGAGGGCGGACTGGCGGGCCACGCGCTGCAGTTGGGTCAGCGCGAGCATGCCCTCCTGCATGCGGGAGCCGCCGGTGGCGATGAGGGAGACCAGGGGGAGGCGGTGGGTGCGGGCGTGGGTGTAGGCCGCCTCCAGGCGGTCGCCGGTGCGGTGGCCGAGGGACCCGCCGAGGAAGCCGAACTCGAAGGAGATCACGGTGGCTTCGTGGCCGCCGATGAGGGCGGTGCCGGTGACGACGGACTCGTCCTCGCCGGTCCGCGCGGTCGCGCGGGCGCGGGAGTCGTCGTAGCCGGCCCAGCCGAGGGGGCCGTCGGGGGCGGAGTCCCCTGGCGGGGCGAGGAGTTCGGTGAAGGTGCCGGGGTCGGTGGCGGAGGCGATGGCGGCGCGGGCCGAGGGGCGGGTCGTCACGCCGCCAGCGTACGGGCCGCCCCCTGGTGCGAGGCTCGCGCGGTGCGGGTGGTTCGGCCCTGCGGGGTCAGAGTGGGGCTTCCCAGGTCAGGGTCGTGCCCCGGGTGCCCGATTCCGTGCGGCCGTCGTCGGAGACGGTGAGGCGGACCCGGCTGGGGACCGCGTCGACCTCGACGTCGATGGAGGTGACCTCCGCCCGGCGGTGCGCCGCGGCCAGCGCGCCGCGCAGGGCGGAGAGCAGGTCGCCCGCGACCGCGTCCGGGAGCAGCGCGTCCACCGTCCCGGCGAAGTGCACCGACGGCTGGAAGCCCAGCAGCACCGCCGCCCCGCCGGTCTCCCGCAGGACCCGGCCCCGGAAGGTGGTCGGGGCGTCCGTGGGCGGCTGCTGGAGGGCGAAGATGGCCGTGCGGACCTCCTGGATGGTGGAGTCGAGCTCGTCCACGGCCCGGCTCAGTTCCTCGCCGACCGTGTCCCCGGCGGGTGACTTGGAGGAGCGCCGCCGGGTGCTCTCCAGCATCATCTCCGTCGCGAACAGCCGCTGGACCACCAGGTCGTGGAGGTCGCGGGCGATGCGGTCCCGGTCCTCGTAGACGGCGAGCTGCTCGCGGTCGTGCTGCGCGTCCGCCAGGACCAGGGCCAGTGCGGCCTGGGAGGCGAACTGCGAGGCCAGCAGCCGGTCGACCGCGTCGTAGGCGGGACCGCCGCGGACCCGCGGCAGGGCGAGCGTGCCGATGAGCTGCCCGCCGCTCTGCAGGGGCAGCATCATGCTGGGGCCGAAGCGCTCCCGTACGTGCGTGGTCATCCGGGGGTCCGTCGCCGAGTCCTCTATGAAGACCGGCTCCCCGCCCAGGAGCTGTTCCAGGACCGCCGAGCCGGGGGCGATGGCCGTGCCCACCAGGTCTCCGGGGTCCCCGTGCGTGGAGGCGGCGACGATCTCCATGCCGCCCTCGGGGGTCGGCTGGAGGACGACCCCGGCCGCGGCGTCGGCCAGCAGCCTGGCCCGTTCGGCCACGCACATCAGCGCGTCCGCGGCCGGCCGGCCCGCCAGCAGGGTGGTGGTCACGGCGGCGGCGCCCTCGATCCAGCGCTCCCGGCGGCGGGCGGTCTCGTACAGCCGGGCGTTGCCGATCGCTATCCCCGCCTGCGAGGCCAGGACGCGCAGCAGCGCGAGGTCCTCGTCCGTGAACGGGCCGCCGCCCCGTTTGTCGGTGAGGTAGAGGTTGCCGAAGACCTCGGTGTGGACCCGGATCGGGACGCCGAGGAAGCCCTTCATCGGGGGGTGCCCCGGCGGGAAGCCCGCCGCGCGGGGGTCCTGGCCCAGGTCCTCCAGCACGAGCGGGCGCGGGTCGGTGATCAGGGCGCCGAGCAGGCCGGAACGGCCGTCCGGCAGGTGGGGGATCGCGGCCCTCTCGGCCTCGGTCATCCCGGAGGTGAAGAGCTCGGTCAGCCGGACGCGCTCGGGGTCGACGACCCCGAGCGCTCCGTACCGTGCCGCGCACAGCTCGGTCGCCGAATCCACGATGTGCTGGAGGGTGGTCCGCAGTTCGAGTTCGGAACCGACGCTGAGGACCGCCTCCAGGAGGACGGGAAGGCTCGCGGCCTGGCGGGCGGCGACGCCCGTCCCGTCCCCGGGGGCCGGCGGGGGCGACTCGGCGTCGGTCATTCGGCCAGGGGGTTCAGAACCATGGGGGAGATCTTCCCTTCGATCATCATGCCGAGGCCCAGTACCGCGCAGACGTCCGGCCGTTCGGCGATGACCACGGGCATTCCGGTGGCATCGCGGAGCATCTGGTCCAGGCCCGGCAGCAAGGCGCTGCCACCCACCATCATGATCCCTCGGTCCGTCAGGTCCGCCACCAGGTCGGGCGGGCAGTCGCGCAGCACCTTGCCGATGCCGTCGAGCACGGCGGTCAGCGGGGTGTAGATGGCGTCGCGGACGGCCGCGGTGTCCACGTTCACGGAGCGGGCCAGTCCGGTGGACACGTCGCGGCCGTGAATGAGCGTGGAGGCCGGGCCCTCGGCGGTGATGCCGTTGCCGTGCAGGGCCAGTTGGAGCGGGCGGACGGCCTGGCTGGGCAGCATCAGCTCGTGCGCGTGGCGCAGGTGCTGGACGACGGCGTGGTCGATGGCCTCGCCGCCGACCGGGATCCGCACGGCGGTGACGATCGAGCCGAGGGAGAGGACGGCGACCTGGGTGGCGGCGGCCCCGCACACCATGATCATCGTCGCGGTCGGCTGCTCCACGGGCAGTCCGCAGCCGACGGCCGCCGCGATCAGGGTGTCGACGAGTTCGACGCGGCGGGCTCCGAGCCCGACCATCGTCTCCACCGCCGCGCGCTGGGCGAGCGGGTCGGCGTCGTGCGGGGTGCAGGCGGCGGCCCGCAGCCGGGGCTTGCGGCGCAGGGCGCGCCGCAGCTTCTCGCCGAGGAGGTGGCGCAGCATGCGCTGGGCCATCTCGATGTCCACGACGGTGCCGCCGGAGACGGGGCGGACCACGCGGATGTAGTCGGGCGTGCGGCCGGTCATCCGCTCGGCGAAGGTGCCGACGGCGATGAGTGCGCCGGTCCGCGTGTTCACGGCGGCGACGCTGGGCTCGTCCACGACCAGGCCGAGGCCCTTGACGTAGACGCGGGTCCTGGCCGCTCCGAGGTCGACGGCCACGTGGCAGCGGCGCAACTGCTCAAGACTGACGGTCACGGCAGATCCTCCCGAGAGCACTGACGCAAGAAGACCGGCGGGTGCCGGTCACACTTCGTATCTTCTCGGGTGAATTACCCGTATTGCCCGATTTGATGCTCCGGGTGGGGGGTGTCGTGAGATACGGAAGGGTCACGAGGGGCGCCGGTGGGTGCTGCACGGGGGTGGAATTCTGCGACGCCAGACGCGACTATGCCCGCACGGATCGTGCTACTCGTGCGTAACAAGGTAAAGGGGACCCGATGCTGACGGTGCGCCAGAGACTGCTCGCGCTGCTGACGCTCTGCCTGGCGCTGCTCGCGGCGCCCGCGCTCCCGGCCCAGGCCTCGGGTGCGCCTTCCGGCCTCGGCCAGGCCCCGGCCCGGGCCTCCGGCGCGGCTTCCGGACTCGCCGGTGCGCGCAATCCGGTGGTGTTCGTGCACGGCTACAACGCCGACCCCGGTGTCTGGGGCTCCCTGCGCGAGGACCTGCGCGCCGACGGATACGCCGACTCCGAGCTCTTCTCCTTCGGCTACGACACCCACCAGTCGGTCAACGAGGTCCTCTCCGGACGGCTCGCCGCCTACGTGGACGAGGTCCGCCGGCAGACCGGCGCCGCCCGGGTGGACCTGGTCGCCCACTCCTTCGGCTCGCTGGTCACCCGCTGGTACGTGAAGTTCGGCGGCGGCGGCCCCTACGTCGACCGCTGGGTCTCCCTCGCCGGCCCCAACCGCGGCACCTCCACCGCCTGGGCCTGCGCCCTGTGGGACCAGGCGTGCCGGGACATGACCCCCGGCTCCTACGTGGTGAAGAACCTGAACTCCGGTGACGAGACCCCCGGCACCGTGCGGTACGCCACCTTCTGGTCGAACTGCGACGAGGTCATCAACCCCGACGACAGCGTCCCGCTCACCGGGGCGGCCAACACCCCGGTCGGCTGCCTGAAGCACAACGACCTGCTCGGGGACGACCCCACCTCGGCGGGCGTACGGGCCTTCCTGCGTTCCTAAGGCATCTCCACGGACACCTCCTGGAGCAGGCCGTACGTGAACTCCGCGACGCAGGCCCGCCCCGACGCGGTGAACGCCAGCCGCCACCGCGTCGGCGCGGTGCCCTCCATGGGGCGGACCGGGGCGAAGGCCCGCGCCACCTCGTCGACCGTCGCCGACCAGGGCAGCAGGTCCTCGGGCGACTCCAGTACGGGCCCGGGCGCACCCGGGGCCCGGACCAGCCACTCGTTCCAGACGGCCCCGTCCGGCGCGGCGAGCACCTCGAAGCGCAGGCCGGGCCAGAGCGGCACCGGCCACAGCAGGGCCTCGCACGTCAGATCGCCGATGGTGCGGGAGGAGACGGCCTCGGGCGGGCCGAGCACCGAGCGGTAGCGGGCCAGGGCGCCCCGCGAACGCGGCGAGCGGACCATGGCCTGCCAGCGCTTGTTGGCCTCGCGCTGCTCGGCGAGGGAGGCGCCGAGCCGCCGGCGGGCCTCCTCCGCGAGTCCCGGCTGGAAGTCCGCCATCCGGCGCAGCAGCACCAGTTGGAAGCCGGCGGGGCCGAAGGGGCCCGGGGTGAGGGGCGGTGTTCCCGGCGTCCTCGTCATGGGGCCCACCCTTCCACACAGGATCCTCACGATCCCGGTATCCGGACGTTGTGAGCGAACGCGTAACCTGCGGGGCGCCATGGACTATTGCATCGCCTGCCGCAGGTACCTCAACGGCGCGCTGGCGTGCGCCGGATGCGGGACCCCGGCAGAACACCTGATATCCGCCGCGCCCGCCGTGCCCGCCCCGGGCTCCGCCGCCGCCTTCGGAAGCGACCCGGCCGCGCTCGCCGACGTGTACGCCGACTCCCTCGTCGTGCTGTCCGGGGAACGGGGAGAAGGCAGGGGCCGGGGGCGTGCCGAGAGCCGCGCCGCCGACCGCCGCCGCGCCGGGCACCGCCGACGCCGCCGGACCGCGCTCACCGTGGGCCTGGGGCTGATGCTCGCCGCCGGTGTCACCCTGGGCCTGGCCCGGCTGGGGGCCGACGGGGAGCGCACCGACCGGGCGGCGACGGTGGTGCTGACCGACGACGCGGGTCCCGCGGAGCCGGCGCCGCTGCCGGGTCTGACGGGGGATCCGGCCGCGCCCACGGGGACGGCTTCGGCGAAGGGACCGGGCACCGGCTCCGCGAAGGCCACGGCCGGGTCCGCGAAGCCGGGCGGGACCGGCCGGAGCGCCGGGGCCTCCGCCGCCGGGCCGTCGGGCTCCGCCTCCGGGTCTGCGGGGCCGTCGCGGAGCACCTCCCGGCCCCCCACGTCCGCTGCTCCGAGCGCATCGGGTTCCAGCGGCTCCGCGACTCCCGGCAGGCCCGGGGGGACGAAGAAGCCCGATTCGAAGCCGAAGCCCAATCCGAAGCCGTCCCCGTCCCCGGATCCCACTCCGGACTGCGACGACTGGTGGAACCCGCTGTGCTGGTGAGCGGGGAGCTCAGCCCAGCATCCGCCTGAGCAGGTCCCGCAGGACCGCGCGCTCGGCCGGGGAGAGCCCGGCCAGGGGCTCCCGGGCGAAGTCCAGGGACTCGCGGAGCCGGTCGGCGGTCTGCAGGCCCTCCTCGGTGGGCGCGGCCAGCTTCACCCGGCGGTCGGCCGGGTCGGGGCGGCGCTCGACCAGCCCGCGGGTCTCCAGGCGGTCGACGATGCCGGTGATGTTCGACGGCTCGCAGCGCAGCTTCTGCGCGATCTTGCGCATCGGCATCGGCTCCAGGGAGAGCAGGTTCAGCACGCGGGCCTGGGCTCCGGTGAGCTGGTGGCTGGAGGCCGCGTGCTCGTACTCCTGGTGGTAGCGGGTCACGACGTCGCCGATGAGCTCGACGACTTCGAGGGTCAGGGGGTCTGCGCGACGGCTGGGCATGGAACCAGCGTACCCATTTACTTGACAACATGAAATATCCAGGCGCATGGTTGTTTCACGTCCTGAAGCATTTTGCACTTCTCCCCCTCCCCAGGAGTGACGCATGTCCGAGATCCCCGCCGTCAGCCGTGAGTGGCACCTCGTCCGCCGCCCGCAGGGCTGGCCCGTCGCCGAGGACTTCGCCCTGCGCGAGGTACCGGTGAACGCCGAGCCCGCCGCCGGCCGGATTCTGGTCCGCAACCTCCACATGTCCGTGGACCCGTACATGCGCGGCCGGATGAACGACGTGAAGTCGTACATCCCGCCCTTCCGGCTCGACCAGCCCATGGACGGCGGCGCGGTCGGCGAGGTCGTGGCCTCGGCCGACGAGCGCTTCGCGGTCGGCGACCACGTGCTGCACGGCCTGGGCTGGCGCGAGTACGCGGACCTGGACGCCAAGCACGCCACCAAGGTCGACGCCTCGCTCGCCCCCCTCTCCGCCTACCTCGGCGTCCTCGGCATGCCGGGCCTGACCGCCTACGCCGGACTCTTCGAGGTCGCCTCCTTCAAGGAAGGGGACTCCGTCTTCGTCTCCGGCGCCGCCGGAGCGGTCGGCAGCCTCGTCGGCCAGTTCGCGAAGATCAAGGGCGCCTCCCGGGTGATCGGCTCCGCCGGCTCCGACGAGAAGGTGACGCTCCTCACGGAGAAGTACGGTTTCGACGCCGCCTTCAACTACAAGAGCGGCCCCGTCGCCGAGCAGCTCAAGGACGCCGCGCCGGAGGGCATCGACGTCTACTTCGACAACGTCGGCGGTGACCACCTGGAGGCCGCCATCTCCTCCCTGAAGGTCCACGGCCGGGCCACCCTGTGCGGGGCCATCGCCCAGTACAACGCCACCGAGCCCGTGCCCGGCCCGCGCAACCTCGCCCTCGTCATCGGCAAGCGCCTGCGCCTGCAGGGCGTGCTGGTCGGAGACCACGCCGGACTGCAGCCGCAGTTCGTCCAGGACGTGGCCGGCTGGCTGCGCTCCGGGCAGCTCGTCGCCGACGAGACGGTCGTGCGCGGGGTGGAGAACGCCACCGACGCCTTCCTCGGAATGCTGCGCGGTGACAACACCGGAAAGATGATCGTTTCTTTCACCGGTTAGGCTCACTCCACACCGCCGTGACGCGTGGGCGCGAGTCCCGGCGATTTACCAGGAGGATTTCCTTACATGTCCATCCAGCAGTCCGACGTCGCGTACACCGCCATTGCCACCGCCGAGAACGGCCGTGACGGTCGCGTCGCCACCAACGACGGTCGCCTCGACGTCGTCGTGAACCCGCCGAAGGAGCTCGGTGGCAGCGGCGAGGGCACCAACCCCGAGCAGCTGTTCGCCGCCGGCTACAGCGCCTGCTTCCAGGGTGCGCTCGGCGTCGTCGCCCGCAACGAGAACGCCGACATCGCCGGCTCCACCGTCACCGCCGAGGTCGGCATCGGCAAGAACGACGACGGGTTCGGCATCATCGTCAAGATCTCGGCCTCCATCCCGAACGTGGACGCCGCCACCGCCAAGGACCTCATCGAGAAGGCCCACCAGGTCTGCCCGTACTCCAAGGCGACCCGCGGCAACATCACGGTCGAGCTCGCGGTCTGATCTCCGACCCGCTCGACCGGTTCGGCCGGTTCATCCGGTACGTCCGGTACGTCGAAGGCCGCACCCAGGCACCGGGGTGCGGCCTTCGTCATGCCCGGCGTCCCCCGCCCCGGGAGCCCGCCCTAAACTGGAACCATGCGTGATCTTGCGGGGGGATTCGGCTATCTGCTGGCCGGACAGCGATGGGTACTGCGCCACGGTCGGTGGCTGGGCTTCGGGCTGCTGCCCGGACTGGTCTCCCTGGTGCTGTACGCCGGCGCCCTGATCGGCCTCGGCTACGGCGCGGACGACCTGACGGCCTGGGCGACGCCCTTCGCCGACGACTGGTCCTCCCCGTGGATCGGGCTCTTCCGCGGTTTCCTGACCGCCCTGGTCTTCTGCCTCGGGCTCTTCCTCGCGGTGATCACCTTCACCGCCGTGACCCTGCTCGTGGGCCAGCCCTTCTACGAGTCCCTCTCGGAGCAGGTCGACCGCACCGAGGGCGGCGAGGTCCCGGAGTCGGGCCTCACCCTCGCGCAGGAGCTGTGGATCTCCGCCCGGGACAGCCTGCGGATCCTGGGCCGGGTGCTGCTCTTCGGCATCCTGCTCTTCGCGCTCGGCTTCGTCCCGGTGATCGGACAGACCGTGGTCCCGGTCCTCGGCTTCTGCGTCTCCGGCTTCTTCCTCGCCCAGGAGCTCACCTCCGTCGCCCTGATGCGCCGCCGGGTCCAGCTCACCGAGCAGCTCGCGCTGCTGCGCGGGCGGCGGATGCTGGCGCTCGGCTTCGGGGTGCCGCTCGTGCTGTCCTTCCTGGTGCCGCTCGTCGCCGTGTTCCTGATGCCCGGCGCGGTGGCCGGGGCGACGCTCATGGTCCGGGACCTGGTGGGCGAGAACGCGGAACGGGAGTCGGAGCCGGGGCAGGCTCAGGCTCAGCGGCAGAGCCGGGCTCAGGGCCAGGGGCAAGCTCAGGGCCAGGGCCAGGGCCAGGGCCGGGAGCAGGGCAAGCAGCTCAGCGCTTGAGCAGGGTGATCGCCCCCGCGGTGTCCTCGCCGGCGTGGGCCGCCGGATCGGCCGTCAGCCGCTCCCGCATCAGGTCCAGGTAGGGACTGATCAGCTCGGGGCTGACCCCCTGCTCCGCGGCGGTCCGCAGGTAGGTCGCGCTCGCCGCGACCTGCATGGCCAGGTTCGATTCGACGCCCGTGGTGAAGTCCCCCGAGACCAGCCGCTCGGCGGCGGCGCCCGCGAAGAAGCCCATCGCCCCCAGCCACTCCGTCAGGAGCGGAGCCAGGTCCTTGGGGGAGATGTCCTCGCCCTCGATCAGCGCGTAGGCGTGCGAGATCCCGGCGAAGAGTCCGGTCATCGCGCTCAGCAGGGCCACGTCGTGCAGGGCCGCGTGGCCGGGGTCGGAGCCGACGAAGCGGGCGCCGGCCGGGACCTCCAGCGTGCTCCGGTGCTCCTCGAACAGGGCGGGGGAGCCGCTGTAGAAGACGTACCCGCCCGCCGCGGGGGCGCCGATCATCGACGGGGTGGCCATGATCCCGCCGTCGAGGAACCGGGCCCCGCGCTCCTGGGCCCACGCGGCCCGGGCGCGGCCGTCGGCGGGCGTGCCGGTGGTCAGGTCGACCAGGTCCCTGCCGGTGAGGTCCAGGCCCTCCAGGGCCGAGCCCACGCTGGCGTGGTCCAGCAGGCAGGCCACGATCAGGCCGCCGGCGGCCACCGCCTCGGCGGGGCTCGCGGCGACGGTGGCGCCTTCGGCCGCGAGGGCCTCGGCCTTGGCGGGGGTGCGGTTCCAGACGGTGAGGGGGTGCCCGGCGGCGAGCCAGGTGCGGGCGAGGGCGGTGCCCATCGCACCGAGTCCGAGGAGGGTGAGCGGGGCCTTCGTGCCGGTGTTCGCGCCGGTCTTCGTGCTGGTGTCGGTCATGCCGTTTAGCCTGGTGGAGGGCCGTCAGGTGCTCAAGTACGCACTTCGGAGTGGGTGGTTACCCCGAGGTGAGCGAACAGGTGGGGAGGGGTGCGCGATGGCGTTGACACAGCGGCCGGGTGCGGATCACTGCGGGATCGCCGCGGCGATGTCCGTGATCGACGGCAAGTGGAAGGTGTCGGTCCTGTGGGAGCTGGAGCAGGCCCCGCGCCGCTTCGGCGAACTGCGCCGGCTGGTCCCGGGGGTCTCGGAGAAGGTGCTCGCGGCCCAGCTGCGCGAGCTGGAGACGGACGGCATCGTCCACCGCGAGGTCTACGAGGAGGTCCCGCCGCGCGTGGAGTACTCGCTGACCCCGCTCGGCCACGAGCTGAACGGGGCCCTGGAGGCGCTCGGGGAGTGGGGCACGAAGCACCTGCTCCCCGACGCCGCCCAGACGGTCCCGATGTGAGGAAGGGGCCGGGCCCTCACTCCGGGCGGCGGAACAGCGCCGTCCAGAGGAAGGCCTCGCCGAAGGAGCCTGAGGACTCGGGCTCGTCGTTCATCCGGCGCAGCTCCACCTCGGTGAGGCCGCCGAAGACCCGGCGCAGCGCCTCCAGCGTGTACGCGAGCCCGCCTTCGAGGCGGGCCCGGCCGTAGAACTCCGCGTCGGACAGCTCGGATCCCATCGCGCCCGAGGCGAAGCAGGTCAGGGCGAAGCGGCCGCCCGGGGCGAGCAGCCGCTCCAGCAGGGCCAGGTAGCTGACCCGGCGGTGCGGCGGCAGGTGGTGGAAGCAGCCCGAGTCGTAGATCAGGTCGTACGGGCCCACGAGCCCGGCGCCGGCCGCGCCGAAGGCGTCGCCGTGGTGGAAGCGGACCCGGGCCCCCGCGGCGCGGGCACGCTCCTCCGCCCAGGCCAGGGCCGTCGGAGAGAGGTCGACGGCGTCCACCTCGAAGCCCCGGGCGGCCAGGTACAGGGCGTTGCGGCCGGGGCCGCAGCCGAGGTCCAGGGCGCGGCCGCCCGCGGGGACCAGCCCGCGGTCGAGGCAGGAGACGAGGTTCTCGTCGGGCTTCGCCGCGAAGAACGGCACCGGCCGCTCGCGGTCCGCGTAGAAGCCGTCCCACCAGGCGGAGCCGCCGGTGGTCCAGCGGTCGGCCTCCGGTGCGAAGAGGCCGTCCATGAGGGCGAGCACGTCGTCGACACTGCGTATGTTCCGGTCCATTCGAACCCCTTTCAGCTGTCCCTGATTTTATCGGCGATCAAGAAGAAAGCCCAGGTCAGATGGGGTGTAGGGGGTGGCTGGGGGGTCTTCCGGCGCCCTGCCGCGGCCGGGTCGGTCCCCGCCCCCGCGGGTGGGGAGGCCGGGCGGTCCACGGCCTCGCCCAGGGCCTCCGCGGGCCCCTTTCCGGCCGGGCCGGGCCCTGTTTCCGTACGGGTTCCGGAGCCGTGTCCTCCCGTGCGCCACCCTGCCCGGGGGCGTGCGGCACCTCCCGGGACTCCGCAGTGCTCCTGCGCCACCCGATAGGATGACCGGCGGCAAGATTCAAAGCTGTCCCCCACCGTCCTAGAGCCCGCGTCCTTGTCCGGAGCATCGGTCGTTCGGGGTCCGAGCCGGACAGTGCCTTGCTGAGAGACGACCGGCCACAGCGCTGTGCACCGACCAGCAGTAGGGACATCTTTCACGTGAGAGTCAGTACCGAGGGGTTGGAGCCTGTGCGCTCGGGTCCCGCGAGTGGGCCTGCCACGCGCGCCCGGCCCGTTTCGGGTTCCGCACGTGGAGTGCTGCGCTCCCGGGGCGCCCTGTTGCTCCTGGAAGCCGTCGCGGCTTTCGGCGGCGCGCTCGTTCTCCCGATGATGGCGGTGGGCTTCCAGCTCGATCCGCTGGACCGCATCGCGCAGGTCAGCGGCCTGGCCGCGATCCAGTTCAGGTTCGCCCTGCTCGGTCTGGTGTTCATCGGTGCGGTCGTGCTCGCGATGCGGCTGCGCGGTGGCCGCCACTTCAACCTGACCACCCGGATCTCCGCGGCCGCCTTCGCGGGCCTGGCCAGCGGGTTCGTCGCGGCGGGGGCGGTGGTCGCGCTCCACGGCACGCCGTGGCCGATGTTCGGCCTCAACGGCGACAGCGGCCGGATCGTCGAGTGGGCCCACGCGGTCGCCAACGGACAGCCCTCGGGTTCCCCGGTCTACCCGCCCGCACCGCTCTACACCCTCGGGTACTACGCGGAGTGGTTCCACGGCGGCAACACCGCCTACGCCTTCAAGGACCTCCAGATCCTCGGGGCCGCCTTCTTCGGTCCGTTCGTCTACTTCGCCTGGCGGCTGCTGCTGAGCCCGCTCCGGGCGCTGGCCTTCGGCGTCGTACCGGCCTTCGCGCTGATCGACGCGTACAAGCCGTACGCCCAGACGGTCCTCGTGGTGCTGGTCCCGGTCCTGGTGGCCCTGGTGGTGGCGCTGCGCCGCAGCGGCACCGAGAGCTGGCGGCCGCTGCTGCTCAAGGCCGCCGGTTTCGGCGCGCTGATCGGTGTGCTCTTCCTCACGTACTCCGGCTGGTTCCTGTGGAGCGCGGCCGGCGTGTTCTTCGCCGCGGCCCTCTACTTCCCCTGGAAGACCAGCCGGGCCAAGGGCGCCGCGTTCCTGGGCGTCACGCTGGCGGCCTTCATGGCGGTGGCCGGGCGCTACCTGGTGGTCATGCTGACCGAGGGCCAGGAGACCAAGGACTTCAACTTCCGCTTCGACACCTTCACCGACCCGGCCTACTACCTGATGTGGCGCACGGACATGCCGGGCAAGGTCGGCGACTGGCCGCCGCCCGGCGAGTTCGGCGGGGTCGGCCTGTTCGCCCTGGTGACCTTCATCTGTCTCGGCGTGGCGATATGGCTGGGCCTGCGCAAGCCGATGGTGGTCACCATCACGGCGATGTTCGTCTCCGCATGGCTGATGCGGATGTACATCGCCTCGCACATGTACGAGACGCAGACCGTCCAGCTCTACACCCGCACCAACAACCAGCTGCTCTACTGCGGATTGATCCTCGCCGCACTCGTCGCCCACCTGGTGTCGCAGCGGCTGGCCGATCGGCGCACATTGGACAATGGTGACGCCACGGCCGTACGGGGCCGGGGCTTGCCGGGCCGGGAGGGGGCCGTCATCGGAACCCTGTGTGCCCTGCTGCTCCTGCTCGGAACGGTGTCGTCCTCGATGGCCGACCGGTACATGCCGGCCCAGGACGGGACCTACCGGATCCTGCCCTACGTGTCGCACACGATTCGGCAGATGAACGGAAAGTGCCCCCAATTCGCCCCCGAGCACAAGTGCTCCAAGGACGGCGATCAGACTTGGCTGACATACATCAGATGATCACGAGGACGACATGATCTCCGCATTGACGCGGCTGGCCGACTGGTCGGCCCGGACCCCCAAGAGGCTCTGGGCCGTCAGCTTCGTCCTCTTCTTCACCATCGCGGCCGGCTGGTCGGCCGCGACACCGCTCGGGGCTTCGCCCGACGAGCACGCCCACTTCATCCGGGCCGCGGCCGTCGCCCGGGGGCAGATCAACGGCTCCGAGGTGATGGTGCCGCACATGGTCGCGGGCATCAAGGGCGACTTCGCCGAGACCGGTGTGCAGCTCCCGGAGTGGTACTCGGAACTCCCGAAGCACCACGAGTGCTACTCCTGGCACGCGGGCACGCCCGCCTCCTGTGCGCCCGCCATCGGGACCTCGGACGCGATCGTCGAGGTCCCCACCGCCGCAGGCCGCTACCACCCGGCGTACTACCTGATGACCGGCTGGCCGAGCCTGCTCGTGGAGGGCACCAAGGGCCTCTACCTCATGCGCCTGATGTCGGCGCTGTTCTGCTCGCTGCTCCTGGCCAGTGCCGTGGTGACGGCCTCCGAATGGCGGCGCGGACGCTCGCTCGCCCTGCTCGGCGTCTTCACGGCGGCGACGCCCATGGCCCTGTTCATGGCCGGCATGGTCAACCCCAGCGGTGGTGAGATCGCCGCCGGAATCCTGGTGTGGACGGGTCTGCTGTCGATCCTCATGTCGCCCGATCCGCACCTGCTGAACCGCAGGCTGGCCCGGGTCGGCATCGGCGGCCTGGTGCTGATCAACATCCGGCCGCTCGGACTGATCTGGTTCGCGGGGGCGGTCTGCTTCGGCCTGCTGCTGGCCGAGCGCGGTGTGCTGCGCTCGGTGCTCCGCCGCAAGGCGATGTGGCTCTGGACCGGGCTGCTCGGCCTCGCCACGGTCGGCGCGCTCGCGTGGGCGGCCGCGCACCCCGACAACTCGGTCATAAAGATCCCCAAGTACCTGACCACGACGGAAGCGGCCCGCCGGACTCTCGGGGCCACCGAGATGTACATCCAGCAGATGCTCGGCTACTTCGGCTGGCTGGACACCCCGGCGCCGGTCGTCACCTGGTACGTCTGGCTCGGCGTGATCGCGGTGGTCACCGTGCTGGGGCTGATGTACGCCCGCAAGCGCGAAGCGGTGGCGCTGATCGCCATGCTGATCGCCATCGTGATCGTCCCGGTGGTCGGGCAGACCTCGCAGGCGTCGAAGATCGGCCTGGTCTGGCAGGGCCGCTACCTGCTGCCGTTCGCCGTCGGCCTGCCGCTGATGGCGGTGCTGATCCTCGCGCGCCGGATGCCCGCGAAGGGCTTCCCCCTGCGCAGGCTGGTCGGCTACTCGCTGCCCCTGCTCGCCCTGGGCAACGCGGCGGCGTTCTACTGGACCCTGCGGCGCTTCGCCGTCGGGATCAGCGGCCCGGTGATCCCGTACGCCGCGCACTGGGCCCCGCCCGGCGGCTGGGTGCTCTGGGTCGGCGTCTACACCGTGGCGGCGTTCGCCCTCGTGGTGCCCGGACTGATGCGGGACCGCGTGGCCGACGGGACGCCCGTACCGGCGCCGCCCGGCGCACTGCCCGGAGCCGACGGGTCGCAGGGCCCGGCGGACCTTCCCGGATCCCTTCCGGAGCCCGGCGTCGAAGCCCACCGCACCCCCCGGGTGACCCAGGTCCGCTGACGCCCTGATCCGCTGTTCCGCCGGCCCCGGCCCGGCGGGTGCGTCCTCGGACGCCCCGTCGGGCCGGGGCCGGCGTCGTCAGCGGCCCCCGTCCCGGATCGCCGCCGGCACCTCGGCCGGCGCCCCGGCCGGTACCTCCGCCACGGCGACCGACGGCGTGTGTGCGTCCGCCTCGGCCAGCAGGGTCCCGTCCGGTGCCCATACGGCCGCGCCCCCGCAGCCCGTCCACGGCCCGGCGGGTCCGACGTGGTTGGCGAGGGCCACGTACATCCCGAAGTCCCGGGCGATCCCCGGGTGGACCGCCGCCCGCTCGGCGATGCCGTCGCCCGTGCCGTAGAGCGAGCTCGCCAGGTGGACCCGGCAGCCGGCCGCGGCGCCCGCCGCGGGCACGTCCGCGAAGTGGTTGTCGAAGCAGATCCCCAGGGAGAAGCGGATCCCGCCGAGCTCGAAGCGGCCCGGGACCGTCCCCGCCGCGAAGACCTCCTGCTCGTGGCGGAACAGGTGCTGCTTGGCGTACGTGGTCACGTGCGCGCCGTCCGCGTCGTGGACCAGGGTCGCGATGACGGGCCGGGGGCCGTCCGTGCGCAGCGCGACGTTGACGGCGGTGGCGATCCCGGCGGAGCGGACGGGGTCCAGCCGGGGATCCTCGGCATCGGCCAGCCACAGCCCGGGGTCGGTGCCGAGCGCGGCCAGCTCGTAGCCGGTCAGGGTCAACTCGGGGAACACCACCAGCCCGGCGCCCTCCTCCCGGGCCCGCACGGCGAGCGCGGCCGCCCGTACGGCGTTGGCGGACACGTCGGCGGGGCGCAGCTCAGCTGCGCGGCGGCGATCTTCACCCGGACCAGCATGCCAGCCCCGCGGTCGGTGGCGTCAGGCCGGGGACCCCTGGAGGAGAGTCAGGAAGGAGCGGAACGCGGCCGCCATGTCGAGGGATTCGGGGTCGAGCAGCCACTGGTACTGCAGGCCGTCCAGTACGGCGACCAGCAGTGGGGCCACCTGTTCGGGGGTGAGGCCCGAGGGGAGCCGGTCGCCGAACTCGCCGCGCAGTACGGCGGCCATCTCGGAGCGCACCTCCGTGTACCGCTCGGTGAAGAACTCCCGCGCGGGGTGGCCGTCGGTGACGCTCTCGCCGAGCAGCGCCGAGAAGGTCTGCACAATGCCCGGACGCATGGAGTTGTAGTCCACCAGCGAGGCCAGCAGGTCCAGCCGCCACTCGCCGGCCGCGGGGCGGCTCCCGCCGCCGGTGTCCCAGCGGTCGCGCTCCTGAAGGACGGCGACGAGCAGCGCCTCCTTGGTGGGGAAGTAGTGCAGGAGCCCCTGCTGGGTCAGGCCCACGCGCTCGGCGACGGCGCCCAGCGAAGCGCCGCGGTAGCCGCGTTCCGCGATGACCTCGACCGCCGCGCGGAGGATCTCCCCGCGCCGTTCCTCACTTCTGGCCCTGGCCATCGCCCCGCCACCCCTTTCGTTCCACACCTGCCAGCAGGACCGTACGGCATCCGTAGATTACGAACAGGTTACGAACCCTACCGCTCTACAGGTAACGGGTCCACCATGGGGTCACCGCACCGCACCGCACCGCACCGCACCGCACCGCACCGCACCGCGCACCCGCACTCAACGAGGAGGCATGGCCGTGACCGATGCCGATCAGGTCCGCAACGACGCCGTAGAGACGGCCCTGGGCAAGCTGGACCTCGACACCAAGGCCCGGCTGCTGGCCGGCCAGGACATGTGGTCCCTGCCCGCCGTACCCGAGATCGGGCTGAAGTCCCTGGTCATGTCCGACGGCCCCATCGGGGTGCGCGGCGTGCGCTGGACCGCCGACGACCCGTCGATCGCCCTGCCCTCCCCGACCGCGCTCGCCGCCGCGTGGGACCCCGAGCTCGCCCGCCGGGCCGGCCGCCTCCTCGCCCAGGAGGCCCGCCGCAAGGGCGTCCACGTCCTGCTCGCGCCCACCGTCAACCTGCACCGCTCCCCGCTCGGCGGCCGGCACTTCGAGTGCTACTCCGAGGACCCGTACCTCACCGGCGCGGTCGGCAGCGGCTACGTGAACGGCGTCCAGGACGGCGGCGTCGGCACCACGGTCAAGCACTTCGTCGGCAACGACGCCGAGACCGAGCGGTTCACCGTCGACAGCGTCATCGCCCCGCGCCCGCTGCGCGAGCTGTACCTGGCCCCCTTCGAGGCCATCGTCGCCAACGCCCACCCGTGGGGCATCATGACCGCCTACAACCGGGTCAACGGCACGACCATGACCGAGCACCGCTACCTCGTCAACGAGGTCCTGCGCGGCGAATGGGGCTTCGACGGCTACAACGTCTCCGACTGGATGGCCGCCCGCTCCACCACCGGCGACATCCTCGGCGGCATGGACGTGGCCATGCCAGGCCCCGTCACCGTCTACGGAGCCCCGCTCGCCGAAGCCGTCCGCGCCGGGGAGGTCCCCGAGTCCGCCGTCGACGACGCCGTGCGCAACGTCCTGCGCCTCGCCTCCCGCGTCGGCATCCTGGAGGGCGCCCCCGCCGCGGTCGGCGAGGTCCCGGCCCCCATCGACGGCCAGGCCCTGGCCCGCGAGCTGGCCGCCCGCGGCTTCGTCCTCGTACGCAACGAGGCCGTCGCCGGCGAACGCCCGGCCCTCCCGCTCGACACCGCCTCCGGCCGCACCGTCGCCCTCATCGGCGCCGCCGCCCGCGACGCCCGCGTCCTCGGCGGCGGCAGCGCCACCGTCTTCCCGGAGCGGATCGTCTCCCCGCTGGACGGACTGACCGCCGCCCTGCCCGACGGCGCACTGACCTTCACCGTCGGCGCCGACCCCAGCGACGAACTGACCCCCGCCGACAAGGGCTTCCAGCTCCGCGCGATCTGCCGGGACGCCTCCGGCGGGATCCTCGGCTCCGGCTCGCTGCCCACCGGCCAGGTCCAGTGGATCGGCGACGACCTGCCCGAGGGCGTCTCGTACGAGACGATGGCGAGCATCGAGGTCACCGGTACCTTCGTGCCGCGCGAGAGCGGCGAGCACGCCTTCGGCACCCGCGGACTCGGCGCCTTCAGCCTGGCCGTCGGCGGCGAGGTCCGCTGGGACGGGGTCCAGCCGATGGGCGACGAGGCCGACCCCTTCGAGGCGTTCTTCGGCGCCCCCCAGGTGCGGACCCGCCTCGCCCTCACCGAGGGCGAAGCCGTCGAGGTCTCGCTGACCTACCAGGTCCCCGACGTGACCGCGCTGCCGCTCAAGGCGATGATGTTCTCCTTCCTCCACCTCGGCCCGCGGCGCTCGGCCGACGAGCTCATCGCCGAGGCCGTGGAGGCGGCCCGGGCGGCGGACACCGCCGTCGTGGTCGTCGCCACCACCGAGCGGGTGGAGTCCGAGGGCTTCGACCGCAAGGACCTCACCCTCCCGGGCCGCCAGAACGACCTGGTGCGCGCCGTCGCCGCGGTCAACCCGAACACCGTGGTCGTCGTCAACGCGGGCTCCCCGGTGGAACTCCCGTGGCGCGAGGAGGTCGCCGCCGTCCTGCTGACCTGGTTCCCCGGGCAGGAGGGCGGGGCCGCGCTGGCCGACGTACTCCTCGGCGAGGCCGAGCCGGGCGGGCGGCTGCCCACCACCTGGCCCGCCGAGTTCGCCGACGCGCCGGTCACCGAAGTCACCCCCACCGAGGGGCGCCTGGAGTACACCGAGGGGCTCTTCATCGGCTACCGGGCCTACGAGAAGCACGGGATCGCCCCGGCCTTCCCCTTCGGGCACGGCCTCGGCTACACGGACTGGGCCTACGAGTCCCTGGAGGTCACCCCCACGCGGGCGACGGTCCGCGTCACCAACACCGGCACCCGGCCGGGCCGCGAGACCGTACAGGTCTACCTGGCGCCCGTCGCGGACACCGTCGAGCGGCCGGCGAGCTGGCTCGCGGGCTTCGCGAGCGTGACCGCGGGCCCCGGCGAGAGCGTCGACGTGGAGATCGCCCTGCCGGAGCGCGCCTTTGAGATCTGGGACCAGCCCTCCCGCTCCTGGCAGCGGATCGGCGGCGGCTACGAGGTCCGCGCGAGCCGCTCGCACGGCGACACCCGGCTGACGGCGGCCCTCGACCTGTAATGGCCGGAAATCACCCCGTGCAGGGGTGATCCACACACTGGACCGGGGGCGGGCCCTGACACCCGCCCCCGGTCCGATCCGTTCACGGCGTCAACGCGGAGGCTCCGCGGAGGTCACCTGTCGGTGCGCCAGTTCCGCGAGCCTCGCCTGTCCGTCCTTGCCCGGATGGAACCAGTCCCAGCGGCTCAACTGCTCCGCCGAGAAGGGGTACTGGAACACCGCGCCGCCGTCGTAACGGCACAGCTCGTCCTTCGCGCAGACCTCGCGCAGCGCCTCGTTGTACTCGACCACGCGCGCCCGCACCTGCTCCCGCCGGGCCGTCGCACCGGCGGCCGCCGAGATCGGATCGGCGAGCATCGACTGGCAGATGCCCAGCTTCCACACCTGGCGCACCATCGGGTCGTCCTTGCCCTGCTCCCACAGCCGCTGGAGGTCCGGGACGCTGGAGACGTACACCTGTGAGGCCGGCGAGGCCGTCCGCAGGCCGGCCAGCGCCTTCTCGAAGCCGGAGCGGAAGGCGGCCACCGGAGTCATCGACGAAGCCGAGGGCCGGCAGGCGTCGTTCGAGCCCACCATCACCGTGACCAGGCCCGGCTTGTGCTCGGCGGCCGAGGCGAGCTGCCCCGGCAGGTCCGCCATCCGGGAGCCGGTCACCGCGTAGTTCCAGCTGCGCGCGGGCACCTCGGCCTCACCGAGCAGCCGGGCGGCCAGCGAACGCACCTCGGGGTCGTCACCCGTGGCCCAGGAGGCCTCCGGACAGTCGGCCAGCACCGAACAGGCGTCGAAACCGCGCGTGATGGAGTCGCCCACGGCCGCGACCGACGCCGGTGCGGTGTTCCACCGCGGGGCCGCCTGCGCTCCGCGTTCGCCCCCGGCCTTCGCCCCGTCCGCCGAACACCCGCTCAGCGCACCCGCCGCCAGGAGCAGCAGGGCGGCCGCCGCGCCCGCGGAAGTCCGACGCGCGCGGCGGCGTGGGGCGGTGGTGCGCATGGATAAGGTCCCTCCTCGTCGCTCCCGCGTCATTCGGGGGCGTCCTGCTGAGTGAATGCTCTGTGTTTACGGGCCTCGGAGCGACCGTACGTCACACCATGACCCCCGGCGCACGGTAGCTTTTTCCCGTGGCGTTTCGGCCGCAAGTCCCGCAACGCAATGTCAAATAATTTCCGTTACATTACATCACGTCACATACTGTCCGTTTTCTGGAGTTTATTCCCGACCTCGTCCCATACTGGAGGTCCCGGTGACGACACGTGGAGTCCTGTACGTGCACTCCGCACCGCGCGCGCTCTGCCCGCACGTGGAATGGGCTGTTGCGGGGGTGCTCGGGGTGCGGGTGAACCTCGACTGGATCCGTCAGCCCGCCTCCCCGGGCACCTGGAGAGCCGAGTTCTCCTGGCAGGCCGAGGCGGGCACCGCATCGAAACTCGCCTCCGCCCTGCGCGGCTGGCACCTGCTCCGCTTCGAAGTGACCGCGGAACCCTGTCCGACCGCCGAGGGCGAGCGCTACAGCTCCACCCCGCACCTGGGCATCTTCCACGCCGTCACCGGCATGCACGGCGACATCCTGATCCCCGAGGACCGGCTGCGCGCCGCCCTCGCCCGGTCCGCGCGCGGTGAGACGGACCTGGAGGCGGAGATCGCCAAACTCCTCGGCAAACCCTGGGACGACGAGCTCGAACCCTTCCGCTACGCGGGCGAGGGCGCCCCGGTGCGCTGGCTCCACCAGGTCGTCTGAGCCGGCCCCATGCAGAAGGCCCACCCGGAATCACCCGGGTGGGCCTTTCGCGTGTTCAAACGACGAACACCGCAACCATCAATTGAGCAACCACAGCGGCGAGCAACCACGTCCGCGAGAGCGGCGCCGGGTTAGGCGCACTAAACAGTCCTGAAGGCCAGGGAGACGTTGTGGCCGCCGAAGCCGAAGGAGTTGTTGATCGCGGAGATCGGGCCCTCCGCCGGAAGCTTGCGGGGCTCGTCGCGCACGATGTCCGCGTCGATGTCGTCGTCCATGTCGTCGAGGTTGATCGTCGGCGGGGCGAGGCGGTGGTACAGCGCCAGCACCGTGGCCACGGTCTCGATGCCGCCGGCGCCGCCCAGGAGGTGACCCGTCATCGACTTCGTCGCCGAGATCGCGATGTGGTCGAGGTCCTCGCCCAGCACCTTGCGCAGGGCCTTCAGCTCGGCCGTGTCACCCTGCGGGGTGGACGTGGCGTGCGCGTTCACGTGCACCAGCTCGGCCGGGTCCAGGCCCGTGTTGTCGAGCAGGTTCTGCAGGGCGGCCGAGACACCGCGGCCGGTGGGCTCGGGCTGCGCGATGTGGTGGCTGTCCGCGGACAGGCCCTGGCCCAGCACCTCGCAGTAGACGCGGGCGCCGCGCGCGGCGGCGTGCTCGGCGGACTCCAGCACCACGACGCCCGCACCCTCGCCGAGGACGAAGCCGTCGCGGGCCTTGTCGTACGGGCGGGAGGCCGTGGTCGGGTTCTCGTTGTTCTTGGACATCGCCATCATGTTGGCGAAGGCCGCGATCGGCAGCGGGTGGATCGCAGCCTCGGTACCGCCGGCGACGACCACGTCGGCACGGCCGGTACGGATCATCTCGACGGCGTAGCCGATGGCCTCGGCGCCGGAGGCGCAGGCGCTGACCGGAGTGTGCACACCCGCGCGGGCGTTGACCTCCAGGCCGACGTTGGCCGACGGGCCGTTGGGCATGAGCATGGGGACGGTGTGCGGGGAGACCCGGCGCACACCCTTTTCCTTCAGTACGTCGTACTGGTCGAGCAGGGTGGTCACGCCGCCGATGCCGGAGGCGATGACGGTGCCCAGGCGCTCGGGCGCGACGGAAGCGCCCGTCGTCTCTTCGCCCGCCGGGTCGGTGTAACCGGCGTCGGCCCACGCCTCGCGGGCCGCGATGATCGCGAACTGGGCCGAGCGGTCCAGCTTGCGGGCCAGCGGCCGGGGGAGGACCTCACTCGGGTCCACGGCGGCGGTGGCGGCGATGCGGACCGGGAGTTCGGCGAAGCGCTCACCCTCGAGGGGCTTTACGCCGGAACGGCCGGCAAGCAGACCTTCCCAGGTCGAAGCGCTGTCGCCACCCAGCGGAGTGGTTGCGCCGATACCGGTGACGACCACGGTGCGATTGGTCGGGCTCACAGGAATTCTTTCTCCACGTTTCAGGGGGTGAATTGTCACGGCGCCACCGCCAGGTGGCGACAAACGCTCGTCAGGCTCAGGCCTGGTGCTTGAGGATGTAGCTCGCGGCGTCGCCGACGGTCTTCAGACCCTTGACGTCCTCGTCCGGGATCTTCACCTCGAAGCGCTCTTCAGCGGCGACGACGACCTCGACCATGGACAGCGAGTCGACGTCCAGGTCGTCGGTGAAGGACTTCTCGAGCTGAACGTCCTCGGTCGGGATGCCGGCGATCTCGTTGACGATCTCCGCGAGACCTTCGACGATTTCTTCCTGGGTGAAGGCCATGTTGGCGCTCCTTCTATAGCTAGCTGGGGGTCATACGGAGCCCGGGATGTGGATCCCGGGCCCTAGGGGAGGGTAACGACCGTGGCGGCGTAGACGAGCCCCGCCCCGAAGCCGATGACGAGCGCGGTGTCGCCGCTCTTCGCCGCTCCGGTCGCCAGGAGCCGCTCCATTGCGAGCGGGATCGAGGCGGCCGAGGTGTTGCCGGTGGTTTCGATGTCACGGGCGACCGTGACGTGCTCCGGCAGCTTCAGAGTCTTCACCATCGAGTCGATGATCCGCATGTTCGCCTGGTGCGGAATGAAGACGTCCAGGTCATCGGCGGTGATCCCGGCTGCGTCGAGCGCCTGCTGGGCCACCTTCGCCATCTCGAAGACGGCCCAGCGGAAGACCGCCTGACCCTCCTGCGTGATGGCGGGAAACTTTTCGCCGCCGTCCTTGCCGAGGTACTCGTCCCACGGCACGGTCTGCTTGATGGTCTCGGACTTGTCGCCCTCCGAACCCCACACCGTGGGGCCGATGGCCGGCTCGTCCGAGGGGCCGACGACCACGGCGCCCGCGCCGTCACCGAAGAGGAAGGCCGTCGCGCGGTCCTCCAGGTCGGTCAGGTCCGAGAGCCGCTCCACGCCGATGACGAGGACGTACTCCGCGGAACCCTCCACCACGAGGCCCTTGGCCAGGGTCAGGCCGTAGCCGAACCCGGCGCAGCCCGCGGAGATGTCGAAGGCGGCGGGCTTGCCCGCGCCGATGCGGTGCGCGATCTCGGTCGCCACGGCCGGGGTCTGCTTGAAGTGCGACACCGTCGAGACGATCACGGCGCCGATCTTCTCCGGGGCGATCCCGGCGGCGGCCAGGGCCTTGCCCGAGGCCTCCACCGACATCGTGGCGACGGTCTCCTGCGGGGAGGCCCAGTGCCGCGTCGCGATACCGGAACGGGAGCGGATCCACTCGTCGGAGGAGTCGATGGTTTCGAGGATGACCTCGTTCGGCACCACGCGGATCGGACGGTACCCGCCGACACCGAGGATGCGGGCGTACGGGGAGCCCTTGGCAGGCTTGATCTTCGACATGCTGAGTGGGCTCCTTCTCTCAGACCGCGTGCTCGGATACGAGCGTCGCGGCCTTGTCGAGATCGTCCGGCGTCTTCAGGGCCACGCTCGGTACGCCCTTCAGCGCGCGCTTGGCCAGCCCCGTCAGGGTGCCACCGGGGGACAGCTCGACGATCCCGGTGACGCCCAGTGCGGCGAACGTCTCCATGCACAGGTCCCAGCGGACCGGGTTGGCCACCTGGCCCACCAGCCGGGCGACGACATCGGCGCCCGTGGTCACGACCTGACCATCCTTGTTCGATACGTACGTCAGCGCCGGGTCTGCCGGGGAGAGGGCCGCGGCGGCCTTCTCCAGACCGGTGACCGCCGGAGCCATGTGGTGCGTGTGGAAGGCGCCCGCGACCTTGAGGGCGACGACCTTCATGGAACCCTCGGGCTTCTCGGCCTCCAGGGCCGCGATCTGCTCCATGGTCCCCGCGGCCACGATCTGGCCCGCGCCGTTGACGTTGGCCGGGGTCAGACCCAGCTTCTCCAGGTGCGCGACGACGACGTCCGGGTCCCCACCGAGGATGGCGGCCATGCCCGTCGCGGTGACCGCCGCGGCCTCGGCCATGGCGAGTCCGCGGGTGCGTACGAAGGACAGCGCGTCCGTGTCGGACAGGACGCCGGCGTACGCGGCGGCGGTGATCTCGCCGACGCTGTGGCCCGCCACGGCGCCGAAGGAGGCCGGGCCGACCTTGGCGGTCAGCTCGGCCGCGGCGAGCAGGCCCGCGGCCACCAGCAGGGGTTGTGCGACGGCCGTGTCGCGGATCTCGTCCGCGTCGGCCTTCGTGCCGTAGTGGGCAAGGTCGAGCCCGATGGCGTCCGACCAGCCGGCGACGCGGTCAGCGGCGCCGGGCAGTTCGAGCCAGGGAGTCAGGAAGCCGGGCGTCTGTGCGCCTTGGCCGGGAGCGACGAGTACGAGCACCCTCACACTCTCTCTTGTGTTCGGTCCGCGCCGCCCGTGGGGACAGGGACGAAGAACCATCGGGGTAATTGTTGATGTCCGACAAAAGCTTAGGACTGAGGATCGCCGTCGGCCAGACGCCCGAGGATCAGGGCGATCCGCAGCGTGAACGCGGAGCGGACATCCGAGGGCGACCAGCCGGTGACGTCTGTCACACGTCGGAGCCGGTAGCGCACGGTGTTGGGGTGCACGAAGAGCATCCGGGCCGCGCCTTCGAGGCTGCTCGCCTGCTCCAGGTAGACACTCAGCGTTTCCAGCAGGGCCGAGCCGGCCTCTTCGAGCGGTCTGTAGATCTCCTCCACCAACTGCTCGCGGGCCGAAGGGTCGGAGGCGATCGCGCGTTCGGGCAGGAGATCGTCCGCGAGGACCGGCCTCGGCGCGTCCTGCCACGCCGTACAGGCCTTGAGCCCGGCCGCGGCGGCCTGCGCCGACTTCGTGGCGTTCAGCAGGTCCGGGACCACCGGTCCGGCGACCACCGCACCCGCCGCGAACGGCCCGATCAGCGACTTCGCCACCTGCATCGGATTGTCGCTGCCACCCGCGATGACCACGAGCCGGTCGCCCAGCACACCCGTGAGGACCTGCAGCTTGTGGTGGCGGGCGGCCCGCCGGATCGCCTCGACCGTCAGCTCGCTGTCGCCCTCCGGAGCCGTGCCCAGCACCACGCAGACGTGCTCGGGGGAGTTCCAGCCGAGGGCCGCGGCCCGGGACAGGGCGCCCTCGTCGGCCTCCCCGGACAGCACCGCGTTGACCACCAGGGACTCCAGCCGGGCGTCCCACGCACCGCGTGCCTCGGCCGCCTGGGCGTACACCTGGGCGGTCGCGAAGGCGATCTCCCGGGCGTACACGAGCAGGGCCTCGCGCAGGATCGACTCGTCGCCGGGCGCCGCTACCTCGTCGATCGCGGTCTCCATGACCTCGATCGTGGTGCGCACCATCTCGACGGTCTGGCGCAGGGTGATCGCCCGGGTCAGCTCGCGCGGAGCCGTCCCGAAGACATCGGTGGAGATCGCCTGGGGGGTCTCCGGATGCCGGAACCACTCGGTGAACGCGGCGATGCCGGCCTGGGCGACCAGGCCGATCCAGGACCGGTTCTCCGGCGGCATCGCCCGGTACCACGACAGCGTCTCGTCCATGCGCGCGATGGCGTTCGCGGCGAGCCGGCCGGAGGACTTCTCCAGCCTTCGCAGCGTCGCCGAGTGCGGATGGGGCGGAGCCGGATGCGCGGGGTGGACCGCGGGTGAATGCTCACGTTCGGGTTGGGGCACGTGACAAGACTGCCTTATCGGGACCGCTGCGCGGAGTCCGGTCCCGTCCCGGGCCGCGCCCCGGGGGCTACGGTGGCCTCCATGATTGATGTACGCCGAGGCACCGACCGGTACGAGGGCGGGGACGCCGACGCCGCGGAGGGCGCGGCCGGGGGGATCAGCACCCGGCACGCCTTCTCCTTCGGCCCGCACTACGACCCCGACAACCTGCGGTTCGGCCCGGTCATGGCGTGCAACGAGGAGAGCCTCGCCCCCGGCGCGGGCTTCGACGAGCACCCCCACAGCCACACCGAGATCGTGACCTGGGTGGCCGAGGGCGAGCTCACCCACCGCGACGCCACGGGCGCGGAGACCCTGGTGCGGCCCGGGGACGTACAGCACCTCGGCGCGGCGTCCGGGACCCGGCACGTGGAACGCAACGACGGCTTCCGGCCGCTGCGCTTCGTCCAGATGTGGCTGGCCCCGGCCGATCCGGCCGGGGAACCCTCGTACACGCTGGTCCGCGGGATCGCCGACAGCACCCCCTACGCCGTGCCCGCGGCCGGAGCCGTCCTGCACGTACGCCGTCCGGGTGCGGGCGAACGGGTCGCCGTACCGGCCGCCGGGCGGGTGTACCTCCACGTCGTACGGGGAGACCTGCGGCTGGACGGCGCCGACGGCGCGGCCGCCGGAGCCGGCGGGGACGCGGACGGTGCGGAGCTCGGGCCCGGGGACTCGGCGCGGATCACCGGCGAGCCGGAGCTCGAACTGGTCGCCGGATCGCCATCCGAGGTGCTGATCTGGGAGTTTTCGTAGGGCTCAGCGGGTCCTGAGCTCGGCGAGCACCGCGTCGGTGAACGGGGGCCAGGCCTCGACCGCCCACGGCCCGAAGGCGCGGTCCGTCAGCGCCACGCAGGCCGCGCGCGCGTCCGGGTCCACCCACAGGAAGGTCCCGGACTGCCCGAAGTGCCCGAAGGTGCGCGGCGAGGAACCGGCGCCCGTCCAGTGCGGGGTCTTCCCGTCGCGGATCTCCAGGCCGAGACCCCAGTCGTTGGGGGACTGGTGGCCGTAGCCGGGCAGGACGCCCTTGAGCCCGGGGTGGACCACGGAGGTGGCCTCCGCGACGGTGCGCACGTCCAGCAGCCGGGGCTGCTGGAGCTCGGCGGCGAAGCGCAGGAGGTCGGAGACGGTGGAGACGCCGTCCTTGGCCGGAGAGCCCTCCAGGCTGCTCGACGCCATGCCCAGCGGCTCGAAGACGGCCTCGGCCAGGTACGCGGCGAAGGGGATCCCGGTGGCCTTCGCGATGTGGTCGCCGAGCTCCTCGAAACCGGCGTTCGAGTACAGCCGGCGCTGCCCGGGAGGGGCCGTCACCCGGTGCTCGTCGAAGGCCAGGCCGCTGGTGTGCGCGAGCAGGTGGCGCACGGTGGAACCCTCGGGCCCGGCCGGCTCGTCCAGCTCGATCGCGCCCTCCTCGTAGGCGACGAGGGCGGCGTAGGCGGCGAGCGGCTTGGTGACGGAGGCCAGCGGGAAGCGGTGGTCCACCGGGCCGTGGGCGCCGAGCACGGTCCCGTCGGAGTCGACCACGGCCGCGGCGGCGGTCGGAACCGGCCAGTTCTCGATGATGCGCAGACTCTGCAAGCTCTCCATGCGGCCGAGGGTACTTGCTTGGAGTGCACTCCAAGGATTTAGCGTGGAGCCATGAGCCTGACCCAGACCCCCCTGCAGACGCAGACGCGGTACACGATCAGCGAGGTCGAGGCACGGACCGGTCTGACCCAGCACACCTTGCGCTGGTACGAGCGGATCGGCCTCATGCCGCACGTGGACCGATCGCACTCGGGGCAGCGGCGGTTCACCGACAAGGACCTCGACTGGCTGGGCTTCGTCGGCAAGTTGCGCACCACCGGAATGTCGGTGGCGGACATGGTCCGGTACGCGGAACTCGTCCGTGAGGGCCCGCACACCGCCGACGACCGGCGCGAACTGCTGGAGCGCACGCGCGACGAGGTGCGGACGCGGATCGCGGAACTGACCGACGCGCTCGGCGTGCTGGACTACAAGATCGATACGTATGCGATGTGCACCACCGTCGCGGGAGGGGCAGACCGGACATGACCGGGAACACGGCACGGATCGAACAGGTCGAACTGGGCGGGGGCGGCCCGCTGGTGGGCGTCCAGGGGCTCGGCTGCATGGGCATGAGCGAGTTCTACGGGGACACCGACGAGGCGGCCGCCCGGCAGACGCTGGACGCGGCGCTGGAGGCCGGGGTCACGCTCTTCGACACCGCCGACGTCTACGGGCGGGGCGCCAACGAGGAGTTCCTCGCACCGTTCGTGGCCGCGCACCGCGACCGGATCACCCTCGCCACGAAGTTCGCCGTCGAGCGGACGGACGACCCGCTGTACCGCGGGATCCGCAACGACCGCGCGTACATCCGCGGGGCGGTGGAGGACAGCCTGCGCAGGCTGGGCACCGACGTCATCGACCTCTACTACATGCACCGGCGGGATCCGGACGTTCCGTTCGCCGAGTCGGTGGGCGCGATGGCGGAGTTGGTGCAGGAGGGCAAGGTGCGCCACCTCGGGCTCAGCGAGGTGACCGGCGCCGAGCTGCGCGAGGCGCACGCGGTGCACCCGATCGCGGCGCTCCAGTCGGAGTGGTCGCTGTTCAGCCGGGACGTGGAGCGCAGCGCGGTGGGCGCGGCGGCGGAGCTGGGCGTGGCCTTCGTGCCTTACTCCCCGCTCGGGCGCGGCTTCCTGACCGGGGCGTTCGCGGACGCCTCGGCGGAGCTGACGGCCGATGACTTCCGGCAGTACCAGCCCCGGTTCACGGGCGACAACGCGAAGACGAACGGGGCGCTGCTGACGCCGGTACGGGAGGTCGCGGCGGCCCGCGGGGTCACGCCGGCGCAGATCGCCCTGGCGTGGGTGCAGCAGCGGGCGGCGGTGCACGGCCTGACGGTCGTCCCGATCCCGGGCACCCGCAAGCCCTCCCGCCTCGCGGAGAACACGGCGGCGACCCGCATCACCCTGACGGACGCGGAACTGTCCCTCCTGGACCCGATCGCCGACCAGGTGGCAGGCGACCGCTACCCGGACATGAGCTCGACCTCGGCGGCGCGCGAGGTGTAGTCCCTTCAGCCGTCCGGCGTTTGAGGACCGGGGTCTGGGGCGGAGCCCCAGAAGGGTCCGGGCGGAGCCCGGGGAACGGTGGAAGGGCGGGTAGGGGACAGCCCGGCAGGGCCGGCCCAGGCAGCCCCGCGGGGTCAGGCCCCGGCCGTGAAGCGGTCCCGTAGCGCCCGGTACTCCGCGTCCGTGAGCAGTCCCGCGCTGTGCAGCTCGGCGAGATGCTGGATCCGCTCCCAGGAGCGCGGCCCGGGCACCGCGGCGTGAGCCCCCATCGCGCCGGAGGCGACAACCGCCCGCGCCCGCAGAGCGGCGAGCACCGAGGCCGCGAACGGCAGTGACTCGTGCACGGCTCCGTACCCCACGCCGAAGACCGCGGAGGCGAGATCGTGGTCAGGCCGGGGATCACCGGCGCCCTCGCGGGGCAGCAGCCGCAGGTGTCCGCCGGACCGTTCGGGGGAGTGCCAGACCAGCCCGGCCAGGGCGGCCAGCGGATACCGCTGGTCGCCCGCCTTCCATTTGGTGCTGGTGGCCCCGGTGCGCGACCAGTGGAAGGTGACGGCGCCGCCGTCGAGGGCGAGCCGGGCGTCGTACGCCTTCAGCGTGGCCGGCGGCTCCGGGACGGAGACGAGGAACCGCTCGGCAGGCCCGGCCGGCCCCAGCCGCTCGCGCAGGGCCTCGGTGAAGGCCGCGGCCCGCGCGGCCCCGGCGGCGCCACCCGGCAGCACCAGCCGGTACGGATCGCAGGCTTCTCTCAACTGCCCCGCCGCGGCCTCCATCAGCGGGTCCGCCCCCACCCGTACGCGGGCGTGCAGCACCAGGGTGTCCCGCCGACCCGCGGTCAGGCTCACCCCGGACAACGCCTCGAGGGGAATCCGGCGTTCCCCCAGGGCGTGCCAGAGTCTGGGCGTTCGCATCCCCCGTGCGAAGCGGATGATGAGCGAGTCCGTGGTGCGGTCGAACTCCCAGACGGCATGGTTTCCGGCCAGTACGTCACCCATGCGGCACATCGTAAAGGGACGCACCCCCGTGCGTCCCCCTGCCGTGAGGTCCGATTTCGGGTCGGCGGAGTGGGTCAGGGGGCTTCCGTACCGGATGTTCCCCGTCGGCACGTGTCGTCCCCGGTGGCGCACACCGTGGAACCGAATGCACCGGTTCCGATTTTGGCGAAGTTGTCCAGGGATTCGGTTCCTGGCTCGAAGTAGCCGGTGTGGCTCTTGGCTCCGGCCGCCGACAGGACCCGCGCGCCGAACTCCTCGGAGACCGGATCCGCGCCGTGGCCCAGGCCCCCGAACTCCAGGTGGGGCACGTCGGCGATCCAGTCGCCGGCGTCCCGCATCGCCCACACCCGCGCCGAGGTGCCCAGCTCGGCGGCGTTCGCGGCGCGCATCCCGGGGCTGCCCGCCACCACGATGTCCGTGACCCGGGGCGGCAGTTCGTGCGCCGCCACCCCGCACACCACGGAACCGTAGCTGTGGCAGAACAGCGCCACGCTCGCCCGCCCGGGCAGCGCGGAGGTCAGCGAGCGCAGTCGGGCCGCGCCGTCCACGGCCAGCCGCCCGGTCGCCGCGTCCATGCCGACGCCGGTCGGGGCGGTGTAGCCGGCCCAGGCGATGACCGCGGTCCGGCTGCCCGGGGCGGCCGTGCGCTCGGCCGCGTACAGGGACTCCGCCATGCCGACGGGGGCGGTCAGCCGGCGGACCGTGCGCTCGAACGTGAGCGCGTCGGTGTCGACGCCGGGGACGACCACCGAGACCCGGCGGGCCTCGCCGAGGTCGCCGAAGACCTCGGCGACGAGGGCGCTGCCGGTGGGGTCGAAGACGAGGATCTGCCGGCCGGCCTCGGCCAGGGACTCGAAGCGGTGGGCGCGCCGGGCGGCGGTGGCACGGTCGGAGGGGGCCAGCGTGATGTCGTGCGCGCGGGTGTCCTCGACCCGTGCGGACTGCTTCAGGGCCATCCGGTTGGCCCGGTAGCGGACGCCGGGCGGCACGCCGTCGAGATTGCCGACCACCAGCGGGTGGCCCTCGGTGAGCCGGGCGCGCTGGGCGCCGTCGAGGCTCGCGAAGAAACGTGTCACCACGGGCGCCGGGGCGTCCGCGGCGGGCAGGGCCCGGCCTTCGAAGCGCGCCGCGGCCCAGGAGGCGAGCGCGGCCTCGCGCGGGGACGCCTCGCCCGCGGGCCGGTAGACGGCCGTCCAGCCCGTGGTCGCGAGCATCAGGAAGACCACCGCCAGCGCGAGCAGGGCGCGCAGGGCGGCCGGACGCGCGGGGGCGTCGGCGGAGGGGGCGTGGGCGGGGCCGGGCAGGTTCACTGCGCCCAGCCTAGGAGACCGCCGCGGGTGGCTGCGCGCCGGGTGACGGGAGTCACCGCCGGCCGTGGGACGCCCCGCCGGCGACCGCTCCCGTACGGGACCCGCGTGCGCGGGCGCCCCGAGCGGTACGGGGCTTTCGCCCGGCTTTCGGTCGGCCTTCGCCCGGCCGGGCGGGTCGGGCGGGAAACCCGCCGGTCAGGCGGGCCGGCGCCAGTCGGAGGCCAGCGCCGGGCCGATCTGGTCGAGGTAGACCTCGGTCATCCGCCGGATGGCGGCCACGCTGGTGTCCTCGCCCTGCCCCCAGAGCCGGCCGGTGACGCGCATCACGCCCGTGAACGCGGCGACGGCCACCCGCGGGCGCGGGTCGGCGTCCACGTCCAGGCCCTCGCGCTCGGCCAGCAGCCGGGCGATCCGCTCCTCCAGCTCGGTGGAGCGGCGCAGGTGCACGGCGAGCAGGGCCGGGGTGGACTCGATCAGCTGGTAGCTGCGCATGTACAGGTCGAGGGGGACCAGGTCCGAAATGGCCTCTTCGACGGTGTCCCAGGCGGCGAGCACGGCCGAACGCATCGCCTCGAAGGGGCCCTCGGCGGGCGGGCGGGAGTGCAGCGCCGCGACGAAGTGCGATTCGACCAGGTCCTGGACGGCGAAGGCGGCCTCTTCCTTGTTGGCGAAGTACCGGAAGAAGGTGCGCTGGGAGACGTCCACGGCGTCGGCGATCTCGTCGACGGTCGTCTCCTCGTACCCCTGGGCGATGAAGAGGAGGAGGGCCGCGCGCAGCAGTGCGTCGCGCGTGCGCTGTTTCTTGCGCTCGCGCAGTCCGGCCGGCGGTGCGGACGCGGGCCGCTGATCGGTCATCACGGCGGTCAGGGTACCTGTGACCGACCTGACAGTGGCTGTCTGACGAACCGGTCTGTGAAGTGTCAGTCGCTGTCACTAACCTGTTCGCATGACTAGTCAGATCACCGTCGACGGCGGGGACGCACTCTCGCTCACCAAGGAACCGGGCCCCTCGCCGGTCCGTACGGGCCTCCGGGGCCACCCGTGGCTGACCCTGTTCGCCGTCGCGATCGGCGTCATGATGGTCACCCTCGACGGCACGATCGTCGCCGTCGCCAACCCGGCCATCCAGAAGGACCTCGGCGCCTCGCTGGCCGACGTCCAGTGGATCACCAACGGCTACCTGCTCGCCCTCGCGGTCTCCCTCATCACCGCGGGCAAGCTCGGCGACCGCTTCGGCCACCGCCAGACCTTCCTCATCGGCATCGCCGGGTTCGCCGTCTCCTCGGCGGCCATCGGCCTCTCCGGCGGCGTCGAGCTCGTCATCGGCTTCCGCGTCGCACAGGGCGTCTTCGGAGCCCTGCTGATGCCCGCCGCGCTGGGCCTGCTGCGGGCGACCTTCCCGGCCGAGAAGCTCAACATGGCCATCGGCATCTGGGGCATGGTCATCGGCGCCTCGACCGCCGCCGGGCCGATCGTCGGCGGCCTGCTCGTCGAGAACGTGAGCTGGCAGTCCGTCTTCTTCATCAACGTGCCCGTCGGCATCATCGCGCTCGCCTTCGGCCTGTTCATCCTGGTCGACCACCGGGCCGAGAACGCCCCGCGCTCCTTCGACGTGCTGGGCATCCTGCTGCTGTCGGCCGGGATGTTCTCGCTGATCTGGGCGCTGATCAAGGCCTCGGAGTGGGGCTGGGGCGACACCAAGACGCTCGCCTTCCTCGGCGGGTCCGTGCTGTGCTTCGTGGCCTTCGCCCTCTGGGAGAACTTCGTCTCCGAGCCGCTGATCCCGCTCGGGATGTTCCGCTCGCTGCCGCTGTCCGCGGGCACGGTGCTGATGGTCCTGATGGCCTTCGCCTTCATGGGCGGGCTGTTCTTCGTCACCTTCTACCTGCAGAACGTCCACGGCATGAGCCCCGTCGACAGCGGCCTGCACCTGCTGCCGCTGACCGGCATGATGATCATCGGATCGCCGCTGGCGGGATGGGCCATCACCAAGGTCGGACCGCGGCCGCCGCTGGTCGCCGGCATGGTCGCCACCGCCGTCGCCTGCTTCGGGATGGCCCAGCTGACCCCGGGCACCTCCACGCCCACCATGTCGCTCTGGTTCGCCCTGATGGGCCTCGGGCTCGCGCCCGTCATGGTCGGCGCCACCGAGGTCATCGTGGGCAACGCCCCGCTGGAGCTCTCCGGCGTGGCCGGCGGGCTCCAGCAGGCCGCCATGCAGGTCGGCGGCAGCCTGGGCACCGCCGTGCTCGGCGCGGTCATGGCGAGCAAGGTCGGCAGCGTCTTCGAGGACAACTGGGCCGGAGCCGGTCTGCCGCCGCTCACCCCGGAGCAGGCGGACCTCGCGGAGAAGGGCATCCAGGTCGGCATCTCCCCGGTCCCGCCGGGCGCTCCGGAGCAGCTCGCGGCGACCATCACGGGCGTCGCGCACGACACGTTCGTGGCAGGGATGAGCACCGCCTTCACCGTCGCCGGAGTGGTCGCGGTCCTGGCCGCGGTCGTGGCCGGCTTCACGAAGCGCGGCGAGAACGCGGAGGCGGGGGCGGGCGCCGCCCACATCTAGCTCCGTCCCGGCCGCCCGTCCGGACGCGGTGCCCCGCTGGCGCCGCGCCTCGGGCCGGGCGGTCGTGGCGGTCAGGGTGGCCCCGGAGGCGTCAACTCCGGGGCCGCAGCAGCCCCGCCGGGGGATCCGGCGGGGCTGTCGCCTATCAGGGTGGACCCGCTCGCGGCCCCTTCCGCCGGGACGTCCGCGCAGGTCAGCGTGGTGCCGACGGAGCTTTCGGAAACGGTCCGGGGCCCGTACGTCCACCAGGAGTTGACCCGTCATGCGTACGTGGAGCACGACTTTCGTATCGGCCGCCGTCCTCGCCGCCACCCTGCTGATCCCGGGCACCGCCGGCCCCGCGCACGCCGCGGGCAACGGACCGGGGAAGGGGCGGGCCGCCGGGCCGCCCGCGCTCGGGGCCTGCGCCACCGGGCAGCTGTGCCTGTGGGCCAAGCCGGAGTTCAAGGGCGCCCGCACGACCCACGAGCTCAGCACCCTCGACATCAACAGCTGCACCGCCCTGCCCGCCGGGACCACCGCCCAGTCCCTCACGAACCGGACCGGCCGCCCCGTCACCACCTACCAGTCGGCCGAGTGCGCCGAGACCGGCGAGTTCCAGACCTACCCGGGCGACGGGGTGTGGCTGCCCCAGTCGCCGTACCAGGTCAGGGCGTTCAAGGTGTGGGAGCGCTGACGGCCCCGCCGCCCGCCTGGACCGGCCCGCCCTGGGCGCCGATGCCCGCGCCCGGGCCGGGCTCCCGGGCGGGCCCCGGGGCCTGCGGGAGCCCGCCGGCCCCGGCGGGAGCCGCCCCGCCGAGGCGGGCGACCTCGGCGCGCAGCGCCCGTACCTCCGCCGCCAGTTCGGAGATCGCCGCCGTCTGGGCGCGCTCCACCCGGTCGTCGCGTTCGAAGCGGGAGATGAACCAGGCCGCGATGTTCGCCGTGACCACACCCAGCAGCGCGATCCCCGACAGCATCAGCCCCACCGCCAGCAGCCGGCCGAGTCCGGTGGTGGGGGAGTGGTCCCCGTAGCCGACCGTCGTCATCGTGGTCACCGACCACCACAGGGCGTCCCCGAGGTTCTTGATGTTGCCGTCGGGGGCGTCCCGCTCCACGCTCAGCACCGCGAGCGAGCCGAACATCAGCAGCCCGACCACCGAGCCCGCCACGTATGTGGTGAGCCGGATCTGCGGGGCCATCCGGGCCCGCCGGCCCACCAGCATCAGGGTGGAGACCACGCGCAGCAGCCGCAGCGGCTGGATCATCGGCAGCACCACCGCCAGCAGGTCCAGCCAGTGGGTCCGTACGAAGGCCCTCTTCGACTGCGCCAGGCCCAGCCGGACCAGGTAGTCGGCGGCGAAGGCGGCCCACACCACCCACTCGGCGTGCTTGCAGGCGCTGTGGACCGCCGGGCTCGCGTCGGGCAGGACGATGGGCACCGCGTAGGCCACGGCGAAGCCCAGGGCGAGCACCAGGAGCGGGGTCTGCGTCCGGCGCTCCCATCGAGCCTGGGGAGAGGGTTGCTTCATGCGGAGCATCGTAAAGAACGCGTAAGGGCGCCGGGACAGGTGTCCCGGCGCCCCTCACGAAAAGACGACTGCTACGCGTCGCCCCCGGCCGCGCCCGGGTCGGCCGCCCGGACGTCCAGCAGCTGGTACCGGTCGATCGCCTGCTTCAGTGCCGAACGGTCGATCTTGCCCTCCTTGGCCAGCTCGGTCAGCACCGAGAGGACCACCGACTGCGCGTCGATGTGGAAGAAGCGCCGGGCCGCGCCGCGCGTGTCCGCGAAGCCGAAGCCGTCCGCGCCCAGCGAGGTGTACGGGCCGGGCACCCAGCGCGAGATCTGGTCCGGGACCGCCCGCATCCAGTCGGAGACGGCCACGAACGGACCCTCCGCGCCGGACAGCTTGGTGGTCACGTACGGGACGCGCTGCTCCTCCTCCGGGTGGAGCAGGTTGTGCTCCTCCACGGCGACGGCATCGCGGCGCAGCTCGTTCCAGGAGGTCGCCGACCAGACGTCCGCCCGGACGTTCCACTCGGCGGCCAGGATCCGCTGCGCCTCCAGCGCCCACGGCACCGCCACGCCCGAAGCCATGATCTGCGCCCCGATGGCTCCCGAGGTGCCCTGGGAGATCCGGTGGATGCCCTTGAGGATCCCGTCCACGTCCACGCCGGCCGGCTCGGCCGGGTGCTGGATGGGCTCGTTGTAGACCGTCAGGTAGTAGAAGACGTCCTCGGCGTCGGGGCCGTACATGCGCCGCAGACCGTCCTTGACGATGTGCGCGATCTCGTACCCGTACGCCGGGTCGTACGCCACGCAGCCCGGGTTCGTCGAGGCCAGCAGCTGGGAGTGGCCGTCGGCGTGCTGGAGGCCCTCACCCGTCAGGGTGGTCCGGCCGGCGGTCGCGCCGAGGACGAAGCCGCGCGCCAGCTGGTCCGCCATCTGCCAGAACTGGTCACCCGTGCGCTGGAAACCGAACATCGAGTAGAAGACGTAGACCGGGATCAGCGGCTCGCCGTGCGTCGCGTACGCCGAACCCGCGGCGATCAGCGAGGCCGTGCAGCCCGCCTCCGAGATGCCGTCGTGCAGCATCTGCCCGGTCGGCGACTCCTTGTACGCGAGCAGCAGGTCGCGGTCGACCGCCTCGTACTGCTGGCCCAGCGGGTTGTAGATCTTGGCGCTCGGGAAGAAGGCGTCCATGCCGAAGGTGCGGTACTCGTCGGGGGCGATCAGCACGAAGCGCTTGCCGATCTCCTTGTCCCGCATCAGGTCCTTCAGGATGCGGACGAAGGCCATCGTGGTGGCGATCGACTGCTGGCCCGAGCCCTTCTTGGCCGCCGCGTAGGTGGCGTCGCCCGGCAGCTGGAGCGGCTTCGCGCGCACCACGCGGGTGGGCACGTAGCCGCCGAGCGCGCTGCGGCGGTCGTGCATGTACTGGATCTCGGGGGAGTTGCGGCCCGGGTGGTAGTACGGCGGCGCGCCGTCCTCCAGCTGGGCGTCCGTGATCGGGATGTGCAGACGGTCGCGGAAGCGCTTGAGGTCGTCGGCCGTCAGCTTCTTCATCTGGTGGGTCGCGTTGCGGCCCTCGAAGTTCGGGCCGAGGGTCCAGCCCTTGACCGTCTGCGCGAGGATCACCGTCGGCTGGCCCTTGTGGGCCTTGGCCGCCGCGTACGCCGCGTAGACCTTCTTGTGGTCGTGACCGCCGCGGCCCAGGTGCTGGATCTGCTGGTCGGTCATGTTCTCGACCATGGCGCGCAGCCGGTGGTCGCCGCCGAAGAAGTGGTCGCGGATGTACGCGCCCGTCTCGGTGGCGTACGTCTGGAACTGGCCGTCCGGGGTGGTGTTCAGCTTGTTGACCAGGATGCCGTCGCGGTCCTGGGCCAGCAGCGGGTCCCAGGAGCGGTCCCAGATCAGCTTGATGACGTTCCAGCCGGCGCCGCGGAACTGCGACTCCAGCTCCTGCATGATCTTGCCGTTGCCGCGGACCGGGCCGTCGAGGCGCTGCAGGTTGCAGTTGACGACGAAGGTCAGGTTGTCGAGGTGCTCGCGGGCCGCGATGGAGAGCTGGCCGAGCGACTCGGGCTCGTCCATCTCGCCGTCGCCCAGGTACGCCCAAACGTGTGACTTGGAGGTGTCCGCGATCCCGCGGGCCTCCATGTACCGGTTCATCCGGGCCTGGTAGATCGCACCGAGCGGGCCGAGGCCCATCGAGACGGTCGGGAACTCCCAGAAGTCCGGCATCAGCCGCGGGTGCGGGTAGCTGGAGAGGCCGTACGGGGCCTTCGACTTCTCCTGGCGGAACGCGTCGAGCTGCTGCTCGGAGAGCCGGTCCAGGAGGTAGGCGCGCGCGTAGATGCCGGGCGAGGCGTGGCCCTGGAAGAAGATCTGGTCGCCGCCGTCGCCCTCGTCCTTGCCCCGGAAGAAGTGGTTGAAGCCCACGTCGTAGAGGGAGGCGGAGGAGGCGAAGGTGGCGATGTGACCGCCGACGCCGATCCCCGGGCGCTGGGCGCGCGAGACCATGACGGCCGCGTTCCACCGGGTGGCGTTGAGGACCTTGCGCTCGATCTCCTCGTTGCCGGGGAAGAAGGGCTCGTCCTTGGTGGCGATCGTGTTGACGTAATCCGTGGAGCGCATCTCGGGCACGGCCACGCGCTTCTCGCGGGCCCGCTCCATCAGGCGCAGCATCAGGTAGCGGGCGCGCTCACGGCCCCGCTCGTCGACCGCGGCGTCCAGGGAGTCGAGCCACTCCTGCGTCTCTTCCGGATCGAAGTCCGGTACCTGACTCGGCAGGCCACCAATGATGATCGGATTGCGATCGGATGCGGAAGCCACGCTGTTCCTTCGCTGTCGGGGGAGTCGTGCCTTGAGTCTCGCCGCCTCCCATGGTCTTACGCTCGGCAGAAATCGTCATCTTTACCGTTGGGTAATCCCTGGAGGTGGCGGGATTGTGCTGGCTGCGGCGACGACAACGCCCAAACCGCAACCTTACGCCCATGTCGATCAACCCCTTCGCAAGGCCGTTCGTCCCTCAAACAGGTGCGAAAGTCCCGAGGCCGTGCCGAATGAGGTGGAATGGTGTGGGATGAATCACCAGGGGTACATGCGGAAGGGCTGAAAGTTGCGGCGAGACGGCCGCAATCGTCACCGTTTCGACGGTCTCGGCGGCCGGGTACTTGCGCGATCCGCCGCGCCCGTGTGGACTACGCCCAATGCTGCGCGTACGCGCGCCGCCGAAGAACATTCACCGAACATGAGCAGGAGGCACCCCGTGAGCGCGACCGCGGACCACGCGGAGAACCTGGCCGCCAGGCTGGGTTTCCAGTCCGAACAGGTGGTCCAGGAGATCGGCTACGACGACGACGTCGATCAGGAATTCCGTGATGCCGTAGAGGATCACGTCACCGAACTCGTCGATGAGGACTACGACGATGTCGCAGACGCGGTTCTGCTGTGGTTCCGGGAGGACGACGGCGACCTGACGGACGCCCTGGTCGATGCGACCGAGCTGGTCGAGGACGGCGCACTGATCCTGCTGGTGACCCCCAAGACCGGCAAGGACGGTTTCGTCGAGGCCAGCGACATCAGCGAGGCCGCCGAGACGGCCGGCCTCTCGCTGGCGAAGGGTCTCCCCGTCGGCAAGGAGTGGACCGCCACCAAGCTGGCGACTCCGAAGACGGCCAAGTCCAAGCGCTGAGCCGCGCCCCGCAGTCATGCGGACACACGCACCCCGCCCGCCGGAAGCTTCCCGGAGGGCGGGGTGCGTGCGTTTCGCGGGCGGGCCGGAGCGGACGCGCGGGGGACCCATGAGCGGGGGGGACCCATAAGGTGAGATCACCCGAACAGCCCAACGCAGGGATGCGGGACGAAGGGATGCGACAGATGGCGATCGAGGTCGGCAGCAAGGCCCCGGACTTCGAGCTCAAGGACAACCACGGCAGGGTCGTGCGGCTCTCGGACTTCCGGGGGGAGAAGGCCGTCGTGCTGCTCTTCTACCCCTTCGCCTTCACCGGCGTCTGCACCGGCGAGCTCTGCGAGCTGCGCGACCAGCTGCCGCGCTTCCAGAACGACGACGTGCAGCTCCTCGCGGTCTCCAACGACTCCGTACCGACCCTGCGCGTCTTCGGCGAGCAGGAGGGGCTGGAGTACCCGCTGCTGTCGGACTTCTGGCCGCACGGGGAGGCCTCCCGGGCCTACGGGGTCTTCGACGAGGAGAAGGGCTGCGCGGTGCGCGGCACCTTCGTCATCGACCGCGACGGCATCGTGCGCTGGAGCGTCGTCAACGGACTGCCCGACGCCCGTGACCTGAACGAGTACATCAAGGCCCTCGACAGCCTCTGAGTCCGTGCCGCAGGCTCATGGGCACGGTGCCGGCAGGCACGCGGGCCCGTTCGCCTGGAATAAGCCCGTACAGGCGGGAACCCGTCACTAGGATCGAAACGTTGATCCGGTAGCAACCGCACGACGGGGCCCCGCCCCACACAAAACCTTATGGAGGACCCGTGGGAGTCAGCCTCAGCAAGGGCGGCAACGTCTCGCTGACCAAGGCCGCGCCGAACCTGACGGCGGTCATCGTCGGTCTGGGCTGGGACGCTCGCACCACCACCGGTGTCGACTTCGACCTCGACGCCAGCGCGATCCTGACCAACGACCAGGGCAAGGTCGCCAGCGACGCGAACTTCGTCTTCTTCAACAACCTGAAGAGCCCCGACGGCTCGGTCGAGCACACCGGTGACAACACCACCGGTGAGGGCGAGGGCGACGACGAGGCGATCAAGGTCAACCTCGCCGGTGTGCCGGCCGACGTGGCCAAGATCGTCTTCCCGGTCTCGATCTACGAGGCCGAGAGCCGCCAGCAGAGCTTCGGCCAGGTCCGCAACGCGTACATCCGCGTCGTGAACCAGGCCGACAACGCCGAGCTCGCCCGCTACGACCTGTCGGAGGACGCCTCGACGGAGACCGCCATGGTCTTCGGCGAGCTCTACCGCAACGGTGCGGAGTGGAAGTTCCGCGCCATCGGCCAGGGCTACGCCTCGGGCCTGCGCGGCATCGCGCAGGACTTCGGCGTCAACGTCTGAGCCTGCTCCACCAGAGCAGTCGTTCCATCCGTCCGGCGCCGTGCACTCGTGTGTACGGCGCCGGACCGGCTTTACGGCCACACCGCCGGACCGGCTTTACGGCCACACCGCCGGACCGGCCTTACGGCCACACCGCCGGACCGGCCTTACGGCCACACCGCCGTACGCCGTAGCGTCACACCGCCGTACCGTCACTTCGCCACCGTCGTCCGGGGAGGACCACAACATGGGCGTCACACTCGCCAAGGGGGGCAATGTCTCCCTCTCCAAAGCCGCGCCGAACCTCACCCGGGTTCTGATCGGCCTCGGATGGGACGCGCGCTCGACCACGGGCGCCGACTTCGACCTCGACGCCAGCGCACTGCTGTGCAGCAACGGCCGCGTGCTCGGGGACGAGTACTTCGTCTTCTACAACAACCTGAAGAGCCCCGAGGGCTCCGTCGAACACACGGGGGACAACCTCACCGGCGAGGGTGACGGCGACGACGAGTCGATCATCATCGACCTCAGCAAGGTCCCGGCCGGCGTGGACAAGATCGTCTTCCCGGTCTCGATCCACGAGGCCGAGGCCCGCCGGCAGAGCTTCGGCCAGGTCAGCAATGCCTTCATCCGGGTGGTGAACGAGGCGGACGGTCAGGAACTCGCCCGCTACGACCTCTCCGAGGACGCCTCCAGCGAGACCGCGATGATCTTCGGCGAGGTCTACCGGTACGGGGGTGAATGGAAGTTCCGTGCTGTGGGGCAGGGGTACGCGTCGGGGCTCCGCGGCATCGCTCTAGACTTCGGGGTCAACGTTTCGTAAAGCCGTACAACACGATGGGATGCCAGTGGTTCTGAAAACCTTCGGCTGGTCGTTCGCAGTCACTGCGCTCGGGCTGGTCGCAGCGGTGCTCTACGGGGGGTGGGAGGCCTTCGGGATCGTTGCGATCCTGTCCATCCTTGAGATCTCGCTGTCCTTCGACAATGCGGTGGTCAACGCCGGAATCCTGAAGAAGATGAATGCCTTCTGGCAGAAGATCTTCCTCACCATCGGTGTCCTCATCGCCGTTTTCGGCATGCGTTTGGTCTTCCCGATCGTCATCGTCGCGATCAGTGCCCAGATCGGGCCGATCGAGGCCGTCGACCTCGCGGTGTCCGAGCCCGACCGGTACAAGCAGCTCGTCACGGACGCTCACCCGTCCATCGCCGCCTTCGGTGGCATGTTCCTGCTGATGATCTTCCTCGACTTCATCTTCGAGGACCGCGACATCAAGTGGCTCGCCTGGCTGGAACGCCCGCTGGCCAAGCTCGGCAAGATCGACATGCTGTCGGCGTGCATCGCGCTGATCATCCTGGTCATCACCTCGGTCACCTTCGCCACCCACGCCCACCAGCACGGCGGCGTGCACGTGGACAAGGCGCAGACCGTCCTGATCTCCGGCGTCCTCGGCCTGATCACCTACATGATCGTCGGCGGCCTCTCCGGCTACTTCGAGAACAAGCTGGAGGAGGAAGAGGAGCACGAGCACGAGATCGAGGAAGCGGCCAAGAAGAGCGGCAAGCCCGTCTCGGTCGTCGCCATGGCCGGCAAGGCCGCGTTCTTCATGTTCCTCTACCTCGAAGTCCTCGACGCCTCCTTCTCCTTCGACGGGGTCATCGGCGCCTTCGCCATCACCAGCGACATCGTGATCATGGCCCTCGGCCTCGGCATCGGTGCCATGTACGTCCGGTCGCTGACGGTCTACCTGGTCCGCCAGGGCACCCTCGACGACTACGTCTACCTGGAGCACGGCGCGCACTACGCCATCGGCGCGCTCGCCGTCATCCTGCTCGTCACCATCCAGTACGAGATCAACGAGGTCATCACCGGCCTCGTCGGCGTCGTGCTGATCGGGTGGTCCTTCTGGTCCTCGGTGCGCCGCAACAAGCGCCTGGAGCTGGAGGGTTCCACCGCCGACGCATGATCGCGGCGGTAATGCGGAACGCTCAAGTGCGGGGCGGTCCGGCGGGTCCACGGACCCACCGGGCCGCCCCGTCCGCATGCCGGGACCGGACGCCGGCATGCCTGCAGGGGGCCAAGCGGGCCAAGGGAGCAGGGGGGTTGTGGGGATGGGATTCTTCGACGGCATCAGGGGCAGCCGCGGCACGCAGTTCCAGTCGGGCAGTGCCTCGTCGAACGCGATCGAGCTGACGAAACGCCATCCGACGGTATCGCTCACCAAACAGGGGGCGGTGCACGGCAATCTGCGCGTGAACCTCTCCTGGCGGATGCGCACCTCGGACATAGGCGGCCGCAGCACCGGCCAGAGCGGGCAGCTCTTCCGGCATCCGTTCAAGCTGTTCAAACCGGACATGGTGCAGGCGCACACCCAGGGCATGGTCAATGTCGACCTCGACATCGGCTGCCTCTACGAACTGACCGACGGAACCCGGGGCGTCGTCCAGCCCCTGGGGAACCTGCACGGGGACATCAACAGCCCGCCGTACGTGAAGCTCAGCGGGGACGACCGGTTCGGGGCGCCCTCCGGCGAGACGATCTTCGTCAATCTCGACCACGCCGAGGAGATCAAACGGCTGCTGGTCTTCGTCTACATCTACGACCAGACCCCTGCCTTCGACCGGACGCACGCCCTGGTCACCCTCTACCCGATCACCGGGCCGCGCATCGAGATCCCCCTGGAGGAGCGCCACCCGCACGCCCGCTCCTGCGCCGTCGTCTCCCTGGAGAACGTCAAGGGAGAGCTGATCGTGCGGCGCGAGGTCACCTTCGTGTACGGGTTCCAGGCCGAGCTGGACCGGCTGTACGGGTGGGGCCTCCAGTGGGGCCGGGGCTACAAGACCAAGACCTGACCGGGCCGCCGGGGCCGCCCCGATCCGGCGGTGCTCACCGCCGGATGAACTGCGGGCCCTGCGCCGGCAGCCGGAAGGACGGGTCCCCGCCCGGAGCCGGCACCGGGGCCTGCGCCACCGGCTGCGGATAGCCGTAGGCGGGCTGGGCGACCGGCGGAGCCTGGGTGGGCGGCGCCAGGGCCGTCGTGGCGGCCTGCGCCCCGGGCCGGCCCTGGGCCTGCTCCTGGGCCTCGGGGGCGTTCTCGTCCACGGAGATCCCGTGGTCGGTGGCCAGGCCGACGAGCCCGTTCGAGTAGCCCTCGCCGAGCGCGCGGAACTTCCACGCGTCCGCCCGCCGGTACAGCTCGCCGCAGATCAGCGCCGTCTCGGCGCCCGTCTCCGGCCGCACGTCGAAGTAGGCCAGCGGTTCGGAGCCGCCGGTCGCGGTGGCGTCGTAGAGGAGGATCCGCAGGTCGTGGACCCGCTCGAAGGGGACGTCCTCGGCGGAGGCGACGACGAGGATCCGGTCCACGGCCGGGGTGACGGCCCGCAGGTCCGCCTGTACGGCGTCGGTGATCCCGTCGCCGAGCTGCTTCTTACCGAGCCGCCAGACGGCTCCCGAGGGGTGCCGGGGCTGGTTGTAGAAGACGAAGTCCTCGTCCGAGCGCACGCGCCCGTCCGCCCCCACGAGCAGCGCGGAGGCGTCCACGTCGGGCACGTCGGGCCCCCCGGTCCAGCGCAGCACCGCGCGGACCGCCAAAGCGGCCACGGGGATGTTGGAGCCCTTCTGCATCGCGTGCGTCATGGCGGTCATCCTGCCCTCCCGGGCGGGACCGGGACAATGCGGCCCCCCGTAGACCTTGTCCGGATCGCGAGACCTGGGCATGGTGCAAGAGGGTTACCTGGATTTCATGTGCTTGAGGAATTTTTGACTCACGTTCGTACGTACTATTACCGGCCACGCCAGATCGGCCGCCGAGCCTGTACGGGGGAAGCACATGCGTCACTTCGGGCATATTTCGCCCACCGTCCGCAAGGACCTCTTCCACCAGGAGCCGGCGGAGTTCACCGCCGCCTCTCCCTCCGCCACGCTCGCAGCCGCACTGGGGGCCACGCTCTACAGCCCGGCCACCCGGCCCCAGCTCGCCCGTGACATCCGCAAGCAGGCCGGCCTCGGGGTCGTCTCCATGGTCCTCTGCCTGGAGGATTCCATCAGCGACGCGGACGTCGCGGGGGGCGAGGAGAACCTCGTCCGGCAGTTCGCCGCCCTCCACGAGGACCCGGCGGAGCTCCCGCTGCTCTTCATCCGCGTCCGGGAACCCGAGCAGATCCCCGACCTCGTGCACCGGCTCGGCGGCTCGGCGGAGCGGCTGGCCGGATTCGTTCTGCCCAAGTTCAGCGAGAGCCGGGGGATCGCCTTCCTCGACGCCGTCGCGCAGGCGGAAGCCGCGAGCGGACTGGCCCGGCTGTACGCGATGCCCGTCCTGGAGACCCCCGAGCTGCTCCACCTGGAGACCAGGGTCGAGGCCCTCGCCGGGATCTCCCGCACGGTCAACAAGTACCGCGAGCGGGTCCTGGCGCTCCGCCTCGGCGTGACCGACTTCTGCTCCGCCTACGGGCTGCGCCGCACCCCCGACATGACCGCCTACGACGTGCAGATCGTCGCCGGGGTGATCGCCGACGTGGTCAACGTGCTCAGCCGCGCCGACGGCACCGGCTTCACCGTCACCGGGCCCGTCTGGGAGTACTTCCGCAGCCAGCAGCGCCTCTTCAAGCCGCAGCTGCGCCGCAGCCCCTTCCTGGAGGAGGGCGTCGAGGAGCTGCGCACCGCCCTGATCGAGCACGACCTGGACGGGCTGCTGCGCGAGATCGAGCTCGACCGGGCCAACGGGCTGCTGGGCAAGACCTGCATCCACCCCGCCCACGTCACCCCGGTCCACGCGCTCTCGGTGGTGTCGCACGAGGAGTTCAGCGATGCTCAAGACATCCTGCGCCCCGAGCGCGGGGGCGGCGGAGTGATGCGTTCCGCCTACACGAACAAGATGAACGAGGTGAAGCCCCACCGGGCCTGGGCCGAGCGCACCATGCTGCGCGCCGAGGTCTTCGGTGTGGCGAAGGAGGAGGTCGGCTTCGTCGATCTCCTCACGGCCGGGCTCCAGGTGTGAGCGGGCCGTTGACTGCGAGGAAGGGCAAGACGATCGAAGCGGTGTGGTCGGGAACGTGGGTCGCGGACCGGCTGGGCGTGAGCCTGGAGGACGGGCCGGGTACCGGGACCGGCGGGCCGGCGCTGGAAGAGCTCCTCGGGCTGGCGCTGCGGCGCAACCCCAAGCGGGCCCACCTGCTCGTGTCCCAGGTGCTGGGCAAGCACGTCCCGCAGTCCCCGGCGACCGTGTACGCCGCCGGGTACGGGCTCGGCGAGCGGGTCCGGGAGCTGCTGGGCGACGCGGAGGCGGCCTCGGCGGTGGTCCTGGGGTACGCGGAGACCGCGACCGGCTTGGGCCACTGCGTGGCCGACGGCCTGGGCAGCGCCCCGTACCTGCACTCCACCCGCCGCCCCGTGCCCGGCGTGGAGGCCGCGGGCGGCTTCGAGGAGGCCCACTCGCACGCCACCTCGCACCTGCTGCTGCCCGAGGACCCGAAGCTGCTGGCGGGCTCGGGCCCGCTGGTCCTCGTCGACGACGAGTTCTCCACCGGCAACACCGTGCTGAACACCATCGCCGACCTCCACGCCCGCCACCCGCGCGGCCACTACGTGGTCGTCGCCCTCGTCGACATGCGCTCCCCGGCCGACCGCGACCGCCTCGTCGCGTTCGCGGAGGAGCTGGGGGCGCGGGTGGACCTGATCGCACTGGCCTCGGGCACGGTGTCCCTGCCGGAGGGGGTGCTGGAGAAGGGGCAGGTGCTGGTGGAGCGCTACGAGGCCGAGGCCGCGGCGGCCGCCGCCGCTGCCGCGGGTGAGCTCCCGGCCGTCCCCGCCGTCCCCGCCGCCCCTGCCGCGGGTGAGCTCCCGGCCGTCCCCGCCACCGGTGATGCCCCGGCTTCTGCGGGCGCTCGGCCCGCTTCCGCCAGCGAATCGCAGCCCGGAGCTGGGCAAATCCAGCCCCTGCGGCGTTTGAGCAGCGGGGTCCGGGGCAGCGCCCCGGGAGACGACCCGCACCCGATCACCCGCGTGGAACTCGACTGGCCGGCCGGGATACCCGACGGCGGACGCCACGGCTTCACCCCCGCGCACCGCGCAGCCCTGGAGGCGGCGCTGCCCGCCATGGCGACCCGGCTCAAGTCCGCGCTCGGCGCGGACCCCGCCAGGGTCCTCGTACTCGGCAACGAGGAGCTGATGTACGCCCCGCTGCGCCTCGCGCAGGCCCTGGAGGCGTCCGGCGCCGCGGCAGCGCCGGTCGAGGTGCGCTTCTCCACCACCACCCGCTCGCCGGTGCTCGCCGTGGACGACCCCGGCTACGCCATCCGCACCCGCCTCGTCTTCCCCGCCCACGACGACCCGGCCGACGGGCCCGGGGACCGGTACGCGTACAACGTCGCCGCGGGCACCACCGGCACCGCGGGCGCCGGCTTCGACGCCGTGGTCGCCGTCGTGGACTCCGCCGGGGACACCGCGGAGCTCCGTACCGGCCTGCTCGCGGCCCTCGCGCCGCACACCGGTCGGGTCCTGCTGGCGGTCATACCTTCGTACATACCCGACCGGCAGGAGCCGATCATGACCGAGCCCCCGCGCGAAACACCGGGCGAACCGCTGGGCGAGCCACTGCGCGGGCCCGCCTTCTCCTCCTACGCCGCCGAGGACGTCGGCTGGCTGCTCCAGGACCTCTCCGACGTGGAGCTGGAGGCCCCGACCGAGGAGCGCGAGGAAGCCATCCAGGCGGGCGGCGCCCACTACGCGGAATCGCTGCCGGTGGAGTTCCAGCCCTCCCCGGAGTACCAGCAGCTCTACCAGAGCGCGCTGACCGCCTCCGCCGCCCGGATGGCCCGCGCCGTAGGCACCGTCACCGAGACGGTCCTCGCCGAGCGCTCCCCGTCCCCGGTCCTCGTCTCCCTGGCCCGCGCCGGCACCCCCGTGGGCGTGCTGATGCGGCGCTGGGCGCAGGCCCGGCACGGCCTGGACCTGCCGCACTACGCCGTCTCCATCGTGCGCGGCCGCGGCATCGACGCCAACGCGCTGCGCTGGCTGGCCGCCCACCACGATCCGGCCGACATCGTCTTCGTCGACGGCTGGACCGGCAAGGGCGCCATCACCCGCGAACTGCGCGAGGCCCTGGGCGAGTTCGAGGGCTTCAATCCGGAGATCGTGGTCCTCGCCGACCCCGGCTCGTGCGTGGAGACGTACGGCACGCGCGAGGACTTCCTGATCCCCTCCGCCTGTCTCAATTCCACCGTTTCCGGGCTGGTCTCGCGTACGGTTCTCAGGTCCGACCTGGTCGGGCCCGCCGATTTCCACGGCGCGAAGTTCTACCGCGAGCTCGCCGGCGCCGATGTCTCCGTCGCGTTCGTCGACACCGTCTCCGCGCACTTCGAGGAGGTGGCCGAGGCCGTGGACGCCGAGGTCAAGGAGCTCCTCGCCGCCGACCGCACGCCGACCTGGGTGGGCTGGCGGGCGGTGGAGCGGATCAGCGAGGAGTACGGGATCCACGACGTGAACCTGGTGAAGCCCGGCGTCGGCGAGACGACGCGGGTGCTGCTGCGCCGGGTCCCGTGGAAGATCCTCGCGCAGCGCGGCGCCGGAGCCGACCTGGACCACGTACGACTCCTCGCGGAGCAGCGGGGGGTGCCGGTCGAAGAGGTCGACGGCCTGCCGTACAGCTGCGTAGGACTCATCCATCCCCGCTTCACGCGCGGCGCCACGGGCGCCGACGGAAAGGCTGTGGCCGCCAAGTGACCGTCCTCGTAGCCAGTGACCTCGACCGTACGCTCATCTACTCGACGGCCGCGCTCGGCCTGACCATGCCCGACCCGGTGGCCCCGCGGCTGCTGTGCGTGGAGGTGCACGAGAGCAAGCCGCTGTCGTACATGACCGAGACGGCGGCGGGGCTGCTGGCGGAGCTGTCGGCCGACCCGGGAGCGGTGTTCGTCCCGACCACCACCCGGACCCGCAAGCAGTACCAGCGCATCCGCTTCCCCGGCCGGCCGGCGAAGTACGCGATCTGCGCCAACGGCGGCCAGCTGCTGGTGGACGGGGTCCCGGACCGGGACTGGCGCCGCCAGGTCGCGGCCCGGCTCGCCGCGGAGTCCGTCCCGCTGGAGGAGATGCACGCGCACCTGATGTCCGTGACCGACCCGGCGTGGCTGCGCAAGGCGCGGGTCGCGGAGGACCTGTTCGCGTACCTGGTCGTGGAGCGGGCGCTGGTCCCTGCGGAGTGGATCAAGACGCTGACGGAGTGGTCCGAGGCGCGCGGCTGGACGGTCTCGCTCCAGGGCCGGAAGATCTACGCCGTCCCGCGGCCGCTGACCAAGAGCGCGGCGATGCACGAGGTGGCCCGGCGTACGGGCGCCACGAGCACGCTGGCCGCCGGCGACTCGCTGCTCGACGCGGACCTGCTGCTCGCGGCGGACACGGCCTGGCGGCCGGGCCACGGCGAGCTGGCCGACGCGGGCTGGACGGCGCCGCACGTGACGGCGCTGGCCCAGGCGGGCGTGCTGGCCGGTGAGGAGATCGTGCGCGCGTTCACCCGCGAAGTGGCGCGACTGGGCACACCGGCCGCCTGATCATGGGCACACTGGGCCCATGACCAAGGGCAACAGCACCAAGATCACAGACGAGCTCTACCAGTACATGCTCGCCCACAACCCCCCGCTGGACGAGGTCCAGCGGGGGCTGGTGGCGACCACGTACGAGGTGTTCCCGGACTCGGCCGGAATGCAGTCGGCGGAGGAGCAGGGGCCGCTGCTGGCCTTCCTGGTCCGGCTGACCGGCGCTCGGCACATCGTGGAGATCGGCACCTTCACCGGCTTCTCCTCCCTGTCGATGGCGCAGGCCATGCCGGCGGACGGGCGCCTCATCGCGTGCGACGTCTCGGAGGAGTGGACGGCGTACGCGCGCGAGGCCTGGGCGAAGGCCGGGGTCGCGGACCGCATCGACCTGCGGATCGCGCCCGCGCTCGAGACGCTGCGCGCGATGCCGGCGGAGCCGCACATCGACATGGCGTACATGGACGCGGACAAGCAGAGCCAGATCGCCTACTGGGAGGAGCTCGTACCGCGGCTGCGCCCGGGCGCGCTGCTCGTCACGGACAACACGCTGTACCACGGCGCGGTGCTGGACCCGGCGGCGACCGGCGGGGCGGCGGGGGTCCAGGCCTACAACGACCACGTCGTGGCGGACCCCCGCATGGAGTCGGTGCTGCTGGCGATCTCCGACGGCATCACCCTGTCCCGCAAGCGCTAGCCGCAGCCACCCCCACCACAGCAGCCTCCGCCACCGCCGCCCATGGGCGCGGCGGGGGCTGCGCTGGTCCCGCCGACGGCGACGGCGGAGAGCAGCTTGACGGTATCGGCGTGCCCGGCGGGGCAGTCGGCGGGCGCGGAGGACTCGGCCATGGGCCGGCTGACCTCGAAGACGTCTTCGCAGGTCCGGCAGCGGTATTCGTAACGGGGCATGAGGTACAGGCTACGCAGTGCCGACCGGCCTCCGGAATCCCCGGGCGTCGGATCCGGGGCGGAGCCCCAGGGGGTCCGGGCGCAGCCCGGGCCCCCTCCAGCCCGTCCGGCGTTTGAGGACCGGGTCAGGGCGGAGCCCGGGGAACGGTGGAAGGGCGGGTAGGGGAACTTCGCCCCGCGCAGCGGCAAGGGTTGCTGCGGGGACGGCCCCGCGCAGCGGCCCCGCCCGGAACCGGCGGAGCCGGGCCGCACCCCCGTGTCGGCCAGGCCCCGCCGGGGTCAGCGGACCACCGTGCCGGCGGGGGCCGCGAGGAGGCCGAGCTCCGCGCGGGTCGGCGCGCCTTCCCAGTCGCCCCGCGAGGCCACCGCGAAGGCGCCCGTCGTGACCGCCCGGTCCAGGCGGGCCTCGGGCGTCGACCCGTCGAGGAACGCCGAGAGGTAGCCCGCGACGAAGGCATCGCCCGCGCCGACCGTGTCGACCGCGCGGACGGCCCGCGCCGGGGCGTGGAGGGTCCGGCCGTCGTCCGTGTAGGCCGTCGCGCCGGCCGGGCCGAGCTTGACCACCACTTCGCCGACCCCGAGGGCGAGGAGCTCCTTCGCCTGGAGGGCCGTGTCGGCCGGGGCGCCGGAAGGCAGGCACAGGGGGAGTTCGTCGTCCGAGGCGATGAGCACGTCCACCGACGGCGCCCACGCGCGCAGCACCTCCGCGGCCTCCTCGGGGGACCACAGCCGGGACCGGAAGTTCACGTCCAGGCAGACCAGCGCCGAGTGCTCGGCCGCGAGGCGCAGGGCGAGGGTGCAGGCCGAGCGGGCCGAGCGGGAGAGCGCCGGGGTGATCCCGGTCAGGTGCAGGACCTTCGGCGGGGCCGCGGTGAAGGCCCGCTCCAGGGAACACGCCTTGAGGCGGGAGCCCGCCGAGCCCGCGCGGTGGTAGTGCACCCGCGTCACCTCCGGCAGCCGCGGCTCCGCGATCATCAGCCCGGTCGGGGCGCCGCCGTCGTCGCGGGAGGCTCCGGTGACGTCGACGCCTTCGGCTCGCAGGGTCCGTAGGACCAGCTCACCGGCTTCGTCCTCGCCGACCGCGCCCGCCCAGCGCACCGCGTGCCCGAGCCGGGCCAGGCCGATCGCGACGTTCGACTCGGCGCCCGCGACGGAGACCTCCATGGTCCCGCCCAGGCGCGGCGGGCCGCTGCCGCGCAGGGCGAGCATCGTCTCCCCGAAGGTGAGGACCTCGGGGGCGGTGTCGGGCCCGGTCATGCGCGGAGCCTCGTTCATGCGCAGAGCGTCGTTCACGCGCAGACCGCCTTGAACTCCGCCGCCCGGCGCCGCAGCGCGAGCAGGTCGCCGCCGTCGGCCGCGTCGCCGATCAGCGGGGAGCCGACGCCGACGGCCACCGCGCCGGAGGACAGGTACTCGGCCGCGGCGGCCGCGTCCACCCCGCCGACCGGTACGAACGGCAGGTCGGGGAAGGGGGCGCGCAGGGCCCGCAGGTACGCCGGTCCGCCGATCGAGCCCGGGAACAGCTTGAGCGCGGCGGCCCCCGCCGCGTCGGCCGCCATGACCTCGGTCGGGGTGATGACCCCGGCCAGTACCGGCAGCCCCTGCCGGACGGATTCGTCCACCCCGGCGCCGAGGCCCGGGGTGACCATCAGGTTGGCCCCGGCGTCGGCCGCCCGCTGGGCGTCCTCGGCGGTGAGGACCGTACCGGCCCCGAGCCAGGCCTCGTCGCCGAGCTCCTTGCGGGCCCGGCCGATGACGTCCAGCGCGTCGGTCCCGCTGAGGGAGACCTCGATGAGCGGGACGCCCTCCTCGACGAGGGCCATGACGGTGCGGAAGGACGCCTCCGCGTCCCGTCCGCGGACGATGGCGACGAGCCGCTCCTGTCGCAGCGCTGCGCCGAACTCCATGGGAATGCCTGCCTTCTGATGGGTGGGGGTGGGGGGAGGGGATGCTGCCGGGTGGCGGTGGGGGCTCACCACTCGGCGAAGGAGCCGTCTTCGTGGCGCCACACCGGATCGCGCCAGGCGTGGCCCTTCTTGTCGGCGGCGCGGACGGCCGCCTCGTCGACCTCGACGCCGAGGTCCGGCCGCTCGGTGCGGACCAGCGAGCCCGCGTCGAAGCGGAACGGCTCGGGGTCGGTGACGTAGTCGAGGAGCTCGGCGCCCTGGTTGTAGTGGATGCCGATCGACTGTTCCTGGATGAGGAAGTTCGGGGTGGTGAAGGCGACTTGGAGGCTGGCTGCCAGGGCGACCGGCCCCAGCGGGCAGTGCGGCGCGATCCGGGCTCCGTAGACCTCGGCGAGGGAGGCGATGCGGCGCAGTTCCGAGATGCCGCCGGCGTGCGAGATGTCGGGCTGCAGGATCGCCACGCCGGCTTGCAGCGGTGCGAGGAACTCCCGCCGGGAGAAGAGCCGTTCGCCGAGCGCGATGGGGATGTTGGAGGCGTTCACCAGATCGGGGACGGCCTGCATGTGCTCGGAGAGGACCGGCTCCTCGACGAACATCGGGTCGTACGGGGCCAGCAGGGGCAGGATCCGGCGGGCGTTGGCGGGGGAGACCCGGCCGTGGAAGTCGAGCCCGAAGTCGCGTTCGTCGCCGAGGACTTCGCGGGCGGTCTCGGCGCGCCGGAGGCAGGCGTGGACCTCGGAGCGGGTCGCGAGGGGGCTCATGCGGCCGCAGCCGTTCATCTTGACGGCCGTGAAACCCGCCTCGATCTGCCGGACCAGTGCGTCCTTGATCTCGTGCGGCTCGTCGCCGCCGACCCAGGCGTAGGCACGGATCCGGTCGCGGACCGCCCTTGGTCATGACCTGCCAGTGGTCCTCGATCCGTATCGGGTCCTGGCCGATCAGGTACTCGGACAGCACCTCCACGGCCGCGCGCACCGGCTCGGCGCGCCCTTCGACCACGGGTTCGCCCCAGCCGACGACGCCCTCGTCGGTTTCTACGCGCGCGAACATCCAGCGCGGTGGGGCCATGAACGTCTCGATGCGGGTGATCTTCACGGCTGACGGTGTCCTCTCCTGGTGGGGGTGGCAGGACGGTGTCTGCGGGGTACTGCGGTCCGGGTGGGCGCTGCGGACGCCGCCGGTCCTACGGGTACTACGGGTCCTACGGGTCCTACGGGTCCTACGGGTCCTACGGGTGGTCGCGCTGCGCCATGTCGAGGAGGTCGAGCACGGCCCGGTGCGCCCCGTCCGGGTTCCCGGCCCGGACCTGGTCGACCACGGCCCGGTGGATCGCGTGCGGGTGCTCGAAGTCCCCCTTGTGCACCGCGCGGTCGCGTTCCACGAGGGCCGGGATGATCACCCGGTACATCTGCGCGAAGAACAGGTTGTGCGAGGCGGTCAGCAGTGCCAGGTGGAACGAGGCGTCCGCCCGTACGTGCAGCACCGGGTCGGAGTCGCTCGCCGCCATCGCGGTCAGTGCCGCGTCCAGCGCGGCCAGGTCCTCCTCGGTGGCCCGTACGGCGGCCAGCGCGGCGGCGGCCGGCTCGATCGAGCGGCGCAGTTCGAGCAGGTCCGAGAAGAAGCAGTCGGGCGCGCCGGCCGCGAGCTTCCAGCGCAGCACGTCGGCGTCGAAGAGGTTCCAGGCGATGCGCGGGCGCACGAAGGTGCCGCGCTTCTGCCGGGCGTCGACCAGCCCCTTGGCCATGAGCACCTTGATGGCTTCGCGGAGCACCGTCTGGCTGACGTCGAGCTCCTCCATCAGGAGGGGGAGGTCGAGGGTGGTGCCCTCGTCGTACGTGCCGTCGAAGATCCGGCGGGCCAGCTCTTCCACGGCCGCCTTGTGGACCCCGCGGCCGGCGTACGCGGCCTCGCTGCTGCTGTTCATTCCGGTTTCCCCTCTCCTGCCGGGGCTTTGGTCCCTACTTGCTCCCCTACGTGCCCCCTGGCAAGGCAAAGACTTGCACAAGTAGTCATTAATTAGCAATTATCGCGTCACGCTACCGGAATGACTGCTTCCGGCCGCTCTGCGCTCCTCACACGTCCCCCGGGAGACACCGATGTCCCTCAGCCACGACCCGGCCGCCGCGACCACGCGGCCGGGCACCGGCACCGGCCCGTCCGGCCTGCCGAAGCGCAGGATCGGCACGTACCGTTTCGCGATCCTCGCCGTGCTCTTCGTCAGTACCGCCATCAACTACCTGGACCGCAGCGTCCTGTCGATCGTGGCGCCGGACGTCTCCAGGGACCTCGGCATCTCGCCCGAGATGATGGGCTGGCTCTTCTCCGGCTTCGCCTGGACCTACGCCCTCGCCCAGATCCCCGGCGGCCGCCTCGTCGACAAGTTCGGCCCGCGCGTCGTCTACGCCTGGGCGCTGATCGGCTGGTCGGTCATGACCGCCCTCGGCTCGCTCGCCAAGGGCTTCGGCTTCCTCTTCGCCAGCCGCATGGGCCTCGGCCTCTTCGGGGCCCCCGCCTTCCCCTGCAACGGGCGCGTCGCCGCCTCCTGGTTCCCGCGCGCGGAACGCGGCCGGGCGGTCGCCGTCTACACCTCGGGGCCGCTTGAAGGAGGAGGGGTATCGGGCTCGGCGTGGCCTTCCCGCTGATCGCCTGGATGGCCGCCACCCTCGGCTGGCGCCACGTGTTCTGGATCCTCGGCGGCATGGGCATCGCGTGGGCGCTGGTGTGGGTGAAGGTCATCCGCAACCGCCCCGAACAGCACCCCAAGGTGGGGGAGTACGAGCTCGTCCACATCACCGAGGACGAGGCCACCGCCGCCGGGTCCGCCCAGGCCCGGGAGAAGGGTGCCTTCCGCCGGGACATGGGCTTCCTGCTGCGCCGGCGCCGCATCTGGGGCGTGTTCCTCGGCCAGTTCGCCATCGCCTCGACGCTGTACTTCTTCCTGACCTGGTTCCCGACCTACCTCACCAACGAGCGCGGTCTGAGCCTCGACAAGGGCGGTCTGACCGGAGCCCTGCCCTTCCTCGCCGCCCTCGTGGGCGTGCTGTGCGGCGGTAGTTGGTCCGACTGGATGGTCAACCGCGGCATGTCGGCGTCCTTCGCGCGCAAGACCCCGATCGTGACGGGCCTGGGCCTGGCGGGCGTCATCGTCGCCGCCAACTACGTCACCTCGAACGCCGCGATGATCGCCATCATGTGCGTCGGCGGCGGCGACGGCTCCTTTGCCCTCCCGCTGATGCTGATCGGCGGCATCACGATCGGCGGCGCGCTGTCCTTCCTCTTCCTGGTGGACAAGGTCGAACGCATCGAGGCGTAGCCCTTCCCACCGCGCTTACGCCTTCCCACTGCGCCTACGCCTTCCCACCGCGCCTAAGCCGGCCTGCCGACGGGCCTCCCGCCCGTACGTGCCCGCTGCTCCCGAGCCGCCTGCTCGGGGTGGCGGGCGCGCCAGTACGGGTTGTCGTGCGGCAGGGCGCCGCCCACCCGCCCGTACATCCCGAACCACATCAGCATCACGCCCACCACGAAGCTGAAGAGCACGTTGGGGATGTGGAAGGCCAGGAAGTTCATCTTGGTGTCGAGCAACGCGAGGTTCACGAACCCGCTCGCGATGAACAGCACGCCCAGCACGATGTTGAGCGTCGAGGCGAACGTGCCGCCGATGACCATCCCGGCGAACAGCAGCAGCCCGATGCAGATCGACAGCACGCTCAGCGCGCCGTTGGTGTTCAGCGCGAGCACGGTGTCCCCGCCGGTGTCGAAGAATCCGATCCGGTCGATGAGCCCGAGGATCCCGAAGGCCACCAGCAGCAGTCCGGTCAGCCCGGCGCCGACCCGGTAGACCTGGCTGAGCCGGTGATCGCCGGGCAGGTGCTCGTCGAGGCGCGCGTTCACGGGACGCAGCATGCGGTGCAGGATCCCGGGGGAGTTCCGGGGCGGCGCCGCCGTCGTGTACGGCTCGTGTGCCACGTAGGGCGCGTAGTGCTCATGGGGCTCGTGGCACCCGTAGAGCGCGTGGGGCGCGTACGACTCCTGCGGCGCGTGCGGCACAGGTGGCGTCTGGGACGCAGGTGGCGTCTGGGACGCACCGGAAGCCCGGGACGAACGGGACCAGCTGGGCCTGTGAAGTCTGTGGAGTCCGTGGGACTTGTTGTGGGGTGCTTGAGAAGCGTGGGCGGCCATGGCGCCCTCCTCTGCTCCGTTCCTGGCCCCTCCAGCATCCGCCGGTGCCCCCACCCGGACAAGTCCGGACCGGGGGCCCCTCAGGCGCGGCAATCAGGCGCGGCAATCAGGCACGGCTTTCAGGCGCGGCCTTCAGGCGTGGCCACGCTCGGTCCGGATGTCCGTGACGACCCGCTGCACGGACGACCGTACGGCCTCCATCTCCTGGAGGAAGGCCCAGTAGTCGGGGTGGCGGTCCTCCAGGGCGGACAGCGCCCGGGCGACCCGGGCCACCGCCTCGTCGAGCGGGCGGGCGTGCCGGTCCTCGGGGACCGTACGGCCCTCCATCGCCAGGCGCTGAGCGTCCCGGATCGCGAACCGGGTCCGCTGCACCTCCGCCTGCGGGTCCCGGGCCACCGCCTCCAGCCGGGTCAGCCGGTCCTGCGCCGCCGACACCGCCTCGTCGGTGGCGTCCAGCGAAGTCCGCACCGCCTCGACCAGGGCCGCCACGACGGCCCACTGCTGCTGGTCGCGTGCCCGACCGGCCTCCGCGAGCCGGTCCTCCGCCTGCGCGACGTCCCGTACCGCCTGCTCCGGGACCTGCTGGAGGTCCTGCCAGCAGGCCGCGCTGAAACGCCGGCGCAGCTCGCTGAGCACCGGATCCACCCGGTCCGCCCGGTTGCGCAGGGCCTGCGCCCGGGTCCGCAGGCTCACCAGCCGCCGGTCGATCTCCGCGGCCCGCTCCGGGAGCCGCGCCGCCTCGGCCCGTATCGCCTCGGCGTCGCGCAGGATCCGGTCGGCGCGCTGCACGGTCTCCTGCACCCCGTGCTGCGCGGCGCCCTGGTTCAGCTTGGTCAGTTCCGGCCCGAGCGCGGCCAGCCGGGCGGCCAGGTCGTCGGCCCGGATCCCCTTGCCGCGCACCTCGTCCAGCGCCGTGCTCGCCGCGAGCAGCGCGGCCCTGGCCCGCTCCCGTGCGGGCGCCACCCGGGCCAGCTGGGTCTCGGCCCGGTCCAGCAGCGGCTGCAGCCCGTGCGCGAACCGGTCGAGCTCGCCCTTGACCCGTACCAGCTCCTCCTTGGCCCGCGTCAGCTCGTCCCGGGCGCGCGTCGCGGCCGACGCCTCCAACTCCACCCGATCGAGATCGTGTGCGTCGACGGCGTCGATGTAGACATGACTCACCTGGTCGATGCGCTGCCCGAGCGCGGCGAACCCCTCACCGGCCCGGCGCGCCTCCGGCGACCCGTCCGCGGCCGCGATCGTCTCGATCGAGATCCGCAGATCCCGCTGCGCGGTGTCCAGCTCGTAGAACGCCGCCGCGGCAGCATCCTTCGCCGCCTGCGCATCCGCCCGCCGACTCTCGTCCCGCCCGCCGCCGAACCACCGCCGGGGTGCCGTCGTCACAGTCGCCTCTCCCGTACCCGGTCCGCATTTCCCCTGCCCCGGCCCATTCTCCCCCACAGGAACGGGTTTGCGTGGGGGGTGTGCCCTGCATGTAGGCTGTCCACTCATCCACGGGTGCGTAGCTCAGGGGTAGAGCGCTGCTCTTACAAAGCAGATGTCGGCGGTTCGAAACCGTCCGCGCCCACCAGTGGAAAGGGTCCCCGCCGTTCACGGTGGGGGCCTTTTTTCGTCCAGCCGTCGGGACCTACGGCGCCGTGCCGGACGAGGGGTTGAGAGCTGCTCGGGCCGATTCCACGAAGGCATCGCGGCTGGCCCGCGCTTCTGTGCGGCGCTGGTCCGTCAAGGACCGGTGTTCTGCGATCCGGGCAGGGTCGCCGGAGCGCACGGCGTCATTCAGTCGCCGGGTCGCGCTCCAGAACGCGTTCACCGCCTGGTAGAGCTCCTGTACGGCGACCCCGACTGCGGGAGGGCCTTCCAGGAAGGCCACGTGCATCGTGCTCAGGAGCAGGGTCCGGTCCGCCCTCGCCTCATCCAGCAGCAGCGGAAATGCGTCCGGGTCACCGGCAGACGAGACCATGTCGCCGAGCCGGCTGTGCAGGACTCCGGCAGCCTTCGCGAACTCGGCGTATGCCTGGCGGCGCTGCTGGTACCTGTGTTCCACCTGCGCATGGCGGAGCTGCGAGGCCTGCATTTCACGGTTCAGGCGGGCCTGCGTCCTGGCGGCGACCGTGGTGAACCAGCCGGTCGTCGCGCTGGCTACGACGGCCGAGCCGGCAGCGACCACAGCCGTCCAGATGGCATCCATGGTGCCGAGGGTAGGTGGGGCCCGGACCGTGGGCCGGGTGGTTGCCGTGATTGCTCTTGATGGCCGGCTGAGTGCCCGGTGAGCTCCCGGCGCGTTCCTGTGCGCCCTTCCTGCTCCTTGCCGGTTCCGGCACCGTGCAAGGGGTGCTCACGTCGAGTGGGCGAGGAGGGGGCGAGATGACGCAACCCAAGTGCGGTGCGGTCCCGAAGCGTGGGGGTCGGTGCCGGAACAAGGCGATCGTCGGAAGTGGCCAGTGCGCCAAACACCAGGGGCGCTGGACGCGAGGAGGGGCCTCGCAAGGGGAGGTCAGGGACGCTCAGGCCAAGGTGCGGGAGGTTCGGAAGAGGAAGCGGGCCTGGTGGTGAGGTGCCGCCGACATCCGGGCCCGGCAGGTGGTGACGGCGTCCATGACGGTGGGCCGCCGTTGTCCGTGACCGTCGGGAGTCGGAAGGCCCGGCTGTGTGCGGCGGGGGGACGCGGAGCGGTGACGGCTTGTTCGTGGGGCGGGATAGTGGAGGTATGTGCCGATCGATCAAGACGTTGCGTCCGCCCGCCATTCCGGAGAAGGCGACCGAGGAGGAGATCCGGGCCGCCGCCCTGCAGTACGTGCGGAAGGTGTCCGGCTTCAGGGCGCCGGCCGCGCACAACCAGGAGGTCTTCGACGCCGCCGTCGACGCGGTCGCGGAGGCGACGAGAGACCTGCTGGAAGGGCTTCACGTCAGGGGGGCGGGAGCGGCCGTGGCCGGGTGAGGGTCCCGGGCGGGCGGCTGGTGGGTGAGGGGCGGGGCGGTCCGGTGGTCAGGCGGCTGCCGGGACGGCGTTTTCCTCCAGGGGGACCACCGCGACCGGGCAGCCGGTGTGGAGCAGTACCGCGTTGGTGACGGAACCCAGGCGCGGGGAGAGCGGGCGCTTGCGGTGGCGGCCGATGACGATCAGGTCCGCGGCCTGGGAGGCGGCGACCAGGTGGCCGGCCGCGTCGCCGGGTGCCGACAGCTGCTCGAGCTCCACCTCCGGGAACTGCTCGGCGTACGGGCGCAAGTGTGCGGCGGCCAGGGCCGCGACCTCGTGGGCGTTGGCGGTCTCCTCGTGCGCGGCCGTGGCGATGGCGCCGGCGGCGGTGAAGGTCCGGCCGGGCCAGGCGTGCGCGACGACGACCTGGAGCCGGGCCCCGCGCCGGGACGCCTCGCGGAAGGCGAAGGAGGTGGTGCTCGGGTCGGGGGCCGCGCTGTTGAGGCCGAGTACGACCTGCCCGTACGGGTCGTGCAGGGGCGGCTCGGCGCGCGGGACGATCACGACGGGGCAGGCGGCCTGGCCGGCGCAGGCGATGCCGTTCGAGCCGAGGAGCAGGCTGGCGAAGCCGCCGCGGCCGCGTGAGCCGAGGACCATCACCTGGGCGTCCTCGCCCAGCCGGGGCAGTACCTGGTCGGGGGCGCCGGGGTGCGAGGCGTACTCGATCGGGGGGAGTCCGGCGCGGCCGTCGAGCGCCTCGCGGACCCGGATCAGTACGGGATCGTCGTCGAGGCCCGGCTCGGCGAAGGCCCCGGACAGGGCTGCGCCGATGGTGTTCATGTAGAGGCGGGCGTGCACGATGCGCAGCGGGGCTCCGGTCATCAGAGCCTGGGAGACGGCCCATTCCAGGGCCCGGTTGCCGTTCGCGGAACCGTCGACGGCGGCGATCACGGGGCGCGGGCTCTGGTCCATGGCGGGCTCCTTGAGAGGCAGCGGTGCGTGGACTCAGCCTTGCGGGAGGGGGCTCCGGGCGGGAGTGGGGAAAGTCCCGAATGGGGCGGGACCATCGGCCACTCCCGTCGTGGGGAGGGGAGTACGGGTTCGCGGCGGGTGGGGTCGGGTGGGGGTGGTGTGCGGTGGGTGGGGCGGCGGGACGGCTCGCGTCGGGTCGGGTCAGGAGGCGTGGCCCGTGCGGCGGCGCAGGATCCAGGCGCCGGCACCCAGCGCACCGGCTACGAGGGCCCCGCCGATGGCGATCTGGCCCGGGCTCATGGAGTCGACGCTGCCGCCGAGTCCGCCGCGGGCGGCGCCCGGGGTGATGTTCAGTGCCACGGTGACGCGCTCGCCGCCGGGGCCGCCGCACTCGAAGGTGACGGGGTGCGAGCCGGCGCTGATGTTCCGGGAGGTGGTGGCGGAGCCGAAGAGGTTGGTGGCCTCGGCGTTGCCGGGGGTCAGCCATACGTCGCCGAAGGCGCGGGAGGTGGCCTTGCCGGTGCGGGTGCCGCAGCCGGTGACGTTGAGGCTGACCCGGCCCCCGGGAGCGACGTTGGTGGGGGAGACGCTGCCGGAGGGCTGGGCCTGGGCGAGGGTCGGCGGCGCGGCCGCGGCGAAGGCGACGGTCGCTGCGGCGACGGCCAGCAGACGGGGGAGGGGGCGGTACCGGCGGGGGCTGTGGGGGGTGGCGGGCATGGAGAGGACTCCTCGGGCTCCGGGAACGGCGCGGCGCGGATTCGGGTGCGCACCGTTCTCTGGACGCTAGGAGCCCGGCGCGGCCGCGGCGATCGCTGCCGGGTGAACGGGTGAGCCACTGCTCCGCCCGGGGGAGGCGGGGTGGGTCGGGCGGGCCGAGCGGGCGAGGGTGGTGCCGGGTGCCGGGTGCCGGGTGCCGGGTGCCGGGTGCGGGCGAGGGGGCCGGGGGATCGGCGTGGGGCCGACCGTGGGGATGGTCGGGGGCGCGCGTCCGCGGAGGCTCGCTGCGGGGGACGGCTGAGCTAGTGATCCGCCGGGGGGAGACGGTCAGGGATGCGGGGATCGGATCCGACCCCCGCGCCTGGGACCCCGAGGCGGCGCGTCGAGGGAGCGAGGGATGGACCGGATGGGGTGGGCGCGGGCCGGCCAGGGACTGTGGGCAGTTGAGGCGAGCTGGTGCGGGCTGACCCGGGGAAGCGTGGTCCGGGTCCGGCCCCCCGCCCGGTAGCCCTGGCGGGGCAGGGGGGGGCGTCGGCTGGCCGGGCCGGGCCGGGCCGGGCTGGGCTGGAGGGGAGGCGCGGTTGGCCGGGCTGGGCTGGGCTGGAGGGGAGGTGCGGTTGGTCGGGCCGGGCCGGGCTGGGCTGGAGGGGAGGCGCGGTTGGTCGGGCTGGGCTGGAGGGAGGTGCGGTTGGCGGGGCCGGGCCGGAGGGGTCTGGGCGCGGGTGAACCGGTGAGGTGGGGGCGGGTCGGCCGGGGGCTGGGGGTAGCGCGAGGGGAGCCACGTGTGGGGGGTGGGGGTGGGTCAGGTGGTCGGGGTGGGGGTGGGGCGGCGGACTACGAAGGCTGCCAGGGAGCCGGCGGCGAAGAGGGCGAGCAGGGAGATCGCGGTGCCCAGCCAGGTGGCGCCCAGCCACTGGGTGCCGAAGTAGCCGAGGGCGATGCTGTAGCCGGCCCAGGCGATGGCGGCCAGGACCGACCAGGGCAGGAACTCCCGGACCTTGCGGTGGGTCTTGCCCGCGCCGAGGGAGACCACCGAGCGGCCGGCCGGGGCGAAGCGGGCGATCACCACCAGGGCGCCGCCGCCGCGTGCGAGGGCGGTGCCGAGGCGCTCCTGGGCTCGGGTGAGCCGGCGGGAGCGGGCGATGGCGCGGTCGAGACGGGCCCCGCCCCGGCGGGCCAGCCGGTACGCGGCCATGTCACCCAGTACTGACGCGGTGACGGCCGTCACCAGCAGCGCCAGGATGTCCGGCACCCGGGGCTGCACGGGCACGGGTCCCGCTGCCCCGGCCGCCGCCGCTGCGGCAGCCGCGGCGGTGACCACCAGCACCCCGCTCGGCAGCACCGGAAGGAACACGTCGAGCAGGATGGACAGCGCCACGAGGGCGTAGATCCACGGGCTCGAAGTCAGCGAGCCCAGAGTCTCAAGCAAAACGGGACTCCCCAGTCCGGTTGACGTGCCTCGGCGTGAGGCGCCGCGACGTCGCGGGGAGCGGCAGGGGCGGCTGACAGCGGAACAGCGTACGCCGGGTGTCCACGGACCGGACGCCCGGGGCGGTGCTCCGGCGCGACGGGTCGCCCCCGCCGTGCGTCAGCGCGGCGGCGTGAGGTCGCGGTCCAGGACCGTCACCAGGCGGGGCCCCTTGCGGGCCTGGTCCAGGCGCAGCCGCGCCGAGCGCCCCGACAGTGCGAGCGTCATGAGCTGGTTGCCGAAGAACGGGCCGCCCGTACGCCGCCAGCTCAGCGGAGGCCGGCCCGTCCGGCCGTGCCGGGAGAAGCCCCGGCCCAGCCACCGGCCGAGCCGCGACCAGCCCAGCCGGAAGCCCCATTTCACTGCCGTGTGGATGGAGTTGTGGACCGGGGAGCACGTCAGCTGGAACACCTGCGCCGTGCTGGGTATTCGGGGCTCGGCCACATACGCGTGGTGCACGTCTCCCGAGAGCACGCACACCGTGGCCGGTGCCCGGGGGCCCGTGCCCACCTCCTCGATCAGGTCGCTCAGCGCCGCGAACGAGGCCGGGAACGCCGCCCAGTGCTCCAGATCGCTCCGCCGGCGCAGGTCCTCCCCGATCCGGGCCCACCTCGGGCCCCGCTCCCCGCGGCACAGCGCGGCGTTCCACACCTCCGCGTCGTGCACGAGCGGCGGCATCAGCCAGGGCAGTGACGAGCCGATGAGGAGGTGGTCGTAGCCCCCGTGTCCGGCCAGGGCGTTCTCGCGGAGCCACTGCTGCTCCGCCGGGTCGAGCATGGCGCGCCCCTCCTCGGCGAGCACCCGGGCGGCCCGGGTGTCCACCATCAGCAGCCGGGACCGGCCGAAGTCGCGGCGGTAGCTCCAGCGCACCGTGGCCGGGTCGGCGTCCGCCGAGGTGGCGAAGGCCCGTAGCGCGTCGGTGCCGTCGGGGGTCGCCCGGACCGCCTCGAACACGGGGTCGGCCGCCAGTTCGGCGGAGGAGAGATTGCCGAGGTGCTGGTACACCCAGTACGACATGAGGCCGCTGACCACCCGCTCCTGCCACCACGGGGTGGCGCGCATCTCCGCCAGCCACGCGGCGCTGGTGTTCCAGTCGTCTATGACGTCGTGGTCGTCGAACATGTGCAGGCTCGGGACCGTGGAGAGCAGCCAGCGGATCTCCGGATCGAGCCAGGACTCGTAGTAGAGGCGGGTGTACTCCTCGAAGTCCGCGACCTGGGCGCCGGGGGCCTCGCGGAGGTCCCGCCGGGCCGCCAGCCACTGGCGGGTGGAGCGGGAGAGCTGGTCCGCGTACACCTGGTCGCCGAGGAGGAGCAGGACGTCGGGCCGCACCGCCTCCGGGTCGGCGGCCAGATCGGCGGCGAGGGTGTCGAGCGCGTCGGGGCCGTGCGGTCCGCGCCGGTCGGCCGGCGGGGCGGCCTGGCGGCAGGAGCCGAAGGTCAGGCGCAGGTCGGGAGCGGTGGCGGAGCCGGGGCGTCCCGCGGGCGGGGTGGTGATGGTGCTCGCGGGGAACGGGCTGTCGGGCAGCGGCCAGACGCGGAGGCCGTCGAGGAGGACCTCGTAGGCCGTGGTGGAGTCCGGGGTGAGGCCGGTGACGGTGATCAGGGCGTAGTGGTGGCCGGCTATCTGGAAGGTGTGGACGCTCCCGCCGGCACCGTCGGCACACCGCACCTCGGCGGTGCACGGGCGGTCCGCCTCGATCCACAGCGTGGCGGAGTCGCCCGCGTCCCAGTCGACGTGGCGCAGCAGCGGTCCCAGGCGCAATGCCCCCATGCAACTCCCCCTCCTTCATCCGGCCTTGCCGTTCGATCACGGTACGACGGGGAGGGGGTGGTCCACCTCCCCCTGGCGGGGGAAAGATCCTTGGCCAGGGGTGGGGTGGGTGGTGTGCGTGGGGCTACGGAGGCGCGCGTGGGGGTGTGTGGGCGTGCGTGGGGGTGATGGGGGTGTCAGCAGGCGTTGAGGATGTTGACCAGGGCCGTCTTCTCCGTCGAGTCCATGCTCAGGGCCCAGTACTGCTTGACCCCGACCCACATGCGCGCGTAGGTGCAGCGGTAGGCGGTGCGCGGCGGCAGCCACTTGCCGGGGTCGAGGTCGCCCTTGGCCTGGTTCACGTTGTCGGTGACCGCGATGAGCTGGGGGCGGGTGAGGTCGTTGGCGAACTGCTGGCGCTTGGCGGTGGTCCAGGAGTTGGCACCGGAACGCCAGGCCTCGGCGAGGGGGACCATGTGGTCGATGTCGATGTCGGAGGCGGCCGTCCAGGTGGCGCCGTCGTACTCGGAGTACCAGCTGCCGCTGACGGCCGTGCAGGCGGAGTCCTGGACCACGCCCGAACCGTCGCGCTTGAGGACGGTCTCGCGGGTGTTGCAGGTGCCGGAGACGGTGCTCCAGTGGGGGAAGAGGTCGCGGCTGTAACCGCTGGTGGAGCCTTCGGTCTTCGGGGTGACGGTGGCGAGGTAGGAGCGGGCGGCCGCGGCGCTGATGGGGGTGGGAGGGGAGGCGGCGGCGGTGGGGGCGGTGAGGAGGGCGGCCAGGGAGGCTGCCGCGAGTATGGAGGCGAGCGTGCCGAGTCGACGCGCGTAGACAGAGGTCGTGGAAGTGCTGGAGGAGGTGGAGGACATGAGGGCTCCTGGGTGGGGGCAGGGGGTGGGCGTGTGCGGGGTCGGTGCGTGGTTCGGTGGGTGGTGGGCGCACGGTGGGGCGTGGCCATGCTGGTCGCGCCGGGTTTCGTGGGGATGGGCGCGAGGTGACAGTCTGAAGGCATGAGCATGTCATGGCGAGGTTGGTGACGGGCTCTGGGGTGGGGGGAGTTGAGGATCCGGGGTGGGTTGGGCGGGGGTGGGGCTAATGTCCCGGGCCCGGTTCGGGCCCTGGGGCGGCCGCTCCGGCGGTGGTGGTAGTGGCGGTGCCGGCGGTGGGCATGGCGACGGCGCCGCACCCGGTCGTTCCGGGGGCGGCGCCGTGAGCTGGAATCAGAGTCCGGTGGTGAAGGGGTTGTTGTGGACCGAGTTGGAGTGGTAAGTGGTCCGGTCCTTGCGCAGCTGCTCCGTGCGCTCCAGCTCGATCTGCAGTCCCTCCGCCGCCGCCACCGAACGGCGGCGCGCTTCCCGGCGCATCACCTTGACGATGAGGTACAGCCCCGCGAGCCCCATCAGGCTGAAGAGGACGATCAGTTCGGTCATGACATTTCCCCCGTGGTCGCGCTCTCGGCCTGCGCGTTCCGGTGATCCGGCACGCCACGATCGACCGTACCCGCCGTTGTCAGGGGCGGCTGCGAGGCTGAGGGCATGGAGACCACGTTGCAACTGACGATCGACTGCGCCGATCCGCGGGTGATGGTGACCTTCTGGACGGAAGCGCTCGGTTATGTGCCGGAGCCGGCGCCGGACGGGCACGCGACCTGGCGCGCGTACTGGGAGGGCATGGGGGTGCCCGCGGAGGAGCTGCCCGAGGGGGTGGGGGACGTGCCGGAGTCGATCGTGGATCCGTCCGGGCGGGGGCCCCGGGTGTGGTTCCAGCAGGTTCCGGAGCCCAAGGCCGGGAAGAACCGGGTGCACCTGGATCTGAAGGTCAGCGGTGGGCGCGGCGTTCCGATGGAGCTCCGGACGCGGCGGGTCGACGAGACGGTGGAACGGCTCACCGGCGCGGGGGCGAGTGTGCTGCGCGTGCTGGACGAGTTGGAGACGCACTACGCGGTGGTGATGCGGGACCCCGAGGGGAACGAGTTCTGCGTCGCGTGAGGGTGGGGCTGGGGCTGGGGCTGGGGCTGGGGCTGGGGCTGCGTCTGGGGCTGGGCCTGAGGTGAGTCTGCGTCTGGGCCGAGCGGTTGGGTTCGGCTTGGCCGGTCGGGCGTGCCTGATGGGGGTGGGCGTGCGGCCGCGGGGCAGGGTGGGGCTCGGATGACGGGGCCTGGCCGGGCGGTTGGCCCGGTGCGCCGGGTGGGTTCGGCCTGCTCGGGTAGGCGGTAGGTCGCTTGGTTCGGTGTGCGTCCGGCCGTCGAGGGCTCGGCTGGCCTGGGCCTGGCCTGGCCGGGCCGGGCAAGTCTGGCTGCTCGGGCCTGGTGGATCCGACCTGGCTCCGGGGTGGGCCCGAAGGGCGGGGCGGGGGTTGGTCCGGCGGGTGGGGCCGGTCTGCCTATGGGGGCCCGAAGGGCGGGGCGGGGCTTGGCTGGTGGGCGAGCCGGGGGGTGCCGGGTGGGGCCGGCCCGCGCTGGCGCGTCGTCGCCTGGTGTGTGTCCGGACGTCGAGGTCTGGCCTGCCGGGGGAGGTGGGCGGGTCCGGTAGTCGGGGCTCGGCTGTCCGGTGGGACCCGAAGGGCGGGGCGGGGCTTGGGCGGTGGGGGGCCCGGGGGTGCCGGGTGGGGCTGGCCTGCCCTGGCGCGTCGTCGCCTGCTGTGTGTCCGGCCGCCGAAGTCTGGGCTGTCGGGGAGGTGGGCGAGTCGGCAGCGGGGGCTCGGCTGTCCGGGGTGGGTTGCTTGGCTCTGGCGCCCTGGGGGTGGTGGCCCGTCTGGAGTGGCTGGCTACCCGATCTGGGGGCAGGGTCGGGCCGCCGGGGCTGGGCTACCCCGGTCCGGACGCCGGGGGCACGGCCGCCGGGCCGGGGCTGGGCTACCCCGGTCCGGACGCCGGGGGCACGGCCGCCGCGGGGCGGTCCTGTCGAGGGTGAGTCGCCTGCCGGGCGAGCCGTCTGTCCTGTCGGCCGGTCCGGCCGTCCGGCGGGTTGGCCCCGGGGTGGGGTGCCTGTCGGGTTGGCCGGAGCGGGCCGTCCGGCCGGGTGTGGCCGGGTGACCGGGTGGGCCGTGGTCTCGGTCAGGGGGTCTGGAGGGTGAGGGTGATGGCGCCGTCGGGGGAGGTGGTGACGGCGACGGCGGTGAGGTCGAGGACGTGGGCGGTGGGGCCGTGCGCGGCGGCGCGGGGGCCGACGCCGATGACCCGCATGCCCGCGGCCTGGCCTGCGGCGATGCCGGCGGCGGAGTCCTCGAAGACGATGCAGTCGGCCGGGTCCACGCCGAGGGCGGCGGCGCCCATCAGGAAGCCCTCCGGGTCGGGCTTGCTGGCCTGTACGGACTCGGCGGTGACCCGGACCTCGGGCATGGGCAGGGCGGCGGCCGTCATCCGGGCCGTGGCCAGGGCCGCGTCGGCGGAGGTGACCAGGGCGTGCGGGAGGGTGCTGAGGGCGGCCATGAAGGCGGGAGCGCCGCCGATCGGGACCACGCCTTCGGTGTCGGCGGTCTCGCGGGCGAGCATCACCGCGTTCTCGGCGAGGTTCTCCGCCATCGGGCGGTCCGGGAGGAGGATCGCCATCGTGGCGTAGCCCTGGCGGCCGTGGACCACCTTGAGGGCTTCCTCCGGGTCCAGGCCGTGGGCGACGGCCCAGTCGTGCCAGCAGCGCTCGACCACCGCGTCCGAGTTGACGATGGTGCCGTCCATGTCCAGGAGCAGGGCCTTGGCGGTCAGGACGGCGGTGGCGGTGGTGGTGCTGGCCGGCATCGGAGGGGCTCCAGACGGGACGGGAAAAGAGAACAAGTGGTTCCGTCCACCGGTCAGGGAGTGAGGACGGAACCACTTTGTTCCTGAACAATACAAAACTCGGAGGGGTGCTCGCCACCGCATGCGGTGTGTTCTATCCCTCCAAGGCGCGACGGGTCGCCGGACCGTAGACGCCCCAAGGGTCCTCGTCGATGCCGTTGTACGCCTGGAACGTGGAGACCGCCGATTCCGTACGGGTGCCGTACCGCCCGTCGTACTTTCCGCGGTAGATGCCCTGCGCTGCCAGCAGGCGCTGGAGCTTCTCCACCTCCGGGCCCGAATCCCCGTACCGGAGGGTCGGTGCCTGCGTGGGGGGCCGCGAGGTCGGAGGGGAGGAGCGGCTCGGAGTGGGGGACGGGGCGGCCGAGGGCGTCGACGAACGGCTCGGGGTGGGGGAGGGCGAGGGGGACGCGGAAGCGGAAGCGGAGGCGGACCGGGAAGGGCTGGGGGTGGGGGACGGCGACGGGGTCGGGCCGGTGCTCGCGGCGGGCTGCGACGGGGCGACCTGGGTGAGGCTGGTCAAGGCGGAGGAGGGCTTCGCGTCGGCGAGGGTGGTCTCCGGCGAGGCGGATCCCGAGATGGCCCGCAGGGCGAGGGCGGCCCCGCCGATCAGCACGACGGCGGCGGCCGCGATGAGGGCGAGCGTGCGTATGCGGCGCCGCGGGGGGCTGGGTTCGTACGCGCCGTCCGGTCCGCCGCCCGCGTCGCCCATGCCGTGTGCCCCGTAAGCAGGGCCGCCCGTGCCCTCGGGGTGGGGCGCGGGTGACCCGTACGAGCCGAAGGCCCCGGGCGTCGCGTACGGGTCGTACGGGTCGGACGGCGGGACCGGGCGCAGCTGCATCGTTTCTTCAGGCAGGGACGCTACGGGAGTCCCGTACGCGGGAGTCTCGGCCCCGGGCGGCAGCGGCGCGGTGCGGGTCGGGTTGGTGGGGCTGGTGGGGGGTGAGTGCGGTGACGCGGTATCCGCCGGGCCGGGGTAGGCAGGGAGGACGGCCGTCGGGTCGGAGTGCGCGGCGGTGCCCACGGGCTCCGGGTGGGGCGAGCCGGAGTGCGCAGCCGTGCCTGCCGGGCCCGGGTAGGGCGGCAAGTCGGCTGCCTGGCCCTGGCCCCGGCCCTGGTGCGCAGCGGTGTCCGGGCGGCTGGTGTGCGCCGACTGGGCGTCCGCCGGGCCGAGGCGTGCGGAAGCGCCGCCGCCCGCCGGGCTGCTGGGGGGCGCAGTGGTGTCCACCTGGTCGGGGTGCGGCGGCAGGCCGGGCGCCCGGCCCTGGTGCGGAGCGGAACCGGGGGACCCGAGCCGCGCAGTGGCGTCGGTCGGGCCGGGGTGCGGCGGCGGGGTGCCCGCTGGGCCGGGGTAGGGCTGGTGGCCGGCCGTTTGGCCCGGGTGTGTCGTGGGGTGTGGGGAGGCGGGGTGCGCAGGGGCGCCGGCCGGGTTGGTGGGGGGTGCGGCGGTGCCCGCAGGGCCGGGGTTCGCGGCGCTGCTGCTCGGCGGGCCGGGGTGCGGCGGCGGGGTGCCCGCTGGGCCAGGGTAGGGCTGGTGGCCGGCCGCTTGGCTCGGGTGCGGTGTGGGATGCGGGGAGCCAGGGTGCGCAGGGGCGCCCGCCGGGTTGGTGGGGGGCAGCGGGGTGTTTGCCGGGTGGGTGTGTGGTGGCAGGCCGGCTGACCAGGTCGAGTCCGCAGCGGTGCCAGTCGGGTTGGTGTGCGCCGACGGGGCGCCGGCCGGGCCGGGGTGCGCGGACGTGGCGCCCGTCCAGCCGGGGTACGGCGGTGTCGTGGCCGGGTTGGGGCGCGGCGCGGTGCTCGCCGGGCCGGGGTATGCGGACGGTGCGCCTATCCGGTCGGGGTGCGGCGGCATGGTGTCCGGGCGGCCGGGGTGCGGCGGTGTGGTGGCCGGGTTGGGGTGCGGCGCGGTGCTCGCAGGGCCAGGCGGCGGGGTGGTGTCCCGGCGGCCTGCGTGCGGTGGCGTCGCGCCCGCCGGGTCGGGGTGTGCCGTGGGGGCCGGCGGGATCGGGGGCGCTGTGGTGCCTGTCCGGCCGGGGACGTGTGCCGTGGTGGGGGCGGGGTGGTGTGGCGGGGTGGCCGTCGGGCCGGGGTGTGCCGTGGTGCCTGCCCGGCCTGGTAGGTGTGCCGTGGTGGGGCCGGGGTGGTGGGGCGGGGTGGTCGTCGGGTCGGGGTGGGGTGGGGGTGTCGGGGTGGGTGGGTTGGGGAGGGTTACGTAGGGGCGGACGCGCAGGGGCTGGAAGCCTGGTGCGCAGTCGCAGGCTCCTTCCGCCGTGCCGCATTCCGGACAGTGCTCGGTGCTCACTCGAATCCCTCCCCTGGCTGTTGCCAGCGATTATGCAGACCCCCGGTAACCCGCCCAACCCGCCCGAGAGGCCATAACGGGACACACCGCTCAGGATGGAGGAGTCGATCAGGCCCGAGGAGGAGCCGATGGTGCAGGACGTGACCACGGAGCCCGACCCGCGCAAGCGGACAGCCGGCCCCAGCGCCGAACACGCCTCACGTGAGGTGCTCGTCTCCATCGGTGCGCTGCTGCTGGGGCTGCTCATCTCTTCGCTCGACCAGACGATCGTGTCGACGGCCCTGCCGACGATCGTCAGCGATCTCGGCGGGATGTCCCACCTGTCGTGGGTGGTCACGGCCTACATGCTCGCTTCGACGGCCGCCACGCCGCTGTGGGGCAAGCTCGGGGACCAGTACGGTCGCAAGAAGCTCTTCCAGTCGGCCATCGTGATCTTCCTGATCGGGTCCGCCCTGTGCGGCCTGGCACAGAACATGCCGCAGCTCATCGGCTTCCGCGCGCTGCAGGGACTGGGCGGCGGCGGGCTGATGGTGCTGTCGATGGCGATCGTCGGAGACATCGTCCCGCCGCGCGAACGCGGCAAGTACCAGGGACTCTTCGGCGCGGTCTTCGGAGCCACCAGCGTGCTGGGGCCGCTGCTGGGCGGACTGTTCGTGGACCACCTGTCGTGGCGCTGGGTCTTCTACATCAACCTCCCCATCGGTCTCGTCGCCCTCGTCGTCATCGCCGCGGCCCTGAAGATCCCGGTGCGCACCGAGAAGCACACGATCGACTACCTCGGCACCTTCCTCATCGCCTCCGTCGCGACCTGCCTGGTGCTCGTGGCCTCGCTCGGCGGCACCTGGGGCTGGAGCTCCCCGGAGATCATCGGGCTCGCGGTGCTCGGCCTCGTCCTGCTGATCGCCTTCGTCATCGTCGAGCAGCGGGCCGTGGAACCGGTGCTCCCGCTCAAGCTGTTCCGGATCCGGACCTTCACCCTCTGCTCGCTGATCAGCTTCATCGTCGGTTTCGCGATGTTCGGCGCGATGGTCTACCTGCCGACCTTCCTCCAGGTGGTCCAGGGCGTCTCCCCGACCATGTCGGGCGTCCACATGCTGCCGATGGTGCTCGGGCTTCTGATCACCTCCACCGTGTCCGGCCAGATCGTCAGCCGTACCGGGCGCTGGAAGGTCTTCCCGATCGCGGGCACGGCACTGACCGCGGTCGGGCTGCTGCTCCTGCACCAGCTGGAGCGCACCAGCTCCACCTGGGAGATGAGCGTCTACTTCTTCGTCTTCGGCGCCGGCCTCGGACTGGTCATGCAGGTGCTCGTCCTCGTGGTGCAGAACTCGGTCAGCTACGCCGACCTCGGTGTCGCCACCTCGGGTGCCACCTTCTTCCGCTCCATCGGCGCCTCCTTCGGCGTCGCCATCTTCGGCACGATCTTCACCAACCGGCTCGACGACAAGCTGGCCGGTGCGCTCAAGGGGATCCCGCTGCCGCCGGGGCTGGACACGAGCAAGCTGGAGGCCGACCCGCGCGCCATCGGCGCCCTCCCCGCCGCGCTGCGGCCGCGCGTGCTCGACGCCTACGCCACCTCCATCACCGACGTGTTCCTCTACGCGGCGCCCGTGGTGCTCGTGGCCTTCGTCGTGGCCTGGTTCCTGAAGGAGGACAAGCTGCGCGGTTCGGTGACGGCGCCCGATGTCACCGAGACCCTCGCCTCCAACCCCGTCCAGCGCTCCTCGCGGGAGGAGGTCGCCCGCGCCCTGACGGTGCTCGGGACCCTCCAGGGCCGCAAGCACGTCTACGAGAAGATCACCGCGAAGGCCGGCTACGACCTGCTGCCCGCCGCCAGCTGGATGCTGCTGCGGATCAACAAGTACGGAACCGTCGACCCGGCCGTGCTGGCGGAGAAGACCATGGTGCCGCTGCGGGCCATCACGGACGCGGGCCGCCAGATCGAGGAGCGGGGGCTGGCCGTCCGCGAGGGGCTGCCGCTGGTCCTGACGGAGAAGGGGCGTCAGAGCGCGCTGAAGCTGTCCGCCGCACGGGAGGAGTCGCTCGCCGAGCTGCTCGGTGACTGGTGGACCGCGGACCGGCCGACCGACCTGTCCGAGCTGGTCGCGGAGATCAACTCGGAGCTCTGCGGTTCCGTCGACGAGGAGCCCTACGAGACCCTGCCCCGCCGGGACCATTCAGCGAGGTGAGCGCCCCCCACCCGCGCGAGGTGAGCGCCCCCCCCGTGAGGTGGACGGCTCCGCCGGGTGGGCGGCCCCGCCCGGTGAACGGTCAGGCCAGGCGCTTCTCGAACCAGTGCTCGGCGTAAGGACCGGAGCTGTACGCGGGTATCTCGGCGTACCCGTGGCGCGCGTACAACGCGCGGGCCTCCACCAGGTCGGACCGGGTGTCCAGCCGGACCCGCTCGGCGCCCAGCTCGCGGCCCGCGTCCTCCAGGACCCGGAGCAGGGCCGCCCCGCCGCCCGTACCGCGGGCGCGCGGGTCCACGTACACCCGGGTGAGCTCGGCGGTGACGGGGTCCAGCAGGCGTATCCCCCCGCACGCGAGGGGACGGCCGTCGAGCCTGCCGACCACGAAGCGGCCCGTCCGCCCCGTGAGCTCGTCGTCCGGGAAGTCCAGGAGCCCCTGGTCGATCTCGGCCTCGGTCACGGACCGCCGCCAGTACCGGCCGGCGACCTCCGCGTAGTACGCGCGGCGCAGCAGCGTGGCGTCCGGCGTGGTGAACGGTTCGGCGGCGACCCGCCAGATCCCGGCCGGGGCCGGGGCCGGGGTCGGGGTGGGGAGCGTCTCTCTGCTGGTCATGACGTCATTGTGGAGCGGCTCCCCGCTGCCCGCGTTGGAATATCCACAGGACCGGGCCGATGATAGGAAAAGTGGCAAACCGTACCCACGAAGGGCGTGACCGTCATGTCGGAGCATCCTGACTGTGCCCTGATCCGCCGCGGCTACGAGGCTTTCGGCCAGGGTGACATGGAGAAGCTGAGCACGATGATGACGGCCGACGTCATCCAGCACATGCCCGGCAGCGGCCCCCTCTCGGGCCACCACAAGGGGCGGGAAGCCGTCTTCGATCTCTACCGCCGGCTCGGCGAGGAGACGAACGGAACATTCAACGTCCATCTGGACAAAGTGCTCGCCGACGGCCGCGGCCACGTCATGAGTTTCCACACAGCGCGCGCCGACCGGGGCGACCGCGGGATCGAGATCCACGAGGGAATCTTCTTCACGATCGTCGCCGGAAAGATCAGCGACCTCGACGTCTGCACCGAGGACATCGAGGAGAGCGACACCTTCTGGGCGTGAGGCCCGAGGCGCGCCCGAGGGGCCTCGGTGGCTGAGTGGCCCGCAGGGGCGGCAAGAGGCATCAGAGCCATGTGAGGCATGTGAGAAGGGCCCGGAGCCGCGGCTCCGGGCCCTTCCGACGCTCAGCCCTGCTTCGGCGCAGCCTGCTGCACGACCTCGAACGACCACACCGACGAGCCCGTGGCAGCGGGCTTCGGCCGCTCCGCGCCGCCTTCGCCGCCCGCCGGACCACCGGCCGGACCGCCCGCCGGAGCGCCACCCTGGTGGGCCGCCTTCATGGGCCCCTCCATCCACGCCTGGAAGTCCGCCTCGGAACGCCACCGCGTGTACACGAGATACTGGTCCGTGCCCTCGACGGGCCGCAGCAGCTCGAACCATTCGAAGCCGTCCGAGCTCTCCACGGAGCCCGCACGGGAGGCGAACCGCTGCTCCAGAACCTCTCGCTGCGCGTCCGGGACGGTGAGGGCGTTGATCTTCACGATGCTCATGCCCGCCATCCTAGGTATCGCGCGGGGGATATCGTCGTCCGGGTAAATGAAGCGCGCGGTATGAAACGCAGTACGAAACGCGGCAGCCAGGCGAAGTCAGGGTTGCAGTCAACAGGGCGGGAGGCCGGCGAGGCGTGGCTAACGCGGCGGAGCACAGTGGTGCGAACGGACATGCCGGGGTCATAGGCGGTAGCGGCGGAAGCAGACTCGGGGCGGCACGCCTCATGCTGTGGGCGCTGGCCCTGCTGCTCGCCGTCAGGCAGGCCACGGTCGTGCTGCGCGTGCCACCGGGCGAGTGGCTCAGCGGCTTCCACCTCCCGGGCAGTCTGCCGGGCTCGCTCTACACGAACGGCCAGTTCACCGGGACCCCCTTCGCGGGGCTGGTCCTCAAGCCGCTCCTGGGCCTCGCCGCACCCTCCCTGGAGGTGGCCTGGACCTGCGTGACCCTGCTGCTCGTCGCCGCCGTCGGGCTGGTCGCCGCGCGCGCCCTGCCCGACCCGGTGCCGCGGCGCACCGCGCTGCTCGCCGCGCCCGTGCTGGTCGCGCTGATGATGGTCTCGCTGCCCGTCCGCGAAGCCGCGCTGCCGGGGCAGACCGCCGTACTGCCGGTGCTGCTGGTGCTCCTCGCCGTGTTCCGGGTCCCGAGCGAGCGCCCGTCCGGGTTCCTGATCGGCCTGGCCGCAGCCCTCCAGCCCGCGCTGCTGCTCTTCGCACCGCTGCTGTGGCTGTCCGGACGCAGGGCCACCGCGCGCTCCGCCGCCGTGACCTTCACCGGCGCCACCGCCCTGTCCTGGGCGGCCCTGCCCAGCGACTCGTGGACGTACTGGGTCCAGCACCTGGCCGGCACCGGCCTCGGCGGCGCACCCGACGGGCTCGCCAACCAGTCCGTGCACGGCGCCCTGCTGCGCCTGGGCCTCTCCGGCCCCGGCGAGGTGCTGCTCTACGCCGCCCTCGCGGCCCCGATCGTTTGGATCGGCCTGCGCCGCGCCGCCCGCTACGCCCGTGACGGCCAGCTGCTGCTCGCCGTCGCGATCACCGGCTGCGTGGCCGTCGCCGTGTCCCCGACGGGCTGGCGCCACCAGCTGCTGTGGGTGCTGCTCGCGGTCGCGGGCAAGGTCGGCAAGCGGGCCGCGGACCGGCCGGTGTGGCCGGTGGCGGTGGTCCTCGCCATGACCCTGCCGAGCGACGTGCTGCTGCCCAACCTGGTCGCGCTGGCCCCCGTACGGGACAACGTGCTGCTGCTCGCGGCCCTCGCGGCGGCGTGCGCGGTACCGTTCCTGCCGCGCTCCTCCCCGTACTGGCGCGAGCCGGTCCCCACCGCCTACGGGCGTCCCGCGCCCGCGCGGTGGGCGCGGGTGCCGCTGCTGCCGTTCTGGCGGCGCGTGCTGTCGCGTCCGAACCTGTTGCTGGAACTGCTCCTGATACGGGTCGGGTACTCGCTCTACTCGCACATCCGGGCCGCCGCACCCACCAGCCGCACCCTCGCGGAGGGCAACGGCAGCCAGATCCACGGGATCGAGAAGGCGCTCGGCATCGACATCGAGCACGCCGTGAACCACGCGGTGGTGAACACGCCCTGGCTGGAGGCGTTCTTCAACTTCTACTACACCTCCTTCCACTTCGTGGTCCCGCTGGCGATCCTCGCCGTCCTGTACTGGCGCCGCCCCAAGGACTACCGGTGGGCGCGGGCCTCGCTCGGCCTGGCCACCGTGCTGGCGCTCATAGGCTTCTGGCTGTATCCGCTCGCGCCGCCGCGGCTGATGCCCGGCATGGGCTACGTCGACACGGTGCACGGGGTGCAGGACCTGGCGAACCCGAGCTACGGGGCCATGACGGCGATCTCCAACCAGTACGCGGCGATGCCCTCGCTGCACTTCGGCTGGTCGCTGTGGTGCGGGATCGTGATCGTCACCATCGCGCCGAAGGGCTGGCAGAAGCTGCTGGGCGCGCTGCACCCGACGATCACGGTCTGCGCGATCGTCGCGACCGCCAACCACTGGGTGCTCGACGCGGTCGGCGGCGCGGTCGTCGTCGGTGCCGGTTTCGGGCTCGTCTACGTGCTGTCGGGTCCCCGGGGCGATGCCGTGCCGGCCGGGGTGGCCGTGCCGCGGCCGCGGCGGCCCGAGCGGGTCGGGGCGGGGTCCGCGGGGTCCGCGGAGCGGACTCGGGCCTAGTCGTCCGTGCGGTGACGACGAAGGGGTGCCGGGGCGGTGTAGCAGCCCGCCTCGGCACCCCTTCGCGATGGATCGCCGCGTTCTGTCAGGATCCGCCCGCGGGGTGGCTTCCGCCACTCGGGGCGGGGCCGGCAGGGCTGGCGGCGTGGGGCGGGGCCGGCGGCGTGGGGTGGGCCGGTGGGGTGGGCCCTGCGGGGCGAAGTCCCCTGCCCGCCCTTCGCCCGTTCCCCGGGGCTGTGCCCCGGACCCCCCTGGGGCTCCGCCCCAGACCCCGCGCCTCAAACGCCGGCGGGGCTGGATGGGGCTATTCCTGCGGGAGGTTTGCGAGTACGAGGGCTATGGCCGCGCGGGCCGTGTCGGCTTCGCCGAGGATGGTGGTCTGGCGGGGGCCGCGGACGCGGAAGCGGCCGTCGGGGAGGGGTTCCACGGCCGGGGCGGTCACGGCGAAGGGGTGGCCGGCGGAGGCGCTGAACCACAGGGTGAAGTGGCTGGTGTACGGGTAGAGCCGGCGCAGTTCCGGCTCCTCGCGGGCGGCCTCGATGAGGGCCAGGACGCCCTGGCTCATGGGCTCGGACCCGCCGCCGAGATCGACCATCCGCTGCCACGTCGTGGGCAGCCGCTGCCAGCGTCTCGCGCTCGGGTCATCGAGGTTCATCCGGGCAGTCTGGGGTCCGGTTCGGCGTCAAGGCAATGATCTCGCAGGCGGCGAGACGATAACGACCGGTGACTGGTGGGTAACAACCGGGGACGGCAGGGGCCGGGCGTGGGAGGTGGGGCCCCTGCCGTCCTGGATCACGGGTCAGCGGCGGCCGTCAGCCGTGGCTGACCCGCAGTTCCTTGATGCCGTTCAGCCAGGCCGCCCGCAGCCGGCGCGGGCCTTCGCCGGCGAGGCGCAGGTCGGGCAGGGCGTCGGCCAGGGCGTTGAACATCAGGTCGATCTCCATGATGGCCAGCGACTTGCCGAGGCAGAAGTGCGGGCCGCCGCCGCCGAAGCCCAGGTGCGGGTTCGGGTCGCGGGTGATGTCGAAGACGTCGGGGTTCTCGAAGACCTCCGGGTCGTGGTTGGCGGAGGAGTAGAACATGCCGACGCGGTCGCCGGCCTTGATCTTCTGCCCGCCCAGTTCGGTGTCCTGGGTGGCGGTCCGCTGGAAGGACACCACGGGGGTGGCCCAGCGGACGATCTCCTCGGCGGCGGTGGAGGGCCGGGTGCGCTTGTAGAGCTCCCACTGGTCGGGGTGGGTCAGGAAGGCGTGCATGCCGTGGCTGATGGCGTTGCGGGTGGTCTCGTTGCCCGCGACCGCCAGGAGGAGGACGAAGAAGCCGAACTCGTCGGAGCCCAGGTTGCCCTGGCCCTCGGCGGCCACGAGCTGCGTGACGATGTCCTTGGCCGGACACTCCTTGCGCTCCGCCGCCAGGTTCATCGAGTAGCCGATGATCTCGGCCGCCGCGTTGCCACCGACCTCGGCGGTGATCGCGTACTCCGGGTCGTCGTACGCGATCATCTTGTTCGACCAGTCGAAGATCCGGGACCGGTCCTCCTGCGGTACGCCGATCAGCTCGGCGATGGCCTGCAGCGGGAGCTCGCACGCCACTTGGGTGACGAAGTCGAAGCTGCCGTCGGCCGAGGCCTCCAGGGCCTCCGCGACGATCTTGCGGGCCCGGTCGCGCAGTGCGTCCTCCAGCCCGCGGATGGCCCGCGGGGTGAAGCCGCGCTGCACGATCTGGCGTACGCGGGTGTGTTCCGGCGGATCCATGTTCAACATGATCAGTCGCTGGGCATCTATCGCTTCGCGCTGGATGTGCTCGTTGAAGCGGATGATCGCCGTGTTCGTGGTCGAGGAGAACAGCTCCGGGTGCGTGGAGATGTACTTGACGTCCGCGTGCCGGGTGACGGCCCAGTACCCCTCGTCGTCGAAGCCGGTGACACCCCGCGGCTGCGGGCACCACCACACGGGTGCGGTCTGCCGCAACTGCGCGAACTCGGGGTAGGGGACCCGGTCTTGGAGAACATCCGGGTCGGTGGCGTCGAAGCCTTCGGGCAGCGCGGGGCAGGTCATCGGGCGACTCCAAAGTCTGACGGCCCATCAGAAGTTGGCTTGAAGGTAGTAACGAGTTCTAGAAGTGACAAGGGGCCCCGCGCGAACTGTTGCGTGTGGAATCCGTGTAAGCCGCGTGCAAGACCCTTGCGTACCGGGTGTTCTGGTCATAAGACTGCGGGGAGAACTAGAACGCGTACTAGTTCGGGTGGGGCGCCGGGACGGCCCGCCCGTCAGCTGAGGCGCGCTAGCCGATGCGCGCTGTGCGCTACGCAGGAGCAGGAGAGGACGAGCTCATGGCCGCGGAACCCGTCATCGTCGAAGCCGTACGCACCCCGATCGGCAAGCGCGGGGGCGCGCTCGCCAATCTTCACCCCGCCTACCTTCTCGGCGAGACCTACCGCGAGCTCCTCGCCCGCACCGGAATCCAGCCCGACTGCGTCGAGCAGATCGTCGGCGGCACCGTCACCCACGCCGGCGAGCAGTCGATGAACCCGGCCCGCAACGCCTGGCTGGCCATGGGCCTCCCGTACGAGACCGCCGCGACCACCGTGGACTGTCAGTGCGGCAGCTCCCAGCAGGCCAACCACATGGTCGCCAACATGATCTCCGGCGGTGTCATGGACATCGGCATCGCCTGCGGGGTCGAGGCCATGACCCGCGTCCCGCTCGGCTCGGGCTCCAAGCACGGCCCGGGCAAGCCCTTCCCGGACGAGTGGAACGTCGACCTCCCGAACCAGTTCGAGGCCGCCGAACGCATCGCCCGCCGCCGGGGCCTGACCCGCGAGGACGTGGACCGCCTCGGCGTCCTGTCCCAGGAGCGGGCCGCCGCCGCGTGGGCCGAGGAGCGGTTCAAGCGGGAGACCTTTGCCGTGCAGGTGCCCACCACCGAAGCGGAGCAGGCCGCCGGCCAGGGCATGTGGCGGCTGGTCGACCGGGACGAGGGCCTGCGCGACACCTCCATGGAGGGCCTGGCCCGGCTCAAGCCGGTCATGCCGACCGCCGTGCACACCGCAGGGAACTCCTCTCAGATATCCGACGGCGCCGCCGCCGTGATGTGGGCCTCGCGCAAGATGGCCCGCGCGCTCAAGCTGCGGCCGCGCGCCCGGATCGTCGCCCAGACGCTGGTCGGCTCCGACCCGCACTTCCACCTGGACGGGCCGATCGACGCCACCCGGGCCGTGCTGGGCAAGGCCGGGATGTCGCTGAAGGACATCGACCTCGTGGAGATCAACGAGGCCTTCGCCTCCGTCGTCCTCAGCTGGGCCCAGGTCTTCGACCAGGACCTGGAGAAGGTCAACGTCAACGGCGGCGGCATCGCCATCGGTCACCCCGTCGGCGCGACCGGGGCCCGGCTGATCACCACCGCCCTGCACGAGCTGGAGCGCCGGGACAAGGAGTTCGCGCTGATCACCATGTGCGCGGGCGGCGCGCTGGCGACCGGCACCATCATCCAGCGGTTGTAGCAGGCACTGCTGCACCGCTTTTGGACCCAGTGGGATGGGATCGCGAAGGCCCCGGTGGCCGGACCTGGGGAGGTCGGCCGCCGGGGCCTTCGCATGTGCTGCTTCGTCCGCTGGCGCTGGTGGTTTAGTACCAGTGGTTGTTCTTCCAGAACGTCCAGGCGCCCTCGGGGCTGCCGTAGCGGGAGTTCATGTAGTCCAGGCCCCACTTGATCTGGGTGGCCGGGTTGGTCTTCCAGTCCGAGCCCGCCGAAGCCATCTTCGAGGCCGGCAGGGCCTGGACCAGGCCGTAGGCGCCCGAGGAGGAGTTCGTGGCGGTGTGGTCCCAGCCGCTCTCGCGGGACACGATGTTGTTGAACGCCGCGAACTGCGCCGGGTCCTTGATCATCTGCTGCGCGATCGCCTTGGCACTCATCGGGGCGGCCTGCGCGGGAACCGCGGCCAGCATGGAACCGGCAACGCCCAGGGCGAGGACGGTACCCGCGAGGGTCTTCTTCGAAGCGGCGATGCGGCGGATGACGGTGTGGGACACGGACGGACCTTCCGACGGGGACAAGGGCAGTCGCAGACGTGCATGAGCCACTCACATGGAAGGGGGGGCTCACCGGCGGGAGCGGGAGAACCGGGTTCCGGGGGTGAGCCCGGGGTCTCCGTCCGCCTTGCGACACATCCAGTTCTACGGGGGTGGAGCGCGCCTGGCAACGACCCCTCTTACTAGTGGTCCTCGCAGCCGGGGTGCAACGGCCCCTCCTGGGGAGGGCGGGTGTCACCGCAGGTGGGGGGCGGTGTGCGGGGGTGGGCAAGGGACCTTCAAGGACTACTATCCCGGGTCGTATGTGACCTAGGTCCTGTGGGGCGGGTCACCGGCGGGCGGCCCGGATCTCACCCTCCGTGGCGGCCCGTGCGCCTTTCAGGGGAAGGTTTGGGGTGATGTGTGCCCTCCGGATCGAAGGCCACGGGCGCGTCGAACGCCGCTTTCCGTGTGGCCCGCCGCAACGCCTTCAGCAGGGTCGCGCCGATCGTGAGGGTCAGTACGACGGTCAGCGCGGCCCGGCCCAGGTCCCAGCCCATCGAGGTCACCAGGCAGTACGAGAGGAAGCGCGCGAGGTTCGCCGCGAGCGGTTCCCCGGGGTGGAAGGAGATGCCCTGGTTCATGCCCTGAAGGATCACCCAGCCCTGAAGGTTCATGATCGTGCCGTACGCGAACGAGCCGAGGAACCCGTACAGCGCGAGCATCGCCAGCTCGGCCCGCCCGCGGATCCGGTCCGGCCCCGGCAGCAGTCCGGCGCCCAGCGAGAACCAGCTCATGGCCAGCATCTGGAACGGCATCCACGGCCCGACACCACCCGTGAGCAGGGCCGACGCGAACATGGTGACCGAGCCCAGGACGAAGCCGAAGCCCGGGCCGAGGACACGGCCGCTCAGCACCATCAGGAAGAACATGGGCTCCAGGCCGCCCGTACCGGCGCCGAGGGGGCGCAGCACGGCTCCGACCGCGGCCAGTACGCCGAGCATGGCGACGGCCTTGGCGTCCATCCCGTCGTCGGCGATGGTCGCGACGACCACCCCGACCAGCAGCGGAAGCAGGGCCGCGAAGAGCCACGGGGCGTCCTGGGCGTGGGCGAAGCCGGACTGGCGGTCGGCGAGGAGCGGCCAGCAGAAGGCGCCGATGCCGATGAGGGTGATGAGGAGCAGGGCGGCGGCGGCGCGGGGGCCGATGCGGAGGGGGCGGGAACGGGGGGTACGGGGGGTGCTCATGAGGCCGCTCCGGGCACCCCGGCGGCTCCGGCCGTTCCGGCCGCTCCGGTGGCTCCGGTGGAGAGGGCCGCCTTGACCTGGGAGACCGTGAGCCAGTGGCCCGGGGCCAGGATCTTGGCCACCTGCGGGGCGAAGGCGGGGGAGGAGACGACGACCTCGGCGGTCGGGCCGTCCGCGACGATCTCGCCGCCGGCCAGGATCACCACGCGGTGGGCCAGCTCGGCGGCGAGCTCCACGTCGTGGGTGGCCAGCATGATGGCGTGCCCGTCGGCGGCGAGCCCGCGCAGGATCTCCACGAGGCGGGCCTTGGCGGCGTAGTCCAGCCCGCGGGTCGGCTCGTCGAGGAGCAGCAGGGCCGGGCGGCCGGTCAGGACCAGCGCCAGGGCGAGGACCAGGCGCTGGCCCTCGGACAGGTCGCGCGGGTGGGTGTCGTCGGGGACGTCGGGGAGGAGCGCGGCGACGAGGGCACGGCAGGTGCCGGGCGCCTGGCCGGCGTCGTGGTCGGCGGCGGTGCACTCGGCTGCGACGGTGTCGGCGTAGAGGAGGTCGCGGGGCTCCTGGGGGACGAGGCCGACGCGGGTCACCATCTCGGGGGGCGGCGTGCGGTGGGGGGTGCGGCCGCTGACCGTGATCTGGCCGGTGGTGGGCTCCAGCGTGCCGATGAGGGTGGCGAGGAGGGTGGACTTTCCGGCGCCGTTGCGGCCCATGACGGCGATGGTCTCGCCCTTCGCCACGGTGAGGTTGATGTCGCGGAGGACTTCGGCGCGGCCGCGGCGGAGGGAGACGGCCTTTGCGGTGGCCGGTGGCGCTTGGGTGGGGGCCGGGGTGGCCACGGTCGCCCCGGTGGGGGTGGCGGCCTGGGGCGGCTGCGGGGTGGGGTGGCCGCGGCGGCGCAGCCGGGCGAGCAGGCCGGGGCGCGGCGCGGGCGCGGGGTCGGGGTCGGGGCGGGAGCCCTGCGGGCGGCCGTCCCCTACCCACCCTTCGCCCGTTCCCCGGGGCTCCGCCGGGGGCTCCGCCCCGGCATCGGGCTCCGCCCCGGACCCCGCCGGGGGCTCCGCCCCGGCATCGGGCTGCGCCCCGGACCCCGCCGGGGGCTCCGCCCCGGCATCGGGCTGCGCCCCGGACCCGGCCGGGGGCCGCGCCCCGGCACCGGCCTGGGGCTGCGCCCCGGACCCCTCGCGGGGCTCCGCTCCGGCACCGGCCGGGAGCTGCGCTCCGGCATCGGGCTGCGCCCCGGACCCCACCGGGGTCGCCTCGGCACCGGCCTGGGGCTCCGCCCCGGACCCCGCCGGGAGCTGCGTCCCGGACCCGGCCGGGAGCTCCGCCCCGGCACCCGCCGGGGGCTGCGGCTCGGTACCGGGGTGTGTCGCGGGGGTGGGCTGTGGACTCTGGGTTGTTGTTGTGGTCAGGCGGGTCAGGAGGGGGGCTGCGCGGCGGCGGGCGTCGCGGATGGAGAGGGGGAGGGGGGACCAGGAGGCCAGGCGGCCCAGGGCTACCACCGGGGGGTGGACCGGGGAGATGGCCATGATGTCGGAGGGGGTGCCGAGGACCGGGGGTGCGCCCGGGGAGGGGAGGAGCAGGACCCGGTCGGCGTACTGGACGACGCGCTCCAGGCGGTGCTCCGCCAGCAGGACGGTCGTGCCCAGGTCGTGGACCAGGCGTTGCAGGACGGCAAGGACCTCCTCCGCCGCCGCCGGGTCGAGCGCCGATGTCGGCTCGTCCAGGACGAGGACACGGGGGTGCGGGGTCAGGACCGAACCGATCGCCACCCGCTGCTGCTGCCCGCCGGAGAGGGTGGCGATGGGGCGGTCGCGGAGGTCGTTCAGGCCGAGCAGGTCGAGGGTTTCCTCCACGCGGCGGCGCATGACCGAGGGCGCCAGGCCCAGGGACTCCATGCCGTAGGCCAGCTCGTCCTCGACGACGTCCGTCACGAAATGGGCCAGCGGGTCCTGGCCCACCGTGCCGACCACGTCCGCCAGTTCCCGCGGCTGGTGCGTGCGGGTGTCCCGGCCGGCGACCGTGACCCGACCCTTGAGGGTGCCCCCGGTGAAGTGCGGGACCAGACCCGAGACCGCCCCGAGGAGGGTGGACTTGCCGACGCCGGAGGGGCCGACCAGGAGGGTCAGCTCGCCTTCCGGGAGCGTGAAGTCGGCATGGGAGAGGGAGGGGGCGCTCGCGCCCTCGTACGTCACCGATACGTCCTCGAAGTGGATCACGGGGGTCTTACGTCTCCTTCAGGGGAGAGGGGAGTGCCGGGGGGAGCGGGGCCACCAGCGCCGGGAGGAGGCCGATCAGGATCGCCGCCGCCGGCCAGAGCGGGAGGGTCGGGACGACGAGCGGGACGACGCCGGGGCGCAGGGCCTCCGGATCCACGGTCGCGGCCCGGATCAGCAGCGCCGCGACCGCCGCGCCCGAACCGGCGACCAGCCAGGCCCGTACGCCCCACCGGTCCGGCCGGTACCGGGTCCGGATCGACCGGCGGCCGCCCAGGCGCAGCCCGGCCAGGGCCAGGGCGAGGGAGAAGAGGAGGAGGACCAGGCCGTACTCGGCGCCCTCCGCCGCCAGCAGCCCGTACGTACCCGCGCAGATGCCGAGCAGCCCGCCGAGGGTGAGCACGTTGGTGGTGTGGCGGACGGCGGCGGGAACGCGAGCGGTGCGGCCGTAGCCGCGGGCGTCCATCGAGGCGGCGATGGCGACGGAGCGTTCGAGCGCGCCCTCCAGGACCGGCAGGCCGATCTGGAGGACGGCCCGGACCCCGCCCGTGGGGCGGCCGCGCAGACGGCGGGCCGTACGGAGGCGGACCACGTCCGCGACCATGTTCGGCGCGAAGGTCATCGCGACGACCACGGCGACGCCGACCTCGTACAGGGCCGCGGGCAGCGACTTCAGCAGCCGCGCCGGGTTCGCGAGGGCATTGGCGGCGCCGACGCAGATGAGGAGCGTGGCCAGCTTCGCGCCCTCGTAGAAGGCGAAGACGAGCTGCTCGGCGGTGACCCGGCCACCGAACCGGATGCCCTGCACCCAGGCCGGGAGCGGGATCTCGGGGAGGGTGAAGAGGAGGTGCGTGCCGGGGATGGGGGAGCCGAGGAGCACGGAGAAGAGGAGGCGCAGGCCGATGACGAAGAGGCCGAGCTTGACGAACGCCGCGTAGGACCGCGCCCAGGGCGCGTCGGTCCGGCGGGCCGCGACCACGTACCCGGTGACGCCGATGATCAGGCCGAGGAGGAGGGGATTGGTGGTGCGCGAGGCGGCGGTGGCGAGCCCGAGGGCCCACAGCCACCAGGCACCCGCGTGCAGGGCGTTGCCACGCGTGGCCTCGGGGGCCTGCCAGATTTGTTTGTACGTCGGCACGCGCGGGCTGCCGGTTGCCCCGGCGGGGGCGTTCGGGTCGGGCGGGGTGGGGACGTCACCTGCCGGGCCGTGGGGGGTGCGCCCGGCCTGCGGCCGGGCGGGGTTCCCACCCGCACCACCCGCACCACCCCCACCACCCGCACCACCCGCACCACCCGTGCGGGTCGACGGGCGGGTGCGGGTGGCCCTGGTGGGTGGCTGAGCGCCGTCGGCGACCGTCCCGCCGTCCTGCGTGGGACCGTCCGTCATCGGGTGCGTCGGCGGCGGGACTGCCAGAAGGCGGCCGCCCCCAGGGCTGCCACCGCCGCGATGCCGGCGAAGAGGCCCGCCGACGGGCCGCCGTCCTCGGAGTCGGTGGCCGGCTCGGCCGCGGCGGTGGCCGTGGCGGTGTCCGCGACGGGTTCGCCGCAGCCCTGCTTCGGGTAGCCCGAGACCGCGCACAGCAGCGCCGCGCTGTTGTAGCGCAGCGGCTTGGCCACCTCCGCCAGTGCCTCGGCCGTCGTGGCGTCCGGGCCGACCTGCGCGCACGCCGTGCGCGGAGCATCTTGCGGCGGGGTCTCGCCCGCCTGGGCCTCGGCGGGCGTGCCGAAGTCGATGACCAGCGCGATCCGCTTCTTGCCCGTCACCGGCGCGGTGGCCGAGCAGATGGCCGCGAAGTCCGGAGCCGTACGCGGCGGGGCGGCCTGATCGGCCGCGTCCTTGCTCACCACGAAGTGGAAGCCCTGCACGGAGCCGTCCGCCGGACGCGCCGACGAGGGGCCCTGGGTGGCGTACGCCCAGCTGCCGCCGGCCCCGTCCCAGAACGACCAGTAGCGGTAGGTCGAGGCCAGGGCGGGGGACGCGGCGAGCAGGGTCAGGAGGATGCCGGCGATGCCGGCGGCGAGGACCGGCCGGGCGGTCGGACCGGTGGTCGGACGGGGGCGCCGCATCAGAGCTGGTTCTTCTTCCGGCGGCCGCTCAGCACGATGCCGATGCCCATGCCGGCCGCCGCGCCCGCGAGGATCATCCACCAGACGTTGCTGCCGGAGTCCTTCTTCTCGTCCTTCTTCTCCGCCGGCTGCTCCGAGGCCTTCGCGGACGCGCTCTGCGGCGCCGGGCCGGTCGCGTTCAGCGCCGCGACCAGGTCGGTGGTGCCGAAGGCCTTCGGGTCGGTGCCCGTCGCGTGCGCGGCCAGGATCAGGGTGGCGAGGCCGGCCGGGTTGCCCTTGGACCACTCGGCGGAGTTGGACTTCAGCCACTCCAGGGCGCCGGCCGCGGACTGCTTGTGTCCGGCCGCGGCCAGGGCGATCACCGCGTCGGCGGTGTTGCCGGTGTCCGCGGTCGGCTGGTCGGCGCCCGGGGTGAGGGCGGTGAGGTGGCCGTCCTTCTTCAGGGCCTCGGCCAGGTACCCGGCGCCGCCCTGGGCCGCCGCCACCGGGTCACCGGCGGTCGCCGGGCAGGTGAGCGCGGCCGCGGGGGTGTCCGTGGGAGAGGGCGAGGGGGAGACGAGCGCGCCCTTGCCGAGGCCGGCCAGTACGGCGGCGGCCGTCGCGTCGGCGTTGGCGGGGAGCTTGCCGTCGGCCGTCGGCTGGTAGGCGAAGGCACCCCGGTCGGCGGCCGGCTCGGCCGAGCAGCCGAGCTGGAAGGCGAGCAGCCCCTCGTAAGCGGACTTGCCGGCCTTGGACTTGATCTCGGCCGGCTTCTCGCCCGCCGCCGCCAGCGCGCTGATCACCAGGGAGGTGGAGCTGGCCTCGGTCGGGGAGCCGGGGACGTAGGCCCAGCCGCCGTCGTCGTTCTGGACGGACTTCAGCCAGTCCACGCCCTTCTTCACCGCGGTGTCCTGGCCGCCGAGCGTCTTCAGCGCCTGCACGGCCATGGCGGTGGCGTTCGTGTCGAGCATCGTCTTCGCGTCGCACGCGGCTGCCGTGTCCGCGCGGAAGGAGGCGAAGGAGCCGTCGGCGCACTGCTGGCCGACGAGCCAGTCCACGGCCGCCCGCGCGGGCTTCTCGCCGACCGTGTGCTGGGCGAGCAGCGCGAACGACTGCCGCCACACCCCGTCGTACGTCGGGTCGTTCTTGCCGAAGAGCCCGGAGGGGATCACGGGCGCCGGGGACGGCGTGGCGACATCGGCGAGGGCCGCGGGGGCCGCGCCCACGCAGAGCACGGCGGAGACGGCGAGCGTGGCGGCGCTGCGGCGGACGTTCATGGCGGGGCGGGTGCCTCTCGTGCTGGGGAACCGGGAGGCAGGCAGCACAGCGGTGGAGGCTGGTACCGGGCTCCGGCTCCGTTTACCTCGACGGTGCCGGCCGCCGGAGGACCCGGCGGCACGAGCCGCGCACCTCCGGTACGGGGCAATCCGGCTCCCCGCCCCCGATGCTGCCGGGGCGGGTCACGGTTGCGGGTCAGCGCCGGATTCGCACCGGCTTCCCCCCGTACGGAAGTGTGGACGACGCCCATACTCTACCGGCCCGTAGCTCCGGTGCCGGGTGGCGCCGCCCACCCGCACCCCTTACACGGCGCGGTACGTCACGGGGTCGCTGCCCGCCACCGCCTCCGCGCGGCCCTGCTTCACCAGACGTCGCAGGTGGGCTTCCGCTTCGGAGACGGCGATGTTGCGGGAGCCGTACGGGATCTGCTCCCAGGGCCGGTTCCACTCCATCCGCTCCGCCAGCGCCCACGGGGTCAGCGGCTCGGCGGCGAGCAGTGCGCGCAGCCCGGTCAGCCGTTCCTCGTGGTGGTCCAGGAGTTCCCGTACGCGGGCCGGGGCGTCGGTGAAGGCGTGCTGGTGGGCCGGGAGCACCTCGGCCGGCTGGAGGCGGCCGATGCGTTCGAGGGAGTCGAGGTAGTCGCCGAGGGGATCGGCGACGCCCTCGGAGGAGGGGTCCTCGTAGAGGCCGATGTGCGGGGAGATGCCGGGCAGCAGGTGGTCCCCGGAGAAGAGGCGGCCGTTGCCGGGCAGGTTCCCCGGATGCTTCTCCTCCAGGTGGAGGCAGACGTGGCCGGGGGTGTGCCCGGGGGTCCAGACGGCCCGCAGCCGGCGGCCGGCCAGCGGCAGCAGCTCGGCGGGCACGATCTCCCGGTCGGGGACGGCGGCGTGCAGCCCGGGCAGGGTGCGCATGCGGCCGCTCGCGCGGGCGGCGCGCAACGGGGCGATGTGCTCCTCGGGGGCTCCGGCGGTGGCCAGCTTCTCGCTCATGTAGTCGAACCAGACGCCGGGTTCGGAGGCCCGGGTCCGTACGACGACCTCGGTGTCGGCGGCGTGCATGGCGATCCAGGCGCCGGAGGCCTCGCGGACCTGGCCGGACAGGCCGTGGTGGTCGGGGTGGTGGTGGGTGATGACCACGCCGTGCACGTCGGCGATGGCGATGGAGAGGGCGCCGAGGCCGGCGACGAGGGTGTCCCAGGACTCGGGGTCGTCCCAGCCGGTGTCGATGAGGACCGGGCCGCGGTCGGTGTCGAGGACGTGGACGAGGGTGTGGCCGAGCGGGTTGTCGGGGATGGGGACCTTGATGCCCCACACGCCGCCGCCGTGATCGGTGACGTGAGGTGCCGCGCCGGGGGTGTCCTCTGCCATGAGGGGCTCCGCTCTAACGAGAACAGGTCTAACGGACCAACGGGAACAGGTCTGCGAACCAACGGGAACAGGTCGAACGAGAACGTGTTGCAATAGTCGCCCAAGTCGACCACTTTCGCGGCCTCCTGACTAGTCGTTGGATCTTCGGGGTGCCGGGTGAACCGATGTGCGGGCGGTTCGGTCAGCTCCGTGGACTCCTAGAACTAGAACTGGTATCAGTTCTGCAACGCCAAGCCGCAGGAGGCATCAGCCATGACCGAGCTCGTGGAACACGGAAAACTGTTCATCGGCGGTGAGTGGACGGATCCGCTGGGCTCCGACACGATCAAGGTCGTCTCGCCCCACACCGGGCAGGTCATCGGCAGCGTCCCGCACGCCTCGAAGGCGGACGTCGACCGGGCCGTCGCCGTGGCCCGCAAGGCCTTCGACGAGGGCCCCTGGCCGCGCACCACGCTCGAGGAGCGGATCGCGGTGGTGACCAGGATCAAGGACGCCATAGCCGTCCGCCACGAGGAGATCGCCCGCTCGATCAGCTCCCAGAACGGGTCCCCGTACTCCTGGAGCATCCTCGCCCAGGCCCTCGGCCCGATGATGGTCTACGACGCCGCGATCACCGTGGCGCGCGACTACCCGTACGAGGAGTTCCGCCAGGGCGTCCTCGGCCCGATCCTCGTCCGGCGCGAGGCCGTCGGCGTGGTCGCCGCCGTCATCCCCTGGAACGTCCCGCAGTTCGTGGCCGCCGCCAAGCTGGCGCCCGCCCTGCTCACCGGCTGCACGGTGATCCTCAAGCCGTCCCCGGAGGCGGTCCTCGACTCCTACATCCTCGCCGACATCGCCCGCGAGGCCGGGCTGCCCGAGGGCGTGCTGTCGATCCTGCCCGCCGACCGCGAGGTAAGCGAGTACCTCGTCGGCCACCCGGACGTGGACAAGGTCGCCTTCACCGGCTCCGTCCCCGCCGGCCGGCGGGTCATGGAGGTAGCCTCGAAGAACCTCACCCGAGTGACCCTCGAACTCGGCGGCAAGTCCGCGGCCGTCATCCTCCCCGACGCCGACCTCGACACCGCCATCGCCGGCATCGTCCCCGCGGCCTGGATGAACAACGGCCAGGCCTGCGTGGCCCAGACCCGCGTCCTGGCCCCGCGCAGCCGCTACGAGGAGATCGCCGAAGCGCTCGCCGCCGCGGCCTCGGCGCTGGTCGTCGGCGACCCGATGGACCCGGCCACGCAGCTCGGCCCGCTGGTGGCCCGGCGGCAGCAGCAGCGCTCGCTCGACTACATCCGGATCGGCCAGGAAGAGGGCGCCAAGGTCCTGTCCGGCGGCGGGCGTCCGGCCGGCTCGGACCTGGACCAGGGCTGGTACGTGGAGCCGACCCTCTTCGGAGACGTCGACAACTCGATGCGGATCGCCCGCGAGGAGATCTTCGGCCCGGTCGTCTGCCTGATCCCGTACGGGGACGAGGCGGAGGCCGTACGGGTCGCCAACGACTCGGAGTTCGGGCTCAGCGGCAGCGTCTGGACCGGCGACGTGGAACACGGCATCGACTTCGCACGGCAGGTGCGGACCGGCACCTTCAACGTGAACACCTTCAGCCTGGACATGCTCGGGCCGTTCGGCGGCTACAAGAACAGCGGCGTCGGGCGGGAGTTCGGCCCGGAGGGGCTGAGCGAGTACCTGGAGCACAAGATGATCCACCTCCCGGCAGGGTACGTACCCCCCGCGGCCGGTGCGTGATGGGTGACCGCTGGCACGTCGAGGTGGACCGCGGGGTCTGCATCGGCTCGGGGATGTGCGTGAACCACGCCCCGGAGGGCTTCGCCCTCGACACGGCGCGGCAGTCGCATCCGCGCGCGGCGGAGACGGACGCGAGCGAGCCGGTGCTCGCGGCGGCGGAGGGCTGCCCGGTCGAGGCGATCGCGATCACCCTGCTGGGCAGCGGCGAGGCGGTGTTCCCTCCGGAGGAGTGAGGGGGCCGCCGGGGGGCCGGGGCCGGGGGACGGGGAGGTGTTCCCGGGCCCGGCCCGATGCGGCGCCCTGGCAGGCGGCAGTCCTCGGGCCCCGGGCCCGTTGGGGTAGCCCCCGTCGCGTTTCGCGTAGCGGAACGTGTGAGACTCCTGCGATCGCCGCCGGGCCGAACCTGGCCCCGCGGCTTCGCAAGGGGTGGGATGAGCATGAGCGAGAACAACGGGACACCTGTGCCCGAAGCGTCCGAAGCGTCCGCAGCGGCGACAGTGTCCGAAGCGGCTGAAGCGGCTGAAGCGGCTGAAGCGGCTGAAGCGGCTGAAGCGGCTGAAGCGGCCGGACCGGACGCAGAACGCGTGGAGTCCGGCGGCTCCGGCAAGAGCGGCACGGCCAAGCGGCTCAAGGTGCTGGCCGTGGTGGCCGCCGGGGTGGGGGTCCTGGTCGCCGGAGGCATGCTGGCCCCGGAGGAATCCCGGGCGACCGTGCAGGCCAACTGGGCCGAGGTGCCCAGATCCGCGCAGCAGCCCGTGTACGCCGGGCCGGAGCCGACGCGGGCGATGGTGCGGGAAGACTTCGACGTCGTGACCGCCGACGCGGGGGTCGGGCCGGACGAGGGCGGGGGCAATCCGAAGCGCGAGGCCTGGGCCGACTGCGCCGCCGACTACGCAAGCTTCGAGCCCGTGGGCGACGACCAGCTGACCGGGCTCGTGAACGGACTGGTGGCCCGCGGCTGGACGATCCGCTCCCGCATGACCGAACCGGTGCTCGCCTACTCCCTGGAGAAGGGCAGCTGGAGCCTCGACGCCTACGCCAAGACGCCCGTCGGGAGGGCCTACTTCAGCTTGCTCGCCCTGAAGGAGAGTCCGGAGTGCGAGGAGCGGTTCGCGGAGTCGGAGGGATAGCCGGAGCGCGCGCCCCCGCTACGGCGGGATCAGGACTTTTTCGGGGGCGTCGCGGGCGCCGCCGCCGGGGGCTCCGGGGCCGTGAGGTCGATCAGGCGGCAGACCGTTTCGATGTCGATCTTGACCTGGGCGATCGAGGCGCGGCCCGACAGCCAGGTGATCAGTGCCGAGTGCCAGGTGTGCTCGATGACCCGGACCGCCGACAGCTGTTCCGCCGTCGGCGGGGCGTCCAGGCCCATCGCGTCCAGGATGATCGCCGTCGTGAGGCGGGACACCGTGTCCACCTCCGGGCTCACGCTGCGGTCCGCGAAGGTGAGGGCGCGGACCATCGCGTCCGCCAGGTGCGGCTCCCGCTGGAGCGCGCGGAAGGCGCGCATCAGGGTCTCCGCGACGCGGGCCGCGGGATCGTCCCCGGCCGGCGGGCGCTTGCGCAGCGTTCCGTGCATGTGCTGGAGCTGGTCCTGCATGGTCGCGACCAGCAGGTGCACCTTGGAGGGGAAGTACCGGTAGAGGGTGCCCAGGGCCACGCTGGAGGACTCCGCCACCTCCCGCATCTGCACCGCGTCGAAGCCGCCCCGGCTGGCCAGCTGGGCGCTGGCGTGCAGGATCCGCCTGCGGCGTGCCTCCTGGCGCTCCGTCAGGGGCGGAGACGCCGGTGTGGTGACGGCTGGGGTCACGGCCTTCGCTTCCGCTGTCATCTGTCCCGTTCCGGTTCCGAGGCGTTCCAGTTCCAAGGCGTTCATGTCTGTGCCGGGGCGGCCGCGGGAGCTGCCCCGGGCCGTCGCGCGCCCAGCATGGCAGGCGCCCGATCCGTGGCGCGAATCACCTGCCACCCCTCTTACGGTGTGGTTTCCGGCCGGTAGATTCAATGCTCTTCAACGGATCAAGTCTGAAACTTGTTCTACATTATCCGAGCGGTTACGCTCCGGCGAAAGTGCAGGGAGAAGGGGGCCGAGAGTGACCGCAGAGGCCATGGTGACGAGCCCTCTCACGGGTCCGGCCGCCGACGACAGCCGCCCGTTGCGGATCGCACTCCTCACCTATAAGGGGAACCCGTTCTGCGGTGGCCAGGGCGTCTACGTCCGCCACCTCGCGCGCGAGCTCGTGAAGCTGGGCCACTCCGTCGAGGTCATCGGCGCGCAGCCCTACCCGGTGCTCGACACCGACGCCCTCACCGGCGCCGGCGCCACGCTCACCGAACTGCCCAGCCTGGACCTGTACCGCAGCCCCGACCCGTTCCGCACCCCCAAGCGCGACGAGTACCGCGACTGGATCGACGCCGTCGAGGTCGCGACCATGTGGACCGGCGGATTCCCCGAGCCGCTGACCTTCTCGCTCCGTGCTCGCCGTCATCTCGCGGCCCGGGCGGGCGAGTTCGACGTGATCCACGACAACCAGACCCTCGGCTATGGGCTGTTGGCCGACCTCGGCGCCCCGCTGGTCACCACCATCCACCACCCCATCACCGTCGACCGCAAGCTGGACCTGGCCGCCGCGAAGGACCGCAGGAAGCGGGCCTCCGTGCGGCGCTGGTACGGGTTCACGCGCATGCAGGGCCGCGTCGCCCGGCGGCTCGCCTCCGTGCTCACCGTCTCCGGCTCCTCCAAGAAGGAGATCGCCGAGCACCTCGGCGTCCGGGACGAGCGCATCCACGTCGTCCACATCGGCGCCGACACCGACCTCTGGTCGCCCGACGCCTCCGTGGCCGAGGTGCCCGGGCGGATCGTGACCACGTCGAGCGCCGACGTCCCGCTCAAGGGGCTCGTGCACCTCGTCGAGGCGCTCGCGAAGCTCCGTACCGAACAGCCCGACGCCCACCTCGTCGTCGTCGGCAAGCGCGCCGAACAGGGCCCGGTGGCCCGGGCGATCGAGACGTACGGACTCCAGGACGCCGTCCGCTTCGTCAAGGGCATCACCGACACCGAGCTCGTCGACCTCGTCCGCAGCGCCCAGATCGCCTGCGTGCCCTCCCTGTACGAGGGCTTCTCGCTCCCGGCCGCCGAGGCCATGGCCACCGGCACCCCGCTGGTCGCCACCACCGGCGGCGCGATTCCCGAGGTCACCGGACCCGACGGCGAGACCTGTCTCGCCGTGCCGCCCGGCGACGCGGGCGCGCTGGCCGCCGCGCTGGGCCGGCTGCTGGGCGACCCCGAACTGCGCACCCGGCTCGGCGCCGCCGGCCGCGAGCGGGTGCTGTCCCGCTTCACCTGGGCCAAGGCCGCCGAGGGCACCGTCGTCCACTACCGCGCCGCCATCGAGCGGGCGGCGGCGGGCACGAAGGCCGCAACGACCCGGTGACCTCCACCTTCCGTCCGATGCAGTTCCCCTCCCCACCCCGCGACCGCGAAGGCAGGACCACGTGCTGACCGTCGATTTCTCCCGGTTCCCGCTCGCCGCAGGCGACCGCGTACTCGATCTGGGCTGCGGCGCAGGCCGGCACGCCTTCGAGTGCTACCGGCGCGGCGCCCAGGTGGTCGCCCTCGACCGCAACGGCGAGGAGATCCGCGAGGTCGCCAAGTGGTTCGCCGCGATGAAGGAGGCCGGCGAGGCCCCGGCCGGCGCCACCGCCACCGCGATGGAGGGCGACGCCCTCGCGCTGCCCTTCCCCGACGAGTCCTTCGACGTCGTCATCATCTCCGAGGTGATGGAGCACATCCCCGACGACAAGGGCGTCCTCGCCGAGATGGTCCGCGTCCTGAAGCCCGGCGGACGCATCGCCATCACCGTGCCGCGCTACGGCCCCGAGAAGATCTGCTGGGCGCTGTCCGACGCCTACCACGAGGTCGAGGGCGGCCACATCCGCATCTACAAGGCGGAGGAGCTGCTCGGCAAGATGGAGTCCGCGGGCCTCAAGCCGTACGGCACCCACCACGCGCACGGCCTGCACTCGCCGTACTGGTGGCTCAAGTGCGCCTTCGGCGTCGACAACGACAAGGCGCTGCCCGTCAAGGCGTACCACAAGCTCCTGGTCTGGGACATCATGAAGAAGCCCGCGCTCACCCGGCTCGCGGAGCAGGCCCTGAACCCGGTCATCGGCAAGAGCTTCGTCGCCTACGCCACCAAGCCGCACCTCCCCGTGAGCGCGGCCGGTGCGGTGGCCGAAGCCGGTGCGGTGGCCGAGGCCGTGGGCGCCGCGCAGTGAGCTCTCCCGGGCGCACCGCACCCGAACATCTGGTCCTGGACGGCGTACTGACGGCCGATCAGGCCGCCGCCACCGTCGCCGGGATCCTCGCCGCGCAGCGCGCCGACGGGGCCATACCCTGGTTCCGCGGGCACCACCTCGACCCGTGGGACCACACCGAGGCCGCGATGGCCCTCGACGCGGCCGGCGAGCACGAGGCCGCCGAGCGGGCCTACGACTGGCTGGTGCGCCACCAGAACGACGACGGCTCCTGGTACGCGGCCTACGCCGACCGCGAGGACGGGGTCGACACCCGCGAGCCGCAGGACGCGAGCCGCGAGACCAACTTCGTCGCGTACCTCGCCGTCGGCGTCTGGCACCACCACCTGTCCACCGGCGACGAGGCCTTCCTCGACCGGATGTGGCCCGCCGTGTACGCGGCCGTCGAGTTCGTGCTGCGGCTCCAGCAGCCGGGCGGCGAGATCGGCTGGAAGCGCGAACCCTCCGGAGAGGCCGTCGCGGACGCCCTGCTCACCGGGTCCTCCTCCATCCACCAGGCGCTGCGCTGCGCGCTGGCCATCGCCGAGTACCGGGGCGATCCGCAGCCGGACTGGGAACTGGCCGCGGGAGCCCTCGGGCACGCGATACGCCGGCACCCGGAGCGGTTCCTCGACAAGTCCCGCTACTCCATGGACTGGTACTACCCGGTCCTCGGCGGGGCGCTGACCGGAGCCGAGGCGAAGGCCCGGATCGAGGAGCGGTGGGAGGAGTTCGTCGTCCCGGACCTCGGCGTACGGTGCGTGCTGCCGAACCCGTGGGTGACCGGCGGGGAGTCCTGCGAACTGGCACTCGCGCTGTGGGCGACGGGGGAGTCGGACCGGGCCCTGGAGATCCTGCGCTCGATCGGCCACCTGCGGGCCGACAACGGCATGTACTGGACCGGGTACGTCTTCGACGACCGGACGGTCTGGCCCGTGGAGCAGACCACCTGGACGGCGGGCTCGCTGCTCCTCGCGGTGGCCGCCCTGGGCGGCGACGAGGCCACGGGCGCGGTCTTCGGCGGCCTGTCGCTGCCGTCCGGCCTGGAACCGGACTGCTGCGGCTGAGGGTTGACGGTTGACGGTTGACGGGGGGAGCGGGCGCGGCCCGCTCCCCCCGTCCGTGCTGTCTACACCACGTCGACGTGGTCCTCGCGTCCGATGGCGATGTAGTACGGCTGGGCGGCGTCGAGATAGCGGATCTGCCAGGCGCCGTCACTGCGGGCGGTGACCTTGGTGCTGAACGACCCGTTGGCGGCGGTCGTCGCGGCGCCCTGGTAGGTCCAGGCGGAACCGGCCGCACTGGCCTTGAAGTAGACCCGGACCTGCTGGCCCGCGAGGGGCAGCCAGGCGGTACCGGACTTCGCCTGGAGGTATCCGCTGGCCGTGATCCGGGTGCCGGCGGGGACCTGCTCGGGAGCCAGGTTGTCGCGGACGATCTGGGTCGTCCTGCGGGTGAGCCGGACCGTCGGGGCGGCGGGGCCGATGTCGGCGGTACCGGCGTAGCGCAGGCGGACGTAGTGGCCGTCCTGCTCGGCCGTGTGCTTCACCTGCTGGCTGAACGCCGTCCCGAAGGCGGTGGTGAAGGACTTCACCGTCTTCCACCCCGTCTTCCCGTCCGCGGAGATCTGCACGTCGACCGTGGCCTGGGCCCCTGCGGGTGCGGATCCCTGCTGGACGGCCAACTGGCCGCCGACGGTGATCGTCCGGTTCTTGTCCGAGGTCACGCTCAGCGGAGAGAAGGTGGTGGTGTGCGTGGCGTCCACGGCCAGGCGGGCGAAGGCGTCGCCGCTGAACCATCCGCCGTTGTCGTACGCGCTCAGCGACATGCGTGCGAATCCGTCCCGCGTGACGGGGTAGGACAGGTCGGCGACCCCGTTGGCGTCGGTGCCGTCGTAGGCCGAGCCGCAACTGGTCGTGCACCCCTCGTTGGACAGGTACACCCCCACGTTCGCAAGCGGTCGGGCGGTGCCGTCGGCGGCGGTCCAGGTCAGGACCCCCTGCACGGGCACCTTGCTGCCGTAGCGCCCGGTGATCCCTCCGACGGGCTGCCGGACGGTGACCTTGACGGGCGTCGCACGCACCTGGAGGGCCAGGTTGCGCTGTGCCGAGTAGTTGGCACCGCCCGAACTCGTGTTGAAGCGGGCTTCGAGGGCGGGGCTCGTTTCGCGGCCCTCGAACTTGAAGAGAGCCGCGAAGCGGCCCGCACCGTCGGTGGTCAGCTTCTGCGGCTCGTAGCTGCCCCCGCCGGACTGGCGGACCAGGTCCACCGGGGCGTCCGCCAGCGGCTTCACCTCGTGGGTGCGGGGGTGCTCGGCCACCAGCGTGCCGGTGACCTTCCCGCTGCGCCGCTCGTAGGAGAGCACCGGGACGCTGGAGGTCAGGACCGTGAACCGGGGCTTGTCCGCGTAGGCGAAGGAGTGTCCGGCATAGCGGTGCTCCGTCTCGTCCTCGCGCCCCTTGTGGACGACGACGTCGAGGTCGTACATGCCCATGTCGTCGAGGCTGAACGGGGCGGACTGGGTCCACACGGATGCGCAGCTGTCCTCCTCGTTGCCCGAGCACTTCCAGTCGCCGAACCCGCCGACCTCGGCCACGGCCTTCTCGCCGTCCTTGGGTCGGATCCGGACCGCCGTGTCCCCTTCGGGTGCCTGGTCGGCACTGAGATGAACGCGGAACTCGTCGCCGGACCGGACCACCGCGGCCCGGGGCAGGGAGTCGGTGTCGTCGGCCTGCGCCACCGACCCGAACCCGAGGCCGGAGGCGGCCGTGGTGACGGCCAGGGCGATGCCGAGCGAGGACATCATCTTGTTCAACTGTCCCCCAGGAGACGGCTTGTGCGTGCGCTGACGGTCCGGGGCGGGCGGTGCCGCCTGCGACGGCCCGGGCATCAGGGGTTCACCACGGTGAAGTTGGGGCTGGTGACGGGCTCGAGTCCCTTGGCGCCCTCGAAGTGGATGCGCCAGGTGCCGCCCGTGGGGAAGGTGCCCGGGTCCAGCGTGCGGAAAATCAGCCCGGTGCGCCGGAGGTGGGTGCTCCGGTACGTCTTCCAGCCCGTCTTGCCGTCGGCCGAGTGCTGGATGCGGTACACGTCTTGCACGTCGTTCGTGCCGTATCCGAGCCGGGTGCTGCCCTGGACGGTCAGACGGCCCGCCGAATCCTTGGTCGCCTTCAGGCCCCAGATGGCCACGGTCCGGTCGACCTTCACGGTGACGGGGGTCCGGGTGACACCGTCGAGCAGCGCTCCGGGATGGTGGGTCACCGCCAGCACGGTGTCACCGTGCAGGGTGTACCGGTCCCAGATGAATGTGCGTCCCGAATCCCCCGGTTGGATTCGTCCGCAATTCTCCCCGACGTTGTCCTTGTCCTCGCAGGTTTCCCCCTCGTGCACGAGGAACGCGCCCGGGAGAGGGTGCAGTGCTCCGTCCCCGCCCCGGTAGAAGACCTTGCCCGAGATGCGGAAGCGGCTTCCGTATCCCGGCGACACCGAGGACGGGGTGTCCAGGGTGATGACGACCTTGCGCTTTTCGACGGGAAGTTCGTCTGTGACCGGGGCGGCGCCGTTGGCCTCCGCCTTCACGGCCATGCTGGTGCTCCGCGCGGTGTAGGTGAAGGAGGTGGAGAAGGTGCCGTCGCTCCCGGCGACTGCCGCCTGCCATATCCGCTGGCCGGGGCCGTCGAACGTGAGTGATGCCTGGCGGCCCTTGAGCGGGGTCTCGGCGCGGGTCCGCGGATCGCGCAGGACCAGCTTGCCGGTGACGGTCGCCGTCGGCTTCTCCAGGGAGACCGGCGCGGTCGCGGGGTTCAGGGTGACCACGGGGTGCGGCAGGTAGCGCAGCTCGCCGTTGTCCGCGCAGAGGACGGCCTTGCCCGCGGCGTCGGTGTACCGGACGTCGAGGGCGTAGCGGCCGAGCGCCGCGAGTGCGGGCAGCGCGGCGGAGCGGTGGCGCACGCCGAAGTCCGGTCGTGCCGCGGACTCGAAGCCCCCCGCGGTGGCCAGCACCTGCGTGGTGCCCGGCGTGCGGACGTCGACCCGGAGGTCCTTCAGGGTGCCGAATGCGTCGACCTGTACCCGGGCCGCGTCCGCGAGATCGGTCACGGCCACCACGTCACAGGCGTTGGTGACCGAGGCGGCGAGGCTGCCCGGTGCGGCGGCGACCATCGTCGCGGCGATACCGAAAGCGGCAACGAGAGCCGTTGCCGTACGAGTTGTCCTGACGGACATCGGTGGATGTCCTCCCGTCTCATGATGATCCGAGGAGCGGGGACGGGGCGGCCCGTCCGGCGTCCTGTTCTGTCTCTGCTCGTGCGGGGCGGGCATGGCGGGACCCCCGTACCGGCCTCGCCCGCCCCGCAGCAGTCGGTGCGTGGAACGGGTCAGCGGATGGGGGCGTAGTCCTCGCGGTGGTGCGCCCGTCCCCCGGGGGAGAGGGCGAACCGGAAGACGTCGCGGGGCTCACCCGGGGCCGCCGTCACCTCGTGGGGTGCGGCGGTGGCAGGGGCGGCGGGTGCCGCCGGCAGGTGGGGAACGGAGTGGGCGGGCAAGGCCGCCTCCGTCGCCGTGTTCTTCTTCAACAGAGCCCCCCCGGGCGAGGTCCAACTGATCAACTCTCGCCCGTACGACCCACGACCGGCACGGATGGTTGCCCTCGGATGCCGGAATTTCGAAAAGAAGTGCACGGCCGCTGAAGACATGACGACATGCCGTCGCTCGCCCTCCGGCCGACGGGAGGGCGAGCGGGCGAGCGGGAGGGCGAGCGGGAGGGCGACGCGCGGGAGCGGCCGGCGGGCCCGGCGCTCTAGCGGCGGTAGAGCCGGCCCGCGACGGCGTGGCCGATGACGAGGTAGGCGACGGCCGCGATGCCGTAGCCGACCACCACCTGGACCCAGTCGCGGTGGAAGGTGAAGAGGTCGTACGACCAGCCGGCCAGCCAGCTCGCCGCGTCGTGGATGAAGTCGACCAGTGCGTTCCCCTGGTTGGCGTCCAGCAGGTACAGCAGGATCCACAGGCCGATGACGAAGGCCATGACGTCCGCCACGATCGCGACGGCGCGGCCCGCCTGGCTGCTTCCTCTGGTGTGTGCTCGCGTGTGTGTGGGCATGCCGCGCTTCTGGCCGCTCCCGGGCCGGGTAAACCCGAACGGGTCCCCCGGGTGGCGGAGCCGGATGCCCGGAGTGAGGCTGCGGGGGACGCCTCAGTCCCCGGAGGAAACCCGTGTCCCTACCCACCACAGCCGTCCGCTTCCGCCGTGCCCTCACGGCGGTGCTCCTGTCCTGTGCCCTGCTCGGCGGCGCCACCGCCTGCGGCTCGGGCGGTGGCGACAAAGCCGCCGCCGGTCAGGCCGACGAGGTTTCGGTGGCCATGGCCGCGTTCGCCGAGGCCGACGCGGCGGCCTCGGCCGAGGACGCGGAAGCGGCCGCCGCCACGCCCTCGCCGAGCAGCCCGGAAGAGAAGCAGAAGTTCGCCAAGACCCGCTTCGTCGCCAACGCGGGGCTCGCGGCCGGCGCCACCTACCAGTGGATCGTCAAGCCGTACAAGGCCGGCAAGTTCAAGAAGGGCGCCAAGGGCCGCACCTTCGCCCTGGTCAAGGCCGGCCTCGCGGGTGCCTTCGCCTACAACCGGCTGAAGGCGGCCAGTGAGAACGCCAAGGGCGACCCGCTGCTGTCGAAGGCCGTGGGCCCGCTGACGGCGGGCATCGACTCCCTCAAGGGGCTCGGCTCCAAGCTGCGCAAGGGCCAGGCCGGCGACGCCGACATCGGTGCCTTCGAGAACGTCATCAACAGCGTCAAGGAGGCCGGCAAGAGCGCGGGCGCCACGGTGACCGACAAGATCCCGAGCGCGGGCCAGCTGACCGGCTGAGGCAGCGCCTCCTCATCCTTGCGCAACAGGCCGGACCGGAGCATTCCGGTCCGGCCCGTTGCGCGTGTTCCACCTGTTTGAATGGGTGGGTGATCGAGTACGTGTTCCTCGCCGGAGCCGCCGCCGGAACCGGCTGGCTGATGCGCCGCAAGCACCTCCGGCGCCAGGCCGTCGCGCCCGTGCCCGGGATCCCGTGCATGGCACGGCGCCCCGCGGGCACCGGCCGCTGGCGCAGCGGCCGGGTGTACGCCGACCAGGGCGCGGCCCGCTGGGTGCCCGGCCGGGGCGAGCCCGTGGCCCTGACGGACGGCCGGGCCACCGGTGTACGGGCGCCTTCCGTGAAGGAGGGCATCTCCATCAACCCCGGCTCGCGGATCGTGACCGTCGAGTTCGAGGGCCCCGTCAACGGAGGTGACGGAGGCCGCGCCGGCATGGAGATCGCCGTGATGCCGCTGGACCTGCGCGAACTGCTGGCCGCGGTGGAGCAGGCGGACGGTGAGACGGCGGAGACGGACGGGACGGCAGAGACCGGCGGGACGGCGGAGCCGATCTAGCTCGTCTCTTCGTCATGGCGTCCGCCGCGGAAGCGCCCGGGCGGGATCCCGTAGGTCCGTTTGAAGGCGTGGGCGAAGGCGTACTCCGAGGTGTAGCCGGAGCGGGCCGCCAGAACCGACAGGGGCGTGTCGGTGGTGCGCAGCAGGCGCGCGGCCGTGGTCATGCGCCACCACGTCAGGTAGGCGAGCGGCGGCTGTCCGACGCGTTCGTGGAACCGGCGGGCGAACGCGGCCCGCGACAGCCCGGCCCGTGCCCCCAGGGTTGCGACCGTCCAGGGGCGGTCCGGTTCGGCGTGGACGGCCGCCAGCGCGGCGCCGATGGCGGGGTCGGCGAGCGCCGCCGCCCAGCCCGTCCGTCCGGCCTCCCCGGCCTCCCCGCCCGGCCCGGAGATCCCGCCCACGTGCGCCCGCAGCACGTACAGCAGCAGCACGTCCAGCAGGGCCGGGAGCAGCGTGTCCGTCCCCAGCCCGGGCTCCTCGGCCTCCCGGGCCAGCAGGGCCACCGCCTCGGCCGCGCCGGGCTGCCCGCCCGGCAGGTGGAGCACCTCGGGGAGTTCGCGCAGCAGCGGATGCGTGAACTCCTCCTCGATCCGGTACCCGCCGCACAGGGTGACGGTGACCGGCCCGCCGCCCGGCACCCCGACGGTGTCCCGGACGAGCAGGGCGGGTGTGCGGTCGGGGTCCCAGCGGGGTTCGGCCGGCTCCGCCGACGGTTCGCCGAGCAGCGTGTACCCGTGGCCGTGCGGCAGGAACAGCACGTCCCCGGGGTTCAGACGGACCGGCTCCGAGGCGGTCTCCAGCAGGCAGCTCCCGCTGAGCACCACCTGGAAGCCCGCACACCCGGGGACCGCGGGGAACCGCTGGCCCCAGGGCGCGTGCCACTGCACGAGCGCCGACGTGGGCCTGCCCGTACGCATGAGCGCGATGACATCGCTGAGTACGTCCACGCCCGGCAGCTTAGACGGACGCGCAGGAAACACGGATCCTCACGCATGGATCGTCTTCTTGCCGGCTCATAGCGTGGGGGCATGAACGCAGAACGACAGCCCGCCGCCACGATGTTCGCGGCCCGCATCCACGCTTACGGCGGCCCTGCCGTCATCCGCCACGAGGAGGTACCGGTCCCCGTCCCGGCTACCGGCGAGCTCCTGGTGGAGGTGGCGGCCACCTCCTTCAACCCGTCCGAACTCGCCCTGCGCGCCGGGTTGCTGCGGCAGGTCCTGCCCTTGGACCTGCCGTACGTCCCGGGCTGGGACCTGGCGGGCACGGTCGTCGCCACCGGGGAGAGGGTGATCGGCCGGCTGGACGCGGGCGGAGCCGCCGCCCCGTACGTGTCCGTCGCCCCCGGACTCCTCGTCCCCGCCCCCCGTTCGGTCCCCCTCACGGCCGCGGCGGCGATCCCGGTGGCCGGGCTGACGGCCTGGCAGGCGCTGTTCGAGGCGGCGGGGATCGGCCGGGGGAGCCGGATCCTGATCAACGGGGCCGGTGGCGGTGTGGGCGGCTTCGCCGTGCAGCTCGCGCGCTGGGCCGGGGCCGCCGTCGTGGCGACCGCGAGCCCGCGCAGCGCGCCGGCGGTACGGGGCCCAGCGGGTGATCGACCACACGGCCGGTCCGCTGCACGCGGCCCTGGAGGGCGAACCCCTCGACGCCGTGCTCAACCTGGCCCCGCTCACCCCGGAGGCCGCCGCCGCCCTGCCGGCCCTCCTCGGGCCGGGCGGCGTGGCGGTCTCCGTCGCGACCCCGATCCCCGGCGGCATCCACCTGGTGGCCCGCCAGGACGCCGGGCAGCTCTCGCGCCTGGTCGCGCTGGTCGACGCGGGCGACCTGGAGGTCGGCCCCGCCGCGGTCCGTCCGCTGGCCGACCTGGCCGACGTACACGCGGAAGCGGAAGCGGGGGCCCTCGTCCGGGGAAAGACGATCCTGGTTCCGCACGCCGCGAGCCCGGCCTGATCGGCAGGATCAGAAAGAGACGGCTAGCTGTTCAGCTCCGCCAGGACCCGCAGGGTGTGCGGGTCGGGGGCGGTCAGGAGGAGGTCGGTCACCGGGCCCTTGCGCCACAGTTCCAGGCGCTCGGCGATCCGCTCCCGCGGTCCGACCAGGGAGATCTCGTCCGCGAAGGCGTCCGGGACGGCCATGACGGCCTCTTCCTTGCGCCCGGCCAGGAACAGCTCCTGGATCCGGTGCGCCTCCTCCTCGTAGCCCATCCGGCCCATGAGGTCGGCGTGGAAGTTGCGTGCCGCGTGGCCCATGCCGCCGATGTAGAAGCCCAGCATCGCCTTCACCGGGAGGAGTCCTTCCGAGACGTCGTCGCAGACCTTCGCGCGGGCCATCGGGGCGATCATGAACCCCTCGGGGAGCTCGGACAGCGAGGCCTGGTAGACGTCCGTGCGGGTCGGCGACCAGTAGAGGGGGAGCCAGCCGTCCGCGATGCGGGTGGTCTGGGCGATGTTCTTGGGGCCCTCCGCGCCGAGCAGGACCGGCAGGTCGGCCCGCAGCGGGTGGGTGATGGGCTTGAGCGGCTTGCCGATGCCCGTGCCGTCCGCACCCCGGTACGGGTGGCTGTGGAAGCGGCCGTCCAGCGCGACCGGGGCCTCGCGGCGCAGCACTTGGCGGATGACGTCCACGTACTCCCGGGTCGCCGTCAGGGGGCTGGAGGGGAAGGGGCGCCCGTACCAGCCTTCGACCACCTGCGGGCCGGACAGGCCGAGGCCGAGCATCATCCGGCCACCGGACAGGTGGTCCAGGGTCAGGGCCTGCATGGCGGTGGCGGTCGGGGTGCGGGCGGCCATCTGCGCGATGGCGGTGCCCAGGCGGATGCGCGAGGTGTGCGCGGCGATCCAGGTGAGCGGGGTGAAGGCGTCCGAGCCCCAGGCCTCGGCGGTCCAGACGGAGTCGTAGCCGAGGTTCTCGGCTTCGGCGGCGAGGTCGAGGTGGTCCGGATTGGGGCCGCGGCCCCAGTAGCCGAGTGCGAGTCCGAGGCGCATGTGACGGTCCCCTCCACGAATCTGACGATGCGTCAGGTGACTGTAGGGCAACGGCCCCCCACCCGGAAGGGTGGGGGGCCGTTGGGCGTGGGCGTGCCCGGGATCAGCCGCGCTGGATGCCCGAGGTGTCGTTCAGGACGCCGCGGCGGCCGTCCTGGGTCTGGGCGATCAGGGTGGCCGGACCGCGCTGCTCCACGGCCAGGTACCAGGTGCCGGGCGCGAGCTCCGCGATCGGGGCGGGGCTGCCGTCCTCGGCGAAGAGCGGACGGGCCACCGGAACGGCGAACCAGAACGGCGTGAAGTCCGCCGCCGGGGCCGGGGGAGGGGTCTGGTCCTGCGGAGCCTGGGGCTGCTCCTGGCCGCCGCCGTAGGGCGGGACCGGCTGCGGGGCGGCCCCGTACGGCTGCGGCTCCTGGCCGCCCGGGTACCCGTACCCGGCGCCCGGCTGCTGCTGGCCGTACGGCGGTACGGCGGTGGTGGCGGGCTTCGGGTCCGGCACGAGCTGCGCGGCGAGCGCGGGGACCTTCGAGCCGAAGAGGGTGACGCCGGCCAGCGCCGCGGTGGCGAGGAAGGCGATGACGGCGCCCGCGCCGAGGTCGGCCCCGGTCGGGCAGGTGATCAGGCCCCAGAGCGCGGACCAGGCGGCCGCGACGGACAGGACCGTGCCCCAGGCCTGGAAGGGCAGGCCCAGGAGCTGGCGCCCGGCGGGCTGCAGGCGGGCGGCGACGAGCAGGCCGACGGCGATGAACGCGAGCAGGAAGATGCTCGGCAGCGCCAGGCGGTACACGTCGGTGTCCCATGCGCTCGGTGCGTCGACGCCGGGCGCGGAATAGAAATCGAGGAACGAGGCGATGAACAGCAGCGCCGCTGCTCCGATCACCACGCCGTCGCCTCGAGTGAGGGATCGGATGTTCACGTCTCAGGTGTCCTTCTCGGTCTCGTCGTCTCGTGGTGCCGTGGGCGCCCGCCGTGACGCAGGGGGCGGGCGGCACCATGGTACGGAGCTTCGCCGCGGCCGAGAGGATCGGGGCTGCGGGCCGTCCGGAGGGACGGTCCTGGTGGCCCTACCCGCCGAGGAAGCCGACGATGCCGTCCGCGATGCCCTGGGCCGCTTTCTGGCGCCACTCCGGACTCGACATCTGTGCCGCGTCCTTGGCATCACGCATGTTGCCGCATTCGATGAACACCTTGGGGCGGGTCGAGAGGTTCAGTCCGCCCAGATCGTCGCGGACGACCAATCCGGTACCGCCGCCGAGGTAGTTGGCGGGGGCGGAACCGGTGGTCCGGGCGAAGTTCCCGGCGATCCGCTCGCCGAGCTGCCGGGACGGTTCGATGATCTTCGCGGTGTCGGCGCCGCCGCCCTTGACCTTGGCGGGGAGGATGACGTGGAAACCGCGGCTGCCGGCCGAGACCCCGTCCGCGTGGACGGAGACCACGGCGTCGGCCGCGGCCTCGTTGCCGATCCGGGCGCGCTCGTCGATGCAGGGGCCGAAGGGGCGTTCCTTGCCGGCCTCGTGGGTGAAGACCACCTTGAGGCCCTTGGCCTCCAGGACGGTGTGCAGGCGCCGGGACACGTCCATGCTGAACTCGGCTTCCATGTAGCCGGAGTTGGTGGTCGTGCCGGTGGTGTCGCACTCCTTGCGGTTGGTGCCGATGTCCACCTGGCGGTTGATCTCGGTGGTGTGCTTGAAGTTGCCCGTGTTGTGGCCGGGGTCGATGACGACGGTACGGCCGGCGAGGCCCTTCGCCGCGGCGGGGCCGGTCCCTCCGGGGGTCGCGCCGGGGGCCGGGGTCGCGGCCTGACTCCCCGACGGCGTCGCGGCAGGTGCCGCGGAAGGCAGCGCCGCCGACGCCGAGAGCGGCATCACGATCCGGGGCGGCCGCGAGTCGTCGCTCGCGCCCCCGCCCAGCACCTCGGTGAGGACCCACCCGGCCAGGCAGGCCGGGGCGATCGCGGCCGCCGCGACGACCAGGGTCGACCGGCGGGCGTACCAGGGCCGGTCCGGGCTGATGGAGCTCGCGGACTCGGGGAGCGGTGGGGAGCTTTCGTCGTAGCGCACCCGGCGATGCTAGACCGGAGGTCGGTCGGGTGTACGGACCGTGGGCCATCCGGGGGCGCGGTGAGGTTATATGCCGGGTTCCGCCCCGGGGCGGAACCCGGGGCGGGCCCCGAAGGTCAGATGCCCTCGCCCGTGCGTCGGAGTACGCGCAGGGAGTTCGTCGCCGAGAGCTCCTCGAAGGCGCCCGAGGCCAGGGCGCGTACGTAGATGCGGTACGGGGCCTGGCCGCCGTCGGCCGGGTCGGGGAACACGTCGTGGATCACCAGCGTGCCGCCCTCGGCGACGTGCGGGGCCCAGCCCTCGTAGTCGCCGGTGGCGTGCTCGTCGGTGTGGCCGCCGTCGATGAAGACCAGGCCGAGCTTGCCGCCCCAGGCCGCGGCGACCTGCGGGGAGCGGCCGACGATCGCGATGACGTGGTCCTCCAGGCCGGCCTTGTGCAGGGTCCGGCGGAAGGTGGGCAGGGTGTCCATCAGGCCGATCTCCGGGTCCACGACGCTCGGGTCGTGGTACTCCCAACCGGGCTGCTGCTCCTCGCTGCCCCGGTGGTGGTCCACGGTGAGCGCGCTCACCCCCGCCTCGCGGGCGGCGTCGGCGAGCAGGATCGTGGAGCGCCCGCAGTAGGTCCCGACCTCCAGCAGCGGCAGCCCGAGCCGCGCCGCGGCGGCGGCCGCTGCGTACAGCGCGAGCCCTTCCCCCACGGGCATGAACCCCTTGGCGGCCTCGAAGGCGGCGAGGGTCTCCGGCTTGGGGCTGGCCATGGTGTTCCTCCTGCGGGGTGAGCGGCGTACGGCGTACGTCGGCGTACATCGGCGTACGTCGGCGGCCCATGCTGCCTTACCCGCTGGTAGGACGCCATGCCCGGGTCCGGGCGGCCGTGCCGGGGGCGGGTGTAGGTGTGCGGCGATGACATGATTGGCTGTCGATGCGGCTCGTCGACAGTTTTACTTGTCGGTCGGGCTCTCGGCGGGTAGACATGTCCCATGGATGATTCGACATCGATCCCGATCCCGATCCCCGACCGGAACGACGAGGACTTCTGGGCCGCCGTCATGACCCTGGTGGAGCCCGCCTGGAGCGAGCCCGCCGAGGACGAGGCGTTCGCCATGGACGACCAGGTGCTCGACGCGGTCCGCCCGCTGGCCCGGCGGATCTCGACGCGCGCGCAGGCCTACCGCGCCGCGGGCAAGCCCTTCGACGACGCCCTCATGGCCGCGCCCGACGTACAACTGGCCCTGCTGCGGGCGCTGTACGAAGCCAAGCGGTCCGTCGACCGGATGGCCGAGAGCGCCGCGACCGTCGCGGGCCGCAGCGGAGCCAGCTACGCGCAGCTCGGCGCCGCCTGGGGCGGCATCAAGCGCCAGTCCGCCCGCCTCAAGTGGCCCCACGCGGTGGCGAAGCGCTCCGCCAGCGAGTCCATCCCGCTGCGCTACGCGGGCGGCACCGCCGTCATCCACCACGACCCGGACGCCGACGCCTGGTGGTACACCGCGGCCGCCGCGGACGGGAGGGAAGAGGAATCGGAGGCGGTGCACCCCACGTACGCGGAGGCCATCGCCCGGGCGACCGAGTTCCTCCTGGACCGCGCCGACCCCACCGGGCCGGCGGCTTCCTGACGCCCTGCCCGTGGTCAGCGGCCGAAGAGGCGGGAGAGCGGGCCGGTCCCCGGGCCGGCGCCGCGGCGGCGTTCCCGTAGGGCGCGGCGCAGGTCCGCGCGGGTGTCCGTGACCTCCTGGGTCAGCCAGTCGCCGCTGCCGAAGACGAACGGGAGTCGGTGCATCAGCGGGCCGATGAGGTCCAGGGCGCGCTCGGGGTCACCCGCTTCGCCGATGCTGCGGATCACGCGGTGCGCCACTTCCGGGTCGCCGCGTTCCACGAGCTCCTCCAGGTCCGGGAACAGTCGCAGGTACAGCGGTGCGGCCGCCGCGAAATCACCGACCAGCCACGCGTCGTGCGCCAGCCGGCGCCGTACGTCGAGGAGGACCGGCCCGTCGGCGGGCAGGGCCCGCTCCAGCCCGGGCAGCAGTGGCCCCAGCAGGGCGCGTTCGCTCTCGGCCCGCTCGGGCGTGCGGGCGTCCCACTGGCCGTCGCGGTCGCGGGCGCCCCGCTGCGTCGCCGAGGCCAGGTAGTACCGGGCGGTCATGGTCACCTCGTCGTGGGGGCCCAACACCCGGGCCGCCTGCTCGATGATCTCGCGCAGTTCGCCCTCGTGGAGGTGGCCGTCGCCCGGCCCGTGGGCCGCGGCTTCGCCGACGTTCGCGACGCGCGCGGTGATCGTGTCGGGGTGTTCCAGGCCCAGGACCCGAACCATGCGGGGCAGAAGCCGCTCGAGATCGACGCCGGACTGCCCGCGTACGCGCACGGCCCGGTGGTACGCGGCCCGTACCGTCAGCGGGTCGTTCGCGCCGAGCTCCTCTGCCGAGTCGGCGGCCAGCATGCCCAGCCGTTCCACGAGGTCGGCCGGCCCGTCCGCCAGGAGCCGCTCCAGGCGCCGCCGCAACAGGGCCCGGACGGGATCTTCGGCGGGCTCCGCCGCACGGACGTGGACGGTCGGGGAGTAGGAAGGCACCGGGGGCGCGGAGGCGGGGACGGATTCCGGTCCGGGTGAGGGGGCGGGGCTCGGCGCGGATGCCCGCGCGGATGCCGGCGCACCCCCGGCCGGCTCTGCCAGTCGGCGTGCCACCTCGTGTGCGTCGGCGGGACGCTCGTCCGGGTCCTTGGCGAGCAGGTCGAGCACGAGTTCGTCGAGGCCGGGGGGCAGTCCCGGCCGGAGCGAGCCGGGGGAGGGCGGCGCGGCCGTCAGGTGTTGGGCGAGGAGCTCGTGCATCTCGCGCGCGGGGAAGGGGCGTTCACCGGTGAGCAGCTCCATCAGGACGCAGCCCAGGGCGTACAGGTCGCTGCGTCCGTCCACGGGGACCCCGTTCGCGCCACCCGTCCAGCGCTCCGGGGCCATGTAGGGGAACGAGCCGATGACCATGCCCGTGCCCGTCAGCTCCGTACCGGGCCCGCCCCGGGCCTTGGCGATGCCGAAGTCGAGGACCTTCGCCACCCCGTTCCCGACCACCATCACATTGGCCGGCTTGATGTCCCGGTGGATGATCCCGGCGTCGTGCGCGGCCCCGAGGGCTTCCGCGATCTGCCGCGCCCAGTTCAGGGCGTCGGCGAGGGGCGGCACCCCGTCGTCCAGGATCTCGGCGAGGCTCCGTCCCCGGAGCAGCTCCATGACCAGGAACACCGTGTCGCGTCCCGCGCGTTCGGTGTGGCCGAAGTCGTGGATGGTGGCGATGTGGGGATGGGCGAGGCTCCCCGCGAGGCTGGCCTCCCGCTCGAACCTGCGGGTGTCCTCGTACGTCAGCGGGTGCCCGATCTTGACGGCGACCCGACGGCCCACCCGGCGGTCCGTGGCCCGCCACACCTCGCCGAACCCGCCCCGGCCGAGCAGCTCCTCCAACTCGTACCGGTCTTCGATCAGTTCCCGCACCCGCTCGTCCCCCCACCACGATGCCGTCCCGCCGAGGCGAAGCCTATGTCCGGCGGCGTCCTCCGGGGCGGGGCCGTGGGTGGGGAGCGGCCGGCTACGCGCGGCCCGTGAGCAGGGTCGTCAGGGCGGCCGTGTGCGGGGGCGGGTCCGCGGGGTGGAGGAGTTCCGTGCGGTGGACCAGGCGGGGGGTGCGGACCGGGACCGCCGTGGTGCCGGGGAAGGTGGCGGCCAGGGAGAGGGGGAGTGCGGTCAGGCCGTGGCCGGCGGCGGCCAGGGCGGCCAGCGCGTGCGGGTCGGTGCCGTGGTGGCGGATCCGGGGGTGGAAGCCGGCGGTGTGGCTGACCGTGCGGAGCCGGTCGAGGGGGACCGCCGTGTCGGGGGCGTCGATCCACTGCGCCTGCGCGAGGTCGGGCAGCCGGACCGAACTGCGCCGCGCCAGGGGGTGGGTGTGCGGGAAGAGCACGGCCAGGGGCTCCTCGGAGACGGCCAGGGTGACGGTGGGGCCGAGGTCCGGCAGCGGGAGGGGGTCGCTGGGCGCGGCCACCCCGTCCACGAGGCCGAGGTCGGCGCGGGCGGTCAGGACCGCTTCGAGCACCGCCTCCCGCCCCGCGACGTGGAGGTCGACCTCCACCGGGCCCGCGGCGCGCAGCCGGGCCAGGGACTGCGCGAGCTCCGGGCCGAAGGCCGCGGGGGAACAGGCCAGCGTCAGCCGGGCGTCGGGGGCCCGGTGCAGGCGGGCGATGTCGGCGCGGGCCGCGTCCAGGCGCAGTAGCAGTGCGGGGGCGTGCTCCATCAGCCGGACCCCCGCCTCGGTGGGGCCGACGGGCCGGCGCTCGACCAGCCGGGCGCCCAAGTCGGCTTCGAGTGCGGCGATGTGCTGGGAGACGGCCGACTGCGTGTAGCCGAGGACGGACGCGGCGGTGGAGAAGGAGCGGTGTTCGAGGACCGCGACGAAGGTGCGGAGGAGATGCGGATCCATGGGCATCAGTATCGCTTATGCGGGTAGTGCGGATCATCGTTGGACGTGATGGGCGGGCAGCTCGGAGGATGGTCGCCATGAACGCGAACACCCGCACCGGCACCACCACCCCCACCACCCCCGTCACCTCGCCCGCCCGCATCGCGCTGATCGCGGACCGCTCCGACGCCGTACGCTCCCACGCCCGCGTCCCCGGCCTGCTGGAGGCGCTGCGCCTGCGCGAGGGCCTGGACCTGGACGCCTACTGGATCCCCACCGAGGAAGCCGGCGAGGGCATGCACGGCTTCGATGCCGTCTGGGTCCTGCCCGGCAGCCCCTACCGCAGCGAGGGCGGGGTGCTCACGGCGATCCGGGACGCCCGCGAGAACGGCATCCCCTTCCTCGGTACCTGCGGCGGCTTCCAGCACGCCCTCCTGGAGTTCGCCCGTACGGTCTGCGGCCTGGACCGGGCCGCCCACGCCGAGAACGACCCGGCGACCGCCGGGGCGGACGCCGTGGTCGTCCCGCTGGCCTGCTCGCTCGTGGGCCACGAGGGCACCGTACGGGTCACCCCCGGATCCCGCGCCGCCCGGCTGCTCGGCGCGGACCGCACGCAGGCGCGCTACCACTGCAACTACGGCCCCAACCCGCTCCACCTGGACCTGCTCCGGGCCCACGGCATGACCTTCACCGGCACCGACGAATCCGGCGACATCCGCATCGCCGAACTGGCCGATCACCCCTTCTTCCTGGCCACCCTCTTCCAGCCCGAACTGGACGGCGACGGCACCCGCGCCCACCCCCTCGTCGCGGGCCTCGCGGCGGCCGCCGTCGAGCACGCGCGCGGCCGGTAGGGCGTGGCACCGGAACGGCGGAGCCCCGGCCCCCGCCGTCCTGGGTGGACGGGGAGGGCCGGGGCTCCGGGCGCGGGGCGGTGGGGGTCTACCCGGTCGCGCCGTCGTTGTAGATGTGGATCGCGTCCACGCCGACCACGTGATACGGCGTCTGCGGCTTGGTGTCCTTGACGATCACCGTGAGCGTGTGCAGCCCCTCCGTCAGGTCGACCCGGCCGAGGTTCACGCCGGTCGAGTACACGTGCGGTCCGTAGCCGTCGAAGTAGCCGCCGATCGGCTTCCCGTCGATCTCGAAGGTGACGCCCGCGTAGTCCTTCGCCCGGGTCATCGCCAGGTTCATGGCGTACGAACCGTCACCCGGTGCCGCGAAGGTGTACTGCATCCGGTCGCCGGCCGTCACGTTGGCCATGACGGACTGCTGGCCGCCGGACCAGGCGATGCCGCCCCACTGGCCCTGCCGGGTCAGCTCGCGGGTGGAGGCGCTGGCGAAGAGCTCGGCCTCGTACGTGCCCGTGAGGGGAACCACTTTGACCTGGTCCACCCCGGCCTTGTGGCCGGCCGAGGCCTCGTTCTTGCCGGTGACCGTGAAGGCCAGCGCGTGGGTGCCCTTGGTCAGGTACTGCAGGCCCAGGTCGACCGGGCGGGTCTCCACCACGGGGTGGTAGCCGTCGAAGGGCTGTCCGATCGGTTCGCCGTCCAGGGTGAGCTGGAGGATGCCGTAGTCGCGCGCGGCGGTCTGCTGGGTTCCGAGGGCGTACAGCCCGTCCTCGGCCACCTCGACGTTCAGGGTGAAGGTGTCACCCGCCTTGGCGGCGTCGAAACGGACGTTCCCTCCGCCCGCGAACCAGGTGCCGTTCAGGTTGCCCTGGGGGACCACCGGCGCGCTCGCCGCGGTCGCGGGGAGCAGCTCCTCGGCCTCCTGGAGGGGGGCCGGGACCAGGTCGATGGAGTCCAGGCCCGTCTGGTGGCCCAGGGACGCCGCGTTCTTCCCGGTCACGGTGACCGTGAGGGTGTTGCGGCCCGCGTTCAGCGGGGCGAGGCCCTGGACGCTGGTGCGGGTCGCGACCGCCGGGCTGTACTGGTCCCGGTCCACGCCGATCTTCTTGCCGTTGACGCTGTACGAGACCGTGCCGTAGTCCTTGGCCGTGGTCTCGGCCAGGCTCATCCGGTACACACCGGCCGTCGGGACGTCCAGGGCCAGGGTGTAGCGGTCACCCGCCTTGGCCCCGCCGAACAGCACCTGCTTGCCGCCCGACCAGCTGACCCCGCAGCAGTCGGAGGTCTGCGCGCGGATGCCGGCCGTGGCCTCCTGCGCCGGGAGGAGGTTCTCCGCCTCGATGCGCGGCAGGAACTCGTACGGGCCGGTGCCCGGGTCGCCGAAGTAGCGGAAGTCGACGCGGCCCACGGGCGATTCGTTGCCCGCCTCGTCGACGGCGTAGGCCTTCGCGAAGTGCCGCAGTTCCAGGGGGAGCGGGCCGCCGGTGAAGGGGACGGTCAGGGTGCCGTCGGGGGCGGCGGCGGTGCGCTGGACGGGCTGGTCCTGATCGATGCCGTAGCGGTAGGCCGTGACCTTCTTGGCGTCGCCCGGCTTGAAGGTCAGCTCGTAGCGTTCGGCGTCGTACGAGACCTGCGGGGACTTGGGTGCGGTCCGGTCGACCTTGAACCGGCACGGCGGGTTGGGGTGCCAGGCGGAGGTGGCCGTACCGGCCACCGAGCGGACCTGCCAGGAGTAGGTGGTGCCGTTGTTCATCGTGCTCTTCGGCACCGCGATCCGGGCGACGGCCCCGTTGGTCACGTCGACCTGCTGGTCGACGACGTTTCCGCTGCCACCGGTGGGCCACATGATGAAGTGGGCCTTCAGATTGCCCCCGTCAGGGCTGCTGATGCGGGCGTTGAGCTGCACGTCGGTGTCACCGATGACCGGCGGCTCGGCGCTGCACCCGACGTTGGGGACCATGCCGAGCTCGGCGGGCAGGTTGGGCGGGCTCGCGTACTCGGTGCTGAAAGCGGGGTTGTTGTTGAACTTCTTCCACCCGAAGGAGTCCGACTCGTTGCCGGCCTTCAGGCCGAAGGTGGTCTCGCCCCAGCCGTACGCGGCGACCTTGTCCCGGACGAAGGAGGTGATGTCCCACTCGATGCCGCCGCCGGGGCAGGCGGTGCCCCAGCCCTTGGCCTCGTTCAGGGTGCCCAGGTGGTGGTCCCAGTTGGGCTGCTTGTTCCAGGTGGTGCCGGAGTTGATGCTGCCGGTGTTCCAGAGCTCGACCGGCTTCTTCGTGCACGACCAGGACCACTGGAGGTCGATGCGGAAGGAGGACTTGATGACCGTCTTGCCGGCGAGGCCGCCGGTGCTCATCGACCACAGGCCGCGGCTGAGGCCGCCGGTGTCGCTCTCGTAGCCGACGCGCATGATGTTCTTGCGGCCGGCCGAGTCGGTCTCGTCCTTGTTGTAGAACGAGGTCGTCGGGTACCGCTTGTCCACCCGGACCCACTTGGTGCGCCCGCCGGAGAACCACGGGTCGATGTAGACCGGGTACTGGGTCTTCGGCGCGTCCAGCATCTTGGCGTCCGGGGTGATCTCCAGCGCGGAGCCGGTCACCTTGGTCGCCATGACGGCGTGGCGGGCGCTGTCGTCCGGGGCGAACGCCTTGGGCGCCTCCTCGGAGTGCCCGGCCCGGGCCTTCGGCGCCGCCTGCTTGCTGCGCTCGGCCGTCGCACCGGCGGCCGGTGCCTCCTTGGCGCGCGCGGTGGCCGGTGCGGCCGGGGTGCCGGTCGGAGCGGCCGGAGCGGCCGGAGCAGCCGGAGCAGCCGGGTCGGAGGAGTCCCACATGCGCGGCTCGGGCGCGTAGAAGACCTCCTGGCCCTTCTTGTCGGTGACCCGCAGCTCGCCGCCGGTCGACCTCTTCACGGCCATGCCCGAGGAGTCCAGCCCCAGCCGCAGCGTCCGCAGTGCCGGATTCTTGGCCGCTTCGGGGGTGTTGACCACCAGGACCTGGGCGACACCGCTCACCTCGGCGCGGATCTTCAGGTCCACGTCGGGCAGTACGTCGCGGTAGGTCGCCGTCTCTCCGGAGAGCTCCGGAACCGGCAGCGCGGTCGGCCAGGTCAGCGTCATCCGCTCGGATCCCGCACCGAGCCGGACGGCCGGGGACTTGCCCCCGCCGGAGAAGCTCATCGGCTGCGGTACGGCCACCGGGGCGACCGTACCGTCCGCCTGGACGCGCAGCGTCGTGTCCACCGGCGCCCAGCCCTTGTCCTTGCGGACCCGGACGGGCAGCGCGTGCTGCTCGACGGTGAAGGTGCCGGACGGGTTGGCGAACACCTGCTCCGTCTCCGACCCGGTGCCCTCCACCTCCACCGGCTTGCCGGTGGACTGGGCCCGGCCGAGGGCGGTCCGCTCGGCCGCGGAAGCCTCGCGTTCCGCTATCGGGCTGGCCTCGGCGGCCAGCGGATCGACCACGGACAGACCCGTGAGACCGAGACCGGCGGTCACGGCGAGAGCGACGAACCCCCGGCCGGACCGACGGGCCCGATGCCGTTGCGGGGAACTTTCAAACACGACTGAATTCCTCTGTACTAGCGGTGTGATGGAAGTCGGCTCCGAGCGGCCCGGGTTCCGAAGGGAGTTCGGAACCCGGGCCGCCGGATGGTGTGCGGAGGCGAGGGGGTCAGGAGGCGGCGCCGGTCCCCGGGCCGCCCTCCGCGCGCTCCGCGGGATCCGTCCCGAGGACGGTGGCGGCCGGGGTCGCGTACAGCCCGACCGTGTGGTCCTCGTGGTACTCCCAGGTGTCCGGGTCACGCAGGGCCGCTTCGAGTTCGCGTCCCCGCAGCGGGGTTCCCCCGATGTACGCGGGGGGCTCGGGCGCCCGGAACAGCTCCAGGTAGCCCTGCGCCGCCCAGGACTCGACCAGCGGCAGGAACGCGGGTACGGCGCTGCGCCAGGCCTCCTCGTCCTCCGACTCGGTCCAGTCGGCGAGCAGTGCCCACAGCGAGGCACCCTCGGACGCGTTGACGAGGAGGCATTCCTCCTCCGGGGTGAGCCAGTCCACGGTTCCTCCTAGTTCTTGGGATTGAGGGCCGGGTTTCCCTGGAGGGGGATCCGCTTGACCTTCTTGCCCATCTGGTACTTGAGATAGGGCCCCTGGTGGTCCAGGCGGCGCATCCCCTTCTTCCCGAACTCCAGGATGATCGTCGGAGCTCCGCGCCTCAGAGTGAATCCGCCACCGGTGGCGTGCGGTGCGTCGATCTTCACGAAGCCGTCGCCCTGGGCCAGCTCGTAGACCCTGCCGATGGTGGCGCCCCGCATCGACTCCGGGTCCAGGATGTCCCGGGCCTGTTCGATGGCCTTGTGCTTCGGGGCCGGCTCGATGGCCTTGCGCTCGGGACCCTTCTCGATGGCCTTGCGCTCCGGGGCCCTCTCGATGGCCTTGCGCGGCGGCTTCTGCGGCGAGGCCTGCTTCTGCGGCGGGTTCTTCTTCCCCGCGCCGCTGTCCTTCGGCTTCGCCTTCTTGGCGGGCTGCTGTGCCGCCTTCTTCGCGACCTGCTTCTTCGCGGCCTGGGCCGCGGCCTTCTTGGCCGCCTGCTTCTTCGCGGCTTCCGCGGCGGCCTTCTTCGCCACCTCCTGGGCCGCCTTCTTGGCGGCCTCGGCCGCAGCCTTCTTCGCGGCTTCCGCCGCGGCCTTCTTGGCGGCCTCGGCCGCGGCCTTCTTCGCCAGTTCGATGGCGGCCCGCTTGGCGGCCTCCGCCGCGGCCCGCTTCGCCGCCTCGATCGCGATGCGGCGGGCGATCTCCTGCGCGATGCGCTGGGCGATCATCCGGGCCGCGATGCCCGCGAGGAGCGGGAGGATCTGGCCGTCCGGGTCGCTGACGGTGACCGGGTTGTTGTTCGCGTACGTGTACCCGTTCATCTGCTGCGGGTCCTTGAAGTCGATCATGGGATCGACCGACAGGAACCGCCCGGTGCCGGGCTCGTACAGGCGGGCTCCGAGCTGGGTCAGCCCGGTGGACTCGTCGAGGGTGCCGCCGACGAAGCCCTTCTGGTCGGGCCAGGCCGCCGGCGCCGTGCCCCGGGACTCGCCGAACGCCGTGAGGGGACGCCGGGTGGCGTTCATGACGCCGTCGGCGGTCACCGCGAGGGTGTTCGTGTTGTGGTGGTCCGCCGCGAAGTAGGCGACCTTTCCGTCCGAACTGCGCGAGGCGACCTCGGTCTCACCGTGGCTGTAGGAGCGGGTGGCGCTGACCTTCCCGTCCTTGCCGACCGTGACCTCGGTGGCGCCGAGGTACAGCGTGCTGCCCTCGGGAGCCTTGCGGATCAGCCGGTCGCCCTCGGAGTCGTAGAGGAACTCGGTGGTCTTCCCGGCCTCGGTGACCTTGGCCAGATTGCCCTCGGCGTCCCAGTCGAGCTTCTGCTCGCCGTCCTTGGACTTGCGCAGGACGGTGTTGCCCGCGGCGTCGTAGGCGTACTCGGAGCTGGTGGTGCCCGCGGGCCCCTCCGTGTCGACCCGCTGGAGGACCGCCTGCTGGGCCGTCTTCGCGGTGGGCGACGGGTAGCCGAAGGTCCGCTTCTCGTCCGTGCCGCCCGGGGTGGTGGCGTGCCGGACCTGGCCGGTCCGGTTGCCGGTCCGGTCGTAGGCGTACGTGTCCCAGTACGGGTCCGCGCCGCCGACCGTGGCCGAGGAGGGGCCCGACGCGCAGTCCTGCTTCGCGGTCCAGGCGTCCGTCATCCGGCGCAGGTGGTCGTAGGCGAAGCACTGCGTGTCACGGATCGCGCCGTCGCGCAGCTCGTCCATCTTGGTGACGTTGCCGATGGGGTCGTATCCGTACTCCGTCTCGCTGAGCACCGCCTGGCCGACCTCCCGGTCGACGAAGGTCTTGTGGACCCTGCGGGTGGCGTCGTCGTACGTCTTGGAGTGGATCAGCCGCTTGCCCGCGGCGCCCTGGTGGTACTGGAGCAGTTCGCCGAAGGGGGTGTGGCGGGCGGACGAGACGTACTGCTCGGCTCCCTTGACCGTGGTCTGCAGACCCGCGGCGTTGTAGCCGTAGGACAGCGTCTCCGCGGGCAGCCCACCCGCTGCCGGCATCTTCACCGAAGCGGCGGCACCGGTGGAGGTGTAGTCCACGCCGAAGGTGTAGGTACCGGCCAGTGCTCCCTCGGAGCCGGGGATGGTGATGCTGTTCCCGGTGGGGCGGCCCTTGGCGTCGTATCCGGTGACCGAGGTGGCGTACGCCTTGCCGCCGACGTACCGGACGGACTCGGCGAGTTCGCCCTTGGCCAGCGTGTCGTACTTCCACTCGGCCGTCCGCGTGCCGGTGGCCGGGGTGCCCTCGTAGGTGGCCGTCTTGCGGCCGAGCGCGTCGTAGGTGTAGGAGAGCTGACGGCCCCTCGCGTCCGTCATCCCGGTCGGCTGGTCACCCTCGTCGTAGGTGTACGTGGTGGTGCCGCGCGACGGGTCGGTCTCGGAGACCTTGCGCCCGCGCAGGTCGTAGCCGAAGGACCACTTCTGGCCCACCGGGTTGGTCACCGACTCCATTTCCCCGCCGGAGGTGTAGCGGTAGGCGGTGGCGTCGTAGGGGCCGGAGGCCGTCGGACCCTGGTACTGGCGCATCTCGACGAGCCGGCCGTGGGCGTCGACGATGCTCGTGGACGGGGACTCGCCCTTGGGCGGGACCACGTGCTGGCGGTCGCCCTCGTAGGCGGTGGTGCCGCGCCACAGCTCCTTGCCGAGACTGGCGAGGACGTCGACCGTCTTGCGGCCGGCCCCGTCGTACTCGAAGCGCTGCTGGCGGATGACCTCGGTGTCGGGAACCGTCACCAGGCTGATGGACGGGTTGGCCTTCTCCAGGTAGGGGCCGGACTCCTTCGTCACCTGGCCCAGCGTGTTGTAGTGCTGCTCGGTGACGACCCGGCCCGTGCGCGAGGCCGTGGTCTCGTTGAGGTCGGACCGGGTGCTCTGGGTCTGGCGCTCGCGCATCAGACCGTCGTAGAACTCGTGCTGGACGGTGTACTTGCCGCCGTCCTGGAGGGTCTTGGTGGTCACCACCGACGGGCCGTCGGGACGGACCAGGTACTCGTACTCGGAGTCCGCGGGTCCGGCCCGGTCGCCGCCCGACTCCCAGGACTTGACCAGGCGTCCCAGCGCGTCGTACTGGGCGTGCGAATGGAAGCCCGCGGCATCGGTCTCGCCTAGGGTCAGCCCGCGGGTCGGATCGATGGTCTCCGTCTCGGTGTGTCCGAGCGCGTTCGTCGTGACGACCTTGTTCGCGGCCTCGCCCGCGGCCGGGGTGTAGGCCGTGGTGGAGACCTTCCCGAAGACGTCGGTGGTCTCGGTGCTCCGGCCGTAGACGTCGAACTTCTCGCTGCCCGCGACGGTGTAGACGGGGTTGCCGTCCTTGTGGTCGGTCAGCTCGTCGGCCTTGGTGACATCGCCCTTCGTCGGTGCTTCGCCGAAGGCCTTGCCGTCGTAGTACGAGCGGTCGTCGGCCAGCACGTGCTGCGGGCGCTGCACGGTGGCGCCGCAGGCGACCGAGACGGTCTCCTCGCGGCTCACCGCGTCCACGAAGTGCGTGGCGGCGTTGCGGGCGTACTCGGTGCGGGTGCAGGTCTGGTCGTCGTCCTTGGCGAGGTCGCCGTGGTCCTCGACCTGGGTGACCAGGCCGTAGTCGTCGTAGGAGGTCTGGGTCTTGGTCCGGCGCCAGCTGCCGTCCGCGAGCGCGGTGCGGGAGTGCTCGACCGCGTTGTTGAACATGTACGAGGTCAGGGCGTCCGTGCCGGTGCGGGCACGGGTGGCCGTGGGGCCCTTGCGCCAGGACTCGTAGGACCGGGTCGACAGGAGCGCCCCGCCGTCGCCGTTGTAGCTGAGGATCTCGCGGGTGGTGCCGGCGAGTTCGTTGTGGTCGGTGACGGTGTTGCCCTCGGAGTCGGCGACCGCCGACTGGCGGGTGCCGCCCGCGGCGAGCTTGTCGCCGTGCATGCCCCGGAGGAAGACGCTCTCGGTGAGGGACTTCTTGTCGAGGCCGTCACCGGTGCGGGTACGGACCTTCTCGTAGCCGCGCCACTGGTTCCAGGTGCGCTCCGAGTCCCGGGCGAATTCGGAGTTGTCGTAGCGCCAGGCGGGCTTCCCCACGTACTCGTAGCGCGAGACCATCGTCGGCGAACCGCCGACGAGGTCGTTCTCCAGCACCTCGGTGGTGACGTACTTGTGGAACCAGTCCTTCAGCGGCTTGGGCCGCCCGTCCGGACCGATCGGCTGGCCGGGCGCGGCCCAGAGGACCGGGAAGCAGCGCATGCCGTTGGAGTCGTCGGCGCCGGGCAGCACGTTGCCGCCGGCGGCGACCGAGCACTCGCGGGGCGAGTAGGTGACGCCGATCCGGCCGCCGGACTCGGTGTTGATCGCGTTGATCCGGTAGCGGATGAAGGGCGCCAGCCCCTCGAAGCCGTCCACGCGGTTCTCCAGCTGCTGACCCGAGAAGGTCACCTTCGGCAGCACGACGGAACCGCCGGCCTTGCCGGTGCGCTGGATCGACTCCAGCCACAGGCCCGGGGAGGTGCCGTCACCCGTGGTGGGGAAACTGTGCTCCAGGTCCCAGCGGTCCACGTCCTTGTACGCGCCGCCCGTCAGCACCTGGGTGCTGACCGCGCTGATCCGCTTGCGCGTCCAGAAGCTGGGGGCGAACTGGTTCTTGCACTCCTTGCCGGGTGCGCAGTACTGGTCGACGGGTACGTCGGGCCAGTTCTTGGCGTTGGCCGGGAGGAACAGGGCGTCCGAGCAGTCCGCGCCGGGCAGGCAGCGCTCGGCGACGTCGAAGAGCACCTTGCCGGGGGCCTTGGCCGTGTAGATGCTGTCCGCGCGGTGGCCGTACTCGATCCGGTTCAGGTGGCCGGAGCGGGTGTACTCGACGCCCGCGGTCTTGCCGTTGGCTCCGTAGCGGTTGGTCTCCTTCGTGTAGAAGTAGGCCATCGCGTTGCCGTGGGTGTCCACGACGTGGTCGAGCTGCCAGCGCCAGGCGTGCTGCTTGCCGCCGTCCTTGCCGTACAGCGGGACGGTGAAGGCGGACTCGGTGGTCGGCTTGCCCTCGGTCCAGCCGGGCAGCCGGTTCCGGCCGAAGAAGAACTGGGTGCCGTCGACCGTGGTCAGCTTCCAGTGCTTGCCCTCGGTGTCACCGTTGGCCGCGCCGGTCAGCAGCTCCACCTTGGAGCCGTCGTCCTTGGCGGGCTTCCAGATGCCGGTCGCGTCGTCGCGGACCAGCTCGGTGTTGTTGCCGTTGAGCGACAGGATCGCGTTCTCGGAGGCCTTGCACAGGTCTCCCTTGCTGTCCTTGGGCCCCACACCGGAGCCGGGGACCTCGGAGCACTGCTGGTAGCGGCGCTCGACGAAGCCGCCGGTCATCATCTCCCAGCCGTCGCCGACCTGGGAGGGCTGGTTGTTGCTGGCGGCGGTGCGGCCGTCGACGCTCTGGGCCGAGTAGTTCAGGCTCAGGTCGGGCGCGAGGTCGCCGGGACCGGCGGGCACCTCGACCGGATAGGTCCAGTTGAAGTCGCCGCTCGCGCCGCCCGCCTGCCAGTTGCCGCTGGGGGCCAGCGGGGTGGCCTTGAAGTCGCCCTTGTCGCCGGAGGCACCCGCCTCGGCGGCCAGTGCGACGGGCGCGCCGGCCGCGAGGCGGACCTCGGCGGAGAGCTTGTTGTTCGTGACGTCGTTCGTCACGCCCTCCAGGGGCGTGGGCACGCGGCATTCGGCCTTGTCCGGCGTGGTCAGCGCGCAGCCGGGCAGCTGGACGAGGCGCAGCCGGGAGGCCCAGTCCGCGCCGAAGGCGTTGCGGAAGGCCGAGTAGTCGAGGCCGACGGATATCCGCTCGGGCGCGGCGGCATCGGCGGCCGCGGCGAGGGAGGGTGCGGCGACCTTGGGCCCGCCCGCCGGGGTGACGCCGATCAGCAGTCCCCGGACACCGGCCTTGCCGGTGGCCTTGCGGTCCTTGACGGAGACCTCGAACCGCTGGTCCACGGCCGGGGCGGCGGCCGACCGGGCCGCGCCCTTCGGGTCGGCCGAGCCGGAGGCGGTGGTGGCGGCCGGCGCGAGGGTCAGCGGCAGGCCGCCGACGCCCTGCGGCGCCGGGGCCGCGGACCGCCTCAGCAGGCTCCCGCCCGCGCCCGGGATCTCGACCTGGGCCGTACCGCCCTCGGGCCAGGCGGACTCGGGGGCCTTCTTCAGCTCCGTCCCCGCCGTCCCGCTCTTGGGCGGGGCGGCGACGGGGACGGGCCGGCCGTCCATCACGGGTTCGGCCTGGGTGCCCCGCACCTTGAACCGCTCGGCCGCTTCGGCCTCCGCGGGTACCGCTACGACGATCATGGATCCGCACACGGCCATGGCGATGCCCTGGGCGGTGCGGCGAATCATCTTGGGCCAAGTCCACACATCAGTGGAACTCCAATGAGGTGTCCTCATTGGAGTCTTTTGCGCTGTCACGCGAATTTCCCCCATGCAAGTGATGCAGTCAGTGGACCCATGCATTCCGGTCGGGTCCACTGGGGGAGAATAGAGTAAACAGACGATAAAATTAAACCCATGGACCGGCAATGCGCCCGTGGCGTGCTTGACACGACCGAAGTAGCGGTCTCGACAGGTGAGTTGATGGCGTACCAACTACTGGTCGGTACGGGGTGAGGGCGGGGTCTCGGGGGGTCGGGCGTCGCACTCGAACCACACCGTCTTGCCGGTGGGGTCCGGGGCCGTGCCCCAGCGGTCCGTCACCGCCTCGACCAGGAGCAGGCCGCGCCCGCCCTCGCTCAGCTCCCCGGAGCCGGGCGCCGGCCGCGGGGGTGAGGGACAGCCGTCCGAGACCTCCACGCGCAGTCCGTCCGGCTGGCGGAGGATGAGGACCACGCAGCCCCGTCCGGGAACGTGGCGCACGACGTTGGCGACCAGCTCGGTGAGGGCGAGCTCCGCGGCATCGGCGAGGGCGTCGAGCTCCCACTGCGTGAGGAACATCCGCAGGATGCGCCGCATGTGCCGGGCGGAATGGTCACCGACGGTGAAGCCCATGCGATAGCTGCCGTCAATTCCTGCTGATGAGGGCCCAGTTGCGAGATTCATGACATCAGGGTGGGGCGGCGTCGTTACGCTCGGCTATGGACCGAAACGAACGCCGCCTGGCGTGTACTTGGGGGTGACCGCTCCATGGTCAACATCCGCAGTCTCGACCCCAGCGCCTCTCCGCTGGACTACTACGGCGCGGAGTTGCGCCGCCTGCGGGAGGCCGCAGGGCTCAAACAGGGGCAGTTGGGCGACATCATCTTCTGCGCGGGCTCGCTGATCGGGCAGATCGAGACCGCGAGGAAGGTCCCGACCCGCGACTTCTCGGAACGGGTCGACGCCGCGCTGGACACGGGCGGGGTGTTCTCCCGTCTGGTGGGGCTGGTGCTACGGAGCCAGCTGCCGACCTGGTTCCAGGCGTACGCGGAGATGGAGGCGAAGGCGACGTACATCTCCACCTTCCAGGCGCAGCTGGTCTACGGACTGCTGCAGACGGAGGCGTACGCGCGGGCCGTGCTCGGCGTGCGGCACGACAAGCGCCTCGACGCGCAGGTGGCCGCCCGCATGGAGCGGCAGCGGATCCTGGACCGCGAGCACCCGCCGCTGATGTGGGTGGTGCTGAGCGAGGCCGTCCTGCACCAGGAGATCGGCGGCCGGGAGGTGATGCGAAACCAACTCGCCCACCTGTTGGAGCTGCGGGACCGGGAATGGGTGCGGGTGCAGATCCTGCCCTTCGAGGCGGGCGCGCACGCGGGGCTGCCGGGCACGTTCACCCTCCTGCGCTTCGACGACGACCCGGATCTCGTCTACGCCGAGGACTTCGTGCAGGGGCATATGACGGCCAATCCGGAAGCCCTCAGGGAGGGTTCGCTCCGTTACGATCACCTGCAGGCTGCCGCTCTCTCCGTGGAGAAATCGGCGGAACTGATCGCCCGCGTAATGGAGGAACGCTATGGACACCATCCAGAACCTGACGGGCGCGCGGTGGCGTAAGTCCTCGTACAGCAGCGACACCGGTGGCGATTGCGTCGAGTGCGCCCCGCTCGGCGACGCCGCCTGGCACAAGTCCTCGTACAGCAGCGACACCGGCGGCGAGTGCGTGGAGATCGCCCCCCAGCCCTGCCGGATCGCCGTCCGGGACTCCAAGGTTCCCGACGGCCCCGTCTTCACCGTCGCCCCCGCCGCCTTCGCCGCTTTCGTGCGCGGTCTCTGACTCCGGAGGCCCGGGCGCGGGGGCCTGGTGGCGTACGGAGGGCTTCAGGCGAACACCAGGGCGGCCAGGCCGAGGTAGATGCCACCGGTCAGGCGGGACAGGCCGCGGTCGCGGCGCGGGGTTGCCTGGAGTCGAGCGGTGAGTGCGGCGCCGACGACCGCGTAGCAGAGGTCGAGGGTGAGGGCGACGGTCAGGAAGACCGCGCCGAGCAGGAGCATGTGGGTCCGGGTCTGCGCCGGGCTCAGGCCGGTGGCCAGGAATTGCGGCAGGAAGGCCAGGAAGAAGAGGCCGACCTTGGGGTTGAGAAGGTTGACGAGGACGCCGTCGAGATAGAGCCGGAGCGGTCGGCGTCGCGGGGAACGACCGACGGCTTCGGCGGAGTCGTCGGCTTCGGGTTCGGCAGCAGCGGGCGGGCGGCGGCGCAGCGCACGTATGCCCAGGTGGAGAAGGTAGCCGGCGCCCGCGTAGCGAAGGACGGCGAAGGCGAGCGGGTGGCCCTCGATGAGCGTCGCCAGTCCGCAGACGGCCGCGATGACGTGGAGGAGCGTGCCGGTCTCCACGCCGAGGGCCGAGACGATGCCGGCCCGCCGTCCGTCCCGCACGCTGCGCGTGACGATGTAGATCAGGTTGGGTCCGGGCACGGCCACCAGGATCAGGGAGGCGAGGACGAAGGCGGCGAGCGAGGTCATGCGAGTTCCGGGCCGGGTGAAACGGGTTCGTTGGGTGTCATGCCGTCAGCCTCGCCCCGCGGTGGCTCGTACTCCCGTGCCAATGGAGGGGAAAGTGGACCGGAATCGTCAGAGCCCCGAGCAGGCCGAGCCGGTCGAGCCGGACGAGCTGATCGACCTGCTGGGCGACTGGAGTTCGGGCCAGGGGCCGCTGTACCGGCGGCTCACCGACGCGGTCGGCCGGGCCGTACGGTCCGGGGACCTGCGCACCGGGGACCGTCTCCCGTCCGAGCGCCGGCTCGCCGACGCCCTCTCGGTCAGCCGGGCGACGGTTGCCTCCGCGTACGACGCACTGCGCGGGTCGGGCCTGGCCGAGACCCGGCGGGGCAGCGGCACGCAGGTGTCGGGAGGGGCGGCGGCACACCGGGTTCCGGCAGACGGGCGGGTACGCGGCGGTCAGGCCAACGCGGTGGTCCAACGGCTGATCACCCCACCGCCGGACCTCATCTCGCTGGGGCACGCGGCCGAAGCCGGCGGTTCGGACCTGGCCCGAGCGCTGCTCCGGCTGGTCCGCGAGGACCTGCCCGGGCTGATCGGTGAGGCGGGCTACCACCCGGCCGGGCTCCCCGCGCTGCGAGCGGCGATCGCCGACCACCACACCGCTCACGGCCTGCCGACCGTGCCCGACCAGGTCGTGGTGACCACGGGCGCCACGCAGGCCGTCGCCCTGAGCGCCCAGCTGCACCTCGGGCGCGGGTCCACCGCCCTCGTGGAATCCCCCGGGTGGCCGGGCTGCCTGGACGCCTTCAGGGCGGCCGGCTCCCGGCTCGTCGGCGTCCCGCTCGACTCCGACGGGGTCCGGATCGACCGGCTCGCCACCGCACTGGCCGAACACCGGCCCGCGCTGCTCTACCTGATGCCGACCTACCACAACCCCACCGGCACCCTGATGTCCGCCGGACGTCGGCGCCGGGTGGCCGAGCTCGCCGCCGAACACGGCGTCACCATCCTGGAGGACAGCGCCCACGCGGCGGGGCTCGCCCCCGGCCAGGCTCCGCCGCCGATCGCCGCGGCCCCCGCCGGGGGAACCGTGCTGACGGTGGGTTCGCTGGCGAAGGCCGTATGGGGCGGTCTCCGGATCGGCTGGATCCGCGGGCCGCAGGACACGGTGGTGCGCCTGGCCCGGCTCAAGGCGCTCAACGACCTCGGCAGCCCGCTCCTCGACCAGGCCCTCGCCGCCCGGCTCCTCCCCGCGCTCCCGGCCCTCGCGCCCGAACGGGCCCGCATCCTCCGCGAGCGCCTCGCCACCATCAGCCGGCTGCTGGCCGAGCAGCTTCCGGACTGGCGCTGGCAGGCCCCGCAGGGCGGCTCCGCGCTGTGGGTCCAGCTGCCCGCGGGCACGGACGCCCGGCTCTACGCACGGGTGGCACTGCGCCACGGCGCGGAGGTCATCCCCGGCGCCACGACGGACGCGACGGGCGCCCACGACGACCACATCCGCATCCCCTACTCCTTCGCCCCGGAGACCGCGGCAGCACTGGTCGACCGCCTCTCGGCAGCCTGGGCCGCACTGTCCCGGAGCAGTTGGGATCGGTCAGGCCGACGATGACCTGGCTGGTGACCCGGCTGGTGACCCGGCTGGTGACCCCCACCTGGTACCAGACCTCGTTCTTCGTGCCGTCTTCGAAGTGCGAAGCGAGAGGAGGGGTGCGCACACGGTGCGCACCCCTCCTCGGTCACTTGGTGGAAGCCCTGGCTACCAGAGGATCCGGTTCAGGTTGGCGGCGAGCTTCTGCCAGGTGCCGGCCGCGCCCCGCCGGTACATCCAGCCCGGCATCAGCCAGTCGGCCCAGGTGTTGCCTTCCGTGTGGCCGTGGACGTTGAGGTACAGGTAGCCCCAGCGTCCGCCGGTCCACCACTTGGTGATCCAGAACTCCACGTAGGAGTTGCGGCCGTAGACGATGCTGCCGGGGGCCGCCCAGAACAGGAGGTACGTGGAGCCGATGTAGCCCACGCGGACGTTGAAGTTGATGTTTCCGAAGCCGGGGACCCAGTCGCGCAGCGCCATGTGCTGCCAGTAGTAGTGGACCCGGTTGGCGCGGCCGGCCAGCGGGAAGATCTTGCCGAAGTAGTTCATCCAGTAGCTGAAGACGCCCTGCGGCGTCGCGTTGCCGGAGCCGATGAAGAACGTGAAGCTGTAGTCCAGCAGGCCCGTCGTGTCCCAGCAGTTGACCGGGTCGCCCGAGCAGTAGGCGTAGGCGTTGGCGCCGCCCTTGGGGTCCGCGTCCCGGGTCAGGAAGCGGCCGGTGGCCGGGTCGTAGAGGCGGACGCCCATCAGGGTGAGGCCGCCGACGTTCTCGCTGGAGCGCTGCTTGCCGCCCAGCCAGTCGTAGCGGGTGTCCGCCTGTCCCGCACGCGGGTTGCCGTACTCGTCGTTGCTGATCGCCACGGGCGCCTGGGCCTGGTCCAGCGGGAGCTGGAGGGCCACGTCGCCGTGGATGTTGGTGAGGTGGAGCACCACGGCGCCGGTGGCGGTGGTGGTCGCGGCGAAGTCGCCGGGGGCCGAGTTCACGATGCGGGTGACGTTGCCGGCCCCGTCCTCCGTGATCCAGCTCGGGCTGTCGCCGTCCGCCGCGTAGTGGTTCACCTTGGACGCGGTCTGCGCCCAGGAGCCGGAGGCGTTGCTCTCCACCTTCCACGAGCGCAGGCGCATGGAGGGGTCGAGCTCCCAGGTCTGGCGCTGGTTGCCCGTGGTCTGCTGGCGGACCAGGTCGTTGGCGTAGTAGCCGATCGTGGTGCCGGGCAGGGACGTGGTGCGGCCGTAGGCGTCGTAGGCGTAGCCGCTGTCGGTCAGCCGGTCGGCGCTGTCGTAGGTGTGGGTGACGGAGGTGCCGCCCGGGGCCGGGCAGGGCGCGCCGGGGGCGCCCGTCGCGGTGGTCTGGCCGGTGCGGTTGCTGCGGCTGTCGAAGGAGTAGGTGCGGGTGGTGCAGCCGTCCACGGCGTCGTCGCGGACGGAGGTCAGGCGGCCGAGGCCGTCGTAGCCGTAGTCCTGCGAGGTCAGGCCCGAGTGCTCCAGGACCTGGCCGTGGATGGAACGGGCCACGCTGTCGGACATGACGGCCACGCCGTCGCTGGTGCGGGTGTACTCGCGCAGGAGCACGGCGCCCGCCGGGTCGCGGCGCTGGGTGAGCGAGTAGCCGCCGGGGAGGGTCTCGGAGACGATGCCGCCGTCGGCGTCGTACGCGACCTTGAAGGTGCCCGCCACCGAGTCGGTGGACTGGGTGGCCACGCCGCGCGGCTCGGCCGCGTGGTCATAGGTGTACGTCACCGAGGAGGGGACGGAGTCGGTCTCCTTGACGGTGCGGTTGAGCAGGTCGTACTGGCTGGTGCTGACCCCGCCGTCGGCGTCGGCGTAGGACACCGGGCGGCCGAGCTTGTCGTAGGCGGTGGTGATCGTGCCGGCCGTGGGGGAGGTGGTCTTGACGGCCCGCCCGGTGACCGGGTCGTACTCGGTACGGGTCTCCGGCACGGCCGTGCCGAGGCCGCCGGTGACCTTCACGCTGATCTGCCGGCTCGCGGCGTCGTACGTCTTCTCGGTGATCCGGGTCTGTCCGCCGATGGTCTCGGTGGACTTCGTCGGGTTGCCCCAGAAGTCGTACTCGGCGGCCACGGAGGGCCGTTCGCTCGGGTTGCTGCCGCCGCCGGTGATCGCGCCGGCGGGACGGGTGATGCAGGGACGGTCGGCCCATTCGGGGCGGCCCTTGCACTCGCCGGTGCCGGTCGCCGACCAGTAGGTGGTGAGCTGGGTGGTCGCGGCCTGGCCGCCACCGCCGGGGAGCGTCTCGCTGGTCGCGCGGCCCTGGTCGTCGTACTCGACGGTCTCGACGAGCGCGGCGCCGCCCGGGTCCTCGACCGTCCTGGTCTTCAGGCCCTTCACCCAGTCGTAGGTGTGCTCGGTGATCCGCGGCTCCGCCATCAGCGACGGGTGGGCCAGCAGTTGGGCGCCGACCGAGACGCGGGTGATCTGGTTCTCCACCGTGGCGGAGCCGTCGGTGGGACGGCCCTCGTCGTAGGTGTTCCTCGTCCAGTTGCGGGCCACGACGGACTGGCCGGCCGCGACCAGGGTGGTGCCGCCGGAGGTCAGCGGCTGGGTGAGGGTGACCCGGCGCAGCGGGGCGAGGGCCTCGGTGCCCCGGGTGCCGGTGCTGTCGTAGACCGTGCGGGCCGAGAGCAGTTCGGCGCGCTCCGCGGACGGCAGGTTCTGGATGCCGAGGTCGGCGAGGGTGGCCTGGTCGGAGGCGCCGGCGGCGAGGGCCAGGGCGCGGTTGGCGGCGGAGAGGCTGTGGACCGCGTTGCCGTACCGGTCGTACTCCTTGGTGGTGATGTGACCGCCGGGGGCGGCGCCGTTGACCTCGCGCCCGGAGGCGTCCGTGTAGATGATCGACGCCCGGGTGTAGGCGGTCGCGGTGAGCTGGGCTCCGTCACCGGAGGACGGCACGCTGTCCGCCGGGAAGACGGCGGTGGCGTCGGTGACCAACTGCTGCTGGCCCCAGGCCTGAACGTCGCCCGGACCCATCTGGTACGGGGCCTTCGCGCCGGTCAGCGGCACGTCGTAGACGACGCTGTTGGCGGCGGTGCCCTCCTCCACGTCGACCGTGCCCTGCTTGAGGCCGGGGCGCGAGAGCTTCAGGAGCATGCCCTCACCGGCGGCGGCACTGTTGCCGGCCTTGCCGTAGGTGAAGGTGTACGGCAGCTCCGACTGCGCCTTCAGCGAGGTGACGCGGCCCGCGGAGTCGTAGTCGTACTCGTTCATGTTCGACTGCGCCAGGTTCGGGTTCCACTGCTGGCGGAGCCGGCCGGTGCTGTCGTAGCGGTACGTGGACACCGGCTTGGCGGTGGCCGCGGCGGCGCCGGGCTCGGTGGCCCAGAGCTTGATCTCCTTGACCCGGTCGGTGAAGTCGCCGTAGGCGAGGGTGGTGGCCGTCGTGCCGGTGGCGTAGACGAACTCGATCACCCGGCAGCCCTTGGTGGCCGGGGTGGTGGCGCAGGTGGTCAGCGGGACCGCGGAGGTCGTGCCGACGAGCAGCTTCGGACGCGACAGCTTCTTGCCGTCGACGGTGACCGTCTCGGCGATCACCTTGGTCTCGCTGCCCGACAGGCCCTCCTGCTCGGAGGTCGTCGCGGGCCAGATGAGCTGGGCCGGGTCCTGCTTGGCGAACTCGGTGACGTGGCCGCCGTTGTCCTTCAGGGAGAAGGTGCCGGCGAAGGAACCGGTGAGCGTCAGCTCCTCGGAGCCGGGCTCCGGCTTCCAGCCGCCGCCCGCGACGGAGGTGAAGGCGATCTCGATGCCGCCGAGGGTGACCAGCGCGAGCGAGGTCTCCGAGGTCTTGCGGACGTGCAGCCAGGAGCCGTTCCCGTCGAGCGCGGTGCCCGACAGCCACTCCTTGCCGAAGATCGGCACGGTGTCCGAGGAGGCCTGGATCCGGCCCCGGGAGGCGGCGCTGCGGCCGACCGTCAGGCCGTAGGCGCTGGCATCGGTCGCCGAGATGACGTAGTCGCCGGTCAGCATGTTCAGGACGCCCGGACCCATGGTCTGGGTGGGGGCGGTGCCCGCGTTCCGGTCCACGGTCAGGGTGCGGGCGGGGGAGTGCGCCGTCTGGGCGCCGACGGCGAAGACCGCGCGGACCGAGACGGAGCCGTCCTCCACCAGCGTGTCGGTGAGGTTCCACGTCAGGGCCGCGGGGCGGCCCTGCGGGGAGGCCAGCGGCCAGGACGCCACGGCGGAACCGTCGGACGCCTTGCGGACGTCGGCGACCGGAACGTCCTGCCAGGCGGCGGTGTCACCGCGCCGGTACTGGTAGGTCACCCCGGTGTACGAGGCCTCGCCCTCGGCGGAGAGGACCGTCCTGCGTGCGGCGCGCTCGCCCTCGGAGGGGGAGGTGAGGGCGGCGCCGGTGCCGGCGGCGAAGGGGTACGAGGTCTCGGCCGACAGGTTGGCGGCCTTGTCCCGGGTCCGCACGCGCACGGTGTGCTGGCCGGCGCCGAAGGTCAGCTGCTCGGTGACGGCGGCCGTCGCGGACAGGGTGACCCAGGGTGCGCCGTCCAGCGAGTACTGGATGTCGCGGACGTCGGAGCCGGGGGGCGTGAAGGTGAACCCGCCCGAGAGCTTGCCGCCCGCGTCCGGGGTGCCGGACCAGACGTCCCGCGGGAAGGCCGCCGAGGCGACGGCGGTGGCGGCCGGCGCGGTGGTGTCGACGGTGAAGGTCTTCCACTCCGACCAGACGGTGCTGTAGTGCGTGCCGTCGTACGGGCTGCTGCGGAACTTGTACGTCTTGCCGTTCGTGAGGACCCCCGCCGGCACGGTCACCGAGGAGACCTGGCCGGACGGCACGAAGGAGGACCGCAGCACGTCGCCGACCTGGAGGTCGGTCGCGGAGTCGAAGATCTGGTACGCGCCCTGCACGTTGTCGCCGTTGGCGTCGACGAAGGTGTCGCGCAGGGTCGGGGTCGCCGTGTTGACCGTGTAGGCGCCGCCGTACGAGAAGAAGGGCGGGCCGGCTTCCTGGCGGGTGCCGGTGCTCGGCCGGTAGTTGTAGGAGACCGTCAGCTTGGGGACGTTGCTCGCGGCGTTGGCGGAGTTGACCCGCTTCCACTGCTTGATGCTGGCCTCGTCCGCGGCCCGCAGGCCCATGCTGGAGAAGGCCCACTTCTTGCTCGCCCAGTGCTTGAGCAGCGCCGTGACGTCCGAGGTGATCCAGCCGTCGGGCTGCGAGGCACAGCCCGGGTTGCCCTTGGTCTCGGTGGAGGTGGCCATCTTGGTGACCATCGCCGGCTGGTTCGTCCAGCGGGAGGCCGTGGTGGGGCCGTTGGAGGTCCACACCTCCCAGGGCTGGGCGGAGCAGTCGGTGTTGCCCGAGTGGAAGGTGTAGAGGGACAGCTTCGCGTCGGAGATCAGCGCGTCCGCGATGGGCGCGGTGTTCCAGGTGATGAAGGAGCGTGCGGTGCGGTAGGTGCCGTCGGCGTTCTTCGTACCGGGGTTGCCGAGGTCCAGTTCGGTGTCGTTGGACCAGTCGACGGTCTCGCCCTGCTGGACGTAGGTGTCGAAGAGGTTGCCCAGGGAGGAGGTGGACGGGTCGACGGTGACCGGGTACTTCGTGGCCGGGTCCGCGAGGAAGGCGGCGTCCGGGGTGATGACGAGGTCGGCGCCGTCCTTGGTCCTGACGACCTTCAGGCCGACCGGGGCGCGGCGGGTGTGCTCACCGGAGGCCGGGTCGACGCTCGCGTCCCACATGACGGGGGCGGGCATCGTCGCGGTCTTCTTCGACTTCTTGTCGGTGAACAGGACGCTGCCGTCGGCCTGCTGCTCGACCTTCAGGCCCTTGGTCTTCAGGGGAAGGGCGTACGAGAATCCGGCCGCGGGCTTGGCCTTGACCTCGACGAACTGCTCGAAGCCGGTCCGGGTCGCCTCGACGACCACGTCCGCGCCGGGCACCGCCTCCGGGTACGTCGCCCGGGTGCCGTCCAGCTTCGGGGCGGGCAGGCCGCCGCGCCACTGGAGGGTGATCGCCTCGTCGCCCTGGCCCAGGGTCACCAGATCGGTGCCGGGCGTGGACTGGGCCGCCGCGAGGGACGGGGCCTTGGAGCCCCTCTTGCCGGACAGGCGCAGACCCTGCGGATGCGCCTTGGAGACGACCGAGCCGTCGGCCGCCGGGGCGAGGTCCACGTCCACGTCACGCCACTGGCCCGTGGCGGCGTCCTTGAAGCGGATCGGACCCGCGGCGATCTCGGACGTCAGCGAACCGTCCTTGTTCACCCACGTCGTCGAGGTCTCCGTCCGCTCCGACAGGGCCTCCACCCGCTTGCCCGACAGCCGGGCGGCCACCTTGGCCGAGGCTATGTCGGCGGCGCTCGTGGCCGCCGGGGCCTCGGGCGTACCGGCCGGCTTCAGGTCGGCGGCGAGCGCGGTTTCGGTGCCCTGGAGCGCCGAGACGGCCATGACCAGGGCCAGGCCGGCCGCGGTGGCACCGAGCCGCCCCGCGCCGTGGGCCAAGGGGCGGGGGCGCCTCCTGGGCGTCCCCGATCTTCTGTGAAACTCCATCAGTCCGCCATGAGTCGATTACGGGGGTGCGGCCGAGAATGCGGCCCGGCACGGTTGTGAAGGGAGTGTTCAGGGGGCCACTGTGTTTCCACTTGTGGATCTCTGCATTCCGTCCATGTTTTTCCCAGTCGTCCGACCTCGCCTTCGGGGCGCCGAGGAACTGGGCCTAACCTGAGGCGAGTTCGACGGGGCGGACCGGACGGCCGCCCGCAGGGGATCACCGGGGGACGGGCAGCATGGGCAGCGGCAGTGATGACAACGTCGACGGCGGCATAAAGCCGCTCGCAGCCGGTGATCCGAGCCGGATCGGGCCGTACCTGCTGCTCGGGCGCCTCGGCGCCGGCGGGATGGGCCGGGTGTTCCTGGCCCGCTCCGAGGGCGGGCGCACCGTCGCGGTGAAGGTGGTGCACGAGGAGCACGTGGCCGACGCGCAGTTCCGTGCCCGCTTCCGCCGCGAGATCGACGCCGCCCGGAAGGTGGGCGAGCGGTACACCGCACCCGTCCTGGACGCGGACCCCGACGCCGACCGGCCCTGGGTGGCCACCGGATACGTACCCGGGCTCTCGCTGGAGCAGATCGTGCGCCGGTACGGCCCCCTGCCCGTGGACTCCGTCCACGCCCTCGCGGACGGGCTGCTGCACGCGCTGAAGGACATCCACACCGCCGGGATCGTGCACCGCGACCTCAAGCCGTCGAACGTGATGCTCACCGTCGAAGGCAGCCGGGTCATCGACTTCGGGATCTCGCGCGCCCTGGAGACCTCCGTCGAATCGCTGCTCACCAGCACCGGCATGGTCGTCGGCTCGCCCGGGTTCATGTCGCCCGAGCAGGTGCGCGGGCAGCGGGCCGGGGCGAAGAGCGACGTGTTCACGCTCGGCTGCGTCCTGATGTACGCGGCCACGGGCGAGCTGCCCTTCGGGCACGGCGCCAGCAACCAGCACGCGGTGATGTTCCAGATCGTGGAGGGCGAACCGGCCCTGGAGCGGGTGGCGGACGCCCCCCTGCGTGCGCTCATCGGCCGCTGCCTGGTCAAGGGCGTGGAGGAACGGCCGGGCGTGGACGAGCTGCTGGCGGACCCGGACCGGGTCCTCCCGGCGGCGCCCGGCGGGGCGTGGCTACCGCCCCGGGTGGTGGAACGGCTGGCCCGGCAGGCGGCGCGGCTGCTCGACGCGGAGGCGGTACCGGTCGCGGAGCCGGAGCCGGAGCCGGAGCCGGTGCCCGCGCCGGTCGGGGAGGCGCGGACCCCCGACCGGGGGACGCTCGGGCTGCGGCCGGAGGCGGAAGGAGGAGCGGAGGCGGGAGCGGAAGGGGCCGGCGGGTCCGCAGGGCCGGGAGGGTCCGGCGAGCAGGTCGTCGAGGTCGTCGAGCCGGCGGGCGGGGCCGCGGTGGCGACGCCCGCGGCCGGCCCGGCCACCGGCGGCGGCACCGGAGAGCGGGAGCGGGAGCCCGAACGGCGCGGGGCGCGGCGGCGGTTGACCGTCGCGGTGCCGGTCGTCCTGGTGCTCACCGTAGGAGGGGGCACGGTGGCCCTGCTCCAGCCGTTCGGCGGCGGTGGCGGCGGGGCGCAGGCTTCGCCCCCGGCGAGCAGTGCGCCCGTGACGCCCGGCGCCTCCTCCGGCTCCCCCTCGGCGGCGAGCGGTTCGCCCGCTCCGGGGGCGGCGGGCTCCGAGAGCCCCCAGGCCCCGCAGAGCCCGCCCGCACCGGTGCCGGACGGCCAGGCCGCCGCCGGGCAGGGCGCAGCGGCGGGCGCGGGCACCCCCGGCGGGGGCGCCGGCACCCCGGGCGGCAGCAGCGCGACCCAGGGCGGCGGCGGAGGCCCGGCCGGGGGAGGCACCGGTACGGGCACCAGCCCGGGCGCCACCCCGGGGGGCTCGGGCTCGCCGAGCGGCGGCGGCTCCCCGAGCGGCGGCGGCTCGCCCGGCGGTGGCGGCTCCGGTGGCGACGCGGTGCCCGCGTACTTCGCCGGGACCTGGACCTACAAGGGCGACTTCAACATCGGCCAGCCGGGGACGGTGACCATCACCCGGTCCGGGGCGGTCCGCCTGATCAACGAGTCCCAGATGGGGCACTGCGAGAACATCGCCAAGGTGACCTCGGTGGCCTCCGGCGGGACCCGGATCAACATCGGCTCGGCGGCCGTGGACAAGTCCAAGTCCACCAGCCAGTTCTGCGGGGTCCTGGACCCCTCCTTCTTCACCAAGAGCCTGCCGGCCGGCCTCCAGCACAACGTGGGCCCGTCCCACGGCGAGGGCTACTACTACGAGCGCTCCTGATCCGTCTGCGCGACGGGGGCGTGTCCGCGACGTCGTGGCGGACACGCCCCCGAAGCCGGGTCAACGGAGATCGGTGTAACTGTTCCAGCCGCCGCCGATCAGAGCGCGCGGGCGGAAGGTCCCTGTCCCGGTGGCGTCACCGGTGGAGGAGTAGCGGTAGAGGTTGCCGCTGCGGTCGGCCGCGAGGAGGTCGCCCCTGCCGTCGCCGTCGACGTCGCCGATCGCCGCGAGCTTGCTGTAGACCTGCCAGCCGGTCCCCACCTTGCGACTGGGTGCGAACGGGGCGGAGGCGCTGCCGGTCCCGGGGTACAGGTGCAGCTCTCCCGCGGGCGTGCGGGCGACGATGTCGGCGCGCCCGTCGCCGGTGTAGTCCCCGGCGCCGAGGATCCGGTCGAAGGCGCCCCAACCCCAGCCGACCTTGACCCGGGTCCCGAAGGCCGGGGCGGCCCAGAAGGACCGGTCGGTGGTGCCCCGGTAGAGGTAGAGGTCGCCGGACGCGTCCCGTGCGAGCAGGTCGCCCTTGCCGTCGCCGGTGAGGTCTCCGGGGCCGACCAGCGTGTTGTAGGCACCCCACCCCCCGCCGACGAGGTACTGCCCCTTGGATCCGCCGGTGAGCTCCCCGTTGTTGCACATCGCGAGCATGTCGGCGCGGTTGTCGAAGGTGGCGTCGGAGGCGAAAGTGATCATCTTCGTGCCACCACCCAACGAAGCGCAGTAGGAGGGCGAAGGCGTCGCACGGCGCGCGGACAGCGAGCCGTTGCCGAGCGACTGGTGCGTGTAGAGCTTGCCGTCGACGCCGAGAGCCTGGATGTGGGACTTGCCGTAGGCGGGGATTCCGCCGGCCCCGGCGATCACATCTGCCCTGTGCCAATCGCGGAATTCCGACGCGGTCGGGGTCCGCGCCGCGAACCGGCCCTTTCCGAGCCCCTTGTAGAGGTAGAGCGTTCCGTCGACCGTTCTGGCCACCAGGTCGCTGTTGCCGTCACCGTCCATGTCGTCGCCGCCGGCGATCTGGTTGTACGCGCCCCAACCGCGGCCGATCTCGACGGGCGGCTTGAACGCCGGGGTGGCGCCCCTGATTCCGGAGTGGAAGGAGAGCACCCCCGAGGGCGTGCGGGTGACGACGTCGCCGACCCCGTCGCCGTTGTCGTCGCTGACACCGACCAGCTGGTCGTAGATCTGCCAGCCGCCGGCGATCTTGATGCGCGGCGCGAACGGTGCGGCCTTTCCGGTGGAGCCGTAGAAGTACACGTCGCCGGCCGGAGTCCGGCCCAGAACGTCGGGCCGGGAGTCTCCGTTGAGGTCCCCGGGCGACAGCACCTTGTTGTAGATCTGCCAGCCGCGCCCCACGAGGGAGCTCTCTCCCACGGTGTCGTTGTTCAGGTCCGTCTGAGTCCGCACCATGCTGAGCGTTCCGTCGGCCGTGGAGACGAGGAACTCCGGAGCGCCGTTGCCGTCCTGGTCGCCGACCGGGATGTAGTCCTTGAAGGCGATGTCTCCCAGGAAGTCCTCCTGGAGCCAGTACTTGGACTCCCATTGGTTGATCGCGGGGTTGCGCAGCACGAGCGGGCCGGTGAACGGGCGGTACATGATCTCGCCCAGGCCGTCTCCGGTGAAGTCCGCCCGGGGCAAGGCCTTGGGCGGAGTGGGCGGAAGCGTCGCGGCAGACGTCGGCTGCGACAGAAGCATGCTGGACACGGCCGCCAGGCCCGTGCAGGCCGCGACGAAACGGGCGCGCTCGGCGAAGGAGCGCCTGCGTGAAGACGTGAACATGATCCCCCCATGAAATGTGAGCCACATCGTAGGGGTGTGTGCGTTCGGGAACGCACACACCCCGCCCCCCGGAACCGAGGCCCGGGGTGCGGAAGGGTGCGGGGTCCAGCGGGGATGGGCAGGGTGGACGAGGGGTCCGTCGCCGATTCCCGGTGACCCGGCACAAGCAAGAACACGTTTCAGTTCTGACCTTCCGTCAGAATGAAACGTGTTCTACTCTGCCGCGCATGGGCATCGGAATCACACAGGAACAGCGGGAGTTGGCCGAAGCCGTCCGCGGCTGGGTCGCGCGGGCCGTGCCTCCCGAGGAGGTGCGCAAACTCCTCGACACCCCGCCGCAGACGGGCTCGCGGCCCGCCTACTGGGACGGGCTGCTCGCCTCCGGGCTGCTGGAACCGCACCTGGAGGGCGGCACCCTGCTCGACCTCGCCGTCGTGGTGGAGGAGGCCGCCCGGGCGGCGCTGCCCGGGGCGTACCTGCCGAGCGTGCTGGCCTCCGTCCTCCTGGACCGGGCCGGGGCCGAGCCCCTCGGCGGGCGGGTCGGGGCCGTGGCGTTCGGGCCCGGGGACCTGACCGCCGTGGCCGTGGAGGGCGGGTACCTCCTCGACGGGACCGCGCCGCCGGTGCTCGGCGCGGGCGAGGCCGACCTCGTGCTGCTCGCCGCCGAGACCGCGCACGGGACCCGCTGGTTCTCCGTGGACGCCGCCGCGCTCGACGTCCGTACCCAGGACAGCGCCGACCCCACCCGCCCCACCGCCGAGGTCCGCGCCCGCGGGGTCACCGCCGGGCCGGGGTCCCTGCTGGAACTCGACGCGGCCCTCGTACGGGACCTCGCCTGCGTGCTGTTCGCCGCCGACGCCTGCGGCACCGCCGCCTGGGCGCTGCACACCGCCGCCGAGTACGCGAAGGTGCGCGAGCAGTTCGGGCGGCCCATCGGGCAGTTCCAGGGGATCAAGCACCTGTGCGCCGACATGCTGGTGCGCGTGGAGCAGGCCCGGGCGCTCACCTGGGACGCCGCGCAGGCCATGGAGGAACCGGCCGAGGTGCGCTCGCTGGTGGCCGCGCTGGCCGCCGGCACCGCGCTCGACGCCGCGTACTCCTGCGCCAAGGACTGCGTCCAGGTGCTCGGCGGCATCGGCTTCACCTGGGAGCACGACGCCCACATCTACCTGCGGAGGGCGCTCGTCGCCCGCCAGCTCCTGGGGTCCGGCGACGGCCACCGGGTACGGGCCGTGCGGCTCGCCGCCGCCGGCGCGCGGCGCGAGCTGCGCCTGGAGCTGCCCGCGCGGGCCGAGACCCATCGCGCGAAGGCCCGTAGCGCCATCGCCGACGCGGCCGGGCTCGACCCCGCCACCGCCCGCCGGGTGCTGGCGCCCACCGGGTACGCGGCCCCGTACCTGCCGGCCCCGTACGGGCTCGGCGCCGGTCCCGTCGAGCAGCTCGTCGTCCAGCAGGAACTGGCGGCCGCCGGGGTCAAGGTCGCCGACCTCGGGATCGCCACCTGGGTCGTGCCCTCGCTCCTCGCCTACGGGACCCCCGAGCAGCAGGAGCGCTACCTGCTCCCCACGCTGCGCGGGGACGTCACCTGGTGCCAGCTCTTCTCCGAGCCGGGCGCGGGCTCGGACCTCGCCTCGCTGCGGACCAAGGCGGAGCGTGCGCCGGGTGGCGGGTGGCTGATCAACGGGCAGAAGGTGTGGACCAGTTCCGCACACAGCGCCGACTACGGGATCCTGCTGGCCCGCACCGACCCGGACGCCCCCAAGCACAAGGGGCTCGGCTATTTCGTGGTGGACATGAAGACCCCCGGGATCGACATCCGGCCGCTCAAGGAGATCACCGGCGAGGCCCTCTTCAACGAGGTCTACTTCGACGACGTGCCGCTCCCCGCGGACGCCCTGGTGGGCGCGGAGAACGGGGGCTGGAAGGTCGCCCGCAACACCCTCGGCAACGAACGCGTCCACATGGCCGACCAGATGACCTTCGACACCGGCCTGGAGGCGCTGCTCGCCCGCTCCGCCGAACTCGAAGGCGGGTACCGGGTGCGGATCGGGGCCCTGGCCGCCGAGGCGCACGCCCTGGCCTGCATCGGGCTGCGCACCACGCTCCAGCAGGTGTCCGGACTGGAACCGGGCGCGGGCGCGTCCGTACGCAAGCTCGTCCAGACGCCGCACCAGCAGCGGACCGCCGAGCTCACGCTCGAACTGCTGGGCCCGGCGGGCGCGGTGAGCGAGGGGACGGGGAAGCGGGCGGTGCACGGGATGCTCATGTCCCGCTGTCTGACCATCGCCGGAGGCACCACGCAGGTCCAGCTCAACGTCGTCGCCGAGCGGATTCTCGGCCTTCCCAGGGACTGACTGAAGGGCAGTGGGACAGACATGAAGTCGTACATCGTGGGCGTCGGCATGACGAAGTTCGAGAAGCCGGAGTCGAGGGACTGGCAGTACTGGGACATGGCGAAGGAGGCCGGCGACGCGGCGCTCGCCGACGCGGGCATCGACTACGGGCTGGTCGAGCAGGTACCGGTGGGCTACTGCTTCCAGGCCTCCACGGCCGGCCAGCGGGCGGCGTACGAACTGGGGCTGAGCGGGGTCCCCGTCTACAACGTCAACAACAACTGCGCGACGGGCTCGACCGCGCTGATGATGGCGCGGCAGTTCGTGGAGGGCGGGATCAACGACTGCGTGCTGGCGCTGGGCTTCGAGAAGATGAAGCGCGGCGCGCTGGGGGGCGGAGCCGACGGCGGGGACTTCAAGACCTCGCCGGTGGCCCGGCACTACGGGATCATGGCCGCCGGCCACGGCTTCGAGATGTCGCCGCCGACCGCGCAGATCTTCGGGAACGCGGCGCGGGAGCACATGAAGCTCTACGGGACCACGGCCGCGCAGCTGGCGGCCGTCGGGGCGAAGAACCACCGGCACTCGGCGAACAATCCGAACGCGCAGTTCCAGGACGTCTACACGGTGGAGGAGATCCTCGCGGCGAAGACGATCCACGAGCCGCTGACCAAACTCCAGTGCTCGCCGACCTCGGACGGGGCGGCTGCGGCGGTGGTCGTGTCGGAACGCTTCGTGGAGCAGCACGGGCTCGGTGACCGGGCGGTGGAGATCGTCGCCCAGTCCATGACGACGGACACCGAGGCGTCCTTCGCCTCCGGCTCCTGCATCGACGTGGTCGGCAAGCCGATGACGGCGGCGGCGGGGCGGGCGGTGTTCGCGGCCTCCGGGCTCGGGATCGGGGACGTGGACGTCATCGAGCTGCACGACTGCTTCTCGATCAACGAGCTGCTGACGTACGAGGCGCTGGGCATGTGCGAGGACGGCGGCGCGGGGGCGTTGGTGGAGTCGGGCGCGACGACGTACGGCGGGCGGTGGGTGGTCAACCCCTCGGGCGGCCTCATCTCCAAGGGCCACCCGCTGGGTGCGACGGGGCTGGCGCAGGCGGCGGAACTCGTCTGGCAGCTGCGGGGTGCGGCGGGGCCGCGACAGGTCCCCGGAGCGAGGGTCGGGCTGGCGCACAACATAGGCCTGGGCGGCGCGGCGGTGGTCACTCTGCTCCGGCGGTAGCCGCCCGGCGTCGTGGTGGCTGCGGGTGGGTCGGGGCCGGGGCCGGGGTGGGGTGTTGGCCTGGACTGCATGATTTGGGCGCCCCCTGCCCTACTCCGACAGGCCGCGGCGTGTTCTCGCGCCACACATCACGCTCTACGTCCAGGCCAACACCCCACCCCGTCCCCGACCCCGACCGGGCGCAGCCAAATTCAGCCGTCCGGCGTTTGCGGACCAGGGTCTGGGGCGGAGCCCCAGGGGCTTTCAGCCCGTCCGACGTTTGAGGACCGGGTCCGGGCCGGCCCGGGGCATCCCCCAGCCTCGCCGGCGTTTGAGGCGCGGGTCCGGGCAGCGCCCGGGGAACGGTGGAAGGGCGGGTAGGGGACTTCCGCCCCGCGCAGCGGCAAGGGTCGCAGCGGGGACTTCCGCCCCGCGCAGCGGCAAGGGTCGCAGCGGGGACTGCCGCCCCGCGCAGCGGCAAGGGTCGCAGCGGGGACTTCCGCCCCGCGCAGCGGCAAGGGTGAGGGGCGGTGCCGCTCAGGCGCGCGCAGCGCTCAGCGGGGCCAGGCTCGGCATCAGGCGCAGCGCGTTGTCCCGGTTGATCGCCAGCTGCTGCGCCGTCGTCAGGGCGGGGTCACCCGCCATCGCCGGCAGGGCGATCCCCGTGACCATCTCCGCAGGGCAAGCCGGCCAGTCGCTGCCGAAGAGGATGCGGTCGGGGGCCGCCATCGCGAGCAGGGTGCCCGCCGGGGACATGGGCCCGGCCGTGTCGTAGTAGAAGCGGAGGAGGTGGTCCCGGACCATCGCCGGCTCGATGGGCGGGGTGAACGCCCCCGCGAAGGCCTGTACGCGCGTGGCGATGTGGGGGAGGAAGCCGCCCGCGTGCGGCAGGATCACCGACAGGTTCGGGAACCGGTCCAGCGTGCCCTTGTGGATCATGTTCAGTGCCGCCCGCGTCGTGTCCAGCAGGAAGTCGCACAGGAAGTGCGGAACCCCCGGAACGGCCACGGCCCCCGGCCCGCCGCCCGCGCCCGGCCCCATCCCCCCGCCGAGGCCCGGCAGGTTGTGCGGGTGCGTGTCCACGATGGCGGACCGCTCGTCGAGTTCGGCGAAGAGGGGGTCGTAGGAGGCGTCGCCGAGGTAGACGCCTCCGTAGTTCGCCGTCACGTTCACCCCCACCGCCCCCAGCTCGTCCAGCCCGCGCCGCAGCGCCCAGCGCGAGACGTCCGGGTCGTCGAGGAAGAGCGGGGCGTGGAACGCGAAGCGGCCCGGGTGGGCTTCCGTCACCTCCGCCGCCGCCCGCAGGGTGATGTCCGTGGCCTCGCGCAGCTGCGCGGACGTCGCATAGCGCGCGGGCAGCATCGGCTTGAGCACGGCGGTGGCGATCCCCGCCCGGTCCATCAGGTCCAGGGCCGCCGCAGCATCCCAGCGCGCCCATGGGGGGAGGGCCTTCCGGTTCGCCAGGCCCTGGCCTTCGGCCCACTCCAGCCATTCCGGGGCGCAGAAGTGGTGGTGGACGTCGATCCTGCTGTGGCTGCCGTCGTCCGGCGGGGTGATGTCTGCGATGTCCGGCATGGGGGGACCCTATGGCGGGGCCGCGCGGGCGGTCGCGGGACAGGTCGGGGACCCGGCCGATCCGCTCGGGCGGGCGTAGTTTCGGGCCCGAACGGGGTAACGGAGGTTATGCGGGGCGCGGGCGGAGGGAGTGAGGTGGCTGGACAGTCGAGCCCCACGAGAGGTCTGTACCCGTGACGACCGAACCCGCAGTGGCAGTGAGTGACGGCCTTCCCGTAGGCGAAGCCGTGGCGGCCGTGTCCATGGGCACGCCGGAGTACCGTACGTGCCCCTACCCGGTCTACCGGTCGCTGCGCGAGCAGGCCCCCGTCTGCAAGCTGACCACGCGCCACGGGGTGGACACGTATCTCATCACCCGGTACGAGGACGCCCGGCTCGCGCTGTCCGATCCGCGCATCGGCAAGGACATGCACGAGGGCATCGACATCTACCACGCGGTCTTCGGGGACACCTGCGACGCCCTCGACGACAACCTGATCTTCGCCGACCCCCCGCGGCACACCCGGCTGCGGCACATCGCCCACGAGGCCTTCACCCCGCGCCACGTCAAGCTGCTGCGCCCGCGCATCGAGCAGCTCGCGGACGAACTGCTCGCCAAGTGTCCGACGGACGCCCCCGTCGACCTGATGGCCGCCTTCGCCCTGCCGCTCCCCGTCATGGTCATCTGTGAACTCCTCGGCATCGTCGGGGACGAGCGCACCGACGTCCTGAAGTGGTTCGGGCAGGTGACGCGCTCCCGGTTCAGCAAGGACATGTCCGGCGACCTGGCCGCGGCGGAGCACTGGCTGCGGAACTACTTCCTCGGTCTGGTCGCCCGCAAGCGCGCGGAACCCGCGGACGACTTCCTCACCGTGCTGATCCAGACGGAGCACGAGGACGGGGCCCTGACCGACGACGAGCTCGTCTCGATGATGTGGGTGCTGCTCTTCGCGGGCCACAAGACCACCACGTACCAGATCGGCAACGCGGTCTTCTCGCTGCTTTCCCACCCCGACCAGCTGGCGCTCGTACGGGAGAACCGGGGGCTGCTGCCCCAGGCGATCGAGGAGCTCGTCCGGTTCGAGTGCTCCGTGGAGACCTCCACGTTCCGCTACGCCCTGGAGGACGTGGAGATCGGGGGAGTGGCCATCCCTCAGGGCTCCCTGGTCCAGATCGCGATCTCCTCCGCGAACCGCGACCCGGAGAAGTTCGCGGAACCGGACACCCTGGACGTGACGCGCAAGGGACTGCAGAGCACCCACCTCGGCTTCGGTCACGGACCGCACTACTGCCTCGGCGCCCCGCTCGCCCGGATGGAGCTGGAGACCGCGCTGACGGCCCTGCTCGACCGGTTCCCCGAGATGGTGCTGGCGACCCCGGAGCCGGGCCACGAGGAGTGGCTCAAGGGGCCCTTCCCGGCCTTCCGCGGGCTGGAGAGGCTGCCCGTCGCCCTGGACCCGTCGCGGACGGTCGATGACTGGACCGCAACGACCTCCTCCGACTGAGCCGATCGTCCGCCCGTCCGCCCGCCCGTCCGTCCGTCCGTCCGTCGTCCGGGCGCCCTGCGCGCCGCTGCCGTAGACCCCGCCCGCCCCGGGGATCCTCCTGGAGGATCCCCGGGGCGGGCGCATGTCCCGTAGGGCCTGCGAGGTCTACGCGGCCTACGGCGCGTGCGGGGCCTCCAGTGCCGGGTCGACCACCGACTCCCCCCGGGAGGCGCGGCGGATGCAGTCCGCGAGGTCCTCGACCGGGCCGTCCCGCAGGACCAGGCCGGCCGCGCCGGCGGCGAGGGCGGCCTCCGGCAGGCCCGGGTGGGCGGAGCCGGTCAGCACCAGGATCCGGCATTCCGGATCCTCCGCCAGGAGCGCGGGGACGCGGTCCACCGACTCCGTCAGCGCCACCGCCGGGCGGGCCAGCGGCGACGCCACGACCTCGATGTCCGGCTGGAGGCCGAGGAGGACCGCCAGGGCCGGGTTCGGCGGGTCCAGGAGCACCCGCAGGGAGCGGGCAGGGCGCTGGGAAACGGGCATCTCATCCACCCGGCCAGGGTAGGGGCGAAGCATCCCGTACCCGTGCAACGCGCCGCACGAGAAGTCGGTCTGACAGATCGTCAGGAGTCTTCCCAAGTGCTGGGGCGTGCGTTATACATTCCTTCACCGGGCAACCTAGAACGCGTTCTAGAGTGCCGGGTCCCGCATACGACCTCGGTGCGGCCGACGGTGCGGACGGCCGCGCCGAGGTCTTCCAAGGCACCGCGCCTCCACGGGCGGTGCTTCACAGCAGGTGCCTCAAAGACGGTGTTTCCAACACAGGGAGCAGCACGCCCATGCCGATCGATGCCGCCAAGGCCCTCGCCGCCGAACCCCGCCAGGGGAACATCGCCTGGGACCACAAGGACATCCAGCTCTACCACCTCGGACTCGGCGCGGGGACCTCCCCGAACAATCCCGGGGCAGCCACCGACCCCGACGAGCTGCGCTACACCCTGGAGTCCAAGCTCCACGTGCTCCCCAGCTTCGCGACCGTCGCCGGCTCCGGCATGGCGATGATGGGCGGCCTCGCGGCCCCCGGCATCGAGGTCAACCTCGCCAACGTGCTGCACGGCAGCCAGTCCATCGAGCTGCACCGGCCCATCCCGGTCAAGGGGCAGGCCGCCTCCACCGCCAAGGTCGCCGCGGTGTACGACAAGGGCAAGGCGGCGGTGATCGTCCTGCGCACCGAGGTCGCGGACGCCGACGGGCCGCTGTGGACCTCCGACGCGTCGATCTTCGTACGCGGCGAGGGCGGCTTCGGCGGCGACCGCGGTCCCTCCGTCAAGGCCGAGCAGCCCGAGCGGGCGCCCGACCGGGTGGAGGAGCGCAAGATCCGCGAGGAGCAGGCGCTGCTCTACCGCCTCTCCGGCGACTGGAACCCGCTCCACGCGGACCCGGAGTTCGCCAAGATGGCCGGCTTCGACCAGCCGATCCTGCACGGCCTGTGCTCGTACGGGATGACCCTGAAGGCCGTGGTCGACACCGTCCTGGACGGCGACGTGTCCCGCGTCCGGGCGTACCGCACCCGCTTCGCCGGGATCGTCTTCCCCGGCGAGACCCTGCGGATCCGGATGTGGCAGGAGCCCGGCCGCGTCCTCGTCACGGTGAGCGCCGCCGACCGGGACGACGCCCCGGTCCTCGCCGACACCGTCGTCGAACACGGCTGAGCAGCCGCAGCAGCAGCCGCAGCCGCAGCCGCAGCCGCAGCAGCAGCCGCAGCAGCAGAAGCACGCGAGTAACCCCGCAGACCCACAGAAGGAGCCGCACCGTGCGCGCAGCACTCCAGAGCGAGATAGGCCAGGACAAGCTCGAAGTCGTCGAGGACATGCAGGCCGTGGGCTTCGGCCCCGGCAAGGTCAAGATCCGCATCAAGGCCACCGGCCTGTGCCACTCCGACCTCTCCGCGATGAGCGGCGTCCTCCCGCAGCCCGCCCCCTTCATCCCGGGCCACGAGGGCTCCGGTGTGATCACCGACGTCGGTGACGGGGTCACCAGCCACAAGATCGGCGACCGGGTCCTGGTCTGCTGGCTCCCGCCCTGCGGGCACTGTCCCTCCTGCAAGCGCGGCCAGGGCCACCTGTGCCTGGAGGCCTTCGGCAACGTGGCCACCCCCAACTTCCAGCGCGGCGACAGCAGCATCTTCGGCTTCGCCGGCACCGGCACCTTCGCCGAGGAGATGGTGGTCCCGGCGGGCTGCGCCGTACCGATCCCCGACGACGTGCCCTTCGACATCGCCGCCCTGATCGGCTGCGGAGTCACCACCGGACTCGGTGCCGCCATCAACACCGCCAAGGTGGAGGCCGGTTCCTCGGTCGCCGTCATCGGCTGCGGCGGCGTCGGCATCTCCGTCATCCAGGGCGCCAAGGTCCAGGGCGCGGCCCAGATCATCGCCGTCGACCCGGTCGCCTCCCGGCGCGAGGCCGCGCTCCGCTTCGGCGCCACCGAGGCGGTCTCCCCGGAGGAGTTCGCCGACGCCAAGAACCGGATCACCGCGGGCGAGGGCTTCGACTACGTCTTCGAGGTCGTCGGCAAGTCCGCGACCACCAAGACCGCCTACGACATGACCCGTCGCGGCGGCTCCGTCGTCGTGGTCGGCGCGGGCGCGCTCGACGACAACTACTCGATCAACATGTTCTCCCTCTTCTTCGACGAGAAGAAGATCCTGCCGTCGATGTACGGCGGCGGCGACGTGCTCCGCTCCTACGAGCGCACCATCGCGCTGTGGCGGGCAGGCCGGGTGGACCTGGCGGGCCTGATCACGCACCGCGTGCAGCTCGCCGAGATCAACGACGCGCTCGACCAGATGCGTACGGGCGTGGCCCTGCGCACCTGCATCGAACTCTGACCCGTTTCGAGAGGAACCGTACGGATGTCACTGCCACTTGAGGGACTCGTCGCCATCGTCACCGGGGCGGGCCGCGGCCTCGGCCGGTCCGAGGCGATCGAACTCGCCCGGCTCGGCGCGAGCGTGGTCGTCAACGACTTCGGGCAGCCCGGCCGCGACGGCTCCGGCGAGGCCTCGGCCGCACCGGCGGAGGAGGTCGCGGCGGAGATACGCGCCGCGGGCGGACAGGCGGTGGCGCACCTGGGCGACGTGGCCGACTTCGAGCAGGCGCGCGAGCTGGTCGAGCTGGCGGTGAACAGCTTCGGCAAGCTCGACATCCTGGTCAACAACGCGGGCATCCTGCGCGACCGGATGGTCTTCTCGATGTCGGAGTCGGAGTGGGACTCGGTCATCCGGGTCCACCTCAAGGGCCACTTCAACACGACCCACTTCGCCTCCGTGCACTGGCGCGAACGCTCCAAGGCGGCGGGTGGCCCGGTCTACGGCCGGATCATCAACACCTCCTCCGAGGCCTTCCTCGGCGGCTCGGCCGGCCAGCCCAACTACGCGGCGGCCAAGGGCGGCATCGTGGGCCTGACCACGTCCACCGCCCTGGCGCTCGCCAAGTACGGGGTGACGGCCAACGCCATCTGCCCGCGCGCCCGTACCCGTATGACGGAGGACGTCTTCGCGGGCTTCCAGGTCCCGGAGGAGGGCAAGCTCGACGCCCTCGCCCCCGAGCACGTCTCCCCGCTGGTCGGCTACCTGGCCTCACCGGCCTCCGCGAAGGCCAACGGGCAGCTGTTCGTCGTCCACGGCGGCATCGTGGTCGTCATGGAACGCCCGAAGGTGGCGGCGAAGTTCGACACCACCAAGGAGTCCTTCTCCTACGAGGAGCTCGACGGGCTCCTCACCCCGCACTACGACTCCCGCCCGGCGAACGAGACCTTCGCGGCGGCGGAAGTCCTCGGCCTGAAGCACGACGGCTGACGGACACGCAGGTACGCGCACGCGCACACGCGCACGCAGACGCCGGGCCCGGGGTACCTCACCCCGGGCCCGGCGGCGTTTCCGGTGGACCCTAGGAAATTTGAATGCGTTCAATTATGGTGGGGGCGGGTCGTGAGGACCCGAACCCGGGCCGCTGTCCGGGCGGTTGGGGGAGGAACACGCGTGAACCGACGGGTATGGAGGCCGGCCGCCCTGGCGGCCGCGGCGATGGCGCTGACGGCGTCGTGCGGGTATGCCGCGGGGATCTACTCCGCGGACATTTCCGCGGACCGGCTGGAGGGGCGGTGGGTCGGCGCGGGGGGCACCTCCCTGACCTTCCATGCGGACCACACCTTCACCAGCGAGCAGCTCGGCACGTACCCCGACGCGTCGGGGTGCGCGAACCCCGAGAACCCCACGGGCCCGGCCTCGGGCACCTGGGCGTTCCGGGCCCCCCGTGAGCCCGGCTCCACGAGCTTCACCGCGCAGGAGAGCGCCACGCGCGGCAGCAGCGTGGTGCTGTCCTTCGAGGGCCGGGGCTGCCACGTGGACGTCCATCTGTACGGCGACGACGGCGACCCCTCGATGTGCCCGGCCGACGATGCCGACGAGGGCTGCGCGACGACCGGATACCTCCGCCGCAGCGCCGAGGACGGCTAGACGGCCTGGTCCGGCACGCCGCCGCCGGCCCGGCCCGGCCGGCCTCACCCCAGCGGGGCCTGCTGCAAGGGCACCGGGCGGGCGGGGGCCGGCGGGAGCGGGATGGGGTCCAGGCGGATGGGCGGGGGCGGGGAGACCGGGAGGGTCATGCCCAGGAGGCCGCACGGCACTTCGGGGGTGGCGTACGGGAGGTGCAGGCGGCCCTCCGGGGTCCAGCGGCCCGTTCCGCCGAGCCAGCCGGCCGGGGCGCCGAGCCGGAACACGTGCCGGTCGGCGGGGCGCCACAGGGCCAGCCCGGCCACCGAGCCGCCGTAACCGTCGCCCGCCTCGTCCACCCGCAGCGCCACCCCGCAGTTCTCCGGCATCAGCACCTGCCCCGGCTGCACCGCGAACGGCGTGGCCGTGGCCCCGACGGCCCGCAGGCACTCCGGGAAGCGCACCGGGCGGGCGCTGCCCAGGACCCCCCAGCCGAGCCGGGGCTCGCCCGGCGCGTCCGAACGGATCAGCAGCAGCCCGCTGTCGGCGTCGGCCAGCAGCAGCCGGTCGTTGCTGGCCTCCGCGATCTGGAGCAGCGGCGACACCTCCCCGGCCCGCCGCAGGTCCACGGCCACCGCCTTGGTCACCGGCCCGCCGGGGCCGTCCACCTCCCGGTCCAGGGCCAGCAGCCGGCCCGTGCGGTCCAGCCAGACCCCGCCCGAACAGCGCCCCGGGATCCGGGCGACCCGCTCCGGCCCGAAGGGGACCCCGGCCACCTGCCACACCGTGGTCGAGGCGGCCCCCACGGCCAGGGCGAAGGCCCCGTGCCCGTCGGGGGACGGGGGCAGCAGGGTGACCCGTACGCCGTCGGCCTCCGTACCGTCCTCCGGCGCGATCGCGCCGAGCTGCAGCTCCCCGGTCCGGGGCCCGGCGCCCGCCGCGCCCCCGCCCGTCGGGTACAGCAGCGCGAAGGCGTGCCGCTCCGCGACCCGCCGGTGGATCAGGACCCGCCCGTCGGCCAGCGGCAGCACCTCGCTGTCGGCCTCCTCGGGCTGGGCGAGGGGCAGCGGCACCGCGTACGGCTCGGGCCCGGTCAGGGTCCAGCGCTCCGGATAGCGCGCTTCGCCCACCCCGGCCAGCCGGGCGGCGTACGACCCGTCCGCGGCGATGGTGAACGGGGTCGCGCTGGTCTTCTCGATGGCACAGACAGTCATCTGCGGGCACCTCCGCCGAGGAAGGTAGTGATCGCGCTTCCCTCCGGACAACGCGACAATCCCCGCTTCACACATACGGGTGGCGGGGCGGCGATTCGGCTGTGGAAGAAGAGGCGATTGTGCTGTGCGATATCGGGGCGTTTAGGGTGAGGAGCCTGGTTAGGCACACCTAACCCGCTTTTTCGGATCTTCACGTGCTTCGCCCGCTCCCCACCCTCAGGAGACGTCCCATGTCCCTCCGACGCCGCACGCCCCGCGGTGGCTCCGTCGCCGCCGTCGCCCTGGCCGCTGCCGCCGCACTCGTCCTCACCGCCTGCGGAGGCCAGGACGACAAGGCCGCGCCGTCCGGCAAGGAGGCCCCGGCCGGGGGCACCGAGAAGAAGGCAGCAGCCCAGGGCGGCAAGGACTTCTCCGACGCGGCGAAGAAGACGGCGGCCTTCGGGACCACCGCGGCGGCCGGGCAGTTCCCGCGCACGGTCACCCACGCCATGGGCTCCACCGAGATCGAGGCCGCGCCCAAGCGGGTCGTCGTCCTCGACGTCGGCGAGCTCGACAACGTGGTCTCGCTGGGCATGCGGCCCGTCGGCTACGCGCCCACCGAGGGCGACGAGGGCATCCCCGGCTACCTGAAGAAGGACGCCGGCGAGCCCAAGTCCGTCGGCACCATCAACAACCTCAACCTCGAAGCGATCAACGCCCTCAAGCCCGACCTGATCCTCGGCAGCCAGCTCCGCTCCGCGGACAAGTACGACGCGCTCTCCAAGATCGCCCCGACCGTCTTCTCCATCCGCCCCGGCTTCCCGTGGAAGGAGAACTACCTCCTGAACGCCGCCGCCCTCGACAAGACCGCCGAGGCGAAGGCCGAGCTCGACGCCTACCGGGCCAAGGCGGCGAAGCTCGGCGAGGACCTCGGCGAGAAGAAGCCGACCGTCACGATGCTGCGCTACATGCCGGGCAAGACCCGCCTCTACGCCGGCGCCTCCTTCATCGGCACGATCCTGAAGGACTCCGGCATCCCCCGCCCGCAGAACCAGCAGGTCGAGGACCTCGCGGTGGAGATCAGCCCGGAGCGCATGGACGAGGCCGCCGCCGACTGGATCTTCACCGGCGTCTACGGGGCCAAGGACAAGACCAAGCGCGACTCCGCCGAGGACAACCCGCTGTGGAAGGGCCTGGAGGCCGTGAAGCAGGGCCGGGCCAAGGACGTCCCGGACGAGACCTGGTACCTGGGCCTCGGCGTGACCGCCGCCGACAAGGTCCTCGACGACCTGCGGGGCTTCCTGGTGAAGTAGCCCGTACGGCCCAGACCGGTCCGGACGCGTCCGGACCGGTCCGAGCCGGTCCGGGCCGGGGAAAACGGGCGCCGGGACCAGACCGTGCCGGTCGCCACGGACGGTAGCCTTGGCCTGTGCCCCGTCTCTCTGAAGTCATCGCCGCGCTGGACGCTCTGTGGCCCCCCTCGCGGGCCGAGGAGTGGGACGCCGTCGGCACCGTCTGCGGCGACCCCGACGCCGAGGTCACCCGGGTCCTGTTCGCCGTCGACCCGGTCCAGGAGATCGTCGACGAAGCGGTGAAGCTGGGCGCCGACCTGCTCGTCACCCACCACCCCCTCTACCTGCGGGGCACCACCACCGTCTCCGCCGGCACCTTCAAGGGCCGGGCCGTGCACACGCTGATCAAGAACGACATCGCGCTGCACGTCGCCCACACCAACGCCGACACCGCGGACCCCGGAGTCTCCGACGCCCTCGCCGGCGCCCTCGACCTGCGCGTCACCGGCCCGCTGGTCCCCGACCCGAGCGACCCCGCCGGCCGCCGCGGCCTGGGCCGGCTCTGCGAGCTGGACCGCCCCGAGACGCTGCGCGAGTTCACCGCGCGCGTCGCCGCCTGGCTCCAGCCGACCGCACAGGGCATCCGGGTGGCCGGTGACCCCGACGGGATGATCCGTACCGTCGCGGTCAGCGGCGGCTCCGGCGACAGCCTCTTCGCGCAGGTCCGGGCCGCCGGTGTCGACGCGTACGTCACCGCCGACCTGCGCCACCACCCGGTGTCCGAGGCCCGCGAGCAGAGCCCGCTCGCCCTCGTCGACGCCGCCCACTGGGCCACCGAATGGCCCTGGTGCGAGCAGGCCGCGGCCCAGCTCGACGCCATCTCCGAGCGCAACGGCTGGGGTCTGCGGACCCACGTCTCGCGCACGGCCACCGACCCGTGGACGGCGCACGCGCCGTCCGTGACATCCCCTTCTCACCCTGGAGCCCCCAACTGAACGCCGAGCCCGCCGACCAGATCCGACTTCTCGACGTCCAGGCCCTGGACGTCCGGCTGTCTCAGCTGACCCACAAGCGCAAGATGCTCCCCGAGCACGCCGAGGTCGACTCGCTGACCAGCGACCTGGCCCAGCAGCGCGACTTCCTCGTCGCCGCCCAGACGCAGGCCACCGACGCCGCCCGCGAGCAGACCAAGGCCGAGCAGGACGTGGACCAGGTGCGCCAGCGCGCCGCCCGCGACCAGTCGCGCCTGGACACCGGCGTCGGCATCTCCGCCCGCGACCTGGCCAACCTGCAGAGCGAGGTCGTCTCCCTCGCCAAGCGCCAGGGTGACCTGGAGGACGTGGTCCTCGAGGTCATGGAGCGCCTGGAGGGTGCGCAGGAGCGCGTCACCGAGCTCACCGACCGGGTCGCCTCGCTGGAGACCAAGCTCGTCGACGCCACCGCGCGCCGCGACGCCGCCACCGGCGAGATCGACGCCGAGGTCGCGGGCATCGCCAAGGACCGCGAGGTCATCGTCACCACGATGCCGGCCGCGCTGATCGCCCTGTACGAGAAGATCCGCGTGAAGCAGGGCGGCGTCGGCGCCGCCCGCCTGTCGCAGCGCCGCTGCGAGGGCTGCCGCCTGGAGCTCGACCTCGCCGAGGTCAACGAGATCAAGGCCGCCGCCCGCGACCAGATCGTCCGGCACGAGAGCTGCGGCCGCATCCTGGTCCGCATGGCCGACTCGGGCATCTGATGCCGCGGTTCGTTGTCGAAGCCGACGGCGGCTCCCGGGGCAACCCGGGGCCCGCCGGGTACGGCTCCGTCGTCCTCGACCCGGTGACGGGCGAGACGCTGGCCGAGCGCGCGGAGTACATCGGCGTCGCGACGAACAACGTGGCCGAGTACAAGGGCCTCATCGCCGGGCTGAAGGCCGCCCGCGAGCTGGACCCGGACGCGGTGGTCCTCGTCCGCATGGACTCCAAGCTCGTCGTCGAGCAGATGTCGGGCCGCTGGAAGATCAAGCACCCGGACATGAAGCCGCTCGCGGCGGAAGCGGCGAAGGTCATGCCGCGCGCGCAGGTGACGTACGAGTGGATCCCGCGCGAGAAGAACAAGCACGCGGACCGGCTCGCGAACGAGGCGATGGACGCGGGCAAGCGGGGCAAGCAGTGGGAGCCCGCGCAGTCGTCGGCCGCCCTCGACGTTTCGGCGGCCCGCACCCTGGCGACCCCGCCGGCGGCGGGCCCCGTGGGCGACGCCGCAGCGGGCGCCGCGGCCGTCCGTGCCGCCCTCGCCTCCGGCGGTGGTACGCGGATCCGTGCGGGCGCCGCTGCGGGCGGGACGGCCGGCTCCGCCCCGGCCGGCGCCGACACCCTCTTCGGGGACCCGGCGGACCTCGTGGACCCGGCGCCGGCCCCGGCTCCCGGGCCGGACACGACCGGCGCGGCCACCGGCACGGGCACGGCGACCGGTCCGGCGACGGCCACCGGTACGGCGACCGCATCCGCCCCCGCCGCGGGACAGGGCTGGGGACCCGACATGGGGCCCCCGGCCACCTTCGTGCTGCTGCGCCACGGCGAGACCGCGCTGACCCCGCAGAAGCGGTTCTCCGGCAGCGGCGGCAGCGACCCGGAGCTCTCCGCGGCGGGCCGCCGCCAGGCCACCGCCGTCGCGGAGTCGCTCGCCGCGCGCGGCACCATCGAGACGGTCATCAGCTCTCCGCTGCGCCGCTGCCGGGAGACCGCGCAGGCCGTCGCCGACCGGCTCGGGCTCACCGTCACGGTCGAAGAGGGGCTGCGCGAGGTCGACTTCGGGGCATGGGAGGGGCTGACCTTCGCGGAGGCGCGCGAGCGCTACCCCGACGACCTCCAGGCGTGGCTGGACTCCCCGAAGGCCGCCCCCACGGGCGGCGGCGAGAGCTTCGCCTCGGCGACCCGCCGGATCTCGGCGACCCGGGACCGGCTGCTCGCCGAGCACGCGGGCCGCACGGTCCTGCTGGTCTCGCACGTGACACCGGTCAAGATCCTGGTCCGGCTGGCGCTGGGCGCCCCGCCGGAGGCGCTGTTCCGCATGGAGCTGTCGGCGGCCTCCCTGTCGGCGGTCGCCTACTACGCCGACGGCAACGCCTCGGTCCGCCTCCTGAACGACACGTCCCACCTGCGCTGAGCCACCGTGCCCGGCCGCACGACCAGGCCCCCCGCCCCGACCGGGCGGGGGGCCTGGTCGTCGTCCCCGAGCCGTGGGGGCTGTTCGCGCCGGTGCGCTTCGGGGAACTCCTCGGCGGTGAGGCGTCCTTCGGGCCTCGACCGGGACGGCTCGTGATGCGGTTGTCATCCGGCGCGGGGCGGTGTAGGAAGCACAGGGCGCCAGAGGCGCAACGCACGCGATGTCGAGGGCAAGGAGGGGCCAGTGCCTGATTTCGGGGCGGTGTTCGGGGCCATGGGTCGGGGCGCTCTGGCGGTGGGCCGGTTCGTGTGGCTCGCGATGAACACCCCGACGGAGGCCGACGAGGAAGGGGCCCGCTCGGAGATATCCCTGATCGCGGCGTTCATCGACGACGAGGTGCCGGAGGAACTGCGAGGCCGGGCATGGGGGCTCGTGGTCGACGAGCTCCGGCGGATCGGCGGGGACATCGAGCGGATGGTGGAGCAGGCGGCCGAGGACGAGGCCAAGGAGGGCCGGGGGCGCTGACGAGGACGCGCGTCTCGGCGATGCCCCTTCCTCGGCGGCCGCAGGCAAGCCGCGATAGCCGAAACACCAATGCCCCTCCGTGGGGGCATTGCTTACGCCCTACCGCCCGGACCCGGGCAAACGCCTCGGTCGGAGGGAGAAGGACAGACGAGTCGGCCTGTACGCCGGGTTCTGTCGCCCGGTGACCTCGCGGTCGCCGGGGAGACGGCCATCCATCTAGGACCGGCGTTGCCGCCGGCCTCGTGCGGTCTACCCGCGAACTCGGGCGGGCAGCCCTCGAACGTTCGCGCAGGTCCTGCCGTCCGAAAACGGCCGGACCCTCTTGACCTTGCTCCGGGTGGGGTTTACCTAGCCGCCTGAGTCGCCTCAGGCGCTGGTGGTCTCTTACACCACCGTTTCACCCTTACCGGGGGCCGAAGCCCCAGGCGGTCTGTTTTCTGTGGCACTGTCCCGCGGGTCACCCCGGGTGGCCGTTAGCCACCACCCTGCCCTGTGGAGCCCGGACGTTCCTCGGCGGGATCCGGGGATCCCGACGCGGCCGCCCGGCCGACTCGTCTGTCGTGCCGCCCATCGTACCGGCTGCGTCATCACGGCTTGACCTTGACGCAGCGGCAGGGTTTCTACTGGAACCCATGCGGATCGGAGAGATCGCCGCGCTCGTCGGGGTCACCACCCGGGCGATCCGGCACTACCACCACGTCGGCCTGCTCCCCGAGCCGGACCGGCGCCCCAACGGCTACCGCTCCTACAGCGTGCGCGACGCCGTCCGGCTGGCCCGGGTGCGCCGGCTGACCGAGCTCGGGCTGAGCCTCGACGAGGTGCGCGACGTGCTCGCGGACGACGCGGGGCGCGAGCTGGCCGAGGTACTGGCCGAGCTCGACGCCGACCTCGCCCGCCAGCAGGCCGAACTGGCCGAGCGCAGACGGCGCCTCGCCGTCCTGCTCGCCGCCCCGCCCGGGGAGGCCGAGCCGGTCTCGCCCGCACTCGCGGAGCTGCTCGCCAGGGCGCCCGCGACGGCCTCGCCGTCGGCCGCGCTCGACCGTGAGCACCTGAGCCTGCTGGACGCCTCGGGCGCCGTGGGGGAGGAGCTGTACGCCGTGCTCGGCACGGTGGCCGCCGATCCGGCCGTGCTCGCGCTGTACGAGCGGCTCGACGAGCTCGCCGACGCGGACGCGGACGATCCCCGGATCGGGCCGCTCGCCGGGGAACTGGTGGCCGCGGTGCCCGCCGAGGCGTTCGTGGCGATGGCGACGGCGACGGCGACGGCGACGACGGAGGGGGCCGGCGGGCCGCAGGAGCTGCCGGGCTTCCTGGAGGCCCTGCTCGCCGAGTACGCCCCGGCGCAGGCGGAGGTCGTCCGCCGGGTGATGGAGGCCTTCACGGACATGTGGGCCGCGCAGACGAAGCAGGCGAAGCAGACGAACCAGATGAAAAGGGGCCGGGAATGAGCGCGATACGCGCGGCACGGATCGGGGTGGCCGCCGTGCTCCCCATGGAGCTGGCGCTCGTGGTGTGCGTGGCCGCCGGAGTGCGCCCGCCCGGCTGGGCCCTCGCCGCCGCCGAGGTGCTGGTGCTGGGGGTCCTCCTCCTGGAGGCCCGCGTCCTGTGCTCCCTGTACGCCGCCTCGCGCGCCCGCGGCGCCGACCCCGCCGCCGCCCGCCGCGAGGCCGTACGGGCCGTGGTCCCGGTGCCCGTACGCCGCCTCGTGCTGCACGAGCTGCGCGCGTGCGGAGCCCTGGTCCGGTGGGCGCTGCGACGGCCCCCGCACGGGGTGCGCCCCGGGGACCACGCGGCCCCGTACACCGGACCGCAGACGGCCATGATGTACGGGCTGGTGTTCGTGTCGCTGATCGAGACGGTGGCGCTGGCCTTCCTGATCCCCTGGCCGGCCGTGCACCGCGTGCTGCTCGTCCTCGACGTGTACGGGGTGCTGCTGATGCTCGCGCTGCACGCCGCGTGCGTCACCCGGCCGCACGTGGTGAGCCCCGACGGGACCCTGCGCATCCGCTACGGAGCCCTCTTCGACCTGACCGTCCCGCCGGACGCGGTGGCCGCGGTCCGGGTGGACCGGCGCTACCCCGAGGGACGGCTCGTCACCCTCTCCGAGGACGGGGTGCTCGACCTGATCGTCGGCAGCCAGACCACGGTCACCGTGGAACTGGCCCGCCCGCTCGCCTTCCGCCGTCCGCTCGGCGCCCGCGCCGAAGCCCGCGTCATCCGCTTCCACGCGGACGATCCCCGCGCGCTGGTCGACGCACTGCGGCAGCCCGCACCCCCGTGACGGGCTGCCGCAGTGCCGAGGGTGTGCGCCGAGCGTGACAAGCCGGTGCGCGCCTGTCTTGTCGAAAACGGCACGGCCCGAAAACGGAGGGGAGCGTGCCCTAGCGGATCAGCCCGAAGGTGGCGGCCGCCACGGCCGCGCCCACCGCGGTGCCCGCGATGACCTGGGCGAGGGTGTGGTCCTTCAGCTCGACCCGGGACCAGCAGACGACGGCGACCACCGGGTACGCGAGCAGCAGCCACCGCCCATAGGTCATGGCGAGCATGGCGACGCTCCCGGAGGAGACGGCCGCGTGCACGCTGATCTTCCAGGCGGGGGTCACGGCGAGCAGGGCCGCGAGGGTGACCAGCATGGCCGCGATCAGCGCGATCATCGTGCGGGGCGAGCCGAGGAGCGTCATCAGCAGGATGCCGGTGGCGACCGAGCCGATGATGAACACCATCACGACGATGCGCTGTTGGCGCTGGCCGACGTGCCGGTCGGCCCAGCGGCCGCGCCGGATGCCGTACTTGATGAAGGCCAGCGGGATGACGGCGGCGAACAGGCAGCCCAGGAGTCCCCAGCCGATCCCGGCGAGGCCGGCGGTGTGCCAGCCGATCAGGAGGGTGTCGGCGATGATCCAGGTCTTGGGATCGAGCCCGTCGGTGATCAGGCGGGCGGATCGGGACTCGGCGGGCTGGGTGAGCGTGGCGGTCACGCCGTGGCCTCCTGGCTGGTCGTGGTGAGGAACTCGTCGGCCACGGCGGAGTGGTAGATCCGGGCGAGCTGGATGAGGCGCAGTACTTCGGTGGTGAAGTCGAGGTCGTCGATCCCGGCGCCGGCCGCCGGCTCCTGGGCGCCGCGGAGCGGCAGGACCCCGCGGGCCTTGCCCTCGCGGGCCGCCCGCATCCAGAGGGCTTCGGCCGCCGGGCTCGTCGCCGGGTCGAACCCCGCCGCCAGGGCGGCGCGGTGCGCGCGTTCGCGGACGTCGCCCGTGGTGTAGGCGTCCAGGGTCAGGGCGGCGTCACGGATCTCGATCACCCGCCGGTACAGCCGCAGGCGCGGGCTGCGCAGGAGGCCGGCCTTCAGGACGATGTCGGGGCTGACCGCGGTCAGGTCCTGCCAGAGCGGCTGGAGCTGCCGGTGGTGGCGGCCGTCCTGGACGGTGCGCCAGGCCACGCCGAAGGCGGGGATGCTGCTCCCGATGAGGATGAAGCCGATGGCCAGGTACTTCAGGGCGTCGGTGACGTTGTCGACGGCGATGTCGCTGGTGTCGTCCGTGAGGCCCGCGAGGCGGCTCGCGATGTACCCGGCCCGCAGCAGGGTGTAGAGCACGCCGACGGCGGTTCCGATGCCCATGAGGCGGACGCCGGTGCGCAGCCACAGGGCGCTGGCGTGCCGGGCGCTGCCCCAGAACAGCCAGGTGGCGGTGGCCATGGCGATGCCGAGGTAGATGACGAAGAGGAGGTAGTAGACGGTGGCCCAGCCGTTGCCGGCGGTCTCCTCGAAGAAGTCGGTCATCTCGTGGGGCCGCGGGACGAAGAACACGAAGAGCACGGCCATGGCCGTCATCGCGGTCAGGGCGGCGTAGTGGCGGGCCCGCAGCCGGCGGCCGGTCTCCGGGCGGGCGATGGCGACGACGAAGTCGACGACCGCGCCGGCCGCGATCATGCCGAGCCAGTGCTTGAAGAGGGTGGAGAGGTTGTTGACCCCGGCCCAGTCGTCCAGGGTCCGCATCACGCCGGGGAGGCGCAGCGTCATGGAGACGGTCAGGGCGGCGAACGCGGTCCACAGGGCCCGCTGTTTGACGGATCGGACGGCCGAGGGCGCGCGCCAGACCGTCACCGTCCAGAGCATGGCCAGGATGGCGATTTCGAGGTGTTTCACTTCACGACCACGTGTTTCGAACGGGGTGCCCGAGGGCGTCATGGAGGCGTACGAGACGGTCCTCGGCCTCACTGTCACTGGAGGTCGACTGCGTCGTGTCGTAGCGGCCGGCCCGCTCGTGGATGAGCGTGGCCAGGGTCTCCGCCTGCCGTTCCTGCGGGCTGGCGAACTTGCTCCGCCCCATGAGGTGCGCCAGGCGGTCGATGTCGAGGCCGAGTTCCTCGTCGATCGATTCGGTCATGCGGGCCACGTTCCGGATCCGGGCCGCCTCGGTGCGGATGATCGAGGCCACGGGCAGCTCGGGGCGGTCGATCCCGGAGACGGCCGTGTGCGTACGCGTCAGCAGGCGCTGGAAGTGCTCGGAGGCCCGGGCGATCTCCCGGTCCGACGGCTGTTCGGGGATGTCGAGTTCGGGAGCGACGTGGCCGAGCAGCATGTGCGAGATCTCGTGCAGGACGATCTGGACCTTGAGGATCTCGGCCGCGACGGCGTCGTAGAAGACGAGGTCGGCGACGTCCAGTCCGAGCCAGATCCCGCAGGGCAGGGCCGGGTCGGGGGGTCCGTCGAGGGGCAGCAGGATCAGCGGCCGGCCGCGCTGCGCGGCTATGCCCTCGCAGAAGGCTTCCAGGTCGAACGGCCGGGGGATCACGAGCCGGTCGGCGACGGCGGCGCACTCCGCGTCGGCGCGCTTCCACCAGCGCATGGTCGCCCTCCCCGCCCGTCGTCGCCCAGTCCGCACTCCCGATCGGGTTTGAGAGTATCCGGAAGCGCAGCAGGGGCTATGTGAGGGCGGATCGGTGGCCGGAATACGGCTGCCGGGGTGAGGCGCGTGGCTGATTCGCGCCTCAGGATTCCTTGCCGCGGCGGCGCCGGGGCTTCACATCCGGAAGCCCTTCGGCCTTGCGGAGCTGCTTGATCAAGCCGGTGACGGAGCGCATGGAGCCGGCGGACAGCCCGCTCAGGCGGAAGGCGGCGGCCTTGACCTGTTCGTCCTCGAGGACCTGGGCGAACTCGTCGGCCGCCGCGGCCTTGCCCATCTCCTCGCGCAGCCGCGCGATCCGCTCCTCGATCCGCTGCTCGATCGCCTGGGCGTTCTCTCCGTCGGCCAGGTACCCGACGGTGACGCCGAAGAAGTTGGCGATCGCGCGGATCGAGTCGATGCCCGGGTTCGGGTTGTTGTTCAGGCGGATGGTCTGGACCGTGCCGTGCGAGACCGAGGGTCCGGACAGCTTCTTGGTGCCCTCGGCGATCTCCTGGTACGTGTACGGTCCACGGCCCGCCGGGTGGATCGTCTCGATCAAGAAGCCGAGGCGGTCACCCATGGTGTCCCGCCGGCCGGTGGGGGTCTCCTCACCCATCACCGTCACTGCTCCCGTCTGCTGCTGGATCCGATGGTCCAGTACTAAATCATCACCAGCATTATCTACCTGCCTAGATGGCTTTCGCCACACAGTGCAACGAACTGCGTCTACCCTGCTAGCGGACCCGGTGGAATGTGACCCATGCCATATTGCCCCCGGGGCGCCCCGCGGGACCTTGACAGGGCATGCGTGCGGCGGCGTATCTTCGTCCAGCCGTCTAGTGCACTAGACGGCTCGGCGCTCAACCGCTCGACGCACAGCGTCTAGCCGACTGAGTGTCCGGGCCGGTGGGCGAGGGCGGAAGGGGGAGGGGTCGCGATGCCGTCACGACGGCAGGCTCCAGGTGCGGGACCAGGGGGGTCGGAGCGCTCGCTCGTGGGCTGAGGTACGGGGGTCCTCAGCCCAGGGCGGGTGAACCGCTCGCCGACGGGAGCCGACGCCCGTCGGTGGGGTCCGGCGGAATCCAACGGGGGAGCCGCCGCCGGACGGCACGGTCCGGCTGCGACCCGGGACGCGATCCGAGGGCGCGCCCCGGGTCGCGATCCGGCGAGGGCCGCCGCCCGCCTAACTGGTGAGCAGCACGCTGCTGACGCGGCCCGCCATCCGGTCCAGCGCCGAACCCGGCGCCAGCCCGCCCCGCAGCAGGACGAACCGGGACGGGGGCAGCCCCGTCATCGCCTTCACCTCGCGGCTCAGGTGCGCCTGGTCGTGATAGCCGCACACCGCCGCCACCTGCGCGGCCGCCGTGCCCGCCGCCAGCATCCGCAGCGCGTGCTGCAGCCGGAACACCCGGGCCATGGCCTTGGGGGACAGGCCCACCTGCTCGCGGAACCGGGCCCGTACGGTACGGGCGCTCCACCCCGTCGATGCGCTCACCCGGGTCAGGGAGCGGGTGTTCGCCCAGAGCCCGGAGAGGGCTCCGTCGACCTCCGGCGCGGGGGAGGGGCCGCCGTCGAGGCGGGCGCAGAACAGTGCGTCGAGCAGTGCGAAACGCTCCGCCCACGAAGGGAGCGCCTGGAGCCGTTCGGTGAGGTGGCGGCCCTGCCGTCCGAGCACCTCCACCAGATCCACGTGGGCGTCCTCGAAGTGCCACATCGGGATGCCGAACAGCCGGTAGCAGCCCTGCGGGGTCATGTTCACCTCCAGCCCGTGCACGACCCCCGAGTGCACTCCGATCGCCGGTACCGTGCGCGGACCGCTGATCATCGCCTGGGCAGCGGGCCGCAGTCGGGCCGTGGTGAGGTCCTCCGTGCGGGAGACCCACAGGCCCTCGGAGAAGCTGAAGACCAGCGTCACGCAGCCGGTGGGCAGCTCCAGGCGGCGTCGCGGGGCGGTGAACTCGGTGTGGAAGCCCGTGTAGTTGATGATCAGCCGTTTCAGTGCGGCGGCCGGCGGGCGGCGACGGGCCGATCTGCTGCCCGTGACGGCGGCAGGCATCGTGCATACGTCGAAGGTGTCGACCGATCCCATGTCCGGTCCCTCTCCCCGCTGTTGCGCGGCCGGAGGTACCGCGCGGTCGGCCGATGATGGCAGGTCACGTGGCGCGATGACCAGAGAGATCCGGCAGTGGATCAGGTCCGCGGGCCCTGCCGGTGGGCCGGCCCGTGATGTCAGGATGCGTCCATGACAGAGATCATCAAGGGGGGAAACCTTCCGCTCGGTGGCGAGCCGATGCGCGTCGCCGTCGTACGCCGTGACGGCGGGCCCGGCTCGCCGGCGGTCGACGCGGCCGCGCTGCTCGTCGGGCCGGGCGGCAAGGTCAGGGGCCGGGGTGACCTGGTGTTCTACAACCAGCCCGAGCACGCGGAGAGCGCCGTACGGCTGTTGGGCGACGCCCGGGGAGAGGGCGGGGTGACCGCGGACTGGCTGGAGATCGATCCCGGCCGCGTCGAGCCGTGCGTGGAGCGGATCGTGGTCGCGGCGTCCTGTGACGGCGGGACCTTCGGGGAGGTCGAGGACCTGTACCTGCGGGCGATCGGCGCGGCCACGGGGGCGCAGCTCGCGCTGTACGCCGTGGAGGGCGCGACGACGGAGACCGCGATCCTGCTGGGCGAGTTCTACCGCAGGGACGGGGGATGGAAGTTCCGCGCGGTGGGTCAGGGCTACGCGTCCGGACTGCCGGGCCTGGCCGCCGACTTCGGCTTCACGGTGCCGGACGAGGAGCCGGACGAGGGGCCCGCCGAGGAGCCCGCCGCCCCGGCGCCGTTCCCCGACCGGCTCCCGCTCCCGCCGCCCCTGCCGGAGCCCGCGGCGCCGGCCGTTCCCGCGCCGCCGCCCTTCCGGCTCCCGCCTGCGGAGTCCGCGCCACCGCTGTCCGACGGCGTGGAGAAGACGGCCGGCCCCGCCCCGGCCGGCCCCGCCCCGGCCGGCCCCGCGCCGGGCGACGTGCCGTCGGGACGGTTCAACGCGCTCCCCGCCGAGTTCGGGAAGGAGTTCCCGCAGGTCCGGTACTCCGGCCGGGGCCGCGAGGTCATCGAGGTCGACGCCAGGCTTCCGCGCGGCTTCGTGGTGGTCGACGTGGTGAAGGAAGCCGAAGGGTACGTGAGGGTCACCCTGCTGGACCGCGGCTCCGAGCATGGCAAGGAGCTCCTGTCCAGCGACCTCGAAAACCTGCGCGGCCGGGCCGTCTTCCGCCACGGCGGCAAGGCCGCGATCCGGCTGGAGGTGGACACGCTGTGGACGTGGACGGTCACCCTGCGGCCGGTGACGGTCGTCCACGAGCTCGACGGGCGGATCGAGGGGCGCGGGCCGGACGTACTGGCCTGCTCCCGTTCCATCGACCACCTCAAGGTCAGGCACCTCGGCAGGGGGGACGAGCGGGGCTACATGACGGTCCATGCCGTCCGGCACAACGACAACCGTGAGGAGGTCTTCGAGCGCGAGAACCGCGGCCGCGGCACCGTCGAGGTGCCCGTGAGCCCGCGCCTCCTGGTGATCGACGCACCCGGCAATTGGTCCGTGGAACCCACCGAGCTGAGCGCCATCGGCTTCTGGATCCGCAACCGCTGACCGCCGACCCCGGCTCGCAGCCCGCGAACCGGGGCGGGGCATCCCGGCGATGCCCCGCCCCGGCGTCCGCGCCGGTCAGCGGGTGCGGAGCCTGCGGACCGCCTAGGCCGGTGCGAAGAGGACCTTCGCCCGCCCCGGGTCCGCCTCCGTCAGCCGGACCCTGATCCGGTCGCCCAGCGGCAGCTCCGCCGACGTGGACTCCACGCGGCCGATCACCGCCGGATCCTCCAGGTGGACCGTGCCGACCAGCGGCTCCCGGTCCTTGACGTCGATGACCGTCGCCTCGAAGGTCTCCCCGACGCGGTCCTTGAGCAGCGCCGCCTCCACCAGGTCCACGGACTCCCGCTCCGCCGAGTTCGCCAGCCGGGTCCCGTCCGCCATCTCCTTCGGCAGGGCGTCGAGCGCCTCCAGCGCCCACCCGGGCGGTTCGGTCCCGGCGACGGCCGCCACGCACAGCTCGCCCGTGTACCGGTCGACGAGCCGGCGCAGCGGTGCGGTGCAGTGGGCGTACGGGGCCGCGACCGCGGCGTGCAGAACGGGGTCCGGGGTCCGGCCGCCGGTGAAGACCGTGTAGCCGGCGCCGCGCAGCAGGGCCGTGCACTCCTGGAGGAACGCGGCGTGGGCGGGCCGGTGCGGATCGAGCCCGCGCACGAGCTCCGCGTACGGGACGTGGTGCGGCCACTCGATCCGCAGGGCCTTCGCCGCCCGTCGCAGCCGCCCGACGGCTCCGTCGGGGGCGGTCGGCAGGGTCCGCAGGATGCCGGTCCCGGCGGCGAGCATCAGCTCCGCGGCGGCCATGCCGGTCATCAGGGAGATCTGCGCGTTCCAGCCGTCGGCCGGGAGCGGAGCCCGGTAGACCAGGCTGTACGAGCCCTCGTGCTCGATGATCTCCTGCTCGGGCACGTTCAGCGAGATCCCCCCGCGCTCCGCCTCCAGGGCCTCGCGCAGTCGCCCGATGTCCTTCAGCAGGGCCAGCGGCTCCTCGGCGGTGCCCGCGTCGATGGCCTTCTGGACGCCGTCGTAGTCGAGTTTGGCCCGGCTGCGCACGAGCGCGTGGCGCACCTCGGTGCTCTCCACCCGCCCCTCGGCGTCCAGGTCGAGCCGCCACACCAGGGCCGGGCAGGTCTGGTCGGGGAGCAGGCTGGCCGCGCCCTCCGAGAGCACGGCCGGGTGCAGGGGGACCTTCTCGTCGGGGAAGTAGAGGGTGGTGACCCGGCGGTGGGCCTCGGCGTCGAGGGCGCCGCCGGGGGTGACGTAGGCGGCGACGTCGGCGATGGCGTACTGGACCCGGTAACCGCCGGAGGGGCGCTTCGCCAGGTGCATGGCCTGGTCCAGATCGCGCGAGGTCGGCGGATCGATGGTGAAGAAGGGGATGTCGGTGGCGTCGGAGGACGGCAGGCGCGGGCTGCGTACCGCCCGCTCGGCCTCGTCCAGTACGGGCGCCGGGAACTCCTCCGGCACCTCCAGCTTCGTCCGCAGTTCACGCAGCGCGGCCCGCAGGGCAGCCCCGTCTGCGCCGGCCATGATCATGTGACGGCGTGGCATGAGCCGAGCCTATGGCCGGTGGGCCCGGGCGGCACGGCGAGCCGTCTACCCTGGTCGGGGGCCGCACCCCCGTCGCTGTGCCGTGCCCGTCGAAGGAGAACCACCGTGCTCGTGCTGCTGCCGCCGTCCGAAGGAAAGGCCGCTGGCGGCTCCGGCGCACCGCTGAAGCCGGAGACGCTCTCGCTGCCGGGGCTGGCCACGGCCCGCGCCGCGGTGCTGGAGGAACTGATCGAGCTGTGCGTGGGCGACGAGCTGAAGGCCCGCGAGGTGCTCGGCCTGAGCGAGGGCCTGCGCGGTGAGGTCGCCAAGAACGCGGAGCTGGCGACGGCGGTCGCCCGCCCGGCCGGGGAGATCTACACGGGCGTCCTGTACGACGCGCTGGGCCTGTCGACCCTCACACCGGCGGCCGCGTCGCTGGCCGCGGAATCCCTGCTGGTCTTCTCGGGCCTGTGGGGTGCGGTCGGGGTCGAGGACCGCATCCCCTCCTACCGCTGCTCGATGGGCGTGAAGCTGCCGGGGCTGGGGGCGCTGGGCGCGTTCTGGCGCGAACCGATGGCCTCGGTGATGCCGGAGGCCGCGGGACAGGGCCTGGTCCTGGACCTGCGGTCCTCGGCGTACGCCTCCGCGTGGAAGCCGAAGGGGGAGGTGGCGGGGCGCACGGCCACGGTCCGGGTCCTGCACTCCCAGATGGTCGACGGCGTGGAGAAGCGGTCGGTGGTGAGCCACTTCAACAAGGCCACCAAGGGCCGCATGGTCCGCGACCTCCTGTCGGCGGGCGCGGTCCCCGCGACCCCGGCGGAGCTGGTGACGGCCCTGCGCGACCTGGGCTTCACGGTCGAGGCCGAGGCCCCCGCGAAGCCGGGCAAGGCCTGGTCCCTCGACGTGGTCGTCACCCAGATCCACTGACCCCTTCCAGCCGTCCGGCGTTTGAGGACCGGGGTCCGGGGCGGAGCCCCAGGAGGGGTCCGGGCGCAGCCCGGTACCCCTCCCAGCCCGTCCGGCGTTTGAGGACCGGGTCAGGGCAGAGCCCTGGGAACGGTGGAAGGGCGGGTAGGGGACTTCGCCCCGCAGGGCCGCCGACCCGCAGCCGCGGGCCGCGCCGCAAGGTACGGGGGCCGGGGCTACGGCCGGCCGGTCAGGTCCATGCGGGCGGCAGCCCGTCAGCGGCCCAGGGGCCAGGCGACCGTGGCGGGGGCGTGGTCCGAGGCACCGGCGTAGGTGGCGCACGCGTCCGTGAGGGTTTCCAGCAGCGTCAGCGGATCGACGAGCGGATGCTCCATCCCGCGGAGCCAGGTCACCGCGAGGTCCCCCGGCAGTGCGGCCGGCGGCACCAGGACGTAGCTGCCCCGGCAGTGCCAGCGAAGCCCCGGGTGCTCGTCCATCGTCTCGGGGTGGCAGTCCAGTTCACAGGGCCACCACTCGTCCTCGTCCTCGGGCGTGCCCCGGGTCGCGGTGAAGAAGAGCATGCGGGCCTGGTCGCCCGTACCGCCGGACTCCGCGACGGGGCCGACCTCGATGCCGGCGGCCAGCAGGCGTTCCAGTGCGCTGTGGCCGGCTTCCAGAGGGACGTCCAGGACGTCGTGGACCATGCCCGTCGCGGTGATGAAGTTGGCCGCGGGCTGGTTGCGGGCCCAGCGTTCGACCTGCGCGCGGTCCGTCGTGGACTGCGTCTGCCAGGCGAAGGAGATGGGGTGCCGTGCGGGCGTCGGACAGCCGATCCGGTCGCACGAACACCGGTAGCCGGCCGGATGTGCGGCGGGCGAGATCGGCAGACCCGCCGCGGCGACGGCCAGCAGCAGGGCTTCGCGTTCTCGTGCGGGGTCCGCGGCGTCGGGTTTGGGCTTGCGGCGCAGCCACTGGGAAATCCTGCTCTGCTCGCCGCGTTTGACGCGGCCCGACTCAGACCCCATCTATCCCCTCACCTACACCGTTGCCCCGGCAGACCCTCACATGTTCCCACCATCCTGGGCGCCGGGTGACCGCACCCCCCGACCAGGACTCCCACATAAGCATAGAAATCGGCCATATGTTCTCGGCCGTCAGGGGGTCATGACTTATCCCACCCGGCCCCGGCCCCGCCCAGCACCGCGTCCACCAGCGCCTCCGCGTACGTGTGTGTGAGCGGCGCCGTGCGCATCAGCCAGCGGTACGTCAGCGGTCCGACCAGCATCTCCACGGTCAGCCGCAGGTCGGTCTCCGGCGGGAGCTGCCCGGCCTCGCGGGCCGACCGCAACCGCTCCTCGTACAGCGCGAGCTGGGGCTCCAGCAGCCGCTCGGTGAAGCGTGCCCCGAGCTCGGGATCGGTGGCGCCGGCCGCCGTCAGGGCGCGCACGGGGGCCGAGTACCGCTCGTCGGCGAACTCGTCCACCGTCGCCCGCATGACGGACTTCAGGTCGGCGGCCAGGTCCCCGGTGTCGGGGAATCCCCACGCCCCTTCGGGGTGCGCGTCCCCGGCGAGCGCGAGCGCGGCGTCCAGCAGGACCGCGGCCTTCGACGGCCACCAGCGGTAGATGGTCTGCTTGCCGACCCCGGCGCGGGCGGCGATGGCCTCGATGGTCAGCTTGTTGTAGCCGACCTCCCCGACCAGATCGAGCGCCGCGTCCAGGATGGCCCGCCGCGAGCGGTCGCTGCGGCGCGTGGCGTCCGGGGACCGGGGGGCGGGGCCGGTACCGGGTGCGGGGAGGGGACTGGAGCTCATTTCGGCAATTTATCAACCGTGAACCGCTCGTCTTTCAGCCGTTCGGGAAACCACCCAATCAGTTCACTGCGCGGTTCCCGCCGAGGAGAGACGATTCTCTTCTCATCACCGTGAGGAGCCTTCATTGCGCAGAGACGCCACACCCCGGCGTTACCTGATGTGCCCACCCGCGCACTTCAAGGTCACGTACTCCATCAACCCGTGGATGGACCCCACGAAACCGGTGGACCTGCCCCTGGCCATGGCCCAGTGGGAGGACCTCCGCGACCGCTACCTGGCCCTCGGCCACACCGTCGAAACCCTCGTCCCCGACCGCGGACTGCCCGACATGGTCTTCGCGGCGAACGGCGCCCTCGTCGTCGACGGCCGGGTGCTGGGCGCGCGGTTCGCCTATCCCGAGCGGGCCGCCGAGGCGGAGATCCACCTCGACTGGTTCCGCGGCCACGGCTTCCAGGACGTCCACGAGCCGTCCCACGTCAACGAGGGCGAGGGTGATTTCGCCGTCACCGCCACCTACCTCCTGGCCGGCCGGGGCTTCCGCTCCAGCCCGCTCTCGCACGACGAGGCCCAGGAGTTCTTCGGCCGCCCGGTCATCGGTCTCGACCTGGTCGACCCGCGCTACTACCACCTGGACACGGCCCTGTCCGTGCTCGACGGCGACGAGGTCATGTACTACCCGGAGGCCTTCTCGCAGGGCAGCCGCGCGGTGCTGCGCCGGCTCTTCCCCGACGCGCTGATCGCGCGGTCCGAGGACGCGGCGGCCCTCGGGCTCAACGCGGTCTCGGACGGCCGGCACGTGCTGCTCCCGCAGGAGGCGACCGGACTCTTCGCCCCCCTGCGGGCGCGGGGGTTCGAGCCGGTCCCGATGGACCTGGGGGAGCTGCTCAAGGGCGGCGGCAGCGTGAAGTGCTGCACGCAGGAGCTGAGGCCCTAGGGGGCGGGCCGGCCCCCGCCGGGGGCCGGGCCCGCTACGGGCTCAGGCCTCCTGCGGGGGCGGCCACTCCTGGCCCCAGTCGGCGTCCCGCGCGGCCTTGTACAGGTCGCCGTGGCGCTTGGTCACGTTGACCTTGGTCGGCCCCTCGGCCTCGGGTCCGCACAGCTCCAGCAGGACCAGCCCCTTGCGGATCTGCGGCCTGCGCGTGATCCGGGCGGCGGCCGGCTCCACCGGGAAGCGGGTGGCGGCCACGTAGCTGAACTTCTCGTCCTCGTAGGAGAGCGAGCCGCCCTTGACCTGCCGGTGCAGGGAGGACCGGCTGACCCGGGCCGAGAAGTGGCACCAGTCCTTGCCGACCTCGATGGGGCAGGTCCCGTCGTGCGGGCACGGGGCGGCGACCCGCAGCCCGGCCTCGATGAGCTGGTCGCGGGCCTCGCGGATGCGCAGGTACCCCTCCGGCGTGCCCGGCTCGACCACCACCACGGCCTGACCGGCCCGCGCCGCCTCGGCGACCACCTCGCGGCGGGCCTCCGGGGTCAGTTCGCCCAGGACGTACGAGACCGTCACCAGGTCCGCCCCGGGGAGGTTCATCCCCGCCCCGATGACGCTCTGGCGCCACTCGGCGGCCCGCAGCGCGGGGGAGGAGGAGGCCGCGGCCAGCTCCTTGCCGAGCACCAGGGCCGGATCCGCCCAGTCCAGTACGGCCGTCTCGCGCGGCCCGCCCCAGATGGAGTCCGCGGCCCAGGCCGCCGCGCCGGTGCCGCCGCCCACGTCCACGTGCGAGGCCGGGGACCAGCCCGGGGCCGCCTCGGCGAGCCCGTCCAGGGCGGACCGTACGGCCTCGAAGGTGGCGGGCATCCGGTACGCCGCGTACGCGGCCACGTCGGAGCGGTTGCGCAGGACGGGGGTGTGGGTGGGGATCTGGCCGCGGTAGTTGGCGATCAGCCGCTCCACGGCGGCCGTGGCCTGCTTCTGCGGGAGGCCTTCGAGCAGCCCGGCGAGGGCGCTGCGCAGGGTTTCGGCGGTGGTGGTGGCGGTGTCGTTCACCCGCCAAGTTTACGGGGCCGGGGGCGGGACCTGACCGGAGCCGGACCGGAGCCGGACCGGAGCCGGACCGGAGCCGGACCGGAGCCGGACCGGGGCCGGGCCAGGGCCGGGCCAGGGCCGGAGCCCCGGCCCGACCCGGACGGTCAGGCCGTCGGCGCGGTCGCCGCGGCCGTCGTCGCCGCCGTCGGCGGGGTGGTGCGCCAGGGGCGGCCCAGGGCGACGAAGCAGAAGACCGCCAGGAAGGAGCAGACCGCCTGGACCAGGGCCATCGGTACCGCCGTGTCCTCGCCCGCGATGCCGACCAGGGGGGAGGCCACGGCCCCGACCAGGAACGAGGAGGTGCCGAGCAGGGCGGAGGCCGAGCCGGCCGCGTGCGGGGCGCGCATCAGGGCCTGCGCGTTGGTGTTCGGCAGCACCAGGCCCATCGCGGACATCAGGACGAACAGCCCGGCGCAGATCGCGAAGAGCCCGACCTCGCCGAAGACCCCGGCGGTCATGAGGAGCAGGGCGACCGAGGCCGCCGTGATGACCGCGAGCCCGTAGCCCAGGACCTTGTCCAGGCTGACCCGGCCGACCAGCAGCTTGCCGTTGATCTGGCCCACCGCGATCAGGCCGAGGGAGTTGACGCCGAACAGCAGGCTGAAGGTCTGGGCCGAAGCACCGTAGATCTCCTGCACGACGAACGGCGAGGCCGAGATGTACGCGAACAGCGCCGCGAAGGCGAAGCCGCCGGCCAGCGTGTAGCCGGCGAAGACCCGGTCGGCGAACAGCCCGCGCATGGTCCGCAGCGCGGCGCCGACGCCGCCGGTCTGGCGCCGTTCGGGCGGCAGGGTCTCGCCGAGCTTCCGCCAGACCAGGAGGGTCAGCAGGGCCCCCACGACGGTGAGGACGACGAACACCCCGCGCCAGTCGGCGAAGCGCAGCACCTGGCCGCCGATCAGCGGGGCGATGATCGGCGCCACGCCGGATATGAGCATCAGGGTGGAGAAGAACCGGGCCATCTCGACCCCGTCGTACAGATCGCGCACGACGGCCCGCGCGATGACGATCGCGGCCGCGCCGGCCAGGCCCTGGAGCAGCCGGAAGGCGATCAGCAGCTCGACGGTCGGCGCGAAGGCGCAGATGGCGGTGGCGAGGACGTAGACGACCATGCCGATGAGCAGGGGCCGCCGACGGCCCCACTTGTCGCTCATCGGGCCGATCACCAGCTGGCCGAGCGCCATGCCGGCGAGGCAGGCGGTGAGCGTGAGCTGGACGGTCGCGGCCGGGCTGTTCAGGGCCGTGGTCACCGTCGGCAGGGCCGGAAGGTACATGTCCATGGACAGCGGGGGCAGCGCGGTGAGCCCGCCGAGGATGAAGGTGACGAGCAGTCCCGTCCGGCGGGCGGCCGTCAGGGGGGCGGCGAGGGCGGAGGAAGGGGAGGGGGTCGAGGGCGACGCGTCCTTCGAAGGCGCTGTCGTGGGGCCTCTCTCCGGCATGCGGAAACTCCAGTCTTATCGTCATTTCTCAGCACCCCTGCCGCCCCATGCTCTCAGCAATCGGAACGTTCCGGGACGGGCGGCCCGTGTGACGTAGCCTGCGGCCCCATGAACGCACGTGTGAAGCAGATCGCCGTAGTGACCGGAGCCGGATCCGGGATCGGCCGTTCCGTGGCCCTCACCCTCGCCGCCGCCGGATGGGCGGTGGCGGTGGCCGGCCGCAGGACCGGGCCGCTGGAAGAGACCGCCGGGGCCGCCAGAGCCGCCCACCCGGAGGCCGAGGTGCTGTGCGTACCGGCCGATGTGAGCGACCCGGACGACGTGGCCGCGCTGTTCGAGACCGTTCGCGAGCGCTACGGGCGGGTCGACCTGCTCTTCAACAACGCCGGCACCTTCGGCCCGGCCGGAGTCCCGCTGGAGGACATCTCCTACGAGGCCTGGCGCTCGGTGGTCGACGTCAACCTCACCGGCTCCTTCCTCTGCGCGCAGGCGGCCTTCCGGGTGATGAAGGCCCAGGACCCGCAGGGCGGCCGCATCATCAACAACGGCTCCATCTCCGCGCACGTGCCCCGGCCGAACTCGATCGCGTACACCGCGACCAAGCACGCCATGACCGGCCTGACGAAGTCCCTGTCGCTGGACGGACGCCCGTACGGGATCGCGTGCGGGCAGATCGACATCGGCAACGCGGCCACCGAGATGACCGAGCGGATGCAGACCGGGATCATGCAGGCCAACGGACAGCTCGCGGTGGAGCCCGTCATGGACGCGGCCGACGTGGCGCGGACCGTGCTGCACATGGCGGAGCTCCCGCTCGGGGCGAACGTGCAGTTCGCGACGGTGATGGCGACGGCGATGCCGTACATCGGGCGCGGCTGAGCGTTCCCCGGATGCCGGGAATGATCTTCCGGTGTCGGGAGTTGAGCCGGTCATGACGAACGAAGTGCTGCGCTACACCGCCTTCTCCGACGACCCGGCCGGCGGCAACCCCGCCGGTGTGGTCGTCGACGCCTCCGGCCTCGACGAGGCCGCGATGCTGAAGATCGCCGCCGAGCTGGGCTACAGCGAGACGGCCTTCCTCACCGCCCCGCCCGAGGGCTTGGGCGGAGAGGAAGGCCGGGCCTTCACCGTGCGCTACTTCAGCCCCAAGGCGGAGGTCCCCTTCTGCGGGCACGCCACCGTGGCCACCGCCGTGGCGCTGGGCGAGCGGATCGGCCCGGGCGAGCTGGTCTTCGCGACCCGCGCGGGCACGGTGCCGGTGTCGGTGACCCGGCAGGACGGGGCCGGCGGCCTGCGCGCCACCCTGACCAGCGTCGAGCCGCACACCGAGGACCTGGACCCGGCCGACCTCGCCGAGGCCCTGGCCGCGCTGGACTGGCCGGCCGCCGACCTGGACCCGGCGTTCCCGCCGCGGATCGCCTACGCCGGCGCCCGCCACCTGGTGCTCGGCGCCGCCACCCGGGCCCGGCTCGCGGACCTCGCGTACGACTTCGACCGGCTGGAGGCGCTGATGCTGCGCCTCGACCTGGTCACCGTGCAGCTCGTCCACCGGGCGGGCCCGGCCGAGTTCCACGTGCGCAACCCCTTCCCGGTCGGCGGCGTCGTGGAGGACCCGGCGACCGGCGCGGCCGCGGCCGCCTTCGGGGCGTACGCGCGCGAGCTCGGCCTGGTCCCGGCCGAAGCCGTCCTGACCCTCCACCAGGGCGAGGACATGGGCCGCCCCGGCGTCCTGACGGTCGAGCTCCGGTCCGGCGACCCCCGGGTCCGGGTGGGCGGCGCGGGCGCGCTGATCCCGTAGTGCGGATCGAGACGTACGCACTCCTGCCCTCCGGGCTCGCCGAGCAGGTGGCGGCCCTGGAGGCGCAGGCGTGGCCCGGGTCGTCCTCCGGACACGATCCGGCGCTCGCCCCGCGCGCGGTACTGCTCCGGGAGGCCGACGGGCGGGTCGCCGCCTGCCTGGCGCTCCTGCACAAGCCGGTCCGGCTCGCGGACGGGCGTACGTACCGCGCGGCCGGGCTGAGCGGCGTGGTCACCCGGGCCGACGTACGGGGCCGCGGGTACGGGGGCCGGCTGGTGGAAGCGGCCCGCGCCCTGCTCGCCGCCGATCCGCTGGTGGACCTGGCGCTGTTCAGCTGCGACCCGGAGCTGGTCCCGTTCTACGCGGCGGCCGGATTCGACGTGCTGCCCGGCACGGTCCTGGTCGGCGGCACCCCGGCGGACCCCCTCGCCACGGACGCCCCGGGCCTCGGCAAGACGGTGCTCGGGGCGTTCTTCGCCCGGGACGCCGGGGACGGGGACGGCGAAGGCCGCGCGGACCGGGTCCGCGCGGCCTTCACCGGCATCCGTGTCCCCCTCTACCCGGGGACGATCGACAGGCTGTGGTGAGTCAGGAGCTGCTCGGCTCCGACCGCTCCGACTGCTCCGGCTCGGACGCCGGCTTCGGCTCCGCCTCGGTGCGCTTGGCCGGCGACGGGGCCAGGAACAGGGCGAGCACCGGGACCAGGTAGAGGGCCCACACGATGACCTGGAGCACGGTCGGGTCCGGCTGGAAGTTGAAGGTGCCCTTGAGCAGGGTCCCGTACCAGCTGTCCGGCGGGATCGTCGTGCTGATGTCGAAGGCCTTGTTGGTGAGCCCCGGCAGGAAGTCGGCCTCCTGGAGGTCGTGGACGCCGTACGCGAGCACGCCCGCGGCCACCACGACCAGCATGGCGCCGGTCCACGTGAAGAACTTCGACAGGTTGATCTTCAGCGCGCCGCGGTAGAACAGCCAGCCCAGGAGGATCGAGGACCCGATCCCGAGCAGCACGCCGATCAGCGGGGCCGCGCCGTCACCGGCCGCGTGCACCGAGCGCCACACGAACAGCGAGGTCTCCAGGCCCTCCCGGCCGACGGCCAGGAACGCCGTCGCCACCAGGGCGCCGGTGCCCATCGCGAGGGCCGCGTCGAGCTTGCCGTGGAGCTCGGACTTCAGGTGCCGCGCGGTGCGCTTCATCCAGAAGACCATCCAGGTGACCAGGCCGACCGCGACGATCGACAGGGTGCCGCCGATCGCCTCCTGCGCCTTGAAGGTCAGTTCCTGCGTGCCGAATTCGAGGCCCGCGCCGAAGGCCAGGGACAGTGCGGCGGCCAGGCCGACGCCCAGCCACAGCGGCGCCAGCTTGTCCTTGTTCCCGGTCTTGACCAGGTAGGCGATGAGGATGCAGACGACGAGGCTGGCTTCCAGCCCCTCGCGCAGCCCGATCAGATAGTTGCTGAACACTTCGGTTCTCCCGGTCCCTTACGCGAACAGCGTCCGGCCCCACCAGTCGTCCTTGTCGCGGACGCCCGGCGGGACGGCGAAGACGGCCGAACCCACGTGCTGGATGTATTCGTTGAGGACGTCGGACTTCGCCAGCTGGCGCTGGATCGGCACGAAGCCCGTGCGCACGTCGCGCTGGTAGGCCAGGAAGAACAGGCCCGCGTCGAGGCGGCCCAGGCCGTCCGTGCCGTCGGTGAAGGAGTAGCCGCGGCGCAGGATCGTCGCACCGTTGTTGGTGTCGGGGTGCGCGAGGCGGACGTGCGCCTCCGGCTTCATCGCCTTCAGGAACGGCTCGTCGCGCTCCTTGGACTTGCCGACGGGGGCGCCCTCGCCCTTGTCGCGGCCGAAGATGTCCTCCTGCTCGCCCAGGGACGTGCGGTCCCACGTCTCGATGTTCATCCGGATCCGGCGGGCCACGAGGTACGAGCCGCCGGTCAGCCAGTCGCTGCCGTCGCCGGCGCCGACCCACACGTGCTTGTCCAGGGCGGCCTTGTCGGTGCCCGAGATGTTCCGGGTGCCGTCCTTGAAGCCCATCATGTTGCGCGGGGTCTGCTCCTCGGGCGTGGTCGAGGAGGTCTTGCCGAAGCCGAGCTGCGACCAGCGCACCGCCGTCTTGCCGAAGCCGATGCGGGCGAGCTGGCGGATGGCGTGCACCGCGACCTGCGGGTCGTCGGCGCAGGCCTGCACGCACAGGTCGCCGCCGGAGCGGGCCAGGTCGAGGTTGTCGCCGGGGAAGAGCTCCAGGTCGATCAGGGCGCCGGGGCGCTTGCCCTCCAGGCCGAAGCGGCCCTTGGCGAACAGGCCCGGCCCGAAACCGATGGTCAGGGTGAGGCGGGAGGCCTTCAGGCCCAGCGCCTCGCCCGTGTCGTCCGGCGGGGCCTCGGGGAGGCCGCCGAAGCCGCCTTCGCCGACCGGCTGCCCGGCCGTCATCAGGCGGGCCGCCTCGGTCCAGTCCTTGAGGAGCTGGATCAGCTCCGCGCGGTCCTTCGTCTTCACGTCGAAGGCCGCGAAGTGCAGGCGGTCCTGGACGGCACTGGCGATGCCGGCCTGGTGCTCCCCGTGGAACGGCACGGCCGCGCCGGCCGAGGCCGCCGAGACCATGTCGGGGCCCGAGGTCAGGGCGATGGCCGTACCGCCGGCCGCCGCCGCGCCGAGCGCGAGGCCCGCGCCGCCCCAGCCGAGGACGGCCCGGCGCGAGGGCGCACCCGAGCTCTGGACCGCCTGCTCCGACGCGCCTTCGGGCGCACCGTGCGCGTCGTCCTGCGCGGGCTCCTGCCCGGACACCGACTCGCTCATATGAGGATCTCCCGCCTGCTCTGCTGTTCCGGAGTTACTTCGCGGCCGCGGCGGCGAGCTTCGAGAGCGGCTCGGCCAGCGCGTTGACTCCGTCGGAGAGCTCCTTGCGCTCGGCCTCGCCGACCTTGTCGTACGAGGTGAACTCGTACGCGGCCTTGTTCGGGCGGTACTTCTCCAGCAGGTTGTTCAGCGCGGCGAACTGCTTGTCCAGCTCGGCGGTGAGCGCGGGGTCCGTCTTGGAGGTGACCGGCTTCAGCAGCTCGTACGCCTTCTCCGCGCCCTCGACGTTGGCCTTGAAGTCGACCAGGTCGGTGTGGCTGTAGCGCTCTTCCTCACCCGTCACCTTGCCGGTGGCGACCTCGTCGAGGAGCTCCTTGGCGCCGTTCGCCATCGAGGTCGGGGTGATCTCCGCCTGGCCGACCTTCTTCTGCCACACGGCCAGGTCGGCCATCAGGGTCTCGGCGAGCTTCTTGTCCGAGTCGTCGATCTTGTTGCCCTCGAAGAGGGACTTCTCCAGCTTGTGCCAGCCGGTCCAGTCCTTCTCCGGGTCCTGGCCCGCCTCCAGGCCGTCCTCGCGGAGGTCGACCTTCGGGTCGATGTCGCCGAAGGACTCGGCGACCGGCTCGGTGCGCTCCCAGCCGATGCGCGAGGGGGCGTACGCCTTCTTCGCGGCCTCGACGTCGCCGGCCTTGACCGCGTCCGCGAAGGCCTGCGCCTTGGGGATGGTCTCGTCGGCCTGCTCCTGCACGTACTTGCGGTACGCGGCGACCGCGGCGTCGGCCTCGGGGCTGCGCTTCAGGGCGGTGCCCCCGCCGGTGGCCTTGACCTGCTGGCGGATGCCGTCGCCCTTCATACCGGGCTTGCAGGCGATCTCGTAGTCGCCCGCCTTGAGCTCGGCGGTGATGGTGGCCTTGGTGCCGGGGCCGATGTTCTCCCGCTCGGTGACGATGCGGTCGTCGGGGAACAGGACGTAGAGCTCGGTGACCTTGGAGCCCTTGTTCTCGACCTCGATGGTGACCTTGCCCGCCGGGAACTCCTTGGTGGAGACCTCGCAGGCGGAGTCGGAGGCCGCCACCTTGATGGTGTCGTCGCCGGACGCGTCGCTCTTCTCGGAGCAGCCGGTGACCGCGGTGAGGGCGGCCGCGACGGCGGCCGCGGTGACGACGGTGAGGCGGACGGGGCGCATACGGGGCTCCTGGCAGTCTGGCGTTCGGCAGACGACCGCCCCGATCGGTGGGGAGGCGGCCGGTGAGGCGGACCTAACTTAACCGAGGCTTACCTGACCCATACCCACGCGTCCAGTGATACAGCCCACACATTTCAGGGGCGGACACGGGGTCATCACGAGCGCCCCACGCAGCCCCCATGGCGGGGTCAAGCGGAGGTCAAGCCCATGTGGCCGTTCCGTACGGCGGAACGGTCCCCTCCGGGCTGGTCCGGCCCGCCGTCCCGTACGGGGACCACCAGCGGCGCCCCGGTGCGCGGGTGCGGGAGCACCTCCACCGGCTGGCGGTAGACCCGGCTCAGCAGCCCGCCCTCGAACACCTCCGCGGGCGGGCCGTCCACCGCGATCCGGCCGTCGTGCAGCACGGCGACCCGGTCCGCGTACGCCGCCGCCAGGCCCAGGTCGTGCAGGACCACCACGACCCCGTCCCCGGCCGCCGCCCGGTCCCGGCAGATCCGCAGCACCAGCTCCTGGTGGCGCAGGTCCAGGGCCGCCGTCGGCTCGTCCAGCAGGAGCAGCGGGGCCCCCTGGGCCAGGACGCGGGCCAGCGCGACCCGGGCCCGCTCACCGCCGGAGAGTCCCGAGAACGGACGGGCCGCGAAGCCGGTCACCTCGGTGGCGGCCATGGCGGTGGCCACCGCCTCCTCGTCGCCCTCGGCCGTCCCGGTGCCCGCCCAGGGGGCGCGGCCCATCCGTACGACGTCCTCCACGGGAAAGGGGAAGGCCAGTTCGGCCGACTGGGGGAGCACCGCCCGGCGCAGGGCCAGCTCGGGAGCCGGCCAGCCGCCCACCGGGCGCCCGTCGATCCGCACCTCGCCGGAGGCGGCCGGCAGGTCCCCGGACAGGGCCGCCAGCAGGGTGGACTTGCCCGCGCCGTTCGGTCCGACCAGGGCCAGCACCTCCCCGGCCCGCACGGTCAGCCCGATCCCGGCGAGCACCTCGCGCCCACCGAGCCGTACGCGCAGGTCCGTGACCTCGGCGAGCGGTGCGCCGGGGGCCGGCCGGGCGGGGACGGTGCGCTTGTTCCCGCGCAGGCGGAAGGCGGCGAGGCCGGAACGCAGCCGGACGCTCATGCCCAGCCTCCTTGCTTGCGGCGGGTGCGGCGCAGCAGCCAGAAGAAGAACGGGCTGCCGAGCAGGGCGGTCAGGACGCCGAGCGGCAGCTCGGCGGGCTGGGCGAGGGTCCGGGCGGCCAGGTCCCCGGCGACCAGCACCACGGCTCCGGCGAGCGCGCTGCCGGGCACCAGGAAGCGGTGGCCCGGACCGTTGGCCATGCGCAGCAGGTGCGGCACGAGCAGCCCGACGAAGGTGATGATCCCGGCCACGGCGACGGCCGCCGCGGTGAGCAGCGCGACCACCAGGATCAGCGCGAGGCGCAGCCGCTCCACGTCCACGCCGAGGTGGCGGGCGGGGCGCTCGCCGAGGGACAGCAGGTCCAGCTTGCCCGCGTAGAAGGGGGCGACCAGCAGGCCGGCGAGGGCGCAGGGGAGTACGGCCAGCACCTTGGGCCAGGTGGCCTGGGCGAGGGAGCCGAGCTGCCAGAAGGTGATCTGGTTGACCTGGCCGCTGTCCGCGAAGAAGACGAACAGGCCGATCAGGGCGCCCGCGAAGGCGTTGACGGCGATGCCGGTCAGGATGAGGGTGACGACCTCGGTCTTCCCGCCGTTGCGGGACAGCAGGTACACGGCGGCGACGGTGATCAGCCCGGCGACGAACGCGCAGGCGGTGATGGTCCAGTTGCCGAAGAAGGTCAGGCCCAGCCCGATCGCGGCGACCGCGCCGACGGCCGCGCCCGCCGAGATCCCGATGACTCCGGGCTCGGCGAGGGGATTGCCGAACACCCCCTGCATCAGCGCCCCGGCGCAGCCGAGGCTGGCCCCGACGAGCAGGGCGAGCACCACGCGCGGCAGCCGTACGTTCCACAGCACGCTCTCCCCGACCCGGTCGAGGGCGGCGCCCCCGAGGCCGAGGCGGTGCTGCACCGACCCGATCACCTCCCCGAGCGGGATCTCGTAGGCGCCCACTCCGGCGGAGACCAGCGCGAGCAGGACGAGTACGGCGACCAGTCCGCCGGTGAGCCAGGCGGAACCCCACCGCCGCCGGGGCGGTGCGCCGGCGGCGGTGGGGTGGGCGGCCCGGGGCGCCGCCCGCTCGGGAGCGGGAAGGGGGTCCGCTCCGGGCGGCGTCCCGGGGGCTTCGTAGGAGAGGGGCACGTCAGGAGGCCTTGCCGTAGAGCTGGGTGATGAGGGAGGTCAGGACCTGGTCGGTGCGCGGGCCGTAGTTGAGCAGGACCCCGTCGTCTACGGTGACCACCCGCCGGTCCATTCCCGCCGGGGTCTGGGCCACGCCCGGGATCTTGACCAGCCCGTCCACGCCGCCGACGGACTCCAGGCCCTTGGACATGACGAGGATGGCATCGGGCGCGGCGGCCGCCAGGGCTTCGCTGGTGATCGGGGTGAAGTCCTTGCCGAGCCCCGACTCAGGACCCGTGTCCAGCGCGCCGGCCGCCTCCAGCAGGGAACCGGCGCCGGAGTCGGAGCCGCCCATCAGGTACACCGAGGCGGTGCCGCGCAGGTAGAGGAAGGCCACGCGCGGCTTCTTGCCCGAGGCGGGCAGGGCCTTGCGGGCGGCGGCGATGCGGTCGGCGGTGCGCTGGTTGAGCTGCGCACCGGCCTCCTTGACGCCCAGTGCGGCGGCGACCGCGTCGGTCCGCTTCGCCACGTCGTCCAGGGACTTGGCCGGGGCCACCACCAAGAGGGGGATGCCCGCGTCCCGGATCTGCCGGATCGCCTCGGCGGGGCCGGTCGTGGTCTCGGCCAGCACCAGGGTCGGACGCAGCGACAGCACGCTCTCGGCGGAGACGTCGTGGCCCCGCGTCACCACCGGGAGCTCCGCCGCCTGTTCGAAGGTGGCGGTGATGTCCTTGGCGACGACCTTGGGGCCCAGCCCGAGGGTGTACACGATCTCGCTCAGGCCGCCCGTCAGCGGGATCACGCGGTCCGCCGAGGTGACGGTGACCTGGACGCCGTCCGCGGAGGCCACGGTCGCCGGAAGCGCGGGCGCGGGCGCCTGGGCGAGCGGTTCCACCCGGTCCGGGAGGGCCGGGGCCCCGGCTCCGGTGGCGGGGGAGGGGGCGGCCGTACCTCCGCAGGCGCTCACGCCGAGCGCCAGGACCACGGAGGTCAGGGCGACGGCGAAGCGGGACATGCGGGTTGACGCGGCGGGCGTAGGCACGAAGGCACCGTCCTGATCGTCCGACTGGGGTGGGGGACCCGGTTCGCTGGTGGTGGGGACCCGGTTCGAGGTTCCGGGTGCCAGGGGGTTTCACACCCGGCCGAACGTAGCTTAGGTTAGCCTAACCTCGCTCGCTAGACCCTGGAGGGGACATTCATGCCCGCTAGACCCGTCCGTGCGTCCGCCGTCGCCCTGCTGGCGACCCTGGCGGCTCTGGGAGCCGTCCTGCTCCCGGCGACCGCCGCCCAGGCCGCGGGCCGCACCGTGGAGGGCGGGCGACTCGACTGGGGCATCAAATCCTCCTTCCAGAGTTACGTCACCGGGCCGGTGGCGAAAGGCGGGTTCAAGCTGAGGAACGGAGCCGCCACGGCCGGCGGCAGCCTGTTCCGCTTCCACTCCGCCAGCGGCTCCTACGACCCGGACAGCGGCTCCCTGGAGGCCTCCTTCAGCGGCGGCGTCACCTTCCAGGGCCACCAGAAGGCGGACGGCACCTACGAGCTGGACATGAGCGTCAGCCGCCCCACCGTCAAGATCAGCGGCGGCAGCGGCACCCTCTACGTGGACGTCTCCAGCAAGGCCAAGGAGGGCGGAGCGGTCACCACCGCCTCCCAAGTCCCCTTCGCCAAGCTGGGCCTGGGCGGGGTGGACATGAAGGGCGGCGGCAGCCCGATCGCCCTCGCCAACATCCCGGCCACCCTCACCGACCAGGGCGCCAAGGCCTTCGCCGGCTACTACGCGGCGGGCGCGGCGCTCGACCCGGTCTCGCTCTCCGTGGACGTCAAGGCCGCGGCTCCGGCGGCTTCGCCCTCGTCCTCGCCCTCGACGGGCACTCCGGCCACCTCCGAGTCCCCGCAGGCGGCCGGGCAGTTCACCGACGCCGCCGTGGACTGGGGAGTGCGGCGCACCTTCCGCGAGTACGTCTCCGGCTCCATCGGCCAGGGCAAGTGGGAGCTCGCCGACGGCGCCCAGGACGGCGGCGCGCTGTTCCGCTTCCCGCAGGGCAAGGGCGCCTACGACGGCGCGAAGGGCACCCTCGACGCCGCCTTCGCAGGCTCCGTGCACTTCACCGGGGCCCACCTCGACCTGAAGCTCGCGAAGATCACGGCCAAGGTGGAGAACGGCAAGGGCGTGCTGTCCGCGGACGTCACCACGGGCACGGACACCAAGCCCGCCGTCCCGCTCGTCGAGTTCGACGCCAAGGGCCTCAAGACCGAAGGCGGCCTCGCCACCCTCACCGAAGCCCCGGCCACCCTGACCGAGGGCGGAGCCCAGGCCTTCAACTCCATGTACAAGTCCGGCACCGAGATGGACCCGGTCTCCCTCTCCGTCGCCCTCGACGGAGCCGCGAAGCTCCCGGCCCTCCCGAACCTCGGCTCCACGGCCACCCCCGCGACCCCGCCGCCCCCGGCGGACGCCGCGAAGCCGGAGCCGTCCTCCTCGAACACCGGCCTCTACGCGGCCCTCGCCGCAGCCGCCCTCGCCCTCACGGGCGGAGCCGCCTTCCTGGTCGTGCGCAACCGCAGAAAGGAAGCGGCACCGACGGAGGGCGCCGGAACCCCGGCCGCCGGGGCCCCCGACTCCTCCGACTCCCCGGGCTCGTCCGGGGCCGACGGGGCCGCGCCGCGCGGCTGACCCGCGCCCCGAACCCGTACCGCCGGCACGGCCCTCGCGCAGGGTCCCGTACGGTCCGCATCCGCCGGGCCCCGTTCCGCCCCCGCTGTGCGGGCCGGGCTCACCCGAACCGCCCGGCCCGCAAACCCCGTACCCCGCACTCCCGCACCCCCGCACCCCCGAACTCCCGCACGAGCCCCGCAGGGTCCCGTACCGCCGGGGCTCGGCTTTGCCCTGCCTTCCGCCCTGCCCCCGCAGGGCCCCGCCTCCTTCACCCCCGTTTCAGGAGACCCGCCATGTCATCGATCCGCCGTCCCGTCGCCCTCGCCGCCGCCGTGGCCACCGCCGCCGCGATAGCCGCCACCGCGTTCGTCCTGCCCGCCACCGCCGCGGGCAGCGCACCGGCCGCCCCCGCGGCCCCCGCGGCGCAGGGCGCGCCCGCGACGATCCCGGTCGTCGGCGGCACCCTCGACTGGGGCGTCCTGGAGAGCTACCGCACCTACGTCACGACCATCGCCCAGGGCGAGATCACCGTCGCGGACGGCGCGAAGAAGACCACCAAGGGCTTCGCCTTCGGCTCGGCCACCGGTCAGTACGACCCGGCCACGCACCTGGTGACCGCCGCCTTCAAGGGCAGCGTCACCTTCAAGTCGGCCGCGCACCGCTTCGAGGTGAAGCTCGCGAACCTGCGCATCGACACCGGCAAGAAGCTGCTGATCGTCGACGTCACCCGGGACGGCGTGCTCACGAAGGACGTCGGCTTCGCGAAGGTCGCCTTCACCGGTCCGTCGATGGCCAACCTGGGCACCACGCTGACGGCCGACGCCGCCAAGCTCCTCGGCTCGGACGGCTACAAGGACAAGGCGGGCGACCCGCTGACCGCCGTACTGGAGTTCCCGCCGCCGCCCTCCCACAGCCCCTCCCCGTCCGCCTCGGCCTCCGCCTCCCCGTCCCCCTCCCAGAGCGCGTCCGCGTCCCCGTCGAAGCCGCCGTCCCCCTCCCCGTCGAAGCCGGCCTCGCCGTCCGCCTCCACCAGCTCCCCGGCGACCGGCGGCCCGCAGCAGATCCTCGACGGCAAGCTGGCCTGGGGCGTCAAGGAGTCCTTCCGCCAGTACGTCCAGCGTGCGGGCGGCACCGTCACCCCCACCGACGGCGCGGTCGCGAACGGCGACAGCTTCGCCTTCGCCGGCGGCAAGGGCACCCTCGACACCAAGGCGCGGAAGCTGAACGCCACCTTCGCGGGCAACCTCCGCTTCCAGTACGCGGCCCACGGCATCGACATGACCTTCGGCAACATCCGCATCAACGCGGAGGGCGCCAAGGGCACCCTGGTCCTGGACGTGAAGACGGCCGCCGGGGTCAAGGCGAACATCCCCTTCGCGACGCTCGACCTCTCGAAGGCCGAGTACAAGACCAAGAACGGCGTCCTCACCCTGAACGCCGTGCGCACCGCGCTCACCGCGGAGGGCGCCGCGGCCTTCGCCAACGACACCACCGGCTCCATGTACCCGGTGGGCACCCGCGCGGACGACGTCAACCTGACCGTCTCCGTGAACAAGGACGCGGTCCTGCCCACGAGCCCGGCCGGCACCGGCGGCACCAGTGGTAGCGGCGGAACCGGGACCACCGGAGGCGGCGGCACGGTCGGCGGCGGCCTCGCCGCCACCGGCGCCGAGATCCCGGCCGGCGCGCTGCTCGGCTCCTCCGCCGCGATCGTCGCCGCGGGCGCGGGCGCGGTGTTCGTCGCCCGCAGGCGCCGCACGGTCCAGAACTGACCCGTGCTTCAATTCCCGCGTGAACGATCTCGACGTCCTGAGGGTCTTCTGCGCGGGTGACGGCAGCCACGGCAACGTGCTGGGCGTCGTACGCGACGGCCGGTCCTGCCCCGACGACGCGTCGCGGCAGGCGCTGGCCGCCGAACTCGGCTACAGCGAGACGGTGTTCGTCGACGATCCCGAGCGCGGGATCGTCGACATCCGCACCCCCGGCACCCGGATGTCCTTCGCCGGGCACCCGTTGGTCGGCGTCGCGTGGCTGCTCGACATCGAGGAGCTCCAGCCCCCGGCGGGTGCCGTGTGGGCGCGTGACGACGGGGAGTTCACCTGGATCACCGCCCGCCCCGAGTGGGTCGAGGGCAAGCGCACCGAGCAGTACGCCGACGCCGCCGCGGTCGACGCACTCCCCAGCCCGCCGCCGGGCGAGGGCTGGCTGTACGCCTGGGCCTGGGAGGACGAGGCCGCGGGCCGCATCCGTGCGCGCGGTTTCCCGCGCCGCCCCGACGGCGCGATCACTGAGGACGAGGCCACGGGCTCGGCGGCGATCGTCCTGACGGCCGAACTGAACCGCGCCCTGAACATCACCCAGGGTGCGGGCTCCCAGATCCTCACGGCCCCGGGCCCGGACGGCACCGTAGAGGTCGGCGGCCGCGTCCGCTTCGCCCCATCCGGCGCCAAATCCAGCCTCGCCGGCGTTTGAGGCGCGGGGTCTGGGGCGCAGCCGCCGCGCCGCAGGCCGCCGCGCCCGGGGGCGCAGCACGGAAGGGGGGTGGGCCCGATGGGCCCACCCCCCTTCCCCGTTCAGCCCGCCGCAGGCGTCACGCGCTCAGCGGGAACTGCTCGCCCAGCTCGCGGAAGACCGCGCCGTTGTAGTCGAAGGCGCGCTTGCACTCGTCGATGATGCGCTGCTTCTCCAGATCGTCCGCGGCGATCGTGTCCAGCAGCTCGCGGTAGGTCCGCTTGAAGGCGGCCGGGTTGGAGATGTCCGCGAAGACGTAGAAGCGGACGCCGTCGCCCTTGCGCGCGAAGCCCCAGGTCCGCTCCGCCTTGTCGCGGATGATCTGGCCGCCGGAGAGGTCGCCCAGGTAGCGGGTGTAGTGGTGGGCCACGTACCCGCCCGGCCAGGACGCGGCGCACTCGGCCACGCGGGCCGCGTAGGCCTCGGTGGCGGGCAGCGCGACCAGGGTCTCGCGCCATTCGGGACCCCGCAGGTGGGCCAGGTCCCGCTCGATCTCGGCGAGGCGCATCAGCTCGGGCTGTATGAACGGGCCGGCCACGGCGTCGTCCTTGAGGGCCTCCGCGGCGTCCTCCAGGGCCTTGTACACGAACCACAGCTGCTCGGTGTAGCGCGTGTACGCGTCCACTCCGAGCCGGCCGCCGAGCAGGTCGCTCATGAAGCTCGAGGTCTCTGCCTCGGTGTGCTGCTCGTGCGAGGCGACACGGATGACGGTGGAGAAGGCGTCCAAGGCGGACCTCCGAGAAATCGGAAGAAAAGGGGAGCCGGGCGTGGCGGCCGTGCCGCCACACCCGATCCTCCTACTTAGGTTTACCTAAGTCAATGTGTTCCCGACGCCCTGTCGGTAAAAACCTGCGTGCGACGACTTTCCTCGGATCAGGGCAGCGTCAGGATCTCCGCCCCGGTGTCCGTGACCACCAGTGTGTGCTCGAACTGCGCGGTCCGCTTGCGGTCCTTCGTGACCACCGTCCAGCCGTCCTCCCACATGTCGTACTCGTGGGTGCCCAGGGTCAGCATCGGCTCGATGGTGAAGGTCATCCCGGGCTCGATGACGGTGGTGGCGTGCGGGCTGTCGTAGTGCGGGACGATCAGGCCGGAGTGGAAGGACGAGTTGATCCCGTGACCGGTGAAGTCCCGGACGACCCCGTAGCCGAAGCGCTTCGCGTACGACTCGATGACCCGGCCGATGATGTTGATCTGCCGGCCCGGCCTGACGGCCTTGATGGCCCGGTTCAGGGCCTCGCGGGTGCGCTCCACGAGCAGCCGCGACTCCTCGTCCACGTCCCCGCACAGGTACGTGGCGTTGTTGTCGCCGTGCACCCCGCCGATGTACGCGGTCACGTCGAGGTTGACGATGTCGCCGTCCCGCAGGACGGTCGAGTCGGGGATCCCGTGGCAGATGACCTCATTGAGCGAGGAGCACAGGGACTTGGGGAAACCGCGGTAGCCCAGCGTCGAGGGGTAGGCACCGTGGTCGCACATGTACTCGTGGGCGACCCGGTCCAGCTCGTCGGTGGTCACCCCCGGCGCGATCAGCTTGGCGGCCTCTTCCATCGCCTGGGCGGCGATCCGGCCGGCGATGCGCATGGCCTCGATGGTCTCGGCCGTCTGCACCTCCGGTCCGGTGTACGGAGTGGGCGCGGGCTTGCCCACGTACTCGGGCCGGCGGATGTTTCCGGGAACGGAACGGACGGGAGTGAGCTCGCCTGGTACGAGCAGCGACTGGCCAGACATACGAGCGAGTGTATCGAGCGGGTATGGGGCAGCATGGCGACAGAGAGAGGAGCCTGACGATGGCCCTGTTCAAGAAGCGCCAGGTGGGCAAACCCGGCGAGTGGTACTACTGCCTGGTCCACAAGAAGGTCGAGGAAGGCCCCGAGTGCCCGGCGAAGGACCGTTTCGGCCCCTACGCGACACCCGAAGAGGCGAACCACGCCATGGAGACGGCGCAGGAGCGCAATCTCGAATGGCAGAACGACCCCAAATGGAACGACAAGACGCGCGAGTCCGAGGAAGGCACGGGCACGGCCACCCCGTAGTCACGCCTACACCTACGCCTACACCTAGGCCTACGCCTACCAGCGGCTGGGCGGCGGCGCGGCCAGCTGGTCGGCCAGCCGCGCCAGCCGGTCCCTGAACCGCCTCGGCCCGCGCTGCACCGGCAGGCTGTTCTCCCCGGCCGCCGCGCTGACCAGGTGCTGCACCGTGTCCAGGTCCAGCTCGGCGGCCCCGTCCGGTACGGACAGCACCTCGTGCGCGAGCGTCCCCAGATCCGCGTCCCCGCCGTCCAGGGACAGTACGGTCGCCCCCGCGCGCCGGGCGTCGTGCACCCGCTCCAGCAGCCCGTCCCCGGGCTGCTCCGGAGCCACCACCAGCAGGGTGTGACCGCGCCGTGCCGCCTCCAGCCGGCTCAGGCCGACCGACAGGTGCGGGGCGTCACCGGGCAGCACCTGGTGGCGTACGAGCGTGGGCGCCAGCTCCGGCAGCCCCGACCAGGCGGCCTCGTCGACCAGGTGCGCCGCCAGGTGCCAGGGCTCGTACTGCTCGGTCCCGACCAGCAGCAGGTTTCCGCCGGCCGGTACGACCGACCGGCGCAGCGTCCCGGCGAACCGTCGCGCGGCGCCGGGCCACTCCGTACCGGCGAGCACCTCGCGCAGCAGCGCGACTCTCACGGCGTCCATATCGGCATCCTGCCGCATGGAAGGGACAAACGGGAGCCGTTCCCCCCATCTCCCGCCCCACCGCCGCCCCGCCCCGCGCCCACTTCGGCAACTCCGGCCTACTTGGGCATCTCACAGCGTCCGCGCATTCGACTCTGACGATCTCGCGGCTACCCTCGCCCCCATGACCTCCACAGACAGCACGCAGCAGCCCGCGAAGGCCCCCGCCAAGGACCCGTGGGACCTTCCCGACGTCTCCGGCCTCGTCGTAGGCGTCCTCGGCGGCACCGGCGACCAGGGCCGGGGCCTGGCCTACCGGCTCGCCCGCGCCGGCCAGAAGGTGATCATCGGATCCCGTGCCGCCGACCGCGCGCGGACCGCCGCCGACGAGCTCGGCCTCGGGGTGGAGGGCGCGGACAACGCCGAGTGCGCGCGCCGCAGCGACATCGTGATCATCGCGGTGCCGTGGGAGGGCCACGCCAAGACCCTGGAATCGCTGCGCGAGGACCTCGCCGGCAAGCTCGTGGTCGACTGCGTCAACCCGCTCGGCTTCGACAAGCAGGGCGCGTACGCCCTCCAGGTCGAAGAGGGCAGCGCGGCCCAGCAGGCCGCCGCCCTCCTGCCGGACTCCCGCGTCACGGCGGCCTTCCACCACCTCTCGGCGGTGCTCCTCCAGGACGAGTCGATCGACGAGATCGACACCGACGTGATGGTCCTCGGCGAGGTCCGCGCCGACACCGACATCGTCCAGGCCCTCGCCGGCCGGATCCCGGGCATGCGCGGCGTCTTCGCCGGCCGGCTGCGCAACGCCCACCAGGTCGAATCCCTGGTGGCCAACCTCATCTCCACCAACCGCCGCTACAAGGCCCACGCGGGCCTGCGCATCACGGACGTCTGACACACCGGGGCCACCCGCCCGCCCGCCCCCTCCGGAGGCCGACGGCCCGGGTGGCCCCGCGGTGGCCCCAGGTCCGTCCCCTCAGCCGCGCCGCCCGCCCCGCCCCTCGCCAGGCCCCAGCTGCGCGACGACCCCCTGGTAGAAGCGCTCCACGGCATCGTCCACGCTACGGATGAACCCGGACTCCGTGTTCCCCCGCGTGCTCCCCATCCCCTTGAGCAGCGACAGCCGGAACCCGACGACGGCCGAGCCGTCCGCGGGCAGCAGATCGCCCGGCTCGGGCCGCAGCCGCTCCAGCGTGCCGCGCGGCCCGCTCCCCGGCCCGGCGCCCGGCCCCGCCTCCAGGAGACTCTCCACGTGCAGGTCCGCCGGAGCCCCGTCGAGCAGCTTCAGCAGCCGTTTCACCGTGACCAGCGGGTACGCGCCCTCCGGCGCCGGCACGTCGACGGACGTCCGCACCTTGGAGGTCCTGAGGTCGGCGCTCACCGCGATGACACTGCTGGTCCCGTCGACGCGCAGCTCCGCGGAGAGCTTCCCGTCGGCGCACAGCCGGTCCGCCGCCGCGACCCGCCGGGCCTGCGGATCACTGCCCCGCCGGGCCCGCTGCACCGGCAGCGCCTTCTGCCCGAGCTCCCCGCCCAGACGCAGGCAGACCTGCCGGATCAGCCGCTCCCAGCTCTCCACCACCTCCACGGTCCGCGCGTCCCCGAGACCGAGCGTCTCGTCCTCGATCCCCTTGCGTACGGGCACCCAGGCGGCGCCCATGTTCTGGAAGCCGTGACAGCCGGACTGCTCGTGCCGCAGGTACTCCAGGAGTTCCTGGAGGAGCCAGGCGTGCGCGGCGTTGCCCACGCCCTCGTGGCGGATCAGCAGCTGTGCCTGGTGGGCGACCTCCGCCCAGGACAGGTGCCAGAGGCTGACCTTGTGCTTGCGCCGGCCGTCGACCTTCACCTCCACCATGGGGCGGCCCTCCAGGGCCACGTCGTTGGAGAGGGTGATCACGGCCTCGTAGCCGCGGCGCGCGGCGATGTCCATGTACGCCTGGACCTGCTCCGCCTTGAGCGGGTTGCCGTTCGTCTTCGTCTCCACGAGCGCCGTCCACAGCTTGCCCGCGCGTTCCACGCGGATCACCCCGTCCGGGCGCCGCGGCGTGTCCCCGTGGGGGAGGGAGACCTCCGTGAAGGTCTGCATCCGGCCGGCGGGCGCGCCGAACCCGGCGGTGAGGCGGCGGCCGAACTCCGGCACCTGAGCCATGACCGACAGCAGCACCGAGGTGGCGCGCACCTCCCGCTCCCGGTCGCTCTTGAGGGAGGGGACGGGGAACAGGCGGGCCGGGCTCCAGGACTCGTTCTCGGCGAGGGACTTCTTGGCCACCTTGGGCAGGGTGACCTTCTTCCTGGTCGTACGGGGACCCCGGCCGCGGGTCTGCGCCGGTACGGCGCCGGGGGCGGCGGCCTCGGCGGGCGCGGACCGGGGCGCGGGCACGGGCTCGGCGACAGGTTCGGCGACGGGCACGGCGGCCGGGGCGTCCGCCGCGGCAGCGGCCGCTCCGGGCTGCCCCTGCGCGGCCTCCGCCGGGGCAGCGGCTTCCGCCGGATCCCCCTCACCCGCGAGCGCCGCTTCCTCCGCGCCCTCCGGTTCCTCGGAGTCCTCGGCTTCCTCGGATTCCTCCAGGACCGGGATGCCGAAGTCCGTCGCCAGTCCCGCGAGGCCGGTTTCGTACCCCTGGCCGACCGCGCGGAACTTCCACTCCTCGCCGCGCCGGTACAGCTCGCCGAAGATGAAGGCGGTCTCCACGCCCGCGTCGTCGATGGAGTACCCGACCAGCGGTTCCCCGGAGCGGTCCGCGACCGTCATCCGCAGGTCGTCGAGGTCTCCGAAGCGCGCCCCGGCGTACCGGCTGGCCGCCACGACGATCCGCGCGACCCCCTCCGGGACCGCCGTCAGGTCCACGCTGATGCGGTCCTCGTCGCCGTTGTCGGTCGGCACCTTGCCCAGCAGCTGCACGCTCCCGTCGGCGGCCGCCGGGTTGTTGTAGAAGTAGAAGTCGTTCTCGTCGCGGACCTTGCCGTTCTCGTCCAGCAGCAGCACCGAGACGTCGGCGTCGCCGGCCCCCGAAGCGCTGCTCCAGCCCAGGCTCACGACGACCGCCCCGGCGTCCTCGCTGAGGGCGGTCAGGCTGACGTTCGCGCCCTTCGGGATCTCCTGCATGTGTTCCCCCCGGTCCTTCCGCACCCCCGTACGCGGTGCGTCTCGGGCGAACCGTAGCGGCGGGAGGGGGAAAATATGACGGGATGGCGGAAATCAGCCGGACGGGAGCACGCCGGGGCATGGGGGACACTGGAGGGGCTTGAACCGCTTCAGTGTCTTCGAGGAGCCTCCACCATGCCCCGCCTTGCCGTGTTCGCCGTCGTCCTCTGCGTCCTCGCCACTGCCGCCGCGGTGGTCTCCTTCGTCGAGGGCAGCCTGCTCGGCATCGTGTGGGTGCTGATGGCGGGCATCACGTCGAACATGGCGTGGTTCTACGTGCGCAAGGCGAAGGTCGAGAAGGCCGCGGCAGCGGCCCGCACCGCGGGCTGAGAGCCGTGGCCGTGGGCTACGACGCCTGGCAGAAGCCGCTGGTGTCCTGCCAGAACTGGTAGAGGTCGCGGCCGCAGTAGGCCTCCAGCTCGCTCACGCCCAGGGCGGACAGCACGCCGTACACCGCGTCGAAGAAGTACGCGTTGATCTCCGGGATCCACAGCAGCGCGAAGACGGCCAACAGGCCGAACGGCGCCAGCGGCGCCACCTCGCGGCGGATCCGGTGGGAGAGCCAGGGCTCGATGATGCCGTAGCCGTCCAGGCCCGGGACCGGCAGGAAGTTCAGGATCGCCGCCGAGACCTGGAGCAGCGCCAGGAAGCCGAGCGCGAAGCGGAACGGGATCGGGACCCCGTCGAGGGCGTTCAGCCAGAACGGGGCCGTGCAGACGGCCGCGAACGCGACGTTCGTCAGCGGGCCGGCCGCCGAGATGAGGCTGTGCCGCCACCGGCCCTCGATCCGGTCGCGCTCGATGTACACCGCGCCGCCGGGCAGACCCAGGCCTCCCATGATCACGAAGAGGACGGGGAGGATGATGCTGAGCAGCGCGTGCGTGTACTTGAGGGGGTTCAGCGTCAGGTAGCCCTTCGCGCCGACGCTGAGGTCGCCGCTGTGCAGGGCGGTGCGGGCGTGCGCGTACTCGTGCAGGCACAGGGAAACGATCCAGGCCGCCGTGACGAAGAGGAAGACGGCCAGACCGGTGCTGGTCGAGTACCCCGTCCACACGGCCCACCCGGTCACCGCCATCACGGCGAAGATGCCGAGGAACACGGGACTGATCCGCCGGTCGCCGCGGTCGCGAGTGCTGTGGTGATGGCTACGGTTCTGACTGCCCTGGGGACCCATACGGCGAACCTATCCCGGAGGCGGCGCCCGGGGGAGCTCCGGGCCGGAGACAATGGGCCGGTGCGTTATGCGATGCTCGGCACCACCCAGGCCATCCGCGACGACGGGAGCACCGTACCCGTCGGCGGTGCGCGGCTGCGCGCGCTCCTGACCGCGCTCGCGCTGCGGCCGGGGCGGGCGGTGCCGGCGGCCTCGCTCATCGACGAGGTGTGGGACGGCGACCCGCCGGCGGACGGCCTCGCGGCGCTCCAAGCGCTGGTGGGGCGGCTGCGGAGGGCGCTGGGGCGCGAGGCGGTGGGGTCCGGGGAGGGCGGCTACTGGCTCGTCGCCGACCGGGACGACATCGACCTGTACCGCTTCGAGCGGCTCACGCGGGCGGCGGCGCAGGCCGCCCCGGCGGAGGCGGCCGCCCTGTACGACGAGGCCCTCGCCCTGTGGCGGGGCGAGCCGCTCAGCTCCCTGCCGGGTACCGGGACCGGGCCGGAGGCCGCCCGCTGGGAGGCGCTACGGCTCGACGCGCGCCGGGGCCGCGTGGCCGCGGCGCTGGCGTTGGGCGAGGCGGAGCAGGTCCTGCCGGAGCTGACCGCGCTGTGCGCGGGGCTGCCGCTGGACGAGCCCCTGCAAGCCCTCCGCATCCGGGCGCTGCGCGACGCGGGCCGCCCGGCGCAGGCGCTGGCCGCGTACGAGGAAGTCCGCCGGGACCTGGCCACCCGCCTGGGCACCACCCCGGGCCCCACCCTCCGCACCCTCCACACGGCCCTCCTCTCCGACCCGACACCGCCCCCCGGCCACTCCGCCCCGCCGGCCGTCTCCGGGCACTCCGCCCCGCCGGCCGTCTCCGGGCACTCCGCCCCGCCGGCCGTCTCCGGGCACTCCGCGACGCCGGCCGTCCCCGGGCACTCCGCGACGCCGGCCGTCCCCGGCCACTCCGCGACGCCGGCCGTCCCCGGGCACTCCGCGACGCCGGCCGTCTCCGGGCACTCCGCGACGCCGGCCGTCTCCGGGCACTCCGTGACGCCGGCCGTCCCTGGGCACTCCGTGACGCCGGCCGTCCCTGGGCACTCCGCGACGCCGGCCGTCCCCGGCCACTCCGCGACGCCGGCCGTCCCCGGCCACTCCGCGACGCCGGCCGTCCCTGGGCACTCCGCCCCGCCGTCCACATCCGGGCCGCTTCCCCCGGCGCCGGGCGGACCGGACCGGACCACCCGTACGGCCGGAACCGGGCAGCCGGAGCCACCTTCAGTGACCGGCCGGACCGGGCAGGCCGGATCCGCCCCTGACGGCGCCCCGGGCCACCCCACCGAGACGCCGACGGGCCGGGCAAACCCGGTCCCGACCGACGCACCTGCCGCGCCCACGCTGGGCGCATCCGCGACCGTGGCGGGCTCCGCCGGGACGACAGCGGGCTCCGCCCCGACCGGCTCCGGCTCCAGCCGCGCCGCCCGGTCCGCCGGGTCTGCTTGGCCCGCCGGGTCCCGTCCGGGCGGTCCGGGGAGCGCGGACCCGTACGGAGCCGGGCCGTCGGCCGGGGCGGTTCAGGTGCCGCCCGGCCCGGGCGCGGGCAACCTGCGGATGCGGCTGACCACCTTCGTCGGGCGGGAGGAGGACATCCGGGTCATCGGCGACGACCTCGCCCGGTCCCGGCTCGTCACCCTGCTGGGACCCGGCGGCGCCGGCAAGACCCGGCTGTCGCAGGAGGCCGCCGAGGCCCACGCCAGGGCCGGCCGCGGCACGCCGGACGCGCACCCCGCCACCCCGGAGCACCCGTCGGCCGATTCCGCCGCCACCACCGGCGCGGGCCCGGTGACCTCGCCCGATCTCTCCGCACCAGGTGCCCCCGGCACCCCGGCCCCCGGCGTGCCCGGCTCCACCGCTGGCGGCCTTGTCCCTGCCCCGGGCGGGTCGGGCTCCGCCCCTGACGGCCCGGGTTCCGCCCCTGAGGGGTCGGGCTTCGCCCCCGGCGCCCCGGCCGCGGCCCCCGGCGTGCCCGGCTTCGCCCCCGGCGCCCCCGGTGGGCCGGCCAGTGTCCACGGCGGGCCCGGGCCCGCCCCCGCGTGGGCCGACGGGGTGTGGTTCGTGGAGCTGGCTCCCGTGGACGATCCGGAGGATGTCGCCGAGGCCGTGCTCGCCGCGCTCGGGGCGCGGGAGACCAAGCTGCGCGGCGGCTCCGCCGAGGAGATGCGGGTGCTGACCGAGCGCGGCGGGGACCACCCCCTCGACCGCCTCGCAGAGCATTGCGCGCGGCGCCGGATGCTCCTGATCCTCGACAACTGCGAGCACGTCGTCGACGCCGCCGCCCGTCTCGCCGAGGAGGTGCTCGCGCGCTGTCCCGGCGTACAGATCCTGGCCACCAGCCGCGAGCCCCTCGGCGTGCCGGGGGAGACCCTGCGCCCGGTGGACCCGCTGCCCGACCCCGTCGCGCTGCGGCTGCTCGACGACCGCGGGGCCGCCGCCCGGGCCGGGTTCAGCGTCGACGACGACCCGGCCGCCGCCGCGGAGATCTGCCGCAGGCTCGACGGGATGCCGCTCGCCATCGAGCTGGCCGCCGCCCGGCTGCGGCTGCTCACGCCCCGCCAGATCGCCGACCGGCTGGACGACCGGTTCAGGCTGCTGACCGGCGGCTCGCGCACCCACCTGCCCCGCCAGCAGACCCTGCGCGCGGTGGTCGACTGGTCCTGGGACCTTCTCGACGAGCCCGAACGGGCCGTCCTGCGCCGGCTGTCCGTCTTCGCCGGCGGCTGCGACCTCGACGCCGCCGAGGCCGTCTGCGCGGACGGGGGATACCTCGATGGCGCGGACGTCGCCGACCTGCTCGGATCCCTCGTGGACAAGTCCCTCGTCGTCGCCGCCCCCGACGGCCCCGCCGGCATGCGCTACCGCCTCCTGGAGACCGTCGCCGAGTACGCGGCCGACCGCCTCGCCGAGGCCGGCGAGGACCGGGCGGAGACCGAGCGACGCCACCTCACCCACTACCGCGAACTCGCCCGCACCACCGAGCCGCTGCTGCGCGGCCACGGCCAGCGCGCCGCCGCCGACCGGCTGGCCACCGAGTACGAGAACCTGCGCACCGCCCTGCGCCGCGCCGTCGCAGCCAAGGACGTGGGCGAGGTGCTCTGCCTCGTGCACTCCCTCGGCTGGTACTGGCACATGCACGATCTGCGCGCCGAGACCCGCCACTGGGGGAGTGCCGCCGCAGCCCTCGGCCCGGATCCCTTTGCCGCGCCCGTCGTCCCCGCCCAGCCCGTGTACCAGCAGATCGTCGACACGCCCCCGCCCTACGAGGGCGAACTGCTCACCGAGGCCTGGCGCGGCATCCAGCTGATGTGTCTGGTCGCCCGCGACCAGATCAGCTCCACCTGGTCCACCCCCGAGGTCCGCGCCCAGGCCGAGGGCGTGATCGCGGCCTACCGCCCGGGGCTGCCGCAGACCTGTCGGGCCCCTTCCTTCCTGTGGATCTACGCCGTCATGATCTCCGGGGACGCCGAACTGCTCCACCGCGTCACCGAGGAGACCGTCGAGACGGCCCGCGCGCTCGGCTACCGCTGGGAGCTGGCCTCCGCCCTCCAGCTCCGGGCCAACGTCCTCGCCAACCGCGCCGACGGGGCCGGCAACGCGGCGCGCGACGCCGAGGAGAGCCTCGCCCTCTACGCGTCCCTCGGCGACGACTGGGGCTGCGCCGAAGCCCTCTCCGCCCGCGCCGAGGCCCGGGAGAAGCGCGGGGAGTACGCCCTGGCCGCCCAGGACTACCGTGCCGCGATCGAGTACGCCCGGCGGCTCGGGGCCAAGGCCCAGGTCACGGTGATGCAGGTGCGCATGGCCGGCACCCTCGCCGAGGACGGCCACCTGGAGGAGGCCGAGGAGCTCCTCACCGGCCTGCTCGCCGGCGCCATCCACCAGTTCGGCAACGAGGCCGTGCCCGCCGCCCAGATGTTCCTCGCCTGCGTCTACGGCCGCACCGGCCGCCTCTCCGAGGCCCGCGCCCGGCTCCAGTCCCTGCGCGAGGAGTTCGCCGTCGGCGCGTTCGCCATGTTCGACGGCTTCCTGCTCGGCCTGCTGGCCTGGGTCGACAACGAGGAGGGCCGGTACGAGGACGCCATCGCCCGGCTCCGCCAGGCGATGGAAGCCGTCCGGGACCCGATCTCCATGATGCTCGCCCCGCACCTCCCGGCCGCGTACCTGATCACCGGGGCCCGCTCCCTCGCGCAACTCGGCGGCCAGGTCCGGGCGTACGAGGCCGCGCGGCTCATCGGCGCCTACCGCGCACTGCTGCCGCCCGCCCACTTCCCGGTCACCACCGAGCGTGCGGACCTGGAGCAGGCCGAGCGCCTGGCCCGGGGCGCGCTCGGCGACGCCGCGTACGAGGCGGCGTACGCCGAAGGCGGCGGCCTCACCCTGGAGGAGGCCACCGCCCTCATCTGATTCCGTGACAGGAGTCCGCCCGGGACGCGATCCGGAACGGACCGGTCCGCGGATCAGGTCTTCTGGCGGAACTTCCGCACGGCGAGCGGCATCGTCACCAGCGTGATGCCGACCGACCAGGCCAGCGTGATCCACACCGAGTTGCCGAGCGGGGTCCCGTTGATCAGGGAGCGGGCCGCGTCGGCCAGGTTGGACAGCGGGTTGACGTCGGTGAAGCTCTGCAGCCAGCCGGGCATCGTCGTCGGCGGGGCGAAGATCGAGCTGCCGAACTGCAGCGGCATCAGGACCAGCATCGCCACGCCCTGGACGGCCTGGGGGGTCTTCATGGTGAGACCCAGCAGGATGAAGATCCACATCAGCGAGGCGCCGAAGACCGCCGACAGCCCGATGGCGAGGAACAGGTCGATCACCGAGGACTTGATCGACAGGCCGAGCAGGAAGCCCATGCCGAGCAGGATCGTGATGGCCACCATCATCCGGCCGAGCTCGACCACGATCTTGGCGATGAGCACCGAGGAACGGGCGATGGGCATGGACCGGAAGCGGTCCATCACGCCCTTCTTGAAGTCGTCGTTGACCCCGGTGCCCACACCCATGGCGATGTTCATGCCCATCATCGCCATCAGGCCCGGGACCACGTAGTTGACGTACTCGCCCTGGTTGCCCTTGCCGGAGATCGCGCCGCCGAAGACGAAGACGAACAGCAGCGTGAAGATGATCGGCATGAACAGGACGTCGAACATCGACTCCGGGTCCTGCTTGATCTGCAGGACGTTGCGCCGTGCCAGGGCGCCGATGTGACGCAGGTTGCCCCGCAGTCCGATCCGGCCCTCGTCCGCGAGGACGGGCCCGCCGGCCGGGGCGGCCGCGGTGGGGCTGGGCTTCGTCGTGGTTACGGTGCTCATGCCGCGACCTCCTCGGTCTGCTGGTTGGGGATGGAGTCCTGGACGGTGGGCTTCTGTCCGGTGATGGACAGGAACACCTCGTCCAGGCTGGGCAGGTAGGTGCTGATGTCGGAGATCCCGTACCCGCGGGCCGCCAGCAGGCCCACCACGGCGGTCAGCTGCTCGTCGGCCAGGATCGGCACCAGCAGGGCGCCCTCGTCCGGGACGGCCTGGGAACCGGCCACCCCGTCCAGACCGGCCTCGGCCAGGGAACGGGCCATGCCCGGCAGGTCGGACGGGTCGGTGGGGCGGATCCGCAGGGTCCGGCCGCCGACGCGGGCCTTCAGCTCGTCGACCTTGCCGTTGGCGATGACCCTGCCCTTGTCGATGACCGTCAGCTCGCTCGCGAGCTGCTCGGCCTCCTCCATGTACTGGGTGGTGAGCAGGACGGTGGCCCCCTCGGCGACCATCCGCTGCACCTCGTCCCACACCTCGTTGCGGGTACGGGGGTCCAGACCGGTGGTCGGCTCGTCCAGGTACAGCACGGCCGGGCTGCCGATCATCGAGGCGGCCAGGTCGAGCCGGCGCCGCATGCCGCCGGAGTAGGTCATCACGGCCTTCTTGGCGGCGTCCGTGAGGGAGAACCGCTCCAGCAGCTCGTCCGCGCGGCTGCGGGAGTCCTTGCGGGACAGGTCGAGCAGCCGGCCGATCATGTAGAGGTTCTCCCAGCCGGAGAGCTTCTCGTCGACCGAGGCGTACTGGCCGGTCAGGCCTATGGTCCGGCGCAGCTGCCGCGGCTGGCGGACCACGTCGAAGCCGGCGACCCGGGCGGTGCCGGCGTCGGGGGTGATCAGGGTGGAGAGGATGCGGACCAGGGTGGTCTTGCCCGCGCCGTTGGGGCCGAGGACCCCGAGGACGGTTCCCTCGCGGACATCGAGGTCCACACCGTCGAGGGCTTTGGTCTCGCCGTAGTGCTTGACCAGCCCCCGGACCTCTACGGCGTTCGAGCCGTTCAGGGGATTCTTGTCGTTTCGCGTCATGTCCACCATGGGACCAGACGGCACTGACAGCCCACCGACAGGCGACCGACAGCGAACCGACAGCCGATCGACACATCGACGGGGCATCGGCCGGGCCCCGGCCGGCACCCCACCTGTCGGTGCGGCGCCGGCCGGGGAACAGCAGGTCGGACTAGTGGAAGGCGTGCTCTTCCTGCGGGAACGTTCCGCCGACCACGTCCTCGGCGAAGGCCTTCGCCGCGTCGCCCATGGTCGCGCGGAGGTTCGCGTACTGCTTGACGAACTTCGGCATCTTGCCGCCGGTCAGCCCCATCATGTCCGTCCACACCAGCACCTGCGCGTCGCACTCCGAACCCGCGCCGATGCCGACCGTCGGAATGTGCAGGGACCGGGTGACCTCGGCGGCCAGCTCGGCCGGGACCAGCTCCAGCACCACCGCGAAGGCGCCCGCGTCCTGCGCCGCCTTCGCGTCGCGCAGCAGCCGGTGGGCGGCCTCGTCGCCGCGGCCCTGTACCCGGTAGCCCATGGCGTTCACGGACTGCGGGGTCAGGCCCAGGTGGGACATGACGGGGATGCCCGACTGCACGATCAGCTCGGTCTGGGCCAGCGAGCGCTCGCCGCCCTCCAGCTTCACCGCGCCGACCCCGGCCTCCTTGACCAGCCGGGTGGCGCTGCGCAGCGCCTGTACGGGGCCCTCCTGGTAGGAGCCGAAGGGCAGGTCGCCGATGATCAGGGCCCGGCTGGTGCCGCGTACGACGGCCGCCGACAACAGGGTCATCTCGTCCATCGTCACCGGGACGGTGGTCTCGTAGCCGAGGTGACAGTTGCCCATCGAGTCGCCGACGAGCATGACCGGGATGCCGGCCTCGTCGAACACGGACGCCGTCATGGCGTCGTAGGCGGTGAGCATGGGCCACTTCTCGCCGCGTTCCTTGGCGAGGGTGAGGTCGCGGACGGTGATGCGCCGGGTGCCCGAGCCTCCGTACAGGGTGGGGGAGGAGGCTTCGCGGGCAGGCGAAACGGCATGCGTCATTGCAACTGCTCCTTGATGTTCATCTCGAGGCGCCCTTAACGGCGTCCCCGGACTCACCACCATGGTGGCACTCTCGGGGCCCGGGCGGGAAGTGGCACGAGGCACGGTTCGCCGCGCCGGGCGCACCATGGCCCAATGTGCGCGTTTGGTGACAAGCGGAACCCCGGCCGCTGGACCGTTCGTCCTCCCGGACGTACGGCCGAGACAATCGGCGCGGAACGCTCCGCACATCGCCTAGGGTCAAGAGGCGGGGACGGAGCGCGAGCACGGCAGTGAGGGCAGTGGCATGGCACAGGCGTACATGACGGAGACGGGGAGCGACGGCTCGGAGCCCGAGCCCTCCCGAACGGGTCTCCGGCGCCGGCTGGCCGAACTGCGGCGCGATCCGGGCATCTGGCGCCGCGGGATCGTGCTCGCCGCGCTCGCCGTGCTGGTCTCGCTCGTCATGATCCTCCACGCCGAGCTGCCCAACGACATCGGCAACCTCGGCAGCCTCACCGAGACCTTCCTGCCCTGGCTGGGCCTGGCCGTCCCGCTGCTGTTCGGCGCCGCGCTCTTCCGCAAGTCGGCGACCGCGCTCATCGCGATACTGCTGACCGCCGCGGTCTGGGTGAACCTCTTCGGAGGACTGGTCACCGACAAGGCGCAGGCCGGCGGCAACCTCACGGTCGCCACCCACAACGTCGACGCCGACAACGCCGACCCCGCCGGCACCGCCGCCTCCGTCGCCAAGGCCGGGGCCGACGTCCTGGCCCTGACCGAGCTCAAGGGCAGCGTCGTCCCCGTCTACGAGAAGGCCCTCGCGGCCACGTACAAGTACCACTCGGTCGAAGGCACCGTCGGCCTGTGGAGCAAGTACCCGCTGGTCTCCAGCAGCCCCGTCGACATCAAGATGGGCTGGACCCGGGCCATGCGCGCCACGGTCAAGACCCCCTACGGAGAGGTGGCCGCCTTCGTGGCCCACCTCCCCTCGGTCCGCGTCAAGCTCAACGCCGGCTTCACCGCCAATCAGCGCGACAACAGCGCCGACGCCCTCGGTGCCGCGCTCGCCGCCGAACCGCTGCGCCGGGTCATCCTGCTCGGCGACCTCAACGGAACGGTCAACGACCGGGCCCTGTCCGAGGTCACCTCGCAGCTGCGTTCCACCCAGGGCGCGTCCGGCGACGGCTTCGGCTTCAGCTGGCCCGCGCAGTTCCCGATGGCCCGCATCGACCAGATCCTGGTCCGCGGCGTCACCCCCGAGGCCTCCTGGACCCTGCCCCGCACGGGCAGCGACCACCTGCCGATCGCCGCCCGGGTCACCGTCAAGCCGTAAGGGCCCCCGGCGATACTCCGCTGACGTTTTTCGAGTCGGGGGCGGGCGCTGACGCTGACGCGCGGATCACCGCCCGGGACGTCGAGACCCTCGCGGAACCGCACCCCGGGAAGACGCACCAGGTGCTCTGGGCCCCGTCGGCGCCGGAACTCGGCGGCCTCGCCGATCGGGGGGCTGGCGCTGCTGGTGACGGCCGGAGCCCTGATGCCGGTCGCCCGGCGGCGGGACCTCGCCGAGCCGTAGGCCCCGCCGCCACGTTCACCGCGCGGGCGTCACGCCTGCTCGCGCCAGCCGTTCGTGATGGGCAGCCGGCGGTCCTTGCCGAAGCCCTTCGCGGAGATCTTCGTGCCCGGCGGGTACTGCCGGCGCTTGTACTCCGCGGTGTCCACCATCCGCAGGGTCTTCGCGACCAGCTCGGGGTCGTAGCCCGCCGCGACGATCGACTCCAGGCCCTGGTCGCGGTCCACGTACAGCGCCAGGATCCCGTCCAGCACGGGGTAGTCCGGCAGCGAGTCCGTGTCCACCTGCCCCGGGCGCAGCTCGGCGCTCGGCGGCTTGACGATGGAGTTCTCCGGGATCGGCGGGGTCTCGCCGCGCTCGGCCGCCGCCCGGTTGCGGTACTCGGCGAGGCGGAAGACGTCCGTCTTGTAGAGGTCCTTGATCGGGCCGTACGCGCCCACCGAGTCCCCGTACAGGGTGGAGTAGCCGACGGCCAGCTCCGACTTGTTGCCCGGGGCCAGCACGATGTGGCCCTCCTGGTTGGAGAGCGCCATCAGCAGGGTGCCGCGCAGCCGGGACTGGAGGTTCTCCTCGGCGAGCCCGGTCAGGCCCAGCGCGCCCATGTACGCGTCGAACATCGGCTCGATCGACACGGTCCGGAAGTTCAGGCCGGTCCGCGTCGCCAGCTCGGCCGCGTCGCCCCGGGAGTGCTCCGAGGAGTACTTGGAGGGCATCGAGACGCCGTACACGTTCTGCGCGCCGATCGCGTCGCAGGCGATCGCGGCGACGAGCGCGGAGTCGATGCCGCCGGAGAGGCCGATCAGGACCGACCGGAACCCGTTCTTCCGCACGTACGCGCGCAGCCCCACGACCAGCGCGTCGTAGATCTCCTCGTCGTCCTCCAGCCGGTCGGCGTAGCCGCCCGTCACGACCGGCTCGTACGGCTCCACCGGCTCCTCGGTGAGGATCACGCGGTCGATGCGCAGTCCGTCGTCCACGGTGCCCTCGACCGGGGTGGCCGAGGCCGCGGGCAGGTCCAGGTCGACCAGGACGCAGCCCTCGGAGAACTGCGGGGCGCGCGCGATGACCTCGCCGGAGGAGTCGACGACGATCGAGTCCCCGTCGAAGACGAGCTCGTCCTGGCCGCCGATCATCGCCAGGTAGGCGAGGGTGCAGCCGGCCTCCTGGGCGCGCTTGCGCACCAGTTCCAGCCGGAGGTCGTCCTTGTTGCGCTCGTACGGGGAGGCGTTGACCGAGATCAGCAGCCCGGCCCCGGCGGAGCGGGTGGCGGGGACGCGCCCGCCCTCCTGCCAGAGGTCCTCGCAGATGGCCAGGGCCACGTCCACGCCCCGGACCCGGATCACCGGCTGGGTGTCGCCCGGCACGAAGTACCGGAACTCGTCGAAGACGCCGTAGTTGGGGAGGTGGTGCTTGGCGAAGCGCAGGACGACCTGCCCGCCGTAGAGCACGGCGGCCGCGTTCTCCGGGGACCCCGCCGGGCGGCCGAGCCGGGGCGCGGCCTTCTCCGTACGGTCCAGGTAGCCGACGACGACCGGGAGGTCCCCGAAGCCCTCGGCCGCCAGGCGCCGCGCGAGTTCGAGCAGCGCCGTACGGGAGGCCTCGACGAAGGAGCCGCGCAGGGCGAGGTCCTCGACGGGGTACCCGGTCAGCACCATCTCCGGAAACGCCACCAGGTGGGCGCCCTGTTCGGCGGAGTGCCGGGTCCAGTGGACGACCGAGTCGGCGTTGGCGGCGATGTTGCCGACCTGCGAGTCGATCTGATTCAGAGCGAGGCGTAGTTGAGGCACGCGGCCCAGTCTAATCGTCTTTCTGACGCGATGTCCTGGGAGTCGCCGGAGTCCGGCGGAGTCGCCTCGCCGGTTCAGCCGATGGGGCCGCTCCAGATCGCGTCGTCGTACTCGATGCCGGGGCCGATCTCGAAGTGGAAGTTCTCGGCGCCCTTGGGGACGACGAAGGCGTAGACGCCGGTCATCGACTCGCCCGGCATGACCGATCCCTTGAACATCTTCGGCACGTTGCGGTCGAAGACCATCGAGGCCTCGGTGCCCTGGGGGTCGCGGGCGTGCGGCATGGCCAGGGTGACGTCGATCGCGGCGCCGGAGGTGTTGACGATCTTCACCGTCACCTTCACCGCGTCGGCGCCCCGCGCCTCGGACGGGGCGGCCGTCGAGGAGGGCGTGAACCGCACCGGGCTGTTCACGGTGATCTGGACGCCGTCCTCGTAGGCGAAGGTCTTGCCCCAGGCCAGGGCGGAGGTCATGCCGGGGGTGTCGGTGGGGGAGGGCTTGGGCGTCGGGGTCGCCGGGGCGCTGGGGGTGGGCGAGCCGTAGTCGTAGTCGTAGTCGTAACCGTCATCCGCGCGGTTGTCGGCGATGTTCTTGTCGATCTTGTCGATGACGGTCGTGGTGATGAACCAGCCGCCGACGGAAGCGCCGAGGCCGAGGACGGCGAGGGCGGTGCCGATCGCGGCCATCGTGCCGCGGGGGGCGCCGCGGCGGGCCTGGCGGACGGCCGCGATGCCGATGCCGACGCCGGTGATCGCGAGGAGGGCGCCGGCCCAGAAGAAGAAGGGGATGAGGCCGACGAAGATTCCGAACAGCCCGAGGAGCAGGGCGGCGACGGCCAGCGTGTTCGTGGCGGCGGGCGGCGCGGGCGCCGGGAAGCCGGGCCCCTGCGGGCCGCCGGGGTACCCGCCGGCAAAGCCGCCGACGGGCGTCGCCCAGGGGTTGCCGGGGGCGGGGGCGCCGGGGGCGCCTGGGGCGGGAGCGCCGTACGGGGCTCCCCACGCGGGCGCCGGGGGAGCGGCGGCGGGCGCCGGGGCGGGGGTGACCGGAGCGAAGGCGCCGGGGGCGGCGTCGGCGGGGGCGGTGCTTGCGGGGGCGGGGTCCGCGGGGACGGCGCCTGCGGGGGCGGGGTCCGACGGGGCGGCGTCCGCAGGCTCCTCCGGGACGGCTGCCGGGGCCGGGGCCGGGGCCGCGTCCGCGGGCTGTGCGGGGCGCTCGGTCAGGGCCGGGGTCGGGGTGAGGGGCTGGGGCGGTATCAGGGCCGGCGGCTTGTCGAGGGAGAGGGCCGGAGCTTCCTTGTCCGCGGACACGGCCGGAGCTTCCTTGTCCGGGGACACGGCCGGAGCGCCCTTGTCCAGGGACAGGGCCCGCGGTTTGTCGAGGGACGGGGACTGCGTGGGCGCCGGTATGGAAGCAGCCTCGGGTGCGGGGGTGCCCGCGGGCTCCGGCGGCGGGCCGGACGGGGTGCTGGGCGGGTTCGGCGGGGTGCTCATACCGGGAGGAAGTCCTTCAGGTCGCAATCGGCGCGTGACGATCACCAGCCTGTCATGGAATTCGGCAGCCCCGCCGGGCATTTCCGCCCCCTCCGGGCGCCCGCGGCCGGGCCTCGGAGACGGACGGCGCCGGGGCGATCGGCAGCGCCCCCTCCGGGCCGAGGCCGGGCCTGCGGCGCGCTGAACGCGGCGCGCCGCAGGTCTGGTCCGGCATGGTCCGGTCCGGGGCGGCTCCGGCTAGCGCAGGTAGCCCAGTACGGTCATCATCCCGGCCTCCGCGTGGTAGACGTTGTGGCAATGCACCATCCACAGGCCGGGGTTGTCGGCGTCGAAGTCCACCGTCAGTTTCCCGTTGGGCAGGACCACCGCCGTGTCCTTGCGGGCCCCGCCCGGCCGGCCGCCGAGGGCGAAGGTGTGCCCGTGCAGGTGGAGCGGGTGCCACATCGTCGTGGAGTTGTCGAACTCCAGCCGGACCCGTTCCCCCGCCTTCACCGGGTGCCGCTGGTCCGGAGCGTACGGCTTGCCGTCGAAGGCCCAGTCGTACGCCGCCATCCCGCCGGTCAGCTTGATCCGCACCGTGCGGTCCGGTTCGCGCGCGGCCAGGGCCACCGGCTCGGCCGCCTTCAGGGCGTCCGCCGTCAGCGGCCGCCCGGACAGCTCGGCGGGCCGGGTCGCTGCGGTCGGCGCCGCCCCCGCACCGGTGCGCAGCACCGCGAGCGCCGAGGCCGTGTCCCCCTTGCCCTCGGCGAGCGCGGTGAGCGGGAACACCCCGTCGCCCGCCGTCACCAGGACGTCGTAGCGCTCGCCCATGCCCAGCAGCAGTGAGCGGGCGGCCGCGTGCTCGACGGGGAAGCCGTCGGTGTGGGTGACCGTGAACGCGTGGCCGCCCAGCGCGATGCGGAAGGCGGTGTCCCCGCCCGCGTTGATGATCCGGAGCCGGATCCGGTCGCCCGGGCGGGCGGTGAAGACCGAGGGGTCCTCGGGGGTGCGGCCGTTGACCAGGTAGTGCGGGTACGCGACATCGCCCGGGTCCTTGCCGAGGACCTCGCTGACTCCGCCCATGAGGACCCGGGAGGGGCCGCCGCTCGCGGCGGGAGCGGGCGTGCCCGTGGAGCCGGATCCGGCTCCGGAGCCGTGGCCCGAGTGGCCGCCGCCGGGGCTCATGTCCATGCCCTTGCGGAGTTCGCCGAGCACGGCGTCGGGGGTGGAGCCGTCCACCCCGTCGAGCCAGTCGTCCAGGACGACCACCCACTCCTTGTCGTAGGAGAGGGGCTCCTTGGGGTCCTCGACGATCAGCGGTGCGTAGAGGCCGCGGTCCTGCTGGACACCGGAGTGCGGGTGGAACCAGTACGTCCCGGGGTGCGGGACGGCGAACTTGTACGTGAACGAGCCGCCCGGTGCGATGTCCCGCTGGGTCAGCCCCGGTACCCCGTCCATGTCGTTGCGCAGCGCCAGGCCGTGCCAGTGCAGGGAGGTGGCTTCGGGGAGGTGGTTGGCCAAGGTCAGGGCGAGGGTGCCGCCCGCGGTGACCCGGACCTCCTGGCCCGGGAGCCTGTCCCCGTACGCCCACGAGCGGACGGTGCGGCCGGCGCCGAGGTCGAGCGGGGTGGCGGTGGCGGTCAGCCGGACCTCGGTGAGCGGGCCGGTGGCCTTGCGGGCGGCCTCGGCGGCCTGCACTTCGGCGCCGGCCGGGTCCACGTAGCCGCCGGGGGCGGGGGAGGAGGCCCCCTTGCCGGTGGGGCCCGCGCCGTGGTCCATGCCGGCCATGCCGGCCATGCCGGAGCCCGAGCAGGCGGCGAGCAGCCCGGAGCCGGCGAGGGCGGCGCCGGCGCCGAGGACGGCACGGCGGGAGGGGGAAGGGGAAGAGGGGGAAGAGGAGGAAGGGGTGGAAGGGGTGGAAGGGGACGCAGGAGTGCGCGGGGAAGAAGAGCGCATGGCGGAACACCTCGTGATGGTGTGAGGCAGGCAGGTGGGCACCGTCTGCCGCCGCCCCGCGGGCATGCGGGGGCGACGACGGAGCCCGGCCTATACGCGCAGCACCGTCAGCAGGGTGAGGAGTTCGCGGGGTGGCGGCGGGTCCGGCCCGCCGGACCGGCCCGGCGCACGTGCCGCGCCCCCGAGCGGCGCGGCACGGCGCGGGCCGGCCAGTCCGGCTCCGAGGACCAGCAGGGTGAGGGCGCCGAGCACGGCGAGACACACGGACATGGGGTCCATGCCGGTGTGCGAGGGGCGCGGAGCCTCGGCGGTGGTGAGGGCGACGGCGACGGCGATGGCGGTGCCGGCGGTGGAGACCGCCATGCCGGTGCCGGTGTCGGCGGCCGGGGCCGCCGTGTCCGGCATCGCCTCGGCCGGTCGGCCGCCGTGCGCGTCCCCGGACGGCGCATGGCCGCCCCGGGGAACGAAACGGACCGACGGCACGTCCTCCATGGCGTGGGCCGGTGTCGGATGGCCCAGCGTGTGCATGCCCGCGATGCCCAGCAGCAGGGCGGCGAACAGCAGCAGCCGGGGCCACCGGACTGCTGGTCGCTGCGTGCGCGGGGCTGGGCGGGTCATGGACGGAACCCTACCCGGGGTGGGTATCCGATCGGAGGATCGGGTCCGGCCGCGTTTAGGATTAGTCCCACTATGTCCATAGAAGACCCGCCGTCGAATCCGCTCAGGCACCTGAAGCCCGTGCAGTCACGGAGATCCTGGAAGTCCGTGAACAGCCCCTCCGCCGCGACGGGTCCCGCCTTCACGGCAGGGGCCGGTGCCCGCTCCGTCGCCCTCCTCGTCGGGCTCGGCGCCGCCGCCTACACCGCGTGGGTCCTCGAAGTCGTCCTCTCCACGGGCCTGAACCCCATCGAGACGTACGTCAGCGAGCTCGCGGCCCAGGACCAGCCGCTCGGCGGCCTGTTCCGGGCCACCGACTTCACCGCCGGCCTCCTCGTCTTCCTCGGCGGCCTGCTGGCCCTGGTCCGCCTCGCCCGGCGGGTGGAACCCCGCCGCCTCTGGTCCGTCGCCGGCTGGTCCGGGATCACCCTCTTCGGCGCCGCCACCGCGGCGGACGCCTGGCTGCCGCTGAGCTGCACGCCGACCGTGGACCCCGAATGCGCGGCGCGGGAGACCGCCGGGCTGGTCCCCGCCACCCATCAGGCGCACGCCGTCAGCAGCAGTCTCGCCATGACGGGAGCGCTCGTCGGGATCGTGGCCCTCACGCTCGCCGCCCGCCGCTACGGCCGTCTCGCCCCGCTCGCCCGGTTCGGGCCCGCGCTCGTCGTGCTCGAACTGCTCGCCACCGGCTGGACCCTGGTCTCCATCGGCCTGTTCACCGCCGGGCACGGCACCTGGGCGCTCGGCGCCGGGCAGCGGCTCCAGGTGCTGTTCGTCGCCGTCTGGCTGGGCCTGCTCGCGTACTCCGTCCACCGGGAACGCCGCACGTGAGCGGCCCCGGGGCCGGACTCGGGACCGTTCCGGGGAGGTTCGTGGCGCTCCCCGGCGTGGACGGGGTCGCGCTGCACGTCCTCGTGGAGGGCTCCGGCCCTCCGGTCGTCCTCAGCGCCGGGCTCGCCATGGCCTGGTTCGACTGGGATCCCGTGGCGGAGCTGCTCGTCGCCGCCGGCCGTACCGTCGTCCGCTTCGACCGTCCCGGGCACGGACTGAGCGCCCCCGCCGTGCGTCCGCCGTCCGCCGCCGGGGAGGCGCACCGGATCGCCGGACTGCTGGACGCGCTCGGTCTGGGCGCCGAGCCCGTCACCGTGGCCGGGCACTCCATCGCCGGGTTCCACGCCGAGGCCTTCGCCCGGCTGTACCCCGGGCGCACCGCCGCCCTGGTGCTGGTCGACGGCAGCGTGGAGGAGCGGCCCCGTACGGCCCTGCCCGCCGGGGTGCGCACCGGCGCCGCCCGGGTGCTCGGCCGGGCCGTGACCGCCGCCGGGCTGCCCGCCGCGCTGGGCCCCTGGGCCCGGCGCACTGCCGTACGGGCCTCCCGCGCGGGCGGCGCGGACGACCCGGCCGCGCGGGACCTCGTACGCCGCTGCTACCGGACCGGCCGGGTCTGGCGCGGGGCCCTGCTGGAGAACGCCTGCTACCCCGACACGGCCGCCGAGGTGCTGGCGCTGCGCGCCGAGCTGCCGCTGACCGCGCCCGCCACCGTCCTGGCCGGCCACGACCCCGGCGCGCGCCGCCCGGACCTGGCCTGGCTGGGCCGCCAGGCGGCGCTGGCCGACGCGCTGGGAGCCCGCTTCGTGGTCGCGGAGCCGGCCGGGCACCTGGTCATGCCGGACCGCCCGCACCAAGTGGCGCGGGCGGTCCTGTACGCGGCGGGTGCGGTCCGGCCGTGAGGCCTAGCCGCGGGCGTAGACCTTCTCGGCCCAGCCGGCTATCTGCTCCTCCGACAGGTGCTTGGCCAGGTCGGCCTCGCTGATCATCCCGACCAGCCGCTTGTTGTCGATGACGGGGAGCCGGCGGATCTGGTGGCTCTGCATCTCCTCCAGCACCTCGGAGACGTCCGCGCCCGCGTCGATCCAGCGCGGGGTGCCCTGGGCCATGTCGCCGGCCGTGATCTTCGACGGGTCGTGCCCCTTGGCCACACAGCCGATGACGATGTCGCGGTCGGTCAGGATGCCGCAGAGCCGTTCGTTGGAGTCGCTGATGGGCAGCGCCCCCACATTGAGCCGGCTCATCAGCTGAGCGGCCCGGTCCAGGGTTTCGGTGGCGGGGATCCACTGGGCCCCGGGGTGCATGATCTCTCCGGCGGTGGTCATCGCGTAAACCTCCTGAGCACGCCGTAGCGGCCGGGCGCGGGTGCGCCCGCCTCGGCGTCCCCATCGTCGGTCGCCCGTTCGGCCCTCGCGACTCCACGCGGGTGACGGTGGGCCGTACGGGTGACCCTGCGGGGGCTGTCCCCTCCCCGCCCTTCGCCCGTTCCCCGGGCTCCGCCCGGACCCGGTCCTCAAACGCCGGACGGGCTGAAGATGCCGCGCAGCGGTAAATCCAGCCTCGCCGGCGTTTGAGGCGCGGGGGTCCGGGGGCGGAGCCCCAGGCGGCGGCGCCGCACCCGGACGACGGGTTACCCCGCGGCCAGGGGCTCCGCTCCCCGCTGCTTCAGCATGTCCGCCATCAGCTGGAGCTCCGACTGCTGGGCTTCGACCATGCCCTGGGCGAGCGCCCGCTCCGCCGGGTTCCCGCACGCGTCGGCACACCCCTGGGCCATGGCGACGCCACCCTTGTGGTGGTCGGTCATCAGCCGCAGGTAGAGCACCTCGGCGTCGCGGCCCTCGGCGGAGCCGAGCCGTGCCAGGTCCTCCTTGGTGGCCATGCCGGGCATCAGCGCGCCGGGCTTGGTGACGGCCCCGGCCCCGCCCATGGAATGGCCCTCCGTGCCGTGCCCGGCGCCGCCGCCGGTCCCCATCCAGGACATCGGCGGCTCGTCGGCCACCACCTTCGGCAGGCCCCACATGTCCAGCCAGCCCAGCAGCATGCCGCGCTGGTTGGCCTGGGTGTTGGCGATGTCGTAGGCGAGGACGCGCACCGGCTCGTCCTTGGTGCGGTCGCGCACGATGAAGGACATCTCCACCGCCTGCTGGTGGTGCACCGCCATGTCCCGGGCGAAGCCCGCGTCGGCGGAGTAGAGCCCCGGCGTACGGGAGGACTCGGGGGCGGAGTCGGCTCCCCCCGCGGTGGCGACCGTGGCCCCCACCGCGAAGAGCAGCGCGAGGCCCACGGCCGACCCCGCGACCCAGTACGTACGGGTCACGGAGCCCCTACCGGTCGTACGGGGGGTCACTTGTCGGCCAGCCCGTTCGTGCAGGCCGCGCCCGGCTCGGGGGTCTGCGTGCCCTGCACGTACTTGTTGAGGAAGGCCGCCACCCGGGCGTCGTCCGCCTTGTCCACGGTCAGCTGCTTGCCCCACGCGCTGAGCATGATCGCGCCGGACTGCTCCTTGACGGGGCTCATCAGCGTGTACGGGGTCTTGGCCACCGAGGCGGCGAGCTTCTCGACGTCGGCCGGTGCGGCCTTCTCGTTGTACGTCACCCACACGGCGCCGTGCTCCAGCGAGTGGACGGCGTTGATCTCGGGGATCGGGTTCTTGTAGACGTCGCCGTTGCAGTTCATCCAGCGGGGGTTGTGGTCCCCGCCGACCGGCGGGTTCATCTCGTACTTCACCGGGGTCTCGACGTGGTTGCGGCCGAGGTTCTTGGCGTCCCAGGTCTGCTCGCCGGCGACCGGCGCCTTGAGGGCCGCCTCCTCGGCTTCCTTCTTGTTCTGCTGGTCGATCATCACCCACGCGCCGAAGCCGATGAGCGCGGTGACGATGGCGGCCGACGCGGTGATCGCGATGGCCTTGTTGCGCCGGTCGCGCGACTGGTCGGCGCGGCGCATCTCGGCTATCCGCGCCTGGCGGGAGCTGTTGGTTTCGGACTTCCTGCTGGCCATGGCCCTGAATCCTTCGTGCTGAGGGGGGTGGAGTGGAGAACGCGCTGCCCGAGCGCCGCCGGGCCGGGACCGGTCAGGTCCGCAGCACCTGGAGTGCGTACAGGTCGGGCCCGCGCGCGAGCGCCGAGGGAGCCCGGATCCCCGTCGCCGGACCGGGGCGCACGGCGGGCGCGGGCACCGCACCCGCCGCCAGGACCGCGGGCGGCGCCGGGGGCAGCAGCCCGGGCAGGACGTGCGAGAGCGGGGAGCAGCCGGGCCGGTCGTACGGCGCCACGCAGACGGCGCGCTGCGCGCCGGGAGCGTACGCGGCCTGCCCGGCCCGGGTGGCCGTCCCGGCGGCGGCCTGGTGGCCGTCCCCGGCTGGCTGGCACAGGAACGCCGCGCCGGCCAGCACCCCGAAGGCCATCAGGAGGACGGCACGCCGGAGCGGCGGACGTCTCCGACGTCCCTGCTCGTCCCGCGCATGGCCCCCCATGGGCGCCGATGGTAATGCTCATGACCGGCCCAAGGTCAGTGCGGGGGTGCCACCGGCTTACCGGGGTGCGTAATCTGGCGGAAACCACCGCTGGCGATACTGGGGCGGCCCGACTGTGCCCACGCCCTCGCGGCAGTGGTGCACAGGCCGCCTGAACTGCGAGGATGAAGCCATGGACAAGCAGCAGGAATTCGTCCTCCGGACGCTCGAGGAGCGCGACATCCGCTTCGTGCGCCTGTGGTTCACCGACGTACTGGGCTTCCTGAAGTCCGTAGCGGTCGCGCCGGCGGAGCTGGAACAGGCCTTTGACGAGGGCATCGGGTTCGACGGCTCGGCGATCGAGGGGTTCGCGCGGGTCTACGAGTCCGACATGATCGCCAAGCCGGACCCGAGCACCTTCCAGATACTGCCGTGGCGCGCGGAGGCCCCCGGGACGGCGCGGATGTTCTGCGACATCCTGATGCCGGACGGCTCGCCCTCCTACGCGGACCCGCGGTACGTCCTCAAGCGCATCCTGAACAAGACCTCCGACCTGGGCTTCACCTTCTACACCCACCCGGAGATCGAGTTCTTCCTGCTGAAGGACAAGCCGCTGGACGGCACCCGGCCCACCCCGGCCGACAACTCGGGCTATTTCGACCACACTCCGCAGAACGTCGGCATGGACTTCCGCCGCCAGGCGATCACGATGCTCGAATCCATGGGCATCTCGGTCGAGTTCAGCCACCACGAGGGCGCCCCCGGCCAGCAGGAGATCGACCTGCGCTACGCCGACGCCCTCTCGACGGCCGACAACATCATGACCTTCCGCCTGGTCATGAAGCAGGTCGCCCTGGAGCAGGGTGTCCAGGCCACCTTCATGCCGAAGCCCTTCTCGGAGTACCCCGGTTCGGGCATGCACACCCACCTCTCCCTCTTCGAGGGCGACCGCAACGCCTTCTACGAGTCGGGCGCCGAGTACCAGCTCTCCAAGGTCGGCCGCTCCTTCATCGCGGGCCTGCTCAAGCACGCCGCCGAAACGGCGGCGGTCACCAACCAGTGGGTCAACTCCTACAAGCGCATCTGGGGCGGCTCCTCGCGCACCGCCGGCTCCGGCGGCGAGGCCCCCTCGTACATCTGCTGGGGCCACAACAACCGCTCGGCCCTGATCCGCGTCCCGATGTACAAGCCGGGCAAGACGGGCTCCTCCCGCGTGGAGGTCCGCTCGATCGACTCGGGCGCCAACCCGTACCTCACCTACGCCGTCCTCCTGGCCGCGGGCCTCAAGGGCATCGAGGAGGGCTACGAACTCCCGGCCGGCGCCGACGACGACGTCTGGGCCCTCTCCGACGCGGAACGCCGCGCGATGGGCATCGAACCCCTCCCGCAGAACCTCGGCGAGGCCATCGCCCTGATGGAACGCAGCGAACTGGTCGCCGAAACCCTGGGCGAGCACGTCTTCGACTTCTTCCTCCGCAACAAGAAGCAGGAGTGGGAGGAGTACCGCTCGGAGGTCACCGCCTTCGAACTCCGCAAGATGATGCCGGTGCTGTAACCGCAGATCAGCAGCACTGCCAGAATGTTCTGACACGCAGGGCCGGTGGTCATCGACCACCGGCCCTGCGGTGCGTGGGGCCGCTACTCGGGTGACGGATCTTCCCCGGTGGAGGGGCCGGGCGGGTCGTTCGGTGCGGGAGCGTCACCGGGTGGCAGGCCTGCCCGGGCGCGGATCATCTCCGCTTGGGCGCGCACCATTTCGGCGTTCGCGCGGACCAGGTCGGACTCCCGCTGTCCGCGGGCCTGAATGAGTTTGGCCAGGCCCGAGAGGATCCCGCCGACGAGGACGCCGATCACGGTGCCGATGCTGACGATCGACGCCACCGCGGCAGGGGTGTCCCCGGGCCCGAGGCCGTTCTCGCGGTAGCTCCCCAGGAGACTTCTCACGCTGATCCAGGCGATGCTCAGGAGCGAGAGCAGGATGAGGCCGAGCAGGGTTCTCAGCCGCTCCCGGTCTGTCCCGTACGTCGCGACACGCCGGGCATGTCGTTCGGCGGCCATCCCGTCCCCGCTCCCTTCCCCGGAATGCGTTTCCGGCATGCCGGGATCCCGCTGGACCTTTGCTGTGAGCGGCCCGATCTACGTCAGGCGAAAGGCCGTTGTCCTGGCCTCCCGCCTCACGCCGGCGGTACCGCGCGGTGCCAGGTGGTGCGGGTGGGGGTGGGGAGGGAGGTGGCGACGTGGAGTTCGGCGTCGAGGCCGAGGACCGTCATCGTCAGGCCGCCGCCCGGTTCCTGGATGCCCGCCGGGGCGCCCGCGTAGAGCATGCGGGACTCCGTCCATGCCGGGGGGCCGCCGAGGCCCGTCGTGCCGATGGTGCCCGAGTCGGCGCGGCCCGATATGAGGCGGCCCGCCACGCCCACCGCGCCGTAGCCCGCCCGGCCGCCGGCCTCCGTGACGCTGGAGACCGAGGGTTTCGTGGCGTCGGCCGCCGCCGTGACCAGGGCGGTGCGTACGACACCGGAGTCGGGGCGCCGGAAGTAGAGGCGGATGCCCGCCGCCTCCGGGGTGGCGGTGAGGGGGACGGTGGTGGCCGGGAGCCCGGTCGGGAAGGGGCCGGCCAGCGGGGCGCCGGGGGCGGGCTGGATCCAGGCCAGTACCGAACCGGTGGTGGCGGCGTAGACGTGGCGGCGCCCGGCGGAGTCGGTGGCCGCCACCGGGTCGGACTGGAGGTCGGCGCCCCCGAGGTGCTGCCAGCCGCCGAAGGCGCCCGAGGGCTCCTGGGTACGGGCGAGCAGGGCGCGGCGGGAGTCGCGGACGTACACCGTGAGGCGCCCGTCCGGGTCGGAGACGGCCGAAGGCGCGCTGATCGAGGAGGTGCCGGGCTCGTCGCCGGGCTCCGGGGTGCCGAGGGAGACCCACGCCCCGAAGGGGCCGCCGGGCACGGCCTGGGCGGCGTAGACGATCTCGCGCCGGTACTCCTCCGGCCGGTCGCCGAAGACGGTCCGGGTGGCGAGGACGGCGACGCGCCCGTCGGGGAGGCGGGCGGTGGTCGCGCCGGGGTCGATGCCGGTGCCCGGCAGCAGGACCGGGCCCTGCCAGGCGGCGCCGGGGCCGGTGCCGGCCCCGCGGTTCCAGACGGCCATCTGGCCGTCGAGGACGGCGAAGGCGTACAGCCGGCCGGTCGTGCCCTGCACCAGCCAGGAGGAGTGGTCGCCGCGCGCGTACCGCAGTGACTGGGCCCAGTTGCGGCCGGTCGGGCTGCCGGCCACCTTGCGGTCGCCGCAGCCGGAGCGCGAGCCGCAGTAGTTCTGCTTGTCGTGCCACGCGTACGTCTTCAGGTAGCCGATCTTCGCCTCGGCCGTCTGCGGGTCCAGCGTGTGCGGCAGGGTGCTGTTGTGGTAGCCGAGGTAGCTCTGCACGGTGAAGCGGGGCCGCTGCCCGGCCGGGACCCGCGCGGCGTACGAGGCGGCCCCGGCCTGCGCGAACCGCGCCGCGTACATGTGGTCCTGATGGTCGGTGAGCCGCCCGGAGTCGAGGTACCGGCCGGGCGACGGGTCCTGCATCCGTATCGTCGTCGGCTTGTACCGCTCCAGGACCCCCGATATCGCCGCTATCACCTGGTCCTTGGTGTACGTGGGCGGCTGCGCGACGGGAGTGCCGGCGGTGAGCTGCGGGGCGAGCGCCGGTATCCGGCCGTTCCACAGGCCGCGCAGGCTGTCCGGGGTGTCGGCGCCGGGGGCGCGGGCCTCGCGCATCTGCAGCCAGACCAGGTTGACCTGGGGCTTGGCTATGAGGACGTCGAGCTCGGCGTCGCCGCCGCCCGCGGTGGGGATGACCGTACGGCGCCACGGGCTGGTGCGGTCGCCGGTGGCCATCTGCGCGTAGGCGGCGCGTATGCCGTTCTGCCGGGCTTCCGCGTAGTGCCCGCGGTCGGCGGGCTGTTCCGGGTCCTTGGCCGCGCCGCCGTGGGCCTCGTTGCGGCCGTCCGCCTCGCCGGAGGTGAGGTAGAGGGTGGCGAGCGGGGTGCCGGACAGCAGGGAGCGGCTGAGGTCCGGGTTCATGAAGAACAGGTCGTCGTCCGGGTGGGCGACGATCTGGACCACCGATCCGGCGGTGGCGCTCACCGGGAGGACGGCCGAGGAGTCGGATCCCGGGACGGCCTCGGCCGCGGTCTGCTGGCCGGAGGCGACGGCGAGCGCGCCGGTGACCCCGATGGTCAGCATCGGGACCACGGTCGCGAGGAGGAAACGTCGGCGGGATACGGGCATCGGCTACGCCTTGGGGTCGTTCCGGCAGGAAGAACCGCGTGAAGCTGTCGGTCAGTCAGTGAGAGTTCATTCCGGGCAAGTTGGTTCACCCGTTTCGCCGATGACTTCAGATGTGTGGAAATTGCCGCCCGAGAGGCTCTCTTGTGGGCGTTTCGCACGTGTCCGCCGTCACAGTGTGCGGAGGGTGCGGAGCGTGTGGAGGGCTCGGAGTGTGCGGAGGGCGTGGGGCGCCGCCGCCCGTGCGGGCCCACCAAAAAACGCCCCCGTGGGGGGCGTTGATGGGGCGCAGGGTGCGCGCGGACCTCTTACCGGGCGGTCAGGGCGAGCCGTTCGGCAGCCCCACCGGCTGCCACGGGGCCAGGTGCGCGTTCGGGTCGTCCGCCGACGAGGTCACGTACAGCCGCCCGTCCAGCCCCATGACCGCGAGGTTCACCGTGCTCTTGCCGTTCAGCGTCGAGGAGGGCGCCCCGACGAACATCAGCGGCGACCGCGCCCACGATCGGCCCCGGCCGACGTCGGAGCCCAGCTGGCCGCCCGCCGCCCGCCCGGCCAGCAGATGGCCGCTCGCGGTCACCGAGCCGAAGCCGGACAGCCCGCCCGCGTCGGTGAGTCCGGACATCTTCAGTCCGCCGTCGCCCGCGAACAGGGCGGAGGCGACCTCGCCCGAGTCCGGCTTGCGGAACCACAGCCGTACGCCGTCTTCCCGGCCCTGCGCCGTGATCGGCAGCGCGGGCGCCGGCAGCCCGGTCGCGGTGGCGGGGCCGAGCGGGGCGCCGGCCTTCGGCTGGGCCCAGCCCAGCACGGTCTTGGTGGTCGCGGCCAGGACGATGCGCCGTCCGGCGGCGTCGGTCGCGGCGGCCGGACTGCCGTGCAGGTCGGAGCCGCCGTACCGGTCCCACGGACCCCAGGCGCCGGTCGGCGACTGCACCCGTCCGCGCAGGGTGTACGCACCGTCGCGCACGTAGACCGCGAGCTGCCCGGAGCCGTCGACGGCCACCGCGGGTGCGCTGATGTCGGAGGTCCAGTCCGCGTCTGCGGTCTCCGGCGTGCCGAGGTCCGTCCATTCCCCGAACTCCTGCGAGCCGGGGGCCCGCTGCACGGTGTAGACGACCTCGCGCCGGTAGTCGGTGGGCTTGGCGCCGAAGGAGGTGCGGGTGCCGAAGGCGGCGATCCGGCCGTCGGCCAGCGTCACGGTGGAGATGCCCTGGTCCATGACGGTGCCGTCGGCGGCGGGGAGCAGCCGGGGGCCGCTCCAGGCGCCGAGCAGGCCGTCGCGGTGCCAGAGGGCGAGCTGCCCGTCGAGCACCTTGAACGCCCACAGGCCGTGCTCCTTGTCGGAGGCCAGCCAGGAGGTGGCGGTGCCGCGGGCGTAGTTGATGGAGGAGGTCCAGTGGTTGCCGGCCGGATGGTCGGCGACCTTCAGGTCCCCGCAGCCGGCGGCGCTGCCGCAGTGGTTCTGCCGGTCGGTCCAGGCGTACGTGTCCAGGATGTCCAGCTTGGTCCTGGCCTCGTCCGGGGCGAGGGCGCTGGGGAGCGAGCCGTTGAAGTAGCCGAGGTAGTTCTGCACGGAGAAGTGCGGACGGTCCTTGACCTCCTTCGCGTAGGCGCCGAGCGCGACCTGCACGAAGCGGGCGCCGTAGAAATGGTCCTGATGGTCCGTGTAGTGCTTGTTGTCGGGGAACCGGCCGGGCGTCGGGTCCTGGGAGCGGACGGTGGTCGGCCCGTACTGCTTCAGCACGCCGACGAGGGTCCGTACGACCTGGTCCTTCGTGTACGTGAACTGCTGCTTGACCGGGGATCCGGAGGCGAGCATCGACTCCAGCCGGGGGACCTTGCCGTCCCAGAGGCCGTGCAGACTGTCGGGCCGGTCCGCCCAGACGTTGCCGGCCTCGCGCAGCTGCAGCCAGACGAGGTTGACCTGCGGCTTCGCCGTGAGGACGTCGACCTCGGCGTGGCCGCCGCCCGCGGTGGGCACGACCGTGCGCCGCCAGGGGCTGTCCCGGTCGCCGGTGGCCATCTTCGCGTAGGCGGCGCGGATGCCGTTCTGGCGGGCCTCGGCGTAGGCGGGCTTGTCGGGCGGGGTGGCGGCCACCTGGGCCTCGCCCGCGTTGATCCCGTCGGCTTCGCCGGAGGTGAGGTACACCGAGGTGACGGGATGACCCGCCGCTATCGAATAGCGCAGGTCCGGATTCATGAAGTAGAGGTCGTCGTCGGGGTGCGCCACGATCTGGAGCACCCGGCCGGGGTCCGCGGGGGCCGCCGGGTCGGCGGCCGCGGGGAGGGCGTCCACCGCTTTGCCGTCGGCGGCGCCGGGACGGCTGAGGGCGTCGAGCGCCTCGTTCCCCCGCAGCAGCAGCATCCCCCCGGCGGCGGCCGCAGCACAGAACCCGACGGCCTTGACGACCCGCCCCCGGCGCCTCCGCGCGACCGCGCGGGCTCGCCGCGTACGGGCACCTGCGCGGGCGGGGCCGCCGTCAGGGCCGCCGTTCCTCCGGGCTGAGGGTCCGTCGGGCGGGACTTCGGGGTCGGACATCGGGCTCCTCCCGGCCGGTATGCGGGGAGCGGGCCCCATTGCGGCACAAGTGTGCCAAAAATCTGACAATCCGTCCCATCGGCCATGCGGTGAGTCGAACGCCTGCTCCGGCTAGGCTCTCCCCGGGCACAGGCGCGGACCCTGCCGACGGCGAGACCCCGCCGACGGCGAGCACCGCGAAAGGCCCGGCCAGGGCAAGGGCAGGCCGACGTACGCGGGAGGCGGCGGGATGACAGTCCCGGGACGCAGGAGCAGTACCTTCAGCCGGCTGCTGCGCAGCGGGTTCACCGACCCCTCGGCCGCCGCCCGGCTGCTCGACACCGACGCGCTGGCCGCCGTACGCACCGACCCGGTGCTCCTCGACGCCCTCGGGGGCACCGCCGACCCCGACCTCGCCCTCCTCGGGCTGGTCCGGATCGCCGAGGCGCAGGCCCCCGAGGAGCTGCCCGTCCTCCTCGACACCCTCGTCAGCGCCAAACCGCTCCGCGACCGCCTCCTCGGCGTGCTCGGCGCCTCCGAGGCCCTCGGCGACCACCTCGCCCGCCACCCCCGGGACTGGCAGGCCCTCGTCACCTACGAGGCCGCCGACCTGCACCCCGGGCTGCCCGAGTTCGAGCAGGGCCTGGCCGGCGCCCACGACCCCGTCGCGCTGCGCGTCGCCTACCGCCGCTGCCTGCTCTCCATCGCCGCCCGCGACGTCTGCGGGACCATAGACGTAGCCCAGACCGCCGCCGAGCTCGCCGACCTGGCCACCGCCACCCTCCGCGCGGCCCTGCGCATCGCCAGCGCCGCCGCCCCCGAGGACGCCGCCGTCTGCAGGCTCGCCGTCATCGCCATGGGCAAGTGCGGGGGCAACGAGCTGAACTACGTCTCCGACGTGGACGTCATCTTCGTCGGCGACGCGGCCCCCGGCGCCGACGAGGGCAAGGCCGTCCAGGCCGCCGCCCGGCTCGCCTCCCACCTGATGCGGATCTGCTCCGAGACCACCGTCGAAGGCACCATCTGGCCCGTCGACGCCAACCTCCGCCCCGAGGGCAGAAACGGTCCGCTCGTCCGCACCCTCGCCTCCCACCTCGCCTACTACCAGCGCTGGGCCAAGACCTGGGAGTTCCAGGCCCTCCTCAAGGCCCGCGCCGTCGCGGGCGACGAGGCGCTCGGCGCCGAGTACATCGCCGCCATAACTCCCCTCGTCTGGCAGGCCGCCGAGCGCGAGAACTTCGTCCCCGACGTCCAGAAGATGCGCCGCCGCGTCGTCGACAACATCCCCGCCGCCCAGGTCGAGCGCGAGCTGAAGCTCGGACCCGGCGGCCTGCGCGACGTCGAGTTCGCCGTCCAGCTCCTCCAGCTCGTGCACGGCCGCTCCGACGCCACCCTGCACTCCGGCACCACCCTCGACGCGCTCACCGCCCTCGCCGCCGGCGGCTACGTCGGGCGCGCCGACGCCGCCCAACTGCACGACGCGTACCGCTTCCTGCGGGCCATGGAGCACCGCATCCAGCTCTACCGGCTGCGCCGCACCCACCTCGTCCCCGAGGACGAGGCCGACCTGCGGCGCCTGGGCCGTTCGCTGGGCCTGCGCACCGAGCCCGTCGCCGAGCTCAACAAGGCCTGGCGGCGGCACGCCTCCGTGGTCCGCCGCCTGCACGAGAAGATCTTCTACCGGCCGCTCCTCGACGCCGTGGCCCAGCTCGCCCCCGGCGAGACCCGGCTCTCCCCGCGCGCCGCCGGCCAGCGCCTCGAAGCCCTCGGGTACGCCGATCCGGCCGCGGCCCTGCGCCACCTCGAAGCCCTGGCCTCCGGGGTCACCCGCGCCGCCGCCATCCAGCGCACCCTGCTGCCCGTGCTCCTCGGCTGGTTCGCCGACTCCGCCGATCCGGACGCGGGCCTGCTGGGCTTCCGCAAGGTCTCCGACGCCCTCGGCCGCACCCCCTGGTACCTGCGCCTCCTGCGCGACGAGGGCGCCGCCGCGGAGAACCTCGCCCGGGTGCTCTCCGCCGGACGCCTCGCCCCCGACCTCCTCATGCGCGCACCCGAAGCGGTGGCTCTGCTGGGCGACCCCGAAGGCCTGGTTCCCCGTACGCACGAGGCCCTGGAGCAGGAGGTGCTCGCCGCCGTCGGCCGCGCCGAGAACGCGGAAGCCGGGGTGGCCGCCGCCCGCGGAGTGCGCCGCCGCGAGCTGTTCCGCACCACCGCCGCGGACATCATCGGCTCGTACGGTACGGAGGACAGCCCGGCCGAGGAGGACCACGGAGCCCTGGTCGACCGGGTCGGCCGCGCCGTCTCCGAACTCACCGCCGCCACCATCGCCGGCGCCCTGCGCGCCGCCGTGCAGGCCCACTGGGGCGACACCTTGCCCACCCGCTTCGCGGTCATCGGCGTCGGCCGCTTCGGCGGTCACGAGCTGGGCTACGGTTCCGACGCCGACGTCCTGTTCGTCCACGAGCCGCGCGAAGGCGTCGACGAACAAGAAGCCGCCAAGGCCGCCCAGCACGTCGTCTCCGAGATGCGCAGGCTCCTCCAACTCCCCACCGCCGACCCGCCGCTGCTCATCGACGCGGACCTGCGCCCCGAAGGCCGCTCCGGCCCCCTGGTCCGCACCCTGCCCTCGTACGCCGCCTACTACCGCCGCTGGGCCCTGACCTGGGAGTCCCAGGCCCTGCTGCGTGCCGAACCGGTGGCCGGCGACCTCGAACTGGGTCAGCGCTTCATCGACCTGATCGACCCGCTGCGCTACCCGGTGGAAGGCCTCGGCGAGGACGCCGTCCGCGAGATCCGGCGCCTGAAGGCCCGGATGGAATCCGAACGCCTGCCCAGGGGCGCCGACCCGACCCTGCACACCAAGCTCGGCCGCGGCGGCCTCAGCGACGTCGAGTGGACCGTGCAGCTGATCCAGATGCGGCACGCCTGGGCGGAACCGGGCCTGCGCACCACCCGGACCCGCGAGGCCCTGGCCGCCGCGCACGCGGCCGGGCTGATCCCGACCGAGGAGGCGCAGATCCTCGACGAGGCCTGGGTCCTGGCCACCCGGGTCCGCAACGCCGTGATGCTGGTCCGCGGCCGCGCGGGGGACACCTTCCCCTCGGAGGCCCGCGAGCTGGCGGCGGTCGGCCGCTACCTCGGCTACGCGGAGGGCACGGTCGGCGACATGCTGGAGGACTACCGCCGCATCACCCGCCGCGCACGGGGCGTGGTGGACGAGCTGTTCTACGGGGCGTAGCCGGACGCGGTCGGGCGTGCGCGGGCGTGCGTGACACGCCCGCCGCGACGGCAACTGCCATGTGTCACAAGCCTGTTGCTCATGTCACGTTTCGCCGACCTCGGGCCAGGGGATCCGGCCCCCTCGGGGTGGGCTGAAACCGTAGCAAAATGCCATGGATGGCCTGATTTCAGCCCATCTCGCATAGCGGGATTCCGTAGAGCGCGTGAGCGGCGATCCGTAGCGTCCCTGTTACAGAGCCCACGCCCCGGAACGGAATCGATCAGCCCGTTTCGTCGCCCTTGGCGCCTCGGTGGGTGTGGGGGTCCATGCACGTCCATGGGAAACACGGGGGAGAGTCAAGATGAAGGTACTTGTGGTCAGCCCGCCGAACTCCAACACCGTTCTGGACGGTGTTTCCTGCACGGTCACCCGGCCCGAGGAACACACGGACTGGTCCGATTTCCCCAACCTCGGGATCCTCACCCTGGCCTCCGCGCTGCGCTCCGTCCCCGGCGTCGATCCGGTGTACATCGACGGGACCGTGATGCCCTGGCCGGAGGTGCTCGCCTATGTCGAGGACAACGCCGGCGACATCCTCGCGCTGTGCGTCAGCGCGCTCACCGCCACCTACGAGGCCGGACTGCACTTATGCGCCGCCGCCAAGCGCGTGAACAGCCGGATCGTCACGATCGTGGGCAACGACCACGTGACGGCGCTTCCCCGCGAGTGCCTGTCCTCGCAGCGAGGGGTGATCGACTACGCGTTCGTCGGGAACGAGGTCGTCGGCGGCCTCGTCGATCTCATAGCCACCCTCGGCAGCGGCGGTGCGGTGGCGGGTGGCGTCTATCCCGGCCTCGCCAGTTTCGACGGCACGGACATGACGGTGCAGCCGCAGCGGAGCGAGCCCGTCTACACCCGGATCGACTACTCGCTGATCGACGCCGTCTTCGATCACTCGTCTTTGTACGACGGTAATTTCGGCAACCGGGTCGTGCCGACCTTCGAGCACTTGACGGGCCGCAGGGTGACCGCGGGAATGCCCGTCGAGATCGGCCGGGGCTGCATCAAGTTCGCCCGGAACGACGCCTGTTCCTTCTGCTCGATCCAGTTCGGCGGCATGTGGCGCAACTCCGTCCCCGACGGGGAATCGGCGTGGGAAGTGATCCGCGCGGCGCACGCGTCCGGCTACGACTACCTTTACCTGACCGCCGACGAACTGCCCCTGACCTTCGGCAGGCTGCTGCGGGAGATGGTCTCCTCACCGCCCGGATGGTGGGCGGACCTCTCCGAGGACGACCGCCCTGTGATGGTGGGCTACGCCCGGGCGGACGGCCTGTCCGACGAGCGACACGCCGCCAACTTACGTGCGCTCGGCGTACGTCAGCTCATGGTCGGGCTCGACGCGGGGACCCCGGTCTCCCTGCAGGCGATGCGCAAACCCCTGGTGTCGATCCGCGAGAACGACTCGCGGTTCCGCGCCGAGAAGATGTTCGATCACAACGTGAAGGCCCTCCAGTCGGCCAAGAACAACGGCCTCCTCCTCAAAGTCGGCTTCGTCATCGGCCATCTGGGCATGGATGCCGCGCTGATGCGGGAGAACATCGATTCGATGAAGGCGCTGCTGGCCTCCGGGGCCGGCGCCATCGCCTCCCTCGACGTCGAAGTACTGTCCCCCGAGCCGGGATCCCTGGACTTCAAGATGCTGCTCGACCCGGTGCTGGCCCGCGCGAACGCCGACGAGCTCAAACTGTCGATGCCCAGCCGGCAGGAGCACGAGCTGCGCGCCAGGAAGTGGCGGGGCAAGGACATCATCGACAGGGAGGAGGCGATGGCGGACTACGTGGAGTCGGTGATGCCGGGCCTCACCCTGGACGACCTCGCCGGGGCCAGGGCCGAAGTGCGCGACTACGGAAAACAGCTCGGCGTCACGGTCGGCGGCTGACGGAAGAGGCGTCCCGGCGATGACTCTCACCCTGCTGACGGGATTCGCAGGACTCTGCCTGATCCTGGCGATCACGCCGGGGCCGGACACGTTCCTGATCCTCAGGTACAGCCTCTCCGGAGCCCGCTACGGCGTCGCTGCCGCGTTCGGATCGGGAATCGGCTCGCTGTTCTGGGCCGCGATCGTGGCGCTCGGCCTGGGCGCCGTTCTCGAAAGGTCGGCAGCCGCCTTCTTCGTGGTCAAGGTGATCGGCGGCCTGTACCTGCTCTACCTCGGAGTCACCGGATTCATCGAGTTCGTCCGCGGCGACGACGTCTCCGCCGCCGCTCCGCCACGAGGCGGCCCGCCGCCTCCACGCGGAACCCGGGCGGCCCTGAACTCCGGACTGTTCTCGTGCATGCTGAATCCGAAGGTGGGGCTGTTCTTCCTCGCCGTCGTACCGCAGTTCCTGCCTGCCGACGCCGTCGGCTTCGGCTCGATCATGGTCCTCGGCATCATCGACGGCGTGGTCGCGGTCGCCTGGCTGGTGCTCCTGGCGAAGGCGGCCGCCAAGGCGGTCGTATGGCTGCAGAAGCCGAAGATCACCCGCACGATGGGGTGGATCAGCTCGGGCATCCTGGCGCTGTTGGGCGTCGGCACCCTGGTGACGGCAGGCATGTGAGCGTCCGCTCCGAGCCGGTCAGGCGGCTCGGGCGGCCCTCGCGGCGCTGCAGGAGTTGCATGGGCCCGGGGCGGGGGCGCGGAAGGCGATCGCTTCGCAGTCCTCGCAGGTCTGGATCGGATGGAGCACCGTGTCCGGGGGCCGGACCCCGAGCGGGCTCCGCGGCAGGCCGGGCGGCCGCAACTCCCTGAGCCGGTACGCCAGCAGCCCCGCGGCCGACCGGATCGGCCCGTCGGGAAGACAGCCCGCCAGGGTGGCACTGACGGCGGCCCGGCTCAGCCCGAGCTCCAGCCAGCCGGTGAGCGCGGGCGCGAGCCGGTGCACGTCCCGCTCCGACAGCATCAGCCGCGGATCGCGCACCCTCAGCCGGGTGAGCAGCTCGGCGGCTTCGCGGTGCCGCTCTGGGAGCGGCCCGGAGGGGGTGTGAGCCCGGCGGGGCTGTGGGGTGCTCGCCTGCTGGGGCGGGGCCTCGGCATCGGTGGCGGGGGCCGCGGCCGGGACGGGCTCGGGGGCGGGGGCCGGGCTGGGGGCGGGGTCGGGATCCGGGTCCGGCTCGGGGTCCGGCTCCGGGTCGGACTCCTCGGCCGGCTCCGGTACCAAGGTCAGGGCGGGCGGCGGGACCTGCTCCCGGACCTGCTGGGGCGGCTGCTGTTCCCACTGGTCGAGCGGGACGTTGTACGACACCGTCTGCGTGACGATGCGTCCCGAGGGGAGCCGCACCCGGGTCCTGGCCAGGTAGCCGGTGGCTTCGAGCTCGCGCAGAGCGGCGGCGATGCGGGTTCCCCCCTCGGGGAAATGCCTCTGCAAGGCCCTGATGGACACATCCGTACCGTTGGGAAGGGACTGGATGTACGTGGAGAGGCCGATCGCCGACATGCTCAACTCGCGGTGCTGGGCGAGCTCGTTGGTGATCTTTACGTAGCGCTCGGACCGGGGTTGCTTCTTCTGCATGATGCCGGTCTGGTTGCCGTACGGAGCGCGCGACGGCGCGCTAAGCTGCTGAACAGCCACTGGAAGCTCCTAACTTCCTGAGCGGTGAGGCCCTCGGCCGGGATGCCAGTCCCGTCGGGGGCCGTTCGCGTATCTGGAGTTGTCGGGGCTGAGCCTGCACCACGGATTGGCATATGCGCCAGCCGAGTTGGGTGCATTCACCCGACCGAGTGAGCTCGCGCGGGGTTTGGTGGGGTTGGGTTATTTCCCTAGGTTCTTTAAGGGGTTACGTTCCGAGTCGCCGACACACCACCCACCGGATCCCGGAAACCCGAACCCGGTGAATCAGGTCCCGGCGGGCCAATTTCCGCCCACACCGTTTTCAACGGAACCGGCCCCACGGACACACCCCACCGGTCCGCCAGTGCCGCGACGAGTGCAAGCCCCCGACCGGACTCCGAGTCGGGCGCGGGGAGTTCGACGGTGGGCGGCGGTCCGCACTCGGCCCGGGTGTCGCTCACCTCGATACGGAGCGTGGCCCCGGACGCGGTCAGCGCGAGCCGGAACCTCCTTCCCGGGACCCGGCCGTGCGTGACGGCATTGGCGGCGAGCTCGGCGACGACCTGGGCCGCGTCGGGGAACGGTAGCCCCCAGTCCGCGAGTTGCGCGGCGGCGAGCTGTCGCGCGGAGCGGGCGCCGTGCGGGGTGGCGGGGAGCGTGGCGACGAAGGCGATTTCCTGATTCACGTGACTGAGCGTGGCGAGCCGTGCGTAACCTGAACAGGGAAGTGGCCGTCGTGTACAGCGGCTGTCCCGGGGTGTCCGACCCTGTCCCGCCTGTCCCCTGGGGGTGGTTGTGAGCGCAGACAGCACCGATGAGTCGAGCGAATCCAGTTGGGAACTCGACCCGGAGGACGAAGCGGGTGCGGTAATCGCCGCCGTGGGCCGCCAACTGAAAATGTGGCGGGAAGCGGCCGGTCTCGACCGAACGCAATTCGGTTCACGGATGGGATACGGGCCGAATCTCATCTACAAGATCGAACGAGGCAAGCGAATTCCGCGCCCGGAGTACTTGGACAAGGCGGACGAGATCCTCGGCGCGAGCGGCAAGATCGCCGCGATGAAGACCGATGTGGAGCGAGCCCGCTACCCGAAGAAGGTCCGGGACCTGGCGAAGCTGGAGTCCGACGCGGTGGAGATCGGTGCCTACGACAACATCGTCGTGCCGGGTCTGTTGCAGACCGAGGAGTACGCCCGTGCGCTGTATGCCCTCCGGCGGCCGGCCTACGGGGAAGAGCATGTTGAGCGGCTCGTCTCGGCCAGGCTGGCGCGGCAGGGTGTAATCCGCCAGCATCCGGCACCGCTGCTGACCGTGGTGCAGGAGGAGGCCGTGCTTCGGCGGCCGGTCGGGGGCAACCTGGTGATGCGTCGGCAACTTGAGTACCTGCTTGAGGTCGGCAAGCTGCGGCACGTAGAGATCCAAATCATGCCTACCGCCGTCGAGGACCATGCAGGCCTCGCCGGATCGCTCAAGCTCATTCGACTGAAGGACGGAACGACGGTCGGGCACAACGAGGTTCAGCTGGTCAGCCGCGTGATCACCGAGCCGAAAGAGGTTCAGATCCTGGATATGCGCTATGGGATGATCCGAGCGCAGGCTCTCACACCACGTGAGTCGCGGACTTTCATCGAGAAGGTACTAGGGGAGACATGACAGCCTCCAGCAGCCCGACCTGGGTCAAGAGCAGCTACAGCGCCAGCGACAGCAACGATTGCGTCGAAGTCGCCTGGGTCAAGAGCAGCTACAGCACCAACGACGGACCGGACTGCGTCGAGATCGCCATGCTCCCCGAGTCCATCCTCATCCGGGACTCCAAGGACATCGCCCGCGCTCCCCTCGCAGTGGCCCCCGCCACCTGGGCCGGGTTCGTGCGGTACGCGGCCGCCTGAGCACGGCTCAGTCGTCCTCGCTGAGCCCGCGCCGCCAGTAGCCGCAGAAGGTGACGGCCTCGCGGTCGAGCCCCCGTTCCCCGACGAGGTGGCGCCGGAGCGCGCGGACGGTGGCGGATTCGCCGGCGATCCACGCGTACGGGCCGCCCGGGTACGGGGGTTCGTACGCGCGGACCTCCTCCAGGACCCGGTCCGGGTCCGGGTCCCCGACGACCCAGGTGACCTCGGCGTCCGCCGCAGTCGGCAGCGCGATCCGGTCCTCGGCGGTCGGGGCCTCGATCCAGGCCCTGGCCCTCGTACCCTCCGGCAGCCGTTCCAGGATCGCCGCCAGCGCGGGCAGGGCCGTGCCGTCCGCGAAGAGGAGCACTCCGCCCGCGTCCGGCGGGAGGCGGAACATCACGCCCGCGTTGTCCGCGAGGGCCGGGCCCTGGACCGTGATCCGGTCCCCGGGCGCGGCGCCGAGCGCCCAGCGGGTGGCCGGGCCGACGGCGCCCTCGTGGAGGGCGAAGTCGATGTCGATCTCGTCCGGGGTACGGCGCTGCGCGCGGACCGTGTAGGAGCGCCGGACCGCGCGTTCGTCCTCGGGCAGGGCCCGCCAGGCGGCGAACCAGTTCTCGCCCTCCTCGACGGGGACCACGGGCACGCTCTGGTGCGGGTGCGGCAGGAAGAGGGAGAGGCTCTGGTCGAAGCCGCCGGACTCGAACCTCTTCAGGCTCTCGCCGCCGAAGGTGATCCGGAGCATGGACGGGCTGATCCGCTGCGTCCGCAGGACCCGTAGGGCGAAGAACGGGAAGGGGTCGGTGGCCATGGAGGCTGCCTCTCGGTCCGGGCGGTCCACGGGGGTGCGCCGACCTCCCCGCATCCTGCCCGAAACCTTTGCCCGCGCGAACCAGGCGCCCCGCCCGGCCTGCCCGCGGAACCGTACTTTAGTACGGGCGGGATCCTCCCCCGGGGCGACGGCCGGGCACGCGTGGGCTTCGTAGCGTGAGGAAGACCCCGTCCCCCGCCCGCTCCAGGAGCACCCTTGCACTCCCCGTTCCCCCCGGCCCCCGGCGCGCCCAGCGCCCCCGCGCCCGCCCCCACCACCCGGCGACGCATAGCCGCGCTCGACGCCCTCCGGGGCTTCGCGCTCTGCGGCATCCTGCTGGTGAACATCCCGCAGATCACCGGCATGATCGGCTACCGGGTCCCGGGGGAGCTGCTGCCCGCCCGCGAGGTGCTGGACCTGACCGTCCAGCACCGGTTCTTCCCGCTCTTCTCCTTCCTCTTCGGGCTGAGCTTCGTCCTCTTCTACGAGAGCGCCACCGCGAAGACCGCGAGCCCCCGCCTGGTGCTGCTGCGCCGGCTGATCGCCCTCGCGGTGCTCGGCGCCGGGCACCAACTGCTGCATCCCGGGGAGGCGCTGACCCCGTACGCGATCTTCGGGCTGCTCGTGCTGCTGCCCTCCACCTGGCTGCCGCGCTGGGCCGTCCTCGTCGCAGGTCTGCTCGCCACGGGTGCCGGGGTCACCCTGGCGGGCGGCGGGCTGGCCGTCATCCCCGGGCTCTTCCTGCTCGGGTCCGCGACCGCCCGGTACGGCGTCGCCGACACCCTGGAGGGCCGCGGCCGGCAGATCGCGGTGCTCTTCGCGGTGTCCGCGCCCGCCGCCGTCGCCGCCACGCTCTGGCAGCACGACACCTGGCTCGACAGCGTGGCCACCCGCTCCGCCTCGATCGCCGGCCTGCTGGCCGCGACCGCCTACGTCTGCGGCTTCCTGCTCCTGCTGCGCAGCCCGCTCGGCCGGGCCGTGGAGTCCGTGTTCGCACCGCTCGGACGGCTCGCGCTGACGAACTACGTCGGGGCCACCCTGATCGTCGTCGCCCTCTCCCCGGTGCTCGGGCTGGACGAGTCCAAGCGCTGGACCGCCGCCCTGCTGCTGGCCGCCGCGATCCTGGTCCTTCAGGTGATCGTCGGCCGGGTGTGGCTGAAGAGCTTCCGCTACGGGCCGCTGGAGTGGGCCTGGCGCTGCGTGACCTGGTGGGAGTTCGTCCCGATCCGCCGCTCCGACGTGGGCGCGGGCGGTGCGCACCGGGCCACCGCGGGGCGGGTCAGCGGGGCGTGACCAGACCGTTGGCCCAGGCCCAGGAGGCGATCTCGACGCGGTTGCGCAGCCCGAGCTTGGCCTGCACCCCCGTCATATGGGTCTTCACGGTCGACAGGGTGATCCACAGCTCGTCCGCGATCTCCTGATTGGTGTGCCCGCGCGCGACCAGCCGGACCACCTCCACCTCCCGTTCCGAGAGCCTCTCCCGGCCCGGTCCCGATGCGGGGCCGGGCCGTCCGGCGAGGGGGCTGCCGTCCTGGGCGCCCAGGTGCTCCAGCAGCCGCAGCGTCACCGAGGGCGAGACCAGCGCGTCGCCCCGGGCCGCCGAACGGACGGCTTCGAGGAGCAGCTCGGGCCCGGCGTTCTTCAGCAGGAAGCCGACGGCGCCGGCGCGCAGGGCCCCGTAGAGGTAGTCGTCCTGGTCGAAGGTGGTGACGATGACGACCTTGAGCGGGTCGGCGATCCCCGGTCCGGCGAGGGCGCGGGTCACGTCGAGGCCGTCGAGCTTGGGCATCCGGACGTCGACCAGGCAGACGTCGGGCCGCAGCCGCCGGGCCAGCTCCACGCAGGAGGCGCCGTCCGCGGCCTCGCCGACGACCTCCAGGTCGGGCTGGGCGTCGAGCATCAGCCGGAAGCCGAGCCGCACCATGTCCTGGTCGTCCGCGATCACCACACGGATGGGCCGCGCGACCGGGAGGGACGGGGCGGCCGGGGGAGGAGCACTGCTCATGCGGCCATTCTCGCGCAGGGCTCAGCTCCGGCCCCGGACCGGCAGGGTGGCCGTGAGCCGCCAGCCGCCCGTGGGCGGCGGTCCGGCGTACAGGGTGCCGCCGACGGCTTCGACCCGCTCGCGCAGGCCGATCAGACCGAAGCCGCCCCGGCGGCCGATGAGCGGCGGACGGGCGGAGGCGCCGGAGCCGGGACCGGGACCGTTGGAGACGGTCACGCGCAGAGCCCCTGGGGCCGCGCCGGCTGTCCCCTCCTCCGCATCGACCTCGACCTCGACCTCGACTTCGACCTCGACGGTCGCGGCGTCCGGTGCGTGCCGTCCTACGTTGGTCAACGACTCCTGCACCACCCGGTGCACCGTGGTCTCCACCTCGGGGTCCAGCACGGCGGCGCGGGCCCGCGCCGAGACGGTCAGCCGGGCCACCGGACCGTGGCCGTCCCGGCCGGACCGGGCGACCAACAGGGCCAGTTCCGCGAGCAGATCACCCGGCCGGACGGTCGCGGCCCCGTCCTCGCGCAGGACCCGTACCAGGCGGTGCATCGAATCGAGGGTCTCGTTCCCGGCGGTCTCGATGGAACGCAGCAGCGGGTCGAGCTGCTCCGGGGAGCTCTCCCGGATGATCCGGGCCGCCTGGGCCTGGACGACCATGCCGGTGACGTGGTGGGCGACGAAGTCGTGCAGATCGCGGGCGAGCTGGAGCCGTTCCCGTTCGCGCACCTCGACCACGGCCCAGGTGCGCCGTTCGTCCAGGGTGCGCAGGTACCAGCCGAGCCCGGCGGCTCCGCCGGCCGCGAGGGTGAGCAGGAAGGCGAGCGAGGTGCGATCGGAGGCGTGGCCCATGCGCAGCGGAGCGGTCGCGACCGCCGCGGCCAGCAGCAGGCAGAGCCCGAGGGCCAGTGGCCCGGCCCGGCCGCGGCGGGCCGTCCGGGTCAGCAGGGTCAGGAGTACGAGGACTTCGCCCATCCCGAAGCCCACGGTCCCGCCGCGCAGCGCGAGGAAGAGGGTGGTGGCCCCGGAGAGCAACACGGCCGCGGCGGCCCGCCCTTCGACGGGTACGCGCCTGCCGCGCGGGGCGGGCAGCAGGGCCACGAGGGCCACGGCCGCGCCGGTGGCCAGCAGCAGCGGGACGCCGTAGGGGCGGGCGGTGAGCAGGTCGAGGAGCCAGAGGGGGAGGAAAGCGGCACCGGTGAGCAGCACCGCGCGGTGGCGCCCGAGCTGCCCGAGCCGCCCGGCCGGGTGAGGTCCAACCGGTCCGCTTCCTCCCCGTTCCCGTTCACCTGTCGCTTCCATGGGCCGAACGTACCGGCCGCGGCCGCTCGTGCGGTTCAGGCAGTCCGGGGAGGGCGCCAGCGGCACCGGCGGCCGGTGCTATCGGGTCTCATGGCCGAATCCCGCGGGCGAGGAGCGAATCGGACAGGTGACTTCGGACTTCTGGCCGGGGTTCTTCCACGGGCCGTACAGGGTGACGCGGATGTCGTGGACGTTGCCCTGGCCGCGGATGGTGTCGCAGTGGATGACGGCGCGGTGCTGGTTGACCATTTTCGTTCCGGAGACCCTTGGCCCGAGGACGGGGGTGCAAGTGGAGACGGTATGACCCCGACCCCATTTGAGACTGCGTGCGTGCGAGCACGTCGACTGGGTGGCGGCAGATGCCTCGCCGGGCCGAGCCATCACGGAAAGCCCCGCCACGACGGAGGCCAGGGCGAGAGCGGACGCTGCCCTCTTGACGGTGGTGATCACGGGTACTCCCTTGGTGGAGGAAAACGTGTCGGCCTGAACCGGTGCAACTGCCGCCCCACGCATCCCGTAACGGCCATCCGCCAAGTGTCCGGAGTCGGTCAGCCCGCGTTCCCCGCAGTGGCCACGGCCTCCGCGACCGTCCGGGCCATCGGCGTCGTGGGGCGGCCGATCAGGCGGGAGAGGTCGCCGGAGGTGCCGGCCAGGCGGCCGCGCTCGATGGCGAGGTCCACGTCGACCAGGATCCCGGCGAACTGCGCGGGGACTCCCGCCCCGGTGAGGACGGCGTGGTGGGCCTCGGGGGTCACGGCGTTGTACGCGATCTCCCGCCCGGTGGCCTCCGCCACGGCCGCCGCGTACTCCGCGAAGGACCACGCCACGTCCCCGCTCAGCTCGTAGGCCCGGCCGAGGTGGCCCTCCCCGGTCAGTACGGCCGCGGCCGCCGCCGCGTAGTCGGCCCGCGCCGCCGAGGCGACCCGGCCCTCGCCCGCGTTGGAGAGGACGGCCCCGTGCGCGAGCACCGGCGCCAGGTTGCCGGTGTGGTTCTCCGTGTACCAGCCGTTGCGCAGGAAGGTGTAGGGAAGGCCCGAGGCGAGGATCAGGTCCTCCGTCGCCCGGTGCTCGGCGGCCAGCTCGAAGTCCGCCTCGGGGCCGCCCAGGATCCCGGTGTACGCGAACTGCGCCACCCCGGCCTCCTTCGCCGCGTCGATCGCGGCGGAGTGCTGCGCCACCCGCTGTCCGACCTCGCTGCCGGAGATCATCAGGACGCGGTCACCGGAGCGGAAGGCCCCGGCGAGCGTCTCGGGCACGTTGTAGTCGGCGATGCGCAGCTCGATGCCCCGGGCGGCGAGCGGGGCGGCCTTCTCCTTGTCGCGGACGACGGCGGCGATCTCCCCGGCGGGGACGCCCCGGTCGAGCAGCTCGTCGATGACGAGACGGCCGAGGGCTCCGGTGGCTCCGGTGACGACGATGCTCATGGCGGGTTCACTCCTGGTGCGGTCCTTGCTCCCCGTTTCCGGGCTGTGCACTCACCGTACGGCGGGCACTAACCAAACGACAGTACCCACTTTGAAGTAAGGTACTGGCATGGAAGTAAGTGAGATGCGCGAGAAGTGGACCCGGGCCGAGGCCATGTGTCCGCACCGGCTCGTCCTGGAGCACGTCACCAGCCGCTGGGGCGTCCTCGTCCTGGACGCCCTGCTCGACCGCTCGTACCGCTTCAGCGAACTGCGCCGGCACGTCGGAACGGTCGCCAAGGTCAGCGAGAAGATGCTGACGCAGACCCTCCAGACCCTGGAGCGCGACGGCTTCGTGCACCGCGACGCCAAGCCCGTCATTCCGCCCCGCGTCGACTACTCGCTCACCCCGATGGGCCGCGAGGCCGCCGAGCGGGTCCGGGCCCTCGCCCACTGGACGGACCTGCGCATCGACGACGTGGAGAAGGCCCGCGCGGCCTACGACGAGGCGAAGCTGCGGGCGGCGGACCAGGGGCTTTCGTAGCGGGGCCTCAGGCCCCGATGCGCACCAGCGCGAGCGTGATGTTGTCGGGGCCTCCGGCCTCGATGGCGGCCTTCCACAGCTCGAACGCGGCCTTGCCGTCGTCGTGCGCCCGCAGCACCTCGTCGATGGCCTCGTCGGGCACCGGGTCGGTCAGCCCGTCGGTGCACACCAGGTAGCGGTCACCGGTGGACAGCGGGAAGGACGCCACGTGCGGGGTGAGGACGTGCTCGGCGCGGCTCCCGCCGAGGGTCTGCGTCACGGCCGAGGTGGTGCGCTGCCCCGGCGGAAGCGGCGGACTGTCGTCCACGCTGACCTGGCGCAGCCCGTCATCGGTCACCCGGTACACCTTGCTGTCGCCGACGTTGAACGACAGCAGCGACTCCGGCATGACCAGGGTGCCGGCGACCGTGGTCCCCATCGCGGTCAGCTCGGGACGGCCGTCGGTGGCGGAGTGCACGGCGCGGTTGCAGAGGTTCAGCGCGTCCTCGACCGCCTCGGCGCCGTCGAGCGTGGGGCCGAGCATGGCGAGTTCCCGGACGACCAGCTCGCTGGCGATCTCGCCGGCCGGCTGCCCGCCGAGCCCGTCGGCGACCGCGACCACGAGCGGTCTGCCGAGGGGGAACAGGAGCGTCTGGGGGCTGCGGGTCGTGGTCCCGCACAACGTCCACGGCCCGATGACCAGGCTGTCCTCGTTGTGCTCGCGGACCAGCCCGACATGGCTCAGGGCGGTCACGGCTATGTACGCCACCACGAGCTCCCGCCTCTCCTCAACGGCAGACGCGTCCGTTCCTCGTCGCCCCCATTGTCCCGCCGCCGGGCGCGGGGCGCGTGTCCGCGGCCCCGGAGGTCAGCGGCTCCGGAGGTCAGTACTGCGTCCGCGTGGCCGCGAAAGGGCCGGTCGCGGGGGCCACGCACTTGTCCATCGTGGCGATCTCCTCGCCGCCGACCGTCCCCTCCAGGCACAGTCGTCCGCCCTTCTCGCGCAGGTCGAGGAAGAAGTGCGTGGTCACACCGGACTGCTTGAGGTCGTGGATGCGGGCGTCGGGGTAGCCGAGGTCGTTGAGGACCACCTTGACCTTGGCGGGGTTGGGGTCCACCAGGTTCCAGAGGGCCTCGGCGATGCGCTGCTCGTGGTGGTTGGCCGCGCACCAGTCGCGCGTGTCCAGCTCCACTTCCGGGCCCGCCGTGGGCGAGATCGGCACGACGCCCGTGTCCACCACCTCCGCGCCGGGCGGCGGCGCCTGCGGAGTCGGCGGCCCCGCCTGCCGGGTGCCCGGAGCCGGGCAGGTCCGCGCGATGTACTCCTGGATCTGCGCGAGGGCCGGAGAGGACAGGCTTCCCGCGGTTTCCGCGGACGCGGCGGACGCGGCGGCCGCGGTGGGTGCCGCGGGCGCAGCCGGCTCGCCGCCTCCGCCGGTCGCCTTCGCGGTGCCGCACGCGCCGAGCGCCAGCACGGCGAGGGCCGACAGGGCGACGGTGAGCGGCGGACGGCGCGCGGATCGGGCGAACGCGCTGGTGGAGCCGGGGTTTCGGGTCATGCGGACAGTCTCCGATCACGCCGCGGCCCGCGCGTGAGTACGCGTACTCACCCGGGCGGGGGGTAGTTGCTCAAGATCCACCCGACTCCCCGCCGCCCGACTCCCCGCCGCCCGCCTCCGCCCCGCCCCGCAGGTCCCGCGCGTACGCCAGGAACGCCGCCAGGCCCACCTCGAAGGCGGCCTCCGCGCGCCCGGGACCCTGGGCGGCCAGGGCCCGGGCGAGCAGCGGGGTGCCCGGGGTCGGCTCCCACATGGCATCCGGGGCGGCGAGGTCCAGCGCCGAGCCCAGGACCAGGTTCTCCAGGCCCGTGAGCAGCGGCATCACCTGTTCCGCGGTGAAGCCGGCCCGCAGCAGGAGGGCCACCGCCCGTTCGTACTGCGCGAGCACCGCGGGCGCCCGTACCGGGGTGGTCATCAGCAGCGGGATGGCTCGCGGGTAGGCGGCGAAGGCGGCCCGGTACGAGCGGGCCCAGGCCTCCAGCGCCCGGTCCCAGGGCTCCGGCGCGGACAGCGTGCCGCCGTCGATCGCCGCGCACACCCGCTCCCGGATCAGCTCGATGACCCCCGCCCGGCCGTCCACGTGGTGATACAGCGACCCGGTTTGCACCCCGAGCGCCCGGGCGATCTGCGGGACGCTGAACTCGCCCTGCTCGGCCAGCAGTTGCAGGGCCGCAGTGCCGATCCGCTCCCGGTCGAGCAGTGGGGTGCGTGGCCGCGCCATCGTATTTCTCCCGCCGTCAGGTCTTCCCGTACGCCAAAACCGGAGGCTACATTGCCGCAAACCGAAAGCCTTTAGGTTTTTGGCTTCCCGCCGCCTGCCGTTCGCAGAAGGGTGCTCCCGCATGCCCGAAACGCCCGAGCCGCCGAGATCCGCCACCGGTCCCGCAACCGGTCCCGCCACCGCAGGCGGAACCGGTACCGACCTGCGCCGCGGCGCGCTCGGTACCGCCGACATCTCCTTCTTCGTCGTCTCCGCCGCCGCCCCGCTCACCGTCATGGCCGGCGTCGCCCCCGTCGCGATCCTGCTCGGCGGCATCGGCGCCCCCGCCGGCTACCTCCTCGCGGGCCTCACCCTCGCGGTCTTCGCCGTCGGCTTCACCACCATGAGCCGCCACGTCCGCAGCGGCGGCGCCTTCTACGCCTACATCGCCCGCGGCCTCGGCAAGCGCGTCGGCATCGGCGCCGCCCTGCTCGCCCTCATCGGCTACAACGGCATGGAGATCGGCGTCTACGGGCTCCTCGGCACCACCACCGCCGACACCGGGCACGCACTCGCCGGCCTCGACATCCCCTGGCTGCCCGTCTCCCTCGCCGGCCTCCTCCTCGTCTGGTACGGCGGCTTCCGCTCCATCGACTTCGGCGCCAAACTGCTCGGCATCCTGCTCGTCGCCGAGACCGGGATACTCGTCCTGCTCGCGGGCGGCGTCCTCATCGAGGGCGGCGCCCACGGACTTTCGGCCGGCTCCTTCGCCCCCGGCGCGGTGCTCGTCCCCGGCACCGCGGCCGTCCTGGCCTTCGCCTTCGCCGCGTTCACCGGCTTCGAGTCCACCGTCATCTACCGCCGCGAGGCCCGCGACCCCGACCGGACCATCCCGCGCGCCACCTACATCGCGGTCGCCTTCCTCGGCCTCTTCTACGCCTTCATCGTCTGGACCGTCATCCAGGCCTTCGGCTCCGAGGAAGTCCTCGCCGCCGCCACCGAGGACCCCGCCGGCCTCTTCTTCACCGCCATCACCACCTACGTGGGCCCCTGGGCGGCCGACCTGATGCACGTCTTCATCGTCACCAGCGTCATCGCCTCCCTCCTCGCCTTCCACAACGCCATCAACCGGTACGCCCTCGCCCTCGCCGAGGAAGGCGTCCTGCCCGCCGCCCTCGGCCGGATCCACCCGCGCCACGGTTCCCCGTACGTCGCCGGCGCGGCGCAGACCGCCCTCGGCGCCGTCATCGTCCTCGGTTTCGCCCTCGCCGGAGCCGACCCGTACCAGCAGCTCCTGCTCTGGGTGAACACCCCGGGCATGATCGGCCTCATGGCCCTGATGCTGCTCGCCGCGATCGCCGTACCCGTCTACTTCCGCCGCGTCCGGCACGACGAGGGGCCCTGGCGGACCCTGATCGCGCCCGTCGCCGCCGCCGTGCTGCTGGCCGTCGCGATCTGCCTGGTCGTCTCCAAGGTGGCCCTCTTCACCATGGCCTCCACCACCGTCAACACCCTCCTCGTGGCCCTCGTCCCCGCCGTCTTCCTCGCCGGGCTCGCCCTCGCCCAGCGCCTGAAGACCCGCCGCCCCGAGGTCTACGCCCGGTTCGCGGAGGAGCCGGCCGGGTCAGCGGCACCCGTAGTACCCGCGGCCGCGCACGGGGAGCCCGCGGCGCCCGTAGCGTCCGCATAGCCCGCAGCACCCGTACTTGCCCGACCCGCCCGACCCGCCCGACCCGCCCGACCCGCCCGCACCCCCGCAAGGAGCAGAGCCGTGCCCGCTGCCGACACCGTCCTCACCGGAGCCCGCGTCCGCACCCTCGACCCCGCCCGCCCCGAGGCCCGCGCGGTGGCCGTCCTCGGCGGCGAGATCGTCGCCGTCGGGGACGAGGCCGACGTCCGCGCGTGGCGCGGACCCCGCACCGAGACCGTCGACCTCGGCGGCGCCACCCTCGTCCCCGGCCTCACCGACGCCCACAGCCACCCCGTCTGGGGCATCGAGATGGCGACCGGTACGGACCTCTCCGCCGTCACCGACCTCGACCAGCTCCGCGCAGCGCTCCGCACCGCCGGCCGGGGTCCCGGCGGCTGGGTCACCGGCTTCGGCCTCGACCACAACGCCTTCGGCGGCCGCCCCGTCGACAAGGCCCTGATCGAGGAGGCCCTCGCCGGAGCCCCCGCCTTCCTGCGCCTCTACGACGGCCACTCCGCGCTCGCCTCCGGCGCGGCGCTGGCCGCCGCCGGGATCACCGGACCGCGCGCCTTCGCCCAGCGCTCCGAGATCGTCTGCGACGCCGACGGGCGGCCCACCGGGCACCTCGTCGAGCACGCCGCGATGGACCTGGTCGGCGCGCTCGCGCCGAAGCCCACGTACACCGAGCGCCGGGAACGCCTCACCGGGCTGCTCTCCGACATGGCAGCCACCGGGCTGACCGGCGCACACGTCATGGACCTCGGCGACGGGGACGTACCCGCCCTGCTCGCGACCGCCGAGTACGAGGGCGACCTCCCGCTGCGGCTGAACCTCTCGCCCTGGTGCATGCCCGGGGCCACCGGCGAGGACCTGGACGAGCTGATCGAGCTCCAGCGGCTCATGGGCCGCCACTGGAAGGTCGGCGGGGTGAAGTTCTTCATGGACGGCACCGTCGAGGGCGGCACCGCCTGGCTGGAACACGCCGACTGCCACGGCCGGGGCACCGACGCCTTCTGGCCCGACCCGCAGGCCTACGCCGAGGCGGTACGGGTCCTCGACGCGGCCGGGGTGCGCACCGCGACCCACGCCATCGGCGACGCGGCGGTCCGGCACGTCCTGGACACCGTCGAGTCCCTGGGCCTGCGGGGCCGCATGCGGCACCGGATCGAGCACATCGAGACGGTCCCGGACGGCCAGCTGAAGCGGTTCGCGGAGCTCGGGGTGATCGCCTCGATGCAGCCGCCGCACACCGCGTACACCCGGGCCGACCACAGCGACGAGTGGTCCAAGCGACTGGGGGAGGAGCGGGCCGGCCGCGCCTGGCGCTGCCGGGACCTGCGCGAGGCCGGCGCGGTGCTCGCCCTGGGCTCCGACTGGCCCATCGCCCACTACGACGCCCGCCAGGTCCTGACCACCGCCCGCGACCCGCGCGGCGCGGCCTCGGCCGGTACGGGAGCCTGGACGGGGGCGGCCCTGAGCGGGCTGATGGCCCTGGAGGGCATGACCTCGCACGCCGCGCTGGCGGCGGGGGAGGAAGCGGTGGCGGGGCGGATCGCGGCCGGATTCCGGGCCGACCTGACCGCCTTCGGCCTGGACCCGGTGGAGGCTCCGGCGGACGAGCTGGCCGGGGCGCCGGTCCGGCTCACCGTGTCGGGAGGCCGGATCACCCACAGGGAGGGGTGAGGGGGCGGAGCGGCGCGGGGGCTCAGCGCCGGAAGCGGCCCAGCGCCGGATGGTTCAGCGCCGGATGGTTCAGCACGGCCGCCGCCACCGGGTGGCGGCCGGTCTCCTCGGGCCGGCGCGGCAGCCGGTGCGGGAGCGACCCGTACCAGGCGCGGGAGACGGTGTAGCCGAAGGCCAGGCAGAGCATGCCGCCGACGGCGTCGAGCCAGAAGTGGTTGGCGGTCGACACGATCACGACCAGCGTCGCCGTCGGGTAGAGCAGGCCCAGGATCCGGGCCCAGGGGGCGGAGGCGACCGCGAAGATCGTCAGCCCGCACCAGAGCGACCACCCTATGTGCATGGACGGCATGGCCGCGTACTGGTTCGACATGTGCTTGAGGTTGCCCGAGGCCATGGAGCCCCAGGTGTGGTGGACCAGCACGGTGTCGACGAAGTTCTGCCCGTTCATCAGCCGGGGCGGCGCGAGCGGGTAGAAGTAGTAGCCGACCAGGGCCACGCCCGTGGTGGCGAAGAGGATGAGCCGCGTCGCCGCGTAACGCCCGGGATGAAAGCGGTAGATCCAGACCAGCACGCCGATGGTCATGACGAAGTGGAGCGTGGCGTAGTAGTAGTTCATGCCCACCACGAGCCAGGTCACCGAATTGACGGCGTGGTTGATCTTCTCCTCGACGGCGATGCCGAGCGCCTGCTCCACCTTCCAGATCCAGTCGGCGTTCGCGAGCGCGGCCGCCTTCTGCTCGGGCACGGCGTTGCGGATCAGCGAGTACGTCCAGTAGCTGACCGCGATCAGCAGGATCTCGAACCAGATCCGGGGTCGCCTGGGGACGCGCAGCCTGGAGAGCAGTGCACGCTCGGACGACGCCGGGCGGTCCTGGCTCTCGGTCACGGGGGGTGACGAGACGTCCGTCCGGGTATCCAGTGTCTTCACGCTCGCTTCACCCATAGGAAAAGAGTCTGCCAGATGCGGACTCGCCTTCGATCATCCCTTGGGACGGTCTTGGTCGCAGCCCCTCCGCCTCCGGGACGACCGGAGGCCTTACGTCCCTAGGGGGAACGACAGGGGCGCCCTTCAGGGGCGCGCGGCCCCGCGCCCCTGCTGGGGGCCCGAGGCGGTCGAACCGCGGACGACCAGCTCGGGGAGGAACACGAACTCACTGTGCGGGGCCGGCGTACCGCCGATCTCCTCCAGCAGGGTCCGTACCGCGGCCTGGCCCATGGCCTGCACGGGCTGGCGGATGGTGGTCAGCGGCGGATCCGTGAACGCTATGAGCGGGGAGTCGTCGAAGCCGACCACCGACACGTCCTGCGGGACCTTCAGGCCCTGCTGCCGGGCCGCCCGGATCGCGCCGAGCGCCATCATGTCGCTCGCGCACACCACCGCCGTGCAGCCGCGCGCGATCAGCGCGGCCGCGGCGGCCTGGCCGCCCTCCAGCGTGTAGAGGGAGTGCTGGATCAGCTCCTCGACCTCGTCCTCGCCGAGCCCGAGCCGTTCCTTCATGCCCAGCCGGAAGCCCTCGATCTTGCGGAGCACCGGCACGAACCGCTTGGGTCCCACGGCCAGCCCGATCCGGGTGTGCCCGAGCGCGGTCAGATGGGTCACCGCGAGCTGCATCGCCGCCCGGTCGTCGGGCGAGACGAAGGGGGCCTGCACCTTGTCGGAGAAGCCGTTGATGAGGACGTACGGGACGCCCTGCCCGCGGAGTTGGTCGTAGCGGCCCATGTCGGCCGTGGTGTCCGCGTGCAGCCCGGAGACGAAGATGATCCCGGAGACCCCGCGTTCGACGAGCATCTCCACGAGCTCGTCCTCGGTGGATCCGCCGGGGGTCTGCGTGGCCAGCACCGGGGTGTAGCCCTGCCGGGTCAGCGCCTGGCCGATGACCTGGGCGAGCGCCGGGAAGATGGGGTTGTCGAGCTCGGGGGTTATCAGGCCGACGAGTCCCGCGCTGCGCTGGCGCAGCCGTACGGGGCGTTCGTAGCCGAGCACGTCGAGGGCGGCCAGCACGGATTCACGGGTGCCTGCGGCCACACCGGGCTTGCCGTTGAGCACGCGGCTGACTGTGGCTTCGCTGACCCCCGCCTGGGCTGCGATGTCGGCTAGCCGTGCGGTCACGGGATTGGACTGTACCGGTCGGACGTTCACCATGACCACCACGTGCACGAATCCGGGGGAAGCCGGACGGTACGGCCGTCCGTCTCCACCGGGGCACTGGACAGGACGGGCCGTCCGGGCGAGGGCATTTCGAGCGGGACCGGGCGGGTGTTGAGCGTGCACGCGAAGCCGGGGCGGGTGAAGAGCAGCACCCCCTCGGGCGCGGGCAGCCACTGCATGCCGGTGCCTCCGGCGGAGTCGGCGGTGGCGTCGGCGGAGTCGGTGGAGTCGGTGGAGTCGGCGTCGGCGGAGGAGCCGTCGGCCCCCGCCTCCGGCGCCCCGAGCCCCGGCATCGCGCGGCGCAGTTCCAGGGCGGCGCGGTAGAGCTCCAGGGTCGAGTGCGGGTCGCCGGTCTGTGCGGCCACGCTGAGCCCGCCCCAGCCGGCCGGCTGCGGGAGCCAGCTCCCGGCGGGCCCGAAATCGTACGGGGGCTCCTGCCCGGACCAGGGGATCGGCACCCGGCACCCGTCGCGCAGCCCCTCCTGCCCGGCCGCCTCGGAGGCGGCGCCGGGCGCGGCCCCGGCGGCCGCGACCCCCAGGTCCGGCTCCCGGCGCCCGCGGCGGAACGCCGGGTCCCGGCGGGCGGAGTCCGGGAGGTCGGCCACCTCGGGCAGCCCGAGCTCCTCGCCCTGGTAGACGTACGCCGATCCGGGCAGCGCCAGCATCAGCAGCGCGGCGGCCCGAGCCCGGGCCAGGCTGCCGTAGCGGGTGCGGTGCCGTACGACGTCGTGGTTGGACAGCACCCAGGTCGTCGGGGCGCCGACGGATCCGGTGGCGGCGAGGGACTCGTCGATGACGGTGCGCAGCGCGCCGGTGTCCCACGGGCAGTTCAGGAAGCGGAAATTGAAGGCCTGGTGCAGTTCGTCGGGGCGGACGTACAGCGCGAGCCGCTCGGAGGTGGGCGCCCAGGCCTCGGCGACCCCGATGCGCGGGACCTCGTAGGAGTCGAGCAGCCGCCGCCAGGAGCGGTGGATCGCGTGGACGCCGTCCTGGTCGAAGAAGGGGAGCGGCTCGGTGCCGATCAGGGTGGCCTGCGCGCCGCGGCCGATGTCGGGCAGGCCCGGTGCCTTGATCATGCCGTGGGCCACGTCCACCCGGAACCCGTCGACGCCGAGGTCGAGCCAGAACCGCAGGACGGCCGAGAACTCCTCGGGGACCTCCGGGTTCTCCCAGTTCAGGTCGGGCTGCTCGGGGGCGAAGAGGTGCAGGTACCAGGCGCCGTCCGGGGTCCGGGTCCAGGCGGGGCCGCCGAAGACCGACTCCCAGTCGTTGGGCGGGAGCTCCCCGGAGGGCCCCCGGCCGGGGTGGAAGTGGTAGCGGTCGCGGGCCTCCGGCTCCCCGGCCAGTGCCGCCCGGAACCAGGCGTGCTGCTCGGAGGTGTGGTTCGGGACCACGTCCACGATCACCCGCAGCCCCAGCGCGTGCGCGGCGCGGATGAGGTCGTCGGCGTCGGAGAGGTCGCCGAAGAGGGGGTCGACGGCCCGGTAGTCGGCGACGTCGTAGCCGCCGTCGGCCTGGGGGGAGACGTAGAAGGGGGTCAGCCACACCGCGTCGACTCCGAGCCGGGCCAGGTGGGGCAGGCGCTCGCGGACCCCGCGCAGGTCCCCGATCCCGTCGCCGTCGCTGTCCGCGAAGGAGCGGACGTACACCTGGTAGATGACGGCATCGCGCCACCAGCCGCCGCTCGCGGTGGCGTTGCTGGAAGCGCTTGCAAGCCGGGAGGCGGTCAACTCATGGGTCATATCGGGTCAACGCGCGTACGCACCCCCTGGTTGCGGGCCCGGACAGTCGAAGAGGGTTCGAACTAACAGCAAGCTGCGGCAACCGTACGGACACACGGATGTAACGATCACCTCTTCTTGCAGAAAGTTCCCGCAAGGTCTTTCGGTCGGCTTTCAGGCTTGTTACGTTCTCGGCAACTCGGGACCGCGAGGCGCGGCCGGGATCATCGAAGGAGTTCATATGCGGCGTGGCATAGCGGCCACCGCGCTGGTCGCGGCTCTGGCGCTCGCGGCGACGGCTTGCGGCGGTGACACCAAGGACGGCAGCGGCAACGGCGGCGCCAAGGCCGACGGGGAGCTCTCCGGCACGGTCACGTGGTGGGACACCTCGAACGACGCCGAGAAGGCGTCCTTCCAGAAGCTCGCCGAGGCGTTCACCGCCAAGCACCCCAAGGTGACCGTCAAGTACGTCAACGTCCCGTACGGCGACGCGCAGAACAAGGTCAAGAACGCCTTCAGCAGCGGCTCCGAGGCCCCCGACGTGATCCGCGCCGACGTGGGCTGGGTCGCCGACTTCGCCTCCCTCGGCTACCTCGCCGAGGTCCCGGCCGACACGGCCAAGAAGATCGACACCGAGTTCCTGCCCCAGGCCGCGGCCAGCGGCAAGTACGAGGGCAAGACCTACGGCGTCCCGCAGGTCATCGACACCATGGGCCTCTTCTACAACAAGAAGATGCTCGCCGACGCCGGCGTCGAGCCCCCCAAGACGCTGGAAGAGGTGAAGACCGCCGCCGCGGCCATCAAGGCCAAGACCGGCAAGGCCGGCCTCTACCTGCGCGGCGACGACTCCTACTGGTTCCTCCCCCTCATCTACGGAGAGGGCGGCGACCTCGTCGACGCGAAGACCAAGACGGTCACCGTCGACAACGCCGCGGGCGTCAAGGCCTTCAAGGCCGCCCGCGACCTGGTCACCTCGGGTGCGGCGATCACCAACGCCACCGACGGCTGGACCAACATGCAGACCGCCTTCAAGACGGGCGAGGCCGCGATGATGATCAACGGCCCCTGGGCCGTGGCCGACACCTACGCGGGCGACCAGTTCAAGGACAAGGCCAACCTCGGCATCGCCGCCGTCCCGGCCGGCTCCGTCAAGGCGGGCGCCCCGCAGGGCGGCCACGACCTCGCCGTGTACGCGGGCTCCAAGAACATCGCCGCCGCGAACGCCTTCGTCGACTACATGACCTCGCAGGAGGTGCAGGTCCAGTCCGCCAAGGAGCTGAGCCTGCTCCCGACCCGGACGGCCGCCTACGAGCAGCCCGACGTCAAGTCCAGCGAGATGGTGCAGTTCTTCAAGCCGGCCGTGGACAAGGCCGTCGAGCGCGCCTGGATCCCGGAGAACGGATCCCTCTTCGAGCCGCTCAAGGTCGAATACACCAAGGCGATCACCGGGGCCTCGAGCCCGGAGGACGCGGCCAAGGCGGCCGGCGCCGAATTCCGCAAGATCCTCAAGGGCTGGAAGTAACGAAGAGATGGCTGCTCACACCAGCCAGTCGGTGGCGAAGGCCGCGGGTAGCGAGACCGGTCCTGACGCCGGTCCCGCCGCCCGCGGCCGGAGCCGCAGGACTGACGGCAACGCCGGCGGGAAGAACCGCCCCGGGCTGAAGCGGGCCCTCGCCACCCACTGGTACGCCTGGGCCATGATCACCCCCGTGGTGCTCGTGCTCGGCGTCATCATCGGCTGGCCGCTCGTCCGCGGCGTCTACCTGTCGCTGACCGACGCCACCGAGCGCAACGTCAGCCGGACCATCGGCGTCAACCACATCGAGGCGACGTACCAGTTCGTCGGACTCGACAACTACGCCGACGTCCTCGCCGACCCGGTGTTCCTGCAGCGGCTGGTGTGGACGGTCCTGTGGACCGTCGCCTGCGTCTCGGTCACCTTCGCGCTCGGCCTGGGCCTCGCCACCGTGCTCAACCGCGAGTTCAAGGGACGCGCCGCCTACCGGATGGCACTCATCCTGCCCTGGGCCGTCCCCGGATTCGTCTCCGTCTTCGCCTGGCGGTTCCTCTTCAACCGCGACAACGGCATCCTCAACAAGATCCTCGAAGGCGGCGGCATCTCCGCCGTCCCGTGGCTCGACGACCCGACCTGGGCCAAGATCGCGGTCATCGCCGTCAACGTCTGGCTCGGCGTCCCCTTCATGATGGTCGCCCTGCTCGGCGGCATGCAGTCCATCCCCGGCGAGCTCTACGAAGCGGCCGAGATGGACGGAGCGAGCCCCTGGCAGCGGTTCCGCCACATCACCCTGCCGGGACTGCGGACGGTCAGCATGACCGTGATCCTGCTCTCCACCATCTGGACCTTCAACATGTTCCCGGTGATCTTCCTGCTCACCCGGGGCGGCCCGGGCGACTCCACGGAGATCCTGGTGACCCAGGCCTTCCGCGAGGCGTTCGTGACGAGCCCGCGCGACTTCGCGGTCTCGGCGACCTGGGGCGTACTGATCCTCCTGCTGCTCACGATGTTCGCGCTGGTCTACCGGCGCTCGCTGCGCAAGCAGGGAGAGGTGTGGTGACCGTGACGACCAACTCCGAGACGACCAACTCGGCGAGGCCCTCGAAGGCGGCCTCCGTCCGCCCGCGCGGCAAGCGCTCACCGCTCGCCTCCGCCGGACTGCACGCCACCCTGGCCGTCGCCGCCGTGATCGCCGTCTTCCCCGTGCTGTGGATCCTGCTGACCTCGCTCAAGCCCGCGAAGCACGCCATCTCCACGGACTTCGTCAAGGAACCGACGCTCGACAACTACAGCTACCTGCTGGAGTCGACCTCCTTCCTCTCCTGGTTCGGCAACTCCGTCCTCGTCGCCGGCATCACCACCGTCCTCGGGGTGTTCATCGCCGCCACCACCGGATACGCCGTCAGCCGCTTCAAGTTCCCCGGAATGAAGCCGCTGATGTGGACCCTGCTCATCACGCAGATGTTCCCGATGGCCATCCTCATCGTCCCCCTCTACAACCTCATGGGAGACCTGGGGCTGCTGAACCAGCCGCTCGGCCTGGTGATCACGTACCTCACCATCGCCGTGCCGTTCTGCGCCTGGATGATGAAGGGCTTCTTCGACACCATCCCGGTCGAGATCGACGAATCCGGCCGCGTCGACGGGCTCAACCCCTTCGGCACCTTCTGGCGCCTCATCCTGCCGCTGGCCAAGCCGGGCCTTGCCGTCACGGGCTTCTACGCCTTCATCACCGCCTGGGGCGAGGTCGCGTACGCCTCCGCCTTCATGGTCGGCGACGAGAACCTCACGCTGGCCGGCGGCCTGCAGACCTTCGTCACCCAATACACCTCCAACTGGGGCGCGATGAGCGCGGCTTCCATCCTCATCGCCATCCCCGCGGCGTTCTTCTTCCTCTTCGCCCAGCGTCACCTCGTCGCCGGGATGACGGCAGGCGCGACCAAGGGCTGACCAGCCCCCCGCGCGCACGGGCCGACCACCCGGTGCCTGCCCCCTCTCACCCCCGGCCCGACCCATTCAAGGACGACATGACCCAGCACCTCGCCGCCGAAACCTCGTGGGACGGCCTCCCCACCTCCACCGGCACCCTGCCCGGCTGGTGGAGAGAAGCGGTGATCTACCAGGTCTATCCGCGCAGTTTCGCCGACTCCAACGGGGACGGCATGGGGGACCTCGAAGGCATCCGCAGCCGACTGCCGTACCTGAAGGACCTCGGGGTCGACGCCGTATGGCTCAGCCCCTTCTACGCCTCCCCGCAGGCCGACGCCGGCTACGACGTCGCCGACTACCGGGCCATCGACCCCATGTTCGGCAGCCTCCACGACGCCGACGCCGTGATCCGCGAAGCGCACGAGCTGGGCCTGCGGATCATCGTGGACCTGGTCCCCAACCACTGCTCCGACCAGCACGAATGGTTCAAGCAGGCACTGCGCGAAGGGCCGGGTACGCCGCTGCGCGAACGGTTCCACTTCCGCGCGGGGCGGGGCGCGGACGGGGCCGAGCCCCCGAACGACTGGGAGTCCATCTTCGGCGGACCCGCCTGGACCCGGGTCGCCGACGGGGAGTGGTACCTGCACCTCTTCGCCCCCGAGCAGCCCGACTTCAACTGGGAACACCCGGCCGTCCAGGACGAGTTCCGCTCGATCCTGCGGTTCTGGCTCGACCTCGGCGCCGACGGCTTCCGCATCGACGTGGCCCACGGCCTGGTCAAGGCCCCCGGCCTGCCCGACCTCGGCCGCGGCGAACAGCTCAAGCTGCTCGGCAACCAGGTGCTGCCCTTCTTCGACCAGGACGGCGTCCACGAGATCTACCGCTCCTGGCGGAAGGTGCTCGACGAGTACGCCGGCGACCGGATCGGCGTCGCCGAGGCCTGGACGCCGAGCGCCGACCGCACGGCCATGTACCTGCGGCCCGACGAACTGCACCAGGCCTTCAACTTCCACTACCTGAACACCGGTTGGGACGCGGCGGCGCTGCGCGCCACCATCGACGAGTCGCTGGACGCGATGCGCCCGGTGGGCGCCCCGACGACGTGGGTGCTGTCCAACCACGACGTGGTGCGCCATGTGACCAGGTACGGGGGAGGGGCGGAGGGTCTGGCGAGGGCGCGGGCCGCCGCGCTGCTGATGCTGGCGCTTCCGGGATCGGCGTACGTCTACCAGGGTGAGGAGCTCGGGCTGCCGGAGGTCGTCGACCTCCCGGACGCCGTCCGCCAGGACCCGGCCTTCGCCCGCGGCGCCGGGCAGGACGGGCTGCGCGACGGCTGCCGCGTACCGATCCCGTGGTCGGGCACCGAGGCCCCGTACGGCTTCGGCGGGGGCGGCAGCTGGCTGCCGCAGCCGGCCGAGTGGGCGGGCCTGAGCGTGGCCGCGCAGACCGGCGACCCGGCCTCCACCCTGGAGCTCTACCGCACCGCGCTGCGCCTGCGCCGCTCGCACCCGGAGCTCGGCGCGGGCGACGCGGTCGAGTGGCTGGAGGCCCCGGCGGGCGTCCTGGCCTTCCGCCGGGGCGACTTCACCTGCACGGTCAACACCACGGACGGGCCCGTACGGATGCCCGCGCAGGGCACCGTACTGCTGGCGAGCGGGCCCCTGCCCGACCCGTCGGAGCTGCCGGCCGACACGGCGGTGTGGTGGCGGGGATGACCTCCCCGCTGCGGCTGACGGACATCGCCGCGCAGGCCGCGGTCAGCGAGGCGACCGTCAGCCGCGTGCTCAACGGCAAGGCGGGCGTGGCGTCCGGCACCCGGCACAAGGTGCTGGCCGCCATGGACCTGCTGGGCTACGAACGCCCGGTCCGGCTGCGCCGGCGCAGCAACGGCCTGGTCGGCCTCCTGACCCCGGAGCTGACCAACCCCATCTTCCCGGCGTTCGCCCAGGTCATCGAGCAGACCCTCGCGGGCCACGGCTACACCCCGGTGCTGTGCACGCAGACCCCGGGCGGGGCCACCGAGGACGAACTGGTGGAGCAGCTGGAGGAGCGCGGGGTCACCGGCATCGTGTTCCTGTCTGGCCTGCACGCGGACTCCTCGGCGGACCCTTCGCGCTACCAGCGGCTCGCGGCGCGCGGAGTCCCCTTCGTCCTCATCAACGGCTTCAACGAGCAGGTCCAGGCCCCCTTCATCTCCCCCGACGACCGCGCGGCGGCGGACATGGCCGTCCGCCACCTGGAGGACCTGGGCCACCGCAGGATCGGCCTGGCCATCGGGCCGACGCGCTACGTGCCGTCCGCGCGGAAGGAGGCGGGCTTCACCGCCGCCCTCCCGGCGGCGGCGGCCGAAGGCCTCATCCAGCGCACCCTGTTCACGGTCGAGGGCGGCCACGCGGCGGGCGGAGCCCTGCTGGACCGGGGCTGCACGGGCATCGTCTGCGGCAGCGACCCGATGGCCCTGGGCGTCATACGGGCGGCCCGCGAACGGGGCCTGCGCGTCCCGGAGGACATCTCGGTGGTCGGCTTCGACGACTCCCCGCTGATCGCCTTCACGGACCCCCCGCTGACGACGGTCCGCCAACCGGTCCGCGCCATGGCCACGGCAGCGGTGGGAGCCCTCCTGGAAGCAGTCGCCGGCACCCCGGTCCAGCGCACGGAGTACATCTTCCAGCCGGAACTGGTCGTCCGGGGGTCCACGGGCCAGGGGCCCGGGGGGTAGGGGATTGAGGGACAGGGGGGATAGGGGACGGGGGAGCTCTAGCTCGTGGGCTTGATCACCACGGCCGTGCCCACCTTGCGCTCAAGGGTCTGAGTGCCCCAGACGTCCATCGGCCTGTTGTAGAGGAGGTCCTTGGCGACCAGCGTGGTGTCCCCGCCGACGCCCAGCGAGAGCGCGTCCTTCGCGCCGAGCCACTTCATGACCTCTGCGGCTTCGTGGAGGGTGACGCCCACGCTGCTCTCGGGACGGCGCCCGTCGATGGTCACGAGGAGCAGCTCCCCCGCGGCCGTCACACCGGCGAGCGTGCGCGGGTGGCGCTGCACGATGCTGTTGTTGGGCTCACCCTTGACGTTGGTCATGCCGTTCGCGGTGGTGTTGATGAAGACTTCGCCGTTGCGCACCAGGGCGGGCCCGCCGCCGGCCACGGCCGACACCGTGGTCGTCGGGCTGGTGACGGACTTCCCGTCGGAGTCCAGGACGCTGGTGGTCGCCGTGAGCTTCATCTGGGGCAGTGCGTGTGCGCGCAGCCAGGCAGCGCCTGCGCCGATGCCCTGCAGTACCCGGCCTCCCGCCGGGATCGGGCCGCCCGCGGGGCTGCGGGTGGACTGGACGACCCAGTTGCCGTCCATGACGACGTCGATGCTGTCCGTCAGCGCCGAGAGCGGTGGGGGAGTCGTGGTTCCCCACTCCGGGCGGAAGACGATCACCTCGTCGGTGTCCGTGCACACCGTGTTGCGCCACGGCGCGAGTGAGGGCACCCCGTCGACGGCGCGGATGTCACCGCCGACGCCGCCGCAGCCGAGGATCCTGCCGGGCAGCCGGTTGATTCCGTCCACCGCGCGGCTGGATCCGTCCGGCGCCTTCACCTGGGTCTTCGTCGTGATCTCGGCAACGCGGGCATGGACGCCGGGGCCTTCCAGGAGGAGGGCCGTGCGGCCGTTGTTGGCCTCGCTGAGCAGGTTGTCGTTCTGCAGGTACAGGCCTTGCGGGTCCCCTGTGTACCCCGGGTGTTCGGGGCCCGTGGAAATGTCGAACTCGGATCCGTTCACGGCGACGAGAGCCTTGCTGAGCTTCGCCATGTCGCGCACGCTCTCGGCCGTTTGGACGTCCACACCGTGCACGGCCTCCAGGGAGACCTTGGCGCCGGGGGCAACCTTGATGACCCGTACCTCCCAGGGGCCGGAGCCGACCTTGCCGTCCTCCGCCGTGTAGACGACGCGACCCGGATGGCCGGCCTCCGCCAACCACCCTTTGAGTCGTTCGGCTTCGGTCCGCTGCTCGGGTTGGAAATTGCCCACCCGGACGGTGTGTCCCATGCCCTTGAGTTCGGGGGTGTCCACCGTCGAGTGTGCGTCAAAGGTGTCCACCCGGCCCGCGAATCCCTTGTCCGCGAGCGTGTTGACGAGATTCTGGGCGTGTTCCTTGTTGCCGACCTGCCAACTCGACGGCGCCCCGGCTATCGGTATCTCCAGCCACACGGACCAGAAGTCCTTCGCCTCGCCCTGCCAGTACTTCTGGTAGGTGACACCTTCCACAAGCGTGTCGGGGGTGCCCACCTTGGTCTCCAAGGTGCTCGGGCCGAGGGGCATGTGGGTGCTCTGGTCTTCCGCCGAGGCTCCGCCGCTCGAGGACAGAGCGAGCAGGGAGGTCAGGGCGACTGCAGATACCAGAAGTCTGCGGGGCGTGCGCAAGTGAACTCGATTCAGGCTGTCAGGCAAGGGAGTTGCGCCCGAACCCTTGTTCGTGACGCCGTCAGGGAATGTACCGGACAGGCCGGTCGCGGACCGTCACGGACGGTCACGGGTGTGATGTGGCGGGGCAGGGTGGGTTGAAGGCGAGTGACGTGAAGTGGTGGGCCCATTGGGTTCTGGTGATGCGGGGGTGGGCGCTGGCGCAGATGCGGGTGGTGACTCTGGTCGGGTCGGTGTCCCACAGGCGGATCGTGAAGTCGTTGCCGCCGGTGGACAGGGTGGTGCCGTCCGGGCTGAAGGCCACGGCCGGTACGGGGTTCGCGTGGCCCGTGAGGACGGTGGGGGTGGTCGCACCGTTCACGTCCCAGAGCAGGGCCTTGCCGTCCGCGGCGCCGGCCGCCAGGCGGCGGCCGGACGCGTCGAAGGTCAGGCGGTAGAGCCAGGAGCCGGATGCCGGCAGGCGTTTCACCTTCACCGGGTGGTCGGCGGCGTCGGTTTCGATCAGCCACACCGTCTTGTCCGTGCGGTGGAAGGCGGCCAGTTTGTGGTTGTCGGGGCTGAACACGGCGCCGGTCAGGGGCTCGGACGGGAACGGGGACGGCAGTTCCCGGGGGGTGCGGGGGTTGCTGACGTCCCACAGGCGCGGGGAGCCGGACTCGCCGCTGCTCGTCAGCAGGGTGCGGCCGTCCGGGCGGAACGAGGCCATCGTGACGCCCGGGCCGTTCTCCGCGATCCGGCTCAGCCGGGTGGGTCGGGCGGGATCGGTCAGGTCCCAGAGTCCGGCCGTGCCCAGGGCCCAGACGGCCAGGAGGCGGCCGTTCGCGGCGAAGTCGACGCCGCCCACTTCTCCGGCGCCGGGGGTGAGGACCGATGTCAGTTGGGGTGTGCGGGGATCGGTCACGTTCCAGATCCGGACGGTGGCGTCCTCGCTGGCCGTGGCGAGGGTGCGTCCGTCCGGGCTGAACGCCACGCAGCGGACGAACCTGGTGTGCCCGTGCAGGACCGACAGCGGCCACAGGGCCCGGCCGCCGGTGACCTGCCAGAGCCGTGCGGTGCCGTCCCAGCTGGCGCTGGCGAGCAGTCGGCCGCCGGGGGCGTACGCCAGGGACGTGACCACGTCGTCGTGGGTTGCGAGTGATAGATCGCGTAGGTCCAGCAGCCGGTCGGAGGTGGCCAGTACGTGGCCGTCCGGGCTGAACGCGGTCTGGTAGAAGCCGCCCTGGATCGTGCTGGTCCGTTTCGGGTTCGTGGGGACCGCGACGTCCCAGAACTGGGTGGAACCCCCGGCCGAGACGAGGGTGGAGCCGTCCGGGCTGAAGGCCACCGACCAGACGATCGCGGGATGGACGGGTAGGACGGCGGCCGGTGGCTGCGTTCGTGCGAGGTCCCAGATTCGTGCGGTGCGGTCCCAGCTGCCGGTCGCCATGGTCCTGCCGTCCGGGCTGAAGGCGGCCGAGGTCACCGTGTCGGTGTGTCCGCGCAGGACGTCGAGGAGGGTGGGATCAGCGGGGTCGGTGACGTCCCACAGTCTGGTGGTGGTGTCGCCGGTCGTTGCCAGTGTGTGGCCGTCCGGGCTGAACGTCGCCGAGGTCAGCGCGTGGGTGTGGCCCGGCAGGGTGGCCAGGAGGTGTGGGTGGCGGGGATCGGCCGCCTTCCAGAGCCGCGCCGCGCCGTCGGCGTGGCCGGTGGCCAGCATGCCGCCCGGTCCGTACGCCACCCAGGTCGGCGCGGACGCCTGGTCCGGCAGCGTGCTCAGCTCGGTGGGCGCACGCCGGTCCGTCACGTCCCACAGCCGCACCGAGCGTTCGCTCGCCGTGGCCAGGACGTGGCCGCCCGCGTCGAACGCCACCGACATCAGCCGCTCCGGCTGGTTCAAGACGGCCAGTTGTACGGGGTGATGGGAGTCCGTCACGTTCCACAGCCGGACCGTGCGGTCCCAGCTCGCGGTGGCCAGGACCCGGCCCTCGGGAGCGAAGGAGACCGAGACCACGTCGGAGGTGTGGCCGGTGACACGGCTCGTGTACGGCGTCGCGAAGGCGCTCATGAGCTGGTCGCGGACGTCGCCGGTGGCCGCCAGCCGGTGCGCGGCCAGGTTCAGCTGCGCCGAGAGGGAGGGGTCCTGCCGCCGCACCTCGGCCGCGTCCGCGGCGGCCTTCCGGGCAATGGCCACGTTGCGCTGGCGGAGGGCCGAGTCGCGCGAGTCGACGGCCAGTCCGCCCGCGGTCGCCGCGATGACCACCAGGACCGTGAGCAGCGTGACCAGCTGCCGCAGGCGGACCGACCGCCGCCTGACCGCCGCCATATCGCCGGCCTGCGCTTCCCGGCTCGCGTCGAGGAAGCGCCGCTCCCTGGAGGTCAGCCGGCTGCCGTCCGCCGCGGCCAGGTCCAGTGCCGCGGCCAGCCGGGCACCCCGGTAGAGGGCGTGCGGGTCGCGGTCCTGGACCTCCCAGCCGGCCGTCGCGTCCGTGAGCTGCCGGTGCAGCAGCAGCCGGTCCCGGTCTTCGGTCAGCCAGCCCCGCAGCCTCGGCCAGCACCGGATGATCGCCTCGTGGGTGATCTCGACACACCCTTCGTCCAGCGTCACCAGCCGTTGCCGGGCCAGGGATTCGAGCACGAAGGCGGTGTCGGGGGTCGGGTCCAGCTCGCCCCTGGTGATGCGGCGCCGGGTGTCCTCCGTACCGTCGCCCAGCGCGGTCAGCCGGAGGAACAGCGAGCGGGCGAGGTCCTGCTGTACGGGGGACAGCCCCCGGTAGGCGGCCTCGGCGGTCTGGGCGAGCGCGTGCTGGATGCCGCCGGCCGCCAGATACCCGTCCAGGGTCAGGCGGCTGCCGCTGCGACGGCGCCAGGTCTCGACCATCGCGTGCGAGACCAGCGGCAAGGCACCCGGCTGACCGGTCGCGTCCGCGACCACGGCCGCCAGCAGCGGGCCGGTCACCGTGCAGTCGGCGAGCATCGCCGGCCGGGTGACGGCCTCGCGCAGTTCCTGACTGCTCATCGGACCGACCGCGATCTGCGCGTCGCGCACCGCCTCGACCAGCCGGGGGTCCTGGACGCAGTGGCCGTAGAAATCGGCGCGCACGCCGAGGACCACCCGGGTGCGGCTGGTCTCCGCCGTGGCGGCCGCGATCAGCAGGGCGATGAACGCGTCCCGTTCGTCCCGGTCCGCGCAGAGGGTGAACACCTCCTCGAACTGGTCGACCACGATCAGCACGTCGACGTCCGGAGCCCGGTCGATCACGGCCTGCCGGATCCGCAGGTGCAGCGCCGCGGGATCGTCCAGCAGCTCGGCCACCAGCGCGCCGGGAGCCGCGCCCGTCTCCGCGGCGAGGTGGACGGCGCACTCCTCCACGGGATGCGAGCCCGGCGTGAACAGCAGCACCGGCCACCCCGATGCCCGCGCGCGGGCGACGAGACCCGCCCGCAGCACCGAGGACTTCCCCGATCCGGACGGTCCGAAGACCGCCAGGAACCGGCGGTCGCGCACCTTCGCGAGGACCTCGGCGGTCAGCCGCTCGCGCCCGAAGAAGCGGTCGGCGTCTTCCGGCTGGAACGCCGACAGCCCCGCGTACGGTGCGCACTGCCGGCCGGTCTCCGCGGGCTCGGCGTCCTGTGCGCGCGCGGCGATCTCGGCGGCGACCGCATGCCACCGGGCTTCCCATTCGAGGCGGTCGCCCTGGCACGCCTCGACGTACGCGAGCGTGACGCCGAGGCTCGGGAACGTGTGCCCGCCCGCTGCGTCCGACAGGGTCGTGGACGAATAGTGCGCCCTTTTGGCCAGGGCCCGATAGGGCGGCCGTCCCGCTTCCTCGCGCAGTTTTCGAAGGTCGGCGGCGAACTGTGTCAGCGGTCCGGTGTCCGGGTCGAGCGGCCGTTCGGGGCGGGGCATGACCTTCCTTCCTGCGCCTTTGCGCAGTCGTGATGGGTGGTGTTTGTCCAGCTATTGATGTCCGGAATCCCCGTTCCGGCGCCGGACATCAACAGGCGGCTAGACATGGCCCAGCGCAACCTGCGCAAGGCGACACGAAGGAGAATCCATGAGGTCTGTACGGCGACTGATGCTTCTGCTGGCGGCCACCGGTCTGCTGGCCGGCGCCACGTTGACGGGCACACCCGCGTCTGCCGCGGCGCCCCTCCTCAAGTCCCACCTGAACGGGAGGTGCGCCGACATCTTCATGTACCACCAGGAGAACGGCGCCTCCGTCGTGACGTACGACTGTCACGGCGGCTCCAACCAGCAGTGGTACTGGGACGGCGAGCAGATCCGTTCCAACCTGAACGGAAAGTGCCTCGAGATCTACGGCCCCCACATGGAGGACCAGGGCTCGGTGAGCATGTGGGACTGCAACGGCGGCCGCCACCAGAAGTGGTTCCGCAACGGCGGCGAGATCCGCAACCGGGTGAACGGGAAGTGCCTCGACATCCTGGGCGGCCGGTCCGACAACGGCCAGCTCCTGGTCAGCTGGAGCTGCAACGGCGCGCGCAGCCAGAGCTGGGACTTCTGAACGCCGGCCCGGTCCGGCACCGCACGTGCCGGACCCGGGCCCCCGTTTCGAATTCAGATCACCAGAAAAGAGGGTGGCGCATGTCCTTTCAGGCGATGGAGAACGAGCGAAACCAGCATTCCGGAACCGAGGGCCCGGCCCGGCGGACGTTCCTGTCCAGGGCGCTCGGTGTGACGGCCGGTCTGGCGGTGGCGGGCGCCTTTGCCGTCCCGGCGGCGGCGAAGGAATCCAATTCCCTGGCGAACCAGTCGAACTGGCGCTTCTGCGCGAAGTGCTACGGCCTGTTCTTCTACGGCTTCCAGGACAACGGCCGCTGTCCCGCCGGCGGGGCCCACAGCCGGCAGACCAACAGGCCCGACTACGACTTCGTCATCCCCCACGACGTGCCGGAGACGCCGACGGCCCAGCGCAATTGGCGCTTCTGCGTCAAGTGCTACGACATGTTCTTCTACGGCTTCCAGGACAACGGCCGCTGTCCCGCCGGCGGCGCCCACAGCCGCCAGCCCTCGGCCGACTACGACTTCGTCATCCCCCACGACGTGCCGGAGACGGCGACCCGCCAGCGCAACTGGCGCTTCTGCGCGAAGTGCTACGTGATGTTCTTCTACGGCTTCCAGGACAACGGCCGCTGCGCCGCCGGCGGGGCCCACAGCCGCCAGACCAACAGGCCCGACTACGACTTCGTCCTCCCGCACCCATAGGCGGGTGCCCGGCGATCCGACGCGCCCACCAACCCCGACGGGCTGGTGGGCGTTCGCGCGCCCCCACGCCCGACCCCGGTCGGAAACAATTCTGCAATCTCTTGCGCAAGGTCTTGCAGCCGTTCCGCCGGGCACCTACGGTCGCTGCAATCCCCAACTCGGCCGTGACCGGTCCCCACCCGGTCCTGTGCCTCTCCGCCAGGAGGAACACCGCATGCCAACCCGTGCCCGCGCCGTCAGAGCCGCCGCCGCGCTGCTCTCCGTATCCGCCGTCACCGCCGTGGCCGCCCTCGCCGTCGTCGGGGGGCCCGCCCCCGAGGCCGTCGCCGCCGCCCCAGGTGAGAAGGACGTCACCGCCGTCATGTTCGAGTGGCGGTTCGACGCCGTGGGCAAGGCCTGCGGGGAGAGCCTCGGGCCCGCCGGGTACGGCTACGTCCAGGTGTCGCCCCCGCAGGAGCACATCCAGGGGGGTCAGTGGTGGACCTCGTACCAGCCCGTCAGCTACAAGATCGCCGGGCGGCTGGGTGACCGTACCGCCTTCAAGGCCATGGTCGACGCCTGTCACGCCGCCGGCGTGAAGGTCGTCGCCGACTCCGTCATCAACCACATGGCGGCCGGGGACGGGACCGGAACGGGCGGGAGTTCGTACACGAAGTACAACTACCCCGGCATCTACTCCGGCGGCGACATGGACGACTGCCGGTCCTCGATATCGAACTACCAGGACCGCGGGAACGTCCAGAACTGTGAGCTCGTCCAGCTCGCCGACCTGGACACGAGCGAGGAGTACGTGCGCGGCCGGATCGCCGGCTACCTCAACGACCTGCTCTCCCTCGGCGTCGACGGCTTCCGCATCGACGCCGCCAAGCACATGCCCGCCGCCGACCTCGCCAACATCAAGTCCCGGATGTCGAACCCGAACGCCTACTGGAAGCAGGAAGCGATCCACGGGGCCGGCGAGGCGGTCTCGCCGAGCGAGTACCTCGGGAGCGGGGACGTGCAGGAGTTCCGCTACGCACGGGACCTCAAGCGGGTGTTCCAGAGCGAGAACCTCGCCTATCTGAAGAACTTCGGGGAGGCCTGGGGGCACATGCCCTCCGGACAGTCCGCCGTCTTCGTCGACAACCACGACACCGAGCGCGGCGGCGACACCCTCAGCTACAAGGACGGGTCCGCCTACACCCTGGCGAGCGTCTTCATGCTGGCCTGGCCCTACGGCTCTCCCGACGTGCACTCCGGCTACGAGTGGACCGACCGGGACGCCGGACCGCCGAACGGCGGCGCCGTGAACGCCTGTTACACCGACGGCTGGAAGTGCCAGCACGCCTGGCGGGAGCTCTCCTCCATGGTCGGCTTCCGCAACTCCGCGCGGGGCCAGGCCGTCACCGACTGGTGGGACAACGGGGGCGACCAGATCGCCTTCGGCCGCGGGGCCAAGGCGTACGTGGCGATCAACCACGAGGGCTCGGCGCTGACCCGGACCTTCCAGACCTCCCTCGCGGGCGGCGACTACTGCGACGTGCAGAGCGGCCGCACGGTGACCGTGGACTCCGGCGGGCGGTTCACCGCCACCCTCGGGGCCGGGACGGCCGTCGCCCTGCACGTGGGCGCCCGCGGGTGTGGCGGCACCGCCAGCCCGAGCCCGACGCCCACCGCGACGCCCACCCCCACCGCGACGCCCACCCCGACGCCCACTCCGACCGCCACCACCGCCGCCGGTGCCTCCTTCGCCGTCAACGCCACCACCGTCGTCGGCCAGAACATCTACGTCACCGGTGACCGCGCCGAGCTCGGCAGTTGGAACACCGGCGCCGCGCTCAAGCTCGACCCGGCCGCCTATCCCGTCTGGAAGCTCGACGTCACGCTTCCGCCCGGCACGGTCTTCGCGTACAAGTACGTCCGCAAGGACGCCGCCGGGAACGTCACCTGGGAGAGCGGAGCCAACCGCTCCGCCACGGTCCCCGCCAACGGCAAGGTCACGCTGACCGACACCTGGCGCAACTGACCCTCCCGCCCCACCCCGTCCCGCACCCGAGGAGATCCGCCTTGATACGCCCCGCCCTCGCCGGCGCCGCGGGAGTGCTCGCCGCCACCCTGGCCGTGACGCTCCTGCCCGCCCTGCCCGCCGCCGCGGCGGCCGCCGCCAAGGCGCCACCGCCCCCGCCCTCGGACGCCAAGCTGGCGGCCGAGGCCGCGCGGCACGACCTGACCCGGGACCAGTTCTACTTCGTGCTCCCGGACCGGTTCGCGAACGGCGACCCGCGCAACGACCGGGGCGGGCTGACCGGTTCCCGGCTGGAGACCGGGCTGGACCCGGCGGACAAGGGCTTCTACCAGGGCGGGGACCTCAAGGGGATCACCGACCGGCTGGACTACATCAAGGGGCTCGGCACCACGGCCATCTGGATGGCGCCGATCTTCAAGAACCAGCCGGTGCAGGGGACGGGCAAGGACGTCTCGGCCGGCTACCACGGGTACTGGATCACCGACTTCACCCAGGTCGACCCGCACTTCGGGACCAACGCCGATCTGGAGCGGCTGATCGACAAGGCGCACGCGAAGGGGATGAAGGTCTTCTTCGACGTCATCACCAACCACACCGCCGACGTCGTCGACTACCGGGAGGCGTCCTACGGGTACCTGTCCAAGGGCGCCTTCCCGTACCTGACCAAGGACGGGGAGCCGTTCGAGGACGGCGACTATGCGGGAGGGAAGGGGAAGTTCCCGAAGACCGACGGCGACTCCTTCCCCCGCACCCCCTTCGTCCCCGCGGCGAAGAAGAACCTGAAGGTCCCGGCCTGGCTCAACGACCCGACGATGTACCACAACCGGGGCGACTCCACCTTCGCCGGGGAATCCTCCGACCAGGGCGACTTCTTCGGCCTCGACGACCTGTGGACCGAGCGTCCCGAGGTCGTGGAGGGGATGGAGAAGATCTACGAGAAGTGGGTCGAGGAGTTCGACGTCGACGGCTTCCGGATCGACACCGTCAAGCACGTCGACACCGGCTTCTGGACCCAGTGGGCCACCGCCCTCGACGCGTACGCCGCGCGGCACGGCCGCAAGGACTTCTTCATGTTCGGCGAGGTCTACTCCGCCGACACCGCGATCACCTCCCCGTACGTGACCCGGGGCCGCCTGGACGCCACCCTCGACTTCCCGCTCCAGGAGGCGATCCGTTCGTACGCCGCCCAGGGCGCGGGAGCCGGGCGGCTGGCCTCGGTCTTCGGCGACGACTACCGGTACACCACCGACAAGGCGAACGCCTACGAGCAGGTCACCTTCCTCGGCAACCACGACATGGGCCGCTTCGGCACCTTCCTGAAGCAGGACCGGCCGGGGGCCGGGGAGCAGGAACTGCTGGACCGGTACCGGCTGGCCAACGAGCTGATGTTCCTCTCCCGGGGCAACCCGGTGATCTACTCCGGCGACGAGCAGGGCTTCACCGGCGCGGGCGGGGACAAGGACGCCCGCCAGCCCCTCTTCGCCTCCAAGGCGGCCGACTACCTGGACGACGACCAGCTCGGAACGGTGCGCACGCATGCGAGCGATGCTTACGATCCGGAGCACCCGCTCTACAAGCAGATCAGTGCTCTCTCCAAGCTGACCAAGGACCACCCGGCCCTCCGGGACGGCGTCCAGAGTGAACGTTTCTCCGACGGGTCGGCCTACGCCTTCGCCCGCACCGACACCCGCACGCGCACCGAGTACCTGGTCGCGGCCAACAACGCCACCGCGCCCCGCACCATCGACCTCGACGCCCCGGCCGGCGTCCAGTACGCCGCCCTCTACGGCGGCACGGCCACGCTGATCCGCTCCTCCGCGGCCGGCAAGCTGACCGTCACCCTCCCGGCCCTCGGCTCCGTGGTCCTCCGCGCCACCACCCCCGCCGCCAAGCCCACCACCCGGCCCGCCCTCACCCTGAAGGCCCCGGCCCCCGGCGCCACCGGCACCGTCGAGCTCTCCGCCGAGGTCACCGGCGACCCCCTGAGCCGGGTCGTCTTCGCCGCCCAGACCGGCACCGGCACGTGGCAGGTCCTCGGCTCCGCCGACCACGCCCCGTACAAGGTCACCCAGTTCATCGATCCGGCCACGGCCGCCGGCACCCCGCTGCGGTACAAGGCCGTGGTCGTCGACTCCGCCGGCCGCACCGCGAGCGCCCTCGCCGCCTCGGCCACCGGTCAGACCCCGCCCGCCGAGGTCCCCACCGCCACCCAGCGCGACTACGCGATCGTCCACTACAACCGCCCCGACGGCGACTACACGAACTGGCGCCTCTTCGCCTGGGGCGACCTCGCCGAGGGGGAGACCACTCCCTGGCCCGCCGGCCACGACTTCACCGGCCGCGACGCCTACGGCGCCTTCGCCCACGTCAAGCTGAAGCCCGGGGCGAGCAGCGTCGGCTACCTCGTCATCGACAAGGACGGCACCAAGGACGTCGCCGCCGACCGCACCATCGACGTGACGAAGACCGGCGAGATCTGGCTCGAACAGGGCAAGGAGCCCGCCCGCACCGACCGCCCCGCCTACCCGCCGCAGGACCAGTCGAAGGCCGTCCTGCACTACCAGCGCCCCGACGGCGCCTACGAGGGCTGGGGCCTGCACGTCTGGACCGGAGCGGCGACGCCCACCGACTGGTCCAAGCCGGTCCTCCCCACCCGCACCGACTCCTACGGCGCCGTCTACGAGGTCCCCCTCGCCGCCGGAGCCACCAGCCTCAGCTACATCCTCCACAAGGGCGACGAGAAGGACCTCCCGTCCGACCAGTCCCTGGACCTGAAGAGCAACGGGCACGAGGTGTGGATGCTGGGCGGCAAGGAGAAGTACCTCCTCCCGCAGCCCGCCGGGTCGGCCGCCGCCCTGGACCTCACCAAGGCCCAGGCCGTCTGGATCGACCGCGACACGGTCGCCTGGAACGCCCCGCCCGCCGCCGCCTCCCTCCAGCTCCTCGCCTCCCGCGAAGGCGCCGTCAAGGCCGAGAACGGCACCCTGACCGGCCGGGCCCAGTGGCTCCGGCTGGCCAGGACCGAGCTGAGCGCCGCCCAGAAGACGAAGTACCCGCACCTGGCCGCGTACGCCGCCTACACCGTCGACCCGCGCGACCGGGACCGGGTCCGCGAAGCCCTGCGCGGCCAGCTCGTGGCCAGTGCCCGCGCCGCCAACGGCGCCGTCCTCGCCGCCACCGGAGTCCAGCTCGCCGGGGTCCTCGACGACCTCTACACGACGACCACCGCCCTCGGCCCCGTCTTCAAGGACGGCCGCCCCACGCTCTCCGTCTGGGCCCCGACCGCCCAGCAGGTGAGCCTCGAACTCGACGGCGGCCGCACCGTTCCCATGCGCCGCGACGACACCACCGGCGTCTGGTCGGTGCGCGGCGACCGCGACTGGACCGGCAAGCGCTACCGCTACGCCGTCACCGTCTGGGCCCCGAGCACCGGCCAGGTGGTCCGCAACCTGGTCACCGACCCGTACTCCACCGCGCTGACCACGGACTCCGCGTACAGCCTGGCCGTGGACCTCGCCGATCCGAAGCTCGCCCCGCCCGGCTGGCGCGAGCTGAAGAAGCCCGCGCCCGTCCCCTTCACCTCCGCGCAGATCCAGGAGCTGCACGTCCGCGACTTCTCGGTCGCCGACCGCACCACCACCCACCCCGGCCAGTACCTGGCCTTCACGGACACCGCCTCGGCGGGCATGGGCCGCCTGCGCGACCTGGCCGCCGCCGGGACCTCGTACGTCCACCTCCTGCCCGCCTTCGACATCGGCACCATCCCCGAGAAGCCCGCGGACCGCACCGAACCCGCCTGCGACCTGAAGGCGTACGCCCCCGACTCCGAGGAGCAGCAGGCCTGCGTGGCCGCCGCGGCCGCGAAGGACGCCTACAACTGGGGCTACGACCCGCTGCACTACACCGTCCCCGAGGGCTCGTACGCGAGCGACCCCAACGGCACCGCCCGCACCGTGGAGTTCCGGCGGATGGTGCAGTCCCTGAACGGCGCGGGCCTGCGCACGGTCATGGACGTGGTCTACAACCACACGGTGGCCGCCGGCCAGTCCGACAAGTCGGTGCTCGACCGCATCGTCCCCGGCTACTACCAGCGGCTGCTGGCCGACGGCTCCGTCGCCACCTCCACCTGCTGCGCCAACACCGCCCCCGAGAACGCCATGATGGGCCGCCTCGTCGTGGACTCGGTGGTCACCTGGGCCAAGCAGTACAAGGTCGACGGCTTCCGCTTCGACCTCATGGGCCACCACCCGAAGGCCAACATCCTGGCCGTGCGCGCCGCCCTCGACGCGCTGACGCTCCAGAAGGACGGGGTCGACGGGAAGAAGATCGTCCTCTACGGGGAGGGCTGGAACTTCGGCGAGGTCGCCAACGACGCCCGCTTCGTGCAGGCCACGCAGCAGAACATGGCCGGCACCGGCATCGCCACCTTCTCCGACCGGGCCCGCGACGCGGTCCGCGGCGGCGGCCCCTTCGACGAGGACCCGCGCGTCCAGGGCTTCGCCTCCGGCCTGTTCACCGCCCCCAACGCCTCCCCGGCGAACGGCACCCCGGAGCAGCAGCGCGTCCGGCTCCTCCACGACCAGGACCTGATCAAGGTCGGGCTGACCGGCAACCTCGCCGGGTACGCCTTCACGGACTCCACCGGCCGCGCGGTCAAGGGCTCCGAGGTGGACTACAACGGAGCCCCGGCCGGGTACGCGGCGGCCCCCGGCGACGCCCTCGCGTACGTCGACGCCCACGACAACGAGACGCTCTTCGACGCCCTGGCGTTCAAGCTCCCGGAGGGCGCCTCGACGGCCGACCGGTCCCGCGCCCAGGTCCTGGCGATGTCCGTCGCCGCCCTCTCCCAGGGCCCTGCCCTCTCCCAGGCGGGCACCGACCTGCTCCGCTCCAAGTCCCTGGACCGCAACTCCTACGACAGCGGGGACTGGTTCAACGCCATCCACTGGGACTGCAAGGACGGCAACGGCTTCGGCCGCGGCCTGCCCCCGGCGGCCGACAACCGCCCGAAGTGGCTCTACGCGAAGCCCCTGCTGGCAGCGCCCGCACCCGGCTGCGCGGAGATCGACGGCGCCTCGTCCGCGTACCGGGACCTGCTGAAGATCCGTACGACGGAACCCGCCTTCGCCCTCACCACCACCGAGGCGGTCCAGGCGAAGCTGGCCTTCCCCCTCTCGGGGACCGAGGAGACCCCGGGCGTGATCACGATGACCCTGGGCGACCTGGTGGTGGTCTTCAACGCCACCCCCGCCGCCAGGACCCAGCGGGTACCGGCCCTCGCGGGCACGGCCTACGCCCTGCACCCGGTCCAGGCCTCGGGCGCGGACCCGGTGACCCGGCAGGCGGCGTACGACCCGGCGAAGGGAGAGTTCGCCGTCCCGGCCCGCACGGCGGCCGTCTTCAAGCGGGGGTGACCCGCCGGGACGGGTGGGGTACGGGTCAGGCCGGGTCGGCCGTCAGGCCGAGTTGACCAGGGTCAGCTGGTCCAGCCGCTTCTCCAGCAGGATCACCCCGTACACCTGCCCGTCCTTGCCCACCTTGTGGGGGAACTCCCCGACCACCCGGTAGCCCGCGGACTGGTAGTACGCGACCAGCCGGGGGTTCGTGGAGACGCAGTCCAGCCGCGCCCGTTCGCGGCCGGCCCTGGCGATGCGCCGCTCGAAGTGTTCGAGCAGCCGCCGGCCGGCCCCGGCGGGCGCGGCCTCGCGTTCGACCATGAGCCGGTGCACGTAGCCGGCCACGGGCGGCTGGATGCCCCAGGCGTCCTCGTCGGACCACCACAGTTCGTACGCCCCGACGGCGTGCCCGTTGCCGTCCGAGGCGATCCACGCCTCGCCCTCGCGCATGACGGCCCGGAAGTGCGCGAGGTCCTTCTGCCCGGGCTTCCACTGGTCGATCCCGTGCGCGGCCATCCAGCGGGCGGCCTGGTCGTACAGGGCCACCAGCGTGCCGGCGTCCTTCTCCTCGGCCAGCCGGAACACGATCCCGTCGTCAATGATCACGCGGGCATTATTGCGCACCAATCGATCAAGGACGGTCCGTCACCGCGGACCGGGCACCGAGGGGCCGGACCCCGTGGGGCCGGGCTCTTTGGCGCCGGGCTCTTTGGGGACCAGGGCCACCAGCCGCCCCACCAGTTCCCCGAACGGCCCGTCGGCCGGCTCGTCCACGAGGATCCGTACGAGGATCCCCGCCATCTCCGCGTCGTAGGCGGCGCTCACCGCGGCCAGCGCCGCGAAGTCGTGCACGAGCTGCAACTCCAGCTCCGCGCGCGGGATCCGCCGGCCGTCCAGCCAGATCAGCGCCGTCGACTCGGCCAGCGACACCCAGGAGCGCACCACGAGTTCCAGCCGGGCGGGCGGCGCCTTACGGTCGACGCCCAGGTGCGCGAGGATCTGCTCGTACGCCGCCTGGCGGACCTCGTCGATCATCGCGTTGGCCCGGCTGCTGCCGACCGCCGGGCCGCCCCGCATCAGCGCCGAGAAGCCGGGCCCGTGGTCGTCGACGAAGGCGAAGAACCGCCCCATGACCCGGAGCAACCGCGCCCCGAGCGGCCCCTCCCGGGGCTCCACGAACCGCAGCGCGAGCTCGTCGGCCGCCCGCCGCAGCGCCGCCTCGTAGAGGCTCAGCTTGCCGGGAAAGTAGTGGTAGACCAGCGGCCGCGATATCCCCGCGGCCGCCGCGATCTCGTCGATGGACACATCGTCGGGCGACCGGTGGCTGAACAGCTCCAGCGCCACCCCGATCAGCTGCTGCCGCCGCTCCTCGACACCCATCCTGCGCCGCACCCCGGTTGTCATGCGGACACCCTACTGCGCACCCCCGCAGGGGCCCCCTACAGGTCCAGGACCAGGCGGTCCGAGGCCGCGCGGGAGACGCACAGGAGCATGGAGTCCTCGCGTTCGCCGTCCGTGAGGAGGGTGTCGCGGTGGTCGATGTCCCCCGACAGGACCCGGTGTTGGCAGGTACCGCAGAAGCCCTGCTCGCAGGAGTACGGGGTGTTCGGGAGCTCCCGGCGGACGGCGGTCAGGGCGGACTCCGTCGCCGCCACCTCCACGATCCGCCCCGAGCGGCGGAGTTCCACCGTGAAGGGCTTCGCGTCCCCGCCCGCGGCCGCCGGGGCGAACCGCTCCAAGTGGACCGGGGTGCCCGCCGGCGCGGCCGCCTCGACCGCCGCCATCAGCGGGGCCGGGCCGCAGCAGTAGACCGGCGTGTCCGCTCCGAGTGCGCCGAGCACGCTCAGGTCGGGGAGGCCCGCCTCGTCCTCGGGCACGACCGTGACCCGGTCCCCGTACCGGGCGAGTTCGGCCAGGAAGGGCATCGAGGCCCGCGAGCGGCCACCGTAGAGCAGGGTCCAGTCCGCGCCCGCCGCCGTCGCCGCCCGGAGCATCGGGAGGACCGGGGTGATGCCGATCCCGCCCGCGACGAAGGCGTAGGACGGCGCCGGGACCAGCGGGAAGCGGTTGCGGGGCGGGCGGACCGGCAGCTCCGCACCCTCCACCAGCTGGGCGTGCGCCTCGCGCGAGCCGCCGCGGCCGTCCTCCACGAGCCGGACCGCGATCGTGTAGCGGCCCCGGTCGGCGGGGTCGCCGCACAGGGAGTACTGGCGGACCAGCCCCGACGGGAGCAGCACGTCCAGGTGCGCGCCCGGGGCCCACTCCGGGAGCTCCGCCGATTCCAGCGTCAGGGACAGCACCCCGTCCGCGGGCTCCGTACGGGAGACGATCAGCGCCGGGATCCACCGGCGCGGCGAGTACCCCGAGACCGGGGTCTCCAGCGCGGGCAGCGGCCAGAGGGGCGACCCGGAGTCGATGCGCCGGCCGATCGCACGCTTCGCCAGCCACGCGGCGCCCGCGAGCGCGGTCACCGTGAGGGCGCGCCTCATCGGTGGCCACCGCCGTTCGCGCCGGGCGAGGAGGCCAGGTAGGCGACGGCCTGCGCCGTGGAGCCCTCCTGCGAGGGGTGGTAGCTGCGCGAGAGGTACGTAGGGATCGACTTCAGCATCGCGCCCGTGGACGGCAGGGTCCCCTTGCGGCCCGAGCGGTAGAACTGCCCCACCGAGGCCTTGGAGCCGGGCGGGAGTCCGGGGTCGTGCTCCATGAAGTAGCGCGATCCGCGCTGCCACAGGAAGACCAGCGCCGTGAAGGCCGTGGCCCAGGTGCGCGCCCGGCGGCGGTAGCCGCCGTCGAGGTGCATGAACAGGTCGAAGGCCACCGACCGGTGCTCGACCTCCTCCGCGCCGTGCCAGCGCAGCAGGTCCAGCATCATCGGGTCCGCGCCGCGCCGGTCCAGTTCGGTCGCGTTGAGCACCCAGTTGCCCAGGAAGGCCGTGTAGTGCTCGATCGCGGCGATCATCGCCACGCGCTCCATCAGCCACCACTTGCGGGGCGCGCCCGGCGGCAGCGTCCGGTCGCCGAGCAGCTTCTCGAAGAGCCAGTCGATCTGCGCCGTGTAGGGCGTCGGATCCAGGCCCAGCCGCTTGAGGTGGGGGAGCACGTCGTCGTGCGCGCCGGCGTGCATGGCCTCCTGGCCGATGAACCCGACGACGTCCTCGCGCAGTTGCTCGTCCGTGATGTACGGGAGCACCTGCTTGTAGACGTGCACGAACCAGCGCTCGCCCGCCGGGAGCAGCAGGTGCAGCACGTTGATGGTGTGGTTGGCGAAGGGATCGCCGGGCAGCCAGTGGAGCGGGGTGTCCTCCCAGGAGAAGGACACGTTCCGGGCCTTCAGATCTATGTGCTCCGACGCCACGGGGGCGGGCGACGCGGGCGGCGTATTAGACATGGCGTCAATGTACTGATGGGTAGAGGGGAGGGAAACCCCTCTACCGCCACTTCCTGCCGCCCCCGGCCCTGGCCGGGGCTACCTCCCGGCCAGGGCCGGGACTACCTCAACACCCCCGCCTTCGAACCGTCCGTGAGCTTGCCCGTCAGTTCCACCTGCGCCCCCGCCGGAGCCTTCACCGCCAGCCGGTTGCCCACCGCGACCCCGCTCACCTGGCCGCCGCCCACGGTCAGCGAGGCGAACTGCGCACTGCCCGCCGCCAGGACGTACCACTGCCCGGCCTTCGACTTCCACAGCACCCCGGCCAGCACCCGCGGCTCCCGCGGCCCGCACGCCGGCGAGCCCTCCGCCTTCGCCGCCTGCGCCGCCAGCGGTGCGCCCGGGGCCAGGAACTGCGCCTGCACCCGGTCCGCCGTGCCCTGCCAGGTCTCCGCCCGGGTGCACAGCCAGGTCGCCGTGCCGTCGCCCTCGGGCAGCGGCTGCTTGGCGTACGTCCACGCGTTGACCGTGCGCACCCCGTGCGAGCGCACCGAAGGCAGCAGGCACGCGATCCGCGACCAGTCGCCCAGCTCCGCGCCCTCCGTCACGTTCCGCTCGGCGCCCGGCGCCCCCGAGGTCAGCCGGGCCGGGGTCAGCTCGCCCAGGTCGGTGATCAGCCGGGTCGCGCCGTCACCGGTCACGGCCAGGGCGTTCCAGCTCGTACACGCGCCCTCCGGGGCCGGGCTCGGCACCGGCGGAGTGATCCCCTCCGGCGTCAGCTCCAGTCCCGCCGGAGCCTCCCCCGGCTTCAGCAGGTCCCGCTGCGTCGCGGCCGTCACCCAAGGAGCCGTCAGATAGCGGACGTTGCCGTCGACCCGGCTGAGCACCAGGGCCGCCGCCGTGTCCGCCGAGGCGCCGTCGGTCCGGGCGAAGTCGAGGGCGGCGATCTCGGTGCCGGAGCGCGGTTCGGCGTACCGCACCACGCGCAGGCCGTCGTACAGCAGGACCACGACGGCCTGGTCGACGGTCCCGGCGAACAGCAGCTGCGGGGGCCCCATCGGCGGCCCCGACGGGGTGCCCGGGGTGGCCGAGACCACGACCGAGCGGCCCGGCCGGGCCCAGACGGCCAGCGCCCGCCGCAGCAGCGCGGCATCGTCGACGCGGTCGCCGCGCGCGGGCCAGCCGGAGTAGTCGGTGCGGGAGGCCGTACGCCAGACCGTGGGCGCGACCCGGACCAGCTGCCCGGGATCCAGCGCCTGCTCCGCCGCCGCGTTCTTCGCGTAGAGCGGGGCAGCGGCCCCGTCGGCCCCCCACCCGCCGCCGGGCAGCGAGAGCAGCACCCCGCACACGGCGAGGGCGATCCCGGCGGCGATCCCGGCCCGCACGAGCCGGCGGCGGCGCAGCAGGTCGGTGGGCCGGGCCTGGAGCACGCAGGGGTCGAACTCGGGGGAGGCGAACAGCTCGTCGGTCGAGGGGTCCCCGGACTCCGCGACGGCGGCGGCCGGATTGACCACCCCCGCCTCGGTCAGCACCCGCAGCACCTCCGGCTCGGGCAGCCGCTCCAGCGCCCGCAGCACGCACGCGGCCCGGCCCGGCCCGTCGAGGGTGGCCAGCCACTGGTCCAGCGCCAGCTCCTCGGCCCCGCCCGAGCGCGGGAACAGCCGCAGCCCCCACACCTGGGGGAGCGCCGGCGGCAGTTGAGCCCGCCGGGGCAGCGCGCGGAACGTCAGCGGGATCCCGGCCTCCAGCGCGGAGCGCAGCACGCGCAGCCGTACGTACGCGTACCCCGACTCGGGACCCGCCCCGCCCCGCTGCCCCGGCACCCCGCCCTGCACCGCCGCCTGGGCCGCGGCCGCCCCGTCCCGCCGTCCGCGCGGCAGGGCGCGCTGGGCCAGCGAGTGGGCGGTGAGGACCCGCCGGTTGCGGCCGAGGGCGGGCGGCAGCACCAGGTAGGCCAGCCGCACCAGCCGGGGATAGTGCTCGACGATGGCGGCCTCGGCCTGCTCGACATCGGGGGAGAGGGGGCGGGTGGCGGTATCCGGCGCAGTCACGTTCAGCAGAACGAGCGAATGGTCGGATGGTCACCGGGTCCCAGCGCGCATGTTCGGACGGGACCTTCGGACCGGCTCTCCCGGCGGGGCCGCAGGATCCCGCCGCGGGGCCCGGGCGATCCGACGATCAGGCGATCAGGCGATCAGGCGGGCCCGCAGCGCCTCGACCGTCTCGTCGGAGACGCCGAGTCCCTCGCGCACGTACTTCTCCATCGAGCCGTAGCGCGTGTTCACCTCGTCCAGCGCGGCCTCCAGATAGGAGGGGAAGACGCCGATCAGCGCCAGTGCGATGTCCGGGTCACCGCCGGCCGCCGTGAAGCCCTCGATCATCGGGGCGAAGGCGATCCGCACCGCCGGGTTGACCGACAGGTACTCGGTCATCAGCGTCTCGTCGTCGGCGCCGAGCAGCGACAGGACCACGGTCGCGCCCCAGCCCGTACGGTCCTTGCCCGCCGTGCAGTGGAAGAGCACCGGCCCGGACTGCGGGTCGGCGAGCTCGGTGAGCAGCAGCCGGTACGCGGACTGCGCGGAGGCGGAGCTGACCAGGGAGCGGTAGAGGCTGGTGAACAGGGCCTGGACCTTGCCGCCGCCCAGGTGCTCCTCCGCCACGACCGGGTCGGACAGGATGTCCTTGAGCTGGGCGGCGGGTATCTTCCCGGGGCCGCCGTCGCCCGTGCTGTCGGCCGCCATCTTGTCGGCCAGGGCGTCGGCTATGAGCAGCCGGGCGCCGGCCGGCATCCGGTCGGGGTGTTCGCCGCGCTCCACGCCGGTACGGAAATCGATGACGGTGCCGATGCCCAGCGCGGCCACCACCTGGTCGACGTCGAGGTCGAGCCGGTCGAGCTGGCCGGAGCGCAGCACCAGACCCGGGCGGACGCTGCGGCCCCCGGCGAGCGGGGTGCCGCCGAGGTCACGGAGGTTGGCGACGGTCTTGGCGGTGGTGACGGTCATCGTGGCGGCTCCAACGTGATCAGAGAAGCGTGATCAGAGAATCGAATGATCAGGGAAATGGATGGCGAGGGACGGCTCGGGATGAAGCGCGCTGGGTGACGCGTGTCATCCGTATGATTTTCGGAGATTTCGCTCCGGAAAGGTAATCGGCGGCCAGCGAGACCCCGAGGCCGAGCCCCAGGGCCACCAGGTGCCCGGCGTCGGTGAAGGTCCGCTCCCGCCGCAGCACCGGCCGGACGGCGAGCGCCAGCAGGCAGACCCGGGCGGTGCTGCGCACCGGCCCGCGCGGAAGCGCCGAGGTCAGCGCCCCGAGCACGGTGTTGAAGCCGTAGCTGGTGCCCACGTCCACCGCCCGCCGGGTCCGGGGGCCGGCCGTCCGGCGGAGCACCCCGTGGACCAGCAGGGTGGCCGTGACGTGCCCGAACAGGAAGGCGGCCGCCGTCCACCAGGCCCCGTAGGCGTACTCGGCGTACCCGAGGACGGCCACCAGCAGGAGCGCGTACGGCAGCGGCATCGGCTCCTCGACGAGGAAGGCACTGGCCGGCAGGGTCTCCCAGCGGCCGGCCTCCAGGTTGTCGCTGTTGGTGGAGCACCGGCGCAGCAGCCGCTCCCGCGCCGCCGGATCCAGCCGCTCCAGGGCGTACGCCCCGAGCTGGACCGTGCCCGTGTACACCGCGCTCAGCGGGACCGTCAAGGACAGGGGGCTCATCCGTCCATGATCGGCCACGGGGGTGCCGTACGGCGAGGCGGGGGGCCATGGCACCATGCGCAGGTCATGTCACACAGCCCCGCGCCGATGCGCGCCATGCGGGCCGCGCTCTTCGCGGCGGTGGCCGTCGCACTGGGTGCGGCGGGGCATTCGTACATGTCCGGTACGGACCTTCCCGCACTGGGTCTTCTGTCCGCATTCGGGCTGACCGGAGGGCTCGCCTGGCTCTCCGCCGGGCGCCGGCGCGGACCCCTCTCCATCGCCGCGGCGATGCTCGCCGTACAGGCGGTCCTGCACCTCGTCTTCTCCGCCTCGGCCGGTGGCCGGCACCGGACGGGTGAGGGCGGGGGCGGCGGCACGGACACGGGCGCGGATGCCGCGGATGCCGTGCACGGGGCGCATGCCATGGACGGCATGACCTCCATGGACGGCATGGACGGCATGGCCGCGATGGACGGCATGAGCGCCGTGGCCGGCATGGGTGACATGGCCGCCGGCCACACCCACGACGGGCTCGGCATGATCGCCGCGCACCTCCTCGCCGGGCTGTTCTGCGCGCTCTGGCTCGCCTGGGGCGAGGCCGCCGTCTTCCGGCTCACCGCCGTCCTCGCGGCCGGGGCGCTGCTCGCCGCCCGGCCGCTCTCCCGGGTCCTCGCCCTGCTCCGCGCGCGCGGGATCCCCGTACCGCCGGCGCCGGCGTTCCGGCCCGCCGGGTACCGGCGGCCGCGCACCCTGCGCGGTGCCGTGCACGCGCACACCGCCGAGCGGCGCGGGCCGCCCGCGCGCGGACGGATCCGTATCACGGCCCCCGGCCGTCCTGCCCGCGCCTGACCGAACGGCGCGCCCTCCCCGCCTCGGGTGAGGGGGCGAGACCAGGGGCCGCTCACCCCTGTCTTCGCCAACACCTAGGACACCCATGTCTCTCGACGAGGTCGTCGTCCGCGCAGCGGACCCCGACGCACCTGAATCCGGAACCGACACCGGAACCCTGCCCGCGACCGAGCCCATAGCCGAGCCCGTAGCCGAGCCCGGAACCGAGCCCGGAACCGCCCCCGCCCGCACGCCCGGTACCTGGGCCGCCCTGCGGCCGCTGCTCCTGCGCCTGCACTTCTACGCCGGGGTGCTGATCGCCCCGCTCCTGCTCGTCGCCGCCACCACCGGGCTGCTCTACGCCGGCTCCTGGCAGGCCGAGAAGATCCTCTACGCCGACGAGCTGACGGTCGACCGCGTCGGCGCGAGCGCGCAGCCGCTCAGCGCCCAGGTCGACGCGGCCAAGAAGGCCGCCCCCCAGGGCGCGGTCGCGGCCGTGTGGCCCGCGCCGGAGGCGGACGCCACCACCCGGGTGATCATGGAGAGCCCGGAACTCGCCGAGGGCGAGACCCTCACCGTGTTCGTCGATCCGTATACGGCCGAGGTCCGCGGGAAGCTCACCACCGTCGGCGACGCGCTGCCGCTGCGGGCCTGGCTGAGCGAGTTCCACTCCAGCCTCCAGCTCGGGGAGTTCGGGCGGAACTACAGCGAACTCGCCGCGAGCTGGCTGTGGGTGGTCGCGCTGGGCGGACTCGCGCTGTGGATCGGCCGCAAGCGGGCCCGTAAGGCGGCCCTCGTCGTGCCCGACCGCAAGGCGACCGGCCGCCGCAAGACCCTGTCCTGGCACGGCTCCGTCGGCGTCTGGATCGTGCTCGGCCTCGTGGGCCTCTCCGCCACCGGCCTGACCTGGTCGCGGTACGCCGGCGAGAACATCGGGGAACTCAAGGACGGTCTCGGCGGGGGCACCCCGGCCGTGGCCGCCAAGCTCCCGGGCGCGCCGGCCGCCGACGCCGGTGGCGAGCACGCGGGGCACGGCGCGGCCGCCGGTGACCAGGCGGCGCCCGCCCCGTCGGCGCCGCCGGTGCCGGTTGGTGTAATCGGCCTCGACGGAGCGGTGGCGGCGGCCCGGTCCGCCGGGGTCACCGAGTCGCTGCGGATCACCCTGCCCGCCGCGGGCAAGGGCTATGTGGTCAAGGAGCAGGACAAGCAGGTGCCGGTGCACCTGGACGCGGTCTCCGTGGACCCCGCCGACGGCCGGGTCATGGACGTGCTCCGCTTCGCCGACCACCCGCTGCTCGCCCAGCTCACCCGCTTCGGCATCGACCTGCACATGGGCCTGACCTTCGGGCTCGCCAACCAGCTGGCCCTGGCCGTGCTGGCGGTCCTGGTGATGTCCATGGTCGTCTGGGGCTACCGCATGTGGTGGCTGCGCCGACCGACCAAGGAGCGCACGCTCTCGGCCGGCCGCCCCCAGCCGCGCGGGGCGTGGCGGAAGCTGCCGGTGACGGCGCTGCTGCCGCTGGCCGCGGCGACGGCCGTCGTGGGCTGGTTCGTACCGATGCTGGGCATCAGCCTGCTGGTGTTCCTCGCGGGCGACCTGGTGCTGGGCTTCGTGGCTTCGAGGCGCGGGGCCGGGGCCGGCGCCGAGGTCTAGATCACTGTCCGTGGGCCCGGGCCTCCTCCTGAGGAGCACCGGGGCCCACGGCGTCAGCCGATCTTCCAGAGGGTGAGTGCGGTGACGTAGTCGGGCACGGGGCGGAAGCCGCCCTTGTGGGGCACCACCTCGGTGATGCGGAGCATCGCCAGGTTCCCGTCGCTGGTGACCGTGCACAGCACGGTGCCCTTCGTGAGCTCCTTGCCCTGTTCGAGCTGGTCACTTGTCAGCTTGGAGGCCAGGGCATTGGTGGCGACGGCGTCCTTGCACTCCTCCGGCGTGGTGCCCGGGCTCTTGCCCGTGGCCGTCTGGAAGACCAGGCCCGCGTCGCTCCAGTCGTGGTAGGTGAGCTCCATGTCCCGGTCCGCGCCGATCTCTCCGTTGGGAACGACCTTCGGAGCGTCCAGGTCGACGTGGGTTCCGGTGCTGGAGGAAGGGGCGCGCAGGGTCAGGGGCTTGTCCTGGAAGACCAGCGTGTACGCGGCCTTCGGCGGGGCGGAGGCCGAGGGCGAGGACTTCGGCGGGGCGGAGGCCTGGGCCGGGTCCGGTGATCCGGACGCGGCCGCGGCCGGGGTCTCCTGCCGGGCGGCGGGTGCCTTCGCGTCGTCCTTGGAGTCGTCCCCGTCCAGCAGCCAGACCGTGCCGGCTCCCGCGGCGACGGCGAGGACGAGGCAGGCGGCGACGAGCGCGCCGCGGAACCCCTTGGGTGCCGGGGCGGGGGCGGGGGCGGGAGCGGGAGCCGCGGCCGTGGCCGGCGATGGCGCGGGCGTCGGGCGGCTCGGCCGCGGCGGCCCGGCGGGCCGGGGCGGCGCGAACGCGGTGTCCGCGCCGTGGACCCCGCCGAAGGCGCCGGAGGTCCCGGTCCCCGGTCCCGTACCGGCCGGTCCGAACCCACCGGCGGCCGCGGCGGCTCCCGCACCCGCGGCTGCTCCCGTACCCGCGGCGGCTCCCGCACCGCTCCCGCCCGAGTCCAGCACCGTCGGCACCGGCGGATTCTCCGCGGCCCGCACCCGCCGGGCGATCTCCTGCCCGACCGGCTCCGGGAGCCAGCCGTCGAAATCGTTCAGCGGTCGCCCGGTGAACAGTTCGCACATCGCGGCGAGCTCGTCCGTACCGATCCGGGCCGCCGGATCCGCCGTCAGGCAGCGCTCCAGCAGCGGCCGCAGTTCGAGCGGGTAGCCGCTCAGGTCCGGGGGAAGCCGGTCGGTGTTGGCGATCCGCACGCCGAGGGCCGTGGCCCCGCCCTCCCCGTACGGGTGCCGCCCGGTGGCCGCGACCGCGGCGATGAGGCCGACCGCGAACAGGTCGCCCGCGGTGGTGACCTCGGCGCCCAGCGCGTGTTCGGGGGACATGTACTGCGGAGTGCCGATGACCCCGCCGGTGCGGGTGAGCTGCGTGCTGTCGGCGGCCCGGGCGATCCCGAAGTCGATGACGTACGGCCCGGCCGCGCCGAGCAGCAGGTTGGCGGGCTTCAGGTCGCGGTGCACGACCCCCGCGGCGTGGATGGAGCCGAGGGCCCGCGCCGTGCAGCCGATCAGCTGGAACACGGCGCCGAGCGGGAGCGGACCGTAGGCGTTCAGGGCGTCGTGCAGCGAGAGTCCCGGTACGAACACCGAGGCGAGCCAGGGCGAGGCGCCCGTGGTGTCGTGGTCGAGGACCGGTACGAGGTGGTAGCCCTGCACCCGGCGCGCGGCCCGGACCTCCTGCTCGAACCGGCTCCGGAAGTCCGGGTCCTGCCCGAACTCCCGGCGGATCAGCTTCAGCGCGACGGGCTGCCCGCCGCGCGTGTGCGAGAGGTAGACGGTGCCCATGCCGCCCTCGCCGATCCGGGCGATCAGCCGGTAGCCGGCGGTCTCGCGGGGGTCCTGGGGCTCAAGTGGGGCAAGTACGCTGCCGGTTCCGATGGTCACGACGGAAAAGCCTACGTCAGGGACCGGGCCTGATCAGGGCGGATGTGCGAGGAAATCCCCTTTGTGAAGGCCCGAGTTGGGCGGTCCGACCTCTTCCGGCCCGCCCGCCCGCCCCCCGGGCCCGTACTCCCCCTCGTCAGTACGGGCCCGCCCTCGTCCCGGTCAGGGGGCGTACTTGTAGCCCACCCGGCGCACGGTCTGGATCGCGCCGCGGTGGGCGGCGCCCAGCTTGCGGCGCAGCCGCGCGACGTGCACGTCTACCGTGCGGCCGTCGCCGACGTGGCCGTAGCCCCAGACGGTGGTCACCAGCTGGTCGCGGCTGTGCACCCGGTGCGGGTGCGCGACCAGGTGGGCCAGCAGCTCGAACTCCAGGTACGTCAGGTCCAGGACCTCGCCGTCCACCTCGGCGGTGCGCTGCGCCGGGTCGATGCGGACCAGTGAGTCACCGGTGACGGGCGCCGCGCCGGGGGCAGGGGCGGCGGGAACGGACTGGGGGGAGAAGGCCACCGGCTGCTGGTCGGCCGGTACGAGCACCAGGTACCCGACCATCGGCGGCTGGCCGGGGAGGGTGGGCAGGGTGTGCGCGGGGGCGGGCAGCCAGGTGGCGCCGGGCGGCAGGAAGTCCGCTACGCGGGCAACGGCGCCCACCTCGTCGCGGTCCACGGCCCGCAGGCGGTGGCGCGGACTGGGCGGGAAGCTCGGGTAGGTCAGGGGAGAGGTCGCAGCGGAGGCGGCGGAAGCGAAGGAACGGGTGTTCGCCATGAGTGGTCAGCTCTTTCACGCGGAGTGGTCGGCAGGAGACGTACGTAAAGGCGTCGTCTTGTGTCGTACCGCGCAGACCGAAGGCCTGGGGGAGGTCGGTTGGAAGTCCCGGAGGCTTTAGAGGGCCGGCGCGTTCTTCGCGCGGCAACACACCCGGTCGAAATCGTGATCCTGACGGGAAGGCCAGAACGGCTCGAGGTCGCTGCGACCTGTCGAGGTGTGCAAGTAGCTGGCCATGGCCCCATTCAAGCAGATCTGGAGGCGCCGGGGCAGACCCCGTCTCACTTAGTGGAGCGGAATCCCACATTCCGTGATCATGGCATGAACGGACCATTGCAATCCCGGCAATCCGTCACCCGCCGAGCCGCTTCCGCCACTCCATCCCGGTCACCCGTATCGCATCGTGGGCCGATCCGTCCCACGCCCAATTCGGCCCGACCGCGTCCAGCGCCGCCACGACCTCCCGGCCCACGGAGGCCGGGAGCTCCTCGCCCGGCTCGAAGCCCCCGTGGAGCAGCCGCAGGTCGTGCCCCGCCGCGGCGCCCTCGGCGTTCTCGCTCAGGGTCGCCCGGTCGTCGTAGCCGCACCGCAGCCACTCCCGCACGATCCCGGTCGGCTCCCGCTCCACCTCCGGGGCGAGCGGCGGCACTTACTCCACCGGGAACTCCAGCCGCTCCCACACCGGGCCGAGGTCCCAGCCCTTCTCCCGGCGGGCCCAGCGGGCCATCACGTCCACCACCTCGCCCGCCGTGCGGACGCAGGCCCGGAAGTGCCGGTCGGCTGAGCCGTCGCGATACTCCAGCTGGTAGTCCCCGCCCGTCTCGTGCCAGACCTGGACGTACGCGTCCGGTTCGTCCGGGAGCCGTTCCACGATGAGGAAGTGGTCGCCGTCGGCGCCGATGCGCCCGACGATCTCGGACAGCCAGGGGAGCGCGGGGCGGCGGTAGGCCTCGGCGGACTCGGTGCGCAGGGTGACGGGCAGCATGGCGCACACGATGGCAGGTGCCACCGACAGCGCGGCGCCCGCCCTCCCCGGGGGGAAGGCGGGCGCCGCGGTGGTGTCAGGGGTGGTGGGCCGGGATCAGACCAGGCCGTCCTTCTCCAGGGCGGTGCAGCAGGTGTCCGTGATGAGGCGGGTCACCACGTACGGGTCCACGTTCGCGTTCGGGCGGCGGTCCTCGATGTAGCCCTTGCCGTCCTTCTCGACCTGCCACGGGATGCGGACGGAGGCGCCGCGGTCCGAGACCCCGTAGCTGTACTCGTTCCACGGGGCGGTCTCGTGCAGGCCCGTCAGGCGCTCGTCGATGCCGGCGCCGTAGTTCTTGACGTGGTCCAGCGGCTTGCTGCCCTCGCCCAGCGACTCCGCCGCGGAGATGATCGCGCGGTAGTCCTCGCGCATCGCCTTCGTGGAGAAGTTGGTGTGCGCGCCCGCGCCGTTCCAGTCGCCCTTGACCGGCTTCGGGTTCAGCGTCGCGGAGACGTTGAAGTCCTCGGCGGTGCGGTAGAGCAGCCAGCGCGCGATCCACAGCTGGTCGGAGACCTCCAGCGGGCCGACCGGGCCGACCTGGAACTCCCACTGGCCGGGCATGACCTCGGCGTTGATGCCGGAGATCGCCAGGCCCGCCGCGAGGCAGTGGTCCAGGTGCTTCTCGACGATGTCGCGGCCGAAGATCTCGTCCGAGCCGACGCCGCAGTAGTAGCCGCCCTGCGCGGCCGGGAAGCCGTTGACCGGGAAGCCGAGCGGGCGGGTGCCGTCGAAGAAGGTGTACTCCTGCTCGATGCCGTAGATCGGCTCCTGAGCGGCGAACTTCTCGGCGATCGGACGCAGCAGCGCGCGGGTGTTCGACTCGTGCGGGGTCATGTCGATGTTCAGGACCTCGCACAGGACGAGGACGTTGTCGCCGCCGCGGATCGGGTCCGGGCAGGTGAACACCGGCTGCAGTACGCGGTCGGAGGCGTGGCCCTCGGCCTGGTTGGTGCTCGAACCGTCGAAGCCCCAGATCGGCAGCGCGTCGCCGTCCGCCATGATCTTGGTCTTGGAGCGCAGCTTCGCCGTCGGCTCGGTTCCGTCGATCCAGATGTACTCAGCCTTGTAGCTCACGGGGCCCCATCCTTCGGTGCGTCGCTCCGGCGCAGACTCTGCGGGTGCTGCGCTGCGTCCTGCGGATCGCGTACGGCGGTTCACGTCCCTGTGGCTCGCGTACTGCGACATTCGTTCTGCGGTGTAGACCGCAGCGTGCCCGCTCGCGGTTTCTCTTCCGTTGCCCGTGTGTGAACCCCGTGTTACCGAGGTTTACGCCGCAGGTGGGCGTGGTCGAGAGGGTTGCCGTCGGGACGCCCGTACGGGTGGGGCAGACTGGGCGGGTGAGCATTTCGTACGATTTGACGTCCGCCGGAGATGCCGCCGAAGAGGCCGCTCCCGGGCCCCGCCCCCGGATCGGGCTGCTGGGCACCGGCCCATGGGCCCGCCGCACGCACGCCCCCGCCCTCGCCGCACACCCCGGCTCCGAGTTCGCCGGAGTCTGGGGCCGGCGCCCCGAAGCCGCGGCCGAACTGGCGCGCGAGTACGGGGTGAAGGTGTACGAAGACCCCGACGCGCTGTTCGCCGACTGTGACGCCGTGGCCTTCGCGCTCCCGCCCGACGTACAGGCCCCGCTCGCCGTGCGCGCGGCCGCCGCCGGCTGCCACCTGCTGCTCGACAAGCCCGTCGCCACGACCCCGGCCGACGCCCGCGCGGTCGCCGCCGCCGTGGCCGAGCACCGGGTCGCCTCCGTGGTCTTCCTCACCCTGCGCTTCGCCGAGCCGACCGCCGGCTGGGTCGCGGAGCAGGCGGAGCGCACGGGCTGGTTCACCGCCGCCGCGCACTGGCTCGGCGCGGTCTTCCCGCCCGACGGCGAGCCCAGCGCCTACGCCGACTCGCCCTGGCGCAAGGCCAAGGGCGGGCTGTGGGACGTGGGCCCGCACGCCCTGTCCGTACTCATCCCCGTGCTCGGCGACGTCACCGAGGTCAGCGCCACCCGCGGCCCCGCCGACGTGGTCCAGCTGGCCCTGCGCCACACCTCCGGCGCGGCCAGCACCGCCGTGCTCAGCCTCAGCTCCCCGCGCGCGGCCGCCGGGGTGGGGCTGGAGCTGCGCGGGACCGCCGGCGTCTTCGGCCTGCCGGAGTGGAGCAACGTCCCGGGGGCCTACGGCCGCGCCGTGGACGCGCTCCTCACCTCGGCCCGCACCGGGGTGCCGGACGTACGGGGGGCGGAGTTCGGGGCCCGGCTGACGGAGATCCTCGCGGAGGCGGAGGCCCAGCTGCCGGAGTGAGCCGCCCCTCGGGAGCCGCTGCTCGGGGGGTCCGCCGCTCGGGCCGGACGGGGTCTCTCCGTCCGGCCCGCCGGGCTGTCCGGCCCGGCGGGCTGTTCGGCCCGGCGGGCTGTTCGGGTCGTCCGGCTGTCCGGCCCGGCAGGCCGTTCGGCGCTATTTGATGACCGCGTTGGCCGCGATGATGGCCAGCCCGATCGTGGCGTCGGCGACCCCGATGAGCAGCGCCGAGCCGAGTTTGTAGCCGACCCGGAGGGCCACGAAGGCTCCCCAGGCGAACAGCATCGCGGTGTTCACGCCGAGCCCGACGGCCGTGACCCCGTGCGAGTCCCAGCCGGTGAGTCCGGCGACGAGCAGGAGCAGGACCGTGGGCAGGGTGGCCGCGATCATGGGCCACTCGTTCCACAGCGCCCGTCCGAGGATCCGCCACCGGTGCCCGGCCGAGCCGGCCTGATGGGTGCTCATGTGGTGCGAGTACCCGTGCGCGAGCCCGGCGGTGGCGGCGGTGACGAGCACCCAGCTGGCGTCGTAGAAGGGGGTGTACTCCCCGCCCTTCTGGTCGAGCGCGGCCAGCAGCCCGGACGCGAGGACGGTCCCGTACACCCCGCCGAACATCCAGTCGGCGCCGCGCCGGGGCGGCGGGAGCGGCGGGAGCTGGGACACCGGGAGGCCCGGCGGCCCCGGCGGCCCGGGCGGCACCGGGGGCTCGCCGGGCGCGGTGGGACGCGGGTGCTGCTGCTCGTTCACGATGAATCCTTTGGTGCGGTACGTCCCCTTTGTGCTTCCCCCACCCTACGAGGCGCGGGATGGGGCCGAGGTGAAGGGCCGTGACGGGAGGGGGGACGGCGAGGCCTCACCCCGGCGGCGCAACGGCGGAATACCGTGGATCGCGGGCGACTTGAACCCCGCATGGCAACTCTTGGACTCATCGGAAGCGGCAACATCGGAAGCACCCTCGCGCGGCTCGCCGTGGACGCGGGGCTGGACGTGGTCCTCAGCAATTCCAGGGGGCCGGAGACCCTGGACGCCCTGGTCGCCGAGCTCGGCCCGCGGGCCCGGGCCGCCACCCCGGTCGAGGCGGCGGCCGCCGGCGACTGGGTCGTGGCCACCATCCCGCTCGGGAGCTACCGCGAGCTGCCCGCCGAGGTGCTGGCGGGCAAGGTCGTGCTCGACACGCTCAACTACTACCCCCAGCGGGACGGGGTCTTCCCCGCGCTGGAGGCGGAGGAGGCCACCACCAGCGGGCTCGTCCAGGAACACCTCTCCGGGGCGCAGGTCGTCAAGGCGTTCAACAACATCTACTTCAAGCACCTGCTCGCCCTCGCCCGCCCGGCCGGCTCCCCGGACCGCTCGGCCCTGCCGATCGCCGGCGAGGATCCGGCCGCCCGCGCGTCCGCAACCCGCCTCCTCGACCTGCTCGGCTACGACGCGGTCGACGCGGGGGAGCTCGCCGAGAGCTGGCGCTTCCAGCGCGACACGCCCGTGTACGTCCTCCCGTACGCCGAGGACCCGGCCCGTCCCGGAGGCCTCGCCGAGGACCCCGGGACCGTCGCCGACGCCGCGTCCGTCCGCACCGCGCTGGCCAAGGCCGTCCGGCCCGCCGGCTCCGCCGGATGAGGATCCTGACGGTCGGAGCCGGCGCCGCGGGCGGCTACTTCGGAGCGCGCCTCGCCCGGGCCGGCCGGGACGTCACCTTCCTGGTGCGCCCCCGGCGGGCCGAGGCCCTGCGGGCGCGCGGGCTGCGGGTGAGCGGGCCGGGGGAGGAGATCGTGCTCGCGCCGAGGCTCGTCACCGCCGACGCGCTGGAGGGGACGTACGACCTCGTCCTGCTGTCCGTGAAGTCCACCTCCCTCGAAGCGGCCGTACGGGACCTCGCGCCGGCGGTCGGTCCCGGGACGGCGATCCTGCCCCTGCTCAACGGAATGGCCCACCTCGACCACCTCGCGGACCGGTTCGGGGACGCGGCGGTGCTCGGCGGCGTGGCCAAGGTCGTCACCACCCTGAACGAGCACGGCGACATCCTCCGCATGGCTCCGCCCACCGTGGTGCTCACCGGCGAACGCGACGGCCGTCCCTCGGCGCGGGTGGACGCCGTCCGCGAGGTGCTGGCCGGGGCGGGGATCGACACCCCCGAAGTGCCCGACATCATCGGCGCCATGTGGCACAAGTGGGTCTTCATCACCACTCTGGTGGCGGTGACCTCCCTGGCGCGCGGAGCCGTCGGCGAGGTCAGCGCCGTGCCCGGCGGGACCGGGTTCGGCCTCGCGGTCCTCGCGGAGGCGGCCGCCGTGTCGGCCGCCGCCGGGTACCCGGTGCCGGAATCCGAACGCGGCTTCACCGCCCGGACGCTGGCCGCCCCGGACTCGCCGCTGACCCCGTCGCTGTACCGGGACCTGCTCGCCGGTCACCCGACCGAGGTCGAGCACGTGCTCGGCGACCTGTCCGCCCGCGCCCGCGACCTCGCCGTCCCCACCCCGTTCCTCGACCTCGCGACGCTCCAACTGCGGGTCCACCAGCGGCGGGTGGCGGAGGGGGAGTAGAGCCGGCCAGGCCCGGGGCCTGCCCGAATGGCCTCAGGGCCGGTCGCGCAGGCCCCTTCAGGGTGGCCTGGGGGTCGGGTCAGGGTGATCACTGATGGGCAACGCGCGGCGGGTGGCGGAGTGTTGGTGTCAGAACCCACCGAGTCGAGCTGTCTTCTCCAGGAGCCACCGATGAACGCACGCCCCCGCGCCCTCCGCCGGATCGCCGTCACCGGCATCGCCCTGGCGGCCCTCACCGTGGGTGTGGGCGCCCCGGCCGCACTGGCCGCGCCCGGAGGGCCGGTGGGGTCCGCAGGGTCCGCCGCGACCGCGACCGCGGCCCACGCCCAGCGGGCGGCCCCCCAGGACCCCGCCGCGCTGCGGGCCTTGCTGGCCTCGCTGCCCGACGACGTCTCGACGGGGGCCCTGGTGCGGCTGTCCGGATCGGGGCTGCGCACACCGTGGACCGGGACGGGCGGGCCGGTCGCCGCGGACGCGGAAGTCCCGATCGGCAGCGTCACCAAGCTGTTCACGAACGCCCTGGTGCTGAGGCTCGCCGCGGAGCACCGGATCGAGATCGACGCGCCGGTGCGCCGCTACCTGCCCGACCTGATCCCCGGCGCCTACGCGGGCGTGACCGTACGGCAGCTCATGGACCACACCGCCGACCTGCCGATGGTCGCCGGCGAGTCCGCCGATCCGCGCACCATGGTGCTCGACACCTTCGCGGCGGACGCGGCCGCCCGCCCGGACCGCATACCCGCGCCGGGCGCGGTCCAGCAGTACAACGGGACGAACAGCCTCGTCGCCGGCCTGCTCGTGGAGCGGATATCCGGCCGGACCTACGAGGAGGAACTGCGGCGCCGCACCTCGCCGCACTGCCAAGGCACCCGAGTACGTCCAGTACGCAGGAGCCCCGGCAGCGCGGCGAGGCACGGCACCGGACGACGCGGGCCTGACCGGCAAGATCTGAAAGAGACGGCCTAGGTTCTGTTTCCTGGATCAGGTGCGGAGCCAGATCGTCAGGGCTGCGATGGTGACGGTTCCGAGGTAGACGTAGGCGCGTTTGTCGTAGCGGGTGGCGACTGCCCGGAAGTTCTTGAGGCGGTTGATCGCCCGCTCGACGACATTGCGTTTCTTGTACCGGTCCTTGTCGAACCCGGTCGGGCGTCCGCCGGCCGAGCCGCGCCTGCGGCGGTTGGCCCGCTGGTCCTTGGGCTCGGGAATGGTGTGCCGGATCTTGAGTTTCCGCAGATAGCGGCGGTTGCTCCGGGAGCTGTACGCCTTGTCGGCGCTGACGCTGTCGGGCCGGGTTCGGGGCCGCCCCGGCCCAGTGCAGGGCACCAAGATCTTCTCCAGCACCGCCTCGAACTGCGGGCTGTCCCCGCACTGCCCGGCCGTGAGGATCAGCGACAGCGGGCGACACCGGCCGTCAGCGGACAGGTGGATCTTCGTGGTGAAGCCGCCCCGCGAGCGCCCTAAGCACTCGCCTGCCGCACCACCTCCGCCAGGCGGGCAGACAGCCTCCGCAGCACCGGATCGCCCTGGTTTGCCCCGCTGTTGGCCCCCTTTTGGGGAGCAATCGGCGGCGGGGCCACCTTCCTCGCGCCAGCCGCATGCTGGTGGGCACGTGCCGTGGTGGAGTCCACCGACACGTCCCAGTCGATCCTGCCCGCGGAGTTCTCCGCGGCCTGCACCCGCGTCAGCAGCAACTGCCACGTTCCATCGGCCGACCAGCGGCGATGCCGTTTGTAGACCGTCTCCCACGGCCCGAACCGCTCCGGCAGATCCCGCCACGGCACACCGGTCCGCACCCGGAACAACACCCCGTTGATGACCTTCCGGTGCTCGCTCCACCGGCCACCACGCGCCCCGCCACGAGGCAGGAACGGCTCCAGCCGCTCCCACTCCGCAGTCGTCAGATCTCCCCGCCCCACCATGCCGACCAGCCTGAACCCCACAGCATGATCACGTCAGGAGATCCAGGAAACAGAACCTAGGCGGTCCCGGCCCGCGCCGTGCGGGAGAGGGCTTCGCGGACGGCCTCCTCCGAGCGGGCCACCACCGCCGTGCCGTCCTCGGCCGTGATGATCGGGCGCTGGATCAGCTTCGGGTGGGCCGCCAGGTGGCTGATCCAGGCCCCGCGGGCCTCCTCGGTCTCCTCGCGCGGCAGGTCCCGTACGCCCGTCTCCTTGGCCAGCGGGTCCGAGGTGCGGGTGATGTCCCAGGGCTCCAGGCCCAGCCGGCCCAGGACCTCGCGGATCTCGGCCTCGGAGGGCACGTCCTCCAGGTAGCGGCGGACGGTGTACTCGGCGCCCTCCGCGTCCAGCAGGGTCAGGGCGCTACGGCACTTCGAGCAGGCGGGATTGATCCAGATCTCCATGCCCGAAAGCTTAGCGAGGCCTCGTCTGGCCAGGTCCTTTGTCAGTGGTCGACGGTAAAATTCAAGGAGAAGGACAGGACGCCAACTTGCCTTTGGGAGGCTGTAGATGGCCACTGCCATGACCCTGCACACCATCGAGCCCGTCAAGAAGAAGCCGCTGCCGGCGGGGCTGCCCCGGGAGTGGTACGAGAGCCACAACCGGCGGCTGAAGGCGATGCGGCTGGCGATATCGCTGCTCGACTCGGGCACCTATGACGCTCAGCGCGCCACCAACCGCAAGATCCGCACGATGGCCGTCCGGACGGGCATCCGCCGGCCGTCGAACGTCACCTGCAAGATGGTCCGTTCCTTCATCCGCGACGCCGGGTAGGCCTCAGCCCGCCTCGGGGACCTCCGGGAAGCTGAAGCCGTAGCCCTGCTCCTTGAGCCACGGCGGCAGCTTTTCGAGGGCCTCGACGGACTGGGAGCGGTCGCGGCCCCCGTCGTGCATGAGGATCGTCGGCCCCTTCATCCGCTTCGCGTCCAGGATCTCCTTCACCAGGTCCGGGTGCTTCTTCGCGTTCGGCCCGGTCAGCAGAAGGTGGCCTTCGCCCCGTGGGCCTCGAGGAGTCCGAGCGCCTTCGGGGTCCACTTCGGGTCCGGGCCGTCGTCGAGGGTGAGGTTGACGACCTTGCCCCCGTCCTCGGCCGCGCGCGTCAGGGCCGATCCGACCAAGAGTGGGGCCGGGGCCTCGATCTGCTGGTTCCGCGCCGAATCCGGTTCCGCGGCCGCGTCGTCCCCGGCGAGGCCCAGCACGATCGAGCCGGTGATCAGGGCGACGGCTCCGGCCGCCGCGATGATCGCCGTGATCCGCTGGTTGTGTTTGTACGGTGCGCGCATCGATTGGGCCTCGGGTTCCGTGCTCGAAGGGCTGGAAAACCCGAGCGAAACATGGAAATTGACCCAAATGGGCGATTGTCATCGTTTGGTCATGTGATCAGTACGGCGTGGTCACCGCACGCTGTCCCGCTCCGCGGACAGGGGCAGGGACAGCACCAGCAGGGCCACGTCGTCGCGCGGCCCGCCCCCGGTGAAGGACCGCAAGTCCCGCCACACCGCCGCGGCCAGCCCCGCGGGATCCGTCGCCAGCAGGGGCACGCGCACGGCCAGCGGATAGAAGTTCCCCGCCGCGTCCCGGGCCTCGGTCACCCCGTCCGTGTACATCACGAGCCGGTCCCCGGGGGCGACCCGGAGCTCGGCCGGCTCCGCCGGGGTGGGGCCGGCCAGGCCCAGGCCCAGCGGGGGCCCCGGGTCCACGTCGACTTCCGAGACCGTGAAACCCCGTAGCAGCAGGGGCGGGGGATGCCCGCACGACACGATCCGTACGAGGTCCAGCCCGGGCGGGAACTCCAGCAGCACCGCCGTCGCGAAGAGCTCCGCGTGCGCCACCGACTCGGCCGCCGAGTCCGCCAGCAGCCGACGGTCCAGCCGGGCCGCCACCGTCGTGAGCTCCGCGTCGTCCAGGACCCCCTCCCGGAAGGCGCCGAGCAGCGAGGCCACGGTGCCGACGGCGGCCAGGCCGTGGCCCTGGACGTCGCCGACCAGCGCGCGCACGCCGTAGGGGCCGACCCGGACGTCGTACAGGTCGCCGCCGACCAGGGTGCCGTGCTGGGCGGCCCGGTAGAGGCCCGCGCAGCCGATCGAGCCGACCCGTTCGGGGACGGGCGGCAGGACCGCGAGCTGCGCCGCCTCCGCGACGGTGCGCACGCTCACCAGCTGGGCGTCGCGGCGTTTTCGGACCCAGGCGACCACCACGCTGAGCAGGCCGATCACCGCGACGGTCGCGAGGTCGGAGCCCTGGGCGTGGGCGATCCCGAGCGAGGGCAGGCCGATGAGGATCAGCACCACTGCGGCGAAGGCGGCCGTCCCGGCGGCCCCGTAGGCGAAGGCGGCGACCGGGGGGAGGCCGGCCAGGAAGTAGCCCAGCTCGACGTCGCCCGGGGTGATCCGCTGCACGAACACCAGCACGACAAGGGCCACCGCGGGCGCGAGGCGGGCCCAGCGCGGCGGCGGCGCCCCGCGCAGCCAGCCCGGCTCCTCGCGTCGGCGTCTCACTCCTCCACCCTGATCCCGCCACCGGAGGCGCGCACGCCGGGTGGCTCCTTCCGGCGGCGCCAGCGACAGTGGTGGCGTGACGGAAGCGGATGGTGCGGTGGCGCAGAGCGCGGCGATCAGTACCCGGCTGAACTGGCTGCGCGCGGGGGTGCTCGGCGCGAACGACGGGATCATCTCCACGGCGGGCCTGGTCGTCGGCGTCGCCGGGGCCACGACCTCGCGGACGGCGATCCTGGCGGCGGGCGTCGCCGGGCTGCTGGCGGGCGCGCTGTCGATGGCGGCGGGGGAGTACGTGTCGGTCAGCTCCCAGCGGGACTCGGAGAAGGCGGCGCTGGACCTGGAGCGGCGGGAGCTGGAGGAGTCGCCGGAGGAGGAGCTGGACGAACTGACGGGGCTGCTGGTGGGCAGGGGGCTGAGCGAGCCGGTCGCGCGGGAGGCGGCGGAGCAGCTGACGGAGCGGGACGCGCTGCGGGCGCACGCGCGGGTGGAGCTGGGCATCAACCCCGACGAACTGGCCAACCCCTGGCACGCGGCCGCGGCGAGCCTGGTGGCGTTCACGGTCGGGGCGCTGCTGCCGCTGCTGGCGATCGTCCTGCCGGGCGCCTCGCAGCGGGTCCCGGTGACCGTGGTCGCGGTCCTGCTCTCCCTGACCCTGTGCGGGGTGCTCAGCGCCCGGCTGGGCGGAGCGCCCCCGGCCCGGGCGATCCTGCGCAACGTGGCCGGCGGCGCCCTGGCCATGGCGGTCACGTACGCGGTGGGCACCTGGCTGGGCACGGCCACCTGACGGCCCCGCCCGCCGCCCGGCCGCCACCGGCGCCCCGCTGCCCCCGCCGCCGCCCGGGCTCCTGGGGCGGATCGGCCCGGGGGAGTGGGGGCGCTGCCAAGATGGGGGCATGCGTATCGCAGTCACCGGGGCCAGCGGGCTCATCGGCAGCGCCCTCGGGCGGTCACTGGAGGCCGACGGACACGAGGTCGTCCGCTTCGTGCGGCGCGAGCCCGCCGGGCCCGGGGAGGCGCGATGGGACCCCGCGCGCGGGTACGTGGACCCGGCCGGGCTCGCCGGCTGCGAAGCCGTCGTGCACCTCGCCGGCGCCGGGGTCGGGGACCACCGCTGGACGGCCGCCTACAAGCGGGAGATCCGCGACAGCCGGGTCAAGGGCACCGCCGCCATCGCCTCGGCCGTCGCCGCCATGGACGAGCCGCCCGCCACGCTCGTGTGCGGCACCGCCGTCGGGTACTACGGCGACACCGGCGACCGGACGGTCGACGAGGACGCCCCGGCGGGGGAGGGGTTCCTCCCCGAGGTCTGCGTCGCCTGGGAGGCCGCCGCCGCGCCCGCCCGGGAGGCCGGGGTCCGGACCGTGTTCGCCCGTACCGGACTGGTCGTCGCCGCCGAGGGCGGGGCCTGGGGGAAGCTGTTCCCGATCTTCAAGGCCGGGATCGGCGGCCGCCTCGGCAACGGCCGCCAGTACTGGTCGCACATCTCGATGCACGACGAGATCGCCGCCCTGCGCCACATCCTCGGTACGCCCGCCTTGACCGGGCCGGTGAACCTGACCGCCCCCGAGCCCCGCACCAACCGCGAGGTCACCGCCGCGATGGGCCGGGTCCTGCACCGGCCGGCGGTGTTCGCCGTGCCCGCGCCGGTCATGCGGGTGGTGCTCGGGGAGTTCTCCCAGGACGTGCTGGGCAGTCAGCGGGTGCGTCCCGCCCGGCTGCTGGAGTCCGGGTTCGTCTTCCGCTACCCGGGGATCGAGGAGTCGATCAGGGCCGCGCTGGAGGCCTGAAACACCCCGGGCCTCCGGGCCTGAAAGCCCCGGTGCTCCAGGGGGAGCGCCCCGGCGCACACATGCGACCGCGCGTGAGCCGAATGCGACCGTCGTGCGACCGGAGTTGACCGCATCACCCGTAATGGTCCGCCCAACTCGGGTTCCGCCGGACGCTGTTGGGGGAAGGAGGATCCCCACACAGCCGGGCCGACCTCGGGGAGGGGCACGTGCTCAACAGCGCCAGCGCACACGCACACCATGCGGACGTGGTCATCGTAGGAGCCGGAGTCTCCGGACTCGCGGCAGCGCACCACCTGATCGCGGCCGGGGTCACCGTCATCGTCCTGGAGGGCGCGGACGACGCCGGCGGCCGGATGGCCACCGAGACCGTGGACGGATTCCGGCTCGACCGGATCGGCCAGCTCCTGAACACCGCCTACACCGAACCGGCCCGCACCCCGGGCCTGGAAGGCCTGGTCCTCAAGCCCTTCGCACCCGGCGCCCTCGTCCACAGCGAGGGCAGGACACTGCGCGCCGGCGCCCTCACCCCCGCCCGGGCCCTGACCAGCGGCTCCCTCGACCAGGCCCGGATCGGCGCGGCGCTCGCCCGCCTCGCCGCCCTGCCCGAGGAACGCCTCCTGGCCCGCCCCGAGCGCACCGCGCACGCCGCCCTGAGCTCCAGGAGCCTCGGTACGACGCTGCGCCCGCTCCTCGCCGCGCTCCTGCGCGACCCCGCACTCACCACCTCCAGCCGCGTCGCCGACCTGGCCCTGCGCACCTTCGCGCGCGGCCGCCTCGCCGTACCCGAGGGCGGCGCCGCCACCCTGCCCGGACTGCTCGCCGCCGCGCTGCCGCCCGGCACCGTGCGCACCGGGGTCCGGGTCCGCTCCGTCGCCACCAACCTGGTCACCACCGAGGAACACGGAGACTTCAGCGGCCGCTCCGCGGTCCTGGCCACCGGCGCCCGGGCCGCCGCCCAACTGCTCCCGGGCCTGCGCGTGCCCGCCTTCCACCAGGTGACCGTGATGCACCACGCCACCACCACCCCGCTCGCCTCGGACGGCTCGCTGCTCCTGGACGGCGACCCGGACTGGCCCGTCGCCCACACGGCCGTCATGAGCGCGGTCGACCCGACGCGCGCCCCCGCCGGCCGCAGCCTGGTCACCACCACCGTGCTCGGCCCGCCGCCGCCCACCCGGACGGTCGCCTCACGCCTCGCGCGGCTCTACGAGACCGCGACCCGGGACTGGGAGCTGCTCGCCGTCCACCACAGCCCCGAGGCCGTCCCCGCCATGCCGCCGCCGCACGACACCCGGCGCACCGTCAGGGTCCTGGCCGGGCTGTACGTGTGCGGCGACCACCGCGACACCAACACCGTCGAGGGGGCCCTGCGCTCCGCCCGCCGCGCCGCCGCCGCCGTCCTGCGCGACTTCGGCATCCCCGTCCCGACCACCCCGGAAGCCGCCCTCCCGGCGGCAGCCTGAGCCAACCACCCACCCGGGCACGGGCCCCGCCCCCACGGGGCCACACCACCCGGCGGACAACCACCGGCCTTGACGTCGCCCCGCGGGCAACCACCCACGCCGTAGCCACCCCGCGGGCAACCACCCGCCCCGGAGCCGCCCCGCGGCGGCAACCACGCACCGGGGCGTCGCCCCGCGGGCAACCACCCACCTCGGGATGGTTGCCCGCAGGGCGAATCCAGCCCCTCCGGCGTTTGAGGAGCGGGGTCCGGGGCGGAGCCCCGGGAGCGGACCCGCAGGGACACCACGGCGCAGCCACCCCGGGCCCCGGGGGCACAGCCCGGGGGCGCCCCAGCCGACCCGCAGGGTCAGGACAGCGCGGCCACCCGGTCCCGATACCCCCGCACCGCGGACGCGTCCCGGTACGGCTCCAGCCGCCGCTCGAAGTCCCGTACGTACTCCACCGCCCGCACCGACCGCATCTCCATCGCCTGCTGCGCCGCCTCCGCGCCCAGCGCGCACGCCTGGTCCAGCTCGCCCAGCCCCAGCCGCGCCGTCGCCAGCACCACCCGGCAGAACAGCCGCGACCGCGCGTACGAGGGTGCCCGCAGCTGCAGGGACCGCTCCGCGTGCTGCGCCGAGGCCCGGTACTGCTGGAGGTCCCGGTGGCAGTGCCCGAACTCGTCCGCGAGCTGCGCCTCGTCGTAGTCGCGCGCCCAGTGCGGTACGTCGTCCCCCGGCCGGGCCGCCCCCAGCGCCCGCTCGGCCCGCACCAGCGAGGCCGTCGACGCCCTGACCTCCCCGAGCACCGCGTGCCCGCGCGCCTCCGCCGAGTGCAGCAGCGCCTGCACCACCGGCGGCGGCCCGGAGCCCACGCCCTGCTGGGCCACCCGGGCCAGCTGCACCGCCTCCCGGCCGTGGCCGAGGTAGACCGCCTGCCGGCTCATCGTGATCAGCACGTACGCCCCGTACGGCCGGTCCCCGGCGGCCTGGGCCAGCCGCAGCGCCTGGACGAAGTACCGCTGGGCGAGCCCGTGCGCGGCGATGTCGTACGAGGTCCAGCCCGCGAGCCGGGTCAGATCGGCGGCGGCGGCGAACAGCCGGCGCCCGGTGGTCTCCCCGTAGGTGCCGCGCAGCATCGGCTCGGCCTCGTGCTCCAGGTACCGCACCAGGGCCTGGCGGGCATGGCCGCCCCCGTAGGCGTGGTCCAGGGTGCGGAACAGCTCGCCCACCGATCTGAGCGCCGCGATGTCACCACCGGTCACCCGCTGCCCGGGCCCGCGGTCGATCTGCCGCTGCCGGGGCACCGAGGCCCGGCCGGGCACGGGACGGCCGTGTTCGAGGCGGCTCTGGTCGAGGCGGCCCGGTTCGAGGCGGCTCTGCTCGGGGACCCGCGCGGCGGCCTGCTCCGCGCCCCGGCCGACCCGCTCGTCGGCCCGCCCGATCAGCCAGTCCCGGCTGGGCACCACCAGCCCGGCCGGAGTGAAGGCGATCTTGCGCAGCTCGGCGTGCGAACCGGAGTCCTTGCGCCACAGCCCGCTCGCGATGTCGACGGCCTCCTCGGGGGTGGCCGCGAACTCCAGCCCCGCGTACACCGGGGCACACGCGTCCAGGCCCAGGTCCTGGGCCGACAGCCGCCGCCCCAGGCGCCGGGTGAACACCTCCGCGATCAGCGCCGGGGTGGTGCCGCGCGGCTGCTGCCCGCGCAGCCAGCGGGTCACGGAGGTCTTGTCGTACCGCAGATCGAGACCGTGCTCCAGACCGAGCTGGTCGACACGGCGGGCGAGCCCGGCGTTGGAGAACCCGGCCTCGGCGATCAGCGCCGAGAGCTGCCGGTTGGGGACACGCTGGGCAGGTCGTTCCGTCATCGGCTCCACGGTCTCCTGACGTGACGGACCGGAGACCCGGCCCTGTGAACGGCGTGAATGTAGCGGCGAACCTCGCCCGTACCGCCCTCTCTGTCCCACATTCATCCGATCGTGTGCAGAACCGGTGGGTCTCTTTACGGACCGACCCCCTCCACCCGCGTACGCTGCGCCCCATGACCCGCCGGCCCACCGGGGAGCCTCACCCCGGCAGCTGCGAGCGCCCCGACGGCGACGGCAGCCATGCAGAGTCCACGGCCCCGCCGTACGTGCCCGAGCTGGCCGCGCCCGAGCTGACCGAGGCGGAGTGCCGGCGGTGCGGGACCTACATCGCGGGTCTCGACGGGCGCTACGCGTGCGGGGTCTGCGGCTGGGTGAACGACCACTCCGAAGGGCACCGCCGGCTGCCCCGGGCGGACGAGGACCCGGACCGGCCGCCGAAGGGCCGCAGACGGCCGAAACAGCTCCCCGGACCCCCGGATCCCGGGCCCTTCGCCGTGTCCGGGACGGGCGGCTGACGGGGTCCGCGGGGGCCGCCGTACCCTTGCTTGGTGCGATAGGTGCACACAGCAAGTTCGTCGGCAGGTTCAACGAGGAGGCGCCGCGGTGGCTGAGCTTGGGTTTGTCCGCATGGGCTTCGGTCCGGAGGCCGTCGAGTACACGGTGGCCTGGGAAGAGCAGCGCCGGGTGCACGCGGCCCGCTTCGCGGACGAGATCGAGGACACCTGCCTGCTGCTGGAGCACCAGCCGGTCTACACGGCCGGCCGGCGCACCGCCGACAGCGAGCGCCCGCTCGACGGCACGCCCGTCGTGGACGTGGACCGCGGCGGCAAGATCACCTGGCACGGCCCGGGCCAGCTGGTCGGCTACCCGATCATGAAGCTGCCCCGCCCGGTCGACGTGGTCGCCCACGTCCGCCGCCTGGAGGACGCGCTGATCCGCACGGCCGCCGATTTCGGCCTGGAGACCACCCGCGTCGAGGGCCGCAGCGGGGTCTGGGTGCTCGGCGACCCGGTGGAGGAGCGCCCGAAGATCGGCGGTCTCTCGCTGGACTTCGACCCGAGGCTGCAGGACGAGGAGTTCGACCCGCGGCTGAACGGCCCCGAGTACGCCCCGTCCAACGCCGGCCAGCGCCGCGAGGACCGCAAGCTCGCCGCCATCGGCATCCGGGTCGCCAAGGGCGTCACGATGCACGGCTTCGCGATCAACGTGAACCCCGACAACACCTGGTTCGACCGGATCGTCCCCTGCGGGATCCGGGACGCCGGTGTGACCTCGCTCTCCTACGAGCTGGGCCGCGAGATCACCATCGCCGAGGTGCTGCCGGTGATCGAACGGCACCTGAAGGACGTACTGGAGCAGGCGGAGCTGCGGCCCCGGGAGATAGAGCCGGCCGCCGGCTGACCCCCGGGGGAATGGGTCGGGCAGCCCGCAGGTTGGCCGAGTGAAGAGCGTATGAAATTACGGGCGTACCCTGGTGGGCGCCGAAGAATCGAAGTCACAGGGAGCCGGTCGTGTCCGCAGTCGCACCCGACGGACGCAAGATGCTGCGCCTAGAGGTCCGTAACGCCCAGACGCCCATCGAGCGCAAGCCCGAGTGGATCAAGACGCGGGCGAAGATGGGTCCCGAGTACACCAAGATGCAGGCCCTGGTGAAGGGCGAAGGACTGCACACGGTGTGCCAGGAAGCCGGCTGTCCGAACATCTACGAATGCTGGGAAGACCGCGAGGCCACCTTCCTCATCGGTGGCGACCAGTGCACCCGGCGCTGTGACTTCTGCCAGATCGACACGGGCAAGCCCGAGGCGCTGGACCGCGACGAGCCCCGCCGCGTCGGCGAGTCCGTCGTCACCATGGACCTGAACTACGCCACCATCACGGGCGTCGCGCGCGACGACCTGGCGGACGGCGGGGCCTGGCTCTACGCGGAGACCGTGCGCCAGATCCACCAGCAGACGGCGGGCCGCGCGGCCGGCCAGACCAAGGTCGAGCTGCTCGCCCCGGACTTCAACGCGGTCCCGGAGCTGCTGGAAGAGGTCTTCGCCTCCCGCCCCGAGGTCTTCGCCCACAACATCGAGACGGTGCCGCGCATCTTCAAGCGCATCCGCCCCGGCTTCCGCTACGAGCGCTCGATGGACGTCATCACCCGGGCGCGGGCCTACGGCCTCGTCACCAAGTCCAACCTGATCCTGGGCATGGGCGAGGAGCGCGAGGAGGTCAGCCAGGCGCTGAAGGACCTCCACGAGGCGGGCTGCGAGCTCATCACCATCACCCAGTACCTGCGGCCCTCGCCGCGCCACCACCCCGTCGAGCGCTGGGTGAAGCCGGCCGAGTTCGTGGAGCTGGCGCAGGAGGCCGAGGAGATCGGCTTCTCCGGAGTCATGTCCGGTCCGCTGGTCCGGTCCTCGTACCGCGCCGGCCGCCTCTACCAGCAGGCGATGGAGAAGCGCGCGACCGTCTGAGGCACATGGTGCGGGAGGTATGTGAACTCGCGCACAAAGTCTTACTTACGGGTAACCCCGCACCGATGCGGCCCCTAGGCTCTCTCCAGTGAGAGTCCTAGTGGGCCGCATCAAGGTTTCATCACTGTTTGACCAGTCGGTCACGCCCTGGTAACACCAGTCAGTGACGATTGTTCGACGCACCGCACACACGCTTGGCCACCCCCGACGTGAGCTCCGTGAAAGGGTCGACACCATGCAGGCCGCGCCCGTACGCGCCATCGCCATTCCGTCCTTCACCGACGCCGTCCGCGGCCTGGAGTCGCTGCTCATGAGCGGCGCCCGCCGGAACGCCTGGACGGCCGTCCTCGAAGACCGCCGCAGGGCCAAGGACCGGGTCGAAACCGAGCACGTACTCGAGGCCGCGGCGACCCGGACCGAGAAGGCCACGTAAACTTCGCTGCATGGCGAGGAAGTCAAACGCAGAGACTGCTGCGAACCCCGGGCGACTGAAGCAGATCGCCCTGACGTACAAGATGACGCGCAAGGCCGACCCGAAGGTCGGTCTGATCGTCGCGGGCGTGGGAATCGTCACCTTTGGTGTCTTTCTTGCGATCGGCTTCCTGATCGACCACCCGGTCTACCTGGGCATCCTGGGCTTCCTGGTGGCGTTCCTGGCGATGGCGATCATCTTCGGACGGCGAGCCGAGACGGCCGCCTTCGGACAGATGGAGGGACAGCCGGGCGCGGCCGCGGCCGTACTGGACAACGTGGGCCGGGGCTGGACGACCACCCCTGCCGTCGCGATGAGCAAGCAGCAGGACATCGTCCACCGTGCCGTGGGCAAGGCCGGCGTGGTCCTGATCGCCGAGGGCAACCCGAACCGGGTGAAGCCGATGCTCGCGAACGAGAAGAAGAAGCTGGCCCGGATCATGCCCGACATCCCGGTCCACGACTTCATCGTGGGCAAGGGCGAGGGCGAGGTGCCGCTCAAGAAGGTCCGTACGACCCTGATGAAGCTGCCCCGTGTGCTCTCCGGGCCCCAGATCACCCAGGTCAACGACAAACTGCGGGCCATGGGCGACTTGCTGAGCAACATGCCGATCCCGAAGGGCCCGATGCCCAAGGGGATGCGCATGCCGCGCGGCGGAAAGATGCGCTGATCCGCTTTTCGTATACGACACAGAGGGGCGCCCCGGGCCGATGGCCCGGGGCGCCCCTCTGTCCGTCTCGTTCCGTCTCGCGATCCCGTCTCAGATCCTGACCTGTACGGCGCGGCTGGCGCGGTCGTGCAGTCCGCGGCCGTCGCGGTCCCAGACGAGGGCCGGGATCAGCAGGGCGAGCAGTGCGGTACGGACCACCACGCGGCCGAATCCGAGCGGGCCGCCATCCTGTGAGACGACCCGGAGGCCAAGGATCCGCTTCCCGGGGGTAAAGCCCACGGTGCCGACCGTCAGGATCACCAGGGTGACGAAGACCGCCAGCGTCCAGTTCCCCGCGCCGTTCCAGTCACGGCCCGTGATCAGGCCGTACGCGATCAGCTGGCAGGCCATCCAGTCGATGGCCACGGCACCGAGCCGGCGGCCGAAACGGGCCACCGAGCCGGGCCCCTGCTGCGGCAGGCCGAGCTGTTTGCCGGGGTACCCGAAGTCGGCACCCATCTCCTCGGCGGCCTCGCGGGGGCCGGAGAGCCAGGATCCGATTGCTTGCCTCTTGTCCACGCGAACACGGTACCTGTGCGGCTCGGCGCCGTTCCGGCGGGACCCTGGTTAACTTGTGCGAAACAAATGGGTCATGCTTGAGAAACCCCGTCTGCTTATGGTCGGGTCAGCGTGCGGCACCGCACTGACGCACCACTAGCTATAAAAGCCCGCCCCTGCCCCGGGGTCGGGAGTAGGAGGAGTTGGATGTTCAAGAACGCCGACGAAGTGACGCAGTACATCCAGGACAACGACGTCAAGTTCGTTGACGTCCGCTTCTGCGACCTGCCTGGTGTGATGCAGCACTTCACCATCCCGGGGCGGGCGTTCGACCCGAACGAGGAGCTGGCCTTCGACGGCTCCTCGATCCGCGGCTTCCAGGCGATCCACGAGTCCGACATGGCGCTGCGTGCCGACATCACCACCGCGCGCCTGGACCCGTTCCGCAAGGACAAGACGCTCAACATCAACTTCTTCATCCACGACCCGATCACGGGCGAGGCCTACAGCCGCGACCCGCGCAACATCGCGAAGAAGGCCGAGGCGTACCTCGCCTCCACCGGCATCGCCGACACCGCGTTCTTCGGCCCCGAGGCCGAGTTCTACGTGTTCGACAGCGTGCGCTTCGCGACCTCCGCGAACGAGGGCTTCTACCACATCGACTCCGAGGCCGGCGCCTGGAACACCGGTTCCACGGAGAACAACCGCGGCTACAAGGTGCCGATCAAGGGTGGTTACTTCCCCGTAGCCCCGGTCGACCACTTCGCCGACCTGCGCGCCGAGATCTCCCTCGAACTGGACGCCCAGGGCCTCCAGGTCGAGCGCCAGCACCACGAGGTCGGCACCGGTGGCCAGGCCGAGATCAACTACAAGTTCAACACGCTGCTCGCCGCGGCCGACGACCTGATGCTCTTCAAGTACGTCGTGAAGAACGTCGCCTGGCGCAACGGCAAGACCGCGACCTTCATGCCGAAGCCGATCTTCGGTGACAACGGCTCGGGCATGCACGTGCACCAGTCGCTGTGGGCGAACGGCGACCCGCTGTTCTACGACGAGTCCGGCTACGCGGGTCTGTCGGACATGGCCCGCTACTACATCGGCGGCATCCTCAAGCACGCCCCGTCGCTGCTGGCGTTCACCAACCCGACGGTGAACTCCTACCACCGCCTGGTCCCGGGCTTCGAGGCGCCGGTCAACATGGTGTACTCGCAGCGCAACCGCTCCGCCGCCATGCGCATCCCGATCACGGGCTCGAACCCGAAGGCCAAGCGCGTCGAGTTCCGCGCCCCGGACCCGTCCTCGAACCCGTACCTGGCGTTCTCGGCCCTCCTGCTGGCCGGCCTCGACGGCATCAAGAACAAGATCGAGCCGATGGAGCCGATCGACAAGGACCTCTACGAGCTCTCCCCGGACGAGCACGCGAGCGTCCCGCAGGTCCCGACCAGCCTCGAGGACGTCCTCAAGGCCCTGGAGGCGGACCACGAGTACCTCCTGGCCGGCGGTGTCTTCACCCCCGACCTGATCGAGACCTGGATCGACTACAAGCGCACCAACGAGATCGCCCCGATCGCGCTGCGCCCGCACCCGCACGAGTTCGAGCTCTACTTCGACCTCTAAGCCGTGCCGTGGTCGTGCTGACGCACTGATCGAACGAAGCCCCGTTCCCCTCCTCCGGAGGGGGCGGGGCTTCTGCGTTGCGGCGGCGCGGCGCTAGCTTCGGGGGATGGACGACACCTGGAAGACCATCGGGGCCCTCGGGGCGCGGTTCGACGAGCATGACCGGGAGCGCGGGGTGGGGCACGAGGAGAGCGTGACGCTGCAGATCCTGAAGATCGGGGAGGAGTTCGGCGAAGCCGCGCAGGCGGTGATCGGGGCCAAGGGGACGAATCCGCGGAAGGGCACCTCGCACACGTGGGGCGACGTGGAGGCGGAGGTCGCCGATGTCATCGTCACGGCCATGGTCGCGCTGGCCCGGATGCGGCCCGACGCCCCCGCCTTCTTCGCGGAGCACCTGCGGGAGAAGTCGGCCAGGTTCCTCTGACGGGCAGGTCCTCTGACGGGTGGGCTCAGCGCGTCAGCGCATCAGTGGCATCGCGCCCGTGAGGTCGCGGAGGCAGCGGATCGCGAGTTCCGCGGGGGAGCCGGGGCCCGCGGGTGGGGTGTCCGTGGTGGACCAGAGTTCCAGGGCGATGCGGATCGCGTCCGTGGCCGCCGCCGCGAGGAGGCGTACGGCGAGGGGTTCGGCGTCCGGGCCGGCGAGCCGGGCCACGACCGGGACCAGGCGCTCCTCGGAGTCCTGGTTGACCCGGTACCAGACGGCCCGCAGTGCCTCGTCGTCCGCGGCGGCGCGGAGCAGGCCGCGGGTGACCTCCAGGCCCTCGTCGAGCGCCTGGGGGCCCGTGAGGGAGCGGGTGACGGCGCGCTCCAGGGCCTCGGTGAGCGGGGTGCCGGGGTCCTCCTCGGCGAGCAGCGCGCGCCAGGCGTCGCCGCCGCCCGCGAGCAGGGGGGCGACGGCCTCCTGCTTGTTGCGGAAGTAGCGGTAGAACGTGCGCAGCGCGACGCCCGCGCGGTGGGCGATGTCCTCGGCGGTGGTGCCGTCGGGGCCGTGCTCGGCGAAGAGTGCGCAGGCCGCGCGGGCGATGTCGAGCTGGGTGGCCGCCTTGCGGCGCTCGTTCAGCGACTGGGCTCCGGGGCCGGCCTGGGGAGCGTACGGACGAGGGGATCTCACCGGGGAAGGATACCCCGGACCCGTGGGGCAACTGCATGTTTTGACAGGGTGGCAAAACGTGCCATCGCGGGAGTACGCTCCTCCCCATGAACCGTTACGAAGGACGTCGCGTCCTCATCACCGGCGGCGGCTCCGGCATCGGCCAGGCCACCGTCCACCGCATCCTCTCCGAAGGCGGCCGGGTCCACACCGTGGACGTCAACGAGGCCGGCCTGAAGGCCACCTCCGACCGGGCGGCCGCCGACGGGCACGCGGACCGCCTCACCACCGCGGTCCTCGACATATCCGACGAGGCCGCCGTCAAGGCCGGCGTGGCCGCCGCGGTCGAAGCCCTCACCGGGATCGACGTACTGGTCAACGCGGCGGGGATCCTGCGCTCCGCGCACACCCACCAGACCACGCTCGACTTCTGGAACAAGATCATCTCGGTGAACCTGACCGGTACGTTCCTGGTCATCCGCGAGTCGCTGCCGGCGCTGCTGGCGGGCGACCAGCCGGTCGTCGTCAACTTCAGCTCCACCTCGGCGTCCTTCGCCCACCCCTACATGTCCGCCTACGCAGCCAGCAAGGGCGGCATCCAGTCGATGACCCACGCGCTCGCCGCCGAGTACAGCAAGCAGGGCCTGCGCTTCGTCGCGGTCGCGCCCGGCTCCATCGAGAGCGGCATGACCACCGGCAACGGCCCCGGCCTGCCCGAGGACACCGACTGGAGCCTGTTCGCCAAGCTCGCCCCGGCCCTCGGCCAGGGCTTCGCCGGACCGCAGACGGTCGCCGGCGTCGTCGCCATGCTGGGCTCCGAGGACGGCGCCTTCATCACCGGTACGGAGATCCGCATCGACGGCGGCACGCACTACTGACGCGCCGAAGGGGCGTCAGCCCCTGAAGCGGTCCCACAGCCGGGGGAAGCGCTCCGCGAGCACGGCTTCGTTCTCGAAGTCCAGCGCGGCGCCCTCCGGCTCGGCCGCCTGCAGCGGGATCCCCAGGTCCGGCGCCACCGACCCGGTCAGCTGCTCGTACGCCTCGTCGGCCGCGTACCCCAGCTCCTCGCCGTCCCCGTCGATCTCCTCGTCGAACTCGTCGAGGAGCTCCGCGAGCTGGTCGGGATCGTGCACCCCGCCCTCGAAGACCTCCCGGCCCTGGCCGATCAGCCAGCACCGGAAGTAGTCGAACGCGTCGTCGCTCGCCCCGTCGAGCAGCACCCACGCCGCGCCCCACAGGTCCCAGGTGTACGCCCGGTTGTACCGCGACTCGAAGTGCCGCGCGAAGTCCAGGACGGAGTCCGGGTCGAGCTGCGCCAGCCGCTCCACGAGCAGCTCGGCGTGTTCCTCGGGGTCGCCGTCGGCGGCCTCGCGGGTACGGTCGACCATCTCCCAGAACTCCGTCTCGTCCATCACCGCTCAAGCATCACGGGTACACCCCCTCGCCGCCACCGCGCGTGCCGCGAAAGGCCGGTCCGGGCCCCCGCACGGCCGCATACTCGGACCGGGGAAGCCGATACGGAGGGGGTACGGGGTATGCGGGGGGAACTGCTCGAAGGCCGCTACCGGCTGGAGGAGCGCCTCGGCGGGGGAGGCATGGGCGAGGTCTGGGCCGCCGTGGACGTACGGATGCGGCGGCCGGTCGCCGTCAAACTCGTGCACGCGGTGCCCGGCATGGCCGCGGCGGAGGTCGAGCAGAGGTTCACGCACGAGGTGCGCTCGGCCGCCAACCTCCCGCACCGGCACACGGTCACCGTCCACGACTGCGGCGAGGCCGTGGTCGGGGGACGCAGGACCCTCTACCTGGTGATGGAGCGCCTCGACGGCCAAACCCTCGCCCAGGTCTTCCGGGAGGCCGCGCCCCTGCCCTGGTACGACGTGGTCTACTGGGCCGGCCAGATCGCGACGGCCCTGTCCGCCGCCCACGAGCGCGGCATCATCCACCGGGACGTCAAACCGCAGAACGTGATGCTCACCGGCGCCGGCGTCATCAAGGTCCTGGACTTCGGCCTCGCCAAGTTCCTCGGCGAGACGCTGCGCGTGGCCGACCTCACCGTCACGGGCACCGCCATGGGAACCCTCGCCTACATGTCGCCGGAGCAGTGCCGGGGCGACGCCGGGATCGACCACCGCAGCGACCTCTACAGCCTGGGCTGCCTGCTCTACGAGGGCCTCGCGGGCCGCCCGCCCTTCACGAGCCCGGCGCCCCATGCCCTGCTCTACCAGCAGGTGCACGAGGCGCCGCGCCCGCTGCGGCCCGGCGCGGCCCCCGCCCCCGTCGCCGACCTCGTGATGCGCCTGCTCGCCAAGGACCCGGCGCGCCGGCCCCGCGACGCGGCGAGCGTGGTGGCGGAGATGGGCCGGCACCTGGCCGCCCACGGGCAGCCGGCCGCCCCGGCCGCGACCACGCCCCCGCCCGCGGCCACGCCCGGCGACGGCGCGGCCGAGGTCGCCCGCATGCGCGCCGACGCGGAGCGGGAGATCGCGGGTATGCGCGAGCTCGTCGAACGCGACGTGCGGGAGCTGCGCGAGCGGGCGGAGCTGCACGCGGCCACCAAGCGCCGGCAGGCCGACGACCTCTTCGAGGAGACCCGGGCCAAGGCCGCCGAAGCCGCCGCACTCTTCGAGGTGAACCTGAGGAAGCGGCGCGAGCAGGCGGAGCGCGATCTGGCCGTGCGCCAGTCCGTGGCCTCGCAGCGCCTCGGGCAGATCGAGCAGCGGGCCGAGGAGCTGCGGCTGGAGGCGGAGAAGCTCCGTACGGACGCCGATGAGCGGGCCGGCCGGACGGTCCTGGCGGCGCAGCGGCAGGCCGAGGGGATCGTGGCCGAGGCCACGGCCAAGGCCGAGCAGATCCGGGTCGCCGTCCGGCGCGAACTCGCCGACCTGATCAACGAGACGCCCCCGGGAACGACCTGAGGCGGCCCGCCCCCGAAGGGACGGACCGCCTCACGGTCGCTGAAGAACGCGGGGCCCTACAGGCCGTAGCGCTCCCGGGCCTCCTTGATGGAGGACGCCGGGACCTCGCCGCGGCGGGCGAGCTGGGCCAGCGCGGCCACCACGATGGACTGGGCGTCGACACCGAAGTGGCGGCGGGCGCCCTCACGGGTGTCGGAGAGGCCGAAGCCGTCCGTACCCAGCGAGGTGTAGTCCTGCTCGACCCACTGGCTGATCTGGTCCGGGACCTGACGCATCCAGTCGGAGACGGCGAGCACCGGGCTGGTGACGCCCTCCAGGGCGCGGGTGACGAACGGGGTGCGCATCTCCCCGCGCAGCAGCGCCTCGTCGCACTCCAGCGCGTCGCGGCGCAGCTCGCCCCAGGAGGTGGCGGACCAGACGTCGGCGGCCACGTTCCAGTCGGCGGCGAGCAGCTTCTGCGCGTCGAGGGCCCAGTGGATGGCCGTACCGGAGGCCATCAGCTGGATCTTCGGGGCGTCGGCGGCCGGGGCCGCCTCCGCCAGGTCCGCCGCCGTGTTGAAGCGGTAGAGACCGCGCAGGATGCCCTCTTCCACGCCCTCGGGCATGGCCGGCTGCGGCTTCGGCTCGTTGTAGACCGTCAGGTAGTAGAAGACGTCTTCCGGCTTCTCGCCGTACATCCGGCGCAGACCGTCCTTGACGATCACCGCGATCTCGTACGCGAAGGCCGGGTCGTAGTTGAGCGACGCCGGGTTCGTGGACGCGATCAGGTGCGAGTGGCCGTCCGCGTGCTGCAGGCCCTCACCCGTCAGGGTGGTGCGGCCGGCGGTGGCGCCGACGATGAAGCCCTTGCCGAGCTGGTCGGCGAGCTGCCACATCTGGTCGGCGGTGCGCTGCCAGCCGAACATCGAGTAGAAGATGTAGAACGGGATCATCGGCTCGCCGTGCGTCGCGTACGACGTGCAGGCGGCGATGAAGTCGGCCATGGCGCCGGCCTCGGTGATCCCCTCGTTGAGGATCTGGCCGTCCTTGGCTTCCTTGTAGTACATGAGCTGGTCGCGGTCGACCGGCTCGTACGTCTGGCCCAGCGGCGAGTAGATGCCGGCCGACGGGAAGAGGGACTCCATACCGAAGGTGCGGGCCTCGTCCGGGACGATCGGAACCCAGCGCTTGCCGGTCTCCTTGTCCCGCATCAGGTCCTTGACGAGCCGGACGAAGGCCATGGTGGTGGCCATCTCCTGCTTGCCGGAGCCCTTGAGCAGCGGGGCGAAGGAACGGTCCGCCGGAGCCGGCAGGGCCACGTGCTTGACCTTGCGGGCCGGGGCCGGGCCGCCGAGCGCCGCGCGGCGCTCGTTCAGGTACTGGACCTCGGGGCTGTTCGCGCCCGGGTGGCCGTACGGGACCTGGCCGTCGGCGAAGGCGCTGTCCGGGATCGGGAGGCCAAGGAGGTCACGCATGTCCTTGAACTCGTCGATCGTCAGCTTCTTCATCTGGTGGTTCGCGTTCTTCGACTCGAACCCGGCGCCCAGCGTGTAGCCCTTGACGGTCTGCGCGAGGATGACCGTCGGAGCACCCTTGTGCTCCAGGGCGGCCTTGTACGCGGCGTAGACCTTGCGGGGCTCGTGGCCGCCGCGGGAGGTGTGGAAGCACTCGGCGATCTTCGCGTCGGAGAGCACACCGGCCAGCTGCACGAGCTCGGCGTTGGCGCCGAAGAAGTGCTGGCGGATGTAGGCCACGTCGCGGGTCGCGTACGTCTGGAACTGCGCGTCGGGTACCTCGCGCAGGCGGCGTACCAGGGCGCCCGTGGTGTCGAGCTGGAACAGCTCGTCCCAGGCGGAGCCCCACAGCGACTTGATGACGTTCCAGCCGGCGCCGCGGAACTGGGCTTCCAGCTCCTGCACCACGCGGAAGTTCGCGCGGACCGGACCGTCGAGGCGCTGCAGGTTGCAGTTGATGACGAAGGTCAGGTTGTCGAGCTGCTCGCGCGAGGCCAGGGCCAGGGCGGCGGTCGACTCGGGCTCGTCCATCTCGCCGTCGCCCAGGAAGGCCCAGACGTGCGAGTTGGCGGTGTCCTTGATGCTCCGGTTCTGCAGGTAGCGGTTGAAGCGCGCCTGGTAGATCGCGGAGAGCGGGCCGAGGCCCATGGAGACCGTCGGGAACTCCCACAGCCACGGCAGGCGCCGCGGGTGGGGGTAGGACGGGAGACCGTTGCCGCCGGCTTCCTGGCGGAACTTGTCGAGCTGCTGCTCGGAGATCCGGCCGTCGAGGAAGGCGCGGGCGTAGATGCCGGGGGAGGCGTGGCCCTGGATGTAGAGCTGGTCGCCCGATCCGTCGGCCTCCTTCCCGCGGAAGAAGTGCTGGAAGCCGGTCTCGTACAGCCACGCGGCGGAGGCGAAGGTGGCGATGTGGCCGCCGACGCCGTACTTGGAGCCGCGGGTCACCATGGCGGCCGCGTTCCAGCGGTTCCAGGCGGTGATCTTGGCTTCCATCGCCTCGTCGCCGGGGAACTCCGGCTCCGCGGCGGTGGGGATGGTGTTGACGTAGTCCGTCTCAAGGAGCTTCGGCAGCGCGAGGCCGGCGGCCTCGGCGTGCTGAAGGGTGCGACGGAGCAGGTATTCGGCGCGGCGCGTACCGGCGGCCTGGGCGACGGCGTCGAGCGAGGCCGCCCATTCGGCGGTCTCCTCGGTGTCGCGGTCCGGGAGCTGGTCGAGCTCGCTCGGAAGCTTTCCTACGGGGTCGGACATCGGTGTGCGCCGCCTTCCGGACAAAGGAGAGGTGGTGAAGAAATCCCTGACGGGCAGGACAGGGTCGTTGGACCCGGGTGGGGTCCGCGGATGACTGTAAGGCGCTGATCGATGATCGATCAAATGAAAGTGACGAATAAACGTCCATACGACAAAAGTCGGCACCGGGTGCCATGAAAATGGGCACCCAGTGCCGGGCAAATCAGGACGAGGTGGGCGGCCGAGCCGGTCTCGAAGGGCGAGATCAAGCCCGCGGCGCGCACCCCAGAACGTGCCGCTTCACGAGCAGGCCGATGTCGGGGTCCTGGTTGCGGAAGGCGTCCACAAGGGCCTCGTGCTCTTCGGCATAGGACTTCTGGACGGTTCCCAGCCACCGGATGGACAGGGCCGTGAAGACCTCGATGCCCAGGGACTCCCAGGTGTGCAGCAGCACGCTGTTCCCGGCGGCCCGCACCATCTCCCGGTGGAAGCCCACGGTGTGCCGCACCTGGGCCGTGCCGTCCGCACTGCGGTCGGCCTCCCACAGGGCCGCCACGTGCGGTTCCAGGGCCGAGCAGTCGGCCGCCAGCCGGGGCGCGGCCAGCTCGGCCGCGATCTGCTCCAGGCCCGCCCGGACCGGATAGATCTCCTCCAGGTCCGCCGCCGACAGGTTCCGTACGCGCACACCCTTGTTCGGCGCCGACTCGATCAGCCGCAGCGTCTCCAGCTCGCGCAGGGCCTCGCGCACGGGCGTCTGGCTGACCTCCAGCTCCACCGCGATCCGGCGCTCCACGATCCGCTCACCGGGCTTCCAGCGCCCGCTGACGATCCCCTCCACGATGTGCTCGCGGATCTGCTCGCGCAGCGAGTGCACGACGGGTGGGGTGATCATCGGGGCTTCATCTCCTGAGGGGTGTGCAGGGGCATGCGGGGCCTTGATGCGTAGACAATACGGCCGAGCCGCTCGTCGCGATGCGTTCCTGGTCAGAGGCGCAGCGTGAGGCTGGTTACAGGTGTCGGCCGGAAGGGCCCAGGGTACGACGACGGCGCCCCCGCCCGGGACGTGCATCCCGGGCGGGGGCGCCGTGCGCGACAGTCGTGAACCGCTGCCGCAGAGAGCCTTACAGGCCGAGCTCGACCTCGAACTCGCCGGCCTCGAGGATCGCCTTGACGGCCGAGAGGTACCGGGCCGCGTCCGCGCCGTCCACCAGGCGGTGGTCGTAGGACAGGGTCAGGTACGTCATGTCGCGGATGCCGATGTTCGTGCCCTCGGCGGTCTCGATGACCACCGGGCGCTTGACCGTCGCGCCGATGCCCAGGATGGCGACCTGGTTCGGGGGCACGATGACCGTGTCGAACAGCGCACCGCGCGAGCCGGTGTTGCTGATGGTGAAGGTCGCGCCCGACAGCTCGTCCGGCGTGATCTTGTTGCCGCGGACCTTGGAGGCCAGGTCGGCGGTCGCCTTGGAGATGCCCGCCAGGTTGAGGTCACCGGCACCCTTGATGACCGGGGTCATCAGGCCCTTCTCGGAGTCCACGGCGATGCCGATGTTCTCCGAGTCGAAGTAGGTGATGGTGCTCTCGTCCTCGTTGATCCGGGCGTTGACGACCGCGTGGGCCTTCAGCGCCTGGGCCGCGGCCTTGACGAAGAACGGCATCGGGGACAGCTTGACGCCCTCGCGGGCGAGGAAGCCGGCCTTGGCCTTCTCGCGCAGCTTCATGATCTTGGTGATGTCCACCTCGACCACGGAGCTGAGCTGCGCCTGCGAGTGCAGGGCCTTCATCATGTTGTCGCCGATGACCTTGCGCATGCGGGTCATCTTGACGGTCTGGCCACGCAGCTCGGAGACCGCGGCGGCCGGAGCCTTGGCGGCGGGAGCGGCAGCGGCCGGCGCCGGGGCGGCAGCGGCGGCCTTGGCGGCCTCGGCGGCGGCCAGGACGTCCTGCTTGCGGATGCGGCCACCGACACCGGTGCCCGAGACCGCGGACAGGTTGACGCCGGACTCCGTGGCGAGCTTGCGCACCAGCGGGGTCACGTAGGCACCCTCGTCACCGGCGGAAACCGGGGCGGCGGGGGCGGCCGGCGCGACCGGAGCCGGGGCGGCGACCGGAGCCGGAGCGGCAACCGGAGCGGCCACGGGAGCCGGAGCGGCAACCGGGGCAGCGACCGGAGCCGGGGCAGCGACCGGAGCCGGGGCGGCCACGGGGGCCGGAGCGGCAACCGGAGCCGGAGCGGCGGCGGCCGGAGCGGCCGCGGGAGCCGCGCCCGCCACGCCGATGACGGCCAGACGCGCGCCGACCTCGGCGTTCTCGTCCTCGGCGACCAGGATCTCCAGCAGGACGCCGGCGACCGGGGCGGGGATCTCGGTGTCGACCTTGTCGGTCGAGACCTCCAGCAGCGGCTCGTCGGCCTCGACCGACTCGCCGACCTGCTTCAGCCAGCGGGTGACGGTGCCCTCGGTGACGGACTCGCCCAGGGCGGGGAGCACGACATCGGTGCCGGCGGCAGCCGGAGCGGCAGCGGCAGCGGCCGGGGCCGCGGGGGCCTCGGCGACGGGGGCCGGAGCGGCCGGAGCCTCGGCGACCGGAGCCTCGGCGGCCGGAGCGGCGACCGGGGCCGGCGCGCCCGAACCGTCGTCGATGACGGCCAGCTCGGCGCCGACCTCGACGGTCTCGTCCTCGGCGACCTTGATGGAGGCCAGGATGCCCGACACGGGGGACGGGATCTCGGTGTCGACCTTGTCGGTCGAGACCTCGAGCAGCGGCTCGTCGGCCTCGACGCGCTCGCCCTCGGCCTTCAGCCAACGGGTGACAGTGCCCTCAGTGACGCTCTCACCGAGCGCCGGAAGGGTTACGGAAACCGACATGGTTTCAGTTGCTCCTAACGAATGTGCGGAAGTGGTCGTCGCGCCCAGTGACGATTAGTCGTGTGCGTGCAGCGGCTTGCCGGCGAGTGCCAGGTGCGCCTCGCCCATCGCCTCGTTCTGCGTGGGGTGCGCGTGGATGAGCTGCGCGACCTCGGCCGGCAGTGCTTCCCAGTTGTAGATCAGCTGGGCTTCGCCGACCTGCTCGCCCATCCGGTCACCGACCATGTGGACGCCGACCACGGCACCGTCCTTGACCTGGACGAGCTTGATCTCGCCCGCGGTCTTCAGGATCTTGCTCTTGCCGTTGCCCGCCAGGTTGTACTTGAGGGCCACGACCTTGTCCGCGCCGTAGATCTCCTTGGCCTTGGCCTCGGTGATGCCGACGGAGGCGACCTCGGGGTGGCAGTACGTGACGCGCGGCACACCGTCGTAGTCGATCGGGACGGCCTTGAGGCCGGCCAGACGCTCCGCGACCAGGATGCCCTCGGCGAAGCCGACGTGCGCGAGCTGGAGGGTCGGGGCGAGGTCACCGACGGCCGAGATGGTCGGCACGTTGGTCTGCATGTACTCGTCGACCACGACGTAGCCGCGGTCCATCGCGACGCCCTGCTCCTCGTAGCCCAGACCCTGGGAGACGGGGCCGCGGCCGATCGCGACCAGCAGCACCTCCGCCTCGAAGGTCTTGCCGTCGGCCAGGGTGACCCGCACGCCGTTCTCGGTGTACTCGGCCTTGTCGAAGAAGGTGCCGAGGTTGAACTTGATGCCCCGCTTGCGGAACGCGCGCTCCAGCAGCTTGGAGCTGTTCTCGTCCTCGACCGGCACGAGGTGCTTGAGGCCCTCGACGATCGTGACGTCGGTGCCGAAGGACTTCCACGCCGAGGCGAACTCGACGCCGATGACGCCGCCGCCCAGGACGATGGCGGACTCGGGCACGCGGTCCAGGACCAGCGCGTGGTCCGAGGAGATGATGCGGTTGCCGTCGATGTTCAGGCCCGGCAGCGAGCGCGGCACGGAGCCGGTCGCCAGGAGCACGTGACGGCCCTGGATGCGCTGGCCGTTCACGTCGACGGACGTCGGCGAGGAGAGGCGGCCCTCACCCTCGATGTAGGTCAGCTTGCGGGAGGCGACCAGACCCTGCAGGCCCTTGTACAGGCCCGCGATGATGTCGTCCTTGTACTTGTGCACACCCGCGATGTCGATGCCCTCGAAGGTGGCCTTGACACCGAACTGGGCAGCCTCGCGAGCCTGGTCCGCGATCTCACCGGCGTGCAGCAGAGCCTTCGTGGGGATGCAGCCGTTGTGCAGGCAGGTGCCGCCGAGCTTGTTCTTCTCGATCAGGGCAACGTCCAGACCCAGCTGGGATGCGCGCAGCGCCGCGGCGTAACCGCCACTGCCGCCGCCGAGGATCACTAGGTCGAAAACGGTGCTGGCGTCGTTCGCCACGTCACGTCCTCCATGCATGTGCGCCGAGCACCGGTCCTCTGTGACCGGGCGGCGGCTGGTATACGGCCGCTTTTTCTTCGGCCCTGTGGTGGGGGCCCTGTCCTGCCGAGAACCCATCTTCGCATTTGTCGGCGGAACGCGGGACGCCGGGCCTGCCCTGTGGCAGGTCGTTCTGCCCGAACCGGGGGTTACCGCAGCGTAGAAACCTACGGATTTCGTTGGCAGCGAACAGACCCCGGCCGCGATCAGGAAATCTGATCACGGCCGGGGTCTGTGTGGAGCTCGACTGCCAGGGGTCAGCCCAGGTCGCCCGTGGCCGTGCGCTCGGCCAGTCGGACCAGGGTCCGGACGGCGGAGCCGGTGCCGCCCTTGGGGGTGTAGCCGTACGGGGCGCCCTCGTGGAAGGCGGGGCCCGCGATGTCGAGGTGGGCCCAGGTGATGCCCTCGCCGACGAACTCCTGGAGGAAGAGGCCGGCCACCAGGCCGCCGCCCATCCGGACACCCATGTTGGCGATGTCGGCGGTGGGGGAGTCCATGGACTTGCGCAGGTCCTCGGGGAGCGGCATCGGCCAGGAGGCCTCGCCGACCTCCTCGGCGATCTCGTGGATTGAGGTGCGGAAGGCGTCGTCGTTGGCCATGATGCCGAAGGTGCGGTCACCCAGGGCCATCACCATGGCGCCGGTCAGGGTCGCCACGTCGACGATCGCGTCCGGGTTCTCCTCGGAGGCCTTGGTCAGGGCGTCGCCCAGGACCAGACGGCCCTCGGCGTCGGTGTTGAGCACCTCGACCGTCTTGCCGCTGTACATGCGCAGCACGTCGCCGGGCTTGGTGGCCGAGCCGGAGGGCATGTTCTCGGCGAGCGCGAGCCAGCCGGTGACGTTGACCTGGAGGCCGAGCTTGGCGGCCGCGACGACGGAGGCGAAGACGGCGGCGGCGCCGGCCATGTCGCACTTCATCGTCTCGTTGTGGCCGGCCGGCTTCAGGGAGATGCCGCCGGAGTCGTAGGTGATGCCCTTGCCGACGAAGGCGAGGGTCTTCTCCGCCTTGGCGTGGGTGTAGGAGAGCTTCACCAGGCGCGGCGGGTTCTCGGAGCCCTTGCCGACGCCCATGATGCCGCCGTAGCCGCCCTTGATCAGGGCCTTCTCGTCCAGGACCTGGACCTTGATGCCGTTCTCCTTCGCGGCCGCACCGGCGACTGCTGCGAAGGCCTCGGGCGTGAGGTCGTTCGGCGGGGTGTTGACGAGGTCACGGGCGATGTTGATCTCGGTCGCGACGATCGTGGCGCGCTCGGCCGCGGCCTTGTGCTCCTTGTCGCGCGGCTTGGCGCCGAGCAGGGCGATCTCGGCGAGCGGCTGCTTCGGGCCGCCGTTCTTGGAGCCGGCGGCCTTCTTCTCGCCGCCCTGGTAGGCGGTGAAGGCGTACGCGCCCAGCAGCGCGCCCTCGGCCACGGCCGTCACGGCGGAGGCGTCGTCCAGGGGGAGCGCGAAGGCGGCCTTCTTGGTGCCGTGCAGGGCACGGGCGGCGGCGCCGGCGGCGCGGCGCAGCGCCTCCTCGTCGTAGGACTCGTCCGTGTCGGGAAGGGCGCCCAGTCCGACCGCCAGCACGACCGGGACCTTGAGGCCGTCCGGTGCCGGCAGCTTGGTGGTCTCGCCTTCGGCGCCCGAGGCACCGAGAGCGTCGAGCACGGCGGCCAGCTTGCCGTCGTACGCCTTGTCCACGGCCTCGGCGCCCGCGGCGACGACGGGGCCCTTGGGGCCCTTCGCCACGCCGACGACGAGGACGTCGGCGCGCAGCGTCGCCGGTCCGGCAGTGCTGAGAGTCAGAGCAGTCACGGTGGTGAATTCTCGCTTCCGTTTTGGTGATGTGGGCCGAGTGGGTGGACGGCCGTCCGTAGCGATCGTATTCGGGCCCGATGGCCGCCGGAAACGAGCCTACGCGCACGTACTCGTCCGCACGCCACTCGAAGGTTTGGCAAGTTGTTCGATCAAGGGGCTGCCAGGTTCACCCATCTGTGGACTCTGTTCCACGTTTGCCTCTTAGACCTGACGAGGTCCGAAACACTCGGACCACTCTCGCAAGGGGACGCGGGGTTCCTTTGCATCATTTCCACAGAAGCCTCCCCGGTCTGGCCCAACGCCACAGGCCGAAGTCGAGGATCTGCGGGGGGAAAGGCCGAAATGGTCCACAAGAACCGGATGAACAGGCTCGCCGCCGTCTGCCTCGCGGCCGCCATAGCATCCGTCGCAGTACCCGGAGCATCCGCGCAGGCCGCGGTGACTCCGAGGATCGACCTGCGGGTGCTCGTCGTCGACGACGGCGGCAGCTCGGTCGAGGCGATCACGGCGGAGCTCCGCGACACGGGGGTTCCGTACACCCGCATCGACCTGGGCAGCGGGAGCCGCCCGGTCGTCAACGCGGCGTTCCTCGCCGACACGGTCGACGGCCGGCCGCGCGCCAAGTTCCAGGGCGTGGTGCTGCCGAACGAGGATCCGTTCGGGGCGGGTTCGGCCGAGATGGCCGCCCTCGCCGCGTACGAGACCACGTACGGGATCCGCCAGGTCGACGCGTACACCTGGGCGCACCCGGGCGTCGGCCTGGAGTACACCGACAACGGCGGCTACAGCGGCACCCTCGACGGCACCCGGGCCGCGGTCACCACCGCCGGCAAGGCGGGCCCCTTCGCCTACCTCGGGGGGCAGGTGGACTTCGAGGACAACTCGCCGCTGATCCCCGAGAGCTACGGGTTCATGGCCAAGCCGCGGCCGGGCTACACCAGCTACCTCGACGCCCCGGTCGGCTCCGGACGGGCCTCGCTCGTCGGCGAGTACACCCACGACGGGCGCAGCGAACTGGTCGTCACCTTCGGCTACAACCAGTACCAGCAGCAGTTCCGGCTGCTGGCCCGGGGCATCGTCGAGTGGCTCACCCAGGGCATCCACCTCGGCCAGGAGCGCAACTACTTCGCGGTCCACGTCGACGACGTCTTCGCCCCCGACGCCCGCTGGAACAAGGACCTGAACTGCACCCCCGGCGACTACGCCTGCGCCGGCGGCGAGGGCCAGGAGTCCACGATCCGGATGACGGCCGCCGACGCCGTGTACGCGGCGCAGTGGCAGACGTCCAAGAACTTCAAGCTCGACATGCTCTTCAACGGCGGCGCCGGTGAGGAATGGAAGGCGGAGAACGGCGGGGTCGACGCCCTGACCGCCCAGCTCGTCGCCGACCGGGCGAAGTACCGGTGGATGAACCACACCTACACCCACCCGTTCCTCGGCTGCGTCCAGGACACCACCACCGTCCCGTGGACCTGTACGAAGAACACCGCCGGCGCGATCAACTGGATGAGCCGCGCCGAGATCTCGGCGCAGATCCGGGACAACAACAACTGGGCGGCCTCCAAGGGCATCACCACCGACCGGACCGAGCTCGTCACCGGTGAGCACTCCGGCCTGAAGACCAACCCGCAGCAGGCCCAGGACAACCCCAACCTGGCCGGCGCGCTCGCCGACAACGGCGTGAAGTGGGCGGGCAGCGACAACTCCCGCGAGCCCGCGCAGCGGGCGGTCGGCGCCGCACTGACCGTCCCCCGGCACCCGATGAACGTGTACTACAACACGGGCACCAATGCCGAGATGGCCGACGAGTACAACTGGATCTACACCAGCCGGGCCCACGGCGGCAGCGGCATCTGCGAGGACAACCCCGGCACCTCCACCTGCCTGCCGGCCCCGCTCGACGCACAGACGGGCTACCTGGACTACATCGTCCCGGCCGAGGCCAGGACCGCCATGCGGCACGTCCTGAACAACGACCCGCGCCCGCACTACGTCCACCAGTCCAACCTCGCCGAGGACCGCACCCTCTACCCGGTGCTCAACCAGGTCCTCGACACCTACCGCACCCTCTACGCGCCCTCCGCGCCGATCGTGAACCAGAGCATGAAGGACACCGGCGTCGAGCTCCAGCGCCGCGCGGCCTGGAACGCCGCGGTCGCCGCCAACCAGGTCACCGCCTACCGCATCGGCAAGGTCGTCACCGTCAAGGCGCCCTCCGGAGTCGTGGCCCCGGTCACCGCGCCCACCGGCACCAGGAAGCAGCTCCTGCTGGGCACCGCGGACTTCGGCACCGCCTACGCCGGCTCCCGCTCCACCTGGACGGCTCCCGAACTGCTCCAGAGCGCCGTCACGCTGAACATGCCCTGACGCTCCACCCGCGCTGATCGGCCGGTGCTCCACCCGCCCCGATCGGCCGGGCGCGCACGTACACAAGACAGCCACGCGTACCACCTAGCGCCGGCGCTCCGCGAACCACGGGCGCCGGCCCCTTTTCCGTCCTGGGGGGACACACCGCATGAGCCATGGGCGCCATGTCACCATGCTCACCGAAGGCACCTACCCGCACGTCCACGGGGGCGTCAGCACATGGTGCGACCAACTGGTCCGCGGCATGCCGGAGGTCGACTTCAACGTCATAGCCCTGACCGGCTCCGGACGTGAGCCGGTCACCTGGGAACTTCCGCGCAACGTCTACCGCCACACCAGCGTTCCCCTCTGGGGCGCCCCGCCGCCCCGCAGACTGCGCTCCGGCCTGCGGGGCAAGGCCAAACGCGGGTTCGCCGAGACCTACGAGACCTTCCTGCTCTCCCTGCTCGACCCCGCGCGCGGCGGATTCTCCGAATCCCTGCGCGAGCTGGCCCTGCTGGCCCGCTCCGGGCGGCTCGCCGCGGCCCTGCGCTCCGAATCGGTGCTGCGCCTGCTGATGACCGTCTGGACCCGCCCCGGCCTGGTCACCGCCGACGCCGAGCCCACCATCCACGACGCGCTCACCGCCACCGACCTGCTGGAACACGCGCTGCGTCCGCTGTCCGTGCGGATCCCGCCCGACAGCGTCGCCCACGCCGTCAGCAGCGGACTGGCCACCCTCCCCGCGCTCGCCGCCAAGTACCTCGACCAGGTGCCCTTCCTCCTCACCGAGCACGGCATCTACCTCCGCGAGCGCTACCTCGGCTACCGCAGCGCCGAACAGCGCTGGCCCGTCAAGGCGCTCATGCTCGGCTTCTACCGCGAGCTCAACACCGAGGGCTACCGGCAGGCCGACCTGATCACCCCGTGCAACCAGTACAACCGCCGCTGGGAGGAGCGCGGGGGCGCCGACTCCGAGCGGATCCGCACCGTCTACAACGGCGTCGACCCGCACGCCTTCCCCGAGGCCGGTCCCGAACCGGAGGTCCCCACCCTCAGCTGGTGCGGCCGCATCGACCCCATCAAGGACCTCGAAACCCTGATCCGCGCCTACGCGTTCATGCGTGAGGAGCTCCCCGCCCTGCGGCTGCGCCTCTTCGGCCCGGTCCCGGCGGGCTGCGAGGACTACAAGCTCAAGCTGGAGAAGCTCGCCGCCGAACTGGGGGTGAGCGACGGGATCACCTACGAGGGCCGCATCGACGACGTCGCGCAGGCCTACGCGGCCGGCTCCATCGTGATGCTCTCCTCCATCAGCGAGGGCTTCCCCTTCTCCATCATCGAGGCCATGTCCTGCGGCCGCACCACCGTCTCCACTGACGTGGGCGGGGTCCGCGAAGCCGTCGGCGACACCGGGCTCGTCGTCCCGCCGCGCGAGCCCGAGACCATGGCCCGCGCCACCCTCGCCCTGCTCCGCGACGACGAACGCCGCGCGGAACTGGGCCGGATGTCCCGCAAGCGGGTGGTGGAGAAGTTCACGCTCCACCAGTCCGTGGACGGCTTCCGCCACATCTACCGCGAGCTCGCCGGACAGCCCGTCCTGCCCGTCCACGCGGGCGACGAGTGGACCCAGCGCCTCGCCGACCCCTGGTACAAGGAACTCGCCGCCGACGGGAGCCTGTGGTGAGCGGATCCCTCTGGCTCAAGCCGCCCGGCCCCGACGGGACCTGGGTGCCCGTCGGCCACGCCGCGGCCGCCGGGCGCGGTACGGCGCCCTCCGCCGACCCGGCCGACGCGCTGCCCGGCATCCCGCGGCCGCGTCGCGAAGGACGCGAAGGACGCGAAGGGCCGGCCGCCGACCCGATGGACGAACTCGCCGAGCGCCTCGACGTGTTCATCGCCGCCGCCGTCCACCCCGACGAGATCGCCGCCGTCCTGGAATCCGACGGCATGACCGACGAGCACATCCGCCTCGCCTACGGACGCCAGGACTCCTTCGGCCTCGCCGAGGAGCTCTACGCCCGCGTGCCCCGCTCCTTCCCGGAGCCCGGCAAGGTCCCCGACCCCTGGAAGGTGCCCCTCACCGCCTGCCTCCTGCGCGGGGTGATCTTCGCCCTGCCCGGGCTCGCCTACCTGCTGGGCGCGCCGCTGCTGGACGGCCCCAAGGACCGGCTGGGGCTGCCCGCCGGGACGCTCACCCTGCTCGCCGGGGCGCTCATCGGCTGGGTCTGGGACCAGACCCTGTCCCACCGGGCGTACTCCTGGCTCGGCCTCGGCGACCGGGCCGCCGCCGGCCGGACCCTGCTCGCCGGAGCCCCCGCGGGGGCCCTCCTGGGCACCGCCGCCGCGCTCGCGGTACCCGGCGGGCCCCCCTTCTCCTACGCCTTCGCCGCGGGTCAGGCCCTGTACGTCGGGGCCGCCACCGTGCTGCTCGTGCTCGGGCGGGAGCGGCTGCTGCTGGCCGCGCTCGCACCGATGGCCGCCGGAGCGCTGCTCACCCTCCTCGTGGAACTGCCCGTCCCGGTCCGGGTGCTCCTGCTGACGGCCTCCCTCCTGGCCGCCTGCGCCCTGGCCGTACGGGAACTGCCGCTGGCCGACGGCGTACGGGCCCTCGTGCTCCGGGTCCGCGGCTGGACGGAGCACCGGCCGGGCGAACGGGGCCCGGTGCGCTGGCAGATGCTGCGCGGCGCCGAGGAGGAGTACGGACCGCGCGGACCCCGGCTCGGGGACTCCGTCCCGTACGGGGTGTTCGGCCTGGGCACCGGTCTGCTCGTGCTGTACGCCGCCCTGGGGGAGGTGCTCGCCGGCGGCCCCGCCGAGGCGGTCGCGGCCCCCTCGGCGGTGGCGCTCACCCTCAGCATGGGCCCCGCCGAATGGCTGCTCCACCGGTTCCGCAGCGGCAGCCTCGCCGGGCTGCGCGCGGCCCGCTCGCCCCGGCAGTTCCGGCTGCGGATGCTCTCCACCCTGGCCCGGTGCCTCGCCACCTACCTGGCGGTGCTGCTGGCCCTCGGCCTCACCGGAACCCTGCTCTGGCCCGGCGCGCCCGGCCTGACCGGGGTCCGCGTCGCCACCCTGCTGCTGCTCGGCGCCGTGATGTGGACCGGGCTGCTCCTGCAGTCCTTCGGGGCCGTCCGGCCCGCCGCGGTGGTCTGCGCCTCGGCCGCCGTCGCGCAGAGCCTGGCCCTGCTCCTGGGCCTCGGGCAGCCGCGCGCCGTCCAACTGGCCGTCGCCGGAGCCGCGGCGCTCGCGCTGGGCACCCTGGTCTGCCTGTTCCTCGGCCGCGCCACGGCCCACCGCTGACGCCCCGCCCCTCCATCGCCGATGCACGTGAACCCGTACGAGAAGAAGGACCTCATGCTCCTGGTGCCCCTCTACGAGCACCCCGCCGACCGCCCCGAGTACTGGGAGCGGCTCATCCGCTCCGCGGGCCGGCTGCACTCCGTGGTGCTCAACCCCGCCAGCGGGCCCGGCGAGGCCCCCGACGAGCGGTTCGCCGCCGTCGCGGAAAGGCTGCGCGGGGCCGGGGTGCCCGTCCTGGGGTACACCGACACCGACTACGGGCGGCGCCCGCACGCCGCCGTGGTGCAGGACCTGCTGCGCCACCGCGACTGGTACGGCACCGACGGGACCTTCCTGGACCAGGCCGCGGCCGGCCCGGAGTTCCTGCCGCACTACCGGCGGCTCGTCGTCGCGGCGCGGGCCGCCGGAGCCCGTACCGTCGTCCTCAACCACGGAGTGCACCCGCACCCGGGCTACGCCGAACTCGCCGACCTGCTCGTCACCTTCGAGGGGCCCTGGGACGCCTACCGGGACGCGGCCGCCGTTCCCCCGTGGACCGCGGACCACCCCGCCCACCGGTTCTGCCACCTCGTCTACGCCGTCCCGCCGGGCGCCCCGGCCGCCGAACTCGCCGGGCGGCTGGCGGCCCAGCGCGGGGCGGGGGTGCACTGCGCGGTCCCCGGGACCGGCGCGCACCCGTGGGGGACCCTGCCGTACGCCCTGGAGGCCGCCGGATGAGACGCCCGCACACCCGCCCGGCGGGCCGCCGCCGGCTGCTGGTCCTCGTACCCCTGCTGCTGCTCGCGGCCTGCACCTCCGGACCGGACCCGGACGGGGACGAGGACCGGCCCGACGACCTCTCGCCCGCCCCGGCGCCCGGGGAACGCTGGCAGCCGGCGCCCGGGGTCAGCTGGCAGTGGCAGATCACCGGGAAGCTCGACACCTCGGTGAAGGCGGCGGTCTACGACATCGACGGGTTCACCACCACCAAGGAGCAGGTCGCCGAGCTGAAGGCGGCCGGCCGGCGGACCATCTGCTACCTGTCCACCGGCGCCTGGGAGGACTTCCGGCCGGACGCCGGGGCCTTCCCGGCGTCGATGCGCGGGGAGGGCAACGGCTGGGAGGGCGAGCGCTGGCTCGACATCCGGCGGCTCACCGAACTGGAACCGCTGATCGCCAAGCGGTTCGACATGTGCCGGGACAAGGGCTTCGACGCGGTGGAGCCGGACAACATGGACGCCTACCGCAACAAGTCCGGCTTCCCGCTCACCGCCGGCGACCAGCTGAACTACAACCGGCTGATCGTGCGTCTCGCCCACGACCGGGGGCTGTCGGTCGGCCTGAAGAACGACCTGGACCAGATCCCGGAGCTGGTGGGGGACTTCGACTTCGCGGTCAACGAACAGTGCGCCCAGTACGACGAGTGCGCGCGGCTGAGCCCGTTCATCGCGGCGGGCAAGGCCGTCTTCCACGTGGAGTACGAGCTCCCGGCGAGCCGGTTCTGCGCGGCCTCGCGCGAACTGAAGCTCAGCTCGCTGCAGAAGAAGTACGACCTCGGCGCCTGGCGCAAGACCTGCTGAGCCCCGGCCGCCGAGGGGAGGGCGGGGCCGCTCAGCCCACCGGGAGGATCGCGTGCACCCGGTAGCCGCCCCCGAAGCGGGGGCCGGCGAAGCAGGAACCGCCCAGGGCCACGGCGCGCTCGCGCATGCCGAGCAGGCCGTGCCCGCCGCCGGGGTCGCGGGGCTCCGGCGAGGGGTCCGCCGCGGAGCCGCCGTCGTCCAGCACGGTCACCTCCACCGAGCCGCCCACCCGCACCACGCTGACCTCGGCGCCGGCCCCGGGGCCCGCGTGCTTGCGGACGTTGGTCAGCGCCTCCTGGATCACCCGGTACGCCGCCAGGTCCACGGCGGCGGGCAGCGGAACCGCGGCGGCCGGGCCCAGCTGGACCATCACCTTCACCGGGAGCCCGGCGTTGCGGAAGGTGTCCACCAGGTCGTCGAGGACGGCCAGGCCGGGCGCCGGTTCGGTCGGCGCCTCCGGATCGCCGGACTGCCGCAGCAGCCCGACGGTCGCCCGCAGCTCGTTCAGGGCCGACCGGCTGGCGTCCCGTACGTGCGCCAGGGCCTCCTTGGCCTGGTCCGGACGCTTGTCCATGACGTGCGCGGCCACCCCCGCCTGCACGTTGACCAGGGCGATGTGATGGGCCACCACGTCGTGCAGGTCCCGGGCGATCCGCAGCCGCTCCTCGGCGACCCGGCGCCGGGCCTCCTCCTCGCGGGTCCGCTCGGCGCGCTCGGCCCGCTCCTGGATGGCGTCGATGAACGCCCGCCGGCTGCGCACCGCGTCCCCGGCGGCCGCGGCCATGCCGGTCCAGGCGAAGATGCCGAGGTTCTCCTGCGCGTACCAGGGCAGTGGACCGGCCAGCATGGCCACGCCCGTCAGCCCGGCCATGGTGAGCAGGCCGAGCTTCCAGGTGGTGGGCCGGTCGGTGCGGGAGGCCACCGTGTACAGGGCGATCACCGTGCACATGGCGACGGGTGTCCGCGGCTCCCCGGTGGTCAGTTCCAGCAGCGAGAGCCCGATGGTCAGGGCCAGCACCGTGCGCGGCCGCCGGCGCCGCAGCACCAGGGCGCCCGCGCCGAGCACCATGAGGACGAGCGAGAACGGCTCGGGGGTGCGGGTCCCGAAGGTCGGCCCGTGCGCCCCGTGCGGGTCGGCGAAGGATCCGACGACCATGGCGACGAGCGCCCCGAGCGCCAGTACGGCGTCGGTGGCCAGCGGATGGTCCCGCATCCACTGCCGTGTGGGGGCGAGCGGCCCGAGGTGTGTCGTCACCCCGATACGGTACGGCCCCGCGCGCGTTCTCAGACCCGGGGCGGCGGGACGGGAGGCGTCCCGGGCGGCGGCGCCGGCGGCGGGGCCGCGGCCGGGGGCCGCCCCAGCGGGGCGCGGGAGCGCTCCGGGCCCCACTTGGCGCGGACCAGGCAGATCAGCATCACCGAGGCGATGGCGGCCAGGTGCTCCTTGCCCGCCAGGTTGTCCTTGAAGAGCAGCTCGCCGATCATCACCAGGATCACGACCGAGCCGGTCAGGTAGGCCCGGTAGCGCCAGCAGACGTAGACGGCGAGTCCGACCACCGCCGCCGAGGGCCCCGTGTCGTTGACGATCTTGTCCGACACGGGCAGGCCGAAGGGATGGTCCGGGCCGAGCGAGAGCCCGATCCGCGCGTACGTGGTCCCGGCCAGGGTGGCCACGTAGCCGATGACCAGCGTGCGCCACCAGCCGATGCAGATCTCCGCGATCCCGAAGACGAGGAGGATCTGCGCGAGCGCGCCCCACACCGGCAGGTCCAGCGCCGGGACGAACAGCGACAGCGGGGTCCGCAGCAGGGCCAGCCAGAGCGGGTCGACGGCTTTGACCGACCCGAGGTCCTGCACCGGCTGGAAGCCCCATGACGTCTGCTGCACGATCTGGAAGACGGCGGTCAGGCAGACCGCGCCGAGGGTCATCGGGATCGCCCGCCACTTGTCGCGGACGAGCGCGTCCCGGACCGTGCGGTACAGGGGCCCCCACTCGCGGCGGGCGAACCGCCGCAGTGAGGCAGTGGTCAACGCTTGCTCTCCAGATGTCTGCGGTGCATCCACTTCGGCAGCCCGGGTGCTTCCAGGAAGCCCTCGGCCCGGCCCGCCGCGATACCGATCCGCAGCAGGTCCGAACTCTTCTCGAAGAGCATGAACCGCGGTTCCCAGATCGGCCGGTATTTGGCGTTGGCCCGGTAGAGGGACTCGATCTGCCACCAGCGCGAGAAGAAGCTCAGCAGCGAGCGCCACAGACGCAGCACCGGACCGGCTCCGAGCTTCGACCCGCGCTCGAAGACGGAGCGGAACATCGCGAAGTTCAGCGAGACCTGTGCGACCCCGATCTCCTTTGACCGCTCCAGGAGTTCGATGACCATGAACTCCATCAGACCGTTCTCGGAATCCCGGTCACGGCGCATCAGGTCCAGCGACAGACCCTTGGGTCCCCAGGGGACGAAGGACAGCACGGCGCGCAGGTCGCCCTGGCCGTCGAAGCACTCCAGCATCACGCACTGGCCGTCGGCCGGATCGCCCAGCCGGCCCAGTGCCATGGAGAAGCCGCGCTCGGTCGCGCCGTCGCGCCAGTCGTCGGCGCGCAGCAGGAGTACGTCCATCTCCTCGGCCGGGATGTCGGCGTGGCGGCGGATGCGGACCGTGTACCCGGCCCGCTTGACGCGGTTGTACGCCTGGCGGACGGTGCGCATGGCGCGGCCCTCCAGGGTGAACTCGTCGGTCTCCACGATGGCCTCGTCGCCCAGCTCCAGCGCGTCCAGCCCGTGCCGGGCGTAGATCTGCCCGGCCTCCTCGCTGGCGCCCATCACGGCGGGCACCCAGCCGTGCTCACGGGCCTCGGCCAGCCACGGGTCGATGGCGCCGGGCCAGGCCTCGGGGTCGCCGATCGGGTCGCCGGAGGCCAGCGAGACCCCGCCGACGACGCGGTAGGTGACCGCGGCCTTGCCGGTGGGGGACCAGATGACGGACTTCTCGCGGCGCAGCGCGAAGTAGCCCAGCGAGTCGCGGTCTCCGTGCCGGGCGAGCAGCAGACGGAGCTTCTCCTCGTCCTCCTCGCCGATCGGGTCCACGGCGCGGCGCGAGCGGAAGGCCGCGAACAGGACGGCGAGCAGCAGCAGCGTGGACATCACGTTGATCGCCACGTCCACCCAGCCCGGGGTGGTGATCGTGTGGTACGCCTTGTCGTCCGGCGCCAGGGTGACCAGCCGCATCACGCCGTACCGCCAGCGGGCCAGGAACGTGGCGTCCGCGGCGTCCGGGTCGGTGTTGGTCGCGCCGACGAGCAGGGCGGCGACCAGCGAGGTCACCAGCAGGCCGACGGAGGCGACCAGGCTGGCCAGCAGCGGGTTGGAGCGGTCGCCCTTGGCGTAGAACTCCCGGCGGCCCAGCAGCAGGGCGCCGACGAAGAGCGCGGTCAGGCCGAAGGCCACCCAGTTCTGCGGGTGGACGCGGAACTCCGGGTAGCAGAACTCGTACGAGCCCCCCGAGCACGGGGTGAAGGAGGCGACGGCGGCCATCGCGAAGGCCGCCAGGAGCAGCCCGCTGAGCACGAGGTTCAGGATCCAGGCCGCGCGCTTGCGGCGGCCCATGGTGACGGTGAGCAGCAGCGAGAACGCCGCGGAGGCGAAGCCCGCCGTGAGCAGGTACGGAGTGTAGAAATCGGCGGTGCTGTGCCGGCGCAGGTCCTGGCCGAGCGAGAACCACACCGCGCTGAGCAGGTTGACGAAGGTGACGGCGCGCAAGTACCACACCGCGAAGGTGGCGCTGCGCCGCGAGCGGACGCTTCCGCGGCCGTTGTCCCGGCCGGGCGATGCGACTCCCTGACCGTTGCCCTGATTGCCGCCCCCCGGATTGTTTCTGCCGTTCGGATCCCCACCGGTTGCTCGGTCGGTCTTCCGATCGGTCTCTGCGCTGGTCAAACGGACCTCTCCCATAAAAAGCGATGATATGGGGCATCGCGGTCCGTGCTGGGGTCCCGAGGGCCGCGGCCTGGTCAGGACCGCGGGCCCCGGTGACTCATTCGGTGGGTTCTACCGCTCGTTCGGGGAGTTCCGCCGCGAGTGCGGCGGCCGCCTGGACGAGGGGGAGAGCCAGCAGCGCCCCGGTTCCTTCTCCCACAGTGACGCCGTGGTCGAGCACGGGGTTGAGTGCCATCCGGTCCAGAGCCTTCGCCTGGCCGGGCTCCCCGCTGGCCTGTCCGGCCAGCCACCAGTCCGGGGCCCGGAAGGCGGCTCGCTGGGCCACCAGCCCGCAGGCCGCCGAGACCACCCCGTCGAGGATCACGGGCGTGCGGCGCACCGCGCACTGGAGCAGGAAGCCGGTGATCGCCGCGACGTCGGCGCCGCCGACGGTGGCGAGCAGCGCGACCTGGTCCCCGAGGACGGGCCGGGCGCGTCGCAGCGCGTCGCGGATCGCCGCGCACTTGCGCATCCAGGTCAGGTCGTCGATCGGCATGCCGCCGCGGCCGGTGACCACGGAGGCGTCGGTGCCGCACAGGGCGGCGACGAGGGTCGCGGCGACGGTGGTCCCGCCGACGCTCAGGTCACCGAGGACGACCAGGTCGGTGCCGGAGTCGGCCTCCTCGTCGGCGATCTGGATGCCGAGGAGCAGCGCGGCCTCGGCCTCCTCGGTCGTCAGCGCGTCCTCGACGTCGATCCGCCCGCTGCCGCGCCGGACGCGGTGCTTGGTGATCTCTTGGGGCAGCAGGTCGAGATGGCAGTCCAGGCCGGCATCGACGATCCGCACGGAGGCGCCGAGCCGCGCGGCCAGGATCGCCACCGGGCTGCGCCCGTCGAGGACGGCCCGCACCAGCTCGTGGGCGCTGCCCGCGGGACGTACGGAGACCCCCTCGGAGGCCACCCCGTGGTCGGCGGCGAACAGCACGACGCGCGGCCGCTCGATCGGCTTGACCGGCACCCGTCCCTGGGCGGCGGCGAGCCACTCGGCGAGTTCGTCGAGCCGCCCCAGCGCCCCGACCGGCACGGCCAGCCGTTCACGGCGTTCCTCGGCGTCACGCCGGACGCCCCCGTCGGGGCGCTCGATCAGATCGGAGAAGTCGTCGAGATTCAGCGTGGTCATTTGCCAGAGGGTACAGCCGGTGAAGCCCTGCCCAGGCTCCTCCCGGCCCCTTATCCACGGTCCGCCGGGGCCCCGGGCGGCTTCCCCGGGCCCGGCCGCAAGGCACCGAGATAGACGCCGAGGAGGACGAGCGGGGCACCCAGCAGCAGACCGGCCGTCAGCTCCTCCTCGTCGAGCCAGGCGGAGAACACGATCGTGATCACCGGGATGACGACGAAGACGTACGCCGCCCGCGACCCACCCCACCGCTGGACCACCATCAGGTAGAGGACGAAGGTCAGCACCGAGCCCGCCAGGACCAGGTAGGCCAGCGCCCACCAGGTCGCCGCCCGCTCCGGCATCCGCCAGGTGTCGCCCGCGGCGAACGAGCCCGCGAACAGCAGCACCGAAGCGGCCGTCATGCCCACCGCGTTCATCGTCACCGGGTGGACCGGCGGCAGGCGGTGCACGAGCACGGTCGCCTCGGCGAAGGACAGTACGGCGCCCAGCACCGCCAGCAGGGACAGCAGCGGCACATCGTCCTGCAGCGGCGCCCGCGAGGCCAGGGCGACCCCGGCGGCCGCGAGGAGCGTGCCCGCCAGCGCGGACTTCCGGAAGGGCTCCTGACGCTGCGCCACCACCAGCAGGAGCGCCACCAACGGGACCAGGGCCAGCAGGGTCTGCCCCAGACCCGCGTGGATGCGGACCAGCGCGTAGTAGGCCAGCGCGAAGGTCACCCCGAAGTTGAGCACCCCGTACAGCACCGCGCCGGCCAGGGCCCGCCCGCGGGGCAGCGCCAGGCGCATGACGGCCATGACCGCCAGCAGCACCGCCGCCGCCGTGCCGAACCGCAGCGCGGCGCCCCACAGCGGGTCCAGCTCGCGATTGCTGAACCTGACCCCGACCGCGTTTCCGCCGCCCAGGAGCGAACAGCAGACGAAGGCGGTCAGCCCGGCCCGCTCCAGGCTCGGACTGCTCGAAGAGCCTGAGGATTCCACGGGATCACCTCATCCGTTCCCCGGCTGGGCCCGGCTACTGCTTCAGGACCAGGGCCTGCCCCGCCACCACGAGGAGGACGTGCTCGCACTCCCCGGCGACCCCCGCGTTCAGCCGCCCCAGCTCGTCGCGGAACCGGCGCCCCGACGCGGTCGCGGGGACCACGCCCGAACCGACCTCGTTGCTGACCAGCACCACCGGCCTGCGGGTCGCACGGACGGCGGCCACGAGCTCCTCGGTCCGTTCCCGCAGCTCCGTGGCGCCCTTGTCGGCCCACACCGCGTCGTCCCAGGCGCCGGCCCGGTCCATGGCGTCCGTGAGCCACAGCGCCAGGCAGTCGATGAGCAGCGCCGGCCCGTCCTGCGCCAGCAGCGGCACCAGATCGCAGGTCTCCACCGTCCGCCAGGACGCGGCCCTGCGCTCGCGGTGCAGCCCGACCCGCGCGGCCCATTCCGCGTCGCCGTCGCGCGTACCGCCCGTGGCCACGTAGACGACCTCCGGGTAGCCGGTCAGCCGGCGCTCGGCCTCGTACGACTTGCCCGACCGGGCGCCGCCCAGGACCAGGGTCCGCCGCGGCACCTCGGGCGCCGGCCGGTACTCCCCGGCCGCCACCGAGGTGCCGTCCGGCACCGTCCGCGCGCCCGCGGCGGCGCACCGGCGCTCCAGTTCCGCACCCGGCGGGGTGTCGTGGTCCAGGTGGACGGCGATCACGTCCGTCGACGGGCCCACCGCCCCGCTGGCCCGCAGCCGCGCCAGCGCCTCCGGCCGGCCGAGCACGTCCGCGAGGACCACGTCGTACGGGCGCCGCCCGCTGGTGCCGGAGGTCCCGGCCGGGGCCCCGCCCGGCGGCAGGTACAGCATCCGGGCACCGTCCGGCCCGGTCACCTCGTACCCGGTGCCCGGCGCGTCCATCGGCACCGCCCGCACCCGGTGCCCGGAGATCACCGCGAGCTCCCGCCCGTCCGGCACCCGCCCGGCCGCCGGCAGCCCCGGCGGCAGTTCCACGGGCGGGCCGTCGTGCGGGTGCGTCAGCAGGACCTGCCGTACGGCCGCCAGCGAATGCCCCGCCCGTGCGCCGGCGAGCACCGCCCCGGGGGTCAGGTCCAGCAGCAGCGCCCCGTCCACGAGCACGGAGGTGGCGGCGCGCGCCCGGGGCCCCACGGAGAGCGCGCACGCGGCGCAGGGACAGCCGGGGCGGGGCAGTCCTTCGGGTGTGCCGGTGCCGAGCAGAGTGAGTTCCACAGGATGATCCTCCCGCGTCGCCGGGACTGCTGCGCGCCCGGTTAGTCTGCGGGCACACTCAAGGCGAGAAGCGTGTGAGAAGCGGACGAGCAACGGAGGCGGACATGGCGTGGACGTGGCGGTTCGAGACGGCCGACGGCAGTGAGACGAGCCCGTCGGTGGTGCCGGAGGAGTTCACCACGCAGGGGGACGCCGAGTCCTGGATCGGCGAGTACTGGAAGGACCTGCTGGAAGGCGGTACCGAACAGGTGAAGCTGTCCGACGACAACGGGGTCCAGCTCTACACGATGAGCCTGCGCGAGGCCGCGGAACTCTGACCGGCACTGACCGGCGCTGACCGGCGCCGACCGGCGTCACCGGCTCCGGCCGGGTGCGCGAGAGCCCGGACCCCTCGGGGGGTCCGGGCTCAGCGGTGTCCACGGCGGTCCGGCGGCCCGGGGCTCAGCCCCGTACGCCGCACAGGTGCAGCAGCGCGGCGACCCCGCGGTAGGGGTCGGTCCGCCCGGCGCGGTCCTCGGCGGCGAGCAGCCGCTCCAGTTCCGCCTCGGCGGGGAGCTTGTCCGCGGCCTCGGTGCCGTCGGTGAAGACGCGCACCCCGTACCAGGTCTGCAGCGGGGCGCCGATCCCGGACAGGGTCGCGGTCAGCGTGGCCAGCCGGTCGGCGCGCACGTCCAGGCCCAGCCGGTTCGTGTAGTCGACGCCGTCGAAGGCCGCCAGCGCGCCCGTCCAGTCCCCGTGCAGGCCCGGCCGCATGGCGAGGGCGTCACCGTTGCGCACCAGCAGGGACAGCAGCCCGCCGGGAGCCAGCATCCGGGCGAGCCCGGCGAGCATGGCGTCCGGCTCGGGCACGTACATGAGGACGCCGTGGCAGAGCACGACGTCGAAGCTGCCCGGCAGGAAGTGCGCGCCGGTCTCCCGGCCGTCGCCCTCCATGAGGCGGACGCGGTCCCGGATCCCGGGGGGCTCGGCGGCCAGCACCTCGCGGGCGACGGCCAGCATCGCCGGATCCTGCTCCAGCCCGGTCACCATGTGCCCGGCGCGGGCCAGGCGCAGCGCCTGGGTGCCCTGGCCCATGCCGACGTCGAGGACGCGCAGCCGCTGCCCGACGGGGAAGCGGTGTGCGATCTGCTCGTCGACCTGACGGCCGACGAGCTCTTGGCGCACCGCGTTGCGGAGCCCGCCCAGGCCTTCCAGCCACAGCCGGGCCCCGTCCGCGAAGCCACTCCCCCCGAACGCTCCGGGCGTTCCTGGGCTCAGGGCCGTTCCCCGCGCTTGACCTGCGGCTTCGGCAGACGCAGTCGGCGCATCTGGAGGGTGCGCATCAGGCCGTACGCGACGGCGCCGCGCTTGGGCTCGTCCGGGAAGCGCTGGTTCAGGGCCTTGCGCAGGCGGATGAACATGCCGATCGAGTCGACGATGATCAGCGCGATCACGCCGAGCCACAGCAGCAGCGCGATGTTCTGGATGGACGGCACCCGCACCATGCTCAGCACCAGGATGATCACGGCCAGCGGCAGGAACATCTCGGCGACGGAGAAGCGGGAGTCCACGAAGTCGCGCACGTACCGGCGCACGGGACCCTTGTCGCGGTTGGGCAGATAACGCTCGTCGCCATTGGCGAGTGCCTCGCGCTGCTTGGTCATCTCGACCCGGCGGCGCTCACGAGCTCGCTTGGCATCCTCCTTGCGGTTGCCGGTCGAGGCCACCACGGCCTTGCGCTGCGACTGGGCCACAGCACGCTTCGGCGTCGGGCGGCCCTTCGGGGCCTGAGGGTCACGGGACTGCGAGAGGTCGGCGCTCACCTTGTCGGTGGCGGCGTCCTTCTCTTCCTTGGAGGATCGGCTACCAAACACAAAACCCAAGGGTACGTGGTTGTGGCCACGGGCCCCATCCCGGCGGGGAACGATCCGGCAACGGCGGGCGTCCTACCTGAGGGAAGCACCTACTCCTTACGCCTGACACGGCGGACGAGCAGTCGTCCTGGAGGAGGAGCGCATCCCCGCTCGAACAGTGCGGTAATAGATGCAGGGCCCGTACTGTGGGTCTTGTTGGTGACCTGGAGCACAGTCCGTCTAGAAGGGGGCGCGCGAAGCCCATGAGCGGTGTCATGAAGCGTATGGGGATGATCTTCCGCGCGAAGGCGAACAAGGCCCTGGACCGGGCCGAGGACCCGCGCGAGACCCTCGACTACTCGTACCAGAAGCAGCTCGAACTGCTTCAGAAGGTGCGCCGCGGCGTCGCCGACGTGGCGACCTCCCGCAAGCGGCTGGAGCTGCAGCTCAACCAGCTCCAGGGCCAGTCCAGCAAGCTGGAGGACCAGGGCCGCAAGGCGCTGGCCCTGGGCCGCGAGGACCTGGCCCGTGAGGCCCTGTCCCGCCGCGCCTCGCTGCAGCAGCAGGTCAGCGACCTGGAGGTGCAGCACCAGACCCTCCAGGGCGAGGAGGAGAAGCTGACCCTCGCCGCGCAGCGGCTCCAGGCCAAGGTGGACGCCTTCCGCACGAAGAAGGAGACCATCAAGGCCACGTACACGGCCGCCCAGGCGCAGACGCGGATCGCCGAGTCCTTCTCCGGCATCTCCGAGGAGATGAGCGACGTCGGCCTCGCCATCCAGCGCGCCGAGGACAAGACGGCGCAGCTCCAGGCCCGCGCCGGCGCGATCGACGAGCTGCTCGCCTCCGGCGCGCTCGACGACCGGAGCGGCCTCGGCTCCAAGGACGACATCCAGGCCGAGCTCGACCGCCTCTCCGGCGGGACGGACGTGGAGCTGGAGCTCCAGCGCATGAAGGCCGAGCTGGCGGGCGGCCCCTCCGCCCAGCAGTCGGCCATCGAGGGCGGCGCCCCGGGCGCCGGCCAGCAGCCGCAGACCCAGCACCGGTTCGACAAGCAGTAGGACGGGGCCGTCATGATTGTCCGCATCATGGGGGAAGGTCAGGTGGAGCTGGCGGACAGCCACTTCACCGAGCTCAACAAGCTGGACGACGAACTGCTCGCGGAGATGGAGAGCGGCGACGAGGAGGGCTTCCGGCGCACGCTGGGCGAGCTGCTCGACGCCGTGCGGAGGCTCGGCGAGCCGCTGCCCGACGAGGCGCTGGAGCCGTCCGAACTGATCCTGCCCGCCCCCGACGCCTCACTGGACGAGGTGCGGGAGATGCTCAGCGACGACGGGCTGATCCCGGGCTGATCCCGGGCCGGCCGCGCGCAGACGTGAAGAGAAGGGCCCGCCCCCATGAGGGCGGGCCCTTCTCCGTTCCGTCAGTGCGACTCCTTCTCGGAGGACCGTTCCCCGTCCGGGGTCCCGCCGATGAAGTTCTCGAACTTGCGCCGCGGCGAGGACCACCGCCGGTCGTGGTGGAAGGCGCGCAGCTGGGCCTTGGCGCGGGCCTTCGGCCGGTTCGCGTAGAACTTCTTCGCGTACGGGGAACCGGGCCGGGCCAGGCGGATCGAGCCGATCAGCGCGACGAAGGGGATGACCGTCCCGAAGAAGGCGGTGCGCGCCTTCCCCTTCCACAGGGCGATCAGGGCGAGGAAGAAGTTGGTCGCCGTGTTCATGGCGACCAGCCCGCGGTTGTGCCGCTCGTCCTCGGTGAGGTCGTTGACCCCGAACGGCAGGAAACCCCCCAGCACCAGCGCCACGATCGCCGCCGTCAGGACCACGATCTCCACGCTCTTGCGGCCCTGCTCGCTCCAGTAGACGTCGTCCAGGTGCAGGATCAGCGCGAACTCGTCCAGCACCAGCCCCGCGCCCAGCCCGAAGATCACGGCCGACAGACCGGCCCCGAAGCTGTGCCGGGCGCTCCCGATCGCCCCGAAGCCGCCGATGATCACGAGGATCACGCCCGGGACCACGTGGTGGATGTGCATCCCGCCCGGGGTGACGTTCTTGAAGGGGCCCCGGCCCGCCCGGATCATCCGGGTGATCACGCGGGTGACCAGGAAGGACAGGACGAAGGAGACCAGCGCGAGGAGCAGCGGGAGCTTCCCCGGCTCCATGATGTTGCGATACCACCAGTGACCCATGCCACCACCTCCCGATTTGGGGTGTATTGGGTAACTTACCGGTCCGGTCGAGCAGGTAGCGTTCGCGCCGATGACAGATTCGTACGACGGCCCGTCCCCGACGCCGCCCCCGGAGCGCGCCTCGCTGCTCGACGGGGTCCGCTTCGCCTTCGGCACGCTCACCGTGCTGCCCACCCGCATCACCCGCTGGGACCGTCCCGCCGCCCGCACCGGCATGGCCTGCGCCCCGCTCGCCGGGCTCGTCGTGGGGCTCCTCGCGGCCGCCCCCGGCGTGGTCCTGCTGCTGTGCGGCGGCGGTCCGCTGCTCGCCGCGGCCGTCACCGTCGCCGTACCCGCGGCCCTGACCCGCGCCCTGCACCTGGACGGCCTCGCCGACACGGTGGACGGACTGGGCAGTGCCAAGCCCGCCGACGCCGCGCTGCGCATCATGAAGCAGTCCGACATCGGCCCCTTCGGGGTGGTGGCCCTGGTCTTCGTCCTGCTGGTCCAGGTCGCGGCCCTGGCGAACGTGTACGCCGACAGCTGGATCCGGGGCGCCCTGGCCGCCGTGCTCGCCGCCGTCACCGCCCGGCTCGCCATGACCCTGGCCTCCCGCGACGGGGTCCCCCCGGCCCGCCCCGAGGGGCTGGGCGCGGCCGTCGCCGGAGTCGTCCCGCGCGAGGCGGCCGCCGTGGTCGCCGGGCTCGTGCTGGTCCTGTCCGCCGCCGCCGCGCTGCCGCTGGGCCTGCCGGCCGCCGCGCAGCACGCGGTGGCGGTCCTGGCCGCCCTGCTGGCTGCGGAGGCCCTGCTCCGCCGCTGCGTGCGCCGCTTCGACGGGGTCACCGGTGACGTGTTCGGAGCCCTGGCCGAGGTCTCGGCGACGACGGCCCTGGTCGTACTGGCCCTGGGCTAGCCTCCCGGCCCGGCCGCACCCGGCCCGGCCCGACCGCCCGGTCCCGGCCGCGCGGGGCGACGTAGGGTCAGGGCGTGGAAAAGACCCCGAACCAGGACCCGACGCCCATCCGGGTGCTCCTCGCCGACGATCAGGCCCTGCTGCGCAGCGCGTTCAAGGTGCTCGTCGACTCCGAGGCCGACATGTGCGTCGTCGGGGAGGCCTCCGACGGGGCGCAGGCCTTCGAGCTGGCGCGCACGGTCCGGCCCGACGTCGTGCTCATGGACATCCGGATGCCCGGCACCGACGGCCTCGCCGCCACCCGGCTGATCAGCGCCGACCCCGAACTGACCGGCGTGCGCGTGGTGATGCTGACGACCTTCGAGGTGGACGAGTACGTGGCGGCGGCCCTGCGGGCGGGCGCCTCCGGGTTCCTCGGCAAGGGCGCCGAGCCCGAGGAGCTGCTCAACGCCATCCGCGTCGCGGCCGCCGGCGACGCGCTGCTCTCCCCGGCCGCCACCAAGGGGCTCATCGCCACCTTCCTCGCGCAGGGCGGCGGCGCCGGGGACACCCCCGCCGCGGGCGCCGCCCACCTACAGCGCCTGGCCGCGCTGACCGGACGCGAGCGCGAGGTCCTCGTCCTCGTGGCCGCGGGCCTGTCCAACGACGGGATCGCCGGCCGGCTGGAAGTCAGCCCGCTCACCGTGAAGACCCACGTGAACCGGGCCATGTCCAAGCTCGGCGCCCGCGACCGGGCGCAATTGGTGGTCATCGCGTACGAATCGGGACTGGTCCGGCCCAGGGCCGACTAGTCGGACGGAGCGGGACGGCGGTCCGGAGTACGCCCGCCTACTGCGGACGCGGTATGCCCCGGATAAGGACGAGACCTGGGGGCGACGTCGGCGTGCCCGTGCGCACGAGAGGCTGAGGGGCCCCGCGCGTGCCCGAAGGCACGGCTGCCCGTCATGCCTCGTAGACGTCACCGCGTCCCTGCAGAGAGATCCCCATAGCCATGTTCCGGCTGTCCCGCTTCAGCCTCGCCCAAAGGGCGCTGATCGGCCTCGTGTCGCTCGTCGCGCTCCTCTTCGGCGCCATTGCCATCCCGCAGCTCAAGCAGCAGCTGCTGCCCTCCATCGACCTGCCGATGGTGTCCGTGCTCGCGCCGTACCAGGGCGCCTCGCCCGACGTGGTGGAGAAGCAGGTCGTCGAACCGATCGAAGCCATGCTCAAGGGCGTCGACGGCATCACCGGCATCACGTCCACCGCCAGCGAGGGCAACGCCCTGATCATGGCGACCTTCGACTACGGCGACGACGGCACCAAGCAGCTCGTCGCCGACGTCCAGCAGGCCGTCAACCGGGCCCGCGTACGGCTGCCCGCCGAGGTGGACCCGCAGGTGATCGCCGGTTCCACCGACGACATGCCGACCGTGGTCCTCGCCGTCACCTCCGACAAGGACCAGCAGGCGCTGGCCGACCAGCTGAACAAGTCCGTGGTCCCCGCTCTGGAGGACATCGCGGGCGTCGGCCAGGTCACCGTCGACGGGGTCCGCGACCTCCAGGTCACCGTCACCCCCGACGACGCCAAGCTCGCCGCCGCCGGCCTCGACGGCGGCGCCCTGGCCCAGGGCCTCCAGGCGGGCGGCGCCACGATCCCCGCCGGCTCCTTCGACGAGGCGGGCAAGAACCGCACGGTGCGCGTCGGTTCGGGCTTCACCTCGCTCGCCCAGCTGGAGGACCTGCGCCTCACCACCGGACCGGGCAAGCCCGCCGTCCGCCTCGGCGACGTGGCGAGCGTGAAGCAGGAGCCGGCCAAGGCCGACTCCCTCACCCGCACCAACGGCAAGCCCAGCCTCGCCCTGGTCCTCACCATGGACAAGGACGGCAGCGCCGTCGCCATCTCGGACGCGGTCAAGGACAAGCTGCCCGAGCTCCGCTCCACCCTCGGCTCCGGCGCCGACCTGACCGTGGTCAGCGACCAGGGCCCGGCCGTCGCCAAGTCCATCTCGGGCCTGACCACCGAGGGCCTGCTCGGCCTGGTCTTCGCGGTCATCGTGATCCTGGTCTTCCTCGGCTCGCTGCGCTCGACGCTGGTCACCGCGGTCTCCATCCCGCTGTCCGTCGTCCTCGCGCTGATCGTGCTGTGGACCCGCGACCTCTCCCTCAACATGCTGACGCTGGGCGCGCTCACCATCGCCATCGGCCGGGTCGTCGACGACTCGATCGTGGTCCTGGAGAACATCAAGCGCCACCTCGGCTACGGCGAGGAGCGGCAGCACGCGATCATCACCGCGGTCAAGGAGGTGGCCGGCGCGGTCACCTCCTCCACGCTCACCACCGTCGCCGTCTTCCTGCCGATCGCCTTCGTCGGCGGCATGGTCGGCCAGTTCTTCGGCCCGTTCTCCATCACCGTCACCGCGGCCCTGCTGGCCTCGCTGCTCGTCTCCCTGACGGTCGTGCCGGTGCTCTCCTACTGGTTCCTGCGCGCGCCGAAGGGCGTCAGCGAGGGAGACGCCGCGAGCATCGAGAAGGCCCGCCGCGAGGCCGAGGAGAAGGAGTCCCGCAGCAAGCTCCAGCAGTTCTACGTACGGGCGCTGGACCTGGTCACCCGCCGCCGGATCGCCACCCTGGTCGTCGCCGCCGTGGTGTTCGTCGCGACGCTGGGGATGACCCCGCTGCTCAAGACGAACTTCTTCGACCAGGGCGAGCAGGAAGTCCTCAGCATCAAGCAGCAGTTGCCGCCCGGCACCTCGCTGGCCGCCGCCGACGAGGCGAGCCGCAAGGTCGAGAAGGTGCTGGAGGGGACCGACGGGGTCAAGGACTACCAGGTCACCGTCGGCTCCTCCGGCTTCATGGCCGCCTTCGGCGGCGGTACGGGCTCCAACCAGGCCTCGTACCAGGTCACGCTGGAGGACTCGGGGAAGACCGAGTCCGCCAAGAAGCACATCGAGACCGCCCTCAAGGGGATCGACGGCATAGGCGAGACCACCATCGCGGCCGGCGACGGCTTCGGCAGCCAGAACCTCAGCGTCGTGGTCAAGGCCGGTGACGGGGCCGTCCTGGCCCAGGCCGCCGAGCAGGTCCGCGCCGAGGTGGCGAAGATCGAGGACGTCACCGACGTCCAGAGCGACCTGTCCCAGTCCGTGCCCCGGATCTCGGTCACCGCCACCCCCAAGGCGGCGGAGTTCGGCCTGAACCAGGCGGCGCTCGGCGCCCTCGTCGGCCAGGCCGTACGCGGAAACCCGGCGGGCAAGGCCGTACTGGACGACACCGAGCGGGACATCGTCATCAGGTCCGCGCAGCCGGCCACCACCCTGGCCCAGCTGCAGGCGCTGCCCGTCGGCCCCGTGAAGCTCGGCGACATCGCCGAGGTCAAGGAGGTCCCCGGCCCCGTCGCGATGACCCGGATCGACGGCGCCCGCGCCGCGACCATCAGCGCGAAGCCGATCGGCGACAACACCGGCGCCGTCAGCTCCACCCTGCAGTCGAAGATCAAGGCCCTGGACCTGCCCGCGGGCGCCACGGCGACCATCGGCGGCGTCGGACAGGACCAGAGCGAGGCCTTCGGCCAGCTGGGCCTGGCCATGCTCGCGGCCATCGCGATCGTGTTCATGCTGCTCGTCGCGACGTTCCGTTCGCTGGTCCAGCCGCTGATCCTGCTGGTCTCGATCCCGTTCGCCGCGACCGGCGCGCTCGGCCTGCTCCTGGTCACCGGCACCCCGCTCGGCGTCCCGGCGCTGATCGGCATGCTGATGCTCATCGGCATCGTCGTGACCAACGCGATCGTCCTGATCGACCTGGTCAACCAGTACCGCGCCCAGGGCTACGGCGTGATCGAGGCGGTCGTCGAGGGCGGCCGCCACCGGCTGCGCCCGATCCTGATGACGGCACTGGCGACGATCTTCGCGCTGCTCCCGATGGCGCTGGGCGTCACCGGCGAGGGCGGCTTCATCTCGCAGCCGCTCGCGGTGGTCGTCATCGGCGGCCTCATCAGCTCCACCCTGCTGACCCTGCTCCTGGTGCCGACCCTCTACACGATGCTGGAGCTCCGCAAGGAGCGCCGCAGCGCGAAGAAGAGGGCCCGGCTGACCGTGGTCCCGTCCCCGGCCGCCCCGGCGGAGGACGAGAGCCCGGTCAAGGTCTGAGGTCCGTACGCACGTACACGCCGAAGGGCCGCCCCTCGCAGGAGGGGCGGCCCTTCGGTCGTTGCGCGTTCCGCTGCCGGACCGGGTTACGGAAGCGCGAGCATCCGCTCCAGGGCGAGCTTGGCGAAGTCCGCGGTCTCCTTGTCGACCTGGATCTGGTTGACGAGGTTGCCCTCGGCCAGGGACTCCAGGGTCCACACCAGGTGGGGGAGGTCGATGCGGTTCATCGTCGAGCAGAAGCAGACCGTCTTGTCGAGGAAGACGACTTCCTTGTCCTCTGCGGCGAATCGGTTCGCCAGACGCTGGACGAGGTTCAGCTCGGTGCCGATGGCCCACTTGGAGCCGGCCGGGGCCGCCTCCAGCGCCTTGATGATGTACTCGGTGGAGCCGACGTAGTCCGCGGCCGCCACGACCTCGTGCTTGCACTCCGGGTGGACCAGGACGTTCACGCCGGGGATGCGGGCGCGCACGTCGTTCACCGAGTCGACCGAGAACCGGCCGTGCACCGAGCAGTGACCGCGCCACAGGATCATCTTGGCGTTCCGCAGCTCCTCGACGGTCAGGCCGCCGTTCGGCTTGTGCGGGTTGTACAGCACGCAGTCGTCGAGGGACAGGCCCATGTCGCGGACGGCGGTGTTGCGGCCCAGGTGCTGGTCCGGGAGGAAGAGGATCTTCTCGCCCTGCTCGAACGCCCACTCCAGGGCCTTCTTGGCGTTGGACGAGGTACAGATCGTCCCGCCGTGCTTGCCGGTGAAGGCCTTGATGTCGGCCGAGGAGTTCATGTACGAGACGGGGACCGTGACTCCGGCGATACCGGCGTCGGTCAGCACGTCCCAGCACTCCGCGACCTGCTCGGCGGTGGCCATGTCGGCCATCGAGCAGCCCGCGGCCAGGTCCGGCAGGACGACCTTCTGGTCGTCCGAGGTGAGGATGTCCGCGGACTCGGCCATGAAGTGGACGCCGCAGAAGACGATGTACTCGGCCTCCGGCTTGGCGGCCGCGTCCTTGGCGAGCTTGAAGGAGTCACCGGTGACGTCGGCGAACTCGATGACCTCGTCACGCTGGTAGTGGTGGCCGAGGATGAAGACCTTGTCCCCGAGCTTCTCCTTGGCGGCGCGGGCGCGCGCCACGAGGTCCGGGTCCGACGGCGAGGGCAGGTCGCCGGGGCACTCCACCCCGCGCTCGCTCTTGGGGTCGGCTTCGCGGCCGAGCAGCAGCAAGGCAAGGGGCGTCGGCTGGACGTCCAAAGGCTGGTTGTCCAAAGGCTGGGCGGTGGTCACGACACGCACCCTTTCTGTTCTGCGACAAGGGACTTCTGAAGCCACTCTGAAGGCATCGCTTCGACTTCTCGTCTATTTGACGTTATCTATCATAACTGCTTCACGTCACTTTGACGATGCCGATAGTGTCGATGTGACGAATTCGCCCGCCCGCCGCGGGTGCCTCGCGGGGACCCACCACCGCGCGGTGGTGTGCGAGCATGGAATTTCTGAAACACGCGTCGGGTCCCGGAATGAATCCGCGGTCCCGCTCGTTGCCACCGACGGCAAGAGTCCGACGTTTCCCCGCTCCCGGCGGGGAGCCGCCCACTTCGGGAGTGAATGCAGATGTCCGTACAGGACGAAAAGACCACCGTGAGCGACGGCATCCTCCTGTCCGACGCCGCCGCCGAGAAGGTCAGGACCCTGCTGGAGCAGGAAGGCCGCGATGACCTGGCGCTGCGCGTCGCCGTCCAGCCCGGCGGCTGCTCCGGCCTGCGCTACCAGCTCTTCTTCGACGAGCGCTCCCTCGACGGCGACGTCGTGAAGGACTTCGACGGTGTGAAGGTCGTCACCGACCGGATGAGCTCCCCGTACCTGCACGGCGCGTCGATCGACTTCGTCGACACCATCGAGAAGCAGGGCTTCACGATCGACAACCCGAACGCCACGGGCTCCTGCGCCTGCGGCGACTCGTTCAACTAGGCCGGTAGCCCCGACGGCCCTGCCGGGCCCGTAGGGCGACGAGAGGGGCCCGCCCGCGGACATCCGCGGACGGGCCCCTCTCGCACGTCCCGGCGCCTACTGGCGGGGGACCGTCTTGCCCGTGGTCGCGTCGATCACCTTGCGGTCGCCCAGCGGCTGCTGGAGCGTGCCCGTCACGATCATCTCCTGCGCCAGCATGATGCAGGCCTGCCCCGGCTTGTTCGGGGTGTCCGTGATCTTCACCATCACCGACTCGGGCTGCTCCCGGATCTCCAGGGCGTACGTGCTGCACACCCCGCCCCAGAAGTTCACGGTCAGGGTCCGGTCGGCCGCGGCGTACGAGAAACCGGGCACGGTCTGCCCCTTCGCGGGCGGGTCGACCGGGGTGGGCAGGTCCACCGGGGGAGTCTCCTCGGTCAGGGCCGCCGACTGGGCCACCGTGTGGCCCGGGCCGCCGCTCTTGCCGGCCACCTCGAACAGCCAGCCCGGCACCAGGCCGCGGGCCCCGTCGACCGTGCCCGGCACCAGCCCGAGCCGGGCGCCCCGCACCGACTCCGTCCGCGTCGGCTTCATCGGCCGGGGATCCGGGTTGCACGGCAGCGTGTCCGTGGCGCCGTCCGGGGAGTCCGGAGTCAGCGGGACGCTCGTGGCGCAGCCGCTCGGGCCGGGATCCGTGGCGCCGGAACCCCGCCCCTTGTCGTTCAGCCGGGCCAGCGCGTCGACGGCGCCGATCACCGGCTGCTCGGCGGCCCGCACCGGAGCCTTCAGCTCGCCGCTGCCCGACACCACCCGGGAGTCCGCCCCGACGCCCACCCGGGTGGACCAGCCCTGCGTGGGCAGGCCGCCGATCACCGGGTCGGCCGTCACCACGCGTACGGAGCCCTGGGCGAGCCGCGCGTCGAGCGCGGCCCCGTCCTGCCCCACGGCCGCCAGCACGGGCGCGGCGGCGGCCTTGGCGGCCTCCTCGGAGACGGGCGTCCCGCCGGTGCCGCCGTGCTCCCGACCCAGGTCCTGGGGGAGGGTGGCCGGGCCGCAGGTGTCCTTGCCGCGCACGCAGTCGTCCCCGGTGCCGCCGACCTGGAACCGGGAGAAGGTCCAGGTCCCGGGCGCCTTGAGGTTCACCGTGAGCCGGGGCCCGGAGCCGTCCGCGCCCTCCCCGGCCTGCCAGGTCTGCCCGACGAGCCGGGGCGCGCCGGAGATCCCCAGTGCCGTCACGAGCCGCGCCACCTCGGCGGAGGTCACCTCACCGCCCGCCGCGAAGGCCGGCGCGGTGGCCGGGCCCTCCGGCAGGGGGACGTCGGCCGTGTACGTGACCCCGCCGCCGGACGGGTCGGGCTCACCGGGGGCGATGCCGGGCCCGGGCGGAGTGGGCAGCGCGCTGGGCGCGGAGGCCGCGGCGCTGTCGCCCGTACGGCCGTCGCCGTGGGCGGTCGACGCCCAGTACGCGGTGCCGCCGCCGGTGAGCAGGACGGCGGCCGCGATCGAACCGACGACCCAGACCGGCCGCCGTCGTGTGGCCCGTGCCGCACCGGGGGTGCCGAGCACCTCGGGTGTCTCGGGTGCTTCCGGTCCATCGGGTTGTTCGCTGGTCACCGCATCGCTCCTTTGCCGTCCCGCATGGGGTGATGCGGGTGTGACGGAACAGACGCGGATCCGGTTCCGCCCGGGCGGCCCGGCCGGCCGGACTAGTAGCCGTAGACCGCCGTGGAGGCGATGAGACGGGCCGAGGCCGCCGGGACGCGGATCCCGATGATCTGCGAGGGAGCCACCCGATCCGGCCGCGGATCCGCGGGAACCGGCCAATGCGGGGCCATCCGGGCGCAGTCGCCCAGCAGCTGTTCGAACTCGGTGCCCGCCGCGTTCTCGGAGGTCCGGACGTGCCCGAAGCCATCGGTGTAGGTCATGGGGGCACGGTAGGCACGGCACCGCGAGCGAAGAAAGAGCTACTACGGGGTAGTTTCGGCCGGTCGGCCGTTCGCCCCCCGACCGGGTAGTTTTGACTGTCCCCTTGCCTTCCCCCGCAGGAGCGTCCACGCCGTGCGTATCGCAGTCACCGGCTCCATCGCCACCGACCACCTCATGACCTTCCCCGGCCGCTTCGCCGACCAGTTGGTCGCGGACCAGCTGCACACGGTCTCCCTCTCCTTCCTCGTCGACAACCTCGACGTGCGGCGCGGCGGCGTCGGCCCGAACATCTGCTTCGGCATGGGGCAGCTCGGCGCCCGGCCGATCCTCGTCGGAGCCGCCGGCTCCGACTTCGACGAGTACCGCGCCTGGCTCGACCGCAACGGGGTCGACACCCAGTCCGTGCGGATCTCCGAGGTCCTGCACACCGCGCGCTTCGTCTGCACGACGGACTCGGACCACAACCAGATCGGCTCCTTCTACACGGGCGCGATGAGCGAGGCCCGCCTGATCGAGCTGAAGTCGGTCGCGGACCGGGTCGGCGGCCTGGACCTCGTCCTGATCGGCGCGGACGACCCCGAGGCGATGCTGCGCCACACGGAGGAGTGCCGGACGCGGGAGATCCCCTTCGCGGCGGACTTCTCGCAGCAGATCGCCCGCATGGACGGCGACAACATCCGCACCCTCATGGAGGGCGCGACGTACCTCTTCTCGAACGAGTACGAGAAGGGCCTCATCGAGGCGAAGTCCGGCTGGACCGACGCGGAGATCCTGGCGAAGGTCGGCACCCGGGTCACCACGCTCGGCTCGAACGGCGTCCGCATCGAGCGGGTCGGCCACGACCCGATCGTGGTCGGCTGCCCGGAGGAGACCGCGAAGGTCGACCCGACCGGCGTCGGCGACGCGTTCCGCGCGGGGTTCCTGACGGGCCTCGGCTGGGGCGTCGGCCTGGAGCGCGCCGCGCAGGTCGGCTGCATGCTGGCCACGCTCGTCATCGAGACCCTCGGCACCCAGGAGTACACCCTGGGCCGCGCCCACTTCATGGAGCGCTTCACGAAGGCCTACGGCGACGAGGCGGCGGCGGAAGTCCAGTCCCACCTCCCGGCGTAGCCCCTCGCGGGGCCGGTCCCTGAGACCGGCTGCGGGCGGGTACGGGTGCTTCGGCCCTGCGGGGCGGAGTTCCCCTGCCCGCCCTTCGCCCGTTCCCCGGGCTCCGCCCCGGACCCGGGTCCTCAAACGCCGGACGGGCTGGATAAACCCAGCCCCGCCGGCGTTTGAGGCGCGGGGTCCGGGGCGGAGCCCCAGGGGGTCCGGGCGCAGCCCGGGGAACGGTGGAAGGGCGGGTAGGGGACTTCGCCCCGCGGGGCCGCCCCCCCCGGGTCAGACCGCCCGGCGGACCGTGTACGCAGTACCCAGGGGACGCGGGGCTTCGCCCACGTAGGTCTGCCCCCGCATCGCGCACCACGCCGGAATGTCCAGCCGCGCCACCTCGTCGTCCGACAGGACGGTCACCGTGCCCCCCACCGGGACCCGGCCGATCGCCCGGGCCAGCTCGATCACCGGCTGCGGACACCGCAGGCCGAGGGTGTCCAGTTCCAGGGACTCCGCCTCCGGATCGGCGGCCATCACCGGTTCCACCGCGCCGAGTTGCTCGCGCACCCCCGCCACCAGCCCTGGCAGGACCTCCAGGAAGCCGTTGACCTCCGCCGCCGTCGTGCCGGCCGGCAGGGACACCCGTACGTTTCCCTCCGACAGCACCCCCATGGCCCGCAGGACATGGGACGGCGTCAGCGTCGAGCTGGTGCACGAGGAGCCGGAGGAGACGGAGTAGCCGGCCCGGTCCAGCCCGTGGAGCAGGGTCTCCCCGTCCACGTACAGGCAGGAGAAGGTGACCAGGTGCGGGAGCCGCAGGTCGGGATGGCCCACCACCTCCACGTCCGGCACCAGGCGGGCCACCCGCCGCCGCAGCCGGTCCACCAGGATCCGCAGCCGGGCCGCCTCCGCCTCCGCCTCGGCCCGCACGGCCCGCAGGGAGGCCGCCGCGGCGACGACCGCGGGCAGGTTGACGAAGCCGGGGGAGCGCCCCGACTCCCTTTCGTCGGCGGGGCCTTGGGGTGCGAAGCGCACTCCCTTGCGGACCGCCAGAAGGCCGACCCCGGCCGGGCCGCCCCATTTGTGGGCGCTCGCGCACAGCACGGACCAGTTCCCGGGGACGGGCCCCCAGCCCAGCGACTGCGCGGCGTCCACCAGCAGCGGCACCCCGGCGGCGGCGCACGCGTCGGCGACCTCCGCCACGGGCTGGACGGTGCCCACCTCGTGGTTGGCCGACTGGAGACAGGCCAGCGCGGTGGAGGACCCCAGGAGTTCCGCGTAGGAAGAGGAGCGGACCCGGCCGAAGCGGTCCACCGGGACCTCCTCCACCCGCCCGCCGCCCGCCGCGTGGAGCTCCGCCGCGTGCAGGACGGAACTGTGTTCCACCGCTGATACGACCAGATGCCCGCCGACGCGCCGACGCCCCGCCAGGACCCCGGCCATGCCCGAGTGAACCGCGTGCGTCCCCGAAGGAGTGAACACGAGCTCGTCGGGGCGGCAGCCCACCGCCTCCGCCGCCGCCTCCCGCGCCGCGTCCAGCAGCAGCCGGGCCCGGCGCCCTTCGCGGTACAGCCGGGCCGGGTCGGCCCAGCCTTCGTCAAGGGAGGCCTGGAGCGCCTGCCGGGCCACGGGGTGCAGCGGGGCGGCGGACGCGGTGTCGAAGTACGGCATCCGGTCACGCTAACCGCCCGCCACGCCGGCGCCGCGATCGGGCGACTTCAGGGCCCGTCAGATGTCGCCGGGACCCCGCCATTCGGGGCCCGTTGGGCCGTCCCCCGTACGGCGGATCCATCCCTTCGGGGTCAGTAACGGCGCGTTGGGCACCCTCCCCGCGCGACCCCAAATAGCGTCCAGTAGGGTTTGGTCCGCATAAACATCCAAACCCCTGCCTGCGTCAGGGCCGGCGACCGACCCGAATGCGGCCGCGGCCGGCCGCGCGGGCCGAGACTCTCGGGAAGGCGCTACGTGAGTCCCTACGGCTCCGACCGCTCGCCGCGGCGCCCGATGCGGCGGAAGCTGCTGCAGGCGCTGACTGCGGGCGTGGTCCTGGCGACCGCCACTGGTTGCTCGTATACATGGAAAGACTTCCCCCGCCTCGGATTGCCCACCCCGGTCACTGAAGAGGCGCCTCGCATCCTCTCCCTGTGGCAGGGGTCCTGGGCGGCCGCTCTGATCACCGGCATCCTCGTGTGGGGCCTGATCATGTGGAGCGTCATCTTCCACCGGCGCAGCCGGACCAAGGTCGAGGTTCCCCCGCAGACCCGGTACAACATGCCCATCGAGGCGCTGTACACCGTGGTCCCGCTCATCATCGTCTCGGTGCTCTTCTACTTCACCGCGCGCGACGAGTCGAAGCTGCTCTCCCTCTCCGCCAAGCCGGCGCACACGATCAACGTGATCGGCTACCAGTGGAGCTGGGGCTTCAACTACGTCGAGAACGTCGACGGCGATGCGGCGACTCCGAAGGCGGGCGAGGTTCCCAAGGAACTCGCCACCATCCCGGACCGCTACACCAAGGACTTCCCGGCGGGCGCCGAAGGCGTCTACACCAAGGGCGTCCCGAGCGACCGGAACGCGGAGACCGGCAACCCGGGCCCGACGCTCTGGCTGCCGAAGGGTGAGAAGGTCCGCTTCATCCTGTCGTCCAACGACGTCATCCACTCCTTCTGGGTGGTCCCCTTCCTGTTCAAGCAGGACGTCATTCCGGGGCACACCAACGTCTTCGAGGTCACCCCGACCGAAGAGGGCGTCTTCATGGGCAAGTGCGCCGAGCTCTGCGGTGTCGACCACTCCCGAATGCTCTTCAACGTCAAGGTCGTCTCCCCGGAGGCGTACAAGGCGCACCTGAAGGAGCTCGCGGAGAAGGGTCAGACCGGCTTCCTCCCCGCCGGCATCCAGCAGACCGACCCGGCCCGCAATGCTGAGGTGAACAAACTGTGAGCATCCTCAACCAGCCTCAGGGTGCCGAGGCCGACTCGTACGAGAACGAGTTGCCGGTACGGAGCAAGCAGCCGGGCAATGTCGTCGTGAAGTGGTTGACCACTACCGACCACAAGACCATCGGCACGATGTACCTGCTCACGTCGTTCGTGTTCTTCCTCATCGGCGGCCTCCTCGCGCTCTTCATGCGCGCCGAGCTGGCCCGTCCGGGTACGCAGATCATGTCGAACGAGCAGTTCAACCAGGCGTTCACCATGCATGGCACGATCATGCTGCTGATGTTCGCCACCCCGCTGTTCGCGGGCTTCGCGAACTGGATCATGCCGCTGCAGATCGGCGCGCCCGACGTGGCGTTCCCGCGGCTGAACATGTTCGCGTACTGGCTGTACCTCTTCGGTTCGACCATCGCGGTGGCCGGCTTCGTCACCCCCTCGGGTGCCGCCGACTTCGGTTGGTTCGCCTACTCCCCGCTGTCGGACGCCGTCCGCTCGCCGGGCATCGGCGCCGACATGTGGATCATGGGTCTGGCCTTCTCGGGCTTCGGCACGATCCTCGGTTCGGTCAACTTCATCACCACGATCATCTGCATGCGCGCCCCCGGCATGACGATGTTCCGCATGCCGATCTTCACCTGGAACGTGCTGCTGACCGGTGTTCTGGTCCTGCTCGCCTTCCCGGTGCTGGCCGCCGCGCTCTTCGCGCTGGAGGCCGACCGCAAGTTCGGTTCGCACATCTTCGACGCCGCCAACGGCGGCGCGCTGCTGTGGCAACACCTCTTCTGGTTCTTCGGACACCCAGAGGTGTACATCATCGCGCTACCGTTCTTCGGAATCGTTTCCGAGATCATTCCGGTCTTCTCGCGCAAGCCGATGTTCGGTTACATCGGCCTGATCGCCGCGACGATCTCGATCGCCGGCCTTTCGGTGACCGTGTGGGCCCACCACATGTACGTCACCGGCGGTGTACTGCTGCCGTTCTTCTCCTTCATGACGTTCCTCATCGCGGTTCCGACCGGTGTGAAGTTCTTCAACTGGATCGGCACCATGTGGAAGGGCTCCTTGTCCTTCGAGACCCCGATGCTCTGGACGATCGGCTTCCTGGTCACCTTCACCTTCGGTGGCCTGACCGGCGTCATCCTGGCTTCGCCCCCGATGGACTTCCACGTCTCCGACTCGTACTTCGTCGTCGCGCACTTCCACTACGTCGTCTTCGGCACCGTGGTCTTCGCGATGTTCGCCGGCTTCCACTTCTGGTGGCCGAAGTTCACGGGCAAGATGCTGGACGAGCGCCTCGGCAAGATCACCTTCTGGACGCTGTTCATCGGCTTCCACGGCACCTTCCTGGTGCAGCACTGGCTGGGCGCCGAGGGCATGCCGCGTCGTTACGCGGACTACCTCGCGGCGGACGGCTTCACGCTGCTGAACACGATCTCGACGATCAGCTCGTTCCTGCTGGGCCTGTCGATGCTGCCCTTCATGTACAACGTCTGGAAGACGGCGAAGTACGGCAAGAAGATCGACGTCGACGACCCGTGGGGCTACGGCCGTTCGCTCGAATGGGCGACGTCTTGCCCGCCGCCGCGGCACAACTTCCTCACCCTGCCGAGGATCCGGTCCGAATCCCCGGCATTCGATCTGCACCACCCCGAGATCGCGGCCCTCGACCACCTTGAGGACCACTCCGTGGCCGCCAAGGCCGTCGCTGGTGGCAAGGAGGCCGGCAAGTGAAGATCCAGGGCAGGATGTTCCTGTGGCTCGCCGCCTTCATCCTGATCATGACCGTCGTGTACGGCGTGTGGTCGAAGGAGCCGGTCGGCACCACCGCGCTCGCGCTGGCCTTCGGCCTGAGCGCCATGATCGGCTACTACCTGGCCTTCACGGCCGCGCGCGTCGACCAGATGGCCCAGGACAACCTGGAGGCCGACGTCGCCGACGAGGCGGGCGAGCTGGGGTTCTTCTCCCCGCACAGCTGGCAGCCGCTCTCGCTGGCCATCGGTGGCGCCTTCGCCTTCATGGGCGTCGTCTTCGGCTGGTGGCTGATGTACTTCTCGGCGCCGCTGATCCTGATCGGTCTGTGGGGCTGGGTGTACGAGTACTACCGCGGCGAGAACCAGAACCAGTAGCCGCACCCGCGCCGCCACCCACGGTGGCGGCCACCGCGTGAGACCAGGGGCCCGGACACCTCCAATGGAGGAGTCCGGGCCCCTCGTTTGCAGTCACCCCGCGCGCCGTAATTGTCATATCTTCATAGCGTTGGCTCCATGAACCAGTCACCGCGTCTTTGGACCGTTATCGGCTGCTCCCTGCTGGTCGCGTCCCTCGGGGCCGGCGCCACCGCATGCGGGTCGGGCGACGACAACCCGCTGTCCGCCCGCCCCTACGACGCGGGCGACCAAGTCGCCCTCAACCAGTCCACCGGCAGCCGCCCGGTCGACCCGGACCGGCCCCTGGAGGTCACCGCCAAGAGCGGCGACGGCCGGATCACCGACGTGAGCGCCGTGGACACCCACGGACGCCGCCTGGCGGGCGAGTTGTCCGCCTCCGGCGACCGCTGGCACAGCACCGTCCCGATGGCCGCCGGCGTCCGCTACACCGTCCTCGTGAGCACCGAGGACGAACGGGGCGCCCCCGGGCAGCGCACGCTCACCTTCGACACCACCCCGGCCCAGAAGGTCCTCAAGGTCGAATTCGGCCCGGACGAGGGCAAGTACGGCGTCGGACAGCCCCTCACGGCCGAACTCAACGAACCCGTCAAGGACAAGGCCGCCCGCGCCGTCATCGAACGGGGCCTGGTCGTCGACGCCCCGCCGGAAGCCGTGGGCGCCTGGCACTGGGTGGACGACAAGAAGCTGCACTACCGGCCCAAGGACTACTGGCCCGCCAACACCACCGTGTCCGTCCGGAGCAACCTGGAGGGCATCAAGATCTCCGACGACCTGCACGGCGCCGCCTCCAAGCCGCTGAAGCTGGAGATCGGCGACCGCGTCGAGGTCACCACGGACGCCTCCTCGCACTGGCTCACCTTCAAGCGCAACGGGGAAGTGATCAATTCCATCCCGGTGACCACCGGAAAGCCGGGCTTCTCCACCCGCAACGGCGTCAAGGTGGTCCTCGGCAAGCAGTACTACGTCCAGATGCGCGGAGACACCGTGGGCATCGGCGGCAGCGAGTACTACAACCTGCCCGTCTACTACGCGACCCGCGTCACCTGGAGCGGTGAATACGTCCACGCCGCGCCGTGGTCCGTCGGCTCCCAGGGCTACGAGAACGTCAGCCACGGCTGCACCGGCATGAGCACGGGCAACGCCGCCTGGTTCTACGAGAACATCAGCGAAGGCGACATCGTCCGCGTCATCAACAGCATCGGCGACGACATGGACACCTTCGGCAACGGCTACGGCGACTGGAACATGGACTGGAAGGACTGGCGCGAGGGCAGCGCCCTCCTCAAGGGCACCCAGGAGGGCCGCAGCCCGGTCGACCAGGCGCGCCTGCGCCCGCAGGTGTAACCACCGGGCCAGGAGCGCCGGGAGAGCCGGAAGAGACCGGAGAGCCGGAAGAGACCGGAGAGGCCACAACCGGGGCACGGGTGCCCGTACGGACCGTACGGGCACCCGTGCCCCGGTATGCGCCGGTAAGGCGCTGTGCGGGGCGCACAGCCCCCGTTACGCCGCCGGGGAGAGCCGTGCGCGCAGCAGACCCGCCAGGGCCTGCGCGAAGTCCACCGGATCAACCGGAAGGGTGACCGCGGCGTCCGCGCGGCTCCAGGTGGCCAGCCAGGCGTCCTGCGGACGGCCCATCAGGAGCAGTACGGGCGGGCACTGGAAGATCTCGTCCTTGATCTGCCGGCACACCCCCATGCCCCCGGCCGGAACCGCCTCGCCGTCCAGCACGCACACGTCGATGCCGCCCGCGTCCAGTTCCTTCAGGACGGCCGGCAGCGTGGCGCACTCCAGGAACTCCACCGGCGGCAGGTCGGCGGCCGGCCTGCGCCCGGCGGCCAGCCGCACCTGCTCCCGGGTGCCCGCGTCGTCGCTGTAGACCAGAACCCGCGCAGTCGCCCGCATTTCGTTCCTCCACGTGTCCCGTGAATCACGTTGATGTTGCGCGGGATGCTACTCCGTCCGACCCGGTGTCAACATCGGTTCGCACAGGCTGCTGATCAGACCTCCACAGGGCGATCTGATGGGCCGTTCGGGCCTTGCACACGCCCCTGACACTCCGAACGGCACCCCCCGGGGTGAGGGCGGGATAAGGGACCGACATAATGTCGGTCGTGGCGACAGCAACGACAGTAGATACCGGGCACGCGCACCCGACGGTCAACAGGCCGAACCTCGTCAGCGTGGGAACCATCATCTGGTTGAGTTCCGAGCTGATGTTCTTCGCGGCCCTCTTCGCGATGTACTTCACCCTGCGATCCGTGACAGGCGCCGAGTACTGGACAGAACAGGCTTCGGCCTTGAATCTGCCCTTCTCGGCGACGAACACGACGATCCTGGTGCTTTCCTCGCTCACCTGCCAGCTCGGCGTATTCGCCGCCGAGCGCGGTGACGTGAAGAAGCTCAGGACGTGGTTCATCATCACGTTCGTCATGGGTGCGATCTTCATTGGCGGCCAGGTGTTCGAGTACACCGAGCTGGTCAAGCACGAGGGCATGAGCCTCTCGTCCGGTCCGTACGGCTCGGTCTTCTACCTGACCACCGGCTTCCACGGTCTGCACGTGACGGGCGGTCTCATCGCCTTCCTGCTGGTCCTCGGCCGGACGTACGCGGCCAAGAGGTTCACCCACGAACAGGCCACGTCGGCCATCGTCGTGTCCTACTACTGGCACTTCGTCGATGTCGTCTGGATCGGCCTCTTCGCAACGATCTACCTGATCAAGTAGCGAACACGTCGCCGGGCCCGTGCCCGGCACTCCATCCAGACACACCGACGCAGAAGATCCTGACACCGGGGTAATCCGTGAAAAAGCTCTCCGCACGACGACGCCATCCGCTGGCGGCGGTCGTCGTTCTACTCTTCGCGCTGGCGGTTACCGGGGGGCTGTACAGCGCCTTCGCGCCCGCGGGCAATGCGAAGGCCGACGAAACCGTCCAGTCCCTCGCCATCGAGGAGGGCCAGAAGCTCTACGCCGTCGGCTGCGCAAGCTGCCACGGAACCGGCGGGCAGGGTTCCTCTGACGGCCCCAGCCTGGTTGGCGTCGGCTCCGCTGCCGTCGACTTCCAGGTGATGACGGGCCGTATGCCCGCCCAGCAGCCCGGCGCCCAGGTGCCGAAGAAGCCCGTCATCTACACCCAGGCGCAGACCGACCAGCTCGCCGCGTACATCGCGTCCCTCGGAGCCGGCCCGATCGTGCCGACCGAGAAGCAGTACGACCCGGCGGGTGCCGACATCGCGAAGGGTGGCGAGCTGTTCCGCAACAACTGCGCGCAGTGCCACAACTTCACGGGCGAGGGCGGCGCACTGACGAACGGCAAGTACGCCCCCAACCTTGAGGGTGTCGAGCCGAAGCACGTCTACGAGGCCATGCTCACCGGCCCGCAGAACATGCCCTCCTTCCCCGACAGCACCATGCCGGAGAAGCAGAAGAAGGACATCATCGCGTACCTCCAGCACGTCAACGGCGAGAAGTCGACCAGCCCCGGTGGCCTCAAGCTCGGTGGCCTCGGCCCCGTCTCCGAGGGCCTCTTCGGCTGGATCTTCGGACTGGGTGCGCTGATCGCTGTCGCCGTCTGGGTCGCGGCCCACACCGCTAAGGCCAAGAAGTCATGAGTAGCCAAGACATTCCCGAAGAGAAGCACCTGCCGAGCGAGCAGGGCGACGCGCACCACGGTGCCGTGGCAGTGGCGGACGACCCGTTCGCCGACCCCGGTCTGCCGGTTCACCGGCCTCGGATCCAGGACATCGACGAGCGGGCCGCGAAGCGCTCCGAGCGCACGGTGGCCTTCCTGTTCACGCTGTCGATGCTGGCGACGATCGCCTTCATCGCCTCGTTCGTGATCCTGCCGGTCGACAAGATCGTCTACATCTTCCCCATCGGGAAGGTGAGCGCTCTCAACTTCGCCCTGGGCGTCAGCCTCGGCGCGGCCCTCTTCTGCATCGGCGCGGGCGCGGTCCACTGGGCCCGCACCCTGATGTCCGACGTGGAGGTCGCCGCCGAGCGCCACGAGATCGCGGCCCCGGCCGAGGTCAAGGCGCAGGTCATGCAGGACTTCGCGGACGGCGCGCGCGAGTCGGCCATCGGCCGCCGCCCGCTGATCCGCAACACGATGTTCGGTGCGCTGGCCCTGCTGCCTCTCTCCGCCGTCGTGATCCTGCGCGACCTGGGCCCGCTGCCCGAGGACAAGCTGCGCAAGACCATCTGGGCGAAGGGCAAGATGCTCATCAACCAGAACACGATGGAGCCGCTCCGGCCCGAAGACATCGTGGTCGGCTCGCTGACCTTCGCCATGCCGGAAGGCCTGGAGGAGGACGCGCACGACTTCCAGGTCCAGATCGCCAAGGCCGCCCTGATGATCGTCCGTATCCAGCCGGAGAACATCAAGGACAAGAAGGAACTGGAGTGGTCCCACGACGGGATCGTGGCCTACTCCAAGATCTGCACCCACGTCGGCTGCCCGATCAGCCTGTACGAGCAGCAGTCGCACCACGTGCTCTGCCCGTGCCACCAGTCCACCTTCGACCTCTCCGACGGCGCCCGAGTCATCTTCGGCCCGGCTGGTCACGCGCTCCCGCAGCTGCGGATCGGCGTCAATGACGAAGGTTTCCTCGAGGCGCTCGGCGACTTCGAAGAGCCCGTCGGTCCCTCTTTCTGGGAGCGCGGATGAGCACTGCCACTCAAACCAAAGAGCGCAAGGCTCCGGCCGGCGAGCGCGTAGCCGACTGGGCCGACGGCCGGCTGGGCATCTACAGCCTCGCCAAGGCCAACATGCGCAAGATCTTCCCGGACCACTGGTCCTTCATGCTGGGCGAGATCTGCCTCTACAGCTTCATCATCCTCATCCTCACGGGTGTGTACCTGACGCTGTTCTTCCACCCGAGCATGAACGAAGTGCACTACGACGGCTCGTACATCCCCATGCAGGGTGTGCAGATGTCGGAGGCCTTCCGCTCGACCCTGGAAATCAGCTTCGACGTCCGCGGCGGTCTGCTCATCCGGCAGATCCACCACTGGTCGGCGCTGATCTTCATCGCGGCGATGCTCGTGCACATGATGCGCGTGTTCTTCACCGGCGCGTTCCGCAAGCCCCGTGAGGTCAACTGGGTCTTCGGCTTCCTGCTGCTGGTCCTCGGCATGTTCACCGGTTTCACCGGTTACTCCCTGCCGGACGACCTGCTCTCGGGCACCGGTGTCCGCTTCATGGAAGGCGCGATGCTGTCCGTGCCGATCGTCGGCACGTACCTGTCGTTCTTCTTCTTCGGCGGGGAGTTCCCCGGCGGCGACTTCGTGGGCCGGCTCTACTCGGTGCACATCCTGCTGCTGCCCGGCATCATGATGGGCCTGCTGGTGGCCCACCTGATCCTGGTCTTCTACCACAAGCACACCCAGTTCGCGGGCCCCGGCAAGACGGAGAAGAACGTCGTCGGCATGCCGCTGCTCCCGGTCTACATGGCCAAGGCCGGAGGCTTCTTCTTCCTGGTCTTCGGCGTCATCGCGCTGATCGCGGGCATCGCCTCGATCAACCCGATCTGGGCGCTCGGCCCGTACCGCCCGGACCACGTGTCCACCGGTGCGCAGCCCGACTGGTACATGGGCTTCTCCGAAGGCCTGATCCGTGCGATGCCCGGCTGGGAGATCAACCTGTGGGGCCACACCCTGGCCCTCGGCGTGTTCATCCCGTTCACGATCTTCCCGCTGGTCCTGGCCACCATCGCGGTCTACCCGTTCATCGAGTCCTGGGTCACCGGGGACAAGCGCGAGCACCACATCCTGGACCGCCCGCGCAACGCCCCGACCCGTACGGGCTTCGGTGTGGCATGGCTGACGTGGTACGTCATCCTGCTGATCGCCGGTGGAAACGACATGTTCGCGCAGTACTTCCACCTGTCGATCAACTCGATCACCTGGTTCGCGCGCATCGGGTTCTTCGTCGGCCCGGTCATCGCCTTCATCATCACCAAGCGGATCTGCCTCGGCCTCCAGCGCCGGGACCGGGACAAGGTGCTGCACGGTCGCGAGACCGGCATCATCAAGCGCCTGCCGCACGGTGAGTTCGTGGAGGTCCACGAGCCGCTCTCGCAGGGCAAGCTGCACACGCTCACCTCGTACGAGCAGTACGAGCCCGCCGAGATCGGCCCCACGGTCGACGAGAACGGTGTCGAGCGCAAGGTGAAGCCGCTGGAGAAGCTCCGCGCCAAGCTCAGCAAGGGCTACTACGGGGAGAACAACCAGATCCCGAAGCCCACGGTCGAGGAGTACAAGGAGATCCAGAGCGGCCACGGCCACCACTGATCTCCCGCATCACGGCTTCACACGCTTCACGCGCTTCAAGATTCACGCAGTACGTAGTTCGCAGTACGCATGACTGCTTGAGGGACTGATTTCGGTCAGTCCTGGTGTCGCCACGGCGAGAGCCCCGTCCAGTGTCTGGACGGGGCTCTTTGCCGTCCCCGGGGCTGGATAGGCTGAAGCCCTTCGCATTCGACGTGGAATCCTCGATGAGCAGCAGGAGCGGACCATGAACCTGGTGACCCCGGCAGGCGGCGACAGCGCGGCGGCCCGCAGCTGGCCGGGCGTTCTGGAGGCCCTGCTGACCGGCCGCGACCTCGGCGCCGACGACACGGCCTGGGCCATGGACCGGATCATGCGAGGGGAGGCCACCGACGCCCAGATCGCCGGCTTCGCGGTCGCGCTGCGGGCCAAGGGGGAGACGGTCTCCGAGATCAACGGTCTGGTCCGCGCCATGTACGCACACGCCAACCTGATCGAGGTGCCGGGCCGGACGGTGGACATCGTCGGCACCGGGGGCGACGGGGCCAAGACGGTCAACATCTCCACGATGTCGGCGATCGTGGTGGCCGGTACGGGCGCCAAGGTGGTCAAGCACGGCAACCGGGCCTCGTCCTCCGCGAGCGGCTCCTCGGACGTCCTGGAGAAGCTCGGCGTCAACCTGGACCTCACCCCCGCCCGGGTCGTGGAGGTGGCCGAGGAAGCCGGGATCACCTTCTGCTTCGCGGTCAAGTTCCACCCCGCGCTGCGGCACGTGGCGGGGGCCCGCCGGGAGCTCGGCATCCGGACCACCTTCAACTTCCTCGGACCGCTGACCAATCCGGCCCGGGTCCGGGCGCAGGCCACCGGTGTGGCCGACGCGCGGGTGGCCCCGATCGTCGCGGGCGTCCTGGCGGAGCGGGGCTCCTCGGCCCTGGTCTTCCGCGGTGACGACGGGCTCGACGAGCTCACCACCACGGCGACCTCCCGGGTCTGGTGGGTCCGCGACGGCGAGGTGCGGGAACAGGGCTTCGACCCGCGCGACATCGGCATCCCGCTGGTTCCGGTCTCCGCCCTGGCCGGCGCGGACGCCTCGTTCAACGCGGACGTGGCCCGCCGCCTGCTGGCCGGCGAGACCGGTCCGGTCCGCGACGCGGTGCTGCTGAACTCGGCGGCGGCCCTGGTCGCGCTGGACCCCGGTACGGGCACCCTGGAGGAGCAGCTGGCCGCCGGTGTCGTACGGGCGGCGGAGTCGGTGGACTCGGGCGCGGCCCGGGCCGCGCTGGCCCGCTGGGCGGCGGCGAGCAACGCGTAGCCCTTCCGGCCGATGGCCGTTCCGACGGGATCCGGCCAAGATCCAGCGACGACCCCGGTCCGCCATGTGGACCGGGGTCTTGCGTTCGGATGATCGTGTGGCAGGATGCTCCTCAGGTCACGAGTGACAGCGTTTAGGCCCCGGCTTGCTGTCCGGCAACCCTCCTTCCGTGGCGGGGTGCCCCGGGTGATGACCAGGTCGTAGGCAGTGAGGTCTACGGCAAGCGCGGATCCCTCACACCTCTTATTGGGGTGTTGGGCCAGGGGTCCTGGTCTTCTGAGGAGCGTTTTCCGTGAGCAAGCGAATGCGATAGGGCGACTCCGCCCCTTCTTCACCCCTCGGAACAGGGTCACTTCCGCGTACCCGCAGCACACCTGCCTACGCCGGCCGACCCACACTCCGGGGCACTCCCGTACCCCGAACGGCCGCAGCGCCGTAGCTGTGTCGGCGGACGGGCACACCGAAGCCATTCAGACCTGCCTGCCGGGAGATACCGCCATGTCCGCAACCCTGAACGCCGTCGCCGCCACCACTGCCGCCGCCCTCGACCCCGCCTGCGCCGAGCCGCTCGCGGTCCTCGGCCGCGACGTCACCGTGCCGCTCGTCACCGGCGGCGAGGTCACCTACGCCGCCCTCGACTACGCGGCCAGCGCCCCCGCGCTCCAGCGGGTCTGGGACGACGTGGCCGCGTACGCCCCGTACTACGGCAGCGTCCACCGCGGCGCCGGGTACCTCTCGCAGCTCTCCACCGACCTGTTCGAGCAGAGCCGGGTCACGGTCGCCGAGTTCCTCGACTGCCGGCCCTCCGACCAGGTGATCTTCACCCGGTCCACCACCGACTCCCTCAACCTGCTCGCCGCCGTGCTCCCGGCCGACTGCCAGGTCTTCGTCTTCGAGACCGAGCACCACGCCTCGCTGCTCCCGTGGACGAACGCCCAGGTCACCTACCTCAACGCCCCCCGCACCCCGGACGAGGCCGTCGCCACCCTGGGGCGCGCCCTGGCCGACCGCGAGCCCTACGGCCCGGCGCTGGTCTGCGTCACCGGAGCCTCCAACGTCACCGGCGAGCTGTGGCCCGTCAAGGAGCTCGCCGCCGCGGCGCACGCCCACGGCGCCCGCATCGTCCTGGACGCCGCCCAGCTGGCCCCGCACCACCCCGTCTCGGTCCAGGACCTCGACGTGGACTGGGTCGCCTTCTCCGGACACAAGCTCTACGCGCCCTTCGGCTCGGGCGTGCTCGCCGGCCGCGCGGACTGGCTCCAGGAGGCCGAGCCGTACCTGGCCGGTGGCGGCGCCTCCCGCAAGGTGGCCCGCCGGGAGGACGGCGGCGTGGACGTCGAGTGGCACACCACGGCCGCCCGCCACGAGGCCGGCTCCCCGAACGTCATCGGCGTCTACTCCATCGCCTCCGCCTGCAAGGCCCTGAACGAGGCCGGCTTCGAGAACCTCGTCGCCCGCGAGCAGCGCCTCATCGCCAAGGTCCGCGAAGGCCTCGCGGAGGTCCCGGCGGTCCGCGTCCTGTCCCTCTTCGGCGACGACGCCCCCCGCGTCGGCGTCATCTCCTTCGTCGTCGACGGCTGGAACAGCTCGCACTTCGCGGCCGCGCTCTCCGCCGAGTACGGCATCGGCGTCCGCGACGGCCTGTTCTGCGCCCACCCGCTGGTCCGCACCCTGCTCGGCAGCGAGCCGCAGGCCCAGGGCGAGTGCGGAGCGCCGGAGGCGGCCCCGGGGGAGCGGTCCCTGAACGCGATCCGCGTCAGCTTCGGCGCCGGCACCCCCGACGAGCACGTGGACCGCTTCGTCCACGCCGTCAAGGAGCTCGTCGCGGACGGCGCCAAGTGGCAGTACCGCACCGAAGAGGGCCGCTGCGTCCCGGCCGTCTGACAGGCTGCGGGACATGACCTACTGGGACCCGATACCGACCGTGCGGGCGATCGTCGGCAAGCCGCTGCCCCAGTGGGAGCCGGGGAGCCGCACGGTGGGGCACGACTGGAGCTACCCTGCCGGGCCGCCCCACCACGCGTGGACCGTCCGCGACTGGTGGCGGGACCGGCGCCGGGTGCGTGAGTGGGCCGTGGACGTGGACCGGGCCCGGTCGATGTCGGCGCGCCCCGATCATCGCGATGTGGCCGCGGGCGCCCGCGCGTACGTCGCACACATCGACGGTGACCTGGAGGACTACCTGCGCGGCTACGCCTTCTGGCTCCAGGAGCGCCGCCCCGCCCGTCCGGGCGAGGCGTTGCCCAAGCTCTGAACCGCTACGCGTCGAGGCCGATCGCGAAGGCCGCTTCCAGGTCGTGCTGGGAGTACGTGCGGAACGCCACGTGCGTGTCCGTCGCCTCCACGCCCGGGATCTTGCTGATGCTGCCGGGGATGATGTCGGCCAGGTCCTCGTGCCGGGACACCCGGACCATGGCGATGAGGTCGTACGTGCCCGTGACCGAGTAGACCTCGCTGACGCTGTCCAGCGCGGCGATGGCCTCGGCGATCTCGGGGATCCGGTCCACGCTGGTCTTGATGAGCACGAGTGCGGTGATCACGGTTGGCTGTCTCCCTCGACGGCAGTCACTGGTCGACCCACTCTAGTCCCACCCCGGTAGCGGGCCCATGCGTAGAGGAAGCCCACCGAGAAGCCCACCACGTGGGCCAGATAGGCGACTCCGGGGCCGCTCGCCGCACGGTGCGCCGCCAGCCACTGGAGGCCGAACCAGAACAACAGCACGATCCACGCCGGGAAGCGCAGCGGCAGGAAGAACAGGAACGGGAACAGGCTCGTCACCCGCGCCTTGGGGAAGAGGTACAGGAAGGCGCCCAGGACCGCGGAGATCGCCCCGGAGGCCCCGACCAGGGTCTGGTCCGAGGAGGCGTGGGCCGCCGCGTACGCCGCCAGGGCCAGGTAGCCCGTACAGACGTAGAAGCAGAGGAACCCGGCCCGGCCCATGCGCCGCTCCGTCATCGCCCCGAAGACGTAGAGGAAGAGCATGTTGCCCAGCAGGTGCAGCCAGCTCCCGTGCACGAACAGGGCCGTGAGGGGGGTCAGCGCCGCCCGGCCCGAGCCGGTGAACAGCTCGTCGGGGACCACGCCCCAGCGCCGGAAGTACGCCGTCCCGTTCGCGAGCAGCTGGTCACCCGTCCCGTAGACCGGGTTCAGTCCCGACGCCGGGCTCAGCACGAACACCACGCAGCACGCGGCGATCAGCGCGTGGGTGACCACCGGGCCCCGGGCGGCCTCGCGTACGGCCTGCCACCTTACGATCATGCGACCGAGCATGACCCAGCCGGGCCCACCAGCGGGTGCGGCAGGCCGTAGGGTTACGAGCTACGCACGCACGCGCGCGCCACCCGTGACGACACGGGCGGGTGCGGTGCTTGCGCCATGTGAGCGATAGAAGGAGAGAGCGGCCTGATGACGGTTCCCCTGCCGACCGACACCACCCGGTGGCGCTGCACCCTGTGCGGCAACCTCACGCGCTTCGACGTCACCCGTTCGTCGAAGGTCGTGGAGTACGTCCACCTGGACCTCGCCGGGGAGCCCAAGGTCGAGGAGCGCGAGGTGGTCAATGAGACCATCGAGTCGGTGCGCTGCCGCTGGTGCAACGCGGTGGACCAGATCGAGCTCGTCGACAGGCCGGGCGCGGACTCCTGAAGGAGCCCCGCCCACAGGTGAATGACGGTAGGGGTGACGGATTGTGGAGCCAGCAAGCGGCGCTGAGCCGGCCGACGCGGCCGGCGACGCCGCGGAGGTGCTCGACCGCCCGCTGCCGGAAGGCGTGCGGCGCCGGGTCGTCGCACTCGTCTCGGACGCCTTCGGCGGGCTGACGGTCGCGGACCTCCCGGCGCAGCTGCGCCAGTACGCCCGTTTCACCCCGACGCGGCGCGCCAAGTTCGCGGGCAACGCCATGGCCACGGCCGTGGAGAGCGACCCCGTCTTCCGGGGCCGGGTCGCCGAGAAGTTCCGCGAGGCGCAGGCCGACCTGGCCTCCGCGCTGGAGTCGGGCGCCCCGCCCGCCGCCGCCGATCCGCTGGACGTGGCGGCAGCCGCGTACGTGCTGCGGCCGGCCGGCTGGGTCAAGCTGGTCGCCGCGGCAGGCGAGGAGGCGCAGCGCGCCGACGCCGAGCGGGTCGACGAGGAGGCCCGCCGTGAGATGGAGCGGCTCCGCGAGGAGCTGGCCCACGTACGGGAACTGCAGCGCACGGGTGTCGACCAGGTACGGGCCGAGCTGGACGCGGCCCGCAAGGAAGCGGAATCGCTTCAGCGCAAGCTGCGCAGCGCGCTGAGCGACGTCAAGCGGGGCGACGCGGCCCTGCGCAAGATCAACGCGGAGGTCGACGGCATCCGCGCCGAGGCGGCCGCCCAGGTGACCACCGCCGAGAGCGAGACCCGGCGGCTCAAGTCCCGCCTCGCGGAGGTGGAATCGGCGCTGGAGACCTCGCGCCGGGCCACCCGCGAGGGGCGCAGCATCGAGGACATGCGGCTGCGGCTGCTGCTGGACACCGTGCTGGACGCGGCCGCGGGGCTGCGCCGGGAGCTCGCGCTGCCGCCGGTCTCCACGCGGCCCGCGGACACGGTGGAGGCGGTGGAGCCGGGCCGGATGACCCCGAAGGACATCGCGGCGCGCGCCCTGTCGGAGACCGACCCGGCGCTGCTGGACCAGTTGCTGGCGCTGCCCCAGGCCCATCTGGTGGTCGACGGCTACAACGTGACCAAGACCGGCTATCCGACGATGCCGCTGGAGAAGCAGCGGCTGCGGCTGCTGGGCGGGCTGTCGATGCTCGCCGCGCAGACGGGCGCCGAGATGACCTGTGTCTTCGACGGGGCGGAGCTGGCGGCCCCCGTGCTGCTCGCGCCGCCGCGCGGGGTGCGGGTGCTGTTCTCCAAGGCCGGGGTGACGGCGGACGAGCTGATCCGCCAGCTGGTGCGCGCCGAACCGGCGGGCCGTCCGGTGGTCGTGGTCTCCACCGACCGGGAGGTCGCCGACGGGGTGGCCAAGGTCGGTGCGCGGCCAGTCGCGTCCGCCTTGTTGCTGAAGCGGCTTTCGCGCGTTTCGTAACTGCTGGGCCCAATGCCGGAATTGGTAGGGCCTCGCGGGAACGTACCGTCAAGTCACCGACACGGAGCGTGCGCTGTAGGTAAAGAACCTGGTCGGACAGCGAGTTTTTTACCGACAGGATTTGAACTGATCACAGAAGGGTCACTAGGGTCAGTCAAACCTTCGTGCGGTAGTTCACTCATTCGGGGTGGCAGCGAGGGTGTCGCCGAGCTTTGCGTTCTTCGGCGGCTCTAGGAAGAAGGAGCTCGCCTTCGTGGCGTCCCACCGTCGACCCAAGCAGCCGACCCGCATGCGCACCACCGTGCTCGGCGTCACCGCGGCAGCCGCCGTGGTCCTCTCGGGGCAGGCCGCCAACGCCGCCCCCGCCAAGCCGAGCAAGGACGAGGTCAAGGCCAAGGTCGACGCCCTCTACGAAGAGGCGGAGCAGGCCACCGAGAAGTTCAACGGGGCCAAGGAGCGCCAGGACAAGCTCGAGACCGAGATCGGGCAGCTCCAGGACCAGGTCGCCCGCGGCCAGGAGGACCTCAACTCGCTGCGCGGCACGCTCGGTTCGATGGCCAGCGCCCAGTACCGCAGCGGCGGCATCGACCAGTCCCTCGCGCTCTTCCTCTCGGCGGACCCGGACAGCTACCTCGACAAGGCCTCCACCCTGGAGCAGCTGAGCGGTCAGCAGGTCGAAGCGGTCCAGAAGATCCAGGCCAAGCAGCGCACCCTCGCGCAGCAGCGCCAGGAGGCCGCGGGCAAGCTCACCGACCTCGACGCCACCCGCAAGGAGCTCGGCGAGAAGAAGAAGGTGTCCTCGGACAAGCTCGCCGAGGCCCAGGCGCTCCTCAACTCGCTGACCGCCCAGGAGCGGGCAGCGATCAAGGAGGAGGACTCCCGCGCCAGCCGCGGTGCCGACGGGCGCGCCCCCGACCTCGGCAACGTGAAGCCCTCCGGCCGGGCCGGTGCCGCTCTCGCGGCCGCCCAGACCAAGATCGGCAGCGCGTACATATCCGGCCACGAAGGCCCCAACTCGTTCGACTGCTCGGGTCTGACCCAGTGGGCGTACAAGCAGGCCAACGTCTCGATATCCCGCGTCACGTACACGCAGGCCAACGACGGCACCCGGATCAGCAAGAGCCAGCTCCAGCCGGGTGACCTGGTGTTCTTCTACGGCGACATCCACCACGTCGGCCTGTACGCGGGCGGCAACATGGTGCTGCACGCCTCGAACCCGCGCGGCGGCGTCAAGTACGAATCCATCAACAACATGCCGTTCCAGTTCGGAGTCCGCATCGGAGGCTGACGCCCCGGGCCCGCTCATGCCGGCCCGCCGCCTCGCTCCGCGCCCGTCCGGACGCGCCGTACACCGCCCATCCGGGCGAATTACGAGGCCCCGCTCTGACCACACGCCCCGCCGGTGACCTGCGTCTCCGACGGGGCGTCACTGTGCGTGCCCGCCGGAGGTCGTTGGCCGGCGCCCTCCCGCGCGGCTACTGTCTGCCAGCGCGGAACCCCGGCACACGGCCGTCCACGGAGGGCGGACCCGGGTCCCGCCCAGCAGGAGGGAGCGGTTTCACGTGGCGTCCCATCGCCGGTCCGGGCCCAGCGCCCTCGACCGGAACACCAAGGTCACCGTCCTCACCGCCGCCGCGGCGGGAGCGGCGGTCGCCATGTCGGGCGCACCCGCCGGTGCGGCCCCCGGCCTCCCGCAGGAGCCCTCCACGGGCACCCGCGCCCAGGTCGACCGGCTCTTCGAAGAGGCCGAACAGGCCACCGAACGCTTCAACCAGGCGGGCGAGCGCGCCGGCCGGCTCCGCACCGAAGTCGACCGGGTCCAGGACGCCGTGGCCCGCGGGCAGGACCGCATCAACACCATGCGCGGGGTGCTCGGCGCCTACGCCGGAGCCCAGTACCGGGCCGGCGGCATCGACCCCTCCGTCGAGCTGATGCTCTCCGACGATCCGGACGACTACCTCGCCAAGGCCGCCGCCCTCGACCGGCTGTCCGGCCGGCAGGCCCGCCAGCTCGACGAACTGCGCTCCGAGCAGCGCCGCCTCGGCCAGGAACGCCAGGAGGCCTCCCGCAAGCTCGCCGAACTCGACGCCCTGCGCGCCGACGTGGCGAAGGAGAAGCGCGCCGTCACCGCCAAGCTGGCCGCCGCCCGCCGGCTGCTGAACGCGATGCCCACGCAGGAGCGCGCCGACTTCGACCGGGCCTCGCGCTCCGGCGGCCGCTCCGACGCCCTGCCCGAACTCCCCGACGCCGCGGCCTCCGGACCCTCCTCCGGCCGCGCCATGACCGCCGTGATGGCCGCCCGGTCCGCCGTCGGACGGCCCTACGTATGGGGTTCCACCGGCCCCTCCGGCTTCGACTGCTCCGGCCTGATGGTGTGGTCGTACCGGCAGGCGGGCGTCGCCCTGCCGCGCACCTCGCAGGCGCAGCGGCACGCCGGACGGCGGGTCTCGCTGTCGGAGGCGCGCCCGGGAGACCTGGTGACGTACCGCTCGGACGCCAGCCACGTCGGCATGTACGTCGGCAACGGCCAGGTGGTGCACGCCCCGTACCCGGGAGCGCGGGTGCGGTACGACCCGGTCGGGATGATGCCGGTCTCCTCGGTGACCCGGCCCTGAGGGCTCCGCTGCGTACGATCGGGTGATGCTCCCGGTCCTGGGCCGTACCCCTCGCCGTACCTCTCACCGTCCGTCGCGCCGGCGCCCGCGCGCACTGCCGCTGGTGCTGCTCTGCCTGCTGCTGTGCGTGTCGCTCACCGGATGCGGCTCCGGTTCCGGTTCCGGTTCCGGGGCCCCTTCGGCCTCGGCGGACCCCGCCGAACGGGAGGTCCGGCGGGCCGTCGCCGCCTGGTCGGCGGCCCCGCCCGCGGCCCTCGCGGCGATCCCGCTGGAGGGATGGTCGTACGAGGTCTCCGCGGTCCGGACGGAAGGCGTACGGGCCTTCGCCCGCGCCGAGCTGCGCTACCGGCTCACCGGCTACGACGCCGCCCCGGCCGGCTCCGCACGCGAAGTGGAGCTCGCTCGGCAGGGCGGCTCCTGGGCGGTGACCGCCGACCGGCCCGCCCCCGGAGCCCTGCCCCAGCTGTGGGACCAGGGCCCGGTGTCCGTGGAGCGCGGGGCGCACGCCCTGGTGCTCGGCGGCGCCGGCCAGAGCGCCGGCTCCCTGTCCGCGATCGCCGCCGAGGCCGACCGGGCGGTGCCCGCGGCGAGCGCGGCCTGGCCGCGGCCGTGGGCGGGCCGGGTGGTGGTGCTGGTGCCCGGCTCGCTGGACGCGATGGCGGCGCTGCTGGGGCGGCCCGCGGACGAGTACCGGGGCCTGGGCGCCGTCACCACCGGGCGGACCGGGGCGGGCCCCGCCCCCGCCGACCGGGTCGTGGTGAACCCGGAGGGGTACGGGCAGCTCACGGCGGAGGGCCGCCAGGTGATCCTGACCCACGAGACCACCCACGTGGCGACCCGGGCGGCGACCACGTCCCGGACCCCGCTCTGGCTCTCCGAGGGCTTCGCGGACTGGGCCGCGTACCGCGACGGCGTCCGCACCCCGGCCGACGTCGCACCGGCCCTCGCCCGCGCGGTGCGCAGGGGGGACCTGCCGGGGGATCTCCCCGCGGCCGGGGCCTTCGCCTTCGGCGGGGACGCGGAGGCGCTGGCGCGGGCCTACGAGGGCTCCTGGATGGCCTGCCGGCTCATCGCCCGCCGGTGGGGTGACGCGGCGCTGGTCTCCCTCTACGAGAAGTCCGGCCGGGAGTCCCTCCCGACGGCGGTGGCGGACACCCTCGGGACGGACCCCGCGGGGCTGACGTCGGCCTGGCAGCAGGAACTGCGCCGGGAGTTCCGCTAGCCGGACGGGGCCCGAGGGCCGCGCGTGCGGCGCCGTTGCCGGGGGCCAGCCCCCGGACCCCCGCTCCTCAAACGCCGGAGGGGCTGGATTTCGCCCCGGCGGAGCCGGACACCTCCGGTAGTCGGCGGACGCGTCCGAGCCGCCGCCGGCCAGATCCAGCCTCGCCGGCGTTTGAGGCGCGGGGTCCGGGGCGGAGCCCCAGGAGCCTCCGGCGCAGCCCGGCCTCGCGGCCCCCGGCCCCACCCGCGCGCAGCCCCGTACGCAGCTCCGAGCCGCGCGGGGACCCGTCCCGCGGGGCCCTGCTCCGCAGGTCCGAGCCCCGCAGGGTCCGGTAGGGTCGGCAGGCGATGGACAAGACGCTGATCGTGACCAACGACTTCCCGCCGCGGCCGGGGGGCATCCAGGCCTTCCTGCACAACATGGCGCTCCGCCTGGACCCCGACCGGGTCGTGGTCTACGCCTCCACCTGGAAGCACTCGGCCGAGGCCCGCGCCGCCACCGCCGCCTTCGACGCGGAGCAGCCCTTCCAGGTGGTCCGCGACCGCGCGACGATGCTGCTGCCGACCCCCCGGGTCACCCGCCGGGCCGTGGGCCTGCTGCGCGAACACGGCTGCTCGTCGGTGTGGTTCGGCGCGGCGGCCCCGCTGGGCCTGATGGGCCCCGCCCTGCGCCGCGCGGGCGCACGCCGGATCGTGGCGACCACGCACGGGCACGAGGCGGGCTGGGCGCAGCTGCCGGTCGCGCGACAGCTGCTGCGGCGCATCGGCGAGGGCACGGACACCCTGACCTATCTGGGGGAGTACACCCGTTCGCGGATCGCCCCGGCCCTGACGGACCGCGCGGCGGCCCGCATGACGCAGCTTCCGCCGGGGGTCGACGAGAAGACCTTCCACCCGGGATCGGGCGGCGCGGAGGTCCGGGCGAGGCTGGGTCTGACGGACCGGCCGGTGGTCGTCTGCGTCTCACGGCTCGTCCCCCGCAAGGGGCAGGACACGCTGATCGAGGCGATGCCGCGGATCCTGGCGGCCGTACCGGACGCCGTGCTGCTGATCGTGGGAGGCGGCCCCTACGAGGCCGACCTGCGGGCCCTGGCCGTCTCGACCGGGGTCGCGGAGTCCGTCGTGTTCACGGGCGCGGTCCCGTGGTCCGAACTGCCCGCCCACTACGGGGCCGGGGACGTCTTCGCGATGCCCTGCCGGACCCGGCGCGGCGGGCTCGACGTGGAGGGCCTCGGCATCGTCTACCTGGAGGCCTCCGCCACTGGGCTGCCGGTGATCGCCGGCGACTCCGGAGGCGCCCCGGACGCCGTACTGGACGGAGAGACGGGCTGGGTGGTCCCCGGCGGCGCCCCGGCCGAGACCGCGGACCGTGTCGTCGCCCTGCTCCGGGATCCGGCCCTGCGCGCCCGCATGGGCGAGCGCGGCCGCGCCTGGGTCGAGGAGAAGTGGCGCTGGGACCTGCTGGCGGAGCGCCTGCGCGAGCTCCTGTAGCGGGCGCCGCGCACGAGGCGCGGGGTCCCCTTTCCGTACGGAGGGGGATTATCGCGCCCGAGGGGCCGATCGCGGGCAGAGTTGATCAAACCGCACGGGCGGGGGCGGGTCCCGCCTACGGTCGAGCCATGTCTGACTGTTACTCAGAAGCGTGTCAGTGCGAGTTATGGCCGGTTGGGCGGAATCCGCTCATGATGCGGCCATGACACCAAACCTGACACGCCGTCATGTTCTCGGTCTCGGCGCCCTGCAGACCGCGGCGGCCCTCGGTTTCACCCGGATCGGCCTGCAGTCGGCGTCCGCCGCCGAGCCCGCGGCCGCCGCGTACGCCCCGGCCATCGTCGTCGGCTCCGGCTACGGATCCGCCGTCGCGGCCCTGCGCCTCGGGCAGGCCGGCGTGCGGACCGTCGTCCTGGAGATGGGCCGGCTCTGGGACACCCCGGGCGCCGACGGGAAGGTCTTCCCCGCCACCTCCGCCCCCGACCAGCGCTCGATGTGGTTCCGCAACCGCACCGAGGCCCCGCTCGCCCAGTTCCTCTGGCTGGACGTGGTCAACCGCAACATCAGCCCGTACCCCGGCGTCCTGGACCGGGTGAACTACGGGGACATGTCGGTGTACGTGGGCCGCGGCGTCGGCGGCGGCTCCCTGGTCAACGGCGGTATGGCCCCCACGCCGAAGCGTTCGTACTTCACCGAGGTCATGCCCCGGGTGGACGCCGACGAGATGTACGGCACCTACTACCCCCGGGCCCGCGCCATGCTCGGGGTCAACGACATCGACCCGGCCTGGTTCGAGTCCACCGAGTGGTACCGCTTCGCCCGGATCTCCCGCAAGCACGCCCAGAAGACCGGACTGAAGACCACCTTCGTCCCCAACGTCTACGACTTCGAGTACATGAAGCGCGAGGCCGCCGGGACGGCCACCAGGTCGGCCCTCGCCGGGGAGGTCATCTACGGGAACAACCACGGCAAGAAGAGCGTCGACAAGACCTACCTCGCCGCCGCCCTGGGCACCGGGAACGTCACCATCGAGACCATGCAGCGCGTGGTCGGCGTACGGCAGGACCCGGCCGGCGGCTACGTCCTGACCGTCCAGACCAGCGACCTCACCGGCCGCGTCACCCAGGTCCGCGAACTGGGCTGCAAACAGCTCTTCCTCGGCGCCGGCAGCCTCGGCACCACCGAGATCCTGCTGCGCGCCCGCGAAACCGGCACCCTGCCCGCCCTGAACGACAAGGTGGGCCTCGGCTGGGGCCCCAACGGCAACGTCATGACCGCCCGCGCCAACCACCTCTGGGACACGGTCGGCGCCAACCAGGCCACCATGCCCGCCCTCGGCATCGACGACTGGGACAACGCCTCGAACCCGGTCTTCGCCGAGATCGCCCCGCTCCCGATGGGGTTCGAGCACTGGATCTCGATGTACCTGGCCATCACCAAGAACCCGGAGCGCGGGCACTTCACCTACGACGCCGCCAGCGATTCGGCGAAGCTCCAGTGGACCCGGGACCAGAACACCCCGTCCGTCCAGGCCGCCAAGCGCCTCTTCGACCGGATCAACCGGGCCAACTTCACCATCTACCGCTACGACCTCTTCGGCGACAACAAGAACTTCGCCGACAACTTCACCTACCACCCGCTGGGCGGCTGCGTCCTCGGGGACGCGACCGACGACTTCGGCCGCGTCAAGGGCTACCAGGGCCTCTACGTCACCGACAGCTCGCTGATCCCCGGATCGCTCGGCGTGAACCCCTTCGTCACCGTCACCGCGCTCGCGGAACGGAACATGGCGCGGGTCCTCGCCGACCCGCGCTGATCAGCGGCCTCCGGCCGCGGGGCGCTAGCTCCGAAAGGCATGCCCTAGCCCCGGTAGAGGGCTTCGATCTCGTCCGCGAAGTCCTTCGCCACCACATTCCGCTTCAGCTTCAGCGAAGGCGTGATGTGCCCGGACTCCTCCGTGAACTGGGAGGGCAGAATGCGGAATTTTCGCACCGATTCCGCCTTGGAAACCGCCGCGTTGCCGTCGTCCACGGCCTTCTGGACGGCGGCGACGAGATCCGCGTCCTCGCGCAGCTCGGCAGCCGTCACACCCTTCGGCTTGCCGTGCTCCGCGGCCCAGCGGCCCAGGAACTCCTCGTCGATGGTGACCAGCGCGGCCACGAACGGCCGCGCGTCGCCGACCACCATGCACTCCGCGACCAGCGCGTGCGCCCGGATCCGGTCCTCGATCACCGCGGGCGCGACGTTCTTGCCGCCCGCCGTGACGATGAGCTCCTTCTTGCGCCCGGTGATCGCCAGGTAGCCGTCCTCGTCGAGCGTGCCGACGTCGCCGGTGTGGAACCAGCCGTCGGTCAGCGCGTCGGCGGTGGCCGAGGGGTTGTTCCAGTACTCCTTGAAGATGTGCTCGCCGTGCAGGAGCACCTCGCCGTCGTCGGCGATGCGCACCACGGAGCCCGGCAGCGGCTGGCCGACCGTACCGATCTTCGTCTTGTCCCACGGGTTGAAGGCCGTGGCCGCGCAGGACTCGGTCAGCCCGTAGCCCTCCAGCACCGTGAAGCCGATGCCGCGGAAGAAGTGGCCGAGCCGCTCGCCCAGCGGGGCCCCGCCGGAGATCGCGTACTCGCCGCGCCCGCCGAGGACCGTGTGGAGCTTGCTGTAGACCAGCTTGGAGAAGAGCTTGTGCTTGAGCTTGAGCCCCAGCGACGGCCCGCCCGGCAGGTCCAGCGCGCGGCTGTACGCGATCGCCGTCTCGGCCGCCGCGTCGAAGATCTTGCCCTTGCCGTCGGCCTGGGCCTTGGCGCGGGCCGAGTTGTAGACCTTCTCGAAGACGCGCGGCACGCCGAGGATCAGCGTGGGCCGGAACGACTGCAGCTCGTCGGTGAGGTTCTTGATGTCCGGTACGCAGCCCAGCCGGATCGGCGCCAGCACGGCCGCCACCTCCACCAGGCGGCCGAACACGTGCGCGGCCGGCAGGAAGAGCAGGACGGAGCACTCGCCGGTCCGGAACAGCGGACGCAGCCGGGCAACGATGTTCCCGCACTCGGCGAAGAAGCTGCGGTGGGTCAGCACGCAGCCCTTGGGCCGGCCGGTGGTGCCGGAGGTGTAGACGATGGTGGCCGGGTCGTCGGCGCCCGCGAGCGCGCTGCGCTCGTCGAGCTCGGCGTCGGAGACCTCGGCGCCCGCCGCCCCCAGCGTCTCCAGGGCGCCCTGCTCGATCTCCCAGACCTCGCGCAGCTCCGGCAGCCGGTCGCGCAGGGCGGCCACGGCCGCGGCGTGCCCGGGGGACTCCACGACGACGGCGACGGCGCCGGAGTCGCCGAGGATCCACTGGATCTGCTCGGGGGAGCTGGTCTCGTACACGGGGACCGTGACGGCGCCCGCGCTCCAGATCGCGAAGTCGATCAGCACCCACTCGTAGCGGGTGCGGGAGATCAAGGCGACCCGGTCGCCGGGCCGGATGCCGGCCGCGATCAGGCCCTTCGCCGCGGTGCGGACCTCGGCGAGGAACTGCGTCGCGGTGACGTCCTGCCACGCGCCGGCGACCTTGCGGGCCATGACGGCGGTGTCGGGATGCTGAGCGGCGTTGCGGCGGATGAGATCCGTCAGGTTCCCGTCCGACGGGACCTCGTACAGGGCCGGAAGGCTGAACTCGCGCAAGACTGCTGCTCCTCTGGGCGCCATCGCCACCATGTGGACCGACGCGACGTTACCCACCGGTAGGCGGTTCCGGATAGAGGGAACCGGCCAGATGTTCCCTGCGTCACATGTGTCGGCCGTGTCTTGCCGACATTAGTCGACCCGCTTTGCGACTCGGAAGTAACCGCAGGTCCGGCCGCCTGACCCGATTCCCTCCCCACGGTGGCCCGGCGCGCCTAGGGTGGCCGCATGGGTGGCTCTATGGGTGGGACCAAGAACCGGACACGGGTCCATGTCGTCAGCGACGTCCACGGCAACACCGAGGCCCTGGCCCGGGCCGGGGAAGGCGCCGACGCGCTGATCTGCCTGGGCGACCTCGTCCTCTTCCTCGACTACGCCGACCACTCGCGCGGCATCTTCCCCGACCTCTTCGGCGTCGAGAACGCCGATCACATCGTGGAACTGCGCACCGCACGCCGTTTCGAGGAGGCCCGGGAGTTCGCCCGCGGCCTGTGGGCCGGACTGGACCGGGAACGGCTCGTCGAGGGCGCGGTCCGGCGCCAGTACGCCGAGATGTTCGCCGCCTTCCCCCGGCCCACGTACGCCACGTACGGCAACGTCGACATCCCCGGGCTCTGGCCCGAGTACGCCGGCCCCGGCCTCACCGTGCTCGACGGGCAGCGGGCCGAGATCGGCGGCCGGGTCTTCGGCTTCGTCGGCGGCGGCCTGCCCTCGCCGATGCGCACGCCCTACGAGGTGCCCGAGGAGGAGTACGCGGCCAAGGTGGAGGCGCTGGGCGAGGTCGACGTGCTCTGCTCGCACATCCCGCCGGAGGTGCCCGAGCTCTGCTACGACACGGTGGCCCGGCGCTTCGAGCGGGGGAGCGGGGCCCTGCTCGCCGCGATCCGCCGGGTACGGCCCCGGTACGCGCTCTTCGGCCACGTCCACCAGCCGCTCGCCCGGCGGATGCGGATCGGCGCCACCGAGTGCGTGAACGTCGGGCACTTCGCGGCCACGGGAAGGCCGTGGGCCCTGGAGTGGTGAGGTCTTGACGCGCGATAGCCTTCACGCGGCGGCCCAGGGCCGTCCGCACACTTCCTCGAACTCCCCCCGGAGGAGCGACCGCGATGGCGGAACACACCAGCTCGAGCATCACGATCGAGGCGGCCCCGGCCGACGTCATGGCCGTGATCGCCGACTTCGCCCGCTACCCGGAGTGGACCGGCGAGGTGAAGGAGGCCGAGGTACTGGCCAAGGACGACGCCGGCCGGGCCTCCCTCGTCCGGCTGCTGCTGGACGCGGGCGCGATCAAGGACGACCACACGCTGGCCTACACCTGGCCGGCCGAGAACACGGTCAGCTGGACGCTGGACAAGTCCCAGATGCTGAGGCAGCTCGACGGGTCCTACCAGCTGGCGCCGCTCGCGGGCGGTGCGCGCACCGAGGTCACCTACTCGCTCACGGTGGACGTCAAGATCCCGATGCTCGGCATGATCAAGCGCAAGGCGGAGAAGGTCATCATCGACCGGGCGCTGGCGGGCCTGAAGAAGCGCGTGGAAAGCCGCCCCGCCGGCGCTTCCTCCTAACGCACCCCTCGCACCGCTGCGCGGGTCCCGGCGTGGGTCCGGTGGGCGGGTGCAGCTGGTTCGGTCCTGCGGGGCGAGGCCCCCTACCCGCCCTTCGCCCGTTCCCCGGGGGCCGGCCCCCGGACCCCCGCTCCTCAAACGCCGGAGGGGCTGGGTTCTCGCTGACGTCGGCCAAATCCAGCCTCGCCGGCGTTTGAGGCGCGGGGTCTGGGGCGGAGCCCCAGGGGGTCCGGGCGCAGCCCGGTACCCCGCTTCCAGCCCGTCCGGCGTTCGAGGACCGGGGTCCGGGCAGCGCCCGGGGAACGGTGGAAGGGCGGGTAGGGGACTCCTTGCCCCGCGCAGCAGTACCCCGCAGCCGGGCTGCGCGCGTAACCGGTCCGGTGCCGGAGGGGCAGGGCGGAGGCCAGGGCCGGGTGGGCCCGGGGGCGTGGCAGGCTGGCGGGGGTCGCCGTCGGCCCCGCAGGGGTCAGGGGCCAGGCACACGCGGAGCTAGGAGCAGCATGCACACCCTTCTCGTCACCGGCCCCGGCGGCGCCGGCCGCAGCACCGTCGCAGCGGCCACCGCACTCGCCGCCGCACGGCAAGGCCACCGGGTGCTCCTGCTCACCGCCGGCCCCACCGACCCGCCCGTCGCCCCCGAAGGCACGCTCAGGGTGACCCGCGTCGACTCCGGCGAGGAGTTCCGCCACGAGCTCGTCGCGCTCCAGGAGCGCGGCTCCGCGGTGCTCGGGATGCTCGGCGCACGCCCCCTGCACACCGACGAGATCACCGAGCTGCCCGGCGCCGAGCAGTTCGCCCTGCTCCGCGCCCTGCGCCGGGCCGCGGACGAGCCCGGCACCGACCTCCTGGTGGTCGACCTGCCCCCGCTGCACCAGGCCGTCACCACCCTCGCCCTCCCCGCCCAGCTCCGCCGCTACCTCGCCCGGCTGCTCCCCGCGGAGCGCCAGGCGGCCCGCGCCCTGCGCCCCGTACTGGCCCAGCTCGCCGGTGTCCCGATGCCCGCGCAGTGGCTGTACGAGGCCGCCGCCCGCTGGGACGAGGACCTGGCGGCCGTGCAGGACGTCCTGGAGGCCCCCACCACCTCCGTACGGCTCGTCGCCGAGCCGGGACCCGCCGCCGACGCCGCGCTGCGCCTGGGCGGGCTCGGGCTCGCCCTGTACCGGCTGCCCGTCTCCGCGCTCGTCGCCAACCGGATGCTGCCCGCCGGATCCACCGACCCGTGGCTGGCGGGACTCGCCGCCCAGCAGGAGAAGTACGCCGCCCAGTGGGCCGGGAACACGAGCCTCCCGGTGCTCCCCGTACCCCACCTGGGCCGGGACCCGCACGGTCCCGAGGACCTGGCGCAGCTGGCCCCGGCCCCCGCCCCGGCGACCGCGCCCCGCCCCGTCTGGACCGTCGAGGACCGGATCGCCGAGGACGGGGTGCTGCTCTGGCGGGTCCCGCTGCCCCGCGCCGAGAAGCGCGAGCTCGGGCTGGTCCGGCGCGGGGACGAGCTGCTGCTCACGGTGGGCCCGTACCGCAGGATCGTTCCGCTGCCCGCCGCGCTGCGCCGCTGCACCGTCTCCGGCGCCGCCCTCGCCGACGACGAGCTCCGCATCCGCTTCACCCCGGACCCGGATCTGTGGCCCCGGAGCGGCACGAAGGCGTAGCCGGACGCCCCGGCGGGCTCAGCGGCCTGGGGGGCGTACCGCCGTTCGGGTAACGTCGGAGGTAGTAGGAGTCAGCGCCGTGTAGGAATCCGTACCGCACGCCCAGCCGCCGCCGCAGGAGAGTCCGCCATGAGCGAGGCCACCGACCGCCCCACCGATCCCTCCTCCGGGGACGACGCCTGGGCCGAGGCCTGTGCCGAGGACCTCGCCGCCGAGCGGGAGCGCCGCAGGTCCGAGCAGGGCGCCTCCGCGGGCGCCGGCGCCGGGACCGCCGCCGAGGAGCTCTTCAAGCTCTTCGAGGCCGTCGCCGACAAGGTGTCCGACAAGGTCTCCGCGCTGAACAACCCGCTGTTCGGCGTTGCCGCACAGGGCGCCGTACGGCAGTTCGTCAACCAGGCGAAGACCGCCGCCAAACCCGTGGTCGAGCGCAATCCCGAGGTCTTCGACCACCTCGCGGCGGCGGGCTCGGAGCTGCTCGCCGCCTACCGCTCCGCGGTAGAGGGCCACGAGCGCCGCTGGACGCGCGACGAACCGGCCCCCGGACGGGGGAGCGGGCCCGCCGAAAACGCGTCCGGGAACCCGAAGGACCCCCGTGACGAGGGCAATGACGGCCCGACCGAGCGGATCGATCTCGACTGAACCCCCGCCTCCCTCGGGTACGGTTGACAGCGGCGGGGTTTGACCGGAAACCGAGGGACTAATGGGACTCACCATCGGCGTCGACATCGGCGGCACGAAGATCGCGGCCGGCGTGGTCGACGAAGACGGCACCATCCTTGAGACGTACAAGGTGCCCACGCCGCCGACCCCGGACGGAGTGACCGACGCGATCTGCGCCGCCGTATCCGAGGTCAGCGCCGGCCACACCATCGACGCGGTCGGCATCGGCGCCGCCGGATACGTCGACGACAAGCGCGCGACCGTACTCTTCGCGCCGAACATCAACTGGCGGCACGAGCCGCTCAAGGACAAGGTCGAGCAGCGCATCGGCCTGCCCGTGGTCGTCGAGAACGACGCCAACTGCGCCGCCTGGGGCGAGTACCGCTTCGGCGCGGGCCAGGGCCACGAGGACGTCATCTGCATCACGCTCGGCACGGGCCTGGGCGGCGGCATCATCATCGGCAACAAGCTCCGGCGCGGACGCTTCGGCGTGGCCGCCGAGTTCGGCCACATCCGCGTCGTCCCGGACGGCCTGCTCTGCGGCTGTGGCAGCCAGGGCTGCTGGGAGCAGTACGCCTCCGGGCGCGCGCTCGTCCGCTACGCCAAGCAGCGCGCCAACGCCACCCCCGAGAACGCGAAGGCCCTCCTCGCGCTCGGCGACGGCACCCCCGACGGCATCGAGGGCAAGCACATCAGCGAGGCGGCCCGCGCCGGCGACCTGGTGGCCATCGACTCCTTCCGCGAGCTGGCCCGTTGGGCCGGCGCCGGCCTCGCGGACCTGGCCTCGCTCTTCGACCCGTCGGCGTTCATCGTCGGCGGCGGCGTCTCGGACGAGGGCGACCTGGTCCTCGACCCGATCCGCAAGTCCTTCAAGCGCTGGCTGATCGGCGGCGCGTGGCGCCCGCACGCGCAGGTGCTCGCCGCCCAGCTGGGCGGCAAGGCCGGCCTGGTCGGCGCGGCGGACCTGGCCCGCCAGGGCTGAGCCCGGCGGCACCCGTGTCGGCAGACTGCCCGCCGCGCCCCCTGGGGCGCGGCGGGCAGTCTCGTTATGTTGCGGGTATGGACCTCACCGAGCCCGAGCCCGAGCTGCCGAACTCCCGTACCGAAGCCGATGGTTCCGCCGTGATCCGGGTGCTCTCCTACAACGTCCGCTCGCTGCACGACGACGAGGACGCCCTGGCCAGGGTCATCCGCGCGTGCGCGCCCGACCTGGTGTGCGTCCAGGAGGCGCCGCGGTTCTTCCGGTGGCGCAAGCACGCGGCGCGGCTGGCCTCGAAGTGCGACCTGGTGGTCCTCTCAGGAGGTGCGACCGCGGCGGGACCGCTGCTCCTGTGTTCCCTACGGGCCTTCGTGGAGCGGACCGAGGACATACTGCTGCCGTTGACGCCGGGCCGCCACCGGCGGGGCTTCGCCACGGCCGTCGTACGGCTGGGCGGGGTCCGGGTCGGGGTGCTGAGCGCGCACCTGTCCCTGGACGGGCCCGAACGGCTGGCCCAGTCGGAGCTGCTGCTGGAGCGGCTCGCCGGGATGGACGTGCCGTACGCGATCGCGGCGGGGGACATCAACGAGGGCCCGTCCGGGCCCGCCTTCCGCCGGCTCGCGGGGGCCCTGCAGGACTGCCGGGCGGTGGCGCCGTGGGGTGGGGAGCACACGTGGATGCGGTCGACCCCGCCGCGGCGGATCGACGCGATCTTCGCCAGCGTGGGGGTGGAGGTCCTCGCCTGCGGGGTCCCGGAGGGGCTCCCGGGAGTCACCTCCGCGGACCTGGCCCAGGCCACGGACCACCTCCCGGTCCTGGCGACCCTCCGGCTGCCCGCACCCGCACCTTCTTGACGCGTCGCTCACACCGCTGCGCCGGACTCCGTCCGGCGGTGGTCGGTCGGCGGTGGCGCCACTGCCGTCCGGCGTGGGGGCTGGTGGGCGGGTGCGGCTGGGTCGGCCCTGCGGGGGCGGGGTCCCCGGCCCGCCCTTCGCCCGTTCCCCGGGGCTCCACCCCGGACCCGTTCCCCGGGCTCCGCCCGGACCCGTTGCCGGGGACCAGCCCCCGGGGAACGGTGGAAGGGCGGGTAGGGGAATTCCGCCCGTAGGGCCCGGCAACCCGCACCCGCACCCGCCCACCGAACCCACGCCGGACGGCGGTGGCGCGCCAGCCCCGCCGGCGCGTCGAGAAGGTCAGACGACCGCGCCCCGGCCGGGGTCGTCGTCCTCGTCCTCGTCCGTGGACATCCGCGCGACCAGCGTCGCGAAGCCGCCCAGGAAGCCGCCGACGCCCAGCGTCGTCAGCCACCAGGTCATCTCCCACTGGAGCAGCACCGCCAGGAGCAGCAGGACCGGCCCGCCCACCACCGCCAGCCAGGCGAACTTCGACGTCGTGTCCGCCTCCGGCAGCTCCGGCTCCGGGGGGACGAAGTGACCCTCGTCCTTCGCGGTCTCGGGATGGTCGTCGGGGTCGGCCAGGGAGTGGTCCCGCGGACCCGGCCCGATCGCGCCGCCCACACCCGGGGCGAACACCACCGAGCTGCCCAGAGCCGCCGACGGCGGTTCCGGGGAGGCCGGGTTCGACGGGCCCGCAGGGCTCGCCGGGTCGGCCGGGGGCACCGGGCCGGCCGCCGGTTTCACGTCCTCCTCCGGCAGGAGGAGGTTCTCGATCGGCCGGAACGGTCTCGCGCCCGGCGGATCCGCCGGCTCCTGGCCGTAGCCGGCGACGATCGCCGCCCACGCCGCTTCCTCGTCCAGCGGGGGGACACCCCCGGAGGACTCCTCGTGCTCAGCCACCGCTGGCCGCCCCCTCCCTGCCCAAGCTCTCCGACAGCCGCCCGACGAACGCGTAACTGTCCGCGAAGATCCGCTCCGCGTCATGGTCCAACGTCGCGACGTGGTAACTCTGTTCCAGCAGCGTTTCGGTGACGTCCGTGGAGGACACCCGCGCCAGGATCCGCGTCGAGTCCGTCGGCCGCACCACATGGTCCTGCGGGCTGTGCAGCAGCAGCAGCGGCTGCGTCACCTGCGGCAGTTCGGTGTCGAGCATCTGCAGGAACTTGCGCAGCGAGTGCGCGGCCCGGGTCGGGACCCGGTCGTAGCCGACCTCGTCCGCGCCCGGCTTGGCGATGTCGCTCGCGATGCCCGGGGTCGACCGGATGAAGTGCTTGACCACCGGCAGGGCCACGGCCAGCGGGTCGTGGATCTTGTTGACCGGGTTGACGAGGACGATCCCGCTGATGCTGTCCCCGTGCTTCGCCGCCAGTCGCAGCGTCAGCGCGCCGCCCATCGACAGCCCGAAGACGAACACCTGCTCGCAGCTGTCGAGGAGCTCCCGCAGCGCGCGGTCCACCTCGGCGTACCAGTCCTGCCAGCCGGTGAGCTGCATGTCCTGCCAGCGCGTCCCGTGCCCGGGGAGCAGGGGCAGCGACACCGTCAGTCCCTGCGCGGCCAGATGGTCGGCCCATGGCCGCATCGACTGGGGGGAACCGGTGAAGCCGTGGCAGAGGAGGACGCCGACCTTTCCGCCCTCGTGGCGGAACGGCTCGGCTCCAGGGAGGACGGGCACCAGGATCTCCTTAGAGGGGGGCGTGGGGTGCGTAGCGCTGTGTGACTTCACCGTACGCGACGGGGGTGGCACCGACCAGGGTCGTCGGACGGCTCCGGGTGCGGCCACGGGATATGGTCTGTTCGACAGACACAGGAAGGCTTTCGAGTTGATCTACGGCGCAATGAAGTTCTCGATCGGCGGTTCTCTGAAGCTCGCCTTCAGGCCGTGGGTGGAGGGCCTCGAGAACATTCCCGCAGAGGGGCCGGCGATCCTCGCGAGCAACCACCTGTCCTTCTCCGACTCCTTCTTCCTCCCGGCCGTGCTGGACCGGAAGGTGACCTTCATCGCGAAGGCGGAGTACTTCACCTCCCCGGGCGTCAAGGGCAAGCTGACGGCCGCCTTCTTCAAGGGCGTCGGCCAGCTCCCGGTGGACCGATCGGGTGCGCGCGGGGCCGGCGAGGCCGCGATCAAGAGCGGCATCGACGTCATCGAGCGCGGAGAGCTGTTCGGTATTTACCCCGAGGGGACGCGTTCACCCGACGGCCGGCTGTACCGCGGAAAGCCCGGCGGTCTGGCCCGGGTGGCGCTGGCCACCGGCGCGCCCGTGATCCCGGTCGCGATGATCGACACGGAGAAGATCCAGCCGCCCGGCAAGGTGGTGCCCAAGCTGATGCGCCCGGGCATCCGGATCGGCAAGCCGCTGGACTTCAGCCGCTACCACGGCATGGACGGGGACCGCTTCATCCTCCGCTCGGTGACCGACGAGGTCATGTACGAGATCATGAAGCTCTCCGGCCAGGAGTACGTCGACATCTACGCGACGGCCGCCAAGCGGCAGATCGCCGACGCGGAGAAGGCCGCCGCGAGGAGCGAGAAGGCGGAGAAGGCCGCCGGCGCCGAGAGCGCCGACAGCACCGGCAAGGCCGAACCGGCCGCCGCGGACACCGACAAGTAGCAGCACACGGGCGGGACCGCCCGTACGGGGTGGGGGAGATGGCGAAGCGCGAGCGCGTCGTACGCATGTCGGTCGAGCAGCCGCTGTGGCGTGCCCTGACGGCCTACCGGCTGCTCACCATGGTCTACGCGGCCCTGCTGTTCGCCTCCGCCTACAAGCAGTTCGACCGCCCCTGGATCGCGGCCTCCTACCTCGCCTTCCTGGCCGGCTGGACCCTGGCCACGCTCCCCAAGGTGGCCAACGCCGCCAGTTGCACCAAGCGGTTCCTGTGCGCCGACCTCACCGTCGCCTGCGTCGGGATCCTGCTCACCCCGCTCGCGGACACCCAGGCGCGGATCGTGGACGGCGGCCCCACCCTCCCCTCCATCTGGACCGCGGGCTCCGTCCTCGCCTTCGCCATCAAGGGCGGCTGGCGCTGGGCCTGTTTCGCCTCCAGCTTCGTCGCCGCCGCGAACCTCGTGCAGCGCGGCGAGCCCACCCGGGACACCCTGCACAACGTGCTCCTGGTCTGGGTGGCCTCCATCGCCATCGGCTACGTCGTCGAGGTGGCCCGCGCCAGTGAGGCCACGCTCGCCCGCGCCCTGGAGATCGAGGCCGCCACCCGCGAGCGCGAACGCCTCGCCCGCGACATCCACGACGGGGTCCTCCAGGTCCTCGCCATGGTCCAGCGGCGCGGCACCGAACTGGGTGGGGAGGCCGCCGAGCTGGGCCGGATGGCGGGGGAGCAGGAGGTCGCGCTGCGCACCCTGGTCTCCAGCGGACTGGCGCGCCCCTCGCGGATCTCCCGCGACGAGGCGCTCGGCGCGATCGTGGCCGCCTTCGAGGTGGAGGAACCCGGCGAGGAGGAGGGCGAGCTCGATCTGCGGGCGCTGCTCGCCCCGCATGCCGGCTCGCGGGTGAGCTTCGCGGAACCGGGCACTCCGGTGCCGTTGCCGGTGCCCGCCGCGCGGGAGCTGGCCGCGGCGGTCGGGGCGGCCCTCGACAACGTGCGCAAGCACGCGGGCGAGGGGGCCAGCGCCTGGATCCTGGTCGAGGACTGGGGCGACGAGGTGATCGTGACCGTCCGGGACGACGGCCCGGGCATCCCGGCCGGCCGGCTCGACCAGGCCGAGGGCGAGGGCCGGATGGGAGTGGCCCTGTCCATCCGGGGCCGGCTCCGCGACCTCGGCGGCAGCGCCGAGCTGGTGTCCGTCCCGGGGCAGGGCACCGAAGTGGAACTGAAAGTACCGAGGGGGAGCACGCAGTGAACGAGTCGAGCGAGTCGAGCGGGCAGCACGGACAGCACGGTCTGGGCGGGCAGAACGGCGGCCTGGCAGGCATCAAGGTGATGGTCGTGGACGACCATCCGATGTGGCGGGACGCGGTCGCCCGTGACCTCGCCGCCGCCGGCTTCGACCTGGTCGCCACCGCGGGCGACGGCCCCGAGGCCGTCCGCCGGGCCCGCGCGGCGGCCCCGCACGTCCTGGTCCTCGACCTCAACCTGCCCGGCATGCCCGGGGTGCAGGTCTGCAAGGAACTGGTCGGCGCCAACCCGGCGCTGCGGGTCCTCGTGCTCTCCGCGAGCGGCGAGCACGCCGACGTCCTGGAAGCGGTGAAGTCCGGCGCGACCGGCTACCTGCTGAAGTCCGCCGGCGCCCAGGAGCTCATCGACGCCGTGCGCCGCACGGCGGCCGGAGACCCCGTCTTCACCCCGGGCCTGGCCGGCCTGGTCCTCGGCGAATACCGGCGCCTCGCCACCGACCCGGCGCCGGCCGCCTCCGACGAGCCGAAGGCCCCGCAGCTCACCGACCGGGAGACCGAGGTGCTGCGGCTGGTGGCCAAGGGGCTCTCGTACAAGCAGATCGCGGAGCGGCTGGTCATCTCCCACCGCACCGTGCAGAACCACGTGCAGAACACCCTGGGCAAGCTCCAGTTGCACAACCGGGTGGAGCTCGTCCGGTACGCGATAGAGCGGGGACTCGACGACGCGTGAGGCGCGCAGGGGGGCGCCCGCGCGCCGGGGCCGCCCCTCGTACGAGTGAACGGGCGTACGCAACGCCCCGCAATTCCCCCGGAATTGACCCTTCCTCAGGCCTTGCTGTGACCTGAGTCACCACTAGCGTGACCGTCATGCGGGCCCCGCGGCCTCAGCGGGCCCTGTGGCGAAGGGAAATTCCATGAAGGTCGGAGTGCTGACGGGCGGCGGCGACTGCCCCGGGCTCAACGCGGTGATCCGCAGTGTGGTGCGCAAGGGCGTCCAGGAGTACGACTACGAGTTCATCGGGTTCAAGGACGGCTGGCGCGGAGCGGTCGAAGGCCGCACCGTCCCGCTCGACATCCCCGCCGTCCGCGGGATCCTGCCGCGCGGCGGGACCATCCTCGGCTCCTCGCGCACCAACCCGTTCAAGCTGGACGACGGGGTCCGCCAGATCAAGGAGAACCTCGCCAAGTACGAGGTGGACGCCCTCGTCGCGATCGGCGGCGAGGACACCTTGGGCGTGGCCGCGAAGCTCTACGAGGAGTACGGCATCCCCTGCGTCGGGGTCCCGAAGACCATTGACAACGATCTGTCGGCCACCGACTACACCTTCGGCTTCGACACCGCCGTCGGCATCGCCACCGAGGCCATCGACCGGCTGCACACCACCGCCGAATCGCACATGCGGGTCCTGGTCGTCGAGGTGATGGGCCGGCACGCCGGCTGGATCGCCCTGCACTCGGGGCTCGCGGGCGGCGCCAACGTCATCCTCATCCCGGAGCAGCGCTTCGACGTGGACCAGGTCTGCGCCTGGGTGAGCTCGCGGTTCAAGGCGAGCTACGCGCCGATCGTGTGCGTCGCCGAGGGTGCGATGCCCAAGGACGGCGACATGGTGCTGAAGGACGCGACCAAGGACTCCTTCGGGCACGTCCGGCTGTCCGGCGTGGGCGAGTGGCTGGCCAAGGAGATCGAGGCGCGGACCGGCAAGGAGGCCCGTACGACCGTACTCGGACACATCCAGCGGGGCGGCACCCCGAGCGCGTTCGACCGGTGGCTGGCCACCCGCTTCGGGCTGCACGCGATCGACGCGGTGCGCGACGGGGACTTCGGGAAGATGGTCGCGCTGAAGGGCACGGACATCGTGCGGGTGCCGATCGCCGAGGCGACGGCGAAGCTGAAGACGGTGGACCCGGCGCTGTACGAGGAGGCCGGGGTGTTCTTCGGCTGAGTCGCTGAGCCGCAGCGCGGGTGCGGAGCATGGGTCGTAAGGTGACAAACGACCCATGGTCCGATTCTTTGGCGCAGTGCGCAGTACGGGAGCGAACGTGGAAATCCTGGCATTCGGGGTGCAGGGGGACGAGAAGCCGCTCATCGAGAAGGCCTTCGCCGGCCTGCACGAGGTGCGCTGCCTGGACGTCTTCCTCAGCGAGGACACCGCCCCCATCGCGGCCGGCTACGAGATCGTCTCGTCGAGCGTCAACGCGGACCTGAACGGCCGGGTGCTGCGCACCCTGGCGGCGGGCGGGACGAAGATGATCGCCCAGCGCTCCACCGGCTTCAACAACATCGACCTGGACGTCGCGCGCCAGCTCGGCCTGACCGTCAGCCGGGTCTCGTACTACTCCCCGTACTCGGTGGCCGAGTTCGCGTGGACCCTGGCCATGGCGGTGAACCGGCGGATCGTCCGGGCCTCGAACCGCACGCGGGACTTCGACTTCCGGCTCAACGGCCTGATGGGCCGCGACATGCGCGGCCGCACGGTGGGGGTGCTCGGTACCGGCAAGATCGGGGAGGCGTTCACCCGGATCGCCCACGGCTTCGGCATGAACCTGCTGGGCTGGGACGTGGCGCAGAACCCGGCGTGCGTGGAGCTGGGCATGAAGTACGTGGACAAGGACACGCTGTTCGCGTCCTCGGACCTGATCAGCCTGCACGTCCCGCTGCTGGAGTCCACGCACCACATCATCGGCGCCGAGTCGCTCAAGCTGATGAAGGACGACGCCATCCTGGTGAACTCCAGCCGCGGCGGCCTGATCGACACGGACGCGCTGGTCACGGAGCTGCGGTCGGGCCGCTTCGCGGGAGTGGGCCTGGACGTGTACGAGGCGGAGGCGGGCCTCTTCTTCCTGGACAAGTCCCTGGTGGTCGTCGAGGACGACACCCTGGCGCGGCTGATCACCTTCCCGAACGTGGTCGTCACCTCCCACCAGGCCTACTACACCCACGACGCGGTGGGCCAGATCATCGACACCACGGTCGCCAACGTCGCGGACTACTTGGCGGGCCGTCGCTCGGAAAACACCCTCTCGCCGTCTTGACGCGCCCCTCGTACCACTAGATTCGGCCGCGTGACCATACCCGCCGTCTTCTTCTGGATCCTGCTGGCCCTCGCGGCCGTCCTGTTCCTCTACGCCGCCCGGGCGCTGCCGCGCGCGCTCCGGGCCGAACCCGGCGCCCGGACCGACCCGTGGCTGACCTTCGCCGACCACGTGCTGTCGATCCCGCCCACCCTCGCCCTCGCGCTGGGCGAGGGGGAGGTGGCGTTCTACGCGATGCTCCTGCTGGGCCCCGTCCTCACCTGGAGCCTGGTCCGTTCCTTCCGCTCGGCCGTCGCGTCGAAGGCTGAGGGCTAGGCCTCGGCCGGGGCCCGGACGCCGGCGATCAGGTCGCGGACCAGCTCCGCGCCGCGCAGGGTCAGGACCGACTCCGGGTGGAACTGGACCCCCGCGAAGCCGCCGGAGGCGGACCGCAGTGCGTGCACCTCACCGGTGTCGGGGTCGCGGGAGACCTCGATGCCCCGCAGGGCCAGGGCCCGCTCCCGCTCCGCGGAGCAGTGCGCCGCGTACGTGTTGTAGAAGCCGACGACCTCCTCGGCCCCGAACAGCGGGATCCGCGTCTGCGCCCCCTGCGCCGGCTCCGCCTTGCGGACCAGCGGGAGCCCCAGCTCGGCGGCGAGCAGCTGGTGGCTGAGGCAGACCCCGAGCAGGCCGCCCCGGTGCGAGGTCAGGAGCTCCGCCGTCAGCTCGCGCATCGTGCGGATCTTCGGGTCGCCGAAGTCCGCCGGGTCGCCCGGGCCGGGGCCGAGCACGATCGGCCCGTCCCAGGCCAGGGCGGCCGCCCGCAGCCCCGGGTCGTCGTAGCGGCGTACGGTCACCTCCAGCCCGGCCACCCGCAGCACGTGCCGGAGCATCGAGGTGAAGGTGTCCTCCCCGTCCACCACCAGGGCGTGGCCCGTCACCCGTGAGGGCCGCTCCTGCATCCGCAGCCAGAACGGCGCCAGGTCCTCGCGGCGAGCCGCCAGGGCCGCCTGCACCCGGGGGTCGTCGGCCAGCCGGGCCCCCGCGAAGGACGGCCGCACCGCCGCCGGGCGGACGCCCAGCGCCGCCAGCACCCCGGCCGCCTTCGCGTGCGTCTCCGCCACCTCTCCCGCCGGATCGGAGTGCCGTACGAGGGTGGCCCCGACGGGCACGCGCAGCGCGCCGCCGGGCGCGATGTCCGCCGTCCGGATGAGGATCGGGGAGTCGAGGGTCTGGGCGCCCGAGGCGTCGAGGCCCAGCAGGGCCAGCGCGCCCGCGTAGTAGCCGCGGCCGCCCGTCTCGTACCGCTCGATGACCCGGCAGGCGTTCTGCACCGGCGATCCGGTCACCGTCGCTGCGAACATGGTCTCCTTCAGCACCTCGCGCACGTCCAGCGAGGACCGGCCGCGCAGCTCGTACTCGGTGTGCGCGAGGTGCGCCATCTCCTTGAGCCGCGGACCGACGACCACGCCGCCCATGTCCCCGACCGTGCACATCATCTTGAGCTCCTCGTCCACCACCATGGAGAGCTCCTCGGTCTCCTTGCGGTCCCCGAGGAAGTCGAGGAGGGAGTCGGCCGTCGGCCCCCCGGCCGGATGGCGGTACGTACCGCTGATCGGGTTCATCACGACCGTGCCGCCGGTCATCCGTACGTGTACCTCGGGGCTGGCCCCGACGAGGGTGCGGTCGCCGGTGTGGACCACGTACGTCCAGTACGCGCCCCGCTCGCCCTCCAGCAGCCGCCGGAACAGCGCGAGGGCGTCGGCGCGGCCGAAGCCCTCGATCCGGCCCCCGTAGGTGCGCCGGATGACGAAGTTCGCGCCCTCGCCCCGGCCGATCTCGTCCTCGATGACCCGCCGGACGGTGTCCGCGTACTCCTCGTCGGGGACGTCGAAGCCGCCGTCGTCGACGCGCACCTCGTGGGCCGGCAGCGCGGCCAGCGCCTCGGCGAGCGGGATCTCGTGGGCCTCGTCCGCGACGAGCACGCTCAGCGGCGTGCCGTCGTCGCGCACGTCGAAGCCGCGCTCCCGCATCTGGCGGAAGGGGACGAGAGCCAGGGCGGGCCGCTCGCCGACGGGCAGGTCGGCCAGGTGCTCGGCCTCGTGGACCGGGCCGATCAGCACCTCGACGGTGTCGTGGTCGCGGCCGGGCGTGCGGCGGCGCAGCAGAGCGAAGGGCGGGCAGGTGTCGTCGAGCAGGCGGCTCAGGAGCGGGTGCGGGTGCGAATGCGCGTGCATGGAGTGGGCGTCCTATCCGGTTGCGGAGGGTGGGACGGCCCGGTGTTCCCGCGGCTGTGTCGACTCACAGAACGCAGAAGGCCGCCCCTCGGGGCGGCCTTCGTTTCGCTCGTGTCTTCAGGTACGCGCGAGAGGTGGGCCGCCGGGAGCGGGCCACCAGTTCTGGTTCGAGTGCGCGTACATGCTCCGAACCCTAGCCCACACGTCCGGCGAGGGGAGGTAAACGGGTGAGTAACACAGCGAGAGACATCCGTCTCACGTAGTGGTCCTCGACCGGGAGGCGGGGTGTGACGCCGTAATGTGTGTGGGGTGACCGTGAACGCTGAAACCCAAGCCCCCGCCTCCAAGGCGACCTGGCGAGACCTTCCCGCGGCGCAGCAGCCTTCGTACCCCGATGCCGAGGCCCTGCGCGCTGTCGTCGCGGACCTCGAGTCGTATCCTCCCCTCGTTTTCGCGGGCGAATGCGACCAGCTGCGCGCCCGCCTGGGAGCCGTCGCCAAGGGCGAGGCGTTCCTGCTGCAGGGTGGCGACTGCGCCGAGGCCTTCGATGCCGTCTCCGCCGACCACATCCGCGCCAAGCTGAAGACGCTGCTCCAGATGAGTGCCGTCCTGACGTACGCGGCCTCCGTGCCCGTCGTCAAGGTCGGCCGCATCGCCGGCCAGTACTCCAAGCCGCGCTCCAAGGACACCGAGACCCGCGACGGCATCACCCTGCCGACCTACCGCGGCGACTCCGTGAACGGCTTCGCCTTCACGGAGGGGTCCCGCGTCCCGGACCCCGAGCGCCTCAAGCGCATGTACCACGCGTCGGCCTCGACGCTGAACCTGGTGCGCGCCTTCACCACCGGCGGCTACGCCGACCTGCGCCAGGTGCACGCCTGGAACCAGGACTTCGTCAAGAACTCCCCGTCCGGGCAGCGCTACGAGCAGCTCGCGCGGGAGATCGACAACGCGCTGAACTTCATGAAGGCCTGTGGCACCGACCCGGCGGAGTTCAAGGCCGTCGAGTTCTACGCCTCCCACGAGGCGCTGCTCCTCGACTACGAGGGCGCCCTCACCCGTACGGACTCGCGCACCGGCCGGCTGTACGACACCTCGGGCCACATGGTCTGGATCGGTGAGCGCACCCGCCAGCTCGACCACGCGCACATCGAGTTCTGCTCGCAGATCGCCAACCCGATCGGCATCAAGCTCGGCCCCACCACCACGGTGGACGAGGCGCTCACCTACATCGACCGCCTCGACCCCGAGCGCGAGCCGGGCCGGCTGACCTTCGTCGTCCGCATGGGCGCCGACAAGGTCCGCGACAAGCTCCCCGAGCTCGTCGAGAAGGTCACCGCCTCCGGCGCGACCGTCGCCTGGGTCACCGACCCGATGCACGGCAACACCTTCGAGGCGGCCTCCGGCCACAAGACGCGCCGTTTCGACGACGTGCTCGACGAGGTCAAGGGCTTCTTCGAGGTCCACAAGGGCCTCGGCACCCACCCGGGCGGCATCCACGTCGAGCTCACCGGTGACGATGTCACCGAGTGCGTGGGCGGCGGCGACGAGATCTTCGTCGACGACCTGCACCAGCGCTACGAGACGGCCTGCGACCCGCGCCTCAACCGCAGCCAGTCCCTGGACCTGGCCTTCCTCGTCGCCGAGATGTACCGCGACCAGTAAGGGGCAGCTCGCTGTGAGCACCTCATGACGTTGGGGCGCGGATCGAATGTGATCCGCGCCCCATCGTCGTTCCCGGCTCTTTTAGGGAACCCTAAGTTTGGGTATGGTTAGGTAAGCCTCACCGAATAGGGGATGGCTCGCCGAACCATTCCTGCCAGGGAGGTGAACCGCGTGTACGTCTGCTCTTGTTTCGGGATCACCGACAAGCAGGTCAAGGACCACGCGGCCGCCGGGGCCTGCACCCCCCGCCAGATCGCCTCGGCCACGAAGGCCGGCACCGACTGCGGCTCCTGCGTGCGGACCATCCAGGGCCTCCTCGGCCGCGGGGCCTGCCCGCGCCGTGAACTGCTGGAGAAGGGCGACGCCGCCGCCGTGCTCGCGGCCGACCCGCTGGTACCGGTCGCCGCGGAGCTCGCCGAAGCCGCGTAGGACGCCCCCGTACGCCGTACGGACTAGCTGGGCTGCTCGATGAGCTGCGCGATGTAGAGCGCCTCGCCGATGGACTCGATGAGCTCCAGCTGGGTGTCGAGGTAGTCGATGTGGTGCTCCTCGTCCTCCAGGATCTCCTCGAAGAGCCGCGCCGAGGTGACGTCGCCCTTGCCGCGCATGACCTCGATGCCGCGCTTCAGGCGGTCGATCGCCTCGACCTCGACCTGCCGGTCGGCCTGGAACATCTCCGTCAGCGTCTGGCCGACGCGGACGTGGAAGAGGCGCTGGTAGTTCGGCAGACCGTCGAGCATCAGGATGCGCTCGGTGATCTTGTCCGCGTGCTTCATCTCATCGATGGACTCTTCACGCGTGTACTTGGCGAGCTTCGTCCAGCCCTTGTTGTCCTGGATCCGGTAGTGGAGCCAGTACTGGTTGATGGCCGTAAGTTCGCCGGTCAGCTGCTCGTTGAGAAACTCGAGGACCTCGGGGTCGCCCTGCATCGCAGAGGCTCCTTCCAAGCAATGTCAGCAATGTGACGGGGCAGGTGCGCGCATCCTTGCACCGCCGCAGGAGGCCGTCCAGTAAGTGCCTCCTTAGTGGGAGTTACCGTGACTTGCCCGAATCCGGGCGAAGCTGGTCATGACCACCCCGCCAAGTCTGTCACCATGGAGACATGGGTCAGCCGGAAAGCCGGGAATCTCCGGGATCAGAGCAACTGGAGCTTCCCCCGGGGCAGCGGTTGCAGCGAGGCTGGCCGGTCACCCACTACGGACCGGTACCCAAGTTCAAGCCCGAGCGCTGGGAGTTCCGCGTCTTCGGCGCGACGGCCGACGGTGAGAAGCGCTGCTGGAACCACGAGGAGTTCGCGGCCCTGCCGTTCGACTCCGTCGAGGCGGACCTGCACTGCGTGACGAAGTTCAGCATGACCGGTGCCGAATGGGGCGGCGTGCTCGCCCGCACGGTCCTCGCCCTCGCACCGCCGTCCCCGCAGGTCACGCACGTGATGGTGTGGGCCGAGTACGGCTTCAGCTCCAACATGCGCCTCGCGGACTTCGCCTCCGAGCGGACCGTCTTCGCCACCCACCAGGGCGGTGAACTGCTCACCGCCGAGCACGGTTTCCCGCTCCGGCTGGTCGTGCCCCACCTCTACGCGTGGAAGGGCCCCAAGTGGGTCCGCGGCGTCGAGTACATGACCGCCGACCGCCGCGGCTTCTGGGAGGAGCGCGGCTACCACAACATCGGCGACCCCTGGCGTGAGCAGCGCTACTCGTACCAGGAGGAGCCGGGCGACGGGCCCGAGCTGTAGTTCATCGGTTCGACGGCTCAGTGGTGGTACTGGTGGACGACCGCGTGACCCTTGCCGCGGCCGATCATCCACTTGTTGACCGGCGTCGTGACGACGAAGGCCACCGCGAACGCGATCGCCAGCGCCGTCCAGAACAGCGCGTCCGACAGCATCGCGTCCATCGCTCCGGGCCAGAGCAGGATCACCCCGTTGTCGATCACTTCCATGACGGCGATCGAAAGGGTGTCCGCCGCCAACGCCACCCGAATGGCCGTACGGAAGTCCAGGCCGGCGGCGCGGACCCCGCGCAGGGTGAGCGCGTAGCCGAAGAAGAACGCGAGGGCGATCGCGAGGGCCATCGTCGGGGCGTTCCCCCAGCCGAGTGCCGTGCCGATGACCATGCCGAGCACCTCGCCGATGGCGCACCCGGTGAGGCAGTGGAGCGTGGCCCGCGCGGCGGCGGCCCAGGTGACCTTTCCGTCGGCGGCGGCGTGGTGGTGGCCGTGGCCGTGCTCGTGGTGCTCGTGACCTTCGTGCTGCTGCTGTTCGTGCGCGTGTTCCATGGCAACCCCCTGGCGAGGAACGCCGGATAGCGGCTCTGTCGGTCGATATGACAGAACCGTATACCCCCCTGGGGTATTCCTCAACAGGTCAGCCGAGCTCGCGGAGCTCCTTCAGCAGCGCCACGTCCGCCGCGTGCCCTTCCTTGCCGCCCGGAGTCTCGGTGATCAGGGGGACGCCCTCCATCGCCGGATGCGTGAACAGTTCCGCGAAGGCGTCCCGGCCGATGTGGCCCTGCCCGATGTTCGCGTGCCGGTCCTTGTGGGCGCCCACGCCCTCCTTGGAGTCGTTGGCGTGCACCAGCTTCAGCCGGCCCTCGCCCACCGTGTCCACCAGCAGGTCCAGCGTCTGCTTCGTCCCGCCCGGCTCCGCCAGATCGTGCCCGGCCGCGAAGATGTGGCAGGTGTCGAGGCAGATCCCGAGCATCGGATGGCGGTCGAGGGCGTCGAAGTACGGGCCGAACTCCTCGGCGGTCGAGCACAGCGAGGAACCCTGCCCGGCCGTGGACTCCAGCAGCAGGAAGGGGTCGTCGTCATGCGTCAGCTCGTCCAGCAGCGGCAGCATGTGCTCCCTGACCTGCGCGTACGCCGCTTCGCGCGGCCGGCCCCCGGTCGCCGACCCGGTGTGCACGACCACCCCGAGCGCGCCGATCGCCCGGGCCCGGCGCAGCGAGTGCCGCAGCGATTCCACGGACTTCTCCACGGTGGCCTCGGTGTGCGAGCCGAAGTTGATCAGGTACGGCGCGTGGACGTACGCCGGGATCCCCTCGGCCGCGCAGGCCTCGCGGAACAGCTCGTCCTGGGCGGGATTGCCGACCGGAGTGGCCCAGCCGCGCGGATTGGCGACGAAGACCTGGACGGCCTCGGCACCCATCTCGCGGGCGTACGCCAGCCCGACCGAGGCCAGCCCGCCCGCGACGGGCACGTGCCCGCCGACCGGATTGCGGCCCGTGAAGATTTTGTTCATGGCGTGCTGTTACAGCCCCTTGGTCCTGATGGTGATGGTGCTGCCCTCGGCGGCGTTCTGGCCCGCGGGGACCGACTGGGAGTCGACGGTGTTGCTGAAGGAGAGGAAGGGCTTGTCGACCTTGACCTTGAAGCCCAGCCCCTCCAGGGTCGCGCGGGCCGCGTCGGCCTCCTGACCGGTGACGTTCGGGACCGGGATCTGGCGGGGACCCTTGGACACGGTGAGGGTGACGGTGTCACCCGCGGCGGCCTGGCTTCCGGCGCCGATCGACTGGTTGGCGACCGTACCGGCGGGGGAGGGGGAATTGACCTCCTCCGGGGCCGTCTCCACCTTCAGGCCGAGGCCCTCCAGGGTGGAACGGGCCTGGTCGAGGGGGGTGCCCGTGACGCGCGGCACCGGAACCGGGCGGCCCTTGCTGACCACCATCGCGACCAGGGTGTCGAGGGACCGCTTCTGGCCGCCCGTCGGGTCCGTGCTGATCACCGAGCCCTGCGCGATGTCCTGGCTGAAGGCCTGCGTGACGGCCCCCGGCGTCAGGCCGACCGAGGTCAGCTCGGCCTTCGCGGCCTCCAAGGGCTTGCCCTTGAGGTCGGGCACCACGACGACCTCGGGTCCGCGCGAGATGGTGAGCGTCACCGCGCCGTTGCCGCGGATGCGCTTGCCGCCGGCGGGGTCGGTGTTCATCACGGTCCCCTTGTCGAAGGCCGCGCTGAACTTCCGGTCGACCCGCTTCACCCCGAGCCCGGCCGCCGACAGCTGGGACTTGGCCTCCGCCTCGGTCTTGCCGAGCAGGTTCGGGACCTTCGTGAACTGGCCGGAGCTGATGTACCAGACCCCCGTACCGAGGCCGAGGAAGAGCAGGACGCCGAGTACGACGAGCAGCGCGCCGGGGCGCCGGATCCGGGAGGCGGCCGGAGCCGGTGCCGGGGGCAGGGGCGGGGCCGCGAGCCGGGAGGTGTGGGACACGGGCTCGGCGTGCGAGGCGTGCGTGGCGTAGGTGGTCACCGGGCGGGGGATCACGCTGGTGCGGTCCTCGGCGGCGGTCCGCTCCGCGGCCCGGGCCTGCGGCGGCACGGCGTCCAGCTCGGAGTCGGAGAGCTGGGCGCGGGCCCCTATGGCCAGCCCGAGGAGCGCGGCCGCGTCGTAGGGACGCAGATCGGGATGGCGCGCGGTGGCCTGGGCGACGAGCTCGTCGAGCGCGGCGGGCAGCCCGGGGACGGCGGCCGACGGGGGCGGGACATCCGTGTTGAGGTGCTGGTAGAGCACCTGGGCCGGGTTCACGCCGGTGTGTGGCTTGGAGCCGGTGAGCATCTCGTAGAACACGACGCCGCAGGCGTAGACGTCCACGCGGGTGTCGGTGACGCCGTTCTCGATCTGCTCGGGGGCGAGATAGGAGACGGTGCCGAGGACGGACCCCGTGGTGTTGGTCACGGAGTCCACGGACCGCACCAGCCCGAAGTCGGCCACCTTGACCCGGCCGTCGTCGCCGATCAGCACGTTCTCGGGCTTCATGTCCCGGTGCACGAAGCCGGCGCGGTGCGCGGCGCCGAGGGCGGCGAGCACCGGTTCGAGGATGTCGAGTGCCGCACGGGGCTGGAGCGCACCGCGCTCGCGCAGCACGTCGCGCAGGGTGCAGCCGGACACGTACTCCATGGCGAGGTACGTGTACGGGCCGTGCGTCCCCTGGTCGAAGACGGCCACGACATTGGGGTGGGCGAGCCGGGCCACGGACTTCGCCTCCCGGATGAACCGGTCGACGAAGCCGGGGTCGGCGGCGAGGGCCGGGTGCATCACCTTCAGGGCGAGGACCCGGTCCAGCCGGGTGTCGACGGCCCGGTAGACCGTGGCCATGCCGCCGGCCGCGATGCGGGCGTCCACGCGGTAGCGGCCGTCGAGCGTCTGCCCGACGAGAGGGTCATCCAGGGTCGTGTCCACCCGGCGATTCTACGAGGGCCGACCGGGCCCCAGTCCCGGGTCCCCGGGGGTTGCAGCCCACCTGTGACGCGGGCGCCCCCCACCCCCTCCGGTACCGGGGCGGGACCGGACCGCCCAGTACGGCGGGGCCGGGGGAAGGGGCGGTATCCGGGCCGGCCGGGAGCGGTGAAGGCTTTGGGGTTTCCCGTCAGCCTCATCGTCCTTCCGCGTCGGGCCGGCCTGTCAAGGGCGCTCACTGCGTTCGCGTCGCTCCGCGACGGCCTTCGGCCGCCCTTGACAGACCGACCCGCCACGGAAAAACGAAGGCAGCCGGAAAACCCCAAAAGAACGGCCTGGCCAGAGAGGCATGGACGGCCATACCGGCACAGTCCACCCCCACTCCGGGAGGGCCTGCCCATGGCCTAAGGCGACCACGAAGCCCCAAGTCGAGCACGGGCGCATCAGATCGCTACACGCATCCCCTCGCTTAGCGGCTACCGGCCGTCCGCACCCCACACCGAAAACCCACCCCCACCCCCAACCCTTCAGCACTTCCTCGTCATGAACGTGCTGTTCGGGTCGGGCTGGTAGTCGGCGAACGGCTCGCAGTGGACGAACCCGAACTTCTCGTACAGCTTCCTGGCCGGCAGGAAGAAATCGGCCGTACCGGTCTCCAGGCTCAGTCGCGTGAAACCCATGCGCGTGGTCTCGGCGATGATGTGCTCCAGCAGCAGGGACGCGATCCCGCTCCGCTTACGTATCGGCGCGGTGCGCATCGATTTCAGCTCCGCGTGGCGCGCGTCCAGCCTCTTGATCGCACCGCAGCCAACCAAGGCATCGCCGTCCCTCGCCGACCAGAACGTGATCTCGGGCTTGCGGAGGGCATCGAGATCGAGGGCATGCTTGCTCTCCAGAGGCGTAATGGACCGCATCTGCTGGACATGCTCGTCCAAGAACCCGGCGATCTCAGGGCCGGAGAGGTCGTCCACCACGATCTTCACTGCGCTCGTCCTCCATCTGGTCACTCGGTGTCGCGAGGTGCTCGACGAGTTTGCCACCCTCGAACAGCGCACCCGCGCGGACGAGATCACGTCATCCGGCTGATCGTTTCGATGTTGCGGATCGCGGTGGTGAACTCGCGGCCGGACGCATCACGGACGTAAGCCAACTCCATCCACTGCTCGTGGGCGAAGGAGTCCGAGACGTTCTCGTTGATCACTGCCATCAACTGCCCCTCGGCGCCGGATGCGATGTCGCGGACGTGGTGGCCCAGAAGAGACCTCTCCACTTCAGCCCACGCAGAGCTTTCTGTCAACACATCTCTAGAGATGTTGATGGTTCGTGCGGACAGGTCTCGACACTGGTACGCACGGTGTCCGACCTCTGGCCCTAGGGTGTCTAGAGAGGAGAAGGGGTGATCGTTCGATGACCAGCCAAGGCGGCTCCCGCCAGCCGAAGTACCAGCGGATCGCTGATGCGCTGAGGGCGGCCATCCAGTCGGGTGAGCACGGCCCGGGCGACCGCCTGCCAGGCGAGAACGAACTCATGGCCACCTATGGCGTCGCCCGGATGACCGCACGTCAGGCCCTCGGCGTACTCCAGAACGAAGGCCTCGTGGAGGCACGGAAGGGTGCCGGCGTCTTTGTCCGGGCGTTCAAACCGCTGAGGCGGCGCAGCATTCAGCGCCTGGCGCAGGAGCAGTGGGGCTCAGGCCGTTCCATCTGGTCCGCGGATACCGAAGACCGCGAGCTTGTCGTCGATCAGATCGAGGTGCGCGAGGAAGTAGCCGAAAACCGCATCGCCGACGCCCTCGGCGTTCCCGCAGGGTCCCAGGTCTGGATGCGTAGCCGCCGCTTCGTGCTTGAGGGAAAGCCGGTGCTCTTCGCGACCTCGTACCTTCCGTCGGCCATCGTCGCCGACTCCCCCATCACGCAAGCCGACACCGGCCCCGGTGGGACGTACGCGAGGCTCGCCGAGCTGGGGCACGCACCTGTTCACTTCCGTGAGGAGATTCGCTCCCGGATGCCTTCGGCCGACGAGGCCGAAGGGCTCTCGCTCTCGATGGGCACACCGATCATCCAGATCGTCCGTACCGCGTTCGCCGAAGGCGGTCGAGCCGTTGAGGTCAATGAGATGACCCTGGACTCCGCCTCCTACGTGCTGGAGTACGACTTCGACGCCTAGATGATCAATTCCAAGGGGTCAGTGGTCGTAGGCGGTCAGTGAGCGCAGGACGGGTTGTCCGGTGTGGTCGTTGTGCCAGATCGCGGCGGTCAGCGCGAGGATGCGCTGCATGACGCGGGTGATGACCCCGTCGGGGGTGCGTCCTCGGTGCTGTTCGAAGTCGCGGCCGAAGTAGTTCTTGTCGCCGATCAGCGTCTGGGCGGGTCGGCTGGCGAGGAGGGCCGGTTCGGCGGCGGGCAGGTCCAGCAGGGTCTCGCGCTCGTCGGCCTTGGCTCCGGTCAGGGCGAAGGTGATCGGTAGGCCCTGGAGGGTGCAGACCAGGTGCAGCCGCAGGCCCCAGAAGAAGCGGCTGTGGCTGGCGCAGTACCCGTACGCGGCCCATCCGGCGAGGTCGGAGCGTTTGACGGTCTCGCGTGAGCGGCCGCACTCCACCGGCGTGGAGTCCACGATCCACACGTCGTCGCTCCGCGCGGTGGTCTCGGTGGCCAGGAGCCGGGTGACCCGGCGGAGCAGCTCGGCGGCCTTGCGCAGGCGCTTGTTGTAGCCGGGCTGCTTCGGCAGGTACGGGAAGAGATGCCGCAGGTGGGGGTGGGCATGGCGGAGCCACCGGGCCTCGGGGGTGAAGCCGAGCATGGCCTGCATCATCGCGAGCGTGACTGGCTCGGCGTCGGTGAGCTTCGGGGCGATACCCACCGCCGCCCGCCACGGAGCAAGCTGCGGCGAACCCTTCAGCAGGTCGTCGGTCTCCGCATAGAGCGCGGCCGCAAGGGAGTCCAAGTCTGGTGTCACAACCTGACTTTGGGTTCCCTTGTCTCATCAGCTATGGGTTCCCGTTTCTCGCGGCTGGCGCCGGCTGGACCTCGCCCGGTTGCCGCAGCCGAGGGAACACCATGCCTGGTCACGGCGCCTGGCCAGGAAGAACATGCCGCAACTGGGGGCGTGGCAGCGCCGCACCCGCTGACGGTCTGGACCCGCGGCCAGGACGAGCGTCTCGCGGGCGACGACGGCATCGACGCCGCCACCCCGTTCCTGCTGTGCGAGCAGGCCGTCGCCGGTCACCCGGAAGACCACGGGGGCGGACGAGGCGAGTTCGTTCAGGCGGGTCCGCAGACTGTCGGCGAGCGGCCGCTGTCCGGCTGCCGCGTCCAGCGCGTCGCGGACCAACCCACGCAGCCGCTCCAGCTCCTTCAAGGAGAGGGCGGCCAACCTGCGGTCGGCGGCGCGGGCGCGCCATCGCCTGGTGAGTTCCCGATCGGCGAGGAAGTCGACGTCACCGCGCCCCGGGCCTGCGCCGACGACGACGGTATTGGCCAAGTCGAGGACCGGGTCCTCGCCGATCCACGGCATTTCCTGCAGGTCCCGGATGGTCATGCCACTCAATCTACTGGATTCAGGTCAGCGAACCCGTGATAACTTCAACTCACGGATTTGATCTACCAACTCCGTGAGTCGCGTGGTCGACGAAGGGTGATGCCATGAGTGCAACCATCGAGTACGTCAGGTTCGACACCGACGACCCTGCCGCACTCACCGCCCACCGAGAGCAGCTAGTCGAACTGCTCAAGGAGCAGTACGGCGACGGCTTTCAGGGCGCCCACCTCGCCCAGTTCGACGACGGCACCGTCCTAGACTTCATCATCTGGTCGTCCGCCGCCGTCGCCGAGCGCGCGGCCAAGGAGATGCCGACCGACCCCCGGGCACAGGGCTTCTTCAGCCGAATCGGCACAGTGCACGAGATGCGGCACGCTCAGGTACTGCACACCGCATAGCCCCCGAGACCAAGGAGAATGACGCTGTGCCCTCGGCAGACGAACTACTCGGCGCGGACACCGTCGCCGGCCTCGCCCGATGCCTTACGCGAGCCGGTGACGGGATCACGGCGCATGAGACCCGGAGGTGCGGCGCCGTCCTGGACGGGCTGAGCTTCACCGAGCGTGTCGCCCTGATCAGAAATGCCGTCCTGGCTGATCTTCCGGCGGACTACCCGGCCTTCGCGAACGTGTTGCGCGCCGCACTGCGGGACAGCGATTTCACCGGATGGATGATCTTCCCTGTCACCGAGGCCGTCGCCGTACGGGGCCGGGACGCCTTCGAACCGGCGCTCGCCCTGCTTGCCGAACTCACCCCGCGCCTGACCGCGGAGATCGCCGTCCGGCCCTTCCTCCGTGCCGACCTGGAACACGCTCTCCGGGTCATGACGCCGTGGACCGCGCATCCCGACCTCCACGTCCGCCGACTGGCCAGTGAGGGCACGCGGCCAAGACTGCCCTGGGCGCCCCAGCTTCCGGAACTGATCGCGGATCCGACACCCGCTCTGCCCCTGCTCGACGCGCTGTACCGGGATGACTCCGAGTACGTCCGCAGATCAGTGGCCAACCACCTCAACGACATCAGCCGTGACCACCCCGACATCGCCGCCGGTGTCGCGGAGCGCTGGCTGAGCGACCCGGCACCGACGACGACCCGGTTGGTACGGCACGGCCTGCGGACCCTGATCAAGTCCGGCCACGCCGGGGCCCTTACGCTGCTCGGCCACTCCCCGGACAGTCCCGTCGCCGTCGAGGGCCCGCACGTGCACGTCTCGGAGATCCGGGTCGGCGACTATCTGCTGTTCGACTACTCGGTGACCAACACTCACGATCAGACCGCTCACCTCGTCATCGACTACGTCGTCCTCCACATGAAGGCCAACGGGACCCGCACCCCCAAGGTCTTCAAACTCACCACGCGGTCCCTGGCTCCCGGCGAGACGTGGCGCGCGACACGCAGACACTCCTTCAAGCCGATCAGCACGCGGCGCTACCACCCGGGTGTCCATCTGCTGCAGCTCCAGGTCAACGGCCGATCCCACGGGGAAGCCTCGTTCACGCTGAACTGTTGAGGGCAACCGCCTCGCATCCCCGCTTCGGTGGCGTATCCGGCATCGCGCCGCCACCCCCATGGGGCTTCCGCCACCAGAAACGGGAACCTGCATCCGCGCAGCTATCCCTTGGAAGCGATCATCTAGAGGGTAGGGGGTGGGTTTTCGGTGTGGGGGTGCGGACGGCCGGTAGCCGCTAAGCGAGGGGATGCGTGTAGCGATCTGATGCGCCCGTGCTCGACTTGGGGCTTCGTGGTCGCCTTAGGCCATGGGCAGGCCCTCCCGGAGTGGGGGTGGACTGTGCCGGTATGGCCGTCCATGTCTCTCTGGCCAGGCCGTTCTTTTGGGGTTTTCCGGCTGCCTTCGTTTTTCCGTGGCGGGTCGGTCTGTCAAGGGCGGCCGAAGGCCGTCGCGGAGCGACGCGAACGTAGTGAGCGCCCTTGACAGGCCGGCCCGACGCGGAAGGACGATGAGGCTGACGGGAAACCCCAAAGCCTTCACCGCTCCCGGCCGGGTCTAGTCCCGCCCCTTCCCCCGGCCCCGCCGCGCTGGGCGGTCCGGTCCGGCCCCGGTACCGGAGGGGGCGGGTGGGCAGCCACCGCGTCCGGGTGCGGGCGCGAGGGGGTGAGGGCCCCGCCCACGCAGGGCCCCGTACCGTCGTGCCCTCAGAACGCCGGGCGTTCCGGGTCGAGGGTGGCGCGGCCCTCCACCGGGGAGGAGGGTTCCGCGAAGCGGCGTTGGGGGATGCGGCCCGCGCGGTGGGCCAGGCGGCCCGCCGATACCGCGTCGCGCATGGCCGCGGCCATCAGGACGGGGAGCTGCGCACGGGTCACCGCCGAGGCGAGCATGACCGCCGCGCAGCCCAGTTCCATGGCCAGGGCCACGTCCGAGGCGGTTCCGGCCCCCGCGTCCAGGATGACCGGGACCCCGGCCCGCTCGGTGATCAGCTCGAAGTTGTGCGGGTTGCGGATGCCCATGCCGGAGCCGATCGGGGACCCGAGCGGCATGATCGCCGCGCAGCCCACGTCCTCCAGTTTGCGGGCGAGGACCGGGTCGTCGTTCGTGTACGGGAGGACCGTGAAGCCCTCGTCGACCAGGATCTCCGCGGCGTCGAGAAGCTCGACGCCGTCCGGGAGGAGGGTGCGTTCGTCCGCGACGACCTCCAGCTTGATCCAGTCCGTACCGAGGGCCTCCCGCGCCAGCCGGGCCGTCAGTACGGCCTCGCCCGCCGTGAAGCAGCCCGCGGTGTTGGGGAGGACCGCGATGCCCAGCCGGTTCAGGACGGACAGGACCGAGCCCTGGACCGTCGGGTCGAGGCGCCGCATCGCGACCGTGGTGAGTTCCGTGCCGGACGCGACGAGCGCCCGTTCCAGGATGTCCAGGCTCGGGGCCCCGCCGGTGCCCATGATCAGGCGTGAGGAGAAGGTCCGGCCGGCGAGGGTGAAGGCGTCGTCGGAGATGTCGGGCGTGTCCGCCATGTGCTCAGCCTCCCTGGACTGCGGTGAGGACCTCGACGCGGTCGCCGTCGGTCACGGAGGTGTAGGGCCATTGGCCGCGCGGCACCACGGTCTCGTTGAGGGCGGCCGCGACCCCCTTGGTGGCTTCGGTGAGGGTGGCGACCACCGTGGCGAGCATGGTCCCGTCCGCGATCTCGCGCGGTTCGCCGTTGACGGAGATGGTCATGCGAACGACTCCTGTCGCGTGAGGGTGGACGTGGCGGTGGACGTATCAGCGGACGTCTCAGCGGACGAACCAGCGGACGTCTCGGCGGACGTGGCCGCGAAGCGGCGCGGGGTGAAGGGGCGGGCGATCTCCGGGAGTTCGCCGGTGGTCAGCAGGTCCGCCATCACGTCCCCGGTCAGCGGGGTCAGCAGGACCCCGTTGCGGTAGTGCCCGGTGGCCAGGTGCAGTCCCGGGAGTTCGGTCGGGCCGAGAAGGGGGGCGTTGTCCGGCGACCCGGGCCGCAGTCCGGCCCGGGTCTCCACCAGGGGGAGTTCGGTGATCCCGGGCACCAGTTCGTGGGCGTCGCGCAGGAGTTCGTAGACCCCGCCCGCGGTGACGGTGGTGTCCCAGCCGAGTTCCTCGCTGGTGGCGCCGACGACGAGTTCGCCGTTCTCGCGGGGTACGAGGTAGACGTGGCTGCCGCGCACCACGGCCCGTACGGTCCGCGACAGGAACGGGGCGTAGGACGCCGGCACCGCGAGGCGCAGCACCTGCCCCTTGACCGGCCGTACGGGGGCCACGGCCTCGGGCGGTACGCCGTCCAGCCGGCCGCTGAGCGAGCCCGCCGCCAGCACCACCTGGTCGGCGCGCAGCTCCGTACCGTCCGCGTCGTCGAGGACCGCGCCGCAGGCCCGGTCGGCGGCGGTCAGCAGTCGCGCCGCCGCGGCGCGGTGCAGGGCGACCCCGGCCCGTTCGCAGGCGGCCAGCAGGGCGGCCGCGAGGCGGCGGGGATCGACCTGGTGGTCGCCGTCGACGCGCAGGCCGCCGCGTACGCCCGGAGCCAGCATCGGTTCCAGGCGGCGGCATTCGCGGCCGGTCAGCCAGTCGGACTCCAGGCCGCAGCGGCGCTGGAGGGCGTGCAGCTCGCGCAGGTGCAGCCGGTCGTCGGAGTCGAGGGCGACGGCCAGGGTGCCGCAGGCGCGGTAGCCGATGTCCATGCCGCCGCTGGCTTCGGCGAGCTCGGCGGCGAACTCGGGGTAGCGGGCGGCGGAGGCGAGGTTGAGCCCGAGCAGGGTCTCCTCGCCGTAGTGCAGCTCGGTGACCGCGGCCAGCATGCCGGCCGCGACCTGGGCGGCGCCGCCGCCGGGGGCCGGATCGGCCAGCGCGGTGCGCAGCCCGCGCCGGGCCGCCCGCCAGGCGGTGACCAGGCCGATGATGCCGCCCCCGATGACGAGGACGTCGTAGCCGGGACTCCGGCTGTTCCTGGAAGAATGCATGGGCGTCCAGCCCCTCCCTTCGCCGGCATGACCCGGATCAGGTTCGTACGGTCGGAGGCCGGCCAGCCTCCCTCTCAGCCCGGTGCGCCCGGACTCCCGCGATAGGTTCGGTGCCAGAGTAACGCCGAGGCCGACGGCCGGTAAGGCTGCCTCCCCGGTGCCGGTGTCCGCCCGGAGTCCGCACCGCGTCCGCGCGGTCCCCGCCCGGAATCAGGTAGGTCGCCACCCGCTGTTCCTGACGGACCGTCAGTTGATTAGGCTGGGCCGCGTGAGCGAGCAGACGCAACAGCAGACGCAGCAGACGGAAGACACTCGGCGCGGCGTGGTGATCGTCGGCGCCGGGATGGCCGGGGTCCAGACTGCGGTAGCCCTACGGGAACAGGGCTGGACCGGCCCCGTCACCCTGCTGGGAGCCGAACCCCACCAGCCCTACGACCGGCCCCCGCTGTCCAAGGCGGTGCTCCTCGGCAAGGCGGAGGACTCGGCCTTCGACGTCGACTTCGAGGAGCTCGGCATCGAACTCCGGCTGGGGGTCGAGGTCACCGGACTGCGGGCCGCCGACCGGGAGGTCGACACCGAGGCCGGCCCCGTCCCGTACGAGGTCCTCGTGCTGGCGACCGGCGCCCTCCCGCTGACCCTGCCCGGAGCGGAGGGCGTCCCCGGGGTGCACCTGCTGCGCACCCTGGACGACGCGGCCCGGCTGCGGCCCGTCCTGGCGGCCGGCTCGGCGGTGGTGGTGGTCGGGGCCGGCTGGATCGGCGCGGAGTTCGCCACGGCCGCCCGCGAGGCCGGCTGCGCGGTGACCGTGGTCGAGGCGGCCGACCGGGTGCTGGCGGGCGCGCTGCCCGCGGAGGTGGCCGAGCCGATGGGGCGCTGGTACGCGCAGGCGGGCGCCGAGCTGCTGACCGGCGCGCGGGTCGCTTCCGTGGAGCCGGGCCGGGTCCTGCTCGCCGACGGGCGGACGCTGCCGGCCGGGGCGGTCGTGGTGGGCATCGGCGCCCGGCCGGCCACCGGGTGGCTGGCCGGGTCCGGCGTGGAGCTCGGCCCGGACGGAGCCGTCACCGCCGACGAGCGGCTGCACACCTCGGTGCCCGGGGTGTACGCCGTGGGGGACTGCGCCTCCTTCCCGTCGGCCCGCTACGGGTCCCGGCTGCTGGTGCACCACTGGGACAACGCGCTCCAGGGGCCGCGGGTGGTGGCTGCGGACATCGTGGCCGGCGGCTCCGGGGAGCAGGTCTACGACCCGGTCCCGTACTTCTGGTCGGAGCAGTTCGGCCGCTTCGTGCAGTACGCGGGCCACCACGCCGACGCGGACGCGCCGCTGTGGCGCGGCGACCCGGCGGGCGACAGCTGGTCGGTGTGCTGGCTGCGGGACGGCCGGCTGGTCGCGGTCCTCGCGGTGGGCCGCCCGCGCGACCTGGCCCAGGGGCGCCGCCTCATCGAGTCGGGCACCCCCGTGGACCCGGCGAAGGTCGCCGACCCGGGGATCGCGCTGAAGTCGGCCCTGCGCTGACCCGGCGGGGCGCGGGTCGGGAACGGGTGCGGCCGGGGTCGGGCCCCGGGCGGCTCGGGCTGCGCCCGCTCCCGTTCCTGGCCCGGCACCTACGTGCAAAGTCCCCTACCCGCCCTTCGCCCGTTCCCCGGGCTGCGCCCGGACCTGCCTCGGGGCTGCGCCCCGGTTCCCCGGGCTGTGCCCGGGCCCGCCTCGGGGCTTCGTCCCGGGGCCTCGGGTCCGGCCTCGGGTCGGGGGTGCGGGTGTCCTGTTTTCGGCTCGCTCGGGTCCTGCCCGGTCCTGTCTCCGGCCCCGGATACGGGGCCCCCGCGCCCCGGACGGGGTCGCTCGGGTACCGGCAGCGAGTGCGAGATGGCAGGCTTGTGCTCGTGACCGAGATTGACGCAAAGATCGATGCCCTTGTTCCCGCCTGGCTGTACCTCCCCGACATCGCGGAGATGCTCGACATCGAAGTGACCAAGGTTCGCCAGCTGGTCAAGGAAGGGCAGCTGCTCGCGGTGCGCCGCGGCGAGAACCGCTCCCTCCAGGTCCCCGCGGCCTTCATCGACGGAGACAAGATCGTCAAGGGCCTGGTCGGCCTGCTGACCGTGCTCCGCGACGACCGCTTCACCGACGTGGAGATCCTGGAGTGGCTCTTCACCGCCGACGAGACCCTGCCCGGCACCCCCGTGCAGGCGCTGAGCGAGAATCGCGGCACGGAGGTGAAGCGCCGCGCTCAGGCGCTCGCCATCTGACCTGACTCCGCCTCAAGCGCGGTGTGCGGACCCCCGGCCGGGGCCCGCACACCGCGTACGTACGTACGACACACCACCCGGGGGTACCCATGTCCGCCATTGCCGCCCAGCTGTCCGATGCCCGGCTCTACCTGTGCACGGACGCCCGCAAGCGGCAGGGCGACCTCCCCGAGTTCCTGGACGCAGTCCTCGCCGGCGGCGTGGACATCGTCCAGCTCCGCGACAAGGGCATGGAGGCCGGCGAGGAGCTGGAGCACCTCCAGGTCTTTGCCGAAGCGGCCCGCCGCCACGGCAAGCTGCTCGCCGTCAACGACCGGGCCGACGTCGCGCACGCCATCGGCTCGGACGTGCTGCACCTCGGGCAGGGCGACATCCCGGTGCCCGCCGCCCGCGCCATCCTGGGTCAGGAGATCCTCATCGGCCGCTCCTGCCACTCCGAGGCGGAGGTCGACGCGGCCGTCGCCGAGGCCGGAGTGGACTACTTCTGCACCGGCCCCTGCTGGCCCACCCCCACCAAGCCCGGCCGCTTCGCCCCCGGCCTCGGCCTCGTGCGGCACGCGGCCTCCCTCGCCCAGGACCGGCCGTGGTTCGCCATCGGCGGGATCGACGCCGGGAACCTGGACGAAGTTCTGGACGCCGGCGCCTCCCGCGTCGTGGTCGTACGGGCCCTCACCGAGGCCTCCGACCCCGGCGCCGCCGCCGCTGACCTCGCCAAGCGCGTCCGCGCCCGGCTCGGCTAGCGGGCCGCGGGCGGCCCCGGCCGCCCGCACCGCACCACCCCGGCGTCTCATTTCCGCGTCCAATCCGTGGACAACGCTTCGATGGACACCGGACCGCGTCTAACCTCCCCGTATGGCCCTTGGTACCTCTTCCACCTGGTCGGACCGTGCACACACGGTCCGCGACCTCATCGCGTCCGGGCGCTCGTACTCCTTCGAGTTCTGGGCCCCCAAGACGGAGAAGGGCGAGCGCAACCTCTGGAACGCGCTGCGCCGGGTCGAGGCCGTGGCCCCGAGCTTCGTCTCCGTCACCTACGGGGCCGGCGGATCCACCCGCGGCGGCACCGTCCGGGCCACCGAGCAGATCGCCGCGGACACCACGCTGACCCCGGTCGCGCACCTCACCGCCGTCGACCACTCGATCGCCGAGCTGCGCAACGTCATCGGGCAGTTCGCCGACGCCGGCATCCGCAACATGCTCGTCGTGCGCGGAGACCCGCCCGGCAACCCCATGGGCGAGTGGGTGCCGCACCCCGAGGGCGTGCACTACGCGGCCGACCTGGTCCGGCTCGTCAAGGAGTCCGGCGACTTCTGCGTCGGCGTCGCGGCCTTCCCCGAGATGCACCCCCGCTCCACGGACTGGGACACGGACATCCGGCACTTCGTGGACAAGTGCCGCGCGGGCGCCGACTATGCGATCACACAGATGTTCTTCGATCCGGAGCACTACCTCCGGATGCGCGACAGCGTCGAGAAGGCGGGCTGCGACACCCCGATCATCCCCGAGGTCATGCCTGTTGTGAACATCAAGCAGCTCGACCGGCTCCCGCAACTCAGCAACGCAATCTTCCCCGCGGCTGTGAAAGAGCGCATGCTCGCGGTCAAGGACGACGCGGCCGCTGTACGCTCCATTGGCATCGAGTTCGCCACGGAGTTCTGCGCGCGGCTGCTGTCCGAGGGTGTCCCGGGGCTGCACTTCATCACGCTGAACAATTCCACGGCGACGCTCGAGATCTACGAGAACTTGGGCCTGCACCAGCGGGCCTGATCGGCCGGCCCCGTTCCCCACGGGCGGGCGGCCGTACCGAGAGGGGCCCCGCATGGGAATGACGGTCCTCTACATCGCGTTCGGTTTCGTCGCGCTGTGGCTGCTTGCCGAGGTCCTGATGCAGTACAAGGCCCGGTTGCGCTGGCGCCTGCTCGCCTTCGCCGGCTTCGTCGGCGTGGTCGCAGGCGTCGTGCTGCCGTCGGTGCTCGTCATCGGGGCCGGCGCCGTCGCGTTCGCGATCGGCCAGACGCTGGTCACCCTCTCCTTCCGCAAGGGCTTCGTGTCCGGCTGGTCGCTGCGCCGGGGCAAGGCCCCCGAGCCCGAGCTCCCGCAGAGCCGGCGCCGCCGGGCCGCGGCCGGAGCGCGCCCGGAGCCGTCCCTTGAGGTGACGGCCCTGGAGTACGGGTCCGACCCGGCGGGGGACGAGGACTCCGACGAGGATTCCGGTGCGTTCACCGCGGGCCCCGTGCGCCAGCAGGTCCAGGGGTTCTACCCCGCGCAGCCCGCCGCCGACGCGGCCGGTTCGTACGGAGCCCCCGGTGAGACCAGCGCCTTCGCCTCCCCCATCACGCCGTTCGCCCCGGCCGGTCCGGCCGAGCAGGACGCCCACCAGTACGCGGCGTACTACGACCCGCAGACCCAGGGCGGCTACGACTACACCACCGGCTATCCGGCCCCCGGCGAGCAGCAGGTCTACGCCGCCTACTCGGATCCGTACATCGGCACCGGCGGAGCCGTCGCCCCGCAGCAGCCGTACGGCTACGAGGCCCCGTACGGCGGCTACGCGCCGGACCCGTACGCGACCGGGCAGCAGGAGCAGTACTCCATGGACACCCCGCCCGGCGGCGTCTGGGTCCCGCAGCAGCGCGACGTGAGCCAGCCCTACCCGGCGGAGGAGCCGCAGCAGCAGCCGTACCCGTATCCGTACCAGGGCACGGGCGAGTACGAGCAGTACCGCTACTAGAGCCACCCAGCCGGCCGGCCACCCAGCCGGCCAGCCATGCAGGCCGGCCGCGGGCTAGCGGGAGCCGCGGAAGTCCGCGCCCTCCACGATCAGCCCGGCCACCAGGGCCCCCGTCATGCCGGCGTGCGCCAGCCCGCCGCCCGGGTGCGCCCAGCCGCCGGCCAGGTACAGCCCGGCCACGCCGGTGGTGTTCGCGGGGTGCAGCAGCCGCCCCCCGGCACCGGCCAGCGAGGGCGCGGGCACCCGGCCGTCCACCGAACCCGTGTCCGCGCCGACTTCGGCCGGGGTGCGCAGCTCGTGCCACAGCAGCCGCTCCCGCAGCCCGGGGACGGCCCGCGCGGCCGCCGTCAGCAGGTCCCCGGCTGTCGGAGCGGGCGCCGCCCGGTCGCTCACCACGGCGTGCACGGTGATCGCCTCGTGCTCGGCGTCCGGTCGGGTGGCCGGGTCGTCGGGGCGCAGCACCGTGACGGGTCCCAGCAGCGTGCGGTGCACGGCGTCGGCGTCCCGGGCTCCGCGCAGGGCGGCGAAGAGGGTGTACCAGCGGGCGGGTTCCGTGCCGACCGGCGCGGAGTCCAGGGCGGCCGGCATCTCCAGGGGCCGGGGGTCCGCCGCGCAGACCACGTGGTCGGCCGTCACCTCGGTGCCGTCGGCCAGCCGCAGCCCGGCCGCCCGGCCGTCCCGCACGAGCACCTTCCGTACCGCCGCGCCGAACTCGAAGGCGACCTTCCGCTCCAGGCACCGCTCGTACACGGCGGTGGCCAGCTCCCGGACCCCGCCGCGCACGTACCAGCTGCCGAAGGTCTGCTCCATGTAGGGCAGCACCGTCGCCGAGGCGGGGGCGGTCGCCGGATCGATCCCGTACGCCCGTACGCGCGCGGTGAGCAGCTCGTCGAAGCCGTCGCCGCCGAGCTCGCGGGCGGCGACCTCGGCCAGGGTCGGCGGCCGGCGGCGCAGCAGCCCGCTCCCGCGCAGGGCGGGGTACGGATCGCGGCCCAGGGCCGACCGGTCCTGCGTCAGCGGCTCCTCCAGGAGCGGCCGGCGGGTGGCGTCCCAGGCGTCCCGGGCGCGGCCCAGGACCGCGCTCCAGCGGTCCCCGGAGCCGGGTCCGAAGGCCGCCTCGACGGCCGCTGCGGCGCCCCCGTGCGAGCCTCCGGGGAAGGTGAGCGTACGGCCGTCCGGGAGGACGTAGCGGACGGCGGGGTCGATCTGGACCAGCTCCGCGCACTCCTCCAGGGGGCGCTTGCCGGTCTTGACGAACAGATCGCGGTAGACGGCCGGCAGGTGCACCAGGCCGGGGCCGGTGTCGAAGACGAAGCCGTCGCGGGCGTACCGGCCGACGGCTCCGCCGTAGGTCGCCCCGCGCTCGTACACCGTCACCTGATGCCCCGCGACGGCCAGCCGTGCCGCCGTCGCCATCGCGCCCATCCCGGCGCCGATCACCGCAATTCGTGCCATGCCACTGAGCCTATCGAGCGACGCGGGCCACTTCGGCGGCGAGTCTCTTCTCCTCGCGGCGCTGGGCGCGGCGGCGCAGATAACGGCGGATCTTGGCCCAGAGGTAGATCAGCAGGGCGAGTCCGACGGCCAGCAGGACGGCGCAGATGATCGCGGCGGCCTCGGGATTGAACATCGCGAAGGTGACGATCCCGCCCACGCCGAGGTCCTCGGCGGTGCTCATGACGACGTTGCTGAACGGCTCGGGCGAGGTGTTGATCGCCATGCGCGTGCCGGCTTTGACGAAATGACTGGCCAGGGCGGTGGTGCCGCCGACCGCGCCGGCGGTGATGTCGGAGAGCGAGCCGCTCTGCCCGGCCAGCAGTGCGCCGACCACCGCTCCGGACACCGGGCGGATCACGGTGTGGACGGTGTCCCAGAGGGAGTCCACGTACGGGATCTTGTCGGCGACCGCCTCGCACAGGAAGAGGACCGCCGCCACGATCAGCACGTCGGTGCGTTGCAGGGATGCGGGGACCTCGTCGGTCAGTCCGGTCCTGCCGAAGATGCCGAGCAGCAGGACCACGGCGTATGCGTTGATCCCACTGGCCCAGCCGCTGGTGAAGACCAGGGGGAGCACACTCATCTGATCATCATGTCCCAGAAGCCGTGATCCGGCGCGAAAACGATGAGGGGACGGCCGCCTTCCGGCGGCCGTCCCCTCATCCGAGTCTGTGTCGGAGGGGCCTACTGCCCCTGTTCGTCACGGCGGCGCTGCCACCGTTCCTCGATACGGCCCATCATCGACCGACGCTGCCGGTTCTGCCCTTGGGGCGAACCGCCTGCACTACCGGAGGCGGGCTGCTCACCAGGCTTGGGTGCCTTGCGCCAACCGGTGACCACGAGCACCGTACAGCCCAGCATGACGAGGAATCCCACCACGCTGATCCACAGTACGTTCGGCACGATCACACCGGTCATGAGGAGCGCGATACCCACCACAATGCCTGCGACTGCCTGGTAGACCCGTCGCCGGGTGTACGTGCGCAGTCCGCTTCCCTCAAGCGCTGTAGCGAATTTGGGATCTTCGGCGTACAGCGCTCGCTCCATCTGCTCGAGCATTCGCTGCTCGTGCTCCGAGAGCGGCACGGGAGTCCTCCTCATCCGTCGGTCGCGGGGGGTAGCGACCAGGGGTCCCCTTCAGGATAGGCGGGGAATCGCCCCCGTGATACCCGCCCTCTACGCCACGTTCTAAAAAACACTGCCCGTAAAAAGTACCGCTTGGGGAATGCTCAGCGCCGTCTTGAACGGCCCACTGAGGGCGTTATTCCCCAGAGGTCCGCCCGGCATGCCGGTCGCTGCCCCCGATCATACGGGTCACGACCCCGGTTCGGAGGGTGAGTGGCGCACCGCGTTCCCGTCGAGCTCCGCAGATCAGGCGGGCTTCTCGCCGAGGACGTGCAGCTGCGTGGCGACCGCGTGGAACGCCGGGAGCTCGGCGGCGGCCTCTTCCAGGCGCAGCAGGGCCTCGACGGCGCCCGGCTCGGTGTCGACCAGAACGCCCGGGACGAGATCGGCGAAGATCCGGACCCCGTGCACCGCGCCCACGGCCAGACCCGCCTCGGAGACCAGCGCGGAGAGCTGCTCGGCGGTGAAGCGGCGCGGTACCGGATCGCCCGCGCCCCAGCGCCCGGCCGGGTCGGTCAGGGCCGTACGGGCCTCCGTGAAGTGCCCGGCCAGGGCGCGGGCCAGGACGGCTCCGCCGAGTCCGGCGCCGAGCAGGCTGAGGATGCCGCCGGGGCGCAGGGCGGCCACCGCGTTGGCCACGCCCTCGGCCGGGTCGTCCACGTACTCCAGCACGCCGTGGCAGATCACCACGTCGTAGGAATCGCGCTCGACGACCTCGAGCAGACCCTGGGCGTCGCCCTGCACCCCGCGGACCAGATCGGCCAGGCCGGCTTCGGCGACCCGGCGCTCCAGCCCGAACAGCGCGTTGGGGCTCGGGTCGACCACGGTGACCCGGTGGCCGAGGTGGGCCACCGGCACGGCGAACTTGCCGGTACCGCCGCCCGTGTCGAGCACGTCCAGCACGTCCCGCCCGGTCGCCTTCACCCGGCGGTCGAGCGCCTCCTTGAGGACCTCCCACACCACGGCGGTGCGGAGGGAGGCGCGGGGGCGGGAAGTGTCCGACACGACTGATGGCTCCTCGGCACGTTGGGTGAGCGGTCGCTGCCCACCCTATTGCCTCTCGCTCCCGGGCAGGTCATCCCGCGTCCGGACGCTCCGTACGCGGCAGCGGCAGGCTCTGCGCCGGGGCGGCCGGCGCGGGCGGGCGGAGCGCGAGCATCCGCTCCACCAGGCGCAGGAACATCGCGACGGCACGCACCAGATCGTCCGCGTCCCGGCCGGTGGCCGCTCCCGCTATGCCGGCCTCCGCCCGTGCCCGGCGGGCCGCGCCGGAGGCGAAGAGCGCGCTCCACTCGGTCAGTTCGGGCGCTATCTCCGGGAGCACCTCCCACGCGCTGCGGATCCGCGGCCTGCGCCGGGGGTGCACCGGCTCGGGCCGCCCGCGCGCGGCGAGGACGGCCGCGGCGGCGCGCAGCGCGGCGAGATGGGCGGTGGCGTACCGCTCGTTGGGCCGGGTCAGCCGGGCGGCTTCGGCCAGGCCCTCGTGGGCCTTGGCGAGCAGGTCGAGGGCGGCGGGGTCGGCCGACGACTTCCGGGGGACGGGGTGGACAGGGGACGGGGACGGTGTGGCCATGACGAACCTCCTGTCGTTGCGTGCGCATCGCGCTGCCTGGTGGAGCTCCTACGGGTCGAGCTGTTGTTGCGTGTCCCCATCGTGACGGCCCCCACTGACAATCGCGCTGACCTGCGGTTTCACCCCGATGTGCGGGGCCCTGGCCGGGCAACTGCCGCCCGGTGCGCAGCGGATGCCGCCGAGGGTGCTAGTTTTTGAACTGACCGGTCAGTTCAAAAGAAGGGGGAGGGCGTGGACAGCCCGCACGGCGCGGCCGTCAAAGCCGAGGACTTCGGAGTCAAGGGCCCGCGCGGCTGGGTGTTCCGGGGCATCGGGATCGACGCGGCGCCCGGCTCGCTCATCGCGATCGAAGGCCCCTCCGGCAGCGGGCGGACCTGCCTGCTCCTCGCCCTCACCGGCCGGATGAAGCCCACCGAGGGCCACGCCGAGATCGGCCGCCACCGGCTGCCGAAGAAGATGGCCGCGGTCCGCCGCATCGCCGCCCTAGGCCCGGTACCCGGGGTCAACGACCTCGACCAGGCCCTCACCGTCGCCGAGCAACTGCGCGAGGGCGCCCTGCTCCAGCGCCGCTACGACGGCCCCGTGCGCGCCCTGCTCCGCCCGCGCGGCGAGCGGCGCGCCTCCACCGCGGCCCGGATCGACGACGCCCTGGCCGCCACCGGCCTGGACGTCGCCACCTTGCCGAAGGGACCGCGGACCTCCGTACGGGACCTCGAACGGCTGGAATCCGTACGGCTGTCGGTGGCCATCGCGCTGCTCGGCTCCCCGCGCCTGCTGGCCCTGGACGACCTGGACCTCAAGCTCTCGGACACCGAGCGCGCCGAAGCCTGGGACCTGCTGCGCTCCCTCGCCGCCCGCGGGACCACCGTCCTCGCGGTGTGCAGCGAGGCCCCGTCCGACGCGACCGTCCTGCGCACGGGCCGGGCGGCCGCCGCCGACCCGGCCGCGGGATCCGCCGTGGTGCCCCGGCCCATGGACTCCAAGGTCACCTGGGGCGTCCAGGCCGCCGCCCCGCACGACTCCGACGGCATCGCCGACACCGACACCACGGCCGCCGCCCACGACCCGCACGACACGAAGGGGGACGACGATGCGCTCGCCGAAGCTCGCCGCGCTTGAGCTGAAGCGGTTCGGGCGGGGGAAGCTGCCCCGCGCCGCCCTCGTCGCGCTGCTCCTGCTGCCGCTGCTCTACGGAGCCCTGTACCTGTGGTCCTTCTGGGACCCCTACAGCCGCCTCGACAAGGTGCCGGTCGCCCTGGTCAACTCCGACCGGGGCGCCACCGTCGACGGCAAGCAGATCGACGCCGGCGGCGAGATCACCCGCAAGCTGCGCGACAGCAAGACCTTCGACTGGCGCGAGGTGAGCGCCGACGAGGCGGCCAAGGGGCTGGAGAACGGCACCTACTACCTCTCCCTCACCATGCCCGCCGACTTCAGCTCGAAGATCGCCTCCAGCTCCGGCGAGGACCCCGCCACCGGAGCCCTCCAGGTCCGCACCAACGACGCGAACAACTACATCGTCGGCTCGATCTCGCGCACCGTCTTCGCCGAGGTCCGCTCGGCGGCGTCCACCAACGCCTCCCGCGGCTTCCTCGACAAGATCTTCGTCAACTTCTCCGACCTCCACGGCAAGACCGCCGAAGCCGCCGACGGAGCCGACAAGCTCACGGACGGGGCGGGCAAGGCACAGAAGGGCGCCAAGGACCTCGCCGACGGCCTGGACACGGCGAAGGAGAAGAACGGCGAGCTCACCGGAGGGCTGAAGAAGCTGAACGGGGCCGCCGGACAGCTGGAAACGGGTGCCAAGGACGTCGCGGCCGGCACCCAGAAGCTCGCCGACAAGGTCGGCGGCGCCGCCGACAAGGCCCGCCCCTTCCTGAAGGACCCCAAGAGCCTCGCGGACAGCGCCGAACTCGTCGCCGACACCGCCCAGGTCGTCGACAAGCACCTCGAAGCCTTCGCCAAGGCGGCTCCGGCCGCCGCCACCGTCACCCAGCGCGTCTCCACCGGAGCCGCCGAGGTCTACACGAAGACCTGTACCACCGGCGCCAAGCCGGTCCCCGAAACCTGCCCGCAGCTGAAGCGGCTCAAGGACGACGCCGCCGAAGCCGCCGAACTCGCCGGTGACGTGGACACCCTCCTCAAGAACGCGAACGGCGACCTCGCCACCCTCCACAAGCAGCTCGGCGACCTGGAGCGCGAAGCCCGCCTCCTCGTCACGAAGGCCCCCGGCCTCTCCGCCGACCTCGAAGCGGCGGTCACCCAGGTGAACGCCCTCAACGACGGCGCCCACAAGGTCGCCGACGGCATGGTCCGGCTGCACACCGGCATCGGCTCCGCCACCGAGGGCTCCGGCGAACTCGGTGCGGGCGTCGGCAAGCTCGGCGCCGGCGCGCACGACCTCGACGGCGGCCTCGTCAAGCTCGTCGACGGCAACGGCGAACTCGCCGGCGGCCTGCACGACGGCGCGGAGCAGATCCCGGCCTACGACCAGCAGCAGCGCGACGCCCGCACCGAGGTCATGGCCGACCCGGTCCGGCTCGCCAACCAGTCCCTGCACAAGGCGCCCAACTACGGCACCGGCTTCGCCCCGTACTTCATCCCGCTCTCCCTCTGGGTCGGCGCGATGGTCGCCTACATGCTGATCGCACCGCTGAACCGGCGCGCGCTCGCCACCGGAGCCTCGCCCTGGCGGATCGCCCTCGCGGGCTGGCTGCCCGTGGCCGGGATCGGCGCCGCGCAGGTGGCCGCACTGATGTCCGTACTGCACTGGGGACTGGGCCTGCAGATGGCCCGGCCGGCGCTCACCGTCGGCTTCCTGATGCTGGTCACCGGCTGCTTCGCCGCGATCGTCCAGTGGCTCAACGCCAAGTTCGGCGCCGCCGGCCGGATCCTGGTCCTGGCCGTCCTGATGCTCCAGCTCACCTCGGCGGGCGGTACCTACCCCGTCCAGACCAGCCCCGGCTTCTTCAACGCCGTCCACCCCTACCTGCCGATGTCGTACGTGGTCGAGAGCCTGCGCCGGCTCATCACCGGCGGCGACCTCGCCCCGGTCTGGGAGGGCTGCGCGGTCCTCACCGCCTTCACGGTGGGCGCCCTCGCCCTGACGGCCCTCGCCGCCCGTGGCAAGCAGGTGTGGACGATGGACCGGCTCCGCCCGGAACTGAGCCTGTAGCCCGAAGGGACAGGTCTACCTGTGAGAATCAGCGCCATGGAAAGCAGCAGCACCGGTACGGTCACGGGCGGCGGCCGCCGCCAGGCCACACGGCAGAAGCTCTACGAAGCAGCCGTCACCCTCATAGCGGAGCAGGGCTTCTCCGCGACCACGGTCGAGGAGATCGCCGAGCGGGCGGGCGTGGCGAAGGGCACCGTCTACTACAACTTCGCCAGCAAGAACGACCTCTTCGAGGAGCTGCTGCGGCACGGGGTCGGACTCCTGACCGAGTCCCTGCGGACGGCGGCGGAATCGACCGAGGCCAGGGGCGGGACCCGGGTCGAGGCGCTCGACGAGATGATCCGGGCCGGACTGGTCTTCATCGACCGGTACCCCGCCTTCACCCAGCTCTACGTCGCCGAGCTGTGGCGCACCAACCGGACCTGGCAGTCCACCCTGATGGTCGTCCGGCGGGAGGCCGTCGCCGTCGTGGAGAAGGTGCTCCGGGAAGGCGTGGAACGGGGTGAGCTCAGCGCGGAGATCGACGTGCCGCTGACGGCCGCGGCGCTGGTGGGGATGGTGCTGGTGGCCGCGCTCGACTGGCAGTCCTTCCAGAGCGAGCGGTCGCTGGACGACGTGCACTCGGCGCTGTCGCTCCTGCTTCGGGGCCGGGTGAGCGGGAACCGCTGACGGTTCCCGTGGCCGGTGACCCCCGATCGGCGGTGCCGCGGGGGCGGCGGGGCCGCGTAGAACTGGTGGGGCGGGTGAGTATCCGTACCTAGACGCGGAAATGAGTATCTGCGCGGATGGGGTGCGGGTGGTCGGCACGCCAGACTGGGGGCAACGGACAGGGACCCGGCTCGCACCGCCGACACGGGGCGGCAGGTGCGGATCGGGTCTCTCTGGCCGACGGGGTGGGAACACGGCCGGGGCCGGGGCTCGGGGGGATCGAGCCCCGGCCCCGGCCTCTTCCCGTTCCGGGCAGCCGCTGGACGGCCCCGCAGGGCACCGGTCCCCGACCCGGCGTCAGCCGCGGCCGCGCAGGGGCAGCCGGGTGCGGAGGCGGCCCATGGCCGAAGCCGCGCGGCCGGTCAGCGCCGACCACCGGGCCGAGGCGGCCCAGCCGAGCCGCGCCGCCGAGCGGGGGAGGAACAGGGCCCGCAGCCGGGCCCATCGGGAGACCCCCGCGAGGAGCCCCGTACGGGCCCGCCCCACGTCCCGCGCCAGCTCCCCGTACGAGGGCTCCGACCCCGGCGGGGCGTACAGCGCCCGCTCCACCGCACCCGCGACCCGGCGTACGGCATCGGCCGCCGCCGGATCCAGCCGGCCCAGGGTCACCACCCGGTCCGCCGCCCCCCGGGGGGACAGCGCCTCGTCCGGGACGATCCCGACGTCCCACGCCGCGTCGCCCAGCTCCCGCCAGGCGGCCAGGACCTGCCCCGATCCGAGCCGCCGCGCCCGCAGCCGCCCGCGCCACAGGAACGGGAGGAGCGGCAGGGCCAGCAGCAGGATGCCCGCGGCCGTCCAGGCCAGGACCGTGGCCGCCGAGGGGCCGCCACCGCTCGCGCCCGTGTTCCGCTGCGCCGCGGCCGGACCGCACTCGCCCAGCTTCTTCTGGTCCGGAGGGCAGTCGTCGGCCGTCGAGGGCCCGGCCGAAGGCTGCGCCGCGCTCGCGGACGGGGCCGCCGTCGGCGCGCTCGGCTGGGTCTGCGGGGTGGCGGGCCGGCTGTAGTCCGGCACCGTGATGCCCGACCGGGGCGTCGGCTCGAAGCGGGTCCAGCCCACCCCCTCGAAGTACAGCTCGGGCCAGGCGTGCGCGTCCCGCATCGAGACGTTGACGACGCCGTCGGCCTGCTTCACCCCGGGCGTGAACCCGACCGCGACCCGCGCCGGGATCCCGAGCGTGCGCGCCATCGAGGCCATCGAGAAGGCGAAGTGGACGCAGAAGCCCTCCTTGTCGGCGAGGAACTTGGCGATGGCCTGCGAGCCCGTACCCGAGGAGACCTTCGTGTCGTAGCGGAACCCGCCGCTCACCGCGAAGTAGTCCTGGAGCTTGACCGCCGCCGAGTAGTCGTCCTTCGTGCCGCGCGTCACCTCGCGGGCCGTCTGGACGACGACCGCCGGCAGGTTGTCCGGCACCTTCGTGTACTCGGCCGCGATCTCCGGATTCGCCGCGGGTGCGCTGCGCAGCTGCTCCGCCGTCGGGTTCAGCAGCAGGCTCCGCACCGTGTACTGGACGCCCTGGGCGTTCTGGAACTTGTCCTTGCCCAGCTGGTCCCCGACGAGCGTCCGCCCGGCCGGCTCGAACCGCCACTTCCCGCTGATGTCCACCCCCGTCGCCGGATACGGCATCGGCAGGTAGCGCTGCGCGTACGTCTGCGCCGAGGAGATGAAGGTCTGCACCTCGGTCGCGCCGTTCAGCACGCCGTCGCTCACCCCGGGCGGGCTCGGCATCCGCTTCGGGACGTCCGTCAGGGCCCGCCCCGAGGCCTCCCACTTGATGCCGTTGAACTCGTCCAGCGCCAGGATCCGCAGGTACTGCTCGCTGAGCTGCTGGGTGTCCGTGCGGTACCGCAGCACCACCCGGTTGTCCTGGGTGTTCAGGCTGCTCTGCAGGGAGACCAGCGGGTTGACCGCCTGGATCGACGGGCCGAGGCCGTTGCCCTCGCCCTCGCCCGCGCCGCCGCCCGTGCCCAGCACTCCGCTGCCCAGCGAGGGCAGCACCGCGGGCACCGCCAGCGCCAGACCCAGCGCGACCGCGCCGATCCGCCGCCCGGTGCGCACCGGGGCGATCGCCTGTCCGCCGCTGGAGTATCCGGCCGCCACCTTGCTGCGTGATGACGGCGCGGCCGCGCCGAAGACCCGGCCCCACTGGGCGAGCCGGTCGCGGCCCTCGGCCAGCAGGAGGAGGAGGTAACCGCAGCCCGCCAGCAGGAAGGAGATCCAGGAGGCGCCGCCGGAGCCGGTGGCCGCGCCCGACAGGCCCGCGGCCACCGAGTACAGCGCGAGCAGCGGGAGCCCGGCCGCGGCGGCCGTCCGTACGGTCACCGCCAGCAGGTCCACCAGCAGCCCGATCAGCAGCACCCCGGACACCAGCAGCAGCCGGATCCCGTCCGTGAGGGGGGCCGGCATCGAGAACTCGTTCACGTCCTGCACGCCCTGGCGGAACAGTGCGCCGAAGTCCGTCACGAGGTAGTCGAACAGCCCGTCGCCGGTGGCGGACTGCATCTTCCCGCCGAACAGCAGCATCAGGGCCAGCAGCGATACGAGGACCTGCGCCGCCACGGTCAGCGTCCGGGCCAGCGGCACCCGCCGCGCCCCCGCTCCCACCGCGCTCTGCAGCACCAGCAGCAGCGCCGCCTGCGGCATCCAGCCGCCCGATTCCACCAGCGGGTTCAGCGACCAGGCGGTGAACAGCGTCGCCAGAGCCGCGAAGACCGTCAGTCTCGCCCGCCCGCTCATCCCCAGCCCCCCGCCGAACCCGAACCGCCCGCCGCGCCGATCGGCGCGTTGCCCGCCTGGCGCCACAGCTCCCCGAAGGGCACCCCGGGCGGGGCGGCCAGCGCCGTCCAGCCCGCGTCGCGCAGCCCGGCCAGGCGCTCCTCCAGCGGAGGCAGCCCCTGCGCCATGACCGAAGCCAGCCCGGCCGGCCGGCCGGACCAGTCCGCGGAGTCCAGTACGAACGCCACGGCGCCGCCTCCGCGCCGGCACATTTTGGCCGCCAGTCCCGTCTGTACGTCGTCCAGGTCTCCGAAGAAGGCGATGAGGAGCCCGTCCCCGCCCGCTCCGCCGAAGCCGCTGCCGGCGCCGTTGCTGCGTACCGCGTCGCAGGCCCGCGAGAGGCCCGCGCCGTCGGAGTGTCCGACCACCGCGAGGGTGTCCATCATCAGCCCCGCCGCCTCCGCGGACTCCTGCCCGCCGGAGGTGAAGCCGCCGCCCTCGCGGGGCACGCAGTCCCCGGTGTCGGTCAGCAGCCGCACCGAGAAGCCCTGCTCCAGCAGGTGCACCAGGGCCGACGCGGCGGCGGAGACGGCCCACTCGAAGGCCGAGTCGGGGCCGGCGCCCTCGTAGGCGAGGCGCCGGGTGTCCAGCAGCACGGTGGCCCGGCTGCGCTGCGGCTGCTCCTCGCGGCGCACCATCAGCTCGCCGTAGCGGGCGGTGGAGCGCCAGTGCACGCGGCGCAGGTCGTCGCCGCGCCGGTAGCCGCGCGGGATCACGTCGTCCTCGCCCGCCAGGGCCAGCGAGCGGCGGCTGCCGTCGCCGTAGCCGGAGGACTCGCCGGTGAAGCGCACCAGGGGCAGCGCCTCGGTGCGCGGGATGACGGTGAGGGTGTCGTAGGCGGAGAAGGAGCGGGTCAGCTCGACCAGTCCGAAGGGGTCGGTGAGCCGCAGCTGGAGCGGGCCCAGCGGGTAGCGGCCGCGCAGATCGGAGCGGACCCGGTAGGACACCTCGCGGCGGCCGCCCGGCTCCACCCGGTCCAGGACGAAGCGCGGCCGGGGCCCCAGGACGTACGGCACCCGGTCCTGGAGCATCAGCAGCCCGGTCGGCATCCGGGAGGTGTTGTCGAGCCGCAGCTGCACCCGGGCCTCGGCGCCGGCGGGCACCCGCATCGGGGTCAGCCGGCGGGTGCCGGAGACCCGGTGGCGGGTGCGGTGCAGGGCCAGCACGCAGAGCAGCGGCAGCACGGCGAGCAGCAGTCCGACCCGGAGCAGCTCGGACTGGCCGAGGACGTACGCGCACAGCCCGGCGGCGATCCCGGCGGCCAGGAAGGACCGGCCGCGGGTGGTCAGCCCGGACAGCGACGCGCGCAGCCCGGCCGCGCTCCCGGCGGACTGCGGGCCCCGGCCGCCCGCGCCGTGCGGGGCGCCGGCGCTCATCAGAAGCCCCGGATGCCCGCGCCGGGCGGGATCTCGCCGCGCGAGGGTGCGGCCGGTACGGGGGTGCGCTGGAGGATGTCGGCGACGACCTGCTCGGCGGTGCGCCGGCTCAGCTGGGCCTGCGCGGTGGGCAGCAGCCGGTGCGCGAGCACCGGTCCGGCCAGGGCCTGCACGTCGTCCGGCAGGACGTAGTCCCGGCCGGCCAGTGCGGCGGAGGCCTTCACGGCCCGCAGCAGGTGCAGGGTGGCGCGGGGCGAGGCGCCCAGGCGCAGGTCCGGGTGGCTGCGGGTGGCGGAGACCAGGTCGACGACGTAGCGGCGCACGGGCGCGGCCACGTACACCTCGCGGACGGCTTCGATGAGCTTGCCGATGTCGTGGGCGTGCGCGACGGCCGTCAGGTCGTCGAGCGGGGAGAGCCCGCCGTGCACGTCGAGCATCCGGAGCTCGGCCTCGGGGCTGGGGTAGCCCACCGAGACCCGGGCCATGAAGCGGTCGCGCTGGGCCTCGGGGAGGGGGTAGGTGCCCTCCATCTCCACCGGGTTCTGGGTGGCGACCACCATGAAGGGGCTCGGCAGCGTGTAGGTGGTGCCGTCGATGGTGACCTGGCGCTCCTCCATCGACTCCAGCAGCGCGGACTGGGTCTTGGGGGAGGCGCGGTTGATCTCGTCGCCGATGACGATCTGCGCGAAGATCGCGCCCGGCTTGAACTCGAACTCCCGACGCTGCTGGTCGTAGATGCTCACGCCGGTGATGTCCGAGGGCAGCAGGTCCGGGGTGAACTGGATGCGCTGCACCGAACAGTCGATGGACTTGGCGAGGGCCTTGGCCAGCATCGTCTTGCCGACGCCGGGAACGTCCTCGATCAGCAGGTGGCCCTCGGCGAGCAGGACGGTCAGCGCGAGGCGGACCACCTCCGGCTTGCCCTCGATCACGCTTTCGATCGATTCCCGCACCTGCTGCGCCGTGCTGGTCAGATCCGCGAGGCTCGCTCGGTCGTCATACGTGGTCACCTGGTTCTCCTCGACCCTTTCCCAGGGCCGGCGCCCCATGGCGCATGACCGGCCCACCCCGAAACACCTCAGAAACCGCGAGCAATCATGAACGCGGACACCGGCCCGGAAGTCCTTCCGGGTGACGTCTCCCCGCATTCTTGACGGCGCTTGGCCCTGGTGTCACTCAAGAGGTGGGATCGATCTCCCGCAGGAGGCCGGTGTGCACGTCGAAGACGAAGCCTCGCACATCGTCCTTGTGGGGCAGGAAAGGGTTCGTGCGGACCCGCTGCATGGACTGGCGGACGTCCTGGTCCACGTCGCGGAAGGCCTCGACGGCCCAGGCGGGGCGCTGGCCGACCTCGTCCTCCAGCTCGTGCCGGAAGTCCTCGGTCAGGCTTTCGAGACCGCAGCCGGTGTGGTGGATGAGTATCACCGTGCGGGTGCCGAGCGCCCGCTGGCTGATGGTGAGGGAGCGGATGGTGTCGTCGGTGACCACCCCGCCGGCGTTGCGGATCGTGTGACAATCGCCCAGCTCCAGGCCGAGGGCGGCGTGCAGGTCGAGGCGGGCGTCCATACAGGCCACGACGGCCACCTGGAGGACCGGGCGGGCGTCCATGCCGGGGTCGGCGAACTTCGCGGCGTAGGCGCGGTTCGAGTCGACGAGGCGGTCGGTGACGGAGAGCTCCTCGGCGGCCTGGGGCGCGGAGGCGGCGGGCAGAGGTACGGAAGTCGTCATGGTTACGACGTTAGTGGTCACAGGGCGCATGAGCATCGAGTGAGGGTGGACAAAGAAGGTCACTTGATCCTGTTGTGAGCTAACCCACAGGGGTGAGGCGCACGCGGCCATCCGGGTGATTCGCGGCTTTTGCCGCTTCGGTCACAGCGGGGCGCACGGCGCGCGGGGCGGTTCGTTGACCGCGGCGACCGTTGCACTAAAGTGACGCGAACCGGCCGGAGCCCGGCCCTGACCGGCCGCCCGGCCCTTTGGTAAGACTCCGCGTGCGCGGCGCGGCGTATGCCTGCCGCGCCGTTATCTGAGAGGGCGCTTTGACTAGCGAGTCCCGACACGTCCCGGTGATGCTCCAGCGGTGCCTGGACCTGTTGGCCCCGGCACTGGAGAGGCCCGGGGCCGTCGTCGTCGACTGCACCCTCGGCCTCGGCGGGCACAGCGAGGCCCTGCTCACCCGGTTCCCCGAGGCCCACCTGATCGGCCTGGACCGCGACAAGGAAGCCCTGCGCCTCTCCGGGGAGCGCCTTGCGCCCTTCGGGGACCGGGTCACCCTCGTCCACGCCATCTACGCCGACCTGGCCGACGTACTGGACGGCCTGCGCATTCCCACCGTGCAGGGCATCCTCTTCGACCTCGGCGTCTCCTCCATGCAGCTGGACGAGGCCGACCGCGGCTTCGCCTACGCGCAGGACGCCCCGCTCGACATGCGGATGGACCAGACGACGGGCATCAGCGCGGCCGAGGTCCTCAACACCTACGCACCCGGCGAGCTGGTCCGCATCCTGCGCCAGTACGGCGAGGAGAAGCAGGCCAAGCGGATCGTGTCCGCGGTGGTGCGCGAGCGCGACAAGGACCCCTTCACCAACAGCGCGCGCCTCGTCGAACTGATCCGCGACTCCCTGCCGCAGGCGGCGAAGCGGACCGGCGGCAACCCGGCCAAGCGCACCTTCCAGGCCCTGCGCATCGAGGTCAACGGCGAGCTGTCCGGACTGGAGCGGGCGATCCCCGCGGCCGTGGACCGGATCGCGGTCGGCGGCCGGATCGTGGTGCTCTCGTACCAGTCGCTGGAGGACCGCCTCGTCAAGCAGGTCTTCGCCGCCGGCGCGACCTCGACGGCCCCGCCCGGGCTGCCGGTCGTACCGGAGAAGTACCAGCCGAAGCTGAAGCTGCTGACGCGCGGTGCGGAGCTGCCGACCGAGGAAGAGATCGCGGAGAACCGGCGTGCGGCGCCGGCCCGCTGCCGCGGGGTGGAACGCATCCGGGAGGCGCGGCTGTGAAACGCCTGGGGCGGGTGCTGGGGGGACCGGTCGCCGGACAGGCGGCGCGGACCCCGTTCGTCCTGCTGGTCGTGGCGCTGCTCGGCGGCGGGCTGATCAGCCTGCTGCTCCTGAACTCGGCGCTGAACCAGGGCTCCTTCCAGCTGAGCAAGCTGAAGCGGGAGACCACCACGCTCACCGACGAGGAGCAGGCGCTGCAACGGGACGTGGACGCCTACTCGGCGCCCGACGCGTTGCAGCGGCGGGCGCACGAGCTCGGTCTCGTGCCGGGCGGCAGCCCGGTGTTCATCGGGCCCGACGGCAAGGTCGCCGGGACCGCTTCGCCGGCCGCCGAGCCGCCGCCCCCGCCGCCCCCGGCGCCCCCGGCGTCCGCCCCGCCGGTCTCGCCCTCCCCGGGCGCGGCCGTCCCCAGCCCGGCCGGCTCCCCGGACCCGGCCCCCTCGGGCGCCGCCGCCCCCGCCGCCCCGTCGGGCGGAGCCACTCAGCCCTCCCAGAGCCCTGGACGGTGACGTCGTGACGCGTACCCCTGCCACAGTCCAGCCCCTCCGGCATTTGAGGAGCGGGGTCTGGGGCGGAGCCCCAGGGGCCCCGGCGCAGCCGGGTTCCGCACGCTCCCAGGGGGCCGCCGCGTGAGCCCGCAGGAGCCGCCGCGGCGGCGGGTGCCCGGGCCCGGGCGGCCCCGGCCCGGCGGGGACCGGGCGCGGGCTTCGGCGCGGCCGGCCGCCAGGCCCGCCACCCGCAGGCCCGCCCCCGCACGCAAACCGCACACGATCCGGCTCGGCGCCCCCAAGCCCCGGCTGCGGCTGGTCAGCGTCGGGCTGACGATGGTGATGCTGGTGTTCGTCGTACGGCTGCTCCAGGTGCAGGCCGTCGACGCGTCCGCGTACTCCGCCAAGGCCTCGGAGAACCGCTTCGCCAGCTACACCCTGGCCGCCGAGCGCGGGGAGATCACCGACCGCAAGGGCGTGGCGCTCGCCACCAGCGTGGACGCGTACGACATCACCGCGGACCCGCACATGTTCACCGTGCAGGAGAGCAAGGCCCCGGACGCCCCCGAGCAGGCGGCCGCGCTCCTCGCGCCGATCCTCGGCAAGGACGCCAAGGAGCTCACCGCGCGCCTGAAGACGAAGAACACCCGCTACGTCGTCCTCGCCCGCCGCCAGACCCCCCAGGTCTGGAACCAGATCAAGGACCTCAAGAAGGTGTTCGCCGAGAAGGCGACCGCCGACAAGAGGAACAACGGCCCCGGCGCCAACGTCCTGGCCGGCGTGTTCAACGAGAACAGCAGCAAGCGCGTGTACCCGAACGGCGACCTCGCCGCCGGAATACTGGGTTACGTCAATGCCGAGGGCAAGGGCGGCGGCGGCCTGGAGTCCTCCCTCGACAAGAAGCTGTCCGGCAAGGACGGCGAGCTCACGTACGCCCAGTCGGGCGGCCGCCGCGTGCCGACCGCCGGATCCAGCGAGAAGCCCGCCGTGCCCGGCGAGGACATCGAGCTGACCATCGACCGCGACATCCAGTGGGCCGCGCAGAGCGCCATCACCGAGCAGGTCGCCAAGTCGGAGGCCGACCGCGGGTACGTCATCGTCCAGGACACGACCACCGGCGAGGTCCTCGCCATGGCCAACGCCCCGGGCTTCGACCCCAACGACCTCTCCAAGGCAAGCTCCGCCGCCATGGGCAACGCCGCGCTCCAGGACGTGTACGAGCCCGGCTCCACCGCCAAGGTGATGTCGATGGCGGCCGTCCTGGAGGAGAAGAAGGCCGGACCCGACACCCACGTCGAGGTCCCCAACCGGCTGCACCGCGGCGACCGGCTCTTCAAGGACGACATCGACCACCCGACCTGGTACCTGACCCTCAACGGGGTCCTGGCCAAGTCCTCCAACATCGGCACCATCCTGGCCACCGGCCAGCTCGGCCCGACGCAGCCCGAGTCCAACAAGGTCCTGTACTCGTACCTGGACAAGTTCGGCATCGGCCGGCCCACCGGCCTCAACTACCCCGGCGAATCCCGGGGCATCCTCGCCAAGCCCGAGGACTGGTCCACTTCACAGCAGTACACGATCCCCTTCGGCCAGGGCCTGTCCCTCAACGCCATGCAGGCGGCCTCCGTGTACTCGACCATCGCCAACGGCGGGGTCCGCATCGCCCCGACCCTGGTCCGCGGCACCAAGGGACCCGACGGCCGCTTCACCCCGGCCCCGGCGCCCGCGAAGAACCAGGTGGTCAGCAAGGAGACCGCCAAGACCCTCGCGGAAATGCTGGAGTCGGTGGTCGACGACCAGGAGGGCACCGGCACCAAGGCGCGGATCCCCGGCTACCGGGTCGGCGGCAAGACGGGCACATCCAACCGGGTGGATCCGGCCACCGGCCGCTACAAGGGCTACACCGCTTCCTTCGCGGGCTTCGCACCCGCGGACAATCCCCGCATCACCGTCTACTGCGCCATCCAGAACCCCACCAAGGGCAGTTACTTCGGTGGCCAGATCTGCGGTCCCATCTACAAGAAGGTCATGGAGTTCGCCCTCAAAACCCTCCAGATCGCTCCCACCGGAACCGCCCCCGCCGGACTCCCGGTCACCTACGAACCCGGCGCGCAGCCCGGCCCCCAGCCGAGCCCGCAGCCGGGCCAGTGACCGCGGTCCCGGCCGGCCCGCCCCAGAAAAGCGTGAGGCACCATCAGTGACAACGATCACCCCCGAATCCGGGAACCACGCGTCCGCCGCCCCCGAGGGCGGGCCCTCGCTTGGCGAGCGGCCCGCCGCGCCCGGTACGCTCACCGCCGTGCCCCACGCTGATCAGCCCAGAACCACCCAGAACGACGCACCGGCAGCGCCGCCGGGAGCGCCACGTCCCCTGTCCGTCCGCCCGACCCCGCTCGGCGAGCTGGCGGAGCTGCTGGGAGTGGAAACCCCCGGCGCGATGACGCGGATCACCGGCATCACGCACGATTCGCGCGCCGTGCGCCCCGGAGACCTGTACGCGGCCCTGCCGGGCGCCAAGCTGCACGGCGCGGACTTCGCCGCGCAGGCGGCATCCCTCGGCGCCGCCGCCGTGCTGACCGACCCGGCCGGCGCGGAGCGCGCCGCGGCCACCGGACTCCCGGTCCTCGCCGTCGCCGACCCGCGCGGCCGGATGGGAGAACTGGCCGCCGCGGTCTACGGACGGCCGGGCGAGGCCCTGCTCCAGATCGGCATCACCGGCACCTCCGGCAAGACCACCACGGCGTACCTCGTCGAGGGCGGCCTGCGCGGCGGCGGACGCACGACGGGGCTCATCGGCACCGTCGAGATGCGCGTCGGCGACGAGCGCATCAAGTCCGAGCGCACCACCCCCGAGGCCACCGACCTGCAGGCGCTGTTCGCGGTCATGCGCGAACGCGGGGTCGAGGCGGTCGCCATGGAGGTCTCCAGCCACGCCCTGGTGCTCGGCCGGGTCGACGGCTGCGTCTTCGACGTGGCCGTCTTCAACAACCTGAGCCCGGAGCACATGGAGTTCCACTCCGACATGGAGGACTACTTCCAGGCCAAGGCGCAGCTCTTCACCGAGCGCCGCGCCCGCCTCGGCGTGGTCAACATCGACGACGAGTACGGCCGTCGCCTGGCCAAGGAGTCGCCGATCCCGGTCGTCACGTTCTCCGCCGCGGGCGACCCGGCGGCCGACTGGCGGGCCGAGGACGTGGTCTCGCGGCACATGGACTCGACCCTGATCCTGGTGGGTCCGGCGGGGGAGCGGGTCCGGGCGACCGCCCCGCTGCCCGGCCCGTTCAACGTGGCCAACACCGTCGCCGCCATCGTCACGCTCGCCGCCGCCGGCCTCGACCCGCAGACCGCCGCCGACGGCGTCGCCGCGGTCCCCGGGGTGCCCGGCCGGCTGGAGCGGGTCGACGCGGGACAGCCGTACCTGGCCGTCGTGGACTACGCGCACAAGACGGACGCCGTCGAATCGGTCCTGCGGGCCCTGCGCGAGGTCACCACCGGCAAGCTGCACGTCGTGATCGGCTGCGGCGGCGACCGCGACACCACCAAGCGGGCCCCGATGGGCGCCGCGGCGGCCCGGTTCGCCGACACCGCCGTACTGACCTCCGACAACCCGCGCTCCGAGGACCCGCTCGCGATCCTCGCCGCGATGTTCCGGGGCGCCGTGTCCGTGCCGCCCGCCGAGCGGGGCACGGTCCTCGTCGACGCCGACCGGGCGGCGGCCATCGCCACCGCCGTCGCGCGCGCCGAGGCGGGAGACACCGTGCTGGTGGCCGGCAAGGGCCACGAGCAGGGTCAGGACACCGCGGGCGTCGTACGCCCCTTCGACGACCGGGCGGTCCTGCGCGCGGCCATCGAGACCCAAGCACGCCAGCGTCCCCGACAGGCCGAGGTGAACCAGTGATCGCCCTTTCCCTCGCCGAGATCGCCGACATCACCGGCGGGCAGCCCCACGACATACCGGATCCGTCCGTCATGGTCACCGGTCCCGTGGTCTACGACTCCCGCGAGGTCCAGGCCGGCAGCCTGTTCGCCGCCTTCGTCGGGGAGCGGGTGGACGGCCACGACTATGCCGAACGCGCCCTGGCCGCCGGCGCGGTGGGCGTGCTAGCGACCCGGCCCGTCGGCGTCCCGGCCATCGTCGTCCCCGACGTGGTGGCCGCCCTCGGCGCGCTCGCCCGGGCCGTCGTCGAACGGCTGGGCACCGACGTCGTGGCCCTCACCGGCTCCGCCGGCAAGACCTCCACCAAGGACCTGATCGCCCAGGTCCTGCAGCACCACGCGCCGACCGTGTGGACCCCCGGGAACCTCAACAACGAGATCGGCCTGCCGATCACGACGCTGCGGGTCACCGAGGACACGCAGCACCTGGTCCTGGAGATGGGCGCCCGCGGCATCGGCCACATCGCCTACCTCACCGGACTGACGCCCCCGCGCATCGGTCTGGTCCTCAACGTCGGCACCGCGCACATCGGGGAGTTCGGCGGCCGGGAGCAGATCGCGCAGGCCAAGGGCGAGCTCGTCGAGGCCCTGCCGTCCGAGGCGGAGGGCGGCATCGCCGTCCTCAACGCCGATGACCTGCTGGTACGTGCCATGGCCGGGCGCACGAAGGCCCGTACGGTGCTCTTCGGCGAGGCCGAGGACGCCGACATCCGGGCCACCGAAGTCCGGATGACGGACAGAGGACAGCCTTCCTTCACATTGCGAACACCGACCGGGTGCAGCGACGTGACCTTGCGGCTGTACGGTGAGCACCACGTGTCGAACGCGCTCGCCGCGGCCGCCGTCGCCCACGTACTGGGCATGTCAGTCGAGGAGATCGCCACCGCGCTCTCCGGGGCGGGCAGCCTGTCCCGGTGGCGGATGGAGGTCACCGAGCGGGCGGACGGTGTGACGATCGTCAACGACGCCTACAACGCAAACCCCGAGTCCATGCGGGCCGCACTGCGCGCACTCGCCGCGATGGGCGGTGCCGCCAAGGCGAACGGGGGCCGCACGTGGGCGGTGCTCGGCCCGATGGCCGAGCTCGGAGACGACGCGCTCGCCGAGCACGACGCGGTCGGACGGCTTGTCGTCCGGCTCAACGTGAGCAAGCTGGTCGCGGTCGGGGGCAGGGAAGCCTCCTGGCTGCAACTGGGCGCATATAACGAGGGTTCGTGGGGTGAGGAGTCGGTGCTCGTGTCCGACGCGCAGGCGGCGGTCGACCTGTTGCGCAGTGAACTGCGCCCGGGAGACGTCGTGCTGGTGAAGGCTTCCAGGTCAGCCGGCCTGGAGCGGGTGGCCCAGGCCCTGCTCGACGGCGAGGTCGCCGGCCGATGAGGCAGATCCTGTTCTCCGGAGTCATCGGACTCTTCCTCACGCTCATCGGCACCCCGCTGCTGATCAAGGGTCTGGCCCGCAAGGGCTACGGCCAGTTCATCCGGGACGACGGGCCGCGCGGTCACGCCGGGAAGAAGGGCACGCCCACCATGGGCGGCATCTCCTTCATCCTGGCCACGCTGATCGCGTACGCCCTCACCAAGGTGATCACCGGAAGCCAGCCGACCTTCTCGGGCGTGCTCGTGCTCATGCTGATGGCGGGCATGGGCGTGGTCGGCTTCCTCGACGACTACATCAAGATCGTCAAGCAGCGTTCGCTCGGTCTGCGGGCCAAGGCCAAGATGGCCGGCCAGCTGATCGTCGGCATCGCCTTCGCGGTGCTCTCGCTGCAGTTCAAGGACGCGCGCGATCTCTCCCCGGCCTCCACCAAGCTGTCGTTCGTCACGGACTTCGGCTGGTCGATCGGCCCGGTGCTGTTCGTGGTCTGGGCGCTGTTCATGATCCTGGCGATGTCCAACGGCGTGAACCTCACCGACGGTCTCGACGGCCTGGCCACCGGCGCCGCCGTGATGGTCTTCGGTGCCTACACCTTCATCGGCGTCTGGCAGTACCAGGAGTCCTGCGCCAACGCGCAGACCCTGACCAACCCGAACGCCTGTTTCGAAGTGCGAGATCCACTGGACCTCGCGGTCGTCGCGGCCGCCCTGATGGGCGCCTGCTTCGGCTTCCTGTGGTGGAACACCTCGCCCGCCAAGATCTTCATGGGCGACACCGGATCGCTGGCCCTCGGCGGCGCGCTCGCCGGCCTGGCGATCTGCTCCCGCACGGAGTTCCTGATGGCGCTCCTCGGCGGCCTCTTCGTCCTGATCACCATGTCGGTCGTCATCCAGGTCGGCTCCTTCAAGCTGACCGGCAAGCGCGTCTTCCGGATGGCACCGCTCCAGCACCACTTCGAACTCAAGGGGTGGTCGGAAGTCCTGGTCGTCGTCCGGTTCTGGATCATCCAGGGCATGTGCGTGATCGTGGGCCTCGGAGTCTTCTACGCGGGATGGGCAGCCGACAAGTGACCGCCTGGCACGGCAAGAACATCACCGTCGCCGGCCTCGGCGTGAGCGGCATCAGCGCCGCGCGCGCCCTGGCCGGGCTCGGCGCGGTCGTCACCGTCGTGGACGGCGGCGACAGCGAGGGCCACCGCGCACGGGCCGCGGAGCTGGAGGCGGCGGGCATCTCCGTACGCCTGGGCGACGCGCTGACCCTGCCCGAGGGCGCCGAACTGGTCGTCACCTCGCCCGGCTGGAAGCCCGACAGCCCGCTCTTCGCGGCCGCGGCCGCGGCCGGCGTGGACGTCGTGGGCGACGTCGAGATCGCCTGGCTGCTGCGCGGTCCTGACGCCGCCCCCTGGCTGGCGATCACCGGCACCAACGGCAAGACCACCACCACGCAGATGCTCGCCTCGATCCTGAAGGCCGCCGGCCTCAGGACCGCGGCCGTCGGCAACATCGGCACCCCGATCATCGACGTGGTGCTCGGCGAGGAGCAGTACGACGTGCTCGCCGTCGAGCTCTCCAGCTACCAGCTGCACTGGGCGCCCTCGGTGCGCCCCCACTCCGCGGCCGTCCTGAACCTGGCCCCGGACCACCTCGACTGGCACGGCTCGATGGAGGCGTACGCCGCCGACAAGGGCCGGATCTACGAGGGCAACACGGTGGCCTGCGTCTACAACGCAGCGGACAAGGCCACCGAGGACCTCGTCGTCGAGGCGGACGTGGAAGAGGGCTGCCGGGCCATCGGCTTCACCCTCGGTGCCCCCGGACCCTCCATGTTCGGCGTCGTCGACGGCATCCTCGTCGACCGGGCCTTCGTGGAGAACCGGCAGAAGAACGCCCAGGAACTCGCCGAGGTCGCGGACGTCAACCCGCCGGCCCCGCACAACATCGCCAACGCCCTCGCGGCCGCGGCCCTGGCCCGCGCCTTCGGCGTGGAGCCGCGCGCCATCCGCGACGGACTGCGCGACTTCCGTCCGGACGCCCACCGGGTCAGCCACGTGGACGAGGTGGCCGGAGTCACGTACGTCGACGACTCCAAGGCCACCAACACCCACGCCGCGGAAGCCTCCCTGGCGGCCTTCGAGCCCGTGGTCTGGATCGCCGGCGGCCTCGCCAAGGGCGCGACCTTCGACGAGCTCGTGCAGAAGGCCGCGAAGCGGCTGCGGGGCGTCGTACTGATCGGCGCCGACCGGGCCCTGATCGCCGAGGCACTGGCGCGACACGCCCCGGAGGTCCCGGTCGTGGACCTCGCACGGACCGACACTGGGGCGATGCTCGCGGCGGTCCGGGAAGCGGCCGGGCTCGCGGAGCCCGGGGACACGGTTCTGCTGGCACCTGCCTGTGCCTCGATGGACATGTTCGCGAACTACAGCAAGCGTGGGGACGCGTTCGCCGACGCGGTGCGCGAACTGGCCGCCGAGCAGGCCTAGGTCCGGCTCGATCCAGGGCAGGTTCCCTCCGGCCGACCGGCTGCTCGCCTCGTACGAGTTGGAGGGGAAGATCACAGATGCCGGCCAAGCAAGTGCTGCCGGGGCGGCGGCCGTCCACGGAGAAGACCGCCAGGGCTGCCCGGACCGCGAAAGAGGGCAAGGGTGTCAAACCCGGCGTACCCAGGGCCGGCAGGGGGATGCTGGGCCGCGGACGCCCCGCGGCGCGTCCCGGACGGCCCGCCGGGGGCGGGCCGCTGACCCGGCTGCGCCGCACGCAACGGCAGCTGCGCCAGGCCTGGGACCGGCCCCTCACGGCGTATTACCTGATCTTCGGCAGCTCGCTGCTCATCACCGTGCTCGGCCTGGTGATGGTCTACTCGGCCTCCATGATCAAGGCGCTCCAGCTCGGCCTGGGCGACGCGTACTTCTTCAAGAAGCAGTTCCTGGCGGCCGCGATCGGCACCGTACTGCTGCTCACGGCCTCCCGGATGCCCGTCAAACTCCACCGGGCCCTGTCCTATCCGGTGCTCACCGGCACGCTCTTCCTGATGGTCCTGGTCCAGGTTCCCGGGATAGGGGTGTCGATCAACGGCAACCAGAATTGGATCTCCCTTGGTGGTCCGTTCATGCTCCAGCCCAGTGAGTTCGGCAAACTGGCCCTCATCCTCTGGGGCGCCGACCTGCTGGCGCGCAAGGGCGACAAGGACCTGCTGAGCCAGTGGAAACACCTGCTGGTGCCGCTGGTCCCGGTCACCTTCCTGCTGCTCGGGCTCATCATGCTGGGCGGGGACATGGGCACCGCGATGATCCTCGGAGCCATCCTGTTCGGCCTGTTGTGGCTGGCTGGAGCCCCGACGCGGATGTTCGCGGCGGTCCTGGCCTTCGTGGGCGTACTCGTCGCCCTGCTCATCAAGACCAGCCCGCACCGCATGGACCGGCTCCAGTGCATCGGAGTGACCGAGCTGCCCGAAAACGGGCTGTGCTGGCAGGCCGTCCACGGAATCTACGCCCTCGCATCGGGCGGATGGTTCGGTTCCGGACTGGGTGCCAGTGTGGAAAAATGGGGGCAACTGCCAGAGGCCCACACCGACTTCATCTTCGCCATCACCGGTGAGGAACTGGGGCTGGCGGGGACGCTGTCGGTGCTCGCCCTGTTCGCGGCCCTAGGCTATGCGGGTATCCGCGTGGCCGGACGCACGGAGGACCCCTTCGTACGGTTTGCCGCGGGAGGCGTGACCACCTGGATCACGGCGCAAGCCGTGATCAACATCGGTGCGGTACTCGGTTTGCTGCCGATCGCCGGGGTCCCGCTCCCGCTGTTCTCCTACGGCGGGTCGGCCCTGCTGCCGACCATGTTCGCGGTCGGACTGCTCATCGCCTTCGCGCGGGAGGAGCCGGCGGCACGGGCGGCGCTCGCGATGCGGAGGCCCAAGAACGGCCGGCCGCGGACCGGGCAGAGATGGAAGTCGATGAGACGGCGCGTCAAGAAGCGTCCGTCCGGAGAGCGGTGAATTTCGGTGCATGTCGTACTCGCCGGTGGGGGGACCGCCGGCCACATCGAGCCGGCGCTGGCCCTCGCGGACGCCCTGCGCAGGCAGGACCCTTCCGTGGGCATCACCGCCCTCGGCACCGAACGCGGACTCGAAACCCGCCTGGTGCCCGAGCGCGGCTACGAGCTGGGACTGATCCCGGCCGTCCCGTTGCCCCGTAGGCCCACGCCCGAGCTGATCACCGTCCCAGGACGGCTGCGCGGCACCATCAAGGCCGCGGAGGAGATCCTCCTGCGCACCAAGGCCGACTGCGTCGTCGGATTCGGCGGCTACGTGGCCCTGCCCGGCTACCTCGCGGCCAAGCGCCTCGGGGTGCCGATCATCGTCCACGAGGCCAATGCCCGGCCCGGACTGGCCAACAAGATCGGCTCCCGGTACGCGTTCGCCGTCGCGGTCTCCACGCCCGACAGCAAGCTCCGCGGCGCCCGCTACGTGGGCATCCCGCTGCGCCGCTCCATCTCCACCCTCGACCGGGCGCTGGTCCGCCCGGAGGCGCGCGCCGCCTTCGGCCTGGACCCCAACCTGCCCACGCTGCTGGTCTCCGGCGGTTCGCAGGGCGCCCGGCGCCTCAACGAGGTGATCGAGCAGGTCGCGCCGACCCTCCAGCGCTCCGGGGTCCAGATCCTGCACGCGGTCGGCCCGAAGAACGAACTGCCGCGTGTCGACAACATGCCCGGGATGCCGCCTTACGTGCCGGTACCGTACGTGGACCGGATGGATCTCGCGTACGCCGCCGCCGACATGATGCTCTGCCGCGCGGGCGCGATGACCGTCGCCGAACTGTCCGCCGTCGGGCTGCCCGCCGCCTACGTCCCGCTGCCGATCGGCAACGGCGAACAGCGGCTCAACGCCCAGCCGGTGGTCAAGGCCGGCGGCGGCCTGCTCGTGGACGACGCGGAACTGACGCCCCAGTGGGTGCTCAGCCAGGTCCTCCCGGTGCTCGCCGACCCGCACCGGCTGTACGAGATGTCCCGCGCCGCCGCCGAGTTCGGCCGCCGGGACGCGGACGAGCTGCTCGTCGGCATGGTGTACGAGGCGATCGCAGCCAACAGAGCCCGCTGACGCGGGAAGCACCGACGCAGGAGGCACAGGAGTGGCCGGAGCGAGCACCGCGCAGCGTGGCGGTCCGGGAGCCGCCGGGAAGGGCTCCGGCCCCCTCAAGCGGCTGGGGACCCCGAAGGCCCCCAAGTCGCCGAAGCCGCCCAGGGGCTCCGGCCCCGGGGGACCCCGCGGGCCGCGCCCCGGCGGGCTGCGCCGGGGGCCCCTCGTGGTCGCCGGGGCGGTCCTCGCCCTGCTCCTGGCCGCCGGCTGCACCTGGGTGTTCTACGGGTCCTCCTGGCTCCGGATCGAGAAGGTCACCGCCACCGGCACCGAGGTCCTGACCAGGGACCAGGTGCTGGCGGCGGCCTCCGTTCCCGTCGGGGCGCCCCTGGTGTCCGTGGACACCGACGAGATCGAAGCCCGGCTCCGCGGCCGCCTGCCCCGCATCGATTCGGTCGATGTGGTGCGGGCCTGGCCGCACGGAATCGGGTTGAAGGTGACGGAACGCAAGCCCGTTCTGCTCATCAAGAAGGACGCGCAGTTCGTGGAAGTGGACGCTTCCGGTGTGCGATTCGACACGGTCGGACAAGCACCGGCCGGTGTTCCGCTGCTCGAACTGAGCTCCCAGCAGTCTCCGAGCGGCCGCCGTTTCGACGAGGAACGGCTGCTGCGCGAGGCCGTCCAGATCGCCGGCGTCCTCCCGGAGGGCATCCGCAAGGAGACCGTGCAGGTCAAGGTCCGGTCCTACGATTCGGTGGCGCTGGAGTTGAGCGGCGGCCGGTCGGTGGTCTGGGGGAGCGGTGAACAGGGCGAGGCGAAGGGCCGCGCGCTGACGGCACTCCTGAAGGCCTCGCCCAAGGCTGACCGATTCGACGTGAGCGTCCCCACCGCCCCGGCGGTGTCCGGTAGTTGACGTCTGGTCGAACAGCGTCGCACCCTGGTTGGCCACCGATACGGGTGATCACATAGGGTGAAAAGAAAAACGGGAGGTTCGGCGTGTTCGTTGAACACGCGCTACTTGTCGACTTAGTGTCCTGTTCGGAAGAGTCCAAGGAACAGACACACTCATAACCCTAAACTTCAGGGTTAGGGTTCGGGTCGGCGTGTACGGACCGTCCCAATTTCGGCATCAGTCGTCGCACCGCAGGCCCGCGAGGCGAACGACACGTAACTCGAGGCGAGAGGCCTTCGACGTGGCAGCACCGCAGAACTACCTCGCAGTCATCAAGGTCATCGGTGTCGGCGGCGGTGGTGTCAATGCCATCAACCGAATGATCGAGGTCGGTCTCAAGGGCGTCGAGTTCATCGCCATCAACACAGACGCCCAGGCGCTGTTGATGAGCGACGCCGACGTCAAGCTCGACGTCGGCCGGGAACTCACCCGGGGTCTTGGCGCCGGCGCCAACCCGGATGTCGGCCGCAAGGCGGCAGAGGACCACCGCGAGGAGATCGAGGAGGTCCTCAAGGGGGCCGACATGGTCTTCGTCACCGCCGGCGAAGGCGGCGGCACCGGAACGGGCGGCGCACCCGTCGTCGCCAACATCGCGCGCTCGCTGGGCGCCCTCACGATCGGTGTGGTCACCCGGCCGTTCACCTTCGAGGGCCGGCGCCGCGCGAACCAGGCCGAGGACGGCATCGCCCAGCTCCGCGAGCAGGTCGACACCCTCATCGTCATCCCCAACGACCGCCTGCTGTCCATCTCGGACCGCCAGGTCAGCGTCCTCGACGCCTTCAAGTCGGCGGACCAGGTCCTGCTGTCCGGCGTCCAGGGCATCACCGACCTCATCACCACCCCGGGTCTGATCAACCTCGACTTCGCGGACGTCAAGTCCGTGATGTCCGAGGCGGGCTCGGCGCTGATGGGCATCGGCTCGGCCCGCGGCGACGACCGCGCGGTGGCCGCGGCCGAGATGGCGATCTCCTCGCCGCTGCTGGAGGCGTCCATCGACGGCGCCCGTGGCGTGCTGCTCTCCATCTCCGGTGGCTCGGACCTCGGTCTCTTCGAGATCAACGAGGCCGCGCAGCTGGTGAGCGAGGCCGCGCACCCCGAGGCGAACATCATCTTCGGAGCGGTCATCGACGACGCGCTCGGCGACGAGGTACGGGTCACCGTCATCGCGGCCGGGTTCGACGGCGGACAGCCCCCGGCCCGCCGCGACAACGTCATCGGCGCGGCCTCCACCAAGCGCGAGGAGCCGGCCCCGGCTCCGGTCCGTGCCCCCGAGCCGGTCCGCCCGGCCTTCGGCGGACTCGGCTCGGTCACCCCGCGCGAGGAGCCGGTCCGCAGCGAGCCCGTCCCGGTCGCCGAGGCTCCGGCCCCGCAGGTCCCGACGGCCCGGCCGTACCAGGACAGCCCGGCCGAGGAACTGGACGTCCCGGACTTCTTGAAGTGACCCTGGAGCAGTACAGCGAGAGCGGCGCCCGCTTCGCCTTCACCGACCGGTGGGGCGGGGTGAGCGCCGTTCCGTACGAGGAGCTCAATCTCGGCGGCGCGGTCGGTGACGACCCGGCCGCCGTTCGTGCGAACCGGGCCGCCGCGGCGAAGGCGCTGGGCATCGCGCCGGACCGGGTGGTCTGGATGAACCAGGTGCACGGCCGGGACGTGGCGGTGGTCGACGGCCCGTGGGGGCCGGACCGGGAGGAGATCCCGGCGGTGGACGCGGTGGTGACCGCCCGTCGGGGTCTCGCCCTCGCGGTCCTCACCGCCGACTGCACGCCCGTCCTGCTGGCCGACCCCGTCGCCGGCATCGCGGGAGCCGCCCACGCCGGGCGGCCCGGGCTGGTCGCCGGAGTCGTGGGGGCCGCCGTCGAGGCGATGGTCTCGCTCGGAGCGGACCCCGCACGCATGGTGGCCCGTACCGGACCGGCGGTGTGCGGACGGTGTTACGAGGTTCCCGCCGAGATGCGGGCGGCGGTCGCCGAGGTGGTGCCGGCCGCGTACGCCGAGACGAGCTGGGGGACACCGGCCGTCGACGTGGTGGCCGGAGTGCACGCGCAGCTCGCGGAGGCGGGGGTGGCCGACATCGGCCGTTCCCCGGTCTGCACACTGGAGTCGCGGGACCACTTCTCGTACCGCCGCGACCGGATGACCGGGCGGCTTGCCGGATATGTCTGGTTGGACTGAAGAATGACGGATCGTAAGTCCGAGCTCGCCGCGAACCTCGCGCAGGTGGAGGAGCGGATCGGCGCCGCCTGCGCGGCTGCCGGGCGCAAGCGGGAAGAGGTGACCCTCATCGTGGTCACCAAGACCTACCCGGCGAGCGACGTACGACTGCTGGCGGACCTGGGTGTCCGTCACGTGGCGGAAAACCGGGACCAGGACGCGGCCCCCAAGGCCGAGGCCTGCGCGGATCTGCCCCTCACCTGGCATTTCGTCGGTCAGTTGCAGACGAACAAAGTCCGTTCGGTGGCGGGATACGCGCACCTCGTGCAGTCCGTCGACCGCCCCAAGCTCGTCACGGCCCTCTCGGCGGCCGCGGAAGGCGCCGGACGGGAACTGGGCTGCCTGGTACAGATCGCCCTCGACGCCGAGTCGGGCGGACGGGGGGCCCGCGGCGGCGCGGCGCCCGAGCAGCTCGCCGAGTTGGCGGACCTCGTGGCCGCGGCTCCCGGACTGCGCATCGACGGTCTCATGACGGTCGCTCCGCTGGCCGGGCGCTACGCGGGACGCGAACAAGCCGCCTTCGAGCGGCTGGTGGAATTGTCATCCCGCCTGCGCGCGGACCATCCGGCTGCCACGATGGTGTCGGCCGGGATGAGCGCAGACCTGGAACAGGCCGTTGGGGCCGGTGCGACACATGTACGCGTCGGCACTGCGGTACTCGGCGCGAGACCCCGGCTCGGGTAACGTCGCGAAGAAAGTCGGACCACAGCAGAAAATATGGTCATTTCCGCTGATGAGCGGACAGGCCACGTGGATCGCGGGCAGTTGGTGACATTCGTGACACGGCGAGACACCTGCGACAGGGCGATCCACCACAGAGCGGAGGACTCAGAGAATGGCCGGCGCGATGCGCAAGATGGCGGTCTACCTCGGCCTCGTGGAGGACGACCGGTACGACAACCCGGGGTACGACCCCGACGACGAGTTCGAACCCGAGCCGGAGCCGGAGCGGTCGCGCGACCGGGACCGCCGACAGCAACCCGTTTCGCATCAAACGCCCGTATCGGACGAACCGGTACGAGTTGCCCAGCCCCCGGCACCAAGAGAACCCCTCCCAATGCCGGTTGAAAACGGACGTCCCGCGCGAATCGCCCCCGTGGCGTCCATCACACCCGAACGCTCGAATCTGGAGAAGAACGCCCCCGTGATCATGCCCAAGGTCGTCTCCGAGCGGGAGCCGTACCGCATCACGACGCTGCACCCCCGGACCTACAACGAGGCCCGTACCATCGGGGAACACTTCCGTGAGGGCACTCCGGTGATCATGAATCTCACGGAGATGGACGACACGGACGCGAAGCGTCTGGTCGACTTCGCCGCCGGTCTTGTCTTCGGTCTGCACGGCAGCATTGAACGCGTGACACAGAAGGTGTTCCTGCTGTCTCCTGCTAACGTCGATGTCACGGCGGAGGACAAGGCCCGCATCGCGGAGGGCGGGTTCTTCAACCAAAGCTAGACCGATCCGTCAGATACGGGACCGGGTACAGGGCGGAAGCAGGGGAGAGGGAAGCGCGGGATGGGCGTAGCACTGCAAGTGGTTTACATCGCGCTGATGTGCTTCCTCATCGTGCTGATCTTCCGACTGGTCATGGACTACGTGTTCCAGTTCGCACGTTCATGGACACCCGGCAAGGCGATGGTGGTCGTTCTGGAGGCCACCTACACTGTCACCGATCCACCGCTCAAGCTCCTTCGGCGGCTCATCCCGCCGTTGCGTCTCGGGGGCGTGGCACTCGACCTGTCCTTCTTCGTTCTGATGATCATCGTTTACATCCTCATCAGTTTCGTGAGCACCGCTGCGAGAAGCGTGTGAACGATGAGCTTCCCCGCAGGCGCGGGGACAGTCCCGATACGGTCCTGCCGACTGCCGACGACTACGTAGAGGTGAAGAAGACATGCCGCTGACTCCCGAGGACGTGCGGAACAAGCAGTTCACGACCGTCCGCCTGCGAGAAGGCTATGACGAGGACGAGGTCGACGCCTTCCTCGACGAGGTCGAGTCCGAGCTGACGCGCCTGCTGCGCGAGAACGAGGACCTGCGCGCCAAGCTGGCAGCCGCCACGCGTGCCGCCGCGCAGAACCAGCAGCAGCAGGGCATGCGCAAGCCCGAGCCCCAGGACCAGCGTGGCCCCGGCGCCCCCGTGCCCGCGGCCATATCCGGCCCCCCGCAGCAGCAGCCCCCGATGGGTCCGCCGCAGCTCCAGGGTGGCCCGCCCCAGCTTCCGGCCGGCCCCGGTGGGCACGGTCCGCAGGGCCCCGGCCCGATGGGCGGCCCCATGCAGCAGCACACCATGGGTGGGCAGCAGCAGATGGGCCAGCAGCAGATGGGCCAGCAGGGCATGGGCCAGCAGGGCATGGGCCAGCAGGGTCCCGGCCCGATGGGCAACCCCATGCAGCAGCAGTCCATGGGTGGCCAGAACCCGCTCGGCCAGCAGATGGGCCAGCCGATGGGTCAGCAGATGCAGCCGATGGGCCAGCAGATGCAGCCCATGGGTCAGCAGATGCACCAGCAGCCGCAGCAGCTTCCGCAGCAGGGTCCCGGTGGCGACAGCGCCGCCCGCGTCCTGTCGCTCGCGCAGCAGACCGCCGACCAGGCGATCGCGGAGGCCCGCTCCGAGGCCAACAAGATCGTCGGCGAGGCCCGGTCGCGCGCCGAGGGCCTGGAGCGGGACGCCCGCGCCAAGGCCGACGCGCTGGAGCGGGACGCGCAGGAGAAGCACCGCGTCGCGATGGGCTCCCTGGAGTCCGCCCGCGCCACGCTGGAGCGCAAGGTCGAGGACCTGCGGGGCTTCGAGCGTGAGTACCGCACCCGTCTGAAGTCCTACCTGGAATCGCAGCTGCGCCAGCTGGAGACGCAGGCCGACGACTCGCTGGCTCCGCCGCGGAACCCCGCCGGTCCCGCGCTGCCGCCGTCGCCGACCCCGTCGATGGCTCCGGCCGGTGCGATGCACTCCATGGGTGGTCCGTCGATGGGTGGCCCGTCGCCGATGGGCGGTCCGTCGCCGATGTCCCCCTCCTACGGTGGTGGCCAGCAGCAGATGTCCCCGGCGATGACGCAGCCGATGGCTCCGGTGCGGCCGGCTGGTCCGCAGCCGATGCAGCAGGCGCCGTCTCCCATGCGGGGCTTCCTGATCGACGAGGACGACAACTAAGCGGTAGCCGTCGGCAGACGGTTCGGGCCGGGCCCGGTTCCCCTTCGGGGGCACCGGGCCCGGCCCGTTTTCATGCCCCGGCCCGGCTGCGGGCTGCCGCTGCGCGGAGTCCCCTACCCGCCCTTCCTCCGTTCCCTGGGGCTCCGCCCCAGACCCCACTCCTCAAACGCCGGAGGGGCTGGATCTTGGCTGGCGTCAGCCCGTACCGGGTCCGGGCGGAGCCCGGGGAACGGTGGAAGGGCGGGTAGGGGAAACGCGAAGCGGCCCGCACCCCCCGGGGAGGGGGACGCGGGCCGCTTCGGCCGGGCTACGCCTTGCGCAGGCGGAAAGTCAGGCCCAGGGGCTCGTCCGTGAACGGGTCACCGTACGCGGCGTCCGCCTCGCCGGGGGCGTAGTCCGTGGCCAGGACCTCGTCGGCGATGAGCGAGGCGTGGTCCGTCAGGGCCGTCACCAGCTCCGGGTCCGACGTGGACCAGCGCAGGGCGATCCGGTCCGCGACGTCCAGGCCGGAGTTCTTCCGGGCCTCCTGGATCAGGCGGATCGCGTCACGGGCCAGGCCCGCCAGGCGGAGCTCCGGGGTGATCTCCAGGTCCAGGGCCACCGTCGCGCCGGAGTCGGACGCCACCGACCAGCCCTCGCGCGGGGTCTCCGTGATGATGACCTCCTCGGGGGTGAGGGCGATGGTCTCGCCGTTCACCTCCACCGTGGCCTCGCCGGAGCGCAGGGCCAGGGACAGGGCCGCCGCGTCGGCCGCGGCCACCGCCTTCGCCACGTCCTGCACGCCCTTGCCGAAGCGCTTGCCGAGCGCGCGGAAGTTCGCCTTGGCCGTGGTGTCGACCAGGGACCCGCCGACCTCCGAGAGGGAGGCCAGCGAGGAGACGTTCAGCTCCTCCGTGATCTGGGAGTGCAGCTCGGGGGAGAGCGTCTCGAAGCCCGATACGGCGACCAGCGCGCGGGACAGCGGCTGGCGGGTCTTCACGCCCGACTCGGCCCGCGTCGCGCGGCCCAGCTCCACGAGGCGGCGTACCAGCAGCATCTGCCGGGACAGCTCCGGGTCGATCGCCGAGGCGTCCGGGGCCGGCCACGTGGTCAGGTGCACCGACTCCGGGGCGTCCGGGGTGACCGGGACGACCATGTCCTGCCAGACCCGCTCCGTGATGAAGGGGGTGAGGGGGGCGAGGAGGCGGGTGACTGTCTCCACGACCTCGTGCAGGGTGCGCAGCGCGGCCGCGTCGCCCTGCCAGAAGCGGCGCCGCGAGCGGCGGACGTACCAGTTGGAGAGGTCGTCCACGAAGGAGGAGAGGAGCTTGCCGGCGCGCTGGGTGTCGTACGCCTCCATCGCCTCGGTGACCTCGGTCGTGAGGGTGTGGAGCTCCGAGAGCAGCCAGCGGTCCAGGACCGTGCGGTCCGCGGCCGCCGGGTCGGAGGCCGAGGGCGCCCAGTTCGACGTGCGGGCGTACAGGGCCTGGAAGGCGACCGTGTTCCAGTACGTGAGGAGCGTCTTGCGGACGACCTCCTGGATCGTGCCGTGACCGACGCGGCGCGCCGCCCACGGGGAGCCGCCGGCCGCCATGAACCAGCGGACGGCGTCGGCGCCGTGAGTGTCCATCAGCTGGATCGGCTCGAGGGTGTTGCCCAGGTGCTTGGACATCTTGCGGCCGTCCTCGGCGAGGATGTGGCCCAGGCAGACCACGTTCTCGTAGGAGGACTTGTCGAAGACGAGGGTGCCGACCGCCATCAGCGTGTAGAACCACCCGCGCGTCTGGTCGATGGCCTCCGAGATGAACTGCGCCGGGTAGCGCTTCTCGAAGATCTCCTTGTTCTTGTGCGGGTAGCCCCACTGCGCGAACGGCATCGAACCCGAGTCGTACCAGGCGTCGATGACCTCCGGCACGCGGACCGAGGTGAGGGTGCAGCCCTCCGCCGTGCAGGGGAAGGTGACCTCGTCGATGTAGGGGCGGTGCGGGTCCAGGTTCGACTGGTCCGTGCCCGTCAGGTCGCTCAGTTCCGCGAGGGAGCCGACGCAGGTGAGGTGGTTCTCCTCGCAGCGCCAGATGGGCAGCGGGGTGCCCCAGTAGCGGTTGCGGGACAGCGCCCAGTCGATGTTGTTGTTCAGCCAGTCGCCGAAGCGGCCCTGCTTGACGGAGTCCGGGAACCAGTTGGTCTTCTCGTTCTCCCGCAGCATCGCGTCCTTGACGGCGGTGGTGCGGACGTACCAGGACGGCTGCGCGTAGTAGAGCAGGGCGGTGTGGCAGCGCCAGCAGTGCGGGTAGCTGTGCTCGTAGGCGATGTGCTTGAAGAGCAGGCCGCGCGCTTCGAGGTCGGCGGTCAGCTTCTCGTCGGCCTTCTTGAAGAAGACGCCGCCGACCAGCGGGACCTCCTCCTCGAAGGTGCCGTCGGGGCGGACCGGGTTCACCACGGGCAGGCCGTACGCGCGGCAGACCGCGAGGTCGTCGGCGCCGAAGGCGGGGGACTGGTGGACCAGACCGGTGCCGTCCTCGGTCGTGACGTACTCGGCGTTCACGACGTAGTGGGCGGGCTCCGGGAACTCCACCAGGTCGAAGGGGCGCTGGTAGGTCCAGCGCTCCATCTCCTTGCCCGTGAAGGACTCGCCGGTGGCCTCCCAGCCCTCGCCGAGGGACTTCTCCAGCAGGGGCTGGGCGACGACCAGCTTCTCTGAGTCCTCGACGCCGGTACGGCGCACGACGACGTACGTGACGTCGGGGTGCGCGGCCACCGCGGTGTTGGACACCAGGGTCCAGGGAGTGGTCGTCCAGACCAGGAGCGCCGCCTCGCCCGCGAGGGGGCCGGAGGTCAGCGGGAAGCGGACGTAGACCGAGGGGTCGACGACCGTCTCGTAGCCCTGCGCCAGCTCGTGGTCGGAGAGGCCGGTGCCGCAGCGGGGGCACCAGGGGGCGACGCGGTGGTCCTGGGTGAGCAGGCCCTTGTTGAAGATCTCCTTGAGCGACCACCACACGGACTCGACGTACTCGGGGTCCATGGTGCGGTAGGCGTCGTCGAGGTCGACCCAGTAGCCCATGCGGTTCGTGAGCTCGGTGAACGCGTCGGTGTGGCGGGTCACCGACTCGCGGCACTTGGCGTTGAACTCGGCGATGCCGTACGCCTCGATGTCCTTCTTGCCGTTGAAGCCCAGTTCCTTCTCGACGGCGAGCTCGACGGGCAGGCCGTGGCAGTCCCAGCCGGCCTTGCGGGCCACGTGGTAGCCGCGCATGGTGCGGAAGCGGGGGAAGACGTCCTTGAAGACGCGGGCCTCGATGTGGTGCGCGCCGGGCATGCCGTTCGCGGTGGGCGGGCCCTCGTAGAAGACCCACTCGGGGCGTCCCTCGGACTGCTCCAGGGTCTTGGCGAAGGTCTTGCTCTCGCGCCAGAAGTCGAGGACCGCGTGCTCAAGGGCAGGCAGGTCGACCTGGGCGGGTACCGGGCGGTACTGCGGCGGTGTGGTCATGAGGCTGAACTCTTCCTCCGGCGGGGTGTCACTTCCGTCCGGAGGGACGAGAGCCGAGTGAAGCTGCTCCCGCGGTACCACCCTCCTTGGCCCGCGGACCTGTGGTCCGCCGGCCCCCTCATTGGGGTGCGAAGCCGGTTCTACTCGCCCTACGGGAATCCCGGTGGGCTTTCTTCCGGCGGCTCCGGGGTGATCCTTCGCATCGCGCTCGCCCCCGGGCTCTCACCGTCCCCGGGTCGCTCCTGGCTGCGTCCGACGCTACTCGTCCCCATCCATGCCTCTCGCTGGGCCCAGTGTACGGGCCGGGGGGCTGGTCGGCAGACCGGTTTAGGGGGCGTGGCGCGGGGATCCGGGCGGGGCGCGGACCGGGGCTCGGACCAGGGCGCGGACCGGGCTCGAATTGACCCGAATGGGCCGACGGGCCGTTCCGGGGTGCGGTGGGGCGCGTGGGGCGGATTACCGGGCTCCCCGCTGGGCACAACGGATGCAGGTTGACCTCGATGGACGCGTGCCCCGTTGCCGTGGGGCCGGAGTCGATTTATCGTTCCGGCACGATTCGCGAGCAATGATCACAGTATGTGAAGGGGCCGCGGCCATGGTGGCGAAGAAGACCGCCGGGAGTACTGCCAAGAAGGCTGTCGGGAAGGCTGCGGAGAAGCCGGCGCAGGAGCCGGTGACGGAGGTGGCGGCCCCGGATCCGGAGGCCGGACCGGTGGAAGGCGCCGCCGCCGGGAAGAAGGCGGCGGCAGGCGCCAAGGCGGCGGCAGGGACGAAGGCCGCCGGCGCGAAGAAGGCGGCCGCCGGGAAGGCACCTGCCGGGAATGCGGCCGTCGTCAAGAAGACGGCCGCGAAGAAGGCCACGGCCAAGACGGCCGGGGCCGAGGGGGCGGCGCAGGCCGCGCACGAGACGGGAGCCCGGAAAGTGGTTGCCAAGAAGAGCACCGGCACGGCCAGGAAGACGGCCACGGCCGCGACCAGCGGGCTGCCCAAGGCGCGGGGCACGGCGGGCCTGGCGCCCGGCGAGCTCGCCGTACGGCCCGGCGAGGACCCCTGGACCCCGGCGGAGGTCGCCGAGGCGCGGGCCGAGCTGGAGAGCGAGGTGCTGCGGCTGCGCGCCGAGCTCCAGGCCTCCGACGCGGCCATTTCCGGGCTGATGAGGGACTCCGGTGACGGCGCCGGCGACGACCAGGCCGACACCGGGACCAAGAACATCACCCGGGAGTCCGAGCTCGCCCTCGCCGCGAACGCGAACTCGATGCTGGAGCAGACCGAGCGCGCGCTGGAACGGCTGGAGGCCGGCACGTACGGCCTCTGTGAGAACTGCGGCCAGCCCATCGGCAAGGCACGGATGCAGGCCTTCCCGCGGGCCACGCTGTGCGTGGACTGCAAGCAGAAGCAGGAGCGGCGGCACTGAGCGGGGGCTGAGCGGGGGCTGAGCCGGGCCCCAGGGGCCCCGTACGGCCCCTGGTGGGCGCCGGAGGGCCCCGGGCCGGGGCCCCGGCGGGCTCTTCCGGTGTCCGGCCGGGGCGGCGGCCGAAGGGTGCCCTGACGTACTCTCGTGTCTCGTCAGGGTCCAGAACCTGGCGGGTCGGTCGGCGCCGTGCCGTCCTACAACCTGGTTCGAGCTAGTTCGAGGGACTCACGTGGCAGAGGCGGAGCGCATCATCGGTACGCCGGAGGTCGGGGAAGACGGCACCCAGCCCGAATCCGCGGCGCCCAAGGGGCAGCGGCGGATCGTCGCGCTGCTCGTCGTGGCGCTTCTCGCCTACCTGGTCGACCTGGGCAGCAAGATGCTGGTCGTCGCGAAGCTGGAGCACCAGCCGTCGATCCAGGTGATCGGCGACCTGCTGAAGTTCGACGCGATCCGCAATCCCGGCGCCGCCTTCGGCTTCGGCGAGGCCTTCACGATCATCTTCACCTGCATCGCCGCCACGGTCATCGTGGTGATCGTGCGGCTCGCGCGGAAGCTGTACAGCCTGCCCTGGGCGATCGCGCTGGGCCTGCTGCTCGGCGGGGCGCTGGGCAACCTGACCGACCGGATCTTCCGCTCGCCGGGAGTCTTCCGCGGGGCGGTCGTCGACTTCATCGCACCGGCCCACTTCGCCGTCTTCAACCTCGCGGACTCGGCGATCGTCTGCGGCGGGATCCTGATCGTCCTGCTGTCGTTCAAGGGCCTGGATCCGGACGGCACCGTCCACAAGGACTGACCCGGCAAGCGATCGCGGGCCGTTCACGGGCTGACCGCGGGCTGATCGCGGGAATGGTCTTCTGTCGAGTCCTGCATACTCGACAGGTGAGTACGATTCCCGAGATCCGCACCCTGCCCGTACCCGATGGCCTCGAGGGCGAGCGCGTCGACGCCGCTATCGCCCGTATGTTCGGTTTTTCCCGGACGAAGGCGGCCGAACTCGCGGCCGCGGGAAAGGTGCTGGTCGACGGCAGTGTCGTCGGGAAGTCCGAGCGTGTGCACGGTGGCGCCTGGCTCGAAGTCGAGATGCCCGAACCGCCGCGCAAGGTCGAGCTCGTCGCCGAGCCCGTCCCCGGCATGGAGATCGTCCATGACGACGACGACATCGTCGTCATCATGAAGCCGGTCGGCGTCGCCGCGCACCCCAGCCCCGGCTGGACCGGCACCACCGTCATCGGCGGCCTCGCCGCCGCCGGCTACCGCATCTCCACCTCCGGTGCCTCCGAGCGCCAGGGCATCGTGCACCGGCTCGACGTCGGCACCTCCGGCCTGATGGCCGTCGCGAAGTCGGAGCGCGCGTACACCTCGCTGAAGAACCAGTTCCGCGAGCGGATCGTAGACAAGCGCTACCACGCGCTGGTGCAGGGCCACCCGGACCCGATGAGCGGCACGATCGACGCGCCGATCGGGCGGCACCCCAGCGCCGACTACAAGTGGGCCGTGACCCAGGAGGGCAAGCCCTCCGTCACCCACTACGACCTGATCGAGGCCTTCCGCGCCGCGTCGCTGCTGGACATCAAGCTGGAGACCGGGCGCACGCACCAGATCCGCGTGCACATGGCCGCGCACAAGCACCCCTGCGTCGGCGACCTGACCTACGGCGCCGACCCGACCGTCGCGAAGCGCCTCGGGCTCACCCGGCAGTGGCTGCACGCCGTGCGGCTCGGGTTCGAGCACCCGTCGGACGGGCAGTGGGTCGAGTTCGCGAGCACCTACCCGGCGGACCTGCAGAACGCGCTGGACGTGATCCGCAAGGAGAGCGAGTGACCGCCGTATCCGTACGGGTCGCCGTCACGGACGACGACCTGAAGGCCTGCTTCGCCGTGCGGACCGAGGTCTTCGTGGTCGAGCAGTCGGTGCCGGAGTCGATCGAGTACGACGCGTACGACGAGATCGCGGTGCACGTGCTGGCCGAGGGGCCGGACGGGGTGCCGCTGGGCACCGGCCGGCTGCTGTACGGGCCGCGGGCCCTGGGCAAGACGGGCTCCCCGGAGGTCGGCTCGCTCGGACGGCTGGCCGTCACCAAGTCCGCGCGCGGGCTCGGGGTGGGGGTCGCGCTGGTCCGGGCGATCGAGGCCGAGGCGGTTCGGCTGGGGCTGTCGTACGTCGACCTCGGCGCGCAGACCCATGCGCTGGGGTTCTACGAGCGGCTCGGGTACGTGGCCTACGGGCCGGAGTTCGAGGACGCGGGGATCCCGCACCGGGCGATGCGGCGCGCGCTGCCGTAGCCCCGGCCGGGGGTGGGTGCGCGCAGCCCTGCGGGGCCGTCCCCTGCCCGCCCTTCCACCGTTCCCCGGGCTGCGCCCGGACCCCCTGGGGTTCCGCCCCGGATCCCGCGCCTCGAACGCCGGCGAGGCTGGATGTGGCTCGGCGCGGCCGGATGCGGGCCGGATGCGGCGGAGTCCGACACGCAGTCTGGTCTGCGGCGCCGAGCGCAGTGGCTGGCAGTGTGTGGGAGTGGATCAGCTCCTGCTGTTGTTCGTGTTGTTGCTCGGGGCCGTGGTGACGGTGCCGCTCGGGGACCGGTTGGGGCTGCCCTCGCCGGTGTTGATGACGCTCGGCGGGGTGGTGCTCGCCCTGGTGCCCGTGGTGCCCAACGTCGACATCCCGCCCGAGTACATCCTGCCGCTCGTGCTGCCCCCGCTGCTGTACGCCTCCGTGCAGCGGACCTCCTGGCGGCAGTTCGCCGCCAACGTACGGCCCATCCTGCTGCTGGCCGTCGCCCTCGTCTTCGTGACCACCGCGGCCGTCGCCTTCACCGCGCACGCCCTCGTGCCGGGGCTCTCGATCGCCGCGGCCGTCGCGCTCGGCGCGCTCGTCGCACCGCCCGACCCCGTCGCCGCCACCGCCGTGGCGGGCTCGCTCGGGCTGCCCCGGCGCATGGTGTCGATCCTGGAGGGCGAGGGGCTCTTCAACGACGTCACCGCCATCGTGCTCTACCACGTGGCCATCGCCGCGGCCGTCAGCGGGACCTTCTCGTGGCCCGAGGCGCTCGGCGAGTTCGTGCTGTCGGCCGTCGTGGCCGTCGCGGTGGGGCTCGCGCTCGGCTGGGCCGCGAACCGGCTCATGGGGCGGCTCGGCGATGCCACGCTCCAGATCGGGCTGACCCTGCTCGTGCCGTTCGTGGCCTACGTGGTGGCCGAGGAGTTCACCGGCTCCGGCGTGCTGGCCGTGCTGACCACGGCGCTGTTCCTCGCCGAGTACGCGACCGACGCCGACGACGTGCTGGGCCGGCTCGCCGGGCACACGTTCTGGGAGGTCGTCGACATGCTGGTCACCGGCGTCGCCTTCGGACTGATCGGGCTGGAACTGCACAACGTGTTCGGGGCCGCCAGCGGCCGGGTCTGGGAGATGGCCGGCTGGGCGGCGGCGGTGGTCGCGGTGGTGGTCGGCGTACGGCTGGTGTGGCTGCTGCCGGCCGGCTGGCTCGCGAAACGGCTCCACTCGCGCCGCGACTACGACGAGGAGATCCCGCTGAGCTGGCGGGAGTCCATGGTGATGTGGTGGGCGGGCATGCGGGGCGTGGCCTCGGTGGCCCTCGCGCTGGCCATCCCCTTCGAGACGGACGCGGGGGAGCCCTTCCCGGCCCGGCAGGAGATCGTCTTCATCGCTTTCGCCGTGATCATGGCCACCCTGGTGGTCCAGGGCCTGACCCTGCCGTGGCTGGTGCGCCGGCTCGGCGTGGAGGCCGACTCGGACGCGGAGGCGGAGATCGCCCGCGCGCTGGCGATCCGCGCAGCCAAGGCCGCGAAGCGGCGGCTGAAGGAGATCGAGGAGGTGGAGGACCTGCCCGAGGACCTGGTGGAGGTGCTCTACCGCCGGGCCTACGACGTGGGCGCCAGGATCAGCCCGGACATGGTCGACGAGGAGCGGCGGGAGGCGTACGCGAAGCGGGTGGAGCGGATCCGCGACGTGCAGCGCATCCAGCGGGAGATGATGTCCGCCGCCCGGCACGAGGTGCTGGCCGCGCGCAGCGAACCGGGCGCCGATCCGGAGATCGTCGACCGGGTGCTCCGGCACCTGGACGTCCGCAGTCTGCGTAGTCCGTAGTCCGTAGTTTGTAGGGTCCGGTCGTGGGCGGGCGGTCGCGGGCCATCCGGGCGGGGTGCGGGGCCCGTACGGCATGGCGCCCGGAGCGGCCGGGAGCCGGGGCGGATGCCGAAGGCTCACGCCACAGGAGAGTCCCGTGAGTGGTTCCAGCCCCCGAGCGAACCCGAGCCGGCCCGAGTCCGCGGCCGCCGGTGGTGACCTGCCGGCTCCCGGGGTCATCGGCATCGGACTCGCCGCCGTACTGACCTTCGCGCTCGCCCCCCTGCTCCAGCGCCGGGCCTGGCTGTTGCTGGTGGGAGCGGCCGTCTGGTTCCGCGACCGGGCCCGGTCCCGGGACCGGGCCGGCCTCGCGGACCGGGGCTGACCCGGAGCGGCCTACACCTGGTAGCGGTCCGGGGCGAAGAGGTGGAGGTGGGCGGCTATCCACTCCGAGGTGCGGGTCAGGCCTTCCTGGAGGGAGACCTCGGGCTTCCAGCCGGCCCAGTCGCGGGCCCGGGCGTTGTCCGACAGCAGACGCTGGACCTCGCTGCCCGCGGGACGCAGCCGGGCCGGGTCGACGACCACCTCCGCGTCCCGGCCCGAGGCCGTGATCAGGGCCCGGGCCAGGTCGCCGATGGAGATCTCCTCGCCACTGCCCAGGTTGACCACTTCGCCCAGGGCCCGGTCGGATTCCGCGACGGCGAGGAAGCCGGCCGCGGTGTCGGTCACGTAGGTGAAGTCCCGGGTGGGTGTCAGGGAGCCCAGACGGATCTCCCGGGCGCCCGAGTGGAGCTGGGCGAGGATGGTGGGGATGACCGCGCGGGCCGACTGGCGGGGGCCGTAGGTGTTGAACGGCCGGACCACCGTCACCGGCAGTTCGAACGCGTGGTGGAAGGAGAGCGCCATCATGTCGGCGCCGATCTTCGAAGCGGAGTACGGGGACTGCGGCTGGAGCGGGTGGCTCTCGGAGATCGGGGCCGTCAGGGCCGTCCCGTAGACCTCGCTGGTGGAGGTGTGGACGAGGCGGCGCACGCCGTGGCGGCGGCAGGCCTCGGCCATGTTCTCGGTACCGGTGACGTTGGTCTGGACGTACGCACCGGGCGAGGCGTAGCTGTACGGGATCCCGATCAGGGCCGCCAGGTGGAAGACCGTGTCGCAGCCGGCCACCGCGTCGCTGACCCGGCCCGCGTCGCGGACGTCCCCGGCCCACATCTCCACCGGGCCGCCGGGGTCGGCCAGGTAGCGGGCCAGGTGGCCCTTGTCGGCGTACGGCTTGTAGTGCACGAAGGCGCGGACCCTCGCGCCCCGCGCGACCAGCAGGTCGACGAGCGTGGAGCCGATGAACCCCTCGGCGCCCGTGACCAGGACGGTCCGGCCGGTCCAGTCGGCGGGCGTGCGCGCCGGGGTGAGGGCGAGGGTGGGCGTGGGGGTGTGCGTGGCGTGCGTGGTCATACGAGCTCCAGGGGAGTGGGGGAGAAGGAGGGGAAGCCGGCGACCCGCAGGACGTGCGAGGCCAGCAGGTCGGCGGCCCGCGCGTGCGGGCCCGGGTCGGCCGCGCCGGCCATCGCCGCCAGCCGAGCGGGGTCGGCCAGCAGCGGGGCGAGCAGTTCCGCGAGGCGGCCGGCCGTGGCCTCGGCGTCCGCCAGCAGCAGGCCGGCGCCCGCGTCGGACAGCACCCGGGCGTTGTGGGTCTGGTGGTCGCCCGGGGCGTACGGGTAAGGCACCAGCACCGCGGGGACGCCCGTCGCGGCGAGCTCCGCCACCGTCGCCGAGCCCGCCCGGCACACCACCAGGTCGGCGGCCGCGTAGACCAGGTCCATCCGGTCCAGGTACGGCACGGCCCGTGCGATCCGCCGCCCGCCCGAGGCGGACAGCCCGGCCACCGTGTCCGCGAGCGCCGCCGGCCCGGTCTTGATCAGCAGCTGCACGTCCTCCCGCGCCTGCCAGGCGGCCGCCAGCCCGGCCGCGGCCGAGGTCAGGCGCACGGCGCCGAGGCTGCCGCCGTTGAACACCACCAGCCGCCGCCCGTCCGGCACCCCGAGCTCCCGCCGGGCCTCGGCGCGCAGGACCGTCCGCTCGGGGCGGGACAGTTCCGCGAGGCCCGACAGCGCCGCGGAGATGGGCATTCCGGTGGTCAGTGCCCGCGCCCCGCCCGCCAGGTGTTCCCGGCTGCGGTCGAAGGCGACCGCCATGTGCGGGGTGAGGCGGGCCGCGAACTGGTTGGCCCGGCCCGGTACCGCGTTGGACTCGTGGATGACCGCCGGCAGTCCGGCCAGCCGGGCCCCGAGCACGGCGGGCGCGCTCGGATAGCCGCCCATGCCGACCGCGACCTGCGCGCCCTGCGCCCGGATCACGGCCCGCGCCTGCCCGGCCGAGCGCAGCAGCGCCGCCGGGAGGAGGTAGCGCTTGGCGCCCAGCGCCGGGTCGAAGGGGATCATGTCCACGGTGTGCAGGCGGTAGCCGGCGGCCGGGATCAGCTCGGTCTCCAGGCCGCGTTCGGTGCCGATGAACGAGATCACGGCGTGCGGGACGGCGGCGCGCAGCGCCTCCGCCAGGGCGAGCCCGGGATAGATGTGGCCGCCGGTGCCGCCCGCGCCGATCACGACGGAAAGCGGCCAGCGTGAGGAGGATGGGGAGGGTGAGGAGGTCATGGACGCAGACTTCCGGTGCGCCTTAAGAAGGTTCTAAGAGGTTCTCCCGGAGCATTTGGGAGGCTTTGCCGCATGCAGCGGATTCTGGTGGTGGACGACGAGCCCGAGGTGCGGGCCGCCGTCGAGGACGGCCTCGCCGTCGAGGGGTACGAGGTGCGCGGTGCGGCCGACGGGCTGGCCGCGCTGTCCGAGGTGGCCCTCTGGCAGCCCGACGCGGTGGTCCTCGACGTGATGATGCCGGTGCTGGACGGGCTCGGCGTGTGCCGGCAACTGCGCGCGGTGGGCGACCGTACGCCCGTCCTCGTCCTCACGGCCCTGGACGCGGTGAGCGACCGGATCGACGGGCTGGAGGCGGGCGCCGACGACTACCTGGTCAAACCGTTCGCGCTCGACGAGCTCGTGGCCCGGGTACGGGCCCTCCTGCGGCGAGCCGCCCCCGACGACCCGGCCGGGGGCGCGCCCGTGCTCGCGTACGGGGACCTCGTGCTCGACCCCGTCACCCGCACCGGGCGGCGCGGGGAGCGGCCGCTGGAGTTCAGCCGCACGGAGTCGGCGCTGCTCGAACTGCTCCTGCGCCACCCCGGACAGGTGCTCCCGCGCGAGCTGGTCCTGGAACTGGTGTGGGGCCGGGACTTCGGGCCGGACTCCAACTCCCTGGCCGTCTACGTCGGATACCTGCGCCGCAAGCTGGAGGCCGGCGGCGAGCCCCGGCTCGTGCACACCGTGCACGGGGTCGGCTACCGGCTGGACTCCGCGTGAGCGGGCGGGAGCAGGGGCGGGGGCGCGGAGCGCGGTGGCGGCGCCGGCGGCCGCTGCGGACCCGGCTGGCGCTGTCCGTCACCGCCGCGGTGGCCCTGGTGGCGCTCGGCGTGTGCGCGGCGGCCTTCCTCGTGGTGCGCGGGGCGCTGTACCGGCAGCTCGACCTGAGCCTGACCCAGTCGGCCCGCCTCGCCGCCCAGCGCAACCCGGACTCCGGACCCGGGACCCTGGCCGGGGAGTGCCGGTTCCGGGCGGCGCCCGCCTGCGCCGAGGTGGTGCCGGCGGATCCGGGGCGCGACCCCAGGACGCCGTACCTGCTGCCGGTGACCCCGGCCGCGCGGGCCGTGGCCGCGGGCACGCGGGCCCCGTACTACACGGCCATCGTGCACGCCGGGCATCCGGCGCGGATGCTGACCACCGACTACGGCAAGGGGCGGGCGCTTCAAGTGGCGCTGCGGGCCGACACGGTGGAGGACGGCATCGAGCAGGCCTCGTGGTGGCTGGCGTTGACGGCGGCGGCAGGGGTGCTGCTGGCCGCGGTGCTCGGCCACTGGGTCGCGCGGACGGGTCTGGCGCCCGTCACCCGGCTCACCGCCACCGCCGAGCGGATCGCCGCCACCAGGGACCCGAGGCACCGGATCGAACTGCCGCCTCCGGGGCGCGGCCGCGAGGACGAGGTCACCCGGCTGGCCGGGAGCTTCAACACCATGCTGGGGGAGCTGGAACAGTCCGTCACCGCGCAGCGCAGGCTCGTCGCGGACGCCTCCCACGAGCTGCGGACCCCGCTGACGGCGCTGCGGACGAACGCGGAGCTGCTCGCGCGGGGGGACCGGCTGACGGCCGAGCAGCGCGAACGGGCCTCGCTGGCGCTCGGGCGGCAGCTGCGGGAGGTGACCGGGCTCGTCAACGACCTGATCGAGCTCGCCCGCGACGAGGAGCCGCAGCTGCTGGTGGAACAGGTGCGGCTGGCTCCGCTGCTGGAGTACTGCGTCGGCGCCGCGCGGGCGCACTGGCCGGGGGTGGCGTTCCGGGTGCGGGGTCCCTCGCGGGAGGAGGCCGTGGTGGTGGCGGGGGTGCCGGCGCGGCTCAGCCGGCTGCTGTCGAACCTGCTGGACAACGCGGCGAAGTTCAGCCCGGCCGGGGCGGAGGTGGAGGTCGGCCTGGTGGTGCGGGGCGGGTCCGCGGAGGTGACCGTACGGGATCACGGGCCGGGGATCGCGGAGGGGGATCTGCCGTACGTCTTCGACCGGTTCTACCGGGCGGGGGCGGCGCGGGCCCTGCCGGGGTCGGGGCTGGGGCTGGCGATGGCCCGGCAGATCGCGCGGGCGCACGAGGCGGAGCTGGTGGCCGAAGCCGCCCCGGGCGGGGGTGCGCTGTTCCGGCTGACCTTCGCGGGCCGGGGCTGACACCGGCCCTGGTCACGGCCCTGCGGGGCGGAGTCCCCTACCCGCCCTTCCACCGTTCCCCGGGGCTGCGCCCCGGACCCCGGTCCTCAACGCCGGACGGCTGGATTACTGCCCGGGCGGAAGGATCGCCTCCGTCGTGGCGATGTGGGGGAGGGCGTACGGGTGGTGGGTTCGTAGCCAGGTGATCAGGCGTTCGCGGACCGCGCAGCGGACGGTCCAGACGGCGTCGCCGTCCTTCGCGGTGACCACCGCACGGACCTGGATGGTGTGCGGGGTGGTGTCCGTGACGGCCAGGGAGCCGGTGCGGCCGTCCCATTCCGGGATGTCCTTCAGGATCCGCTGGAGCTGCTCGCGCATCAGGTCGACCGGGGCGCTGTGGTCCAGGTGCCAGAACACGGTGCCCGTCATCTGCGCGCCACCGCGCGACCAGTTCTCGTAGGGCTTGCTCGTGAAGTACGAGACCGGCATCGTGATCCGGCGCTCGTCCCAGGTCCGGACGGTGAGGAAGGTGAGGGTGATCTCCTCCACCGTGCCCCACTCCTTGTCCACCACCACGGTGTCGCCGATCCGGACGGTGTCGCCGAAGGCGATCTGGAGTCCGGCGAAGAGGTTGCCGAGGGCGGCCTGTGCCGCGATGCCCGCCACGATGCCGAGCACGCCCGCCGAGGCCAGCATCGAGGTGCCGACCGTGCGCATCTCGGGGAACGTCAGGAGCATCGCGCTGAGGGCCACCACGATCACCACCGCGGTGACCACCCGCTGGATCAGCGTGACCTGGGTGCGGACCCGGCGGACCCTGGCCGGGTCGGAGGCGTCGGCCGCGTAGCGGGCGTAGGTGGAGTCCACGATCGCCGTCGTGATGCGGATCAGCAGCCACGCGGCCGCGGCGATCAGGACCAGGGTCAGCACGTGCCCGGGGCCGTCCGCACGCCGGCGCACGGCCTGCAGCAGGGAGGCGGCCAGGACCACCAGGAACGGCGGGCGGCAGCGGCGCAGCAGCCCCCACAGCGGGGTCTCGCTGTGCCGGGCGTCGGCGCGGCGCAGCAGCAGGTCCAGCACCCAGCCCGCGAGCAGGGTGATGGCCAGGGTGCCGGCGACGGCCGCGATCGGGCGCAGGAAGGAGTCCGTGTCCATGCAGGCCAACGTAACCGGAGGGGGTCCGTCGAAACTGGCACGATGGGGGCATGAACATCATGCTTTTCCATTCGACCTACGGGCTGCGGCCCGCCGTGCGGGAGGCGGCCGACCGGCTGCGCGCGGCCGGGCACCAGGTCCAGGTGCCGGACCTCTTCGAGGGACGCACCTTCGAGACCGTCGAGGAGGGCATGGCCCACCGGGACGAGATCGGCCGTGACGAGCTGCTCAAGCGGGCGGTCCTGGCCTCGGCCCCCTACTCCGACCAGGGCCTGGTCTACGCCGGCTTCTCCTTCGGCGGCTCGATCGCCCAGCACCTGGCGCTCGCCGACGAGAAGGCGCGCGGGCTGCTGCTCCTGCACGGGACGGCCGACCTGGAGGAGAACGCGTACGTCGACGAGCTGCCGGTGCAGCTGCACATCGCCGATCCGGACCCCTTCGAGCCGCACGACTGGCTGACGGCCTGGTACCTGCGGATGCGCAAGGCCGGGGCGGACGTGGAGGTCCACGGCTATCCGGGGGCCGGGCACCTGTTCACCGACCCGGGGCTGGACGACTACGACGCCGAGGCGGCGGAGCAGGCCTGGGCGGTCGCCCTCGCCTTCCTCGACGGTCTGTAGGACGCACATGACGATGGGGCCCCGCGCGTGCGGGGCCCCATCGTCATGCGTGCTCCGCAATGCCGGAGCGTCAGGCGCGGTACGCCGTCCACATGCTCTTCATGCGGGTCACCTGGCCCGCGGTGAACTGGTACATGCAGGAGTCGTACGTGTAGTCCATGAAGTTGTGGATCGGGTCGACGCCCGCCTTGCTGGCGCAGGTGTCACGGCCGGTCGGGCACTCGAAGGCCGCGCTCTTCTCGGCCGGGGTGTCCGAGACGGAGTCGCCCGCGCCGTTACAGCCGCCCTGGAAGGTGTGGTAGAGGCCCATCCAGTGGCCGACCTCGTGGGTCGCGGTGTCGCCCTCGTTGTAGTTGGCGGCGGAGCCGCCCGGCAGCGAGGTGTCCAGGACGACCACGCCGTCCATCTTCGGCTGGGAGGCGTAGGAGCTGGGGAAGGTGGCCCAGCCCAGCAGCCCGCCGGAGAGGTTGGCGGTGTAGAAGTTCAGGGCGTTCGCGCCGCCCTTGCGCAGGGTGTTCTTCATGGTCTTCTCGGCCGTGGAGCCGGAAGCCAGGTTGTACCAGCTCGCGTTGTCCGTGTAGTCGGTGCCCGCCAGGGTGAACTGGTAGCTGCTGTCGACGTTTCCGGTGCCCTGGCCGGCGTAGGCCGCGTTCAGGACCGCCAGCTGCTTGCTGATGTCGGTGGACGTCAGCTTTCCGGTGGTACCGGAGTGGATCACGTGGAAGTACACGGGGATGTTCGTGACTGCCTCGGCGACGCGCAGGCTGCGCGGCTCCTTCGAGATCTTGTCCAGCTTCGCCTTGAGGTCGGCGTCCATGGACTTGGACTGCGCCTCGGTGACCTCGTTCGGCTCGGCCGCGTGCTGGTCCTTCGGGCGCGCCACACGGGCGTTGGCCGCGGCGCCGGAGGCGTCCTCGGCGCACACCTCGGCGCCAGTTTTGGCGGCGGCGACCGTGGTGGGGGCGGCGAGCGGGGTGAAGGCCAGGGTGCCGGTGAGTACGGCGGCACCCATCAGGCGGCGGCGAAGAAGGGGGGATATGCGGGCAAGAGCGCGCACGTGTGCTCCTCGCGAGTGGGGGGTTGAGCGGGAGGGATCTCCTCAGCTGGCGGGAATCTTACGTGCGCATGTCATAAACAGGTCAAGTGCTCTACGTAAAAGATTTGTTGCTTCTGATGACGAAGGGGCGCCTGGTCTACGCCAAGCGCCCCTCCGGACGGGAAATCTGGCTGAGTGTCAGCGCACCGGCTGGTCCGCCCGCTCGACCTTCTGGGTGCCGGTCAGCGTGCGGTACGAGCGTGCCCAGGCGGCCGTGGCGTCCTGGCGCCGTTTGTCCGAGACCACGTAGTAGTCCATCTGGGAACGCTCGGCCGTCACGTCCAGCACGCCGTAGCCGTGGGCGTCCATGTCCAGCCATTTCACGTGCCGGTTGGCGGCCTTGATCGCCGTCTCGGCGACCAGCGAGGCCGTGTCGGCCGGCACGTGCAGCAGGTCGTCGATGTTGTCGGAGGTCACCGACGTCACCACGAACTCCACGCCCGCCGAACGCGACCACGGGTAGGTGGCCGCCGTCACCGGCACGTCGTTCGCCCAGGCCATGTGGATGTCACCGGTCAGGAAGACGGTGTTGCGGACGGAACGGTCCGTCAGGTGCCCCAGCAGCTCCCGGCGGTCGTCCGTGTACCCGTCCCACTGGTCCACGTTGACCGCGAGGCCGCCCGCGGGCAGGCCGAGCAGCTCGGTGAGGGGCCCCAGCAGGTGCGCCGGCAGCGAGCCGAAGGCCACCGGCGAGATCATCACCGAGGTGCCCACCAGCTTCCAGGTGGCCTGCGAGCCGGCCAGCCCGGCCTTCAGCCAGTCCAGCTGGGCGCGCCCGGTGAGGGTGCGCTCCGGGTCGTCCACCGCGCCGCTGCCGATGCCCGCCTGCTGCGAGCGGAAGGTCCGCAGGTCCAGCAGGTGCAGGTCGGCGAGGGTGCCGAAGCGCAGCCGCCGGTAGACGGTGCCCTCGGTGGAGGTGCGCACCGGCATCCACTCGAAGTACGCCTGCCGGGCGGCGGCCGCACGGGCCGCGAAGGAGCCCTCGGTGGCGGCGTCGTGGTTCTCGGCGCCGCCGGACCAGGTGTCGTTGGCGATCTCGTGGTCGTCCCAGATCGCGATGACCGGGTGGGCCTGGTGCAGGGCCTGCAGGTCGGGGTCGGTCTTGTACTTCCCGTGCCGGGTGCGGTAGTCGGCCAGGGTGAGGATCTCGTGCAGCGGCTCGTGCTGCCGCACGACGTACTTCGCCTCGGGGTAGCCCCCGCTCTTGTACTCGTAGATGTAGTCGCCCAGGTGCAGTACGGCGTCCAGATCGGCCCGCGCGGCCAGGTGGCGGTACGCGGAGAAGTAGCCGGACTCCCAGTTGGCGCAGGAGACCACGCCGAAGCGGATCCCGGCGGGCGCGGTGGCGGCGGCCGGGGCGGTGCGGGTGCGCCCGGCCGGGGAGGTGGTGGCGCCGGCGGTGAACCGGTACCAGTAGGCCGTCTGCGGGCGCAGGCCCCGTACGTCGGCCTTGACGGTGTGGTCGGAGGCGGCGCTCGCGGTGACGGTGCCGCTCGCGACGATCCGGGAGAAGGCCTTGTCCTCGGCGACCTCCCAGCCCACCGCGACGGCGGGGCCCGCACCGGAGCCCGGTACGGCCGCGGCGGTCGGGGTGACGCGGGTCCACAGCAGGACCCCGTCGGGGAGCGGGTCGCCCGAGGCGACGCCGTGCAGGAAGGAGGGTGCGTCAGCGGTGGTGCCCGTGGCGGCGTGGGCGGCTTCGGCACCCAGCGCGGCGATCGGGACGAGTGCCGCCGTGGCCGCCGCGGCCAGGACGACCGTACGGCGGCGGGGGGTCGGCACGGTCGCCGATTCCGGGGCGGAAGAGGAGAGTTGACTGGTCACGGATGATCATATTACCGACGGGTATTCGCTCCGGACCAGACCCGTGAAAGCAACGGACGGGCGAACTCTGGGAGTTCGCCCGTCCGTCGGTGGTGCGGTCGTGGTGCAGTCGGTGGTTCAGCCCGAACGCGTCAGCCTGAACGGGTCAGCCGGCGACGGCCTTGTCGATCGCCGCCGTGAACTCCGCGGGCGTCTGCGGCAGCGGATCGATCTTCTTGCCGTCCATCTTCAGCGTCGGAGTGCCCTTCACGCCGCTCTTGTCGAAGGTCTTCGACATCTCCAGCGCCCACCGGTCGTAGGTGCCGTCCTCGACCGCCTTCTTGAACTCGGCGTTGCCCTTGAGCGTCGGGACCTGGTCCGCGACCGTCAGCAGGTAGTCGTCCTTGGCGAACTTGTCGTCCTTCTCCTCCGGGTGGTTCGCCGCGGAGTAGAGGGCCGTCTTGTACTCCAGGAACGCCTCGGGGCTGACGTTGAGGGCCGCGCCCAGCGCGCTCAGGGCGTTCTTCGAGCCGCTGCCGGGGAAGCCGTTGTCCAGGAAGGTGGCGCCGACGAACTGGATCTTGTACTTGCCGGCGTCGAGGTCCGCCTTGAGCTGCGGGCCGACCGCCTGCTCGAAGCTCGCGCAGACCGGGCAGCGCGCGTCCTCGTACAGCTCCAGGGTCTTCTTGGCGTCGGCCTTGCCGATGACCACCGTCGTGCCGTTCTCGCCCGAGGTGTTCTTCGGCGCGACCAGGGGCGCGTCGGCGGCCTTCTCCCAGGCGCTCGGCTGGTTGGACTGGACGACGGCGTAGCCGACGCCCCCGGCCAGGGCGAGGGCGGCCACGACGCCGCCCGCCACGAACACCTGCCGGCGGACCTTGGCCTTCTTGGCCTGCTGCTCGCGCTCGATGCGCAGCTTCTCGCGGGCCGCCGCCTTGTTCGCCTGGCTGTTGCGTGCGCTCATCGTTCTCTCCGTGGGGTGTGGCTCCGCTGTGGAGCCGGCTGGAAGGGGGGACTGTCCTCGTACGTCAGGCGCGAGCGAACGCGCCGTGTGCGCGAGGAGGTCCCCGCCGTCCCACGGAGTGCACGGGGAAGCGGGTGCGGGCCACCGCGCTCCGCAGCGCCGCGAGCGGCGAGCGGCGTACCGGAGCCAGGGCCCGCGCCGTGCGGGCCGAGGCCATCAGCAGCGGCCGGAAGGCGAAGGCGGACGCCGCGCCCAGCAGCCGGCCGAGCGCCCGCTCCCCGCGGTGCAGCCACAGGGAGGCGAGCAGTCCGACCGATACGTGGGCGCCCAGCAGCAGCCAGGGAGCCCACGGTCCGGGTGCGGCCAGCAATGCGGCCGGGTCGGCGGGCCCGCCCACCTCGGCCAGCGCCCCGCCCACCGGGCTGCCGCCGCAGAAGTCGGCGAGCCCCATGGCGCGCAGCGGACCCGAGACGGGGCCGCCCGCGAGGCCGTAGCAGAGGTGCTGGCCGGAGGTCAGGACGGTGTCGGCGGCCAGTTCCAGGGGGACGAGCAGCCCGGCGATGTGACCGATGCCACGCTCGCGTCCGGCCAGGGCGAAGGCGATCGCGAACACGGCGGCGAAGGCCCCTCCCACCAGGGCGGGAGGCAGCGGCACCCGGGAGAACAGGACGTGCGAGCCGGTCGAGAGCAGCACGACGACCGCGCTGAACAGCGCGGCCCGCAGCCCTCGGAGACCCACCCCGGATATGTCCATCGTCGCGAGTGTGCCATGCGTCCCTGTGCGGACGGGTCCTAGGTCCTTGCCTAGGGCAGGATCCGGCCGTTGCGGAAGAGGTCCACGAAGATCTGGTGGTCGGCGCGGGCCCGGGCGCCGTAGGCGTGCGCGAAGTCCACCAGCAGGTCCGCGAAGCCCTCCTCGTCGGCGGCGATGGCCGCGTCGATGGCCCGCTCGGTGGAGAACGGGACCAGCGTCTGGCCGCTCTCCTGCTCGTCCGCGGCTCCGTGCATGGTCGCCGTGGCCCGGCCCAGGTCGGCGACCACGGCCGCGATCTCCTCCGGGTCGTCCAGGTCCGACCAGTCCAGGTCCACCGCGTACGGGGAGACCTCCGCGACGAGCTGCCCGGCCCCGTCCAGCTCGGTCCAGCCGAGCCACGGGTCGGCGTGCGCCTGCAGGGCCCGCTGGGAGATCACGGTGCGGTGCCCCTCGTGCCGGAAGTACTCGCGCACCGACCGGTCGGTGACGTGCCGGGACACGGCCGGGGTCTGCGCCTGCTTGAGGTAGATCACGACGTCGTTCTCCAGGGCGTCGCTGTGCCCCTCCAGCAGGATGTTGTACGAGGGCAGGCCCGCCGAGCCGATGCCGACGCCCCGCCGGCCCACCACGTCCTTGACCCGGTAGGAGTCCGGGCGCACGAGGGACTCGTCGGGCAGGGTCTCCAGGTACCCGTCGAAGGCGGCGAGCACCTTGTACCGGGTGGCCGCGTCCAGCTCGATGGTCCCGGGGCCGGGGGAGAAGCGGCGCTCGAACTCGCGGATCTCGGTCATCGAGTCGAGGAGCGAGAAACGGGTGCGGCGGCGGGCGGCGCGCAGGGCCTCCAGCAGCGGGCCGTCGGCGGTGTCCAGCGTGAAGGCGGGCACTTCTTCGTTCTTGGCGCCGGTGGCCAGCGCGTGGATGCGCTCCCGGTAGGCGGCCGCGTAGATCCGGACCAGCTCGCTGATCTGGTCGTCGCTGAGCGCCTTGGTGTAGCCGATCAGGGCGACGGAGGCCGAGAACCGCTTCAGGTCCCAGGTGAAGGGGCCGACGTAGGCCTCGTCGAAGTCGTTGACGTTGAAGACCAGCCGGCCCTGGGCGTTCATGTAGGTGCCGAAGTTCTCGGCGTGCAGGTCGCCGTGGATCCACACCCGGCCGGTGCGCTCGTCCAGGTACGGGCCGCCGTGCCGCTCGCGCTCCAGGTCGGCGTAGAAGAGGCAGGCGGTGCCCCGGTAGAAGGCGAAGGCCGAGGCCGCCATCTTGCGGAACTTGACCCGGAAGGCCGCGGGGTCGGCGGTGATCAGCTCGCCGAAGGCGATGTCGAACACGTCGAGTATCTGCTCGGCGCGCTGCTCGTCGGTCGTCTCGGGAACCGCCATGGCGGGTGCCTCCAGGTGGCGCGGGGTGGAACGCATATCGGACACGGGTCCTTGGGTCTGCAACGGATGAAGCTACCCCGCCGTGCCCGGAAACTGTCACTGGGGCCACGTAGGATTCATAGCTGCCGCCCCCTCTCTCCCCGCCCGGAGGCCCCCACCGTGACCAAGACGCCGTTCACGCACCTGCACGTCCACACCCAGTACTCCCTGCTGGACGGTGCCGCGCGGCTGAAGGACATGTTCAACGCGTGCAACGAGATGGGCATGACGCACATCGCCATGTCCGACCACGGCAACCTGCACGGGGCGTACGACTTCTTCCACACGGCGAAGAAGGCCGGGGTCACGCCGATCATCGGCATCGAGGCGTACGTCGCCCCCGAGTCCCGGCGCAACAAGCGGCGCATCCAGTGGGGACAGCCGCACCAGAAGCGCGACGACGTGTCCGGTTCCGGCGGTTACACCCACAAGACGATCTGGGCGGCGAACTCCACCGGGCTGCACAACCTCTTCCGGCTGTCCTCCGACGCGTACGCCGAGGGCTGGCTCACGAAGTGGCCGCGCATGGACAAGGAGACCATCAGCCAGTGGTCCGAAGGCCTGATCGCCTCCACCGGCTGCCCCTCCGGCGAGCTGCAGACCAGGCTGCGCCTCGGCCAGTTCGACGAGGCCCTGAAGGCCGCGTCCGAATACCAGGACATCTTCGGCAAGGACCGCTACTTCCTGGAGCTGATGGACCACGGCATCGAGATCGAGCGCCGGGTCCGCGACGGGCTGCTGGAGGTCGGCAAGAAGCTCGGCATCCCGCCGCTGGTCACCAACGATTCGCACTACACGTACGCGCACGAGTCGGCGGCGCACGACGCCCTGCTGTGCATCCAGACCGGCAAGAACCTCTCCGACCCGGACCGCTTCCGCTTCGACGGCACCGGCTACTACCTGAAGTCCACGGAGGAGATGTACGCCGTCGACTCCTCGGACGCCTGGCAGGAGGGCTGCCGCAACACCCTCCTGGTGGCCGAGCAGGTCGACACCGCCGGCATGTTCGAGGCCAAGAACCTCATGCCGAAGTTCGAGATCCCGGAAGAGGGCTACACCGAGGTCACCTGGTTCAAGGAGGAAGTGCGGCGCGGCATGGCCCGCCGCTACCCCGGAGGCGTCCCCGACGACCGGCAGAAGCAGGCCGAGTACGAGCTGGACGTCATCATCCAGATGGGGTTCCCGGGCTACTTCCTCGTCGTCGCCGACTTCATCATGTGGGCCAAGAAGCAGGGCATCGCGGTCGGCCCCGGCCGAGGCTCCGCCGCCGGCTCGATCGTCGCGTACGCCATGGGCATCACCGACCTCGACCCGATCACCCACGGCCTGATCTTCGAGCGCTTCCTGAACCCCGAGCGCGTCTCCATGCCCGATGTCGACATCGACTTCGACGAGCGCAGGCGCGTCGAGGTGATCCGGTACGTGACCGACAAGTACGGCGACGACAAGGTCGCCATGATCGGCACGTACGGAAAGATCAAGGCGAAGAACGCCATCAAGGACTCCGCCCGGGTCCTCGGCTACCCGTACGCCATGGGCGACCGGCTCACCAAGGCGATGCCCGCCGACGTCCTCGGCAAGGGCATCGACCTCAACGGCATCACCGACCCTTCGCACCCGCGCTACGGCGAGGCCGGCGAGATCCGGGCGATGTACGAGAACGAGCCGGACGTCAAGAAGGTCATCGACACCGCCCGCGGCGTCGAGGGCCTGGTCCGCCAGATGGGCGTGCACGCCGCCGGCGTGATCATGTCCAGCGAGCCGATCGTCGACCACGCCCCGGTCTGGGTCCGGCACACGGACGGCGTGACCATCACGCAGTGGGACTACCCCCAGTGCGAGTCGCTCGGCCTGATCAAGATGGACTTCCTGGGCCTGCGCAACCTCACGATCATGGACGACGCCGTCAAGATGGTGAAGGCCAACAAGGGGATCGACCTCGACCTCCTGGGCCTGCCGCTCGACGACCCCAAGACCTTCGAACTGCTCGGCCGCGGCGACACCCTCGGCGTCTTCCAGTTCGACGGCGGGCCCATGCGCTCCCTGCTGCGCCTGATGAAGCCCGACAACTTCGAGGACATCTCCGCCGTCTCGGCCCTGTACCGGCCGGGCCCGATGGGCATGAACTCGCACACGAACTACGCGCTGCGCAAGAACAAGCAGCAGGAGATCACCCCGATCCACCCGGAGCTGGAGGAGCCGCTCAGGGAGATCCTCGGCGTCACCTACGGCCTCATCGTGTACCAGGAGCAGGTCCAGAAGGCCGCCCAGATCATCGCCGGCTACTCGCTCGGCGAGGCCGACATCCTGCGCCGCGTGATGGGCAAGAAGAAGCCCGACGAGCTGGCGAAGAACTTCGTCATCTTCGAGGCGGGGGCCAAGGAGAAGGGCTTCAGCGACCAGGCGATCAAGGCGCTGTGGGACGTCCTGGTCCCCTTCGCCGGCTACGCCTTCAACAAGGCGCACTCCGCCGCGTACGGCCTGGTCTCCTACTGGACCGCCTACCTCAAGGCCAATTTCCCGGCCGAGTACATGGCGGGCCTGCTCACCTCGGTCAAGGACGACAAGGACAAGTCCGCGATCTACCTGAACGAGTGCCGCCGGATGGGCATCAAGGTGCTCCCGCCGAACGTGAACGAGTCGGAGGCGAACTTCGCCGCCCAGGGCGACGACGTGATCCTCTTCGGCCTCACCGCCGTGCGCAACGTCGGTACCAACGTCGTCGAGTCGATCATCAAGAGCAGGAAGGCCAAGGGGAAGTACTCCACCTTCCCCGACTTCCTCGACAAGGTCGAAGCCGTCGTCTGCAACAAGCGCACCGTCGAGTCCCTGATCAAGGCCGGCGCCTTCGACGAGATGGGCCACACCCGCAAGGGCCTGGTCGCCCACCACGAGCCGATGATCGACAACGTGGTGGCCGTCAAGCGCAAGGAGGCCGAGGGGCAGTTCGACCTCTTCGGCGGAATGGGTGACGAGAGCGCGAGCGACGAGCCCGGCTTCGGCCTCGACGTGGAGTTCTCCGACGTCGAGTGGGAGAAGGCCTACCTGCTCGCCCAGGAGCGCGAGATGCTCGGCCTCTACGTCTCCGACCACCCGCTCTTCGGCCTGGAGCACGTGCTCTCCGACAAGACCGACGCCGGCATCTCCCAGCTCACCGGCGGCGAGCACGGCGACGGCGCGGTCGTCACCATCGGCGGCATCATCTCGGGCCTCCAGCGCAAGATGACCAAGCAGGGCAACGCCTGGGCCATCGCCACCGTCGAGGACCTGGCCGGCTCCATCGAATGCATGTTCTTCCCCGCGACCTACCAGCTCGTCTCCACCCAGCTGGTCGAGGACACCGTCGTCTTCGTCAAGGGCCGCCTGGACAAGCGCGAGGACGTCCCCCGGCTGGTCGCCATGGAGATGATGGTCCCCGACCTCTCCAACGCCGGCACCAACGCCCCCGTCGTCCTCACCATCCCGACCGTCAAGGTCACCCCGCCGATGGTCACCAGGCTCGGCGAGATCCTGCGCCACCACCAGGGCAACAGCGAGGTCCGGATCAAGCTCCAGGGGCCGCGCACCACCACCGTGCTCCGGCTCGACAAGCACCGGGTCAAGCCCGACCCGGCGCTCTTCGGCGACCTCAAGGTGCTGCTCGGCCCGTCCTGCCTGGCCGGCTAGGCGCCACCCACCCCGGCGCCGCTTCTTCCTGCGCGCGAAGGCCCGCCCCTGTCGACGGGGGCGGGCCTTCGCACGTACGGGGAGGCGTCAGTTGTGGCCGAACTTCTTTTCCCTCTTCTTGCCGGCCATCTGCAGCGGACTGGGCGCCGCCGAGGTCGAGGGTGCGGGCGACGATTCCATCGAGGTCTTCGCCGGATCCTGTGCAGCCGCGCGGTCCTGGGACTTGGCGGGCTGCTGGCGGTTCTTGTTCTTGGCCATGGGATGCCTCCGTGGGGGGTTTAGGGGCCAGGGCCGCCTTCACACTCACACAGGGCCGTAAACGGCGCATTTTGGATCATTACCGCGCGTAGTCGGGGCTCCTGCCGGGGGACTCTGAGAGATACGCCACGCCGATGATCGAGTTCCGGCCGTCAAGGCCGTTGCCGTCGGGCAGACTCGGGGAAACCGCGAAAGACACAGAGGACCCCCAGGGAAGAGGGTGGTACGCGTGGACCGCTGCGTCGTCCTGGTGGACGCCGGCTATCTGCTGGGCGCCGCCGCGAGCCTCCTCGCAGGAGAGCCGTCCCGCTCCCGGATCACCGTCGACCATGCGGCGCTCATCCAGGGCCTGCGCGAGCGAGCCGAGGCCGACACCGAGCAGCCCCTCCTGCGGATCTACTGGTTCGACGGCGCACCCGACCGGGTGCCCCAGCCCGAGCACCGCCGGCTGCGCGTCATGCCCCGGGTCACCGTCCGCCTCGGCGCCCTGACCCGCAGCGACGGCCGCTGGGCCCAGAAGGGCGTCGACGCGGCCATGCACGCCGAGCTCACCGAGCTCGCCCGCAACCGGGCCTGCTCGGACGTCGTACTCGTCACCGGCGACGGCGACCTGCTGCCCGGCCTGATGTCCGCCAAGGAACACGGGGTCGCCGTCCACCTGTGGGCCGTCCAGGCCGCCGACGGGGACTACAACCAGTCCGAGGACCTCGTCGCCGAAGCCGACGAACGCCGCGTCCTGGACCGCACCTGGATCACCCGCGCCGTCCGCGCCCGCGACCTCACCGGACTCTGCGCCCCGGCGCCGGCCCCGCGCCCCGAGATCGCCGCCATCCTCTCCGCGCCGCTGCCCGAGGCCGCACTCGCCGAAGCCGCCCGCGGCAACGGAACCCGGCCCGCGGCCCCCGTGGAGCCCGAGGAGGGCGGCGTACCCGCCACCGCGGCCGCCTCCGCCAACGGCAGGACCGTCCCGACCCCGAAGGACCTCGCGGGCGCCCTGCGCGCCCCCGGAGCCCCCGCACCCGCCCCCGGCCAGCCCCTCGGCGCGGCCCCGGCGGGCAGCGCCCTGCGGTGGTCCTCCGACAAGGGATGGGTCGACCGCGCCGGGCCGCTCGGCGAGCCCGCCGAGACCGCCTCGCTGCCCACCCTCGCCCAGCTCACCTCCGCCGAGCAGCGCTGGGCGGACCGCGAGGAGGACATCACCACCGTCGGAGGGGACCCGTTCGAGGTGGGACAGGTGTTCGCCCGGCGCTGGATGGAACGGCTCCCGGAGACCGTGCACCTGCAGAAGCTCGCCACCATGTACCCGCGGATCCCGCACCGGATCGACGGGGAGCTGCTGCGCTACGCCGCCCGCTTCGGACTCCTCGCGCACAAGGACGACCAGATCGACGAGCACGACCGGTACGCCATCCGGGCCGGTTTCTGGCGTGAGATCGACGTACGGGCGGCCGCCGAGCACGTGGCCGGTACCGGATCGCCGGCCGTCCCGGCCGCCGTCCCGGGTGCTCCCGGGGCCCCTGTTGCGGCCCCCGTCACGGTGGCCCAGGCGGCCCCGGCAGCCGAGTAGGGGCCGCAACCCCGTAGGCTGCTCCCTCGTGAGTACGGGGACAGCACAGGCGGATACGGACACGGCAGGGGCCGCGGGACCGGCCTCCGACGTGGTCTGCGCGGTACGTGACCTGGTCAAGACGTATCCGGCGGTACGAGGACGCCGCGGGGCCCCGGCCCTGCCCGAGACCCGTGCCACCGACGGGATCTCCCTGGACGTGCGGCGCGGCGAGATCTTCGGGCTGCTCGGCCCCAACGGCGCCGGCAAATCGACCCTGGTCCGCCAGCTCACCGGCCTGCTGCGGCCCGACTCCGGCTCGGTGACCCTGCTCGGCCACGACCTCGTGCGCCACCCCGACCGGTCGGCCCGGCTGCTCTCCTACCTGGGGCAGGAATCCACCGCCCTCGACGAGCTCACGGTCTCGCTGGCCGCCGAGACGACCGGCCGGCTGCGGGGCCTCGGCCTGCGCGAGGCACGGGCCGCCCGGGACTCCGTACTGGAAGAACTCGGCCTGACCGGGATCGCCGGACGCCCCCTGAAGAAGCTGTCCGGCGGGCAGCGGCGCCTCGCCTGCTTCGCCGCCGCGCTGGTGGGGGAGCGGCCCGTCCTGGTGCTCGACGAGCCCACGACCGGCATGGACCCGGTGGCCCGGCGGGCCGTCTGGGCCGCCGTCGACCGCCGCCGCGCCCAGACCGGGGCCACCGTGCTGCTGGTCACCCACAACGTCATCGAGGCCGAGACCGTCCTCGACCGGGTCGCCGTCATCGACCAGGGCCGGGTCATCGCCTGCGACACCCCGGCCGGGCTCAAGGCCCGGGTGTCCGGCGAGGTCCGCCTCGAACTGGTCTGGCGCGAGTCCGCTCCGCTGGGTTTTCCGGAGGTCGCGGAGCTGCGTCAGCTCGCAGTGGAGACGGGGCGGCGCTGGGTGCTGCGGCTCGGCCCCGACGAGGCGCGGGCCGCAGTGGCCGCGGTGACCGGCGGCCCGGCCTTCGCCGCCCTTGACGATTTCACACTGGCCACGCCGAGCCTGGAGGACGTGTACCTCGCGCTGGGCGGGAAGACGAAAGGGCTGGTGAAGTCGTGAGCGACCGTCTGGCAGGCGCCGTCGCGCCGATCGGGGCCGCGTCGCTGGTCGGCGCGCCCGCAAACGGCGTGCAGACCGCCGCCGCATCCGCGATCACCGGGCAGGGCGCCGCCTCGCCGAACGCGGTCCGACAGCACCCCGTCGCGCCGCTGGCACCCCGCGCCCGGTTCTTCCCGGCGCTGGCCGCCGTCTACCGGGCCCAGCTGTCCCGCGCGCGGGTCTCGCGGATCCCGCTGCTGTTCGTGGCCACCTTCCAGTCCGTCGGGATCATGATCCTGATGCGGGGCGTGGTCGACGGGGGCTCCGAGGCGCGGGCCGTCGTCGCCGGCTCCTCCGTGCTGGTCGTCGCCTTCGTCGCGCTGAACCTGCTCGCCCAGTACTTCGGCCAGCTCCGGGCCAGCGGCGGGCTCGACCACTACGCCACCCTGCCGGTGCCGCCCGCGTCCGTGGTGCTCGGCGCGGCCGCCGCCTACGCCTCCTTCACACTGCCCGGCACCCTGGTGACGGCCGTCTTCGGCAGCGTGCTGTTCGGGCTGCCGATGGGCGGACTGTGGATCCTGGCCGCCGTGGTGCCGCTGGCCGGCGCCGCCCTCGCCGGGCTCGGCGCGGCGCTCGGCCTGCTCGCCCCGCGCCAGGAGCTGGCCACCCTCGCCGGACAGCTCGGCATGTCCGCGGCGCTGCTGCTGGGCGTGCTGCCGCCCGAGCGGATGCCCGAGGTCATCGTCTGGGCGCGGGACCTGCTGCCGTCCACGTACGGCGTGGAGGCCTTCGCCCGGACCTTCGAACCGCATCCCGACTGGGCGGCGGTCCTCCTCGACCTCGGCGTGTGCGCGGGGGTGGGGGTGCTGTCCCTCGCCGTCGCGACCTGGGCCTACCGGCGGGCAGCGGTCCGCTGACGCCCGCCGGGGCCGATCGTTAAATCAAACACTTCCTGGCACGATGTGGGAGTGACCGAAGCCGTGACCCCCTATGACAAGCCCGACCAGCCGCCGTCGGATGCGCCTCCGGCTGCGACAGCGGCTGGGGCCGCGCCCGAGCCCGAGCCCGCCTTCTCCCCGTCCGACATCCGCGACGGGGCCGCCATCGCCCTCGTGATCGGCGTGGCCGGCGTGCTCCTCGGGCTGCTGTGGGTCTGGCTCGCGCCGCGCGTGCAGTACATCTCCAACGGCGAGGCCGTGTTCCTGCGGGACACCGAGAGCGAGGCGCGGATCGGGGCGGACGGGACCTTCCTGCTGCTGTCCGTCGGATTCGGCGTGCTGAGCGCGGTGGCCGTGTTCCTGTGGCGCCGGAGCGGGGGCGCGGCGCAGGTGGTCGGGCTCGCGGTCGGGTCGGTCTTCGCCGCGCTGGTCGGCTGGCGGGTGGGCCTGTGGCTGGGGCCGTCCTCGGACCTGGTGGCGGTCGCCCGGAAGGCGGGGAAGGGTGTCCCCTTCGACGCCCCGCTGGAACTGCTCGCGCACGGGGCGCTGCTCGGGTGGCCGATGGCCGCGGTCGTCGTGCACCTCGGTCTGACGGCGCTGTGGGGTACGCGGGATCCGGCGCCGGAGCTTTCGGTGTGGCCGTCGGGGTACTACCAGGCTCCTGGCGAATCCGCCGTCTCGCCGTCGCCGTCGCCAGCCCCGGCCCCGTCGCCTTCGGCGGACCCCTCCGGTACGGAGCCTCCGCGGCCGTAGCGCCGGGCCGGGGGAGGCGGGCCCTGCGGGGCTGTCCCCGTACCCGCCCTTCCACCGTTCCCCGGGCGCTGCCCGGACCCCGGTCCTCAAACGCCGGACGGGCTGAAAAGATCGCCTCGAACGCCGGCGGGGCTGGATTCATCCAGCCCCGCCGGCGTTCGAGGCGCGGGGTCCGGGGCGGAGCCCCGGGGAACGGTGGAAGGGCGGGTAGGGGACCTCTGCGCGCAGCGGACCGGGGGCGATACACCCGGGCGATCGGGGACAGGTCGGCCGTGGTCAGGGCGGCCAGCGTGGCCGGGGCGAGTTCGACCTCCAGGCCGCGGCGGCCCGCCGAGACGCAGATCGTGGGGAACTCCGAGGCGGAGGCGTCCAGGACCGTGCGGAGGCGCTTGCGCTGGCCCAGGGGGGAGATGCCGCCCAGGACGTAGCCCGTGGTGCGCTCGGCCAGGGCCGGATCGGCCATCGCCGCGCGCTTGCCGCCCACCGCGGCGGCCAGGGCCTTCAGGTCGAGGCTGCCCGAGACCGGGACCACCGCGACCACCAGCGAGCCGTCCACGTCGGCCAGCAGCGTCTTGAAGACCTGCGCGGGGGAGACCCCGAGGGCCTGCGCGGCCTCCTCGCCGTAGGACGGATGGGCCGGGTCGTGCTCGTAGGCGTGCACGGTGAAATCGGCGCCGGCCGCCGTCAGGGCCACGATCGCCGGAGTGCCCGCCGGCTTCTTCTTCGCCATGGGTCCTTCGTCAGTTGGGGCTCGTCGGGGCGCGGGTGAGGTCCACGGCCGGGAGCGAGGGGAGGTGGCGGATGACGGCCGTCTCGGTGCGCAGCAGCTTCAGCTCCTCCGCGAGGCGGGTCGCCGTGTCCGGGGCCTGGAGCAGCCGCTGCTTCGCCGGGATGTCCAGCACCGCGGCCGCCGCGACCAGGTACGAGACCACCGACGGCTCGTCGGGGAGGTCCATGCCGGTCAGGGACCGTTCGCGGGCCCCCGCGAGCCGCTTCTGATACGTGCGGAACGCCCGCAGCACGCCCTCCGCCAGTGCGCCCGCGCCGTCGCCCGCGTCCTCCGGGAGCTCCTCCAGCTCCGCCACCAGGAACGGGCCGGACGCGTCGACCGACAGCAGCCGGACCCGGACGGTGCCGGTCGCCATCACCTCGAAGCTGCCGTCCTCCCGCTCCCGGATCGAGGCCGCGTCCGCGATGCAGCCCACCCGGTGGAAGGCCTGGACCGGGTCCGCGCCGAAACCGGCGGCCGGGCCGCGCTCGGGCACGGCCGTCTGGTCCGGCAGGCCGGGCGCGGTCGGGGCGACCTCCCGGCCGTCGCGGATCGCGACGACCGCGAAGCGGCGGGGCTCGTCCTCTCCCGCCTTCAGCAGCTCGCGCATCATGGCGCGATAACGCTCCTCGAAGATGTTCAGCGGGAGCACGAGTCCCGGGAACAGCACCGAGTTCAGCGGGAAGAGGGGCAGGCGAACGGTGGTCACGAGGCACAGGGTAGTGGCCGTGGCCCGGGGACCGTTATCCCCGCCTCAGGACGCGGGAGGCGCCCGCCGCCACCGTCGTGGCCAGGATCCAGCCCAGGATGACCAGGGCCGCCGTGCCCCACTGCCAGCCGCCCCGCAGAATCCACTGGTCCTGCTGGCCCAGGTCGATCACCGGGAGCAGCAGATCCAGCGCGAACAGCGCCGGGTTCCAGTCCGGGTGCTCCTCAGCCTTGAGCGGCGGAGGCTCGCCGTGGCCCGCGAAGAGCGCGGCCCCGGTCGCCCACAGCACGGCCATCCACAGCGCCGCCCGCCCCGGCCGGTAGCCGTAGACCACCGTCCAGTCCTGGAGGTACCCCCACGCGCGCAGCGCCGGCGGCAGCGTCGTGCGCCGGCGCCGCTGTTTGGCCAGCAGCACCTCGCGGGCGTCCGCGTCCTCCCCGGAGGCCCGCAGGACCGCGGCGAGCCGCTCGTACGGTTCCGGGGAGTACTCGGGGGTGGCCGCCTCGATCCACTCCAGCCGGCGGGCCGGCGGGAAGAGGCCCCGGGGCGCGAGGTTCTCGTAGCCGAAGCCCTCGATGGACAGCCGGCCCGGGCGGGCCGGCCAGCTCGTGGCCGTGTCCACGAGCTTGACCACCTGCGAGCCCGACAGCACCACCCGGCCCCGCTCCGGGCGCTCGCCCACGAACCGCAGCTCCGGGGTGTGGATGCGGCGCAGCGAGACCTCCTGGTCCTCCGTGAGGGTGAACCGGGCCCCGTAGAAGTCCACGGCGTCCCCGAAGCGGCCGTCGTCCAGCCGCAGGCCGCCCCGGCACTCGAAGTGCTGCGCGGGCTCGCCCCGCAGGGGGGTGTAGCCCTGCCCGTACGGGGGTGTGGAGGAACCGGAGTCGCCCGCGGTGTAGTCCAGGGCGATGGAGGTCAGGTAGAGGGTGCGCTCCACGGTGAGCTGCGGGGCGTTCAGCGCCCGCTTCCCGGCCGGATTGCTCAGGCGGGCCCCGCGCAGGCTCATCGACACGCCGACCTTGGCGCCGCGCAGGCTCACCTCCCCGTACGCCTTGAGCAGCTCGCCCTGGAAGTCCTGCGCGACCGACATCCCGTCGGCGGCCAGCGCCCGCCCCTTGCTGTCGCGCTGCACCACCGCCTCGCTGATCAGCAGGTCGGTGCCGATCTGCGCGTCGGTCAGCCGGATCCCGCGCGCCACCCGGCAGCGCGGCAGGTGCAGGTCGCCCTCCGTCTGCAGCCGGGCCGCGTCCAGCCGGGGTATCGCGCAGTTGACCAGGCGCAGCGTGCCGAAGCGGGTCTCCGAGAGCTGCACCTCGCCGTCGAAGCGGCAGGACTGGAGCTCCACGTACGGGGTGACCGTGCCCCCGGACAGGTCGAGGCGGCCGGTGATCCGCACGCCGCGCAGCTTCAGGGAGGCCACCCTGCCCCGCACCGGGCCCGGCCCGTGGAGCAGCAGCAGGGCCACCACCGCCGCGCGGACGCTGCGCTCGGGGCCCCAGACCCGGTCGGCGTGCGGATCGTCCCGCTCGGCGGTGCGGGTGCTGAGATCGCAGACGCTGCCGGTCCGGTACGCGTCCCACATGAGCCGTTCGGGGCCGGTGAGATCGTCCGGTTCCCCGTCCGGGCGTGCTTCGGCCATGGCGGCCCCCCTCCGCATCTCCGCGCGGAGATCACCGCGCTCACCCGCACGCTAGAGGCCCTGTGTGACATCGGGGAACGTCCGTGGCTTGTATCAGCCAGTGATACGGACGAACGGTGGCGCGAGGCGGTCTGAGAGAATTGGCAGGTGATCTCTCGTATCGACCTGCGCGGCGACACCCTCCCCGAGGGTGGCGCCCTGCGCGATCTGCTGCCCCGTGCCGAGTTCGACGTAGAAGCCGCCCTGGAGAAGGTGCGGCCCATCTGCGAGGACGTCCACCATCGTGGGACGGCGGCGCTGATCGAGTACGCGCAGAAGTTCGACGGTGTGGAGCTGGAGCAGGTCAGGGTGCCCGTCGAGGCGCTCAAGACCGCTCTGGAGCAGCTCGACCCGGCCGTCCGCGCCGCTCTGGAGGAGTCGATCCGGCGCGCCCGGATCGTGCACCGCAACCAGCGCCGCTCCGAGCACACCACCCAGGTGGTCCCCGGCGGAACGGTGACCGAGAAGTGGGTGCCGGTGGAGCGCGTGGGGCTGTACGCCCCGGGCGGCCGCTCGGTGTACCCGTCCTCCGTCGTCATGAACGTGGTCCCGGCCCAGGAGGCGGGCGTGGAGTCCATCGCGCTCGCGTCCCCGCCGCAGAAGGAATTCGGCGGCCTGCCGCACCCGACGATCCTGGCCGCGTGCGCGCTGCTCGGCGTCGACGAGGTGTACGCCGCGGGCGGTGCCCAGGCCGTCGCGATGTTCGCGTACGGCACCGAGGAATGCGCCCCCGCGAACATGGTGACCGGCCCCGGCAACATCTGGGTCGCCGCCGCCAAGCGCTACTTCACCGGCAAGATCGGCATCGACACCGAGGCCGGCCCGACCGAGATCGCGGTCCTCGCGGACTCCACGGCCGACCCGGTGCACGTCGCCGCCGACCTGATCAGCCAGGCCGAGCACGACCCGCTGGCCGCCGCCGTCCTCGTCACGGACTCCGCGGAGCTCGCGGCCGCCGTCGAGAAGGAGCTGGAGCCGCAGGTCGCGGCCACCAAGCACGTCGAGGACCGGATCAAGCCCGCGCTCGCCGGCCGCCAGTCCGCGATCGTGCTGGTCGACAGCCTGGAGGACGGCCTCAAGGTCGTCGACGCGTACGGCGCCGAGCACCTGGAGATCCAGACCGCCGACGCGGCCGCCTGGGCCGCCCGCGTGCGCAACGCCGGAGCGATCTTCGTCGGCCCGTGGTCCCCGGTCTCGCTCGGCGACTACTGCGCCGGCTCGAACCACGTGCTGCCCACCGGCGGCTGCGCCTGCCACTCCTCGGGCCTGTCCGTGCAGTCCTTCCTGCGCGGCATCCACATCGTCGACTACACGCGCGACGCCCTCGCCGAGGTCACCCACCACGTGGTGACCCTCGCCGAGGCCGAGGACCTGCCCGCGCACGGCGCGGCTCTGAAGGCACGATTCGGGTGGAAGGTTCCCCAGGCATGACCAGCACCACGGACACCACGGACGCCGCAGACACCACGGACACCGCGGCGGTCATCGGCATCGACGACCTCCCCATCCGGGACGAGCTCCGCGGCAAGACCCCGTACGGCGCCCCGCAGCTGGACGTGCCCGTCCAGCTCAACACCAACGAGAACCCGTACGGGCTGCCCGAGGCGCTCGTCGCGCGCATCGCCGAGCGGGTCGCCGAGGCCGCCCGCACGCTGAACCGGTACCCCGACCGGGACGCCGTCGAGCTGCGCACCGAGCTGGCCGCCTACCTCACCCGTACCGGCAAGCACCCGGTCGCGCGGGAGAACGTATGGGCCGCCAACGGCTCCAACGAGGTCCTCCAGCAGCTGCTGCAGACCTTCGGCGGGCCCGGCCGCACCGCGATCGGCTTCGAGCCCTCGTACTCGATGCACGCGCTGATCGCGCGCGGCACCGGGACCGACTGGATCTCCGGCCCGCGGAGCGAGGACTTCACCATCGACGTGGAGGCCGCCGAGCGCGCCATCACGGAGCACGCCCCCAACGTCGTCTTCATCACCTCGCCCAACAACCCCACGGGCACCGCGGTCGGGGCGGAGACGGTCCTGGCCCTCTACGAGGCCGCGCAGGCGGCCGGGCCCAGCCTGGTCGTCGTGGACGAGGCCTACGTGGAGTTCAGCCACCGGGACTCGCTGCTGCCGCTGATCGAGGGCCGCCCCAACCTGGTGGTCTCCCGGACCATGTCCAAGGCCTTCGGCGCCGCCGGACTGCGCCTGGGCTACCTGGCCGCGCACCCGGCCGTGGTCGACGCCGTACAGCTCGTACGCCTGCCGTACCACCTGTCGGCCGTCACCCAGGCGACCGCGCTGGCCGCCCTGGAATTCACCGACACCCTCCTCGGCTACGTCGAGCAGCTCAAGGCCGAGCGGGACCGCCTGGTCACCGAGCTGCGGGGGATCGGCTTCGAGGTCACCGACTCCGACTCGAACTTCGTACAGTTCGGCCGGTTCGAGAACTCCCACACCGCCTGGCAGAAGATCCTCGACCAGGGGGTCCTGGTCCGGGACAACGGCGTACCGGGATGGCTGCGGGTCACCGCGGGCACCCCGGCCGAGAACGACGCGTTCCTGGAAGCGGTTCGCGCACTGAAGAAGGAGCAGCACGCATGAGCCGCATCGGACGGGTCGAACGGACCACGAAGGAGACCTCGGTCCTCGTCGAGATAAACCTCGACGGCACGGGCAAGGTCGACGTCTCGACGGGCGTGGGCTTCTACGACCACATGCTCGACCAGCTCGGCCGCCACGGCCTCTTCGACCTCACGGTCAAGACCGAGGGCGACCTGCACATCGACAGCCACCACACCATCGAGGACAGCGCGCTCGCGCTCGGTGCCGCCTTCAAGCAGGCCCTCGGCGACAAGGTCGGCATCTACCGCTTCGGCAACTGCACCGTGCCGCTCGACGAGTCCCTCGCCCAGGTGACCGTCGACCTGTCCGGCCGCCCCTACCTCGTGCACACCGAGCCCGAGAACATGGCGCCGATGATCGGCTCGTACGACACGACGATGACCCGGCACATCTTCGAGTCCTTCGTCGCGCAGGCCCAGATCGCCCTGCACATCCACGTGCCGTACGGCCGCAACGCCCACCACATCGTGGAGTGCCAGTTCAAGGCGCTGGCCCGGGCCCTGCGCTACGCCGCCGAGTTCGACCCGCGCGCCGCCGGGATCCTGCCCTCCACGAAGGGCGCCCTCTAGCGTGAACGGGCTCAACACGATCCTGATCGTCCTCGGCCTGTTCCTGGCCGGCGGCGTCTACTCCTTCAAGAAGCAGGAGATGCCCGCCTCGGTCATCGTCCTGCTCGCCATCGGCTCCGTGATGTGCCTGGTCGCCGGAGTGCTGCGGATCCAGGGAATTTGGGAGTGAGCACCTTGACCCCCACCAAGAAGGTCGTGGTCTTCGACTACGGCTTCGGCAACGTCCGCTCCGCCGAGCGCGCCCTCGCACGCGCCGGCGCGGACGTGGAGATCACCCGCGACTACGACAAGGCCATGGACGCCGACGGACTCCTCGTCCCCGGCGTCGGAGCCTTCTCCGCCTGCATGCAGGGGCTCAAGGACGCGCGCGGCGACTGGATCATCGGCCGCCGGCTCTCCGGCGGCCGCCCGGTCATGGGCATCTGCGTCGGCATGCAGATCCTCTTCGAGCGCGGCATCGAGCACGGCGTGGAGACCGAGGGACTGGACGAGTGGCCCGGCACGGTCGGCCCGCTCCAGGCCCCGATCGTCCCCCACATGGGCTGGAACACCGTGGACGCGCCGGCCGACAGCCAGGCCTTCGCCGGCCTGGACGAGGACGCCCGCTTCTACTTCGTGCACTCCTACGCGGCCCACGACTGGTCGCTGGAAGTCACCAACCCGCTGATCAAGGCCCCCAAGGTCACCTGGGCCACGCACGGCGAGCGGTTCGTCGCGGCGGTGGAGAACGGGGCCCTGTGGGCCACCCAGTTCCACCCCGAGAAGTCCGGGGACGCCGGCGCCCAGCTCCTCACCAACTGGATCGAGACCCTGTGATGACGACGTCGAAGAAGCTCGAACTGCTCCCCGCCGTCGACGTCCGCGACGGCCAGGCCGTCCGCCTCGTGCACGGCGTCTCCGGCAGCGAGACCTCCTACGGCTCCCCGCTCCAGGCCGCCCTGGCCTGGCAGTCCGCCGGCGCCGAATGGCTGCACCTGGTCGACCTGGACGCCGCCTTCGGCACCGGTGACAACCGCGCGCTCGTCGCCGAGATCACCGGCGCCATGGACATCAAGGTCGAGCTGTCCGGCGGCATCCGCGACGACGCCACGCTCGCCGCGGCCCTCGCCACCGGCTGCACCCGCGTCAACCTGGGCACCGCCGTCCTGGAGACCCCCGAGTGGGCCGCCAAGGCCATCGCCGAGCACGGGGACAAGATCGCCATCGGCCTCGACGTACGCGGCACCACCCTCAAGGGCCGCGGCTGGACCAGCGAGGGCGGGGACCTCTACGAGACCCTCGCGCGCCTGGACTCCGAGGGCTGCGCCCGGTACGTCGTCACCGACATCGGCAAGGACGGCACCCTCACCGGCCCCAACCTGGAGCTGCTGAAGAACGTCTGCGCCGCCACCGACCGGCCCGTCGTGGCCTCCGGCGGCATCTCCTCCCTCGACGACCTGCGCGCACTGGCCGGGCTCGTCGGGGCCGGCGTCGAGGGCGCCATCGTAGGCAAGGCCCTGTACGCCAAGGCGTTCACGCTCGAAGAAGCCCTGAAGGTGGTCTCCGCATGAGTTCCGACAACGGTTCCGCGCACACGTCCGCGAACAGTTCCGACGTCCGGCGCATCTCTTCCGGCGGCGCCTACGAGGACGTGCTCGGCTACTCCCGCGCCGTCCAGCTCCCCAACGGGCTGGTCCTGGTCTCCGGCTGCACCGGGGCCGACGCGGGCGGCCCGTACGACCAGACGAAGAAGGCCTTCAGCGTGGCCTTCAACGCGCTGGAGCAGGCCGGACTCGGCCCCGAGCACGTGGTCCGCACCCGCCTCTACCTCACGCACGCCCGTGACGTGGACGAGGTCGGCCGCGCCCACAGCGAGCTCTTCGACAAGATCCGCCCCGCCTCCACGCTGATCATCGTCAACGGGTTCGTGGACCCGAGCATGGTCGTCGAGGTGGAGGTCGAGGCCTTCGGCCCCGTCGCGGGAGGCTCGGCATGACCCTCGCCGTACGGGTGATCCCCTGCCTGGACGTGGACAACGGCCGCGTGGTCAAGGGCGTCAACTTCCAGAACCTGCGCGACGCCGGCGACCCGGTCGAGATGGCCAAGCTCTACGACGCCGAAGGCGCCGACGAGCTGACCTTCCTCGACATCACCGCGTCCTCCGGCAACCGGGAGACCACCTACGACGTGGTGCGCCGCACCGCCGAGCAGGTCTTCATCCCGCTGACCGTGGGCGGCGGCGTCCGCACCGCCGACGACGTGGACAAGCTGCTGCGGGCCGGCGCCGACAAGGTCGGCGTGAACACCGCCGCCATCGCCCGGCCCGAGCTCATCCAGGAGATCGCCGAGCGGTTCGGCCGGCAGGTGCTGGTGCTGTCGGTCGACGCCCGCCGCACCGCCTCCGGTTCCTTCGAGGTGACCACCCACGGCGGCCGGCAGAGCGCCGGCATCGACGCCGTCGAGTGGGCGCACCGGGCGGCCGAGCTGGGCGCCGGAGAAATCCTGTTGAACTCGATGGACGCGGACGGTACCAAGGACGGCTACGACACCGAGATGATCGCGGCCGTGCGCAAGCACGTCACGGTCCCGGTGATCGCCTCGGGCGGCGCGGGCAAGCTCGCGCACTTCCCGCCGGCGATCGCGGCCGGCGCCGACGCGGTGCTCGCGGCGTCGGTGTTCCACTTCGGAGACCTGCGCATCGGCCAGGTCAAGGACGCGCTGAGGGAAGCGGGCCACCCGGTCCGCTGAGGTTCGCTTCGCCCGTGGGGGGCCGGTTCGTGAACGGGAACGTCTGGCGGGACGGCAACGTCCTGCGCTGGCTGGCCGCCTACGGGGCTTCGCTCGTCGGGGACGGGGTCTACTTCCTCGCCCTCGGCTGGGCGGCCGCCCAGACGGCCGGCCCGGCCGAGGTCGGCCTGGTCATGGCGGTCGGCGCGATACCGAGGGCGCTGCTCATGCTGGGCGGCGGGGTGATCGCCGACCGCTTCGGGCCCCGGCTGGTGGTCATCTCCTCCGACGCGGTGCGGTGCGGTGTCGTGCTGAGCCTGGCGCTCGTCCTCGCCCTCGGCTCCCCGGGCCTGTGGGTCCTGGTGCTCGTCGCGCTGGTCTTCGGCATCGTGGACGCGCTGTTCATGCCGGCCGTCGGGGCGCTGCCGCCGCGGATCGCGGGGCCCGGGCAGCTGGTACGGGTCCAGGGGCTGCGCAGCCTCGCGGAACGCGTCGGGCACACCGCCGGGCCGCCGGTGGCGGGGCTGGCGATGGGGCTGGGCGGGCCGGCGGCGGCCTTCGCGGTGGCGTCGGTGCTGTTCGGGGTCTCGCTGGTGCTGCTGATGGCGGTACGGATCGCCCCACTGCCGGCGGCGTCGGAGAAGACCCCCGCCTCCCCCGCGGGGGAGAGCCCCTGGAAGCAGCTCCGCTCCGGGCTCGGCTACATACGGCGGCACGGGCTCATCGGACCCCTGGTCCTGTCCGGGGCACTGAGCCAGCTCGGCACGTCCGCGCCGATGACCCTCGGCCTGATCCTGGTCTCCGAGGAGCGAGGCTGGGGGCCGGCCGGAGTCGGCTGGATCATCGGCGGGATGGGTGTGGGCGCGGCGTCGAGCGCGCTGGTGCTGACCCTGATCCCGAGGTTCCCCCGGGCCGGGGCGGTCCAGAACCTCACCCTGATCATCGGCTCCGCGGGCATCGGCGGACTCGTGCTGGCGCCGAGCCTGCCGGTGGCGGTGGGGCTGGCCGTGCTGACCGGGCTGGTCTGCGGGATCTGCGGCGGCCTGGCCATCGCCCTCATCCAGACGGCCACGGACCCCTCGTACCTGGGGCGGGTCAGCTCCGTGATGGCCTTCACGGCGGTCGGGCTGGCCCCGCTGGCCTATCCCGTCTTCGGCTTCGCCGCGGACGTGTGGGGCGTGACCCCGGTCTTCCTGGCGGGGGCGGCGGTGAGCATGGCGGGCGCGATCGTCGGAACCTCGGCCCCAGCGGTCCGCCGCGCGGAACTGGCGTTCGCCTGAGCCCTGCGAGGCCGTCCCCTACCCGCCCACCGGCCCGCAGGGGCTACATGCCGAGCTGCGCCACCGTGAGCTTCGCGATGGCTTCCTTCGGGCCGTCCAGCTGCACCGCGGCAGCATCCTGACGGCCGAAGCAGAACAGGGTCAGTTCCCCCGGCTCGCCGGTCACCGTCACCACAGGCGCGCCCTTGTGGGCCACCGCCGTCTGGCCGTTCGGGCGGCGCAGCACCAGGCCCACCGGGGAGCGGCGGCCCGTCAGCCGGGCCAGCTTCTCCAGGCGGGACCAGAGGGAGTCGGAGAAGACCGGGTCCAGGGGGCGCGGGGACCAGTCCGGCTGGGCGCGCCGGATGTCCTCGGAGTGGACGTAGAACTCCACCGCGTTCGCCAGCTCGTCGATCTGCTTCAGCGAGTAGAGGGACATCTTCGGCGGGCCGGTCCGGATCAACTGGATGAGTTCCTCGTACGGCTTGGCCCCGTACTCCTCCATCGCCTTGTCCAGGCGGGCCTTCAGCACGTTCAGGAGCAGTCCGCCCGCCGCGTCCGGGCGACGCTCCCGGACCACCACGTGCGCGGCGAGCTCCCGCGTCCGCCAGCCGTCGCACAGCGTCGGCGCCTCCGGGCCCGCCGACTCCAACAGGTCGGCCAGCAGCAGTCGTTCACGCTTCGCATGGGTAGACATGCGGGCCAGCCTACGGCTGGAACCCGCCCCGTGCCTGCCCATCAGGCGGACAGGGATCCTTGATCGTCCCCCGGGCCCGGCACAATGGCTCCCATGAGTACGTCCTCCCTCGATCCCGCCATCGCCGCCCGCCTCAAGCGCTCCGCGGACGGTCTGGTCCCGGCCATCGCCCAGCAGTACGACACCGGTGAGGTGCTCATGCTCGGCTGGATGGACGACGAGGCCCTGCACCGCACCCTGACCACCGGCCGCTGCACGTACTGGTCGCGCAGCCGTCAGGAGTACTGGGTGAAGGGGGACACTTCCGGCCACTTCCAGCACGTGAAGTCCGTCGCGCTCGACTGCGACGCCGACACCGTGCTCGTCAAGGTGGACCAGGTCGGGGCGGCCTGCCACACCGGTGCCCGGACGTGTTTCGATGCCGACGTCCTGCCCCTGGCCGGTCCCTCCGGCCCCACTGCCGACGCCGAATAGCCGAAGCCGATCACAAGTAAGGTCCCACGCCATGGATCTTGAGACGTTCCGCAAGCTCGCGGCCGACCGCCGCGTCATCCCCGTCAGCCGCAAGCTGCTGGCGGACGGTGACACGCCCGTCGGGCTCTACCGCAAGCTGGCCGCCGAACGCCCCGGGACGTTCCTCCTGGAGTCCGCCGAGAACGGCCGCTCCTGGTCGCGCTACTCCTTCGTCGGCGTCCGCAGCGCCTCCACCCTCACGGTCCGTGACGGCGAGGCCCACTGGATCGGCACCCCGCCCGTCGGCGTCCCGACCTCCGGCGACCCCCTGGAGGCCCTGCGGCAGACCGTGGAGGCCCTGCACACCCCCCGGGACCTCGCCTCCGGGATGCCGCCCTTCACCGGCGGCATGGTCGGCTACCTGGGCTACGACATCGTGCGCCGCCTCGAGCGCATCGGCGAGCACACCGAGGACGACCTGCGGCTGCCCGAGCTGACGATGCTGCTCACCTCCGACCTGGCGGTCCTGGACCACTGGGACGGCACCGTCCAGCTCATCGCCAACGCCATCAACCACAACGACCTCGCCGCGGGCGTGGACGAGGCGTACGCGGACGCCGTGGCGCGCCTCGACGCGATGGAGGCCGACCTCGCGCGGCCCGCCCCGTACGCGCCGATGCCGCTGCCCGCCTCCGAGCTGCCCGAGTACTCCGCCCTGTGGGGCGGCGAGAAGTACCAGGCCGCCGTCGAGGACGTGAAGGAGCGGATCCGGGCCGGCGAGGCCTTCCAGGTGGTGCCCTCGCAGCGGTTCGAGACCCCGTGCAGCGCTTCCGCGCTCGACGTGTACCGGGTGCTGCGGGCCACCAACCCGTCCCCGTACATGTACCTCTTCCGCTTCGAGAACGGCTTCGACGTCGTCGGGTCCAGCCCCGAGGCGCTGGTCAAGGTCGAGGACGGGCGGGCCATGGTCCACCCCATCGCCGGCACCCGGCACCGCGGTGCCACCCCGCAGCAGGACAACGAGCTCGCCGACGAGCTGCTGGCCGACCCCAAGGAGCGCGCCGAGCACCTCATGCTCGTCGACCTCGGCCGCAACGACCTCGGCCGGGTCTGCGAGCCGGGCTCGGTGGAGGTCGTCGACTTCATGAGCATCGAGCGGTACTCGCACGTCATGCACATCGTCTCCACCGTCACCGGGCGCGTCGCCGAGGGCAGGACCGCCTTCGACGTGCTCACCGCCTGCTTCCCGGCCGGCACCCTGTCCGGCGCGCCCAAGCCGCGCGCCATGCAGATCATCGAGGAGCTGGAGCCCACCCGCCGCGGGCTCTACGGCGGCTGCGTCGGCTACCTCGACTTCGCCGGGGACTCCGACACCGCCATCGCCATCCGCACCGCGCTGCTGCGGGACGGGAAGGCGTACGTCCAGGCAGGCGCCGGAGTCGTCGCCGACTCGGTGCCCGAGCTGGAGGACACCGAGTGCCGCAACAAGGCCGCCGCGGTGCTCCGCGCGGTGGCGGCGGCGAACCGCCTCCACGGCTCCTGAGCGCGTAGGGGATAGTGGGGTACGTGAGTGCCGTACCCCCGCCCCGAACCGAACACGCCGATGCCGCCGCCGAGCCCGGGTCCCCCTCGGGCCGCGGCGGCCGCCGCAGCGTGGCCGTCGCGCTGCTGCTCGGCGCGCTCGGCGCCACCGTCGTCCTGCTCGCCTCCGGCCGCGTCTGGGCCCGGGGCGTCGCCGCCATCGGCGGCGGCTCGCTGCCGGTGACCGCCGACGGGCGGGCCGTCACCGGCGTGCCCGCCGCCCTGGCCATCGTCGGGCTCGCCGCCCTGGTCGCCGTCTTCGCCGTACGCGGCAGGAGCCGGCTGCTGGTCTCGGCGCTGCTCGCGCTGAGCGGCCTGGGCGCGGGGGCCGCCGCCCTGGCCAATGCGGACGGCCGGCGCGCCCTGGACGCGGAGGCGGCCCGTACGACGGCCGACACCGCGGCCCACGTGGCCGGCCTGACCCATACGGCCTGGCCCTACGTGACGGCGGCCGGCGGCGCGCTGATCCTGCTGGCCGGACTGCTCGCGCTGCGCTTCGGGAGCGCCTGGCCCACGATGGGCGGCCGCTACGAGCGCGACGGCAGCCCGCGACCCCGCAAGGCGGCCGTGGTGGACCCGGACCGGCCCGAGGACCTGTGGAAGGCTCTGGACCGGGGCGAAGACCCCACCGGTCCGGACCCGACTCCGTGAAACCGGGATCGGCACCGTGAACCCGGGAACGACACCGTGAACCCGGAGCCGACCCCGTGAACGAGGGCGCGGCCCGGTGCGGGACAATGACCACCGAGCGTTCTACACAGCACCGTTCGACACGGCCGACACAGCACGTGCGGCGTGCGACGGAGCACACCCGAGTACGAGGAGCAACTCATGGCGGGCACTAGCCACGGACACACCCCGGCCGCCTGGACCGGTGTCATCATCGCAGTCATCGGTTTCTGCATCTCCGGCGCCTTCATGGTGCTGGCGAACCCGCTGGGCTTCTACGCGGGCCTCGTCGTCGTCGTCATCGGCGGTGTCGTGGGCATGGCGATGAAGGCCGCGGGCATGGGCGCGCCGAAGGCCGCGCACCAGGACCTCGCCGAGGTCATCGCCGCGAACCGCGTCGCCGCCAAGGTCTGACCGGGCCGTAGCGGGTACGTGGGTTTTCGAAAGGCGCGGCCCTGTCGGGCTGCGCCTTTTGTCATGAGCGGAGAGAATCAGCGGGTGGACGCCTCCTCTGGAACGACCGATCTCGCGCCGCCCCCCGCGCCCGTGTCCCGGGCCGGCCGGCTGGCGCGTCCGGCGCTCACGCTGGGTGCGGCCGCCGCGGCCCTCGCGTACGTGGGGACCGTGGACCCGAACGAGCCCGGTCACTATCCGGTCTGCCCGCTGTTCCGGGTGACCGGGGTCCTGTGCCCGGGCTGTGGCGGGCTGCGCAGCGCACACGCGTTCGCCCATGGCGATCTCGTGACAGCTATCGGGGCAAATGCACTGGCGGTCGCGGGCTACTTCGTCTTCGCCGGGATCATGGTCCTGTGGCTGGTTCGCGCCTATCGGGGGGTGCCGGGCCGGAGGTTCGTCATGCGGCCGTTGTACTGGTGGGGGATCGGTGCGGTGGCCTTGGCCTTCTCCGTTGTCCGGAACCTGCCCATGGGCTCTTTCCTGGCGCCCTGAGGTATAGCTGAAGTAAAGATTCCGGATGTCCATTTAATGGGACGCCGTCAACCGCGTGCGGAGGGCAAGGCGTCCTGCGGATACCATTTGAACTGCTGACCTTGCAGTTGTACGTGTCTGCAAGGCGGCCGACCGTCATCGACCCGGAAGGGGGCCGCTCGCGTGAGTGTGCTCGACGAGATCATCGAAGGGGTCCGCGAAGACCTTGCCGAACGGCAGGCGCGCGTCAGCCTCGACGAGCTCAAGGAGCGTGCCGCCAAGGCGCCCCAGGCCAAGGACGGCGTCGCTGCCCTGCGCGGCGACAGCGTCAAGGTGATCTGCGAGGTCAAGCGTTCCAGCCCCTCCAAGGGTGCGCTGGCCGCCATCGCCGATCCGGCCGGGCTCGCCGCCGACTACGAAGCGGGCGGTGCGGCGGTCATTTCCGTCCTCACCGAGCAGCGTCGTTTCGGTGGCTCGCTGGCCGACCTGGAGGCCGTCCGCGCCCGCGTGGACATCCCGATCCTGCGCAAGGACTTCATCGTCACGGCGTACCAGCTGTGGGAGGCCCGCGCCTACGGCGCCGACCTCGCGCTGCTGATCGTCGCGGCCCTGGAGCAGGAGGCCCTCGTCTCCCTCATCGAGCGGGCCGAGTCCATCGGCCTCACCCCGCTCGTCGAGGTCCACGACGAGGAGGAAGTGGAGCGCGCGGTCGCTGCCGGCGCCAAGATCATCGGCGTCAACGCCCGCAACCTCAAGGACCTCAAGGTCGACCGCTCCACCTTCGAGCGCGTCGTCGGAGAGATCCCGGCCCACATCGTCAAGGTTGCCGAATCCGGCATCCGCGGGCCGCATGACCTGATCGCCTATGCGAACGAGGGCGCCGACGCCGTCCTCGTCGGGGAGTCCCTGGTGACCGGCCGCGACCCGAAGGCGGCCGTGGCCGACCTCGTCGCCGCCGGCGCCCACCCCGCCCTGCGTCACGGGCGGAGCTGACCCGCACCCATGGCCCGAAACCGCCCCTCCGTCCGCACCCGACCGGGCTCCGGCCTGGCCGGTGTGCCGACGGCGCACGCGCCCCTGGCGCGCGGCTGCCGCCCTCGCGGCTGCCGCGCCCCGGCCCGGCGCGTGCGCGGGCGGCGGGTCCGGTACGTGATCGGCTCCGAGCCCGGTCAGGTCAACGGCATGCGATGGCGACCCGGAGTCGCGTCGTAACGAGACCCGCCGGACGGTGTACGTCGTACACCCGCGTGTGTGCGTAGTGCACCCGTGTCCGTCGGCGTCCCGTCACGGTCCGTTCCCCGAGCCGCCGGCTCCGGGGCGGGCCGCTCCGCACCCTCGTACGTCCACGCCCCAGCGGGGTGTGCGCGTCGTGGGCGGACGGCGCAATACGGTGAAGACATCCGCGTCGCATCCGTAGGAGTACCTGGGCATGTCCAGCGCCAGCAGTTTCTTCATCCCGGACCCCGAGGGTCACATCCCGAACGCCGAGGGCTACTTCGGCGACTTCGGCGGCAAGTTCATCCCGGAGGCGCTCGTCGCCGCCGTGGACGAGGTCGCGGTCGAGTACGAGAAGGCCAAGGGCGACCCGGCCTTCGCGGCCGAGCTCAACGACCTGATGGTCAACTACACCGGCCGTCCCAGCTCCCTGACCGAGGTGCCGCGGTTCGCCGAGCACGCGGGCGGGGCGCGGATCTTCCTCAAGCGCGAGGACCTGAACCACACCGGCTCGCACAAGATCAACAACGTGCTGGGCCAGGCGCTGCTCACCAAGCGCATGGGCAAGACCCGCGTCATCGCCGAGACCGGCGCCGGTCAGCACGGCGTGGCCACCGCCACCGCCTGCGCCCTGTTCGGCCTCGAATGCACCATCTACATGGGCGAGATCGACACCCAGCGCCAGGCCCTGAACGTGGCCCGGATGCGCATGCTGGGCGCCGAGGTCATCGCGGTGAAGTCCGGCTCCCGGACCCTGAAGGACGCCATCAACGAGGCGTTCCGCGACTGGGTCGCCAACGTGGACCGCACCCACTACCTCTTCGGCACGGTCGCGGGTCCCCACCCGTTCCCCGCCATGGTCCGCGACTTCCACCGGGTCATCGGCGTCGAGGCCCGCCGCCAGATCCTGGAGCGCGCCGGACGCCTGCCCGACGCCGTCGCGGCGTGCGTGGGCGGCGGCTCCAACGCCATCGGCCTGTTCCACGCCTTCATCCCGGACGCCGACGTCCGCCTGGTCGGCTTCGAGCCCGCCGGACACGGCGTCGAGACCGGCGAGCACGCGGCCACCCTGACCGCCGGCGAGCCGGGCATCCTGCACGGATCGCGCTCCTACGTCCTCCAGGACGAGGAGGGCCAGATCACCGAGCCGTACTCCATCTCCGCCGGTCTGGACTACCCGGGCATCGGCCCGGAGCACTCCTACCTCAAGGACGCCGGCCGCGCCGAGTACCGCGCGGTCACCGACGACCAGGCGATGCAGGCCCTGCGCCTCCTCTCCCGCACCGAGGGCATCATCCCGGCCATCGAGTCCGCACACGCCCTCGCGGGCGCCCTGGACCTCGGCAAGGAACTCGGCAAGGACGGCCTGCTCGTCGTCAACCTGTCCGGCCGCGGCGACAAGGACATGGACACCGCCGCCCGGTACTTCGACCTGTACGACACCAATGCCTCCGAGGGGGAGACCAAGTGAGCGGCACCATCGAACTCCTGTCGGCGACCCTCGCGAAGGCGAAGTCCGAGGACCGCGCGGCCCTGGTCGCCTACCTCCCGGCCGGCTTCCCGACCGTGGACGGCGCCATCGAGGCCGTCAAGGCCGTCATCGCCGGCGGCGCGGACGTGGTCGAGATCGGCCTCCCGCACAGCGACCCGGTCCTGGACGGCGCCATCATCCAGACCGCCGACGACATCGCCCTGCGCGGCGGCGTCAAGATCGCCGACACGCTGCGTACGGTCCGCGAGGCGTACGAGGCGACCGGCGCCCCGATCCTGGTCATGACCTACTGGAACCCCATCGACCGCTACGGCGTCGAGCGGTTCACCGCCGAGCTCGCCGAGGCCGGCGGCGCGGGCTGCATCCTGCCCGACCTGCCGGTCCAGGAGTCCGCGCTGTGGCGCGAGCACGCGGCCAAGCACGGTCTCGCGACCGTCTTCGTCGTGGCTCCCAGCAGCAAGGACGAGCGCCTCGCCACCATCACGGCGGCCGGTTCAGGCTTCGTCTACGCCGCTTCGCTGATGGGTGTCACCGGCACCCGCGAGTCGGTCGGCAACCAGGCGGCCGACCTGGTCCGCCGCACCCGCGCCACCAGCGACCTGCCGGTCTGCGTGGGACTGGGCGTCTCCAACGCCGCCCAGGCCAAGGAGGTCGCGGGCTTCGCCGACGGCGTGATCGTCGGCTCCGCCTTCGTGAAGCTGCTGCTCGACGCGCCGGACCTGCCCGCCGGGCTGGCCGCGGTGCAGGCGCTGGCGGGCGAGCTCGCCGAGGGCGTGCGCCGCGGCTGAGGCGTGCGCCGGAGCCGACGGGCGGCGCGTTCGATCGCGCAGACGGACCCCTGAGCGGGTTCTGTAGCCCGATCGGGTGGAAGTAGGGGCAGGGAGGCACGAGAGTGCCTCCCTGCTTCGTTTGGCCGAACGTGAGCGACATGAACGACGGTGCGAACCGCGATGCGACGAAACGATCGGCCCGCGAGCGACTCCAGGTGGAGCGCGAGAAGCAGAAGGCGAGGGACAAGCGCCGGCGGACCCTCGTCGTGTCGGCGGCGGTGGTCGGCGTACTCGGACTGGCGGCCGTCGTCGGCCTGATCGCGGCGAACACCGGCAAGGGCGGATCCTCCGCCAAGGGCGGCCCGCTGGTCGCCCCGTCCGGGGCCACGGGCAAGGACGCCCTCGCCATCCAGACCGGCAAGGACGAGGCCCCCTCCACGCTGACCGTGTGGGAGGACTTCCGCTGCCCGGCCTGCAAGGCCTTCGAGACCAACTACCGGGACACCATCCACGAGCTGGAGTCCAAGGGGCTCCTCAAGGCCGAGTACCACCTCGTCACCCTGATCGACGGGAACATGGGCGGCACCGGCTCGCTCAAGAGCGCCAACGCCGCCGCCTGCGCACAGGACGCCGGGAAGTTCGCCCCGTACCACGACGTGCTCTTCGACAACCAGCCCGAGGAGACCAACGACGCCTACGGCAAGAACGCCAAGCTGCTGGAGCTGGCCGGGAAGGTCGACGGCCTCGACACCCCCGCCTTCCGCACCTGCGTCGAGGACGGCACGCACGACAGCTGGGTGAACAAGTCGCAGGACGCCTTCCGCGCGGGCGAGTTCCGCGGGACCCCGACCGTGCTGCTCGACGGCAAGGACATCTTCGGGGACCAGGCCAATCCGCTGACCCCGCAGAAGCTCAAGGAGAAGGTGGAGGCGGCCGGCAAGGGCGGCCCAGGTGCCGCGAAGGCCTCCCCGTCGGCGTCGGCGTCGGCATCGGCGGCGTCCGGGTCGGCCAAGTCCGCGTCCGGGTCGCCGTCCGCCTCCGCGTCCGCGGCAGGCTCGGGGAAGGCCTCCTCCGGCCGCCCGGCCACGCCCTCGGCCTCCTCCTCGTCCCCGTCGGCACGCTCGGCGGGCCGGTCGGCCACGGGCGGCTCGGGCTCCGCGGGCGCCTCTCCGGAGCACGCCGGGACGCCCATGGAGCACTGAGCGCCGTCTCGATTCGGCAGCAGCTTGCCGGGCGGGTTGCGGTCCCCACCGTCCGGCAAGGTAGCGTCGGCTCTTGCCATGAACCTTGCCTTCATTCCCAGTCCGTCGACGGGCGTGCTCCATCTCGGGCCGATCCCGCTGCGCGGCTACGCGTTCTGCATCATCATCGGCGTCTTCGTCGCCGTCTGGCTCGGCAACAAGCGCTGGGTCGCGCGCGGCGGTAAGCCGGGCACGGTCGCGGACATCGCCGTGTGGGCCGTGCCGTTCGGCCTGGTCGGCGGTCGCCTCTACCACGTGATCACCGACTACCAGCTCTACTTCGGCGAGGGCCGCGACTGGGTCGACGCCTTCAAGATCTGGGAGGGCGGCCTCGGCATCTGGGGCGCGATCGCGCTGGGCGCGGTCGGTGCCTGGATCGGCTGTCGCCGGCGCGGCATCCCGCTGCCGGCCTGGGCCGACGCCCTGGCCCCCGGCATCGCGCTGGCCCAGGCCTGCGGACGCTGGGGCAACTGGTTCAACCAGGAGCTGTACGGCCGCGCCACCGATCTGCCGTGGGCGGTGGAGATCACCGACGGCCCGAACCGGGTCGCCGGGACCTACCACCCGACCTTCCTCTACGAGTCGCTCTGGTGCGTCGGCGTCGCCCTGCTGGTGATCTGGGCCGACCGCCGCTTCAAGCTCGGACACGGGCGGGCGTTCGCGCTGTACGTCGCCGCGTACTGCGTGGGGCGCGGCTGGATCGAGTACATGCGGGTCGACGAGGCCCACCACATCCTCGGCCTGCGGCTCAACGTCTGGACCTCGATCGTCGTCTTCGTGCTCGCCGTCGTGTACCTGGTGCTGTCGGCGAAGCTGCGGCCGGGCCGCGAGCTGGTCGTCGAACCCGGGGCCGACACTGACGCCGTGGCCGGCGCCAAGGACGGGGACACCCCGGCCGGGGACGCGGGAGCCGAGGGCGACGAGGCCAAGGCCGAGGGCAAGGACAAGGCTGAGGCCAAGGACAAGGCTGAGGACAAGCCCACGGGCGAGGTCACCGCGGAGGTCGAGGGTGAAGCCACGGCTGACGCCGAGGGCGATGCCAAGGCCGAGGCCCCCGGGGCCAAGAAGCTCTGACCGGGGTTCCGGTCGAAACGGGAGGGGCGTCGCGCACACCGCGCGGCGCCCCTCCCGTTTCGTGTGCGCCGGGTCAGGACAGGACCGGTGCGTCCCGGCGGGACAGGGTCATGATCCGTTCCGCCCCCGCCAGCATCGCCGGGTCGACGAAGCGGCCGTCGGGGAGGGCCACCGCGCCCGGGGTGCGGCGGGCCGCGGCCACGATCTCCTCGGCGGCGCTGACCTCCGCCGGGCCGGGCAGGTAGGCCCGCTCGATCACCGGGAGCTGACGCGGATGGATCGCCGCGCGGCCCAGGAAGCCGAGGGCGCGGCCCCGGGCGCAGGAGGCCGCCAGTGCCTCCAGGTTCCGGATGTCGGGGAACACCGACTGGGCCGGCGGCGCGAGCCCGGCCGCGCGGGCCGCGACCACCACCCGGGAGCGCGGCCAGTCCAGGCCCGACTCCGCGGTGACGCCCAGGTCGGCCCGCAGGTCCGCCTCGCCCAGGGACAGGCCGCGCAGGGCGGGGTGCGCGCGGGCGATCTCGTAGGCCCGTTCCACGCCGAGCGCCGATTCCAGCAGGGCGTACAGGGCCACCCCGGGGGTGCGGTCGGCGGTGGCGACGATCTGCTCCGGTGAGGAGATCTTCGGCAGGCGCAGACCGGCGAGGCCGTGGAGCCCGCCGAGCGCGCTGAGGTCGGCGCCGCCCCACGGGGAGTCCAGGGCGTTGACGCGGACGTGGACCGGCACCGGGTGCCGGTCGCCGAGCAGTTCGGCGGTGGCGGCGCGGGCGTACTCCTTGCGGGAGGCCGACACCGCGTCCTCCAGGTCCACGATGACGGCGTCGGCCCCGGCGTGCAGGGCCTTGGAGACCACCTCGGGGCGGTCGCCGGGTACGTAGAGCCAGGTCAGGATCACAGGGCCCCCTCCGTGCGGAGAGCGGTGATCTCGGCCGGGGAGAGGCCGATCTCGGTGAGGACGGCATCGGTGTCCGCGCCGTGCGGGCGGCCCGCCCAGCGGATCGAGCCCGGGGTCTCCGAGAGCCGGAAGAGGACGTTCTGCATGCGGATCGGGCCCAGCTCCGGGTCCTCGACCTCGGTGATGGTGTCCAGGGCCGCGTACTGCGGATCGGCCATGACGTCCCGTACGTCGTAGACCAGCGCGACCGCGGCCTCGGCCTCCTCGAAGGCGGCCGTCACCTCGTCCGCCTTGTGCCGGGCGATCCAGCCGCCGACCGCCTCGTCGAGCACGTCCGCGTGACCGGCCCGGCCGGAACCCGACGCGAACCACGGCTCGGCGATCAGCTCCGGGCGGCCCACGAGCCGCATCACGCGCTCGGCGATGGACTGGGCGGAGGTGGAGACCGCCAGCCAGCGGCCGTCCAGGCTGCGGTACGTGTTGCGGGGCGCGTTGTTCGTGGAACGGTTGCCCGTGCGGGGCTGGACGTAGCCGAGCTGGTCGTACCAGAGCGGGTGCGGCCCGAGGACGGTCAGGATCGGCTCGATGATGGCCAGGTCCACCACCTGCCCGTGCCCGGTGCGGTCGCGCCCGGCGAGCGCCGCCATCACCGCGTACGCGGTGGTCAGCGCGGCGATCGAGTCCGCGAGTCCGAACGGCGGCAGGGTCGGCGGCCCCTCCGGCTCCCCGGTGATCGCCGCGAAGCCGCTCATCGCCTCCGCGAGGGTGCCGAAGCCGGGGCGGTGGGCGTACGGGCCCTCCTGGCCGAAGGCCGTCACGCGGGTCAGGATCAGCCGCGGGTTCGCGGCGGACAGTTCGGGCCAGCCCAGACCCCAGCGCTCCAGGGTGCCCGGGCGGAAGTTCTCGATCACCACGTCGGCGGTGGCGACCAGGCGCAGCAGGGTGTCCCGGCCGCCGGGGGTGGACAGATCGAGGGTCATCGTCCGCTTGTTGCGGCCGAGCAGCTTCCACCAGAGGCCGATGCCGTCCTTGGCGGGGCCGTGGCCGCGGGAGGGGTCGGGGCGGGTCGGGTGCTCGACCTTGACGACCTCGGCGCCGAAGTCGCCGAGGAGGGTCGCGGCGAGGGGACCGGCGAAGAGGGTGGCGAGGTCGAGGACGCGGAGCCCGCGCAGGGGCGGAGCGGTCGCGGTGTCCGGGTCGGTGGCGGTGTCCCGGTCGGCGGGGGTCACGAGGCGGCTCCGGAGCGGGCGAAGGCGTCGGTCTGGGAGCGGCTCGGCATCGAGTCCTGGGCGCCGGGCCGCTGCACGGACAGTGCGGCGGCCGCCGAGGCCCAGCGCAGGGCCTCGGGCATCGGCCGGCCCTCGCCCAGCGCCACGGCGAGCGCGCCGACGAAGGTGTCTCCGGCGGCGGTGGTGTCCACGGCCCGTACGCGCGGCGCGGGCACGGCCAGCGGTTCGCGGCCGCGGGCGGCGTACAGGACCCCGGCGGCGCCGAGGGTGACCACCACCTCCGGCACGTCCTGGAGCAGGGCCGCCGCGGCCAGGTGCACGTCGGTGAGCCCGGTGAGTGCGGCGGCCTCGTGCTCGTTGGGCACCAACAGGTCGGTTGCGGCGAGGAGTTCGGCCGGCAGCGGCTGGGCGGGGGCCGGGGTGAGGATGGTGCGTACGCCGTGCGCGCGGGCGGCGAGGGCGCCGGCGAGCACGGCCTCCAGGGGCAGTTCGAGCTGGAGGAGCAGGGAGTCGGCGGCGCCGATGCGGGCGGCGTCGCCCGGTTCCAGGGAGGTGACGAGGGCGTTGGCGCCGGGGATGACGATGATGCTGTTGCCCCCCTCGTCGTCCACGGTGATGTGCGCGGTGCCGCTGGCGCCCTCGACGGTGCGCAGGGCCGCCGTCTCGACCCCGGCGCCGGCGAGCGCGGAACGCAGCCGTACGCCGAACTCGTCGGCCCCGACCGCGCCGATCATCACCACCTCCGCACCCGAACGGGCGGCGGCGACGGCCTGGTTGGCGCCCTTTCCGCCGGGCACGGTGCGGAAGGCGCGGCCGGTGACGGTCTCCCCGAGGCGGGGGGCCTTGGCGACGTAGGCGACGAGGTCCATGTTGGTACTGCCGAGCACGGCGATGGCCGTCATGAGCGGGCTGCCTCCTGTGCGGTGAGGTGGGCGAGGGCGTCGAAGCCGATGCCGTCGAAGCCGGGGACGGTGGTGGCGAGGCGGTTCTTCAGCGGGGCCGTCCAGCGGTGCGGGATCCCGTCGGGGGAGCCGGCGATCAGTCCGGCGAGGGCGCCGGCGGTGGCGCCGTTGGAATCGGTGTCCCAGCCGCCGGACACCGCGCGGCAGACGGAGTGGGTGAAGTCCCCGTCGGCGTGGGTGAGGGCGGCGGCGATCACGGCGGTGTTGGGGACGGCGTGGACCCAGTGGTAGTGGCCGTAGCGGGCGTGGAGCAGGTCCACGACGGTATCGAAGTCCGTGCCGGTGCTCCGCGCGTCCCGGGCGGTGCGGATCCCGAAACGGACGGCCTCGGCGAGGCGGGAAGCCGGCGGTACGACGGCCAGCCCGGCCTGCAGCGCGGTGTGCACGTCGGCCCGGCCGGTGGCCGCGGTGGCGGTGGCGGCGGCCACGAACGCGGCGGCGTGGACGCCGTTGCCGGTGTGGCTGAGGGCGGCGTCCCGGTGCGCCTGGGCCGCGGCGGCGGCCGGGGCGCCCGGGTTGGTCCAGCCGTGGACGTCGGCGCGGATCAGGGCGCCGATCCACTCGCGGAACGGGTTGTGGTGGGTGGCGGTGGCGGGGGGCTCCAGGCCCTGGAGCAGATTCCGGTACGCGACGCGCTCGGCCGTGAACGTACGGCCGGCCGGGAGCTCGTCGAGCCAGAGCCGGCCGACGTCGGCGGTGCTGAAGCCCTTGCCGTGGCGCTGGAGGAGGAGCAGGCCGAGGAGGGGGTAGTTGAGGTCGTCGTCCTCGGGGGTGCCGTCGATGTTCTCGGCGAGGGAGGTGGGGGCGGAGCGGCGGTTCCAGGGGTGGGCGGCGAGGACCTCCGGTGGTACGCCGCGCTCGGTGAACCAGTCGCCGAGCGGCCAGTTCCCGGCGGCCCGGGCCAGGGCCCGGATCCCGTGCAGGGGCAGCTTCTCCACGGGCTTCCCGAGCACGCACCCCACGGCCCGCCCGAGCCACGCGGCCTCCAGCCGCCGCCGCAGACCCGCGGCGGCGTCCGTTCTTCCCGAAACGGGGGGCACGCCCCCGGGGCGCGGGGTGCGGGCGGACCCGTGAACCGGGGGGTCGGGCCGAGGGGGCGGTTCGGTGGGTGCGGGGAGGGCCGCGAGGGCTGTCAGGAGGTCGGTGGCCAGGGCTCGGAGTTCCGGCGGGGCCGGGGCGGGGGAGGCGCCCGCTCGCGCGGGGGCGAGGTGGCCGCCCGCCGCGAGCCAGACGCGCAGCAGCGGCTCCGCGGCCTCCCCGCGGCCGTCCTCGGCGGCCTGCCGGAACTCGTGGCCGACCAGGTCCTCGGGCTGGACCCAGGTCAGCCGGACGGGCCCGCCGTACCCGGCTCCGCCGGCCGGTGCCGCTTCGCCGTCCGGGGCGGGCTGGCCCGGTCCGGGGGCGGGGCCGGGCCCGCGGGCCACCGGCCCGGAGGCGGGCGCAGGAGGCGGGGGCGAACCGGGCGTCCCTGCTCCCGTGGCTCCGCGAGTGCCCGGGGCCGGGGCCGAGGGCGGGGAAGCCGATGTCGGCGGGGCCGGGGGAGCCGGCGGGGGCGCCGGGGTGGCAGGGGTCATCGGGGGGTCGTCAGTGTGGCGAAGGCGGCTTCGTGGGTGCGGCGGCGGGCGCGGTCGCGGGCGAAGACCTCCCGGGTCACCGCGGCCAGCGAAACGGCCGGTGCGTGCAGGTCCAGGCGGCTGGCCTCCGCGACCCGGTCCGCCCAGGCGCGGGGGACGGCGGGAGTGCCCGACAGGGCGCCCGCGATCGCACCGGCCATGGTGGCGATGGAGTCGCAGTCGCGGCCGTAGTTGACCGCGCCGAGCACGGAGGTCTCGTAGCAGCCGTCGGCGACGAGCAACATGCCCAGCGCGATGGGGAGTTCCTCGATGGAGTGCAGGCGCGAGGGGCGCCGGGCGCCCAGGGACGGCGAGCGGTAGTCGGGGCCGACCGAGTCGTACGGGGCCACCGCCGTTCGGAGGGGGGCCAGCGCCGACTCGAAGTCCCGGTGGCGGGCGGCGACTTCGCAGACCGCCGCGATGGCCTCGCGGGTGCCGTCCTTGGCGAGGGAGAGGGCGGTGTCGACGACGGACGCAGCCGTGGCGCCCGGGACGCACGCCGCCGCGACCGCCGCCGCGAACACGCCCGCCGCCTCCCGCCCGTACGAGGACTGGTGCGCGCCCGTGACGTCCAGCGCCTCCGCGTACGCCGCGGCCGGATGGCCCGCGTTGACGAGGCCGACCGGCGCCATGTACATCGCCGCGCCGCAGTTGACGATGTTGCCGTTGCCCGCCTCCCGCGGGTCCGCGTGCGCGTAGTGCAGCCGGGTCACGATCCACTTCTCGGCGAGGAAGATCCGCTGGAGGGGGAGGGCGTCCGCCTCCAGTTCCGGGATCCAGCGGGGGGTCGTCATCAGGTCCGGGACCAGGTGCTCGGCGATCGCGTACGCGTCCAGGTGGTCCCGTACGGCCTCGTAGACCCGGACCAGCGCGTGCGTCATGAGGGTGTCGTCGGTGACGTGGCCGTCGCCCTTGTGGTACGGGGCGATCGGGCGCGCCGTACGCCAGTCCTCGTGCCACGGGCCGACGATGCCGCGCACCCGGCCGCCGTGCCGCTCCACGATCTGTTCCGGGGTCCAGCCCTCCACCGGGCCGCCGAGCGCGTCGCCGACGGCCGCGCCGACGAGGGCGCCGGTGATCCGGTCGTCCAGGGTCGGGGAGGGGGTGTGGGTGCTGGGGGTGGGGTCCACGGGGGTCAGGGTCGTCATGTCCGGGGCTTTCCTTGGGGCTTGGGTGAGGTGAGTTCCGTACGGGTGAGCAGCGCGGCCAGTTCGACGAGGTCGGTGCCCGCCAGGCGGGGGAGGGCGCAGCCGGAGAGGGTGCGGCACGCTTCGCGCCAGGCGGCGGGGAGCGAGTCGCCGCCGCCGAGGGCGCCGGTCAGCGCGCCGGCGAGGGCGGGGGCGGAGTCCGCGACCCGCGACAGGCAGGCGGCGGCCGGGACCGCCTCGCCGACCCGGCCGCGGGCGGCGGTCGCGAGGGCGAGGGCCACGGGGACGGTTTCCGCGGCGGCGATCCCGTAGCTGTAGACGTGGTCGACGATCTGGTGCTCCAGGAGCGGGACGATCGCGAAGGCCCCGCCGGCCGCGCCCCTCTCGGCGCGGGCGAGTTTCACCGCGTGCCGGGCGTTGCGGCCGATCTCGGTGGACTCCGGGAGCTGTGCGAGGGCGGCGTCGACGGCCGCGTCGGTGTCGGAGGCGGTGCAGGTTCCGTTGCTCGCGAGGGCGGTGGCGATGGCGGCGGCCATGGCGCGGGCGCCGTGGACCCCGTCGCCGTCCTGCGTGTAGCGGGCGTCGAACTCGGCGAGGTCCGCGGCGGCCTCGGGGTCCCCGGGATGGACGACGGCGAGGACGCAGGCCCGGATGCAGGCGGCGTCGTCGAAGTAGTGCGGGTTGTCGTGGCCGGTGGCGGGGGGACGCAGGCCGGCGGCGAGGTTGCCGAGGCCGGCGCGGACGGAGATCCGGGCGCGGAGGGGGAGGACGGCGGACTCGACCTCGGGCGCGCGTTCCGCCGCCGCGGCGACCTCGCTGGCGAGGGCGTTCCAGGCGAGGTCGATGGCGGCGCGCATCCGGCGCGACCGGGAGAGGTCGCTGAGCAGCACTCCGGCGGCGGTGAGGACGGACTCGGCGGCGAAGGCCGCCCACTCGGCGTCGTCGGAGGGGCCGAGGCGGAGCGGTTCCGGGGGCTGGTTGAGGGCGATGGGGACGGGGAGGGTGGTGGTGGCGTTCTGCTCCGCGAAGGTGTCGAGCTCGCGGGTGAGGCGGCGGGTCCACTCGGGCATCCGGCTGGCCCGGTGCCGGGCCGCGGGCCACCCGGCGGCGTCGCCCGCGGCGAGCCCGAGCAGCAGCCCCTCGATCCGGCGGGGGCCGGGGGCCGCCTCGGTCGGGTGGGTGGCGGTGGCCGTGGCCGTACGGGGCTGCGCGGCCCGTGGTGCGGGTCCCGACGGGGACGGGTGGGGCGGGGCGTGCCCCTCGGCGGGCCCTGACGGGGCGGTGAGCGGGCCGCCCACGACCTCCGCCGGGGCGGTGCGGGCCGCGGAGCCCGGGGCCGTCCAGGCCCCCGGCGGGGCGCTGAGGGCCGACGCCGGCGCGGGTTCCGCCGGGGTGGCGAGCGGGCCGGACGCGGGTTCCGCCCGGGCGGTACGGGGCTGCGCCGTCCCGTCTGCGGCGTCGGCCGCCGGGGCGTCCCGGCCGGGGGCGGTCCCGTGCGGGGGCGGGGTGCCGCCCCTGGTTCCCCGGGCGGGCGCGTCCGCCGCGTCGGCCGTACGGGCCCGCGCGCGCGGCGGGGCGTCGTGCCCGGCGGGGGCCGGTGCCGAGGTGGGGGGACTCTCCCCATACCCGCCCCTTCCCGAAACCGGGGGCAGGCACCCGGGCCCCCGGACGGGGGCGGCCGCCGTTCCCGCCGGCCAGGGAGCGGCGTAGCCCCGTACCTGGGGAGCGGAACGGAGGAACTCGGGCACCGGCGTGCCCCGGTCCCGGGGGTCTGCCTTCGGGGGCGGTTCCGGCAGGGCGTCACCGTCTCGGGCCGTCTCGGCCCGGGTGTCGCCCTCCGGGGTCCGCTCGGCCCCGGAGCCGTCCTGTGGGGCGGGGCCCGTCAGGGGGGTGGCTTCCTGCGGTGGGTTGGTGGGAGACGGGGTCGTCGGGGTCAGGGTCATCGGGGGGTCTCGGTTTCCGGGGTGAGGAGGTCCGCGATGTCCAGGACGTGGTAGCCGCGCATCGAGGGGAGGCAGCTGCCGCGGACCGGGCCGATCGCCGAGGACCAGGCGGCCGGGATGGCGGGGGCGCCGGACATCGCTCCGGCGAGCGCGCCCGCCACGGCCGCCGTGGTGTCCGCATCGCGGCCCATGTTGACCGCCATGAGGACGGAGGAGGCGAAGTCGCCCCCGCACGCGGCGAACGCGCCGAAGGCGAGTCCCACCGCCTCGGGGGCCAGGTCGGTCCAGGGGTAGCCGCCGATGACCACCGCCGAGCGGACCGCCCGCTCGCCGCGCGGGGCGGCCGTCACGGCCCGGCGCAGGGAGCGCGCCGTCCAGGAGTCCGAGGGGATGACGGAGAGGGCCGCCGAGATGACGGAGGCCGCGGAGCCTCCGGCCATCGCCGCCGCGACCCCGGCCGCGACGGCCTGGCCGCCGTAGATGCCCTCGCCGTCGTGGCTGACGCAGCCGTCGATGGCGACCAGCCGGGCGGCTTCGGCGGGCCGGCCCGCCGCGAAGACCCCGAAGGGGGCCGCCCGCATGGCCAGGCCGTCCGACCAGGCGTGCCGGTGCTGGGCGGAGATGGGGGCCGCCAGACCGCGGCGGAGGTTCTCCAGGGTGCCGCGTTCCGAGAAGCCCGCGCCGCGGAACGGGCCTTCGTCCAGGTCCGCGATCCAGTGGTGCCACGCCCGTTCGACGTGGGCGACCGTCAGCGCCGATCCGTGGCGGGCCAGCAGCAGGCCCGAGAAGATCGCGTACTCCGTATCGTCCGTGCCCGCCGGGTCGTCCGAGACGAAGCCCTCGATCCGGCCCCACTTCGCCCGGATCTCCGACGGTTTCATGTTCTCCGCGGGGGCGCCCAGCGCGTCACCCACCGCGAGTCCGAGAAGAGCGCCCCGGGCCCGTTCGAGGAGGACCTGCGGATTGCATGCAATCAGCTCCATGGCGCGCCTCTCCACTTGATGGGACTCATATTGAGCCCTTGGGGGATTTGTGCCATGGCATGTGGTTTGTCGCTCGTCGCGAAACACCCGCCGCGGGCCGCCGTCACCCGGTCGCCGATCCCCAAAACCCCAGGTAAGTACGGCCTTCCTTGCTGGCGGGCGCCAAAAATCGTGCGTAGTTTCGAGGAGTTCAGGGGGAGTGGGTGTCCGCGCGTCGTACACGGCACAGCTCTGTGCGCTCACTCGTGCAAAAGAGGAGATAGCCGGTATGTCCATCATCGATATCGAAGCACCGCTTCACACCGCCCACCGTGACAACCACACCCACCGTGACGTCAACGGCGGATGGCTGCGCCCGGCGGTCTTCGGTGCGATGGACGGGCTCGTCTCCAACCTCGCCCTGATGACCGGCGTGGCCGGCGGCGCCGTCGCCCCGCACGTCATCGTCGTCACCGGCCTGGCCGGCCTCGCCGCCGGCGCCTTCTCCATGGCGGCGGGGGAGTACACCTCGGTCGCCTCGCAGCGCGAGCTCGTGCTCGCCGAACTGGACATAGAACGCCAGCAGTTGCGCAAGCACCCCATCGACGAGATGGAGGAGCTGGCCGAGCTCTACGTGTCGCGCGGCGTCGAGCCCGCGCTGGCCCGCGAGGTGGCCATGCAGCTGTCCCGCGACCCGGAGCAGGCGCTCGAGATCCACGCCCGCGAGGAGCTCGGGATCGACCCGGACGACCTGCCGTCGCCGATGGTCGCGGCCGTGTCCTCCTTCGGGTCCTTCTCCCTCGGTGCGCTGATCCCGCTGCTGCCCTACCTGCTCGGTGCGGTCACCCTGTGGCCGGCGGTCCTGCTGGCGCTGCTGGGTCTCTTCGCCTGCGGCGCCGTGGTCTCCCGGGTCACGGCCCGGTCCTGGTGGTACAGCGGGCTGCGCCAGCTCGTCCTGGGTGGCGCGGCCGCGGGTGTGACGTACATCCTGGGAACCTGGATCGGCGGAGCCGTAGGCTGACCGCGCAGGGAGTGAGACACTATGCAGTAGGCAACATAAGTAGTCAGTTACTCGGCGGTTTCGATTCCGTGTCCGCCGGGCACAGACTCCCTGGGCGCCGGGCAATGAGGCCCGCCCCGTACCGGGACCTTCGTCCCGTGTCCCGAGAGCCGGACACCTGCGAAAGTCCCCTCTTGTCTGCCCCGTGCAGTGTCCGCATGCTGGAATGACGTATCCGCTTCGCGGGATTGTCGTCATCATGTAATCTGCACGAAATTTCGCAGAGGGCCAACGTCGTCCCTCGGCTATGCACATATGCCACGACGACGACGGGAGAGCCGATGCGTTCCGCATCCACGCACTCCGCGACCGGCCTCAGCAACACCGCCTGGTCGCCCATGGACGGTCGCCCCGCCCAGCAGGGCATGTACGACCCGCGCAACGAGCACGACGCCTGTGGCGTCGGCTTTGTGGCCAACCTCACCGGCGAGGCCAGCCACACGCTGGTCGAGCAGGCGCTGACCGTATTGCGGAACCTCGAGCACCGAGGCGCCACCGGATCCGAGCCCGACTCGGGCGACGGCGCCGGCATCCTCTCCCAGGTCCCGGACGCGTTCCTGCGCGAGGTGGCCGGATTCGACCTCCCCGAGGCCGGCGCGTACGCCGTCGGCATCGCCTTCCTCCCCGCCGACGGCACCGCACAGGCCGTCGCCGTGGAGCAGATCGAGGCCATCGCCGCCGAGGAGAACCTCACGGTTCTCGGCTGGCGCGAGGTTCCGGTCACCCCCGACCTGCTCGGCAACGGCGCCCGCGCCACCATGCCGGCCTTCTCGCAGCTGTTCGTCAGCAACGGGACCTCGGGCATCGAGCTGGACCGCAAGGCCTTCGTGCTGCGCAAGCGCGCCGAGCGCGAGGCCGGGGTCTACTTCCCGTCGCTCTCCGCCCGCACGATCGTCTACAAGGGCATGCTGACCACCGGCCAGCTCGAACCCTTCTTCCCGGACCTCTCCGACCGCCGCTTCGCCTCCGCGATCGCCCTGGTCCACTCCCGGTTCTCGACGAACACCTTCCCGTCGTGGCCGCTGGCCCACCCGTACCGCTTCGTCGCGCACAACGGCGAGATCAACACGGTCAAGGGCAACCGGAACTGGATGCGGGCCCGCGAGTCCCAGCTGGCCTCCGGCCTCTTCGGCGAGGGCGCCCTCGAGCGCATCTTCCCGATCTGCACCCCGGACGCCTCCGACTCGGCCTCCTTCGACGAGGTCCTGGAGCTGCTCCACCTCGGCGGCCGGTCCCTCCCGCACAGCGTGCTGATGATGATCCCGGAGGCGTGGGAGAACCACACCTCCATGTCGCCGGCCCGCCGCGCGTTCTACAAGTACCACTCCACGCAGATGGAGCCCTGGGACGGCCCCGCCTGCGTCACCTTCACCGACGGCACCCAGGTCGGCGCGGTCCTCGACCGCAACGGTCTGCGCCCCGGCCGCTACTGGGTCACCGACGACGACTTCGTCGTGCTCTCCTCCGAGGTCGGCGTCCTGGACATCGACCCGGCCAAGGTCGTCCGCAAGGGCCGCCTGCAGCCCGGCAAGATGTTCCTCGTCGACACCGCCCAGAAGCGGATCATCGAAGACGACGAGATCAAGGACGCGCTGGCCGCCGAGCACCCGTACGCCGAATGGCTGGAGACGGGCGAGATCGAGCTGACGGACCTGCCCGAGCGTGAGCACATCGTGCACACCCACGCCTCGGTCACCCGCCGCCAGCAGACCTTCGGCTACACCGAGGAAGAGCTCCGCGTCATCCTCGCGCCGATGGCCCGTACCGCCGGCGAGCCCCTCGGCTCCATGGGTACGGACTCCCCGATCGCGGCCCTGTCCGAGCGCCCCCGGCTGCTCTTCGACTACTTCACCCAGCTCTTCGCGCAGGTCACCAACCCGCCGCTGGACGCCATCCGCGAGGAGCTCGTCACCTCGCTGCTGTCCTCGCTCGGCCCGCAGGGCAACCTGCTGGAGCCGACCGCGGCGTCCTGCCGCAGCGTCACGCTGCCGTTCCCGGTGATCGACAACGACGAGCTGGCCAAGCTCATCCACGTCAACGCCGACGGCGACATGCCGGGCATGAAGGCCGCCACCCTCTCGGGCCTGTACCGGGTCTCGGGCGGCGGCGCGGCACTGGCCGCCCGCCTCGAGGAGATCCGCGGCGAGGTCGACGCGGCCATCGAGAACGGCGCGCACCTGATCGTCCTCTCGGACCGTCACTCCGACGCCGAGCACGCGCCGATCCCGTCGCTGCTGCTCACCTCGGCCGTGCACCACCACCTCATCGCCACCAAGCAGCGCACCCAGGTGGGTCTGCTGATCGAGGCCGGCGACGTCCGCGAGGTCCACCACGTCGCGCTGCTCATCGGCTACGGCGCCGCCGCGGTCAACCCGTACCTCGCCATGGAGTCCGTCGAGGACCTCCTGCGCGCCGGTACCTTCCTGACCGGCCTGGAGCCGGAGCAGGCCATCAAGAACCTGATCTACGCGCTCGGCAAGGGCGTCCTGAAGGTCATGTCCAAGATGGGCATCTCCACCGTCGCCTCCTACCGCGGCGCGCAGGTCTTCGAGGCCGTCGGCCTGAACGAGGAGTTCGTCGCCGCGTACTTCGCGGGCACCGCCACCAAGATCGGCGGCGCCGGCCTGGACGTCATCGCCAAGGAGGTGGCCGCGCGCCACACCAAGGCGTACCCGGCCTCCGGCATCGCGGCCACGCACCGCGCGCTGGAGATCGGCGGCGAGTACCAGTGGCGCCGCGAGGGCGAGCCGCACCTGTTCGACCCGGACACGGTCTTCCGCCTGCAGCACGCCACGCGCAACCGCCGGTACGACATCTTCAAGCAGTACACGGACCGGGTGAACGAGCAGTCCGAGCGCCTGATGACGCTCCGCGGCCTGTTCGGCTTCAAGAGCGAGCGCGAAGCCATCTCCATCGACGAGGTCGAGTCGGTCGCCGACATCGTCAAGCGCTTCTCCACCGGCGCCATGTCGTACGGCTCCATCTCCAAGGAGGCGCACGAGACCCTCGCCATCGCCATGAACCAGTTGGGCGCCAAGTCCAACACCGGTGAGGGCGGCGAGGACCCGGACCGCCTGTACGACCCGGCGCGCCGCTCCTCCATCAAGCAGGTCGCCTCCGGCCGCTTCGGTGTCACGAGCGAGTACCTGGTCAACGCGGACGACATCCAGATCAAGATGGCGCAGGGTGCCAAGCCTGGCGAGGGCGGCCAGCTGCCCGGCCACAAGGTCTACCCGTGGGTCGCCAAGACCCGGCACTCCACCCCGGGCGTCGGCCTGATCTCCCCGCCGCCGCACCACGACATCTACTCCATCGAGGACCTGGCTCAGCTGATCCACGACCTCAAGAACGCCAACCCGGTCGCCCGCATCCACGTGAAGCTGGTCTCCGAGGTCGGCGTGGGTACGGTCGCCGCGGGTGTCTCCAAGGCCCACGCGGACGTCGTCCTCATCTCCGGCCACGACGGCGGTACGGGTGCGTCCCCGCTCACCTCGCTGAAGCACGCGGGCGGTCCCTGGGAGCTCGGCCTCGCCGAGACCCAGCAGACCCTGCTGCTCAACGGACTGCGCGACCGCATCGTGGTCCAGACGGACGGCCAGCTCAAGACCGGCCGCGACGTCATCATCGCCGCGCTGCTCGGCGCCGAGGAGTTCGGTTTCGCGACCGCGCCGCTCGTCGTCTCCGGCTGCGTCATGATGCGCGTCTGCCACCTGGACACCTGCCCGGTCGGCATCGCCACCCAGAACCCGGTCCTGCGCGACCGCTTCTCCGGCAAGCCCGAGTTCGTCGTCAACTTCTTCGAGTTCATCGCGGAGGAGGTGCGCGAGCTCCTCGCCGAGCTGGGCTTCCGCACGATCGAGGAGGCCGTCGGCCACGCCGAGCTCCTCGACACCAGCAAGGCCGTCACGCACTGGAAGGCGCAGGGTCTCGACCTGGAGCCGCTCTTCTACGTGCCGGAGCTGCCCGAGGGCGCGGTCCGCCACGCCGTGATCGAGCAGGACCACGGTCTGGAGAAGGCGCTCGACAACGAGCTCATCCGCCTCGCGGCCGACGCGCTGAACGCCGACTCGGCCGAGACCGCGCAGCCGGTCCGCGCCCAGGTCGCGATCCGCAACATCAACCGCACGGTCGGCACCATGCTCGGCCACGAGGTCACGAAGAAGTTCGGTGGCGCGGGCCTGCCCGACAACACCATCGACCTGACCTTCACCGGTTCCGCAGGCCAGTCCTTCGGCGCTTTCCTCCCGCGCGGTGTGACGCTGCGCCTGGAGGGCGACGCCAACGACTACGTCGGCAAGGGCCTCTCCGGCGGCCGTGTCGTGGTCCGTCCCGACCGCGGCGCCGACCACCTGGCCGAGTACTCGACCATCGCGGGCAACACGATCGGCTACGGCGCCACCGGCGGCGAGCTGTTCCTGCGCGGCCGCACCGGCGAGCGCTTCTGCGTCCGCAACTCCGGCGCCCTGGTCGTCTCGGAAGGCGTGGGCGACCACGGCTGCGAGTACATGACCGGCGGCACCGCGGTCGTCCTCGGCGAGACGGGCCGCAACTTCGCGGCGGGCATGTCGGGCGGCGTCGCGTACGTCATCGACCTGGACCCGGCCAACGTCAACGTCGGCAACACGGGCGCGCTGGAAGCCCTTTCCGACACCGACTCCCAGTGGCTGCACGATGTGGTGCGCCGCCACGAGGAGGAGACCGGCTCGACCGTGGCCGCGAAGCTCCTGGCCGACTGGACCGCCTCGGCGGCCCGCTTCAGCAAGATCATCCCGACCACGTACAAGGCAGTGCTCGCCGCCAAGGACGCCGCTGAGCTCGCCGGACTCTCCGAGTCCGAGACCACGGAGAAGATGATGGAGGCGGCGACCAATGGCTGACCCGAAGGGCTTCCTCACCACCCCGCGCGAGACCGCCTGCACCCGTCCTGTGGCCGAGCGCCTCAAGGACTGGAACGAGGTCTACGTTCCGGGCTCGCTGCTGCCGATCATCAGCAAGCAGGCCGGCCGCTGCATGGACTGCGGCATCCCGTTCTGCCACAACGGCTGCCCGCTCGGGAACCTGATCCCCGAGTGGAACGACTTCGCGTACCGCGAGGACTGGACGGCGGCGTCCGAGCGGCTGCACGCGACGAACAACTTCCCGGAGTTCACGGGCCGCCTGTGCCCCGCTCCCTGCGAGTCGGCGTGCGTGCTCGGCATCAACCAGCCGGCCGTCACCATCAAGAACGTCGAAGTCTCGATCATCGACAAGGCGTGGGACAACGGCGACGTCACCCCGCAGGCGCCCGAGCGCCTGTCGGGCAAGACCGCCGCGGTCATCGGCTCCGGCCCGGCGGGTCTCGCCGCGGCCCAGCAGCTGACCCGGGCCGGTCACACCGTGGTGGTGTACGAGCGCGCCGACCGCATCGGCGGGCTGCTGCGCTACGGCATCCCCGAGTTCAAGATGGAGAAGGTGCACATCAACCGCCGCATCGAGCAGATGCGCGCGGAGGGCACCAAGTTCCGTACCGGCGTCGAGGTCGGCCGCGACATCACCGCCACCGACCTGCGCAAGCGGTTCGACGCGGTCGTCATCGCGGCGGGCGCGACGATCTCCCGCGACCTCCCGGTCCCGGGCCGCGATCTGAACGGCATCCACTTCGCGATGGAGTACCTCCCCCTCGCGAACAAGGTCCAGGAGGGCGACTTCATGGCGCCCCCCATCACGGCCGAGGGCAAGCACGTGGTCGTCATCGGCGGCGGCGACACCGGCGCGGACTGCGTGGGCACCGCCCACCGCCAGGGCGCGGCCTCGGTCACGCAGCTGGAGATCATGCCGCGTCCGTCCGAGGACCGGCCGACCGGCCAGCCCTGGCCGACGTTCCCCATGCTGTACAAGGTCACCTCTGCTCACGAGGAGGGCGGCGAGCGGATCTACTCCGTCTCCACCACCCACTTCGAGGGCGACGAGGACGGCAACGTCCAGGCCCTCCACCTGGTCGAGGTCGCCTTCGAGGACGGCAAGCTCGTCCAGAAGCCCGGCACCGAGCGCGTCCTCCCCGCGCAGCTGGTCACCCTGGCGATGGGCTTCACCGGCACCGACCAGGAGAACGGCCTCACGGCGCAGTTCGGCCTGGCCATGGACGCCCGCGGCAACATCGAGCGCGACGCCTCCTACGCGACCAACGTCGACGGCGTCTTCGTCGCCGGCGACGCCGGCCGCGGCCAGTCGCTGATCGTGTGGGCCATCGCGGAAGGCCGCTCGGCCGCCCGCGGCGTGGACCGCTTCCTGACCGGCACCAGCGCCCTCCCGTACCCGGTCAAGCCGACGGACCGCTCGATCACCGTCTGATTCTCGACGCCGTGCTCGCACCGCTCGGCCGCAGGCGGCCTCCCGGGCTTCGCCCGGCTGCGCCGGCCTCCGGCCGTCGGTGGTGTGGCGGCTGAGGTCTCCGCGGTACCCCCGGCCCCGGCCGGGACCCCTCATACGGTCCGTACAACGGTGTACGGGACTCTGACACAGCGCCCGCCACGTCCCCGACCAGGGGTGGCGGGCGCTGTGGCGTTCTGGGGCGATCAGGTCTCGGGCGTGAACTCGTACTGGAGCTCCGGCGGGTAGTAGGAGCTCCAGCTCGGCGGGTTACTGGACGGGGTCATGCGACCTCGATGTCGATCTCGTACCGCAACTGCTGGCGTCCGGCAGGCATGACCATCACGTCGGCCTGGATCGGCCGACCCGATGTGTCGTAGGTGGTCCGGGCGAGTTGGAGGACCGGCTCGACGGGGCCGAGGCGCAGGTGCTCCCGTTCCTCGGGGTCCGGCATCCGGGCCGTCACGTTCTCTGCGGCCCGCACGCCGATGTGTCCCAGCCCGGCCAGCAGGGTCACCGCACCGCCTCGGATCTTTGCCGTGCCGGCCAGCGGAGTGCCTGCGGCGATGTCGGCAGGGTAATAGGTGTCGGTCAATTCGGTTGGTTCGCCGTCGAGTTCGATGATCCGGCGGCGGACGATGGAGGTCTCCCCGGTTGCAAGGTCGAGCATGCGGGCCACTTCGGCCGGGGTGTCGGTCTCGCCGGCGTGCAGGATGCGCTGCGTGCCGCGACGGCCTGCTGCCTTGGCTTCGGCGGTCCAGGCGTCCGAGGCCCCGTCGGTGCGAGGGGTCAGGTATGGCATCGACGTGCTGGTCCACCCGTTGCTGCTCACGCCGCCTCCTGAGTGTCCGTCGCGCTCTGCCGGTGCCCACGTTAAGCGACACCTCTGCGCGATCTCGTGGCGATCGAGGTGCACGACAGCGGTCCGGGTCGCCCCGTCGTGCAGCAGCGGGCTACCCGGTCCGAGGTGCGGTGGCTCGCGTGCTGGTCCATCCGGTGTCGTTCATGGTGCCTCCTGAGGGTTCGTCGCCGACCAGCCGTGTGCGGGTTCGGGGGCCGTCAGAGGGGCTTGGGGGAGGTGTAGCCGACCACGTACCGGGATGTCGCCGACTGCTTGGTGTTCTTGTAGGTGAGTCTGTCGCTGGAGTTCCCCTCGACGGAGAAGTAGGCCTTGTACCTGGTGCTGTAGGCGGTCAGCACGCCTACGTGGTCGATGACGCCGTCCCCGTTCCAGTCGTAGCTGACGGCGTCTCCCTTCTTGGGGACGTACGTCTCGGCCTCCACCTGGGCGCGCGTGTGCCAGGTGCCGTTGGCGCGGCCGTAGTCGCGGAAGGAGGCTGCCGAGGCGTTGAGGCCGGTGACCTTGGCGCCGCCCCAGTACCACGTGTACTTCGCGAAGTCGGAGCACCAGGCGCGGGACTTCCAGTTCACCGTGGTCCAGGTCTTGGTGTTGTTGATGTAGACGTAGCCCTTGCTCTTGCCGCAGGCGGCGCCGTTGGTGCCGGTGCGCGGGGCGCTCGTACCGTCGAAACGACGGTTGCGCGGGTCGGTCCAGAACCCCGTGTAGAAGTTGCAGTTGTTCTTGGCGTTGACGCCGTTGGCCGCGCCCTCGTACCTGCGCTTGCGGACCTCGGCGTTGTCGCTCGTGTACTGGCCGAGTGCCTGCGCGGCTATGCCGTCGCCGAGCGTGGCGGCCTGTGCCGCCCCCGCCAGGGTGAGGTCGCCGAGGGTCAGGGCGGCCGTCACGGCCAGGACGGCCAGGGCTTTGAGCGTCCTGCGGTGCCGTTCCGTGCGGTGAACGGGTGCCGGGGGCATGGGGGATGGCGTCGTCATGGCATGACCTCGCGAAGTCGGACCGGATGGGGGTGGTGCGGGGTGGTGGGCCGGCCCATGGGGCTGAGCCCAGGCCTGGGTGCCCGCCGACCGACCATCACCCCGACTGGAAATCCGCGTCCAGCGATCTTCATGTCCCGGACACCGGACGGCTGTCCGGGCTGGTCAGGGGTGTGGGGCGGGCGCCAACCCGGCCGGGAAGATGGCCAGTTCTGCTGTAGCTGGCAGCGCCTCGGGCTGGGAACCATGTGCACCATGGACCCCGCCGACGACCTGGAACCGGGAAGAGCCGACAGCGCCGCCGCGTTCATCGCTCTGCTCCGGGAGCTGAAGAGCCGTTCCGGACTGACCTACCGGCAGCTCGAACGCCGCGCCGCCGACCAGGGCGGGGTGCTCGCCCGCAGTACGCTCGCCGACGTGCTGGCGGGAAAGAAGCTTCCGCGCCCCGAGCTCCTCTCGGACTTCGTACGGGCCTGCGGCGACGGTGCGCGGGCCGATGAGTGGCTCGGGGCCTGGAGCCGCATCGCCGCGCAGCCGTCCGCCGGTCCCGCCGGTCCCGCCGTTCTCACCGAGCAGACGGTCCCGCCGTCGGCGGAGTCGCCCGCTCGGCCCGGGCGGCGCCGGCGCGTCCTGATGGTGTGGGCGGTCGTCGGGGTGCTGGCGGCAGCGGCCGTGGTCGCGGGCATCACCGGGTGGCCGCGCACCGGCTCCGGCGCCCCGGCGAAGTCGGCTCTGCGCGAACCGCTGTCGGCGCAGCTGCCCGTCGGCAGCGCGCTGTGGATCCGGCCGGCGCTGGCACCGGGGCTCTGCCTGAGCGACGGGGTCGTCCGGGACCACCGCTACGACTCCCTGGTGGCCGTACAGCGTCCGTGCGAGGAGACCGCGCCCCAGAAGACGACCCTGGTGAACGCGGGCGTCGGCACGTACCGCATCCAGTGGTACCGGCCCGAGCTGGGACCGGGATGCCTTCGACTGCGCGGGCAGGGGGCGGGCGCCGAACTGCTGGAGCCGTGGGACAGGTGCGACCTCGCCAGCCACTTCCGCTTCGAGCCCGCGCGGATCGCGAACGCGAGCGGCTATCGCATCCGGGTCAACGAGCAGGGCTGCGTGGGCATCAAGGGCGGAGGCGCCGAGCCGGGTACGGAGGCCGTGGTCGAACCGTGTGCCCAGGACGCCAGGCAGATCTTCACCGTGACCCCGGAACCCGTGACCCCGAAACCCGTGACCCCGGAACCCGTGACGTCCCCGGCCTCCTCCGCGGAGACCTCCACCGCTCCCGCGTCGTAGCCGCCCGCGGCGGCCCGGGGCGCGTGCCGAGCTGCGGGGAGGGTGGGGGCGGGTTATCAAGGGGGTGAAGGCGAGCCCGGTGGGTGTGGGGGTCGCCGCCGCCCACGCTGAGGAGTGCTTCCCGTGGAGTTCGAGGTCAATGGCGTCCCGTGCGCGGTGGACGTGGACGGTGATCCGGCCGCCGTCGAGGTGGTGCGGGAGCAGTTGGGGCTGACGGGCACCAAGCTGGTCTGCGCCGGCGGGGTGTGCGGGGCGTGCACGATCCAGGTCGACGGTGAGCCGCGGGTGGCGTGTCTGACGCCGGCGGCCCGGCTCGGCGGGCGGCGGGTGACGACGGTGGAGGGGCTGGCCGGTCACCCGGTCGGGCGTGCCTTCGCCGGTGAGGACGCCCTGCAGTGCGGTTACTGCACGCCCGGGTTCGTGGTCGAGGCGGCCGCGTTCTTCGAGCGGTGGCGGGCCGCGCACGGGCGGAGCAGGCCGGGGCGGGAGGAGATCGCGGAGGCGCTGGCGGGGCATCTGTGCCGGTGCGGCGCCTATGAGGGGATCTTCAGCGCCGTGGCGGCGGCCTGTGCGGGGGAGTACGACGGGGAGACGGCGGCAGCCGCTCCGCGCGCCGAGGCTCCGGAGAAGGTCGACGGGTCGGCCCGGTACACCACCGATCAGCGGCCCGAGGGGCTGCTGGAGGGCGTGATCATCCGCTCGCCGCACGCGCACGCGTACGTACGGTCCCTGGAGGCCGGGGACGTGGTGGTGGTGCCGATGCTGCCCCCCGACGGGGTGGTGCGGTACGTCGGGCAGCCCGTGGCGGCGGTCGCGGCGCCGGACCGGGCCTCCGCGCGGGCGGCCGCCGAGCGGGTCGCGGTGGAGTACGAGGTGCTGCCGGCCGCCCTCGACGTGGACCGGGCGCGGGCCGGCGAGGGGCCGCTGGTCTACGAGGACAAGGCGGCGCGGAAGCTGGCGCCCGGGTCGGGTGAGGCTCCGCAGCTGACGCCCGCCCGCTGGCGCGGCAACCAGCGGGGCCCGTCCGCCATGAGCAAGCGGCCCGCCGCGGCCGTGCGCCGGATCATGGAGGCCCGCAAGAACAGCCCCGAGCGGGTGGTCGAGGGCCTGTTCACGACCGCGGCCCAGACCCACACCCCGCTCGAACCGCACGCCTGCCTGGCGGAGTGGGTCGACGGCGCCCTCCACCTGGAGGTGTCCACGCAGTCGGTCAAGCAGGTGGCCGTACTCGCCGCCGAGCGCTTCGGGGTGCCCCTCGACCGGGTGGTCGCCCGGGCCGTCCACGTGGGCGGCGGCTTCGGCTGCAAGATGGGGCTGACCTCCGACGTGGTCGCCGCGGTGGAGCTGGCCCGGCTGCACGGGGCTCCGGTGCGGGTGGTCCTGGACCGGGACGAGGAGCTCATCGACGGCGGGTACCGGCCCGGCACCCGGATCCGGCTGGCGATGGCCGCGGACGCCGCGGGCGAACTCAGCGCGCTGGCCATGGACGTGGACACCGACGGCGGGGTCTCGGTGGGCGGCACCGTCGCCGCGCTGGCCCGGTTCATGTACGGCAAGGCCCCGCGGCGGCTACGGGACTTCGACACCGTCACCCACCGGCCCCCGGGCGCCCCCTTCCGAGGCCCCGGCGGACCCACGATGTGCTGGGCCCTGGAACAGGCCGTCGACGCGATGGCCCACCGGCTCGGCCAGGACCCCATCGCCCTGCGCCGCCGCTGGGACGGCAACCCGAAGCGCCACGCGCTGTACGACCTGGCCGCGGCCCTTCCGGCCTGGGCGGGCGCCCGCGGCGGCACCGGACGCTTCCGCCGGGGCGTCGGCGTCGCGGCGGCCAACTGGCTGTACTTCCTCGACCCCGTCACCGAGGTCGAGCTCACCGTCGAGGACGGGACCGTCGTCGCCCGCTGCGCCGTGCAGGACATGGGCACGGGCTCGCGCACCGTACTGCGCCGGGCCGTCGCCGCGGGACTCGGCGTACCGGAGGAGAGGGTGCGCGCCGAGGTCGGGCACAGCGACGCCGTCCACGGCCCCACCTCCGGCGGCAGCCGCACCACGCCCTCGATCGTGCCCGCCGCCGTGGACGCCGGCGCGCGACTGCGCGAGGCGCTCGGCGCCGGTGACGGCGACGTGGCCTCCCGGTTGGGCCTTGCGCACGGCGTACGGGTCACCGGCCGGCGCACCCGCGACCACCGGGGCTACGTGACCCCGCTCAACCTGACCATGGGCGGCATCGCGATCGGCCGCGGCTTCACCGGATCGGTGCAGGTCGCCGAGGTGGAGGTGGACACCCGGCTCGGCCGGATCCGGCCGCTGCGGGTGTGGAGCGGCATCGCCGCGGGCCGCATCCACGAGGAGCGCCTCGCCCGCAGCCAGTGCGAGGGCGCCGTCGTCCAGGGCGTCGGCTACGCCCTGTTCGAGGAGCGGCGCACCGACCCGGCCACGGGCCGGGTGCTGACCGACAACCTGGAGGACTACCGCATCCCCGGCATCGCGGACACCCCCGAGATCACCGTCCACTTCCATCAGGAGGGCTTCGCCCACGTCCCCGGCGGCGGAGTCGGCCTCGGGGAGATCTCCACCCTGCCCACCGCGGCCGCCCTGGCCAACGCGGTCCACGACGCGACCGGCTGGCGCCCGTACGACATGCCCATCCGCCCCGACCGGCTCCTGGAAGGACTGGCCACGTGAGCACCGAGCCCACCCTCACCGACCTCTCGGCCGCCGTCCTGGCGCGCGGCGGGGAACTGCGCGCCGGCGGCACCGACACCACCGCCCGGCAGCGCTCCGGCATCGCCCCGGGCCCGTTCACCGACCTCGACGGGGCGGGCAGCCTGCGCGGCTGTACGCCGCTGCCCGGCGGCGGGCTGCGGATCGGCGCCCTGACCACGCTCGCCGCGCTGACCACCGATCCGCGGGTGCGCTCCGGCTGGCCCGCCCTGGCCGTGTCGGCCGGGACCGCGGCGACCCCGCAGATCCGCGCCGCAGGAACCCTGGGCGGCAATCTGCTCCAGCGCAACCGCTGCTGGTACTACCGCAATCCGCACTTCAGCTGCCTCCAGAAGGGCGGCTCCGGCTGCCCCGCGCGCGAGGGCGACCACCACTTCGGCGTGGTCAGCGGCGAGGGCCCGTGCGTCGCCCCGCACCCGTCGACCCTCGCGATGGCCCTGCTCACCTACGACGCCGGGGCCGAGGTCCACGGCGAATCACCGCGCACGGTGGCCGAGTTGTACGGGGACGGCGACCGGCTCCACCGGGCCGACCACCTGCTGGCACCGGACCGCATCCTCACCGCGGTCCTGCTGCCGCCGCCCCTGCCCGGCGAACGGGCCGCCTGCCACCGGGCCACCAGCCGGGCCCACGGCGAATGGCCCCTGGTCGAGGCCACCGCCCGGCTCGCGCTCGACGGCGCCACGGTCACGCACGCCGCCGTGGCGGCGGGCGGGGTGGCGCGGGTTCCGCTGCGGCTGCCGGAGGTGGAGGCCGCCCTGATCGGCCGGGAGGCCACCCCCGGGGTCCTCGCGGACGCCGCCGCGACGGTGCTCGCCCGCTGCCGGCCGCTGCCGCAGACCGGCTACAAGGCCACGCTGTTCCGCGACACCGTGCTGGAGGTACTGGAGCGGGCCGCCGCTCCCGCCTCCACCGGTTAGGGCTGCTGGTAGAGCGCCACCAACACGCCGTGAAGGGGCTGGTCTTCCGCGTCCTCCTCGGCCTCGTCGACCAGTTGGGCGAGGGTCTCGCCGAGTTCCCTCGCCTTCGCGGGGCCGAGACGCAGGTGGCGCAGTGTCAGGTGGGTCTCGGCGGGCGAGCGGTCCAGCTCCTGGGCGAACGCGGCGAGCATCGCGGCGGTGCCCGCCGCTCGGGGTTCGGCGACGACCATGCGGCGGGCCGTGCGCTGGTAGAACTGCTCGGTGCCGCCGCGGACCCGGCGGGTCTCGGCGATGTGGACCAGCCCGGCTTCGCGGAGCACCTTGAGGTGGTGGGCCACGGTGCCCTTCTTCGCTTCGAGCTGCGCCGCGAGCTGCCTGACGGAGGCGGGCCGGTGGCCCAGGGCGAAGAGCAACCGCTGACGCAACGGGTGGGCGAGCGCCGCGAACTGCTCGGGCGTACCGATCTCCAGGACGTCCTCGGGAGGTGGCGGACAGGGAGGCTGATCACGCATGACGAAAGTGTCCAAACTCTTTGACGCTTTCGCAAGAGCGGTGCTCTACTCCCTGCCATGACGACTTCAACGAAGCTTCCGCCGGCCCCGGTCATCGACGAGACGGTCCGCCTCCTGACGGAGCACTACGTCTTCCCCGAGATAGCCGAGCAGCTCGCCGGCCTGCTGCAACGACGCCTCGCCGAGGGCGCCTACGCGGTCGACGACGCCGAGGAGCTCGCCCGTCTGGTCACCGAAGACCTGCAGTCGGTCAACGGCGACCGGCACCTTCGGCTGAAGCACCACGCCGACCCGGTGCCCCCGAAGCAGGACGCGGCCACCCTGCAGGCCATGCGCCGGGACTTCGACACCTCGCTCGGCGGTGCGCCCCGGGTGCAGTTGCTCGACGGAGGGGTCGCCGTGGTGGAGCTGGCGCCGATGCTGTTCCCCCTGGAGTGGGCCGCCGAACCGCTGGGAGCCGCGCTCACCCTGGCCTCCCGCGCCCAGGCGCTGATCATCGACCTTCGCGCCAACCGGGGCGGCGACCCGGACACGGTCGCCTTCGTCTGCGGTTACCTGCTCGACGAACGCACCCACCTCAACACCATGCACTGGCGCGGCGGCGAGCGCAGGGAGCAGTCCTGGAGCCTGCCGCACGTTCCCGGCGCGCGCTTCGGCGGCAGCAAGCCGTTGTACGTGCTCTCCAGCGACAGCACCTTCTCCGCCGCCGAAGAGCTGGCCTACAACCTCCAGCAGCTCGGTCGCGCCGTAGTCGTCGGCGAGCGCACCCGCGGCGGCGCACACCCCTGCAAGGGCTGGACGGTGCACCCGCACCTGGAAGTCACCGTCCCCTTCGGCCGCGCCGTCAATCCCGTCTCCGGCACGAACTGGGAGGGCGCCGGTGTCCAGCCGGACGTCCCCTGCGCTGCCGCCGACTCCCTCGACCGCGCGCACGCGCTGGCCCTCGCCCGACTGGCGGGCTGACCCGGTCCAGGTCATCGCCGGCATCGCCGGCACGGCGCGCGGCACCTCCCCCTACCCGCGAGTATTGACTATTAGTCAATTCGGGCCCACGCTCGACGCGAGCCGTCGTGTCGTCTCTGTGTGGGAGGTCGTCCCGTGCGTACAGATGAGGAAATGGGCCGTTTGAGTGGGGAGTTGGGAGGCGCCCGGCCTCCCGCGTCGTTCGCGGAGCTGGACGCCGGGGAGCTCGCGCGGCTCGCCGAGGCGCTCAAGGCGGAGCGGGCGCGCCAGGCCGAAGGCCTGAACCAGGCCGCGGAGGAGGCGCTGGGGCTGGTCCCGGCCCTCGCCCGCGGGGCCGTGCGCAAGGTGCTGTTCCGGTGAGCCGCGCCGAGGTGGAGAAGATCGCCCGCCTGGTGGGCGCGGACGCCGGGGAGCTCGGCTTCCTGCGCGGGCTGCCGGACGGGGACGTACGGGCCTTCCGGGAGCAGGTCAGCGGCGTACTGAACGACGGCGCACCCGAGATGCTCGACCGGATCGCCGCCGCGACCAAGCTGGTGCCGGCCGGCGTGGCCGCCGCCATCTCGCAGAAGGCGCTCGGCCCCCGGCTGGCCGCCGGGGTGGCCGGCCGACTGGAGGCGGGCCGGGCCGCCGCCATCATCGAGAAGCTGCCCGTCTCCTTCACCGCCGAGGCCTGCGGACACCTGGACCCCCGGAAGATCTCCGGGATCGTCGACCGGCTCGACGAGGGGCTCGTCGTGCGCATCGCCACCACCCTCGCCGAGAACCGCGACCACCTCACCATGGGCCGGTTCGTCGGCCACATGCGGGACCAGGTGCTCCGCCGGATCCTGGACCAGGTGGACGACGCGGCGGTGCTGCGCGCCGGCTTCTACGTCGACCTGCCCGAGCGGCTGCCCCGGATCCTGGAGCTCATGGGAGACGACCGCCTCGGCGCGGTCGTACGGGCCGCTGCCGCCGAGGGGCTCTGGGAGGAGGCCCTCGGCGTCGCCGCGATGGTCGGCGGGGACCAGCGGCTGCGGATCGCCGAACTCACCGCCCGCCTCGGCGCGGCCGAACTCGACTCGCTCGTACGGGTCACGCACGCCGAGGGGCTGTGGGAGTCCCTGCTCCCGCTCGTGGCGCTGCTCGGCGAGGAGGACCGGCTCGCGGTGGCCCGGCTGGATTCCCTGCGGGACCCGCTCGTGCTGGCCGGGGTGGTACGGGCCGTCGTGGCGACCGCGCTGTGGGGCGCCTTCCTGCCGCTGGTCGGCGTACTGCCCGAGGAGGCGCGCAAGGTGGTGGCCGATGCCGCCGCCGGGCTGGGCGAGGAGGAGCTCGAAGGGCTCGTGCGCGAGGTCGACAAGCAGGACCTGTGGGAGCTGGTGCTGCCGCTCGTCGAGCTGATGGAGGAGGCGGGGAAGGAGCGGATCTTCGCCCTACCGGCCTTCCAGGAGCAGGAGCAGGAGCAGGAGCAGGAGTAGGAGAGCGGAGGGGGAGGGGGAGGGGGGACGGGCGTGGTCGCCCCGGTCCTCCTCCCGGTCAGCGCTCGGCGGCCAGGGGGCGGGGGAGCGAGGGGACTGCCCGCGGTGCGGTGCGGCCGTCCCGTCAACAGGTGACCCCGGGCTCTCGTGCCTCTGCGTCAACCCCCGGGCCTTCTGGTAACAGTGGGTCACATGCTCCCCTCCCACATGATGTTGAGCTGCCTGCTGGGCGCCGCGCTGCTCGCCCCCGTCCCCCTCGGGGCCGCCGACGGCCGCCCCGCCGACGGCCGCACCGTCGACTACCGCGGGCTGCGCCTCACCGTCCCCGCCGACTGGCGGGTCGTCGACCTCGACCACAACCCCGACGCCTGCCTGCGCCTCGACCTGCCCACCCTCTACCTCGGGCACGCCGGAGCCCAGGGCGAATGCGGAGCCGCCCGCGCCGCGGCCCCCCGCGCCGACACCCTGCACCTGGAGCCGCTCGACGGGGCCCCGCCGCGCGCCGACATCCCCACCGTCGGAGGAGACGAGGGCGACCCCCTGCCCAAGGTCCGGGGCGACAGCAACGAGATCCGCTACGCCCTGCGCCGCGCCGGGGTGATGGCCACCGTCTCCTACGGATCCACCCCCGAGGCCGTCCGCGCGGTCCTCACCCGGGCCCGCGCCCTCACACCCCCGGCCGCCCCCGGCCCGGTCCCCGTCGATCCGGTCGGCGTGGTCGGCGGGGGTCCCCGTACCACCGTCCAGACGCCCTTCACCGGCGAGGGCTTCGACGCCTGCACGGCCCCCACCCAGCGCACCATGAACGCCTGGCGCACCGACTCGCCCTTCGGCGCCGTCGGCGTCTACATCGGCGGCCGCGCCCGCGCCTGCGCCCAACCGCAGCTCACCGCCGGCTGGGTGAGCCGGCAGGCCGAGGCGGGCTGGCACCTCATGCCGATCTGGGTGGGACCCCAGCCCTGGAACAGCTCCTCGACGGGGCTCTCCACCGACCCCTCCGAGGCCAACGACCAGGGCCGGGCCGAAGCCGAGGGCGCGGCCCACGCGGCCGCGGCGCTGGGCATGGCCGAGGGCACGGTCCTCTACAACGACCTGGAGAACTACACGGACCGGGCCACCTGGGACGCCCCGGTCGTCGCCTACCTCACGGCCTGGACGGCCCGGCTGCACGAACTGGGCTACGGGGCCGCCGCCTACGTCGCGGCGAGCTCCGGGGCCAAGGCACTGAGCGCCCACTACGCCCAGGCCCCGGACGTCATGCCCGACGTGCTGTGGGTGGCCCGCTGGAACGGCGCGGCCTCGGTCACCGACGCCGATCTGGGCCTGCCCGCCGGGACCGGCCAGTGGACGGGCGGCCGCCGCGCGCACCAGTTCCGGGGCGACCACGACGCCACGTACGGGGACGTGACGCTCAACATCGACCGGAGCTGGCTGGAGGTGGGCGCCCAGACCCCGGGCAAGACCCCGAAGGTCCCGGGCAAGACCCCGAAGGTCCCGGGCAAGGCCCAGAAGGCTCCCACCAAGTCCCCGTCCAAGGTCCCGGCGAACTCCGCGGCCAAGTCTCCGGCCAAGGTCCCGGTCAGCTCCCCGGCCAAGGCACCCGCCAAGACGCCCGCGAAGGCGCCGGCCGTCATCCCGGCGAAGACCCCGGCCAGGGTCTAGCTCCGCTCAGCCCGCCGCAGGCTCCTCGCGGGCCGGCTCGTCGTCATTGCCCCGGCGCAGGGTGCGCAGTCCGTGCTCCGGGGTCCACGAGCGGACCACCAGGTCGTCGCCCTCGACCCCGACGTGGACCACCTCGGTCAGCTCGGCGCGGAACAGGTCGAAGGGGTGCGGGGTGTCGTTCTCCTCGGCCTCCTCCGCGTACCGGTGGAGCTCGGGCTGTTCCACGATCTCCACCGCGCGCCCGGCGATCCGCACGTCCCCGTCGGGCATGGTCTCGCCCGCGCCCGGGTTGGTGTGCAGGGCGAAGCGGGGATCGCGCCGCAGGTCCTTCCCCTTCATCGAACCCGGCATCATGCCCAGCCACAGCTCGCCGCCGCGGATCTCGACGTTCAGTCCGGTCGCGCGCGGGGAGCCGTCCTTGCGCAGGGTCGCCAGGACGTGGTGCGGGAACTGAGCGAAGCGGGCCTGGACGGCCGCCGCGAATTCCGGTTCCGCCTTTTCGAATACGGCCCAGTTGTTCGTCGTCATTCCTCCATCAAAGCGCGAGGTACGCACACCCGCCGCTCAGGCGCGCACGATTCCCGCCGCCCGGGCCGCCGCCAGCCACGCCGGGAACTCCCCGACCAGCCGGTCGTACAGCTCCGCGTCCGCGACGGTCCGCGGGTCGGGGCCGGCGTGGAAGTAGCCCGCGTTGTCCACCACCCGCTTCTGCGGGACGGGCAGTTCGTCCAGCCGACGCAGGAAGTCGAACTGCGAGCTGCGTGTGTTCCCGAAGCCGACGAACTGCCAGAAGAGCGGCAGCCGGGCCGCCTTGCACAGGTACTTCTCGGCGGCGAGCTTGTTGATGGGACCGCCGTCCGTCTGGAAGACCACGAGCGCGGGGACGGTGGACCCCGAGTCCAGGTAGTGGTCGATCACCGCGTCCATCGCCGCGTGGTAGGCCGTCTTGCCCATGTGGCCGAGGCCGGCGGCGATCGCGGTGACCCGGCCCTCGTGGCCGGCCAGGGAGATCTCCTCGACCGCGTCGACCTCGGTGGAGAAGAACACGACCGGCACGCGGGCGTCGTCGTCCAGGTGCGCGGAGAGCCCCAGCACCCGGTCGGCGAGGGCTTGCACACTGCCGTCGTCGTAGTACGGGCGCATCGAGCCGGAGTAGTCGAGGACCAGGTAGACGGCCGCCCGGCCGCCCTCCAGGCCGTGGGTGCGGAGCGAGGTCCCGGCGCTCTTGTACAGGCTCACCAGCGCCGGGGCGGTCTCTTCGATCTTCCGGAGGTCTATCGCGCTGCCCGTCATGGGGCCGAGCGTACGACAGCCCGCGGCCCCTACGCCCCCGGTCGCCGACGTGTCACCCGGCCGGGAGGAACCCCAGCCGGGCCGCCAGCCGTTCACGGTGTGCGGCGGGGGAGCCGAAGAGCAGGGCCGAGCCGTGGGCCCGCTTGAAGTACTCGTGCGCCTCGTGCTCCCAGGTGATGCCGATGCCGCCGTGCAGCTGGATCATCTCGCCCGCCACGTACGCGTAGGCCTCCGAGCAGGCCGACTTGGCGGCGGCCGCCAGGTCCGGGGCCGCGTCGGCGGCGGCCGCCGCGAGGGCGAGGGAGCGGGCTCCCTCCACCGCGGTGTGCAGGTCGGCGAGCCGGTGCTTGACCGCCTGGAAGGACCCGATGGGCCGCCCGAACTGCACCCGCTCCTTCGCGTACCGGACCGTCGCCTCCAGCGCCCGCGCCGCCGCGCCCGCCTGCTCGGCGGCGAGCGCCGTGCAGGCCAGGTCCCGGACCCGGGCGAGGACCCCGGCGCCGTCGGCCGAGAGCAGCCGGGCCGGGGTCCGGTCCAGGGTCAGTTCCGCGAGGGGCCGGGTGCGGTCCATGGTGGACCGTACGGTGAAGGCCGTCGGCGCGGCGAGGAGTTCGAACAGCCCGAGCGGGCCATGGCCCCGGCCGGGCTCGGTACCGGGTCCGCGGGCTGCGCCCGGGGCCGGGGCCATCCTGGCGAAGGCCAGCAGCAGGGACGGCTCCGCCTGGCCGGCCAGGACGTACCGCTTGGTGCCCGTGAGCACCCAGTTGGGGCCCGTCGGCTCGGCCCGGGCCGTGAGCTCGTGGGCCTCCCAGCTCCCACGAGGGCCGCCGGCCCCGGCTCCCGGGCCGGACCCGCCGGTCGCGTGCGAGCCCGCGCCGGCCTTCCGGGGCGCCGGTCCGTCGCCCGGATCCTCCGCCCAGGCCAGGGCGCCCACGACCGTGCCCTCCGCCAGCTGCGGCAGGTGCTTCGCGCAGGCCGCCCGGTCCCCGGACGCGAGCAGCGCCCCCACCGTCAGCACCGCCGAACCCAGGTACGGTACGGGGCTCAGCGCGCGCCCCAGTTCCGCCATGACCACCCCGACTTCGGCCGGCCCGCAGCCCAGCCCGCCGTACTCCTCGGGGACCGCCAGCGCGGCCGCGCCGATCTGCGCCGTCAGCGGAGCCCAGGCCGTGTGGCCGGGGTGGCGGGCCAGGACCGCCCGTACCGCGTCCCGGAGTTCCTCCTGCTCGCGCGTCAGCTCCAGCGGCCTCACGCCGTCTCCCCTCGCGCCGTGCGGCGCAGCTCCGTCTTCAGCAGCTTGCCGCCCGCGTTGCGCGGGAGCTCTTCCAGCCGGGTGAACCGCCGCGGCACCTTGAAGTTGGCCAGCCGTTCGCGGGTCCAGGCGGTCAGCTCCTCGGAGGTGACCGGCCCGGTGGTGACGACGTAGGCCACCCCGACCTCGCCGAGCCGCTCGTCGGGGGCGCCGACGACCGCCGCGTCGGTGATGGCGGGGTGGGTCAGCAGCACGTTCTCCACCTCCGCCGGGTAGGCGTTGAAGCCGCCGACCACGTACATGTCCTTCAGCCGGTCGGTGATGGCGAGGTAGCCCCGCTCGTCGAGCACGCCGATGTCCCCGGTGCGCAGCCAGCCGCCGGGCAGGACGGCTTCGGCGGTGCTCGCCGGGTCGTCCAGGTAGCCGGGGGTGACGTGGTAGCCGCGGACCTGCACCTCGCCCGGCTCCCCGGCGGGCAGCGGCGCGCCGAGCGGGTCGGTGATCCGTACCTCGGTGTCCGGCAGCGGGAGGCCCACCGTGTGGGCGAGGGTCCGGGCGTCGGCGTCGGTGGGGCAGACGGACACGACCCCGCCGGACTCGGTGAGCCCGTACGCGGTGAACACGTCGGGCGCCCCCAGTTCGGTGCGGATCTCCTCGACGAGGGAGGTGGGCACCGAGGCGGCTCCGGTGCCGGCCAGCCGCAGCGCGGACAGGTCGTGCGCGGCCCGCGCGGGGTGGCGGATCAGGCCGTGGAAGACGGTCGGCGGGCCCATCAGGCAGGTGACCCGCTCGGCGGCCATGCGATGCAGGATGCGGTCGGTGTCGTAGACCGCCTCGGGGAGCATGGTGACCCCGCGCAGCAGGCAGGCGAGCACCCCGGCCTTGTAGCCGAAGGTGTGGAAGAAGGGGTTGACCAGCAGGTACCGGTCGCCGGGGCGCAGGGTGACGAGGCCGGACCAGGAGGCGTAGAGCCGGACGGTCTGGCCGTGGGTGGTCATGACGCCCTTGGAGCGGCCGGTGGTGCCGGAGGTGTAGAGGATGTCGCTGAGGTCCTCGGGGCGTACGGCGGCCGCGCGCGCGGCGCGCTCCGCGTCGGGGACCTCCTCGCCGGCGCGCAGGTACGCCTCCCAGGAGACACCCGCACCGTCGTCGCCTGCTCCGTGCCCCTCGTGCCCCTCGTGCCCCTCGCGTCCGTCGCGCAGGATCACGGTCGAGGCGAGCGCCCCGAGGTCCTCGCCGGAGGCGTGCAGGTCGCGGGCGTAGTCGGTGCCGAGGAACCCGCGCTCGGTGAACAGGACGCGCGAGCCGCTGCGCCGGATGATGTCGGCGGCCTCGGCGGGCTTGTAGCGGGTGTTGACCGGTACGAGGACCGCTCCGGCGCCGACCGCACCGAGGGCGGCGGTGATCCACCGGCGGCTGTTCGGGGCCCAGATCGCGACCCGGTCGCCGGGGCGGATGCCGTGGGCGATGGCGGCGCGGGCGGCGGCGGAGATCTCGGCGGCGAGGCGGGCGAAGGTCCAGCGGACCTCTCCGTCGGCGAGCGCCTCGCGCTCCCCGTACGCGGCGGCGGCGTACTCGGGGAGCCGGGCGAGCGTGGCGGGCGGCTGCGATTGCGGCTGCGGCTGCAACGGGGGCTGGGGCTGTGGCTGGGGCTGAGGCGGGGGTGGTGGCATCGGACCCTCCCTACTTGACGAGCGAGCGTGGGCGGTATCCAATCACAGGTGTTTCGGTTAGGCATATACCTAGTAGAAATAATCAGGGAGGTTCTCATGAGGGAGGAAGCCATGTCCGACATGAAGTCGGTCCTGTCCAGCTTCTGCACCGGCGTCGCCGTCATCACGGCACGCGGAGCCGACGGCCGTCCCGTCGGGATGGCCGTCCAGTCCTTCTCGTCCGTGTCCCTGGAGCCGCCGCTGGTCTGCTTCTGCCCGGCGCGCACGTCCACCACCTGGCCCCGGATCCAGGCCGCGGGGGCCTTCGCCGTCAACATCCTCGCCGCCGACCAGCAGGAGCTGTGCCGCCGGTTCGCCGTCACCGGGGGCGACAAGTTCGCCGGGGTCTCCTGGCGGGCCGGCGGCAACGGCGCGCCCCTGCTGGACGGGGTCCTCGCCACCGTCGAGTGCGATCTGGAGGCCGTCCTGGACGGCGGCGACCACGCCATCGCGCTGGGCCGGGTCACCGCCCTGACGGCGCACCGCGAAGGCGCGCCGCTGCTCTACTTCCGGCGCACCTACGGACGCTTGCCGGGCTTGCCGGGCTTGCCCGAATCCGAATCCGGGGCGGGGCCCGGGGCGCGCCCGCTCTCCAGTGCCGCGATGTCGTCGAGCATGGCGGCGGCGAGGTCGCGCTCGGAGGCGTAGTACCGCTCCGCCCACTTGAGGGTGAGCGTCGGGTACGCCCACGAGGCCTCTTCCCGGGCCCCGTCCGCGTCGGCCACCGCGCGCCGCCGCATCTTCTCCGCGAACTCCTGGTGCTGTACGAGGACTTCGCGCATCTGCTCCGGCTCCAGCAGGTGGCCGAGCCACAGCCGCAGCATCGGCCCGTGCTTGAGCACCGGCGGGTCGACGGGCGCCTCGCGCGCCCAGCGCCGTACGGCCGTCATGCCCTCGTCCGTGATCCGGTACACCCGCTTGTCGCGGCTGCCGGTCTCCTGGGCGACCATCCGCGAAGAGGCGTAGCCGGCCTTCTCCAGCCGCTTGAGCTCGCTGTAGATCTGGCTGAAGGACGGGCTCCAGTAGAAGAAGCGCAGCGACCAGTCCGACCACTTCTTCAGGTCGTAACCGGAGAGCTCCTCTCCGAAGGAGAGCAGCCCGAGCACCGCCCAGCTGGTCGCGGGGAGCGTGCGTCCGTTCGTCTCTTCTACCGCCTCGTTGGTCACGCAGCGCAGTCTACGACCGGTCTTCGCGGCGGCCCTTCCCCCGTCTCGATATGACTGCTAGAAGTATTCCTATTCGAAATACATCACCGACGTGCCGTGCACAGCGCACGGCTGGGAGGCACCCCGTGAAGTTCTCGATGATCTTCGAGGCGCAGCTCGTCGACCCGACGCCCGAACGCGAGCGCCAGGTCATCCACGACTGCGTCGAACAGGCCGTGTTCGCCGAGGAGATGGGCTTCGACCGGATCTGGGCCGTGGAACACCACGCCCTCACCCAGTACGCCCACATGAGCGCCTCCGAGATCTTCCTGACCTGGGTCGCCGCCCGGACCGAGAAGATCCGCATTGGCCACGGCGTCGTCACCATGCCCTTCGGCTACCAGCACCCCGTGCGCGTGGCCGAACGCGCCGCCATGCTCGACGTGCTCTCCGGCGGCCGCGTGGACATCGGCGCCGGCCGCGGCGCCACCCGCCAGGAGATGTCCATGTACGGGGTCCGCCCCGAGGACACCTACCCGCAGATGGAGGAAGCGCTGCGGATCTTCTCCTCCGCCTGGCGCGAGGAGAAGTTCGAGTGGCACGGCTCCATCGACATCGGCCCCGGCGCGATCCTGCCCCGGCCGGTCCAGGACCCGCACCCGCCGCTCTTCATGGCCTGCTCCAAGCACGACACCCTCAAGCTCGCCGCCGAACTGGGCATCGGAGCCCTCGTGATGGGCTTCGCCGGCGCCGACGACGTCCGCACCATGCGCAAGGTCTACGACGAGGCCATCGCCACCCGCAGCGGCGACCGCTTCGTCTCCACCGAGGTCAACGACCACCTCTCCGCGCTCTGCCCCACCATCGTCCTCGACGACGCCGAGCGCGCGCTGCGCCTGGGCACCCGCGGCCAGCGCTTCTTCGCCGAGTCCATCGCCCACTGGTACGGCAACGCCCCCGAGCCGACCGGCTACTCCGAGGAGGAGACCGCCGAGGAGCACGTGGCCGCGCTGGACCGGGGCCGCGAGGAACTGGTCGCCAAGCTCCACGAGGCGAACATCCCCGCCCGCCCCATAGACACCGGCACCTACAACGCCGAGCATGCCTACGGCAACGCCCAGACGGCCATCGCCTACGTCGAGCAGCTCCGCGAGATCGGCGTCGACGAGGTCATGTGCCTGATCCAGATGGGCACCGTCCCGCAGGAGGCCTGCATGGAGACCATCCGCCAGTGGGGCGAGAGCGTCATCCCGCACTTCCGCGCCCTGGAGGGCTGAGCCGTGACCGTCTCGCTCGACGGCAAGGTCGTCGTCATCACCGGCGCCGGACGCGGCCAGGGCGCGGCCGAGGCCCGGCTGTGCGCCGAGGCCGGCGCGCGGGTCGTGGTCACCGACATCCGGGAGGAGGAGGGCCGCGCGGTCGCCGCCTCCCTCGGCGACCAGGGACTCTACGTACGCCACGACGTGGCCGACGCCGACAGCTGGGCGGAGGTGGTCCGCGAGGCCGTACGCGCCTTCGGCACGGTCTCCGCCCTGGTCAACAACGCCGCCCTGTGGCGCACGGCCCACGTCGAGCGCCAGGGCCTGGAGGACTTCGAAGCCCTCCTGCGGGTCAACCTGCTCGGGCCGTTCCTCGGCATCCAGGCGGTGGCCCCGGTGCTGCGCGCCGCCGGCGGCGGCTCGATCGTCAACGTCTCCTCCACCGCCGGACTGGTCGGCATCCCGGGCCACGCGGCGTACGGCTCCAGCAAGTTCGCCCTGCGCGGGCTCACGAAGTCGGCCGCGCTGGACCTGGCGGGGGACCGGATCAGGATCAACTCCGTGCATCCGGGGGCGATCGACACCCCGATGGTCAGCGAGGCCGTCGCGGGGCGGGACTGGTCGCACCTGCCGCTGGGACGGATCGGGCGGCCCGAGGAGGTCGGGGAGCTGGTCCTCTTCCTCTGCTCGGAGGGGTCCTCGTACATCACGGGCGCGGAGTTCACGGTCGACGGAGGGATGACGGCGCGATGAGCGGCACCGATCGGCTGTCCCCGGCGGCCCGCCGGCTGTGCGACGCGATGGCGGCCTTCTTCCCCGGCCCGGGCGATGCGCAGGCCCTGCGGGCGGCCGCGTCCGCCTCCCGGGGCGGCGGCGCGGAGGTGGCCTCCGTACGGGACGCGGACGCGGACGGCGTCCCCGTCCGGATCTACGACCCGGCGCCGGGGGCCGTGGGCCGCCCCCTGACGGTGTTCTTCCACGGCGGGGGCTGGGTGATGTGCGGCCTGGACACCCACGACGCGCTGTGCCGGGCGCTGGCCGTGGCCTCGGGCGCGGTGGTGGTCTCCGCGGACTACCGCCTCGCGCCCGAACACCCCTGGCCGGCCGCGCCCGACGACGCGCTGACCGTGCTGCTGTGGGCCCGGGCACGGGCGGCCGGACTGGGCTGCGACCCCGCGCGGCTGGTCGTCGCCGGGGACTCCAGCGGAGGCAACCTCGCGGCCGTGACCGCCCTGCGGGCCCCCGAACTGGTCGCCGGCCAACTCCTCTTCTACCCGCCGCTGGACGCCTCGATGAAGCAGCCCTCGGTGGCCGAGTTCGCGGAGGGGTACTTCCACACGGCCGCGCACATGGCCTGGTACTGGGAGCAGTACGGCGGCGACCCCGACCACCCGCACGTCTCCCCGCTGCGGGCCCCCGACCTCTCGGGGCTGCCGGGTACGCTGCTGGTCCTGGCCGACTGCGACGTCCTGCGGGACGAGGGCCTGGCCTACGGGCGCAGGCTGGGCGAAGCGGGCGTGGACTGCGGGGTCCACCTGGTCCCCGGGGTGTTCCACGGCTTCCTCGGGCTGCCGCTGCCCGCGGCCGCGTCGGCGATCGGGGCGGCGGGGGCGTGGGTGGCGGCGACGGCCGGGCTCGCGCAGGAGTAAGGGGGCTGGGCGGCCGGATTCGAACCGGCGTCCTCCTCCATGTCGTGTAGGCGCACTGCCTCTGTGCTACGACCCATCCCTTGCTCCGGATCCTAGACGCGCCCCCGCCGGACGCGCACACGAATATCCCCGGCATGATGTGCGCATGTCGATATCGGTCCCGGGGGCCCTGGCGCGCAACTCCCTCGCCCTCGCAGCGGAGTTCGCCGCCGCCCTGCTGATGCGCGGCTCCCAGCCGCACTGGCTGCCGGTCATGCTCGGCCTGGTCGCCCTCGTGTCCGGACTGCCGCACGGCACCGACGCCGGCTTCGTCCACCGGATCGTGCTCGCGCTCGGAGCGGTGGCCATCGCCCTGTCCGCGGCCCGCGCCCTGGACGCCGCCGACCCGCTCCTCTGGCAGATCCTGACCGGCGGCCTGGTCCTGACCCAGACGATCTCCCTGACCCGCCTCTCGCGCACCTGAAAAGCGCTGGTCGGGGCCGTTGTTACCGGCCTACTCTGCGCCCATGTCCCCTACGACGACCCTGTGGCGCCCGACGGGCCCGGTGGAGCTGGACCTGGTCCGCGCGCTCGACTGGCGGGCCTGGCCGCCACGACTGCCGGAGCAGCCGATCTTCTACCCCGTCCTGAACGAGGACTACGCGGTCCGCATCGCCAGTGACTGGAACGTCAAGCACAGCGGCTCCGGCTACGTGACGCGGTTCGAGGTGGATTCGGCGTTCCTGGAGCGGTATCCGGTCCGGCAGGCCGGCGGGGAGACGATCCTGGAGCTGTGGGTTCCGGCGGAGGAGCTGGACGAGTTCAACGCGCACATCGTGGGGCGGATCGAAGTGGTGCGCGAGTTCCACGCGTGAGCGGGGCGGGAGGGAGGGGCTTGTCCCCTACCCGCCCTTCCACCGTTCCCCGGGATCCGCCCAGACCCGCGCCTCAAGCGCCGGCGAGGCTGGATGTGGCCGGCGTCTGCCCGCACGTGAACGCCGGAGGGGCTGGGAAAATCCAGCCCCTCCGGCGTTTGAGCAGCGGGGGTCCGGGGGCTGGTCCCCGGGAACCGTGCCGCGCGTGACCGCTACAGCCGCTCGATGATGGTGACGTTGGCCTGGCCGCCGCCCTCGCACATGGTCTGGAGGCCGAAGCGGCCGCCCGTGCGCTCCAGTTCGTGGAGGAGGGTGGTCATGAGCTTGACGCCCGTCGCGCCCAGGGGGTGTCCCAGGGCGATCGCGCCGCCGTTGACGTTGACCCGCTCCGGGTCGGCGCCCGTCTCCTTCAGCCAGGCCAGGGCCACCGGGGCGAAGGCCTCGTTGATCTCGACCAGGTCGATGTCGGAGAGGGACATGCCGGTCTTCTTCAGGGCGTACGCCGTCGCCGGGATCGGCGCCGACAGCATGCGGATCGGGTCCTCGCCGCGCACCGACAGGTGGTGGATGCGGGCCCGCGGGCGCAGCCCGTGTTCCCGTACCGCCCGCTCCGAGGCCAGCAGCATCGCCGCCGCGCCGTCCGACACCTGGGAGGAGACCGCCGCCGTGATCGTGCCGCCCTCCATGACGGGCTTGAGCCCCGCCATCTTTTCGAGGGTGGTGTCGCGGCGCGGCCCCTCGTCCACCGACACCGCCCCGTACGGCACGATCTCCCGCTCGAAGCGGCCCTCGTCGATCGCGCGCAGCGCCCGCTGGTGGGAGCGCAGCGCGAACTCCTCCATGTCGAGGCGGGAGATGCCCCACTTCTCGGCGATCAGCTGGGCCCCGTAGAACTGGTTGACGGGGGAGTCCCCGTACCGGGCCCGCCACCCCGCCGAGCCCAGGTAGGGTCCCTCGGTGAAGCCGAGCGGCTCCGCCGCCTGCCGCGAGGCGAAGGCGATCGGGATCATCGACATGTTCTGGGTGCCGCCGGCGACCACCAGGTCCTGGGTGCCGGACATGACGCCCTGCGCCGCGAAGTGCACGGCCTGCTGCGAGGATCCGCACTGGCGGTCGATGGTGACGCCCGGGACCTCCTCGGGGAGTCCCGCCGCGAGCCAGGCCGTCCGGGCGATGTCGCCGGCCTGCGGCCCCACCGTGTCGAGGCAGCCGAAGACCACGTCCTCCACGGCCGACGGGTCGATCCCGGACCGTTCGACGAGGGCCTTGAGGACGTGGGCCCCCAGGTCGGCCGGGTGGACCTCGGACAGGCCTCCCTTGCGCCGCCCCACGGGGGTGCGTACCGCTTCGACTATGTAGGCCTCGGGCATCGGAACTCCTCAGGGATATCCAGGCAGGTGCCGGGGATGTGGAATTACGTTCGTGTGGCGATGCCGTCCAGGACCATCGACAGGTACTGGCGGGCGATCTCCTCGGGGCTGTGCTGGCCGCCCGGCCGGTACCAGGACGCCGCCACCCACACCGTGTCGCGCACGAAGCGGTAGGTGAGGCGGATGTCCAGGTCGGCGCGGAAGACCCCGTCCGCGACCCCGCGCTCCAGCGTCCCCAGCCACGCCTTCTCGAACTTGACCTGCGAGTCGGAGAGGTAGTGGAAGCGGGGCTGGACCGACAGGTGCCGGGATTCCTTCTGGTAGATGGCGACCGCGGCGCGGTGCCGGTCGATCTCCCGGAACGATTCGGTGACGAGGGCCTCGATGGTCTCCCTGGGTCCGAGACCGGCGGCGAGGACGGTGTCGTACCCCTCCCACAGCTCGGTCAGGAAGGCGGAGAGGATCTCGTCGAGCATCGATTCCTTGGAATCGAAGTGGTAGTAGAGGCTGCCGGCGAGCATGCCGGCGGCGTCGGCGATCTTGCGGACGGTGGTGGCGTTGTAGCCCTGCGCGGCGAAGACCTCGGCGGCGGTGTCGAGGAGTTCGCGGCGGCGTTCGGGCGACGCCGTCACCTGGGGCTTCTTCTTGGCCGTCGTTGCGATCGGCTTGTTCGTTGGCACCCGGCCATTCTCGTCATAGGTCGCCCTACGCGTGCTGACTGCTGACCGACACGGTCTCGCCCGTCATGTACGACGAGTAGCCGCTGGCCAGGAACACGATGACGTTGGCGACCTCCCAGGGCTCGGCGTAGCGGCCGAAGGCCTCGCGGGCGGTGAGTTCGCCGAGCAGTTCCTCGCTGGTGACCTTCACCAGGTGCGGGTGCATGGCCAGGCTCGGCGCGACCGCGTTGATCCGTACGCCGAACTCCGCCGCCTCCAGCGCCGCGCAGCGGGTCAGCGCCATCACCCCGGCCTTGGCGGCGGCGTAGTGGGCCTGTCCGGTCTGGGCGCGCCAGCCGATGACGGAGGCGTTGTTGACGATCACCCCGCCCGTTCCGGAGGCCCGCATGGAACGCATCGCGGCGCGGGTGCAGCGGAAGGTGCCGTTCAGGGTGACGTCGAGGACGCGGGACCACTGGTCGTCGGTCATGTCGACGAGGTTCGCGGTGCCGCCGAGCCCGGCATTGTTGACGACGAGGTCGAGGCGGCCGTGGAGCCGTTCGGCGAGCGCGAAGAAGGCGGCCACCTGTTCCTCGTCGGTGACGTCGCAGGGCAGGGAGGCGACCCGGTCCGCGCCGAACTCCGCGGCCAGCGCCTCCTCGCTCTCCTTGAGGCGGCGGGCGTGCGCGTCACCTATGAGGACGCGGGCGCCCTCCTCCAGGAAGCGCCGTGCGGTCGCCCCGCCGATACCCGCCCCGGCGGCTGCTGTGATCACGGCGCTGCGACCCTTCAGCAGTCCGTGGCCGGGCACGTATGCGGGTGCGGTGCGGAGCGGGTTGCCGGACCGGTCTTCCGGTGCGTTCATGCCCGGACCTCCTTGGGAAGGCCGAGGATGCGCTCGGCGACGATGGTGCGCTGGATCTCGTCGGAGCCCGCGTAGAGGGTGTCGGCGCGGGAGAAGAGGAAGAGGCGCTGCCAGTCGTCGAGGTCGTACGGGTCCCCGTGCGCCCCGGCCGCGAGCAGCGAGGCGGCTCCGCGGACGTCCATGGCGAGCTCGCCGAGGTCCCGGTGCCAGCGGGCCCAGTACAGCTTGGCCGTGGACGGGGCGCCCCCGGGCCGCAGCGCGGAGGCGCGCATGGTCTCCAGGCCGATCCAGGCCCGGACGAGCCGGTCGCGGATCAGCGGATCGGCCATCGCGCCGTTGCGCTTCGCCAGGGCGGCCAGGTCTTCGAGCTCGCGGCGGAAGCCCACCTGCTGGCCGAGGGTGGAGACGCCGCGCTCGAAGCCGAGGGTGGCCATGGCGACGGCCCAGCCCTCGCCGGGAGCGCCGACCACGTGGGAGGCGTCGGTGCGGGCCCCGTCGAAGAAGACCTCGTTGAACTCGGAGGTCCCCGTCAGCTGCACGATGGGCCGGACCTCCACCCCGGGCTGGTCCATCGGGACCAGGAGGTAGGACAGTCCCGCGTGCCGGCGGGAGCCCGGCTCGGTGCGGGCGACGACGAAGCACCACTGCGAGGCGTGGGCCAGGGAGGTCCAGATCTTCTGTCCGTCCACCACCCACGCGCCGTCCACCAGCGCGGCCCGGGTGCGGATGTTGGCCAGGTCCGAGCCGGCGTCGGGCTCGCTGTAGCCCTGGCACCACAGCTCCTCCACGGCCCGGATGGGCGGCAGGAAGCGCCGCCGCTGCTCCTCGGTGCCGTGCGCGATGAGGGTGGGGCCGAGGAGCTGCTCGCCTATGTGGTTCACGCGCGCGGGCGCGTCGGCCAGCGCGTACTCCTCGTGGAAGGCGATCTGCTGCGCGGTGCTCGCGCCGCGGCCGCCGTACTCGACGGGCCAGCCCACGCAGGTCCAGCCGTGCGCCGCCATGTGCCGTTCCCAGGCGAGGCGTTCGGCGAAGGCCTCGTGCTCCCGGCCCGGTCCGCCACGGCCCTTGAGGGCGGCGAACTCGCCGGTGAGGTGGGCCCGTAGCCAACTCCGAACCTCGGTGCGGAACTCCTCGACGCTGCTCATGGCCGTACGTTAACCTACCAAACACTTGTTAGGGAAGGATTCCAGGGATGCCCGACGAAACCCCCGTGCTCTACGAGCGCCGCGGCCCGGTCGCGTACGTGACCATGAACCGCCCCCGGTACCGCAACGCCCAGAACAGCGCGATGACCTACGCCCTCGACGACGCCTTCTACCGGGCCGCCGACGATCCCGCGGTCAAGGTCGTCGTCCTGGCCGGGGCCGGCGAGCACTTCTCGGCGGGCCACGACATCGGCACCCCCGAGCGCGACGCCCACCTGCCCTTCGAACGCCGGGCCGGCCTGTGGTGGGACCACTCCCAGCGCACCGGCGCCGAATCCCGCTTCGCCCGCGAATCCGAGGTCTACCTCGGCATGTGCCGGCGCTGGCGCGAACTGCCCAAGCCCGTCATCGCCTCCGTCCACGGCGCGTGCGTGGCCGGCGGGCTGATGCTCGCCTGGGTCTGCGACCTGATCGTCGCCAGCGAGGACGCCTTCTTCGCCGACCCCGTCGTCCGCATGGGCATCCCGGGCGTCGAGTACTTCGCCCACCCATGGGCGATGCCCCCGCGCATCGCCAAGGAGTTCCTCTACACCGGCGACCGGATGCCCGCCCGCCGGGCCTACGAGATCGGCATGGTCAACCGGGTCGTCGAGCGGGCCGAGCTCGCGGAAGCCACCGACCGGCTCGCCCTGCGGATCGCGGAGATGCCCGCATTCGGCCTCGCCCTCACCAAGCGGGCCGTCAACCAGGCCGAAGACCTCCAGGGCCTGCACACCGGCATGGACTCCGTCTTCGGCCTGCACCACCTCGCGCACGCCCACAACGCCGAGACGGCGGCGGACTCGCTCGGCGGCATGACTGTATCCACGATGAAGGGCTCGGCGATGAAGGAGGCGAACAGCTGATGGACCTGAACCATGCGGCGGACGTGGAGGCCTTCCGGGCCGAGGCCCGCGACTGGCTGGCCGCCCACGTGCCCGCCACCCCCCTGCCCTCCCTGGAGACCCGCGAGGGCTTCGCCGCCCACCGGGAATGGGAGGCGCTCCTGCACTCCGCCCGCTGGGCGGTGGTGTCCTGGCCCGAGGAGTACGGCGGCCGCGGCGTCGACATCGAGCACTGGCTCGTCTTCGAGGAGGAGTACTGGGCCGCCGGCGCGCCCGGCCGGGTCTCGCAGAACGGCATCAACCTGCTCGCCCCCACCCTCTTCGACCACGCCACGGACGCACAGCGCGCCCGCGTCCTGCCCTCCATGGCCGGCGGCGAGGTGATCTGGGCCCAGGCCTGGTCGGAACCCGAATCCGGCTCCGACCTCGCCTCCCTCACCTCCCGGGCGGTGCGCACCGAAGGCGGCTGGCTGCTGTCCGGACAGAAGACCTGGTCCTCGCGGGCCGCCTTCGCCGACCGGGCCTTCGGCATCTTCCGCACCGACCCCGACGCCCCCAAACCCCACCAGGGCCTCACCTACCTGATGTTCGACCTGCACGCCCCCGGAGTCACCGTGCGGCCCATCGGCCGCCTCGACGGCAAGCCCGCCTTCGCGGAACTCTTCCTCGACGAGGTCTTCGTCCCCGACGCGGACGTCATCGGGGAGCCCGGACAGGGCTGGCGGATCGCCATGTCCACCACCGGCAACGAGCGCGGACTCACCCTGCGCGCCCCGGGCCGCTTCCTCGCCGCGGCCGACCGCCTCGTGGAGCTGTGGCGGAGCCACGGGGACCCGGCCGACACCGCCCTGCGCGACCGGGTCGCCGACGCGGTCGTCGGAGCACGCGCCTACCAGCTGTTCACCTGGGCCAACGCCTCCCGCTTCGCCGCCGGAGAGACGATCGGCGCCGAGTCCAGCCTGAACAAGGTGTTCTGGTCCCAGTACGACATCGCCCTGCACGAGAGCGCCCTCGACCTGCTGGGCCCCGACGCGGAACTCGCCGACGGGGAATGGGCCGAGCCGTGGATCTTCTCCCTCGCCGGCCCCATCTACGCGGGGACCAACGAGATCCAGCGCGACATCATCGCCGAGCGGCTGCTCGGCCTCCCGAAGGGCCGCCGCTGATGCGCTTCCTGCCGTCCGAAGAACAGTCGGACTTCGCCCGCACCCTGCGCGGGCTGCTCGCCGCCTCGGACGTCCCGGCGGCGGTACGGGCCTGGGGCGCGGGCGACCACGCACCGGGCGAGGCGCTGCGGGCGCGGCTCGCCGCCACCGGACTGTTCGCCCTCGCGGCCGACGAGGCCCACGAGGGCCTGGGCCTGATGCCCCTGGAGATGGCGGGCGGGTTCGTGGAACTGGGCCGCGCCGGGGTCCCCGGCCCCGTGGTGGAGACGGCCGCCGCCGCCGTGCTCCTGACCCGGCTCGGCGACGAAGCACTGGCCAAGCGGTTCCTCCCCGGGCTGGCGGCGGGGGAGGCCTCGGCCACCCTCACCCTGCCCGGCGGCGGCCCGTACGCCCTGGACACCGACGCGGCCACCCACCTCTTCACGGTGTCCCCGGCCGGGGAGCTCCGCCTGGCCCCCGGCGCCGGACCGCTGCGCACCTCCACCGACCCCGCCCGCCGCCTGGCCCTCCCGGACGGCGGCGGCGAACTCCTCGCCGCCGGCCCGGCGGTCACCGAGGCGGCCCGGGACGCCGCGGACTGGGCCCGGCTGCTCACCGCCGCCCAGTGCCTCGGCACCGGCGAGGCCCTCCTCGCGCGCACGGTGGAGTACGCGAAGCAGCGCACGCAGTTCGGCACGGCGATCGGCGGCTTCCAGGCGGTGAAGCACCGGCTGGCCGACACCCTGCTCGGCCTGGAGTTCGCCCGGCCGCTGCTGTGGGCGGCCGCGCTCTCGCTCGCCCCCGGGGAGGTCGCGGCGGCGAAGCTGACCGCGGGCGAGGCGGCGTACGCGGCCGCCATGACCGCGCTCCAGCTGCACGGCGCGGTCGGCTACACCGAGGAGCTCGACCTCTCCCTGTGGCTGCGCAAGGCCCGCCCGCTGCGCGACGCCTGGGGGAGCCCCTCGCAGTGCCGTGCGGCGGTGGTTCAGGAGCGGCTGCGGGCGCTGTGAATCCGAAGCGTGGTCGCCAGGGCGGTGTTCGCCACGACGATCACCGTGAACCAGAGGGACGGCAGCCGCTGCCCGAGCGCGAGCAGCGCCAGGGCGGCGGCGCCGAACACCACCGCCTTCACCCCGAGCCGTGCGGCGAGCGGCACGGCGTACCGGGCCTTCGGCGCGGCGAACATCCCCCAGAGCGCGGCGGCGGCGAGCGGCGCGGCCACCGCCAGGGCGATCGACCCCACCCGCCCGATGTCACGCGTGAAACCCCACCAGGCGAGCAGACCCAGGGCCAGCAGCTCCAGCAGGAAGGCGAGGCCCTCGTTGGCGAGGAAAAGCACCGTGACGGCAGGGGGCGGCGAAGAAGAGGAGGACATGCCGGCCAGCCTCCTGCCGCCCGGGCGGAGGGCGCCACTCCGCGCCGGGCCGTCTCATAGGACGGCCACGCTGACGCTCACCACGTAGGGCTCCTCCACCGTGCCGTCCGGAAAGAGCGGGTTCAGCCGCTCCCGCTCGGCGTCCAGGAACTCCCGCGTGCCCGCCTCGCCCAGCAGCAGGAACGCGGAGTGGCTGGCCAGGTTCGCCAGGTGCGCCTCCAGCGGGATCCGCCGGGACCACGGGACGCTCCGGGTGGCGAAACCGGAGTCGAGGCCGCGCGGGAGCGTGCGGTAGCCCAGCGCCTGGGCGGTCCCGCCGACCGCGCCGGCCCCGCCCGCGACCGCGCCGCCCGGGCCGTCGGCCCCGAAGAAGGCGCGGATCCGGTCGCCCTGCCCCGCGACCCAGCCGGCCGACTCGTCCAGGTCGTTCCACCAGATCGCCAGCGCCCCGCCGGGCTTCAGCACCCGGCGGGCCTCGGGCACGGACCGCGCCGGATCCGTCCAGTGCCAGGCCTGGGCGTACGTCAGGAAGTCGAAGGCGGCCCCGGCCAGCGGCAGCCGGTCCCCGTCCCCGCGCACGATCGGGATCCCCGGCCGGGTGCGCCGGAACTCCGCCGCCATCCCGTCGCCGGGCTCCACCGCCAGCACCTCGGCTCCCCGGGCGCGCATCGGCGCCGTCCCGATCCCCGTTCCCGCACCCACGTCGGCGACCCGGGCCCCGGCGAACCGGCGCCCGGCCAGCTCCTCGACGGCGTCGTACAGCGCCTCGGGATAGCCGGGCCGGTGCTGCCCGTAGAGAGCGGCGGCGCTGTCGAAGGACCGGGCCCGGGAGCGGGGAGTCGTCCGAGTTGTCGTCATGGTGCCATTGTTTGCGATCACGTCCGTCCCGGCCAGACCGTGGGGGCAGGGGCAGGGGGCAGGGGGCAGGGGTCAGGCGGCGCGGACCAGCCCCGCCTCGTAGGCGAGGATCGCGGCCTGGGTCCGGTTCGAGAGGTCGAGCTGCGTCAGGATCCGCGAGACGTACGTCTTCACGCTCGCCGGGGACAGGTGCAGCGCCTCCGCTATCTGCAGGTTCGTCCGGCCCTCGCCGACCAGCGCGAGGACGTCCCGCTCGCCGGGGGACAGGGTGGAGAGCTGCTCCGCGTGGTCGGGCGCCTCGGAGCGGGTGTCCGCCCGTTCCAGCAGCACCCGCATCACCCCCGGCGCCAGCGCGCTGCCGCCCGCCGCGACCGTACGGATGCCGGCGAAGAGCTCCTCGGGGCGCAGGTCCTTCAGCAGGAACCCGGCCGCTCCGGCCCGCAGCGCGTCCAGGACCAGGTCGTCCGCCGTGTAGCCGGTGAGGACGAGCACGCGCGGCGGGTCCGGCAGCCGCAGCAGCTGCAAAGTGGCCTCCATGCCGTCGACCTTCGGCATGACCAGGTCCATCAGCACCACGTCCGGCCGGTACGTGCGCGCCAGCGGCACCGCCTCGGCCCCGTCGGCGGCTTCCGCGACCACCTCGATGTCGGGCGCGCTCGCGAGCAGGGTCACCAGTCCCGACCGTATGAGGCTCTGGTCGTCGACCACCATCACGCGGATCGTCATGTGACCCACCTCCCCCTGATGTCCCTGATGCCCCGTCTCATTGCGGACATTACCGCCATAGCGGGACGTAAGTCCCTTCAACCCTCCCTCCCCAGTCCCCTTTTGCTGCCCTGCTTGTCCTCTTTCGGCGACTTCGGCGACCCCCCGTCCTCCCGGACGGTGGTTACCGAGGCCGAACGCACCACCGCTTCACCCGGTGCACGGGCCTCCGCACATGTCCCCGAAGTCAGGAACTCCGCATGTCTTTCCCGTCTGCTCGTACCCTCGCCGGTCTCGTTGTCGCCGGTATCGCCGCACCCGCCGCCGTGGGTCTCGTGGCACAGCCCGCGTCCGCCGCGTCGGTCGGCACGTGGGACAAGGTCGCCCAGTGCGAGTCCACCAACGACTGGAGCATCGACACCGGCAACGGCTACTACGGTGGCCTGCAGTTCTCCTCCAGCACGTGGGCGGAGTTCGGCGGCCGGCAGTACGCCCCCCAGGCCAACCAGGCCACCAAGGCGCAGCAGATCGCCGTCGCCGAAAAGGTCCTGGCGACCCAGGGCCCCGGTGCCTGGCCCTCCTGCGGCAAGCTCGCCGGCCTCCAGCGCGGCGGTCCGGCCCCCGAGGCCCCCGAGGCTCCCGCCAAGGGCACCGGCACCTCGACCGCGAACAAGCACGCCGAGGCCCCGGCGGCCCCGGCCGCCCCGAAGGCCCAGGGCGCGAACACCTACACCGTCGCCAGCGGCGACACCCTCGGCACCATCGGTTCCGAACTGGGCGTCAGCTGGCAGACCCTCTACTCCGAGAACCGCTCGGTGATCGGGTCCGACCCGGACGTGATCTTCCCCGGCCAGCGCCTCGCCTACGGCTCCGGCAGCAGCACTCCGGCGGCGCCGAAGTCCGCCAGCTCGTCGAGCTCGTCCAGCTCGTCGGAGTCCTCCGACTCCTCCGACTCCTCCGGCTCTTCGGACTCGTCGGGGAGCCGCTCCAGCGGCAGCGCCGAGGGCGTCCTGCCCGTCTCGGGCGGCAGCATCTCCGCGCGGTACCACCAGGCGGGCGGCTGGGCCGCCGGCTACCACACCGGCATCGACTTCGCGGTGTCCACCGGCACCCCGGTCCGGGCCGCGGCCGCGGGCACCGTCGTCTCCTCCGGCTGGCAGGGCGCGTACGGCAACGCCGTGGTCATCAAGCACGACGACGGCCGCTACACCCTCTCCGCCCACCTCTCCTCGGCGACCGCCTCCGAAGGCGAGCGCGTCTCCGCCGGCGAGCAGATCGGCCGCTCCGGCAACACCGGCAACTCCACCGGCCCGCACCTCCACTTCGAGGTCCGCTCCAGCAACAGCTACGGCGCCGACGTCAATCCGGTCACCTGGCTGAACGGCCTCGGCGTCTCCCTGTAGGCAACGAGCCGGGCCCCCACGAGCCGGTTCACCCGGACCGGTTGACCAAGACCGGTTGACCAAGACCGGTTGACCCCGACCGGTTGACCCAAAGCACGTCCCCCCGGGATGCCCCTTCGGCGGAAGAAGGGCAACCTGGGGGGACGTTTTGGCATGCTCTGCGCACTTCTGTGCGCCGACGGGGGGTGGTGGAGTCATGCAGGCCGTGCCCGGTCGCGCCGGACAGCTGCTGGAACGGGGTCTGCGGACCCTGACGGGGGAGAGCAGCGGGGCGCCGGACCCCGTGCGCGCCCGCCGCACCGACATCTGGCTCGCCCTCGTCTGCGGAGTGCTCACCACCCTCAACCTCCACGACGTCCACCGCTTCGGCCTCGTCACCGACTACCCCACGAGCCTGGCCGCCGGCTGGCTCGCGGCGCTCTCCCTGCTCTGGCGGCGCTCCCACGCCTGGATCCCGGCCCTCGTGGCCACCGCCGCCACCCTCATATCCGACGACCGCGGCCCCCTCGTCTTCGGCGCCTACGCCCTGGCCGCGTACGGCCGCACCCACCGCTGGGGCGGGATCCTGCTGATGGCCGTCGTCTACGCCGCCACCCGCGACGTGTTCCTGCCGCTCGGGTACGCGGGGCGCGACCCCGCCTCCTTCGTCCTCGGCTCCATCCTCGTGCCCGCCCTGTACGGGGAGACCGTGCGGCGCAACCGGCACGTCATGACCGCGCTGCGCGAGCGGGCCCGCCAGGCCCACGCCGCCGTGGACCAGGCGGCCGACCTCGCCGTCGTCCAGGAACGCACCCGTTTGGCCCAGCGCACCCACGACGGGCTCGGCCACCGCCTCACGGCCCTCACGATGCAGGCCGCCGCCCTGCGCCTGGACACCGAGGCCGATCCCCGGGTCCGGGAGGCCGCAGGTGCCGTGGAGGAATCGGCGCGGGCCGCGATGGCCGAGGTCAGGGAGGTGCTGGACATGCTGACCGACCCCGCGGGCAGCCGCGCGTACACCTCCCCCGTGGACGTGGGCCGCTTCCTCGGCTCCCTGGCCCGGAACATGCGGGCCACCGGCATGGAGATCACCCACCACACCCAGCCCGGCCTGGGGGCCTTCCCGGCGGCCGACGGGCGCCTCCTGCTGCGCATCGCCCGCGAGGGGCTCACCAACGCGGCGAAGTACGCCCCCGGCTCCGCCGTTCGGATGAATCTGTCCACCGAGGACGGGGAAGTTCGCCTCGATGTGGTCAACACGGCCCCGGAGGGGGAACGGATCGTCCTCGACTCCGGCGGGATGGGCATTCCGGGGCTCCGGCGCGCCCTCGCGGAGGTGGGCGGGACGCTGCGCGCCGGACCCACGCAGGACGGAGGTCACATGCTCGCGGCGACACTCCCCGACCGACGTGTGCTAGCTTAGAGCTCGTTGCAGTTGTGGTACCCATGAACTTTATGTGCGCCTGACGGGAATGCTCCGACAGGCGCTTTTATTGTTTTGCCGGAATCTCCGGATGGGGCCCTTTGCCGCCTATTCAGGAGATTCAAAAATGGCACTTGGCACCGTGAAGTGGTTCAACTCGGAAAAGGGCTTCGGCTTCATCGAGCAGGACGGTGGCGGCCCGGACGTCTTCGCCCACTACTCGAACATCGCCACCCAGGGCTTCCGTGAGCTCAACGAGGGCCAGCGCGTGTCCTTCGACGTCACCCAGGGCCAGAAGGGCCCCCAGGCGGAGAACATCCTCCCCGCCTAAGGCAGTCAGCACGCCGGGGTCCGCACCGAGTAGGTGCGGGCCCCGGCTTGTCTGCTGTTTCGCACCATTTGTTTGCAGTGCTTTGTGCAGTACCTGCCGGTTTCAGGAGGGCTTTCCCGCATGACCAGCTCCAGCTCCGCACGACCCAGCCGCCGCCCCACCCGGGGTCGAGGTGCGGCTCAGGGACGTCCGAAGGCTGGCGCGGGACGGCAGAAGTCCGCCCCCGTAGCCAGGCCCCAAGAATTCACCATGCCCGAACCGCTGACCCCGGCCCTGCCGCCGGTGGACTCGTTCGGCGACATGGACATGCCCGAGGCGCTGCTGAAGACCCTCGCCGCCCAGGGCGTCACCGAGCCGTTCCCCATCCAGGCCGCGACCCTGCCGAACTCCCTCGTCGGCCGTGACCTGCTCGGCCGCGGCCGTACCGGCTCCGGCAAGACGCTGGCCTTCGGCCTGGCCCTGCTGGCCCGCACCGCCGGCCGCCGCGCCCAGCCGAAGCAGCCGCTCGCACTGGTCCTCGTACCGACCCGTGAGCTGGCGCAGCAGGTCACCGACGCGATGGCCCCGTACGCCACGGCCGTCAACCTGCGCATCACGACCGTCGTCGGCGGCATGTCGATCAACCGGCAGTCCGGCGCCCTGCGCCGCGGCGCCGAGGTGCTCGTCGCCACCCCCGGCCGCCTGAAGGACCTCATCGACCGCGGTGACGCCGACCTCTCCCAGGTCTCCATCACGGTCCTCGACGAGGCCGACCAGATGACCGACATGGGCTTCATGCCGCAGGTCACCGCCCTGCTCAAGCAGGTCCAGCCCGAGGGCCAGACCATGCTGTTCTCGGCGACCCTCGACAAGAACATCGACAAGCTCGTCAAGATGTTCCTCACCGACCCGGTCGCCTTCTCCGTCGACCCGTCCGCCGGTGCGGTCAGCACGATGGAGCACCACGTCCTGTACGTCATGGACGAGACCGACAAGAAGGCCGTGGCCACGCGCATAGCCGCTCGCGACGGCCGGGTGATCATGTTCGTCGACACCAAGCGCGGGGTCGACCGCATGGTCAAGAAGCTCCTCGCCGACGGCGTCCGCGCCTCCGGCCTGCACGGCGGCCGCTCGCAGCCGCAGCGCAACCGGACCCTCGACTGGTTCAAGACCGGCGAGGTCACCGCGCTGGTCGCCACCAACGTGGCCGCGCGCGGCATCCACATCGACGACCTCGACCTCGTCGTCAACGTGGACCCGCCGACCGACCACAAGGACTACCTGCACCGCGGCGGCCGTACCGCCCGCGCCGGCGAGTCCGGCAGCGTCGTCACCCTGGTCCTGCCGGACCAGAAGCGCGACATGACCCGTCTGATGTCGGACGCCGGGATCTCCCCGCACACCGCGCAGATCAAGTCCTCCGACGAGGAGCTCGCGCGCATCACCGGCGCCAAGGAGCCTTCGGGCATCCCGGTCGTCATGGACGTCCCGCAGGCCACCCCGCCGCGCCAGCGTTCCGCCGGCCAGGCCGGCGGCGGCTCCGGCGGTGGCGCCCGCCGCCGCTCGGGCGGTCCGCGCACCGGCTCCGGCACGGGTGCGGCTCCGGCCGCCGGGGGCGGCCGCGGCCGTCGCACCGGCGGTGGCGGCGCCGCCGGACAGGCTCCGGCCTCCGCTTCCGGCCAGGCCCGCCGTGGCCAGGGCGGACAGGGCGGCTCCACGGGCGGTTCCGGCGAGCGCGGCCGACGCACCGGGGGCGCCCCCTCCGGTGGCGCTGCCGCGGCTTCGGCCCGCAGCCGCGTGGGTGGCGCCGGCCAGGGCCGCCGCCGCTCCGCCTGATCCGAGAACGTCACGCACCACTGCGCCGGGCGGCATCCGCCGCCCGGCGCAGTGGTGTTTTCCGGGGTCCGGCCGCTGCCTAGCGGACCATCTTCACCTGGAGCTTCGCCAGGGTCCGCAGGTCCAGGCCGAGGCCTTCGGTGAGGTAGCCGTACAGGCTGCCGTAGTCGGCCTCCATCTGCGTGGTCGCCGCGTCCAGGTAGTCCTGGCGGACCTCCTGGAGCGGGATCAGCAGATCGGGGTTCTGCATCCGGCCGGATGCCTTGATGCCCGCCCGCACCTGGGCGTCGTACGCCGCGCGGAAGGTGTTCGAGGCCAGGTAGTCGCGCTCGGCCGTGGCCTTCGGGACGGCCAGGGCGTTCAGCAGGACGTAGCTCATCCAGCCCGTCCGGTCCTTGCCCGACGTGCAGTGGTACAGCAGCGGGCCCTGATTGCCGTCGGCGATCTCGCGGAGGGTGGTCGCGAACTGCGCCCGGTTCTCGGGGTTGGTCACGAACGCGCGGTAGACGTCGCGCATGTACGCCTCGCCGCGGCCGCCGCCGAGCATCTGCTCCTGCTTCACGGGGTCACCGCTGCCTATCGCGGACATCAGCAGCCCGTACAGGCCGTTGTCGTTGACCGGGCGGGCGGTGGAGGTCAGACCGGCGGGCAGCTTGTCGGCGCCGTCGTACTGGACCTCCATGGGGATGCGGAAATCGAGGACCTTTTTGAGGCCCAGACCGCCGACGGTCGTGATGTCCGAGGCGGTCAGCTTGCCCAGCGCGTCGGCGCGGTAGACCAGTCCCTGACGAACCTGGCCTCCCGTCCACGTGCGGTAGCCACCGAGGTCGCGGACGTTGACCGCGCCCTGGAGGGGGATCTGGCGGATCGTGTCCGCCGGCTGTGTGTGCGTGTGGTGACGCGAGGCGGAGGCGCTGTCGGCCGGCGCGGCGTACGCGGCGGCGGGCAGGGTCCCGATGGCGAGGGCGGAAGCGAGCACCGCGGTCGCCAGGCGGATTCTGGCACGGCTCATCTGGGGCAACTCCTGTAACGGAGAAGGGGAATCACCCTGGTGGTGGCAGGGTGCCGAGCGGGTGTGGGGGGAGGGAGAGAAGCTGTGGGGGAGTGAGGCCGTTCAGCCGTTCCAGCACGGCGTGGGCCTCGGCCATGACGCGGGTGACGAGCTCCGCACAGGACGGGAGATCCTCGATCACGCCCGCGACCTGGCCCGATGCCATGACACCGAGGTCCGTACGGCCCTCGACCATGGACGCCTTGAGGAGCATGGGGGTGTTCGCGGCGAGCAGCACCTGGCTCCAGGACAGGTCCTTGCCGTGTTTCATCGCGAGGCCGTCCCGGACCATCTCCGCCCAGGTCAGACCCGAAAGCTTCTTGAAGCCGGCCGCGTGCCGCACCGCCTTGGCCAGCGCCTTCGCCCGCCCGGACCGCTCCAGGGAAGCGACCAGCTCGCTGCGCAGCATCCGGTGCGGGAGCCCGTCCACGGCCGTGGTGACGGTGACGTCCTTCACGGTCGCCTTCAGGTACTCGGCCTTCACCGCGTCCGGCACGGTCGAGTCGGAGGTCAGCAGGAACCGGGTGCCCATGGCGATGCCCGCGGCCCCGTAGGCCAGCGCCGCCACCAGACCGCGGCCGTCGCTGAATCCGCCCGCCGCGATCACCGGGATGTCCACCGCGTCGACGACCTGCGGCAGCAGCACGGTCGTGGCCACGTCACCGGTGTGCCCGCCGCCCTCGCCGCCCTGCACGATCACCGCGTCCGCGCCCCACGCCGCGACCTTCTCGGCGTGCCGGCGGGCCCCGATCGAGGGGATCACGACCACGCCCGCGTCCTTGAGCCGCGCGATCAGCTCCCTGGACGGGGCGAGCGCGAAGGAGGCCACCCGGACGCCCTCGTCGATGATCAGCTGCGCCCGCTCGGCCGCGTCCCCGGCGTCCGCGCGCAGATTGACCCCGAACGGGGCGTCCGTACGGGACTTGACCTCGTGGACCGCCGCCCGCAGCTGCTCCATCGTCATGGTCGCCGAGGCCAGGATGCCGAGCGCGCCCGCATTGGCCGCCCCCGACACCAGGCGCGGACCGGCCACCCAGCCCATGCCCGTCTGCACGATCGGATGCTCGACCCCGACCAGCTTGGTGAATGCCGTATCCATCGACTCAGACCCGCACTTCCCGGTCGCGCAGGCCCTTGGGGTCGATGACCTCGCGGATCAGCCGCAGCTCCTGCGCCGTCGGCTCCCGCGTGTACGGGACCTCCTCGGGGAGGTCCAGCTCGAAGCCGGTCGCCGCCCGGAGCTGCTCCACCGTGACCCCGGGGTGCAGGGAGACCAGGCGCATGGCGTGGCCGGGGCCGCCGAAGTCGAAGACGCCGAGATCGCTGACCACCCGGGGGAGCCGGTGGAAGCGGGTCACCCCGGCCGCCTCGGCACGGTCGTAGCCCACGCCGCTCACCATGTCGACGCGCTCGACGAACACCCGGGTGGAGTGCTTGGGGATCCAGTAGCTCACCGGATTGTTCAGGGTGTTCACCGGGGCGCCGCGCACCCCGAGCAGCTGGCGGGCCGGCTGTTCCCAGTCGCCGATGCAGGAGATGTTCTGGTTGCCGAACCGGTCGATCTGGCTGGCGCCCATCATCACGTGGCGGCGGCCGCCGGTGACCATCGTCAGGTGACGGCGGTACGGGAGCCAGCCCTCGGCCGAGCCGTCGAGCCCGACGAGCATGGCCTCGCCGTCGGTCAGCAGCAGGTCGGGGGAGAACGTCCGCTTCGCCAGCCGGGCCCCGAAGGAGGGCACCAGGCCCATCGGGCTGGCCAGCACCTCGCCGTTGTCCCGCCAGGTCTCGGCGCAGGCGATCACGCAGTATTCCGAACGGCTGACCGGGGCCGTGCTCGTCGTGGTGGGCGTGCTCACTTCTGCTCCTCGTGCCAGGCCTGGACGGCGGACTGGTAGGCGTGTTCGCTGCCGCCGGAGAGGAAGCGCTCGGCGAACTCGGGCCAGGGGGTGGTCGCGTACAGCTTCTGGAAGGCCTCGTCGCGGCCGTAGTCGGGGGCGCAGGAGGTGAAGTGCGCGCCGTTCGGGGTCTCCACGACCCCGGTGACCGAGTGGCGGCTGACGAGCAGGGACTGCGGCGGCCCGGACTTGGAGAGCTCGGCGGTCTCGACGATCTGCTCGCAGGAGACGTAGGCGGCGTCGGCGGCCTCGCAGAAGAGGTCGTCGAAGTACGGGTCCGGGCCCAGGTACTGGGCATTGCCGAGCCGGTCCGCGCGGTTGAGGTGGACCAGTGCGGCGTCCATGCGCAGGGCGGGGACCGCGACGAACTCCTCCCCGTCGGCGTACGGGGAGGTGACGGTGCGCAGCTCGGGGTTGACGCGCATGACGTCGGAGCCGAGGCCGGCGCGGACGGGAAGGAAGGGCATCCGGTTGGCGGCCGCGTGCAGGCCCCACATGAACATGGCCTCGTCGAGCTCGGTGAGGGCGAAGGCGCGGCTCTCGCGGGCGGCCCGGTAGTGCGGCTCCAGCGGGATGGAGTCGAGGGTGACGAAGGGGGTGACCAGCTTGCGGATCCGGCCGGCGGCGGCGAGGAGGCCGACGTCGGGGCCGCCGTACGAGATCACGGTGAGATCGGTGATCTCGGAGCGGAGCAGCGCCCGCACCAGGGCCATGGGCTTGCGGCGCGAACCCCAGCCGCCGATGCCGATGGTCATTCCGCTGCCGAGGCGGCCGACCGCCTCTTCGGGGGTCATGCTCTTGTCGGTCATGCCGATTCCGCCTTTGCTCCGCTGGTTGTGCCGGTCCCGTTGCTGCCGAAGGTGTCGCGGACCCGGTCGGCCACGCCGCTGAGGTTGGCCTCGAAGGTGAAGCCCTGCTCGAAGCGGTAGCTGCGGCGCACGTCCACGGGGTCGATGCCGTTGATGGCCGCCTTGGCGAGCCGGATGAGGTAGCCGTCCTTCTTCGCGATCTCGGCGGCCAGCTCCAGGGCGGCCGCCCGCAGTTCCTCGCGGGGGACCACCTTCCACACCGAGCCGTGGGCGTGCAGTTCGGCGGCGGTGGCGGTGCGCGAGGTGTAGTACAGGGTCCGCATGAGGTGCTGCGGGACGAGCCGGGCCAGGTGGGTGGCGGCCCCGAGGGCGCCCCGGTCCAGTTCCGGCAGTCCGAAGGTCGCGTCCTCGGAGGCGACGATGGCGTCGGCGTTGCCGACCAGGCCGATCCCGCCGCCGAGGCAGAAGCCGTTCACGGCCGCCACGACGGGGACCTCGCACTCGTAGACGGCGGCGAAGGCCTCGTAGCAGCCCCGGTTGGCGCCGATGAGCGAGGTGTGGCCGGTGTCGCGCTGCATCTCCTTGATGTCGACGCCGGCGTTGAAGCCGCGGCCCTCGGCGGCCAGCACCACGCAGCGGACCTCCGGGTCGCGGCCGGCCGCGCGCAGGGCGTCGGCCAGGTCGTACCAGCCCTGCACGGGCAGTGCGTTGACGGGCGGGAAGTCGACTGTGACGAGTGCGATGCCCTTGTCGGGGCTTGAGGTGGAGACACCCATGAGCGGATCAGCTACCTTTCCACCAAACATTTGTTAGGTGAGGAAGGTAGCAGCCGATGGAGCTCAACGGGAGGGTTGTCGTCGTCACCGGCGGAACCCGGGGCGTCGGCGCCGGGATCGCGCGGTCGTTCCTCGCGGCGGGGGCCGAGGTCGTCGTCTGCGCACGCCGGCCGCCGGAGGAACCGGTGGCGGTGGAGGGCCGCTCGGCGTCGTTCACCGCCGTCGACCTGCGCGATCCGGCCGCCGTGCAGGACTTCTTCGGCGCCGTCGCCGCACGCCACGGGCGTCTCGACTGCCTGGTGAACAACGCCGGCGGGACCCCGTACCGGCTGCTGGGGGAGGGCGAGGCCGAGCGCCACGCGCGGGTCGTCGAGCTCAACCTGATCGCCCCGATGACCGCCTCGGTCGCCGCCTACCCCTGGCTCCGGGAGAGCCGGGGCTCGATCGTCATGATCGGCAGCGTCAGCGGGACCCGGTCCTCGCCGGGCACGGCGGCCTACGGGGCGGCGAAGGCGGGCCTGGAGAACCTGGCCCGCTCCATGGCCGTGGAATGGGCCCCCGAGGTACGGGTCAACTCGCTGGTCCTGGGCATGGTGCGGACCGAGCTGTCGCACCTGCACTACGGCGACGAGAGCGGGATCGCGGCCGTCGGCGCGACCGTACCGCTGGGACGGCTCGCGGAGCCCTCGGACGTGGGCGAGGCGGCCGTCTTCCTGGCCTCCGGCCGGGCGGGGTACGTGAGCGGGGCGAGCCTGCTCGTGCACGGGGGCGGCGAACGGCCGGCGTTCTTGGACGCGGCGACCGCGAACAAGTCGAACGAGGCGAACAAGTCGAACGAGGAGAGCTGACATGGGACTTGCCGAAGGCCGTGTGGTCATCGTGACGGGCGCCGGGCGGGGGCTGGGCCGGGCCCACGCGCTCGCCTTCGCCGAGGAGGGGGCGCGGGTCGTGGTCAACGACCTCGGCGTCGGCCTCGACGGGCTCCCGGGACCGGAGAGCCCGGCGGCGCTGGTCGTCGCCGAGATCCGGGCGCTGGGCGGGGAGGCGGTGGCGCACGGAGGCGACATCGCGACGACGGAAGGTGCGGCGTCACTGGTCGAGACGGCCGTCTCGACCTTCGGGCGGCTGGACACCCTCGTCAACAATGCGGGGTTCCTGCGCGACCGGATGCTCGTCAACCTGGACGAGGACGACTGGGACGCCGTGATGCGGGTCCACCTGAAGGGGCACTTCCTGCCGCTGAAGCACGCGGCGGCGTACTGGCGGGCGGAGGCGAAGGAAGGCCGCCAGGTGGCCGCGCGGGTCGTGAACACCTCCTCGGGGGCTGGGCTGCTCGGCTCCGTGGGACAGGGCAACTACAGCGCGGCCAAGGCCGGGATCCTCGGGCTGACCCTGGTGTCGGCCGCGGAGATGGGCCGCTACGGGGTCCAGGTCAACGCGATCGCCCCCGCGGCGCGGACCCGGATGACGGAGCAGACCTTCGCGGACACCATGGCCGCCCCGGAAGCCGGGGCCTTCGACGCGATGGCCCCGGAGAACGTCTCCCCGCTGGTGGTCTGGCTCGGCTCCGACGCCTCGGCCGGGGTCACGGGCCGCGTCTTCGAGACGGAGGGCGGCCGCATCACGGTCATGGAGGGCTGGCGACCCGGCCCGACCGCGGACTGCGGTGCGCGGTGGACTCCGTCGGACGCGGGGGAGACGGCGGCCAAACTCCTCGCGGAGTCGGAGCGGCCGCAGCCGGTGTACGGGGCCCGGTAGCACGCGGCGGCCCGCGGGCCGGGACCTGGAAAGGTCCCGGCCCGTACCCGTTCCCGCTCAGCGGGAACACGGCCTCCCGTCCGCGCCCGGCTCCCGCCTACCGTCTGCCGCACCACACACACCGCAGCCGGGAGGCCCCATGCTGAACGACCAGCGCCGGCGCGAAGCCGCCGAGGTGCTGCGCGCGGCGGAATCGCGGCGGGCGCCCGTACGGCCGCTGAGCGAGCTGTTCGAGGGCATCGACACCGAGGACGCCTACGAGATCCAGCTCCTCACCATCCGCCACCGCCTCGCGGCCGGCGACCGCGTCACCGGGCACAAGGTCGGACTGTCGTCCCCCGTCATGCAGGCCATGATGGGCGTCGACGAACCCGACTACGGGCACCTGCTGCACTCCATGGAGCTGTACGAGGACACCCCGGTACCCGCGGCTGCGTACTGCGCCCCGCGCGTCGAGGTCGAGGTCGGCTTCGTCCTCGGCGACGACCTCCCCGGCGAGGGCTGCACCGTCGCCGACGTCCTGGCCGCCACCGAGCGGGTCGTCCCGGCCCTGGAGCTCATCGACAGCCGGATCGCCGACTGGCGGATCACCATCGCCGACACCATCGCCGACAACGCCTCCTCCGCCGGATACGTCATCGGTGAGGGCCGGAGCCCCCGCGAGCTGGACCTGAAGGCCGTCGAGGCCATCCTGACCAGCGGCTGCGACACCCTGGCGAGCGGCCGCGGCGACGCCGTGCTCGGCGATCCGGCCGCCTCCGTCGCCTGGCTGGCCCGTACCGTCGCCCGCTTCGGGGTCCAGCTCCGCAAGGGCCACCTCATCCTGCCCGGGTCCTGCACCCGCGCCGTGGACGTGGCCGCCGGACGGACGTACACCGCCGACTTCACCGGGCTCGGCCCGGTGTCCCTCTCCTTCTCCTGAGGTGATCACGATCAGTACGCAGACCCAGACGAAACCGCAGACGAAACCGCGGAGGAAAGCGACCGCCGCCATCGTCGGCTCCGGGAACATCGGGACCGACCTGCTCTACAAGCTCCTGCGCTCCCCGCACATAGAACCCCGCTGGATGATCGGCGTGGACCCCGGCAGCGAGGGCCTGGCCCGCGCCCGCCGCGCCGGACTCGAAGCCTCCCACGCGGGCGTGGACTGGCTGCTGTCCCAGGACGAGCTGCCGGACCTGGTCTTCGAGGCCACCTCCGCCTACGTGCACCGCTCCAACGCCCCGCGCTACGCCGAACTCGGCATCAAGGCCGTCGACCTGACCCCCGCCGCCGTCGGCCCCGCCGTCGTCCCGCCCGCGAACCTGACCGCCCACCTCGACCGGGCCAACGTCAACATGATCACCTGCGGCGGCCAGGCCACCATCCCCATGGTGTACGCCGTCTCCCGCGTGGTCCCCGTCGCCTACGCGGAGATCGTCGCCTCGGTGGCCTCCGTCTCGGCCGGCCCCGGCACCCGCGCCAACATCGACGAGTTCACCCGTACCACCTCCCGGGGCATCGAGGAGATCGGCGGCGCCGCCCGCGGCAAGGCCATCATCATCCTCAACCCCGCCGATCCTCCGGTGATCATGCGCGACACCGTCTTCTGCGCGATCCCGGCCGACGCCGACCGCGAGGCCATCACGGCCTCCGTCAAGCAGGTCGCCGAGGACGTGGCCTCGTACGTACCCGGCTACCGGCTGCGCACCGAGCCGCAGTTCGACGACCCCTCCCCGCTCAACGGGGGCATGGCCCGGGTCGCGATCTTCCTGGAGGTGGAGGGCGCCGGCGACTATCTGCCGCCCTACGCCGGAAACCTCGACATCATGACCGCCGCCGCCACCAAGGTCGGCGAGGAGTTCGCGAAGGGGCTGCGGAAGTGACCGCCTACTCGACCCGCTCGACCCGCTCGACCTACTCGGACACCCTCGACATCAGGATCACCGACTCCTCCCTGCGCGACGGCTCGCACGCCAAACGCCACCAGTTCACGGGCGAGGACGTACGGTCGATCGTCTCCGCCCTCGACGGCGCGGGAGTCCCCGTCATCGAGGTCACGCACGGCGACGGACTCGGCGGATCCTCCTTCAACTACGGCTTCTCGAAGACCCCCGAGCAGGAACTCATCAAGATCGCCGCCGAGACGGCGCGCCACGCGAAGATCGCCTTCCTGATGCTTCCCGGGCTCGGCGTCAAGGACGACATCCGCGCCGCCCACGGCAACGGCGGGCAGATCTGCCGGATCGCCACCCACTGCACCGAGGCCGACATCTCCGTCCAGCACTTCGGCCTCGCCCGCGAGATGGGCCTGGAGACCGTCGGCTTCCTGATGATGGCCCACTCCACCACCCCCGAGAACCTGGCCCGCCAGGCCCGGATCATGGCCGACGCCGGCTGCCAGTGCGTGTACGTGGTCGACTCGGCCGGCGCCATGGTCATGGACGATGTCACCGACCGGGTCGCCGCGCTCGTCGCCGAGCTCGGCCCCGACGCCCAGGTCGGCTTCCACGGCCACGAGAACCTCGGCCTGGGCGTGGGCAATTCGGTCGCCGCCGTCCGCGCCGGCGCGCTCCAGATCGACGGTTCCACCCGGCGCCTCGGCGCGGGGGCCGGGAACACGCCCGTCGAGGCCTTCGCCGCCGTCTGCCGGAAGATGGGCATCCGTACCGGCATCGAAGTCCTGAAGATCATCGACGCGGCCGAGGACGTGGTCCGCCCCGTCATGGACGACGAGTGCACCCTCGACCGCATGGCCCTGCTCATGGGCCACGCCGGGGTCTACTCCAGCTTCCTCAAGCACGCCTACCGGCAGGCCGGGCGCTACGGGGTCTCCGGCGCGCAGATCCTGCTGCGCGCGGGCGAACGCCGCCTCGTCGGCGGCCAGGAGGACCAGCTCATCGACATCGCGCTCGAACTCGCCGCCGAAGCGCGCTAGGCCGTCTCTTTTGGATCTTGCGGGCCAGGCAAGATCCGAAAGAGACGGCCTAGTCACCCCCCATCCCAGCGCAGCACACCCACAACGAAGTGGAGGGCCATCCCATGGCCGAAACGACCGCAGTCGACGAAGCGCCCCGCGTCATCGAAGCCGCCGCCGTGCCCGCGAGGTTCGCCCGCGGCTGGCACTGCCTCGGCCTCGCCGCCGCCTTCCGGGACGGAACCCCGCACGAGGTCGAGGCCTTCGGGACCAAGCTCGTCGTGTTCCAGGGCGCCGAGAGCGGCGAGCTGAGCGTCCTGAACGCCTACTGCCCCCACATGGGCGGCAACCTCGCCCACGGCACCGTCAAGGGCGACACCGTCGCCTGCCCCTTCCACGACTGGCGCTGGTCCGGAGACGGCCGCTGCGCCGCCATCCCCTACGCCCGCCGCGTCCCGCCGCGCGCCAGGACCCGCGCCTGGACCTCCCTGGAGCGCAATGGCCAGCTCTACGTCTGGCACGACCCGGAGGGCAACCCGCCCCCGCCCGAGGTCACGATCCCCGTCATCGAGGGCGTCGGCGACCCCGAGTGGAGCGACTGGAGCTGGAACTTCCTGCGCGTCGAGAACTCCAACTGCCGCGAGATCGTCGACAACGTCGTCGACATGGCGCACTTCTACTACGTGCACTACGCCTTCCCGCACTACTTCAAGAACGTCTTCGACGGTCACGTCGCCACCCAGTACATGGAGTCCACCCCGCGCGGCGACGTGGACCTCGGCACCCTCTCCACCGGCGGCGGCCTGCGCTCGGACGCCTCGTACCACGGCCCCTCCTACATGATCGACAAGCTGTGGAGCGACATCGGCGGCGGCGTCGAACTCGAATCGGTCCTCATCAACTGCCATTACCCGATCGACGAGAACAGCTTCGTACTCATGTACGGGACCATCGTCAAGAAGCTCCCCGGCATGAGCGACGAGCAGGCCGCCGACGCCGCCCGCCTCACCTCCGAGGGCCTCGCCGTCGGCTTCGAGCAGGACGTCGAGATCTGGAAGAACAAGACCCGCATCGACAACCCCCTCCTCACCGAGGAGGACGGCCCCGTCTACCAGCTCCGCCGCTGGTACGAGCAGTTCTACGTGGACGCCGCAGACGTCAAGGACGAGATGGTCCGCCGCTTCGAGTTCGAGATCGACACCGCCCGCGCCACCGCCGCCTGGAAGGCCGAGGTCGCCGAGAACCTCGCCCGCCGCGCGGCCGGGACCCCGTGATGACCCCCGTGGCGTGCGGGGAGTGCGCCGCGGTGGTGCTGTGCGAGAAGTTCAGCCCCGCCCACACCCAGGTCCAGTGGACCGAGGAGGCCGGAGCCGTCTGCCCGCGCATCGCCGCCGAGACCGGGGCGGGCCGACCCAGCGGCCGCGTCCGCTCCTGCGAGGCCCTGCGCGCGGGCATCGAGGCCGCCGTCCTGGCGGGCCGCCTGGAGGTGCCGGCCGATGTCTGACACCGACGCGCCTACGAAGTCCCGCGCCGCGGGGGTCCGGAGCCCGGCCCCGGCCGCCGCCCGGGGCGGAGCCGGCGGCAGGCTGCTGGTCCGCGTCACGGACCGGATCCAGGAGACCCCCGAGGCGGTATCCCTCGTATTCGACGCGGAACTCCCGTACCGCCCGGGACAGTTCCTGACCGTCCGGGTGCCCTCGTCGAGCGGGGCGGGCGCCGCGGCCCGCTGCTACTCCCTGGCCGGGTCCCCGCACGCCGGGGACCCGCTGCGCATCACCGTCAAACGGGTCCCCGGCGGCGCCGGCTCCGGCTGGCTGTGCCAGGACGTGCGCATCGGCGACGAGCTGGAGATCCTGCCCCCCGCCGGCACCTTCACCCCGCCCGACCTGGACCGGGACCTGCTGCTGGTGGCGGGGGGCAGCGGGATCACCCCGGTGCTGTCGGTCGCGAAGTCGGCGCTCGTGGCCGGCGTCGGCCACGTCGCGCTGGTGTACGCCAACCGCGACCCCGGCTCGGTGATCTTCCGCGACGAGCTGTGGGGGCTCGCCGAGGAACACCCCGGGCGGCTCACCCTCGTGCACTGGCTGGAGACCCTCCAGGGACTGCCGACCGCCGTGCAGCTGGGCCCGCTCGTGGCCTCGTACGCGAACCGCGAGACCTACCTGTGCGGGCCCGCACCGCTGATGGACGCGGCGGAGGCGGCGATTCGCTCCGCGGGCGGACGGGGGCGGGCGATCCACCGCGAGCGGTACTTCTCGCTGAGCGGCGACGTCTTCACCGGCCCGGCTCCGGCCGCGGGTCGGGCTCCCGCCTCCGTCGCCGCCCCGGCCGCGGCGGGCGGCGCCACCGCAGAGGTGGAGTTCGAGGGGAGCGTGCACACCGTGGACTGGCCCGCCGGGACCCCGCTGCTCGACGTCCTGCTCGCCGCGGGCGTCCCCGCCCCGTACTCCTGCCGCGAGGGCGCTTGCAGCGCCTGCTGCTGCCGGGTGCTGGACGGCGAGGTCACGATGGTCCGCAACGAGGTGCTGGCCCCCGAGGACCTGGCCGACGGCTACGTCCTGGCCTGCCAGGCCCTACCGCTCGGCGACCGCGTCCGCCTCAGCTACGACGGCTGAGCGCCGCCGCCGGGGGAGCGGGCCCCGACCCCTCGCCAGGGGGCCGGACGACCGCGGGCCCGGCCCCCTGGCGAGGGGTCGGGCCCGGAGTCGTTCACTCGTGCGTTGGGGTACCACTACCCACTACATCCACTCGCTGAACCGCAGCCACCCCATCATGTTGTCCATCGCCTGAGCGGAGACCGCCGGCTCCAGGTCCCGCGCCGGCGCGGCCGCCGCCCGCCCCGGGCGGCCCGGCCCGTACAGCTCCCGCCACACCGACCGCGCGCAGGCCAGTACCGCCGGCGCGAGGCGGGCCGTCTCCCGGTCGCCCCGGCAGGAGGACACCGACACGGCGGCCACGGCCCGCCCGGCGCCCCGCAGCGGAGCGGCCACGCAGGAGATGCCCCGGAAGCTCTCCTCCCGGTCGTACGCCACCCCGCGCTCGCGGACCGCCGCCAGCTCCGAACGCAGCGCGAGCGGCCGGATCAGGGTGCGCGCGGTGCGCGGGCGCAGCCCCTGCGCGAGGACGTGCTCCACCGCGGCGGGATCGCTGAACGCGAGGATCGCCTTCCCGGCGGCCGTGCAGTACGCCGGCATCCGGCCGCCGACCCGCGAGGGCACCGTGGTGGCCTCCGAGCCGCCGATCCGCTCCAGGCACACCACCTCGGCCCCGTCGAGCACCGACAGGTGCACCACCCGGCCCGTCTGCTCGTGCAGCGCGTGCAGCAGTGGAAGCGCGGCCCGGCGCAGCCGGTTGTGGTGGGAGGCGAGCGCGCCCAGCTCCAGCATGCGCATGCCCATGCGGTAGTCCCGGCCCTCGCGGTCCAGCCAGCGCAACTGCACCAGCTGGTCGAGGATCCGGTGGGCGGAAGAACGTGGGATTCCGGAGCGGCGCACGACCTCGGTGAGCGACAGCCGCGGCTGTGGACCTTCGAAGGCGCCCAGCACTTTCGCGGCCTTCTCCAGCAGCGAAAGCGGTGCGAGCTCGGTCTCCGCGACCTGCTCCATGACCTGGTCGAGCACGAGAAAACCCCCTGCGTGAGGCGTTGGGGCGACCCTGCCACGCGCCCCAGGCCGGAGGGAAGCACCCGGAGGGGTCTATTTCATTCAGTAATACTTCAAGTAGTCGTTTCCAGGAGTTCCGGCGAGTTCCGACGCGCTTCCCGCTCAGCGGGAACAGCTCGTTCCGCGCCCGGACCGCCCGGCGTACGTTCCTCGCCATCGAACCGGAATCCGATCCCGGACACCCGAAGATCCTTGATCTGAGAAGGGGACACCATGAGTGACGAAGAGGTCCTCGCAGCGGTCCGCGCCCTCGCCCCCGCCCTCCGCGAGCGCAGCGCGGAAGCCGAAAACCTGCGCAAGGTCCCCGAGGCGAGCATCAAGGAACTCGCCGCCACCGGCTTCTTCCGGCTGCTCCAGCCCAAGGCCCACGGCGGGTACGCCGCCGACCCCGCCCTCTTCTACGCCGCCGTCAAGGACATAGCCAAGGCCTGCGGCTCCACCGGCTGGGTCGCCTCCGTCGTCGGCGTCCACCCCTGGCACGTCGCCCTCTACGACCCCCGCGCCCAGGAAGAGGTCTGGGGCCAGGACCGCGACACGCGGATCTGCTCCTCCTACGCCCCCACCGGCAAGGTCACCCCCGTCGACGGAGGCTTCACCCTCAGCGGCCGCTGGCACTTCTCCTCCGGCTGCGACCACACCGACTGGGCCCTGCTCGGCGGACTGGTCACCGACGCCGAAGGCCGCCCCGTCGACATGCGGACCTTCCTGATCCCGCGGTCCCAGTACCGCATCGACGAGGTCTGGGACACCGTCGGCCTGCGCGGCTCCGGCTCCAACGACATCGTCGCCCGGGAGGTGTTCGTCCCCGAACACCGCGCCCTCAGCTTCGGCCCCGTCACCGCCCTCCAGGTACCCGGCCACCGCCTCAACCCCGAGCCGCTCTACCGGCTCCCCTACGCCTCCGTCTTCACCACCACCATCTCCACCCCCATCGTCGGCATCGCCGAAGGCGCCTACGAGGACTACGTCTCCGCGACCCGCGAACGCTTCCGCATCTCCTACGGCCAACAGGTCGCAGAGGACCCCTTCGCCCAGGTCCGCATCGCCCGCGCCGCCAGCGACATCGACGCCTCCTGGCTCCAGCTCCAGCGCAACGTCTCCGAGCTCTACGCCCTCGCCGAACGCGGCGAGGAACTCCCCACACCGCTGCGCACCCGGGCCCGCCGCGACCAGGTCCTCGCCACCGAGCGCTGCGTCGCCGCCGTCGACCTCCTCATGGAGAACGCGGGCGGCAGCGCCATGCGCACCGGCCCCAACCCCGTCCAGCGCGCCTGGCGCGACGTCCACACCGGCCGCGGCCACGCCGCCAACGACCCGGAGCGGGCCCTGGTCCTGTTCGGACAGGGCGCCCTCGGCCTCGACATCCAGGACACGATGCTGTGAGCGCGCAGGCACTCACGTACGAGAACACCTCCCGCACCGCCAAGGCCGGTGCCCTGAAGCTGCACTACCACGAGGCCGGCCCTCCCGACGCACCCGTCGTGATCATGCTGCACGGCGGCGGGCCCGGCGCCTCCGGCTGGTCCAACTTCGGCGGCAACCTGCCCCACTTCGCCGAACGCTTCCGCACCCTGCTCGTCGACCAGCCCTGCTACGGCCGCTCCGACAAGCCGGAACCCGACCGCGACTACTTCGGCTTCAGCGCGAACGCCGTCATCGCCCTCATGGACGAACTCGGCATCGAACGGGCGCACTTCATCGGCAACTCCCTCGGCGGAGGCACCGCCACCCGGCTCGTCCTGGACCACCCCGAACGCGTCGGCAAGCTCCTGCTCATGGGCCCCGGCGGGATCTCGCTCAACCTCTTCTCCGCCGACCCCACCGAAGGCATCAAGCGGCTCTTCGAGTTCAGCCTCGCCCCCGAGCCCACCCGCGAGCAGATGCGGACCTTCCTCACCACCCTCGCCCACGACCCGGCGATCGTCACCGACGCCCTCGTCGAGGAGCGCTACGCCCAGGCCACCGACCCCGAAGCCCGGCTCGGCAACGCCCGCATGGGCGCCTCCTTCGCCAAGTGGCCCGAGGCCGCCATGCTCTGGCGCGAAGCGCACCGCATCAGCCGCCCCGTCCTGCTGACCTGGGGCCGCGAGGACCGCGTCAACCCGGTCGACGGCGCCTTCCTCGCGCTGAAGACCATCCCCGACGCCCGCCTGCACGTCTTCCCGCACTGCGGTCACTGGGCGCAGACCGAGGCCGCCGACGAGTTCAACCGCCTCGCCACCGACTTCTTCCTCCACTGATCCCGGCACCCATCCCGGCACCCATCCCGGCACCGATCCCCGCACCGATCCCACCGAGGAGTTCCCGCATGGACATCCGCGCACTCGGCTACCTCCGCATCGAGACCGCCGACCTCACCGCCTGGCGCACCTACGTCCTCGACATCCTCGGCATGGCCGAAGCCGCAGGCACCACGGACACCCGCCTCAACATCCGCATCGACGACCGCACGCACCGCTTCCAGTTCGTCGCCGGTACCCAGGACCGGCTGCTCGCCGCCGGCTTCGAGGTGGCGAACGCCCGCGCCCTCGAAGACGCCGCCGCCGAACTGGAGAGCGCCGGCCACCCCGTCAAGCAGGGCGACGCCGAGACCCTCGCCGACCGCCGCGTCCAGGGCCTGATCCACTGCGAGGACCCCAGCGGCAACCCCCTGGAGATCTACTGGGGCCAGGCCCAGGACCACACCCCGCTCGCGGCCCGGTACGGCAACCGCTTCGTCACCGGCGGGCGCGAGGGCAATCTCGGCCTCGGCCACGTCGTCCTGCCCGCCGCCGACACCGAGGCCACCCTCGACTTCTACGAGAACCTCCTCGGCTTCCAGCTGCGCGACTCGATGCGGCTGCCCCCGGTCGCCGTCCCCACCGGCAAGCCCGGCCAGGACTTCTACTGGATGCACTTCCTCAGCCCCAACCGCCGCCACCACAGCCTCGGGCTCTACCCCGGCGCGCTGCCGCCCGGCATCGTGCACTTCATGGTCGAGCTGGAGACCCTCGACGACGTCGGCTACTGCCTCGACCGCATGAACGCGGCGGGCATCCCCATCGCCTCCACCCTCGGCCGGCACTCCAACGACCACATGGTCTCCTTCTACGCCCAGGCCCCCGGCGGCTTCCAGGTCGAGTACGGCTGGGACGGCCTGCTCGTCGACCCCGCCACCTGGACCGCGAAGGAGATCACCGCGGACAGCTTCTGGGGCCACCAGTGGAACGGCTGACCGGCCCCGCCACCGGCGCGGTCGACCCGGCAGCCCCGGTCGATCCCGCCGTCTTCCGCGAGGTCCTCGGCGCCTTCGCCTCCGGCATCACCGTCGTCGCGGCCGTCGCGGACGACGGCCGCCCGGCCGGGCTGGCCTGCCAGTCCTTCGCCTCCCTCTCCCTCGAACCGCCGCTGGTCCTGCTCTGCGTGGGCAAGGGCTCCTCCAGCTGGCCCAAGGTCCGGGCCGCCGGCCGGTTCGGCGTCAGCATCCTCGCCGAGGAGCAGCGCGCCGTCTGCGAGGCCCTCGGCCGCCGCGGCGAGGACAAGTTCGCCGGCGTCGACTGGGAGCTCTCCGCCCACGGAGCCGTCCGCGTCAGCGGCGCCCTCGCCACCGTCGACTGCGCCCTCGAAGAGGTCCACGAGGCGGGCGACCACTACCTCGTCACCGCCCGGGTCCTCGAACTGAGCGCCCGCGACGGCGGATCACCCCTCCTCTACTACCGCAGCGACTACGCCACCGGAGCCTTCGGATGACCGCCGAGCACCTCACCGAGCACGCCTACGACGTGGTGGTCGTCGGCTCCGGCGCCGCCGGATTCGCCGCAGCCGTCACCGCCCGACTGCGGGGCCTGAGCGTCCTCGTCGTGGAGAAGACCGACACCTACGGGGGTTCCACCGCCCTGTCCGGCGGCGCGATCTGGGTCCCCGGCAACTTCCACCTCGACCGCGCCGGCCTCGCCGACACCCGCGAGAAGGCCCGTGCCTACCTCGACGCCACCGTCGGCGACCGGGTCCCGGCCGCCCGCAAGGACGCGTACCTCGGTCACGGGCCGCGCATGGTCCAGGAGTTCCACGACCGCACCGAGATCCGCTTCATGTACACCCCCGGCTACTCGGACTACTTCCCCGAGGCCCAGGGCGGCATGGCGCAGGGCCGCTCCATCGAACCGTGCATCGTCGACTTCAAACGGCTCGGCGCGCTCGGCGCCTCCATGCGCCGGGCCGGACTGCCCACGTACGGGCTGACCATGACCTCGTACGACTTCCGCTTCCTGAACATGGTCAGCCGGACCTGGGCGGGCAAGAAGACCTCCGTCAAGGTCGGCCTGCGCGCCGTCAAGGCGCTGGTCACCGGCCGCAAGCTGCTCTCCCTCGGCGAGGCGCTCGTCGCCCGCATGCGGCTCTCCCTGGACGCGCTCGGCGGCGAACTGTGGCTGTCGGCGCCCCTGACCGGCCTGGTCACGGACCCGGCCGGCCGGGTGACGGGCGTACGGGTCCTGCGCGCCGGGCGCGAAGTGACCGTAGCGGCGCGGGGCGGGGTGGTGCTGGCCTCGGGCGGGTTCTCGCACGATCAGGCACTGCGCGAGAAGCACCTGCCCGCGCCCACGTCCACGGCCTGGACGCACGCCGCGGAGGGCCAGACCGGCGACGCCCTGAAGCTCGGTGAGGAACTGGGGGCCGCCACCGATCTGCTGGACAAGGTCTGGGGCGCGCCGTCGGTGTGCCCGCCGGGGGAGAAGCCCTTCTTCCTCGTCGCCGACCGGGGCATCCCCGGCATGGTCATCGTCAACGAAGCGGGGGAGCGCTACGCCAACGAGGCCCTGCCGTACCACGCGTTCGTGGACCGGATGTACGCCGAGGACCGGCCGGACGCCAGGACGGTGCCGTCCTGGCTGATCCTGGACGCCCGCTCCAAGGCCCGGTACATCTTCGCCGGGCTCTTCCCCGGGCAGCCCTTCCCCAAGAAGTGGCTGGAGTGCGGCTTCCTGAAGAAGGCCGACACCGTGGAGGAACTGGCCCGGCAGATCTCCGCCCCCGCCCTGCCCGCCGCGATCGCCCGCTTCAACTCCTTCGCCGAGGTGGGCACCGACAAGGACTTCGGGCGGGGGGAGAGCGTCTACGACCGCTACTACGGCGACCCGACCCTGCCCAACCCGAATCTGGCACCGATCGAGAAGGGCCCCTTCTACGCCGTCCCCGTGCACCCGGGGGACATCGGTACCAAGGGCGGCCTCGTCACGGACACCGACGGCCGGGTGCTCCGCGAGGACTCCACCCCGATCCCGGGCCTCTACGCCTGCGGCAACTGCTCGGCGGCGGTGATGGGGGAGACCTACCCCGGGCCGGGCGCGACGATCGGCCCCGCCATGGCCTTCGGCTGGGCCGCCGTCAACGCGATCGCCGCCGGGCTGGACTAGGCCGTCCCTTCCGGACCGTGCCGGTCCTGCCGGACTACCGGACTACCGGACTACCGGACTACCGGACTACCGGACTACCGGACTACCGGACTACCGTACTAGGAGAGCTTGCCGCCGTAGTCCGGCAGCTTGACGGTGCGCTCGGCGTGGCCGCCGACCAGGTCGCTCTGGTTGTTGCCGATGTTGGCGATGATCGTGTAGCCGCGCGCCTCGATCTCCGCCCGCTTGGCCGTCTTGTAGGCGCTGACCTCGCCGAACAGGGCGGGCAGATCGCGGACGTAGAGGCCCGAGACGGGGTAGCCGACCGCCTTGAGGTTGCGCTCGGTGAGGGAGTACACGATCCCCGGGCGGGCGGTGACGAAGAAGATCGCGACCCCGCGGTCGTTCGCGTACCGGGTCAGGTCGCGGACCTGGGCGATCGCGGGGGTCGGGAAGGTCCAGAACCAGTGGAAGTCCGTCTCCAGCGAGGAGTTGTCGATGTCGAGGACGATCGCCGGCTTCTCGCCGGCCGGCGCGGCGGCGATCCGCTGCTCGATGCCGGGGCGGGCCGCGTCGATGACGGCGGAGACGTCGCGCTGCCAGGTGGCGTAATCGATGCCCAGGATCGCCGCGTTGCCGCCGGGCGCGGAGGCGGTGACGGCGGTGACGGCCGCGGCGGGCATCCGGGCGGGGGCCGCCTGGGCGGTGGCGGCCGGAACCAGGGCCAGGACGGCGGCGGCTGCGGCCACTGCGGCGGCAGTGGTACGGGTGCGGGTGCTGCGCATGGGGGACGCTCCTCGATCACGGGTTGGCATGTACGTGACCAGGCTGGGGATCGCCCGCCCTCATGTCTACCGGCCGGTAAGTAACTTTTCATGGCCGGTCGGTGAACCTCCGTCACGCATTTCGAGTCAGGTGTCGCATTCCAGCACCGTGTGACACAGCCCGCAGCGGGCCCGGACCGGCCCGCGGTGGGCCGGCAGCCGCAGCTGCCGGCCGCACGCCGGGCACGGGAAGCTCACCCGCAGCCCGTCCGCGTGCACCTCGAAGCCGTACGCCGCCCCGGGCGCGGCGGCCCCGGTCCGGCGGGCCGCCGCGTACCGCAGCCGCTCCGGGCGGCCCGCGGCCGCCAGGGGGGCCCGGCGCAGGTCCCGGTCGGCCCGGGCGCGGCCGCGCACGTACGCCTCGTAGGCCTGCGGGCTGGTGAACCACGCGGAGAGGTCCTCGCCGCCGAGGAACCGGCCGCGCTTGGCCAGGACGTAGCCGAACTCCTCCGGGGTGAGGTAGCCGAGCTTCTGGTGGGTGAGATCGTCCTCCCGGTAGGCGTCGAGCAGCAGCCAGCCGGCGCCGAGGTAGGCGGCGGCGGTGTCGGTGAGGATCTCGTTCTCCGCGGTGGTGGGGAAGCTCAGGCCGAGGCGGTGCAGCAGCACGTGCGTGACCTCGTGCGCGAGGGCGGCCGCCAGATCGCGGCGGTGGACGCGGAAGCGGTCGTTGACCTCGACGAAGTACTCCGGCCCGGCGGCCAGTTCCACGGTCGCCGCCTCCTCCATCGCCCGGAAGCCCACGATCAGGCGCGCGTCGGGCAGCCGCAGGGCGCGGACCATCGAGGAAGCCACCCGGTGGGCGCCCGGGTACAGGTCCTCGGAGGCGGGGAAGGCCGCGTCGGCCGGGGCGAAGGGGGTGTCGTAGGCGCGGATCCCGTCGGCGGACAGCCGCCGGAACAGCGCGGTGACGGCCGCGCGAACCGTCTCCAGATGAGGAAATCCGTGCTCGATCGGGCTGCTGCGCCGACCGTTGTGCGTCATGGGGTGCCTCCGGCCGGAAGTTGTCCGAAAACGCGTTCTTGAAGCCCTCCGTACGGGCGGTGTGTCATGTCCCCGTCACCCCTGCGGTCCAACCCGCCCGTCACGAGGTGACACGCACGGCCCAACCCCCCACGAAAGGCAGTGTGTCGACTGTGTCCAGCCTCGTCACCACCCTCAAGCGCGCCCTCGCCGTCGGAGCGGTCGCCCTCGCGGCCGTCAGCCTCCAGCCCGGCACCGCAACCGCCGGCACGGCGCCCGTCGTCGGCGGAACGCGTGCCGCCCAGGGCGAGTTCCCCTTCATGGTCCGGCTCTCCATGGGCTGCGGCGGCGCCCTCTACACCCAGCAGATCGTCCTCACCGCCGCCCACTGCGTCGGCAGCTCCGGCAACAACACCTCCATCACGGCCACGGCCGGAGTCGTCGACCTGAACAGCAGCAGCGCCATCAAGGTCAAGTCCACCAAGGTGCTCCGGGCCCCCGGCTACAACGGCACGGGCAAGGACTGGGCCCTGATCAAGCTCGCCAAGCCCATCAACCTGCCCACCCTCAAGATCGCCGACACCAAGGCCTACGACAACGGCACCTTCACCGTCGCCGGCTGGGGCGCCACCCGGGAAGGCGGGGGTCAGCAGCGCTATCTGATGAAGGCCACCGTCCCCTTCGTCTCCGACGCCTCCTGCCAGGACTCCTACGGCGGCTCCCTCGTGCCCGCCGAGGAGATCTGCGCCGGATTCGAAGCCGGCGGCGTCGACACCTGCCAGGGCGACTCCGGCGGCCCCATGTTCCGCCGGGACAACGCCAACGCCTGGATCCAGGTCGGCATAGTCAGCTGGGGCGAGGGCTGCGCCCGCCCCGACTACCCCGGCGTCTACACGGAGGTCTCCACCTTCGCGGCGGCGATCAAGAGCGCGGCCGCCACGCTCTGACCGACCCCCGGGCGTGTTGCCCTCCTCCTCTTCCTCCCCCTCCCGGCCCATCCGGTGGGGGCCGGAAGAATGAGGCGCAATGACCCACATGTCCGTAAGGTCGACCGCAGTACCGCGAGGCCGGAACGACGCCGTTCCGGCCTCGCGGCATGCTCCCGGCGGTCTGCTGTGCGGTTGCGGGCCGAGGCGCCCGCAGGTCCCATGGAGAGATCCCACCGCGTGGGAACGCCGGGGAGACCGGGACGGCACAGGCAACGGGCGACAGTGGGGCAGGCGGCGCATGGCGATCAGAGTGATCATCGCGGACGACCAGGAGATGGTCAGGACCGGCTTCCGGATGATCCTCGAAAGCCAGCCGGACATCGAAGTGGTCGCCGACGTCGAAGACGGCGAAGCCGCCCTCGCGGCCGTCGCCGAACACCGCCCCGACGTGCTGCTCCTCGACATCCGCATGCCCAAGCTGGACGGGCTCGAAGTCACCCGCCGGCTCTCCGGCCGCGAAACCCCCCGCATCGTCATCGTCACCACCTTCGACCTCGACGAGTACGTCCACGCGGCGCTCCAGGGCGGAGCGTCCGGCTTCCTCCTCAAAGACGCGAGCCCGGCCATGCTGGTTGAAGCGGTACGGGCGGCAGCCGTCGGAGACTCCCTCGTCTCACCCGCCATCACCGTACGGTTGCTGCGCGAAATGGCCCACCGCACCCCGGCGGCCGCCGCGGCCGCCCGCCGCCCGGCGGAGCCCCTCACGGACCGGGAACGCGAGGTCGTACGCTGCCTCGCCCGCGGGCTGACCAACGCCGAGATCGCCGGGGAACTCTTCGTCTCCCTCTCCACGGTCAAGACCCACCTGGCCAACGTCCAGGCCAAACTGGACGCCCGCAACCGCGTGGAAATCGCCGCCTGGGCCTGGGAAAGCGGCCTGGCAGGCACCCCGGCGTGACCGTCCCCCACCCCCCGAACACCTCCGGCCACGGACCGCGCACCACCCGGCAAACCCGCCTCCGCCACGGTTCGTGCGCTGCCGAGCCTCGCCGCTGTCCGGGCGCCGCCGGGCAAATCCAGCCTCGCCGGCGTTTGAGGCGCGGGGTCTGGGGCGGCGCCCCAGGAAGCCGGCGCACGCCGTCCCCGACGACCCCGGCCGCCACGGGTCCGGGCAGCGCCCGGCTGCACAGCCGCCCCCTGCTGCGCCGAAGCCCGCACACCCCCGGCGGAGCCACCCGGCCCCGGGGTGGAGCCACCCGCACGGAGCCCCGTACAACCGGCGGAGCCACCCGCACGGAGCCCCGTACAACCGGCGGAGCCACATGAGCCCCCTGGGGCCGTGGGCCCGCCGCCACCCCTACGCCGCGGACTGGATCCGCATCCTCCTCTCGGTCACCCTCCTCGCCCTCGTCACCTTCGAGGGCGTCGTCCTGGCCCGCCAGCCCAGCACCCCGCACGCCGCCGTCTGGGTGTCGGGCATCCTCGTCTGCCTCAGCGCCGCGCCCTGGCCGGGCATCCCGCTCATCGCCCGCGCCTGGTTCGCCTCCGCCGTCACCTGGGCCGTCACCCTCTCCCTGATCTTCGGCAACCACCCCCTCGTCGTCTGGGGCGGCGGCGAGGCCATCGCCCTGCTCGTCCTCCTCACCCAGGTCCTGCTCCGCGCCCCCGCCCGCACCGCCGCCGTCCTCGCCCCCCTCCTCGGCCTCGGCTGCATGTCGGTGCCCGTCCGCGACGCGGACCCGGGCCGCTTCACGCTGCTCTTCTCCGTGCTCGCCGTCGTCGTCACCGCGTACTCCCTGCTCCTGCGCCTGCAGTCCGTCCAGCGGGTCCGCGAGCTGCGCGCCGTACGCAGCGCCGAGCGCCTGGAACTGGCCCGCGAGCTCCACGACCTCGTCGCCCACCACGTGACGGGGATCGTCGTCGAGGCGCGCGCCGCCCGCTACACCAAGGTCTCCGCCGAACGCGCCGGCGAGATCTTCGGCCGCATCGAGGCCGCCGGGGACGAGGCGCTCGGCTCCATGCGCCGCCTGGTCAAGATCCTCCGCGAGGGCGCCGCGGACACCGACCCGGAGACGGGCAAGGGTCCCGGTCACGCCGGCTCCGCCGGTACGGCCCCCGTCGCCGGCCTCCGGGAGATCCGCGGGCTGACGGAACGGTTCGCCGCCACCGGCCCGCCCGTCGTCCTCTACGTGGAGGAGGGCCTGGAGGCCCGGCTCCCCGCCGACGTCGCCGCCACCGCCCACCGCATCGTCCTCGAAGCCCTCACCAACATCGGCAAGCACGCCGCCACCGCCACCGCCGTCCGGGTCGGCCTGCGCACCGTCCCGGCCGGCCTGGAAGTCCGGATCGCCGACGACGGCGGCCGCCCCGCGAAACTCTCCGAGAACGCCCGCGGCGGAGGTTACGGCCTCGTCGGCATGGCCGAACGGGCCGAAGCCCTCGGCGGCTCCCTCACCGCCGGCCCCGCCCCGGAGGGCGGCTGGCTGGTCACGGCGCTCCTCCCACTCTGACTCTCCGACCTCTCCGACCTCTCTGACCTTTCCGACCCCCACCCACTTGTCGATTATCGATATGGTCCTCTACTCTCGGGCATATCGAAAAACGATAGGGGGGAACGCGGTGACCACGCGACTCACGAAAATCCTGGCTTCACTCACCTTCGCGCTGGCGGTCCTCTGGGGGCTCACCTTCCTCGGCACGGCCTTCACGCACCTGACCGACGACGGAGCGGTCTGCGTACAGACCGGCTTCTGGGCCAACGCCACGCTGGAGGGCGGCCTGCCGGTCGGCAAGGGCGTGGAAGCGTCCAGCAGCGCCGCGCGGCTCTGCCAGAACGACCCCTCGACGGCGCAGCGCGCCGCCGACCTCGGAAGCCGGCTGCCCTGGCTGCTGTTCGCCTCCCTCGCCCTGCTGCTCTTCTCCCGACTGCTGAAGGCCGTCGTGTCACAAGGGCCGTTCACCGACGAGGTGGCGCGAAAGCTCACCGTTCTCGGCTGGTCCGTCACCCTGGGCACACCGCTCGCGGGCCTCGTCGTAGGCTGGTCCGAATCCTGGCTCGCCGCCAGCATGGTGCCCATGCTGGACTCCGGGCCGACGGTCGCCGAACCGCAGGTACTCATCCTCGCCGGCCTCGCCGCCGTCATCATGGGGAAGATCATGCGCGAGGGCGTGCGCATGCGAGAGGACCTCGAAGGGACCATCTGATGCCCGAAGAGGAAATCCACGCGATCCGGATCCACCTCGACCAGGTCCTCGCCGACCGCGGCATGACGCTCACCGAACTGTCCGCACAGGTCGGCATCACCGTCGTCAACCTGTCCGTGCTCAAGAACGGGCGGGCCAAGGCCATCCGCTTCTCCACCCTGTCCAGGATCTGCGACGTCCTCCAGTGCCAGCCGGGAGACCTCATCACCCACGACCCCGCCACCGAGCCCGCCTAGGCCGTCTCAATGGTCGATCGGCCGAAGAACCGACCTCGCGCGCCACGTATTCTCGGTGACCATGAACACCAGGGACATCGATGAGAACGTCACCGCCGAGCTGGCCCGGCTCAGGGACAGCATCGACAACATCGACGCGGCCGTGGTGCACATGCTCGCCGAGCGGTTCAAGTGCACCCAGCAGGTCGGCCACCTCAAGGCCCGCCACCAGCTGCCCCCGGCCGACCCGGGCCGCGAGGCCAGCCAGATCGCCCGGCTGCGCCAGCTCGCCGAAAACGCCAAGCTCGACCCCGCCTTCGCCGAGAAGCTCCTCAACTTCATCATCGCCGAGGTCATCCGCCACCACGAGACGATCGCCGCAGGCGAGGGCGAGGGCGAGGACGAAGGCGAAGGCGCAGAATAGGAGCTGGGGCCCGGCGCCGCCATCCGGCAGCATGGGCCCCATGTCCGCACTGACGCGCAACGAAGCGCAGCTCCGAGCCCGGCTCCTCGACGTCCGGCACTACGAGGTCGCCCTCGACCTCACCACCGGCGACGAGACCTTCGAGTCCCGCACCGTCATCCGGTTCACCGCACGCACCGCCGGCGACACCTTCGTCGAGCTGAAACCGGACGAACTGCGCTCCGCCGCCCTCGACGGACACCCCCTGGACCCGGCCACCCTCACCGACGGCCGCCTCCCCCTCACCGGCCTCACCGAAGGCCCCCACGAGCTGCGCATCGCCGCCCGCATGCGCTACTCCCGCACCGGCGAAGGCCTGCACCGCTTCACCGACCCCGCGGACGGCGAGACGTACGTCTACACCCAGATGTTCCTCGACGACGTCCAGCGCGTCTTCCCGGCCTTCGACCAGCCCGACCTCAAAGCCGTCTTCGAGTTCACCGTCACCGCCCCCGCGCACTGGACCGTCCTCGCCAACGGCATCACCACCCGCATCGGCGAACGCCTCGGTGACGGCGGCGACGGCTCGGGCGACGGCTCCGCCTCCGAAGCCGGCATCTGGGCCTCCGCCCCCACCCCCGTCATCTCCACCTACCTCGCCGCCGTCGCCGCCGGTCCCTGGCACAGCGTCCGCACCGAACACGCAGGGCTCCCCTTCGGCATCCACTGCCGCCGCTCCCTCGCCCCCCACCTCGACGCCGACGCGCAGGAAATCCTCGACCTCACCACCGCCTGCTACGACCGCTTCCACGAGAAGTTCACCGAGCCCTACCCCTTCGACTCCTACGACCAGGCCTTCGTACCCGAGTTCAACGCCGGCGCCATGGAGAACCCGGGACTGGTCACCTTCCGCGACGACTACGTCTTCCGCTCCGCCGTCACCGACGCCGAACGCCAGCGCCGCGCCGTCACCATCGCGCACGAAATGGCCCACATGTGGTTCGGCGACCTCGTCACCCTCAGCTGGTGGGACGACATCTGGCTGAACGAGTCCTTCGCCGAGTTCATGGGCTACCAGACCCTCATCGAAGCCACCCGCTTCACCGAGACCTGGACCGGATTCGCCATGGAACGCAAGCCCTGGGGCTACGACGCCGACCAGCGCCCCTCCACCCACGCCGTCGCCCCCGACGCCGCCGCCGTCCCCGACACCGCCTCCGCCCTCCTCAACTTCGACGGCATCTCCTACGCCAAGGGCGCCTCCGCCCTGCGCCAACTCGTCGCCTGGCTCGGCGAGAAGGACTTCCTGGCCGGCATCAACACCCACTTCGCCCGCCACAAGTTCGCCAACGCCTCCCTCGCCGACTTCGTCGACTCCCTCGCCGCCCACACCGACCGCGACGTCCACACCTGGGCCGAGACCTGGCTGCGCACCACTGGCGTCGACACCCTCACCCCCCGCCTCGAAGAGAGCCACGGAGGCTGGACCCTCACCGTCGACCGCACCGGCAACCGCCCCCACCACATCGCCGCAGGCCTCTACGACCGCGCCCCCGACGGGGCCATCGAACCCCGCGAGGTCCTCGCCCTCGACGTCCCCTCCGACGAGATCCTCTCCGTGAGCGGCCCGCGCCCCGCCCTCCTCGTCCTCAACGACGGCGACCTCACCTACGCCAAGGTCCGCCTCGACGAGACCTCACTGGAAACCGCCCTGCGCGGCATCTCCCGCATCCCCGACCCGCTCACCCGCGCCGTCGTCTGGAACTCCCTGCGCGACATGGTCCGCGACGGCGAACTGGCCGCCGACGACTACCTGGCCACCGCCGAAGCCCACGTGCCCGAGGAAACCGACCTCGCGATCGTCCAAGGCGTCCTCGCCTTCACCCGCACCCAGATCGCCGACCGCTACATCATCCCGATCCGCCGCACCCACGCCCTCACGACCCTCACCGCCATCGCCCGTGACCTGCTGCGCCGCACCGAGGACGGCACCGACCCCGGCCTGCGGCTCCTCGCCGTCCGCACCCTCGCCGACAGCGCCACCCAGCCCGACACCATCGCCGGCTGGCTCGCCGAAGGCACCGTCCCCGGCGGCCCCGAACTCGACCCCGAACTGCGCTGGCGCATCCTCGCCCGCCTGGCCGTCCTCGGCGCCGCCGGCGAAGCAGAGATCGACGCGGCCCTCGCCGCCGACCCCAGCGCCACCGGCCAGGAAGGCGCCGCCCGCTGCCGCGCCGCCCTCCCGACGGCCGAGGCCAAGGCCGCCGCCTGGGAGCGCCTCTTCCACGACGACTCCCTGTCCAACTACCTCTTCACCGCCACCGCCCAGGGCTTCTGGCAGCCCGAACAGGCCGATCTCGTACGGGACTACGTACCGCGGGCCTACGCCGAGGCCGTCACCCTCGCCGCCCGCCGCGGCCCCGCCATCGCCGAAGCCGCGGGCCGCTGGGCCCTCCCCGGCCACGAAATCACCGAAGCCAACCTCGAGGCCGGCCACGAAGCCCTGACCGCCCCCGACATCACCCCCCTCCTCCACCGCAAGCTCGCAGACCACCTCGACGACCTCACCCGAGCCCACCGCACCCGCCGCTGACCCCCCACCCCGGTCCACCAAACGGCGAACGCCCGACCTACCCACCACCGGCTTACCCGACACCGGCCCCCGGCCCCCACCCCGACAGCGGCTGGGGGCCGGAGGCCCGGCCCCGGCCTGCCCCGCCTGACCCCGGCCTGCCCAGTGCCCCCGGCCACGGCCTGGTCCCCGCCGCCCCCGGCCCCGCCCGCCGGGGGCGGCGAGACCAGCCCGCCCCCGGCCGGGCCCCTCACGCCGGCCAGCGCGCCTCCGCCCGCCGAGAGGCCACCCGGCGCACCACCGGCACCAGCAGCCGCACCAGCCCCCAGATCGCCGCCGCATTGAGCACCGCTCCGACCAGCAGCGCCGTGTAGAAGCCCCACCCGCCCCCCGAGCCCAGCGATCCGAGCGCCGACGGATCCACCACCTCCCCGCCAGGAGGCGACGCGGGCTCCGGATCCGTGTGGAGCAGGACTTCCGGCATGACCAGCGGTCCCGGACCGTCCAGGAACACGTCCGCCACCACGAGACTGAACGGCGCGGTGAGCGACAGCGACCACACCCTGGCGAACCACACGTCCCCGCTCCGGCTCACCACCTCCACCCACACCTGCACGGCGAGCACCAAGGCCAAGTACCCCACGGGCAACCACACTTCGAGCCGAGACCGGCGTCGTCGTTCCATTGCGCCCCCGTCATCCATCCACACGCGTGTCCACTCCGACGGCCAGTATCGGAACGACGGAGCCCCCGCGCCTGAGTACCCCTACTCAGGCCGCACACCCCTCCCTCCCGGCCACCACCGACGGCTTGAAATCAACCACGCATAAACCCGGGCGGTTACCCCATTCGGGTCGGATCGTTGTACCCCCCGGGTGCCCGACCCCAGCAGAGCGGCACCACCCGCCGCCGAACCGTTCCCGTGAGGACAACCGCATGACAGCGCCCCCCGGCACAGGCAGACGCGGCACCGCCCCGCTCGCCGGCGGACCCCACGGCCCCGACGCCCTGCAACCACTCCTCGCCACCGTCCTCGACGCCCTGCGCACCGGAGCCCGCGCCCGCGGCGGCCCGCTCCCGGCCGGCGGACCCGAAGCCGTCACCGCCCGCGTCACCGCCGCCCTCGGCGAGGTGTTCCCCGACCACGGACACGGCGACCACGAAGCACTACGGACCCTCGTCCACACCCTCACCGCCGGCGCGGCCGACCCCGCCGACCCCCTGTGCGCAGCCCACCTGCACTGCCCGCCCCTCGCCGTCGCGGCCGCCGCCGACCTCGCCGCCAGCGCCCTCAACGCCTCCCTCGACTCCTGGGACCAGGCCCCCGCCGCCTCCGCCCTCGAAACCCTCCTCACCCGCACGCTCGCCGCGGAGTTCCACGACACCCCCCACCCCGACGCCGTCCTCACCACCGGCGGCACCGAAGCCAACCACCTCGCCCTCCTCCTCGCCCGCGAACGCCACGGCCCCCACCTCACCGTCCTGCACGGCGCCAACGCCCACCACTCCATCCCGCGCGCCGCCTGGCTCCTCGGCCTGCCCCCCACCCGCAGCCTCCCCACCCCCACCGGCACCCTCACCCCCGCCACCCTCGCCGAGGCCCTCGCCACCACCACCGGCCCCGTCCTCGTCACCGCCACCGCCGGCACCACCGACGCCGGCCTCATCGACCCCCTCGACGCCCTCGCCGACCTCTGCGACCACCACGGCGCCGACCTCCACATCGACGCCTCCTACGGCGGCCTCCTCCACCTCAGCCCCCGCCACCGCCCCAAAGTCACCGGCCTGCACCGCGCCCGGTCGATCACCCTCGACCTGCACAAACTCGGCTGGCAACCCATCGCCGCCGGACTCCTCACCGTCCCCGACACCACCCTGCTCACCCCCCTCGCCCACCAGGCCGACTACCTCAACGCCCCCGACGACACCCGAGCCGGCCTGCCCGACCTCCTCGGCCGCTCCCTGCGCACCTCCCGCCGCGCAGACGCCCTCAAGATCGCCGCCACCCTGCGCTCCCTCGGCCGAGACGGCCTCACCCACCTCATCGACCGCACCTGCGCCCGCGCGGACCAGCTCGCCCGACTCCTCGAAGCACACCCCGCCTTCGAACTCCACGCGGCGCCCACCATCAGCACCGTCCTGTTCCGGCCCACCCACGCCGACGACACCGCACTCGCCACCCTCCGCCGCACCCTCCTCCAGGGCGGCACCGCCGTACTGGGCCGGGCCACCGCCGACGGCCGCCTGTGGCTCAAGGCCACCCTGCTCAACCCCCACACCACGGCGGGGGACCTGGACGCCCTCGTGAACCTCCTGGAAGGCAGCACCCACCGATGACCGCCCAGCTCGATGCACCCCACGACCTCGTCGGAATCGGCATCGGCCCCTTCAATCTCTCCCTCGCCGCACTCGCCCACGGCCTGCCCCAGCAAGGCGCCCCGGAACTCGCCACCGCCTTCTACGACCAGCGCCGCGACTTCCGCTGGCACCCCGGACTCCTCATCGACGGAGCCACCCTCCAAGTCCCCTTCCTCGCCGACCTCGTCACCCTCGCCGACCCCACCAGCCCCTGGTCGTTCCTCAGCTACCTCAAGCACAAGGAACGCCTCTTCCCCTTCTACTTCGCCGAGAGCTTCCACATCCAGCGCGCCGAATACGACGCCTACTGCCGCTGGGTCGCCGGCCGCCTGCCCGGACTCCACTTCGGCCACCAGGTCGACGCCGTCCGCTGGAACCCCGAACGCGACCTCTTCGAAGTCGACTTCACCCAAGTCGACGCCGACGGAGAAGCCGAAGCCCTCGGCCGCACCTACACCCGCAACCTCGCCCTCGGCATCGGCACCGCCCCCTACGTCCCCGAACCGCTGCGCCCCCTCGCCGAAGCCCCCACCGTCCCGGTGATCCACTCCTCCGAGTACCTCGACAACCGGCAGCGCATCCTCGGCGCCGACCACGTCACCGTCATCGGATCGGGCCAGTCCGGAGCCGAGGTCTTCCTCGACCTGCTCCGCTCCCGCCCCGCCGGCCGCGAACGCCTCACCTGGCTCGCCCGCACCCCCTCCTTCGCCCCCATGGAGTACTCCAAGCTCGGCCTGGAACACTTCACCCCCGACTACACCCGCTACTTCCACTCCCTCCCCGAACCGGTCCGCGACCGCCTCGTCCCCGCCCAGTGGCAACTCCACAAGGGCATCGACGCCGCCACCATCGCCGCCATCCACGAGGAGCTCTACCGCCGCACCCTCGACGGAGGCTGGCCCGACGCCGTCCTCACCCCCGGAGTCAGCGTCCGCACCGCAGGCCGCGTCGCCACCACCAAGGTCGAACTCCACCTCGAACACGTGGACCAGGGCACCCGCTCACGCCTCACCACCGACGCCGTCGTCCTCGCCACCGGCTACCGCGAACGCCCCCTTGCCCGCCTCCTCGCCGGCCTCGACCCCTACCTGCGCAAGGACTCCTCCGGCCGCCCCCGCATCGACGACCGCTACCGGATGATCACCGACCCCGCCGTCACCGGCAGCGTCTTCGTCCAGAACGGGGAACGCCACACCCACGGCGTCGGAGCCCCCGACCTCGGCCTCGCCGCCTGGCGCAGCGCCGCCATCCTGAACACCCTGACGGGCAAAGAGCCCTACCCCCAGCCCACCCGCACGGCCTTCACCACCTTCGGCCTCGAACAGCGGGAGCACACCCGGCCCCAACCCGCCGGCGAACTGCTCCCACTGGTCGAGCACCCGTAAGGAGAAACGTTTAGAAGACCACTGGTTCTGAAGACCTCCGCTTTAGAAGACCGGTGTCCCGGCTCGGGTCAGCCGCCAGTCCACAGACGCGAACTGCGCCGGGTCCACCGTCCCCTTCGCCTTCACCCACTGGATGATCGTGTTGCGTATTTCATCCGAGTTCGCCCACAGCTGCTTCGACTGCGGCACGTGCGGGAAGTTGCCGCCACCCGAAGCCCGGTAGTTGTTCACCGCCAGCACGAACTGCGCCGCCGGATCCACCGGCTTCCCCTGGAACGACAGCCCCGAGATCCGCGAACCCACCGGCTCGGCAACGTCGACGTCGTACGTCAAGCCGTACACGGCGTCGTAGTTGTAGTCCGGCGTACCCTCCGCATTCGTCAGCTTCGCCGGATCCACCACCTCACCGGGAGCCGTCCGCACGTAGTACTTCGCCGAATACTCCAGATAGTCCTTGACCTGCGCACCCGTCAGCAGCCGCGCCTCCAGCGTGTTCTCGAACGGATACAGACCCGCCGCATCCCGGATCGTCACCTGCCCCGCCGGAATCGCCGCCGTCCGCGAGAAGCACGAAGCCTGGGACAACACCGGCAGCGCACCCCACTCCGTACCCGCCAGCGCGCCCTTCACCGTCTCCGCCTGCACGTGGTTGATCAGATCGATGATCGCCACGTCCTTGACCGGCCCCTCCACCGAGGACATCGCCTGCGTCGACGTACCGATCACCTGGTTCACATACGCCACGACCTTGCGGTGCTCGTCCGACAGCAGACCCACTATCTTCGGGTCCTCCACCGCCGTATTCGAATTCAGCACCCGGGCCGAGACCTTCGCCACCGACCAGCAGCCCTTCGACCACGTCAGCTCGAAGTCGAACAGCGTCAGCCGCTGCCCCCACTTCAGCGGCTCGGACAGCACCACGTCCTTGCCCGTCGCCTTGTTCCGCACCCGGTACTCAGGGATCTCCGTGTGCGCGTGCCCCACCAGGATCGCGTCGATCCCCGGCACCTGCTCCGCCACCAGACCCGCCGCGTTCTCGATGTACGGCAACTGGTCCCCGTAACTCGACGTACCGCTCGAACCCGAATGCGCCGACACGATCACCACATCCGCACCCAGCGACCGCAGCCGCGGCACGTACTTCGCGGCCTGCTCCTCAAGACCCGGGAACGTCATCTTCCCCTGCACGTTCGCCTTGTCCCAGATCGCGATCCCCGGATTCGTCAGACCCAGCACCGCCACCTTCACATCCCGCCCATGCGGAGTCCGCAGCCGGTGCATGCTGTACGGCGGGAACGCCGGCCGCAGCGTCTTCGCATCCAGCGCGTTCGCCCCCAGCAGCGGGAAATCACACTGCTCCTCGAACTTCCGCAGCACCGGAATGCCGTAATTGAACTCGTGGTTCCCCAGCGCCGCCGCGTCATAACCGATCGCGTTCATCGCCTGCGCCATCGGATGCACCGGACCACGCCGCGCGGTGATCGGATCCACCTTCGCGTAGTAGTACGAAAGCTGCGTCCCCTGAATGGTGTCCCCGGCATCGATGAGCAGCGTGTTGCAACGCCCCTTCTCCGCCCGCACCTGGTTCACCAGCGTCGAGATCTTCGCCAGACCGACGTCGTTGTGCGCCTTGTCGTCGAACTCCTTGTCCGTGAAGTAGTCCCAGTTGAAGACGTTTCCGTGCAGGTCCGTCGTCCCCATCACCGTGAACGCGTACGTCTTCGACCCCGCCGCCGAAGCGCCGCCGGCCACCGCCTCGGCCGCGGCGGCCGGGGTGCTCGTGGCCCCCGCCAACGCCACGGCCGCACCCGTCGCAGCCGAAGTGCCCAGGAATGTCCTACGGTCCAAAGCCATGCCATCTCCCCTTGTGAGGTGCGTGCACAGATAGGCAACGCGCGTAGATTCTGACCCAGCAGTAACAAGCCGCAACACCCCCACCAGGTTTCGATCCGATGACCACGCCCGTACGAGCAGCAGTGCGAGAGTGAATCCATGACCCAGGACGCATCGCACCAGCCCTACGGAACCCCCGAAGTCCCCCGCGTCGCAGTCCGCGGCGAAGCCACCCTCGAAGTCGACCCCGAGATTGCCCGCATCGGCATCACCGTCAGCGCCCGCGGCACCGACCGGCGCACCGCCCTCGAAGACCTCACCCGCCGCAACAACGCCGTCCTCGACCTCGTCAAAAGCTACGGCGACCCCGTCGAAAAACTCGAAACCGGCGCCTTCTCCATCACCCCCGAACTCACCCGCCACGGCCGCGGCGAACGCATCCGCGCCTACCACGGACGCGTCCACCTCACCGCCGAACTCAACGACTTCACCACCCTCGGCGAACTCACCACCCGCCTCGCCGACCTCGAACTCACCCAGGTCGACGGACCATGGTGGGCCCTGCGCCCCACCTCACCCGCCCACGGCGAAGCCCGCCGCCAAGCCGTACTCGAAGCCGTCCAGCGCGCCCGCGAATACGCCGCCGCACTCGGAGCCGAACTCGCCGCCCTCGTCGAACTCGCCGACCTCGGAGCCGAGAACGCCCCCACCCCCTTCCAGGCAGCCGGCTCCGGCATGCGCACCATGGCCTTCAGTACCGCCGAAGACGCAGGCGCCCCCGCCCTCGACCTCGAACCCCAGCGCCAGACCGTCTACGCGCAGGTGAACGCACGCTTCACGATGACCCCTCCCCGGCTCTGACCCCAGCTCCGAAAGAACCGAACATTCGGTGCCCCGGGGGTGCTCATCAGAGCACCCCCATGCACATTCAACAATTGTCAACAAGCTTTTGCTCAAAGGTTGTTGAGTGGACACTCGGAACCAATTTCCTACTCCCTGGTAGGGGCATACGCTCGCCTCATGCGCCGAGCGAAAATCGTATGTACCCTGGGCCCCGCCACCGACTCATACGACCAGATCAAAGCCCTGGTCGAAGCCGGAATGGACATCGCCCGCTTCAACCTCAGCCACGGCACCTACGCCGAACACGAGGACCGCTACCAGCGCGTCCGCAAGGCTGCCGACGAAACCGGCCGCAGCGTCGGCATCCTCGCGGACCTTCAAGGCCCGAAGATCCGCCTGGGCCGCTTCCGCGAAGGCCCCGTACTCCTTGAACGCGGCGACGAATTCACCATCACCGTCGAAGACCACGAAGGCGACCGCCACACCTGCGGCACCACCTACAAAGGCCTCGCCGGAGACGTCACCACCGGCGAACGCATCCTCGTAGACGACGGCCGCGTCACCCTCGAAGTCACCGCCGTCGACGGACCCCGCGTCCACACCCGCGTCATCGAAGGCGGCATGGTCTCCGACAACAAGGGACTCAACCTCCCCGGCGTCGCAGTCTCCGTACCCGCCCTCTCCGAAAAAGACATCGAAGACCTCCGCTGGGCCCTGCGCATCGGCGCCGACGTCATCGCCCTCTCCTTCGTCCGCAGCGGAAGCGACATCGACGACGTCCACCGCATCATGGACGAAGAAGGCCGACGCCTCCCCGTCATCGCCAAGGTCGAAAAGCCCCAGGCAGTCGAAAACATCGACGACATCGTCGCCGCCTTCGACGGCATCATGGTCGCCCGCGGAGACCTCGGCGTCGAAATGCCCCTGGAACAGGTCCCGATCGTCCAGAAGCGAGCCGTCAAGCTCGCCAAGCGCAACGCCAAGCCGGTCATCGTCGCCACCCAAATGCTCGACTCGATGATCGACAACTCCCGGCCCACCCGCGCCGAAGCCTCCGACGTCGCCAACGCCGTCATCGACGGCACCGACGCCGTCATGCTCTCCGGCGAAACCAGCGTCGGCAAATACGCCATCGAAACCGTCCGCACCATGGCCCGCATCGTCGAAGCCGCCGAAGAAGACATCCTCGCCAAGGGCCTCCCCCCGCTCACCGACCGCAACAAGCCCCGCACCCAAGGCGGAGCAGTCGCCCGCGCCGCCGCCGAAATGGGCGACTTCCTCGGCGCGAAGTTCCTCGTCGCCTTCACCCAGAGCGGAGACACCGTCCGCCGGCTCTCCCGCTACCGCTCACCCATCCCCCTCCTCGCCTTCACCCCCGACCCCGCCACCCGCTCCCAGCTCAACCTCACCTGGGGCGTGGAAACCTTCCTCGGCCCCCACGTCGACTCCACCGACGCCATGGTCGCCCAGGTCGAAGAAGAACTCCTGCGCATCGGCCGCTGCGTACCCGGTGACGTCGTCGTCATCACCGCCGGCTCACCCCCCGGCGTCAGCGGATCCACCAATCTCGTCCGCATCCACCACATCGGCGACGCGGTCCGCTGACACCGCCCACCGGCGACCGCAGCGACTACAGCACCTCACGTATAAGACGCACCGCGTCGGGCAACACCACACGGCTCTCACCCGTACTCGGGAAATGCCCGCCCGACGCGGTCACCCGCGCCTCCGCGCCCAGCTCCCGCACGAACCGCAGCACATGCTCGCCCGTCGCCTCCCCGGTCACCGGGTCATCCGCCGCGTGCAGCACACGGAACTCCCGAGCAGCCCTACGGATCCGCTGCCAGTCGAACTCCGGCGAGAAGAACGGCGCCAACGCGTCATACCCCACCTCGCCGGACATCGACGCCACGAACACCACCCCCGCGAACGCCCCCTCGGCCTCCGTGTCGTGCTCCTGCAGCAGCCGCAGCACATTCACCCCACCGAGACTGTGACCCACCAGCACCGTCTCACCGGCCGGCGCACCCTCCGTCTCCTCCCGTAGCCCCTTCAGCCACGCATCCGGCTCCGGAGCGAACGGCTCGGGGAAGTTCGGGATCCGCACCTCGTGCCCCTCCGCGGCGAACTCCTCACCCGTCGCCGTGTACCAGTGCTCCCCGGCGCTCATCCCGTACCCGTGCGCGATCACGATCTTGCCCATGGCTCCACCCCTCGCATCCCTCGACCCCTCGGTCGACCCTTCAATCGAAACGCTACGCCGCGTTTCGATAAAACGCTAGGGCTATCGTGAAGCCGTGTCAATCACTCCTTCGAGCAACTCTTCGAGCACCCCGCCCCGCACCGGCGGCCGCCTCCGCAACGAAGACGCCCACCACTCCGTCCTCGAAGCCACCGCCGCACTCCTCGTCGAGAACGGCTACGGCGCCCTCACCATCGAAGGCGTCGCCAAGCGCGCCAACGTAGCCAAGAGCACCGTCTACCGCTGGTGGAAATCCAAGCCCGCCCTCGTCATGGACGCCTACGCCCACGAAACCGCCGCCCGCGTCCCCGCACCCGACACCGGCACCCTCACCGGCGACCTCACCGCCTTCGTCGCCGACCTCTACCGCATCGGCCGCGACCCCGTCCGGGCCAAAGCCCTCACCGGCCTCATGGCCGAAGCCCAGCTCGACCCCGCCTTCGCCGAACCCTTCCGCGCCTGGGTCACCACCCGCCGCGAGGTCGTCGCCACCCTCCTGACCCGGGCCGTCACCCGCGAGGAACTCCCCGCCGGCACGGACCTCGACCACGCCATCGACCTGGTCTTCGGCCCCTTCTGGTACCGCCTCCTCGTCGCCCACGCCCCCCTCGACCCCGCCGACGCGGAAGCCCACGTGACGACCGTCCTGCACGGCCTGGCAGGCGCCAAGTAGCCTTGACCTCAACCAGACTTGAGGTCATAGCCTCTCGGCATGACGACGATCAGGACGTACTCACAGGACCAGCTCGCGGCCCAGCCCATCGGATACTGGGCCCGCGAGGCCGCCAACCTCGTCATAGGCGGCCTCCGCGCCGCCCTCGCCGAGGAGAACCTCACCCAGCCCCATTGGTGGACCCTCAACCACGTGGCCGCGGCACCGGCCCACTGGAAGCGGGCGGCCCTCACGGAGAAGCTCGCGCCCTACGACGACCAGAACACCGACTTCGACGCGGTCTACGACGACCTCGCGGCCCGGGGCTGGCTCACGGAGACGGACGGGGTGCTGGCCCTGACCGAAGCAGGAGAAGCCGGCCGCGTCCGTGCGCACGACCGCAACGCGAAGGTGCACGGGCGGATGCGGGAGGGTGTGGACGATGCGGCGTACGCGGCGACCATCGACGGCCTGCGCCGCATGGTCGCCAACCTGGGCGGCAGCGGCGACCTGCCGGGCTAGTACTTCGGCCCGATGTGGGCGTCCATGAGCGCGACGGACTCTTTGCGGGCGATGGACACGTTGAACGGGTCGCAGCCCCGGGCCAGGATCGTCCACTGGACGCCGACCTTGGCGAGGGTGTCCGTGCAGAGCTTCCGGATGTCGTCGGACTTGTTCGTGAAGAAGTACCGCGGGTACTCGTAGCGCTTGCCGTTGCGGACGGTCCAGTTGGTGACCCGGCACCCGTCCGAGTGGATCAGCCCCCGGATGAACTCCCACGGGTGAGCGTCCACGATGGCCTGCTGCCAGTCTTCGAGGACGATGCGCCGCTCATGCTTCTTGCCGGGCCCGTGCTGCGGGAACAGGCATGTGAGGTGCTTCGAGTACACCTTGACGTCGTGGCAGCCGACTTTCCTCGCCCGGCACACCTGATTGAACGGGAATACGCGCCGTATCGCCTCTTCCGCAGCATTCATGAGGCCAGGCCACTTGTTGTCGCAGGTGATCCTCAGGCTCGGCACGCGGTGACTCGCGGGCTGGCTTATGTGGCCGTCGCCGAGATAGAGGCCGAGTAGGTAGGAGTAGGAGGCCGGGTCCGTGAGGGGAGTGCAGGGGCTGGCCTGGTAGAGGCGGGGGAGGGGCTCCAGCCGTACTCGCCAGGAGCGGATTGAGGCTCGGGAGATGCCGGTTTCCTTGCTGACGGAGCTCATGCTGCGGCCGTCGTCGAGCAGGCTCAGAGTGCGGATGCGCGTGGCGATGTCGTACATGCGGCCGACGCTGCTGCATGTGATGCGTCCACATGGCGGAATTTAGAAGACTTCGCCAGAAAGAGCGATGGTCACGCGAGGCTCGCGTGACCATGGAATCGAAGTTATGTGCCCCAGGTGGGATTCGAACCCACACTGTCCGCTGTTTGAGAGCGGCCTCTCTGACCAATTGGAGTACTGGGGCCTAAGAAACGAAGGCTCAGGGGAGCCCTGCGCGACACCACCTTACAGGAGGTAGGTAGGCTCAGGGGAGCTTGATATGCCCCGCAAAGAGGAGCCCTCCGTGACCGCCGAGCACGAGTCGACGCCCACGCCCGACGCCGACCAGTCGCACGTTCCGCCGCTGACGACGCGCGTCGTCATCGCCGAGGACGAGGCGCTCATCCGTCTCGACCTCAAGGAGATGCTGGAGGAGGAGGGCTACGCCGTCGTCGGGGAGGCCGGAGACGGCCAGACCGCCGTCGAGCTGGCCCGGGAGCACCGTCCCGACCTGGTCATTCTTGATGTGAAGATGCCCGTCCTGGACGGCATCTCCGCCGCCGAGAAGATCGCGGAGGAGTCCATCGCCCCCGTGCTGATGCTCACCGCGTTCTCGCAGCGGGATCTCGTCGAGCGCGCCCGCGACGCCGGGGCCATGGCGTACCTCGTGAAGCCCTTCAGCAAGAGCGACGTAGTCCCCGCCATCGAGATGGCCGTGTCGCGCTTCGCCGAGCTCCGTGCGCTGGAGAAGGAGGTCGCGGACCTCTCGCTGCGCCTGGAGACGCGCAAGCTCGTGGACCGTGCCAAGAGCATCCTGCAGACGCAGTACGGGCTCTCCGAGCCGGCCGCCTTCCGGTGGATCCAGAAGACCTCCATGGACCGCCGCATGTCCATGCAGCAGGTCGCCGAGGCCGTCATCGAGGACGCCGAGGAGAAGAAGGCCGCCGCCGGCAAGGGCGAGTAAGGCACAGCGAGAACGAGTGAGGCCCGCCTCCGGATCCTGGATCCGGAGGCGGGCCTCACTCGTAGAGAAGGGGAACTGCTTAGTCCTCGCCGAGGTACGCCTTGCGGACGTCCTCGTTGACCAGGAGTTCGCGGCCCGGGCCCGACAGGACGACCTTGCCGATCTCCATCACGTGGCCCTGGTCGGCCAGGGAGAGCGCCGCCTGGGCGTTCTGCTCGACCAGCAGGATGGTGGTGCCCTGTGACTTGAGCTCGGCGATGGTCGCCATGATCTTCTGCATCATGATCGGCGAGAGGCCCATGGAGGGCTCGTCGAGCATCAGCAGCTTCGGGCGGGACATGAGCGCCCGGCCCATGGCGAGCATCTGCTGCTCACCGCCCGAGAGGGTGCCGGCGGCCTGCTTGCGGCGCTCTCCCAGGATCGGGAAGAGGTCGTAGGCGCGCTGGACGTCCTTCTGGATGCCGTCCTTGTCCTTGCGGAGGAAGGCGCCCAGGAGGAGGTTGTCCTCGATGGTCATGCGCGGGAAGATGTGCCGCCCCTCGGGGGAGTGGGCGAGTCCGAGCGCGACGATGTCGTGCGCGGGGATCTTCTTGAGGGACTTGCCCTGGAACTTGATCTGGCCGCCGCGCGGTTTGATCAGGCCCGACAGGGTGCGCAGGGTCGTCGTCTTGCCGGCGCCGTTGGTGCCGATGAGGGTGACGATCTGGCCGGCGTCGACGCTGAACGAGATGCCCTTGACGGCTTCGATCTTGCCGTAGGCGACGCGGAGGTCCTCGACCTCGAGGAGTGCGGTCACCGGTCTTCTCCGTCCGTGCTGCTGGTCGTGCTGTCCGTCGCCTCGTCCTGAGCGGCCTCGTCGTGTGCGGCCTCGCTGTGTGCTTCGGCTGCTTCGACTTCGGCGAGTTCTTCGGCGCCGGGGGCGCCTTCGAAGGGTTCGCCGAGGTAGGCGGCGATGACGCGCTCGTCGCCCTGGACTTCGGCCGCGGTGCCTTCGATGAGCTTTTCGCCCTGGACGAGGCAGGCGACGCGGTCGCAGAGGTTGAAGATGAAGCGCATGTCGTGCTCGATGACGAGTACGGCGATGCCCTGGTCCCGGATGGCGAAGATGAGTTCTTCGGTGGCGCGGGTCTCCTGCGGGTTCATGCCGGCGGTGGGCTCGTCCAGGAGGATGAGGCCGGGGTCGCTGGCGAGCGCGCGGGCGATTTCGAGCTTGCGCTGCTCTCCGTAGGGGAGGTTGCGGGCGAGGTGTTCGGCCTTGTGGGCGAGGCCGATGAACTCGAGGAGTTCCATGGCCTTCTCGCGGCTCGCCGCTTCTTCCCGGCCGAAGCTGGGGAGGCGCAGGAGGGAGGCCCAGAGGCCGACCTTGGTGCGGGTGTGGCGTCCGACGAGGACGTTCTCCAGGACCGTCATGTTGTTGAAGAGACGGATGTTCTGGAAGGTGCGGGCGACGCCGGCGGCGGTGACCTTGTACGACTTGGGCGGCAGGACCTTGTCCTTGTACCGGACTTCACCCTCGGTGGGGATGTAGAGGCCGGTGAGGCAGTTGAAGAAGGTGGTCTTGCCGGCGCCGTTGGGGCCGATGAGGCCGACGATCTCGCCGCTGCGCACGGTGAGGTCGACGTTCTTGACGGCGGTGAGGCCGCCGAAGCGCATCGTGACGCCGCGTGCGTCGAGGACGGTCTCCGCCGTGGTGGCGGGGGGCGTGTCGGTGGTGGTGGTCGTCATGGGTTCAGACCCCTGCCTTGCCGAGAACCGTGGGCGCTTCCATGTCCTCGTGGAGTTCGAGCTGGTTGCGCCGGTTGGGGATGATGCCTTCGGGGCGCAGGCGCATCAGGACGATGAGGGCGAAGCCGAAGACGAGGAGCTGGTATTCGCCGAGGAACTGGAGCTTGTTGGGGATCAGGAAGAGCAGTGATCCGCCGACGAGGGGTCCGGCGATGGTGCCCATGCCGCCGAGGACGACCGCGGCGAGCAGGAACGCGGAGTTCGGGGGCACGGCGTTGGCGAAGGTGTACTGGTCGGGGGTGACCGTGTAGCTGACGTGTGCCTGGACGGCTCCGGCGAGGCCGGCGAGGGTGGCGCCGAGGGCGAAGGCGATGAGCTTGACGCGGAAGCCGTTGATGCCCATGGCTTCGGCGGCGGTCTCGTCCTCGCGGATGGCGACCCAGGCGCGGCCGATGCGGGATTCCGCGCTGCGGCGGAAGACGAGGATCACGATGAGGGTGATCAGCAGCATCAGCAGGAAGTAGTTGGCGAAGCGGCCGATGGTGAATCCGGCGATGGTGTGTGTGGCGCCGAAGTCGAATCCGAAGAGGTTGACGTTCGGGATGCCGGCGATGCCGTTGGGCCCGTTGGTGATGTCGGGGCCGGAGGTGCCGTCGAGGTTGTTCATGGAGATGCGGAAGATCTCACCGAAGCCGAGCGTCACGATGGCGAGGTAGTCGCCGCGCAGGCGCAGGGTGGGTGCTCCGATGAGGACGCCGAAGACCATGGAGGCGGCTGCCCCGAGGAGGATGGCCGCCCAGAAGGGGAGGTGTACTCCGAAGGGGGAGTTGGGGGAGCCGGAGACCAGGGCCGCGGTGTAGGCGCCGACGCCGAGGAAGGCGACGTAGCCGAGGTCGAGGAGGCCGGTGAGGCCGACGACGATGTTCAGGCCGAGTGCGACGGTGGCGAAGATCAGGATGTTGACGCCGAGGTTCGCGTACTGGTCGTCGGTCTGGGTGAGGGGGAAGGCGGCCGCGGCTGCGAAGGCGCCGACGAGGGCGACGTTGCGGTGGCGGGTGGTGAGGGCGGTGACGCGGGCGAAGAGGCCCGCCTTGTTGAGCGCTGCGGCACCGAATGAGGCGGTGAGCAGGAAGCCGACGAAGAGCTCCTGGTACGCGGTGGTGATGCCGTAGGTGAAGACGGTGAGCGCGAGGCCGAGGACGGCGGCGATCAGGAGGATCTCGGCCCAGGCCGGGAGGACGCGGGCGGGCTTGACGGGGCCGGAGGCGAAGGCGGCCTTGAAGGTCGTCCAGCGGTTGCCGGCTTCGTGCTTGAACTTCTCGAAGCCGGTGTCGTCGGGGTCGGGGCCTTCGAGCGCGGGGCGCTCGAAGGGGAGTCCGAAGGCGCCGATGACGGCGACGAGGCTGACCAGGGCGGCGATGCCGGCTCCGGGTTCGAGGTCTGCGAGGAGTCCGAGTTCGAGGACGATCGAGACGACGGTGTACCAGGTGGTGGCGAACGCGGCGAGGGCGGCGAGTTTGATCGCCGCGTCGGCGCCCGCGGGGGTGAGCCAGCCCAGGCCCTTGGTGCCGTAGGAGGCGAGTCCGAAGAGGGCGGTGAGGGCGCCTCCGATGAGGACGAGCCACTGGAGGCCGGCCGGGGAGCCGTAGTAGGTGAGGTCCCCGGGGAAGGCGGTGCTCCAGGTCCAGGAGAGGAACGCGGAGACGACGGTGAGTGCGCCGCCGGCGGTGGCCAGCGCGCGGGCCGTCTTCTCGGGGAGGGGGATGAGTCCCTTGGCCGGTGCGGTGGTCTTCACGGTGTTCTCGCTGTTCGCGGTGTCCGCGGTGATGTTCGTCATGGAGGTCACACCCTGTCCGCCACGCGCTGGCCCAGCAGGCCTTGTGGCCGGAAGAGGAGCACGAGGATGAGAAGTACGAACGCCCAGGTGTTACCCCAGGACTGGCCGCCGAGCTGTTCGAAGCCGGGGATGTCGGCTACGTAGACGGTGGTCAGGGTTTCGGCGAGGCCGAGGACGAGGCCGCCGACCATGGCGCCGTAGATGTTGCCGATGCCTCCGAGGACGGCGGCGGTGAAGGCCTTGAGGCCGAGGAGGAAGCCCATCTTGAACTGGACTTCGCCGTACTTGAGGCCGTAGGCGACGGCTCCGATGGCGGCGAAGACGGCTCCGAGCGCGAACGCGGTGGTGATGATGCGGTCGGTGTTGATGCCCATGAGCTTGGCGGTGTCGGGGTCCTGGGCGGTTGCCTGCATGCCGCGGCCGGTGCGGGTCTTCTTGACGAAGAAGCCGAGGAAGGCCATGGATATGGGGGCTGCGATCAGGAGGAAGACGTCGCCGGTCTGGATGGTGACGCTGCCGAGGTGGAAGGGTCCGCCGGGGATCTCGGGGAAGATCAGGGAGGATTCCGCTCCGGGGTACCAGGCCCATACCGCCTGCTGGAGGGCGATGGAGAGGCCGATGGCGGTGATGAGCGGGGCGAGGCGGGGAGCGTTGCGCAGGGGTCGGTAGGCGAAGCGTTCGGCACCGACGGCGATGAGGGTGGCGACGATGATCGCGCCGATGATCATGAGCGGAAGGGCGATCCACATGGTGGTGCCCCCGGGGAGCATCAGCCAGACGGTGAGCGCTCCGAATCCTCCGGTCATGAAGATTTCGCCATGCGCGAAGTTGATGAGCTGGACAATGCCATAGACCATCGTGTAGCCGATGGCGACGAGCCCGTACATGGATCCCAGTAGCAGGCCGTTGACCAGCTGTTGCGGCAGTTCGTGCACCGCAGGTCCTCCGAGTCTTTCGACGGATGTGACTCCGCGCGGGGCGCTTTTTGTGCGCGCCCCGCGCGGCAGGTTGGTGGTGCTCCCGTGGCCGGCCGTTCGAGCGGACTACCGGCTACGGGTCGGTCGGTTGGTCAGTGGAGGTCAGCCGCCGAGGGTGCCGGACTCGACGGACTTCCACTCGGTGCCCTCGACCTTGTAGACGGTGAGCTGCTTGTTGGTGGCGTCACCGAACTCGTCGAAGGAGACCTTGCCGGTCACACCGTCGAAGGAGACGCCCTGGACGGCGGCGAGGACCTTGGCGCGGGCGTCGGCGGGGAGCTTGCCGTTGTTGGCGTCGACGGTGGCCTTGACGGCCTCGATGATCGCCCAGGCGGAGTCGTAGGAGTAACCGCCGTAGGCGGCGAAGGGCTCCTTGTATCCGGCCTTGGTGTAGTTGGCGACGAAGTCCTTGGCGGACGGCAGGCTCTCGACCGGGGCGCCGACCGAGGTGGCGAGGTCGCCCGCGGACTCGGCGCCGGCGAGCTCGACGTACTTCTTGTCGTAGATGCCGTCACCGCCGACGAGCGGGATCTTGGTGCCGGAGGCCTTGATCTGCTTGCTGAGCGGGCCGGCCGCCGGGTACTCGCCGCCGTAGTAGACCACGTCGGCGCCGGAGCTCTTGACCTCGGTCACGATCGCGGAGAAGTCCTTGCTCTCCGGGTCGATGTGGCCTTCGCCGACGACCTGGCCGCCGAGCTTGGTGAACTCGCCCTTGAAGGTGCCGGCGAGGCCCGCACCGTAGGTCTTCTTGTCGTCGATCAGGAAGACCTTCTTCTTGCCCGCCTTGTTGAAGAGGTACTGCGCCGCGAACGGGCCCTGGATGGCGTCCGTGGTGGCGGTGCGGAAGTAGCTCTTGTAGGTGCGGACCTTCTCGCCGGTGGCCCACTTCGGTCCCTGGGAGAGGGACGGGCTGGTGTTGGCCGGGGAGATCTGGGCGAGCTTGGCGTCGTCGAAGACCTTCTGCATGGACTCCGAGACGGAGGAGTTCAGCGGGCCGACGACACCGAGGACGTCCTTGTCGGCGACGAGCTTGGTGGCGTTCTGCTGGCCGGAGGAGGCCTGGGCCTGGTCGTCGAGGGCCTGGATCTTGAAGGTGACGCCCTTGACGTACTTCTTCTCGTTGGCCTGCTTGGCAGCCAGGTCGGCGGAGTTCTTGATGCCGAGGCCGAGGGCGGAGAGGTCGCCGGTCAGCGGGGCGTCGACGCCGATGACCACCGTGGTGTCGCCGCTGCCGGCGTCGTTGGTCTTGTCTCCGCGCGATCCGCAGGCGGTGAGGGTGAGGGCGCCCGCAGCGAGCGCGGCGGTCACGGCAATGAGAGAACGCTGACGCACGATCAGTCCTTTCCTGGCACTGCGTCCCCCGTGGGACGCACCGTGTCGAACGCGGGGAACCGAACTGAAAGGAATCCGGCTGGTCGCGGTGACTGGCCGTGACTCTAAGCGGGTCTTGGGACGTTATGGAGGGCTGAGGCCAATGATGTGACTCTCTTGTTATGCCACGGCGTAATGCATAGCGGATGTCTGCGGGTGGAAAGGGGGAAATCCGGCCGGTTCGTCTTGTCCGCATGCTGAGATGGGTGAGGACCGTTGGGTGGTTTGAGTACTGTCGCGCCAGGACTCTGGGCCCTTTTGGTCATGACGGCGGCGGGGTGCTCGTGTCTCGATCTTCGGGACAGGCCCTGGTCAGGGCGGTGGAGAGATCCCTCGCATAACGGTCACCGGGGATGTAGCTGTGATCCTCTTTCTCAAACCCATTACTTAGGGTTACTTCGAGGAATGGGAGTCCGGAATTCCGTGCCACATGCACGCAGTCAGTGACCCGAATCCGTACGGCGAGGTCACGGGCCTCCCCGGGGGCGAGCGTGGCCGGAAGTGGTGGCTCGACCTCCAGCGTCAGCGCCCGCGAGGACTGCGTCAGCCGCTCCAGGGTGACGGCCGGACCGGCCCCGGCGCGCACACGCACGGTGAACGCGAAGGCCGCGCCCGAGGGGGTCTGCCGGGGGTCCTGGCCGGGGTCCCGTCCGGCGTCCTGCCCGGCCGGATCGACGTACGCGAGGGAGAACGCCTGAGAGGGCGCCGGCGGCCGGTACGGGGCGGGGCGCGGCCGGGCCGCGTACAGCGCGGCCCCGGTGGCGAAGACGGCGGACGCGCAGGTCAGCGCCCCGAGGGCGAGGACGGCCCGCCGGTGGCCCTCGTAGGCCTCGCGGAGCCGCCGGACGGCCGGGGGCGTGCGCGGGGCGGGGGGATCGGCGTGCGGGCCCTGGTGGGCCTCCGTGCCCTCCCCGGGCTCCACCGGGCCGATGCCGCCGCTCACTGCCAGGGACCGTCCGTCGGGGCGCCCGACCGGTAGCGGTCCGCGCAGCGGCGCTCCGCCTCCCGGGCGGTGAGCTCGCGCGCGGCCGCCGGGCCCTTGGCGTCCCGCTCGGCGCGGGCGTCGGCGAGGACGGCGCGCAGGATGTCGTTCTGGCCGCCGGACAGGCCCATGGACTGGTAGTCGAGGGCGACGGCGTCGCGGCCCTCGCCCGCGTCGAGGATCACGCCCGCCCAGTGGGTGATCAGGCGGGTGCAGACGTCCTGGGGCGCTGTCGGGGCGGAGCTGGTGGCGGGAGGGGTTCCGGGATCGCCGCCGGCGCAGCCGAGCGGTGCGGCGGCCAGCAGCGCCGTCGTCGCCGCTGCGGCCAAGGCGCGCCGCGGCGCCGGTCCGGATCCCATGGCGGGAACGCTAGACCGGCGCCGCTACGAGGGCAACGGCTAGTTGTTGCCAGCCTGTTGCGGGTTCACGTCGCGCAGCAGGCAGGTCAGGCGGGCGGTGCAGACCCGGCGGTCCTGTTCGTCCGTGATGACCACTTCGTAGGTGGCGGTGGAGCGGCCCCGGTGCACGGGGGTCGCGACGCCGGTGACCAGGCCGGACCGGGCGCCGCGGTGGTGGGTGCAGTTCAGGTCGACGCCGACGGCGACCTTGGTGATGCCGCCGTGCATCATCGCGCCGACCGAGCCGAGGGTCTCGGCGAGCACGGCGGAGGCCCCGCCGTGCAGGAGGCCGTAGGGCTGGGTGTTGCCCTCGACGGGCATGGTGGCGACGACGCGCTCGGCGGAGGCTTCGAGGATGCGGATGTCCATCCGCTTGCCGAGGTCGCCCGCCGAGAACAGCGCGGGCAGGTCGATGCCCAGGGCCGTGTACTCGTCGAGGACCTCCTGCGGGAACTTCACCGCGTGCTGCTGCTCGCCCATGGGCCGACTCCGTTCGTCAACGATCGTTAACCTTCTTGTCCTGAGGTCGTTCTATCAGGCCGGTTCGAAGCGCACGACGACGGACTTGCTCGCCGGGGTATTGCTGGTGTCCGCCGTGGAGTCCAGGGGCACCAGCACGTTGGTCTCGGGGTAGTAGGCGGCGGCGCAGCCGCGGGCGGTCGGGTAGTGCACGACGCGGAAGCCGGGGGCGCGCCGTTCCACGCCGTCGCGCCACTCGCCGACGAGGTCGGTGTACGAGCCGTCGGCGAGGCCGAGCTCGGCGGCGTCCTCGGGGTTGACCATGACCACGCGGCGGCCGCCGGTGATTCCGCGGTAGCGGTCGTCGAGGCCGTAGATGGTGGTGTTGTACTGGTCGTGGCTGCGCAGGGTCTGCAGGAGCAGGCGTCCGGCCGGGAGGTGCGGGTACTCCACGGGGGCGGCGGTGAAGTTCGCCTTGCCGGTCTTCGTGGGGAAGCGGCGCTCGTCGCGCGGGGCGTGCGGGAGCTGGAAGCCGCCGGGGCGGGCCACGCGGGCGTTGAAGTCCTCGAAGCCGGGGACGACGCGGGAGATCCGGTCGCGGATGGCGGCGTAGTCCCGCTCGAACTCCTCCCACGGGGTCGCGGAGGCCTCGCCGAGGACGGCGCGGGCCATGCGGGCCACGATCGCGGGCTCGGAGAGCAGGTGCGGGGAGGCGGGGGCGAGGTTGCCGCGGGAGGAGTGGACCATGCCCATGGAGTCCTCGACGGTCACGAACTGCTTGCCCGACGCCTGCGCGTCCTTGTCGGTGCGGCCGAGGGTGGGCAGGATCAGGGCGCGCCTGCCGGTGACCGCGTGGGAGCGGTTGAGCTTGGTGGAGACGTGCACGGTCAGGGAGGCGCGGCGGATCGCGGCCTCGGTGACCTCGGTGTCGGGGGTGGCGCCGACGAAGTTGCCGCCCATGGCGAAGAGGACCTTGGCCTCGCCGTCGCGCAGGGCCTGGATGGAGCGGACCACGTCGAAGCCGTGCTCGCGGGGCGAGGTGATGCCGAATTCCTTGTCGAGGGCGTCGAGGAAGGCGGGCGCGGGGCGCTCGAAGATCCCCATGGTGCGGTCGCCCTGGACGTTGGAGTGGCCGCGGACGGGGCAGACGCCGGCGCCGGGGCGGCCGATGTTGCCGCGCAGCAGCAGCAGGTTGACGACCTCGCGGATGGTGGCGACGGAGTGCTTGTGCTGGGTCAGGCCCATGGCCCAGCAGACGATGGTGCGCTCCGAGGCCAGGATCATGGCCAGGGCGCGCTCGATGTCGGGGCGGGTCAGGCCGGTGGCGGTGAGGGTCTCGTCCCAGTCGGTGTCCTGGGTGGCGGCCGCGAACTCCTCGTAGCCGTGGGTGTGTTCGAGGATGAACTGCTCGTCGGTGGCGCCGCCCGCCTCGATGACCAGTTTGTTCAGGAGGCGGAAGAGGGCCTGGTCGCCGCCGATGCGGATCTGGAGGAACAGGTCGTTGAGGGCGGTTCCCCTGATCATGCCGAGGGGCGTCTGCGGGTTCTTGAAGCGCTCCATGCCGGCCTCGGGCAGCGGGTTCACCGAGATGATCTTCGCGCCGGCGGACTTGGCCTTCTCCAGGGCGGAGAGCATGCGCGGGTGGTTGGTGCCCGGGTTCTGTCCGGCGACGATGATCAGGTCGGCCTGGTGGAGGTCTTCGAGGGAGACGCTGCCCTTGCCGATGCCGATGGTCTCGTTCAGTGCGGAGCCCGAGGACTCGTGGCACATGTTCGAGCAGTCGGGGAGGTTGTTGGTGCCGAACTCGCGGACGAACAGCTGGAAGAGGAACGCCGCTTCGTTGCTGGTGCGGCCCGAGGTGTAGAAGAGGGCCTCGTCGGGGGAGTCCAGGGCGCGCAGTTCCTGCGCGATCACCGCGAAGGCCCGCTCCCAGCTGACCGGCTCGTAGCGGTCGGCGCCGGCCTCCATGAGCATCGGCTGGGTGATCCGGCCCTGCTGGCCCAGCCAGTAGCCGGAGCGCGTCTCCAGGTCGGACAGCGGGTGCTCGGCGAAGAACGCGGGGGTGACCCGGCGCAGGGTGGCTTCCTCCGCGACGGCCTTGGCGCCGTTCTCGCAGAACTCGGCGGTGTGCCGCTTGTCGCCCTCGGGCCAGGCGCAGCCCGGGCAGTCGAAGCCGTTCTTCTGGTTGACCTTGAGGAGGGTGCGGGCGGTACGGGCCAGGCCCATCTGCTCCTGCGCGATCCTCAGGGTGTGCCCGATCGCGGGCAGGCCGGCGGCCGCGTGCTGGGGGGGCGCTACCTGCGGCGCGTCCTGTACCGGATCACCTGTGGGCGGCTTGGTGGCCATGTCGCTCCCCTTTGAGCAGTCTGCTGCGTACGCATCCGATCCTGTCACGCTCCGTCCGCGGCGCCGACGCCGGATTTGCCCCGCCCCTTTGTGCCGCCGCGCAGCCCGTCCGGATTTGTCAGTGGCGGCGCCTAGGATCGGGGGCGTGGCAGATTCAGCATCGAAGAAGACCGACCAGCCGACCGCAGCGGACCGCCCCCGCCTGATGCTCATGGACGGGCACTCCCTGGCGTACCGGGCGTTCTTCGCGCTTCCCGCGGAGAACTTCACCACCGCGACGGGGCAGCCGACCAACGCCATCTACGGGTTCGCGTCGATGCTGGCGAACACGCTGCGCGACGAGGCGCCCACGCACTTCGCGGTGGCGTTCGACGTGTCCCGCAAGACGTGGCGCTCGGCGGAGTTCCCCGAGTACAAGGCGAACCGCTCCAAGACCCCCGACGAGTTCAAGGGGCAGGTCGAGCTGATCGGCGAGCTCCTCGACGCGATGAGCGTGCCGCGGTTCGCGGTCGACGGCTTCGAGGCCGACGACGTGATCGCGACGCTCGCCACGCAGGCGGAGGCCCTCGGCTTCGACGTGCTGATCGTCACCGGTGACCGGGACTCCTTCCAGCTCGTCTCCGAGCACACCACGGTGCTCTACCCGACCAAGGGCGTCTCCGAGCTCACCCGCTTCACCCCCGAGAAGGTCGAGGAGAAGTACGGGCTCACCCCCCAGCAGTACCCGGACTTCGCGGCGCTGCGCGGCGACCCGTCCGACAACCTCCCCGGCATCCCGGGCGTCGGCGAGAAGACCGCCGCCAAGTGGATCACCCAGTTCGGGTCGTTCGCGGAGCTCGTCGAGCGCGCCGAGGAGGTCAAGGGCAAGGCCGGGCAGAACTTCCGCGACCACCTGGACGCCGTGAAGCTCAACCGGGTCCTGACCGAGATGGTCAAGGACGTCGCCCTGCCCAAGACCCCCGCCGACCTGGCCCGCGCCCCCTACGACCGGACCGCCGTCACCGGAGTCCTGGACGTACTGGAGATCCGCAACGCCTCCCTGCGCGAGCGGCTGCTCGCCGTCGACCCGGGCGCCGCCGAGCAGGAGGCCCCGGCCCCGGCGGCCGCCGCCGTGGAGCTGGACGGCTCCGTGCTGGGCGCCGGCGAGCTCGCGCCGTGGCTGGAGAACCACGCGGGCGCCCCGCTCGGCATCTCCACCGTCGACACCTGGGCGCTCGGCACCGGCAACGTCTCCGAGATCGCGCTGGCCTCGGCCGGCGGCGCCGCCGCCTGGTTCGAGCCGTCCGCACTGGACGAGGCCGACGAGCGGGCCTTCGCGGCCTGGGCCGCCGACCCCGCCAAGCCGAAGGTGGCGCACAACGCCAAGGCCCTGATGCGGGTCTTCCCGGAGCACGGCTGGACCCTGGCCGGAGTCGCCATGGACACCGCCCTCGCCGCCTACCTGGTCAAGCCGGGCCGCCGCTCCTTCGCCCTGGACGTGCTCTCCCAGGAGTACCTGCACCGGGAGCTGGCGCCCGCCGCCGCCGACGGACAGCTCGCCTTCGGTGCCGACGACACCGCCGAGGCCGAAGCCCTGATGGCGCAGGCCCGCGCCGTCCTGGACCTCGGCGACGCCTTCGCGGTCAAGCTGCCCGAGGTGGGCGCCGCCGAGCTGCTCCACGACATGGAGCTGCCCACCTCCGAGCTGCTCGCCCGCCTGGAGCGGGCCGGCATCGCCGTCGACCAGAGCCACCTCGAAGCGATGGAGCAGCAGTTCGCCGCGGCCGTGCAGCAGGCGGTGAAGGAGGCGCACGCGGCGGTGGGCCACGAGTTCAACCTCGGCTCGCCCAAGCAGCTCCAGGAGGTCTTCTTCGGCGAGCTCGACCTGCCGAAGACCAAGAAGACCAAGACCGGCTACACCACGGACGCCGACGCGCTCGCCTGGCTGGCCACCCAGACCGACCACGAACTGCCCGTGCTCATGCTCCGCCACCGGGAGCAGGCCAAGCTGCGCGTGACCGTCGAGGGCCTGGTCAAGATGATCGCCGCCGACGGCCGGGTGCACACCAGCTTCAGCCAGACCGTCGCCGCGACCGGCCGGCTGTCCTCCACCGACCCCAACCTGCAGAACGTGCCGGTGCGCACCGACGAGGGCCGGGCCATCCGCCGCGGGTTCGTCGTCGGCGAGGGCTACGAATCCCTCATGACCGCCGACTACAGCCAGATCGAGCTGCGCGTCATGGCCCACCTCTCCGAGGACGAGGGCCTGCTCGAAGCCTTCCAGTCCGGCGAGGACCTGCACACCACCGTCGCCTCCCAGGTGTTCGGAGTCGAGCGCTCCGAGGTCGACGCCGAGATGCGGCGCAAGATCAAGGCCATGTCCTACGGTCTGGCCTACGGGCTCTCCGCCTTCGGCCTCGCCCAGCAGCTGAACATCGAGCCCGGCGAGGCCCGCGGCCTGATGGAGACCTTCTTCGAGCGCTTCGGCGGGGTCCGGGACTACCTGGGCCGCGTCGTCGAGGAGGCCCGCGCCACCGGCTACACGGCCACCGTCTTCGGCCGCCGCCGCTACCTCCCGGACCTCAACAGCGACAACCGCCAGCGCCGCGAGGCCGCCGAGCGGATGGCGCTGAACGCTCCGATCCAGGGCACCGCCGCCGACATCGTCAAGGTCGCGATGCTGCGCGTGGACAAGGCGATCACCGGGGCGGGGCTGAAGTCGCGGATGCTGCTCCAGGTCCACGACGAAATCGTGCTGGAGATCGCCCCCGGGGAGCGCGAGCAGGTGGAGGAGCTGGTGCGCCGCGAGATGGCCGCCGCCGTCGACCTGCGGGCCCCGCTGGACGTGTCCGTGGGCGTCGGCCCCGACTGGGAGTCCGCCGCGCACTGATCACCGCACCCGTGGTCCGGCCGCGCCCGTCCCCGCCTACGCGGTGGGGACGGGCGCTTTCGCGTCCTCAGCCGCGGCTGCTTCCGGGGTCGAGCGGTCGCCGACCCGCCGGTGGCGCAGGCGCACGAGGACCCCGTACAGCAGCAGCCCCACGGCGAGTCCGCCGCCCGCGCCGAAGCAGACGGTCGGGATGATGTCGAGCGGGGTGCGGATCCGGTCGAAGAAGGTGAAGAAGCGCAGCACGCGCAGGGTGACCCCGACCGCCACGCACACGAGGACCAGGGCGAGCGCGCCCCACACCCCGGCCCGGCCGAGCACCGGGACGGACGCCGGGGCCGGCGCGTCCGGCAGCCGGCGCAGCGCGGTCGCCGCGAACCAGACGAGGAAGCAGGCCGCGAGCGCCGAAGTCCCGTACTGCAGGTACGAGTAGAGGGGCAGTCCGAGGGCGAGCGGCTCGCCCAGCCGCGGCAGGGTGCGCGTCCCGAAGCGGTCGACGTGCGTGAAGGCGTCCCACACCACGTGCGTGAGGGAGCCGATGACCGCCGAGAGGTAGAACCAGAGGGCCAGCGCGGGCAGTCGGCGCCCGCGCCACTCCTCGCCCCGGACGAAGGCGTGCACCCTGCCCTGCCGGCGGCGGGGCAGCAGTGCGATCAGCGGCTCGCGCAGCAGCAGCCAGCACCCCGCGAGGACGGCGGTCAGCACCGCGTCGGCGGTCAGGACGCCGGGCAGGGAGTGCGTGAAGGTGCCGTACGGCTTGAGCCCCGAGACGATCGTGTCGGCGAAGTAGAAGCTGTCCGGGGCGAACGACCCGAGGACCAGGGCCGATCCGACGAGGGGGCCGCGCGCACGACCGGACCGGCGGACGGCCGGAAGCACGGCGGCCGCGTGGCTGAGGGTGAACGGCATGGGGCCTTGTCTCCGGGGCTCGACTCGTCGAGGGGTGCAGACCGGTGCGGTCCGGTGCGATCTGTGCGATCGGTGCGTCCAGTATGGGTGGCCTGTGGATCACATGAGGAAATCGTGAATTCCGGCCCGCGATGCGTGCCCTGTCCAGCGAGTTGACGTAGGGTCACGCGGACGTCGAGGGGGAGGGGGGTCCGGCTCATGACGACTCGGATTCGGATACCGGTTCGGATACCGGCACGTGCGTCCGCGGGGATACCGACGCGGTTCGGCCGGGTGGTGCGCAAGGGCGGGGCCGCGGTGCTCGTCTCCGCTCTCGTGGCCGCCGTGCTGACCGCCTCGCAGGGGCCGGTCGCGGCCGGCGCCGACGCGTCACCGGTCGCGGAGCCCGCGCCCGCACCCGCGCCCGACGGCTCCGCCGGGGACGGCTCCTACTTCACCGCCCTGCCGCCGCTGGTGAGCCCCGAACCGCCGGCCGTGCTGCTGCCCGAGGGAGGGGCGGCCCCGCCGCCGCCCGTGGTGCCGGCCGCCGCGGATCCGGGACCGCGCACCGAGCCCGTGGCCACGGGCGGGGCCGAGGGCGCGCAGGGGATACCGGCGAGCGTGCTCGCCGCCTACCGGGGCGCGGAGCAGGCGGTCGGCAGGAACGACCCCGGATGCGGACTGCGCTGGCAGCTCCTCGCGGCCATCGGCAAGGTCGAGTCCGGGCAGGCGCGCGGCGGACAGGTCGACGCCGCCGGTACGACGCTGCGGCCGATCCTGGGGCCCGTGCTCGACGGCAACGGCTTCGCGAACATCTCGGACACCGACGGCGGGGCCTACGACGGGGACTCCCGCTACGACCGTGCGATCGGGCCGATGCAGTTCATCCCGTCCACGTGGGCCTCCTGGGGCCAGGACGCCAACGGCGACGGCCGGCGCGACCCCAACAACGTGCACGACGCCGCTCTCGCGGCGGGCCGCTACCTGTGCGCCGGTACGCGTGACCTGCGGGTGGACGCTGACCTGGACCGGGCCGTGCTGTCGTACAACCAGTCCTCCGCGTACCTGCGGACGGTGCGGTCGTGGTTCACGTACTACCTGAAGGGCGCGCACGAGGTCCCGGACGGCCGTGGCAGTGGCAGCGGCGGCGGTAGCGGCAGTGGCGGCACCCCGGGGGTCACACCTCCGAAGCCGAGCCCGAGCCCGAGCCCGACGCCTAAGCCCACGCCTTCACCGAAGCCCACGCCTTCACCGAAGCCGACGCCCACGCCCACGCCTACACCGAGCCCGACGCCGACTCCCACGCCGAAGCCGACGCCCACGCCGAGCCCCACGCCTACGCCTACGCCGAGCCCCACCCCGACGCCGAGCCCCACCCCCACCCCGACACCGAGCCCCACGCCCACGCCCACCCCCAGCCCCACCCCGAGTCCGAAGCCCACCCCGACGCCGTCGCCGACGCCCGAGCCCTCTCCGAAGCCCACGGCTTCGGTCTCCCCGTCGCCGAAGCCCAAGCCGTCGGCCAAGCCGTCCCCGTCGCCGTCCGTGCCCGCCGCCGGTCCGGCACCCTCGGCGACCCCCTGACGCACACCACCGCCCGCCCCCTCTGAGCGGGGCGGGCCCCGGCGTGACGGCTCGCACGGTGCGGGGGTCCGGCCGGGGTCATCGCGTACGCGGACCTGCCGCCCGCCCGGGTGGACGCGGCGGGTCCGCTCCTCGTGTTCTCCCGCCGGAGCGCCCCGCCGCCGGGCCCCCGCGAGGTCACCGCGCGAGCAGTGGCGCAAACGGTTCTCATCTGTCACCCGCATTGCTACGGTGCCACCGCCCTGACACCCCATCAGATTCCGGAGGCCCCGGCATGCGCGCATTCGTCGCCGCCGCCAGCGGTCTCGTCCTCGCGGCGCTCCTCGTCTTCGCCATCACGGCGACGGGGGCGCCGGAAGGCAAGACCTCACCGAAGCCCCTGCTCACCACCGCGCCCGCCGCGCCCGGAAAGTAGAGGAGGGCCCGGCCATGCGACGCAGAGCAAGCCTCGTCCTGCTAGCCGTAGCCGTGTTCTGTGCAGCCCTCGCACCGCTGCTGCGCTGGTACGCGTACCCCAGGCTCGCCAAGATTCCGCCGAGCCAGTACCAGGAGATGGTGCTGGAGGCGAAGGACGCGACCCTCATCGACTACGCCACCATGCAGCCGAAGAAGGTCCCCAAGGTCACCATCGTCCAGACCCTCAAGGGCAACGTCGAGGCGTCGAAGGAGATCGAGGCCAGCGCCGGCAAGGACGTCGTGGTCTGGGACACGCTGACCCACATCATGGATCCGGACGGGAAGATGGTTTCCCAGATCCCCGAGCGCTACATCTTCGACGCGCACAGCCAGGACCCGGTGCACGCCACCGGTGAGGCGGTGGACGGGGACCCGGTCAAGCGCGAGGGCATCGAGTTCAAGTGGCCGTTCTTCACCGAGCCGCGCGACTACCTCTACTTCGACCAGCAGACCCGCACCTCCTCGCCCATCCACTACGTGGGACCGCGCACGTTCAAGGGCGTGGACGTCTACTACTTCGAGCAGACCGTGCCGTGGACGAAGGTCGGGCTGCCGAAGAAGATGCCGGTCGAGGGCCTCAACCCGGCGACGTTCGAGCAGGACACCGGAACCAGCCTCTGGTACACGACCAAGGCCATGTTCTGGGTCGACCCGGTGACCGGGGCGCCCGTCAACGCCGAGCAGGAGATCCAGCAGGAGATGCGCGGCGGGAGCATCGCGGGCAGCGCGCCCGACGGGAAGCTCACCGTCTTCGCCGGGCACGTGAAGATCCGCGAGGACTACAGCGACCACACCGTCGACCTGGTCAAGTCGAACCGGATCATGGTCCTGGCGCTGCACACGTACGCCCCGATCGGGCTGGCGGCCGGCGGGCTCGCCCTCTTCGGGCTGGCGCTCTGGCTGGAGGCGCGCGGCCGGCGCCCCCGCCAGGAGGAGCCGTTCAGCGCTTGAGCCGGGCGTTGGTGTGCCGGGTGGGCTCGGCGGTCGCCGGGTCCTCGGGCCACGGGTGCTTGGGGTAGCGGCCGCGGAGCTCGGCGCGGACGGCGCGGTAGCCGCCCCGCCAGAAGGACGCCAGATCCGCGGTGACCGCGGCGGGCCGGCCGGCGGGCGACAGCAGATGGACGAGTACGGGCACCCCCGCGACCCGGGGGGTCTCGGCCAGCCCGAACAGCTCCTGGAGCTTGACCGCGAGGACGGGCTGCCCGTGCTCGGCGGCGTAGTCGACGCGGATCCGGGAGCCGCTCGGCACCTCGATCCGCTCCGGAGCCAGCTCGTCGAGCCGGGCGGCCTCGCCCGTGGCCCAGGGCAGCAGCCGGTTCAGCGCCTGCCCGGCGTCGATCCGCGCGAGGTCGCCGCGGCGGCGGGCCCGCGACAGCTCGGGCTCCAGCCAGTCGTCGGCCCGCTCCAGCAGCTCCCCGTCGTCCGCCACGTCGGGCCAGGGCGGGCCGAGCGTGCGGTACAGGAAGCCGAGCCGGGCCCGGAGTGCCTGCGAATCAGGGGTCCAGCGCAGCAGGCCGAGCCCGTCGGTGCGGAGTCCTTCGATCAGTGCGGCCCTGACGAGGGCGCGGTCGGGGTCGCGCAGGGGCCGTGCGGCCAGCTCGACGGCGCCGAGCCGTTCCACGGACCGGGCGACGAGGTCGCCGTCCTCCCAATGGACCTCCTCGCCCGCGCGGAAGAGGTGGCCGGCGGCCTCGCGGGCGGTGTCCTCGTCGAGGAGCGCGGCCAGCCGGACCCGCGCGGAGGCCGAGTGCGGGGGCCTGTCGGCGACTGCGACAGCCAGCCAGGGCGCGCTGCGCAGCCCTGACCCCTCGCCGAGCTCGGCCCCGGTCCCGGAGACCATGAGGAAGGCTCCTTGGCCCTTGGCCCTGGCGACCCGCTCGGGGAAGGCCAGCGCTGCCACGAGCCCGGCGGCGGCGTCGTCGGGCACGAAGTTTTCCCCCACCCCGCCCCTTCCCGAAGCCGGGGCTCCGCCCCGGACCCCGTGCGTGCGCTGCGCGCCCGCGCCCTCAAACGCCGGGCGGGCTGGACTTTCCAGCCCCGCCGGCGTTTGAGGCGCGGGGTCCGGGGCGGAGCCCCGGGAATCGGGAAGGGGCGGGGTGGGGGAACGCCCCGCAGGGCCGCCCTCTCCCGCCGCGCGCTCAAGGCGCCTGGCCTCCGCGCGCCAGCGCGATGCGTACGGGTCGCCGCCCGCCAGGGCCCGGCGCCAGGCCGCGGCCAGGTCGTCTCCGTACTCCCGCGGTGGCTCCTCGCTCAGCAGGGCGACCAGTTCCGCCGCCCGCCGGGGCCCCAGCGCGGCGGAACCGTCGAGCAGGGCCCGGGCCAGGCGCGGGTGCAGGCCGAGCCGGGCCATCCGCAGCCCGCGCGGGGTCGGCCGCCCCGCCGGGGACACCGCGCCCACCGCGAGCAGCACCTCCCGCGCCGCGGCCATCGCTCCGGCCGGCGGCGGATCGAGCAGGGCCAGGCCGGTCGCGTCCGGGTCGCCCCAGCAGGCGGCCTGGAGGGCGAACTGCGCGAGGTCCGCGATCCGGATCTCGGGGGAGGGGTACGCGGGCAGCCGCCCGTCCTCCGCTTCGGCCCAGCAGTGGTACACCGTGCCCGGGGCCTCGCGCCCGGCCCGGCCGGCGCGCTGGCGGCCGGCCGCGCGGGACGCCCGTACGGTGGCCAGCGCGCCCAGGCCCCGGGCGTGGTCGACCCGGGGTTCGCGGGCCAGCCCCGAGTCCACGACGATCCGTACGCCGGGCACGGTCAGGCTGGACTCCGCGACGGCGGTGGACAGGATGACCCGGCGGTGCGGCGCGGGGGACAGCGCCGCGTCCTGGACGGAGGCCGGAGCGCGGCCGTGTATCTGGAGCACCTCCGCGTCGACGGCGCCGAGCTGCCCGGCGACCCGGGCGATCTCACCGACGCCGGGCAGGAAGCACAGGACATCGCCGGAACGTTCCGCCAGTGCCCGCCGCACCACCGAGGCCACGTGCGTCAGCTGCGCCGGATCCACCCGCATCCCGTGCGGCGGCCGCACCGGGCGGGCCGGCGGTGCCCACACGGTCTCCACCGGGTGGGAGACGCCGGCCGCCTCCACGACCGGGGCGCCGCCGAGGAGCTGCGCCCAGCCGGCCGCGTCCGTGGTCGCCGACGCCGCGAGGAGCCGCAGCTCCGGGCGCAGGGTCTCCCGTACGTCCAGGAGGAAGGCGGCGACCGTGTCGGCGTCCAGGTGCCGCTCGTGGCACTCGTCCAGGATGACCAGGTCGGTCCCGGAGAGCTCCTGGTCCCGCTGGAGCCGCTGGAGCAGCACCCCGGTGGTGACCACCTCGATCACGGTGGACGGCCCGACCACCCGCTCACCGCGCACCGTGAAGCCGACCGAGGCGCCGACCCGCTCGCCGAGCAGCCAGGCCATCCGCCGGGCCGCGGCGCGGGCGGCGATCCGGCGGGGTTCGGCGACCACGACCCGGCGGCGCGGCCCGCCTCCCACCAGCCCCGCCAGCACCAGCGGCACCAGCGTGGTCTTGCCGGTGCCGGGCGGGGCGCAGAGCACGGCGGCGCCGTGGGCGTCCAGCGCCGAGACGAGCGCGGGCAGGGCTTCCCGTACGGGAAGGGAGTCGAGGTCGGCCGTACGGATCACGCGCTGTCCCGTCACCCGGTCAGTCCCGCTCGCACACGAAGATCGCCGTACCGGGGATGAGGTTGCCGCGCAGCGGGGACCAGCCGCCCCACTCCTGGCTGTTCCACGCGGGCCATTCCGGCTCGACCAGGTCGAGGAGGCGGAAGCCGCCCGCGACCACGTCCCGCACCCGGTCGCCGATGGTGCGGTGGTGCTCCACGTATACGGCGCGGCCCTGCTCGTCCTGCTCGACGTACGGGGTGCGGTCGAAGTAGGAGGCGGCCACGGACAGCCCCTCGGGGCCCGGCTCGTCGGGGAAGGCCCAGCGGACGGGATGGGTGACGGAGAAGACCCAGCGGCCGCCGGGGCGCAGGACGCGGCGCACCTCGCGCATGACGTTCACGGGGTCGGCGACGAAGGGGACGGCCCCGTAGGCGGAGCAGGCGAGGTCGAAGGAGCCGTCCCGGAAGGGGAGGCGCCCGGCGTCGGCCTCGACCAGGGGGACGTCATCGCCGATCCGCAGGGCGTGCTGGAGCTGGCGGTGGGAGAGGTCCAGGGCGACGGGACGCGCGCCCTGGGCGGCCAGCCAGCGCGAGCACTGGGCGGCGCCGGCGCCGATCTCCAGGACGTCCTTGCCCTTGAGGGAGGCGGCGGGGCCGAGCAGGGCCGCCTCCGCCTCGTCCAGGCCCTCGGGTCCCCAGACGAAGCGGTCGTCGCCGAGGAAGGCTCCGTGCTCGCTCTGGTAGTCGTCGGCGTTGCGGTCCCACCAGCCCCGGCTCGCCCGGCTGCTCTCCGCTTCTCCCGCGTCACGGCGCGTGGCCTCGGAATCGTCCTCAGCGGCCGATCCGGCCTCGTACGCCTCTTCGGGGGCGCAGTCCTCTTGGTTCATGGGGCCCGTCGTCGTAGTCTGCGAATGTCTGCGGAAAGCGGGCGGGAAGGGCCATCGGCGCCTGCCTGCCCGCTAATTGTGCCGGTTGTGCGGTGATCTGCCCGGGGTGTGCGCCTTCGCGCATTGACCCTGTCCGGCTGCCCCCGTATGCTACAAGTTGCGCTGCGAGCCTGTGCTCCTCAGACCTAGCAGGCTGCGCTTGTATCTGTTGATGACCCCTCGGTTTTCGAGGCCCCCACCCCGCACTTCGCGGAACTGGGGCTTCCTTGGCTGTCCGGCTTCTTCGGCAGATGCCGATAAGGGCTCCCGGCGTAGCAGTACCTACGACTTTCTGTCCGTAACCGGAGCCCTTACCCACATGACGAGCAGCACCGAGACCACCGCCACCACCCCGCAGGTTGCGGTCAACGACATCGGTGACGAGGCCGCGTTCCTCGCCGCGATCGACGAGACGATCAAGTACTTCAACGACGGCGACATCGTCGACGGCGTCATCGTGAAGGTCGACCGTGACGAGGTTCTCCTCGACATCGGTTACAAGACCGAGGGCGTCATCCCGAGCCGCGAGCTCTCGATCAAGCACGATGTCGACCCGAACGAGGTCGTCAAGGTCGGCGACGAGATCGAGGCTCTTGTTCTCCAGAAGGAGGACAAGGAAGGCCGTCTCATCCTGTCCAAGAAGCGTGCGCAGTACGAGCGCGCCTGGGGCACGATCGAGAAGATCAAGGAAGAAGACGGCATCGTCACCGGTACCGTCATCGAGGTCGTCAAGGGTGGTCTCATCCTCGACATCGGCCTCCGCGGCTTCCTGCCGGCCTCCCTCGTCGAGATGCGTCGCGTTCGCGACCTCCAGCCCTACGTGGGCAAGGAGCTCGAGGCGAAGATCATCGAGCTGGACAAGAACCGCAACAACGTGGTCCTGTCCCGCCGCGCCTGGCTCGAGCAGACCCAGTCCGAGGTTCGCCAGACGTTCCTCACCACCCTGCAGAAGGGTCAGGTCCGCTCCGGCGTCGTTTCCTCGATCGTCAACTTCGGTGCCTTCGTGGACCTGGGTGGCGTCGACGGTCTCGTCCACGTCTCCGAGCTGTCCTGGAAGCACATCGACCACCCGTCCGAGGTTGTCGAGGTCGGCCAGGAAGTCACCGTCGAGGTCCTCGACGTCGACATGGACCGCGAGCGCGTCTCCCTGTCGCTGAAGGCGACGCAGGAAGACCCGTGGCAGCAGTTCGCCCGGACGCACCAGATCGGCCAGGTCGTCCCGGGTAAGGTCACCAAGCTGGTTCCGTTCGGTGCGTTCGTCCGCGTGGACGAGGGCATCGAGGGTCTGGTCCACATCTCCGAGCTGGCCGAGCGCCACGTGGAGATCCCGGAGCAGGTCGTCCAGGTCAACGACGAGATCTTCGTCAAGGTCATCGACATCGACCTCGAGCGTCGCCGGATCTCGCTGTCCCTGAAGCAGGCCAACGAGTCCTTCGGTGCCGACCCGGCCTCGGTCGAGTTCGACCCGACCCTCTACGGTATGGCTGCCTCGTACGACGACGCGGGCAACTACATCTACCCCGAGGGCTTCGACCCCGAGACCAACGACTGGCTCGAGGGCTTCGACAAGCAGCGCGAAGCCTGGGAGGGCCAGTACGCCGAGGCGCAGACGCGCTTCGAGCAGCACCAGGCTCAGGTCATCAAGAGCCGCGAGGCCGACGAGGCCGCCGCTGCCGAGGGTGCGGCCGCTCCGGCCGCGGGCAGCAGCAGCAGCGCCGGTGCGGGCATCTCGGGTGGTTCGTACTCCTCCGAGGGTGCGGACGAGACCTCTGGCGCCCTGGCGTCCGACGAGGCCCTCGCCGCGCTCCGCGAGAAGCTGGCCGGCGGCCAGAGCTGATCGCAGCAGCACGGCGCGAGCCGAGCTGATCTTCACCGGTAAGGCCCGTCCCCTCTGGGGGGCGGGCCTTACCGCGTTGTGCGGCCGTGCCGCGCGCCGTCGCGCATGCCGTGTCGAACGCCGGGCCTTCCTGTGAACACCGTCTCGGCAATACCGTCAACTGGGGAATGGTCACGGGTCCTTGAACGTTCTTGCCAGAGAACGCGGCGGAGGAGGAGTGGTGGCGGTGCTTGATCCACAGGGTTTGTACGAATGGGACGCCAAGGGCCTGGCGGTGGCCGACCTGGCGCTCGCCCAGGACTCGGCCGGGCTGGTCATGCTCTACCACTTCGAGGGGTACATAGACGCGGGCGAGACCGGCGAGCAGATCGTCGAGCGGCTGCTCGACACGCTGCCCCACCAGGTCGTGGCCCGGTTCGACGCGGACCGTCTGGTGGACTACCGGGCACGCCGTCCGCTGCTGACCTTCCAGCGCGACCACTGGACGGAGTTCGAGGAGCCCCTGCTCGAGGTGCGCCTCGTCCAGGACGCCACGGGCGCGCCCTTCCTGCTGCTGTCCGGCCCCGAGCCGGACGTGGAGTGGGAGCGCTTCTGCGTCGCCGTCCGGCAGATCGTCGAGCGCCTGGGCGTGCGGCTCTCCGTCAACTTCCACGGCATCCCCATGGGCGTCCCGCACACTCGTCCCGTCGGGATCACCCCGCACGGCAACCGGACCGACCTCATGCCGGGACACCGCAGCCCCTTCGACGAGGCCCAGGTCCCCGGCAGCGCCGAATCGCTCGTCGAGTTCCGCCTCGGTCAGGCCGGGCACGACGTGCTGGGCGTCGCGGCCCACGTACCGCACTACGTGGCGCGCTCCCCGTACCCCGACGCCGCGCTGACCGCCCTGGAAGCGATCACCGCCGCGACGGGGCTGGTCCTGCCGTCGGTCGCGCACGCGCTGCGCACCGAGGCGCACCGCACGCAGACGGAGATCGACCGGCAGATCCGGGAGGGCGACGAGGAGCTGGTCAGCCTGGTGCAGGGGCTGGAGCACCAGTACGACGCGGCGGCCGGTGCCGAGACCCGGGGCAACATGATCGCGGAGCCCGCGGAGATTCCGTCGGCGGACGAGATCGGCCTCGAATTCGAGCGGTTCCTGGCGGAGCGCGAGGGCGAGGGCTGAGGCACGACCGGGGTTCTGGTCGGGTCCGGTCGGGGGTCTGTACGGGGCCCGGGGCGCGGGGGTTAGTCTGCCGGGCATGTTGAAAGTTGGCCTGACAGGCGGAATCGGCGCCGGCAAGAGCGAGGTCTCGCGGCTGCTGGCGGGGTACGGGGCGGTCGTCGTGGACGCCGACCGGATCGCGCGGGAGGTCGTGGAGCCGGGTACGCCCGGGCTCGCGGCGGTGGTGGCAGCCTTCGGGGAGTCCGTGCTGACTCCGGAGGGCGGGCTGGACCGGCCCAAGCTGGGGTCGATCGTGTTCGCCGACCCCGAGAAGCTGCGGATCCTCAACGGCATCGTGCACCCGCTGGTCGGGGCCCGGTCCGCCGAGCTGGAGGCCGCCGCGGGGACCGGCGCGATCGTGGTGCACGACGTACCGCTGCTCGCGGAGAACGGGCTCGCGCCGCTCTACGACCTGGTCGTGGTGGTGGACGCGGCGCCCGCCACCCAGCTGACCCGGCTCACGGGGCTGCGGGGCATGGAGGAATCGGAAGCCCGGGCCCGGATGGCCGCGCAGGCCACGCGGGAACAGCGGCTGGCCGTGGCCACGCTCGTGATCGACAACGACGGGCCGCTGGAGGCGTTGGAGCCGCAGGTGCGCAAGGTGTGGGAGGAACTCACGGCGCGGGCGGCGGTGGCAGCGGGGCCTGGCGCATGACCTGTGGTGGGTGACTTGTGGTGCGTGGCGCATGACCTGTGGCGCATGACCCGCGGTGCGTGAAGCACGGCGTGTGGTGGGCGGTGCGTGATGTGTTCACGGAATAGCGGGCGGTGCGCGGGGCGTTGAACGCGCCCGTAGAGGGAAGGAACAGACCGTGTCCGACACCACGCCGCAGCTCCCGCCGCCGTCGCGGTCCTCGTCGCCCGAGACGCACGTCATCGACTACCGGGCCGCGGAGCAGCTCCTCGCCGCGCGCGACCCGCGCGGTGCGGTGAAGCTGCTCGACTCGGTCATAGCCGCCCACCCGGAGAACACGGCGGCCCGGCTGCTGCGCGCCCGGGCCTTCTTCGCCGCCGCCCAATTGCGGCCGGCGGAGCTGGAGTTCGAGATCGTGCTGGAGCGGGAGCCGGACAACGCGTTCGCCCACTTCGCGCTGGCCCGTACCCACGAGCGTGCCGGCCGGCCGGACCAGGCCCGCAAGCACTTCCGCCTCGCGGCCGCCCTGGACCCCCAGCCGGACTACCTGGCGGCGGCCCGCTTCGAGAAGTAGCCGGGCCTGGCGGCCGGGCCTGGCGGCCGGGCCTAGCGGCCGGGCCTAGTGGTCCGGGGGCTCGTACGGGGGGACGTCGCGGTCCGGCTGGTAGTGGGGGCCCTGGTGGATGCGGTGGAGGACCACGGTCAGGTCCACGGCCGCGAGCACGGCGACGGCGGCGCAGGCCGCGGCCCACCCGGGCCGGGCGGCGAGCGAGAACGCCGCCGCCCCGGCGCCGGACCAGACCATCCCCCACAGGCTCAGCCAGAAGCGCAGCCGCAGCGCGCTGCGGGCGGTCACCGGCTCGTTTCCGGTGCGCACGGCCATCACCGCCTCGACGTGTCGCCCACCCCGGTTTCCCCGTCCCTTCCATGGTCCCACCGGAGGGCGTGGCGCGTCAGGGGTTGAGCTTGTTCACGGCCTTGACGGTCGTCTTCTTGAAGGCCGGGAGGGGAGCCTCGTTCAGGTACCCCATCTGCCCCCACCTCACGAACGTCACCGTGGAGCCGTCGCGGCCGATGCCGAACAGGTGGACGCCGGGCTCGGATTCCGGCATGGAGGTGTGCACCCCGTAGACGTGCGCGCCCTCCTCGACGCTGAGCTTGCCGTAGTCCTGCCAGGAGGCCGTACCGCCCGGGGTCTTGCGCAGCCAGTCGGCGGCGCAGGCCGCGACCTTGCGCTCCAGGGCCGCCGCGAGCTTCACGGCCGCGGCGCTGGAGGACGTGCGTACGGACACCTGGACCGCGTTCGTGTCGAACTCGGTGCCGAAGTCGCGGTACCAGCTCCCGGTGGCGGGGAGCACGCCGTCCGCGCAGAACGGCGCGAACTCGGGCAGCCCCTTGGTGACCTTCCCGGCGTACCAGGCGGAGCCGGGGTGCGGGGGCAGATCGGTGCCGGCCAGGAACCCGGGCGCGGTGACGGCGGCCGTGGAGGTGGTGGAGGCGGCGAGGACGAGGGCGGTGGCGGCGGCCGCGGTGGCCGCGAGGGCGGCGGCGGTCCGGGCGGTGCGGGCGGTGCGTCGGAACATGGTCGGTTCTCCCCGTGTGGTCCGTGACGGTGTGGCGGTGCTTCTGGAGAAGGCTGTACCCCGCCTCGGGCCCGGGCCGACGGTTCGGGACGAACTCGGGACAATGGAACGGTCGTACGCGCCCTCAGCTGCGGGAACATCGTGGGCATGGAACGGAACTCCGGGACGGGGAGATCGGCCGAGGCACAGGCGTTCGCGCGGTCGATGAGGGAACTGAAGGAGCGGAGCGGGCGGAGTTACGGGGCACTCGCCCGCGTCCTCCACACGAGTACGTCGACCCTGCACCGGTACTGCAGCGGTGAGGCGCTGCCCGCGGAGTTCGCGGTGGTCGACCGCTTCGCCCGGGCCTGCGGGGCGGTGCCGGCGGAGGCGGTGGAACTGCACCGGGCCTGGCTGCTGGCGGATGCGCGGCGGCGGGCGGTGGCGGTGGAAGCGGTGGCGGAGGAGGCGGTGGTGGTGGAGCCGCCGCCCGTGGACGAGGGGGAGCCGGACCCGGAGCCGGAGGTGGTGGCCGCGGACATCGGTGTCCCGGCGGCGGCGGCGTTCGCGCCCGTGCCGCGCCGGACGGGGAACCGCCTGCTGCTGGCCGGGGTGGCGGCGGCCGCCGTCGTGGCCCTCGCCGTGGGCGTCGGGTGGCTTCCGCAGACGGGCCGGGACGGCCGGGCACCCCAGGCCGGCCCGACGGTGGCGGCTCCCGGTACGGCCGCGGCCGCGGGCGGGGCCACGGGGACGGGTCCGGCGACCGGGCCCGCGGCGTCGGAGGCCGCACCGGGAACGCCGACCAGCCCCGCGGCGACGCCGGCGGAGACCGGCACGGCGGCGGGCGCTTCGGGAACGCCGACGGGTCCCCCCGCGGCGACGGGCGGCCCCTCGCCGGCCTCCCCGCCCCTGCGCGCGGCCGTACGGTCACACGTGTGGGCGGCGGGCTGCGACCACGCGTACCTCGCCGAACCGGGTCCCTCGGCGGTGCCCCCGCCGCCCCTGGAGGCGGACGCGCCCGCGTGGGCGGCGGGGCGCAAGGCCGTCCACGCGGGGACGCAGATCGTGGAGGTCACCCTGTTGGGCACGGGTCCGGACCCGGTGGTCCTGGAGGACCTGGAGGTACGGGTGGCCGGGCGGCGGGCCCCGCTGCGGTGGAACGTGTACGAGATGTCGCAGGGCTGCGGTGGAGGGATCACCCCGGCCGGGTTCACGGTCAACCTGGACGCGCCGCGCCCGCTGGCCCGGCCGGTGGCCGGCAACGAGTACGGGGAGGAGATCGCGGCCCCCGCCTTCCCGCTCAGGATCTCGGCCACCGAACCGGCCGTCCTGCGGGTGGTGGCGAGCAGCACCGGATGCGACTGCGACTGGTCCCTGGACCTCCGCTGGAGCGCCCCCACCGGCTCCGGCACCCTGCGCCTCGACGAGGCGGGCCGTCCCTGGCGCGTCTCCGCCGCCTCCCCGGACCGCCCGGTCTACGGCTACGCCCACGAACGGGGCCGCTGGAGCCGCTGAACCACGGGGCGACCGGCGCCGCCGCGCCGCCCCGTGCTCGGATCTCCGGGAAACGTGCAGTTCAGCGGCATTGTCAGTGGCCGCGCCTAGACTCGACGGCAGACGGACGGGATGTGTCTGGACGTGAAGGTGCCCGGGGAGAACCCGGGGACGGTGGAGAGCGGGAGAGGGGGACGTGATGGCCATGCCCGCGACGCGGCACGCACCGGCGCAGCCGTCCGTGTCCGCCCTGCCGCGGCACGCCGCCGTGTTCCTGCCCGCCGCCGTGCCCCGCGAGAGCCGCATCGCGTTCTGGGCGCCCGACGGGGACCCCCTGCCCGCCGAAGGGCTACCGGCCACGCTCCAGGTGGTCCGTCCCCATGGCGAGGGCGTCCGTACCCGCACGGTGCCCGCCGTCACGCTGACGGTCACCGCCGCCCTGCCCGTGCTCGTCCGCGCGGTCCGCGGGCCCGCCACGCATCCCGCGACCCGCGCCTGGGGGACCGCCGCCGTCCAGGCGCTGTCCCTCGTCGCGCGGGGCCGCCTGCTGCCCGGGCTGACCCCCGACGGGGTCGACGCCTGGCGGGCCGGGCCCCTGGACGCCGCGGACATCGCGCACCTGCGCGCGGTCGCCGCCGCCCTGCCCCACGAGGGGTACGCCACACCGCTCGCCGGACGCCGCCCGCTCCACCTGCCCGAACCGGAGGCGCTGGTCAGGGCGTTCCTCGACGCCGTCGCCGACAGTCTGCCCCGCACCCCCGCGGCGCCCTTCGCCGCGGGCCGGCCGTTCGCGGCCCGCGAGCCGCAGCAGGTCCCGGGGATACGGGACTGGGCCGCGCAGGTCGCCTCGGGCGCGGACACCGGAGTCGGGATCTCGCTCCGCCTCGACCTGTCCTCCTTCCGCCTCTTCGACGAGGCCGGGACCGGGACGGAGCCGGGGGAGGACGTGCGCCGTGCCGGGGCCGCCGTCGTCCAGGTCCACAGCCTCGCCGACCCGACGCTGGTCACGGACGCCGCGATGCTCTGGGCGGGCGCCGCCGCGGCCGGGTTCGGACCCCGCGCCCGGATCGACGCCGTCCTCGCGCTGCGCCGGGCGGCCCGGGTCTGGCCGCCGCTGCTGCGGCTGCTGGACCAGCCGGTCCCCGATGTCCTGGCCCTCTCGGACCCCGAGCTCGAAGACCTGCTGGGCCGGGCCGCGACCCGGCTGGCGGAGGCCGGAGTCCTGGTGCACTGGCCGCGCGAGCTGGCTCGTACGCTCAGCGCGACCGCGGTCGTACGGTCCACGGCGCCCGGTTCCGCCACCGACGGCACCGCGTTCTTCGACGCCGAGCACCTCTTCGCCTTCTCCTGGGAGCTGGCGCTCGGCGGAGACCGGCTCACCCCGGGGGAGATGGACGCGCTCGCGCAGGCCCACCGGCCCGTGGTGCGGCTGCGCGACCAGTGGGTGCGGGTCGATCCGGAGCTGGTGCGCAAGGCGCGCAAGCGGGAGCTGGGTCTGCTGGACCCGGTGGACGCGCTGACGGCCGTACTGACGGGGACGGCCGAGGTCGAGGGCGAGCCGGTGGCCGCGGTCCCCGTGGGGGCGCTGGCCGCCCTGCGGGACCGGCTGACCGGGGAGCTGGCCCCGTTGCCCCAGCCGGCCGGGCTCAAGGCCACCCTGCGCGACTACCAGGCCCGCGGCCTGGCCTGGCTCGACCTGATGACCTCGCTCGGCCTCGGCGGCTGCCTCGCCGACGACATGGGCCTCGGCAAGACCGTCACCCTGATCGCGCTCCACCTGCACCGCGACCGTCCCGAGCCGACGCTGGTGGTCTGCCCGGCCTCGCTGCTGGGCAACTGGCAGCGGGAGATCGAGAGGTTCGCCCCCGGCACGCCGGTGCGCCGCTACCACGGCGCCGGCCGCAGCCTCGAAGGGCTGGCCGACCAGCCCGCCGGGGGATTCGTCCTCACCACCTACGGAACCATGCGCGCGGGAGCGGCCCGGCTGGCCGAACAGCCCTGGGGCATGGTCGTCGCGGACGAGGCCCAGCACGTCAAGAACCCGCACTCGGCGACCGCGAAGGCACTGCGCACGATCCCGGCACCCGCCCGGGTGGCGCTGACCGGTACCCCGGTGGAGAACAACCTCTCCGAGCTGTGGGCACTCCTCGACTGGACCACGCCCGGACTGCTCGGCCCGCTCACCGCGTTCCGGGCCCGGCACGCCCGGCCCGTGGAGCACCAGACGGAGGAGGACGGGGGTAACGAGGCGGCGGTCGCCCGACTGGCCGCGCTGGTCCGGCCGTTCCTGCTGCGGCGCAAGAAGTCCGATCCGGGGATCGCGCCCGAGCTGCCGCCGAAGACGGAGACCGACCACCCCGTGTCCCTCACCCGCGAGCAGGCCTCCCTCTACCAGGCGGCGGTCGACGAGGCGATGGCCGTGATCGGCGCGAGCGAGGGCATCGAGCGGCGCGGCATGATCATGAAGCTGCTGGCCTCGCTCAAGCAGATCTGCAACCACCCCGCCCAGTATCTGAAGGAGGAGGAGCCCCGGATCGCGCACCGCTCCGGGAAGCTGGCCCTCCTCGACGAGCTGCTCGACACGATCCTGGCCGAGGGCGGCTCCGTGCTGGTCTTCACCCAGTACGTGACGATGGCCCGCATCATCGAGCGGCATCTGACGGCGCGCGGGATCTCCCACCAGCTGCTGCACGGGGGCACGCCCGTTCCGCGCCGCGAGGAGCTCGTGGACCGGTTCCAGGCCGGAGAGGTACCCGTGTTCCTGCTCTCCCTCAAGGCGGCCGGCACCGGCCTCAACCTCACCCGCGCCGCACACGTCATCCACTACGACCGCTGGTGGAACCCGGCCGTCGAGGAACAGGCCACCGACCGCGCCTACCGCATCGGGCAGACCCAGCCCGTCCAGGTCCACCGCATCATCGCCGAAGGCACCGTCGAGGACCGGATCGCCGAAATGCTGGAGGCGAAGCGGGCGCTGGCCGACGCCGTGCTCGGCTCCGGCGAGACGGCGCTGACCGAGCTCACGGACCGCGAACTGGCCGACCTCGTCTCCCTGCGCAGGCCCGTATGATCACCGCGCGCGACGACCGCCGCCGCACCTTCGAGACCGTGCCGCCGGGCGTGGAGGCCGTCAGCTGGTGGGGCCGGGCCTGGGTGTCCGCCCTGGAGGCGGTGGCCCACGACGGAGCCCGCCTGACCCGCGGGCGGACCTACGCCGCCGAGGGCCACGTCGACGCCGTCACGATCACCCCGGGCCGGATCGTGGCCTACGTACGGGGCAGCCGGCCGCGGCCGTACCGCACCGAGCTGTCCCTGCCCGCCCTCTCGGACGCCGAGTGGAGCGAGCTGCTGGAATCGGTGGTCGCCGATCCGACGGCGCTCGCCGCGCTGCTGGAGCGGGAGGTCCCGGAGTCCCTCTCCGAGTCGGTCCTGCCCGGTGCGGGAGAGCTCGTGCCGCGCTGCTCCTGCCCGGACGTCGGGCGTCCGCCCTGCAAGCACGCCGCGGCCCTGTGCTACCGCGCGGCCCGCCTCCTGGACGCCGATCCCTTCGTCCTGCTCCTGCTGCGCGGCCGCGGCGAGCGGGAGCTGCTGGAGGAGCTCACCCGGCGCAACGCCGCCCACGCCGCGCGCGAACAGCCCGACGGGACACCGGACTTCCCCGGCGTTCCGGCCCGTGCCGCGCTCGTCCGCACCGTCCTGCCGCCGCTGCCCGCTCCCCTGGCGGCGCCCTCCGCCGTCGGGATGCCGCCCGCGTATCCGGCCGACCCGGCGGCCCCGGACCCGCTCGCCCTGGACCAGCTCGCCGCGGACGCGGCCGCCCGCGCCCTGGAGCTGCTGCGCACCGCCGAGGATCCGATGGCCGGGCTGAGCCGCTGGCAGGACGCCGTCCGGCTGGCCTCGGCACACGCCACGGCCGGGCTCACCGGCGCCGCCCGCACCCTCTACCGCGAGCTGGCCCGCGCCACCGGACGCAGCACCACCGACCTGGCCCGGGGGGCGGCCGCCTGGAGGCAGGGCGGTCTGCCCGCCCTGCTCGCCCTCGAAGAGCCCTGGGACCCGCCGGCCGGCCCCTTCGACCGGGCCCGGCCGGCGCTGCTCGCCGCCGCCCAGGGCTCGTTCCGCCCCGACCGCAACCGGCTCACGGGCACCGGCCGGCAGCTCCGGCTCGGCCGGGACGCCCTCTGGTACTCCTACGAGAACCGCCTGGGCGACGACGACTGGTGGCCCACGGGCCGCCGCCCCTCCCCGGACCCGGTCACGGCCCTGCTGGGCTGATCCCGGCCGCCCAGCGTTCGAGGGTGGCGAAGTCCTGCGCGCGCAGGCCGTGGCGGGGGTGGATGCGCAGGAGCAGGGCCGGGGCCGGGTGGTGGGCGGCGACCCAGGCGCGGTCCCGGGGCGTGATCAGGTCGTCGACCCAGGCGAAGGGCCGGCCGGCCGCCCATTCCAGGAGGGGGCGGGTCTTCCAGAAGAGGCCGTCGGGGTCGCGGGTGAAGGGTTCCGGCCATTCGATGACAGGAAGATCAGCGGGTAGTCCGATGTGCGGGGAGATCAGGGTGTTGGCCTCGTGCGTCCAAGCGGTGGCCCAGGCGAGTTCGTAGGGCAGGGCCAGCAACCGGGCGCCGTGGCCCGGGTGCAGCCGTACCCGTACACCGCGCCTGGCACTGCGGGATTCCGGTGCGCGGTAGGACAGCCAGATGCTCGGTCGCATCCGGTGGCTGGTGTATCCGCGGAAACCCGCGAGGCGGGACCGGAACGGGTTGAGGGGGCCGTCCACGTCGAGGAGGAGCAGCGGGCGAGTCATGAAGTAGGGATTACCCAGTACACGATGGAGTGAAATGCCTACCGGCGCTATAACCCGAATGGGGTTACAGCGTTGTTTCCGGTACGGGTGCAAAGCCCGTGGACCCTTCCGGAAGGCAGGAAATCTGATGCGTCACAGTCGTCGGAATGGCTTGATCGCGGCGGTGGTTGCGGGGGGTGGCCTCGCGGTCGCGGGTGCGGGTGGCTTCGCCTACGCCGACGCGGAGGCGGGCGGGCAGGCCGTGCGCTCGCCGGGGGTGCTGTCGGGGAATCTGCTGCAACTGCCGGTGCACGCACCGGTGAACGTGTGCGGGAACACCGTGAGCGTGGTCGGCGTGCTCAACTCGGCGGCCGGGAACCGGTGCGTCAACGCGGACCGGGGCGCCGGGAAGCAGGGCGAGCCGGGTCATCCCGGACCGCGGCCGTCCGGCCCCTCGCACCCCTCGAAACCCGGCGCCGGAAACGGTGCGGGGAACGGCGGCCAGAGCGGGCACGGCGGTGACGGCGGGCACGGAGGGCCCGGCCGGGGTGCGATGGCCGATGGGCGCGGAAAGGATTCTCCGGGGCTGCTGTCCGGCAACGGACTCCAGCTCCCCGTCGAGGTGCCGGTCAACATCAGCGGCAACTCGGTGAGCGTCGTCGGCGTCGGCAACTCCTCCGTGGGCAACACCTCCGTCAACGGCTCGACCCCGGTCGTCGGCAAGCCCGTCCAGCCGCCCGTCGCCGTACGGCCGGTCACCCCGCCGGCCCCGCCCCGCAGCCACCCCTCGGCGCTCGCCCACACCGGGGCCGAGGGTGCCGGCTACCTGCTGTCCGGCGGCGGCGCCATGCTGCTCGGCGGAGTGCTGCTCTACCGCCGGTTCCGGCTCAACTAGCCTGCGCGGGCGTGTCGGAGTCGTCGGAGGCCGCCCGCCAGCCGTCCAGGATCGCGTCGATCCGGGGCGCCAGCCGGGCCCGGGCCGCGAACCGGGGCACGCCCCCCATCAGCAGGGAGTCGTACTCGGTGTCGAGGTGCCGCACGGCCGCCCGTACCGCCGCGTACACGGCCGGCGGATCGAGGGCCCGGCCCGCCGCGCTGCGGCCCACCCGGCCGCTGCCGCGCACCGAGGCGTGCGCGGCGATGGCCCGGGCCCGGTCGGAGGGGCACCCGGGGAACAGGCGCAGGATCTCGGCGGCGAAGGCCGCCGTGAACCGGGTGTCCTCGGCCGCCCGGCGCAGCCGGTCGCGCTCGCGGCGGCGGGCCCGCGCCTCGGCGTCCGCGAGGCAGGCGCGCTCGGCCCGGGCCAGGGCGGCGTCCTCGACGAGGATCCCCAGGCGCTCGTAGCGGCGGCGGCGCCGGTGGAAGCGGACCACGACGGCGGACAGCGAACTGGCCTCGTGCGCCCGGCGGGTGAGGGCGGTGTCGCCGCGCGGCAGGTAGACGAGGTGTCCGAGGTCGGCGCAGTCCAGGCAGCGGGGCACACCGGTCTCGCGGACGAGGCGGCGCAGCGGACCCTGCCTGCACTCCGCGCAGTGGATCTGCTTCGTCGACTCGAAAACGACCAGGCTCATGTCGAAGTGATACCGCCGTTCAGGCCGTATATCACCTTGTCGGTATGGGTACTTGCGGTTTCACAGAGTCTTCCCCGACCTCATGGTGTCCTCCTACCGTGAGTCGAGTGGGCCGCGTCCGGTCCATGGAGGAGGGAAACATGGCTGGAAGGCAGGCGACGGCCGGGCGCCCGAGGACCGCGGGCCGGCGCCCGAAAGCGGAGGTGGCCTCCGACCTCGTGGTGCGAGAGGTCGAGATAGAGCCCGGCGGCTGCACCGGCTGGCACTACCACCGCGTCCCGCTCATAGCGGTGGTCAAGTCCGGCACCCTGACCCGGATCCTGAGCGACGGCACGGTCGAGGTGCATCACACCGGCACCAGCTTCGTCGAGCCCGCCGGCCGGCGCCACGTCCACCTCGGCCGCAACCTCGGCACCGAGCGGGTCGTGCTCTGTGTCACCGCCGCCCTCGCCGAGGGCGACCCCTTCGCGCATCCCGCCGACACCCCGACCGGGGCAACCCCCTGCGCGTGCCCCACGCGGACGCGGTGACCCCGCCCCCCGTGAACGGGGCACCGCTCAGACGAGCCGGCGGATCTCCCCGCGCACGCGGTAGAAGCCTCCGGCCGCCGGGTGCAGGCCGTCCACCACGTACCGGGCGCCGGGCTCCCGTATCCCGCGCGGGAACTGCACGTTCCAGGAGGGCTCGAAGCCGCCCGACACCACCTGTACCCGCATCCGCTGGCCCTGCTGCACGCACTCCACGACCACGCCGCCCGCGGGCACCGAGGACACCGACACCGTCGCCACCGCGGCAGGCGTGGCGGCCGGGGTGAAGACGGGCAGGGCGGCGGCCGACTTCACGTCCACGGCCGTCGGCACCGACCCCTCCCGGGCGGCCGCGATCGCGGTCTCGCTCGCGTCCACGCACACCAGCGAACCGTCCGTGGTCACCAAGTACAGCCGCTCGTCCAGATACTGCATGGACAGCGCGGCCCCGCTGCCGGTGCCCAGCTTCCACAGCCGCCGCCCGTCGGCGTCGAAGCAGTACACGGACGACGCGAGGTCGCCGGCGAAGACGTGCCGGCCGTCCGGCGAGGTCGCGCACGAGTAGACCGCCGCGTCGCACCGGTACGTGGCCTCCAGGGCGCCCGTGGCCTTCGACAGCCGCTGCACGGTGTTGCGGCCGGTCCCCGCGTACACCGCGTGGTCCTCCTGCCAGCCGAACAGCACCGACCCGTCGGTCTGCGTGTGCCACAACTCCCGCCCGCCGTCCGGGGCGTAGGCCGTGACCCCCTTGCCGTGGCCGTGGTAGACCGCCCGCTCGTCCGCACGCACCATCCAGGCGTTCGTCCCGGCCGAGCGCCGCGACCACTGGAACTCGTCCTCGTGGTCGATGACCGTCAGCCCGCCGTTGCGGTCGGACACGTTCAGCACGCCCTCGCGGATGTCCAGCCAGAAGATGTCCACGTCGGCCGCGATGTCGTACGCCCCGAACGGCACCTTCGAGGACAGGTCGTACACCGTGCCGTCGTCACAGCCCGCGTAGATCCAGAACTCGTCCGCCACCAGGCACTTCACCCCGTCCGGCAGCTGGTACCGGGCCAGCACCTCGCCGTCGTGGCTCACCGTGTAGACGTCCCCGGCCTGGTTGCCGACCCAGCAGCGGTCCTCGTCCACGTGGATCCCGAAGGCGGAGGACCCGGTACGGAACCGCCACAGCACCGGGGCCACCGCGCGTGCGGTGGAGGGCGTCGAGGTGACCTGGCGGCGCGTCACCGACCGGGCCGCGCGGACTCCCCGCACCGCCGGGGCGTAGCCCTTGCGGACCTTCTCCCCGACCTTCTTGGCGGCGGCCGCCCGTGCCTTCTCGATGGTCGGGAAGGAGGAGCTCTGCAGCTGGCCGTCCGCGCCGATGCGGCCGTACCGCACCGAGACGGAGGTCCCGTCGACGGTGACCTCGTAGAACTTGTGGGCACCGCCGTCCTCCTGGGACAGCTCCAGATACGTCGTCTCCCGAGCCATGACAGACCCCTCCCCAAGGCCGGGCCGCCGGCTCCCTGTGCGCCGGTGATCCCTCCTGAAAAACGTTAGGGGCCACCACTGACAATGGGCGGGTGCAGCTGGAAGCGATCACATGGCAGCGGATGGCCGAGCGGCTCGCCGGTCACCTCGACGACAACGCGAAGGGCGGCGCCGAGGGCGACAGTACGGACGGGGGCGAGGCCGGCCCGGGGGACCGGTGGTGGCGGGTGGGCATCGACGGGGCGCCCGCCGCCCGCACCGGCGTGCTCGCCGCGGAGCTCGCCGACGCGCTGCGCCCGCGCGGGCGTTCGGTCCTGGTGGTGGCGGCCGAGGGCTTCCTGCGCCCGGCCTCCCTCCGCTTCGAGTTCGGCCGCGAGGACGTGGACTCCTACCTCGACGGCTGGTACGACACGGCCGCGCTCTGGCGGGAGGTCTTCGGCCCGACCGACCCCGGCGGCACGGGCCGGGTGCTGCCCGACCTCTGGGACCCGGTCACCGACCGGGCCACCCGCAGCCCCTACGCCGAACTCCCGCCCGGCGGCGTGCTGATCGTGCACGGCCCGCTGTTGCTGGGCCACTGGTTCCCCTTCGACCTCAGCGTCCACATCGGGCTCTCCCCGGGCGCACTCGCCCGCCGCACCGAGGAATCCGCCCGCTGGACCCTCCCCGCCTTCGCGCGCTACGAGGCGGACACCGGCCCGGCGGACCGGGCCGACGCCCTGGTCCGGGCCGACGATCCGCGCCACCCGGCCTGGACGGGCCTGCGCGGAGAAGGCGCCGCCTGAGCCCGCGAGGCCGCCGCACGCACGTCTGCGCGGACCACCGTGCGCACCTGCGCGAACTCCCGCCCCGTCACGGAGGTCCGGGAACCGCAACAGAGGGATTCCGGCACGGTGACGATCGGTTCCGGCCATCGCTCCGGCCGGAACCGCGCGCTACGTTGACGGCACGCTTCGACGGCGGCCACCCCGGTGGCGCCTTGGCAGAGGGAGAAGGCGATGCGGTCAATGCACGGACACGGCACGGTGGTTCGGGACGCGAGACGGTTGCGCACACAGGCGGCGCTCGCCGCGCTGGCCCTGTGCGCGACCCTGACCCTCACCGCGTGCAACGGTGACGACGAAACCGGTGCGGCGGGCACCCCCGCGAGCCCCTCCACGAGCCCCTCCGCCGGCGCGACGGCCACGGGCGCCGCCTCCCCGCCGGCCTCGGCGCCGCCCTCCGCGGCCCCGTCGAAGAAGCCGACTCCCACCACCCCTTCGACCGCCACCCCGGCGGGCACGAAGAAGCCGCCGGCCCCCGGTTCCACCTGCGACCACAAGATGCCGATCTCGCCCGACGAGGTCGCCGTCTACCGCTACACCCCCGAGGGCGGGGTCCACAGCCTGATCGTCAAGCACGGCAACTGGGGCTGCGCGGCCCCCGGCATGGACGCCGCCCCCTTCGACACGGTGGGCAAGGAGACCTTCCTCAACATCGCCGAGGATGCCAAGATCACGGCGGTCACCCCCGTCATCGCCAGCCCGCTGAGCCAGCCGATCACCCTCCAGCAGCTCATCGACTGGCTGATCGCCCACCCGAACCAGGGCCGCGTCTTCCGCTACCACCTGAACGGCGCGGGCGCGATCGACTGGATGGACCAGCAGTACACGTCGTAACACCCACAGGCGCGGCCGTACGGTCCCCCCCGGTCCCCCCGTTCTCCCTACGGCCGCCCGCCCAGCCGGGTCACCGCCAGCGCGGCCGCCCGGCAGCCGGCCCCCGCGGCCCACGCCGAGCCCGCTCCCGCCAGCCGGGCCGCGAGGAAGGCGCCGGTGAAGGCGTCCCCGGCGCCCGTGGAATCCACCGCCTCGGCGCTCTCCGCCGCGACCTCGGCCGTCACCCGGCCGTCCTCGGCGATGAGCGCCCCGGCCCCGCCCCGGGTGACCACCACCAGCGGCACCCGCCGGCTCAGCTCCGCCGCCGCCCGCGCGACCGCGGCCGCCCGGGTCGCCCCGTCCGCCCTACCCGCCCCGTGCGACCCCGCGAGCAGCAGCGCCTCGTCCTCGTTCGGCAGCAGTACGCCGACTCCCGCCGCGGCGGCCAGGAAGCGCCCGGGACCCAGCGCGGCCAGGAACCCCGCCGACGCCGGATCCACGCTCACCGGTACGTTCCGGGCCCGGGCGGCCCGTAGCGCGACCAGGGCCAGTTCCCGGCTCGCGTCCGCGAAGAACAGATAGCCCGACAGGTGGAGATGGGCGACCCCGTCCAGGAGTCCGGGCTCCCAGTCGGCGGGGGAGAGCCGCAGCGAGGCACCGCTGTCGGTCAGGAAGGTCCGCTCCGCGTCCGCTCCGACCAGCGCGACCACCGTCCCGGTCGGCTCGGCGGGATCGACCACCAGCCTCGGCCGCACCCCCGCGTCGAGCAGCGCCCGCTCGTGCCACCCGGCCGAGTCGGAGCCGACCCGCGCGAGGAGGCGTACCTCCGGGGCTCCCGCGTGGGCGGCCCAGCAGGCCGCGTTGGCCCCGGCGCCGCCCGGCAGGGTGCGGATCCGGGCCGCGGTGTCGGTACCCGGAGCCAGTGGCTCCGCATGGACCGCCACGATGTCCGTCACCACGTCCCCGACGACCAGCAGCGCCCCCGGTCCGGCGGGAGGGGCGGGAGCGGCCGGTGCGCCGGTCACGGCCGGGCCGCCCAGGCCCGCGCGATCCGGGACCCGAGGCGCACGTTGCCCCGTACCGCCGCGAGGTTGGCCTCCAGGGAGGCGCCACCCGTCGCGCGCACCAGGAACCCCAGCAGGAACGGTGTCACCGCCTGTCCCGTGATGCCCCGCTCCCGGCACTCCGACAGCGCCTCGGCCAGGACGCGGTCGTGCAGCTCCGGATCGAGCTGCCGCTCCCGCGCCACCGGGTTGGCCACGAGGAGCGCCGACTCCGCGCCGCCGAGGAGGTCCTGAGCGGCCATCACGGCCGCCACCTCCTCCGGGCGGTGGACCGTCCAGTCCACCGGCTCACCGGAATCGGCCAGGTAGAACCCGGGGAAACGATCCGTCCCGTACCCGAGCACCGTCACCCCCAGCGTCTCCAGCCGCTGGAGCGTCGCGGGCACGTCCAGGATCGACTTCACCCCCGCGCACACCACGGTGATCCGGGTCCGCGCCAGCAGCGCGAGGTCCGCCGACTCGTCCTGCGACCGCGTCCAGTCCCGGTGTACGCCGCCCAGCCCGCCGGTGGCGAAGACCCGCAGCCCCGCCCGCGCGGCGAGGAAGGCCGTGGCCGAGACCGTCGTCGCGCCGGTCGCCCCGGTGGCGAGGGCCGGGGCCAGATCCCGGTGGCCGAGCTTGCGCACGCCCTCGCCGCCCGCGATCCGCTCCAGCCGGGCCTTGTCCAGCCCGGCGTACGCCACCCCGTCGACGACCGCGATGGTCGCCGGGACGGCTCCTTCCGCACGGACCAGCTCCTCCAGTTCCAGACCCACCGCCAGATTGCGGGGGCGGGGCAGACCGTGGGCGAGGATCGTCGACTCCAGCGCCACGACGGGCTGCCGGCGGTCGAGCGCCTCGCGCACCTCCTCCGACAGGACCGGGACGGCGGCCGGGAGAAGGGACGGCGTCGTGTGCTCGGATGCTGTGTGCTGTGACATGTCCCCATCCCTGGCACGCGATCCGGGACCCCAAACGCGAGGACGCCGTACCGGCGCGAACCCGCCCCGGTACCGTGCCCGCATGAGCCTTCAGGACGCACGCGCCCCCCGGGATCCGGGTGCCTTCTACGACGAACTCGCCGACCGCTACGACCTGCTGTACGCCGACTGGCGCGCGAGCACCGCCCGGCAGGGCCGCGCCCTGGACGCCCTGATCGCCTCAGCCCTCGGCCCCGGACCGCGACGCGTCCTCGACACCGCCTGCGGCATCGGCACCCAGGCCCTGGCCCTGGCCGCCCTCGGTCACCACGTCACCGGTACGGACCTGAGCCCCGGCTCCGTCGCCCGTGCCTTCCGCGAGGCGGGTGATCGCGGACTCGTCCTGCCCGTGGCGGCCGCCGACATGCGGGCGCTGCCCTTCCCCGACGGCTCCTTCGACGCGGTGGTCTGCGCCGACAACGCCCTGCCGCACCTGCTGACGGCCGCGGACGTACGGGCCGCCCTGGCCGAAATGCTGCGGGTGCTGCGCCCCGGCGGCCTGCTGCTCCTGTCCACCCGGCCGTACGGGGCACTGCGCGCGGCCCGGCCGCTGAGCGAGGCTCCGCACGTGCACGAGGGTCCCGAAGGGCGGACGATCACCTTCCAGCTGTGGCACTGGCACCCCGACGGCGCCCGCTACGACCTGGAGTTCTTCCAACTGTTGCCCACCGGGGACACCTGGACGACCCGGGTCGCGCGCACCACGTACTGGGCGCTGGCGGAGGAGGAGACGGCCGCCTTCGCGGAGGCCGCCGGTTTCACGGAGACGGTGTGGCACGCCCCGGCGGACTGCGGGTTCCACCAGCCGGTGCTCGCCGCGCGGCGTCGCTCGACAGGGTGACGGGTGGGGCGGGCGCGCGCTGGACGCTCTGGTCACCCCGGGGCTCGGGGTGCTGCGGTTAGGCTCCCGGACCATGAGCACGAATGATCACCGCGACGCCCCCGCGGACGCCCCCGCTTCCTTCGCCGTGTCCCTCCCGGACGTCCCCGACTCCGAACTGGAACCGGACGAGCTCGACCCCGCGCAGATCGTCTCGGGGAACCCGGTCGTGACCGGCAAGGTGCTGTGGGAGGCGCCGGACGGTTCGCAGGTCCGCGGGATCTGGCAGATCACCCCGGGCGTGGTCACCGACACCGAGGCGAACGAGCTGTTCGTGGTGGTCAGCGGCCGGGCCACCATCGAGGTGGAGGGCGGCGCGACCCTGGAGGTCGGCCCGGGCTCGGCCTGCGTCCTCCGGGAGGGTGACAAGACCACCTGGACCGTCCACGAGACGCTCCGCAAGGCCTACCACATCAGCTACTGAGCGGTGCCCGCCCCGGTGTCCGCCGCCTTCACCGGACGGCGGCGCGAGGTGAACAGCGCGAGCGCCGCCATCGGCAGCAGCAGGGCGGCGGCGGCCGCGTTGAGCCAGCCGTAGCCCGCCTGGGACATGACCAGCCCGGCGGCGGCGCCGCCGACCCCGGCGGCCGTGTTCATGGTGAGGTCGCCCAGCCCTTGTACGGCGGCCCGCGCGGGCTGCGGCACCGAGTCGGTCAGCAGCGCGGAGCCGGACACCATGCCGGCGGACCAGCCCAGGCCGAGCAGGAAGAGCCCGGCGGCGCTCTGGGCGTGGTTCCCGTCGGCTGTGCCGGCGAGCAGCGCGGCGACGGACAGCAGCCCGGCGGCGAGCCCGATCACGGAGAGCCGGCCGATCCGGTCGGCGAGCCACCCCATCACCGGGGAGAAGCCGAACATGCCGGCGATGTGCCCGCTGATGACCAGCCCGATGAGCTGGAGCCCGGCTCCGTGGTGCCCGAGGTCGACCGGGGTCATCACCATGATCGAGACCATGGCGGTGTGGGACACCGCGATGGTGAGCAGCGCCAGCCGGGCCCGGGGGGAGGCCTTGACGGCCGCGAACCCGGCACGCAGCGAACGCCCGGCAGGGGTCTGGTCCTCGGCGGGGGCGAGCGCGCGGGCCGTCAGCAGCGGGTCCGGGCGCAGGAGTACGCCGATCAGCGTGGCGGTGAGCAGGAAGACGGCGCCGGCCCAGATGAAGGGCCCCGCCGTCGGGGGTATGGAGGTGCCGGCGAAGCTGCGGCTGGCCGGGGCGGAGAGGTTGGGGCCGAGCACGGCGCCGATGGTGGAGGCCCAGACGACCACGGAGATCGCCCGTGCCCGGTGGTCGGGCTCGGCGAGGTCGGCGGCGGCGAAGCGGGCCTGGAGGTTGGCGGAGGAGGCGGCTCCGAAGGCGGCCATGCCCAGCATCAGCAGCGGGAAGCTCTTGATCGAGGCGGCGAGGACGACGAGGGCGGCCCCGGCGGCGCCGATCACGTAGGCGAGGACCAGTCCGGGGCGGCGGCCGCGCGCGGTCATCAGCGCGGCGAGCGGCAGGGAGACGGCCGCGGTGCCGATCACGGAGGCGGTCGAGGCGAAGCCGGAGAGCGACTCCGTGCCGCTGACCTCGGTGGCCAGGACCGGGGCCAGGGCGATGCTGATGGGCACGCCGATGCCGCCCAGCACCTGGCCGGCGATCAGCACCCCGGAGGTGCGGCGCCGCAGCCGGGGCAGGTCCGCGGCGGTGACCGTGACGGCGGGCCGGTCGGTGCCGGGCGCGGTGCTCACGCGGTCCACCTCCGACACGGACGGGGAGGAGCTGGGGGCGTGGCGCGAGGAGTGGTCACCGCCGCAGTTTCGCACCCCTCGCCGGGCGGGCGGAACAGGGTTTCCGGGAGCACGGGGAGCACCACCGGGAGCACGGCAGACGTCCTCAGAACAGCGGCTGGGGGAGTACCCCCTCCAGTGCGAGGAGGCGGCGCTTGGTCTCCACGCCGCCGCCGAAGCCGCCGATGCCCCCGTCGTTCTCCACGACCCGGTGGCAGGCCACGACCAGGGGCAGCGGGTTCGAGCCCATGGCGTTGCCGACGGCCTGGGCGGCTCCCGGGGCCCCGGCGCGGGCGGCCAGCTCGCCGTACCCCACGACCGCCCCGTAGGGCACGGTGCGGTCCAGCTCCAGCAGGACCTGCCGGTTGAATCCGGAGCTCAGCCGCCAGTCCAGCGGCAGGTCGAAGCGGCGCAGCGTGCCCGCGAAGTAGGCGTTCAGCTGGCGTATCGGCTCGGCCAGCAGGACCTCCTCGCCCGGCGGCGGGCGCCGGGCGTCGGCGCCGAGCCGGGAGACCAGCGCGCCGATCATCCTCGCGGCCCGGTCCGGTCCGGCATGGAACTCGACCTTGACCAGGCCCTCGGGGGTGGCGGCGAGGAGCAGCGGCCCGATGCCGATGCCGCCGCTGTCGACGACGGTCCATTCGAGGTGCGGCCCGCGGGGCTCAGGAGTGTCCACCCCTTCACGGTACGGCTCCCCACTGACACTGACACTGACACTGACACTGACACAGCCCCGCCCGTCAGTAGCCGCCGACCGCTTCCCGTACGACGTCGGGCTTGTCGGTGATGATCCCGTCCACGCCCATGTCCTGGACCTTCAGAGCGGTCGCGGCGTCGTCCACGATCCAGGTGTCCACTTCCAGCGCCTTGCCGTGGGCGCCGAGCAGCTGGTGCACCGCGGCGACCCAGTCGGCGTCGATGGTGGCGTACCAGGGGTTGATCCGGTCGGTGAACTCGGCGTACCGCGGCAGGTCGGCGAGGGCCGGGGTGCCGAGGAAGGCCGTGAAGAGGTCGGGGCGCAGCTCGTGCACGGTGCGCACCGAGGCGGCGCTGAAGCTCTGGACCACCAGCCGGCGGGCCACGTGGTTCTCCTCGAGCCAGCCGGTCTCGCCGAGCACGTCCAGGGTTTGCCGTTCGATCCCGGGGTAGAGCTCCGGCTTCTTGATCTCCAGGAGCAGGCGCTGCTGGTTGCGCTGGACCCGGTTCATGTACTGCCGCAGGGTCGGTACGCGGGCGCCCGCGAACTTCCGGCCGAACCAGCTGCCCGCGTCCAGCCGGGCGATCTCCGCCGCGGTGAAGTCCCGCACCCGCCAGGGCTTGCGGTCGGGGAAGACCTGCTCGACGTCGGTCGTCCGGGTCAGGGTGTCGTCGTGGATGACCACGAGCTCCCCGTCCTTGGTGCGCTGGACGTCGTTCTCCACCCAGTCGAAGCCCATCTCCATCGCGAGGTCGATCGCCTCCAGGGTGTTCTCCGGGGCGTACGCCGAAGCCCCCCGGTGGGCGTACACGATCGGGTTGGACAGCCAGTCCGGACCGGGTGCGGCCGAGGCGGAGCCCGCGGCGCACACGCTCAGGGCGAGTCCCAGGAAGGCGGCGGTGGCCGCGGCGGCGGATCGGACGTACATGCGCGTTCTCCTCGGGTCATGGGCCCTGCTCCTGCCGTCAAACGGGCGCGGAGCGGCATTCGTTGCGGCGGTGCACAGGCGGCGTGCGTTTCCGACGCACTTTCAGGGAGAGCCGCGTACGGCGATCATGGGGTTGACGATCACCGGGCCGCCACCGAACTACGACAAACGGACCAGGCCCGCACGGCTCCGCACGGGGCGGACGGGGCGGACGGGCCCCGAGTGTCAGTGGGTGGTCGTACGGTTGACCCATGCGGCCCGTATCGAAGATCGAACGCACGGTGGCGCCTTTCGAGGTCGTCAGCTCCTACACGCCCAGCGGCGACCAGCCGGCGGCCATCGCCGAGCTGGAGAAGCGCATCCGTGCAGGTGAGAAGGATGTCGTGCTGCTCGGCGCGACCGGAACCGGCAAGTCGGCGACGACCGCCTGGATGATCGAGAAGCTCCAGCGGCCCACCCTGGTGATGGCGCCGAACAAGACGCTCGCCGCCCAGCTGGCGAACGAGTTCCGCGAGCTCCTGCCGAACAACGCCGTCGAGTACTTCGTCTCGTACTACGACTACTACCAGCCCGAGGCGTACGTACCGCAGTCGGACACCTACATCGAGAAGGACTCCTCGATCAACGAGGAGGTGGAGCGGCTGCGCCACTCCGCGACCAATTCCCTCCTCACCCGGCGCGACGTCATCGTCGTCGCCTCCGTGTCCTGCATCTACGGTCTCGGCACCCCGCAGGAGTACGTCGACCGGATGGTCCCCCTCAAGGTCGGTGAGGAGATGGACCGGGACCAGCTCCTGCGCCGCTTCGTCGACATCCAGTACACCCGCAACGACGTGGCCTTCACCCGGGGCACCTTCCGCGTGCGCGGCGACACCATCGAGATCTTCCCGGTCTACGAGGAACTGGCCGTCCGCATCGAGATGTTCGGCGACGAGATCGAGGCCCTGTCCACCCTGCACCCGCTGACCGGCGAGGTGATCAGCGAGGACCGCGAGCTCTACGTCTTCCCCGCCAGCCACTACGTCGCCGGCCCCGAGCGGATGGAGAAGGCGGTCCGCGGCATCGAGGCCGAGCTCGCCGAGCGCCTCGCCGAGCTGGAGAAGCAGGGCAAGATGCTGGAGGCGCAGCGCCTGCGCATGCGCACCACCTACGACCTGGAGATGATGCGCCAGATCGGTTCCTGCTCCGGCATCGAGAACTACTCGCTGCACATGGACGACCGCGAGCGCGGCTCCGCCCCGAACACGCTCATCGACTACTTCCCCGAGGACTTCCTCCTCGTCATCGACGAATCGCACGTCACCGTGCCCCAGATCGGCGCGATGTACGAGGGCGACGCCTCGCGCAAGCGGACCCTGGTCGACCACGGCTTCCGGCTCCCGTCGGCCCTCGACAACCGGCCGCTGAAGTGGGAGGAGTTCCAGGAGCGGATCGGCCAGACCGTCTACCTGTCGGCCACTCCGGGGAAGTACGAGCTCTCGCGCGGCGACGGCTTCGTCGAGCAGATCATCCGCCCGACCGGGCTCATCGACCCGGAGGTCGTGGTCAAGCCCACCGAGGGCCAGATCGACGACCTGGTGCACGAGATCCGGCAGCGGGTGGAGAAGGACGAGCGGGTCCTGGTCACCACCCTCACCAAGAAGATGGCCGAGGACCTCACCGACTACTTCCTGGAGCTCGGCATCCAGGTCCGCTACCTGCACAGCGACGTGGACACCCTGCGCCGCATCGAGCTGCTGCGCGAGCTGCGGGCCGGCGAGTACGACGTCCTGGTCGGCATCAACCTGCTCCGCGAGGGCCTCGACCTGCCCGAGGTGTCGCTGGTGGCCATCCTCGACGCCGACAAGCAGGGCTTCCTGCGGTCGGGGACCTCGCTGATCCAGACCATCGGACGCGCGGCGCGCAACGTCTCCGGCCAGGTCCACATGTACGCGGACAGCATCACCCCGGCGATGGCCCAGGCGATCGACGAGACGAACCGGCGCCGCGAGAAGCAGGTCGCCTACAACACGGCCCACGGGATCGACCCGCAGCCGCTGCGCAAGAAGATCAACGACATCGTGGCCACGATCGCCCGCGAGGAGCTCGACACCGAGGAGCTCCTCGGCACCGGCTACCGGCAGACGAAGGACGGCAAGGCCCTCAAGGCGCCCGTCCCGGCCCTGGGCGGCAAGGCGGCGCAGGCCGCGTCGGGCGGCAAGGCCGGGGCGAAGGGCGCCAAGGGCGCCAAGGGTCCCGTGGTCGCGACCGACCGTCCCGCCGCCGAACTGGCCTCGCTCATCGAGCAGATGACCGAACGGATGCGGGGCGCGGCGGCGGAGCTTCAGTTCGAGGTCGCGGCCCGGATCCGGGACGAGGTCGGCGAGCTGAAGAAGGAGCTGCGACAGATGAAGGAAGCGGGCCTCGCCTGACCCGGAGGCGGTCAGTAGGGTTGGCACAGCCGCAGGTACACGCTGCGCACCCCCATCGGGGGAGGGCTATGGAGAGGGGACAGCGCGTGACGGTCAACATGACCAAGGGTCAGGCCATCAATCTGCAGAAGGCGGACGGAGGCACGCTGACCGCGGTCCGCATGGGCCTCGGCTGGCAGGCGGCCAAGCGCCGCGGGCTGTTCGGCTCGCGGACCCGGGAGATCGACCTCGACGCGTCGGCAGTGCTCTTCGCCGACAAGCAGCCGGTGGACGTCGTCTTCTTCCGGCACCTGCAGAGCGACGACGGCTCGGTGAAGCACACGGGTGACAACCTCGTCGGCGGCGTCGGCCAGGGCGGGGACGACGAGTCGATCCTCGTCGACCTGCAGCGCGTGCCGGTGCACATCGACCAGATCGTCTTCACGGTGAACTCCTTCACCGGTCAGACGTTCCAGGAGGTGGAGAACGCCTTCTGCCGCATCGTCGACGAGACCAACGGCCAGGAGCTGGCCCGCTACACGCTGGACGGTGGCGGCCAGTACACCGCTCAGATCATGGCGAAGGTCTCGCGCGTCGGCAGCGGCTGGCAGATGACGGCCCTCGGGAACCCGGCCAACGGCCGTACCTTCCAGGACCTGATGCCGGCGATCCTGCCGCACCTGTAAGCAGGACCGGCAGCACGGCACGAACAGCACGGCAGGACAGCAGTACAGCAGCACTGAAACACAGCACAGCAGGACCGGGCGCGATCGAGGGCCCGGCGGAAGAACGGGTACGGGGGAGGGGCTGCACGATGACGGCCGAACTGGTCCGGGGGCAGAACCACCCCTTGTCCCGGAGCCGGGTGGAGATCAGGGTCTCGGCGGGCACACCCGTGCTCGCCCTGGCCCAGCTCGGCGACGACACGGGCCGGCTCGCCGGCCCCGGTGCGGTCGCCCACCCGGGCGCCCGCACCCTCCCCGGGCTCGAAGTGCCCGGGGCGGCCTCCGGGCAGCACCGCATAGCGGTCGACCTCGACGCGGTCGCACCGGCCGTCCACCGGGTCGGCCTCGTCCTGGTCCTGCCGCCCGGCGGGCCGGGGCACTTCGGCGCGGTCCCCGCCTCCTACGTCTCCGTGGCCGACCCGGAGGGCGCGGAGCTCGCCGGGTACACGCTGACCGGACTGGAGTCGGAGACCGCCGTCGTGGCCCTGGAGCTGTACCGGCGCCAGGGCGCCTGGAAGGTGCGCGCCGTCGGCCAGGGGTACGCCGCCGGTCTCGGCGCGCTCCTGACCGACGCCGGGCTGCCCGCCCCGGCCGCGGCCGAACTGGCCGCCGCCGCCCTGGGCGCGGCGCCGGCCGGCGACATCACCCTGGCCGTCATGCCCGGCGGCCCGGCCCCGACCGTTCCGCGCGGGCTCCGGGCCCCGGCCACGGCCCAGACGCCGGCGCCGGCACCGGCGCCGCAGGACGTTCCGGCCGCGCCCACGCCCACGCCCCCGCCGATGCCCCCGGAAGCGGCACCGGGCCCGGACACCGCCGGCGGTCCGCCCACCATCAGCTACGCCCACCCGCGCCGCCGCACCAGCACCGAGCCGCCCGAGCCCGCGCCGCGCCCGGCCGTGCCGCCGCGGCCCGGGGAGCAGCCCCGCCCCATCGCCGGAGACGCGAGCGGCTGGTCCATGGAGGAGCGGCTCTACAACCAGGTCTGGGGCATGTTCGAGGACCTGGCCCGCGCCGTCGCCGCCTACCGCGGCGCCGTCGAGTTCGCCGACTCCCGGATGGACCGCGAGCTCGACGAAGCGCTGTCCGACCCCCGCCACCGGCTCGGCGGCTCCGGCAACTCCGCGCGGGACGCCGCCCGGGGCCGCCGCGAGGAACTGGTCGCGCGGGCGCAGGAAGTCCTCGACCGGGACCTGGTGCAGCTCACTGCCGAGTCCGAGGTGGTCGAGCCCGCGCTGCCCGCCGCGTACGCACGCTGGGACAACCCGGTCTGGCAGGCGCACTCCGTGCCCGCCGAGGCCCCGCTCGCCCTGCGCCTGGGCGACCTCCACCTGCCCGAGCGGCCCGACCTGCGCATCCCCATGCTGGTCAGGGTCCCGCTGGAGCGCGGGCTGTGGATCGACAACGGCCGCACCGGCTCCGAGGCGGCCATGGCGATGGACACCGACCGGCTGCGCCGGGCCGCCATGGACATGGCCGTCGCGCACGCCGCGCGGATGCTGGCCGCCCACCCCGCCGACCGGTTCGCCGTCCACGTCATCGACGCGGCCGGGGCCGGAGCCGCCTCGCTGGCCCCGCTGGTCCGGGCCGGAGTGCTGGCCGGGGCGCCCGCCGCCGGGGCCGCGGGGGTCACCGAGACCCTGGAGCGGCTGACCCGCCGGGTGGACCTCGTGCAGATGGCGGTGCGGGCCGGGGCTCCCGAGGACCTGCCGCCCGATGTGGACACCTCCGACCAGCTGCTGATCGTGCACGACTTCCCGCACGGCTTCGACGACCGCGCCGTCACCCGTTTGCGCTACCTCGCCGACGAGGGCCCGGCGGTCGGCGTGCACCTCCTGATGGTCGCGGACCGTGACGAGGCCTCGGCCTACGGGCCGCTGCTGGACCCGCTGTGGCGCTCGCTGATGCGGCTGTCGCCGGTGCCGGACAACCACCTCGCCGACCCCTGGGTCCACCACGCCTGGATCTTCGAGCCGGACCTGCCCCCGCGGGGCAGCCGGGTCCTGGACCAGGCACTGGAGCGGGTCGCGGCGGCCCGCGGCCGGGCGCGGTAGCGGCGGCCGGGCGGTCCGCCGCCCACCCCGGATGACCGGCCACTGACCAGTTCTTGGGGTCCCCTTTACCTTTCGCGCCCACGCCGGGTACCCTGGTGAGTGCGGAGGGGAGTATTCCTGCTTTCCTGCTACGACGTGCCCGTCAATACGGACTGCAATCGGTCCCGGGGCGTCGGCCCGTGGCCTCCTGGCCGTCCGGGTGGAAGAGACCTCCGGCAGCGATGACGCTGACAAAGTTCTGAGCCATCTGCCGGAGGCGTGTTAATAGTGGACGTTTCGTTGCTCCTCTGGGTGCTGACCATTCTCGGTCTGGGCATCCTCATCGGCGCCGATTTCTTCATCGGCCGCAAGCCGCACGACGTATCCATGAAGGAAGCGGGCATCTGGACGGTCGTCTGGATCGTCCTCGCGGTGCTCTTCGGCCTCGGCCTGCTGGTGTTCGGCCACGGACAGGCCTCGCAGGAGTTCTTCGCCGGTTTCATCACCGAGAAGTCCCTGAGCGTGGACAACCTCTTCGTCTTCGTCCTGATCATGGCGAAGTTCGCGGTCCCCTCGCAGCTCCAGCAGCGCGTGCTGCTGATCGGCGTGCTGATCGCCCTGGTCCTGCGCGCCATCTTCATCGCCGCCGGCGCCGCGATCATCACCAACTTCTCGTGGGTCTTCTACATCTTCGGCGCGTTCCTCATCTACACCGCGTGGAAGCTGATCCAGGAAGCCCGCAAGGACGAGGAGGACGAAGAGTTCGAGGAGAACCGCCTCCTCAAGTCCATCGAGAAGAAGTTCGGCGTCGCCGACCGCTACCACGGCACCAAGCTCTTCATCCGGAGCAACGGCAAGCGCATCCTGACCCCGCTGATGGTCGTCATGCTCGCCATCGGCACCACCGACGTGCTGTTCGCCCTGGACTCGATCCCCGCGATCTTCGGCCTCACCCAGGACCCGTACATCGTCTTCACCGCCAACGCCTTCGCCCTCATGGGTCTGCGTCAGCTGTACTTCCTCATCGGCGGCCTGCTCAAGAAGCTGGTCCACCTCAGCTACGGCCTCTCCGTCATCCTCGGCTTCATCGGCATCAAGCTGGTGCTGCACGCCCTCCACGAGTCGGGCCTGCACGTCCCGCAGATCTCCATCCCGGTCTCCCTCGGCGTCATCTGCGGTGTCCTGGTGATCACCACGATCACCAGCCTGATCGCCTCGAAGAAGCAGGATGAGGCCGAGGCCGCCGCCGCCGCGGCGAAGAGCATCGACGCCTGACGATCCGCAGGCCCGCACCACCCCGATCGGTCGCCGTGCGACCGGGGTGGTGCGGGCCTAGGCTGGTGGGACGTTGCCCTCGTCGTCGTACGACAGGAGGCCGACCCATGAGGCCGACCCGCATCAGGATGCGCAGGGCCTGTGTGGCGGTTGCCGCCGCAGGTGTCCTCCTCGCCCCGGCCGCCGCGGGCTCCGCGTACGGGGCGAGCGCCCCGGCGCCTTCCGTGGCCGCCGCACCGTCACCGGACGGCGACACGGAATTCCCTCAGCTCACGCCGGCCGTCGCGGCCCGGCTGGACGCGGCCGTGCGCCAGGTCATGGAGCAGACCAAGGTGCCGGGCGTGACCGTGGGCCTGTGGGCACCCGGCAAGGGCAGCTACGTGAAGTCCTTCGGGGTGGCCGACAAGGCGACCGGCGCGCCCATGACGCCCGACCTCGGGATCCGGATCGGCAGCGAGACCAAGACGTTCACGGTCACCGCCCTCCTCCAGCTCGTGGACCAGGGCAAGATCTCCCTGGACGACCCGATCGGCACGTACATCAGCGGCGTCCCGAACGGGGACCGCATCACCCTGCGCGAACTCGCGGGCATGCGGAGCGGTCTCTTCAACTACAGCGACGACCCGGGCTTCGACAAGGAGCTCTCCGGCACCTCCACCTTCACGCCGCAGCAGCTGCTCGACATCTCCTTCAAGCACCCGGTGAACTTCGAGCCGGGCGCGAAGTTCGAGTACTCCAACACCAACCTGATCCTGCTCGGCCTGGTGGTGGAGAAGATCACCGGCCGGCCGATCCAGGAGGTCATCGGGCAGGACGTGGTGAAGCCCGCCGGTCTGAGCGGCCGCACGCTCTTCCCCGTCGGCACGGAGTTCCCCGAGCCGCACGCCCACGGCTACACCAACGACCTGCCCGGCGGGAAGATCGTGGACGCGACCGACTTCGACCCGTCCTGGGCCTGGGCCGCCGGAGCGATGGTCTCCGACCTGCAGGACCTGCGCAGCTGGGCGAAGACCCTCGCCACCGGCACCCTCCTGACCCCCGCGACCCAGGCCGAGCGGCTGAAGACCCAGCCGATCGGCATCATCCCCGGGGCGGGTTACGGGCTCGGCATCTTCAACGTCCAGGGCTGGATCGGCCACAACGGCTCGCTGCCCGGGTACGAGACGCTGACCGTCTACCTGCCGGAGGAGCAGGCCACGATGGTCATCGTGCTGAACACCGACGACACGTACAAGGGCCAGGAGCCCAGCACCCTCTTCGGGGAGGCCGTCACCGGCATCGTGACCCCGGGCCACGTGTACCCGGGCCACAAGCCGACCGAGGACAAGAACAGCTGAGCGGCTACACGGGGGCGGCGGCTTCGGCCGCCCCCTTCTCCGCCTCCGCACCCGTCCGCTGCCGCACGACCACCGGGTTGGTCTCCGGCAGCAGCGCGAAGCAGGCCAGCGAGACCAGGGCGATCCCCGTCAGATACACGGCGACGGCCCACGGCGGGCCGGAGCCGTCCGCCAGTGCCGTCGCCACGATCGGGGTCAGCGCACCGCCCAGCACCCCGCCGAGGTTGTAGCCGACGGCCGCGCCCGTGCAGCGGATCCGCGGGGCGTACAGCTCGGGCAGGTACGCGCCCACCACCGCGAACATCGTCACCATGCCGAGCAGGGCGCCGAACAGGCCCAGGGTCATCAGCAGCGGGTCCGCGGTGCGCAGCAGCGCCACGAACGGGAACATCCACAGCGCGGACGCCGTGCAGCCCGCCAGGCACAGCGGGCGCCGGCCGTAGCGGTCGCCGAGCACCGCGATCACCGGGGTGGCCACCCCCTTGAGGGCGACGGCGACCATGATGCAGGCCAGCATCACCGAGCGGTGCACGCCGAGGTGTTCGGTGGCGTACGCGAGGGACCAGGTGGTGACCGCGTAGAAGACGGCGTAGCCCACGGCCAGCGCCCCGCCGGTCAGCAGGAGCAGGCGCCAGTGGCCCCGTAGGGCCTCGGACAGCGGGGCGTCGGCCCGGTGGCCGGTCTCGGCCAGCGCCCGGAACTGCGGGGTCTCCTCCACCGAGCGGCGCAGCCACAGCCCGCTCAGGGCGAGCAGCCCCGCCACCCAGAACGGCACCCGCCAGCCCCAGGCGGCGAACTGCCCGTCGGACAGCGTGCTCGACAGGGTCAGCATCAGGCCGTTGGCCAGCAGGAACCCGACGGCCGGACCCATCTGCGGGAAGCTCGACCACAGTCCGCGCCGCCCTTCGGGAGCGTGCTCCGAAGTCAGCAGCACCGCACCGCCCCACTCCCCGCCGAGGCCGAGGCCCTGGAGGAAGCGCAGCAGGACCAGCAGGACCGGCGCGGCCATCCCGATGGAGGCGTACGAGGGCACGCAGCCCACCGCCACCGTGGCCAGGCCGGTGAGCAGCAGCGAGGCGAGGAGCACCGGGCGGCGGCCGTACCGGTCGCCGATGTGGCCGAAGAGGGCGGAGCCGAGGGGCCGGGCGAGGAAACCGACGCCGAAGGTGCCGAAGGCGGCGAGGGTCCCGGCGAGCGGGGAGAAGGAGGGGAAGAAGAGCGGCCCGAGCACCAGGGCGGCGGCGGTGCCGTAGACGAAGAAGTCGTAGAACTCGATGGCGGTGCCGACGAGGGAGGCCGCGGCGATCCGGAGCATCGAGGGGGGTGGGGAGGAGGGCGGCGCAGAGGGCGCGGCGGGGGCCGCGGGGGAGGGGTCGTGTTGCATGGTGCAGCAATTACCCCGCCCCGCGCCCCCAGGACGTGCGTTCGGCCATCAATGACCGGAAGGGAGTGCGGTCCGGCGCGAGGTTGACGCGCCGGAGCGGTTCACCAGCCGCGCTCGCGCCATTCGGCCAGGTGGGGACGCTCGGCGCCGAGCGTGGTGTCGTTGCCGTGGCCGGGGTAGACCCAGGTCTCGTCCGACAGCTCGCCGAACAGCTTGTTCTCCACGTCGTCGAGCAGGCTGGTGAAGGCCTTCCGGTCGCCCGAGGTGTTGCCGACGCCGCCCGGGAAGAGGCAGTCGCCGGTGAACACGTGCGCGTGGCCGTGCGGGTCGTCGTAGACCAGCGCGATCGAGCCGGGGGTGTGGCCGACCAGGTGGCGGGCGGTCAGGGTGACCCGGCCGACCGTGATCGTGTCCCCGTCCTCGACGAGCACGTCGGTGGCGACCGGGATGCCCTCCGCGTCGTGGGCGCCCGCGTACGTCCGCGCGCCGGTCGCCTCGACCACGTCCGCCAGCGCGGCCCAGTGGTCGCCGTGCCGGTGGGTGGTGACCACGGAGGCGATGCCGCCGTCGCCGATCAGGCTCAGCAGGGTCTCCGGCTCAGCCGCCGCGTCGATCAGCAGCTGCTCGTCGGTGGCCCGGCAGCGCAGCAGGTAGGCGTTGTTGTTCATGCCTCCCACCGCGACCTTGGAAATCATGAGGTCCGAGAGTTCGTGCACGTCGGCCGGACCGCCGACCTTGACCGCTCCGCTGTACGTCATGTGCTCGATCCTAAGGGTGTCGTCCGGTCTAGATGATTGATTCCAAGGGGTAGCCGTACGGACGCGAGGGTGCCCAATCTCAGTTTGTGACGACCGAGATAGACACCCTCGCAACTGCACTGTACGTGCGGGTCGATGACCTTTTGAAGGCTTCGCCGCATCTTGCTCCGTGGCGCCCGCGGGTCGGCCTGGAGCCGAAGCTCAGCGATGCGGAACTGGTCACCCTCGCGGTGATGCAGGCCCTGCTGGGCTTCGTCTCCGAGGCCCGCTGGCTGCGCCACGCCCACGCTCACCTGCGGCACCTCTTCCCGTACCTGCCCCAGCAGCCAGGCTGGAACAAGCGCCTGCGACGGGCGTCGGGCCTGGTCAGGCAGGTCCTGCGTGAGCTGGCCACCGACACCGCCCTGTGGACCGATGACGTGTGGATCGTGGACTCCACACCCGTGGAGTGCGGACGCTCCCGCGAGACCTCGAAACGCTCCGACCTGGCCGGATGGGCCGAGTACGGCTACTGCTCCAGCCACTCACGGTTCTTCTGGGGCCTGCGCCTGCACCTGGTCTGCACTCCGCACGGCCTGCCCATCGCCTTCGCGCTGACCGGAGCGAAGGCCGTCGAACGCGAAGTGCTGCTGGACATCTTCCACGTCGACCCGGGCCTGCTCGCAAACCGGCCACCACCGACGCTGCTGGCGGACAGGAACTACTACGGCCGTGCCTTCGAGAGGGACCTCGCCGACCTGGGCGTCCGGCTGCTGAGGCCGGCCCGCAAGGGTGAACCCGAGCGGGCCGGAGCCGAGCTGTTCAAGCCACTGCGCCAGCTGATCGAGTCGGTCAACCAGACCCTCAAGGGACAACTCGACCTCGAACGGCACGGCGGCCGCACGCCCGCCGGGGTCACCGTGCGCGTCCTACAGCGACTCCTCGCCCTGACCGCCGCGATCTGGCACAACCACAAGACCGGTGGACCAGTCATCCGATCACTGACCGCCTACGACCACTAAGGCCTTGGAATCAATCATCTAGAGCGGGGGCAGGTCGGGGAGGTGGCCGCCTTCGATCAGCGTGAGGTGCGCGCCCCGGTCCCCGCGTCCGGCGAGCCAGCCGAGCAGCTCGTCGCGGGTACCGGCCAGGGTGACGGGCGCGCCCTCGGTGCCACCGGTGTGCCAGGTGAGATCCGTGCCGTCGTACCCGAGCCGGAGGGTGACCGGCGGGACGTCGGGGCGTCCCGACCAGCGGTCGGCGAGGAAGGCGATCTCGCGCTCGGCGAACTCGTCCGGGAGGTCGGACAGCTCGTAGCCGATGTTCAGGTCGACGTGGTGCAGCTCGACCTCGATCAGGCGCCGGAAGGGCACCCGGGCCGCCGTGTCGGTGACCCCGTTGCGCAGTTCCACGGTGCGGGTCCAGTCCTGCGGGCGCTCGGCGACGGCCTGCCAGCGGTCCGCGGAATTCCGGACGTCCTCGAGCTGTTGCAGCAGGGGACGCCCCGCATCGCGCTCGATGTCGGCCTCCCGGGAGGTGGCGCTCTCGTACATCGGGCGGCCTTCGAAGACCTCGACCAGGGCGTCCGCGTTCCGGGCGAGGTGGGCCAGGACGTGTCCGCGGCTCCAGCCGGGGAGACGTGACTCTTCGGCCAGGGACGCGTTGTCCAGCTTCGCGGCCGCGGTCAGCAGCCGATCGGTGGCCTCACGTACGGATCGCAGGTCGTGCGCATGATCAATCATGCGGCCGAGCCTAGTGGTCGAGGGGCCCTCGCCACACGATCGGGTGAAGAGGGCTAGACAGTGCCGGAAATCGAATGCACGTGCTATACGCTCGGAGTCCAGTCTCCCACTCCACCGCAGAGGCGCCCCCCAATACCCTGGGACGGGGGCCAGTGCCCCCGCTCTCTCAAGAAAGGTGCGGACCGGCGTGACCGACCGTCTCATCGTTCGTGGCGCTCGCGAGCACAACCTCAAGAACGTCTCTCTTGACCTGCCGCGCGACTCGCTCATCGTCTTCACCGGACTCTCCGGGTCGGGCAAGTCCTCCCTGGCCTTCGACACGATCTTCGCCGAGGGCCAGCGCCGCTACGTCGAGTCGCTGTCCTCGTACGCCCGCCAGTTCCTCGGGCAGATGGACAAGCCCGACGTCGACTTCATCGAAGGCCTCTCCCCGGCCGTCTCCATCGACCAGAAGTCCACCTCGCGCAACCCCCGCTCCACCGTCGGCACCATCACCGAGGTCTACGACTACCTCCGCCTGCTCTTCGCGCGCATCGGCAAGCCCCACTGCCCCGAGTGCAGCCGGCCGATCTCGCGGCAGTCGCCGCAGGCGATCGTCGACAAGGTGCTCGCACTGCCCGAGGGCAGCCGCTTCCAGGTGCTCTCGCCGCTGGTGCGCGAGCGCAAGGGCGAGTTCGTCGACCTCTTCGCCGACCTGCAGACCAAGGGCTACAGCCGGGCCCGGGTGGACGGGGAGACGATCCAGCTCTCCGAGCCGCCCACGCTGAAGAAGCAGGAGAAGCACACCATCGAGGTGGTCATCGACCGCCTCACCGTCAAGGACAGCGCCAAGCGCCGGCTGACGGACTCCGTGGAGACCGCCCTCGGGCTGTCGGGCGGCATGGTGATCCTCGACTTCGTCGACCTCGCGGAGGACGACCCCGAGCGTGAGCGGATGTACTCCGAGCACCTCTACTGCCCGTACGACGACCTCTCCTTCGAGGAGCTGGAGCCGCGCTCCTTCTCCTTCAACTCGCCCTTCGGCGCCTGCCCCGAGTGCACCGGCATCGGTACGCGCATGGAGGTGGACCCGGAGCTGATCGTCCCGGACGAGGACAAGTCCCTGGACGAGGGCGCGGTATCGCCGTGGTCGCTCGGTCACACCAAGGACTACTTCCAGCGGCTGATCGGCGCGCTCGCCACGGAGCTCGGCTTCCGCACCGACATCGCGTGGGCCGGACTGCCGCTGCGGGCGAAGAAGGCCCTGCTGTACGGCCACAAGACCCAGATCGAGGTCCGCTACCGCAACCGGTACGGGCGCGAGCGGGCCTACACCACGGCCTTCGAGGGCGCGGTGCCGTTCGTGAAGCGGCGCCACTCGGAGTCCGAGAGCGACGCCAGCCGCGAGCGCTTCGAGGGCTACATGCGCGAGGTGCCCTGTCCCACCTGCCAGGGCACCCGGCTCAAGCCGATCGTGCTCGCGGTGACGGTGATGGACCGCTCGATCGCCGATGTCGCCGCGATGTCGATCAGCGAGTGCGCGGACTTCCTCGGGCGCCTCAAGCTCGACGCCCGCGACAAGAAGATCGCCGAGCGGGTCCTCAAGGAGGTCAACGAGCGGCTGCGCTTCCTCGTCGACGTCGGCCTGGACTACCTCTCCCTCAACCGCGCCGCCGGCACCCTCTCGGGCGGCGAGGCCCAGCGCATCCGCCTCGCCACCCAGATCGGCTCCGGCCTGGTGGGCGTGCTCTACGTGCTGGACGAGCCCTCCATCGGCCTGCACCAGCGGGACAACCACCGCCTGATCGAGACCCTCGTCCGGCTGCGGGACATGGGCAACACCCTGATCGTCGTCGAACACGACGAGGACACCATCAAGGTGGCCGACTGGGTCGTGGACATCGGCCCGGGCGCCGGAGAGCACGGCGGCAAGGTCGTGCACAGCGGCTCGCTGAAGGAGCTGCTGAAGAACCCCGAGTCGATCACCGGCCAGTACCTGTCCGGCAAGCGGTCCATCCCGCTCCCGGACGTCCGCCGTCCCGTGGACCCGTCGCGCAAGCTCACGGTCCACGGCGCCAAGGAGAACAACCTGCGGGACATCGACGTGTCCTTCCCGCTGGGCGTGCTCACGGCGGTGACGGGCGTATCGGGCTCCGGCAAGTCGACGCTGGTCAACGACATCCTGTACACGCACCTCGCCCGCGAGCTCAACGGCGCGCGTTCGGTGCCGGGACGGCACACGCGGGTGGACGGCGACGACCTCGTCGACAAGGTCGTGCACGTGGACCAGTCGCCGATCGGCCGGACCCCCCGGTCCAACCCGGCCACGTACACCGGTGTCTTCGACCACGTCCGCAAGCTCTTCGCGGAGACGATGGAGGCGAAGGTGCGCGGCTACCTGCCGGGCCGCTTCTCCTTCAACGTGAAGGGCGGCCGGTGCGAGAACTGCTCCGGCGACGGCACGATCAAGATCGAGATGAACTTCCTGCCGGACGTCTACGTCCCGTGCGAGGTCTGCCACGGCGACCGCTACAACCGGGAGACGCTGGAGGTCCACTACAAGGGCAAGTCCATCGCCGAGGTCCTGAACATGCCGATCGAGGAGGCCGCCGGCTTCTTCGAGGCCGTCCCCACGATCTCGCGGCACCTGAAGACGCTGAACGAGGTGGGCCTCGGGTACGTCCGCCTCGGCCAGTCGGCGCCGACCCTGTCGGGCGGCGAGGCGCAGCGCGTGAAGCTGGCCTCGGAGCTCCAGAAGCGGTCGACGGGCCGGACGGTGTACGTCCTGGACGAGCCGACGACGGGTCTGCACTTCGAGGACATCTCGAAGCTCATCAAGGTGCTGTCGGGGCTCGTCGACAAGGGCAACACGGTGATCGTCATCGAGCACAACCTCGATGTCGTCAAGACCGCGGACTGGGTCGTGGACATGGGCCCCGAGGGCGGGTACGGAGGCGGCCTCGTCGTCGCCGAGGGCACGCCGGAGCAGGTCGCCTCGGTGGGTGAGAGCCACACGGGCAAGTTCCTGCGCGACATCCTGGGCGCGGACCGGGTCCTGGAGGCCGGCGCCCCGCCGGCGGCTTCGGCGAAGCCGGCGAAGAAGGCGGCCGCGCGCAAGAAGGCGGCGGCGCCGGCGGCCAAGAAGGCGGCAGCCCCGGCCGAGAAGAAGGCGGCCGCCCCGGCCGCGAAGAAGACCACCCGGGCCCGCAAGGCGTAGCCCTCCGGGAGGCGCCACAGCAGAAGCCCCCGTCCGGCGTGATGCCGGGCGGGGGCTGACCCATGCGCCGCGCCGCGCCCATGACGCGGTGCATGTCCCTACTGCCTCACCGCACTACTGCGGTGCCGCTCTACTGCTTCGCGGCCTGCACGTTGCCGTACGGGTCGACGGACAGGACGTACGTGGCGTTCTGCGCCGACGCCATGATGGCCAGGGCGATCCATACGAAGGACCACAGGCCACAGGTGACGAGGGTCAGGATCAGCTGGAGGGTGTGGTTGATCGGCTTGCCCTTGGCGACGGTCGCGCCGGTCGAGGCGCGGTACGTCACCTGGTAGCCGTCACGGATGTAGCCGGCGATGGCCGCCTCTAGGGATTCTTCCCGCTGTTCGCGGGTGAGCTGCTCGCTCATGGGTCCGGGATCTCCTCTGCTCAAAACAGGCGCCTGCCCCCGCTACCGGCGCCCTGAGCGGGCGTCAATAGCGGGGGCAGTGGTGTTATTTGCAGGAAAGTACCGGCGTGCGCCGAGGCGGCAAAACGTGTCTCAAGACGTGGGCGCATCAATATCGGGATCAAGCCGGTTGGGTGCGCCCGTACGTGCCCGATCCACCGCAGGGAGCGGTTACGCGGCGACGCCGATGGCGTGCCCCGAGGTCGAGGGGTCGGACAGGGTGGTCAGGAGGGCGTCGGCGACGTCCGCCCGGGCGATCACCTTGCCGCCCGGGACGTTGGCGTCGACCGCCCGCCGGTACGTCCCCGTGAACGGCCGGTTCAGCAGCCGCGGCGGCCGGATCACCGTCCACTGGGTGCGGCTCGCGGCGATCGCCGCCTCCATGACCGTGAGGTCCGCGTACACGTCCCGCAGCGCCCTGCGCAGGATCGGGTAGACCAGCACCCGGGTGAGCGCCCCCTCCTGCGGCGGCAGCGGACCCAGCGGCGCCGCGCTGACCGCCGACAGGCGGCCCACCCCGGCCCGGTCCATCGCGGAGACGATCGACCGCAGGGCCGGACCCGCGATCGGGGTGAGCCTGGCCTGCTTGTTGCTCGCCGGGCCGAGCGCGGAGACCACGGCCTCCTGCCCCTCCAGCACCCGCACGAGCGCGTCCTCGTCCGACAGGTCCCCTACCACCGCCACGTGCAGCCGGCCGTGCGCCGGTACGTCCAGCCGGGCCGGGTCGCGGACGACCGCCGTCACCTCGTGACCCGCTTCGAGTGCCTGCCGGACCACTTCGTGGCCGATCCCGCCCGTGGCTCCGAACACCGTGAGTTTCATCCTGGCTCCCGCATTCATGTGACGCATGACGTGTGAGGCATGACGTTGCGAGGGGTGGGTGGGTGAGTATTCACTCACCCCCGCTTCCGCTATGGTGAGTGAATGCTCACCCCAAAGTCAAGCCGGTCCACCCCGGAACGCCTGCTCGATGCGGCCGAGAACCTGATGCGCACGACCGGTCTGGCCAACGCCACCACGAAGGCCATCGCCCGTGAGGCGGGCTGCTCGGAGGCCGCGCTCTACAAGTACTTCGCGAACAAGGAAGAGCTGTTCGTCCGCGTCCTGATGGAACGCCGCCCCAACGCCGGCGAGATGATGGCGGCGCTGACCACCGACCCGGGGGACCAGCCGGTCGAGGAGCGGCTGACCGAGATCGCCCGGCACGCCTCGCTCTTCTACGCCGACGCCATGCCCATGTCCGGCTCGCTCTTCGCCGACCCGGTGCTGCTCACCCGCCACCGCGAGGGCGTACGGAGCATCGGCGCCGGCCCGCACGTGGTGCTGGAAGCCCTCACCGGCCATCTGCGCCGCGAGCTCGAACGCGGCCGGCTGCGCCCCGACGCCGACCCGGCGGCCGCCGCCGCGCTGCTGCTCGGCGCCTGCTTCCAGCGGGCCTTCTTCCTGCACTTCTCCGGCCCCGACACGGTCGGGCCCGTCGAGGAGTTCGCCCCCGCGGTGGCCGCTACGGTGTGGGCCGCGCTCCGCTGAGCTCGGCGGCGTACGGAGGCTCCGCGCCCGCCCGGGTGCAGGTCAGCGCGGCAGCGGCGGCGGCGTGGGACAGCACCTCGGGCCAGTCCACCGGGCCCCCCGGCCCTGGCCCCGGTCCCGCCGCGCCGGCCGTGAGCCGGTGCAGCAGGGCCGCGTTCACGGTGTCGCCCGCGCCGATGGTGTCCACCACCGCGACCCGGCGTGCGGGCACCGAGTGCTCGGCCCCCTCCCGCGTCCACACGGTCAGGCCACCGGCCCCCCGGGTGAGCACCACCGCCGAGGGCCCGGCCGCGAGCCAGTCGGCGGGGCGGCCGCCCAGCCATGCCGCGTCCTCCTCCGACAGCTTCAGCACGCCGACGTGCGGCAGCCAGGACAGGAAGCGGGCCCGGTAGGCCGCCGGGTCGGCGATCAGCGCCGGGCGGATGTTGGGGTCGAGCAGGGTCAGCAGCCCGCGCCCGGCCTCCCGGCGCAGCAGGGTCTCGTAGGCGCTCGCCCCCGGCTCCAGCACCAGCGAGCAGGTGCCGAGCGCGAGGGCCCGTACCCCCTCGGGGAGCGCGGGCGGCAGCCGGAACAGCCGGTCGGCCGTGCCCTCGACGTAGAACCCGTACGCCGCCGAGCCGTCCGGGGCCAGCGAGGGCACCGCCAGCGTGGTCGGCTCCGGTCCGCGCTGGACCAGGGAGAGGTCCACCCCGGCCGCGCGCAGCCCGTCGAGCAGCGAGGCGCCGAAGCCGTCGGTCGAGATCCGGGAGCAGAAGGCGACCGGTGCGCCGAGCCGGCCCAGCGCGAGCGCGGTGTTGTACGGTCCGCCGCCCGGCCGTGGCAGCAGGGCGCCCGGCGGCTGTGCGACGGGCACCAGGTCGATCAGGGCTTCTCCACCGACGACGATCACGCGGGGGAAGGTATCCCATCGGGCGCGGGTATCGTCGGGTGGGCCCGCCGGGCCCGGCCGTGCCGATCCCGGCTCCGCCGTATCCTCGCGCCGCCCTCACTCCGGGAGAACCGCATGTCCGCCTCGCAGTCCGCCGCCCGCCGTACCGTCCTCAAGGGCGCCGCCGCGATCGTCGGAGCCGTCGGCGGCGGCGCTGCGCTCACGGCCTGCTCCACCGAGACCAACAGCGGCTACGGCAGCCCGGCGGTCCCCGCCCAGCCCGTCGAGCTGGGTGCGGAGTCCGAGGTCCCGGTCGGCGGCGCGAAGCTGTTCCGGGAGAAGAAGCTCGTGGTCAGCTGTGCGGAGGCGGGCCAGTACAAGGCGTTCAGCGCCCAGTGCACGCACTCGGGCTGCGTACTGGACAAGCTCATCGAGGGGTCGGGTGAGGGCAACTGCCCCTGCCACGGCAGCCGCTTCGACGTGACCACGGGCAAGGTGCTGCGCGGCCCGGCCACCGAACCGCTGCCGGAGGTCCCGGTGAAGGTCGAGGGCGGCAAGCTCATCGCGGGCTGACGGGGGCGGGGACGCGCCGTACCGGCGTGACCGGGGCGGGACGCCGCCGCACCGGCGCTCACTCCCAGTCCCACCCGATCCCCAGGATCCCCCGCCGCACCCCCTGCTCCACCAGGTGCACGGCCCGGTGCGGTCCGCTCGGGTTCAGGTCCGCGAGCCGCCCGCGCGGCGCGTCCGGCCCGCTGCGCGTGAAGCGGCGGCAGCGCACCGGCAGCGCCGCCTCGTCGAAGCGGACCTGGAGCACGTACTGCCCGCCCGTATAGCTGAAGCCGCGCACGTACTCGGTGCTGCGGCCGGCGGTGCCGTCCTCGAAGCCGTAGCCGAAGACATAGGTGTCCCCGGCGCGCAGCCGGGCGTCGAAGAGCAGCTCGGCGACGACCAGCTCCGCTTCGGGGTGGCGGCGGATCCGCCCGGTCCGGCAGTTCTCGACGGCCCGTACCCGGATCCGCTCCGGATCGCAGCCCGGGTCGCCGTGGTGCACCGCGATGTACCGGTCGACCCCGTCCCGGTGGGCCCGTACGACGTGCTGCGATTCGCGGCCGAGCAGCTCCCCGGCGGGGCCGATCCGCACCCGCTCGTGGTGGCCGACGGTGTGCAGGCCGCCGTCGGCGGGCAGCTCCATGCCGGCGAGCAGCGCCTCCACGGCCGCGCCCACGCTGAACAGCGCCCGGTACGAGCGCGCGGGCGGGCGGGCCGTCCCGGGGGCGGCGGGATCCGGCGCGGCCAGCAGCCGCAGCAGGGCGCCCTCGGGCAGTTCCAGGATCTGCTCCAGGGCCCGTACGGCCTTCAGGGACTCGGGGCGGCCCGGCCGCCGGGCGCCCTGCTGCCAGTAACTGAGGCTGGTCACCCCGAGTTTGATGCCGCGGGCGGCGAGCCGGTGCTGCACCCGGTGCAGGGGCAGCCCGCGGGCGGCGAGGGCGGCGCGGAGCGCGAGGTGGAAGGGGCCCTCGCGGAGCAGGTGCGGCAGCTCCCGCGCGCCGTCCGAAGGGGTGCCGTCCGCGGGGGCGCTGTCCGAGAAGGTGCCGTTCGCGCTCGACCGCATGGCGGCTCCTCCTGTGAACGTTCACGCGACGGGGTGCGGGCGGTCCGGCGGGTGACGCCCGTGGTCCCGGTGGGTCCAGGTGGGGTGACGGCGGACGTTCACACTCTGGCCCCACCGTTCACACCGCGATGTCACGCCGTATTGAAGCGTGTTGACCTGTTCCCGACAACACCCTGATGCTCCTCCACAGCGTCCGGACGCGCTCCTCCACCCCCACTCCCCACCTCGGGAGGAACGCGATGCGCCACACAGACCGGCGGCTCACCCTCGCCGCCTTCATCACCGCCCTGCTCCTCGCCCTGCCCACCGCCACCGCCACCGCCGTCGATGCCGGTACGGGCACCACGACCGCCACCTCCTCAGCCGCCGCCGCACCCGCCGAGAGCTCGGCGCTGGCGACCAAGCGGCTGAACATCACCATGCAGGCCCAGCAGAAGACCAACTGGTGCTGGGCCGCCGCGGGCAACACCATCGCCACCTGGTTCGGCCGCAACTACAGCCAGAACCAGTTCTGCAACGCGGCCTTCAACCGCCAGCAGGGCTACGACTGCCCCAACAACCAGGCCAACCTGGCCAACGTCCAGACCGCCCTGCGCTGGGCCGGCATCAACTCCGGCTCCTACGTGAACGGCTGGCTCCAGTACTCCACCGTCCAGACCGAGATCAACGCCAACCGCCCGATAGAGACCCGCATCCAGTGGTCCAACGGCGGTGGCCACATGCACGTGATCTACGGCTACGACACCGCGAACAGCTGGGTGTACTGGGGAGACCCGTGGCCCTCCAGCGACCGCTACAACTGGGCCTCCCACGCCTGGTACGTGGACAACAGCACCTTCTCCTGGACCCACTCGCTCTACCGGATCGGGGCGTGACCTCATGGCTACCCGCCTCATGAATGGCCGCCCCATGAATGGCCGTCTCGCCGCCGCGGCCGTCGCCGCGACCGCCGTACTGGCCCTGGCCCCCACCCAGGCGTCCGCGGCCCCCGTTCCGCAGCCCCAGAGCGCCACCGCCGAGAACCTGGCCGCCGCGGGGCGGACGGCGGCGGCGCCCGACACCCTCGCCACCCTGTCCCGCTTCTTCGCCCGCGAGGGCAAGGTCTCGCTCGCCGCCGCACAGCCCCGCATCGAGGGCGAAACGGTTCCCGTGCACTACCTCGCGCCGGAGTTCGTCGCGGGGAAGGCGGGCGCGAGCGTGGCCCGGCTGGAGTTCCTCGCCAGCCAGGCCGTCTCCTCGGACGGACAGCAGGCCGCCCTGTGGACCGCGCAGACCCCGGCGGGCTGGCAGGTGGTGAACATCGCCACCGGCGACGACGAGTTCCGCTACGCACGGCTCGGCGCGGCGAAACTCCCGGGCGGGACCGTGTTCCGCGAACCGCAGATCGACGCCTGGTACGTGGCCGGCGGCGAGCGGGTGCTGCCGCTGGACGAGGACGCGACGACGGCCGTGGGCGCGCAGGGCACGAGCCTGGCCGCCTACCGGACGCGGGTCGTGAAGGCCTACGGGGACAAGCTGCCGGGATCCGCCTACGGCAAGTCCGGCAAGGCCGGTGGCTTCGCCCCCACGGAAGCCACGGCCACGGCCGCGCAGGCGGCCGCCACGTCGTCGGCGTACGCCTTCTCCGGCCTTCCGGTGACCGCCGGAGCCGTGGCTCTGGCGCTGGGTGCGGCCGGCGCGGTGGCCGCCCGGCGCGCCCGGCGGCAGCGGGTGGTGCGGGCGTAGCCACCCGAGGGGTCCGGCCGCCTGCCCGGCGGCCGGACCCTGCGGGGCTGAGCCCCGCTTGTCGGCGGGCGACAGTAGGGTGGCTGGCATGGCCGACCCTTCCAGCTACCGCCCCGAGCCGGGGCAGATCCCGGACTCCCCGGGGGTCTACAAGTTCCGCGACGAGCACCGCCGGGTGATCTACGTCGGGAAGGCCAAGAGTCTGCGCCAACGGCTGGCCAGCTACTTCCAGGACCTCGCCGGGCTGCACCCCCGTACCGCCACCATGGTGACCACGGCCGCCTCCGTCGAGTGGACCGTGGTCTCCACCGAGGTCGAGGCGCTCCAGCTCGAATACTCCTGGATCAAGGAGTTCGACCCCCGGTTCAACGTCAAGTACCGGGACGACAAGAGCTACCCCTCCCTCGCCGTCACCATGAACGAGGACTACCCGCGGGTCCAGGTCATGCGCGGGCCCAAGAAGAAGGGCGTGCGCTACTTCGGCCCGTACGGGCACGCCTGGGCCATCCGCGAGACCGTCGACCTGATGCTCCGGGTCTTCCCCGTCCGCACCTGCTCCGCCGGGGTGTTCAAGCGGTCCGCCCAGATCGGCCGCCCCTGTCTGCTCGGCTACATCGGCAAGTGCTCCGCGCCCTGCGTCGGCCGGGTCACCCCCGAGGAGCACCGCGAACTCGCCGAGGACTTCTGCGACTTCATGGCCGGACGCACCGGCACCTACCTCACCCGCCTCGAACAGCAGATGCACGAGGCCGCGGAGGAGATGGAGTACGAGAAGGCCGCCCGGCTGCGCGACGACATAGGGGCCCTGCGCCGGGCGATGGAGAAGAACGCGGTCGTGCTCGCCGACGCCACCGACGCCGACCTGTTCGCGGTCGCCGAGGACGAGCTCGAAGCGGCCGTGCAGATCTTCCACGTCCGCGGCGGCCGGGTCCGCGGCCAGCGCGGCTGGGTCACCGACAAGGTGGAGGCCGTCGACACCGCCGGGCTCGTCGAGCACGCCCTCCAGCAGCTGTACGGGGAGGAGAAGGGCGAGACCGTCCCCAAGGAGGTGCTGGTACCGGCGCTCCCCGAGGACACCCCGGCCCTGAGCCAGTGGCTCGCCGAGCGGCGCGGCTCGCAGGTGAGCCTGCGCATCCCGCAGCGCGGGGACAAGAAGGCGCTGATGGAGACCGTCCACCGCAACGCCCAGCAGTCCCTCGCCCTGCACAAGACCAAGCGGGCCGCCGACCTCACCACCCGCTCGCGGGCCCTGGAGGAGATCGCCGAGGCGCTGGAGCTGGACAGCGCGCCGCTGCGCATCGAGTGCTTCGACATCTCCCACCTCCAGGGCGACGACGTCGTGGCCTCGATGGTCGTCTTCGAGGACGGGCTGGCGCGCAAGGGCGAGTACCGGCGCTTCCAGATCAAGTCCTTCGAGGGACAGGACGACGTCCGCTCCATGCACGAGGTGGTCTCCCGGCGCTTCCGCCGCTACCTCCAGGAGAAGCTGAAGACGGGGGAGTGGTCGCCCGAGTCCCCCGGGGCCGCCCCGGGCGGGGAAGTCGACCAGGACGCGCCCGAGGACGACGGACGCCCCAAGCGCTTCGCCTACCCGCCGCAGCTCGTCGTGGTCGACGGCGGGCAGCCCCAGGTGGCCGCCGCCAAGCGGGCCCTGGAGGAGCTGGGGATCGACGACGTCGCCGTGTGCGGCCTCGCCAAGCGCCTGGAGGAGGTCTGGCTGCCCGGGGAGGACGACCCGGTGGTGCTGCCCCGCAGCAGCGAGGGCCTGTACCTGCTCCAGCGGGTCCGTGACGAAGCCCACCGGTTCGCCATCCAGTACCAGCGCAACAAGCGGGGCAAACGCCTGAAGGCCGGGCCCCTCGACGAGGTCCCCGGGCTCGGCGAGAGCCGCAGGCTGGCCCTGATCAAACACTTCGGTTCGGTGAAAAAGCTCAGACAGGCGACAATCGATCAGATCTGCGAGGTCCCGGGCATAGGCCGCAAGACGGCCGAGACCGTGGCCGTGGCCCTCGCCCAGGCGGTTCCCGCCGGTCCCGCCGTCAATACGGCGACCGGGGAGATCATTGAGGATGAGACCCCCGCGTCCGCGGGAGCAGCATCCGATCGGGGGACCGAGCAATGACCGAGCGCGAAACCCGGCACGACCGAGGATCCGAGCAGGATTCCGGGCACGACATCGCATCCGAGTACGACCGAGACGGAGCACAGGTGAGTACGGGCACGACAGTGGAGCCCGGAGATACCGCCGAGGCGGCCATCCCCGAGCTGGTGATCATCTCCGGAATGTCCGGGGCCGGCCGCAGTACGGCGGCCAAGTGCCTGGAGGACCTCGGCTGGTTCGTCGTCGACAACCTCCCGCCCGCGCTGATCACCACCATGGTGGAACTCGGCGCCCGTTCGCAGGGCAACGTGGCGCGCATCGCCGTCGTCGTCGACGTCAGAGGCCGCCAGTTCTTCGACGCGCTGCGCGAATCCCTCGCCGACCTGGAGACCCGCGGGGTCACCCGGCGGATCGTCTTCCTGGAGTCCTCGGACGACGCCCTCGTCCGCCGCTTCGAGGGGGTCCGCCGCCCGCACCCGCTCCAGGGCGACGGCCGCATCGTCGACGGCATCGCCGCCGAGCGCGACCTGCTGCGCGAGCTGCGCGGTGACGCCGACCTGGTCATCGACACCTCCAGCCTGAACGTGCACGAGCTGCGCGCCAAGATGGACGCCCAGTTCGCCGGCGACGAGGAGCCCGAGCTGCGGGCCACCGTCATGTCCTTCGGCTTCAAGTACGGGCTCCCCGTCGACGCCGACCTCGTCGTCGACTGCCGCTTCATCCCCAACCCGCACTGGGTCCCGGAGCTGCGCCCCTTCACCGGCCTGAACGAGGAGGTGTCGGGCTACGTCTTCAGCCAGCCCGGCGCCAAGGAGTTCCTGGACCGCTACACCGAGCTGCTCCAGCTGATCGCCACCGGCTACCGCCGCGAGGGCAAGCGGTACGTGACCATCGCGGTCGGCTGTACCGGCGGCAAGCACCGCAGCGTCGCCATGTCGGAGAAGCTCGCCGCCCGCCTCGCCTCCGAAGGAGTCGAGACCGTCGTCGTCCACAGGGACATGGGGCGCGAGTGACCGGACGTACCATGCGGCTCCGACGCCTGCGCCGGCTCACCACCGGCAAGGTCGAGGGCGGCACCGGCCGTACGGGCCTGCGCCGGGGCGAGGCCCACGCCGCACCCAAGGTCGTGGCGCTCGGCGGCGGCATGGGCCTCTCGGCCTCGCTGACCGCCCTGCGCCGGATCACCGGTGAGCTGACCGCCGTCGTCACCGTGGCCGACGACGGCGGCTCCAGCGGCAGGCTCCGCGAGGAGCTCGGCGTCCTGCCGCCCGGGGACCTGCGCAAGGCGCTGGCCGCGCTGTGCGGTGACGACGACTGGGGCCAGACCTGGTCGCGGGTCATCCAGCACCGCTTCCAGTCCCAGGGCGACCTGCACGAGCACGCCGTGGGCAACCTGCTGATCGTGGCCCTGTGGGAACAGCTCGGCGACCCGGTCCAGGCCCTGGACCTCGTCGGCAAGCTGCTCGGCGCCCAGGGCCGGGTCCTGCCGATGTCGGCGGTCCCGCTGGAGCTCCAGGCCCTGGTCAAGGGGCACGATCCGGCCCGTCCCGAGGACGTGGACACCGTACGGGGACAGGCCACCGTGGCGCTGACCCCCGGCGAGGTGCTCTCCGTGCAGGTGGTGCCGAGCGACCCGCCGGCGGTGCCCGAAGCCGTCGCGGCGGTGCTCGACGCGGACTGGGTCGTGCTCGGTCCGGGGTCCTGGTTCTCCTCGGTGATTCCGCACCTGCTGGTGCCCGAACTGCTCGACGCGCTGATCGAGACCAAGGCCCGCAGGGTGCTCTCGCTGAACCTCGCACCACAACCCGGCGAAACAGAGGGCTTCTCTCCGCAGCGTCATTTGGAGGTTTTGGCCCGACACGCCCCTAAACTCGCCCTGGACGTGGTGCTGGCCGATCAGGCTGCCGTGCCCGATCGCGAGTCCCTCGCCGATGCCGCAAAACGGTTCGGCGCCGCGGTCGAGCTGGCGCCGGTTGCCAGGCAAGACGGCTCTCCGAAGCATGATCCGGAGCTGCTCGCCGCCGCGTACGACCGTATTTTTCGGATGCATGGAAGGATCGGCCCATGGCGATGACGCCCGCGGTGAAGGATGAGATCGCCCGCCTGCCTGTCACCCGCACCTGCTGCAGGAAGGCGGAGGTCTCGGCGATCCTTCGGTTCGCGGGCGGGTTGCACCTGGTGAGCGGCCGGATCGTCATCGAGGCGGAACTGGACGCGGGGATCGCGGCCCGCCGCCTGCGCAAGGACATTCTGGAGATCTTCGGACACTCCTCGGATCTGGTGATCATGGCTCCGGGCGGTCTGCGCCGGGGCAACCGGTACGTGGTCCGCGTGGTCGCCGGCGGCGACCAGCTCGCGCGCCAGACCGGCCTCGTGGACGGCCGCGGCCGTCCGATCCGGGGTCTGCCCCCCCAGGTGGTCTCCGGGGCCACCTGTGACGCCGAGGCGGCCTGGCGCGGGGCCTTCCTGGCCCACGGCTCGCTGACCGAGCCGGGGCGCTCCTCCTCCCTGGAGGTCACCTGCCCCGGTCCGGAGGCCGCCCTGGCCCTGGTCGGCGCCGCCCGCCGGCTCTCCATCGCCGCGAAGGCCCGCGAGGTCCGCGGCGTGGACCGGGTCGTCGTACGGGACGGGGACGCCATCGGCGCCCTGCTCACCCGGCTCGGCGCCCACGACTCCGTGCTGGCCTGGGAGGAGCGGCGGATGCGGCGCGAGGTGCGCGCCACCGCCAACCGCCTGGCCAACTTCGACGACGCCAACCTGCGCCGCTCGGCGCGGGCCGCGGTGGCCGCCGGAGCGCGGGTCCAGCGTGCCCTGGAGATCCTCGCCGAGGAGGTCCCCGAGCACCTCGCCGCGGCCGGCCGGCTGCGCATGGAGCACAAGCAGGCCTCCCTGGAGGAGCTGGGCGCGCTCGCCGACCCGCCGCTGACCAAGGACGCGGTCGCGGGCCGGATCCGCCGCCTGCTGGCGATGGCCGACAAGCGGGCCCAGGACCTCGGGATCCCGGGCACCGAGTCGAACCTCGACCTGAGCGACAGCGAGGAGCTGGCCGACAACATGGCCGGCTGAGCGGAAAAAACACCTCCGAAAGGGGCCCGCACGATCACTCGTGCGGGCCCCTTTCCGGTATGCCCCATTGACATGAGCATGTGCTGGTCGTGAGCCTGTCGTCCGAAGCTTTCGTGGCAGACGACGCCCAGGGGGGCACATGAGGCACCGCGCGAGATCGATCCTCGCCGCAAGCGCATTCGTCTTCGGAACCACACTGGCCGCACTACCCGCAGCGGCCCAGGCCCAGCCCGGTGCGGCGGACCGGTCCGCCGCCGACGAGGTGCGGGTCTACGACGCCGACATCACCAAGGAGCAGGTCCCGCTGGTCCTGGCGGCCGGCCAGGACGCGCACGAGCTCTCCGAACGCGCCCCGGAGACCGGGACCGCCAAGGTCGAGCTCTTCCTCACCGGCGGGCAGGCCAAGGAACTGGCGGCCCAGGGGATCAAGCTCGCCGAACGCAAGGTCCCGGCCAAGGCCGCGGCGCGCTCGCTGGCGGCCGGCGACGGGGTCTTCCGCCCGTACAGCGGCAAGGGCGGGCTCCAGGAGGAGATCCTGCGCACCGCCCAGGAGAACCCGGGCCTCACCAAGGTCGTCTCCATCGGCAAGACCGTCCAGGGCAAGGACATCCTCGCCCTGAAGGTCAGCAAGAACGCCAAGAAGACCAGGGACGGCGGCAAGCCCTCCACGCTCTTCATGTCGAACCAGCACGCCCGTGAGTGGATCACCCCCGAGATGACCCGGCGGCTGATGCACCACACCCTCGACAGCTACGGCAAGGACCCGCGGATCACCAAGCTGGTGGACTCCACCGAGCTGTGGTTCCTGCTCTCGGCCAACCCCGACGGCTACGACTACACCTTCGCCCCCGACGGCCAGCGGCTGTGGCGCAAGAACCTGCGCGACAACAACGCCGACGGAAAGATCACCGCGGGCGACGGCGTCGACCTCAACCGCAACTTCACCTACAAGTGGGGCTACGACAACGAGGGCTCCTCGCCCAACCAGTCGAGCGAGACCTACCGCGGCGCCAAGGCCTCCTCCGAGCCCGAGACCGTCGCCCTCGACCGGTTCCAGAAGCGCATCGGCTTCGACTACGGCATCAACTACCACTCCGCGGCCGAACTGATCCTGTACGGCGTGGGCTGGCAGGTGGCCACCCCCACCCCCGACGACGTCGCCTACAAGGCGCTCGCCGGCACCCCGGAGAACCCGGCGGTCCCCGGCTACTACCCGCAGGTCTCCTCCGAGCTCTACACCACCAACGGCGAGGCCGACGGCCATGCCGCCAACGCCAACGGCATGATGATGTTCACGCCGGAGATGACCACCTGCCAGACGGCCTCCGCGATCGACCCGGACGACCAGTGGAAGCCCGAGGACTGCGCCTCCGGCTTCAACTTCCCGGACGACGAGAAGCTCGTCCAGGCCGAGTTCGCCAAGAACATCAACTTCGCGCTCTCCGTGGCCGAGAGCGCCGAACACCCGGACCGGCCGAAGTCCTCCCTGGGCCTGACCGCCGCGGACTTCACCCTGGACCCCTTCACCACCTCCTACGCGGCCCGCGGCGAGGACCAGAAGGTCGCCGTCACGGCCCGCAAGGCGCTGAAGGACAAGGAGCTCAACTACCGGATCAACGGCGGCCGCACCCACGACGAGGACCTCGAGGCCTGGAAGGGCGGCGAGACCTACGGCGGCGAGGACAACAACTGGTTCGACGAGTACCGCGCCGAGGTCGAGGGCGCCAAGCCCGGCGACAAGGTCGAGGTCTGGTTCACCGGCCGTGACCGCGGCAAGCAGGTCTCCAGCGAGCACTTCACGTACACGGTGGCCCAGCGGCCCCGCGCCGACGTGCTGGTGGTCGCCGAGGAGGGCGCCCCGGCGCAGCACGCGCAGGAATACGTGGACGCGCTGAAGGCCAACGGCAAGAGCGCGGCGGTCTGGGACGTGGCCGTCCAGGGCGCCCCGCACCACCTGGGAGCCCTCTCCCACTTCCGTACGGCCGTCCACTACACCGGGGCCAAGTCTCCCGGCGGCGACACCCAGCTGGCGGTACGCGACTACCTCAACGAGGGCGGCAAGCTGATCGAGGCCGGCGAGCTGGCGGGCGGCAACGCCCAGGTCGGCCGCGCCGTGACCAACGACTTCAGCCAGTACTTCCTCGGCGCCTACGGCCGCGCGGGGGTCACCGGCCCCACCGGCTTCACCGGCGCCGGCTCCCTTACCGGGGCCACGGGCGCCCTCGGCAACGCCACGGGCAACCCGCTCGACCGCCCCGGCTCCTACACGGTCACGTCCGACACCCTGCCCGCGGCGCAGTTCCCGCAGTTCAAGAGCGCGCAGGCGGGTCAGTACGCCGGAGTCGTGAACCCGTACGCCCCGTACGCCGGCGCGTCGATGGCCTCGGCCACGCACGACGACGACGACTGGAAGCGCCTCACCCGCACCATCGACCTCACCGGGGTCACCGCGGCCGACCAGCCGAAGCTCAAGATGGCGCTGAACTGGAACACCGAGGAGGGCTACGACCACGCGGTCCTGGAGTCCCGTACCGCGGGCGGCGACGACTGGACCACGCTGCCCGAGACGAACGGACTGACCACCACCACCGTTCCGGAGGAGTGCGGGGCAGGCTTCTTCATCAACGGCCACCCGTTCCTGCGCCGCTACCTCACCCTCGACGCCGGCGGCTGCACCCCGCAGGGCACCAGCGGCGCGTGGAACTCCTTCACCGGGTCCTCCGGCGGCTGGAAGCAGGCCTCCTTCGACCTGAGCGCGTACGCGGGCAAGACCGTCGAGGTCTCCCTCGCCTACGTCACCGACCCGGGCTCGGGCGGCCGCGGGGTCTTCGCGGACGAGGCCCGCGTATCGATCGGCGGCGCCGACCAGGCGGTCGAGGGATTCGAGTCCTCGCTCGGTGTCTGGACCGCCCAGGGCGCACCTGCCGGAAGTCCTGATGTTCCGGGCGATTGGTCCCGGTCGGGCGAGCTGTTCAAGTCCTACGCCTCCGTCACTACGCGTGACACCGTGCTCCTGGGCTTCGGCCTGGAGCACGTGCCGGCCGCGGCGGACCGCGCCGTACTCGTCGGTAAGGCGCTCCGCTCGCTGAACCACTGATCAGAGGCCCTGACCGCGCTCACCGTGAGTGACCGGGCACAAGGTCCCCGAGGTCCCGTACTCGTCCGAGAGTGCGGGGCTTCGGGGCGTGTCAGACGACGGTCGATGTCACTCCGAAGCTCACGGAGAGGTAGTGTCGTAAGCGGTCGGGGACATCCCATACAGCTCGCTGGCGGACAGGCCGGCGCACCAACGAGGAGATCGGTTCGTGACGATCCGCGTAGGCATCAATGGTTTTGGCCGAATTGGCCGCAACTACTTCCGGGCGCTCCTGGAGCAGGGAGCGGACATCGAGATCGTCGGTGTCAACGACCTGACTGACAACGCAACCCTGGTTCACCTCCTCAAGTACGACACGATCCTGGGCCGTCTCAAGGCCGAGGTCAGCCACACCGACGACACCATCACCGTCGGTGGCAACACCTTCAAGACCTTCGCCGAGCGCGACCCCGCGAACCTCCCCTGGGGCGAGCTGGGCGCCGACATCGTCATCGAGTCGACCGGCATCTTCACGAAGAAGGCCGACGCCGCCAAGCACATCGCGGCCGGCGCGAAGAAGGTCCTCATCTCGGCTCCGGCCAAGGACGAGGACATCACGATCGTGATGGGCGTCAACCAGGAGAAGTACGACGCGGCCAACCACCACGTCATCTCCAACGCCTCCTGCACCACCAACTGCGTGGCGCCGATGGCCAAGGTCCTCCTCGAGAACTTCGGCATCGTCAAGGGCATGATGACGACGGTCCACGCGTACACGAACGACCAGCGCATCCTGGACTTCCCGCACTCGGACCTGCGCCGGGCGCGCGCCGCCGCCGAGAACATCATCCCGACCACCACCGGTGCCGCCAAGGCCACCGCGCTGGTCATCCCGGAGCTGGCGGGCAAGCTCGACGGCATCGCGATGCGCGTCCCGGTCCCCACCGGTTCCGTGACCGACCTCGTCATCGAGCTCGAGCGCGAAGTCACCAAGGACGAGGTCAACTCGGCCTTCCAGAAGGCCTCCCAGGGCCAGCTGAAGGGCATCCTCGACTACACCGAGGACGCGATCGTCTCTTCCGACATCGTGAACTGGCCGTACTCCTGCACCTTCGACTCCTCCCTGACCATGGTCCAGGGCAAGAGCGTCAAGGTCATCGGCTGGTACGACAACGAGTGGGGCTACTCCAACCGCCTCGTCGACCTGACCGTGTTCGTCGGCGGTCAGCTCTAAGCACCAAGGCAGGCACCACGATGTGAGCACCGGGGCTCGGGCAGCGCGATGAAGCGCTGTACGGGCCCTGTTGCTTGCCTCGTACCCCTCTCGCCCGGCACGGGTAAAGTCCTGGGCTGGGAAAAGGAGTAGAAAACAGCATGAAGACGATCGACGAACTTCTCACCGAGGGCGTATCCGGCAAGCGGGTCTTCGTCCGCGCCGACCTCAACGTGCCGCTCTCGAACGGCGAGATCACCGACGACGGCCGGATCCGCGCCGTGCAGCCGACCATCGCGAAGCTCGCCGAGGCCGGCGCCCGCGTGATCGTGGCCTCGCACCTGGGCCGCCCCAAGGGCGCCCCGGACCCGGCCTTCTCGCTGGCGCCCGCCGCCGCCCGCCTCGGCGAACTGCTCGGCGCGGACGTCGCGTTCGCCACCGACACCGTCGGCGCCTCCGCCAAGGAGACCGTCGCGGGCCTCGCCGACGGCCAGGTCGCCGTCATCGAGAACCTGCGCTTCAACGCCGGTGAGACCGCGAAGGACGACGCCGAGCGCGGCGCCTTCGCGGACCAGCTCGCCGAGCTGGCCGACATCTACGTCGGTGACGGCTTCGGCGCTGTCCACCGCAAGCACGCCTCGGTCTTCGACCTCCCCGCGCGCCTCCCGCACGCGGCCGGCTACCTCATCGCCACCGAGGTCGGCGTCCTGAAGAAGCTGACCGCCGAGGTCAAGCGCCCGTACGTGGTCATCCTCGGCGGCGCCAAGGTCTCCGACAAGCTCGCCGTCATCGACGAGCTGCTCGGCAAGGCCGACCGCCTCCTCATCGGCGGCGGCATGGCGTACACCTTCCTCTACGCCAAGGGCTACGAGGTCGGCATCTCCCTGCTCCAGAAGGACCAGGTGGACGTCGTCAAGGAGTACATGGAGCGCGCCGCGAAGAACGGTGTCGAGCTGGTCCTCCCGGTCGACATCCTGGCCTCCAAGGACTTCCCGGACCTGAAGACCAAGGCCCCGGCGGACTTCATCACCGTCGACGCGGACAAGATCCCCGCCGACCAGGAGGGTCTGGACATCGGTCCCAGGACCCGCGAGCTGTACGCCTCGAAGATCGCCGACGCCGAGACCGTGTTCTGGAACGGCCCCGTGGGCGTCTTCGAGCACCCCGACTACGCCGGCGGCACCCGCGCCATCGCGCAGGCCCTCGTCGACAGCAACGCCTTCACCGTCGTCGGCGGTGGCGACTCGGCCGCGGCCGTGCGCACGCTCGGCTTCGACGAGAACGCTTTCGGCCACATTTCGACCGGTGGCGGCGCCTCCCTCGAGTACCTCGAGGGCAAGACGCTCCCCGGCCTCGCCGCACTGGAGGTCTGAACCCTGATGACTGAGAACACCGCCGGCCGTACCCCGCTGATGGCGGGCAACTGGAAGATGAACCTCAACCACCTCGAGGCCATCGCCCACGTCCAGAAGCTCGCCTTCGCCCTGGCCGACAAGGACTACGACTTCGTCGAGGTCGCGGTCCTGCCGCCCTTCGTCGACCTGCGTTCGGTCCAGACCCTGGTCGACGGCGACAAGCTGAAGATCAAGTACGGCGCCCAGGACATCTCGGCCCACGACTCGGGTGCTTACACCGGCGAGATCTCCGGCCCGATGCTCTCGAAGCTGAAGTGCGCGTTCGTGGCCGTCGGCCACAGCGAGCGCCGCCAGTACCACGGCGAGAGCGACGAGATCTGCAACGCCAAGGTCAAGGCCGCCTACAAGCACGGGATCACCCCGATCCTGTGCGTCGGCGAGGGCCTGGACATCCGCAAGGCCGGCCAGCAGGTCCCGTACACGCTGAGCCAGCTCGACGGCGGCCTCAAGGACATCCCGGCCGAGCAGGTCGAGTCCATCGTGATCGCGTACGAGCCCGTCTGGGCGATCGGGACCGGCGAAGTCGCCACCCCCGAGGACGCGCAGGAGGTCTGCGGTGCCATCCGCGGCCGTCTCGCGGAGCTGTACTCGCAGGAGCTGGCCGACAAGGTCCGCATCCAGTACGGCGGCTCGGTCAAGTCCGGCAACATCGCCGCGATCATGGCCCAGCCCGACGTCGACGGCGCCCTGATCGGCGGCGCGGCGCTGGACGCGGACGAGTTCGTCAAGATCGTCCGTTTCCGCGACCAGTGACGGTCATCGTGAGTATGCGGTAGGACGGATCCGTCGTACCCTTGCGGGGGCCAGCAGGCTGAACCAGCTGCTGGCCCCCGTGCTCGTAATCGGCACTGCGGGAACGCCGGTAAGCCAGTAAGCCAGGAAAGTAGGAATCAGCCGTGATTATGGGGTTCGAGATCGCCTTGGTCGTCTTCAGCGCCCTGCTGATGCTGCTCGTGCTGATGCACAAGGGCAAGGGCGGCGGTCTTTCCGACATGTTCGGCGGCGGTATGCAGTCGTCGGTCGGCGGCTCCTCGGTCGCGGAGCGCAACCTCGACCGCATCACCGTGGTGATCGGTCTGCTCTGGTTCGCGTGCATCGTCGCACTCGGTCTGCTCATGAAGGCCAACAGCTAACCGTTCTGGCCATTCCGCCGGTCCGGTCGGCTCCCCCCGGCCTATCATGAGGCCCGGCGTTCTTGTCTGGAATGGGTAACTCCATTCCTGGACGGGCGTTGGGCCTTACGTAGACTTGGGCGCCCGCGACGGAATCCACTCACGTTTCGCGGCACCATCACGCAGGGAGTTACGACCGTGGCAAGTGGCAACGCGATCCGTGGTAGTCGGGTCGGAGCGGGGCCGATGGGTGAGGCCGAGCGCGGCGAGTCCGCGCCCCGCCTGCGCATCTCCTTCTGGTGCTCGAACGGGCACGAGACGCAGCCGAGCTTCGCCAGCGACGCGCAGGTGCCGGATACCTGGGACTGCCCGCGCTGCGGGTTCCCGGCCGGCCAGGACCGGGACAACCCGCCCGCACCGCCGCGCACCGAGCCGTACAAGACGCACCTGGCGTACGTACGGGAGCGGCGGACCGACGCGGACGGCGAGGCGATCCTCGCCGAGGCGCTCGCCAAACTGCGCGGCGAGATCTGACGCGTTCCCACCGAACGGCCGAAGTGGCATCGGGCCCGGCCCGCAGGAGTCTTCTCTCCTGCGGGCCGGGCCGCTTTGTGTCGGTTGTGCCGCTTCCCATCCCTTAGGTTGGAACCGGCGGGGCACGACAGGACAGGAAGTGGGTTGATGTCCGAGATGAACGCAGACAGCCGTACGAGGCTTAACCGGATGCCCGAGTGGGCCGCACTCGGCAAGCACCGGGACGAGCTGGGGCAGACGCATCTGCGGGAGCTGTTCGAGGCGGATCCGGACCGGGGCGCCGGCTACACCCTGCGGGTCGGAGACCTGCACATCGACTACTCGAAGCACCTCGTGAACGACGAGACGCTGACACTGCTGCGCGAACTGGCCGCGGCGACCGGCGTGGCCGAGCTGCGCGAGGCCATGTTCCGCGGCGAGAAGATCAACACGACCGAGGACCGGGCGGTCCTGCACACCGCGCTGCGCGCACCGGCCGACGCGGTCGTCGAAGTGGACGGCGAGAACGTCGTACCCGGCGTCCACGCGGTCCTCGACAAGATGGCGTCCTTCGCCGACCGGGTCCGGTCGGGGGAGTGGACCGGCTTCACCGGCAAGCGCATCAAGAACGTCGTCAACGTGGGCATCGGCGGCTCCGACCTCGGTCCGGCGATGGCCTACGAGGCGCTGCGCGCCTTCTCGGACCGCGGCCTGACGGTCCGCTTCGTCTCCAACGTGGACGGCGCCGACCTGCACGAGGCCGTACGGGACCTGGATCCGGCCGAGACGCTGTTCATCATCGCGTCGAAGACCTTCACGACGATCGAGACCATCACCAACGCCACCTCGGCGCGGGAATGGCTGCTCGCGGGTGTCGGCGGCGACGAGGCGGCCGTGGCACGGCACTTCGTGGCGCTCTCCACCAACGAGGAGAAGGTCGCCGGGTTCGGCATCGACACGGCCAACATGTTCGAGTTCTGGGACTGGGTCGGCGGGCGCTACTCCTTCGACTCCGCGATCGGGCTGTCCCTGATGATCGCGATCGGTCCGGACGCGTTCCGGGAACTGCTCGGCGGATTCCACGCCATGGACGAGCACTTCCGCACGGCGCCCGCCGAGGAGAACGCCCCGCTGCTGCTGGGCCTGTTGGGGATCTGGTACGGGGCCTTCTTCGACGCGCAGTCGCACGCGGTGCTCCCGTACAGCCACTACCTCTCCCGGTTCACCGCGTACTTGCAGCAGCTGGACATGGAGTCCAACGGCAAGTCCGTGGACCGCGAGGGCAACCCGGTGGACTGGCAGACCGGACCGGTGGTGTGGGGCACGCCCGGCACCAACGGCCAGCACGCCTACTACCAGTTGATCCACCAGGGCACCAAGGTGATCCCGGCGGACTTCATCGGCTTCGCGCGGCCGGTCGGCGAACTGGCGCCGGCCCTGGCGGCCCAGCACGACCTGCTGATGGCGAACTTCTTCGCGCAGACGCAGGCGCTGGCCTTCGGCAAGACGGCGGACGAGGTCCGGGCGGAGGGCGTCGCCGAACCGCTGGTCCCGCACAAGACCTTCGCGGGCAACCACCCGACGACGACGATCCTGGCGACCGAGCTCACTCCGGCCGTGCTGGGCCAGCTGATCGCGCTCTACGAGCACAAGGTGTTCGTCCAGGGCGCGGTGTGGAACATCGACTCCTTCGACCAGTGGGGCGTGGAGCTCGGGAAGGTACTGGCCAGGCGGATCGAGCCGGCGCTCACCGACGGCACGGAGGTACCGGGCCTGGACGCGTCCACGCGCGCGCTGGTGTCCGCGTACCGCTCGCTGCGGGGCCGCTGACGGTAACCGTCCACCAACGCCGACAGGGCCCGCTCTCCCCGGGGAGAGCGGGCCCTGTCGTGTTCCACGGGGCCGGGCGGAGGGGTCAGGCGGAGGCCGGCGGGTACATGGCCGGCGGCAGCTTCGCGGCCGCCGCGCGGTCGAGGAGCCACAGGGTGCGGGAGCGGCCGTACGCGGCGGCCGCCGGCGCCTGGACCTCGCCCGCTCCGCCCAGCGCGATCGCCACCGCTCCGGCCTTGTCCTCGCCGGCCGCCAGCAGCCAGACCTCGCGGGCCGCCCGGATCGCCGGGAGGGTGAGCGAGATCCGGGTCGGCGGCGGCTTGGGCGCGCCGTGGACGCCGACGACGGTGCGCTCGCTCTCGCGGGACGCCGGGTGCTCGGGGAAGAGCGAGGCCACGTGGGTGTCCGGGCCCACGCCCAGCATCAGGACGTCGAAGCGGGGGACCGGGCCGTGGTCCTCGGGGCCGGAGGCCTTGCGGAGCTCCGCCGCGTAGGAGGCGGCCGCCGCGTCCACGTCGACCCCGTACGGGCCGTCGGAGGCGGGCATGGCGTGGACCCGGGCGGGGTCCACCGGGACGGAGTCCAGCAGGGCCTCACGGGCCTGCACGTGGTTGCGCTCGGGGTCGTCGGCGGGCACGTAGCGCTCGTCGCCCCACCACAGGTCGATCCGCGACCAGTCGATGGCGTCCCGGGCCGGGGCCGCGGCCAGCGCGCCGAGCAGGCCGTTGCCGTTGCGGCCGCCCGTGAGGACCACGGACGCGGTGCCGCGGGCCGCCTGTGCGTCCACGATCTTCGTGATCAGCCGGGCGGCCGCGGCCTGGGCCATCAGCTCCTTGTCCCGGTGGACGACGACCTGGGGAGTCGTCATACCCATGTGCTGCCGCCTTGTCGGTAGTTCTGAGTTCGGGTGCGGGTCCGGTTACCGCTGCGCGGAGCCTTCCCCCACCCCGCCCCTTCCCGAAACCGGGGCTCCGCCCCAGACCCCGTACGTGCGCTCCGCGCACGTGTCCTCAAACGCCGGACGGGCTGGCTAGATCCAGCCTCGCCGGCGTTTGAGGCGCGGGGTCTGGGGCGGAGCCCCAGGGAACGGGCGAAGGGCGGGTAGGGGACTGCCCCGCGCAGCGGCCCGTGCGTACTACTTCGCCGCGGCCTTCTTGGCCGGCTTCGCCGGAGCCGGCTTCGAGGCCGGGGCCTCGGCCTTGGCCGGGGCCTCCGCCTTCGCGGGAGCCGGCTTCGCGGGTGCGGGTGCGGGCCCGGCCGTGGGGGCCAGGCGGGCCACGCCGAACTTCAGCGAGGCCTCGTAGGTGTTGTCCGGGTCCAGGCGGCGGAGTTCCTCCGCCAGCAGCTCGGCCGTGTCGCGGCGCTTCAGCGCCACCGCACGGTCGGGCTGCCCCGGCATGCACAGCGTGGCCAGCGCCCCGTCGGCCCGGTCCAGGACGATCTCGCCGTCCTTGGTCTCCAGGCGCACCGCGGTGAGCCCGGGGCCCGCCGAGGAGGTGCGCTTGACGGGGACCTGGAGCCGGTCCGCGAGCCACATCGCCAGCAGCTCACAGCTCGGGTTGTCGTCCTCGCCCTCGACCGTCGCCGAGGACACCGAGTGGACCTGCTGGTCGAGCGCCGCCGCCAGCATGGAGCGCCACGGGGTGATCCGGGTCCAGGACAGGTCCGTGTCCCCGGGTGCGTACGCCGTGGCCCGGCTGCCGAGCGCCTCGATCGGATCCTCGGCGGAGTAGGTGTCCGTGATCCGGCGCTGGCCGAGCGAGCCCAGGGGGTCGCCCGCCAGGTCCTGCGGAGCACCCTCCGGCCACCAGACGACGACGGGCGCGTCCGGGAGGAGGAGCGGGAGAACCACCGACTGGGCGTGGTCGACCAGTTCGCCGTGCAGGCGCAGGACAACCGTTTCGCCGGTGCCGGAGTCCGTCCCCACGCGGACTTCCGCGTCGAGACGGGCGTCGCGGCGGCTGCGCGGCGAGCGGCTGACCCGCTTGATGACGACGACGATCCGCGAAGGGTGTTCGCGGGACGCGTCGTTCGCCGACTTGAGCGCGTCGTACGCGTTCTCCTCGTCGGTCACGATCACCAGCGTGAGCACCATCCCGATGGCAGGCGTGCCGATGTCCCGGCGCGCCTGCACCAACGAGGCGTTGATCTTGCTGGAGTTGGTCTCCGTGAGATCGATCTTCATGGCCGGCGCCAGCTCCGTCCGTCTCGTGCGAGCATCTCGTCCGCCTCGACCGGTCCCCAGGTGCCCGACGGGTACTGGGCGGGCTTGCCGTGCGTGTCCCAGTACCGCTCGATCGGGTCGAGGATGTTCCAGGACAGCTCGACCTCCTGGTGGCGCGGGAACAGGTTCGCGTCGCCGAGGAGCACGTCGAGGATCAGCCGCTCGTAGGCCTCGGGGCTGGACTCCGTGAAGGACTCGCCGTAGGCGAAGTCCATCGTCACGTCCCGGACCTCCATGGAGGTGCCCGGAACCTTGGAGCCGAAGCGCACCGTCACGCCCTCGTCCGGCTGGACCCGGATGACCAGGGCGTTCTGCCCCAGCTCCTCGGTCGCGCCCGACTCGAACGGCAGGTACGGGGCCCGCTTGAAGACGACCGCGATCTCGGTCACCCGGCGGCCCAGGCGCTTGCCCGTCCGCAGGTAGAACGGGACGCCCGCCCAGCGGCGGTTGTTGATCTCCAGGCGGATGGCCGCGTAGGTGTCGGTCTTCGACTTGGGGTCGATGCCGTCCTCTTCGAGGTACCCGACGACCTTCTCGCCGCCCTGCCACGCCGCCGAGTACTGGCCGCGCACGGTGTGCTTGCCCAGGTCCTCGGGCAGCTCCACGGCGGTGAGCACCTTGAGCTTCTCGGCCACCAGCGCCTTGGGGTGGAAGGAGCCGGGCTCCTCCATCGCCGTGAGCGCCAGGAGCTGGAGCAGGTGGTTCTGGATGACGTCGCGGGCCGCGCCGATGCCGTCGTAGTAGCCGGCCCGGCCGCCGATGCCGATGTCCTCGGCCATGGTGATCTGCACGTGGTCCACGTACGACCGGTTCCAGATCGGCTCGAACATCGTGTTGGCGAAGCGGAGCGCCAGGATGTTCTGGACGGTCTCCTTGCCCAGGTAGTGGTCGATCCGGAAGACCTCGTTGGGCGGGAAGACGTCGTGCACGAGCTGGTTGAGCTCCTGTGCACTGGTCAGGTCGTGCCCGAACGGCTTCTCGATGACCGCGCGCCGCCAGGAGCCCTCCTTCTGGTCCGCCAGCCCGTGCTTCTTGAGCTGGGCGACGACCTTGGGGAAGAACTTCGGCGGGACGGACAGGTAGAAGGCGAAGTTGCCGCCGGTGCCCTGCGCCTTGTCCAGTTCCTCGATCGTCGACTTCAGCGTCTCGAACGCCTGGTCGTCGTCGAAGTCGCCCTGGACGAAGCGGCAGCCCTGCACCAGCTGCTGCCAGACCTCTTCGCGGAAGGGGGTGCGCGCGTGCTGCTTGACCGCGTCGTGAACCTCCTGCGCGAAGTCCTCGTCCTGCCACTCGCGTCGGGCGAAGCCGATCAGGGAGAAGCCCGGCGGGAGCAGCCCGCGGTTGGCGAGGTCGTAGACGGCAGGCATCAGCTTCTTGCGCGACAGGTCACCCGTAACGCCGAAAATGACCAGGCCGGACGGCCCCGCGATGCGCGGGAGCCGCCGGTCCTGTGCGTCACGAAGCGGGTTCGCTCCGTTTACAGACAAAGTGTTCAGGCCTCCGTGGGGGCGAGGCGCTCAAGCTCCGCCTCGGTCGACTTCAGCAGGTCGTTCCAGGACACCGCGAACTTCTCGACGCCCTCTTCCTCGAGCAGCTGCACCACATCGTCGTACGAAATGCCCAGCTTCGCGACCGCGGCGAGCTCGGCGCGCGACTGCTCGTACGTGCCGCGGATGGTGTCACCGTCGACCACGCCGTGGTCGGCAGTGGCCTCCAGGGTGCCCTCGGGCATGGTGTTCACGGTGCCGGGGGCGACCAGGTCCACCACGTACAGGGTGTCCTTGTACGCCGGGTCCTTGACGCCGGTCGAGGCCCAGAGCGGACGCTGCTTGTTGGCGTGCGCCTTGTCCAGGGCGGCCCAGCGCTCGGTGGAGAAGACCTCTTCGTAGGCCTCGTAGGCCAGACGGGCGTTCGCGAGCGCCGCCTTGCCCTTGAGGGCCTTGGCCTCGTCGGTGCCGAGGGAGTCCAGGCGCTTGTCGATCTCGGAGTCCACGCGGGACACGAAGAAGGAGGCGACCGAGTGGATCTTGGAGAGGTCCAGGCCCGCGGCCTTCGCCTTCTCCAGGCCCGCCAGGTACGCGTCCATGACCTCGCGGTAGCGCTCCAGCGAGAAGATCAGCGTGACGTTGACGCTGATGCCCTTGCCGATGACCTCGGTGATCGCCGGCAGGCCGGCCTTGGTCGCCGGGATCTTGATGAGCGTGTTCGGCCGGTCCACCAGCCAGGCGAGCTGCTTGGCCTCGGCGATGGTCGCCGTGGTGTTGTGGGCCAGGCGCGGGTCGACCTCGATCGAGACCCGGCCGTCCTGGCCCTCGGTCGTGTCGTAGACCGGGCGCAGGATGTCGGCGGCGTCGCGGACGTCCGCCGTGGTGATCATGCGGATCGCCTCTTCGACGGTGACCTTGCGGGCGGCCAGGTCGGCGAGCTGCTGCCCGTACCCCTCGCCGCCGCTGATCGCCTTCTGGAAGATCGCCGGGTTGGTGGTGACCCCGACCACGTGCTGCTGGTCGATGAGCTCGGCCAGGTTGCCGGACGTGATCCGCTTGCGGGACAGGTCGTCCAGCCAGATCGCCACGCCCTCGTCGGAAAGGCGCTTCAGTGCGTCTGTCATGGGAATTGCATCTCCTACTGGTCTGGGTGCGGGAGTCAGCGCGCGGCGGCGGCGAGCGACTCGCGTGCGGCGGCGGTCACGGCTTCGGCGGTGAGGCCGAACTCGCGGTACAGCACGGCGCCGTCGGCCGAGGCACCGAAGTGCTCCAGCGAGACGATCCGGCCCGCGTCGCCGACGTAGCGGTGCCAGGTCAGGCCGATGCCGGCCTCGACCGCGACACGCGCCTTGACCGACGGCGGCAGGACGCTGTCCTTGTACTCCTGGGACTGCTCCTCGAACCACTCGACGGACGGCATCGAGACGACGCGCGCCGGGACGCCCTCGGCCTGCAGGGCCTCGCGGGCGGCGACGGCGAGCTGGACCTCGGAACCGGTGCCGATGAGGACGACCTGCGCGGGGCCGCTTTCGGCCTCGAACAGGACGTACCCGCCCTTGGCGGCGTCCTCGTTGCGCTCGTAGGTCGGCACGCCCTGGCGGGTCAGCGCCAGTCCGTGCGGGGCGCCCTTGCCGAAGACCTTGGTGTGGCGCTTGAGGATCTCGCGCCAGGCGACGGCGGTCTCGTTCGCGTCGGCCGGGCGGACCACGTTCAGGCCCGGGATGGCGCGCAGCGCGGCGACGTGCTCGACCGGCTGGTGGGTCGGTCCGTCCTCGCCGAGGCCGATGGAGTCGTGCGTCCACACGTAGGTGACGGGCACGTGCATCAGCGCGGAGAGGCGCACGGCGTTGCGCATGTAGTCGGAGAACACCAGGAAGGTGCCGCCGTAGATGCGGGTGTGGCCGTGCAGGGCGATGCCGTTCATGGCCGCGGCCATGGCGTGCTCGCGGATGCCGAAGTGGATGGTGCGGCCGTACGGGTCGGCCTCCGGCAGCGGGTTGCCCACCGGCAGGAACGAGGAGTTCTTGTCGATGGTGGTGTTGTTGGAGCCGGCGAGGTCGGCCGAGCCGCCCCACAGCTCCGGGATGACCGCGCCGAGCGCTTCGAGGACCTTGCCCGAGGCGGCGCGGGTGGCGACGCCCTTGCCGGCCTCGAAGACGGGGAGCTTGTCCTCCCAGCCCGCGGGCAGCTCGTTGGCGTTGATGCGGTCGAACTCGGCGGCGCGCTCCGGGTTGGCGGTGCGCCAGGCGGAGAACTCCTTCTCCCACGCGGCGCGGGCCTCGCGGCCCCGGTCGCCGAGGGCGCGGGTGTGCGCGATGACCGCGTCGGAGACCTCGAAGGTCTGCTCCGGGTCGAAGCCGAGCACGCGCTTGGTGGCGGCGACCTCGTCGTTGCCGAGGGCCGAGCCGTGCGAGGCCTCGGTGCCCTGGGCATGCGGGGCCGGCCAGGCGATGATCGAGCGGGCGGCGATGAAGGAGGGGCGCTCCGTCTCGGCCTTGGCGGCCTGCAGCGCGGTGAACAGCGCCTTCGGGTCGAGGTCGCCGTTCTCCTGCTGCGCGACGCGCTGGACGTGCCAGCCGTACGCCTCGTAACGCCCCAGGGTGTCCTCGGAGACGGCCGTCTCCGTGTCGCCCTCGATGGAGATGTGGTTGTCGTCCCACAGCAGCACCAGGTTGCCGAGCTTCTGGTGGCCGGCCAGCGCGGACGCCTCGTGGGAGATGCCCTCCTGGAGGCAGCCGTCGCCCGCGATCGCGTAGACCATGTGGTCGAAGGGGGAGGCGCCGGTGGGGGCCTCGGGGTCGAACAGGCCGCGCTCGTAGCGGGCGGCCATGGCCATGCCCACCGCGTTCGCGATGCCCTGGCCCAGCGGGCCGGTGGTGGTCTCGACGCCCGCGGTGTGGCCGTACTCCGGGTGGCCCGGGGTCTTCGAACCCCAGGTGCGGAAGGCCTTCAGGTCGTCCAGCTCGAGCCCGAACCCGCCGAGGTACAGCTGGGTGTAGAGGGTCAGCGAGGAGTGACCGGCGGAGAGCACGAAACGGTCGCGGCCGACCCACTCCGGGTCCGCCGGGTCGTGCCGCATCACCTTCTGGAAGAGGGTGTACGCGGCGGGGGCCAGGCTCATCGCCGTACCGGGGTGGCCGTTACCGACCTTCTGGACCGCGTCGGCGGCCAGGATCCGGGCGGTGTCGACAGCACGCTGGTCCAGTTCGGTCCAGTCGAGCTCTGTGGTCGTCGGCTTGGTGCTCACCGTGGGTCAGGGCTCCTCTCCACATGTCTAGTCCCGGTGACGAACGGTGCACCGGCGCGATTCCGAGCCTACCCCCGCCACAGCGTGCAGCTATTCGAGTACCCGCGGTCCGCGCGTGACGTCTCAGCGCCGATCGGACCAACACGGGGCGACCGGGGGCGACCCCCGCGCGGGACGAGCCAATGGCTACGTCTAGAGTGGCGTGGTACGCGCAAGCCTTTACGCGACCTTCATGTTTAAAAGGTTCACGTCGGAGCTTGCTGGATTCTCTGTCAGGGGTGTGCGTGACGGCCGTCGAATCCCGTCCAGCGGGGGTGCTCGGGACGAGCCCCGGTCACCGGCCGTTCGGGGCCCGGGCCATGGCTTTCGTGGCACTGACCAAGCCACGGATCATCGAGCTTCTGCTCATCACGACCGTGCCGGTGATGTTCCTCGCCGAGCAGGGCGTGCCTTCGCTGTGGCTGGTCCTCGCCACTTGCTTCGGCGGTTACCTGTCCGCGGGCGGCGCCAACGCCCTGAACATGTACATCGACCGCGACATCGACGCGTTGATGGACCGGACCTCGGGACGCCCGCTGGTGACCGGCATGGTCAGCCCGCGCGAGTGCCTGGTCTTCGGCATCACGCTCGGGATCGCGTCCACCCTGTTCTTCGGGCTGCTGATCAACTGGCTGTCGGCCGCGCTCGCGCTCGGCGCGCTCCTCTTCTATGTCGTCGTCTACACGATGCTGTTGAAGCGGCGCACTTCCCAGAACATCGTCTGGGGCGGCATCGCGGGCTGCATGCCGGTGCTCATCGGCTGGTCGGCCGTGAAGAACGAGGTCTCCTGGGCCGCCGTCATCCTCTTCCTCGTCATCTTCTTCTGGACGCCGCCGCACTACTGGCCGCTGTCGATGAAGGTGAAGGACGACTACGCGCGGGTCGGCGTGCCGATGCTGCCGGTCGTGGCGGGCAACAAGGCCGTGGCCAAGCAGATCGTTCTCTACAGCTGGGTGATGGTGGCGGTCTCGCTGCTGCTGACCCCGCTGGGGTACACCGGCTGGTTCTACACCTCGGTCGCCCTGGTGGCCGGCGGCTGGTGGCTGTGGGAGGCGCACGGGCTCAACGCGCGCGCCAAGTCGGGCGTGACGGGCGCGAAGCTCAAGGAGATGCGGCTGTTCCACTGGTCGATCACCTACGTGTCGCTGCTCTTCGTCGCCGTCGCGGTGGATCCCTTCCTCCGCTGATCCGGTGGGCCGCCGGGCCGCTGATCCGGTGATCGGACGGTTTCCCGCGGGTGATCCTTCACCGGTGAACCTTCCTCCGCTCGTTACCGGCCGGTAGCATGCCCTTCATGGCAGACACCGAGGAGACCGCCGCCACGGCGGACAAGAAGCAGGACCGTACGGCCGCGAAGCTGGCCAAGCAGATCGGCGCGTTCGCCAAGCTGCACGGCGGCGCCGAGGGCCACCTCGCGCACATCGGCCAGGCGGGCACCCGGATCGTCCTCGTCGGCACCGACGGCGAGTGGGGCGACCTGGTGGCCCCGGCCTACGACACCGCGCGGCTCGCGACCGAGAAGGCCGGGCTGACCCTCCACGAGGAGTTCGACGGCGAGTTCGCCGCGCGGGTGCGGACGGGGCCGTACGAGTGGTCCCGGATGGCCGGCATGCAGCTCGGCGGAACCGCGAACCCCGCTGCCTGACCCGGTCGATCTTGGCTTGATCATTGGCTGGATCGTTTCCGCGTCACCCGCTCGGTCAACAGCACGAGCAACACCTCACACCCCGCTCACCCGTTAGGACGTGTGGAAGCCCCTTCCTCACGTCCGCAACGGGATGCCCGGATGATCGAAACGCCGCCCCTGGTGGACCAGTACTGCCAGGGAGTGCTCCGCACGGAGCTCGGCCTCGCCACCTTCGAGGCCCAGCTGATCCCCTCGGCCGGCCCGCCCGCCGCCGGCACCACCTTCTTCGACACGCAGACCGGCTTCGCCGTGCGCCGCTGGTGCCCGCCGCTGCTCGGGCTCGAACCGCACTGCACCCCCGTCCACTACCTCGCCCGGCGGCGCGAGCTGGGCGCCGCCGAGTCGGCCCGCCGACTGCTGCGCGGCTGCGGGGCCGGCGCCCGGCTCGTCGACACCGGGGTGCCCGGGGACCTCACCGGGCCCAAGGAACTGGCCCTGGCCGGCGGCGCGGAGGCCTTCGAGCTGGTGCGGCCCGAGCTGCTGGCCGAGCAGGCGGCGGACACCTCCGGGACCGTGGCCGCCTTCCTGGCCAACCTCGCGGGGGCGGTCCATCACGCCGCCGCCGGGGCCGTGGCCTTCACCTGCGGGGCCGGGGCGGGAGCCGGGGCGGGCGATGCGGCCGCCCGGGCCTGGGCGGCGGCCCTCGAAGCCGCGCCCGAGCCGCCCGGTCCGGGCGAGGTGCGGGGCGCGGCCGGGCGCTGGCTGGCCGGGCGCGTCAAGGGCGGGGCCGTACGGGACCCCGTACTGCTGCGGCACCTGGCGTGGAGCGCGGTGTCCTCGGGGCTGCCGCTCCAGCTGCACACGGGCGGGGAGCCTGCGGCGCCGGAGCGGCTGACCGGGTTCGTCCGGGCGACCGAGGGCCTGGGGGCGCGGCTGGTGCTGATCGGCGGGTACCCCCACCACCGGCAGGCCGCGCAGCTGGCCGCGGCCTTCCCGCACGTGTACGCCGACCTCGGCGCGGCGCTGGGCACCACGGGGGCCCGGGCGGCCGGTGTGCTGGCGGAGTGCCTGGAGACCGCGCCCTTCGGGAAGCTGATGTTCTCCGGCGGCGGCCGGCAACTGCCCGAACTGCACGCGGTGGGCGCGCTGGTCTTCCGGGAGGCGCTCGGCCGGGTGCTCGGCGGCTGGGTCGCCGACGGCTCCTGGTCCTGGCGGGACGCGGAGCGGGTGGCGGCGATGGTCGCGGCGGGCAACGCCCGCCGGGTCTACCGGCTGGACGAACGGGGCTGACGGGCCCGGCGGACGGGCCCGTGCCCGGAGGGCTAGACCGCGGCGAGCCGGGCGTCGTCCTGGACCGGGATCCCGGCCTGCTCGGACGGGCGCTCGCGCAGGCTCAGCGCCACCCGGAGCACCGAGATCCACACCAGGCAGGAGCCGAACATGTGGGCCGCCACGAGGGCCTCGGGCACGTCGGTGAAGTACTGGACGTAGCCGATGCCGCCCTGGGCGAGCAGCACGATCAGCAGGTCGCGGGCGCGCGCCCGGGTGTCCACGGGGGCGTCGACCACGCGCAGCACCAGCCACATCGCGACGGCGAGCGCGCACACCACCCAGGCGGAGACCGCGTGGACGTGGGCGGTGGTCGACCAGTCGAACGGCATCCGCCGGATCTCGCTGCTGTCGCCGGCGTGCGGGCCGGAACCGGTGACCACCGTGCCCGCCGCGATCAGCACGACGGTGGCCGCGAGCAGCGCCCAGGAGAGCTTGCGCACCGGACCGGGCACGCGCGGCCGGGCCGGGCCGTCACCCTCGCGGGTGCGCTGCCAGGTGATCGTCGTCACGGTGATCAGCGCGGTGGCGAGCATGAAGTGCCCGGCCACGCTGTAGGGGTTGAGGCCCGTCAGGACGGTGATGCCGCCGAGGACCGCGTTGCCCATCACGATGGCGAACTGGAGCCAGCCGAGCCGGGTCAGCGAGCGGCGCCACGGCTTGGCGCAGCGGGCGGCGGTGATCGCCCAGCCAACGGCCGCGCAGAGCACGTACGTCAGCATGCGGTTGCCGAACTCGATGGCGCCGTGGAAGCCCTGCTCCTGGGTCACGATCAGGCTGTCGTCGGTGCACTTGGGCCAGGTGTCGCAGCCGAGACCGGATCCGGTCAGCCGTACCGCGCCGCCGGTGACGACGATGACGACGCTCATGAGCACCGCTGCGAGCGCGGCCCGCTGGACGGTCCGGGGCGACGGCGTCCAGCGGCGGGCGAGATATGCGAGGGGGGTCAACACGGCGTTTATCGTACGCGGACACTTGTGCAAAGTTTCACGAGGGGGTGGCGGCCACTCCGTCGGGACCGATGGCCAGGCGGAACCGGGCCCCGGCCGGGTCGCCTTCCGCATGCCACCACACGCGGACCCGCCAATGCGCGGCCGCGCCCGGGTAGTCGGCCGAAGCCGCGAAGCCGCGTACCAATTCGGCTCCTACGTCCTCGGCTGTCCTATTTCTTACTTCCGCCCCGCCGTGCCAGGGATGCGACTGTACGTTCCACAGTCCGTCGGAGCCGCGGACCTCGACGCGCCACACCGCGACCCAGGGGGTCACCTCCAGCATCGTGTGGACCTGGTCGGCCTCCAAGCCCAGCCGGGCGGCGATCTCCGCCTCGGGCACGCCCTGGACGCGGGCGGCCACCACGGCCTGGGGCAGCAGCCGTTCGGGCAGCAGCCCGCGCGTGCGCAGGCCGGACAGGGAGGCGAAGGACAGGAAGCGCAGTCGCAGTTCGAGCTGGCGGCCGATGTGGTCCAGGGCCTCCCCGGCCTCCTGCGACCCGTCGGAGCCGGGATCGGCGAGCAGCAGCCGCCGGAAGGAGCCCTCCGCGTCGACCGCCCAGGCCACGGACTCCTCGGCCAGGCCCAGCTCCGCGAGCCGGTCGCCGAGGAACACCTTCGCCTGCGCGAGGCCCCGCTGATTGACCGGATCCTCCTGGTCCAGGGCCGCCCAGACCTCCACCGCGCCGCGCGTCAGGTCCCGGGCCCGCTCGCCCGCGGCCCGCTCCATGGCGCTCGGGCCGCTCTCGGAGCCGGGGCCCAACGGGTGCTTCGGCAGCCGCTCCCCGTCGCTGAGCGGCCAGGACAGCCAGACCCCCTGGTTGATCAGGCCCCGGGCGTACCAGCGGGCGTACTCGGCTGCGTGCCCGGCCGCCTGCTGCGAGAACCGCAGCCCTTCCTCGATGGCGGCCAGGGCCCCGGCCCGGTCCCCGTCGGCGAACCGGCGGGCCGCCAGGTCGCCGAGGCGCAGACCCAGCCGGGCCGCGCACTCGGCGTCGGTGCGGGCCGGCTCGCGCAGGGCTCCGATCAGCTCGGCCAGCAGGGCGTCGGCCTCCGCCGGCTCCGCGTGCGCCGCGCCCGACCGGATCCGTGCCCACTGTTCGTCCAGCCGCAGTACGGCCTCCCGCTGCGCCATGCCGCCCCCCGGCGTCTGTGGTGCGCTCCCCTGTGGAGGCGACCATCCTCCTGCCGGGGCAACGCTCGGGGGAAGGGATTCACTCCCAGCGGAACAGGCGCGCCGCGGCCCCCAGGCCGAGTACCGCCCAGGCCGCCAGGATCGCCGCGTCGACCCAGGGCAGCGCGGCCCCGTGCTGGAGCACTTCGCGCAGCCCGTCGGAGAGCGCGGAGATCGGGAGCAGGCCGAGGACGGACTGGACCGCGCCGGGGAACTTGTCCATGGGCACGATCACCCCGCCGCCGACCAGGAGCAGCAGGAAGACCAGGTTGGCGGCGGCCAGGGTGGCCTCCGCCCGCAGGGTCCCCGCCATCAGCAGGCCGAGCCCGGAGAAGGCGGCGGTGCCGAGCAGGATCAGCACGGCGACGGACAGCGGGTTCCCGTGCGGGGACCAGCCCAGGGCGAAGGCGATCACCGTCAGCAGCGCGATCTGCAGCACCTCGGTGACCAGCACGGACAGCGTCTTGGCGGCCATCAGCGCCCAGCGCGGCAGCGGGGAGGCCCCGAGCCGCTTGAGGACCCCGTAGCGCCGGTCGAAGCCGGTGGCGATGGCCTGGCCGGTGAAGGCGGTGGACATCACGGCCAGCGCCAGGATGCCGGGGGCGAGGAAGTCCACGGACTTCCCGGTGCCCACATCGATGATGTCGACCGCCGAGAACAGCACCAGCAGCAGCGCCGGGATGATCACGGTCAGCAGGAGCTGCTCCCCGTTGCGCAGCAGCATCCGGGTCTCCAGCGCGGTCTGCGCCAGGATCATGCGGGACACGGGCGCGGCCCCCGGGCGGGGGGTGAACGTACCGGCGCTCATGCGCGCAGCTCCTTACCGGTGAGCTCCAGAAAGACGTCTTCGAGGGTGTGCCGCTCCACCGAGAGGCTGTCGGGCATCACCCCGTGCTGGGCGCACCAGGAGGCGACGGTGGCCAGCAGCTGGGGGTCGACGTCGCCGGTGACCCGGTAGACGCCGGGGAGGAGCTCGGCGGCCTGGGTGCCGTCGGGCAGGGCCTTGAGCAGGGAGCCGACGTCGAGGGCGGGGCGGCCCGTGAAGCGCAGGGTGTTCTCGGCGCCGCCGCGGCACAGGGCCTCGGGGGTGCCGTGGGCGATGACCTTGCCGGCGTCGACGATGGCGACCTCGTCCGCGAGCTGCTCGGCCTCGTCCATGTGGTGGGTGGTGAGGACGACCGTGACCCCGTCGGCGCGCAGTTCCCGTACGAGTTCCCAGGTCGCGCGGCGGGCCTGCGGGTCGAGGCCGGCGGTCGGCTCGTCCAGGAAGACCAGCTCGGGGCGGCCGACGACGGCCATGGCGAGGGCCAGGCGCTGCTGCTGGCCGCCGGAGAGCCGGCGGTAGGGGGTGCGGCCGCAGCCGCCGAGGCCGAGGCGCTCCACCAGGGTGGGCACGTCCAGGGGGTCGGCGTAGAGCTTGGCCATGTGGCGCAGCATCTCGACGGCCCGGGCGCCGGAGTAGACACCGCCGGACTGGAGCATCACGCCGATGCGCGGGCGCAGGGACTCGGCCTGCGCGACGGGGTCGAGGCCGAGGACGCGGACGGATCCGGCGTCGGGTCGGCGGTAGCCCTCGCAGGTTTCCACAGTGGTCGTTTTGCCCGCGCCGTTGGGACCAAGGACTGCGGTGACCGAGGCCCTCCGGACGGTGAGGTCCAGGCCGTCCACCGCGGTTTTGGGGCCGTACCGCTTCACCAGTCCGCGGATTTCCACGGCGGGGTCGTTGCTCATGGGGAGTGAGTCTACGGAGCCGTGGGAGGTGACCGGGGTGGGGCCGTAGGTCCCGCCCCCGAAGGGTCACGGACCTGCACATTCGTGACTTTTTCGTCCGTTCGGGGGCGGGGCCGGGGCCTAACGTCGAATGGTGAACAGCATCGCTCAGAACGTCGAAGCCACCTCGGGGCAGGCCGAGCACAAGGCCCATGACCTCGGGCATCCGCCGCGCTACTTCGTCTCGGCGATGCTCGCGGGCGCCTACATCGCCATCGGCGAGGTGCTGCTCCTGGTCGCGATCTCGCCGTTCGTGGCCAAGGGCTCGCCTGCCGTGAAACTGCTGGAGGGCGCGGTCTTCCCGATCGCCCTGACCATCGTGATGTTCGCCGGCGCCCAGCTCTTCACGAGCAATGTGATGGTCATGCTGGTCGGCGCCCTGTCCGGGCGGACCGGCCCCAGGGACCTGATGCTCTCCTGGACGCTCTCCCTGGCCGGGAACCTGGTCGGAGCCTTCGCCTTCGGGGCCATGGTGCACGCCTCGGGCGTGGCCTCCTCGCCCTCGGCGCGGTCCATGCTCACCGAGATGGTGCACGGGAAGATGGCGCTGAGCGGCGGACAGCTGTTCTGGCGGGCGGTGCTGTGCAACATGCTCGTCTGTCTGGCCATCTGGATGTTCACCCGGGCCCGCGGCGATGCCGCCAAGATTTTCGTCCTGTGGCTGCCCGTGGCCGTTTTCGTCGCCGTCGGATTCGAACACTGTGTAGCGAACATGGCTGTTTTCAGCCTCGCGATCCTGGATGGCTCAGCCGGATTCGGTGATCTTTTCCGGAATCTGATGTTCACCGTGCCGGGGAACGTCGTGGGCGGGGGATTGCTGGTCGGAGCCGTTTATTGGTTCACCGGCGGGGCACTTCGCGAGGGCGGAGCGTCTGCTTCCGTGTAACGCTCCGTGGATAAATAAGGTAACCCTTAGTGATGGAGGCCACCAGAGGTGGCCTCCATCACGGCTTGTCGGGGCCCGACTAATTACGCAACAATGGCGTTGTGAAATACGGCGAACGGATGAGCGAGGCCCCCCAGGGCGAACTCGCGACCGGGGAGCGGTCAACCCGCAACCGGGTCGCGCGGTCGATCCTGGACCACGGTCCCTCCACCGTCGCCGACCTCGCCCAGCGTCTCGGCCTCACCCAGGCCGCCGTCCGCCGCCACCTCGACACGCTCGTCGCCGACGACGTGGTCGAACCCCGTGAGCAGCGCGTGTACGGGGCGCGGACCCGAGGGCGGCCCGCCAAGGTCTTCGCGCTGACCGACTGCGGTCGTGACGCCTTCGACCAGTCCTACGACTCGCTCGCCGCCGACGCCATGCGCTGGATCGCGCAGGCCGCCGGGGGTGGGGAGCAGGGCGAGGCGGCCGTGGCCGCCTTCGCGAAGGCCAGGCTCACGGCGCAGGCCGAGACCTACCGCGAAGCCGTGGAAGCGGCCGACCCCGCGGCGCGCACCGAGGCCCTTGCCAAGGCGTTGACCGGAGACGGGTACGCTGCTACGGCGAAGAGCGCTCCCGGTCCGCACAGCGGTGAACAGCTCTGCCAGCACCACTGCCCGGTCGCACATGTCGCCGAGCAGTTCCCGCAGCTCTGCGAGGCGGAGACCGAGGTCTTCTCCCGCCTGCTCGGGACGCACGTGCAGCGTCTCGCCACGATCGCCCACGGCGACGGGGTGTGCACCACGTTCATTCCACGCAGTGGGAACGGCGCCGGTGCCACAGGCGCCACACAGACCGACACATCAGTATCTGCAAGTACGGCCGGGAGGAACCCCGCATGACCACGGAGACTGCTCACCCTGAGCTCGATGGCCTGGGCACCTACGAATACGGCTGGGCCGACTCCGACGCGGCCGGTGCGGTCGCCAAGCGGGGTCTGTCCGAAGAGGTCGTCCGCGACATCTCGGCGAAGAAGTCCGAGCCGGAGTGGATGCTGAACCTCCGCCTCAAGGGCCTCAAGCTGTTCGGCAAGAAGCCCATGCCCAACTGGGGTTCCGACCTCTCGGGCATCGACTTCGACAACATCAAGTACTTCGTGCGTTCCACCGAGAAGCAGGCCGCTTCGTGGGAGGAACTGCCGGAGGACATCAAGAACACGTACGACAAGCTCGGCATCCCCGAGGCGGAGAAGCAGCGCCTCGTCGCCGGTGTCGCGGCCCAGTACGAGTCCGAGGTCGTCTACCACCAGATCCGTGAGGACCTGGAGGAGCAGGGCGTCATCTTCCTCGACACGGACACCGCGCTCAAGGAGCACCCGGAGCTCTTCCAGGAGTACTTCGGCACGGTCATCCCGGTCGGCGACAACAAGTTCGCCTCGCTGAACACCGCCGTGTGGTCGGGCGGCTCGTTCATCTACGTCCCCAAGGGCGTCAAGGTCGACATCCCGCTCCAGGCCTACTTCCGTATCAACACGGAGAACATGGGTCAGTTCGAGCGGACGCTGATCATCGTGGACGAGGACGCCTACGTCCACTACGTCGAGGGCTGCACCGCCCCGATCTACTCCTCGGACTCGCTGCACAGCGCCGTGGTCGAGATCATCGTGAAGAAGGGCGGCCGCTGCCGCTACACGACGATCCAGAACTGGTCGAACAACGTCTACAACCTGGTCACCAAGCGCGCCGTGGCGTACGAGGGCGCGACCATGGAGTGGATCGACGGCAACATCGGTTCCAAGGTCACGATGAAGTACCCGGCCGTCTACCTGATGGGCGAGCACGCCAAGGGCGAGACCCTCTCCATCGCCTTCGCCGGCGAGGGCCAGCACCAGGACGCCGGCTCCAAGATGGTCCACATGGCGCCGAACACCTCCTCCAACATCGTCTCGAAGTCGGTGGCCCGTGGTGGCGGCCGCACCTCGTACCGCGGTCTGGTCGAGATCGGCGAAGGAGCCCACGGCTCCAAGTCCAACGTGCTGTGCGACGCGCTCCTCGTCGACACCATCTCCCGCTCGGACACCTACCCCTACGTGGACGTCCGCGAGGACGACGTGTCCATGGGCCACGAGGCGACCGTCTCCAAGGTCTCCGACGACCAGCTCTTCTACCTGATGAGCCGCGGTCTGACGGAGTTCGAGGCCATGGCGATGATCGTGCGCGGCTTCGTGGAGCCGATCGCCCGTGAGCTGCCGATGGAGTACGCGCTGGAGCTGAACCGGCTGATCGAGCTGCAGATGGAAGGCTCGGTCGGTTAGTCCCGGCCCGCCCGACGTCCCGCAGCAGATTCTTTAAGGAAGAGAGCAACACGACAGCCATGGCTGAGGCTCAGAACATTCCGGCGGGTTCCACCACCGCCGGCGCGATCGCGGTGGCCGCCGAGTCCACCGTCGCCACCCGGATGAGTGCCCCCCCGTCCTTCGACGTGGCGGACTTCCCCGTGCCCACCGGGCGCGAGGAGGAGTGGCGCTTCACGCCGCTCGCCCGCCTCAAGGGCCTGCACGACGGCACCGCGGTCGCCAACGGCACCATGAAGGCCCAGATCGACGCGCCCGACGTGGTCACGATCGAGTCCGTGGAGCGCGGCGACGCGCGCATCGGCAAGGCCGGCACCCCGGTGGACCGGATCGCCGCCCAGGCGTTCTCGTCCTTCGCCAAGGCCACGGTCGTGACCGTGCCCAAGGAAGCGGTGCTCACCGAGCCCGTGCGCGTCACCCTGCACGGCGAGGGCGGCACCACCTTCGGTCACACCGTCTTCGACGTGAAGGCCTTCGCCGAGGCGGTCATCGTCATCGACCACACCGGTGACGGCGTGCGCGCCGCCAACGTGGACTTCCTCGTCGGCGACGGCGCCAAGCTCACCGTGGTCTCCGTGCAGGACTGGGACGACACCGCCGTCCACTGCTCGCAGCACAACGCCCTGATCGGCCGCGACGCGACCTTCAAGTCGATCGTGGTCACCTTCGGCGGCGACCTCGTACGCCTCCACCCGCGCGTGAACTACGCCGGCCCCGGCGGCGAGGCCGAGCTCCTCGGCCTGTACTTCACGGACGCCGGTCAGCACCAGGAGCACCGCCTCCTGGTCGACCACAAGGCTCCGCACTGCAAGTCGCACGTGGTCTACAAGGGCGCGCTCCAGGGCCAGGACGCCCACGCCGTCTGGATCGGTGACGTGCTCATCGAGAAGACCGCCGAGGGCACCGACACCTACGAGATGAACCGCAACCTCGTCCTCACGGACGGCGCGCGGGTCGACTCGGTGCCGAACCTGGAGATCGAGACCGGCGAGATCGTCGGCGCCGGCCACGCCTCCGCGACCGGCCGCTTCGACGACGAGCAGCTCTTCTACCTGCAGTCCCGCGGCATCCCGGCCGACGAGGCCCGCCGTCTGGTCGTGCGCGGCTTCTTCGCCGAGCTCGTCCAGCAGATCGGTGTCGACGACATCGAGGAGCGCCTGCTCGCCAAGATCGAGACCGAGCTCCAGGGTTCCGTCTGATGACTTACGTCAAGGCCTGTGCGCTGAGCGAGCTCGAGGAGAACGCCCCCAAGCGGGTCGAACTCGACGGCACGCCGGTGTCCATCGTCCGTGCCGAGGGGGAGGTGTTCGCGATCAACGACATCTGCTCGCACGCGAACGTCTCCCTCTCGGAGGGCGAGGTCGAAGACTGCATGATCGAGTGCTGGCTGCACGGCTCGGCCTTCGACCTGCGCACCGGCAAGCCGTCCGGTCTGCCCGCGACGCGCCCCGTCCCCGTATACCCCGTAAAGATCGAAGGGGACGACGTGCTCGTCTCCCTCACCCAGGAGTCCTGAGGTATCCATGGCAACGCTTGAAATCCACGACCTGCACGTCTCCGTCGAGGCCGAGAACGGCGCCCGCGAGATCCTCAAGGGCGTCGACCTCACCATCAAGCAGGGTGAGACGCACGCCATCATGGGTCCGAACGGCTCCGGCAAGTCCACCCTCGCCTACGCGCTGGCCGGTCACCCGAAGTACACCATCACCAGCGGCACCGTGACCCTCGACGGCGAAGACGTCCTGGAGATGTCCGTCGACGAGCGCGCCCGCGCCGGCGTCTTCCTCGCGATGCAGTACCCGGTCGAGATCCCGGGCGTCTCGGTCTCCAACTTCCTGCGCACCTCGGCCACCGCCATCCGCGGCGAGGCGCCGAAGCTGCGTACCTGGGTGAAGGAGGTCAAGTCCGCGATGGAGCAGCTCCAGATGGACACGGCCTTCGCCGAGCGCAACGTCAACGAGGGCTTCTCCGGCGGTGAGAAGAAGCGCCACGAGATCCTGCAGCTGGAGCTCCTGAAGCCGAAGATCGCGATCCTCGACGAGACCGACTCCGGCCTCGACGTCGACGCCCTGCGCCAGGTCTCCGAGGGCGTCAACCGCGTCCGCGACACGGGCGAGGTCGGCACCCTGCTGATCACGCACTACACGCGGATCCTCCGCTACATCAAGCCCGACTTCGTCCACGTCTTCTCGGAAGGCCGCATCGTCGAGTCCGGCGGCGCCGAGCTCGCCGACAAGCTGGAGGCCGAAGGCTACGAGTCGTACAGCACGAAGGGTGGCGCGACCGCGTGACACAGCTGCCTGGCCTCCTCGACATCGAGGCGATCCGCAAGGACTTCCCCCTTCTGGATCGTGTGGTCCACGACGGGAAGAAGATCGTTTATCTGGACAACGCGGCGACTTCGCAGAAGCCGCGCCAGGTGCTCGACGCGCTGAACGAGTACTACGAGCAGCACAACGCCAACGTCCACCGCGGCGTGCACGTGCTCGCCGAGGAGGCCACGGCGCTGTACGAGGGCGCTCGCGACAAGGTCGCCGCCTTCATCAACGCTCCGAGCCGCAACGAGGTGATCTTCACCAAGAACGCCTCGGAGTCGCTCAACCTGGTCGCGAACATGCTCGGCTGGGCGGACGAGCCCTACCGGGTCGACCGCGAGACCGAGATCGCCATCACGGAGATGGAGCACCACTCCAACATCGTGCCGTGGCAGCTGCTCTCGCAGCGCACCGGCGCGAAGCTGAAGTGGTTCGGCCTCACCGACGACGGCCGGCTCGACCTGTCCAACATCGAAGAGGTCATCACGGAGAAGACGAAGATCGTCTCCTTCACGCTGGTCTCCAACATCATGGGCACGGTCAACCCGACCGAGGCGATCGTCCGGCGCGCGCAGGAGGTCGGCGCGCTGGTGCTGATCGACGCCTCGCAGGCCGCACCGCACATGCCGCTCGACGTGCAGGCGCTCGGCGCCGACTTCGTGGCCTTCACCGGTCACAAGATGTGCGGCCCGACCGGCATCGGCGTCCTCTGGGGCCGCCAGGAGCTGCTCGAGGACCTGCCGCCCTTCCTGGGCGGCGGCGAGATGATCGAAACCGTCTCGATGCACTCCTCGACCTACGCCCCGGCGCCCCACAAGTTCGAGGCCGGTACGCCCCCGATCGCCCAGGCCGTCGGCCTCGGTGCGGCCGTGGACTACCTGACCGCGATCGGCATGGACAAGATCGCCGCGCACGAGCACGCGATCACCGAATACGCGATCAAGCGCCTCGCGGAGGTCCCGGACCTGCGCATCATCGGCCCGACCACGGCCGAGGACCGCGGCGCCGCGATCTCCTTCGTGCTGGGTGACATCCACCCGCACGACGTGGGCCAGGTACTGGACGAGCAGGGCATCGCGGTCCGCGTGGGACACCACTGCGCCCGCCCGGTCTGCCTCCGGTACGGAATTCCGGCGACCACGCGAGCGTCTTTCTATCTGTACTCCTCTCCCGCCGAGGTCGACGCACTGGTCGCCGGGCTGGAGCACGTACGGAACTTCTTCGGATAAGACGAAGCGACGAAGGCGACGAGGGCGCAGTGAAGCTGGAATCGATGTACCAGGAACTGATCCTGGACCACTACAAGCACCCGCGCGGGCGAGGCCTGCGCGACGGCGACGCCGAGGTGCACCACGTCAACCCGACGTGCGGTGACGAGATCACCCTGCGCGTGAAGTACGACGGCGAGACCCTCACGGACATCTCGTACGAGGGCCAGGGCTGCTCCATCAGCCAGGCCGGCGCGTCGATACTGAACGAGCTGCTCGTCGGCAAGGAGCTGGGCGAGGCGCGGAAGATCCAGGAAGTCTTCCTGGAGCTGATGCAGTCCAAGGGCAAGCTGGAGCCCGACGAGGCCATGGAGGAGGTGCTGGAGGACGCGGTCGCGTTCGCCGGCGTCTCCAAGTACCCGGCCCGGGTGAAGTGCGCCCTGCTGAGCTGGATGGCCTGGAAGGACGCGACCGCCCAGGCACTGGGCGACGCCGAGAGGAAGACGGCATGACCGAGAACGCGACGCCCGAGGCGTCCATCAAGCCGGCCACCGAGGAAGAGGTCCGCGAGGCCCTCTACGACGTGGTCGACCCCGAGCTGGGCATCGACGTCGTCAACCTGGGCCTGATCTACGGCATCCACGTCGACGACGCGAACATCGCCACCCTCGACATGACCCTCACCTCGGCGGCCTGCCCGCTGACGGACGTCATCGAGGACCAGGCGAAGTCGGCCACGGACGGCATCGTCAGCGAACTGCGCATCAACTGGGTGTGGATGCCGCCGTGGGGCCCGGACAAGATCACGGACGACGGCCGCGAGCAGCTGCGCGCGCTCGGCTTCAACGTCTGATCGACGCCCCACCCCGCTTGACCCCGCACGACGGCCGTCCGACGGCCGAGTGAACGAACGACCCCCGGCACGGGTGTGCCGGGGGTCGTCTGTTTTCCCGGAGGACGGGCCGCGTGCACCGGGAGTTGGCCACGGTGGCCGAATCTTCTCGACGGCCGTCACAACGTGACGGCGCAGACGAGAGGACCTCCGTTGACCGTTCGCCCTTCACCGGCACGCCGCCTCGGTGCCGTGGGAGCCGCCGGAGCCGCCGCCCTGCTCGCCGCAGGACTGGCCGCGCCCGCCCACGCCGCCCAGGAAGCCGCCGCCGAACCGACCATCGCGCTCTCCGCCGGGCACCTGTCCGGGGCGGTCGGCGCGATCGGCGACCCGGGCGTCACCGTGGACATCGCGCAGGAGGGGATACCCGCCGCCTTCCTCAAGGTCGACGTCCTCTCCTCCAGCAACCCGGCGGTCGCCGGACCCGGCGACGTGCGCATCGGCCGGACCGGCCACGGCGACCGCGAACTGACCGTCCGCCCGCGGGCCCAGGGCTACACCGACCTGACGCTCCGGGTGACCGGCCGCGGCGGCAAGACGGCCACGGCCACCCTCTCCTACGCCGCTTCGGCGCGGGTGGGTGCCAGCGCCTTGTCCACCCGCTACCTCACGGGCTCCGCCGACTCCTCGGCCGCCGTGGACGTCGGCGGCGGCTACGCGCTCGTGGCCGACGACGAGACCAACGTGCTGCGCCTGTACGACCGTTCCCGCTCGGGCGCCCCCGTGAAGACCTGGGACCTCGGCCCCTCGCTCGGCATCAAGAAGGAAGCCGACATCGAGGCCGCAGCCCGCGTCGGCGACACCGTCTACTGGACGGGCTCCCTCGGCAACAACAAGGACGGCAAGTACAAGGCCGAGCGCAACACCGTCTTCACCACCCGCCTCACCGGTACGGGCGCCGACACCGAGGTCGTCTTCGGCTCCGCCTACAAGGGCCTGCGCGAGGACCTGATCGCCTGGGACACGGCCCACGGGAACCGCTACGGCTTCGCGGCCGGCACGGCGGCGGGCAAGATCCCGAAGAGCATCGACGGCTTCAACGTGGAGGGCCTGGAGTTCGCCCCGGGGTCCACCACCACCGCCTACCTGGGCTTCCGCGCCCCGCTGGCCCCCGCGGTGCCCGGCGGCAAGGCCCTGGTCGTGCCCGTCACCAACATCGACCAGGTCGTGGCCGGCGCGGCCAAGCCGGTCTTCGGCGAGCCGGTCGAGATGGACCTCGGCGGCCTCGCGATCCGCGACATCCGCAAGAACGCCGCGAACCAGTACCTGATCCTGGCCGGCTCCTGGGCGGCGGACGACAACTCCGACCCGTACGCCCTCTACCAGTGGGACGGCGTCCCGGCCCACGCCCCGGTCAAGCGGGCCGACCTGCCGACCACCGACCCGGGCGGCTGGGAGGCCGTGGTCTCCGTACCCGACCTGCGGGTGCCCGGCGCCCGCGTCCAGCTGATCACCGACAGCGGCTCCGCCGACCTGTACGGCGACGGCACCGAAGCCAAGGACCTCGACCACCCGGAGTGGAAGAAGTCCCGGTCCGGATGGTTCGTGCTCGGCCCGATTCGCGGAGGCTCCCGATGATGACGCAGAAGAAGATGCACCTCGGAACTGCTGCTGTCACCGGCATCGCCGCGCTGCTCCTCGCCGCCACGGCCATGCCCGCGCAGGCCGTCACGTACGGCACGCCCACCATCTCGCTGTCCGCCTCCTACCTGTCCGGTGCCGTCGGCGCGACGGGTGACCCGACGGTGGACGTGACCGTGGCGCAGAGCGGCGCCGACGTCTCCGCGCTCACCGTCAGCGCCTCGGCCTCCAGCAAGGCCACGGTCGCCGGGACCGGCGACGTGAGCGTCACCGGGGCGGGCGCGGTCCGCAAGCTGGCGGTCGCCGCCCGCGGCCGCGGCTACACCAACCTCACCGTCAAGGTGACCGGGCTGGGCGGCAAGACCGCCACCAAGACGCTGTACTACGCCGCCTCCTCCGCGGTGCAGAACCCGGCCGACGCCCGCTACTTCACCGGCGCCTCCGACTCCTCCGCCGCGGTCGACGTCGGCGGCGGCTACACGGTGGTGGCCGACGACGAGAGCAACGTGCTGCGCCTGTACGACCGCGCCAATTCGGCGGCCCCGGTCCGGACCTGGGACTTCAGCTCGCAGCTCGGCGTCACCAAGGAGGTGGACATCGAGGGCGCGACCCTGATCGGCAACACCATCTACTGGACGGGCTCGCTCGGCAACAACAAGGACGGCGAGTACAAGGCGCCCCGCAACACGGTGTTCACCACCACGCTGAGCGGCTCGGGCTCCACCGCGCAGCTCGCGTACGGGCGTTCGTACAAGAAGCTCCGCGACGACCTGGTGGCCTGGGACACGGCGAACGGCAACCGCTACGGCTTCGCCGCCGGTACGGCCGAGGGTGAGGCGCCGAAGCAGATCGACGGCTTCAACGTGGAGGGCCTGGAGTTCGCCCCCGGTTCCACGACCACCGCCTACCTGGGCTTCCGCGCCCCGCTGGCCCCGGCGGTGATCGGCGGCAAGGCGCTGGTCGTGCCGGTGACCAACTTCGACAAGGTGATCTCCAGCGGGACCAAGGCCACCTTCGGCGCGGGCATCGAGCTCGACCTCGGCGGTCTCGCGATCCGCGACATCCGCAAGAACGCCGCGAACCAGTACCTGATCCTGGCCGGCTCCTGGGCGGCGGACGACAACTCCGACCCGTACGCCCTCTACCAGTGGGACGGGATCGCGGGCCACGCCCCGGTCAAGCGGGCCGATCTGCCGACCACCGACCCGGGCGGCTGGGAGGCCATCGTGGCGGTTCCCGACCTGTCGGTCGCGGGCGCGCGGGTGCAGCTGATCACCGACAGCGGCTCCGCCGACCTGTACGGCGACGGCACCGAGGCCAAGGACCTCACCCACCCGGAGTGGAAGAAGTCCCGCGCGGCCTGGTTCACGCTGAACTGAACTCCCCCGATTGCGCCGACTGCCCGGTGAGCTCCACCGCCAGGTCCTCGCGGCGGATCCGCCGGTCTGTGTAGAGCAGGCCGGCGGTGAGCTGCGGGAAGCAGAGCAGCAGCGTCTGGGCGACCATCGCACCGAGTGCGGTGAGGACCGCGTGCACGAAGCCGCCGTCCACCGCCGGGATCAGGCTGAGCGCCCCGGCGAAGGCGAAGGGCAGCTGGACGGCGTACGCCGCTGCGAGCGCGAGCACGGCGGCGAGGGCGGTCAGGCCGAGCGTGCGCCACCAGCCCCCGCGCACCAGACGGGCCGAGCGGCGCAGCGCGCCGAGCGGGCCCAAGCCCTCGCAGGCGGCGACCGTGGGCGCGAGCGCGAACAGCACCCCGAGCCCGAGCGCGGCCGGCAGGGTGGCCGCCGCCGCCGGCGGGGGCAGCCCGGCGGCCAGGACGGCGGCGCCCGGTCCGGCTACGGCGCCGAGGACCAGGAGCTGGCTGCCGAGGACGGCCCCGAAGCGGGGACGGGCGGCGCGCAGCAGCGTACGGGCGGTGGCGGGGTGGCCGAGTACCGCGGGGCGGAGCACGGCGCCCGTCAGGGCGGAGGCCAGGGCGCAGGTCAGCAGGGTCGCCAGGGCGGCGCCGGGAAGCAGGACGGCGACGGGCCGGACGTGCAGGGCGAGGGCGGCCAGGGCGGCCGCGGCGAGCAGCAGCAGCGCGGCGAGCTGGCCGAGGAGCATGGCACCGGTCAGCGGGACCCAGTACCGGGCGAGGGCGGCGCAGGCGCCGCCGAGTATGTCGCCGGAACTCAGCGGCCGCAGGGATATGACTCCCGGCCGGGGCGGCCGCGGGGCCAGCCAGCCACCGCCCCAGTGGGTCCACTGTCCGTCCATGTGGATCTCCTCCCGTCCCCGGTCGGGGCGCACACCGTAACCGCGGGCGCCGGGGAAGTCCCGTAGCCGCGCGGAAATGACCGCGCCCCGCCGGGACAGGGGCTCCGGCGGGGCGCGGCGTACGGTGGGCCGCCTGCTGGACGTCCTACTGGACGTCGACGAAGTCCTCGCGGCTCTGCGAGGAGAAGTGGGCATAGGCGGTCCCCGTGTGGCGGGCCTGCCAGTAGCCGTCCTTGGCGGCCGTGAAGGTCCTGGTGAACAGGCCCTTGGCGTCCGTCTTGGCCGTGCCCATGGCCTTCCAGGTGGTGGTGCCGTTCTCCCGGAAGTAGATGTCCACCGTCTGGGAGGCATGGGGAACGACGACGTCGTTGCTCGGCCACTCCTTCTCGTGGGTGAGCTTGCCGGTGATCGTGATCGGCTTTCCGGTCCTGACGGGCTCGGGCGCCGCGTTGAACTCGGGGATGGCGGTGGTGTAGCCCCCCGAGACCCCGTTCGTCGGCACGGCGGCTCCGGAGGGGATCGCGGAGGTCCCGACGTACCGCAGTCGCCAGTAGCCCCAGCCGGCGTACGGGATGTCCTTCGCCGTGACGGTGGTCGTGCTGTTTCCGGCCGGGGCGGTGCTGTTCACGGTCCTCTTGGTGGACCAGGTCTTCCGGTCCGGTGAGAACTGGACCTCCACCTTGAGCGGGGTGGGCGCCGGGATGTCGTACCGGCGGAACGCCCCGGAGACCGTGACCGTCCTGTTGGCGTTGACCTTGACGGTGGGCACGCCGTGGAAGCCGGCGCTGGTCGTGGGATCGGACCCCACGTACGCCGAGGAGGTGGACATCCACGCCGTGTTCAGGATGGCGATCCGCTGCGTGCGGGTGCCGTCGACGGGGACCTGGACGGTGAACTTGCCGTCCGCGCCCGCCTTGAAGTGCTGCACGTGGTAGACCGTCATGGCGGTTCCGGCGGGCACCGGCTTCTCGACGCCGCCGCTGAGCGTGTAGAAGGCCTGACCGCTCACCGGAGCCGAGGTCTGGTCCGGTCCGGTCACTTTGGTGGTGTTGAGAACGATCCGGGTGTACGGCTGCTTGACCGTGACGTCGCGGCTCTGCCCGTGGGCGGCGTCGGAGCCCTCCGGCCGGAGGACCACGCGGATCTTGTTCTCCCAGGTCGCGAGGATGGCCTTCTTCTCGGTGCCGGTGAACGTCAAGGGTGCTTCGAGGTGCCCCGAGGCATCGGTGGTGAAGGGGGTCTTGCCCGCCGTCGTCTCCACGACCAGCTTGCCGTTCGCCAGCGGACGTTCGGAGCCGTCGCGGGGGTCGCGGCCCACGGCGTCCGCCTTGACGTTCACCGTCTTGTGCTCGAGGTCCGGCGTCCCGATCACCTCGAAGGCCGTGACCTTCGGGACCAGCTGGTAGTTCAGGGTCGTCTTGTCCTTGTGCAGGATCGGCTCGCCCGCGGTGCCGTCGTACTCGACGTCCACGCTGTACGTCGCCAGGTCCGCCAGCTTCAGCTGCTCGGACGCGACGGTCGTCGGGCCCGTGTCGTCCTGGCAGGACGGATCGCACGGGTTGTCGTCCTCGATCACGTAGAACGCGGTGACGGTCGAGACCGGGGTGTCGCTGCCCGTCTTGCGCAGGTGCACCTTCAGGTCCTTCGGCGCGGCGGCCGTGCCGAAGTCCAGGTAGACCCGCTCGTCGTACGTCCACGCCTTGAACCCCGCCGGGAACGGTTCGGCGGCCTGTGCGGTCGCCGGTACGAACAGCCCGCCGGTGAGCGCGGCGGCGGTGCACAGCACCGCCAGGGTGCGCTTCCTCATGTGTCTCCCCCCATGGAAACCAACTTGTTGATCACCTATGCGACACCCGGGTGCGGCACAGGGTTGTACGGATGTCCGCGGTTTGTGTGTGTACGGGCGTACGCATCGTTGTGTACGGTCGTACGCATGCCCTATCTCCTCCTGGCCGCGGCCATAGCCGCAGAGGTCGCCGGTACCACCGCCATGAAGTTCAGCGAGGGCTTCACCAAGCTGTGGCCCTCGCTGATCACGCTGGTGGGCTACGTCATCGCCTTCACGCTGCTCGCGCAGACGCTGAAATCGATGTCGGTCGGGACGGCGTACGCGATCTGGGCCGGTGTCGGCACGGCCGCGATCGCCGCGATCGGCATGGTCTTCATGGGGGAGGCCGCGACGGCCGCGAAGATCGGCGGCATCGTGCTGGTGATCGCCGGGGTCGTGCTGCTGAACCTCGGGGGGACCGCGCACTGATGCCCCGCCGGAATCCCGGCGGGGCATCAGTGGGTTCCGTTCCTGCTCCTGCTCCTGCTCCTGCACGTCGACGAGGTCCTCGCGGCTCGTGGCGGCGAAGTGGTCGGCACGGGCGGGCCCGATGGGCCCGGCGGGCTCGTAGCGGGCCTGCCACGCCCCGTCCTTGATGGCGGTGAAGGCCTTCTTGAACGTGCCGTCGGCCGCCGTCGTTGCGATGCCCGCCTCCACCCACGTGGTGGTGCCGGTCGCGCGGAAGTAGATGTGGACCGGCTGGACGGGGAAGCCGACCCAGGGCCGCCTCCAGTAGTCCCTCTTGGTGAGCTTGCCGGTGATCTCGATCGGCAGGCCGGCCTTGACGGGCTCCGGAGCCGCGTTGAACTCGGCGATCGCCGTCCACGTCCGTGCCGCGAGGTCGGAGACCTGTGCGGGCCCGGCGGGGATCTCGGGGGTTCCGGTGTAGCGCAGCCGCCACTTGCCGGGGCCCGGGTAGGGCAGCGAGGCCGCCGTGACGACGCGGGTGCTGTCGCCGGCCGGGGCGGTGCTCACCCGGGTCGTCTTGGTGATCCACTCGGAGGTGCGGAAGCGCTGGAACTCGACCAGGACCTTCAGCTTGGCGGGCGCCGGGAGGTCGTACGCGTAGAGCTTGCCGGTGACGGTGACCTTCTGGTCCGGGCTGACGGCGGCCGTCACGGTCCCGTGGATCCCGGCACTGGTCGTGGGGTCCACGGCCACGGGCGTGAGGTCGTTCGTCAGCCAGGCCGCCTGGGAGGGTGCGAGCAGCCAGGACCTCCTTCCGTCGACCGTCACCGGTGTGGTGAACCGGCCGTCGGCGCCGGTCCGCGCCTCTCGCCCCCTGGAGTAGAGCCGGGTGCCCGCGGGCACGGGCTTCATGGTGCCGTCGGCACCCTTGAAGGTGAGCCGGCCGCTCACCGGAGCCTGGGAGCCGTCCGGCGCCCTGACGGTGGTGGTGTCCAAGGTGATCTCGGAGGTCCGGGGGAGGGCCTGGACCTCGAGTGACCGGCCGAGCGGGCTCTTCGTGCCCTCCTTTTCCGGCCGGAGGGTCACCCGGAGCCTCGTATAGGTGTACCAGTCGCCCCGCTCGGTGCCGGCGAAGGTGAACGGCGCCTCGATGTGACCCGCGGCGTCGGCGACCATCGGGGTGCCGGCCTCCGACGATTCCAGCACCAGCTTGCCGTGGGGCAGCGGGTGCTCGGTGCCGTCGCGGGGGTCGCGGCCCACGGTGTCGGCCTTGACGGTGACCGTCCGGTTCTCCAGGTCCGGCTTGCCGACCACCGAGAGGGCGGTGACCCGGGGGATCAGGCCGTAGGCGAGGGTGGCCTCGTCCGGGTACCGGATCGATTCGCCCAGGGTTCCCCTGTAGTGGACGTCCACGCTGTACTGACCCAGGTCCGCGAGCCGCAGCGGCGCGGACCGGATGCCCGGCTCGCCGTCGTCGTCCTGGCAGGAGGGGCTGCAGGGGGTCTCGTCCGGCACGGCCTCGAACGAGGTGACCGTCGCGACCCTGATGTCCGTGCCGGCCTTGCGCACGTGCACCCTGAGCTCCTTCGGCAGCGCGTGGTCGCCGAAGTCCAGGTAGATCCGGGTGTAGTCGGTCCAGACCTTGAAGCCGGACGCGTGGGGGTCGGCCGCCTGGGCGGCCGTGGGGATCGCGAGGGCGATCCCCAGCGCCGTGGCCGTGCCCAGAGCGGCCAGGCTGCGCTTCCTCATGTGTCTCCTTCCGGGAGGTTGGCGGGTGGTCAAGATGTGGAGGGGAGACGTGCCGGGCGGGCGAAAGGTTGTACGGGGTGTGCGGGGTGGGGTGGGCGGCGGACCACGCCGCGTACGGGCGGGCCCGCCGGCCGTGTGTACTGTCGTACGCATGCCTCGTCAGTCACTCGCCGCCACCGCCGTCGCGGTAGCCGCCCTCTGATGGCCGGCTCGGTGCGCCGCTACGACCCGGACCGGCGGGAACGGATCATCGCCGCGGCGATCCGGGTGGTGGGGGCGCGGGGCATCGCCGGGCTCAGCCACCGCAGCGTGGCCGCGGAGGCCGACGTACCGCTCGGCTCCACGACGTACCACTTCAAGACCCTGGACGACCTGCTGGTCGCGGCGCTGCGCCGGGCCAACGAGGGCTTCGCCCGGGCGGTCGCGGACTCCGCGGCGCTGGCCGATCCGGGCGCGGACCTGGCGGGTGCCCTGGCCGTGCTGCTGGGCGAGTTCCTCGGGGCGGACCGGGCGCGGGCGGAGCTGGAGTACGAGCTCTACCTGGCCGCCCTGCGCCGCCCCGCGCTGCGTCCCGTGGCGGCCGAATGGTGCGAGGCCGTCTCCACGGCGCTGTCGGACCGGGTGGACCCGGCGACGGCCCGGGCGCTGGTGGCGGTGATGGACGGGATCAGCCTGCAGGTCCTGCTGACGGGGGCGGAGTACGACGAGGCGTACGCCCGCGGGATCCTGCGGCGGGTGCTGCGGGCCTGACGGCGGCCGGGCCGGGCGGCGGCCCCGGGGCTACGCGCCGCGGACCGCCGCCAGGGCGGCGGCCACGCTCGCCTCGATGTCCCGGACCGGGTAGAAGACCTCGCGGACGGTCCGGTCGCGGTCCACGACCAGCGTCAGGCGCTTCAGCCGGCTGATGCCCCCCGCCCGGAACGTCGGCAGCCGCAGCGCCGTCACGAGTCCGAGCTCCGCGTCGGAGAGGAGGGGGAAGCGGAGCCCCTCGGCCTCCGCGAACTCCCGCTGCTCGTCCGGCCGCTGGGTCGACACCCCGTGCACCGTCGCGCCCGCCGCCGTGAACTCCCCGAGCTGGTCCCGGTAGGCGCACGATTCGAGGGTGCAGCCCCGCGCCCCGGGGATCCCGGCCCAGCCGGGCGGGTAGGACTCGGACCGGGCGAACGCGCCCGGGAAGCAGTACAGGACGGTGAACGGCGTGTCCGCCACCGGGTCGCGGAGCTCGCCGAAACGGTCCGGCAGGGTCAGCTCCGGCAGTCGGGTGCCGCGCAGGGCGTGGACCCGTACCGCCTCGCGCGAGGTCTCGTGCGTCGTCGCCGTCATCTCTCCCTCTCCCAGGATCCAGGTGTCCCCCCAGTCCTGGAGGGCGACCAGCACCGGCAGCAGCCCGCGCCCGCGCGGGGTCAGCCGGTACGCGTAGCGCACCGGGCGGTCCTGGTAGGGCTCGCGGGTCAGCACGTCCGCCTCGACGAGCAGCTTCAGGCGTTCCGTCAGTACCTTGCGGGACATGCCCAGTTCGCGCTGGAACTCGTCGAAGCGGTGCACGCCGCGTGCCGCGTCGCGCACGATCAGCAGCGTCCACCAGTCGCCCACGACGTCGAGGGCCTGGGCGATGGAGCAGTCCGCGTCGTCGAGGTGCGTGCGCTGGGCCATGGGCACTCCTTATGTCCGTTGACCCGAGGTTGTCATGCTGACCTAGTCCGTTCCCAAAGGGAACGTACTCGGGGGTCGGCTGGTGCTGCAAGGATTCAAGGACGTGCCCAGAGCGGTGTGGCTGCTCTCGCCGGGCGTTTTCGTCAACGCCGTGTCCAGCTTCACCTTCGTCTTCGTCTTCGTGTACCTGACCGGCCCGCGCGGACTCTCCGTCACCGAGGCCGGTCTCATCGGGGCGCTGCTGCTCGGGACCGGGATCGCGGCCGCCGTGGCGATGATGGTGCTGCTGAGCCTCGGGGAGATCCTCTACGAGACCCCCGCCACCGCGTACGTCGCCGACCAGGCGCCCGCGCACGCCATCGGGCTGTTCCAGAGCCTGTGCGCCGGGGTCTCGGCCAGTGGCGTCGTACTCGGCGGGCCGCTCGGCGGAGCCCTGTACTCCGCGGCGCCCGGGCTGCTGTGGCCGCTGTGCGCGGCGCTGGCGGCGGGGGCGGGCGGGGCGGTGCTGTGGATGTCGGTACGGGTGGCGCGGGGTCCGCGGGTGCCACGACCTGCGGGGGAGGCGCTAGCGGAGCGCGAGCCCGGGCCGGGGCCCGGGCCGGGGCCCGGGCCGGGGGCCGCGCAGGGCCCGTGCCGGAGTGCGTGCCGGAGTCCGCGGAGGACCCGGCGCGACACGACCCGCGCCCGGCACATGAGACCGGTTCGCGACCGCGGGCCGTCGCCGGTTAGGTTTCGGGCATGACTGCTACGCGTACCACCGGCGCCGTCGCCGCCGGACTTGCCACCATCACCGCCGACGGCACCGTCCTCGACACCTGGTTCCCCGCCCCCCAGCTGGTCGCCGAGCCCGGCCCGGCCGGCACCGAGCGCCTCACTGCCGAGCAGGCCGTGGAGCTGCTGGGGGCCACCGCGCCCAAGGCGATCCGCCAGGACGCGGTCCGCGGCGTCGAGGTCGTAGCGGTCCGCACCGTGATCGCCTCCCTGGAGGACAAGCCGCTGGACGCGCACGACGCGTACCTGCGCCTGCACCTGCTCAGCCACCGCCTGGTCAAGCCGCACGGCCAGAACCTGGACGGCGTTTTCGGCCTGCTGGCCAACGTCGCCTGGACCTCGCTGGGCCCGGTCGCGATCGACCAGGTCGAGACGGTCCGCCTGAACGCCCGCGCCGAGGGCCTGCACCTCCAGGTGACCTCGATCGACAAGTTCCCGCGGATGACGGACTACGTCGCCCCCAAGGGCGTGCGCATCGCCGACGCGGACCGGGTCCGCCTGGGCGCGCACCTCGCCGAGGGCACCACCGTCATGCACGAGGGCTTCGTCAACTTCAACGCCGGCACCCTGGGCACCTCCATGGTCGAGGGCCGCATCTCCGCGGGCGTCGTGGTCGGCGACGGCTCCGACATCGGCGGCGGCGCGTCCACCATGGGCACCCTGTCGGGCGGCGGCAAGCAGATCATCTCGATCGGCGAGCGCACCCTGATCGGCGCCGAGGCGGGCATCGGCATCGCCCTGGGCAACGAGTGCGTCGTGGAGGCCGGCCTCTACGTCACGGCCGGCACCCGGGTCACCCTGCCGGACGGCCAGATCGTCAAGGCCCTGGAGCTCTCCGGCGCCGACAACATCCTCTTCCGCCGCAACTCGGTCACCGGCGCCGTCGAGGCCCGCCCGTACAAGGCGGCCTGGGGCGGCCTGAACGAGGTCCTGCACAGCCACAACTGACCGACCCCGGTCCGGTCCTGCCGACGCCCTCCCACCCGTCGGGGTGGGAGGGCGTCGTGCGTGGTGAGGCTCCTCCCGCCCCGAGCGGGGGAGGGGCTTCGCACACGCGGGGTCCGCGCGGGCCGGACGTCCGGCCGGTGGCGGTCAGCTCAGGGGGATCGTGCGGACCAGGCCGGCGAAGGCCTGCTGTTCCGCCTCGGTCAGTTCCACCGACTCCATCGGGTGGACGGAGGTGCCGCGCTGGGCCGGGATGACCGAGAGGCCTTCGAAGGCGCCTGGCTCCGGGTGGTGGAAACGGCTGTCCCACAGCATGTGGCCGAGGCCGATCAGCCAGACGGCGGCGGCCACGAGCAGGACGGCGATGCCGATTTCCTGAGCGAGGGAGATGGAGGGGAACACGCGGTCCTCCAAAGGAGTGCTGGAGTGCGGTACAAGATCGGGCGTGGGGACACTCAACACCAGAACCGCCCGAATGGGTAGGGATGTGCCGAGCGTCACGCCAGGGCCAAAGGTCCCTACCTCGGCTTCCGGCCGTCGGGACTCCGGTTCCGGCGAGGGCCCCGGCTAGGGCAGCGGCAGCTTGAAGCCCTCGTGGCTCCGGGCGTAGCCCAGCCGCTCGTAGAAGCGGTGCGCGGCGGTGCGCCGCTTGTTGCTGGTGAGCTGCATCAGGCCGCAGCCGCGCTCGCGGGCCCGGTCCGCCGCCAGCTCCATCAGGCGGGCCCCGAGCCCCCCGCCCCGCCGGTCCGCGCGGATCCGTACGGCCTCCACGAGGGCCCGCTCCCGTCCGCCCTGGCCGAGCCCCGGGATGTACGTCAGCTGCAGGCAGCCGACCACCTCCCCGTCCGCCTCCAGGACCAGCATCTCGTTGCGCGGGTCCGACGTGATCGCGGCGAAGGCCCGCTCGTGGGCCTCGGAGACCGGCTCGGGGGCCGGAGCCCCGGTGCCGGCCGCGGCCGCATCCGGGTTCTCGTCCTGAGCCAGCAGGGCGAGTACGGCGGGGAGGTCCTGGCGGTTCGCGGTACGGAAGATCATGCCGGGATCATGCCAAAGGGGCCGGGCGGCGGTGCGGCCCGGCCCCTTCGGCGCCGCCCCTACGGGCGGAAGCGCACGACCTGCGGGTCGTGGTCGCTGTTCTGGTCGGAGAACTCCGCGTTGATGTGCACGCTGTCGTAGCTGAACTGCTTGATGCCCGGGCTCGTCAGGATCTGGTCGAGGACCTGCGCGTTGCCCTGGTAGACGTACGAGTACCGCTCCGGCCGCGGCAGGGACTTGATCGCCGCGTACAGCGCCCCGCCGTCCTCCAGCGCCTTGGTCGTCTCGGAGAACTCGAAGTCGTTGATGTCGCCGACCACGAGGACCGCGGCCTTCTTCTCCACCGCCAGGATGTCCTTGACGAAGCCGTTCACGGCCTGCGCCTGGAGCAGCCGCTTGGCCTCGGAGGAGCGGACCGGAGGCTGGGTCGCGGAGGTCAGGCCCTGGTCGCCGCCCTTCGAACCGAAGTGGTTGGCGATCACGAAGACCGTCTTGCCGCGGAAGACGAACTCGCCGGCCAGCGGCTTGCGGCTGTCCACCCACGCCGGGTTCGCCGGGTCGATCCGGCCGGGGGAGTGGGTCAGGGCGGCCTTGCCGTTCTCCGTCACCACACCGGTCGCCGTCACCGCGTCGCCCGGGGCGCGCTCGGTGAAGGAGACCCGTGCCGGGTTGAAGAGGAACACCTGGCGGATGTTGCCGCCGGGCTCGCCGCCGTCCTTCTTGTCCTCCGGGTTGATGGTCCGCCACTGGTAGGCCGGGCCGCCCGCGGCCGTGATGGCCGCGGTGAACTTCGTCAGGGTGGCCTCGGCCGAGACCGTGCCGTCGTTCTTGGCGCCGTTGTCGTCCTGGATCTCCTCCAGGGCGAGGATGTCGGGGGAGGCGAGGTTCTCGACGACGGCCTTCGCCAGGTTGTCGAACTTCTCCTGCGGGTCGGACGGGTCGAGGTTCTCCACGTTGTACGTGGCCACCGCGAGTTCCTTCTCGGCCTGCGGCTTGGTCTTCTCGGGGGCCAGGGTGCCCGCCTTCACCGTGCCGAGGGTGCGGGCCACCAGGGTGTAGCCGCCGAACTGGTTGAAGTCCAGGGGACCTTCGGTGGGTCCGGTCAGCTTGTCGCCGACGTTGGCCACCGGGAACGGCTGCTGCGCGAGGGGCGCGAGCTGCTGGATCTGGAGGCGGCCGGTGTTCTGGGAGTCGTACGAACCGTAGACCGTGCCGCCGCGCTTGGCGGTGTTCTCCCAGCCCTTCACCGTGACCCACAGCTCGGCGTACGGGTCGGTGGCGCCGACCACGCGCGAGGTGCCGATCGCGATGTTCATGCCCTCGAGGGACTCGTAGTGGTCCAGGGCGTAGCGCGAGGGCTCCAGGGTCAGGCCGTTGATGCTGCCGGCGGCGGCCGGGTCGCCCTCCGGGGCGTACGCGCAGGGGACCGAGTACTCGTTGACGGCGGTGGCCGCGGGCAGCGCGTTGCCGGAGGAGACCACGGTCACGACGGGCTTGGAGATCTGGGTGACCGACTGGTTGCCGGAGGAGACGCCGCCGGGGATGTACTCGCCGACCAGGCCGGAGACGGTGACGGCGTCGCCGACCGCGACGGTCGGGACCGAGCTGGTGAAGACGAACACGCCCTCGCTGGTGGCGTCGTCGTCGTCCGTGTCCGGGTCCTGGATCCAGAAGCCGCGCGAACCGTACGTACGCACGCCCGTGACGACACCCGCCACATCGGCGACCTGCTTGCCGACCAGCGGGGATATCCGGGTGGTGCCCTGGATGTCGTGGATGCGTATCGGATCGGCGGACACGGCGCCTTCGGCCGCGTCGGCGGTGCCCGCGAGCAGGCCGGTGGCCAGCGCGGTGGCGACGAGGGCCGCGACGGCGGCGGAACGGGGATGCGAGGAGCGCATGGGCGGGAACTCCGGTGTGTGGAGGAGGAAGCAGATATCTACGCGCGTCAATTTCCTTCGTGGCCGGCAAAGTTGTCAAGCCCTACAGGGAATACGGAGGTTGACTGTGGGATGAACCAAAGGGGAGAGACCGCCGGGCGCGCCCGAAATGCGTCTACTCTGGGGCGCCTACGACCCGTACCCGAAGCACCCGAAGCACCCGTACCCGAACCACCCGTGCCCGCGAGGAGAACCGCCCCCATGTCCGCAGACTCGCACCCCACGCTGCCGCCGGTACGGCTGCTCCCCGACGCGGAACTGGCCCGCGAAGCCCTGGCCGCCCCGCTGTTCGCCCGCGCCGTGCGCCTCGCCCGCTGGGCCGGACCGGACACCCGCGTGGACACCGGCGGCGAGCTCGTCGCCGGGCAACTGCCCGAAGCCGTGGCCCTCCTGGGCCTCGACCCCGCCGACGAGGACTCCGCGGCCCACGCGAGCCAGGCCTGGCGGGTGGCCGTCGACACCGGCCTCGTCGACGTCACCGAGCCGGAGGAGGACGGCGGCTCCGGGGAAGCGGCCGAGGGGGAGGGGGAAGGGGAGTTCGGCACCGCCGAGCCCGGCGAGGACCTGGCCCTGGTGACCGGCGGGACCCCCGGTGACGTGCTCGACCTGTGGCTGGCGGCCCTGGACACCGTCCTCGCGGACGCGGCGGTACCGGCCCTGGACGACCTCGTCGACGCCCTCGACGCTGGCGGCGAGATCGACTTCGACCAGCTCGACTGGAACCCGCGCCGCGAGGCCGACTTCCTCGACGGGGTCCTCGCCAACCTCTACCTGCTCGCCGTGGCCGAGGGCGGCACGGCCGACGGCCCGGTGCCGCTCCCGGTGCTCGCCGCCTCGATGGTGGTGCCGGACGACATGGGCGATCCCACCGACGCCGTACTGGAGCAGGTCTCGGACGCGATGATGCGCCTCGACGACCAGTTCCGGCAGCTGGAGCCGATCGGGCTGGTCGAGTTCCGCCCCGTCGACGAGGCGCTGATGGCGGAGGCCGATGACGAGGAGCTCTTCGTGAGCGCGGGCGCCGATCCCGACGAGGAGGACGTCTCCCGGTACGGGCTGGTACGCCTGACCCCCCTCGGGCTGTACGGGATCCGGGCGCGCATGCTGGAGGCGGGTGTCGAGGCCCCGGCCGTCGGCGAGCTGGCCGGCAAGGGCGCGGACGTCCTGCTCGACGTGGTCTCCCACTACGCCGAGGCCGCCGCCCAGGCCGAGATCGAACAGTGGCTGGCCGGCCGCCCCGTGCCCGAAGCCGTCGCGGAGCTGCTCGCCGCGGCGCGCGGCGCGGACGAGGGCGGCCCGCTGCGCCGGCTGCGCTGCCAGCAGGCCCTCGCGCCCGCCGGAGCGGAGGCCGAGCAGGCCGTGCGCGCCGTACTGGACGACGCGGAGCTCGGCGGGCTCGCCCGGGTCTGGCTGGCCGAGCGCGGGGCGTCCGACGTACCGGCGCCGGACGAGGAGATGGTGTTCTGGCTGACGGTCGACACGATCGCGGCGCAGCTCGCGACGGGCGGCGGGGGAGCCGGCGGAGGCGAGGGCGCGGAGGCGGAGCTGCCGCTCCTGATCGAATCGCTGACCGCCCATCACGCCGGGTTCTTCGAGCAGGCCTGGCGGGTGGAGCACCCGGCGACGGCCCACGTGCTGGAGGCGATGGGGCGGCTGCACCCCGACAAGAAGGCGGCCAAGGAGGCCCGGAAGGCCGCGTTCAAGGCGCGTTCCCGGGGCGTATGAGGCGTTGGTAACCAGCCGTTCCCGCAAGGGACTCGGCCAACGGGGACGCCGATCAAGGGGTCGATTCGTTTTCCCGGGTAGTTCAGTCGGCGTTCACGTGCGGGCGGGAGCGTGTGCGCCGACGACCGCACGACAGGCGCACCACCTCCCCACCCCTGGAGACCCGATGCCGCTCAGCCGCAGAGATTTCACCACCCGCACCGCACTCGCGGGTGCCGGAGTCGCGCTCACCGGAACGGTCGGCGCCCTCGCCACCGCCCCCGGGGCCCTCGCCGCGGACGACGGCGCGCAGCAGGACGCCGGCCTCGACCAGGGGCAGGGCCAGGGTCACGGCCATGGCCGCGGTCCCGGCTACGGCCCGCTCGTTTCCGACCCGGCCGGCATCCTGGCCCTCCCCGCCGGATTCACGTACCGCGTGATCACCCACAGCGGCGTCACGAAGCTCGTCTCGGGCGAGAGCACCCCGTCCAACCACGACGCCACGGCCGCCTTCGAGGGCCACCGGGGAGTCACCCTCCTCGTCAACAACCACGAGCTGAAGGGCCCGCGCACGAACTGGACGCACCCCGTCCCGCTCACCGAGGGCCTGGTCTACGACCCGGCCGCGGCCGGCGGCTGCACGGTCGTCGAGATCCGGCGCGGCGGCGAGGTCGCCGAATGGGTGGGCATCTCCGGTACGTCCACCAACTGCGCGGGCGGCACCACCCCCTGGGACACCTGGCTGACCTGCGAGGAGAACTCGGACCTCGCCGGCAAGAACGGGATGACCAAGGACCACGGCTACGTCTTCGAGGTCGACCCGCACGACCGTCGCGCCAACCGCGACCCGAAGCCGGTCAAGGCGTTCGGGCGCTACGACCACGAGGCCGTCGTCATCGACCCGCGGACGGGCCACGCCTACCTCACCGAGGACGCCTCCAACCCCAACGGGCTGCTCTTCCGGTGGACCCCGCCGAGCGGCTTCCGGCACGGGCGCGGCAAGCTCCGTACGCTCGCCGACGACGCCGGTGTGCTGGCGGCCGCCAAGTGCTTCGACAGCGCCGGGCTGTTCGTCGACGACCTCTCGCGCGCGACGAAGATCGGCACCACCTACGGGGTGGACTGGGTCCCGGTCTCCGACCGCGACGCGCGCACCGTGGCGGTGCGCAAGCAGTTCGGGGCGGGGGCCGTGACCCGCGGGCGCAAGCTGGAGGGCATGTGGTGGGCCGACGGCGGCGCGTACTTCGTCTCCTCCTACGCCCGTGAGGAGAGCCCGGGCGCGGCCCACGACGGCCAGGTGTGGTTCTACGACCCCAAGCGGCGCACGATGCGGCTGCAGGTCCTGCTCGGGGTGAACGCTGACCCGTCGGTGGAGGGCGGCTACGACGGCCCGGACAACATCACGGTCTCCCCGTACGGCGGTCTGATCATCGCCGAGGACGGCTCGGGGCTGCAGCACCTCTTCGGCGCGACCGAGTCGGGGCGCACGTACCCGCTGGCCCGCAACGAGATGAACACGGGGACGGCCGAGGAGCCGGAGTACTCGGAGTTCACGGGCGTCTGCTTCTCGCCGGACGGGCGGACGCTGTTCGCCAACATCCAGGACCCGGGCATCATGCTGGCCGTCACGGGACCGTGGCGCCGCGGCCGCTGATCCGCGGGCGGCGGACATGAGAAGAGCCGCCGGGCCTTCGGGCCCGGCGGCTCTTCTCGTCGTCTCGTCTGTGCGTCTGTTCGTTTACTGAGCTTCGGCGCGGCTGGCCGCGGCCCACTCTTCGAGGAGGAACTCGTACGCCTCGGAGGGCCACTCGCCGTCCACCCGGCTCTCGACGAGCTGCCTGATCGCCTCGTTCGCCTCGGCGGCGGACGGGCGAGCGGGGCCCGCGGGCTGGAGTGTCTGGTGCATGGTTCCAAGGCTACGGGCGGGCACTGACAGCCACCTCCGTATTAAGGGTGGAACAGATCACCTGTGGAGGGCGTCCGTCGCTCCATGTGCCCGCTCACCTGCTCAGAGTGCCTGCGCGGCGGGCTTGACCATGCCGCGCACTGTGCGCGACTTCACAAACTCGCCCATGGCCGTCATCTCCCATTCGCCCGAAAACTGCTTGATCAGCTTGGCCATCATCACGCCGGTCTGCGGCTCGGCGCTGGTGAGGTCGAAGCGGACCAGCTCCTCGTTGGTCGCGGCGTCGATGAGGCGGCAGTACGCCTTGGCCACTTCGGTGAACTTCTGGCCGGAGAAGGAGTTGACCGTGAAGACGAGGCCCGTCGCGTCCGCGGGCAGCCGGCCGAGGTCGACGACGATCACCTCGTCGTCGCCCGCGCCCTCACCGGTGAGGTTGTCGCCGGAGTGCTTGACGGAGCCGCCCAGGATGGAGAGCTTGCCGAAGTAGCAGCTGTCGATGTGGTTGCGCTGCGGGCCGTACGCGATGACCGAGGCGTCCAGGTCGATGTCCCGGCCGCGGAACGCGGGCTCCCAGCCGAGGCCCATCTTGACCTGGGAGAGCAGCGGGCGGCCGCCCTTGACCAGGGACACGGTCTGGTTCTTCTGGAGGCTGACCCGGCCCTTGTCGAGGTTGATCTTCCCCGCGCCGGGGGCGGGAGCGGCGGCGGGAGCCGCGACCGGTGCGGGTGCGACCGGCGCGGGCGCCGGGGTCGCCCCGGGGGCGCCGCTGGTGAGCCAGGGGGAGGCCGCGTACGTGGGGGGCGCCGGGGGCACGGGCGGGGCGACCGGGGCCGGGGCGGCGGCCGCCGGGGCCGGCTCGTCCTCCACCGATACGCCGAAGTCGGTCGCGATGCCGGCGAGGCCGTTCGCGTACCCCTGGCCGACCGCGCGCACCTTCCACACGCCGCCGCGCTGGTAGACCTCGACGACCACCAGAGCGGTCTCGGTGCCGAGCCGCGGCGGGGTGAAGGTGGAGATCTCCGCTCCGCTGCCGGCGTCCCGCACGGTGGCGGTGGGCTCGATGCCCTGGAAGGACTGGCCCGCGGCGTCGGGGCTGGCGGTGATGACGATCCGCTCGATGCCGGGCGGGACCGCACCGGTGTCCACGGTGATCGAGTCCGGTGCCGTGCCGCCGCCCGAGCGGTAGCTGACGCCGGGGCCGGACGGCTGGTTGAAGAAGATGAAATCGGCGTCGGAACGCACCTTGCCGTCGGCGGCGAGGAGCAGCGCGGACACGTCGAGCCGCACCGGGGCAGCCACGTCCACCGTCACGCGGACGGCATTGAGCGGCAGGTTGGAACCAGGGGTCATAGCGGTCATGCCGGGAGAACGACCGAGGTGGCTTTGCCGTTCCCTTACTTTCACCCGGTTTCCCGGTTCTTCACTCTCGTCCCGCTCCCGTCCCGCTCCCGCCCTACTCCCGTCCCGCCTCCCGTCCCGCCCGCGACTCAGGCGCGGCCCTGGTTGCGGGGGTGGTTCCTGGCCGTCCGCTCGTTGCCGAACTTGTAGGAGCCGGTCCAGCGCGCCATCACGAGCTGGGCGTCGCCGGCTTCGACCTCGGCCAGGAAGGCGGCGGCCCGCCCGCCCCGGAGGGTGGCCGCGGACCGGCCCCGGTGGGTGATGACGACGCTCTGGTCGCCGCGTTGTTCGTATGAGAATCCGTGGGGTCTGGGCATGGGGCCGAGCGTGCCGTCCCCGGGCGGTGGCCTGCAACGCAATATGTCCCGAGCCGACCACGCGCTGACCCCGAGCCGCCTCGCGATGCGGTGTCAGCTCTGCCGAGTAAGATCCCTTTTGCGGTGATTTCATGCGCTAGGGAAGAGGTCTTGTTCATGCCTGCTGGTGCAGCTCTTACGGCCGAATCGATCGGCCCGGTGGACGTCGCCGTGGTCACCTTCGACGGCAATCGGTTCAACGGTGACGTGGCCCCCGCCCTGCGCGAACTCCAGGAGAGCGGAGTGGTGCGCATCCTCGACCTCACGTTCGTCCGCAAGGAGCGGGACGGCGCGGTCTCCGTGGTGGAACTCGCCGACTCCGAGGTGGCCGATCAGTTCGAGCGGGTCCTCGGCGAGGAGTTCGACCTGCTGAGCGACGAGGACCTGGAGACCGTGGCGCAGGGCCTGGCCCCGGAGTCCTCCGCGCTCGTGGTGGTGTGGGAGAACGCCTGGGCCACGCGGCTGGCCTCGGCGGTACGGGAGTCCAACGGGCGGGTGCTCTTCATGGAACGCATTCCACGGGACGGCGTCGAACGAGCCGTCGCCGCACTGACCGAGAAGTAGGGAGGAGAGTCATGCGTCGACGCATGGGGCGCCCGGGTCTGCTGGGCGCGATGGCCCGCACCGCGGTCGTGGCGGGCACGGCCACCGCGGTGTCCGGCCGGATGCAGCGCGGCCAGGCCGAGCGCAGCGCGCAGCAGCAGGCCGCGGCGGACGCCGAGCAGCAGGCCCTCGTCAACCAGGCGGCGGCCCAGGCGGCCGCGCAGCAGCAGGCCTGGCAGGCGCAGCAGGCCCAGCAGCCGGCCGCCGCGCCGGCTCCCGCGGTCGACCGGGTCGGCCAGCTCACCGCGCTGGCCGAACTGAAGGCCCAGGGGCTGCTCACCGACGAGGAGTTCGCGACGGAGAAGGCCCGGGTCCTGAGCGCGTGACCGCTTGAGCGCGTGACCGCTTGGTCGCACGGCTGTGCCGGGCCCCCTCCGATGCGACGGCCCCTAGCCTCCCGTGACCCGTCGCGGGAGGTTCAGGGGGTTGGCCTCGCGGAGTTCCGCCGGGAGCAGGGCGTCCGGCACCGACTGGTAGGCCACCGGGCGCAGCCAGCGCTCGATCGCCGTGCCGCCGACCGAGGTGGAGTGGGAGGTCGCCGCCGGGTAGGGGCCTCCGTGGTGCTGGGCCGGGGCCACTGCCACACCGGTCGGCCAGCCGTTGACCACGACCCGGCCCGCCAGTGTCGTGACCTGGGAGATCAGCTCCGCCGCCGGACCCGGGCCGCCGTCCACCTCGGCGGCCGACAGCTGCAGGGTCGCGGTGAGGTTTCCGGGGAGCCGCCCGAGCAGGGCGGCGGCCTCGTCCTGGCCGGCGTACCGGGCCAGCACGGTGACCGGGCCGAAGCACTCCTCCAGGAGCACCTCGTAGGGCCCGCCCTCCAGCAGGGTCCGCACCGGCACGCTCAGGTAGCCCGCGCCGACGGTGTGCTCGCCGCCGGCGCCGGGGGTGACCGGGGCGTCGACCCCGGGCAGCGCGGCGCGTTCGCGGACCCCGGCGACGAAGTTCTCCCGCATCCGGTGGTCGAGGAGCACCCCCGGCCCGGTCTCCCCGAGCGCCTTGCTCAGGGCCCCCGCGAGCCGGTCCCCGTCCGCGCCCTCGGGTACGAGCACCAGGCCCGGCTTGACGCAGAACTGGCCGACGCCGAGCGTGACCGAGCCGGCCAGCCCGCCGCCGATCTCCTCGGCGCGTTCGGCGGCCGCCGCCGGGGTGACCACGACCGGGTTCAGGGAGCCCAGTTCCCCGTGGAAGGGGATCGGTACGGGCCGCGCGGCGGCGGCGTCGAACAGGGCCCGCCCGCCCCGGATGGACCCGGTGAAGCCGGCGGCGCTGACCAGTGGGTGCCGGATCAGCTCCAGGCCCGCGTCGAACCCGTGGACCACGGCGACGACCTCGGCCGGCAGCCCGGAGGCGACGGCGGCCCGGCGCAGCAGCGAGGCGCACAGCTCGGAGGTGGCCGGGTGGTCGGGGTGCGCCTTGACCACGACCGGGCAGCCCGCGGCCAGCGCGCTGGCGGTGTCGCCGCCGGGCACGGAGAAGGCGAGGGGGAAGTTGGAGGCGGCGTAGACCGCGACCACGCCCAGCGGCACCTTGTAGCGGCGCAGCTCAGGGCGGGGCGGAGTGGCGACGGGATCGGCGCGGTCGATGCGGATGTCGAGGTAGGAGCCCTCGTCCACGGCGTCGGCGAAGGCGCGGAACTGGCCCGTGGTGCGGGCGAGCTCGCCGGTGAGCCGGCCGGGGCCGAGCGCCGTCTCGGCGTCCGCGGCCTCGATGACGTGGGAAGCTGCCTCGTCGAGCAGATCGGCGGCGGTGCGCAGGAAGGCGGCGCGCCTCCCGGCGTCGGCCAGCGAGCCGCGGGCGGCGTGGGCCGCGCGCACGGCTTCGTCCACCTCCCGGGGTGTGGCCTCCACCGCAACCTGCTCGCGGTGCTTCCCGGTGCGGGGGTCCACACTCCAGACTGGTGTTGCTGCCATGGCGAAACTGCCTCCTGGATCTACGCTGACCCGCGCGGATGCGTTCAGTATGGTGAACGCTGTTCCGTTGGATGAATGATCACATCCACCGTGGACTCTATTTCCGTGTCTTCCGGGTGACAAGAGACAGCAAGAGACAGAGGGGCACGAAGGCGGATGACCACCACAGCTGAGTCGGGGGGCTCGGGAGCACCGGCGGCCGTCAAGTCGGCGGTACGCACGGTCCAGTTGCTGGAACACTTCGCTTCCCGGCCGGGGCTGCACAGCCTGGCCGACATCCAGAGCGACCTCTCCCTGCCCAAATCCAGCCTCTACATGCTGCTGCGCACCCTGGTGAACCTGGGCTGGGTGGAGACGGACGCGACGGGCACGCGGTACGGCATCGGCGTACGGGCGCTGCTCGTCGGCAGCTCGTACATCGACGGGGACGAGGTGGTGGCGGCGGCGCGGCCCACGCTGGACCGGCTCTCCGACGACACGACGGAGACGATCCACCTGGCCCGCATGGACGGGACGAGCGTGGTCTACCTGGCGACCCGGCAGTCCCAGCACTACCTGCGGCCCTTCACCCGCGTCGGGCGGCGGCTGCCGGTGCACTCGACGGCCCTCGGCAAGGCGCTGCTGGCCACGCACACCGACGAAGAGGTGCGCGCACTGTTGCCGCGGCGGCTCGAAGCCGTCACCGAGCACACCATCACCGACCGGGAGCGGCTCATCGAGGACCTCGCACTGGTGCGGGAGCAGGGGTACGCGGTGGACCGGGAGGAGAACACGCTCGGGCTGCGCTGCTTCGGCGTGGCGGTGCCGTACCGGACGCCGGCGCGGGACGCGGTGAGCTGTTCGGTACCGGTCGCCCGGCTGACGCCCGGGCACGAACGGGGCATCAAGGCGGCATTGTTCGCGGCCCGCGACCGGCTGTCGGTGGCGACGCGGCGGATGTAGCCGCGCGCGGCGGAGGGGCTGTGGCGGAGGGTCTGGTTCCTCCCCCGGGCGGGGGAGGCGGTTCCCCTTCAAGGGGGAGGTGGCGGGGGCGCGGACACGGGACCGTTGAGCCATGACCACACGAGCGGTACACAGCAACGATGTGACGGACGCGGCGCGGCCGTCGGAGCCGTCGACCGCCTCGGCCCCCGCCCTGGGGACCGGGCGGCAGATCCTGCGGGCGGTGGCCCTGATCTCCACCCTCCCGTACCTGGCGATGAAGGCCGCGTGGCTGGGCGGGAGCCGGATCGGGATACCGGACGGCAGCGTGCTCCTGGAGCGCGGGCTGTTCTTCACCGTGGCGAACGCGGGCACGCTGGTCATGGACGCCACCGTGATCCTGCTCGTGCTGGTGCTCACCCGCCCCTGGGGCACGCGGGTGCCGTCGTGGCCGCTGGTCGTCCCGGCCTTCGTCGCGACCGGGCTGCTGATCCCGATCTTCACCGGGTTCCCGGGCCAGATGGCCGTCAAGGCGCTGGGCATGGGGCCGGACGAGGTGGCTCAGGCGGCTCAGGAGCCCTTCCTCGACCCTTGGGTGTTCAACGTCGTCTACATCGGCTTCATGCTTCAAGGACTCGCTCTGGCCGGGCTGTTCGTGCCCTATGCGCGGGAGCGCTGGGGGACGCTCTGGCAGGGCGTGCTGGGGAAGGGGCTTCCGTCGTCCACGGGGGTGGTGGCGGGAGCCTCGGCGGTACTGGGCCTGGCCGTGGCCGCGGTGCAGCTGTACTGGGCCTTCGGAGGCACGGCCGGGCTGAGCGCGAAGCAGGTCGCGGTGTACTCCGCGGAGACGGGCGTGGTCAACGCGGTCCACGCGATATGCGCCCTCGTGGCCGTCGCCGGGGTGCTGCTGCTGGCCAGGGGCGGGCAGCGGGCGGCGCGTTGGCCGCTGGTCCTCGCGTGGACCGGGTCGGCGGCGACGCTGAGCTGGGGGGCGTGGCTGCTGATCGCCGTGCTGGGACCGGACGCTGTCGGCGGACAGCCCTCCACGATGATCCATCTGGCCTACGCTGGCCAGATGGTCACCGGAATACTCGGCGCGGTCGTTCTCGCCCGGTTCCTCGCCTCCCGCCGTACGGCCTGACCCGGATGGGGGCGAGGGTCGGTCTGAGCCGGCTGCTGGGGGCGCGGGCCCGGCTGCGCTGGGTGCACCTGATACTCGGCGGGGCCCTGCTGATGCCGTACTTCCTCCTCATGGAGGTGGCGGTCGGTGTCCTCGCCGGTGGGAGCTCCGCACAAAACTCCCTGCCGCTCAGCCTGGCCGCCTACGCCCTCGCCCTGCCGCTCGTCACCGTGACCGGGCTGTTCGGACTGGTCCGGCCGATGTCCGTGACGGCGGTGCGGGCCCTGTGCAAGGTGCCGGGGGAGCGGTTCGCCGAGGGGCCGGCCCGGAGCTGGGCGGCCCGGGGGCGGGCCTCGGCCTGGTGGACCCTGCACCTGGGGGTCGGCGCCCTGGTCAGCGGGATGAGCCTGGCGGTGCCGCCCATGGCGGCGGTGCTGCTCGCCCTGCCGTTCGTGAGCGCGCTGCGGGAGCTCCCGGTCGGGATCGGCCCGTTCGACGCGCAGGCCGAGCCGTACGCGGCTCCCTTGCTCGGGATCCTGCTGCTGGCCGGGCTCGTGCTGTGCGCCGCCGGGGCGGGGGCGCTGCTGGCACGGCTGGCCCCCGTACTGCTCGGGCCGACGGCGGCGGACCGGCTGGCGGCCGCCGAGGAGCGCGCCGCGGATCTGGCGGTCCGCAACCGGCTGGCGCGGGAACTGCACGACGCCGTCGGGCACGCCCTGAGCGCGGTCACCCTCCAGGCGAGCGCCGCCCGGCGGGTGCTCGACAGCGACCCCGGCTTCGTCCGGGAGGCGCTGGCCGCGATCGAGGACACCACCCGGCGCACGGTGGGGGAGCTGGACGCCGTCCTCGGCCTGCTGCGCGAGGGCGACGGAGCGGGCGCCGGGGGGAGCGGGCTGCCCGCCGCCCCGACGCTCGCCGCCGACCTCGACGGCCTGCTGGCCCGCAGCCGGGCTTCCGGGACGCCGATCACCGCCCGCCAGGACCCGGGACCGGCCGGCGACTGGGGGCGGCTTCCGGCGATCGCCTCCCGCGAGGCGTACCGGATCGTGCAGGAGGGACTGAGCAACGCACTGCGGCACGGGACGGGCCCGGTCGATCTGCGGATCCTCGTACGGGTGCGCGGTGAGCAGGGGGAGCCGGGGGGACAGGGGGAGCGCGGCGGGCAGAGGAAACCCGGTGGGCAGGGGGAGCGCGGTGGATACGAGGAACTGGAGATCACCATGACGAACGATCCGGCGGCCGCGGCCGCTCCGGGGGCCCGCACCACCGGGGGCCGGGGCCTGCACGGCACCGCCGAGCGGGCCGCGCTGCTCGGCGGGCGGGTCGAGGCCGGGCCGCACGAGGGCCGCTGGCGGCTGCGGGCCGTCCTCCCGCTCGGCGAGGTCCCCCGGTGACGCCGCCCCCGGTGACGCCGCCGCCGACCGGGCCGCTGACACCGTCGTTGACGCCGCCGCCGACCGGGCCGCTGACACCGTCGTTGACGCCGCCGCCGACCGGGCCGCTCACCCCGCCGGTGACGCCGCCTCCGACCGTGTGGTCGACACCGCCGCCGAGCGCGCCCCAGACCCTGCCCGCGACCGCGACCGCGACCTCGACCGCGACCGCGACCTCGACCCTGCCCCAGACCCTGCCCGCGACCGCGACCTCGACCCTGCCCGCGACCGCGACCCCGCCCTCGCCCTCGGCCGCGCCCCCGCCCCCGCCCCCGCTCTCGGCCTCGGCCTCGGCCTCGGCGGCCGCCGGGCCGGCCCGGGCGCCGTTGCGGGTGGTCGTGGCCGACGACGAGCGGATGGTCCGTACCGCCCTGCGGGTCATCCTCGACGCCGAGCCCGACCTGGAGGTCGTCGGGGAGGCGGCCACCGGAGCCGAGGCCGTGGCCGTGGTCCGGGCGCTCGCCCCGGACGTGGTGCTGATGGACGTGCGGATGCCGGAGATCGACGGCATCCGGGCCACCGAGCGGATCCTCGCCACCATGGCCGAGCCGCCCCGGATCGTGGTGGTGACCACCTTCGAGAACGACGCCTACGTGTACGACGCGCTGCGCGCGGGAGCCGCCGGTTTCCTCCTCAAGCGGGCCGACCCCGACGAGCTGACCGCCGCGGTCCGGCTCGTGGCGCGCGGGGACTCGCTGCTCTTCCCGGCGGCCGTCCGCTCCCTGGCCGCCGCCCACACCCCGCCCGGGGCCGGCCCGGCCGCCGCCCCCTGGGTCGCCCGGCTCACGGACCGGGAGGCCGAGGTGCTGCGCCTGATGGCCGCCGGGCTCTCCAACCACGAGGTGAGCGAGCGGCTCGGAGTCGGCCCGCAGACGGTCAAGACGCACGTGGCGGCGGTGCTGGCCAAGACCGGCTCCCGGGACCGGACCCAGGCGGTCATCGCGGCGTACGAGGGAGGCTTCCTCATGAAGAAAGGCTGAGAACTCCGCCACAATCGGGGCAGAGCGGAACGGCCGGGGCGGCTGGGGCGTCCTTCTGGGGGATGAACAAGACGATCAGGCGTGCGTCGGTCTTCTGTCTGCTTCTGGTGCTGGCCCTTTTGGTGCGGGTCACCTGGGTGCAGGCGTACCAAGGCCAGGCCCTCGCAGACGACAAGAACAACCGGCGCAACCTCATCGGGAAGTACGAGAACCCGTTGGGGAACATCATCGTGGGCGGGGAGGCGATCACTGGCTCCACGGACACGGGCGGCAAGGACTTCCGGTACAAGCGGACCTACACCGACGGGCCGCTGTACGCGCCGATCACCGGCTACAGCTCCCAGGCCTTCGAACAGAGCATGCTGGAGGGCGTCTACAAGAACATCCTCAACGGCACCGACAACCGGCTCAAGACGATCATGGACACGCTCACCAACAAGCGGGCGGCCCCGGGCAACGTGCTGACCACGATCGACAAGGACGTCCAGAAGGCCGGCTGGGACGCGCTCCAGGGCAAGCAGGGCTCGGCCGTGGCCATGGACCCGGTGACGGGAGAGATCCTGGCCGTCGTCAACAACCCGTCCTACGACCCGGGCAGCATCTCCGGTGCCGGCGACGCCGAGCAGAAGGCCTGGGAGGCGCTCAGCGCCGACAAGGGCAAGGCGCTGGAGAACACCGCCCTGCGCAAGCCGCAGGCGCCCGGATCCACCTTCAAGCTGGTCACCCTGGCGGCGGCCATCGAGAACGGCCTGGTCACCAACATCGACACGCCGACCGGGGTCCCCGGCGACTACACGATCCCCGGGACGAGGACCAAGCTGCGCAGCGAGGTGGACGACTCGCTCTGCAACAACGCGACCCCCCGCAACGCGCTGAAGCTGTCCTGCAACAACGTCTTCGCCGATCTCGCCCACAAGCTCGGCCAGGACAAGATGCGCGCCATGGCGGAGAAGCTCGGCTTCAACGTGGTGCAGAAGACCCCCGTGTGGACCACCCCGTCCAGCAAGTACCCGGAGAAGAAGATGTCGGTCGACCAGGTCGCCCAGACCGGTATCGGCCAGTTCGACGTCCAGGCCACCCCGCTCCAGATGGCCATGGTGACGGCCGCGATCGAGAACGGCGGGAAGCTGGTCTCCCCCCACATGGTCTCCGAGGTCACCGACTCCAACGGCAACGTGCTGGAGAGCTTCAAGGACCCGAAGTCCGCGCAGGTGATGAGCGGGAAGACGGCCTCGATGGTGCAGGACGCCATGCGGACGGTCGCCACCGAGGGCGGCGGCAAGAACGTCCAGATCCCGGGCGTCGAATCGGGTGCCAAGACCGGTACCGCCCAGCGGGGCGTGAACAACAGCCTGCCGCCGCTCGCCTGGTACACCACGTACGGAAAGAAGGACGGCAAGCAGATCGCCGTCGCCGTCGTGATCGAGAACTCGGACACCGACCGCTCCGAGATCGGCGGCGGCAAGCTGGCCGCGCCCATCGCGCAGAAGATGATGCAGGCCTGGCTGAAGAAGTAGGCCCGCGCCGGGAACCGGAGGGGTTCCCGGCGCGTTGTCCTTCCCATGATCAGGACCGCGCAGCCCGAAGACCTCGACGCCATCGCAGCCCTCCACACCCGGGCCCGGGCCACCTATTACCGGGGCCGGATACCCGCGGAGGCCTACGGCGGCGCCGCCGAACTGGCGCGCACCCGCGAGGGCTGGTCCCGGGCGGTGGCCCGTGCCGCGGCGGACGGCGGGGTGCTCTGCGCCGAGAGCGGCGGCGAGCTCACCGGGGTGGCGGCCTTCCGCACCGCCGACGGCGAGACCACCCTCACCCAGCTGCACGTGGATCCCGTCCACTGGCGCCGCGGCACCGGAGCGGCCCTGCACGCCGCCTGCCTCGACACCTGGCGCCGCGCGGGCGTCCGCAGGGTCCGCCTGGAGGTCTACGAGCACAACCTCCGCGCCCAGGCCTTCTACGCCATCCACGGCTGGCTCCCGGACCCCGCCGGACCCCGGGCGGCGGGCACCCACCGCATCCTGTGGCTCACGGTGGGGGACCCGTCCGGGGAGTGACCCGTCCGGGGAATGAGACGCCCAGGCGGATGGTTGAACACGGAACAGTTGATTCCGTGGAGGGAAGAAGGAACATGCGCGTCGAGATCTGGAGCGACATCGCCTGCCCGTGGTGCTACATCGGCAAGGCCCGGTTCGCCAAGGGGCTGGCCGGCTTCGCACACCGCGAGGAGGTCGAGGTGGTCTACCGCTCCTTCGAGCTCGACCCGAACGGCCCCAAGGGTCAGGTGGCGCCCGTCCTGGAGATGCTGTCCAAGAAGTACGGCCGCACCCTCGACGAGGCCCGCGGCATGGAGGAGCACGTCGCCGCGAGCGCCCGCGCCGAGGGGCTGACGTACCGCACGGAGGGCCGTGACCACGGCAACACCTTCGACATCCACCGCCTGCTGCACCTGGCCGCCGACCGCGGCCGCCAGGAGGAGCTGCTCGACCTCGCCTACCGCGCCAACTTCGGCGAGGAGCGCTCCGTCTTCGATCCCGAGGTGCTGGTCGTGCTCGCGGTCGAGGCCGGACTCGACGAGGGGGAGGCCCGGGCGGTGCTGGGCGACGAGTCCGCGTACGCCGCCGAGGTGCGGGCCGACGAGCGCGAAGCGGCCGAACTGGGCGCGAACGCCGTGCCGTTCTTCGTGCTCGACCGCCGCCTCGGGATCTCCGGCGGGCAGCCCGCGGAGGTGTTCACGCAGGCGCTGGAGCAGGCCTGGGCCGGCCGCGAGGTCCTCGCGCCCGCCGCCCCCGAGGGCGAGGCCTGCGAGCCCGACGGAGCGTGCGCGGTACCGCGCCCGTAAGGCCCTGTCATAAGTAGTCCTTTGGTGTGGTGCGTAAAACCCGGCAATGGACTTGGGGAGGGTCCTGGCGCAGAGTGAAGGTCATGGACCTATCTGTGCCAGGAGCCGTCCGCGGCGAGTTCGCGCACTCCACCACCTACCTCAACACCGCCACCTGCGGGATCCTCCCGCGAGCCGCCGTCGCCGAGGTGCGGCGGCTCGCGGAGGCGGCCGGGGCCGGACTCCCGGAGGGCTTCGGCGACTTCGGCCGTGTCGAACGGGTCCGGGAGGCCTTCGCCCGCCTCGTCGGGGTCCCCGCGGACCGCGTGGCCGTCGGCGCGTCCGTCTCCACCCACGTCGGCCTGGTCTCCGCGGCGCTCCCGGCCGGATCCGAAGTCCTGTGCCCCGAGGAGGACTTCGCCTCCGTCATCAACCCCTTCGTGGTGCGCGACGACCTCAAGGTCCGCTTCGCCCCGCTGGAGTCCCTCGCCGAAGCCGTCGGCCCGGACACCGCACTGGTCGCGCTGAGCGCCGTACAGTCCGCCGACGGGCGTACGGCGGACCTGGCGGCCGTCCGCGCCGCCGCCACCGCGCACGGGGCGCGGATGCTGGTCGACGCCTCGCAGGCGGCCGGCTGGTTGCCCTTCGACGCGAGCCCGTACGACTACACGGTCACCGCCGGCTACAAGTGGCTGCTCGCCACGCGCGGCGTCTCCTACCTCACCGTCTCGGAGCAGGCCCAGGACGCCCTGACCCCGCTGCACGCCGGCTGGGTGGCGCTCGCCGACATGTGGGACGCCATCTACGGCCCGCTGCGCGAACTGGCCCACGGAGCCCGGCGCTTCGACGAGTCCCCGGCCTTCCTGGCCTACCACGCCGCCGAACCCTCGCTGGCCCTGCTGGAGCGGATCGGCATCGACGCCGTCCACGCCCACGACACCGCCCTGGCCGCCCGCTACCGCGCCGGCCTCGCCCGCCTGGGCCACGAGCCCGTCCCGGGCGGATCTCCGATCGTCTCGGTGCCGGGCCTCGCCGGCCGCCAGGCCGCCCTGCTCGCCGCGGGCATCCCCACGGCCGCCCGCGCCGGCAGCCTGCGGGCCTCCTTCCACGTCTACAACACCGAGGCGGACGTGGACCGGCTGCTGGACCTCTTGGAGGGCTGACCGGGACGGGCTGACCCTGACGGGCCGATCTGGCGGGCTGACCCTGACGGGCCGACCCTGACGGGCCGACCCGACGCGCCGACCCCGGAAGGCCCGCCGGCTCAGGCGGAAGGCAGGGCCGCCGACCAAGCGGAGCCCGCCGCCGCGAGAGCCGGGGCCGGGTCCACCGACAGGGCCCCGGCCAGGGCCGTCAGCGAGGCGCCGACGGCGTCCTGCGAGGCCGCCGTGCCGTAATGGTTGACCCGGACCATCTCCCGGGCCAGCGCGCCGCCGCCCGCCGCGAGGGGGGCCGCTGGATCCGCCGCGAGGGCCTTCGCCACCACCAGGGAGGCCTCCGGGACCCGCAGGGTGGTGGCCACCGGGGCCGCCGCCGCGTCCCGGCCGACGTACGGGGTGATCCCCAGCGCCACCGCACCCGCGCGGGTCGCCGCCGCGGCGGCCGCGTGGCGGGCCGTCACCGACGCCAGTCCCTCGGCCGCGATGCGGTCGAGGCAGGCCTCCAGCGCCAGCATCTCCAGCTGCGCCGGCGCGTGCGGAAGCGCCGTGCGCCCGCCGTCGATCCAGCGCTCCTTCCAGTCCAGCAGGGAGAGGTACGAGCGGCGCGGCGCCGAGGCGTTCTCCGCGAACCGGGCCCACGCGCGGTCGGAGACCGATACGGCCGAGACCCCCGCCGGTCCGCCCATCGCCTTCTGCGCGCCGATCACGCACAGGTCCACGCCCCACGCGTCCGGCAGCAGCGGCTCCGCGCCCACCGAGGCCACCGCGTCCAGCATGAACAGCGCCCCGTGGGCCCGTACGGCCTCGCCGATCTCCGCGACCGGGTTGGTGTTCCCGGTGGCCGCCTCCGCGTGGACCAGGGACACGAAGTCGATCTCCGGGTGCTCCGAGAGGGCCCGGTCCACCTGGGCGGCGGACACGGCGGTGTCGAAGGGGACCTCCAGGTCCACGACGTGCGCCCCGCAGTCGCGCAGCCAGTTGCCGAAGGTGGTCCCGTAGGGGCCGGTCACCACGTTCAGCGCGGTCGAACCGGGCCGTGCGCCCGACCGGATGCACCCCTCCAGCGGCAGCAGGGCCTCGCCCTGGGTGATCACCACGTCGGCCCGGGTCCCGAGCAGCTCCGCGACCCCCCGCTCGATCGACGCGAAGCGCGCGGCGGTCAGGGGCGGAAGGTCCAGGAGGGGGTGGTTCACGGCGCCGCTCTCTTCGTTCTCTCGGGTTGGGCTCGTTCGTCCGGATACGTCCGGACCGGTCTGGAGAGCCTACCCAGCCCGCACATAGAGTGCCGCCATGAGCGACGAGGTCAACGGAGACAGCGCGAAGTCGGGTCTGCTGCACGTGAAGGGGCGGGTGCTGGTCGGGCCCGAGGAGGTCCGCGACGAGCTCTGGGTGATCGGCGGCCGGATCTCCTACGAGCGCCCGCGCGGTGCCCGGGAGGTCACCGAGGTCACCGGGTGGGTCCTGCCCGGGCTGGTCGACGCGCACTGCCACGTGGGACTCGACGCCCACGGGCCGGTGGACGCGGACACCGCCGAACGGCAGGCCCTGACCGACCGGGACGCCGGCACCCTCCTCATCCGCGATGCCGGATCCCCCTCCGACACCCGCTGGATCGACGGCCGCGAGGACCTGCCGAAGATCATCCGGGCGGGCCGGCACATCGCCCGCACCCGCCGCTACATCCGCAACTTCGCCCACGAGATCGAGCCCGCCGACCTCGTCGAGTACGTCGGCCGCGAGGCGCGGCGCGGCGACGGCTGGGTCAAGCTGGTCGGGGACTGGATCGACCGCGAGGCCGGGGACCTGACCGCCTGCTGGCCGCGCGCCGAGGTCGAGGCGGCCATCGCCGAGGCCCACCGGCTCGGGGCGCGCGTCACCGCGCACTGCTTCGCCGAGGACTCCCTGCGGGACCTGGTCGAGGCGGGCATCGACTGCATCGAGCACGCCACGGGGCTCACCGAGGACACCATCCCGCTGTTCGCGGAACGCGGGGTGGCCATCGTCCCGACCCTCGTGAACATCGCGACCTTCCCGAAGATGGCCGCCGGCGGCGAGGCCAAGTTCCCGCGCTGGTCGGCGCACATGCGCAGGCTGCACGAGCGGCGCTACGACACCGTCCGCGCCGCCTACGACGCGGGCATCGGGGTCTACGTCGGCACGGACGCGGGAGGTTCCCTCCCGCACGGCCTGGTCGCGGCCGAGGTGGGCGAGCTGGTCAAGGCCGGGATCCCGCCGCTGCAAGCCCTCTCGGCGACGGCCTGGGGCGCGCGCGAGTGGCTCGGCAGGCCCGGCCTGACCGAGGGTGCACCGGCCGACCTGGTGGTCTACGCGACCGATCCGCGGGCCGACGTACGGGCGCTGGCGGATCCGCGGCGGGTGGTGGTGAACGGGACGGTGGCGGCCTGAGGCTCACGGGCCTCATGGGCCTCATGGGCCTCACGGGCCTCACGGCCCGCAGGGGTGCGGGAGTTGACGGGGCGTGACGCCGGCGGCCGCGCGGTCGTTGTGTACGCCCGGTGCGGGTCCTGGTGGCCGAGATTTCCGGGATGGGAGGGAACTCCCGTTCCGGATGAGGCGGATGCATTCGAACCTATGCGTGGAAACCACCCTTTGGGGTGAACTCACGTCGGGTTGACCCCCGTTCACTCTCGGTGCGTAAAGATTCCGGGGTCGAGGCCGTCGGCGCGCGCAATGTCCCCCATTGGCGGCGCGACGGCTCCCATCTCCCTGGGGGTTCCACCACCTTGAACAGCAACACCTTCCGCATGCCCGTGGCCGCGCTCGTCGCCACGGGAGCGGTTGCCCTGCTCGCCGCCCCGCCCGCCTTCGCCACCGGCTCCGCCGGTTCCACCGGATCCCGCCCGGGGGCCGGCAAGGCCAGTGCCGTCGTCCTGCGCACCACCCTGGACGTGGGCCTGCTCAACAAGACCGTGCACGTCCCGCTGAACGCGACCCTCAACGAGGTCAGCGCCCCGGCGGATTCCGCGAAGACGGCGCTCACCGTCACCCTCGACGGGGTCGAGGGCGGGCAGCCGGTGAGCGTCCTGCGGGCCGACGTCGCCACCTCGAAGGCCACCTCCGACGCCGACCGCGCCGCGGCGGAGGCGAACCTCGCCAAGGCCCGGGTCCACGTGCCGGGCCTGCCCCTGCTGTCCGTGATCGAGGTGGAGAAGGTCACCTCCAAGGCCGTCTGCGAGGCGGGCGAGAAGCCGGTCGCGAGCTCCAACGTCCTGGGCACCGTGACCGTCCTGGGCAAGAAGGTCACCCTCTCGGCGGGCGGCCCCACCAAGGTGGAGGTCCCCAAGGTCGGCCTGGTGGCCCTGGAGCTCTCCGCCACCCAGACCACCTCCACCACGGCCGCCGCGACCGCGCTGCGGCTCAAGGTGTCGGTGAACCCGCTCGATCTGAACGTCGCCGAGGTCGAGGGGGAGATCGTGCTCGCCGAGGCCCGCTGCGAGTCCCCGGCCGCCCCCGCCCCCACGGCCGGCGCCTCGAAGCTGCCCGACGTCAAGCCCCAGACGGCCACCACGGGCGGCTCCGGGTCCCAGGCCGGCCTCGCCGAGACCGGAGGCGGCTCGCTCACCCCGTACGTGACGGGCGGTGCGCTGATCCTGCTCGGCTTCGGCGCCGCCGCGCTGGTCGTGACCCGGCGCGGCAGGGCCTCGTAGGGCCGGAGTCTCGTGGGGCCAGGGCCTCGTGGGGCCTGGGCCGTCCTCGCGCCCTACTTCGTCGCGCGCGTGAGCCCCTGCTCCCCGGCGCCGCGTGACATCACGGCCTTCGTCACCTCGCGGTCGGCGGCGGCGTACGTGCTGTCGGCGGAGGAGGTGGCGGCCTCGCAGGAGGTGCAGACGACGCGGAACGGAGGCCGCATGTCGGAGAACTGGGTGAGGTACTCGGCCTTCACCACCTCCCAGCGGCCCGGGTGGGCGGCCGCCGGGGCGAAGGTGAAGCGGGGGATCGAGGACATGTTGCCGCGGGCCTTCTCGGCCTCGTAGAAGCTGGCGACCTGGTCGCCCATGCCGTAGACCACCCAGGTGCCGTTGACCTTCTCGTACGGCTGCGGCACGTGGTTGTGGGTGCCGAGGATCAGGTCGATGTCGGGGAGGCCGTCCGCCCCGCGCGAGGCGGTCAGCGTCTGGGCCAGGTCCAGTTGCTGCTTGTCCGGGGCGGTCTGCCACTCGGAGCCCCAGTGGACGCTGAGGACGACGACGTTCGCGCCGGCCGCGCGCGCGGCGCGGGCGTCGGCGACGATCCGCGCCGGGTCGATCAGGTTCACGGCCCAGGGCTTGCCCTCGGGGAGCGGGACGCCGTTCGTCCCGTACGTGTAGTCCAGTTGCGCGACCTTGGCACCGCTGGCCTCGATCACGGCCGGGGCCTTGGCCTCCTCGGCGCCGCGGGCCGATCCGACGTGGCGGATGCCGACGCGGTCGAGGTGGTCGAGGACGCGGACCAGGCCGTCGTACCCGTCGTCCAGGGTGTGGTTCGAGGCGGTCGAGCAGCTGTCGTAGCCGGTGTCCTTGAGGGCGTCGGCCAGTTGGTGCGGGGCCTTGAAGAGGGGATATCCGGTGTAGGGGCCGCCGGGCCGGCCGTACGGTATCTCGTGGTGGCATATCGCCAGGTCGGCGGCGGAGACGATGGGCTTGACCCCGGCGAGTATCTTCCGGAAGTCGTAGCCGCCCTTCTCCGCGGAGTCGTCGGCGGCCCGCTGGATGATCGACGGGTACGGGATGATGTCGCCCGTGCCGACGAGCGTGAACGGCTTCCCGCCGGGCGGGGCCGAGGCCGTGGCTCCGGCCGCGGCGTCGCCGCTCGGACTCGCGGCCGCCCCCGGCTTCGCCCCCAGCCGTTGCTTCGCCGCCGCGCCGCCGTCCTCGCCGGCCAGCTGCGTCACGCCGTAGGCGGCGCCCCCCACCACGGCCAGTCCGACCACGGCCGCACCTATCCTGCCGACTGTGTTCATCCCCGTACCCCCGGTGTCGCATGGTCACTACCTGCGGAAATAGTCGCGCACCGGTGCGACCGTCGCGATGCGCGACCCGCGCAAACGCGCCATCGGGGTGAGGCCCGCGCGGTGCGGGCCCCACCCGGCGACGTGCCCCCGGCGCGTGGTCAGTGCGTGGTCGGCACGTGGTCAGCGCGCCGCGAGGGCCAGGTCGAGCGCCTGGAGGAGGCGGCCCGTCGTCGCGCGGTCGCGGACCGCCAGCCGGAGCCAGGAGCGGTCCAGCCCCGGGAAGGTGTCGCCGCGGCGCACGGCGAAGCCCAGCGCGCGCAGCCGGGTGCGGATCTCCGCCGCTCCCTCGACCCGGATCAGCACGAACGGCCCCGCCGCCGTACCCGCCACCGAGATCTCCTCGAACTCCGCGAGCCCCGCCAGGAGGTGCTCCCGGTCCACCGCGATCTGCCGGGCCGCGGCCTCCGCCTCGGCCAGCGCCGCGGGGGCCACGCACGCCTCGGCCGCCACCAGCGCCGGCGTGGACACCGGCCACAGCGGCTGCGCCGCCGCCAGCTTCGCGATCACCCCGGGCTCGGCCAGCACGTAACCGATGCGCAGCCCGGCCAGGCCCCAGGTCTTGGTCAGGCTGCGCAGCACGACCAGGCCCGGTACGTCCGTCCGCCCGGCCAGCGCCTCGCGTTCGCCGGGGACCGCGTCCATGAAGGCCTCGTCGACCACCAGGATCCGCCCGGGCCGGGCCAGCGCGGCCAGGGTCGCCGCCGGGTGCAGCACCGAGGTCGGGTTGGTCGGGTTCCCGACCACCACGAGGTCGGCCTCCTCCGGTACCGCCGCCGGGTCCAGCCGGAAGCCGTCCGCGGCCCGCAGCACCACCCGCTCCACCCGGTGGCCCGCATCGCGCAGGGCCGCCTCCGGCTCGGTGAACTGCGGATGCACCACCACGGGCCGTACGGCGCCCAGCGCCCGCGCGATCAGTACGAACGCCTCCGCGGCCCCCGCGGTCAGCAGCACCCGCTCGACCGGCAGCCCGTGGCGCCGGGCCACGGCCGCGCGGGCCGGACGGCCGTCGGGGTACGCGGACAGGACGTCGAGCGAAGCCGCGATCCGGTCCTTCAGCCACTGAGGGGGCGTGTCGGACCGTACGTTCACCGCGAGATCGACCAGTCCCGCGCCCCCGTCCGAGACCTCCGCATCCCCGTGGTGGCGCAGATCGTGCGTGTGGGCCGTGGCGACGGCGCAGGTCGCCGCCACCGACCGCCGCTTGGGCACGAGGAGTTCCCCGCCCCCGGCGAGCGCGGCGGCCTCCGCCACCGACGCGGTGCCGGCGGCCTCGCGGGCGGCGTCCGAGGGGTGCGGTACCGGGATCGCGGCCAGGCGCTCGGCCGGGTAGCTGAGCAGGGGAACGCCGAAACGTTCCGCCGCACCCGCGATCCCCGCCTCCAGGACCTTGCCCTCCACGGTGGCCAGGGCCGTCACCGCATCCGACGCCAGGCCGGCGCCGCGCAGGGTCTCCTCCACCAGCGCGCAGACCTCCGCGACGGACACGCCCGCGCGGCCACCGACCCCGACGACCAGTTGCGTCGCGTACTCGCCCAACAGGTTCACCCGTTCTCCGTCGTCGTGTGCGTGGTGCTGCTCGTGCTCGTGCTCATGTTCGTGCTCATGGTCGTGGACTTCGTGCGCGGGTGCGTCGTGCGCGGGGACTGTACGCACGGCCGGCCCGTCAACCGGCCGTGGTCCGCCACCCGGGCGCGGAAGTGCGCGGGCGGCGCGGAGTCGGTATGCAGGGGCACATGGCCGTGATCGTGGCGTTGGGTGCGTTCCTGATGACCCTGGCAGGCGGATGGACGGCGCAGCGCGTCACCGACCGCCGCCACCTCGTGCTGGGCCTGGCCGGCGGGCTGATGCTCGGCGTCGTGGGCCTCGACCTGCTCCCGGAGGCCATGCACGCCGCCGGTGACGAACTCTTCGGCGTCCCGCTCGCCCTGCTGCTCTTCGTCGGAGGCTTCCTCGCCGCGCACTGCGTGGAACGCCTCCTGGCCGTCCGCCAGGCCTCCCACGGGGCCACGAACGGCGACGGGCACCCGGACCACGGGAAGAGGGTCCCCCAGGTCGGCCTGACGGCGGCCGCCGCCATGGTCGGCCACAGCCTCGCCGACGGGGTGGCCCTCGGCGCCGCGTTCCAGGTCGGCGGGGGGATGGGGGTGGCCGTGGCACTGGCCGTCATCACCCACGACTTCGCCGACGGGTTCAACACGTACACGCTCACCCGGCTGTACGGCAACGCCCGCCGCAAGGCCCTGCTCATGCTCTTCGCGGACGCGGCCGCCCCCGTCGTGGGGGCCGCGTCCACTCTGCTGTTCACCCTTCCGGAGGAACCGCTCGGGGCCTACCTCGGCTTCTTCGGAGGCGTCCTGCTGTACCTGGCCGCCGCCGAGATCCTGCCCGAGGCCCACCACAAGCACCCCGCGCTGTCCACCCTGATGTGCACCGTGGGCGGGGTGGCGGGGATCTGGCTGGTCGTGGGCCTGGCGGAGTGACGCGGCGGCCGGCCCCGGGCGTCTCCGGTTCACCGGTGCGCTGCCGCGGCCTCGGCAAACCGCAGGGCCACGGAAGGCTCCGCCGCCCAGTGCGTGTGCAGGTAGCTGGCGTGCACACCGCCGGCCACGAACCCCTCGACCCGGCGCTCCGGATGCGTGAAGCCCCACGCGGGCGCGGCGCCGGCGCCCGGCTCGATCACCGTCCGGTGGAACTCGTGCCCGCGCAGCCGGGTCCCGGCCGGTGCGAGGACGCTGTCCGAGACGGCGACCGCCTCGCGGTAGCCGAGCGTGAGCCGCTCCGACATCCGCGCGTCGGCGTCGAGCACCCCGCACATGGGCTTGCCGTCCAGCGACCGGGCCAGGTACAGCAGCCCCGCGCACTCCGCGGCCAGCGGGCCGCCGGCCGCGGCGAACGCGGCGACGGCCTTGCGGAGCGGCTCGTTGGCGGACAGCTCCGGGGCGTACACCTCGGGGAACCCGCCGCCGATCACCAGGCCGGTGGTGCCGGGCGGGAGTTCCTCGTCCCGCAGCGGGTCGAAGGTCACCACCTCCGCACCGGCGGCGGTGAGCAGCTCCGCGTGCTCGGCGTACGAGAACGTGAAGGCGGCCCCTCCGGCAACCGCGACGACAGGTCCCCCAGCCCGCCCTTCCACCGTTCCCCGGGCTCTGCCCGGACCCCGGTCCTCAAACGCCGGACGGGCTGAAAGATCCAGCCTCGCCGGCGTTCGAGGCGCGGGGTCCGGGGCGGAGCCCCGGTTTCGGGAAGGGGCGGGGTGGGGGAGAAGAGCTTGGTCGGGAGCCCAGGCCTCGCAAGCCAGCGCCGGGGCCGTCCGAGCCAAGGCCATCAGCGCGTCCAGGTCGCAGCCCTGGCGAACCTGGTCGGCCAGCGCGGCGACGGAAGACACCGCATCCGCCCGCCGCTCGGCGACCGGCACCAGCCCCAGGTGCCGCGAGGGCGCGGCCACCTGCGGAGCCCGCCGCAGGACGCCGAGCACCGGCATCCCCGCTTCCTCCAGCGCCTCCCGCAGCATCACCTCGTGCCGGTCGGAGCCGACCTTGTTCAGGATCACGCCGCCGAGCCGCACCTGCGGGTCGAAGGAGGCGAAACCGTGCACCAGCGCCGCCACCGACCGCGACTGCGAGGACGCGTCGACGACCAGTACCACCGGCGCCCGGAGCAGCTTCGCGACCTGCGCCGTCGAGGCCAGTTCGCCCCGTCCCGCGGCCCCGTCGTAGAGCCCCATCACGCCTTCGATGACGGCCAGATCGCATCCGGCCGCCCCGTGCGCGAACAGCGGAGCCACCAGCTCCGGTCCGCACATGAAGGCGTCCAGGTTGCGCCCCGGCCGGCCCGTGGCCAGCGCGTGGTAGCCCGGGTCGATGTAGTCGGGCCCGGCCTTGTGCGGGGACACGGCGAGGCCGCGCTCCGAGAAGGCCGCCATCAGGCCCGTCGCCACGGTGGTCTTGCCGCTGCCGGAGGAGGGCGCGGCGATGACCAGTCTCGGTACGTTGAACGAGGTCACCACTCGATGCCCTTCTGGCCCTTCTGGCCGGCGTCCATCGGGTGCTTGACCTTGGTCATCTCGGTGACGAGGTCCGCGAACTCCACCAGCTTCTCCGGCGCGTTGCGCCCGGTGATCACCACGTGCTGGGTTCCGGGACGGTTGCGCAGCACCTCGACGACCTCGTCGACGTCGATCCAGCCCCAGTGCATCGGGTACGCGAACTCGTCCAGCACGTACAGCTTGTGCGTCTCGGCGGCCAGATCGCGCTTGACCTGCTCCCAGCCCTCCTTGGCCGCCTGCTCGTTGTCGAGCTGGGCGTCGCGCTGGACCCAGGACCAGCCCTCGCCCATCTTGTGCCAGACGACGGAGCCGCCCTCGCCGGAGGCGCCGAGCACCTTCAGCGCGTTCTCCTCGCCGACCTTCCACTTCGCCGACTTGACGAACTGGAACACCCCGATCGGCCAGCCCTGGTTCCAGGCGCGCAGCGCCAGACCGAAGGCGGCCGTCGACTTGCCCTTGCCCGGTCCGGTGTGGACGAAGACGAGCGGGCGGTTGCGGCGCTGACGCGTCGTGAGTCCGTCGTCCGGAACGACGGACGGCTGTCCCTGCGGCATTACGCGGCCCTCCTGAGGGTCGGGGATGGAGTACGAACGTTCTTCACGAGCCCGGCCAGCGAATCGGCCCGCAGCCCGTCGAGGGTGACGGCCGGGCCGCCCAGATCGGCGGCCAGCGCTCCGGCCAGCCCGAGCCGGACCGGCCCCGACTCGCAGTCCACGACCACGGAGGCGACCCCGCCGGCCGCCAGCAGCCGGGCGCTGCGCGCGGAAAGCTCGCGCGGGTCCCCGCCGACGGCGCCGGCCGAGGTGGCCCGGCCGTCGGTGACGACCACGAGCAGCGGGCGCCGGCTCGGGTCCCGCAGCCGCTCGATCCGCAGCACCTCGTGGGCCTTGAGCAGCCCGGCGGCGAGCGGGGTGCGGCCGCCGGTCGGCAGGTTCTCCAGCCGGGTCGCGGCGGCGTCGACGGAGGAGGTGGGCGGCAGGGCGAGCTCGGCCGAGGAACCCCGGAAGGTGATCAGGCCGACCTTGTCCCGGCGCTGGTAGGCGTCGAGCAGCAGGGACAGCACCGCACCCTTGACCGCGCTCATGCGCTGCCGGGCCGCCATGGAACCGGAAGCGTCGACGAGGAACAGGACGAGGTTGCCCTCGCGGCCCTCGCGGGTCGCCTGCCGCAGGTCGTCCTTGCGGACGACCAGCCCGCGCCCGGTGCGGCCGCGCGCCTTCTGGTGCGGGGCTGCGGCGTGGACGGTCGCCGCCAGGTGCAGTTTGGTCAGCTGGCCCCGGGGGCGCTGGGCGCCGGTGGTGCGGCCGTGCGCGGTGCGGGCGCGCGAACGCCGGCCGGACGCGCCCTCGCCGAGGCCCGGGACGCTCAGCATCTTGGTGCGGAAGGGCTCGGCGGCCCGTACGGGTGCCTGCTCGGCCGGACCGGCCGCCGCCTCGTTCTCCTGGGCGGAGGGCTGCGTCTCGGGCCGCTGCTCGGGCGCTTCCGGCGCCTCCGGCCCGTCCTCGGCCTCGGGCGCGTCCGGGCCGGAGCCCTGCGGGGGTACGCCGCCCCCGCCATCGGGGCCGCCGCCGTCCGGGCCGCCGTCCTCCGGGCCCTTGCCCGGACCCTCCGGCTCCGGCTCGGGCTCGGGCTCCGGCTCGTCGTCCGGGAACCCGTCCAGGATCCGGTCCAGCTTCTCCTCGTCGAGACCCGGCGCGTCGAAGGGGTTGCGGCGGCGCCGGTGGGGGAGCGCCAGCAGGGCGGCCTGCCGCACGTCCTCCTTGCGCACCTCGGTCCGTCCGGCCCAGGCGGCGAGCGCGGTCGCGGTACGGGCCATCACGATGTCGGCGCGCATGCCGTCGACCTCGAAACCGGCGCAGGTCGCCGCGATCTGCAGCAGCGAGGTGTCGCCGAGGCGCACCTGCGGGAGCAGCGCCCGCGCGGCCACCACCCGGGCGCGCACCGCTTCCTCGTCCCCGGACCAGCGGCCCGCGAACCCCGCGGGGTCGTCCTCGTAGGCGAGCCGGCGACGCACCACCTCGACCCGCTGGAGGGGCTCGCGGGAGGCGGCGACCTCGACGGTCAGCCCGAACCGGTCGAGCAGCTGCGGGCGGAGCTCGCCCTCCTCGGGGTTCATCGTGCCGACGAGGAGGAAACGGGCGGCGTGCCGTACGGAGACGCCCTCGCGCTCGACGTAGGAGGCGCCCATCGCGGCGGCGTCGAGGAGCAGGTCGATGAGGTGGTCGTGGAGCAGGTTGACCTCGTCGACGTACAGGATCCCGCGGTGCGCGTCGGCGAGCAGGCCGGGCTCGAAGGCCTTCACGCCTTCGGCGAGGGCGCGTTCGATGTCGAGGGCGCCGACGAGCCGGTCCTCCGAGGCGCCGACGGGCAGCTCCACCATGCGGGCGGGCCGCGCGGCGGCCGGTCCCGGCTCGTGGGGGCCGTCGGGGCAGGCGGGGTCCGGGGCGGTGGGCGCGCAGCTGAACCGGCAGCCGGGGACCACGTCCACCTGCGGCAGCAGGGTGGACAGGGCGCGGACGGCGGTGGACTTGGCGGTCCCCTTCTCACCGCGCACGAGAACACCGCCGACCGCGGGGCTCACGGCGTTGAGCAGCAGCGCGAGGCGCAGGTCGGTCTGGCCGACCAGTGCGGTGAACGGGTAGGGCGTGCTCATGCGGTGGCCCCTTCTTGTATGGGTGTACGGGTACGCGTGCGCGGGCGGGCGTGGACGGCGGGTCCGGGCTGCGGGTGCGCCGCTGCGCGGGGCGGAGTTCCCCTACCCGCCCTTCGCCCGTTCCCCGGGGCTCCGCCCCGGACCCCGCGCCTCAAACGCCGGCGGGGCTGGATGTGATCGGCGTCGGCCCGCACGTGACCGCCGGGGGCCGGAAAATCCAGCCCCTCCGGCGTTTGAGGAGCGGGGGTCCGGGGGCTGGCCCCCGAGGGGTCCGGGGCGGAGCCCCGGGGAACGGTGGAAGGGCGGGTAGGGGACGGCCCCCGCAGGGCTGCGCCGGTCATGGCGCGCCCGGGGGGAGGAAGGGGAGGCCCGACGGGGCTCCGGTCTCGATGAGCCGCATCAGCGCGTCCGTGTCCGCGTGTTCCTCGATCAGGTCGCCCAGCAGGTCGAGCTGTTCCTCCCGCAGGGAGGCGAACGACGTGTCCGGGGCCGGGACGAAGCGGCGGCCGGCCGCAGCCGCGACCTCGCGGAGGAAGGCCCGGCGGAAGCCGTCCGACTCCAGCGAGCCGTGCCAGTGGGTGCCCCACACCGACCCGACCCGGCATCCGTCCAGGAAGGGCGTTCCGCCGAGGACTTCGGCCACGCCGTGGTGGATCTCGTACCCCTCCACCGGCTCGCCCAGCGCCGAGCCGACGGGCCGGGCCAGGGTCTTCTCCCGTTCGAAGCGGACCCGTACCGGAAGGAGCCCGAGCCCCGGCACGGAGCCGGCCTTCGACTCGACCTCGTCCTCGATGTGTTCGCCGAGGAGCTGGAACCCGCCGCAGATGCCCAGGACCGGCCGGCCCTCGGCGGCCCGCCGGGCCAGCGCGTCCGCCAGCCCGCGTTCGCGCAGCCAGGCCAGGGCCTTGACCGTGCCGCGGGTGCCGGGGACGACGACCAGGTCGGCGTCGGCCAGTTCCTCGGCGCGGTCCACGAACCGCACGACCACCCCGGGCTCCGCCGCGAGCGCGTCGACGTCCGTGAAGTTGGACATCAGCGGCACCGCGCAGACCGCGACCCGCAGCACGTCCTCGCCGACGGGCGGGGCGACCACGGATTCCCGTACCGCGCCCCGCAGGGAGACCCGCAGGCCGTCCTCCTCGTCGATGCCCAGCCCGTGCTGGAAGGGGAGCACCCCGTACGTCGCCCGCCCGGTCAGGCCGCGCAGCATCTCCATGCCCGGCTCCAGCAGGGTGACGTCGCCGCGGAACTTGTTGACCAGGTAGCCCGCGATCAGCGACTGGTCCTCGGGCGAGAGCAGCGCCGTCGTGCCGAAGAAGGACGCGAAGACCCCGCCCCGGTCGATGTCGCCGACGACGACCACCGGGAACCGCGCGGCCCGCGCGATGCCCATGTTCACGATGTCGGTCCGGCGCAGATTGATCTCGGCCGGGCTGCCCGCCCCCTCGCAGATCACGGCGTCATACGTGCCCCGCAACTGCTCCAGGCAGTCCGTGACGATGCCGAGCAACTGCTCCTGCCGCCCCCCGTGGTAGCCCCGCGCGCTCATCTCGCCCACCGGCTTGCCCAGCAGCACCACCTGGCTGCTCCGGTCACTGCCGGGCTTGAGCAGCACCGGGTTCATCAGTGCGGTCGGCTCCACGCGGGCCGCCTGGGCCTGCATGGCCTGTGCGCGGCCGATCTCGGCGCCCTCCCTCGTCACGAAGGAGTTCAGGGACATGTTCTGTGCCTTGAACGGGGCCACCTTCACGCCCTGCCGGGCCAGCCACCGGCAGATGCCCGCCGTGACCACGCTCTTGCCCGCGTCCGAGGTCGTACCGGCGACGAGGAGGCCCCCGCCGCGCTTCGCGCCGTCGCTCATGCGCGCCGCCCCTTCTTCTTCGTCGTACGGGAGACCAGCGTCCGGGAGACCAGCGTCCGGGCGGCCACACAGGCCCCGAGCGCCAGCCACGTCACCTGGCGCGACAGCCGCACCGCCCGTTCGATGTCGGCGACCTCCACCGGCCGCCCGGCCGCTCCGTTGAGCACGGCCCGGTGTTCGACCCGGCCCGCGTACGCCAGGGTTCCGCCCAGCCGTACGCCGAGCGCCCCGGCGAAGGAGGACTCCACGGGGCCCGCGTTGGGGCTCGGGTGCTTGGCGGCATCCGCGCGCCAGGCCCGTACGGCTCCTCGCCGGTCGGGCCCGGCCAGTACGGCGGCGAGGGCCGTCAGCCGGGCGCCCGGCCAGCCGGCCACGTCGTCGAGCCGGGCCGAGGCCCAGCCGTAGCGCAGGTGGCGGGGGGACTTGTGGCCGACCATCGCGTCCAGGGTGTTCACGGCGCGGAAGGCCAGCAGCCCGGGGACGCCCGCGACGGCGCCCCACACCAGGGCCCCGACCACGGCGTCGGAGGTGTTCTCGGCGACCGATTCGACGACCGCGCGGGCCATCTGCTGCTCGTCCAGCGCCTGCGGGTCGCGCCCGCACAGGTGGGGCAGCCGCTCGCGGGCCACCTCGGCGTCCCCGGCGGCGAGCGCGCCGCCGATGGCGCGGGCCTCGCGGCCCAGCGAGGTGCCGCCCACGACGGCCCAGGTGGCGGCGGCGGTGAGGGCGATGCGGGCGGCCGCGGGCCGGGAGCGCACGGCGCGGGCGCCCAGCGCGCCGACGGCGGCCGCGCCTCCAGCGCACAGCAGGGTGTGCAGGGCGCCCCGCGCGCGGTCGTCGCGCCACAGGGCGCGTTCGACGGCGGCGGCGGCTCGTCCGAAGGCGGCCACGGGGTGCCCTCGGCGCGGATCCCCGAGGATCCGGTCGCCGATCAGGCCCGCCGTGACGCCGTACGCGAAGACGCGATCGGCACGCATGGTGGCAGGTATGTCCTCACTCAGGGTCCGCGCCCTGGTTCGACGTGTCCGGCGGCGAGAGTTCCTGGCTCCCGGCCGCACACGGGGTCCGCGTGCGCCGGTGACAGTGGCGGGACCGCGCCGGATTCGCACCGGACTTCCTCTCCATGCCGCCGTAATGGCTCGCGCAGTCCACCACGCAGCGCGAAGGCCCGTCAACTCGCCGTTGACCTGCGGCGGGGTGGCGGGGGAGGGGGCGGTGCCGGGCCCGCGCCGGGGGCCCGGGGCGCGTCGGGCGCGGGCCCGGGGCATGCGAAAGCTCCCTCCGGGACGAACCCCGAGGGAGCCTTCGTACGTGCCGTCCGGCGCCTCAGGCGACGATCAGGTAGATCCCGTAGGCCACGGCCACCGCGCAGAGCGCGAAGCAGGCGTACGCACCGCTGCGGGCCAGGGTGGCGGCGCCGCCCTGTTCGGTGGCGGCCTCGTGCTTGGAGAGCCCCATCAGACCCAGGGTGAACAGGGTCACCAGGACGACGGTGGCGGAGAGGCTGACCCCGAAGACGGAGCCGAGTGCTTCCCAGTCGATCTTCATACCGCTGAATCCTCTGTCGTTCTCGGGGGTCAGACGGCCGCGGCCGGAGCCGCGGGAGTCGTCGTCGCGGCCGGGATGGTGGCCTTCAGTTCCTCGTCCGTCACCGCGGCGGTGCTGCCGACGGCGGCGGTCGGCGGGACGGCGACGGCCGCCATGGCCGTGGTGACGGCACCGGCCGGCTCCTCGGCGTCGGCCGGGGCGACCTCGTTGACGTTGGTGTGGTCGACGACCTGGCGGCGCGAGATCAGCCAGATGGCGACGCAGGAGCCGACGAGGAAGACCGTGACGCCGGCGACGCCGATGTCCCCGGTGCGCATGACCAGCTCGGCCAGCGCGGCCACCAGGCCCGCGGCCGGGAGGGTCAGGCCCCAGGCGATGAACATGCGGGAGGCGGTGGACCAGCGGACCACGCCGCCCTTGCGTCCCAGACCCGAACCCATGACGGCGCCGGAGCACGCGTGGGTGGTCGAGAGGGAGAAGCCGAGGGAGGAGGAGGCCAGGATGACGCTGGCGGCCGAGGTCTGGGCGGCGAAGCCCTGCTGCGGCTGCAGGTCGGTCAGGCCGCTGCCCATGGTGCGGATGATGCGCCAGCCGCCCAGGTAGGTGCCCATCGCGATGGCCAGACCGGCGGAGACGATGACCCAGACCGGCGGGTTGGAGCCGGGAGCGAGGGCGCCGCCGGCGACGAGCGCCAGGGTGATGATGCCCATCGTCTTCTGCGCGTCGTTGGTGCCGTGCGCCAGCGAGACGAGGCTCGCGGAAGCGATCTGACCGGCGCGGTAGCCCTTGGCCGAGGTCTTCTCGCCCATGCCCTTGCCGACCTTGTACGTGACCTTCGTGGCCAGGTAGGCGGCGAAGCCGGCGACCAGCGGCGCGGCGATCGCGGGGATCAGCACCTTGGTGACGACGACGCTGCCGTTGACGGCGCCCATGCCGGCGGAGGCCACGGCCGCACCGATCAGGCCGCCCATCAGGGCGTGCGAGGAGCTCGAGGGCAGTCCGACCAGCCAGGTGACGAGGTTCCAGAGGATCGCGCCGACCAAGGCGGCGAAGATGACCTCCGGCTGGATGCCTTCCTCGTTGACCAGTCCCTTGGAGATCGTCTTGGCGACCTCCACGGACATGAAAGCGCCGACGAGGTTGAGCACGGCGGACATCGCCACCGCGGTCTTGGGCTTGAGGGCGCCGGTCGAGATGGTGGTGGCCATCGCGTTGGCCGTGTCGTGAAAACCGTTCGTGAAATCGAACACGAGAGCGGTGATGATCACGATCCCGAGGAGAAGCGTTATGTGCTCCATTTACCCAGGCTTCTGTTTGACGTCAGTGGTTCGTGGACCGTAGGCAACCTGGATGAACGGAAGGTGAACTGGCAGGGTTCATGTGGTGTATCGACTCGGCACCCCATCGGGACCTTCGTCCCGGGAGGGGCGTTGATATGTCGATTAATGCATGTCACGGCGGGGTGTCCGCACGTTTCGGGGCGGGACTTCCGGTAGGTGCTCCGGTGCGCCCGGGACCCCCGAAGAGACCTAGATCACCTTCCCCGCCGCCTCTCCGGACCGCCCTCCGGAACGATTCCCTCCGGTGGCCCGCCGACCCGTCCGCCTCGACACTGGAGCGGTGCGTACCGCTACCGCGACGGCAGCCGCCGTCACCACGACCCTGCTCGGCGCCGGCGCGGCCGCCGTCACCGCCGCCGCGCTCGCCGGGCGGTACGCCGCCGACGCGGCCCTGCGGACCGAGCCCGGCCGCCCGCTCCCCGGCAGTCCCCGGCTCACCGTCCACTCCACCGCGGCCGGCCGGGTCGAGCTGACCCGCTCGCTCGCCTCCCTGTGCCCCGGCACCTACGGGCTCACCGCCCCGGGCGTGCACGCCGTGGTCGGGCCCGTCCTCCCCGACGCCCCGCACGGCCCCGACACCGTGGTGCGCCGGCTCGTCGCCGTCACCCACGGCAGCCTCGACCCCGGAACCCGCGTCACCCTCACCCCCCAGGTCCACCTGGGCAACCCGGGCACCGCCCTCGGGCTGGACCACGCCGACGTGGACGTCCCCGGGGAGCTCGGCGCACTGCCCGCCTGGTTCGTGCCCGCGGCCCGCGACACCTGGGTGATCACCGTCCACGGGCTCGGAGCCACCCGCGAGCACCCGATGGTCGTCATGCCCTTCCTCCACCGCAACAAGCTCCCCGTCCTGGACCTCGGCTACCGGGGCGACCTCGGCGCCCCCGCGTCACCGGACGGCCTCGGCCACCTCGGCGAGTCCGAATGGCGCGATCTCGACGCCGCCATCCGCTACGCCCTGCGCTACGGCGCCCGCCGCGTGGTCCTGCACGGCTGGTCGACGGGCGCCACCATGGCCCTGCACGCCGCCGAGCGCTCGGCGCTGGCCGACCGGATCTCCGGACTGGTCCTCGACTCGCCCGTACTGGACTGGCACGCCACCCTGCGCGCCCTCGCCGCCGCGCGCCGCACCCCGGCCCCCCTGGTCCCGTTCGCCGTCAAGGCGGCCGAGGGCCGTGCGGGCCTGCGCGCCGACCGGCGGGCTCCGGGGTCGGATCCGGCTGCGCTGAAGGTCCCCGTACTGATCTTCCACGGCCCCGACGACGCGCTCGCCCCCTGGGAGCCCTCGCGCCGGCTCGCCGCGGCCCGACCCGACCTCGTCACCCTGCACTCCGTTTCCGACGCGGCCCACGGGGCGATGTGGAACGCCGACCCGGCCGCCTACGAAGAGGCGCTGCGCCGCTTCCTGACCCCTTTCATGTGAAGCGCCGGGTGACGGACCGTCGGACGAGTTGTCCGAAGAGTGTGGGGCGGACGGGGCGGGGAGGGTGGATCGTCCCGTTCTGTCCCCGAGGGATCTTGTGGCAATGGCTGGTTCCGTTTGGGCTTTCGGCCAGTGACGGGCGAGACTGCTCACGTGACGTCCCGAAAGCCTGATGAGCAGTTGGCTCGCGACTCCAGACTCCGACTCGTCGCCCCGCGGTCCGTGGCCACGGCCCGCAAGGCGGTGACCGACCGGCGCACCCGGACCGCCCCGCGGCCTCCGGCGGGTACGCCCGCCACGGCCGACCTCGCGAACAGGGCCCGCGCCTCCCTCGCCGACGCGGTACGGCTCGCCCGCTGGGCCGAGCTCCACCTCGGCGTCGCGGACGGCGGTGGGCCCGCCCCGGCGGGCGCCCTGCCCGCCGCCGAAGCCGAACGCGCCGCCGACCGGCTGAGCCTGACACCGGGCCAGATCCGGGTCGGCTGGGACCGCGCCCGGCTCGCCGGCCTCATCGAGATGCACGGCGGGCACGCCCGGCCGGGCTGGCGCCTGCGCGCCTGGGACCGGGACGACACCGCCGTGCTGCGCGGCTGGGTCGCGCTCTTCGACGCCTGGTCACTGGTGCACCCGGCCCCGGCCGACATCGCCCCCGCGGCCGTCGCCGAGGTGGTCGAGGCCATGCCCCAACTGCTCTCCCTGCTCCAGCTCTCCGCCGGTCCCGTGACCGTCCCCGATCTGCTGGACCTGCTCCGGCAGCGCGTCGACGAACTGCGCGACGAGCGGTGCGAGGTCCCCTACGAGTCCACGGCGCAGGCGGAGTCCCCGGCGCAGGCGGAGGAGTCCCCGGCCGCGGGCCCGACGGGCTCCGTACCGTCCGGTTCCGCGCCGGCCGCACCGCCCGTCCCGCTCGCCCGGCTGCTGCGCTGGGCGCTCGGCGGGCTCGCCGCCGTGGACGCCGTCACCCTCGGCCCCGCCCGGGCCACCCTCACCCCGCTCGGGAGCTGGGCGGTCTGGGTCAAGCTGGAGCAGATCTGCGTCGCCGCGCAGAGCCCGGCCGGGAACATCGAGCAGTCCGCCGCCGCCATGCTCCACGGCTGCGCGCGGCTCACCCCCGGCCCGGCCCGCGCCGAATACCAGGCCTGGCTGGCCGCCCGGCCCGTCGGCCACGCGGTCTCCGAGCTGCTGCTCGCGGCCCGCGGCGAGGACGCCCTGCTGCGCGGGCTCGCCTTCGAGGCCCTGCGCGTGGTCGGAGCCCCCGCCGAGCCGGAGGTGCGCAAGGCCTCCCGCGAGGCCGCGCTGCGCCCCTACGCCCTGCTCTGGCTCGCCGAGCACGACGGGGTCGACCCCGACGAGGCGCAGGACGTGCTCACCGCCGAGGAGCAGACCTGGCTCTGGGTGGACACCGCGGCCGCCATCGCCGACCACGGCGAGGCCGAGCTGCTCGCACGCCACCTGGACTCGGCGGTGCGGACCACGGTTCCGCGGCTGCTGGACGAGGTCCGCGCGGTCGGGCACCCCCGCACCGTGCAGGTGCTGGTCGCGCTGGCCGCCGCCCATCCCGATCCCGCCCTGGCCAAGGCGGTGCGCCGGGCCGCCTTCCAGGTCCACACCGGCGGCGCGTAGCGCCCCGTACGGGCGCCGTGCGCGCCGCAGGGGTTTCGGTCAGACCTGCGGCGCGTACGTCCCGAAGCTCCACACGTTGCCCTCGGCGTCGCGGGCCATGTAGTCCCGCGAGCCGTAGTCCTGGTCGGTCGGCTCCATCAGGATCTCCACACCGTGCTCGGCGGCCCGGCGGTGGTGGGCGTCCACGTCGTCGACGAGCACGTAGACCCCGGCCGGGCCGGCCGTCTCCATCGCCTTGTCGAAGGCGCCGCCGGTGCCCTTGCTGCCGAGCATCACCATGCCGTTCCCGTAGGACAGCTCGGCGTGCGCCACCGCGCCGTCCTCACCTTCGTACGCCGCGACCTGGGTGAAGCCGAAGGCTTCCGTGAGCAGGTGGATGGCGGCCTTGGCGTCGGTGTAGAGCAGGGTCGGACAGATGGACGGAACGCCTGCCATGACGATCACTCCCTCTCGTGCCGTGGGTGGATGGTGATCCACGTCACAGCATGACAGGCGCCGCCGACACTCAGCGGAAGGTGTTGCACTGGGCCATGTCGCCCGTGCGGTAGCCCTGGTAGAACCACTGCTGGCGCTGCTCGGCCGAGCCGTGCGTCCAGGACTCCGGAGACACCCGGCCCTGGAACTTCTCCTGGATCCGGTCGTCGCCGACCGCGGCCGCCGCGTCCAGGCCGTCCCTGATGTCCTGGTCGGTCAGGCTCGTGATCAGGGGCTTGCCCGTGGACTCGTCCGGGGTCTTCGTCGCGTTGTGCGCCCAGACGCCGGCGTAGCAGTCGGCCTGCAGCTCGACCCGTACCGCGTTGCTGTTCGCGCCCTGCCGGCCGTCCTGGGCCTTCTGCAGGGTGCCGGTCAGGTTTTGGATGTGGTGGCCGTACTCGTGGGCCACCACGTACGCCTGGGCGAAGGGGCCGCCGCTCGCGCCGAACTTGGTGCGGAGCTCGTTGAAGAAGCCCAGGTCCAGATAGACCTGCCGGTCACCGGGGCAGTAGAACGGGCCGACCGCAGAGGTGGCCGCCCCGCAGGCGGTGCCCACCTTGCCGGTGAAGAACACCGTCTGCGCCGGGCTGTACTGCGCGCCGCGCCTGGCGAACTCCTGCTTCCAGAAGTCCTGGGTGCTGTTGATCACCGCCACCAGCCGGCAGTCCTCCTTGGCGTTCGCGTCCGCGCCGGTCTTGCAGCTCTGCTGCACCTGGGCGGCCGAGGAGGAGGTCGACGCGGGCTCGGGACTTCCGTCGGACAGGCCCAGCTGCTCCGGGCCCACCCCGAACAGCAGACCCATGATCAGCGCGATGATGCCGATGATGCCGCCGCCGACCGTGGCCTTCCCGCCCGGGATGCGGCTGCCGCGTACGTCCTTGACCTCGGAAGTGTCCAGATTGGCGTTGTCGTCGAACTGCATCCCGCACCGCCCTCCATTCCTACCAAGGGGGGTACGAGTACGCCCCTGCGGCGAGTATCAACCCGTTCATCCTCATACGCCCTCCGGCCGGGAGGCGTGTTCCCTGGGCCGAACGGGGGACGCGCCGGTGCGGGCGGTGCGGGTCCCGGGAGGGGCGGGCGGGCCCGAAACTAGTTGCGCACCCCCGGTAGAATGACTCCCATGGCAAATCTCCTCGCGGATTAGCGGCGTCGAAGCATCGCGTCCTGCCCCCCTTCCGCCGTCCCGACCCGCCCTGGAGTATTTCCGTGATCACCGCCACCGGCATCGAGCTGCGCGCCGGCGCCCGCATCCTCATCGAGAACGCCTCCTTCCGCATCGCCAAGGGCGACCGGATCGGCCTCGTCGGCCGCAACGGAGCCGGCAAGACCACCCTCACCAAGTGCCTCGCGGGCGAGGGAACCCCGGCCGGCGGCAGCATCGCCCGCTCGGGCGAGGTCGGCTACCTCCCGCAGGACCCGCGCACCGGCGACCTCGACGTGCTGGCCAGCGACCGGATCCTGTCCGCGCGCGGCCTGGACGTGCTGCTCAAGAAGATGCGGATGAACGAGGAGCGCATCTCCTCGGGCTCCGGCGCCACCCGCGAGAAGGCGATGCGCCAGTACGAGCGCCAGGAGACCGAGTTCCTCACCAAGGGCGGGTACGCCGCCGAGTCCGAGGCCGCGACCATCTCCGCCGCCCTCGGCCTGCCCGACCGGGTCCTCGGCCAGCCGCTGCACACCCTCTCCGGTGGTCAGCGCCGCCGCGTGGAGCTCGCCCGCATCCTCTTCTCGGACGCCGACACGCTCCTCCTCGACGAGCCGACCAACCACCTCGACGCCGACTCGATCGTGTGGCTGCGCGACTACCTGAAGACCTACCGCGGCGGCTTCATCGTGATCTCCCACGACGTGGACCTGGTCGAGACGGTCGTCAACAAGGTGTTCTACCTCGACGCCAACCGTTCCCAGATCGACGTCTACAACATGGGCTGGAAGCTCTACCAGCAGCAGCGCGAGGCCGACGAGAAGCGCCGCAAGCGCGAGCGCCAGAACGCCGAGAAGAAGGCCGCGGCGCTGAACTCGCAGGCCGACAAGATGCGCGCCAAGGCCACCAAGACGGTCGCCGCCCAGAACATGGCCAAGCGCGCCGACCGCCTGCTCGCGGGCCTGGACGCCGTCCGCGTCTCCGACAAGGTCGCCAAGCTGCGCTTCCCGGACCCGGCGCCCTGCGGCAAGACCCCGCTGACCGCCGAGGGCCTGTCGAAGTCCTACGGCTCGCTGGAGATCTTCACCGACGTCGACCTGGCCATCGACAAGGGCTCCCGCGTGGTCATCCTCGGCCTCAACGGCGCCGGCAAGACCACACTGCTGCGCCTGCTGTCGGGCACCGAGAAGCCCGACACCGGCACGGTCGTCCCCGGCCACGGCCTCAAGCTGGGCTACTACGCCCAGGAGCACGAGACCCTGGACCCGGAGCGCTCGGTCCTGGAGAACATGCGCTCCTCGGCGCCCGACCTGGACCTGGTCTCCGTACGCAAGACGCTGGGCTCCTTCCTGTTCTCCGGCGACGACGTGGACAAGCCCGCGGGCGTCCTGTCCGGTGGTGAGAAGACCCGTCTCGCCCTGGCGACGCTGGTCGTCTCCTCGGCCAACGTGCTGCTGCTCGACGAGCCCACCAACAACCTCGACCCGGCCAGCCGCGAGGAGATCCTGGGCGCCCTGCGCACGTACAAGGGCGCCGTCATCCTCGTCACCCACGACGAGGGCGCGGTCGAGGCGCTGGAGCCGGAGCGGATCATCCTGCTCCCCGACGGCGTCGAGGACCTGTGGGGCCCGGACTACCGGGACCTGGTGTCGCTCGCCTGAGGCGCTTCCGCTTGCGTGATCCTTTGCTTATGGATCATTCGGCTCAGACGTGATCCATCATCTGAGTGAGTCGGTCTCATACCGCTCCGTGCTCGACGAAGGCCCCGGCCGCATCTCCCAGGATGTGCGGCCGGGGCCTTCCGTTTCTGCGCTCCGGCCCCTGACCTGGTGATTCACGCCGGGGGAGCGGAAATGTGACGGAGGTCATGCAGCGGAAGAGAAGATTCCGTTCTGCTGGTGCGTCCACGGCTGAAGAAAAGCCGCCGTACCACCTTGCTGAATGGGTGGCCAGGAAGCCGGGGAGGGGTGATCATGAGAAGTCAGAGCGCACTTCCCATGAGGAGGCACGGGTGGCCGAAACTCTGAAGAAGGGCAGCCGGGTAACCGGCGTCGCGCGCGACAAGCTCGCGGCAGACCTGAAGAAGCAGTACGACTCCGGTGCGAGTATCCGGGCACTGGCCGAATCGACTGGCCGGTCCTACGGATTCGTCCATCGGATGCTCAGCGAGTCCGGAGTCACGCTGCGTGGTCGCGGAGGCGCGACACGCGGCAAGAAGGCGGCTACGGCCTGACCATTTGGTTCCCCTTGGTTCCAACGGTTTTCCGTAATCAGCTTCACGGTTCCAGTTCCAACCGTCCTTCGGTGACCCCCGGTCGGCTCCATGGCCGGCTGGGTGGTTACTGTGCAGTCACTTAGGCCGAGATCCCGGCCGAACGACGGCACAACCACCGGAGGCACACAGATGGCTCTGCTCGACAAGGACGGCGTACGGCTCACCGTCGACGACACGGTCGCCACGGTGACACTGACCAATCCGGCCAAACGAAACGCTCAATCCCCCGCGCTCTGGCGGGCGTTGACGGAGGCTGGAAGGTCGTTGCCGGGCACCGTCCGGGTCGTCGTGCTGCGCGGCGAAGGGCAGTCCTTCTCCGCAGGGCTCGACCGGCAGGCGTTCACCCCCGAAGGCTTCGAGGGCGAGCCGTCCTTCCTTGACCTGGCGCGCGGTTCGGAGGAACTGCTCGACTCCACCATCGCCGAGTACCAGGAGGCGTTCACCTGGTGGCGGCGCAACGACATCATCTCCGTCGCCGCCGTTCAGGGGCACGCGATCGGTGCCGGTTTCCAGCTTGCCCTCGCGTGCGATCTGCGCGTCGTCGCGGACGACGTGCAGTTCGCCATGCGCGAGACCGGGCTGGGGCTGGTGCCCGACCTCGGTGGTACCCAGCCGCTGACCTCGGCGGTCGGCTATGCCCGCGCGCTCGAAATCTGCGCGACGGGACGCTTCGTGCACGCCGAGGAGGCGGAACGGATCGGCCTCGCGAACCTGGTCGTCCCCGCGGGCGAGCTCGACGCGGCCGTCCAGGACCTCACCACCGCGCTGCTGGCTCCGCCGCGGGACGCGGTGACCGAGACGAAGGCGCTGCTGCGGGGTGCGGTGTCGCGCCCTTACGAGGACCAGCGCGCGGCCGAGCGCGCCGCCCAGGCCCGCCGCCTGCGCGACCTGGCCGGCCTCTCGGACTAGCAGCGCCGCCGCTGCACGGGGGCCAGCCCCCGGACCCCCGCTCCTCAAACGCCGGAGGGGCTGGATTTGGCCTGGCGTCAGCCTGTACGTGCACGCAATCCAGCCCCGCCGGCGTTTGAGGCGCGGGGTCTGGGGCGGAGCCCCAGGGGGTCCGGGGTGCAACCCCGGGGAACGGGCGAAGGGCGGGTAGGGGACAGCCCCGCAGGGCCGATCACCCGCAGCCGCGTCGGGACGGGCGGCGGGGCCGGTCCCGACTTACCGTGGTCGGGAGCCCACCGTGCGAAGGGATCCGCCATGACCGAATCCGCCGCCACAGGCGGCAGCGCCGCCAAGCCCCCCGCAGACCGCGGCCGCACGAGCATCGCCGACGGAGTCGTGGAGAAGATCGCCGGCCTGGCCGCCCGCGAGGTGGCCGGCGTCCACGCCATGGGCAGCGGCAGCGGCCTCTCCCGTACCTTCGGCGCCGTCCGCGACCGCGTCCCCGGCGGGGCCAAGTCAACCGTCAGCCGCGGCGTGAAGGCGGAGGTCGGCGAGGTGCAGACCGCCCTCGACCTGGAGATCGTCGTGGATTACGGCGTGTCGATCAGGGACGTGGCCCGGGCCGTCCGTGAGAACGTCGTCTCGGCGGTGGAGCGGATGACCGGCCTCGAGGTCGTGGAGGTCAACATCGCGGTCAGCGACGTCAAGCTGCCGGACGAGGACGACGAGGAGCCGGAGTCCCGACTGCAGTAGAGGAGCCCGCATGAGCATGGCGGTCGTCGGCCTGGTGGCCGGCATGGCACTGGGGTTCGCCGGGTACTTCGGCGGCTTCGGGGCCTTCCTGCTGGTGGCCGCGCTCGGCGCCATCGGCTTCGTCGTGGGCCGGTTCCTCGACGGGGATCTGGAACCGGGCGACTTCTTCCGTCCCCGGGGCCGCCCCGGGGACCGGGACCGCGACCGGGACCGTCCCCGCGACGGGGACCGGGACCGGGACCGATGAGCACCCCCCGGCCCACCCCGCCCCGGGTGCCCGCCGCCGAGCGGGGCGCCACCCGGATCGCCGACCGGGTCGTCGCGAAGATCGCCGCCCGGGCCGCCCGGGAGGCTCTGACCCGGCCCGCTCCGGACGCGGCCCCGCCGCACGCCACCGTCACCGTGCACCACGACATCGCCCGCGTACGGGTGGTCCTGGAGCTCCCCTACCCCTCCGACCTCGCCGCCCAGTGCGCGGCCGTACGCCGCCGGGTCGCCCAGCGCGTCGAGGAGTACGCGGAGATGGCCGTACCCGAGGTGGACGTGGACATCGAGCACCTGCGCCCCGCGCGGCCCGCGGCCGGGCGGGACCGGCGGGTCCGGTGAGCGCCCGCTTCCGGTCGCCCCGGCGGCTCCCGGCCGCCGTGGGGGCGTTCGCCGTCCTCGGGGTGGCGGGGCTGTTCCTGTACGACCTGGCGGCGGTGCGGGCCCACCACCCGGGCATGCGCTGGCGCGACGAGCTCTCCCGCGCGCTGGAGCGGCACACCCCGGCCGACCCCGGCGTGCTGATCGGCGCCGGGGTCCTGGCCGCGGCCGGGGCCGCGCTGCTGCTGTACGCCCTCACCCCGGGCCTGCGCGGAATCCTCCCGATGGCCTCCGGGCACCCGGAGGTCCGGGGCGGACTGGAACGCAAGGCCGCGGCCCAGGTGCTGCGCGACCGGGTCATGGAGGTGTCCGGGGTGCGGTCGGTGCGGGTCAGGGTGGGCCGGGCCCGCATCGGGGTCCGGGCGGTGTCCCACTTCCGCGAACTGGAGGACGTACGGGCCGATCTGGACGCGGTGCTGGCCGTCGGCGTCGACGAGCTGGGCCTGGCCCACGAGGTACGGCCGAGGGTACGGGTGAACCGCCGGTGACCCTGGGGACGGTGAACCGGGTCCTGCTCGCGCTGCTCGGACTGGTCCTGCTGGCGGCGGGGGCGTCGGTGCTGAGCGCGTCCGGGCCGTTCGGGGGCCGCCACGAACCCCTGCTTGCTCCGCACGGGCCGGGCTGGCCGGCGCCCTGGTGGCTGGTGCTCGCCGCCCTCGGGGCGTGCGTCCTGCTGGCGCTGTGGTGGCTGCTGTCCCAGCTGCGGCGGGCCCGGCTCGCGGCGGTGCTCGTGGACACCGGGGACGGGGCGTTCGCCGTACTGCGCGGGCGGGCGCTGGAGGAGGCCGTCGAGGCCGATGTCCAGGAGGCCGTGGAGGGCGTGGCCCGGTGCCGGGTCACCTTGTGCGGGCGGCGCGGGGCCCCGGCCCTGCGGGTCGCCCTGGAGCTGGAGCCGCACGCGGTGCCCGCCGACGTACTGGCCGCCCTCGCCGGCCCGGTGCTGGCCCGGGCCCGCACCTCGGCGGCGCTCCCGGCCCTCCCGGCGGAGGCCCGCCTCCACGTCACCCCCCGCCGGGCGCGGCGGGTGACCTGAGGCGGAGCCGGGGCGGACGGCTCAGAAGCCGTGCCGGGAGCCGCCGTCCACCGGGAGCATGACGCCGGTCAGGTAGGAAGCCGCCGGGGACAGCAGGAACGCCGCCGAGCGGCCGAACTCCTCCGGGGTGCCGTAACGCCGCAGCGGGATCCCCGCCTCGTTGCGGGTGCGGGCGAGGTCCGCGTCCCCGGACAGGGCGTCGAGCTCGCGGACCCGGTCGGTGTCGATGCGGGCGGGCAGCAGGCCGACCACCCGGATGCCGCGCGGGCCCAGCTCCACGGAGAGGGACTTCGCGAAGCCGGCCAGGCCGGGGCGCAGTCCGTTGGAGATGGTGAGGCCCGGGATCGGCTCGTGCACGGAGCCCGACAGGACGAAGCCGATGACCCCGCCGTCGGAGAGTTCGGCGGCCGCCGCCCGCGCGAGGCGGACCGCGCCGAGGAAGACCGACTCGAAGGCCGCCGCCCACTGCTCGTCGGTGTTGTCCGCCGCCGAACCGGGCGCCGGGCCGCCGACGCTGATGAGGATGCCGTCGAGGCGGCCGAAGTGTTCCCGGGCCGCGGCGACGAGCCGGGAGGCGGCCCCGGGGTCGGAGTTGTCGGCGGCCACGCCGACCGCGTTCGGGCCCAGCGCCTTGGCCGCTGCTTCGGCGCGCCCGGCGTCCCGGCCGGTCAGCACCACCTTGGCGCCGTCGGCGGTGAGTTCGCGGGCGGATGCGTAGCCGAGGCCCCTGGTGGCGCCGGTGACTACGTAGACACGGTCCTTCAGTCCAAGATCCATGCCCGACACGCTACGCGGTCGCCACCGGCTCCCGCTCGGCAGCGGAGGTGCCGGCGGCGGCCGCCGCCTCGCGGTCGCGCTTCTCGCGCCGTACGAGCACGATCCAGCCCACCGGCACAGCGGAGGCGAACAGCCACCACTGCACGGCGTAGGCCATGTGCGCCCCGATCGAGTCGTGGTCGGGCTCGGCGATCACCTCGGGCTTGTCGTCGGCCGGGACCGGGGCGGTGAGTTCCAGGTAGCCGCCGAGGACGGGCTTGCCCAGGTACTCCGCCTGCCGGGTGCTGCTGATCAGCATCACCTGGCGGTCCGGCAGGCCCTTGCGGTCCTTGATGCCGCTGCCGCCGCTGGTCTCGTCGGCCTTCAGCCGTCCGGTGACCGTGACCTCGCCGGTGGGCGCGGCCGGCACCGGCGGGTAGGCGCGCGGGTCGTCGCCGCCCGCGACCCAGCCGCGGTTGACGAGCACGACCCGGCCGTCGGCCAGGACCAGCGGGGTGAGGACGTGGAAGCCGACCTTGTCGTCGTTGTCGGTGCGCATGCGCACGACGACCTCGTGCGCGGAGTCGTACGTACCGGTGGCGGTCACGGCCCGCCAGTAGTCGGCGCGCGGGACCACGTGGCCGGGGGAGGTGACCTCGGTCATGGGGACCGGCTTCGCCCGCAGGTTGGCGTCGATCAGCTCGTTCTGCGCGACACGGTGCTCGTGACGGTGGAACTGCCAGAACCCCAGCTTGATCATCGCGGGGATCAGGGCGAGGCCGATGAGGGTGAGGCACACCCACTGCCGGGTCAGCACAAAGCGGTACACGCCCACGACGGTACCCCCAGTGGCGAGGACCCCGGCGGCCGGGTGGCCGTCCGGGGTCGTGGCGGAGGGGGGTGGGGCAAGCGGGGGAGGGCGGGACGGGAGTCAGACGCGGTCGGTGATGCCCACCTTCCCCTCCGCGCGAGCGCAGTGCCCTCCGCAGAACCACTGTCCTTCGACCTCGACGCCCTGCCCGATGATCTGGACCCGGCAGTGCTCGCAGATGGGCGCCATGCGGTGAATGGCGCAGGAGAAGCAGTCGAAGACGTGCACAGCACCCTGTGCGTGTACTTCGAAGGACATGCCGTAATCGTTCCCGCAGACTTCGCAACGTGCCATGCGCGGCATGCTGCGCAGGGCGGACCGCCGGAACAAGATCCACCGGGGTGAGTCGCCGAGCGTGCACCCGGCCGGCCCAACGTCGGGCTCCACGCCGGACCCGACGTCGGGCTCCACGCCGGACCCGACGTCGGGCTCCACGCCGGACCCGACGTCGGGCTCCACGCCGGACCCGACGTCGGGCTCCACGCCGGACCCGACGTCAGGCCCCATGGCCGGCCCGGGGTCCGGCCCCCGACCCGCCCCGGGGTCAGTCCTGCGCCGGAGCCACGTCCCGCAGCAGCTGGGTGAAGGCCGCCTCGTCGACGACGGGGGTTCCGAAGGACTTCGCCTTCACCGTCTTGGAGGTCGAGGAGTCCGGGTCGTTCGTCACGAGCAGGCTCGTGAGCCGGGACAGGCTCGTCGCCACGTGCAGGCCGGCCTCCACGGCGCGGTCCTCCAGCAGCTCCCGGTCCACCGAGGTGTCGCCGGAGAAGGCGATCCGCATGCCCTGCTTGAGCGGGGTGCCGTCCGTCCACCGCCCCGGGTTCGGGTGCGGGCACGGCGGCCGCTTGCGCGAGGGCCGCCAGCTCGACCCGGCATTCCCACCGCCCGCCCCGTGCGAGGCCTGGTACCCGACGCGCGGGGCGGCGGGGGTGTCCGACCACTCCGTCAGCGGCCGGCATTCCAGCAGGGGCAGCCGTACGTTGTCCCGCGCGGCCGCGTGCAGGGACGGACGGAACGCCTCCGCGAGGACCCGGGCGTCGTCGAGCGCGTGGTGGGCGCGCTGCTGGACCACGCCGAAGTGGGCGGCGAGCGACTCCAGCTTGTGGTTGGGCAGCGGGAGGTTCAGTTCCTTCGACAGGGCGATGGTGCACAGCCGCTGGCGCACCGGCGCGGTGGCCTCGGCCCGCGCGTACTCGCGGGCGATCATCTGCCAGTCGAAGATCGCGTTGTGCGCGACCAGCACGCGGTCGGCGAGCCGGCCCGCGAACTCCTCGGCGATGTCCTTGAAGAGCGGCGCGTCCTGGAGCATGTCGCTGGTCAGACCGTGGATCCACACGGGCCCGGGGTCCCGGAGCGGGTTGACCAGCGTGTACCAGTGGTCCTCGACGTTGCCCTGAGCGTCGAGCCGGTAGACGGCGGCGGAGATTATCCGGTCGTCGCGAGCGAGCCCGGTGGTCTCCACGTCGACGACCGCGTACCCCTGTGGGTACGCGGTCGGCCACATCGTCTCTGCGGTCGTACGGTCGGCGAGCATGGTCACAGAGGATATCGGCCCGCGCCGACACTCGGAGCCCTACGGCCTTTCAGCCCAGCTCGGCCACGAGGTCCCCGGCCGTCATCCGGGCGAAGGACCCGGGCACTTCGGCCGGTCCGGGGAAGACCCGGCAGGCCGTCCCCGAACCGCCTTCAGGGGATACGGTCGCGCAGGTCAGCGCCAGGAACGCGCGCTTTCCGGCGGCCAGTTCGGCGGCCTCCGCGTCTGCCTCCGGCCGGGGCCGGCGCTCCTCGGGCGGCGCCAGGGCGCGGATCCGGGCGGCGAACGAGGCCGGTTCCTCACCGTCCGCGGCCCGGTAGAGCCACACCTCGCCGGAGACCGAACTCTCGCCGGCCCGCCGGATCACCGCCACCTCCCGGGTGCGGGCCGCGGCCCGCCACACGGCGAGGTCCCACAGGGTGGTGCGGGTGCCGGAGGTGAAGTGCGCCCATGCGTCCGAGGCCACGGCCGCGACCCGGTCGCCGCGCGGGGCGACGCTCTCGAAGGCGTCCGACGGCGGCAGGCGCAGGTCCGCCCACAGCGCCCGCCGTGCGGCCAGGTCCACGACCATCGGAACCCGGGCCCGCGTCGCGGGACCCCTCAGCTCGAAGCGCGGGCCGGCCGTCCGCGGATCCTCCCCGGAAGGGGAAGGGGGAGACGAAGGGGAAGGGGCGGCGGGCCGGGCCGTGAACCCGGTGAAGGCCCGCGCCAGCTCCTCGAACGGCACCCCGCTGTAGCCGGACACCAGGGGCACCGCGTACGCGTCCCCGCGCCCGGCGAGCCCCGCCAGGTCGAGGTCGACGTACTCCGTGTCCCCCTCCCGTACGGGGACCGGTACGGGCGCCCAGCCGTGGCCGCCCGCGTGCACGGCGCCGGCCCCGGGCTCCCCGTACACCGGGCGCTCGCGGTCGCACAGGCCGGTGAACCGCCAGTCGGCGTCGAAGAAGGCCACCGCCAGGTCCAGGTGCGCCACTTGGTCCCGGGCCTCGCTCCAGTGCAGGAACACCCGGAGCGCCTCGCCCGCGGGCAGCGCGAGGACGCTGCCCCGGGGCACCGCGACCGCGGCCCCGGCGCGGGCCCGCTCCCCGGAGGGCGCGGGCAGGTCCGCGAGCCCGGAGTCCAGGACGGCCAGCTCGTACGGTTCCCCTTCGGCGAGGGCGAACCGGCGCAGCACCTCCGCCTCCAGCAGGGCCGCTGCCGCCGCGACGAGCGGGCCCGGAAGCGGTGGGCGGTCCTCCGCCACGGACCGGAGGTGGCCGTCGGGGCCCTTGGGGAAGAACACGCGCCGCGAGCCGGTCCGGTCCGAGGCGCGCCCGCGCAGGGCCCCGAGGGCGGCCAGCAGCGGACCCGCGCCGACGGCGGGGAGGGCACGGGCCAGTTCCCGGGCCAACTCGGGGGCCGGCCGGTCGCCGGTGTGCAGGCGCAGCAGGTGGTCGAGGCGCAGGAGGAGTTCCGCCGGGCGTTCCCCGGCCACCGCGGCGGCGGCCCCGGGGTCCGCCCCGGCCAAGGCCTGCTCCAGCCGCCCGGCCCAGGTCGCGGGCCGGAGCCGGTCGCCCTCGACGCGTACGGCGTCCGGATGGGCGGCGGCGCTCTCCCGCAGGGCCGCGCCCATGGCTCCGGACAGGGCGGTGCCCCGCAGCACCGCGAAGGCCAGGGCGGCCCGGGGACGGCGGGCGTACCGCTCGAAGGGGTGCAGGGTCTCGGCAGCCCGCTTCCAGGCCGTCGGATACCGCAGCAACTCCTCGACGAGGCCGGGGACGGGCAGCGCGTCGAGCACCCCGAGCAGTGCGCGGCGCAGCGGCCGGGCGGGGGAGCGGAACCCGGACGGTGGTGGCGCGAGCAGCCCCGGATCCCCGCCGGACAGCGCGGCGAGGAGCCGCAGCACATCGGTGGCACTGGTCAACCGCCCCGCGAGCAGCGGCAGTACGGCCGCTTGCGGGGCGGTGCCGGTCAGCAGGTGAGCCAGGACCAGCGCCAGGGTCTGCGGTACGGGGATCCGCGCGGGCAGCCAGTCGAGCCCGGCCGGGGCCAGGTGGAGCAGCAGGGGCAGGTCGGCGTGGTCCTCGGGGGACAGCGGGGCCGGCCGTGCGAGCAGTGGGGCCAGCACCCGGGCGGCGTCGGCCGCGGGGTCGGTGCCGAGCCGCAGCAGCCGGAGCGGGCCGGGCGGGATCCCGCTCCCGTCGCCGTCGGGCGCGCGGTGCTCCGTAGCGAGGGAAGCGGGGGAGAGGAAGGGCGCGTCCGGGTCGAGGGGGCGCAGGCAGACGGGGCAGCCGGTGCGGTCGGCCCCGTCCAGGGTGGCGCCGACCACACCGGCCCCGACCACACCGGCCCCGACCACACCGGCGCCGTCCAGGCAGGAGCCGCAGACGAGATGGGCGCACGGGGCGAGGGGACGCACCGGCCGGGTCTCGCCGCAGAGGGCGCACGGCCGGGCGGGGTCCCGGCGCAGCAGGGTGCGGACGCGGTCGGTGTACCAGCGCTCGGTGTCGTGCGGGATGGAGAAGGGGAAGCGGCGGAAGGCCGGCCGGGGCCCCCGGCCGTCGCCCGCGAGCCCGTCGGCCAGCGCCAGCAGGTGCGAGCGCTCCTCGGCGAGGTCGGTCGGCGCGAGGACGGCCAGGGCGGCGTACAGCTCCCGGCTCATGGTGTGGCCGCGTTCCAGGAGTTCGCCCTCCAGCGGGCGGACCCCCTCGGTGCCGGGCGAAGCGGCGGCCGACGGCCGGTCGACGTAGACGGTCCGGAGCCGGCGCAGCATGAGCTCTTCGACGGATCGGGTGACGGGCACGGCCTGGTTTCCCTCGTTTCCCTCCGCGAACGAAAAGCGGGGGCGGAGAGAGGGCGCGCGGACTTTCCGTGAAAGGGAGAGGATGCACGCCGGGGAGCCGCCCCCGTGGGGCAGATCCCACCACGGGCGGCCGTGCGGCGGCAAGCCGGTTACCCGGCCGGCGGCGTCAGCAGGGCCCGCACCAGGGCCCTCAGGGTCAGTTGGAACAGCCGCTCCGGATCGACCGGCCGGGCCAGCGCACGCGCCAGCGCCGGGTCGTGCGGGGCGTCGGCCGGGTCCCAGAGCTCGCTCTCGGCGGGGGACTGGGCGGGGGAGCGTTCGCGATTGCGCTCGACCAGGACGAAGCCGATGATCTGGAACTGGATCGCCCGCACCGCGTCCGCCGCCCGGGTCCCGCGCAGACCTGCCGCGTGCACCTCGTGGACCAGGGCCTGCTGGGCGGGCAGGAACATCCGGTCGGTGAGGCCGCGCTCGTGGACCATCGCGATCAGGTGCGGGCGCTCGCGCAGCTCGCGGCGCAGGATCCGGGCGACCGAGAGGATGCGGTCGCCGGGGTTGCGGCCGACCGGCCGGATGGCGCCCACCTCTTCCACGGTCCGCTCCACGAGGGCGTCGAGCAGCGATTCGCGGTTGCCGACGTGCCAGTAGATGGAGGTCACCGCGGTGCCCAGTTCGGCGGCGAGCTTGCGCATGGTGAGGGCGGCCGGGCCGTGCTGCTTGACCAGGGACGCGGCGGCGTCCAGTACCTCCGCGCGGGTCAGCGTGGTTCTGGCCATCGTGTCCGTCCCAACTTTCCATTGATCTGTCGATCCGTCAGATCGGTTACGTGCAAGGGTCTTTACCCTTCATCGGCGGCGGTGTAACTGTGTTACAGAACCAACTGCGTCAGAACCAACTGCGTCAGAACCGACCGAGTCCTGGACGAAGGATGGTGCGATAGATGGCACGCGTACGGTACGGAGCGCGCACCGAGGCCGAGATCGCCGCTTCGCGCGAGAAGAGTTCCAAGCTCCCCGACATCTGGTCCACCGGTGTGGTGGCCGTCTGGGAGACCGATCCGGACGTGGTGGCGGCCGTCCTCCCGCCGCCGCTGAAGCCCGCCGAGCGGCCCCTGGTGCGGGCCAACATCAGCAAGGTGGACCTGCCCGGCTACCCGCTCGGCGCCGGCTCGGTGGCCGTCGCCGCCCAGCACGACGGGGTCGAGGGCTGGTACCCGCTGGTCATGCCGATGAGCATGGAGCGCGCCCTGATCGGAGGCCGCGAGGTCTTCGGCGAGCCGAAGAAGCTCGGCGAGATCACCGTCGAGCGCGACGGCCTGGTCGTCCGGGCCTCGCTCGCCCGGCACGGGATCGCCTTCGTGGAGGTGCGCGGCGCGGTGGACCGCGAGCTGCCGCTGCCCGAGCCCACCGTGAAGACCGACTTCTACTTCAAGTTCCTCCCCGCGGTGGACGGTTCGGGCTTCGACGCCGATCCGGTGCTGGTGCACTGCACCCGCAACGAGAAGGTCCGCAAGCTGGAGCACATCACCGGAGACGTGGTGCTCCGCGAGTCGATGTTCGACCCGATCGCCGACCTCCCCGTACGGCGGCTCGTCGAGCTCACCATCGGCGAGAAGACCACCGACCAGCGGGGCAAGGTCGTCGAGCGGGTCAGCGCCCAGGCCCTGCTCCCGTACATCCACCAGCGCTACGACGACCCGATGCAGATCCTCGACGGACCGCCCGAGGGGAGCGTCTGATGCGACTCGAACCGGGACAGGTGGCCGTGGTCACCGGAGCCGCCAGTGGCATCGGCCTCGCGATGGCCCGCCGTTTCGCCGCCGAGGGGCTGAAGGTGGTCCTCGCCGACGTGGAGGAGGGCGCCCTGCGCAAGGCCGCCGACGAACTCGCCGCCGACGGCGCCGAGGTGCTCGCCAAGATCGTCGACGTCAGCGACCGCGACTCGGTGATCTCCCTCGCCGACGCGGCGTACGAGGCCTTCGGCGCCGTGCACGTCCTCTGCAACAACGCGGGCGTCGGCTCCGGAGCCGAGGGCCGCATGTGGGAGCACGAGCCCAACGACTGGAAATGGGCCTTCTCCGTCAACGTCTGGGGCGTCTTCCACGGCATCCAGGCCTTCGTCCCCCGCATGATCGCGGCCGGCGGCCCCGGCCACATCGTCAACACCTCCTCCGGCGACGGCGGCATCGCCCCGCTGCCCACCGCCTCCGTCTACGCGGTCACCAAGGCGGCCGTGGTCACCATGACCGAGTCGCTCTACGCCCACCTCAAGGCGGAGGGCGCGGCCATCGGCGCCTCCGTGCTCTTCCCCGGACCGCACATGCTGCGCACCGGCCTGTGGGAGTCGCACCGCAACCGGCCCGACCGGTACGCCAAGGAACGCCCGCGCAAGTCCCCGTACCGCAGCCTCGACCAGTACGAGTCCGCGATGAAGAAGGCCGGCCACGAGGTGAACTTCACTCCGGTCGAGGACGTCGCGGACCACGTCGTGGACGGCATCCGCGCCGACCGCTTCTGGATGCTGCCCGACAGCGAGCACAGCGACCGGCAGATCCGCGCCCGGTCGCAGTCGATGCTCGACCGCGCCAACCCCGCCTACCTGGAAAGCTTCATCCTCGACTGAGGAGCCTCAATCGTGAGTGCGTACGAAGACCCGTACCTGATCATCTCCTCCGACTGCCACGCGGGCCTGCCCACCGAGCAGTACCGCCCCTACCTGGACAGCGCCTTCCACCCGCAGTTCGACGAGTTCCTCGGCGAGCGCGACGCCCGCCGCGCCGAGGCCACCAAGCTCGGCGTCCGCAACGAGGCCTTCGCCGAGAAGTGGTTCCACGACCACGAGGAAGGCCTCAAGGGCGGCTGGGACGTCACGCAGCGGCTGAAGGAACTCGACGGCGACGGCGTGGCCGCCGAAGTCGTCTTCCCCGACGCCGACGCCGTGGACAGCCAGACAGCCGCCCCCTTCGGAGTGGGCCTCGGCCTCTCCGGGGACCAGGACCCCGAGCTCGGCATGGCCGGCGCCCAGGCGCACAACCGGTGGCTCGCCGAGTTCGTGTCGGAGAACCCCGAGCGGCACTGCGGGGTCGCCCTGCTGCCCATCACCGGCGAACCGGACAAGGTCGTCGCCGAGATCTACCGCGCCAAGGCATCCGGGCTCGGCGCCCTGATGATCCCGGCCATGTGGGTGGACAAGGCGCCGTACCACGACCGCCGTTACGACCCGGTGTGGGCGGCGGCGGCCGAGACGCAGATGCCGATCGTCACCCACTCGGGCTCCTCGCCGCGCCACGAGTACGGGGACCACCTGGGCATCTTCGTCTCCGAGGTCACCTGGTGGCCGGCCCGCCCGCTGTGGTTCCTGCTCTGGTCCGGGGTCTTCGAGCGGCACCCGGGGCTGAAGTTCGGCGTCGCCGAATCGGGCTGCTGGTGGCTGCCGAACCAGCTCTGGTTCATGGACCGGCTCTACCTCGGCGCGCACGGCGGCAAGAAGCTCTCGCCGTTCGAGGAGCTGAAGCGGCCGCCGAGCGAGTACCTGGACCGGCAGGTGTTCATCTGCGCCACCAACACCAAGCGGCGCGAGCTCGCCCAGCGCTACGAGATCGGCGTGGACAACATCCTGTGGGGATCGGACTTCCCGCACCCCGAGGGGACCTGGCCGAACACCCGCAACTGGCTGAAGAACACCTTCCACGACATCCCCGTCGAGGAGACCCGCCGGATGCTGGGCCTGGCCGCGGCAGACGTCTTCGGCTTCGACACCGAGAAGCTGGCGCCGATCGCCCGCCGCATCGGCCCCACCCCGGCCGAACTCGGCCAGAGCGAGGACCAGGCGGCCGTCGAAGCCTCCTGGGCGCGCTCGCGCGACGTGGGCCGGCACTGGCTGACCGACAACGACTTCCCGGTGCTGGGGGTGAACCAGTGAGCTCCGAGGACCGCTACACGGTCATCTCCGCCGACTGCCACGCGGGCGCCGACCTGCTGGACTACAAGCCGTACCTGGAGAAGCGCCACCACGAGGCCTTCGACGCCTGGGCCGCGACCTACGTCAACCCGTACGAGGACCTCCTCGCGGACACGGCCGACCGAAACTGGAACTCGGCTCGGCGCCTCACCGAGCTCGAAGCCGACGGGATCGTCGCGGAGGTGCTCTTCCCGAACACCATCCCGCCGTTCTTCCCCAAGGCCTCGCTGATGGCCCAGCCCCCGACGGCGGCCGAGTACGAGATGCGCTGGGCCGGGCTCCAGGCCCACAACCGGTGGCTGGCGGACTTCTGCGCGGACGCGCCGGGCCGCCGGGCGGGCGTGGTCCAGATCCTGCTGAACGACGTGGACGCGGCGGTCAAGGAGATCCGCCGCACCCGCAACGAGGGCCTGACCGGCGGCATCCTGCTGCCCGGCGTCCCGCCCGGCTCCACCGTTCCCGAGCTCTACTCGGAGGTCTACGACCCGATCTGGGCCGTCTGCGACGAGCTGGACGTCCCGGTCAACCACCACGGCGGCTCCGCGTCGCCGCCGCTGGGCGACGAGCCGGCGGCCCGGGCCGTCTTCATGGTGGAGACCACCTGGTTCTCCCACCGGGCCCTGTGGCACCTCATCTTCGGCGGGGCCTTCCGCCGCAACCCCGGGCTGAAGCTGGTCCTGACGGAGCAGGGCTCCGGCTGGATCCCGGGCGTGATCGAGATGCTGGACTACTACCACGGCCGCCTGGTCGCGGCCTCGGCCACCGCCGAGGCCAAGTTCGGGGCCGGGCTGGCGGAGTCCATGGGCAAGGGGCCGGGCGAGGTCTGGCGGGACAACTGCTTCGTGGGAGCGAGCTTCATGCGCCCCCACGAGGTCCCGCTCCGGAACCGGATCGGCCTCGACAAGATCATGTGGGGCAGCGACTACCCCCACGACGAGGGCACCACGCCCTACTCCCGCGAGGGCCTGCGCATCGCCTACGCGGGCCTGCCCCGCGAGGAGGTCGCCGCCATGGTCGGCGGCAACGCCGCCCGGGTGTACGGCTTCGACCTCGCCCTCCTCGACGCGGTCGCCGCCAAGCACGGCCCCCTCGTCTCGGAGGTCGCGCAGCCCCTGACGGAGGTCCCGCCGGCCGCCACCAGCCCGGCCTTCGCCCGCGGGGGCTCGGTCCGGGTCTGGTGACGGGGAGCGCGCGAACGCCCCGTAGCACCACGGCCGCCTGACCCGGCGGTCCCGGCGCTCCCGGAATCCCCGCCGGAGCGGTTCAGTCCCTGCGGACGAGCCGCTCCGGCGGGATCAGCTCCGTCCCCCTCACGTGCGTGCCCCGGCGCAGTTCGATCACCAGCTGTTCCATGGGCGCGAGCGGCGACAGGTCCACGGTCCCCAGGCATTCGCTCAGCACGAGCCGGCGCAGCGCCGGGAACTCGTGCAGTGCCTCCAGCGACCCCTCCAGGGCGCACCGGATCAGCACGAGCCGGCCGAGGCGTTCGTACGGCAGGAGCGCCCCGGCCGATACCGGCGCGGCGTGCCGGATCTGCAGCGCGGTCAGTCCCCTCAGGGGCAGCGAGCGCACCAGCTGCCGGTACTGGCTGCTCCCGGCGACCGTCAGCTTCTCCACCCGCGGCCAGCGCTCGATCCCGTCGAGGGTCATCCGGCGGGCGCCCTGCCACAGGTGCAGCGCGGTCAGCGAGTCCGCGGCGGGGACGTCCCCGATCCGGCGCTCCTCCGGCTCGAAGCCGATGATCAGCGAGCGCAGTCCGGCCGCGCCCGCCAGGGGTGCGAGGGAGAGGTCGTCCCGGAGGTAGCCGAAGGCGAGGCTGTCCGCCCGGAGTTCGCCCACCACCTCGATCCCGGTGACCTGCGGGCAGTCCAGGACGCCCAGGTGCCGCAGCGAGGACTGCCCGGCCAGCGGAGACAGATCGGCCAGCCCCGGATTGCGGTGCAGGGTCAGCGACTCCAGGTCGCGCCGCCGCACTATCTCCGGCGGGACCGGGCCGTCCCAGGTGACGTGCAGCCGGCGGACGTGCCGGAGCCGGTCCAGGGCCCGTAACTGTCCCGGCGTCCGTACGTGCAGGTGGGCCGTGTTCATCGGGGCGTCCGCGAGCACCGTGTCCGCGTACACGTCCACGGGGAACCGCCCCCAGGCGTCGGAGAGTTCGCGGGCGGCCTCGTAGCGGTCGTCCGTCCGGAAGCCCGCGATCACCCGGAGCGCCCGGTCGCCGCCGACGAGCGCCGCCGTACGGATCGTCGCGGCCGCCTCGGCTTCGGCGAGCCCGGCCGGCTCCGGCAGCAGCTCCAGCACCAGTTCCCCCGCCTTGGCCAGTTCCTCGGCCTGGCCCGGGGAGCGAGGGGGCAGCAGGAGCGCCGTCCGGGCCGTCACCTCGCGCCGGACCTCCGGATCCAGCTCCGGCGCGTGTTCCAGGCAGGCGGCCGCGAGCAGCACGAGCCGGCTGCGGTCGGGCTCCGAGCGATCGGCTCGTGCGAGCAACTGCCTTAGCAGATAGGCGCGTTCGTCGGGTCGGGCGTGCCCCACGGCCATCCGGACCACGTTGTCCCAGGTGTACTCGTGCGCATTGCGCACCAGGACGCCGAAGTCCCGTGCCTCCACGGCCGCCTTGGCACCGAGGTAGTCCTGGAAGGTCTGGTGGACGAACAGGACCGAGCCCGGCACCGGCTCGCGGAGCAGCCCGCTGCGGATCAGCAGGTGACGGAACACCGTCTGCGCGCCGCCCTGCGCCGTGACCTGGGGCATGGAGCCGAGCGATTCGGCGATGATCGCGGTCGCCTCCTCGGCGGAGGCCTCCACCTGTCCGTTGCGGATCAGCCAGTACGCCAGCCGCTGGAGCAGCAGGGTCTGCTCGTCCCGGCTGAGGTAGACGCCCTCGATCCCGGAGATGTCGCGTTCGCTGTCGCGGCGGATCAGCAGCATGTCCAGAGCCGTGTCGTAGAGCTCCTTGCGGGCCCGGGGCAGATGCATCCGGCGGTCCCGGTTCAGTGCGCACAGCAGGGCGCACATGAGCGGGTTCGTCGCCAGCCTGCCCAGGTCCCGGCGCGATGCCACGGCCTCCAGGAGCGCCTTCTCGTACCGGTCGAGTAGTTCCCGCTCCGCCTCCTCGCCCTCGCCGTTCGCCTCCGCGCGGGCGGAGGCGTGCCAGTGCGTGATGAAGGCGCCGACGTCGTCCCGGTCCATCGGCAGCAGGGCGAGGGAGGTGAAACCGTGGGCGGTCAGCCAGTCCTCGGGTACGGCCGAGTGGCGGGTGGTGACCACGAAGCGGGCCGCCGGGTACTCGGTGAGCAGGGCCCGCAGCCAGGACTCGGTCCGGTCGCGCAGCCGCGGCGGCACCTCGTCCACCCCGTCGATCAGCACCAGCGCCCGCCCGGAGGCGAGGAGCCCGGTGATCCAGCCCTCGGGGGGCGGCAGCGGGACGCCGGTCGCGCCGAGCCAGTCCTGCGGCCGGGGCAGTCCGGCGGGGGAGTTGAAGGAGCGCAGCGGCAGGACGAAGGGGACCAGCCCGTTCCAGTCCGGCAGCTGGGGTCCGAAGCTGTTCCGGGCGGCATTGAGGGCCAGCCATTTCACGAGGGTGCTCTTGCCCGAGCCGGCCGGGCCGCGCAGCAGCACCCGCTCCGTGGCGTTCAGCGCCACCTCGGCCTTCACCGAGCTCTGCAGGCCGGGTTCCTCGAGGAACTCCCCGCCGCTGACCGCGAGGCTGATGTAGGCCAGGTCCAGCGACCAGTCCTGGCGGGCCTGGCTGAGCGTCAGGCCGAACAGCTGGACCCGCCCCTGGGCTCCGGCGACGTACCGGGCGTACCGCTCCTCGAAGGCCGCGGCCACCTCCGCGTCCGATGCGGCCCGGGAGCCGTCGCCCCGGGAGCCGGCGGAGTCCCCGGTCCCTGCCGGCCGGCCGCCGAGGCACCGTACGAACAGGTCCCGGTAGGCGGCCTCCGCCGCGGGGCCCGGCTCCCCGGGCGGCGGGGGCACGGGGACGGCCGAGGATCCTGAGGCGGCCGCGAGCAGGGCCCCGGTCTGCTTCGGGCTGAGCGCGGCGAAGGCCCGGCCGACGGCGTCCACCGCCGCCGAGCGGTCGACCTCGTCCAGTCCCGCGCTCGCCTCCGTCATCAGGGCGACCAGCCCTTGCGCGCGGCGCAGCCGTTCGGAGCCGTCCTCCCGCACCGGCCGGATCCTGGGTCCCCCCGGCGGCCGGACCCTGCCGAGCGCCCGCGCCACCGCGTCCGCCGCCGCGGAGACGATCTCCTCGAAACCCGGTTCGTACCCCATCCCCACGCCTTCCCCCCGTCGCGGACACCCTCACCCGGAAGCATCTCGTGAACCGTCGGTAACACCGATGGATACCGATCGGTAACAACCCCTAGCCGAGCCCCCGAAGCCGCCTCTATGGTGCGGACATGCCGAACCTGCCCGATGTCGTGCTGTGGTCCATACCCGCCTTTGTCCTGCTCACCGTCATAGAGCTGGTGAGCTACCGCATCCATCCCGACGAGGACGCCGCCGGGTACGAGACCAAGGACGCCGTCACCAGCCTCGGCATGGGGATCGGCAGCCTCGGCTTCGACTTCCTCTGGAAGATCCCGATCGTCGCGATCTACACCGCGGTCTACGAGCTCACCCCGCTGCGGGTCCCCGTCCTGTGGTGGACCGTTCCGCTGATGCTGCTCGCCCAGGACTTCCTCTACTACTGGCAGCACCGCGGCCACCACGTCATCCGGATCCTGTGGGCCTGCCACGTCGTCCACCACAGCAGCCGCAAGTTCAACCTCACCACCGCCCTGCGCCAGCCCTGGACCAGCGCCACCTCCTGGCCGTTCTACCTCCCGATGATCGCGCTGGGCGTGCACCCGGCCGCCATCGCGTTCTGCTACTCGGTCAACCTCGTCTACCAGTTCTGGATCCACACCGAGCGCATCGACAAGCTGCCCCGGCCGATCGAGTACGTCTTCAACTCGCCCTCCCACCACCGCGTCCACCACGCCTCCCAGGGCGGCTACCTGGACCGGAACTTCGGCGGCATCCTGATCGTCTGGGACCGGATGTTCGGCTCCTGGGTGGGGGAGACCGACAAGCCCGTCTTCGGCCTCACCAAGAACATCGGCACCTACAACCCGCTGCGCGTCGCCACCCACGAGTACGCCTCCATCGCCCGGGACGTACGCGGGGCCACCACCTGGCGCGAGCGCGCCGGACGCGTGTTCCGCGGCCCCGGCTGGCAGCCGGCGCAGGTCGTACAGCCGGCCCAGGCCGCCCAGGCCGCCCAGGCCGAGGCGCCCGCGCCCGCGCCCGCCCCGGAGCACGCCGCGTGAGCGCCGCCGGATCCACCGATCGCGCGCAGCCCCGTACGCCGTCCTGGGCGCGCGCCGTCGTTCCCCCCGGCTCCGGCCCCGCCGGCCGGGCGCTGCTCGTGGCCTTCGCGGCCGCCACCGCCCTCGACCTCGGATCCCTGCTGGCGGACTGGCACACCGGGCACCTCATCGCCAAGCCGCTGCTGATGCCGCTGCTCGTCGCCTACGTCATCACCCGGCGCGCCCCCCGCCTGCTGATCGCGGCCCTGCTGTTCGGCTGGGGCGGGGACCTGGCCCTGCTCTTCGACGCCGACCTCGCCTTCCTGATCGGCATGGGCTCCTTCGCCGCCGGGCACGTCTGCTATCTCACGCTTTTCGCCAGGCACAGCCTCTTCGGCCGCCGCCGGACCGGCCCCCTGCTCGGGGCCGCGTACGCCGTCGCGCTCCTGTCCACCGTCACGCTGCTCTGGGGCGACCTGCCCGCGGAGCTGCGGATCCCGGTCGCCGGGTACAGCCTGCTGCTCACCGCCATGGCCTACCGCTCCAGCGCCCTGGGGCGCCGGGCCGGGCTCGGCGGGGCACTGTTCCTGCTCTCCGACACGCTCATCGCCACGGGGGTCGCCGAGTGGCCCCAGCTGCCCCGCGCCGACTTCTGGGTCATGGCCACGTACGTGGCGGCCCAGTACCTGCTGGCCACGGGAGCACTCGCTGCGGAGCGGGCGTACGGTAGGGAGGCCCTACAGGGCTCAACCATTTCCTAGCCGGAGGACTGCACCACCATGCGCGCCACCGTCATCCACGCCCCGCACGACATCCGCGTGGAGGAGGTGCCCGACGCTGCCATCCAGCGCCCCGAGGACGCCGTCGTCCGCGTCCTGCGTGCCTGCATCTGCGGCAGCGACCTGTGGGCCTACCGCGGCGAGGCCAAGCGCCAGCCGGGCCAGCGGATCGGCCACGAGTTCCTCGGCGTCGTCGAGGAGACCGGCTCCGCCGTCTCGGGCCTGCGCGCCGGCGACCTCGTCGTCGCCCCCTTCATGTGGTCCGACGGCACCTGCGCCTACTGCACGGAGGGCCTCTACACCTCCTGCGAGCACGGCGGCTTCTGGGGCTCGGTCGGCCACGACGGCGGCCAGGGCGAGGCCGTCCGGGTACCGCACGCCGACGGCACGCTGGTGAAGCTGCCCGCCGCCGCCGCCTCCGACGACCACCTGCTGACCGCGCTGCTCGCGCTGTCCGACGTCATGGGCACCGGCCACCACGCCGCGCTCGGCGCGGGGGTCCGGAAGGGCTCCACGGTCGCCGTCGTCGGCGACGGCGCGGTCGGCCTGTGCGGGGTCCTCGCCGCCAAGCGCCTGGGCGCCGAGCGGATCATCGCACTGGGCCGGCACGCCGTCCGTACGGACATCGCGAAGCTCTTCGGGGCCACCGACGTGGTCGCCGAGCGCGGCGAGGCCGCCGAGGCGGCCGTGCGCGAACTCACCGGCGGCCAGGGCGCCCACTCGGTCATCGAGGCCGTCGGCACCGAGCAGTCCATGCGCACCGCCGTGAACATCGCCCGCGACGGCGGGGCCATCGGCTACGTCGGCGTCCCGCACGGCAGCGGCACCGGCCTCGACCTCGGTGTCATGTTCGACCGCAACCTCACCCTGCGCGGCGGTGTCGCGCCGGTCCGCGCGTACATCCCCGAGCTGCTCGCGGACGTGCTCAGCGGTGCGATCGACCCGTCGCCCGTCTTCGACCGGGCCGTCACCCTGGACGAGGTCCCGGACGGCTACCGGGCGATGGACGACCGCAGCGCGCTGAAGGTCATGATCAAGCCCTGACGGCAGGACCCGTAGGAACGCAGCGACGCAAGGAAGGGCCGGGCGGGATGTTCCCCGCCCGGCCCTTCCCCGTGTCAGACGGTCAGCCGGTTACTTGACGGCCTTCAGCGCGTCGACCACGCCGTGGCCGTAGTAGCCCGTCTGGCCCCAGCCGCTCTCGCAGGTGGTGGCGTCGATCAGGGTGCCCGCAGAGTTGAAGATCTGCGACGGGCAGGCCGTCTTGGTGGCCTGGCCCTTGAGCATCGCCTGCAGGATCGCGGGCGAGGCGTACGGGTGGGCGCTCTTGAGGAGCGCCGCGACGCCGGCGACGTGCGGGGCGGCCATCGAGGTGCCCTGCTTGTAGCCGTAGCCGCCGCCCGGGACCGTCGACAGCACGCGGCCGTTGGCGTCCGGGGTGGCCGGGATCTGCCACTTGTCGCCACCGGGGGCGGCGACGTCGACGACTCCGAGGCCGTAGCTGGAGTAGTACGAGCGCAGGCCCTTGTCACCGGTCGCCGACACCGTGACCACGCCCGGGAGCTGGGTGGGCAGGTCGAAGCAGACGCTCGGGTCGATGGTGCGCGGCACCGGGGTGGTGTCGTTCGGGCTGGTGTCGTCGAGGATCGAGTCGCCGGCCAGGTCGTGGTTCGAGTTGCCCGCCGAGGCCACGTGCAGCGTGCCCTTGCGCTCGGAGTACTTGGTGGCCCGGCCGATGGCCTCCACCAGCGCCTTCTGGTCCTCGTCCGCCTTGCAGTTGTAGAGCCAGGGGTCGACGTAGTAGCTGTTGTTGGTCACCTCGATCCCCTTCTCGGCGGCGAACATGAAGCCGCAGACGACCGCCTCGGTGTAGAAGAGGCTGGTGCCGGGCTCGCTCACCTTGATGCCGGCGACCTTGACGCCCGGCGCGACCCCGCTGATGCCGAGGCCGTTGCGCGGGGCCGCGATGGTGCCGGCCACGTGCGTGCCGTGGTCGCTGCCGTCCGCGTACGGACGCCAGGCGCCCTCGCTGGTGTCCGCGACGCCGCCGACACAGTTGGCCGACTGCTCCTTGGAGAAGTTCGGCGCGATGTCGGGGTGAGTGTCGTCGACACCCGTGTCGATGACGCCCACAGTGACGTTCCGGCTGCCATCGTTGATCTTGTGAGCCTGATCGGCCTTGATCGTCCGCAGGTCCCACTGGTTGGACTCCAGCGGCTCCTGACCCTCCTGGGCCGCCGCTGCCGCCTTGGCGGCGTCCGCCGCGCTCAGCTGCTGCGTCGCGCCCTCGTCGGTGGTCTGCACCGCCGAGAGGGGGGCCGTACGGGTGGCGCCGACCGAGTCGAACAGACCGCGGTTGGCGCGCAGCTGCTTGGCGAAGTCAGGGTTCTGGGAGTGCGCGACGACGACCCCTATCTGCTCATAGGCCGTCACCACCGTTCCACCGGCCCGCTCGATGGCCTTCTTCGCCGCCGTCACCGTGGCAAAGGTCCTCAAGTTCGCCACGTACGACAGCTTCGGGCCCGTCGTCTCGGCCGTAGAGGTCGCAGCCGCGTCCGCCGTGCTGCTCAGCGGTGCGGCTGAAGCCGCGACCGAGGGCAGGAAGGCGAGCGAGGCGGTGAGCGCCAGGCCGACCGGTACGGCGAGAGCACGCCGGCGGCCGGATCCCAGATGAGCCATGGGTTCTCCAGATCATCTTTGAAAAGCCGTCCGGGCGCGGTCGCGACGGACGGGTTCATGACAGGCGAACTTAGCGTTTCCGTTCCCCTCTGCGCCATTAGTTCGAGGAATCAGTTCCCAAAGAAACAAACAGGTGTTGAACCACCCCGACGCGCCGGACGTGCCGTTGACAGGGGGATCGGCACCACCGTCCCCCCACGGAGGTTGTTTTGTCCGTCGTCCCCACCGCCCCCGCGTCACAAGGAGAGTCCCCCGTGACAGCCGAAACAGCGCCGCCCCCGGGCAGCACGGGAACGCCGCCGGCGAGCCCCGGGCCCCAGGAGTTCGTACGCGTCCAGCAGAGCGAGGAGTTCGCCGAACTGCGCCGCGCCCACCGCTCCTTCGCCTTCCCGCTCACCGTGGCGTTCATCGCCTGGTACCTGCTCTACGTGCTGCTCTCCAACTACGCGGGCGGCTTCATGGGGACGAAGCTCTTCGGCAACATCAACGTCGCGCTCGTCCTGGGCCTCGGCCAGTTCGCGACGACCTTCCTCATCGCCTGGCTGTACTCGCGCCACGCGGCGACCCAGCTCGACCCCAAGGCCTCGGCCATCAAGGCAAGGATGGAGGCGGGCGAATGAGCGCCCCGCTGTACGTGGCGGTCGCCGGGGCGGCCACCGCGGGCACGACCACCGCCGCCGGTGCCTCCGAGCACCGCCCGCTGATCATCACCCTGTTCGGGCTGTTCGTCGTCGCCACCCTGGCCATCACGATCTGGGCCGGACGCCAGACCAAGGACGCCGCCGACTTCTACGCGGGCGGCCGCCAGTTCACCGGCTTCCAGAACGGCCTGGCCATCTCCGGCGACTACATGTCCGCCGCGTCCTTCCTCGGCATCGCCGGAGCCATCGCGCTCTTCGGCTACGACGGCTTCCTCTACTCGATCGGCTTCCTCGTCGCCTGGCTGGTGGCCCTGCTCCTGGTCGCCGAGCCGCTGCGCAACTCGGGCCGGTACACGATGGGCGACGTGCTCGCGTACCGGATGCGCCAGCGCCCCGTACGCACCGCCGCCGGCACCTCCACCATCGTGGTCTCGATCTTCTACCTGCTCGCCCAGATGGCCGGAGCCGGCGTGCTCGTCTCGCTGCTCCTCGGCATCACCAGCGACTTCGGCAAGGTCGTGATCGTCTCGCTGGTCGGCGTCCTGATGATCCTCTACGTCACCATCGGCGGGATGAAGGGCACCACCTGGGTCCAGATGATCAAGGCCGTGCTGCTGATCGCGGGCACGCTGCTGATCACCTTCCTGGTGCTGCTCAAGTTCAACTTCAACATCTCGGACCTGCTGGGCCAGGCCGCCGACAACAGCGGCCAGGGAGTGAAGTTCCTGGAGCCCGGCCTGAAGTACGGCAAGGACTCGCTCTCGAAGCTGGACTTCCTCTCGCTGGGCCTCGCCCTGGTCCTGGGCACCGCCGGCCTGCCGCACATCCTGATCCGCTTCTACACGGTCCCCACGGCCAAGGCCGCCCGGAAGTCCGTGAACTGGGCCATCGGCATCATCGGCGCCTTCTACCTGATGACGATCGTCCTCGGCTTCGGCGCCGCGGCCCTGCTCAAGCGGGCCGACATCATCGCCTCCAACAAGGCCGGCACCACCGCGGCCCCGCTGCTCGCCCAGGAGATCGGCGGCGGCCCGGGCTCCACCGGCGGAGCGGTGCTGCTCGCCGTGATCTCGGCGGTGGCCTTCGCCACGATCCTCGCGGTCGTCGCGGGCCTGACCCTGGCCTCGTCCTCGTCCTTCGCGCACGACCTCTACGTGAACGTGATCCGCAAGGGCAAGGCCACCGAGAAGGAAGAGGTACGGGCGGCCCGCTGGTCGACCGTGGTCATCGGAGCCGTGGCCATCGGCCTCGGCGCCCTGGCCCGCGACCTCAACGTGGCCGGCCTCGTCGCCCTGGCCTTCGCGGTCGCCGCGTCGGCCAACCTGCCGACGATCCTCTACAGCCTCTTCTGGAAGCGCTTCACCACCCAGGGCGCCCTGTGGTCCATCTACGGAGGCCTGGTCTCCTCGGTCGTCCTGGTGCTCTTCTCGCCGGTCGTCTCCGGCAAGCCCACCTCGATGTTCAAGGGCGCCGACTTCTACTGGTTCCCTCTGGAGAACCCCGGCATCATCTCCATCCCGCTCGGCTTCCTGCTCGGGTGGCTGGGAACGGTCCTCTCCAAGGAGAAGGCCGACCCGCAGAAGTTCGCCGAGCTCGAGGTCCGCTCGCTCACCGGAACCGGCGCGCACTGACACGCTGCGCCTCAGCGAGATGCTCCGAACACCGAGCGTGGCCGTGTCGTATTTCCCTACGACACGGCCACGCCTCGTCTCGTTCATTCCGGCACCCCTAGATGTCACGGGTGTCGCGTAGGCTCGTTGATAGCGCTCGTACTCTCAACCATCACGGCGCAAACCTCTACAAACCGGACAGGGGAGGGGGCTTACAGTGCTTCTCGACACCTACGGCCGCGTAGCCACTGACCTGCGCGTCTCACTCACCGACCGGTGCAATCTGCGCTGTACGTACTGCATGCCCGAGGAGGGCCTGCAGTGGCTCGGCAAATCGGATCTGCTCAGTGACGACGAGATCGTCCGCCTGATCCGCATCGCAGTCACCCAGCTCGGGATCAAGGAAGTCCGCTTCACCGGCGGCGAGCCGCTGCTGCGCCCCGGCCTCGTCGGGATCGTCGAGCAGTGCGCGGCCCTGGAGCCCCGCCCCAAGATGTCGCTGACCACCAACGGCATCGGCCTCAAGCGCACCGCGCAGGCCCTCAAGGCCGCCGGCCTGGACCGGGTGAACGTTTCCCTGGACACCCTGCGGCCCGAGGTCTTCAAGACCCTGACCCGGCGCGACCGCCACAAGGACGTCATCGAGGGCATGGCCGCCGCCCGCGACGCCGGCCTCGCCCCCGTCAAGGTCAACGCGGTCCTGATGCCCGGACTCAACGACGACGAGGCCCCCGACCTGCTGGCCTGGGCCGTGGAGAACGAGTACGAGCTCCGCTTCATCGAGCAGATGCCGCTCGACGCCCAGCACGGCTGGAAGCGCGACGGCATGATCACCGCCGGTGACATCCTGGAATCCCTGCGCACCCGCTTCACGCTCACCGAAGAAGGGTCCGAGGAGCGCGGTTCCGCCCCGGCCGAGCGCTGGGTCGTCGACGGCGGCCCGGCCACCGTCGGCGTCATCGCCTCGGTCACCCGCCCCTTCTGCGGAGCCTGCGACCGTACGCGCCTCACGGCCGACGGCCAGATCCGTACGTGCCTCTTCGCCACCGAGGAGTCCGACCTGCGCGCCGCCCTGCGCTCGGGCGCTCCGGACGAGGAGATCGCCCGCCTGTGGAAGGTGGCGATGTGGGGCAAGAAGGCCGGCTCCGGCCTCGACGACCCGACCTTCCTGCAGCCCGACCGCCCGATGTCGGCGATCGGCGGCTGACCTCAGAGGTCCTCAGAGGCCAACCCGCCGTCAACCCCCGTCGTCGCCGACGGGGGCCGAGCGACCCCGAGGGCTCGCAGTGACTACGGCCGCTGCGAGCCCTCGGGCGCTTCCCACTCGTCGAGCTTGACGACGTCCTTGAGGAAGCCGCGGACCCCCAGGAACTGGGACAGGTGCTCGCGGTGCTCCTCGCACGCCAGCCAGGTCTTGCGGCGCTCGGGGGTGTGCAGCTTCGGGTTGTTCCACGCCAGGACCCAGACGGCCGCCTGGCGGCAGGCCTTGGCGGAACACGTGGGTGCTTCGGCGGCGGAAGAATCGTTCAGGAGTGCGTCAAGGGGAGTCACGGCTCAACCCTAAGACGGAATGGCGACGCCGAGCAGCCACGGGGGGAGCTGCCCGGCGTCGGTCCGTCGCTCCGACGGGGGATGCGGAGCGCGTAGGCAGTATGTCACGCAGGACCCGGTGCGGTGCACTGGAACTTCATGATTGATCTGAGCTTTTCTTGAGGTTTCCGTCATCCAGCGCGGGGCGCACGGGCGCCGGAACGAAGTGGGACGGCAGGGAGGGCGTCGATTCGCGTCCCGCGTTGGCGATGACCACGGCGATGTACGGCAGCAGCGCCCCCGCGACGAGCGTCACGACGGCCACGGGCCGCTGCACGTTCCACAGGACGATCGTCGCGACGACCGACAGGGTCCTGATCAGCATCGAAATCACGTACCGGCGCTGGCGTCCCCGCACGTCATCGGCGAGGCTCATCCGCGCCCCCGTGATCCGGAAGACCTCGGACCCGTTCCGCTTCGTCCGCTCCACAACCCACCACCCGATCGATCGCCGGACACTCCCCGGCCCGGACGCCTCCACGGTACGCCGCGTGCCCGCGGGCGGGCAGAGGGGGTGTCCCCCGAATGGAGGTGCCCGAAATGCGCAGTAGACCGGACGGGTCGAGACTGGGCCCACATGCGCACAACGCGCCAGGAGGAGGCTCGACATGGGTTGGTTGTGGGCGATCATCGTCGGCTTTGTACTGGGACTGATTGCCCGGGCGATCCTGCCGGGCAAGCAGCACCAGCCCCTTTGGCTGACCACCGTCTTCGGCATCATCGGCGCCGTCCTCGGCAACGCCGTGGCCACGTGGATCGGCGTCAACGAGACGCGCGGCGTCGACTGGATCCGGCACCTGCTGCAGCTCGCCGGAGCCGTCGTGGTGGTCGGGCTCGGCGACCTGATCTACAGCTCGTTGCGCGGCGGCAAGAAGCAGATGACCTGAGGGTTCCCGCCCGCTCCGCGGCGGAGCACGACGGAGGGGCCGGCCCGGACAGTGCGTCCGGACCGGCCCCTCCGTCGTGCCTGCGAGATGCCGGGGTGGCGAGCCGGCGCCTAGCCGGTGACCTCGACCGCCGCCAGGTTCTTCTTGCCGCGGCGCAGCACCAGCCAGCGCCCGTGCAGCAGGTCCTCCTTGGCGGGGACCACGTCCTCGGAGGCGACCTTCACGTTGTTCACGTAGGCGCCGCCCTCCTTGACGGTCCGGCGGGCGGCCGACTTGCTCGCGACCAGCCCGGTCTCCGCCAGCAGGTCGATGACCAGGCCCGGCTCCGCCACCTTCGCGTGCGGCAGCTCGGACAGGGCCGCGGCCAGGGTGGCCTCGTCCAGGTCCGCCAGCTCGCCCTGGCCGAACAGCGCCTTGGACGCCGCGATCACGGCGGCGCACTGGTCCGCGCCGTGCACCAGCGTCGTCAGCTCCTCCGCCAGCGCCCGCTGGGCGGCGCGCGCCTGCGGCCGCTCGGAGGTCTGCGCCTCCAGCGCCTCCAGCTCCTCGGGAGTCTGGAAGGACAGGATGCGCATGTAGGTGGAGACGTCCCGGTCGTCCACGTTCAGCCAGAACTGGTAGAACGCGTACGGGGTGGTCATCTCCGGGTCGAGCCAGACGGCGCCGCTCTCGGACTTGCCGAACTTGGTCCCGTCCGCCTTGACCATCAGCGGGGTCGCGATGGCGTGGACGTGCGCGTCCGGCTCCACGCGGTGGATCAGGTCGAGACCGGCCGTCAGGTTGCCCCACTGGTCGGACCCGCCCTGCTGGAGCACGCAGCCGTGCCGGCGGTACAGCTCCAGGAAGTCCATGCCCTGGAGCAGCTGGTAGCTGAACTCCGTGTAGCTGATGCCCTGGTCGGACTCCAGCCGCTTGGCGACCGAGTCCTTCGTCAGCATCTTGTTCACGCGGAAGTGCTTGCCGATGTCCCGGAGGAACTCGATGGCGGACATGCCCGCCGTCCAGTCCAGGTTGTTCACCATGAGCGCCGCGTTCTCGCCCTCGAAGGACAGGAACGGCTCGATCTGGGTGCGCAGGCGCGTCACCCAGTTCGCGACGGTCTCCGGGTCGTTCAGGGTGCGCTCGGCGGTCGGCCGCGGGTCGCCGATCTGACCCGTGGCCCCGCCGACCAGCGCCAGCGGGCGGTGACCCGCCTGCTGGAGCCGGCGCACGGTGAGGACCTGCACCAGGTGACCCACGTGCAGCGAGGCCGCCGTCGGGTCGAAGCCGCAATAGAACGTGACGGGACCGTCCGCGAACGCCTTGCGCAGCGCTTCTTCGTCGGTGGACTGGGCGAAGAGCCCGCGCCACTTCAGTTCGTCGACGATGTCCGTCACGGTTCTGGGTCTCCTTGAACGAGAGGGAACGAGGTGGAACGAGGTAAAACGGAAAGCTGAGGGTTTCCCCGCCAGTCTAGGCGGGGAAGGCCCGCACCTCTCACGCTTTGTTGATCAGACGCCCTTGCTGACCGAGCTCATGTTGAAGTCCGGGATGCGCAGCGCCGGCATCGAGGTCCTGGTGAACCAGTCGTTCCATTCGCGCGGCAGGGTCTTCTCGGTCCGGCCGGCCTCCGAGGCCCGCGACAGCAGGTCCACGGGGGACTCGTTGAACCGGAAGTTGTTGACCTCGCCGACGACCTGGCCGTCCTCCACCAGGTAGACGCCGTCCCGGGTCAGCCCGGTGAGCAGCAGCGTCGCCGGGTCCACCTCGCGGATGTACCAGAGGCAGGTCAGCAGCAGCCCGCGCTCGGTGGCGGCCACCATCTCCTCCAGCGACTTCTCCCCGCCGGCGTCCAGGATCAGGTTCCCGAACGACGGGGAGACCGGCAGCCCGGTCAGGTCCGCGGTGTGCCGGGTCGTGGTCAGCCGGGCCAGCTCGCCGTCCTTCATCCAGTCGGTCGCCGGGACCGGCAGGCCGTTGTCGAAGACGGAGGCGTCGTCGCCGGAGCTGTGCGCGATCACGAACGGCGCGGACTCCAGACCCGGCGCGTTCGGATCGCTGCGCAGGTTCAGCGGCAGCGGGGAGAGCCGCTCGCCGATCCGGGTGCCGCCGCCGGGCTTGGAGAAGACCGTCCGGCCCTCCACCGCGTCCCGGGCCGACGCCGACCACATCTGGTAGATCAGCAGGTCGGCCACCGCCGTGGGCGGCAGCAGCGTCTCGTACCGCCCGGCCGGCAGGTCGATCTTCCGCTCCGCCCAGCCGAGCCGTACGGCCAGCTCCGCGTCCAGCGCGGTCGGGTCCACGTCCTTGAAGTCCCGCGTCGCACGGCCGGCCCAGGCCGAGCGCTGGCGGTCCGGGGACTTCGCGTTGAGCTCCAGGGTGCCGTTGGGCTGGTCGTGGCGCAGGCGCAGCCCCGTAGAGGTGCCGACGTACGTGGAGACCAGCTCGTGGTTGGCGAACCCGTAGAGCTCGCGGCCGCCCGCGCGGGCCCGGGCGAAGGCCTCGCCGAGGGCCGGGGCGAAGTCCGCGAACACCGCCGAGGAGGTCTCGGACGGGGCGTCGGCGAAGTCCGGCGAGGACGGGGTGCCGGTGACCAGCGGCCGGGCGTCCTCCGCCGGTCCGGCGCCGCGGGCGGCCGCCTCGGCGGCCCGGACCAGCGGCTCCAGCTCCGCGGCCGTGACGGCGGAGCGCGAGACGACCCCCGAGGCCGTGCCCTCCTTGCCGTCGACGGTGGCGATGACCGTGAGGGTCCGGCCGCGGGTGACCCCGTTGGTGGTCAGGGCGTTGCCCGCCCAGCGCAGGTTGGCGCTCGACTGCTCGTCGGCGATGACGACGCAGCCGTCCGCGGTGGACAGCTCCAGCGCCCGCTCGACGATCTCGTGGGGCTTGGTGGTGCGACTCGACGAGGTCATCGTCCGGCCTCCTGCGTGGTGTTCAAGATGTTCACGTCGCGGAACAGCGCGGACGGGCAGCCGTGCGAGACCGCCGCGACCTGGCCCGGCTGCGCCTTGCCGCAGTTGAAGGCGCCGCCCAGGACGTAGGTCTGCGGACCGCCGACCTTCTCCATCGAGCCCCAGAACTCCGTGGTCGTGGCCTGGTAGGCGACGTCGCGGAGCTGACCGGCGAGCTTGCCGTTCTCGATGCGGAAGAAGCGCTGCCCGGTGAACTGGAAGTTGTAGCGCTGCATGTCGATGGACCAGGAGCGGTCGCCGACCACGTAGATCCCGCGTTCCACCCCGCCGATCAGGTCCTCGGTGGACAGCCCGCCCGGATCCGGCTGGAGCGAGACGTTCGCCATGCGCTGGACGGGCACGTGCCCGGGGGAGTCGGCGTAGGCACAGCCGTTGGAGCGGCCGAGCCCGGTCAGCTTCGCGATCCGCCGGTCCGTCTGGTAGCCGGCCAGGGTGCCGTCCTTGACCAGGTCCCAGCTCTGCGCTTCCACGCCCTCGTCGTCGTACCCGATGGTGGCCAGCCCGTGCTCGGCCGTCCGGTCGCCGGTGACGTTCATGATCGGAGAGCCGTAGGCGAGCTTGCCCAGCTGGTCGAAGGTGGCGAAGGAGGTCCCGGCGTACGCGGCCTCGTAGCCCAGCGCCCGGTCCAGCTCGGTGGCGTGGCCGATGGACTCGTGGATGGTGAGCCACAGGTTCGAGGGGTCCACGACCAGGTCGTAGCGCCCGGCCTCGACGCTCGGGGCCCGCATCTTCTCGGCGAGCAGCCCGGGGATCGCCTCCAGCTCGGAGTTCCAGTCCCAGCCGGTGCCGGTCAGGTACTCCCAGCCGCGCCCGGCCGGCGGGGCGATGGTGCGCATCGAGTCGAACTCGCCGGTGGTGGCGTCCACGGCGACGGCGGTGAACTGCGGGTGGATGCGCACCCGCTGCTGGGTGGTGGAGGTGCCCGCGGTGTCGGCGTAGAACTTGTTCTCGTGGACGGCGAGCAGCGAGGCGTCCACGTGGGCCACGCCGTCGGCCGCCAGGAGGCGCGCGCTGAAGTCGGCGAGCAGCGCGGCCTTCTCCGTGTCCGGCACCTCGAAGGGGTTCACGTCGTAGGCGGAGATCCAGGTCTTGTCGGCGTGCACGGGCTCGTCGGCGAGTTCGACCCGCTCGTCCGATCCCGCCGCCTTGATCACCTGGGCGGAGAGCTTCGCCATGGCCACGGCCTGCGAGGCCACCTTGGCGGCGGCGTCCATGGTCAGGTCCACACCGGAGGCGAACCCCCAGCTGCCTCCGTGCACCACGCGGACCGCGAAGCCGAGGTCGGTGGTGTCGGATCCGCCCGAGGGCTTGGCGTCACGCAGGCGCCAGGAGGCGCTGCGGATGCGTTCCAGGCGGAAATCGGCATGATCGGCGCCCAGCGCGCGGGCCCGCGCGAGCGCCGCGTCGGCGAGCGCCCGCAAGGGCAGCGCGGTGAAGGCCGCGTCGATGGAATGGGGCACGGAGGTCCTCCCGGGGGTTGGGGCAGCTGGCACGATCATGTCGCGCCGGGACTCGCGGTGCCTACATCTTTCTGTAGGGACTCGACAGAGCGCGTACCGAGGCCCTGTCGGAGCCGGATTCTCCGTAAGGGGTACTTGACCTATAGGTTTTTGGTATTCAGACCGCTAGTCGAAAGGGTGATCCGTTGAGCCGCTCGGTTCTCGTCACCGGAGGTAACCGGGGCATCGGCCTCGCCATCGCCCGAGCCTTCGCGGAAGCGGGGGACAAGGTCGCGATCACGTACCGGTCGGGCGAGCCCCCCGCGGAGCTCACGGCTCTGGGCGTGCTGGCGGTCCGCTGCGACATCACCGACTCGGACCAGGTCGACCAGGCGTACAAGCAGGTCGAGGACGCGCACGGCGCGGTCGAGGTCCTCGTGGCCAATGCCGGGATCACCAAGGACACGCTGCTGATGCGCATGTCCGAGGACGATTTCGCCTCGGTCGTCGACACGAACCTCACCGGCACCTTCCGCGTGGTCAAGCGCGCGAACCGCGGCATGCTCCGCGCCAAGAAGGGCCGCGTCGTCCTGATCTCCTCGGTCGTCGGCCTCCTCGGCTCGGCCGGCCAGGCCAACTACGCCGCCTCCAAGTCGGCGCTGGTCGGCTTCGCCCGCTCCCTCGCCCGTGAGCTGGGCTCCCGCAACATCACCTTCAACGTCGTCGCTCCCGGCTTCGTGGACACCGACATGACGAAGGTGCTCACGGACGAACAGCGGGCCGGCATCGTCGGCCAGGTGCCCCTGGGCCGCTACGCGCAGCCCGAGGAGATCGCGGCCGCGGTCAGCTTCCTGGCGTCCGACAACGCCGCGTACATCACTGGTGCCGTCATTCCCGTTGACGGCGGATTGGGCATGGGTCACTGATCACCATGAGCGGAATTCTCGACGGCAAGCGCCTCCTCGTCACCGGCGTGCTGATGGAGTCCTCCATCGCCTTCCACGTCGCCAAGCTGGCCCAGGAGCAGGGCGCCGAGGTCATCCTCACCGCCTTCCCGCGGCCGACGCTGACCGAGCGCATCGCCCGCAAGCTGCCCAAGCCCGCCAAGGTGATCGAGCTCGACGTCACCAACGACGAGCACCTGGCCCGCCTGGAGGGCCTCGTCCGCGCGGAGCTCGGCGGCCTCGACGGCGTCGTCCACTCCATCGGCTTCGCGCCGCAGGACGCGCTCGGCGGCAACTTCCTGAACACCCCCTTCGAGTCGGTCGCCACGGCCATGCACGTCTCGGCGTTCTCGCTGAAGTCGCTGACCATGGCCTGCAAGCCGCTCTTCCCGGAGAACGAGGGCGCCTCGGTCGTCGGCCTCACCTTCGACGCGCAGTACGCGTGGCCGCAGTACGACTGGATGGGCCCGGCCAAGGCCGCGCTGGAGGCCACCAGCCGCTACCTCGCCCGTGACCTGGGCAAGGAGAAGATCCGCTGCAACCTGATCTCGGCGGGTCCGATCGGCTCGATGGCCGCGAAGTCCATCCCGGGCTTCAGCGGACTGGCGGACATCTGGGACCAGCGCTCCCCGATGGAGTGGGACATGGCGGACCCGGAGCCGGCTGCCAAGGGCGTCGTCGCCCTGCTGTCGGACTGGTTCCCGAAGACCACCGGCGAGATCATCCACGTCGACGGCGGCCTGCACGCGATGGGTGCCTGACCTCTCAGGCTCCACCCCTGTTCCATCCGTACGGCGGCGGCCGCGTCTTCCCTTTCGGGAGGCGCGGCCGCCGCCGTTCTGGCGCGCGGGGCGGGGACCGTACGGGTTGACTCGATCAGATGTCCGCCCCCGGGTCCGATCTTCCCGAGTCGAAAATCAGGACATTTGCCTGCAAACTGGGCCCGTCGGGATCTTCCCGGCTCCTGCGGGGAGGAGGTACGGGAGTGCGCGCGAGGCGGAGCCGAGCGGTATCCCTGCTGGTCACCTCGGTGGTCCTGACCGGATTCCTGCTCCCGGGAGCCGTCGCGCAGGACGAGGGGCCCGTCCCGGCACCCGGCACGGACGTCCAGGCCCCGGCCGTGGTCGACCTGGCCCAGATCCCCGCCGAACCCCCCGTACAGCCCGCGAAGCCCCCCGCCCGGGAGCTCTTCGGGGCCGACTGCGACACCGAGATCAACGGTTCGCAGGTGGTCGCCTTCTGCCACAACGGCTATCCCCAGACCGACCTGGTCCGCCTGCACGTGGAGTGCGACCGCTGGTGGGACGTGGACGGGGACGGCGCCGCCGTGGCCGTCGGCCCGGCGGGCCGGGTGGAGCTCTCCGGCCGCTGCTGGAAGGAAGTCCGCTCCGCCTGGGTCAGCCACCAGCGGCAGTGACCCCCGCGGGCCGCCGCTCCTCCTTGGCCAGGCAGACGAACGGATAGCCGGCCGCCTCCGAGGCCGCCGCGTCCCCGTCCCCGCGCCGGATCGCCTCGATCAGCCGGGCGTGGTCCAGGTGCGAGGCGGGATCGAGCTCCGTCCCCACGTCGGTGCGCAGCCAGTCGGCCACCAGATCGCCGAGGTCCGCGTACAGCTCGATGAGCACGTCGTTGTGCGAGGCCGCCACCACCGCCATGTGCAGGGCCACGTCCGCCGCGACGAACGGCTCCGCGTCCCCGCCCGACCACGCCTCCTCGCGCCGCGCCAGCAGCGCGTCCAGCTGTACGAGGTCCCGCGCCGTCCGCCGCTCCGCCGCGAGACGGGCCGCCGAGGACTCCAGCGTCGAGCGCAGCTCCGCGATGTGCCGGGGATCGGCGCCGGCGAAGCGGCGGTGCATGACCCCGGCCAGCTCGCTGGTGGCGATGACGTACGTCCCCGAGCCCTGGCGGATGTCGAGGAGGCCGTTGTGCGCGAGGGCCCGGACGGCCTCCCGCACGGTGTTGCGGGCGACCCCCATCAGCTCCACGAGCTCCGGCTCGGTCGGGATGCGGGAGCCCACGGGCCATTCGCCGGAGGTGATCTGGTTCCTGAGCTGGGTGATCACCTGGTCGACGAGCGCGGATCGCCGGGGCGAGGTCAGCGGCATGCGGTCGGGGTTCCTCTCGGGGCGGGCGTGATGGGGGTGACGGGAACGAATGTGAGTGACGGGCACGAGTGCGAGTGACGGGCACGATACGGCTGCGGGGTGGACAACCAATCATCCCATGATTCTATGATGTCGGAATGTCCGACGAAGAAATCCAGACCCTGAACCGGCCCCCGGCCGCGCGCACGGCATCCCAGCAGCCCCTTCCCGCCTCCGCCGCCACCGCGCAGCCGGCGTGGCTCGGACCCGTGCTCCTCGTCGGCATCGTGCTGGCCGCCCTCAACCTGCGGCCCGCCATCACCAGCCTCGGCGCCCTGTTCGAGGAGACCCGCGAGGGCCTCGGCATGAGCGGCACCGTCGCCGGACTCATCACCTCCGTACCCGCCCTCTGCTTCGCCGTCTTCGGCGTCACCGCGCCCCGGCTCTCCCGCCGCTTCGGCCCGGCCGCCGTCGTCTGCGCCGGCATGGCCGCCGTCGCCGCGGGCCTGCTGATCCGGCCCTTCGCGACCAACGCCGCCGGATTCCTCGCGGCCAGCGCCCTGACCCTGGCGGGCATAGCCCTGACCAACGTGCTCCTGCCGGTGATCGTCAAGCGCTGGTTCCCCGACCGGGTCGGCACCATGACGGGGCTCTACTCCATGGCCCTGGCCGCCGGCACCTCGCTCGCCGCGGCGGCCACGGTCCCGATGACCCAGGCCCTCGGCGGCAGCTGGCGCACCGGCCTGCTGGTGTGGGCCTTCCTCGCCGTGGCGGCCGTCCTGCCCTGGCTGGCCATCGCCGCGGCCGCCCGCAAGGAGAAGGCCGCGGCGGCGGGCGTACCGGCCGCCCGCCCCGACGCCGGGCCGGGCGTGGTGCGCAGCCGCACCGCCTGGGCCCTCGCCTGCTACTTCGGACTCCAGGCCACGGGCGCCTACATCACCATGGGCTGGCTCCCGCAGATCTTCCGCGACGCCGGGGTCTCCGCCTCCACGGCGGGCGTCCTGCTCGCCGTCACCATGGTCATGGGCGTGCCGCTCGCCTTCGTCATCCCGGGCCTCGCCGGCCGGATGAAGAACCAGGGCCCCATCGCCGTCGTACTCGGCCTCTTCGGCCTCGTCGGCTACCTGGGGCTCTACTTCGCCCCCGCCGGCGGCGCGTGGGCCTGGGCCCTCCTGCTCGGCGTCTCCAACTGCGCCTTCCCGCTCGTCATCACCATGATCGGACTGCGGGCCAAGTCCCCGGCCGGCGTGGTCAAGCTGTCCGCCTTCGCCCAGAGCACCGGCTACCTCATCTCCATCCCCGGGCCGCTCCTCATCGGCACCCTCTACCAGCACACCGGAGGCTGGGACCTGCCGCTCGCCCTGATGGCCGGTCTGCTCGTCCCGCAGATCGCGCTCGGCGTGCTGGCGGGCCGGGACCGGACGATCGAGGACGAATGCGGCGTGCGAAACTGATCGGCATGTCGCCCGTACTTGAACCGAACCCCCCGAACGGCCACCGGAAGCTCGGCCTCGTGCTGGGCGCGATGCTGCTGGTGACCGTGATCATCGCCGTCGTCGCCACCCTCGCCTCGCCGTAGGAGGTGGGGTTAACCCCCCAACCCCTAGGGGGTCAGGCTCAGGGTCATCTGGGGTGCGCCCCGGATGGGAACCGCCTGCTCGAATCCTTAGATTCGAAGAGCAAGAGCGAGCCCGCCCGACGCACCCCACGGAGGCGGCCATGTCGGCCCCCACGCACCTGGCCCCCGGCCACCCGTCCGCTCCCCGCACCGCCGGGGCCGACGCCCGGCTGCCCTGGTGGGCCCTCGCCCTGCCCGCCCTCGCCTTCGGCCTGCTGCTCATACTCCTCACCGGATCCGGTGAGGCCCACGCCGCCTCCGGCGAAGGCTCCCCGCTCGTCCACGTCACCGAACGGCTGCTGAGCGCCGTCGGCTGACGGGCCGCCAGCCACCCGGAGCCCGCCCGCGCGGCCGCGCGCCCCGGCACGCTCCACACCTGCGGGTGAGCGCCTCAACACCCTGCGCCCCGTGGCTCGATTCATGCGAAGCTGGGAGTCATGAGCGCCGACACACCCCGCAGGATCGTCCTCCTCCGGCACGCCAAGGCCGAATGGTCGGACGGCACGGACCACGACCGCCCCCTGGCGGAGCGCGGCCGTCACGACGCCCCGGCCGCGGGCCAGAAACTGGCCCAGACCGGCATCACCTTCGACCTGGCCCTCTGCTCCAGCGCGGCCCGGACCAGGGAGACCTGGAAGCTGGCCGTCCAGGAGCTGCCGCACCGGCCGAAGACCACGTACGAGGAACGGCTCTACGAGGCCTCGCTGGGCGAGCTCATCGCCCTGGTCAACGAGACCTCCGACGAGGCGAGGAACCTCCTGGTCATCGGCCACAACCCCGGCATGCACGCGCTGGCCGACGCCCTCTCGGGCAGCGCACAGGGCGACGTGCTCGCCCGGATGAACCGTAGCGGCTTCCCGACCTCCGGGATCGCCGTCGTCTCCTTCACCGGCCCGTGGAAGTCCGTGGAACACGGCGTGGGCACCCTGCTGGACTTCTGGACCCCGCACAGCTGACGCGCGCACACCCCTACAACGGAGCGGGCCCCGGCACTGTCGAAGTGCCGGGGCCCGCTCCGTCGTAGGGAGCCGGACGGGTTCGTCACGCCAGGTCGGCGGCCTCGACCTCTTCGCGGGTGATGCCGAGCAGGTAGAGCACGGCGTCCAGGAAGGGCACGTTCACCGCGGTGTGCGCGGCCTGGCGGACCACCGGCTTGGCACAGAAGGCCACGCCCAGACCGGCCGCGTTCAGCATGTCCAGGTCGTTGGCTCCGTCACCGATGGCCACCGTCTGGGCCAGCGGTACGCCGGCCTCCGCGGCGAAGCGGCGCAGCAGCCGGGCCTTGCCGGCCCGGTCCACGATCTCGCCCGTGACCTTGCCCGTCAGCTTTCCGTCGACGATCTCCAGGGTGTTGGCGGAGGCGAAGTCCAGCCCGAGCCGTTCCCGCAGATCGTCCGTCACCTGCGTGAACCCGCCGGAGACCACGCCCACCTGGTACCCGAGGCGCTTGAGGGTGCGGATCAGCGTCCGGGCACCCGGGGTGAGGCGCACCTCGGAGCGGACCTTGTCCACCACGGAGGCGTCCAGCCCGGCCAGCAGCGCGACCCGGGCGTGCAGCGACTGCTCGAAGTCCAGCTCCCCGCGCATGGCCCGCTCGGTCACCTCGGCGACCTCGGCCTCACAGCCGGCGTGGGCGGCGAAGAGCTCGATGACCTCGTCCTGGATCAGGGTCGAGTCCACGTCCATGACGACGAGGCGCTGGGCCCGCCGGTGCAGCCCGGCCGAGACCACGGCCACGTCGACGCCGATCTGTGCGGCGGCGGTGGCCAGCGCGGTGCGCAGCGGCTCGGTCGCGGTGCCGGAGACGGCGAACTCCACGGCCGTCACCGGATACTTCGCGAGCCGGAAGATGCGGTCGATGTTGCCGCCGGTCGCGGTGATCCGCGCGGCGATGGCGGCCGTGGACTCGGCGGTGAGCGGGTGTCCGAGCACGGTGACGTGCGAACGGCCACTGCCGCGCGGCCGGTTGTCACCGGTGCCGGAGAGGATCTCGGCCTGCAGTTTGAGGGACTCGGCCCAGCTGTGGACGGTGGCCCGCAGCTCGCCCTCGGTGCCGGCGGTCGGATGGGTGACGAGGGCGCACAGGACGATGCGGCCTCGGGTGACGACCTGCTCGATGTCGACGACGTCGACGGAGTAGGCGGCGAGGGTGTCGAACAGCCCGGCGGTGATCCCGGGACGGTCCTTGCCGAAGATCTTGACGAGGAGGGTGGGGACGTCGGAGGTCTGCGAAGCGCTCATGGTGCCTTCACCGTATCTCCCCGGCCTGTGCGCACGGAGCCCCGTCCCACCTGGCGGAACCGTTTCGCTCCGTACGGACGTGCGGGCGCCACGCGGTGGACGTGTGGAGGTCGTGCGGTGGCCATGGGCGGGCCCTGGAGCGGGCCCGTGGAGATCCGGCGACGGGGCGCCGGCGGACGGCCGGATGCCGCGCGCGGAACGCGGGGCGAGGGCGGGGTGCGAGCCCGCCCGGCGGGACGAAGCGATGCCCCGGCCCGGCCGGAGGGATGGCGGGGCGTCCCGAAACGCACCTTCCGGCATGCTTTCGGCCCCCTCGGCAGGGCTATCGGGGCGCCGCCGCGTGGCCCGGATTCCCCTTGTGGCCGTGCGCCTGAAATAGTTCCCCCGGATGTTCGCCATCCCTAGACTCCCTGACGTCATGGGGGATTCTCGGGGGACTTAAGTGGGGCTGGAGTGCCGGAACTCGTACTGGAATTGAATGGAAGGACCTGGACGCTCGATCCGTCCAGGTCGTACTCGCTGGGGCGCGATCCCCAGGGAGACGTGGTGATCGATGACGCCCGGGTGTCGTGGCGGCACGCCACCATCGCCTGGAACGGGCGAGGTTGGGGAATCGAGGACCACGGCAGCACCAACGGCACGTACGTGCACGGGGCGAGGGTCCAGCAGGCCGAGCTCGTACCCGGCACGCCGGTGCACCTCGGCAACGCCACCGACGGGCCGAGGCTGAATCCCGTCGCGGGCGCGGCCGCCGCCGCGCCGCAGCCGGCCGTGGCGCAGCAGTCGCCCGCCCAGGCGTACGCGCAGCAGCCGCAGGCCCAGCAGCAGGCACCGCAGCACGCGCCGCAGCAGCCCTGGGAGCAGCAGGTCCAGCAGGCCCCGCCGTTCCCGCAGCAGCAGGCACAGCAGCCGCAGCAGGCGCAGTCCTTCCCGCAGCAGCACCAGCCGCACCAGCAGCAGCCGGGCGGCGGCGGCACCCCGGGCTACGGAGACCACCGCAGCCCGACGACGTTCCACCAGCTCGCGCTGGGCCACGTCATGCGCATCGGCCGTGCGCTGGAGAACGAGCTGGTGGTCTCCGACCTCCAGGTCTCCCGCCACCACGCGGAATTCCGCTCGATGCCGGGCGGCCGCTTCGAGATCCGCGACCTCGGCAGCCACAACGGCACCTACGTCAACGGCCAGCCGCTGGCGAAGTCGGGCACTGCGCTGCTCGGCCCGAACGACATCGTCGGCGTCGGCCACTCGACCTTCCGGATCGTCGGCGACCGCCTCGAAGAGTTCGTCGACACCGGTGACGTCTCCTTCTCGGCCCGCCACCTCACGGTCACGGTCGACGGCGGCAAGCAGATCCTCAAGGACGTCACCTTCGGCGTCCCCGAGAAGTCGCTGATCGGCGTCATCGGCCCCTCCGGCTCCGGCAAGTCGACGCTCCTCAAGGCGCTGACCGGCTACCGCCCGGCCAACGAGGGCGACGTCCTCTACGACAACCGCAACCTGTACAAGCAGTTCGCGGAGCTCCGCCAGCGCATCGGCCTGGTCCCGCAGGACGACATCCTGCACAAGGAGCTGAAGGTCAGCACCGCCCTCAAGTACGCGGCCAAGCTCCGCTTCCCGGGCGACACCGCCGAGTCCGAGCGCGCCGCCCGCATCAACGAGGTGCTGCGCGAGCTCAAGCTCGACATCCACAAGGACAAGAAGATCACCTCGCTCTCGGGCGGCCAGCGCAAGCGCGTGTCCGTGGCCCTGGAGCTGCTGACCAAGCCCTCGCTGATCTTCCTGGACGAGCCCACCTCCGGCCTCGACCCGGGCATGGACCGCGACGTCATGCAGCTGCTGCGCGGCCTCGCCGACGACGGCCGCACGGTCCTCGTCGTCACGCACTCGGTCGCCGAGCTGGCCATCTGCGACAAGCTGCTGGTCATGGCCCCGGGCGGCTCGGTCGCGTACTTCGGCCCGCCGGACGAGGCGCTGAACTTCTTCGGCTACTCCACCTGGGCCGACGTGTTCTCCGCCTTCGAGAGCTACCGAGACTACGACTGGGCCGGCCGCTGGAAGGGCTCGCAGCACTACCAGCTCTACGCCGCCGACATCGACGCGGTCGCCCCGCAGTCGGTGCAGCCCGCCGTGCAGCAGACCCGGCCGCCGAAGCCGCAGGGCTGGGGCTCCCAGCTCTGGACGCTGATGCGCCGCTACATGTCGGTCATCGCGTCCGACAAGGGCTTCATCGGGCTGATGCTGATCCTCCCCGCGGTCCTCGGCGTGGTCTCCGTCGTCATCCCCGCGAAGTTCGGACTCGCGCCGCCCGTGGCGCCGTCCCGCTTCAACGGCGACGCCGGCACGATCATGCTGATCCTCGCGGTCGGCATGTGCTTCTCCGGAGCCGCGAACTCGGTCCGCGAGCTGATCAAGGAACGCGTAATCTACGAGCGCGAGCGCGCGACCGGCCTGTCCCGGTCGGCGTACCTCGCGTCGAAGGTGATCGTCCTCGGCTTCATCACGGCCATCCAGGGCGTGATCATCTGCGCGATCGGCTTCTACCCGCGCGACCTGCCCGCCGAGGGTCTGCTGATGCCGCCGGCCGTGGAGATCTGCCTGTCGGTCATCGCGCTCGGCTTCACGTCCATGATGTTCGGCCTGGTGATCTCCTCGCTGGTGAAGACCGCCGAGAAGACCATGCCGCTGCTCGTCATGTTCGCGATCGTCCAGGTCGTCTTCACCGGCATCCTCTTCCAGGTCTACGACTCTCCGGGCCTGGAGCAGTTCGCCTGGCTGATGCCGTCCCGCTGGGCGATCGCCGCCGCCGGCACCACGCTGAACCTCGGCGTGCTCATGCCGCCGTGGGACGCGGAGAACCCGACCAACACCGACCCGCTCTGGGACGCCACGGCCGGCCAGTGGAGCCTGAACATCACGATCCTGCTGCTCCTCGGCGTCGCCTGCGGCTTCGCCGTGCAGCGCCTGCTGCGCCGCCACGAGCCCGAGGTCATGCGCGCGGGCAAGTGAGCCGGCGAGCAGGAACCAGGGCCGCGTAGGCGCGCGGGCACGCACGAAACGCCTCAGGGCGGCTCCGGAACACCGGGGCCGCCCTGAGGCGCATGGGGGGCTGGGGAGGACGCCAGGGGCCTAGTAGGCGCTGTTGACGTTGTCCATGGAGCCGTAGCGGTCGGCCGCGTAGTTGCAGGCCGCGACGATGTTGGCGACCGGGTCGTACTGGTCGAACTTGGTGCCCTTGACGTGGTACGCCTTGAAGGTCGGGGCGATGACCTGGAGCAGACCCTTGCTGGGGATGCCGTTCTGGGCGTTGATGTCCCAGTTGTTGATCGCCATCGGGTTACCGCTGGACTCGCGCATGATGTTCTTGTGGATCCCGGCGTAGGTGCCCGGAATGCCCTCGCGCTTCATGATGAAGAGGGCTTCCTTGATCCAGCCGTCCAGGTTGTTCGCGAAGACCGGCACGCGGTTCGCGGAACGGCTGGCGGCCGCCTTCTGCTCGCGGTCCTTCTTCGCGTCCGCCTCGGCCTTGGCCTTGGCAGCAGAGTCCTTGGCGGCCTTGGCGTCCTTCGCGACCTTGGCCTGCTGGCCCGCGACGACCTGCTGAACGGTGAGGTGCTGCTGCATGGCCTGCGCCTGCGCACCGTCGACGACCTTGGACCAGGCGACGGGAGCAGCGGCGACGGCCGTCTGCGTCTCGGCGGCGTCGGCCGGAACGAGGGAGAAGGCGAGGGCGGCGGCGCCCAGGGTGGCTACACCGGCGATGGAAAGCTTGTGCGCCTTCGTCATCGTCAGACGACGACTGTGGCCGGGAGTGCTGGTCTCGGTCATGCGTAGCAACCTCTTCGAATAGCGGGGGCCGCAGGAAAGCGCCTGCCGGATCCGGGATCCGCGGCGCTGTGCGGCGAGAGCAATTCTTAGCGGTGGCAAAATCCTGTGGCAAAGGTGTGACGTACGATCCCGCTTAGTGGATCAGGGGGCGGAGGCGGGCCCCGAATTCGGGGCCCGGTCCACGCGAGCCAGCGCTAACAGCGCTCTTATGCGTCCACTAGGGAGCTTCGTAAGTGATGTGCGTCCTATGCCCGGGCTCACATCGGTCACGTATCAATCTCACCAACCGTTGCGACAGCAATCCGTTCAGTGACCGTTCTCATCCTTGAGTAGCAGATGAACGTCCCCGAACTCGTGCCAGAGGCACAGATTCGCTACGGCTGAGGCATACCCGCGCAGTACGGCCTCCCGTCCGGCGACCGCCTCCAGCATCAGCAGGTGCGAGGCCCCGGGCTCGTGCAGCCCGGTCAGCAGCCCGTCCACCACCGACACCCCGCGCTCCGGCGTCACGACCAGACCGGTCCAGCCCCCGGCCGCCCGCACCACCCCGTCCCCGTCGGCGGCCGACTCCAGTGCCCGCACCGCCGTGGTTCCCACCCCGATCACCCTGCCGCCCGCCGCCCTCGCCGCGTTCACCAGCCGGGCCGTGGTCGCCGGCACCTCGTACCGCTCCGGGTACGGCGGCTCGTGCGCCTCCTGCGAGGCCACCCCCGTGTGCAGGGTCAGCGGAGCGAAGCACACACCCCGGCGCACCAGCTCCGCCACCAGCTCCGCCGTGAAGGGTCGGCCCGCGCTCGGCATCTCCGCCGAACCCGTCCCGTCGGCCCGGGGCACCGAGAACACCGTCTGGTACGCCGAGAGCGGCTGGTCCCGCTCCGTATAGGCGTACCGGATCGGCCGCCCGTACGAGCGCAGCAGCGCGGGCACCTCCTCCGGACGCCCCCGCGGCGGCCCGGGCCGCGCCCACCACAGCCGGTCCGCAGCGGGGGCCACCGGCTCCTCCAGTACGAGGCGCCACCCGCCCGGCAGCTCCACGACGGCCCCGGCGGGCCCCCCGGCCCGGGGCCGGGTCGTCCCCCGTACGACCCGGTCCCGCTCCCGGAGCTCCACCGCCCAGCGGCCGTCCCCGCCCTGCGTGGAGAAGTGCACGACGAGCTCCTCGCCGCCGAGCCGCCCGTCCACGGCGGCCGCCAGCGTCGCCGAGGTGTTCACCACCAGCACGTCCCCGGCGCTCAGCAGCCCCGGCAGCTCCCGGAAGGCGTGCAGCGACACCTCCGAGGCACCCCGCGAGACCAGCAGCCGCACCGAGTCCCGCCCCCGCCGCGCCCCCCGCTGCTCGGCGGGAACCCGGGCCGCAAGACCCGGCGGAATGTCCCTTATATACAGTCCCTTCTCCCGTAGCCCCCGCTCCCCACTCACGGCCCCACCCCATCCACCCGGACGACGCGGTCCGCCCCGGCGTCCCCATCCACCCGGACGACCTGGTCCGCCCCGGCGACCCGGTCCACTCCGGCGATCCCGTCCACTCCGGCGACCCCCTCCATCACGGCGGCCCCCTGTGCCCCGGTGACCCCCCGGGCTTCGGCGAGACCCTGTGCCCCGGCGGCCCCCCGGGCTTCGGCGAGCCCCTCGGCCGTGTACCGCCCGCTGGGCGCAGGCCCCGTGAGGAGGGTCAGCAGGACCGGGGCCACCTCCTGCGGCGTCGGCAGCGCCGCCAGGTCCTCCCCGGGGTCGGCCGCCGCCATCATCCGCGTCCGCATCGAGCCCGGATCCGCCCACCACACGCGCAGCCCCGGCTCCTCCACCGCCAGCACCGCCGACAGCAGGTCCCCCGCCGCCTTGGTCGCTCCGTAGCCACCCCAGGTCCCGTAGGGCACCACCGCCGCGTCCGAGCTGACGTTCAGCACCGCCCCGGCGGCGGCCGCCCGCAGCAGCGGCAGCGCCTCCTGGACCAGCCCCAGCGGCGCCACCACGTTCACCTCGAACGCCTCGCGCAGCCCCTCCAGCGGGTGCACCGCCAACGGCACCAGCGGCTCCGCACCCAGCACGCCCGCGTTGTTCACCAGCAGGTCCAGCCCGCCCAGCGCCCGCGCCGCCGCCACCAGCTCCGCCCGGTGCGCCGCCGAGGACACGTCCCCGGCCACCACCGTCACCCGCGCCCCCGCAGCCCGCAGGGCCTCCCCGGCCTCCGCCAGCGGGCCCGCACCCCGTGCGCTCAGCACCAGGTCCCAGCCCCGGGCCGCCAGCTCCCCGGCCACCGCCCGGCCCAGCCCCCTCGACGCCCCCGTCACCATCGCCACCGACATGACCGCACCCTCGCCTTCCGAACCGCCCGGCAGATGCCCCCAACGTAGGAACCCGGCGGCCCCCGCCGCCTCGGCCGCGGGCCGCACCCCGCCAGGTCCCTTCGCCCTAGGACGAGGACCTACGCCGAAACCCCGCCCCGAGGCGTGGACCTGCGCGGAGACCTACGCCGAGACCTACGTCGCGACCGGCCGCGGCCTACGCCCCCCGCCCGATCCGCCCGCCCCGGCGCCGCGAGTACCGTGAGGCCATGGACTCCGGACCCCGAGCCGCCCGCGGCGGCGGCCTCGCCGCCGTGAGCACCGCACTGCTCGCCATGAGCCGCCGGCTGGAGGTCCGTGACGTGCTGCGCACGATCGTCGCCTCGGCCCGCGAGCTGCTCGACGCCGAGTACGCGGCCCTGGGCGTCCCGGACGACCACGGCGGCTTCGCCCAGTTCGTCGTGGACGGCATCAGCGAGGAGCAGTGGCGGGCGATCGGCCCGCTGCCCCGCCAGCACGGCGTCCTCGCCGCGATGCTCCACCAGGACGGCCCCGAGCGGCTGGCCGACGTACGCGAGGACCCCCGCTTCGGAGGCTGGCCCGCCGCCCACCCCGACATGTCCGACTTCCTCGGGCTGCCCATCCGGGACGGCGAGGAGACCCTCGGCGCACTCTTCCTCGCGAACAAGCGGAGCACCCCGGGCGGCAGGCGCGGTTTCACCGACGAGGACGAGGAACTGCTCTCCCTCCTCGCCCAGCACGCGGCGATCGCCCTCACCAACGCCCGCCTCTACGAGCGCAGCCGCGAGCTGACCATCGCCGAGGAGCGCTCCCGGCTGGCCCACGAGCTGCACGACGCGGTGAGCCAGAAGCTCTTCTCGCTCCGCCTGACCGCACAGGCCGCCGCCGCCCTGGTGGACCGCGACCCGGCCCGCGCGAAGGACGAGCTCCAGCAGGTCGCCGTCCTCGCGGCCGAGGCCGCCGACGAACTGCGCGCGGCCGTCACCGAGCTCCGCCCCGCCGCCCTCGACGAGGACGGCCTGGTCGCCACCCTGCGCAACCAGGTCCGCGTCCTGGACCGGGCCCACACCGCGCACGTCACCTTCACCTGCGACGGCGTACGGGCCCTGCCCGCGGCCCAGGAGGAGGCGGTCCTGCGCGTCGCCCAGGAAGCCCTGCACAACGCCCTGCGCCACTCCGCCGGCGACCGGATCGACGTCACCCTGACCCGCCGGGAAACCGGGGGAGCCCTGCTCCGGGTGACCGACGACGGAACCGGCTTCTCCCCTCCCACCGTCCGCCGGGCGGGCCGGCACCTCGGCCTGGTCTCCATGCGGGACCGGGCCGCCGGCGTCGGAGGGAAACTCACCGTACGGTCCGATCCCGGCACCGGCACCACGATCGAACTGGAGGTACCCGGTGGCTGACACGCCGGGCCGTAGTGGCCGCGTCAGGGTGTTGCTCGTGGACGACCACCAGGTGGTCCGGCGGGGCCTGCGCACCTTCCTCGAGGTCCAGGACGACATCGAGGTGGTCGGCGAGGCGGCCGACGGCGACGAGGGCATCGAGCGCGCCGAGGAACTGGGCCCCGACGTCATCCTGATGGACATCAAGATGCCGGGCACCGACGGCATCGAGGCGCTGCGCCGGCTGCGCACGCTGGCGAACCCGGCGCGCGTCCTGATCGTCACCAGCTTCACCGAGCAGCGCACGGTGGTCCCCGCCCTGCGCGCGGGCGCGGCGGGCTACGTGTACAAGGACATCGACCCCGACGCCCTCGCCGCCGCCATCCGCTCGGTGCACGCGGGCCACGTCCTCCTCCAGCCGGAGGTCGCCGGAGCCCTGCTCGCCGAGGAGGGCCCCGGCCCGTCATCCGGCCGCGGCGGCAACCTGACGGACCGCGAGCGCGAGGTGCTGCACCACATAGCGGACGGGCGCTCGAACCGGGAGATCGCCCGTGCGCTCGTCCTGTCGGAGAAGACGGTGAAGACGCACGTCTCGAACATCCTCATGAAGCTGGACGTCGCGGACCGCACCCAGGCGGCACTGTGGGCGGTCAGACACGGCATCGCGCAGTGACCCACAAGGACAGTGACCCACAAGGACAGTGACCCACAAGCACAGTGACGCACACGGCCGGTGATTCATCCGGTCGGGTGTATGTAGCCCACATGGCGCATCCCGTTCGTCGGATGAGCGTTCTTCATGACGTGCCGCGGCGGCTGGCCGCGGCAGACGTACTGGAGGACGAGAACGTGAAGAACTTCAAGAAGGCCACCGCCGTCACCATGATCGCGGGCGGCCTCCTCGCCGCCGGCGCGGGTGTCTCGTCGGCGCACGGCGGTGCGTCGGCGGAGGGCGAGGCCCTGAACTCGCCCGGCGTGGCCGCGGGGAACCAGCTCCAGCTCCCCGTCCACATCCCCGCGAACGTCGTGGGCAACTCGGTCAACGTGATCGGCCTGCTGAACGGCGCCTGGGGCAACACGGGCGTCAACAACTGACCCCGCACCCTTCTTGACGAGGCCCTCGCACTGCTCGCCTTCTAGACGAGGCCCTCGCACTGCTCCGCAGGCTTCGCCCCGCTGCGCCGGCCTCCGACCGGCGGGCCAGTCGGGCCGGCGCAGCGGCCATGCACTTCGGCCCCGCTTCCCCCCTCTCCCTGGGAAGCGGGGCCGAGCCGTTCTCCGGCGCGGTACGGGCACTGCTCCGCGAGCTTCGCCCCGCAGGGCCGAACCGCGCAGCGCCGGCCCGATGGCGCAGCCGGGCCAAATCAGCCCCTCCGGCGTTTGAGGAGCTGGGTCCGGGGCGGCGCCCCAGAAGGCCCGGCGCAGCCGGGGCCGCTCGCGCAAGGGCGCCGCACCCGAATCCACCCGCAGCGGGGCCAGCTCGCGCAACGGCGCCGCACCCCCGATCCCCGCACCCCCCGCGGCCAGCGGCTAGCGCAACCGCTCCTCAACGGCCGAGTTGTACGCCGCGACCAGCGCCCGCCGGGCGACCCGCTCCACGGGCCGCAACGCCTCCGCGCGAGCCGCCATCTCGGAGGCGGCCACCGCCGCCCCGTGCCCCCGCTCGGTCGCCAGGGACACCATCAGGTCCACCCGCTGCGCCAGCGAGAGGACCCGTACCGCCCGTGCCGGATACCCCGGCGCCAGCGCGTCCCGCCCGGCTTCCGTCCGCGCCCGGTACGCGGACAGCGCCGCGTCCGCGACCGGACCGGATCCGGCCACGTCCAGCCGGGTCAGCACCACCGTGGCCTCGCGCAGCGCCTCCGCGAGTTCCCGTTCCGCCTCGCCGAGCGACGGCACGTCCGCCGGCGGGGCCTCCCGTACCGGCAGGCAGTGCCAGATCACCGACACGTGCACATCACCCGCGGGCCCGGCCTCCCGGACCTCCGGGACGAGCCCGACCGCCGCACCCACCGCGACGACCGCTTCCTCCGCGTCCAGCGCCCTCGCGTTGAATTCCGGCGGCCCGCTCAGCCCCAGCGGATGCCCCGGCGCCGGGAGCGCGATCCGCAGCCCGGTCACGCCCAGCACCCGCAGCCGGCCCAGCGCCAGGGTCAGACCCACCGGGCCGGATTCCCCGGGCAGCCCCTCCACCCGGTGCACGGAGTCCTCGCCCACGATCGACAACACGGCCTCGTCGGGCGAGACGAGACCGGCCAGCAGAGCGTTCCCCCAGGCGGCCAGCCGCCCTGAACGCGGTTCGAAAAGCATCCCCCCACTTTACGGACGGCCCCCCGGACCCGGGCCCGCGCCCGGAGCCCTCCCCGAGTGGCGTAGGTTTTCCCCTGGGGCTGCGCCCACCGACACGGGGCGGCGCACAGACGAACCGAGACTGCAAGGGGAGACAACACGCTCATGAGCGATGTTCTGGAGCTGGTGGACGTATCCGTGGTCCGCGAGGGCCGGGCTCTGGTGGACCAGGTCTCCTGGTCGGTCAAGGAGGGGGAGCGCTGGGTGATCCTCGGCCCCAACGGCGCCGGCAAGACCACACTGCTGAACCTCGCCTCCAGCTACCTCTTCCCCACCAAGGGTTCCGCCACCATCCTCGGCAGCACCCTCGGCAAGGTGGACGTCTTCGAGCTGCGCCCCCGCATCGGCATGGCCGGCATCGCGATGGCCGACAAGCTGCCCAGGCGCCAGACCGTCCTGGAGACCGTCCTCACCGCCGCGTACGGCATGACGGCCACCTGGCAGGAGGAGTACGAGGAGATCGACGAGCAGCGCGCCCGCGCCTTCCTCGACCGCCTCGGCATGACGCCCTACCTCGACCGGAAGTTCGGCACCCTCTCCGAGGGCGAGCGCAAGCGCACCCTGATCGCCCGTGCGCTGATGACCGACCCCGAGCTGCTGCTGCTCGACGAGCCCGCCGCGGGTCTCGACCTCGGCGGCCGCGAAGACCTCGTACGACGCCTCGGCCGGCTCGCCCGCGACCCGCTCGCCCCGTCGATGATCATGGTCACGCACCACGTCGAGGAGATCGCCCCCGGCTTCACCCACGTCCTGATGATCCGTCAGGGCAAGGTGGTCGCGGCCGGACCCATCGACCTCGAACTGACCTCCCGCAACCTCTCCCTCTGCTTCGGCCTGCCGCTCGTCGTCGAGCGCAACGACAGCGACCGCTGGACCGCCCAGGGCCTGCCCCTGCGGTAGTCGCGCCCACGGGCCCCAGCCGGGCCTCCCGCACCCTGTCCGGACCGTGCCCACCGACCTACCATGACCCTGTGGACATCGACGCGTGGGTGTGGTGGCTCATAGGCGCGGTCGGACTGGGCATCCCCCTCGTCCTGACCGCGATGCCCGAGTTCGGCATGTTCGCCGCCGGAGCGGTCGCGGCCGCCGTCACGGCGGCCCTCGGCGGGGGAGTGGTCGCCCAAGTCCTGGTCTTCGTGGCCGTGTCGGTCGCGCTCCTCGCGGTCGTCCGCCCGATCGCCAACCGGCACCGCAACCAGAAACCCCAACACCGCAGCGGCATCGACGCGTTGAGGGGGCGGAGCGCCGTCGTCCTGGAACGCGTGGACGCGAGCGGCGGCGGCCGGATCAAGCTCGCCGGCGAGATCTGGTCGGCGCGCTCCCTGGACGCGGACATCACCTTCGAACCGGGTCAGTCCGTCGACGTCGTGGAGATCGACGGGGCGACCGCCGTCGTCATGTGACGGACCGGCAGGATGTGACGAACCAGCACGTGAGCAACTCGCCTGTGTGCGAGCACATGTGGGCAAGCAGCCGACCCGCGGCCCCGGGGTCTGCGAGACTCCGCTGAACGGGGCAGCACAGACAGCCGGAAGGGCACGGGGAACCGCATGCAACCGATCATCATCGTTCTGATCATTCTGGTGGTTCTGGTCTTCATCGCACTGGTCAAGACGATCCAGGTGATCCCGCAGGCCAGCGCCGCCATCGTCGAGCGATTCGGCCGCTACACCCGCACCCTCAACGCGGGCCTCAACATCGTCGTCCCCTTCATCGACTCGATCCGCAACCGGATCGACCTCCGCGAGCAGGTCGTCCCCTTCCCGCCGCAGCCCGTCATCACCCAGGACAACCTGGTCGTCAACATCGACACCGTCATCTACTACCAGGTGACCGACGCCCGCGCCGCGACGTACGAGGTGGCCAGCTACATCCAGGCCATCGAGCAGCTCACCGTCACCACGCTCCGCAACATCATCGGCGGCATGGACCTGGAGCGGACCCTGACCTCCCGCGAGGAGATCAACGCGGCCCTGCGCGGAGTCCTCGACGAGGCCACCGGCAAGTGGGGCATCCGCGTCAACCGCGTCGAGCTGAAGGCCATCGAGCCGCCGACCTCCATCCAGGACTCGATGGAGAAGCAGATGCGCGCCGACCGCGACAAGCGCGCCGCGATCCTCCAGGCCGAAGGTGTCCGCCAGTCCGAGATCCTGCGCGCCGAGGGTGAGAAGCAGTCCTCCATCCTGCGCGCCGAAGGTGACGCCAAGGCCGCGGCCCTGCGCGCCGAGGGCGAGGCCCAGGCCATCCGTACGGTCTTCGAGTCCATCCACGCCGGCGACGCCGACCAGAAGCTGCTCGCCTACCAGTACCTCCAGATGCTCCCGAAACTCGCCGAAGGCGACGCCAACAAGCTCTGGATCGTCCCGAGCGAGATCGGCGACGCCCTCAAGGGACTCTCCGGAGCGATGGGCAACTTCGGCCCGATGGGAGCCGCGTCCGGCTTCAACCCGCAGAATGTCGGCAAGGACGGCGGCGGCACCGGCGGGATCCCCGCCGCCCGCGACAAGGACGCCGCGGAACGCCGGGAGCAGCCCCCGATCGACTGAAGGGGCCGCCCCCTCCGGCATGATCAGTGAGGCCCCCCGACCTTCATGGCGGGGAGGCGACTCACTCATGCAAAGGGGACGACCCCGCCCATGTCCATCTGGGAATCACTCGCGGTCTTCGCGGCCGGCATCGGCGCCGGCACCATCAACACCATCGTCGGTTCCGGCACCCTGATCACCTTCCCGGTGCTGCTGGCCACCGGCCTGCCGCCGGTCACCGCCAACGTCTCCAACACCCTGGGGCTCGTACCCGGTTCCATCAGCGGAGCCATCGGCTACCGCAAGGAACTCCAGGGCCAGCGCGCCCGCATCATCAGGCTCGGCGCCGTCTCCCTCGTCGGCGGACTCGCCGGCGCGATCCTGCTCCTCACCCTGCCGTCGGACTCCTTCGACACGATCGTGCCCGTCCTGATCGGCCTGGCCCTCGTGCTCGTCGTCTTCCAGCCCCGGCTCGCCGCCGCCCTGCGCAGGCGCCAGGAGGCAGCGGGCGGCGACACCGGCCACCCCGACGGGGGCCCGCTCCTGCTGTCGGGCATGCTGCTCTCCAGCGCGTACGGGGGCTACTTCGGCGCCGCCCAGGGCGTGCTCTACGTCGGCCTGATGGGCCTGCTCCTCCGCGAGGACCTCCAGCGGATCAACGCCGTGAAGAACGTCGTCGCGGCGATGGTCAACGGCATCGCGGCCGTCTTCTTCCTCTTCGTCGCCGAGTTCGACTGGACGGCCGTCCTGCTCATCGCCGTCGGCTCCACCATCGGCGGCCAGCTCGGCGCCAAAGTCGGCCGCCGACTGCCGCCCACCGTCCTGCGCGCTGTCATCGTGACCGTCGGGATCCTCGCGATCGTCCAGTTGCTGCTCCGCTGAGCGACGTAGAAAACGTACGTCGCCCAGCGCAGCCGTCTATCCAGCGGGACGATCCCGCCCTACGCGATCACAGGCAGCCCTACGCGGAACGCTCCAGCCACTCCGGCAGCGCCTCCCGCCCGCCCACCCCCAGCGCGAGCAGCATGGCGTCGGCCGGCGAGGGAACGAAGGGCTTGCGGAGGAGCGGCATCCCCGCCTCCTCCGGAGTCCGGGCCGCCTTGCGGTGGTTGTCCTCGGAGCAGGAGGCCACCGTGTTCAGCCAGGTGTCCCCACCGCCCTGAGCCCGCGGAAGCACGTGGTCCACGGTCGTCGCGCGCTTCCCGCAGTACGCGCACCGGTGTTGGTCCCGGATCAACACCCCCCTCCGTGACCAGGGAGCATGTCTCCGGAAGGGCACCCGGACGTACCTGCAGAGTCTGATCACCCGCGGCAACGGAAGCTCCATCGTGGCCGCGCGCACACGGAACTCGGGATGCGCCTGTTCGACCACGGCCTTGTCCTGGAGCACCAAGACCACAGCCCGGTTCATCGTCACCGTCGACAGCGGCTCGAAGCTCGCGTTCAGCACCAGCGTGTCCCGCATCTCGCCCACCTCCCGTGTGCAGGCCCGCGACCACCCTGGCGGCAAGGCCCGCAACCACTCTGGTCGCGCGCGCCACGCGGGACAACGCAATAAAAATGCCCGGTCCTGGTCGTCTTTAGACCAGGACCGGGCTAACGCTCGGAGAACGAAGGGCGGAACGCTCAGCCCGCGGGAGCCTCGTACTCACCGATGAGCTGCGCACGCCCCAGCGTGTGGAACCGCAGATTGAACCCGACGACGGCCGGCGAAACGTCCGCGCCGGGACCGAGCTTCTCCTCGTCCACCGCGTACACGGTGAACACGTACCGGTGCCGCTCCCCGGCCGGCGGAGCCGCCCCGCCGAAGTCCTGCGTGCCGTAGTCGTTGCGCACGTGCACGGCCCCGGCGGGCAGCCCCTCGAACTTCCCGCTGCCCGCCCCGGCCGGCAGCTCGGTGACCGAGACCGGCAGGTCGAAGAGCACCCAGTGCCAGAATCCGCTCCCCGTCGGAGCGTCCGGGTCGAAGCACGTCACGGCGAAGCTCTTCGTCCCCTCCGGGAATCCCTCCCACCGCAACTGCGGCGAGACGTTCCCACCGGACAGCACCTGGGCGGACCCCAGATCGGCCCCGGGCTCCAGGTCCGCACTGCTCACGGTGAACGCGTGCACCGCCGGATGGAAAGCGTGGGGGAGCGGCGCCCTGCTCTGCTCGGCCACTGCGGAACCTCCTACTGGATCGAGTCGACGCTGACCGTTACCTGTACACCGGTCGCTGTACCGGCACCGAGCCTAGATCCGCTCAGAACCAGTTGCGCTGCGAACCCACCGACGAGATCCACTGGTTCAGGTAGGCCGCCCAGTCGGTGCCCTGGTAGGACTGCAGCCCCACCTGGAAGCAGCGGAAGGTGTCGCTGCCCTCGCTGAACAGGCCCGGCTTCTTGTCCATCTCCAGGACGACGTCCATCTCGCGCCCGTCGGAGACGAAGGTCAGCTCGACCTGGTTCAGCCCCCGGTACTGCGACGGCGGCAGGAACTCGATCTCCTGGTAGAAGGGCAGCGTCTGGCGCGTCCCCCGGATGTGCCCGCGCTCCATGTCCGCACTGCGGAAGGTGAAGCCCAGCTGGGCGAAGGCGTCGAGGATCGCCTGCTGCGCCGGCACCGGGTGCACGTTGATCGCGTCGAGGTCGCCGGCGTCCACCGCGCGCGCGATCTCCAGCTCCGTGCTGACCCCGATGTTCATCCCGTGCAGCTGACGCCCCCCGAAGTGGGTGATCGGCGTCTCCCAGGGGATCTCCAGCCCGAACGGCACCACGTGCAGAGCGCCCGCCTGCACCTGGAAGGCACCACCGAGACGCTGCTTGGTGAAGACCACGTCCTGCTTGTACTCCTGGTCGTTGCCCTCCACCTCCACCCGCGCCTGGAGACCGACGGACAGCCCCTCGATCTGCTGCTCCACGGACCCGCCCTGGATCCGTACCTCGCCCTGGACGATCCCGCCCGGCACGACGTTCGGCTCGGTGATGACGGTGTCGACCGAAGCACCACCGGCACCCAGGCTCGCGAACAGCTTCCTGAACCCCATGCTCTGACTCCCCTATACGACTACGACGTGCTCGAAAAAGTCCTGCTCGACAGGACGCGCGCCACTGCGCGCGGTACTACCCCTACAAACGCGGAACCTTAGGCCCCGGTTGCAGGAGTACGCAGTCCACTACGCTCGACCGGATGAGCGCGCGCCCCGACCGTACGCCCCTGCTCCGGTCCTTCTTCGACCGCCCGGTCCTCACCGTGGCCCCGGACCTCCTCGGCCGCACCCTGGTCCGCCGTACCCCGGACGGCCCCATGGAGCTGCGCATCACGGAGGTGGAGGCGTACGAGGGGGAAGCCGACCCGGGCTCCCACGCCTACCGCGGCCGGACGGCGCGCAACGCGTCGATGTTCGGTCCACCCGGACACGCGTACGTCTACTTCATCTACGGCATGTGGTTCAGCCTCAACCTGGTCTGCGGCCCGCCGGGCCACGCGAGCGGTGTCCTGCTCAGGGCGGGGGAGATCACCGTGGGCGCGGAGCTGGCCCGCAAACGCCGAGTTTCAGCCAGAAACGACCGGGAACTGGCCAAAGGTCCGGCTCGCCTGGCCACCGCCCTGGCCGTGGACCGCTCCCTGGACGGCACGGACCTCTGCAGCGGTACGGATTCCCCCTTGTCCCTGCTGACCGGCACCCCCGTGCCGCCGGACCTGCGGAGCCACGGCCCCCGCACCGGAGTGGGCGGCGCCGGCGCGGCCCACCCGTACCGCTACTGGATCACCCACGACCCGACGGTGAGCCCGTACCGAGCCCACGGGCCACGCCGCCGCTCAACTTGACTCGGCGCGGGCGGACGCCTAACGTAGCCCGAGCCGCTTGAACGGGGCACTGCTATCAGCAGACCCCCAGAGCGGCCAACCCACTACCTACGACTTACCCCTGGCGGGGTCTTATTCGGCATGTCCGAATTCGATTTCGAACGGCCGATTATGAGCCACACGGGATAAGCGCTAATGTGGTGGAGCGCCGAAAGGCAAAGACCCTCCAACGGTCACCGAATTCAAATCCAGAGTCGGAAACGACAACGGAAATGATCTGGTAGAGTTGGAAACGAAGGAAGCGCCCGGAGGGCCTGGAAACAGGAACAAAGGAAGCGTCCGCTCCTTGAGAACTCAACAGCGTGCCAAAAATCAACGCCAAAAAGTTGATACCCCGTCCATTTCGGTGGATGAGGTTCCTTTGAAAAAGACCTGTGAGGTCGCGGCTTCGGCCCTGACACTTGCAGGCAATTACACAGCGAGGACGCAGTGGACGGTCGGTCTTATTCCGACATGACTGTCCCGCTCTAAGTGCGTGTGCACCGGATAACCGGTAAACATTCATGGAGAGTTTGATCCTGGCTCAGGACGAACGCTGGCGGCGTGCTTAACACATGCAAGTCGAACGATGAAGCCCTTCGGGGTGGATTAGTGGCGAACGGGTGAGTAACACGTGGGCAATCTGCCCTTCACTCTGGGACAAGCCCTGGAAACGGGGTCTAATACCGGATAACACTCCTGCCTGCATGGGCGGGGGTTAAAAGCTCCGGCGGTGAAGGATGAGCCCGCGGCCTATCAGCTTGTTGGTGGGGTAATGGCCCACCAAGGCGACGACGGGTAGCCGGCCTGAGAGGGCGACCGGCCACACTGGGACTGAGACACGGCCCAGACTCCTACGGGAGGCAGCAGTGGGGAATATTGCACAATGGGCGAAAGCCTGATGCAGCGACGCCGCGTGAGGGATGACGGCCTTCGGGTTGTAAACCTCTTTCAGCAGGGAAGAAGCGAAAGTGACGGTACCTGCAGAAGAAGCGCCGGCTAACTACGTGCCAGCAGCCGCGGTAATACGTAGGGCGCAAGCGTTGTCCGGAATTATTGGGCGTAAAGAGCTCGTAGGCGGCTTGTCACGTCGGATGTGAAAGCCCGAGGCTTAACCTCGGGTCTGCATTCGATACGGGCTAGCTAGAGTGTGGTAGGGGAGATCGGAATTCCTGGTGTAGCGGTGAAATGCGCAGATATCAGGAGGAACACCGGTGGCGAAGGCGGATCTCTGGGCCATTACTGACGCTGAGGAGCGAAAGCGTGGGGAGCGAACAGGATTAGATACCCTGGTAGTCCACGCCGTAAACGTTGGGAACTAGGTGTTGGCGACATTCCACGTCGTCGGTGCCGCAGCTAACGCATTAAGTTCCCCGCCTGGGGAGTACGGCCGCAAGGCTAAAACTCAAAGGAATTGACGGGGGCCCGCACAAGCAGCGGAGCATGTGGCTTAATTCGACGCAACGCGAAGAACCTTACCAAGGCTTGACATATACCGGAAAGCATTAGAGATAGTGCCCCCCTTGTGGTCGGTATACAGGTGGTGCATGGCTGTCGTCAGCTCGTGTCGTGAGATGTTGGGTTAAGTCCCGCAACGAGCGCAACCCTTGTCCTGTGTTGCCAGCATGCCCTTCGGGGTGATGGGGACTCACAGGAGACCGCCGGGGTCAACTCGGAGGAAGGTGGGGACGACGTCAAGTCATCATGCCCCTTATGTCTTGGGCTGCACACGTGCTACAATGGCCGGTACAATGAGCTGCGATACCGTGAGGTGGAGCGAATCTCAAAAAGCCGGTCTCAGTTCGGATTGGGGTCTGCAACTCGACCCCATGAAGTCGGAGTTGCTAGTAATCGCAGATCAGCATTGCTGCGGTGAATACGTTCCCGGGCCTTGTACACACCGCCCGTCACGTCACGAAAGTCGGTAACACCCGAAGCCGGTGGCCCAACCCGTAAGGGAGGGAGCTGTCGAAGGTGGGACTGGCGATTGGGACGAAGTCGTAACAAGGTAGCCGTACCGGAAGGTGCGGCTGGATCACCTCCTTTCTAAGGAGCACAGTACCGATTGCAGACAAACGTTCTGCACGGTCAGCTCAGGGTGGAACGTTGATTAGTTGGCACGGTTTCCAAAACCTTCTGTGAGTACTGCTTCGGCGTGGAAAACAGTAAGAGTGGCGGGGATCGTGCTTGGCACGTTGTTGGGTATCTGAGGGTACGGCCGAAAGGCTTTATCTTCGCGATGCCGGCCCCAGTGAACTTCGTCTTCGGATGAGGGTGATGGGTGACTGGTCGTTGCTTGAGAACTACACAGTGGACGCGAGCATCTGTAGGCCAAGTTTTTAAGGGCGCACGGTGGATGCCTTGGCACCAGGAACCGATGAAGGACGTGAGAGGCCGCGATAGGCCCCGGGGAGCTGCCAACTGAGCTTTGATCCGGGGGTGTCCGAATGGGGAAACCCGGCAGTCGTCATGGGCTGTCACCCACTGCTGAACACATAGGCAGTGTGGAGGGAACGCGGGGAAGTGAAACATCTCAGTACCCGCAGGAAGAGAAAACAACCGTGATTCCGGGAGTAGTGGCGAGCGAAACCGGATGAGGCCAAACCGTATGCGTGTGATACCCGGCAGGGGTTGCGCATGCGGGGTTGTGGGAATTCTTTTGATCGGTCTGCCGGCCGGTCGGCGAGTCAAAAACCGTTGATGTAGTCGAAGGACATGCGAAAGGTCCGGCGTAGAGGGTAAGACCCCCGTAGACGAAACATCAGCGGCTTGCTTAAGAATCTCCCAAGTAGCACGGGGCCCGAGAAATCCCGTGTGAATCTGGCGGGACCACCCGCTAAGCCTAAATATTCCCTGGTGACCGATAGCGGATAGTACCGTGAGGGAATGGTGAAAAGTACCGCGGGAGCGGAGTGAAATAGTACCTGAAACCGTGTGCCTACAAGCCGTGGGAGCGTCGCTGTATGTGCTTGCACATACAGTCGTGACTGCGTGCCTTTTGAAGAATGAGCCTGCGAGTTAGCGGTGTGTAGCGAGGTTAACCCGTGTGGGGAAGCCGTAGCGAAAGCGAGTCCGAATAGGGCGATTGAGTTGCACGCTCTAGACCCGAAGCGGAGTGATCTAGCCATGGGCAGGTTGAAGCGGAGGTAAGACTTCGTGGAGGACCGAACCCACCAGGGTTGAAAACCTGGGGGATGACCTGTGGTTAGGGGTGAAAGGCCAATCAAACTCCGTGATAGCTGGTTCTCCCCGAAATGCATTTAGGTGCAGCGTCACGTGTTTCTTGCCGGAGGTAGAGCACTGGATAGGCGATGGGCCCTACCGGGTTACTGACCTTAGCCAAACTCCGAATGCCGGTAAGTGAGAGCGTGGCAGTGAGACTGTGGGGGATAAGCTCCATGGTCGAGAGGGAAACAGCCCAGAGCATCGACTAAGGCCCCTAAGCGTACGCTAAGTGGGAAAGGATGTGGAGTCGCAGAGACAACCAGGAGGTTGGCTTAGAAGCAGCCACCCTTGAAAGAGTGCGTAATAGCTCACTGGTCAAGTGATTCCGCGCCGACAATGTAGCGGGGCTCAAGCGTACCGCCGAAGTCGTGTCATTGCAGCAATAGGGCCAACGCCCGCTGTGATGGGTAGGGGAGCGTCGTGTGCCGGGTGAAGCAGCAGCGGAAGCTAGTTGTGGACGGTTCACGAGTGAGAATGCAGGCATGAGTAGCGATACACACGTGAGAAACGTGTGCGCCGATTGACTAAGGGTTCCTGGGTCAAGCTGATCTGCCCAGGGTAAGTCGGGACCTAAGGCGAGGCCGACAGGCGTAGTCGATGGACAACCGGTTGATATTCCGGTACCCGCTTTGAAACGCCCAATATCGAATCAGGCGATGCTAAGCCCGTGAAGCCGTTCCGGACCCTTCGGGGAAAGGAAAGTGGTGGAGCCGGCGAACCAGACTTGTAGTAGGTAAGCGATGGGGTGACGCAGGAAGGTAGTCCAGCCCGGGCGGTGGTAGTCCCGGGGTAAGGGTGTAGGCCGAGGGGTAGGCAAATCCGTCCCTCATATAAGGCTGAGACCTGATGCCGAGCCGATTGTGGTGAAGTGGATGATCCTATGCTGTCGAGAAAAGCCTCTAGCGAGTTTCATGGCGGCCCGTACCCTAAACCGACTCAGGTGGTCAGGTAGAGAATACCGAGGCGTTCGGGTGAACTATGGTTAAGGAACTCGGCAAAATGCCCCCGTAACTTCGGGAGAAGGGGGGCCATCACTGGTGATCGGATTTACTCCGTGAGCTGGGGGTGGCCGCAGAGACCAGCGAGAAGCGACTGTTTACTAAAAACACAGGTCCGTGCGAAGCCGTAAGGCGATGTATACGGACTGACGCCTGCCCGGTGCTGGAACGTTAAGGGGACCGGTTAGTCACATTTCGGTGTGGCGAAGCTGAGAACTTAAGCGCCAGTAAACGGCGGTGGTAACTATAACCATCCTAAGGTAGCGAAATTCCTTGTCGGGTAAGTTCCGACCTGCACGAATGGCGTAACGACTTCTCGACTGTCTCAACCATAGGCCCGGTGAAATTGCACTACGAGTAAAGATGCTCGTTTCGCGCAGCAGGACGGAAAGACCCCGGGACCTTTACTATAGTTTGATATTGGTGTTCGGTTCGGCTTGTGTAGGATAGGTGGGAGACTTTGAAGCAGCCACGCCAGTGGTTGTGGAGTCGTCGTTGAAATACCACTCTGGTCGTGCTGGATGTCTAACCTCGGTCCGTGATCCGGATCAGGGACAGTGTCTGATGGGTAGTTTAACTGGGGCGGTTGCCTCCCAAAAAGTAACGGAGGCGCCCAAAGGTTCCCTCAGCCTGGTTGGCAATCAGGTGTTGAGTGTAAGTGCACAAGGGAGCTTGACTGTGAGACCGACGGGTCGAGCAGGGACGAAAGTCGGGACTAGTGATCCGGCGGTGGCTTGTGGAAGCGCCGTCGCTCAACGGATAAAAGGTACCCCGGGGATAACAGGCTGATCTTCCCCAAGAGTCCATATCGACGGGATGGTTTGGCACCTCGATGTCGGCTCGTCGCATCCTGGGGCTGGAGTCGGTCCCAAGGGTTGGGCTGTTCGCCCATTAAAGCGGTACGCGAGCTGGGTTTAGAACGTCGTGAGACAGTTCGGTCCCTATCCGCTGTGCGCGTAGGAATATTGAGAAGGGCTGTCCCTAGTACGAGAGGACCGGGACGGACGAACCTCTGGTGTGCCAGTTGTCCTGCCAAGGGCATGGCTGGTTGGCTACGTTCGGGAGGGATAACCGCTGAAAGCATCTAAGCGGGAAGCCTGCTTCAAGATGAGTATTCCCACCTCCTTGAGAGGGTAAGGCTCCCAGTAGACGACTGGGTTGATAGGCCAGATGTGGAAGCCCGGTAACGGGTGGAGCTGACTGGTACTAATAGGCCGAGGGCTTGTCCTCAGTTGCTCGCGTCCACTGTGTTAGTTCTGAAGCAACGAACGGTTGCTGGTTTCTAGAGCTAGAACATAACTATAAAGTGTGCTTGTTCGCTCGAAACCGATTAGGGTTTCGGTGGTCATAGCGTTAGGGAAACGCCCGGTTACATTCCGAACCCGGAAGCTAAGCCTTTCAGCGCCGATGGTACTGCAGGGGGGACCCTGTGGGAGAGTAGGACACCGCCGAACAATTTTTCAAAGGACCCCTGGTCCAGCGTTCAACGCTGGAGCAGGGGTCTTTTTTGTTTTTCTGAGCTTTACCTGGCTTTACGTAGCTTTACGCCGAAGCGCGGCCATGGGTTGGTTGCGCGAGAATGACTAGCGGTACCCCGACGACAGGAGTCACACCCATGTCCAACTCTCCCGACGATCGTCCGGAGCGCGAGCCTCGTCGCAACGACGGCGGTGACAGGGGCGGCTACCGCGGGGGCCGTGACGACCGTGGCGGCGACCGTCCGCCGTTCCGTCGCGACGACCGTGGTGGCGACCGTCCCGCCGGTGGTGGCTTCCGTCGTGACGACCGTGGCGGCCGTCCGGCCGGCGGTGGCGACCGTCCGTCGTACCCGCGTCGCGATGACCGTCCCTCCGGTGGTGGCGACCGTCCCGCCGGCGGCGGCTTCCGCCGTGACGACCGTGGCGGCCGTCCGGCCGGTGGTGGCGACCGTCCGTCGTACCCGCGTCGTGACGACCGTGGCGGCGACCGTCCCACCGGTGGTGGCTTCCGTGGCAACGACCGTGGTGACCGTCCCTCCGGCGGTGGCGGCTTCCGCGGCAACGACCGTGGTGACCGCCCCTCCTTCCCGCGTCGTGATGACGACCGTGGTGGGTTCCGCGGCGGCCGTGACGACCGCGGTGGCGACCGTCCGTCGTACCCGCGTCGCGATGACCGCCCCTCCGGTGGCGACCGCCCGGCCGGCGGTGGCTTCCGCCGCGACGACCGTGGTGACCGCCCCTCCGGTGGCGGCTTCCGTGGCAACGACCGCGGCGACCGTCCCTCGTACCCGCGTCGCGATGACCGTCCCTCCGGTGGCGACCGTCCGTCGTACCCGCGTCGTGATGACGACCGTGGTGGGTTCCGCGGCGGCCGTGACGACCGCGGTGGCGACCGTCCCTCCTTCCCGCGTCGCGATGACCGGGGTGGCGACCGTCCCTCCGGTGGTGGCTTCCGTGGGAACGACCGGGGCGACCGTCCGTCGTACCCGCGTCGTGACGACCGTCCCTCCGGTGGCGACCGTCCCTCGTTCCCGCGTCGTGATGACGACCGTGGTGGGTTCCGTGGCGGCCGTGACGACCGCGGTGGCGACCGTCCGTCGTACCCGCGTCGCGATGACCGTCCCTCCGGTGGCGACCGCCCGTCGTACCCGCGTCGTGACGACCGTGGCGGCGACCGCCCCACCGGTGGTGGCTTCCGCGGCAACGACCGGGGCGACCGTCCCTCCGGCGGTGGCGGCTTCCGCGGCAACGACCGCGGCGACCGCCCCTCCTTCCCGCGTCGTGATGACGACCGTGGTGGGTTCCGCGGCGGCCGTGACGACCGCGGTGGCGACCGTCCGTCGTACCCGCGTCGCGATGACCGCCCCTCCGGTGGCGACCGCCCGGCCGGCGGTGGCTTCCGCCGCGACGACCGTGGTGACCGCCCCTCCGGTGGCGGCTTCCGTGGCAACGACCGCGGCGACCGTCCCTCGTACCCGCGTCGCGATGACCGTCCCTCCGGTGGCGACCGTCCCTCGTACCCGCGTCGTGACGACCGTCCCTCCGGTGGCGACCGTCCCTCGTACCCCCGTCGTGATGACGACCGTGGTGGGTTCCGTGGCGGCCGTGACGACCGCGGCGGCGACCGTCCGTCGTACCCGCGTCGTGACGACCGGGGTGGCGACCGCGGTGGGTTCCGTGGTCGGGACGACCGTGGTGGCGACCGTGACTTCCGTGCCGACCGGGACCCGGTCAAGCGGCTTCCGATCGACGACGACGTCACCGGTTTCGAGATCGACTCCGACGTTCGCCAGGAGCTGCTGAGCCTGCCCAAGGGCCTGGCCGAGGAAGTCTCCAAGAACCTGGTCATGGTGGCCCGGCTGATCGACGAGGACCCGGAGCAGGCGTACGCGTACTCGCGCATCGCCCTGCGTCTGGCCTCCCGTGTCGCCGCCGTGCGCGAGGCCGCCGGCTTCGCCGCGTACGCCAACCAGAAGTACGCCGAGGCGATCGCGGAGTTCCGCGCCGCCAAGCGGATGACCGGTTCGGTCGAGCTGTGGCCGGTCATCGCCGACTGCGAGCGCGGCCTCGGCCGTCCGGAGCGGGCGCTGGCCATGGCCGGCGAGCCCGAGGTGCAGAAGCTGGACAAGGCCGGACAGGTCGAGATGCGACTGGTCGCGGCCGGCGCCCGCCGGGACATGGACCAGCTCGACGCGGCCATCGTGACCCTGCAGAGCCCGGAGCTGGCCTCCAACTCGGTGCAGCCGTGGACCGCGCGTCTGCGGTACGCCTACGCCGACGCCCTGCTGGCGGCCGGTCGTGAGGACGAGGCGCGCGAGTGGTTCGCCAAGACCCTCGAGGCCGACAAGGACGGGGCCACGGACGCCTCGGACCGCCTCGCCGAGCTGGACGGTGTCGAGTTCGTCGACGCCTCCGCCGACGACTCGGACGCCGACGATTCGGACGTCGAGGACGCGGACGTCGAGGACGAGTTCGACGACGAGGAAGAGGAAGAGGACGACGAGGACGACGACGACCCCGAGGTCGTTGCGGCCGAGCGCGCCTCCGACCAGGCCGAGTACTACGACGAGGACGACGACGAGTACGAAGGTGACGCCGACGTCGACGTCACCGACGAGATCGTCGTTCTCGACGAGGACGAGGACGGCGACCGTCAGGACGACGGGCGTCGCGAGTCCGGAGTCCGCGACGACGGCTGAGTGAGCTGAGAAGGGCGGTACCCCCGATGGGGGTACCGCCCTTTTTTGGTGGTCCGGGGTCCGCGGACCGGGTCCGGGCGTCCGTCAGTCCAGGCTGCGCAGGACCAGGCCGGTGGCCGGCTTGGGGCCGAAGGAGGTGGACTTGCGGGGCATCGTCACGCCCTGGCGGGCCAGTTCCCGTACGACCGACTCGCGTACGGGGTGCAGCAGGACGGCCGTGCCGCCGAGGCGCTCCGCCATCTCGACGGTGGCCTCGGTGTCGTGGATGTACGAGATCTGGTCGGGGGAGTCGGGGACGGCCCACAGCGTGTCCAGCAGGGTCGCGTGGAGCACCGTGGCGTCCAGCCGGCGCCAGGCCTCGGGGCGGTCGCCGCGGACCGTGCTCTCGATCAGGGCCGCCTCGGGGTCGGTGACCAGGTGGAAGCTGCCGTCGCCGGTGAGGAGGAAGGCGTTGCCGAGCTCCGCGGCCTCGGCCAGGGCCGCCATGGCCGCCGGCAGCGGGCCGTCGACGGTGCGGACCCGGAAGCGGCCGTCGAGGGCGGCCAGGGCGTCGGCGGGGGCCAGGCGCCGGAGCAGCCGGTGGATCGCGCGGACCTGGAGCGGGTAGCGGGCGGTGTCGACGAGGAGGACCAGGCCGAAGTCCCAGGGGGTGGGGGAGCCGTGCTCCTCCTGGAGGCGCAGGTACGTCGCCCAGCGGTGGTGGCCGTCGGCGATGAGGGCCTGGCGGTCGCCCAGGTCGGCGGTGATCGCCGCCAGGTCGGCGGGGTCCGTGACGGCCCACAGCCGGTGCTGGAAGCCGTCCTCGGTGGTGGTGGAGAACAGCGGCGTGGAGCGGGCGGTGCGCTCGACGACCGCGGCCGCGCCCGCCGCCGGATCCTCGCCGAGGTACGTCAGGAGGAGGGGCTCGAGATTGGCCGAGGTGGCGCGCATGAGGCCGGCGCGGTCGGTGACCACGTGGGGCATGACGTCCTCGTGGGGGAGGACGATCCCGGCGTCGGCGGCGGAGAGGGCGAGGGCCCCGATGACCCCGCGCTGGAGGAGCTCGCCCCGGCGCTGCTCGTAGACGTAGAGCGCGGGCACCGGATCGGCGCTGAGGATGCCCTCGGAGAGCCAGTCGCGCAGCGTGTGCGCCGCCTGCTGGTTGCGGGCGGCGGGGGTGTCGGCCTGCGGCAGGATCAGGCGGACGATGTTGTGGGGGTCGGCGGACTCCAGGTGGTTGAGTCCGTCGGGGCGCACGACCACGTCGTACGGCGGCGAGGTCACGGCGGCCAGGCTGCCGACGCGCTCGGGGACATAGCGCAGGCCATGGAACGGGATCAGGCGCAGTCCGTGGTCCGCGGTGCCAGATGTGGTCATTGGTGAATCGTAAGACCCGTCTCGGCATGCGGGATGATCGGGGGAGTACGGAAACCGGACAAGATCGATCGCACGAGGAGCCGACACCCATGACCCGGCAGAGCAGGACCCTTCCCGCGGGCAGTGAGCGGAGTCTGCACCAGGCGTACGACACGGCTCTGCTGGACCTGGACGGGGTGGTGTACGCGGGCGGTGAGGCCATCGCGCACGCCGTGGACTCGCTCGCCGCGGCCCGGGCCGACGGGATGCACCTGGCGTACGTGACGAACAACGCGCTGCGCACCCCGGACGCGGTCGCCGAGCACCTGAGCGAGCTGGGGATCCCGACGGAGGCCGGCGAGGTGATCACCTCCGCGCAGGCGGTGGCCCGGCTCATCTCCGAGCAGGTGGCGCCCGGTTCGAAGGTGCTGGTGATCGGCGGCGAGGGGCTGCGGGTCGCGCTGCGCGAACGCGGGCTGGTGCCGGTGGAGTCCGCCGAGGAGGAGGGGCTCGCCGCGGTGGTCCAGGGGTACGGAGGGCCCGATCTGGCGTGGGGGCGGTTCGCGGAGGCCTCGTACGCGATCAACCGCGGGGTGCCGTGGTACGCCTCGAACACCGATCTGACGATTCCGGGGGCGCGGGGGATCGCGCCGGGCAACGGGGCCGCCGTGGAGGTCGTACGGATCGCCACGGGCGCGGAGCCGCAGGTGGCGGGCAAGCCGCTGCCCCCGATGCACCGCGAGACCGTGCTGCGGACCGGGGCGAAGCGGCCGCTGGTGGTCGGGGACCGGCTGGACACCGATATCGAGGGCGCCTTCAACGGGGACGTGGACTCGCTGCTGGTGCTGACCGGGGTGACGGACGGGGCGCAGCTGCTGCGGGCCGAGCCGAAGTACCGGCCGACGTACGTGGACCGGGACCTGCGCGGGCTGCTGACCGGGCAGCCGGAGGTGGTGCCGGTGGCCGGGGGCGGTTTCCGCTGCGGGGGCTGGACCGCGGTGGCGGTGGACGGCGTACTGGAGCTGCGCGGGGAGGAAGCCGGAGCGGACGGTGCCGATGGCTCCGCCGGTGCTGAGAGTGCTGGCAGCGCCGACGGTGCCGATGGTGCGATGGACGGGCTGCGGGCGCTGTGTGCGGCGGCCTGGACCGCGGCGGGCGACGGCTCGTGCGGGCTGGACGCGGGCAAGGCGCTGGCCAGGCTCGGGCTGTAACTCGGGCTGCGACTCGGTCTGGAAGGGGATGTGATCTGTTCGGGCCGTACGCGCCGCCGGAGCCGGGCCGTCGGTGGGCGTGGCCGGGTCTTGGCAGGTCGGGGCCGGTCGGGGCCTGGTCCGAGGTCCCGGTGGGAGGGCCGTTCGGGGGAGTCGAGTGGGGTGGAGGGTAGGCTAACCTAACTTTCGTGTTGGTCGAGAGTCCCCCCGAACCGAGCGCGGCGCCGGCCGCCGCCACCCGCGCGCGCCACGGTGCGCGAGCCGCCGGTCTGCTCGCCGCCTTCGGCGTGCTCGCGCTGGTCGTGGTGGCGAGCATCGCCGTCGGCGCCAAGCAGATGCCCCTCCACGAGGTCTGGCACGGCCTGTTCCACTACTCCGGGACGGCCTCCGACGTCGTCGTACGGGACCTGCGGATCCCGCGGACCCTCCTCGGCGTGCTCGTCGGCCTCGGCCTCGGCCTGTCCGGCGCCGTGATGCAGGCCCTGACCCGCAACCCGCTGGCGGAGCCGGGCATCCTCGGCGTCAACGCGGGGGCCGCGGCCGCCGTCGTATCGGCCATCAGCTTCTTCGGGGCGACCTCGCTCGGCGAATTCGTGTGGTGGGCCTTCCTCGGCGCCGCCGTCGTCTCCGTGGTCGTGTACGTGCTCGGCGGCAGCCGCAGCGCCACACCCGTGCGCCTGGCGCTCGCCGGTACGGCGGCCACCGCGGCCCTCGTCGGATACATCAACGCCGTGCAGCTGATGGACAGCAAGGCGCTGGACAAGCTCCGCTTCTGGACCGTGGGCTCGCTGGCCTCCGCGAACATGGACACCGTCCGGCAAGTGGCGCCCTTCCTGCTGGTCGGCGCCGTCCTCGCGCTCGCTCTGGGCCGGCCGCTCAACGCCATGGCCATGGGCGACGACACCGCGCGGGCGCTCGGCGCCCACCTGACGCGGACCCGGATCGGCGCGATGATCGCCATCACCCTGCTGTGCGGGGCCGCGACCGCCGCCTGCGGGCCGATCGTCTTCGTCGGCCTGATGATTCCGCACCTCGTACGGTTCTTCACCGGCCCGGACATGCGCTGGGTGCTCGCGTACTCGGCGGTGCTCTCGCCCGTCCTGCTGCTCGGCGCCGACGTCATCGGCCGGGTCGTCACCCGGCCCGCCGAACTCCAGGTCGGCATCGTCACCGCGCTGATCGGCGGACCCGTCTTCATCTACCTCGTCCGGCGCAAGAGGATGGCCCAGCTGTGACAGTGACCGACGCACCCGTCAAGGCGCGCCGGGGCCGGACCGGGCCCCGGCCGGTGCACCTGCCCGGCGGGATCTCGCTGCGCGTGGAGCGGCGCGCGCTGGGCGTCGGGGCGCTGCTCCTGCTGCTCGTGCTGGCGACGGCCGTCCTGCTCATCGGCACCGGCGACTTCGACATCGCCCCCTGGGACGTCGTACAGACCCTGCTGGGCAACGGCACGCCCGCGCACGAGTTCATCGTCAACGACCTGCGGCTGCCGCGGGTCCTGGTCGGCGTCCTGGTGGGCGCGGCCCTCGGCATGGCCGGCGCCGTCTTCCAGTCCGTCTCGCGCAACCCCCTCGGCTCGCCCGACGTACTGGGCTTCGGCTACGGGTCCGCCGTCGGCGCGCTCCTGGTCATCGTGCTGTTCCACGGCAGCGCCGGCGAGGTGGCCGTCGGGGCCCTGGTGGGCGGGCTGGTGGCCGGCCTGGCCGTGTACCTGCTCGCGTACAAGCAGGGCATCCACGGCTACCGGCTGGTCCTCGTCGGAATCGGCGCCTCCGCGATGCTGACCGCCGTCATCCAGTACCTGCTGACGAAGGCGCAGCTCGTCGAGGCCACCCGCGCGATGGTCTGGCTGACCGGCTCGCTCGCCGGCCGGGACTGGGCGCAGGTCTGGCCGCTGCTCGCGACGTGCGCGGTGCTGTTCCCGCTGGTCCTCGGCCAGAGCCGGGCCCTGCGGATGATCGAGATGGGCGACGACGCGGCGTACGCCGTCGGGGTGCGGGTGGAGCGGACCCGGCTGCTCCTGATGGTGGCGGCGATCCTGCTCACCACCGCGGCCAGCGCCGCGGCCGGGCCCGTCAGTTTCGTCGCGCTGGCCGCGCCGCAGCTCGCCCGCCGGCTGACCCGCTCGCCCGGGGCGAGCCTGCTGACCGGCGCGCTGATGGGCGCACTCCTGCTGCTGGTGTCCGACTGGGTCTCACAGCGGGCCTTCGGCGCCGACCAGTTGCCGGTGGGGGTGGTGACGGGGCTGGTTGGCGGCTGCTACCTGCTCTGGCTGCTCGTCACCGAGCGCAGGGCGGGCCGCATATGAGGAACCAGAGGGGCCAGAAGGGCATGAGCAACCAGAGGAGCAGGCAAGTGCAGCGGCTGACCGCGGAGAACGTGACCCTCGGCTACGACCAGCGGGTCATCGCCGAGAACCTGTCGGTGGAGATCCCCGACCACTCCTTCACCGTGATCGTCGGCCCCAACGCCTGCGGCAAGTCCACCCTGCTGCGTGCGCTGTCGCGGATGCTGAAGCCGACGGCGGGACGGGTGCTGCTGGACGGTCAGGCCATCGGCTCGATGCCGGCGAAGAAGGTGGCCAAGACGCTGGGCCTGCTGCCGCAGTCCTCGATCGCCCCGGACGGGATCACCGTGTCGGACCTCGTCTCGCGGGGCCGCTACCCGCACCAGGGGCTGCTGCGGCAGTGGTCGGCGGACGACGAACGCATCGTGAACGAGTCGATGGCCTCCACGGGGGTCGCCGAGCTCGCGGACCGGGCGGTGGACGAGCTGTCGGGCGGGCAGCGCCAGCGGGTGTGGATCGCCATGGCACTGGCGCAGCAGACGCCGCTGCTGCTGCTGGACGAGCCGACGACCTACCTGGACATCCAGCACCAGATCGAGGTGCTGAACCTTTGCGCTGAGCTCCACGAGGAGCAGGGGCGGACGCTGGTCGCCGTGCTCCACGACCTGAACCACGCGGCCCGCTACGCCACCCACCTGATCGCGATGCGGGACGGGAGGGTCGTGGCGGAGGGGCCGCCGGCCGAGGTGGTCACGGCGGAGCTGGTGGAGCGGGTGTTCGGGCTGCGGTGCCAAGTCATTCCGGACCCGGAGACGGGGACGCCGCTGGTGATCCCCGCGGCCAGGCTTGCTCGCGCGACCCGGTAGGCGGCGGGGTGGCAGGCCCGGTCGGCAGGGTGCGGCGGTGCTTCCGGGGCTCCGCCCCGGACCCCGCGCCTCAAACGCCGGCGAGGCTGATCTTGCCCGGCCAGGATGAAATTGCCCTGGCAGGGGTGGATGTGGCCCGGTGGGGGCTCAGAGCAGGCTCTTGAGGCGGAGGAGGTCGCGGAAGCCTGCCTCCAGGCGGATGCGGCCCGAGGCCCAGGCCTTCGGGAACTTCAGGTCGCCGGCGACCAGGGCGACCAGGTCGTCGCCGGTCATCGCGAGCCGGATCTCGGCCTTGGCGGACGGCGGGCCGGGGGCCACCGCGTCCACGCGGATCCGGCCTCCGTCGAGGCGGCCCGTGAAGGTCCGGTCCAGGTCGGTGATGTGGCAGCTCAGCGAGCGGTCGAGCGCGGTCGCACCGCGCACGTCGCCTTCGGCCCGCGCCAGGTTGTCGGAGAGTTGGTCGAGTGCCGCACGGCACTCCTCGATCGTAGCCATCGTGATCCCGACCGTACCGCAGAGCCGCGCGCGGTCGCGGGCCCCCTACGCGGTAGCGTCGGGGGCATGAGCGAAGAAGTGCCCGCCGCCGCCCAGGAACCGGACGAAGCCCCGGCCGCGCCCGCCGGGCCGGTCGCGCTGGGCGTCGTACGCACCCCCACCGGGCACGCCGGAGTGGACTCCGCGCTGGAGCGGCTGGCGGACCTGGACCACCTCCCGGCGGACGGACACGTCGAGGTGTACGAGGATGTGCACAGGGGGCTGCGCTCCGCGCTCACCGCGCTGGACGCGACCGAAGGCCCCCGTCCGCACGAAAACAGGAGCTGAACCGATCGTGGCAGGAGTGGCACGCCGCCGCCTGGACGCCGAACTGGTACGCCGCAGCATGGCCCGCTCGCGCGAGCACGCCGCGCAGCTGATCGCCGCCGGCCGGGTGACCGTGGGCGGCAATACGGCGACGAAGCCGGCCACCCAGGTCGAGACCAGCGCGGCCCTCGTTGTCCTCAAGGACGACGGCGACCCCGACTACGTCTCCCGGGGCGGCCACAAGCTGGCGGGGGCGCTCGCGGCCTTCCAGCCCCAGGGGCTGCGCGTGGAGGGCCGCCGGGCGCTGGACGCGGGCGCCTCGACCGGTGGCTTCACCGACGTGCTGCTGCGCGCCGGCGTGGAGCACGTGATGGCGGTCGACGTCGGCTACGGGCAGCTCGCCTGGTCCCTGCAGAGCGACGACCGGGTCACCGTCAAGGACCGCACGAACGTGCGCGAGCTGACGGTGGAGCTGATCGACGGGGTGCCGGTGGATCTGGTCGTCGGTGACCTGTCCTTCATCTCGATCGGGCTGGTGCTGCCCGCGCTCGTACGCTGCTGCGCGCCCGACGCGGATCTGGTGCTGATGGTCAAGCCGCAGTTCGAGGTCGGCAAGGAACGGCTCGGCAGCGGTGGCGTGGTGCGCAGTACGGTGCTGCGCGCCGAGGCCGTGCGCGACGTCGCGGCGCAGGCGTGGAAGCTGGGCCTGGGCGTGCTCGGGGTGACCGCGAGCCCGCTCCCGGGCCCCTCGGGCAACGTCGAGTATTTTCTGTGGCTGAGGGCGGGGGCACCGGCACTCGACCCGGCGGATGTTGACCGTGCAGTGGCGGAGGGGCCGCAGTGAGTGATCTTTCGGGGGACCCGGCACAGTCGGGGGAGTCAGGGAATTCGGAGCACGAGGACTCGGGGGCGTCGGGAGCGTCGGGGAAGCGCACGGTCTTCCTGCTCGCGCACACCGGGCGGCCGGCGGCCATCCGCAGCGCCGAGCTGGTGGTCCAGGGACTGCTGCGCAGCGGGCTGGGCGTACGGGTGCTGCGGCACGAGGCGGTGGACCTGCCGCTGCCGCCCGAGGTGGAGCTGGTGGCCGAGTCCGAGTGCACCCCGGAGGTGCTCGACGGGTGCGAGCTGCTGATCGTGCTCGGCGGCGACGGGACGCTGCTGCGCGGCGCGGAGTTCGCGCGCGGCTCCGGGGTGCCGATGCTCGGCGTCAACCTGGGCCGGGTGGGCTTCCTCGCGGAGGCGGAGCGGGACGACCTGGACAAGGTCGTGGACCGGGTCGTGACGCGCGACTACGAGGTCGAGGAGCGGATGACCCTCGACGTGACCGTGCGGACCAACGGGGACGTGGTGCACCGGGACTGGGCGCTGAACGAGGCGGCCGTCCAGAAGGTGTCCCCGGAGCGGATGCTGGAGGTGGTCCTGGAGATCGACGGGCGCCCGGTGTCCGGCTTCGGCTGCGACGGGATCGTCTGCGCGACGCCGACGGGCTCGACGGCGTACGCCTTCTCGGCCGGCGGGCCGGTGGTCTGGCCGGAGGTGGAGGCGCTGCTGATGGTGCCGATCAGCGCGCACGCGCTGTTCGCCAAGCCGCTGGTGACCTCGCCGGACTCGGTGCTGGCCGTGGAGGTGCAGACCGGGACCCCGCACGGGGTGCTGTGGTGCGACGGGCGGCGGACGGTGGAGCTGCCGTCCGGGGCCCGCGTGGAGGTCCGGCGGGGGACGGTGCCGGTGCGGCTCGCCCGGCTGCACCACGCGTCGTTCACGGACCGGCTCGTCGCGAAGTTCGCGCTGCCGGTGTCGGGATGGCGCGGAGCCCCGCACTAGGGCCTGTCGTCACTCCCGTCGTCGCCCGAAGGGCGGCCCCGTACGGGTTCTGTGCACCGCGCGTACGTAAATAGCATGATTGTTCGAGCCGGTTCGGGCGGGTGACGTCACATGGCACCCATGAAACCTCGGTATCGTCGTCCCGTGCTTGAGGAGATGCGGATACGGTCGCTCGGGGTCATCGACGACGCTGTGGTCGAGCTGTCGCCCGGTTTCACCGCGGTGACCGGCGAGACCGGCGCGGGCAAGACCATGGTCGTCACCAGCCTCGGGCTGCTGCTCGGCGGGCGCGCCGACCCCGCGCTGGTGCGGATCGGGGCCAAGGCGGCGGTCGTCGAAGGGCGCATCGTCATGCGCCCGGACGCCCCCGCGGCGCTGCGCGCCGAGGAGGCCGGTGCCGAGCTCGACGACGGCGCGCTGCTGATCAGCCGGACCGTTTCCGCCGAGGGCCGCTCGCGCGCCCACGTCGGCGGCCGCTCCGTGCCCGTCGGCCTGCTCGCCGAGCTCGCCGACGACCTCGTCGCCGTCCACGGGCAGACCGACCAGCAGGGCCTGCTCCGGCCCGCCCGGCAGCGCCAGGCCCTCGACCGGTACGCGGGCGACGCCGTCGCCGTCCCGCTGGAGAAGTACGCCGCCGCCCACCGCAGGCTGCGCGCCGTCGCCGGAGAGCTGGAGGAGATCACCACCCGGGCCCGGGAACGCGCCCAGGAGGCCGATCTGCTCCGCTTCGGGCTCGACGAGATCGCCGCCGTGGAACCGCTCTCGGGCGAGGACACCGAGCTGGCGGCGGAGGCGGAGCGCCTCGGGCACGCCGAATCCCTGTCCTCGGCCGCCCAGGTCGCACACGCGGCCCTGGCCGGCAACGTCGAGGACCCCGAGGGCGTCGACGCGGGCGCGCTCGTCGCCGGGGCGCACCGCGCACTGGAATCCGTACGCTCCCACGACCCGGCGCTCGGCGCGCTCGCCGAGCGGATCGGGGAACTGGGCATCCTGCTCGGGGACGTGGCCGGGGAACTCGCCGGCTACGCGGACGACCTGGACGCCGATCCGCTGCGGCTGGCCGCCGTGGAGGAGCGGCGGGCGGCGCTGACCCAGGTGATCCGGAAGTACGGATCCGCCGAGGGCGGGGTCGACTCCGTCCTGGAGTGGGCCGAACGCGGGTCCGTACGGCTGCTGGAACTGGACGGCGACGACGAGCGGATCGATGAGCTGACCGCGGAGCGTGACGGGCTGCGCCTGGAACTCTCCGCACTGGCGCAGGCGTTGACGGACGCGCGGAACGAGGCGGCGACCCGCTTCGCGTCGGCGGTCACCGAGGAGCTGGCCTCCCTGGCGATGCCGCACGCACGGGTCACCATCGACGTCCGGCAGACCGAGGACCCCGAGGGGGTCGAGGTCGGCGGCCGGCTCGTCGCGTACGGGCCCTCGGGCGTCGACGAGGTCGAACTGCTGCTCGCCCCGCACCCCGGTGCCCAGCCGCGGCCGATCGCCAAGGGCGCCTCGGGCGGTGAGCTCTCCCGGGTGATGCTCGCCGTCGAGGTCGTCTTCGCGGGCTCCGACCCGGTGCCGACGTACCTCTTCGACGAGGTCGACGCGGGCGTCGGCGGCAAGGCCGCCGTGGAGGTCGGGCGGCGGCTCGCGAAGCTGGCCAAGTCGGCGCAGGTCGTCGTCGTCACGCACCTGCCGCAGGTGGCGGCCTTCGCGGACCGGCAGCTGCTGGTCGAGAAGACCAACGACGGGTCCGTGACCCGCAGCGGCGTCACCGTCCTGGAGGGCGAGGCCCGGATCCGCGAGCTGTCGCGGATGCTGGCCGGCCACGAGGACTCGGCGTCGGCGCGGGCGCACGCGGAGGAGCTGCTCGCGGCGGCCCGGAGTCCGGAGTAGCGGAGCGGCGGCGTAGGGCCTTTCGCCGTCGACAAGGTCGGCGGGGTCATCATGCTGACGCCCGGCTAGCCCGTGTGGGTGAGGATCGGGGGGTCGTGGCGGTATCTCGTACGGGATCCGCACCCGTATGGTCCCGGAACGCGCGTGCGGACTGGCATTCTGAGCGACGTCCCTGCCTTCCTCCCTCACCCTGGAGCTTCGGCCCGTGAGCAGCTCCCCGGTAACGGTCCCCGTCCTTCGCACCGTCCAAGTGCTCGGCGGCGCGAGCGGTGGTGCGCACGTGCGGTCGCTGGCCACCGGGCTCGCCGCGCGCGGCGTACGGGTCACCGTGTGCGGACCCGTCGAGGCGGAGGGGGAGTACGACTTCACCGGCGCCGGGGCACGCTTCACCCCGGACGCGGTGAGCGCGTTGCGGGCCGCGTGCGTCGAGGCCGACGTGGTGCACGCGCACGGCGTACGGGCGGGCATGCGCGCGGCGCTGGCCCTGCGCGGGCGGCGGGTTCCCCTGGTCGTGAGCTGGCACGGCGGCGGCCCCGGCAGCGGCCGCCTGAGCCTGCTGCTGGAACGGCACGTCGCGCGGGCCGCGGCGATCGTCCTCGGCGCCTCCTCCGCGCAGGTGGACCTGGCCCGGCTGCGGGGGGCGCGGGACGCGCGGCTGGCGGCGGTGGCGGTACCGGGGCCCACGGAGGCTGCCGGATCCACCGGGTCTACGGAGGCTCCGGACCACGGGAAGGTGCGGGCGGAACTCGGCGCGGTGGAGCGGCCGTTGCTGATCGCGGTCGGGAGCCTGGTGCCTCGGCGCGGGTACTCCGTACTGCTGGACGCGGCGCGGGAGTGGCGGGAGCTGGACCCGGTGCCGCTGCTGGTCATCGCGGGAGAGGGGCCGATGCGGGCGGAGCTCGCGCGGCGGATCCAGGCGGAGCACCTGCCGGTGCGGCTGCTCGGGCGGCGGCGGGATGCCGCGCGGCTGCTGGCCGCGGCGGATGTCGCGGTGCTGCCGAGCCGGTGGGAGGCGCGGTCGCCGCTCGCGCAGGAGGCTCTGCGGAGGGGTGTGCCGTTGGTGGCGACGGCGGTGGGCGGTGTGCCCGAGCTGGTGGGGGCGGCGGGGGTGCTGGTGCCTTACGGGGACCCGGGGGCGCTGGCCGCTGCGGTGGCCGGGCTGCTGGCGGATCCCGCGCGGCGGGGGGAGTTGGCGGTGGCGGGGCGGGCGCAGGCGCTGACGTGGCCGTCGGAGGATGACACCGTGGCGCAAGTCCTGTCGGTGTACGACGAGTTGACTTCGCGCCGGCGATAGCCCTGGCGGGTCCCGGGCCGGGTGCGGCGCCGTTGCACGGGGGCCAGCCCCCGGACCCCCGCGCCTCAAACGCCGGCGGGGCTGGGTGGTGCCGGGGCCCGGTGGCTGCGGGTGGGGGTCGGTGCCGGGGGCGGAGCCCCAGGGGCCGGGTGCAGCCCGGGGCCAAATTCAGCCTCGCCGGCGTTTGAGGCGCGGGTCCGGGCGGAGCCCGGGGAACGGTGGAAGGGCGGGTAGGGGACCCAGCCCCGCAGGGCCGCACCGCGCGAGCGGCGGGTTAGGAAGGGCTCGCGTGGCGGCGGGCGCGGAGGGCCAGGCTTAGGGAGAGGACGGTTTCCGGGTCGTCCAGGTCCGCGCCCAGGAGCTCCGAGATGCGGGCCAGGCGGTTGTACAGGGTCTGGCGGTTCAGGTGGAGCTCGCGCGCGGTCTCCGCCTTGCGGCCCGCGTGGGCCAGGTAGGTCTCCAGGGTGGGGAGGAGCGGCGGGCGGGAGACCGTGTCGTGCACGCGCAGGGCGCCGATCGCGCGGTCCACGAAGGCCGCCAGGTCGGGGTGCTCGCGCAGCCGCCACAGGAGCAGGTCGATGTCCAGGCGGCGGGCGTCGTACCAGGGGCGGGCGGGGAGTCCGTGCGCGGCGGTGGCGGTCTCGGCCGCGTGGCGCAGGCCCGCCGAGACGGTCGCCCAGCCGCCGCAGACGCCGACGACCACCGCGGGCGCGGCCCCCGCACGGTCCAGGCCGGCCCGCTCCACGCCGGTGCGCAGCGCCACCGCGACCCGGTCGGAGACCGTGGTGCGTTCGGCGTCGGAGCGGAGGGAGACCAGGAGGGGGACGCGGCCTTCGACCGGGCGGACACCGAGGAGCACCGGGACGCCGACGGAGGCGAGTTCCTCCAGGACGGCCCGGGCCAGCACCGCCCAGTTGCCGGAAGGGGCCAGGTCCGAGGAGAGCCGCATGACGATGGGCAGGAGCGGGCCCGGGCCCGGCTTGAAGCCCAGGACGCGGGCCTGGGCGGGGGCGTCCTCTGCGGAGATCCGTCCCTCGGCGAGGTCCGTGAGGAAGTCGCCGCGGCCGCGCGCCGCCAGCTCGTCCTCCTGCCGGGCCTGCATCAGGACGACGGCCAGTACGCCGGCCGTCCGCTCCGCCGCCATCCGGTGCACGGGCAGCAGCGGCGCGGACACGCCCAGCAGGACCAGCCGGGCCCGCACCGAGCCGGTGCCGCGGCCGCCGCCCGGGACGTCGACCACCACGGCGTTGCCGGACGGTTCCGCCGGGCGCTGGCCGCGTAGGCCCTCCCAGACCTGGAGCGGGTCCGCCGCGGCCTCGCCGGCGACCGGGCCCGCCGCGTACAGCAGCTGGCCGTCGGGGGTTTCCAGGAAGACCGGGTTGGCCGTGAAGTCCGCCAGGATGTGGAGCACTTGGGGGATCCCGCCACCGTCGAGCAGGGCTTCCGTGCAGCGCCGGTGGACCTCCTCGGCCCGCTGGAGCAGCGCGTAGTGCCCGTTGACGATCTCGGTGTGGACCTCCTCCGTGACGGTCACGAAGGGGACTTCGCGGTGCAGCTGGACGAGGGGGAGGCCGACCGCCCGGGCCGTCTCCACCAAGGTCGCCGGGAGGCGGGTGAAGCGGGGTCCCAGCTCGACGACCAGCGCGGCGATGCCCCGGTCCGCGAGGCGGCGTACGAAGGCGCGCTGCTCGGCGGGACGGGTGCCGAGGCCGAGGCCGGTGGTCAGCAGCAGTTCGCCGCCCTTGAGCAGGGAGGCGATGTTGGGGACCTCGCCGGCGTGCACCCAGCGCACGGTCCGGCCGAGCCGGTCGGCGCAGGCCACCACCTCCGGGAGCCCGCCGCGCAGCCCCGGCAGCTCAAGTGCCCGCTGAACCGTGATCCCGCCCTGATTGTCCATATGGCGGACGCTACCGGGGCTCTTGTTCCGTGCACATCACCGAGCGGTTACGGGGCTCCGTATACCCCCGTCCGGCCCGACAACTCGTCGTCCCGGCAAGGAGATTATCGGACTGCATGCCGATTGTGGCGTACGTCACGCGGGGAGAGAGTGAGCGCCCTCACGACAGGAACGAGGAGCCATGAGCACGGATAGCAGCACCGGCGGCGGCGCACCCCAGGTCCAGAGGCTGAAAGCCAATTCCGTGGGCCTGGTCGGTGTCGTCTTCATGGCCGTCGCCACCGCCGCTCCCATCACCGCGATGACCGGCAACCTGCCCATCGCCGTCGGCTTCGGAAACGGCATCGGCGCCCCCGCCGGATATCTCTTCGCGACCGCCGTCCTGACCGTCTTCGCCGTCGGCTACGTCGCCATGGCCAAGCGGATCACGGCGGCCGGCGCCTTCTACGGGTACATCTCGCACGGCCTCGGCCGGATCGCCGGCATGGCCTCCGGCATGCTCGCGGTCCTCGCCTACATCGTCTTCGAGGCCTCGATCGTCGGTGTCTTCTCGTATTTCACCAAGACCACCGTTCACGACCAGCTCGGCATAGACCTGCCCTGGATCGTCTACGCGGCCGGCATGCTCGCGATCACGGCCGCCCTGGCACACTTCGACATCAACCTCACCGCCAAGGCGCTGGGCGTGATGCTCATCGCCGAGATCGCCGTCCTCTTCGCCGTCGCCACCGCCGTACTGATCGCGGGTGGCGGTCCGGACGGGATACCCCTCGAGCCGGTCAACCCGAAGAACGCCTTCACCGGGATCTCCGCCGGACTCGGCCTCTTCTTCGCCTTCTGGTCCTGGGTCGGCTTCGAGTCCACCGCCATGTACGGGGAGGAGTCGAAGAACCCGAAGAAGGTCATCCCCAAGGCGACCCTGATCTCCGTCGTCGGCGTGGGGCTCTTCTACATCTACGTCTCCTGGATGACCATCGCGGGCAACGGCCTCGCCAAGTCCGTGGAGCTCTCCGCCTCCGCGAGCCCGCTCGACCTGTTCTTCGCCCCCACCCAGACCTTCATCGGCGCCTGGGCCGTCGACGCCTTCCAGTGGCTGCTGCTCACCGGCTCCTTCGCCTGCGGCATGGCCTTCCACCAGTGCGCCGCCCGCTACCTCTATGCCATCGGCCGCGAGGGCTTCCTCCACCCGGGCCTGGGCCGTACGCACGCCAAGCACGGCTCCCCGTACATCTCCTCCATGGTGCAGACGGCCATCGCCACCGGCCTGGTCGCGCTGTTCTGGCTGACCGGGCAGGACCCGTACATCCACCTGTACACGCTGCTCGCGATCCTCGGCACCATGGCGATCCTCATCGTCCAGACCCTGTGCTCCTTCGCGGTGATCGGCTACTTCCGCAAGAACCACCCCGAGGACCGGCACTGGTTCCGCACCTTCACGGCCCCGCTGGTCGGCGGCATCGCCATGGCCGCCGTGGTCGTCCTGCTGCTGGTCAACATGAAGACGGCGGCCGGGCTGGCCGCCGACTCGTTCTTCTTCACCCTGATCCCGTGGATCGTCGGGGTCGTCTTCTTCGGCGGGCTGGGACTCGGCCTGTGGCTGAAGTTCAAGGCCCCGGACCGCTACGAGATCATCGGCCGCGTCGTCCTGGAGGACGCCGCCGAGCGCACCGACGAGTCCACCGATGAGCCCGCCCCCTCCGCCGCGAACGTCTGAGAAGGAGCCACCGCCATGGCCCGTACGCCACTGATGCACGCGCTCCGGCAGTTCGCCGAGGAGCACGCCGCCGCCCGCCGGCTCGGCCTGCCCGTCGCCGAGGTCCGCGGCTCCTCCCGCCGCCAGCTCCTGGCACGCGCCGCCGCGCTCGGGCTCTCCGCCGCCGTCGCCTCGGCCGCCGCCCCGGCACTCGCCCACGCGGTGGAGGCCACCCCCGACAAGAAGCCGGTCACCCCCGCCCGCGTCGCCATCGTCGGCGCCGGCATCTCGGGGCTGACCGCCGCCCTCACCCTCAAGGACGCGGGCGTCCCCTTCACCCTCTACGAGGCCAACCCGAGCCGCGTCGGCGGCCGGATGTGGACCCAGCGCTCCCTGTGGGCCTACGGGCAGACCTCCGAGATCGGCGGCGAGCTGATCGACACCAGCCACAAGAAGATCCTGGAGCTCTGCCGCCGCTTCGACCTCCAGACCGAGGACTTCCTCGGCGGCGGCCCCAACGGGGCGGAGGAGGTCCTCTGGTTCAACGGGACGTACTACCCGCGCGAGCAGGCCGACGAGGACTTCAACGCCGTCTACCAGGCCCTGCGCCGCGATCTCCAGGAGGCCGGGGAGGTCTCCTGGAACTCCTCGACCCCGGCCGGGACCGCCCTCGACAACATGACCATCCACCAGTGGATCGACACCCGGATCCCGGGCGGCCACGGCTCGCAGCTCGGCCGCTTCATCGACGTGGCGTACAACGTCGAGTACGGGGCCGACACCCAGCAGCAGTCCGCCCTCGCGCTGGTCCTGCTGATGGGCTACCAGCCCAACCCGGGCAACTTCAACGTCTGGGGCCTGTCCAACGAGCGCTACCACATCACCGGCGGCAACGACCAGCTGCCGAACGCCATCGCCCAGGCCCTGCCCGCCGGTTCGACGGTCATGGGCCGCGAGCTGGTCGCCGTACGCGTCTCCGCGGACGGCACCCAGACCCTGACCTTCAACGACGCGGGCGCCACCCGGACGGTCGTGGCCGACCACACCATCCTGTGCCTGCCGCTGCCGATCCTCCAGCGGATCGACATCACCGGCGCCGGCTTCGACCCGCTGATGAAGAACCTGCTGCGCGACGCCCGCATGGGCTACTGCACCAAGCTCAACATGCAGTTCACCAGCCGCCCCTGGCGCGGCACCGGCCCCTGGCCGGGGGTCTCCGCCGGGGACTGCTTCACCGACAGCGAGGTCCAGCAGACCTGGGACACCACGAAGGTCCAGCCGGGCAACGGCGGCATCCTGCTCCAGTACGGCGGCGGCACCCTGGCCGGCGCGATCACCCCGGCGACCCCCTTCGCCACCGACTCCGACCCCTACGTACGCACCCTCGCGGGCCGGATGCTCACCGGGATCGACGCCTTCTTCCCCGGCACCAAGGCGGCCTGGAACGGCAAGGCGCAGATATCGGCCTGGCACCGCAACCCGTACGCGCTCGGCGCCTACTCGTACTGGCCGACCGGCTACCTGCACAAGTACGCGAAGTACGAGGGCACCGCGCAGGGCCGGATCCACATCGGCGGAGAGCACTGCAGCTACGACTTCCAGGGGTTCATGGAAGGCGGGGCGACCGAGGGGGAGCGGGCGGCGAAGGAGGTGATCACCGCCCTGACGTAGGCATCGGGCGGGCGGTCAGGCGGGGGCGATGTTGTGGTTGAAGCGGAAGACGTTGTCCCGGTCGTACTCCCGCTTCAGCCGGCCCAGCCGCCGCATGTTCTCGGGTCCGAGGCCGGCGACCACCCGGTCTCCGCCCTCGTCCCCGGTGAAGTTGAGGTAGACCGCGCCGGTGCTCCACGGCTGGACGTCGGCGCGGACGTCCTTGACCCACTGGCGGCAGCGGTCGTCGTCGGCCGGGTCCTCCCAGGCACCGAACGGGTGCACCGCCCAGGGCGCGTCGCGGAACGGCACCGGGTAGTCGGCCGGGCCCTCGGCGATCGCGCCGCCCTGGGGCCACACCACGTGCTGGGTGCCGCTCGGCACCGGCATGGAGTCCGCGCGGGCGCAGAACACGTCCACGAACGCGTCGGGCACACCCGTCAGGTACTCCGCCGACCAGTAGTTCCGCATGCCCGGCGGATCGTCGAGCATGCACTGGAGGTCCGCGTAGGGCAGGGCCGTCACCAGCTCCGCCTCGTGCGGGATCGCCAGCAGCGGGGCGATGAGGCGGCGCAGCTCCTCCTCGGGTCCCGCGTACGTGACCAGCGCGCCCGCGAGCAGCAGCCCGACCAGGTGCGACGGGACGAACTCCTCGGGCGGCCCGGTCATGTAGATGGCGCCGCCGCCCGCCTCGCGCGGCCCGTCCTCCATGACGTCCCGGTACGTACGGACCACCTCGGGCCCGTGCTCGGGCAGGTACAGCAGGAGTGCGACGGACATGGCCGGCAGCTCGTGCAGCCGCAGGGTCAGCGAGGTCGCGACGCCGAAGTTCCCGCCGCCGCCGTGCAGCCCCCAGAACAGCTCGGGGTGGTCCTCCTCGGTCGCGGTCACCATCTCCCCGTCGGCCGTCACCAGGTCCACGGCGAGCAGGTTGTCCACCGCCAGGCCGAACTTGCGGTCCAGCCACCCGGTGCCGCCGCCCAGGACGAAGCCGCCGACCCCGGTGGTGGAGACGCGGCCGCCGGTGGTCGCCAGCCCGTACCGCTCGCAGGCCCGGTCCAGATGGCTCATCGTGGCGCCGCCCTCGACGCGGACGGACGAGGCCCCGGGGTGGACCGTCACCCCCTGCATCCGGCGCAGGTCAACGACCATGCCGCCGTCGTTCAGGGACATCCCCGCCACGCTGTGGCCGCCGCCGCGCACCGCGATCGGCAGGTCGAGCCGCCGTGCGAAGCGCACGGCGGTCACCACGTCCACCGGACTCTCGCACTGCGCGATGACGGCCGGCCGGCGGTCGATCATCCCGTTGTAGAGGGTGCGGGCCTCGTCGTACCCCGGATCCTCCGGAACCAGGACGGCGCCGGACAGGTCCTCGCGGAGCTCGGCAAGTGCCGTGCCCGCCTTCGAGAGGGGAGCCATGGCTACCCCCTTCCGGGAGATGCGGAAGGTGCGGATGGTACGGAAGGTGCGGAAAGGCCTACGACCCCTCCAGGTTAGTCAGCCCCCGTACGCGCCGCTCGCCGTCAGCCGCAGGGCCGTGTCGATCAGGGGGACGTGGCTGAAGGCCTGCGGGAAGTTGCCCACCTGGCGCTGGAGCTTCGGATCCCATTCCTCCGCCAGCAGGCCCAGGTCGTTGCGGAGCGACAGCAGCTTCTCGAAGAGGCGCCGGGCCTCGTCGACCCGGCCGATCATCGCCAGGTCGTCCGCCATCCAGAACGAGCACGCCAGGAAGGCGCCCTCGTCGCCCTGGAGGCCGTCCACGCCCGCCTCCTCACCCGAGGTCGGGTAGCGCAGGATGAAGCCGTCGGGGGTCGACAGCTCGCGCTGGATCGCCTCGATCGTGCCGATCACCCGCTTGTCGTCCGGCGGCAGGAAGCCCATCTGCGGGATCAGCAGGAGGGAAGCGTCCAGCTCCTTGGACCCGTAGGACTGCGTGAAGGTGTTGCGTTCCTTGTCGTAGCCCTTCTCGCAGACGTCCTGGTGGATCTCGTCGCGCATCTCGCGCCACCGCTCCAGCGGCCCGTCCGCGTCCCCGCTCTCGATCAGCTTGATCGTGCGGTCCACGGCCACCCACGCCATCACCTTCGAGTGCACGAAGTGCCGGCGCGGGCCGCGGACCTCCCAGATGCCCTCGTCGGGCTGGTCCCAGTGGGTCTCCAGGTAGCGGATCAGCTTCAGCTGGAGCAGCGAGGCGTAGTCGTTGCGCGCCAGGCCGGTCATGTGGCCCAGGTGCAGGGCCTCGGTGACCTCGCCGTACACGTCGAGCTGGAGCTGGCCCGCGGCGCCGTTGCCGACCCGGACCGGGCGGGAGTTCTCGTACCCGGGCAGCCATTCCAGCTCGGTCTCGCCGAGCTCCCGCTCGCCCGCGATCCCGTACATGATCTGCAGGTTCTCCGGGTCGCCGGCCACCGCCCGCAGCAGCCACTCGCGCCAGGCGCGGGCCTCCTCGCGGTAGCCGGTGCGCAGCAGCGAGGACAGGGTGATGGCGGCGTCGCGGAGCCAGGTGTAGCGGTAGTCCCAGTTGCGGACCCCGCCGATCTCCTCCGGGAGGGAGGTGGTGGGCGCGGCGACGATCCCGCCCGTGGGGGCGTACGTGAGCGCCTTGAGGGTGATCAGCGAGCGGATCACCGCCTCCCGGTAGGGGCCGTGGTACGTGCACTGCTCGACCCAGTCCCGCCAGAACTCGGTGGTGGCCTCCAGGGCCTCCTCGGCCTCGGGCGGCTGCGGCGGCTCCTTGTGCGAGGGCTGCCAGCTGATGCAGAAGGCCTTCCGGTCGCCCGGCCCGACGGTGAAGTCGGAGTACGTGGTCAGGTCCTTGCCGTAGGTCTGCACCTCGGTGTCCAGCCAGACCGAGTCGGGGCCCGCCACGGCCACGGTGCGGTCGTCGACCCGGTGCACCCAGGGCACCACCCGGCCGTAGCTGAAGCGCATCCGCAGGGCGGAGCGCATGGGGACGCGCCCGCTGATGCCCTCCACGATGCGGATGATCTGCGGTGCGTGGTCCTCGCGGGGCGGCATGAAGTCGATCACGCGGACCGTGCCGCGCGGGGTGTCCCACTCGGACTCCAGGACCAGCGAGTCACCGCGGTAGCGGCGCCGGGTGGCACGCGGGGCCTCGGCGCCGGCCGGGAACGCCGGGCCGATCCGCCAGAACCCGTGTTCCTCGGTGCCGAGAATGCTCGCGAAGACGGCATGGGAATCGAAACGTGGCAGGCACAGCCAGTCCACCGCCCCGTCCCGGCAGACCAATGCCGCGGTCTGCATGTCGCCGATCAGTGCGTAATCCTCGATGCGCCCGGACACGTTGCATCTCCAGTCGAACAGCCACGTCCGCCCCGAAGGGCGCTTGCAATGCGCGATGTCGCGGATTCTCCGGTGATGTGGATCGCCGCGTCCAGCCCATGATTCCGGAACCGGACGGGTTACGCCGTTCGCGGGGCCGCTCGGCAGGGATGTGATCGAGATCCGAGCAGGACAAGACGGCACCCTAGTGATCCCCGTCAGCTTGGGGACAATGAGGTTCGGCCGAACGGGTGAGCAGCGGCGATACCGCCGTGACGGACCGCGCGCGGCCCCCCGCGAACGCCCCCGCCGCGTGGCCGGAGGCGGACCGGCCCGGGCGCTGATAGGCTGGTATCCCGTGGACCGGTGGTCTGCCTGTGCGAATCAGGAGCCCCGAAACCGCAGCTTCGGCGCCCCCTGAGACCCTCCGGATCGATGGTGGCCGGCGCCGGACGCACCTCACCTCGCGACCCACGGGAGCCCCCTCTTGGCGATGCCGCCCAAATCCATGACGACCAAGCACATCTTCGTCACCGGGGGTGTCGCTTCCTCCCTCGGCAAGGGCCTGACGGCCTCCAGCCTGGGTGCGCTGCTGAAGGCGCGCGGTCTTCGGGTCACGATGCAGAAGCTCGACCCGTACCTCAACGTCGACCCCGGCACGATGAACCCGTTCCAGCACGGCGAGGTGTTCGTCACCAACGACGGCGCCGAGACCGACCTGGACATCGGTCACTACGAGCGCTTCCTCGACGTCGACCTCGACGGCTCGGCCAACGTCACCACCGGCCAGGTCTACTCGCAGGTCATCGCCAAGGAGCGGCGCGGCGAGTACCTCGGTGACACCGTGCAGGTCATCCCGCACATCACCAACGAGATCAAGCACCGCATCCGTCGCATGGCGACCGACGACGTCGACGTCGTCATCACGGAGGTCGGCGGCACCGTCGGCGACATCGAGTCGCTGCCGTTCCTGGAGACCGTCCGCCAGGTCCGCCACGAGGTCGGCCGCGACAACGTCTTCGTCGTGCACATCTCGCTGCTGCCCTACATCGGCCCCTCCGGCGAGCTGAAGACCAAGCCGACCCAGCACTCCGTCGCGGCGCTGCGCAACATCGGCATCCAGCCCGACGCGATCGTGCTGCGCGCCGACCGCGAGGTCCCGACCTCGATCAAGCGCAAGATCTCGCTGATGTGCGACGTCGACGAGGAAGCCGTGGTCGCCGCGATCGACGCCAAGTCGATCTACGACATCCCCAAGGTGCTGCACACCGAGGGCCTGGACGCCTACGTCGTGCGCAAGCTCGACCTGCCGTTCCGCGACGTCAACTGGACCGTCTGGGAGGACCTGCTCGACCGGGTCCACAACCCCGACCACGAGGTCAAGGTCGCGCTCGTCGGCAAGTACATCGACCTGCCCGACGCCTACCTGTCGGTGACCGAGGCGCTGCGCGCCGGCGGCTTCGCCAACAAGGCCCGCGTGCAGATCAAGTGGGTCACCTCCGACGACTGCAAGACCCCGGCCGGTGCCGCGGCCGTGCTCGGAGACGTGGACGCGATCTGCGTGCCCGGCGGCTTCGGCGACCGTGGTGTCAACGGCAAGGTCGGTGCGATCACCTACGCCCGCGAGAACAAGGTCCCGCTGCTCGGCCTGTGCCTGGGCCTGCAGTGCGTGGTCATCGAGGCCGCGCGCAACCTGGCGGGCATCGAGGACGCGAACTCCACCGAGTTCGACGCCTCCACCCCGAACCCGGTGATCTCCACGATGGAGGAGCAGCTGGCCTTCGTCGAGGGCGCGGGCGACCTGGGCGGCACCATGCGCCTGGGCATGTACCCGGCGAAGCTCGCCGAGGGCTCCATCGTGCGCGAGGTCTACGGCGACCAGGCGTACGTGGACGAGCGCCACCGCCACCGCTACGAGGTCAACAACGCCTACCGCGGTGAGCTGGAGAAGAAGGCCGGTCTGGTCTTCTCCGGCACCTCCCCGGACAACAAGCTCGTCGAGTACGTCGAGTACCCGCGCGAGGTCCACCCCTACCTGGTGGCCACCCAGGCCCACCCGGAGCTGCGCTCGCGCCCGACGCGCCCGCACCCGCTGTTCGCGGGTCTGGTCAAGGCGGCCGTGGAGCGGCAGCAGGCCGCGAAGTAGTCGTACGGCACATACCGTAGACAGCCGGGGTACGGAGTTCCGTACCCCGGCTGTCGCGCGTTGTGGAGGGCTTCGGGGCATGTCGGGTATGGAGATCAAGGACACGTCGGAATCCTGGGAGACGGTGTCGACCCAGCGGCCGTTCCAGGGCGCGAAGACGGCGGTTGCCTCCGACGAGGTGCGGATGCCGGACGGGTCCGTGGCCCGCCGCGACTACCAGGTGCACCCCGGGTCGGTGTGCGTGCTGGCCCTGGACGACGCGGGACGGGTGCTGGTGCTGAGCCAGTACCGCCACCCGGTGCGGCGGCGGCTGTGGGAGCTCCCGGCGGGGCTCCTGGACGTCGTGGGGGAGAACCCGCTGCACGGGGCGCAGCGCGAGCTGTACGAGGAGGCGCACGTCAAGGCCGAGGACTGGCGGGTGCTGGCCGACTTCTACGCGTCCCCCGGCGGCTCCGACGAGGCCACCCGGATCTTCCTCGCGCGGGGCGTCTCGGAGGCGGACGGCGAACGCTACGCGGAGTCCGGCTCGGAGGAGGCGGACATGGAGGTGGCGTGGGTGCCGCTGCCTTCGCTGGTACGGGGTGTTCTGGCGGGCTCGCTGGGCAACCCCGGGCTCGTCACGGGGGCCCTGGCCCTCACGGCGGCCCTCGCCGCCGACCCCTCCCTGGCCTCCCTGCGTCCGGCGGACGCCCCGTGGCAGGCCCGGCCCTTCGAGGCGTAGCCCTGTGGGTGTGGGTGTGGGTGCGGGTGCGGGTGCGGCGCCGTTGCCGGGGGCGGGGTGGGGTGGGGTGTCGGCCTGGACTGCATGATTTAGGCGCCTTGCCCTTTACGGCCGGCAGTTGTGGCTTTCCTGTGCGCCACACATCACGCTTTACGTCCCGGCCGACACCCCACCCCGCCCCCCGTCCCCGGCCCGGCGCCCTTCCGACCCCGGCCGGGGGTGGTCTTCTTAGCCGTCCGGCGTTTGAGGACCGGGGTCTGGGGCGGAGCCTCAGGGGGTCCGGGCTGGCCCGGGGAACGGTGGAAGGGTGGGTAGGGGACTTCGCCCCGCAGGGCCCACCCAGCCGCACCGCGCGAGCGGCGCGTTAAAAAACAGCCCATCCGCTGATCCGATCGGGCGATTTGTCCGCCGCGCTCCACCCTGTCCGTCGCTCTGCGTGAACTACGCTCGCAATCCGAAGGCAGCGAGAGGAGCGGTTCCGTGACGGATTTCGTCGGGCGGCGGCGTGAGCTCAAGGAGCTCCGCGAGGACATCGCGCGAACCGGGCTCGACACCCTCTCCGGCCGCAAGGCCAAGGCCCCGCGCGCCCGGGTGCTCCTCGTCGCGGGGCGCCCCGGCTCCGGCCGGACCGCCCTCGCCGAAGCGCTGGTGCGCGAGATCGCCGACGACTATCCCGACGGGGTGCTGAAGGTCAGGCTCACCGCGCCCACGGGTGAGAGCGTCGCCACCGAGCGTGCCGTCCGCACCCTCCTGGAGGGACTCGGGCAGCCCACCCCGCCCGGCGCGGGCGAGGACGATCTCAGCTCCGCCCTGCGCACGGCCCTGGCCGGCCGCCGCATGGTCCTCCTCGTCGACGACGCCTCCGATCCGCACCAGGTCGACGCCCTGCTGCCGGACACCCCCGAGTGCCTGGTCGTCGTCACGTCGGAGGGCCCCCTGACCGGGATTCCGGATGTCCGCCCCTGCACCCTCGGCGGCCTCGACACCCCCTCGGCCGTCCGCATGCTCGTCCAGCGCATCGGCGACATCCGCGTCGCCAACGACCCGCGCGCGGCCGAAGCCCTCGCCGAGGAGTGCGGCGGCCAGCCCGCGGCGCTCGCCCTCGCGGGCGGCTGGCTCGCCGCACGCCCCAAGGCCTCCGTGGCGGACGTGGGCAAGCAGCTGCACGATATGCCCGCCGGGGTCGGCGGCCCGCTCGCCAAGGCCTTCAGGCTCGTCTACGAATCCCTCCCGCAGCCCGCCCAGCGGACCCTGCGGCTGCTTCCGCTTGCCCCCGCGGGCCTCGTCGACTCCCACGTCGCCTCCGCGCTGGCCGGCTGCTCCGTGGCCGCCGCGCAGTCGACCCTGGAGGACTTCGCCGCGCTGGGCCTGCTCCGGCCCGCCCACGACGGGCTGTACCTGCTGCCCGGCTGCCTCGCGCCGCTGCTCCAGGCCCTGCTGGAGGCCAAGGAGCGGCCCGCCGAGGTCCAGCTCGCGCGGGCCCGGATGCTGGAGCGCACCGTACGGCTGCTGCTCTCCTGCCGGGCGATGGCGGAGCCGGACGAAGACGGACCCGGCGGCGCCGTCGGGCTGCCGGAGAAGCTCGACGGGGTGCCGCGCGCGCTGCGCTTCGCCGACCGGCGGGCGGCGGAGACCTGGCTGGACACCCGGCTGCCCGCCCTGCTGGCCGCCGCCTCGCTGGCCGTGGCCGACGGGGAGCTGGACACCCTGGCGCGCAGGTTCGTGGCGGCGCTCGCGCGGGCGCTGTCCGAGCACCGCGGCACCGCCGGGGCGGCGCCCGAGCTGTACGGGCTGCACCAGCTCGTGCTGGACGTGGCCGAGCGGCGCGATCTGCACCGGGAGCAGGCCGCCGCGCTGCTGAACCTGGCCGATCTGGACGCCGAGACCGGCCGGACCCGGGAGGCGCTGGACCGGTACCGGGCCGCGCTGGACGCGGGAAAGGCGGCGAACGACCCGTACGCGTCGGGCCGCGCGATGGAATCCGTAGGCGGCGCGCACCAGGAGCTGGGGGACTGGCACCGGGCCTCCGACTGGTTCGGCCGGGCCCTGTCCCACGCCCTCGCCCGGGGGGAGCGCGCGGACGAGGCGCGGCTGTACGGGCGGCTGGGGAACGTGCACACGTACGCGGGCCGGTACGGGGACGCGCTGCGGAGCTGGCGGGCGGCCTCGGCCGGCTACCGGAAGCTCGCCGATGTCCCGGGCCAGGCAAAGGCGTTGAGCGAGATGGCGCGGATCCAGGAGTACGCGGGCCGGCCCGAGGAATCGCTGCACACCTGCCGGGAGGCGGTGGAGCTCGCGCGGAAGGCCGGGGACCTGCGGCTTCAGGCCGCGCTCCAGGTACGGCTGGCGGACACGCTGGACCGGCTCGGCGATCCCGCGGCTGCCAGGCTGCACAGGTCCGCGGCCGACAGATTGCTGGGAGATGACCCCGCAGCCTGCGAAATCCGCAGCGTTTCCGACTGAGATTATTACTTTGCAAGGCTAGACAGCCGCTCATCCTTCATTAGACTGGCTTCACCAGGTCATCCTCTGGTGCATCCCGTTGCGCGTTCTTGTGGACGGGTTTGTATTGAAGTAGCCCGAAACATCCCCTGAGCCAAGGACCGTGAGCCACGATGAAGGTCGGCATCCCCCGCGAGGTCAAGAACAACGAGTTCCGGGTCGCCATCACGCCCGCCGGCGTGCATGAGCTGGTCCGCAACGGCCACCAGGTCTTCGTCGAGCAGAACGCCGGTGTGGGCTCCTCGATCACGGACGCGGAGTACGTCTCCGCCGGCGCCGAGATCCTCGGCACCGCCGACGAGGTCTGGGCGACCGCTGACCTGCTGCTGAAGGTCAAGGAGCCCATCGCCGAGGAGTACCACCGCCTCCGCAAGGACCAGACCCTCTTCACCTACCTGCACCTCGCGGCCTCCCGCGAGTGCACGGACGCCCTCCTCGAGTCCGGCACCACCGCCATCGCGTACGAGACGGTCGAGACGGCGAACCGCGCCCTCCCGCTGCTCGCCCCGATGTCCGAGGTCGCGGGCCGTCTGGCCCCGCAGGTCGGCGCCTACCACCTGATGCGCTCGGTCGGCGGCCGCGGCGTGCTCCCCGGCGGCGTCCCCGGCACCCACGCCGGCGAGTGCGTGGTCATCGGCGGCGGCGTCTCCGGCTGGAACGCCGTGCAGATCGCCGTCGGCATGGGCTTCCACGTGACCCTGCTGGACCGCGACATCAACAAGCTCCGCGAGGCCGACAAGATCTTCGGCACGAAGATCAAGACGATCGTCTCCAACGCCTTCGAGCTGGAGAAGGCGGTCATCGAGGCCGACCTCGTCATCGGCGCGGTGCTGATCCCGGGTGCGAAGGCCCCGAAGCTGGTCACCAACGAGCTCGTCGCCAAGATGAAGCCCGGAAGTGTCCTTGTCGACATTGCGATCGACCAGGGCGGCTGCTTCGAGGACTCCCGCGCGACCACTCACGCCGAGCCGACCTTCCAGGTCCACAACTCGGTCTTCTACTGCGTCGCCAACATGCCGGGCGCGGTGCCGAACACCTCCACCTACGCCCTGACCAACGCCACGCTGCCCTACATCGTGCAGCTCGCGAACCTCGGCTGGGTCGAGGCGCTGCGTCGTGACCCGGCGCTCGCGCTGGGCCTCAACACCCATGACGGCCAGGTCGTTTACCGCGAGGTCGCCGAGGCGCACGGCCTCGAGACCCTCGAGCTGAGCACGCTTCTCGGCTGAGTCGTCAACGACTGACGTCAATCTCACGTATCCGGCCGGACCTTGCTCGCGAGGTCCGGCCGGAGGCGTTCCCGGGGTCGTCCGCAGGGCCGCTCAACTCGCCTCGAACGTAACCCTTTAACCCTTTCGCACACCCGCGAAACTTCCCGGCGACAGCTCGTACGCCCTTGACAGAGTGGTGTTCGGTTGCCGACACATCGCGGCGGGTCCGGCGGATTGTGTTGCCGCTGAGTGGTGACACGCCATAGAGTCGCCAACCGTCGGCATGGTGCCACGCTGACCTATCGATAAGTGTCCTGGTCACGTCCGAGGAGGTAAGACGACTTGTGAATGAGTCGACATTTGCTCCTGGAGGTGGTCGAGCAGGAGGGCCTGCGCGGGGCCAGGGTCCTGCCGGAATCGAAGCCGTGGGATCCGTAGCGGTCCGCACCTTCGCAAACCACCAGCACATGACGACGCCCCAAAAGAGCATGGACGGCCTAGACGTGAACTCCAGGGCCGGCGACCTGAGCGGCGACAAGCCCGTGGGTTTCGCCGACTACGAACAGGTGCCCGAGGGGCATTTCTACGACCCCGACGCGGAGTACGAGCCCGACCCCGAGTACGCGGCCACTCTCGCCCCCGACGCTGCCCGTCAGCGCCGTGAGCGGATCGGCCCGACCGGAAGGCCGCTGCCGTACTTCCCGATCCCGGGTCCGCTGACCGATCACGGTCCGGCGACGATCATCGCGATGTGCAACCAGAAGGGCGGCGTGGGCAAGACCACGTCGACCATCAACCTGGGTGCGGCGCTCGCGGAGTACGGGCGCCGGGTGCTGCTCGTCGACTTCGACCCGCAGGGCGCGCTGTCGGTCGGCCTCGGGGTCAACCCGATGGAACTCGACCTGACGGTCTACAACCTGCTCATGGAGCGGGGCATGTCGGCCGACGAGGTGCTGCTGAAGACGGCGGTCCCCAACATGGACCTGCTGCCGAGCAACATCGACCTGTCCGCCGCCGAAGTGCAGTTGGTCAGCGAGGTCGCGCGCGAGTCGACGCTGCAGCGGGCCCTGAAGCCCCTGCTGCCCGACTACGACTACATCGTGATCGACTGTCAGCCCTCGCTCGGTCTGCTGACCGTGAACGCCCTGACGGCGGCTCACAAGGTCATCGTGCCGCTGGAGTGCGAGTTCTTCGCACTGCGCGGCGTGGCGCTGCTGACCGAGACCATCGAGAAGGTGCAGGAGCGGCTCAACCCGGAGCTGGAGCTCGACGGCATCCTCGCCACGATGTACGACTCCCGTACGGTGCACAGCCGTGAGGTGCTGGCGCGCGTCGTCGAGGCCTTCGACGACCACGTCTACCACACGGTCATCGGCCGCACGGTGCGGTTCCCGGAGACCACGGTCGCCGGCGAGCCGATCACCACGTACGCCTCCAACTCCGTCGGCGCCGCCGCCTATCGCCAACTGGCCAGGGAGGTGCTCGCCCGGTGTCCCGCCGAGTGAGTCTGCCCGGAGCCGACGAACTGTTCCGTACGACCGGGGGGATGGCACTGACGTCCTCCTCGCCGTCGTCGCGGGGAGTCGAGCACGCCGCGTCGGCGGCGGAGGGCACGGCGGGAGAGGGCCGCAGCCGGGAGGCTGAGGCCGGCACGGAGCCGGGCGTCGGTCCGCAGCGGCGTCCGCAGGAAGGTTCCGGTAACGCCGTCCCCGCCCCCACCCCCGGTCGGGGCAAGGGGCAGGGCCGGGGTGCGAACCGGCGGCCCAGCGGGCGCGAGCGGCACGACGAGAAGATCACGGTCTACGTCTCCGCGGAGGAGCTCATGGACCTGGAACACGCGCGGCTGGTGCTGCGCGGGGAGCACGGTCTGGCGGTCGACCGCGGCCGGATCGTGCGGGAGGCCGTCGCGGTGGTGCTGGCCGACCTGGAGTCCCGCGGGGACGCGAGCATCCTGGTCCGGCGGCTGCGGGGGCGCTGACCCCCTGCGGGGGGCTCGGGCGGGGTGGTCCGTCGGCCCCCTGCGGTCCGTCGCCGCCCCGGACTCCGGTCCTCAAGCGTCGGACGGCTGAAAAGACCACCGTGCGTGGGAGTCTTAGGGGCTCGGGCCCCGCGGCCCCTGTCCGCCGGCCGTCACTCCGTACCACCCTGGACCGCAATGCCCCCTCCTGCCGAACCCGGCCTCCCGCCCCGCCGCTCGCTGGGCCGCGGCCCGGGTGCTCCCGTACCGGCCCCAGGGGCTCCGGCCGGGGTCGGGGCGGCCCCGGAGGCCCCCGGTGGCCCTGAGGGGCCCGAGGAGGCCGTGGCGGCCCCTGTGGCCGCGGTCGAGCCCGTAAGTGAGGCCGTGGTCGAGGCCGGAGCCGTGCCGGACCCCGTCGGGGACGGGCGGTTCACGGTGCACCTCGGGAACTTCGAGGGGCCCTTCGATCTGCTGTTGCAGCTGATCTCCCGGCACAAGATGGATGTCACCGAGGTCGCGCTGTCGGAGGTCACCAACGAGTTCATGGCGCACATCCGTGCCATGGGGCCCGACTGGGACCTCGACCAGACGACCGAGTTCCTCGTCGTCGCCGCCACCCTGCTCGACCTGAAGGCGGCCCGGCTGCTGCCCGTCGCCGAGGTCGAGGACGAGGCGGACCTCGCGCTGCTGGAGGCCCGGGACCTGCTGTTCGCGCGGCTGCTGCAGTACCGGGCGTACAAGCGGATCGCCGAGATCTTCCAGGACCGGGCCGAGATCGAGGGCAAGCGCTACCCGCGCACCGTGGGGCTGGAGCCCCACCTCGCCGAGCTGCTCCCCGAGGTGGTCATCAGCATCGGCGGCGAGGGGCTGGCGCGGCTCGCGGTCAAGGCCATGCAGCCCCGGGCGAAGCCGCAGGTGTACGTGGACCACATCCACGCGCCCCTGGTGAGCGTCCGGGAGCAGGCCGGGCTGGTCGTGGCGCTGCTCAAGGCCCGGGGCGAGGCCACCTTCCAGGAGCTCACCGAGGACGCGGCGGACACCCTGACCGTCGTGGCGCGCTTCCTGGCCCTCCTGGAGCTCTACCGGGAGAAGGCGGTGGTCCTGGACCAGGAGGAGGCCCTGACGACGCTCACGGTGCGCTGGAGCGGCGGGGACGGGGACGGCATGCCGACGGTGACGGACGAGTTCGACCAGATCGTGGAGGTCAAGGAGTGAGTGACGTGACGACCCCCGTGGCCGGGCTGGCCCTGAAGCCGGCCCTGGAGGCCGTCCTCATGGTCGTGGACGAGCCGGCGACCGAGGCGCACCTGGCCAGGGTCCTGGAGCGGACCCCGCGCGAGGTCGCTCACGCGCTGCGCGAGCTGGCGGACGAGTACGAGGCGCAGGGCTGCGGATTCGAGCTGCGGCTCGTCGCCGGGGGCTGGCGGTTCTACAGCCGGGCGGACTACGCGCCGGCGGTGGAGGCCTTCGTCCTGGACGGCCAGCAGGCCCGTCTCACCCAGGCGGCGCTGGAGACCATGGCCGTCGTCGCGTACCGCCAGCCGGTCAGCCGGTCGCGGGTCTCGGCGGTCCGCGGAGTCAACTGCGACGGGGTCATGCGCACCCTCCTCCAGCGGGGTCTGGTGGAGGAGGCGGGGACGGAACCCGAAACAGGTGCGATCCTGTACAGGACGACGAACTACTTTCTGGAGCGGATGGGCCTGCGTGGCCTGGACGAGCTCCCGGAGCTCGCGCCCTTCCTCCCCGAGGCGGACGCGATCGAAGCCGAGACGCAAGAGGGTGTTCCGTCGTTCGATCCGGACTCTCCGGATACCGATGAAGACGACAAGACGACGGAACTTTGATGCGAAGCAGCGGCAACGGCAACGGTGGCGGCAACAGGAACAGCGGCGGCGGTGGTGGCGGGCGCGGTAGCTCCCCCCGCGGCGGCTCCTCCAGCGGCGGCGGTGGTGGCTACCGCGGTGGCGGCTCCGGCGGCGGCAGCGGCTCGGGCGGCGGCTCCCGCGGCGGCTCCTCGGGCGGTGGCTACCAGGGTGGCGGCTCCCGCGGGGGCTCCTCCGGCGGCGGCTACCAGGGCGGCAGCGGCTCCGGTGGCGGCTCCCGTGGCGGCTCCTCGGGTGGTGGCTACCAGGGTGGCGGCTCCCGTGGCGGCTCCTCGGGTGGCGGCTACCAGGGTGGCGGCTCCCGTGGCGGCTCCTCGGGTGGTGGCTACCAGGGTGGCGGCTCCCGCGGCGGCAGCTCGGGCGGCGGCTACCAGGGCGGCTCCTCCGGCGGCGGCTACCAGGGTGGCGGCTCCTCCGGCGGTTACCAGGGCGGCAGCTCCGACCGTGACCGCGAGCAGGCCCCCCGCATCCGCAACCCCCGCCCCGAGGAGCGTCGCTACGACGTCGGCCCCGAGGGCGAGCGCAACGGCCGCGGCGGTGCCAAGGCGGGCGGCGGCGGTGCCCGTGGCGCGGCCGACGGCAACCGCGGTGGCGGTGCACGCGGCGCCGCGGCCCGCGGTGGCGCCAAGGGCGGCCCGAAGGTCTCCCGTACCCCGGCCATCGGCGGCGCCGGCGGCCCGCGCCTCGGCCCCGGCTCCCGCAGCGGCCAGTCCAAGCCGCGCGAGCTGGAGGCGCGGATCGAGGAGCGCGTGCGCGACCGGTACGCCGACAAGCCCGTGATCAAGACCCCGAAGACCTTCCCGGGTGCCGAGGAGGAGGGCGAGCGCCTGCAGAAGGTCCTCGCCCGTGCCGGCATGGGCTCGCGCCGTGCGTGCGAGGAGCTCATCGAGCAGGCGCGCGTCGAGGTCAACGGCGAGATCGTCCTGGAGCAGGGCAAGCGCGTGAAGCCCTCGGACGAGATCAAGGTGGACGGCCTGACCGTCGCCACCCAGTCGTACCTGTTCTTCGCGCTGAACAAGCCGGCCGGCGTCGTCTCCACCATGGAGGACCCGGACGGCCGCCAGTGCCTCGGTGACTACGTCACCAACCGTGAGACGCGTCTCTTCCACGTCGGCCGGCTCGACACCGAGACCGAGGGCATCATCCTGCTCACCAACCACGGTGAGCTGGCCCACCGCCTCACGCACCCGAAGTACGGCGTGAAGAAGACCTACGTCGCCGCGATCACCGGTCCGCTGCCGCGCGACATCGGCAAGCGCCTCAAGGACGGCATCGAGCTGGAGGACGGGTACGCCCGCGCCGACCACTTCCGCGTCGTCGACCAGCTCGGCAAGAACTACCTGGTCGAGGTGACCCTCCACGAGGGCCGCAAGCACATCGTCCGCCGCATGCTGTCCGAGGCCGGCTTCCCGGTCGAGAAGCTCGTGCGGACCTCCTTCGGTCCGATCGAGCTCGGTGACCAGAAGTCCGGCTGGCTGCGCCGCCTGACCAACACCGAGGTCGGCATGCTCATGCGCGAGGTCGGTCTGTAGGACCCCGTCAGTACCCCGGCCTCCTGAAGGCCTCCAGAACCCGCGGTGCCCCTGGGCGCCGCGGGTTTTCTGGTTGTGCCGGGCCCCGGACCCTGTTTATAGTCAGTCTGACCATAAAGGGATGGGGGCGTCATGGGATGGCAGACGAGCTGGACCGAGATCCTCGGCTTCGTCACGGGTGCCGTGTGCGTCTGGCTGGTCGCCCGGCAGCACATCGCCAACTGGCCGGTCGGCATCGCCAACAACGTCTTCTTCATCGTGCTCTTCACCCAGGCCGGCCTCTACGCCGACGCCGGGCTGCAGATCGTCTTCATCGCCCTGGCCGCGTACGGCTGGTGGTCCTGGACCCACGGGGGTGGCCCGGGCACCACCACGGCCCTGCCGGTGCGCCGCACCACGGCCGCCGAGTGGACCGCGCTGGCCGCGACGGGAGCGGTGGCGGTGCTCGGCCTGACCCTCCTGCTGAGCCGGGCCACCGACTCCACCGTGCCGTTCTGGGACGCCTTGACGACCGGGCTCTCGCTCGCCGCCACGTACGGGCAGTGCCGCAAGCTCGTCGAGTCCTGGTGGCTGTGGATCGCCGCGGACCTCGTGTACATCCCGCTGTACGCGTACAAGGGGCTGTACCTGACCTCCCTGCTCTACGTCGGCTTCCTCGCCCTGTGCGTCGCCGGACTGCTCGGCTGGCGCCGGGCGCTCCCGGCCCGCGAGGTGCTGGCGGTGACGGCATGAAGCGCCACGGCCACGGCCTGGTCCTCGGGAAGTTCTATCCGCCGCACGCCGGCCACCACCACCTGGTGCGCACCGCGCAGGACCAGTGCGAGCGGCTGACCGTCCTGGTCTGCGCGGCCTCGGTGGAGTCCGTACCGCTCGCCGACCGGGTCGCCTGGATGCGCGAGGCGCACCCGGGGGCCGAGGTGGTCGGCGCGGTCGACGACATCCCGGTCGACCTCCACGACCCGGCCGTCTGGGAGGCGCACATGGCGATCTTCCGGCGCGCGGTGCGCCGCCCGGTCGACGCCGTCTTCACCTCCGAGGCCTACGGGACCGAGCTCGCGCGGCGGTTCGGCGCCGAGGAGGTCTGCGTGGACCGGGACCGCACCCTGTTCCCGGTGTCCGGCACGGCCGTACGGGCCGACCCCGTCGGGAACTGGGAGTTCCTGGGACCCGCCGTACGGGCGGCGCTGACCCGGCGGATCGTCGTGCTCGGCGCCGAGTCCACCGGCACGACCACGCTGTCGCGGGCCCTGGCCGAGCACTGGCGGGGGCGCGGCGGGGTGTGGGCGAAGACCGGCTGGGTCGCGGAGTACGGCAGGCAGTACAGCGAGGAGCGGCTCGCGGCGGCGCGCGCCGCGGACCCGGCGGCGACCTGGGAGCAGGTGAGCTTCGCCCCGGCGGAGTTCCCGGTGATCGCGCGGCGGCAGGACGCGGAGGAGGAGCGGGCGGCCCGGCTGGGATCACCCGTGCTCTTCTGCGACACCGACTCCTTCGCCACCGGCATCTGGCACGAGCGGTACACGGGCGCGCGCAGTGCCGAGGTCGAGCGGATCGCCGCCGCGACACGGCGGGACCTGTACCTGCTCACCGACCACGCGGACGTGCCCTTCGAGGACGACGGGCTGCGCGACGGGGAGGAGCTCCGGCCGTGGATGACCGGGCGGTTCCTGGAGGAACTGGAACGGACCGGGAAGCGCTACCTCGTGGTCCGCGGGGACCGCGGGGCGCGGCTGGCGGCGGCGGTGGCCGCGGTCGACGGACTCCTGGCGGAGGGCTGGCGGTTCGCGGATCCGCTGCCGGAGCGGGTGTCCGGGCGGGTGTCCGGGCGGGTGTCCGGGCGGGTGCCCGGGCAGGTGGCCGGGCGGACCGGGGAGCGGGCGGGGGAGCGGAGCCGATGAGTGACACCGGACCTGGACCCCATCCCGGACCTGGACCCCATCCCGGACGCGGCCCCGGCCCCGGGCACGCGTACGACCCGCACGCCTTCGCGCCCTTCGCGGTGACCGTGGACCTCGCCGTCTTCACCGTGCGCGGCGGGATCCTGCACGTGCTGCTGATCCGGCGCGCGCAGGAACCGTACGCGGGCGCCTGGGCGCTCCCCGGCGGCTTCCTGCTGCCGCGGGAATCCGCGGAGACGGCGGCCCGGCGCGAACTGGCCGAGGAGACCGGCCTGTCGGCGGACGTGGTCGACGCCCTGCACCTGGACCAGCTGCGCACCTACAGCGAACCGGACCGGGACCCCCGCATGCGGGTGGTCTCGGTGGCCTTCACCGCGCTCGTCCCCGATCTGCCGGAACCGGCGGCCGAGGGCGGCGGAGACGCGGACCGGGCCCGCTGGGTGCCGGTGGGCGAGGCCTGTGCGCCGGCCTTCGGACTGGCCTTCGACCACGCGGAGATCCTCGCGGACGCCCGCTCCCGGGTGGGCTCGAAGCTGGAGTACAGCTGCCTCGCCACCGCGTTCTGCCCGCCCGAGTTCACCCTCGGCGAGCTCCAGGCCGTCTACGAGACCGTCTGGGACACCGCCCTGGACCGACCCAACTTCCGCCGCAAGGTCCTGGCCACGCCCGGCTTCGTCGAGGCCGTGCCCGGAGCCGCCCGGCTCACCGGCGGCCGCGGCAAACCGGCCGCGCTCTACCGGTCCGGACCCGCGACCACCCTGCACCCGCCCCTGCTGCGCCCTTCGGAAGGACACCCACGATGACGATGCCGCCGATGCCGCCGACGACATCCACGCACGCGAAGCGGGCCGCCACGGGCTCCCTGATCGGACTGGCTCTGGGAGACGCCCTAGGCTTCCCGACGGAGTTCAACGACGTGCCCCGGATCCTGGCGAAGACCGGCCCGTGGCGGCAGATGGACCTGCCCCGGCCGGCGATCGTCACGGACGACACCCAGATGACGCTGGCCCTCGCGCGGGGCATACGGACCGCCGCGGAGCGGGGCCGGGTGGGCCCGCTGCGGCTCGCGCGGCCGGTCCGGGAGGAGTTCGTCGACTGGTACCACTCCCCGGAGAACAACCGGGCCCCGGGCCACACCTGCATGAAGGCCTGCAGCCTGCTCAACCACCCCGAGCGGGACTGGCGCGACGCCAGCCAGCTCGGCTCCAAGGGCTGCGGAGCGAACATGCGGGTGGCCCCGGTCGGGCTGGTGCCGGGCTGGACGCAGGAGGAGCGGGCCGGCGCGGCCCAGCTCCAGTCGGCGCTGACCCACGGCCACCCGACCGCACTGGCCGCCTCCGACCTCACGGCGCGGGCGGTGTTCCTGCTGGCGCAGGGCACCGAGGTGACCGGCCTGGTCGGGCAACTGCGCTCGTACGCCCTGGAGAACCGCACCCGCTACCACGAGCGCTGGCTCGGCGACCTCTGGACGCGGACGGCCTCGGACGCCTCGGCCGAATCCTTCATGGCGCGCGGCTGGGACGAGTGCCTGGAGGTCCTGGACCGCCTCGCGGCGGCCCTGCGCAGCCCGTCCCCCGAAACGGACCCCTGCCTGACGACCGGCGAAGGCTGGATCGCCGAGGAAGCCCTGGCCACCGCCCTCCAGTGCTTCCTGCTCTTCCCGGACGAACCGCTCCTGGCCCTGCGCCGCGCGGCCTGCACGGCGGGGGACTCCGACTCCATCGCCTGCCTGGCCGGCGCCTTCGCCGGCGCCCACCTCGGCGCGGCCGCCTGGCCCCACGACTGGGAGGGCCGCATCGAGTACCGCGCCGAACTCCTGTCCTTCGGCACCCTCTGGGACGCGTGAGCGGTGCTGAACCCGATGGCCGTCGACCTGACCCCCGTCGTCGCGGAGCAGCCGGACCCGCTGCTCTTCGCGACGGTCTCGGGCGCCCACCTGTACGGATTCCCCTCCAAGGACTCCGACGTCGACCTGCGCGGCGCACACCTGCTGCCGGCGGCGGAGCTGCTGTCGCTCCGCGACCCGGAGGAGACGCGCAGCCGCATGTGGGTCCGGGACGGTACCGAGATGGACCTGGTCACACACGACCTGCGCAAGTTCGTCCGGCTGATGCTGAACCGCAACGGCTACGTCCTGGAACAGCTGCTGTCCCCCCTGGTGGTGCACACGACGCCGGCGCACGAGGAGCTGGTCTCCCTGGCCCCCGCCGTCCTGACCTCGCACCACGCCCACCACTACCGGGGCTTCGCGAACACGCAGTGGCGGCTCTTCGGGAAGACGGCCGAGCTCAAGCCGCTGCTCTACACCTTCCGGGCGCTGCTTACGGGCATCCACCTGATGCGCTCGGCACGGGTGCAGGCGCACCTGCCCACGCTGCTGGACGAGGTGCCGGAGGCTCCGGGCTATCTGGCCGGATTGATCGAGGCCAAGGCCGAGGCCGAGCACGGGGCTGCCGTGGGTGTCGACGCCTGGCAGGTGGGGCGGGACTTCGAGGCCCTGCACGGGGTCCTGGAGGCGGCCCGGGAGGCCTCGCCGCTGCCGGAGCACGCGGCGGCCTTCGACGCGCTCGACGCGTTCGTCGTACGGCGGCGGGTGGGTTAGGTCGTTGCCGATGCGCGGCGGGTGCGGAGGAGGAAGTCCTCCACGCGGGACAGGTCCGGGGCCTCGGGGAGGGGGGTCGTGGTGAGGGCGGCTTCGGTTTCCTCCTGGAGGAGGGTCATCCAGGCGTCGACCTCCTCCCAGGTGAGCTCGCCGCGGCGGACCGCGAGGAGGCGGTCGCGGTAGGGGGTCGCGTCGATCACCAGGCGGCCCGTGCGCAGCAGGTCGCGGCAGGACAGCAGCAGCCGCAGCAGGTGCATGGCGTGCTTCCAGCGCGGGGCGCCGTGGTTGCGGAGGTCGCCGAGGAGTTTGCCGCGCTGGGAGACGGCGTACCGGCTGAAGGTGGTGTGGGCCCGGCGGGAGAGGAACGCGCCGCGGAGCGAGAGGAGTTCCTCGCCGACCGGCGTGAGGTCCTCCACGAGAGGGGAGTGGAGGACCTCCAGGATGTTCGGGTTGGCGCGCAGCGCGAGTTCGCAGAAGCGCTCCAGCTCCCACGAGAACTCCTCGTCCCGGGGCCCGTCCACGTGCGTCGGCGGCTTCTCGAAGCGCCAGAACAGCGGCGTCGGGGCGAGGTAGACACCGCGCCGGTCGGTGTCGCTCGCCTCCGTCGCCAGGCCGAACGCCCTCGAACCGATCACGCACGAGTAGACCGTGTGGTCCCTGACCAGGGTGAGTTCGAGCGGCTCGGGGGTCGGGCTGTTCGTGTGGGCCTCGTTCATCCGGCGAGGCTAGTGCCGCGGCCCGCGGCTAGGCGAGCGAGATTTCGCCCGCCGGGGAGACGGTGATCTTCTTCTCTTCCAGCGGCTTGGTGGCCGGGCCCTTGGCCACCGCGCCGTCCGCGACCTTGAACTTGCTGCCGTGGCACGGGCAGTCGATGGTGCCCGCCTCCACCTTGTTCACGAGGCAGCCCTGGTGGGGGCAGACCGCCGTGAAGCAGCGGAAGGAGCCCGCCGTCGGCTGGGTGACGACCAGCTTCTCCTCCTTGAGGACCGTGCCGCCGCCGACCGGTACCTCCGAGGACTTGATCAGGGCCTTGGCGTCCGCGGCCGGAGCCGAGGACGAGGCGGACGCGGAGTTCTGCGCCGTGGGCGCGCTGCCGCCCTCGGACGACGGCTTCGCCTCGTCGGCTCCGCCGCACGCGGTCAGCACGCCGCCTGCCAGGACGCTCGCGCCGGCAGCCAGTACCGTGCGCCGGGCGGCGCGGGTGGGGTCGCTCATGACTTCTCCTCGGGTGATCGCCGGGATGGCGAAAGGCATCCTGGCGCGTGACGGGCTCCGGCAACACCCCGCCGCGCCTTGACTCAGCCCTCCGGAGGCCGGGGAACGAGTTCGGCCGGCGCACCTGGGGCGCGTACCACCTCCCACACGCGCACCACGGCGTCCCGGTTCAGCGGTCCGTGGACGTGCGGATAGCGGAGGCCCGTTTCACCCTCCCGGCGGACCTCGGAGGTGAGGGCGCGCTCGTCGAGCTCCACGGCGAGCAGGGTCCCCGGTACGGATCCGTAGTGCGCGGCGGCGATCGCGAGCACCGTCTCCGGATCCGCCGAACAGTGCACGAAACCCTCGGAGTCGAGGGAGGGCGGGGCGTACGGGCGTGCGGGATCCGCGGTCCAGTCGGAGAGCGGCACGAGGTGGAAGATCATGCCGATCGTTCTACCGCAGTCGGCGCACGCCTCTGCGCCAAGTGGCAGACGTGCCCGAGTTGGGTGACATTGTCCGTATCTCGAAGCCGGGTACGCCGATTTCCGCGCGCCCGGTCCCTCTTCGAAAGGCATCACCATGGCGGGCAACGACCTCGGCTCCCTTCTCGGCGGCCTCCTCGGCGGCGGCAGCGGCGGACAGGGCGGCAGTGGCGGCGGCAACATCCTCGGCTCCCTCCTCGGCGCCCTCTTGGGCGGCGGCGGTGCCGGCGGCGCCCAGGCGGCCGGAGGCGCGGGGAACAACCCGCTCGGCGGGCTGCTGGACATGCTGACCAAGTCGGGTCTGACCGAACAGGCCCAGTCCTGGGTCGGCACCGGCGAGAACCAGCCGGTCAGCGGCGCGGAGATCGCCAAGGCCCTGCCGGACGACACCCTGGCCAAGGTCGCCGAGCAGGCGGGCGTCACCCCCGAGGTGGCCGCCGACCAGATCGCGCAGGCACTCCCGCAGGCCGTGGACAAGCTGACCCCGCAGGGCTCGGTCCCCAGCGGCTCGCTGGAGGACATCATCAAGCAGCAGGGCCTCTGAGCGACCCCGAGCCCCCCAGAGCGACCCCGGTCCTGCCGGGGGTGGTTCCCGAGGGCCCGGCGGCCCGTCCCAGCGGACGGGACGCCGGGCCCTCGCACCGTTCCCGCTGGCTACCCTGAGGCAGGTACCGCCGCCCCACACCCCTGTACACCTGGAGAGCACCCCGTGAGAACCGCCGTCGTCATCGGAACCGGACTGATCGGCACCTCCGCGGCGCTCGCCCTGGCCGCCCGCGGCATCGCCGTCCACCTGTCCGACCGGGACCAGGGGCAGGCCCGTACGGCCGCCGCGCTGGGCGCCGGCACGGAGGAGCCCTACCAGGGCAAGGCCGACCTCGCCGTCATCGCCGTACCGCCCGCCCACGTGGCCGCCGCGCTCGCCGACGCCATAGGGCGGGACCTGGCCCGCGCCTACGTGGACGTGGCCAGCGTCAAGGGCGGACCGCGCCGGGAGCTGGACGCGCTGGGCGTGGACACGAAGGCGTACATCGGCACCCACCCGATGGCGGGCAAGGAGCAGTCCGGACCGCTCGCGGCCTCCGCCGACCTCTTCGAGGGCCGGCCCTGGGTGCTCACGCCGACCCGGGAGACCGACCACGAGGTGCTGAACCTGGCGCTGGAGCTGGTGGCCCTGTGCCGGGCCGTCCCGGTGGTCATGGACGCGGACGCGCACGACCGGGCCGTCGCGCTGGTCTCCCACACCCCGCAGCTCGTCTCCAGCATGGTCGCGGCCCGGCTGGAGGAGGCCGACGAGACCGCGGTGCGGCTGTGCGGGCAGGGCATCCGCGACGTGACCCGGATCGCCGCCTCCGACCCGCGGATGTGGGTGGAGATCCTCTCCGCCAACCCGGGGCCCGTGGCGGACGTGCTCTCCGGGATCGCCGCCGACCTGGAGGAGACCGTGGAAGCCCTGCGGGGCCTGCAGTCGGCCGACGAGGCCAAGCGCCGGGACGGGGCGGCGGGCATCGAGGACGTACTGCGCCGCGGCAACGCCGGCCGGGTCCGGGTCCCGGGCAAGCACGGGGCCGCGCCCACGGTCTACGAGACGGTGGCCGTCCTCATCTCCGACCAGCCGGGCGAGCTCGCGCGGATCTTCGCCGACGCCGGCCGGGCCGGGGTCAACATCGAGGACGTGCGGATCGAGCACGCGACGGGGCAGCAGGCGGGCCTGGTCCAGCTCATGGTCGAACCCCGGGCGGTCGCCGGCCTCCAGGCCGAGCTGCGCGAACGCGGCTGGGCGCTGCGCCAGCCGTAGGGCCTCCGGGGCGGCCTCCGGCGCGTCCTCCGGGGCGGGCCGGAGGCCGCCCCGCGCCCGCTCCACGGCCTCCCCGGGCCCGCCCGCCGCCGCCCCGGCGGGCGGCGGCGAAAAGCCCGGTAACCTGGAGGAGGGGCGCTATTGGCGCGCCCGGACACGTACGCGCAACCAGGAAGGTGCCCGCACCGTGGAAACCGCAGCTCCGACCGCCGTGATCGTCGCCATCGACGGTCCCTCCGGCACGGGCAAGTCCAGCACTTCCAAGGCCGTGGCCGCCAAGCTCGGGCTGCGCTACCTGGACACCGGTGCCCAGTACCGGGCCATCACCTGGTGGATGATCACCAACGGCATCGACATCGAGGACCCGCAGGCGATCGCCCTCGCGGCGGGCAAGCCCGTCATCGTGTCCGGCACCGATCCGTCCGCCCCCACCATCACCGTCGACGGCCAGGACGCCTCCGGCCCGATCCGGACCAAGGAGGTCACCTCGAAGGTCAGCGCCGTGAGCGCCGTCCCCGAGGTGCGCACCCTGATCACCGAGCTCCAGCGCTCGATCGCCGCCGAGGCGGCCGACGAGGCCGAGGGCATCGTCGTCGAGGGCCGGGACATCGGCACCACCGTGCTGCCCGACGCCGACCTGAAGATCTTCCTCACCGCTTCCGCCGAGGCCCGCGCGGCCCGCCGCAGCGGCGAGCTGCGGGGCAAGGAGGCCGTGGACCTCGCGGCCACCAAGGAGGCGCTGCTCCAGCGCGACGCCGCCGACTCGGGCCGCAAGACCTCCCCGCTGGCCAAGGCCGGCGACGCGGTCGAGGTGGACACCACCGAGCTCACGCTCGACCGGGTGATCGAGTGCGTGGTCACCCTCGTGGAAGAGCGGCGCAGCCGAGATGCAGCGCAGGTTGAGGGTTCCGAGCGAAGCGAGGAGCACTCGGCCGGAGCGGAGTCGAGGCGGAGCGCGACCGAGGGCACAGAGAAGCGGGGCCGCGCGTGAGCGATACGCCCTCCCTCAAGGGTGCGGCGGTCGGCCGGAGGATCGGCATCGGGCTCATGTACGGCCTCTGGAAGCCGCGCGTGCTGGGGGCCTGGAAGGTCCCCGCATCCGGCCCCGTCATCCTGGCCGTGAACCACTCGCACAACATAGACGGCCCCATGGTCATGGGCACCGCCCCGCGACCGCTGCACTTCCTGATCAAGAAGGAGGCGTACGTCGGTCCGCTCGGCCCCTTCCTCGACCGGATCGGGCAGGTGAAGGTGGACCGCTCCGGCGCCGACCGGGGCGCCATCAGCCGCGCGCTGGGCGTCCTGGAGAACGGCGGAGCCCTGGGGATCTTCCCCGAGGGCACCCGGGGCGAGGGCGACTTCGCCTCGCTGCGCGCGGGCCTCGCGTACTTCGCGGTCCGCTCCGGCGCCCCCATCGTGCCGGTCGCCGTACTGGGCAGCACCGAGCGCTCCGGCCGCGTCGTCAAGGCGCTGCCGCGGCTGAAGAGCAGGGTCGACATCGTCTTCGGCGATGCCTTCGACGCCGGGGACGGCAGTGGCCGCCGTACCCGTACCGCGCTGGACCAGGCCACCGTACGCATCCAGGACCGGCTGACCGCCCACCTGGCCGACGCCAAGCGCCTCACCGGGCGCTGAGCGAGACTTGACCTAGTAGTGGAACCGCGCTGCGCGGGCCCCACCGATCACCACGAACGACGAGGAACGGACTTCATGAACGACCAGCAAGACCACGGAGCACTTGGCGATGCCGAGTACGCGGAGTTCATGGAGCTCGCCGCGGAAGAGGGCTTCGACATCGAGGACGTCGAGGGCGCGCTCCAGGAAGCCGGCCACGGCCCGCTCCCGGTCCTCGCCGTCGTCGGCCGCCCGAACGTCGGCAAGTCGACCCTGGTGAACCGGATCATCGGCCGCCGCGAGGCGGTCGTCGAGGACAAGCCCGGCGTCACCCGCGACCGCGTCACGTACGAGGCCGAGTGGGCCGGCCGCCGGTTCAAGGTCGTCGACACCGGCGGCTGGGAGCAGGACGTCCTCGGCATCGACGCCTCCGTCGCCGCCCAGGCCGAGTACGCCATCGAGGCCTGCGACGCGGTCGTCTTCGTCGTGGACGCCAAGGTCGGCGCCACCGACACCGACGAGGCCGTCGTCCGCCTGCTGCGCAAGGCCGGCAAGCCCGTCGTCCTGTGCGCCAACAAGGTCGACGGCCAGAGCGGCGAGTCCGACGCGGCCTCGCTGTGGTCGCTGGGCCTCGGCTACCCGCACCCGGTCTCCTCCCTGCACGGCCGCGGCACCGGCGACATGCTCGACGCCGTGCTGGAGGCCCTGCCCGAGGCCCCCGAGCAGACCTTCGGCACCGCCGTCGGCGGTCCGCGCCGGATCGCGCTCATCGGCCGTCCGAACGTCGGCAAGTCCTCCCTCCTGAACAAGGTCGCCAAGGAGGACCGCGTCGTCGTCAACGAGATGGCCGGCACCACCCGCGACCCGGTCGACGAGCTGATCCAGCTCGGCGGGGTCACCTGGAAGTTCATCGACACCGCGGGCATCCGCAAGAAGGTCCACCTCCAGCAGGGCGCCGACTACTACGCCTCGCTGCGTACGGCCGCCGCCGTGGAGAAGGCGGAGGTCGCGGTCATCCTGATCGACACGACCGAGCAGATCTCCGTCCAGGACCAGCGCATCATCACCATGGCCGTCGAGGCGGGCCGCGCGATCGTGATCGCGTACAACAAGTGGGACGACCTCGACGAGGAGCGCCGCTACTACCTCGAGCGCGAGATCGAGACCGAGATGCAGCAGGTCGCCTGGGCGCCCCGGGTGAACGTCTCGGCGCTCACCGGCCGCCACATGGAGAAGCTGGTCCCGGCGATCGAGACCGCGCTCGCCGGCTGGGAGACGCGCATCCCGACCGGTCGGCTGAACGCCTTCCTCGGCGAGGTCGTCGCCGCCCACCCGCACCCGATCCGTGGCGGCAAGCAGCCGCGCATCCTGTTCGGTACGCAGGCGGGCAGCAAGCCGCCGCGGTTCGTCCTCTTCGCCTCGGGCTTCCTGGAGCACGGCTACCGCCGCTTCATCGAGCGCCGCCTGCGCGAGGAGTTCGGCTTCGAGGGGACCCCGATCCACATCTCGGTCCGCGTCCGCGAGAAGCGCGGTGCGCAGCACAAGCGCAAGATGTAACGGCGTAGGGCTTGGCCGGGGCTAGTAGCCCCGGCGCGGAGCGGGCGGCAGGGCCGCCGGGATGTGCTGCATCCCGGTCTGGTGCTGCCGCCCGTTCGCGTATCCGGCGCCGGCGTACGAGTACTGCGGCTGCGGGACCGGGGAGGGCTGCCAGGCGTCCGCCTGCTGCCCGGCGTGCTGTCCCGCCGGCTGCCATGAGGAACCGTTCCAGCCGCTCCCGTAGGAGCTCGCGGAACCCGCCCCGGAGCCGCTGCCGTACGCGCCCGTGCCCGCGGCGTACGCGCCGCTGTAGGGGCCCCCGTACGAGAACGCGGTGAAGCCGAGGTCCTCCTCGCCCGTGCGGTCGCCGGGCAGCGCCCGGAAGGCGCGCAGGTACTCCGAGTACAGCGTGTCGTAGATCGGGGTGTGCGAGGCGGTCGGAGAGCTCCCCAGCTCCCGTACGGGGCGCATCGGGGGGACGCTGCTCGGATAGGACGGGGCGCGGGAGACATCGTAGGAATGCACGTATCAGCCAACGAAACGGGCGGCTCGCGGATGCGGGGTGACGGGGCGGAAAACGCAGATCGCCGGGGGTGCGCGGGACGGACCGCGCACCCCCGGCGCACGCCGCCCGGCCCCCGTGAAGGGGGTCGGACGGCCGTTTCGGGGACGGAAGGCAGAGCGGGGGCGGGAGGGCGGGGAGAGCCCCGCGTTCCTGGAGGTCAGGTGCCTGGAGGTCAGGCGCCCGGGGTGCCCGCCAGCGGCATCGAGGCGGCGACCAGCTTGCCGTTGCGGGCGGCCTTGTCCAGGGCGTCGCGCAGCAGGTCCTCGCGGGGCTGCTGGCCGATGGTGCCGACGGGGGCCGCGTACACCAGGACGCGCTGCGTCTTGTTGACGGCGGCCCGCCAGCCGTCGGTCACCGACAGCGGCCGGTGCGCCTGCCACCAGGCGATCTGACCGGGCTGGAGCACCGAGTGCAGCTGGCCGGCGGCGAGCAGGATCGACCAGCCGCTCAGGGCCTGCGGGACCTCTTCGGTCTCGGTCATGGGGATGAAGCCCTGCTCGATGAGGAGCGGGAGGAAGTCGTCGCCGGGACCGGTGGTGCCGGGGCGCGCGATGGGCGCGGTCGGCTCCACCACGAGGGCGGGGTGCAGCTCGCCGTTGATCAGGATCAGGCCGCTGGTGATGCCGAGGACGGCCTGGCCGCCGGGCACGGACTGCGGGACGTCGCCGGCGGGGGCGGCCGCCGGGGCGGGGCTGTCGCCCGTGATGGAGCGGACGGCGCCCTGGAGGTCCGCCTCGGGGACGGAGACGACCTGCGAGGGGATGCAGCCGGCGTGGGCGAAGGCCAGGACGGCCGTCTCGTCGCCGACGAACAGCACGGTGCTGGTCTGCTCGCGCTCGGAGTCGCCGGGGGTGCGGCAGGAAGTGCAGTCGTAACTGCCCGGGGATCCGTCACCTGCGAGCAGCCGCTCGGCCTCCTCGTCGCCGATCTCGGCACGTACCTCATCACTGACTTCGAGCATGCGCGGCACGGGGTGGCTCCTCGGACTAGGCGTGCGGGGCCGGGGGGTTCCGGCTCGCCGGGCTCAACGGGGGAGTGGCGGCCGGGGTCACGCCGTTTGAGGGAACGGAATCGAACCGGACCCCCGAAGGAGTGAACGGTCCGACCGGGCCGTTGTTTTCGTGCCAACTCTTTTTTGGTTGTGCGCAGTTGATGGTCGGTGCTGGCCGTTTGGGCGGTGGGCCGAGCGGGTGGGGGCGCGGGGGGCGCGGTGTGGCGCGCGCGGGGGGCGGTACGGGGCTGCGTAGCGTGACGCGATGCGCAACTTCGGGGTTCCGGGTGGGGCGGGTGCGGGTGCGGGTGCGGGTGCGGCGGCGCTGGTGCTGGTCGTGCTGGCGGCGGTGTCGCCCGTGGTGGTCGGGGCGGCGGCGGTCGCGGCGCCGCCACCGCCCCGGCCGGGGGCGCCCGGCAGGGCGGTGGACTGCGGGCCCGGCGGGCAGTGGCCCTGGGACTGCGTGGCCGACTGCGAGAGCGGGGGCCGCTGGGCGGTGAACACGGGGAACGGCTTCTACGGCGGACTGCAGTTCTGGCAGCCGACGTGGGAGGAGCACGGGGGGCTGGCCTTCGCCCCGAGGGCGGACCTCGCCACGCGGGAGCAGCAGATCCGGGTGGGGGAGGAGCTGCTGGGGAGCCAGGGGTGGGAGGCGTGGCCCGTGTGCGCGAAGCGGTACGGGCTGGCGGGGCGGATGCACGTGGTGCGGCGCGGGGACACGCTGGTGGCGATCGCGCGGAGGCATCGGGTGGTGGGTGGGTGGCAGGCGCTCTATGCGGCGAACCGGGGGGTGATCGGGCCGCGGGCGGAGGTGCTGCGGATCGGGACGCTGCTGGTGCTGCCGGCTGGGCGGGAGGTGGCGCCCGCGCCTGTGGCCTCGCCGGCCCCGGTCTTGCCGGCTCCGGCCGTGTCGGCCGTGCCGGCTCCGGGTTCGTCGGCTGGGCCGGTTCGGCCGGCCCCGGCCGCGAGTCCCGGTCCGGTGGGGGCGCGGGCTTAGCGGGTCGGTCTCGGGGTGCGGCCCTGCGGGGCTGTCCCCTACCCGCCCTTCCTCCGTTCCCAGGGCTCTGCCCTGACCCGGTCCTCAAGCGCCGGACGGGCTGGAGGGGGTGCCGGGCTGCGCCCGGGCCCCCTGGGGCTCCGCCCCGGACCCCGGGCCTCAAGGGCCGGACGGCTGGAGTGGCCGGACCCCGGGCCTCAAGGGCCGGACGGCTGGAGTGGCTGCGCCTCGGGCGTCGGGCGGCTGGGGTCAGGCCGGGTGGCCGAGGGCTGGGTCGTGGTCGGGGGTGGGCTGGGCCGGGACGCGGGGGCGGGTGGCCGAGGGGTCGGGGCCCTGTTGGGCGGGCAGGCGTACCGGTTCCGGGTCCGGGCATTCCATGGTGCGCGGGAGCTTCAGGGCCATCACCGCGCCCGCCAGCAGCAGGGCCGCGCTGACGACCAGGGTCACGTGCAGCCCGTGCACGAAGGAGTGCCGGGCGGCCGAGAACAGGGACTCGCCCGCCGGTCCGCCGAGGCGCGCCGCGATCTGGTAAGCCTCCCCCAGGGAGTGGGAGGCGCCGGCCGAGTCGGCCGCGGACACCCCGGGGACCGCCGCCAGGCCGGGCGCGTAGGCCGCGTTCATCACGCTGCCCAGCAGCGCGATGCCCATGCCCGCACCGAGCTGGTAGGAGGTCTCCCCGATCGAGGCGGCGCCGCCGGCCGTCGCGGCCGGAGCCTCGCTCAGCATGGACTCGTAGGCCGCGAACAGGGTGGTCTGGAGGCCGAAGCCGAGCAGGACGAAGCCGACCGTGAGCAGGACCGGCCGGTCGTGCTGGCCCATGAAGGTCAGGAGCAGCACCGCGCCGGCGGTGAGTACGAAGCCCAGCGAGACCATCGTGCGCGGCCCGGTCCGGGACAGCGTGTACGAGCCGGTCGCGCCCGCCGCCATCGCGGCGAAGGTGAGCGGCAGCAGGCGCAGCCCGGTCTCCAGCGGGCTCAGGTGCAGGACGAGCTGGAGGTACTGGACGGCGATCAGTTCCAGGCCGACCAGCGCCAGCATGGCCAGCACGATGCAGCCCACGGAGGTGGTGAAGGCCGGCCGGGAGAACATCCGCATGTCGATCAGCGGGTGGGCGCGGCGCTTCTGGCGCCGTACGAAGAGGACGAGCAGCCCGGCCCCGATCAGGAGGGGGACCAGCGCCTGCGGGTCGGCGAGATGGCGCTCCGCGCCGAGCCGCTTGACTCCGAGGACCGCGCCGAGCACGCCGCCGGCGGCCAAGAGCGCGCCGAGCACGTCCCAGGGTCCGTCGGAGGTCCCCTTGGACTCGGGCAGCAGCCACCGGCCCAGCGGCAGGATCATGATCATGAGCGGGATGTTGATGAGGAAGACCGAGCCCCACCAGAAGTGCTGGACCAGGAAGCCGCCCAGGACGGGGCCGCTGGCCGCCCCCACGGCGGCGACGGCGGTCCAGATGCCGATGGCGAGGGCCCGCTCGCGCCGGTCGGGGAAGACCTGGCGCAGGATCGACAGGGTGGCCGGCATGATCATCGCTCCGCCGACGCCCAGCAGGGCGCGGGCGGCGATCAGGACCTGGGCGTTGTCGGCGAGGGCGGCCAGGGCCGAGGCCGCGCCGAAGAGCCCGTAGCCGAGGAGCAGCACGCGGCGACGGCCCACGCGGTCACCGAGGGTGCCGAAGAGGATGAGGAGGGCGGCGCAGACCAGCGGGTAGGCGTCGACGATCCAGAGGAGTTCCATCGGGCCGGGACGCAGGTCCTCGGTGACGGAGGGGACGGCGACGTGCAGGATCGTCGCGTCGAGCGCGACGAGCACCAGGCTCACGCACAGGACCGCCAGGACGGCCCAGCGGTTGGCCCCGCCGGAGGCCGCGCCGAGTCGCCGCAGTCGCTGCCAGGGGGAAGGGTTCCTGTCGCCGGTCACGTTCGTCCCCGACATGCATGTACCTCCCAGGTGATCCCTCGCACTCGGCGGACCAGCGTATTTCGGGGCCACGGGTGGGGAGGGTGGCGTCCTACGGGGTCCGGCGTCGACACGCGAGTGAAGAGTCAGCGTACGCGAGTTCGGCTGTCCGACACGTGGTCAAGCTCTCATCCCGCCGCCGGCCGCGCTGTGGCGTGCGCCACTCGTTCCAGGCACCGTGAGCCCGGCCCGATCGGCAAGACACCCCCTAAGCCCTTCCTGCCCGGGCGCGACTGCCCCGGACCTCGATAATCATGCCCGTGAAGGATCTTGGATTTCGTCGGGCCGCGCCCGCTCTGGCCGTGTTCGTGGCGGTGCGGCTGCTCGGGCTGGCCGTGCTCGCGGTGTGGGGGGCGGTGGCCGGCAGCAGCCCGCACACCCTGCTCTCGGCCCGCTGGGACTCCCTCTGGTACGCCCGCATCGCCGCCGAGGGGTACGGGTACGAGGTGGCGCTCCCGAACGGAGACGTCCACTCCAACCTGGCCTTCTTCCCGTTGCTGCCCTGGCTGGAGCGGCTGGTCTCGGCCGTCACCGGGCTCGGGTACGGATCCGCGGGCCTGGTGGTGTCGGCGCTCGCGGGGCTCGCCGCGGCCTGGGGGATCTTCGCGGTCGCCGAGTCCGTCCACGGCCGCCGGGCCGGGGTGTTCGCCGTCGCGGTCTGGGCCGCGCTGCCCGTCGGGATCGTGCAGTCGATGGCGTACAGCGAAGCGCTGTTCACCGCACTGGCCGCCTGGAGCCTCTACGGGGTCCTGCGCGGGCACTGGCTCACCGCCGGCCTGCTCGCGGCCGGGGCGGGGCTGACCCGCCCGGTCGGCGCCGCCGTGGTCGCGGCGGTGTGGGTGGCCGCCGCCCTGGCCCTGCGCGGCGGGGAACGCTCCTGGCGGCCGGTGGCGGGGGCGCTGCTGGCCCCGCTCGGCGCGGCGGCGTACGTGCTGTGGGTGGGCGCGCGCACGGGCGGGGGCCTGACCGGGTACCTCGACGTACAGGGCGGCTGGGGCAACGGCTTAGACGGAGGCTGGGCGTTCGCCCGGTTCATCGGCGAGCGGCTGGCCTCGTCCGCCTTTCCCGCCGGGATCGGGCTGATCGCCGGGGTCGTGCTGGTGCTGTGGCTGTACGCGCTCTGCGTGCGGCGCCGCCAGCCGCTGCCGCTGCTCGTGTACGCCGGGATCGTGGTGGCGCTGGCCCTGTGCGCCTCCGGGTACTTCGGCTCCAAGCCCCGGCTGCTGCTGCCCGCCTTCCCGCTGGTGTTCCCGCCGGCGGTGGCGCTGGCCCGGTGGGGGCCGGGCCGGGCGGCCGCCGTCGTGGGCGCGGCGGCCGCCGTGTCGGCCGTGTACGGGGCCTTCTGGCTCAACGGTTCGGGGCCGCCGTAGGCCGTGGCGGGAGGGCCCGGAGGCCCAAGATCACGGAATGGATCGTTCCGCTCCATGTTTGGGCAAAACAATTGACCTGGAGTTATAAAGACGGTCTAAGTGTGCGAAGAAATGGCCGGAGGAAGGGACCTTCCCCGCTCCAACCAAAGGCTGAATACCGGGAATTAAGTCCCGCGTGAGACCAACTCCACATCACATGGTCATCACAAAGCCCGCGATTCGACCGGGCCGCCCATCGGCGCGCGGTAACGTCGATTGAGTGCGTACCGACCAAATCCTGCCCAGACTGGAGCGGGTGTTCGCCCGGCTGGACCGGGAACCAGAGCGACCGGCTCATCTGCAAACACCGCGGATGAGCCGGCACCGCGTCGTGCTCCTCGGAGCGACCCTCGGCATCTACCTGGCGATCGTGGTCGCGGTCCTGGCCACTTCGTGGCTCGTCCGCCTCGACTGGCAGATCATGTTCTTCCGCCCGTACGAGCAGTGGCCGCAACTGCACGCCTTCCTCGACTACCTCGTCGTCCTCGGTCAGCGCGGCCCCACCGCGGTCATGGTCGCGGCCTGGCTCGGATGGCGGTCCTGGCGGCAGCACACCCTCCGCCCGCTGATCACCCTCGGCGTGGCGCTGCTGCTGCTCAACATCACCGTGGGCGCCGTCAAGCTGGGCCTCGGCCGGCTCGGTCCGCACTACGCCACCGAGATCGGCTCCGCCGAGCTCTTCGCGGGCGGCGATATATTTCCTTCCGGCCACACCGCCAACGCCGTGGTGACCTGGGGAATCCTGGCCTACCTGGCCTCCACCGTGGTCACCCGCCGGGTGCTCTCCCTGGTCTCCGCCGTGGTCTCCCTGAGCGTCGGCGCCACCACCGTCTACCTCGGCACCCACTGGGTCAGCGACGTACTGCTCGGCTGGCTCGCCGGTCTGCTCGTGCTGCTGGCCCTGCCGTGGTTCGAGCCGCTCATCGCCCGGGCCGAGGCCTACGTCTTCGGCCTGCGCGCGCGGCTGCGCAGCCTCGTGGAGGCCGGGCAGGTGCCCGAGGCCCTCACCGGTCTGCTGGTTCCGCTGCTCTCGGCCGGCGGCAAGTGGCAGCTCCAGCGGGCCGCCGCGGAGCCGTCCGGGCGTCTGCCCGCGGCGCAGCCCGCGCAGGCGGCGCAGTCCGTACCGCCCGTGGTCGTTCTGCGGCAGCCGGGGGCGGTCGAGTCCGCACCGGTTCCGGTCCCCGCCTCGGCCTCGGCCTCGGCTTCCGCTTCCGCCCCGGCTTCCGCTTCCGCTTCCGTACAGACCGCGGGGCACCAGCCGGCCGCCCGGCCCGCCGCCCACCTCTCGGGCCGTCCGCACCTGATCCGTTCCGAGCGGACCCCGGGCGCCCCGGTCGGCAGCCGCCGCCCGGTCCACGCGGAGCGCGCCCCGGCGCGCGGCGCGGCGCCCCGCCCGGCCACCGGCGGCTGAGCCGGACGGTACGCACCCCCTCCGCTCGCGCAACCAACGGCGGGCCCCGGTCGAGGACCGGGGCCCGCCGTGGCGCGTCCGGGACCGGCCGTGCGCCTTTCGCCGCCGCACCGGCCGCGAAAGGCCCGGAACGTCAGCGGCGCGCCCGGACGTTCCTCCATACCGGGTCACGCTTGGGTCACGGATTGTCGACAGTCCTCCACGGCGGAGTTCGTCTGGACCTTTTATTTCCCGTCCCGCGACACGCCCGGGATGAATTCTGTTTCGAATTCCCCCGGAACTTCCCGGAATTGTGGCCGCGGTGCACTCCGGGCGCCCTCCGCTTCCTCACGAATCCTTCACTTCTCCGGTCGCTTCACGCGGTTCCAGAGACCTGCCGAGCCGATCTCGCGCGGCCCGGATCCGGTCCGTCAGCTCGACCGGCTCGACGACCTCGAACTCACACCCGATCAGCATGATGTGAATCACCAGGACATCGAGGTTGACCGCCCCGGTGCGCAGGATGCAGCTCTGCTCGTCGAGCGGCTCCAGGGTCCCGTCGGCCGGCCCGACGATCCGCGCCGCCTCCTCCTGGGGCACCCGCAGCCGGACGACCGCGCGGGCCGCGTACACCCGCTGGGAGATGCCCCGGGAGACGTACGCGGCGAGGTCCTCGGCGGGCGGCGGGCGCGGGGTGAAGCGCGGTCCGTGCGGGGGCCTGGGCTCGATCCGGTCCACCCGGAAGGTCCGCCAGTCCTCCCGGTCCAGATCCCAGGCGACGAGGTACCAGCGGCGCTCGCTGCACACCAGCCGGTGCGGCTCGACGGTCCTGCGGGTGACGGTGCCCCCGTGGTCCCGGTAACCGAAGCGCAGCCGCTCGGCGTCGCGGCAGACGCCGGCCAGTTCGGTCAGCACCGAGGAGTCGACGGTGGAGGCACCCGCCCCGCGGAGCATGGGCACCGTGAACCGGTTCAGCGCGGACACCCGGGCCCGCAGCCGTGACGGCAACACCTGCTCCAGCTTCGCCAGCGCCCGTACGGAGGCCTCGCCGATGCCCTCCACGCCGTTCCCGGCGGCGGTCCGCAGTCCCACGGCCACCGCGACGGCCTCGTCGTCGTCGAGGAGCAGGGGCGGCAGCTCGGCCCCGGCCCCCAACTGGTATCCGCCACCGGTGCCCGGACTGGCGTTCACGGGGTAACCGAGCTCCCGCAGCCGGTCCACGTCCCTGCGCACGGTCCGCGGCGTCACGCCGAGCCGGCCGGCCAGGTCGGCCCCGGTCCATTCCCGGTGGGCCTGCAACAGGGACAACAGGCGCAGCAGCCGCGCGGAGGTATCGAGCATGTCCGCAGTCTGCCCGCAGGACCGGTGTCCCAGGACCGGTGTCCCAGGACCGGGGTCCCAGGACCGGGGTCACACCGGAAGCGGGTGGACCGCGGGCCGGTGGACCGACAAACTTGCGGCGCTAGGTTTTTGTGATCCCGGCCTGCCAGGAGGCGCAGTGTCCTTCGTTCCCACCGACCCGCTCGGGCTCGACGAACTCCTCACGCCCGAGGACCTCGCGATCCGGGACACCGTCCGCGGCTGGGCCGCCGACCGGGTCCTGCCGAACATCGCCGAGTGGTACGAGAACGGCGAGCTGCCCGGGATCCGGGAGATCGCCAAGGAGCTCGGCGCCCTCGGCGCCCTCGGAATGTCGCTCCAGGGCTACGGCTGCGCGGGCGCCAGCGCCGTCCAGTACGGGCTCGCCTGCCTGGAACTGGAGGCCGCGGACTCGGGGATCCGCTCGCTGGTCTCCGTACAGGGCTCGCTCGCGATGTACGCGATCTGGAAGTACGGCTCCGAGGAGCAGAAGCAGCGCTGGCTGCCCGGCATGGCCGCGGGCGAACTCATCGGCTGCTTCGGGCTGACCGAGCCGGACGTCGGTTCGGACCCCGGCGCGATGCGCACGCACGCCAAGCGGGACGGCTCGGACTGGGTCCTGAACGGCCGCAAGATGTGGATCACCAACGGCTCGGTGGCCGCCGTGGCCGTCGTCTGGGCGCAGACGGAGGAGGGGATCCGCGGGTTCGCCGTCCCCACGGACAGTGCCGGCTTCTCCGCCCCGGAGATCAAGCACAAGTGGTCCCTGCGCGCCTCGGTGACCAGCGAGCTGGTCATGGACGACGTACGGCTGCCCGCCGACGCGGTGCTTCCGGGCGTCACCGGACTCAAGGGGCCGCTCGGCTGTCTCAGCCACGCGCGGTACGGGATCGTCTGGGGATCCATGGGCGCGGCACGCGCCAGCTTCGAGTCGGCGCTCGGTTACGCGAAGACGCGCGAGCAGTTCGGCAGGCCCATCGGCGGCTTCCAGCTCACCCAGGCCAAGCTCGCCGACATGGCGCTGGAACTCCACAAGGGGATCCTGCTCGCCCACCACCTGGGGCGGCGCATGGACGCCGGGACCCTGCGGCCGGAGCAGATCAGTTTCGGCAAGCTCAACAACGTCCGCGAGGCCATCGAGATCTGTCGCACCGCGCGGACGATCCTCGGTGCCAACGGGATCTCCCTCGAATACCCCGTCATGCGGCACGCCACCAACCTCGAATCGGTCCTCACCTACGAGGGCACCGTCGAGATGCACCAGCTCGTGCTGGGCAAGGCGCTCACCGGGCTCGACGCCTTCCGCTAGGCCGGGTGCGGCCACAGGTCGCCGGGAGGGCCGGAAGGAACCGGGGGCGGCCGGTGAGGGCCTTGCTCAGCTCTGGTTGAAGAAGTCGCGCGAGCGGCCGCCGGACTCACCGCTCACGATCTGGGTGTCGGCCGGGGTCAGCAGGAAGACCCTGGTCGCCACCCGCTCGATCGAACCGCGCAGACCGAAGGTCAGACCGGCCGCGAAGTCGACCACGCGCTTCGCGTCGCCCGGGTCCATCGAGGACAGGTTCACGATGACCGGGACACCGTCGCGGAACAGCTCGCCGATGCCGCGGGCGTCGCGGAAACCGTCCGGGGTGACCGTCGCGATGCGGCGGCCCTGCTCGACGGCGGACTCCGACGCCACCTTGACGCGCGGGTCCGTGACCCACTGCTCGCCGGGGCCGACCACCGAGCCCCCCTGCGGAGCCTCCGCGTAGTCGTCGTCGTAGTAACGCTCGTCGTCGCTGTCCTCTACGAGACCCAGCCAGGCACTCGCCTTGCGCACCGAACCCATGGACGCCTCCTTTCATCGCGGTCAGTTCTGTCTTGTCTTCCGCGTCCCTATCGTCGTCCATGATGCTGACAACGCGCCAAGTGGATAGTCGCCGCGCAGGGGTTTCGTGACGGTACTGGTGCAGAACATCCGTTGCACGGTCAAGGATCCCGGCGGGTACCGCTGCTGACTGAGTGAAAATACGACCAGTGCGGCCGTACGAGTGAGCGACGGGGACGTACGGGTGACGGGCGGTCTCGCTACGATGCCCGTCGAGCACGCGTATGACACACGGGGGAATCGTTTTGTTCGGCATCGTCAGACCATGCACGCACCGCCTCGGGGAACGGTTCAAGACGGAGTGGATGGCCCATCTCTGCGGGCTGTGCCTGGCACTTCGGGGTGACCACGGCCAGTTCGCGAGGATCGTGACCAACTACGACGGGCTGCTCGTCTCCGTTCTGACGGAGGCTCAGTCCGGTCCCGCCCCGGGCTCCCGGCGCACCGCCGGTCCCTGTCCACTGCGCGGGATGCGCACCGCGGCCGTGGCCAACGGTGAGGGCGCGCGGCTCGCCGCCGCCGTCTCGCTGGTCCTGGCCTCCGCGAAGGTGCGCGACCACGTGGCCGACCGCGACGGCCTGTTGGCCCGCGCCCCGATCGCCCTCGCGGCGCGCCGGGTGGCCCGGGGCTGGGACCGGGCGGGGGCCCGTACCGGGGCCTCGATCGGCTTCGACACGGCCGTGCTCGTCGACGCCGTGGACCGGCAGGCGGGCATCGAGACCCTGGCCGGAGCGGGCACGCCGGTGCTCGTGGTGACCGAGCCGACCGAGACCGCGACGGCCGCCGCCTTCGCCCATACCGCGACCCTCGCCGGACGGCCAGGCAACGCCCCCGCGCTCGCCGAGGCGGGACGCTACTTCGGGCGGCTCGCGCACCTGCTGGACGCCGTCGAGGACCAGACCGCGGACGCTGCGGCGGGCGCCTGGAACCCGCTGACCGCCACCGGGACCCCCCGCGCCGAGGCGCGCAGGCTGTGCGACGACGCGCTGCGGGGCATCCGGCTGGCGCTGCGGGAGGTGGAGTTCGCCGACGCGGGGCTCGCCCACCGGCTGCTCGTGCACGAGCTGCGCACCTCGGTGGACCGGGCCTTCGGGACCGCCGGCTGCTCCCACACGGCGACGGGCCCGGCGCCCGAGGGCTCCTTCGGGCCGCCCCCGGTGGACTTCGGTCCGCCGCCGGCGCCCCCGCGCAAGCCGCGCCGCGACCTGCTGCCGGGCTGCGCGGTGGCCCTGGGGCTGTTCTGCACCTGCCAGCTGTGCTGCACGGACCACGAGGGTCCGTGGTCCCGCAAGAAGAGGGACGCCTGGTGCAACAACTGCGACTGCGGTCCGAACTGCGACGGTGGCTGCGGGTGCGGGGACTGCTGCTGCTGTCCCTGCGACGGCTGCTGAGGACGTTCGGGCTCCGCTTCGGCCCGGGCCCGGCTTCGGATTGGTTCCGGATTGGTTTCGGCTTGGTGCGGGCTTGGTCCGACCCTTCGTGCCATCGGTACGGTGGGGCGTTTTCCAGCCGTTCCGAGAGTCGGTGCGCAACGGGCGGCGGCACGGCCTGGGCTGCGGCAAGGGAGCATGTCGGCCGAGGTGGCCAACGCGGAGCGGACAGTGGCTTGAATTAGGCCTTGCCCCGCGTGCCTGTCGCCGGAAAACCTTCGATAGCATTTACGGGGTTTGTCAGGGGCACGGCGAACGGCGTCAATGCCGGCCGGGGTCTCTGATGACTACACAAGCTCGGGCACCGCACCTGCCCCGGGCTTCGATTTCCTTCGGGAGGACAATAAGTGACGATCAAGCGCATCTTCCGTTCGCGGCTCTTCGCCGCAGGCGTCGGCCTCACCGCCGTGGCAACCCTCGCGGGTCCCGCGTCGGCCGCCGAGGCCCCGAGCGGCAGCAGCGTCAACGCCCAGCGCTTCGCCGCGGTGGAGGCCTCGCTCATGCGGGTCAACGTCGCCGGCACGGCTTGGGGGCAGGACCCCGAGACGGGGGCCATCGAGGTCACGGCGGACTCCACCGTCTCGGACGCGAACATAGAGAAGATCAAGAAGGAGGTCGGGGCGAACGCCCCGGCGGTGCGCGTCGAGCGGACCCACGGCAAGCTGACGACGCTGATCAGTGGTGGCGACGGCATCTGGACCACGTCGTGGCGCTGCTCGCTCGGCTTCAACGTGCGCAAGGGCAGCACGTACTACGCGCTGACCGCGGGTCACTGCGTCAAGGGTGCCGGCGCCTGGTACGCCAACTCGTCGCGGACCACCAAGATCGGTCCGGGCGTCAGCGGCAGCTTCCCGGGCAACGACTACGGTCTCATCCGTCACGACAACGGCCTCAAGAAGTACGGCAGCGTCGGCAGCCAGGACATCAGCACCTCCATGAACGCCTACGTGGGTCTGAACGTGAAGCGCCGCGGCTACACCACCGGTATCCGTAGCGGCAAGGTGACCGGCCTGAACTACAGCGTGAACTACGGCGCGGACGGGATCGTGCACGGCATGATCCGGACCAACGTCTGCGCCGAGGGCGGCGACAGCGGCGGCGCGCTCTACTCGGGCACCCGCGCGGTCGGCCTCACCTCCGGCGGCAGCGGCAACTGCACCACGGGCGGCACCACCTACTTCCAGCCCGTCCGGGAAGTCCTCTCCCGCTATGGCGTGAGCGTCTACTAAGCCGCACGCGCCCTGCTTCACCGCTTCACCACGTGATCGCTGGACCCCCTCCCGCCTGCCGGGTGGGGGTTCAGTGCGTTGGGGTATGCGTGCGTTCGTGGCCATTCGTGAGCCTTCCGGTTTTCGGCCGGTCCGGTGTGGAAGGGTTCAGCGGCATGAGCGCTGACACAGAAGATCCGTCCACGGCCTGGAAGCAGTGGCACGAGCATCGGGTGGCGACCGTGTCCGCCCCCCACGGACCGCTGGCACTGACCGGCACCCACTGGCTCGCCGACTACCCGGAAGGTCGAATTCCGGCCGTTCCGGGGCACTGGCGGGCCGTCGCCGGAGGAGTGACCCTGACCGCGGGGCCGCAGGACGGGATCACCCTGGACGGCGAGCCCCTCGCCGGCGCCGCCGTCCTGGCCGCCGACGAGACCCCGCCCTCGCACTCCCGGCTCGCCGCCGGGGAGGTACGGCTGGTCGTGATCCGGCGCGAAGGGGAATGGGCGGTCCGCGTGTTCGACCCGGCCGCACCGGGCCGCGCGGCCTTCACCGGGATCGAGGCCACCCCGTACGACCCGGCGTACGCGGTGCCGGGGCACTTCACCCCGTACGGGGAGGACCGGACGGTCCAGGTCGAGAACGTCGACGGACGGGCGCGCGGGCTCGGCCTGGGCGGTGAACTGAGCTTCGCCTTCGCGGGCGCCCGGCACACGCTGCGGGTCGCCGTGGACGAGGAGGACGGCAGTCTCTGGGCGGTCATCGGCGATGCCACCGGCGGCCGTTCGAGCTACCGCTTCCGCTTCCTCAAGCCCGGAACACCCGCCGCCGACGGCTCCGTCACCGTGGACCTCAACCGGGTCCAGCTCCCGCCGTGCGCCTTCGCGGACCACTTCGTGTGTCCCTTCCCCCCGCCCGGCAACACCCTGCCCTTCGCGATCGCGGCGGGTGAGCGGCGGCTGAAAGGCGCCCTTGCTAGCGGTATCTGACACCAGGAGACTCCCGTCAGCGTCTCTCGGGGCTTGTCAGGGGCACGTCGAACGGCATCCCGTTCCGCCGCGTCCCCGGCCGCCCTCCACGGGCTCCGGCACCACCCACCCCGCCGGGCCTCCGAACCCCACTCGGGAGGACGACAAGTGACGATCAAGAGCATCATCCGTTCCAGGCTCTTCGCCGTGGCCACCGGAATGGCCGCCATGGCCGCCCTCGCGGCGCCCACGGTCGCGCACGCCGACGGCGGCTTCAGCGCCGACCGGCTCGCCTCCGCCGGCGCCTCGGTCCTGCGCGCCGACGTCGCCGGCACCGCCTGGCACACCGACCCCGCCACCGGCACACTCGTGGTCACCGCCGACTCCACGGTCTCGGCGGCCTCGATCGCCAAGATCCGCAGCGAGGCCGGAGCGAACGCGGCCGCCCTGCGCATCGAGCGCACCCCCGGCAAACTGACGAAGCTGCTCAGCGGAGGCGACGCCAAGTACGCCACCAGCTGGCGCTGTTCGGTCGGCTTCAACGTGCGCAGCGGAAGCACCTACTACGTCCTCACCGCCGGCCACTGCACCGACGGCGCGGGCACCTGGTGGACCAACTCCGCCCGCACCACCGTCATCGGCCCGACGGTGGGCTCCAGCTTCCCGAACAACGACTACGGCCTCATCCGCTACGACAACACCTCCCTCTCCCACCCGGGCACCGTCGGCAACCAGGACATCACCAGCGCCGTCAACGCCACCACCGGCATGTCCGTCACCCGGCGCGGCTCCACCACCGGTACCCACAGCGGCTCGGTGACCGGCCTCAACGCCACCGTGAACTACGGCGGCGGCGACGTCGTCTACGGGATGATCCGGACCAACGTCTGCGCCGAGCCCGGCGACAGCGGCGGCCCGCTCTACTCGGGCACCCGCGCGGTCGGCCTCACCTCCGGCGGCAGCGGCAACTGCTCCTCGGGCGGCACCACGTTCTTCCAGCCCGTCGTCGAGGCGCTCAACGCGTACGGCGTGAGCGTGTACTAGACCCCGCTCCGGGGCCGCGCCACGGACCCGTGCGCCCCCGCCGCACCCCTGGACGTCCTCCCGCCTTCTGGGAGGATGTCCAGGGCGTTCGTGTCCACGGGGGGAGCGGGTTTCTGCATGAAGCGAATCGGCGTGACCGGGCACCGGTCGATTCCGGACGAGCTGCTCGGCCATGTGGAGGAGGGCCTGCGGGCCGTACTCGGGGGCCACCAGGGGCCGTTGGAGGCCCTCTCCAGCCTCGCCGAGGGAGCGGACCAGCTGTTCGCCGCCATCGCGCTGGAATGCGGCGCCGACCTCACCGTGGTCATCCCCAGCGGGGACTACGAGGAGGGCTTCGGGGAAAACGGCGCACTGGAGCGGTACTTGGGGCTCAAGCGCCGGGCCGCCCAGGAGGTCCGGATGGACTTCGCCCGCTCCACCGACGAGGCCTACTACGCGGCCGGCACCTACATCGCCGACTCCTGCGACCGGCTCGTCGCCGTCTGGGACGGCCTGCCCGCCCGCGGGCACGGCGGCACCGCCGAGATCGTCGCCTACGCCCGCGCGCTCGGCAAACCCGTCACCGTGATCTGGCGGGAGGGCGTGACCCGGGATTGAGGGCCACGCCCGACGCCCCGACCGCGGTGCGGTGTCAACTGCTGTGCCGGGCCAGCCAGTCCGTGTGCTGCGGGGACACGTACCGCTCGGTCTCGTAGACCGCGGTCGGCCACTGCGTCTCGGTGATGGTCGTCTGCATCACGACCATCATCGCGGAGAGGTCCTGCTCGATCAGGGTGTGCGCCTCGATCAGCGGGTGGTGGCGCCGCACCTCGTTCCAGGCGATGCCGGCCGTGGCCGCCGCGCTCAGCAGCCCGGTCAGCGCCGGCCCCGGACCCGAACCGAACGCCCCGAAGAGGGCGAACAGCAGCGCCAGCAAGGTCAGCAGCACGATCGACCACGACCACAGGGCCGTCGCCCGCCGGGACACCTCCGTCTTGCGCTGGTACCAGTTGCGCTGCTCGATCAGCCGGTCACGGACGTACGTCTCCCTGCGGACCTCGTAGTCCAGCCCCCGCAGCCGGAACATCGCACCGGTGATCTCCCCGCCCTCCGGCACCAGTCCGGCGGTCCGCGGATCCTCCCAGCCCATCTTCCGCAGCTCGTTCAGCCCCGCCTCCAGCCGGGTCCGGTACGTCTCCTCGACGCCCGGGACATCGCTGCCGAAGGGGGCGCCGTGGACGGCGTACCGCCAGGCCAGCGATTTGATGAACTCCGCGGCGCTGCGGTTGAGCTGCCACTGTGGGCGGGCCCGGCGCCGGGTGGCCCGTACGCCCACGCCCAGCACCCCGGCGTAGGCGAGCACGCTCAGGAGCCCGGACAGGTAGGCGGAGCCGAGCTTCGGGCCCTCGGGCAGCGCGGCGATCGCGGCGGCCACGACGAGCAGCATCAGCTGGGCGCGGGTGGCCTGGGTGGACTCCCGCTGCCGGGAGATCGCCGCCTGGTCGGTGTGGTGGAAGAGGGCCGGCAGGTCCTCGTTGCGAAAGGTCATGCTGTCACTCACAGCGAACCCCCCAGTCTGCTGTTCGTCCATGGATCGGGGAGGTGCGGGGGCGGCGCCCGGCGGGAGCCGCCCCCGCGGATCACACCGCCAGGGGCTCCAGGTCCCGGTGGACCCGGCGCTCGTCGCGGGCGTACCGCGTCAGCCCGTGGTCCTCGCCGAGCAGCCGGGTCAGCTCGGCCACCGCCTCGGCCCGGACCCGGTTGGCCTCCTCCTTGCGGCCCATCATGTCCAGGCTGACCGCCATGTTGGAGGCGCTCGCCAGGGTCTCCGGGTGGTGCACGCCCAGCGCCTCGCGCAGCCGCATCACCGAGATCCGCTCCAGCTCCAGGGCGCCCTCCGGATCACCCAGGTCGGCCCGGGCGTTGGCCAGGTTGAGGTTGGCGAAGATGGTGTGCGGATGGTTGTCGCCCAGCACCTCGCGCATGTGCCGGATGGTCTGGCGCAGCATCGGCTCGGCGGTGTCCGCCGCCCCCGTGCCCCAGTGGAACACCGCGAGGTTGTTGACCGCGGCCAGGGTGTACGGGTGCCGCTCGCCCGGCACCTTCACGTACTCGTCCACCACCTCCTGGGCCAGGTCCCGCGCCCCGCCCGGGTCCCCGGTCGCGAACAGGTCAGCGGCCAGGTTCAGTTCGCAGGCGAGCAGGTCCGGGTTGACCGAGGTGTACTTGGCCCGGTACCGGTTGCGGGTCGCCGTGGTCAGCCGCAGCGCGTCCTCCACGTCCCCCGCCCTGCGCAGCGAGACCGCGAGGTTCTTGGCCGCCGACAGTGTGCCGGGGAAGGCCCGGCCCAGGGTCCGCTTGTAGATCTCGTACGTCCGGCTCAGCAGTTGCACCGAGTCGTCGTACCGGCCGACCTCGCGCAGGTCGCGCGCCAGGTTCTGCGCCGAGGACAGGGTGTACGGATGGTCCGTGCCCAGCACCTCGGTGCGCCGGTCGAAGACCTCCTGGTCGATCTCCCTGGCCCGCGCGTACTGGCCGATCATGCGCAGGTTCAGCGCCAGGTTGTTCGCCGCCGCGAGGGTCCGCGGGTGGGCCTCGTGGAAGATCTGCCCGAAGCCCTCGTGCGCGGCGTTGGCCAGCTCCATCGCCTCGCCGTAGCGGCCGAGCGCGCCCAGGTCCATCGCCAGACCGCTGGTGGTCATGTACGTGTGCGGGTGCGAGACGCCCAGCGCCGCCTGCTGGCGCTCCAGCGTGCCCTCGTCCAGCTCCATCGCCTCCACGAACCGGCCCTGCGAACGCAGGATGTTGGAGAGGTGGAAGCGCAGGTACAGGTACTGGAGGTCGTCGCCGCCCAGGGTCTCGCGCCAGGTCTCCCGCAGCTCCTCGCCCAGGGCGTACGCGGCCTTGAAGTCGCCGCGCTTCCAGAGGTACCGCACGCGGTCGATCAGCAGCCGACGGGTCTCCGGCTCCTTGCAGAACCGGGCCTCGGAGGGCGTCAGGTGCGGCCAGATGGTGTTGAACCGCGGCCAGGTCTCCGGGTTGTCTATCGGCTCGTCGTCGTCCGGCCGGGCACCCGCCAGGATCCGGTGCACCGCGTGCCGGGCCTCGCGCTGCTCCTCCTCGGAGAGCTGCGCCCGGATGACGGCCTGCACCAGGCGGTGGACCTGGATGCTGTTGCTGACCTGGTCGACCTTGGCGAGCGCGAACCGGCCGATCTCCCGGATGACGCGGCCCAGGACCAGCTTCTCCTGGAGGGAGGAGTCGTACGGCTTGAGGGCGTCGATCATCTCCTTGCTGTAGAGCAGGTTCGCCGAGATCGGCTCGGGTGCGAAGAAGGCGCACAGCTGGAGCAGCCGCACGGCCGCGGGGGAGCGGGACTGGAGCCGTTCTATGGAGACGTTCCAGGTGGCGGCCACCGGCTCCGGGTAGCCGGGCGGCTGGTTCAGCGCCAGCACGCGGGCGGCCTGCTGGGCCAGCTGCTCGATGTACGCGGACACCGGGGTCGCGGTCTCCGCGATCCAGGCGCCCGCCTGCTCGACGGCCAGCGGCAGGTCGCCGACGGCCACGGCCACCTGCTCGGCGTCCTCCTTGCTGAGCCCGGGGGCCCGGCGCTGGAGGTGCTCGATGGACTCCTCGCGCAGGAACACGTCCACCGGGAGGGCGTCGCCGTACTGGGACCAGGACTGGTTGCGGGAGGTGACCAGCACGTGCCCCGGGCCGCCCGGCGGGAAGTACCGCTTGAGCGTCTCGGGGTCGTCGGCGTTGTCGAAGACCAGCAGCCAGCGCGAGGAGGGAACCCCGCGCCGCAGCAGGTCGATCGCCTCCTGGGAGGCGGCCGACATGTCCTCGCCGGTCTGCGCGCCCAGGCGTACGGCCAGTTCCGCGAGGGCCGCGACCACGTCGTCGGTCTGCTCGGCGGAGATCCACCAGACCAGGTCGTAGTCGGCCATGAAGCGGTGCACGTACTCCAGCGCCACCTGGGTCTTGCCCACGCCGCCGAGCCCGAACAGGGTCTGCGGCTGCGGCAGCACCACGGATATGCCGCCGCCGAGCTGGTCGCGCATCCGCTCCAGCACGATGGAGCGGCCGGTGAAACCGGGGTTGCGGGGCGGCGCGTTCCAGATCTTCGGGACCGTCCCCGGGAAGCGGGGGCCGGGCGCGGAGGCGCTGGCAACGGTGTCGGGCAGCGCCATCGGCCGTTCCACCGCGCGCAGCAGCGCGGTCGTGGCGTGCACCTCGTCGAGGCGGAACAGGTCCACCGGATTGCGGTCGATGTACGGGGTGGACAGGCGGACGTCGCCCACCCGCAGCGGCACCAGCTGGCGCCGGCCCCCGGTCGGGTCCTCGGCGGCGGCCCGCTCCCACACGTCCACCGCGCGGGCGGACTTGAGGTAGGCGCTGGAGAGCAGCACCACGGTCCGCGCGGCGGTGTCGACGCTGATCCCCGTACCGCCCAGGGTGTCGCCGCCCGCGGCGGCCGGGGTCCGTTCGGCGGAGACGTCCCGGGGGACGACCCGGAAGCCGGCCCGAGTGAGCACCGATTCGATCCAGTCGGCCCACATGCGGTTCTCGGCGACGTAGGAGAGGAAGAGGTCCGCGGGCAGGGCGGGGCGGCGCCGGGTGAAGGCGTCCCGGATGCGCAGCCGCACCTCCTCGCCGATGGCGGGCATCGAGGTGACGTCGCCCTCGGTGACGACGGCGGTGAGCCGTTCGAAGGCGGAGAGCAGGGAGTTGGTGAGCCCGGCCTCGTCCCCGAAGGTGGCCAGGGTCTCCTCGTAGGCGTAGTAGGGGCGGTACGGGATCTCCACCGCGCCCCAGTAGGAGGTGAGGTCGTCCCCGATCAGGCCGTTGGGGAAGCGGTCGAACTTGATCCGGGCCAGGGCGCGGCCGGCGTCGGCCTTCTCCTTCTCGCCCTCGTCGATGCGCATCGGAACCGGGTAGATCTTGATGCCGCGGTCGTTGAACCGCTCGTCGATCTGCCGGGCCACGGAGGCCGCGCCGTCGATGGACTGGTCGGACAGGGTGAAGCAGTCGACCAGGACGTCGGGCAGGTGGACCGTGCAGATGTCGGCTATGTCGGAGAGGCCGGTGCGGCTGTCGATCAGGACGTAGTCGTAGTTCCGCTTCATGTCCGCCCGTAAGGCGTCGAAGAAGAGCCCGCCGCCGAGGCGGTCGTAGAAGTTGTCCCAGTCGAAGGTGGAGACGGTCGCGGAGTACTCGCGGTTCTGCCGGCCCGCCGAGACGAAGTCGAGGGTTCCGCCGTCGGGGAACTCCCAGCCGAGGTTCTCGGGGGTGAGCGAGACGGCGTGCGGCTGGATCCGCGCGTAGTCCTTGTGCCAGTCGTCGGCGCGCTGCACCGGGCTGGTGGCCGCCCACGCGTACTCGCTGATCAGGTCGATGACGCCGGTGGTGGCCCCGAGGGTGGAGGGGTCCAGGAAGGGGTGGAAGAAGCGGTGCAGGCCGGGAGCCTCCAGGTCCCAGTCCACGGCGAGGACCCGCTTGCCGTTGGCGGCGAGGATCCAGGCGGTGTTGGCCAGCGCCATCGTGCGGCCGGTGCCGCCCTTGTACGAGTAGAAGGTGACGATGCGCCCCTCGCGGTGCTCGTCACGGCTGCTGTGCTGGCTGTCACGACTCGATGTCATCCGCGTCCCCCCGGTCGTTGTCGTTGTCGTCTGTGGGCCCGGTGGACCCGGTGGACCTGCCGTACCCGTCGCCCGTGTCGCCCGCGGTGGGCGGGAAGGGGGCGGGCGGTGGGGCCGGCGGCCCGTTCATCCCCATCGGACCGAGCAGCCGGGGCCGCTCGCTGCCGCCCGCGGGGCTGCCGGCCGGTGGGTAGACCTGGGCGTGTCTCAGGAACTGCTGGGCGGCGGCCTCCACCACCTGCGGCAGGATCTGCCCGAGCGTCTCCATGTTGGCCACGCCGTTGGCGGCGGCCCGGCAGGCGGCCCGGCCCTGGCTCATCTTGACGGGCATGGTGTCCTCGAGCCGGTGCGCCAACTCGCTCTCCTTCGCGCGGCTCTGGTGGTCGTACCGGTTCCACGGCACGACCACGTTGATCCACGGCCGGGACTCCTGGTCGAAGGCGGCGAGGCGCTGCCGGCGCTGTTCGTCCTCCACCGCCCACCGGTCCACGATGAGGATCTCGGGCCGGGTCGGCGGCTGTTTGGAGTCGAAGTGCCCGGCTTCGTCGTCGAACGACCCCACCGTCGTCTGGTAGTTGAGGTTGCGGACCAGGTCCTCGGCCACGTAGGCGATGGGCCGCTGGGAGACCGGGTGGTACGGGTTCCAGTCCAGCGCGCTGTCCCCGTAGTACTCGGGGCTGCGGCCCTCGGGCAGATCGTGCCGGGAGGCGGCGGCCACGGTGACGTGCAGGGTGCGGGCGGTGCTGCTGGGGGTGCCGTTCGGAGAGCCGAAGGCGCTGGGCACGAGGCGGTAGTCGAGCGGCCGGATCGGATCGAGCCGGACGGTCTCGGCGACCCGGACGATCCGCTTGGCGAGCTCGTACACGGCGCTCTCGTACTGCTCGGCGTAGCCCCGCAGTTTGATCAGTCCGTACAGCCCGTCGGTGACGTACCGCTCGCCGAAGGTGTTGTGGTTGAACTGCAACCGCTCGGCTGGGAGCGGTAGTTGGGAAGGCGGTACCGGCACCCATAACGCGGGCACGATGGCCTCGGCCGGCTGATTGCTGAGCGCCACGTGGTGGATGGTGCGCTGCGCGAAGGCGAACCATTCCTTCCCGCACATTTCGCTGGCGAAGTAGCGCGGCGAGAACAGGGGGACGAAGACCCGGCAGGTGGCGAGCGCCGCCCCGAGCCGTTCCGACCAGCCCTCACCGCTGCGTATCTCCCGGTCCATGAAGCCGGCCTCGGCTCCCGCGGGCAGATTGGTCAGTGCCATGACATGGCTGCAGAGATCGCGGAAAAGCCGCTCCACCCACATGTCCGGGTCCGGTCCTCCCGCCCCGAACCTCGGTGTATGCGCATAACTGAGAAAAAAGTACGGCTGCACTGATGCGGGCACACGACCCCCGTCCCGAAGATGCGAGCGAAGAAACATCATTCCGGAGCTGCTCCGCCACATCCCCTCATCGTTCAGTCAATCAGCGTCTGTTTTCGGTCATCCATTCAAGCGCGTGATCGACGGCATACGGAAGGGCGAAGAGCATGGTCGATGCCCCGCCGATCCACCCCCGGCGTATCCGGCCTTCCGGGAACGCCCTGCCGATCTCGGCGAAATCGCTGTCATCCAGCGCGATGTCCTCGTACGCGGTCCACCCTTCCCGCTTCGGCCCTTCGGGCTGCCCCTCCGAAGACCCCGGATGGTTCACCTTCACCACACACTCGTACATGCGCAAGGGGGGCTTCGGAATTCGATACTCCGCGAGGTGGAAAGCGGTACAGACGGAAAATCCCACATTGATCATGAGTACCTCCCACCCCTTCCCGCACATCTTTCCCAGGGGTGATTCCTCGCCCAAATGGCTGGTCAGCGGATGTTCCGCACACAGTTCCCGGGCGCCTTCGCCGACCGCGGAGAAAGAGGTCTGCGGATGCCCGCTGCGGGCCGCTCCCGGGGCGGTGCGCACGGCTTCGGCGAGGACCCCCATGCCGTGGCTCGGGGTGCGCGCCGGGTCGAAGGCGGGCATCCGTGCGCGGAAGGCCCGTACGCCCTCCTCGGAGAGGCCCGCGATCCGGGCCAGGTGCGCGGTGGAGGTCCTGGAGTTCTGCGGGGTGAAGGCCGGAGCCGCGAGGGTGCCGCCCGGGCCGACGGCGGCCAGCAGGGCGTCGCGCAGCTCCCCGGCTCGCAGACCGGTGCCGCCGAGCGAGGCGTGCACCAGGAGCCGCGCGCCGGGGCGGACACCGAGCGCGTGCAGGGGGCCGGACAGGCCGTCGGGGCCTTCGGGGCCGGGCCGGGGGAGGCGGGCGGCTTCCCCGGGGCCCGGCGGGCCGCTCACGCGTCGACCGCCTTCAGTTCCCAGCGGAGCTGCTCCACGAGCCGCTTTCCGGTGGTGGTCAGCTCCGCCGCCCCCGACAGCCGGTCCAGCGCCCGGTTGATCCGGTCCAGCCCGCCCGGCTCGGCGGTGGCGGTCGCCCGCAGGTAGGCCTCCACGGCCACCCGCTCGTGCACGTCGGCCAGCAGCCGGGACACCGGGACCGGGCGCTCCCGCCACGGCGAGGGGTGCTGCCATTCCCCGTCCAGCGCGTACAGGTCGGCCACCTCGGTCAGCGCCTGGAGCCCGGCCCGGCGCCGCCCGGTCAGCAGCGCGAGCGCCGTCTCCGCCACCCCGGCCGCGTACGGCACTCCGAGCGCGCCCGGACCGTGCCGTCCGGCCTCGCCCCAGCCGCGGGCCCGGGGGCCGCCCGCGAGCGGGGTCAGCGTGGTCAGCCCGGTGGCGGCCGCCCGCGCGAACTCGGGCACCGAGGCGTGCAACAGCGCCCACGCCGCGTCGAGGCGCCCGCGCCACTCCTCCGCCTCCCCGGCGCCGAGCCGCAGCCGGGGCGGGCGGGGGAAGCAGTTGCGGTGCGGATCCAGGTCCTCCAGCGCCACCGGGGCCGTGTCCGGCCCCGGCGACCAGGTGCGTACGGGCTGCCAGCGCGCGTCACCCGCGGCGGGCCCGAAGCGGTGCTCGGGGCGGCCCTCCTCGCGGACGGCGTACCCGCCGTCGGTGGCGTGCAGGGTGGCCCGCCCCTCGGTGCCGGGCTCGCCCAGGCGCAGCAGGCCGAGCGTCGGCAGGTAGACCTCGCCGTCCCGGTAGACGACCTCGGCGGGCAGGTCGAGCCCGCCGCGCAGCACGGCGGCGGCGGCCAGGGCGGTCAGCCGGCGGGCCGCGTGCGGGGCGTCGGGGCGCTCCTGCGCGGCGGGGTCGAGGCAGGCCATGACCCAGGTCCGGGTGAAGGGGTGGGCCAGTACGGCGTCCAGCGCGTGCGCGCCCGCTTGCCCGGCCCGCTCCACGGCGCCCAGCACCCGCCAGGCGCGCTCCCAGTCGGAATCACCCGTGCGGCGGTCGTTCAAGAGGGCCAGCAGGTCCCGGGTCAGCTGCTCCTGGGACCCGGCCAGCTCGGCCGGGTCGGACAGTTCCGGCGCGCTCGCGCGGGCACTCGTACGCCCCTCCACGCCGTCGACGAGCTCGCGCAGATCGGTGCAGTAGACGGAGGGGTTGTCGAAGTTCCCGGCGCCGTTCCCGGCGCCGTTCCCGGCGCCGTTCCCTGCGTCTCCCGGGCCGGCGAGGTCTTCGGGGCCGGCCTTGTAGCGGTGCGTGTAGAGCCCGCCTCCGCACGAACGTACGACGGGGCACCGGCGGCACGCGTCGCTGACGCCGGCCAGGCCCAATTGCCGGGCGCGGACCCCGGGATGGGCCGCGACCAGGTCGAAGGCGTGGTCGAAGACGTTGAACCCGGTGGCGGCGGCGCCTTCGAAGGCGCTCTTCAGGGAGTCGACTTGTTCCAGGTTCCCGTCGGTCTCCACCACGACGAGATCGGTGGGCGCGAGGCCGAGGGACTCGGTGAGGCTGGGGCCGCCGGCCAGGGTGGAGAACAGCGAGTCGAAGAGCCGTACGGGGACCGGGCGGCCGCGGCGGTCCCAGTGGTCGAAGACCCGCAGCAGCCAGCGCGCGTAGGTGTCGGGGGCCTCGTCGGGGCGGACCGGGGGCGTCTGCCAGGTGGCGTGCGGGAGGAGGAAGTCCACGCGCGGCGGGGCCAGTTCGACGAGGGCGTCCAGGACGGCCACCGGATCGTTGGCCACGTCGATGGTGCAGAGCAGGCCCTGGTAGAGGTGGCGGTAGGGCTCGGTGCGCAGGAGGTCCACGGCGGCCAGGACCAGGGGGTGGCTGGTGCGCCCGTCGGCGAAGCGCCGGTGGCGGTCGTTGGCGGCGCGGTCCCCGTCGAGGGAGACGCTCACGCTGACGCCGAACTCCGCGAAGAGGTCCAGGTAACGGCGGCTGAGCTGCAGGCCGTTGGTGTGCATGCGCAGGTCGAGGGCGGCGATGCCGTCGAGGGCGCGGGTGAACTCCTCGCACACGAGCCGGAGGCGGGCGGTGCCCGCGAGAAGCGGTTCCCCTCCGTGAAGGATGACCGTGACGGAGGGGAGTGCGTGTGTCCTTGCGTGTTCGGCGAGACGCGACGCGGTCTGTGCGATCACCTCGGGGGAGATCACTTTGGGCCGGCCGCGCCAGCTCTGATCTGCGTGTTCGTAGACGTAGCAATGATCACAAGCAAGATCGCATCTGCTGTGAACTTTCAGGACGATCTCGCGAAAAGCGATCAGGCCGGTCATTCCACCAGTCTAGAGCGCTGACTTCCTCGTCAGAGTGCAGAGTTGAAGATGGGCGTCTGAACCTTTCGGCCGGATTCCGTCGGGAGGACGCGACCCAGGGTCGCGGCCGCGCGCGCACCGCGGACATCGATCCGGTCGAGCGGGACGCGGAGGGCCGTGACGGTGCTGGCCGGGTGGGTTGCGGAGGTGTTCATGACGCCGTCCTCGGGGAGGTCATGGGGAATGGGAAGGGGACAATGGCGAGGAGAGCCAGTGTCTGGCGCGGACTTTACCTGCCCATGGCCCCTTCGGCTCGCTAAACCTGGACGCGGGTTCTCACAATGTGACCTCTCGGTCCAATGGACATGACGAACGATCACGCGCCCGTGGCATGGGTGAACGAATTCGACGGGTCTTCCGTGCCGGGCGTTTACCCAAAGGCAAGATCCATTTCCCGCCGGCCTTCCTCGCGGCCCCCGTGGCGCCCTCCTCCTACGCCGGCTGCTGCTCGTTGATGGGAGGCACGGGCACCTCCCTGAGCAGCCACGTCAGTACGTCGGGCAGGGCGCGCAGCGCCGCGAAGTGCGCGGCGGCCGGGTCGATGTTCGTGGTGGCACCCGGGATGCGGCCGGCCAGCCAGCGGGAGTGGCCCACGGGGGAGAACACGTCGAGCTCGCCGTGCCAGATCAGCACCGGGCAGCGGATGTCGGCCGGGTCGAAGCCCCAGGGGCTGCTGAAGGAGATGGCGTCGTCGATCCAGCCGTAGGCGGAGGTGCGGACCCCCTCGCGGTAGTTGCGCAGCAGCATGGCCCGCAGCCCCGCGTCCGCGACGATCATGCGGTCGCTGTCGGTGAGCTCGCGGCGCAGCTCGTCCAGGAGCCGGCCGGGGTCCTCGGCGATCCCGGCGGCGCGCGGGATCAGCCGGGCGGCGAGCTCCTCGGGGTCCCGGCCGGCGGTGGAGTGCTCCCGGATGTTCGAGGGGGACATGCCCTCGAACCAGTCCAGGTCCTCCGCGTCCCGGGGGGCCAGGGAGACCAGCGCGGCGGTCCGGGTGACCCGGTCGGGGAGCAGGGCGGCGCAGGCCAGCGCGCCGGGGGCGCCGCCGGAGCGGCCGGCCACGGCGAAGCTGTCCAGGCCCAGGGAGTCGGCGATCGCGGCCACCTCCGTGGCCACGTCGGCGACGGTGCGGCCCGGATGGCGGTCGGAGCCCCCGTAGCCGGGCCGGTCGTAGGCGATGAGCTGCATCCGGCGCTGGTACAGGACCATGCCCCGGGGGGCGGGGCCCAGCCGGCTGCCGGGCATGCCGTGGAGCAGGAAAACGGGTTTGCCGTGCGGGTCGCCCCAGCGCTCCACCGTCAGATTCCGTCCGTCCGCGACGCGTACCTGACTGCGCACGCGCTCCCTCCCTACGGTCGAAGCGACTCGTCACCGTGATTGTGCTCGCTGGGGGAGGAGCGCGGTAGGGCGCACTTCGCCCGAAATTCTTGTGAAAGTTTTCACAAGCGCACAGGGGTCTTAGGTCCCGAGGTGTCCATGCAGGTCAGAGTGGTGATGGAGAGGGCGTGAACAGTCGTGAACGGCCCTTCGGCCCGGTGAGAAAGGGCTTTTTCGGCGGCACGGCTTCCGCTTTTGGGTGTCGAATTGAGTCATCAGGAAAGCGGTTCAGGTTGAGTCGAAATGAAGGAGTTCCTGCCATGCAGGCGAACGAGATGGTGGATGGACTGGTCCAGGGGGCGCTCAAGGCGCTCGACCAGTTCTCGTCGTTCAACCAGGAGCAGGTCGACCACATCGTCAAGAAGGCCTCGCTGGCCGCGCTGAGCCAGCACGGCGAGCTCGCCCAGCTGGCGGTCGAGGAGACCGGTCGCGGCCTCTTCGAGGACAAGGCCGTCAAGAACCTCTTCGCCTGCGAGCACGTCGTGAACTCGATGCGCGGGCTCAAGACCGCCGGCGTCATCCGCCGCGACGAGCTGAACGGCATCACGGAGATCGCCGAGCCCGTCGGCGTCGTCTGCGCGATGACCCCGGTCACCAACCCGACCTCGACCACGATCTTCAAGGCGCTGATCGCCCTGAAGACCCGCAACCCGATCATCTTCGCCTTCCACCCCTCCGCGCAGAACTGCTCGGCCGAGGCCGCCCGCATCGTCCGCGACGCCGCCGTCGCCGCCGGCGCCCCCGAGAACTGCGTCCAGTGGGTCACCGCCCCCTCCATGGAGGCCACCGGCGCCCTCATGAACCACCCGGGCGTCTCCACCATCCTCGCGACCGGCGGAAACGCCATGGTCAAGGCCGCCTACTCGTGCGGCAAGCCGGCCCTGGGCGTCGGCGCGGGCAACGTCCCCGCGTACGTCCACAAGAGCGCCAAGCTCGGCCGCGCGATCCACGACATCGTGCTCTCCAAGGCCTTCGACAACGGCATGATCTGCGCCTCCGAGCAGGCCGTCATCCTCGACACCGAGATCTACGAAGCGGGCCTCGCCGAGTTCAAGCGGCTCGGCGCCCACGTGGTCTCCGCCGCCGAGAAGACCAAGCTGGAGCAGTTCGTCTTCGGCACCACCGCCTACGCGGCCGACGCCAACGGGGCCAAGCTGAACCCGGCGGTCGTCGGCAAGTCCCCGCAGTGGATCGCAGAGCAGGCCGGCTTCACCGTCCCCGCCGACGCCTCGATCCTCCTCGCGGAGTGCAACGAGGTCGGCGAGAACGAGCCGCTGACCCGCGAGAAGCTGTCCCCGATCCTGGCCTGCCTGAAGGCCTCGGACACCGAGCACGGCCTCGAACTGGCCTCCGCGATGGTCGAGTTCCACGGACTGGGCCACAGCGCCGCCATCCACGCCGAGGACGAGGAGCTCGTCGAGGAGTTCGGCAAGAAGGTCAAGGCGATCCGCGTCATCGCCAACTCGCCCTCCACCTTCGGCGGCATCGGCGACGTCTACAACGCCTTCCTCCCCTCGCTCACCCTGGGCTGCGGCTCGTACGGACACAACTCGGTGTCGAACAACGTCACCGCGGTCAACCTGATCAACGTCAAGCGGATCGGACGGCGCAACACCAACATGCAGTGGTTCAAGGTCCCGCCGAAGATCTACTTCGAGCGCAACTCCATCCGCTACCTCGGTGAGATGGACGGCATCAGCCGCGTCTCGATCGTCACCGACAAGACGATGGTCTCCATCGGCTTCGTGCAGAAGGTCGTCGACATCCTGCAGGCCCGCGAGGGCGCCGTGTCGATCCAGATCATCGACAACGTCGAGCCCAACCCGGAGCTCTCCACCGTCCAGGCCGGCGCCGCGATGATGCGCGACTTCAAGCCCGACACGATCATCGGCCTCGGCGGCGGCTCGCCGATGGACGCCGCGAAGATCATGTGGCTGATGTACGAGCGCCCGGAGGTCGAGTTCGCCGACACGAAGGAGAAGTTCTTCGACGTCCGCAAGCGCGCCTACAAGTTCCCCTCGCTCGGCGAGAAGGCCAAGATGGTCGCCATCCCGACCACCTCGGGCACCGGCTCCGAGGTCACCCCGTTCGCCGTCATCTCCGACCCGGCCGCGGCCCAGAAGTACCCGCTCGCCGACTACGCGCTGACCCCGAACGTCGCCATCGTCGACCCGATGCTGCCGATGGGCCTCCCGCCCAAGGTGACCGCCGACTCCGGCTTCGACGCCCTGACGCACGCCACCGAGGCCTACGTCTCCGCGTACTCGAACGACTACACCGACGGTCTGTGCCTCCAGGCCATCAAGCTCATCTTCGAAAACCTGCAGCGCTGCGTGGTCGACGGTCCGAACGACCCCGAGGCCCGCGAGAAGATGCACAACGCCTCCACGGTGGCGGGCATGGCCTTCGCCAACGCCTTCCTGGGCATGGTCCACGCCATGGCGCACACCCTGGGCAACACCTTCCACGTCGCCCACGGCCGCACCAACGCGCTGCTCCTGCCGCACGTGATCCGCCACAACGGCACGGTCACCCACAAGGCCACCCCGTGGCCCAAGGCCGAGGTCTACCGGGCCCCGGAGCGGTTCCAGGAGATCGCGAAGATGCTGGGCCTGCCGGCCGCCACGGCCGCCGAGGGCGTCGAGTCCTACGCCAAGGCCGTCGAGGAGCTCCGCAGCAAGTGCGGGATCACCTCCTCCTTCGCCGAGGAGGGCGTGGACGAGCAGGCCTTCATCGAGGCCCTGCCGACCCAGGCCATGAACGCCTACGCCGACCAGTGCGCCCCCGCCAACCCGCGGATGCCGATGATCGACGACCTGAAGCAGCTGATGCGCCAGGCGTACTACGGCAACGCCGAGGGCGCCCCGGCCAAGAAGGCCGCCGCCAAGAAGAAGTGACCCTGAGGGGAGCAACCCTTCTTCTTCCTGAGAACCTCCGCTAAGGAGCGGAAAAGCCCGCCCGGGACGCTAAGGCCCGGGCGGGCTTTCCACATGTCCGGGCGGGCCCGGGCGTGGGGGATCAGGTGTGCGGGATCAGGCGTGCGGGATCAGGTGTGCGGGATCAGCAGGGCCGCGGCCGAGCGGGCGCGCTCCAGGGAGGTGGCCCGGTCGGCACCGCGCTCGCCCAGCACCACCCGGGTGCTCAGCCCGTCCAGCAGCGCCAGCAGCTCCGAGGCCCGGGCGGGGACGTCCAGGCCGGCGGCGAAGCGGCCCTGTTCCACCCCCTTGGCGAGGAGCGCCTCCAGGTCCCGCTGCCAGCCGTCGTCGATCTCCTGCTGGGCGGCGCGCAGCGGCTCGTTCGAGGGGATGCGGGCCCACAGCTCGATCCAGAGCGTCCAGCGCGGATCGCGCGGGCCGCGGGGCAGGTAGAGCTCCAGGAAGAGCGCGAGCTTGCGGTGTGCGGTGACCCGGCGGCCCAGCAATCGGGCGCGCTCCGCGGCCAGTTGCTGCTCGCTCCAGTTCAGGGCGGCCAGCAGCAGCCGGTCCTTGCTGCCGAAGTAGTACAGGATGTGGCCGCCGCTGGTGCCGAGCCGTTCGGCGAGCGCGGACATGGTGAGCGTCGCCAGCCCGTCCTCGGCGATCGCCGTCATGGCCTCTTCCAGCATCCGCTCCTGGGCGATCTGCCCGTCGCGCCGCCGTGCCGCTCCCGCCGCTCCTGCCACCCGTGCCGCCTTCCCGATCTTCGTGGGCCGACCTTATCCCGGACAGGGTCTTGACGGGGTCCGGGTCGGGAGCGCATCTTGAATGCCATTCAAGAACTTAGAACGCCGTTCAAGGTCCGTTCACGGTTCGTGGTTCACGGCTCACCGCCGAAGGTCAGGGGCAGACGCATGGCACAGCAGGAGACGACGGCCGACGTCGACGAGGTCTTCAGAGTCGAGACGCACGGCATCGACCCCATCCCCGACGCCGAGCGGCACGGCGGGGCCAAGGACCTGTTCTGGCTCTGGTTCGGTTCGAACCTGACCTTCACCTACGTGATCAACGGAGCCCTCGCCGTCGCCTTCGGCCTCAGCTTCTGGCAGGCCACCGCCGTGGTCGTGATCAGCGGACTGTCCTTCTTCGCGATCAGCGCCGCCGGCCTCAGCGGCATCCGCACCGGCACCGCCACCCTGGTCATCTCCCGGGCCGCCTTCGGCGTACGGGGCAACTGGCCGGCGGGCGTCCTCAACTGGGTGGTGAGCATCGGCTACACCATCGTCAACACCGTCGTCGGCACCCTGGCGCTGGAGGTCTTCTTCGCCGAGATCGGCCTCGGCGAGGGCACCCTGGTCCGGGCCGCCGCGCTCGGCATCACCCTCGCGCTCACCTTCGCCGTCGCCATGTGGGGGCACGCCACGGTGCAGTTCGCCGAGCGCTGGATGGCCTACGTCCTGGCCGTCGGCTTCGGCGCCCTGCTGGTCTTCGTCCTGCCCGGCACCGAGACCACCGCCCCGGCCGACGCCCTGGCCCCGGGCCTGTCCGGCTGGAGCCTGGCCTTCGTCGTGATGCTCGCCGGGCCGTTCTCGTACCTGCCGATGCCCGCCGACTACACCCGCTACCTGCCCCGCACCACCTCGCTGAAGTCGATCACCTGGATGGGTGCGCTCGGCGGGTTCGTCTCCTCCGTCGCCCTCGGGATCGCCGGCGTGGCCGCCGCAACCCAGACCGACATGACCGACGCCGTCGCCGGGGCCGAGAGCCTGCTGCCCGGCTGGTTCCAGCCGCTGTTCCTGGCCCTGGTCCTCGGCGGCTCCGTCACCAACTCGATCATCACGCTCTACTCCTCCAGCCTGAACCTCCAGGTCCTCGGCATCCCGTGGAGCCGGGCCCGGGCCATCGTGGTCAGCGCCGCCGTGACCGCCGCCGGATCGCTCGCCGCGCTCTTCCTCACCGACTTCACCACCTCGCTGCTCTCCTTCCTCTCCCTCCTGATCATCGTGTTCGCCCCCTGGGGCGGCGTCTTCCTCGCCGACATGCTGCTGCGCCGCTGTCGCTACGACTCCGACGCGCTGCACGCCGGGAGCGAGGGCGCCTACTGGTACCGCTCCGGCTACCACCCGGCCGGCATGACCGCCCTGCTCGCCGGCATGGCCTTCGCCGCCCTGACCTGCGACTCCGCGCTCTGGACCGGGCCGCTCGTGGCCCCGCTCGGCGGCGCCGACCTCACCCTGCTCGGCTCGGTCGTCGCCGGGCTCACGTACTGGGCCCTCGCCCGGCGGACGCCCGCCTACGTCCCGGCCGCCTGAGGGCTGCCTGAGGTCGCCTGAGGGCCGGCTCGGGCACCTCCCTGCGTCCCTCGGGCACCTCCCGGCCTCTCCCGGGTTCTGCCGGCACCTCCCCGGCCTCTCCCGGGGCCTGCCGGCACCTACCACGGTCCCTCCCGGGGCCTCCCGCCTCTCCTCCGGTCCTCCCCGGCTCCTCCGGTCCTCCCCGGCTCCTCCGGCCGCCCGAGGCTCCGCCTCCCGGCCGACCGTCTCCCCGTATCCCCTCTGCACAGGAGCACCACCCCATGTCGTACGCCGCCCCCGCCGATCTGCTCCTCACCGGAGCCCGCATCCACACCGTCGACCCCGAGCTGCCCGAGGCCGAAGCCCTCGCCGTGCGGGGCGGGCGGATCGTCTGGGTCGGCCCGGACGCGGAGGCCGCCGACTGGGCGGGCCCGGACACCGAGCGGATCGACGCGGGCGGCCGGCTCGTCCTGCCGGGATTCATCGACGCACACAACCACGTCCGGCTCGGCTCCGACGACGCGTGCGTGCAGCTCGCCGGGGTGCGGACGCTCGAAGCGATCCTCGACCGGATCGGCGCGTGGCGGGAGGCCAACCCCGAGGCCGAGTGGATCGAGGCCGAGGCCTTCGACTACTCCGCGATCCCCGGCGGCCGCATGCCCACCGCCGCCGACCTGGACCCGGTCACCGGGGACACCCCCGCGATCGTGCTCTCGTACGACGTCCACACGGCCTGGCTGAACACGGCGGCCATGCACCGGCTCGGCGTCGCGAAGGACCGTACCGACCTGCCCTTCGGGACGGCCGCCGTGGACCCGGAGACCGGTGAACCCACCGGGTTCGTCAAGGACTTCGCCATCAAGGGGCTCTCCCGCGACGGCCACCGCGCGCTGCGCGACCTGGGCGTGCCGTGGGCCTCCCCGGACCGCCAGTACGGGCGCCTCGCCAAGAGCCTCGACGACGCGATCCGCTTCGGCATCACCACCGTCGTGGAACCGCAGAACTCCCTCGACGACCTGGAACTGTACGACCGGGCGCGCGCCGAGGGCCGGCTGCGCTCGCGGATCGTCGCCGCGCTGTTCCACCCGCGCGGTACGACCGAGGAGGACCTCGACCTCTTCGAGGCGGCGGCCAAGGTGCACGCCGGAGACCGCTTCCGGGTGGGCCCCCTCAAGCTCTACATCGACGACGTGGTGGAACCGCGCACGGCCGCGCTGCTGGAGCCGTACACCGGCTGCGGAGCGCACCGGGGCGAGACCTTCTACCCCGCGGAGGAGTTCGCGGAGCTCCTCGCCCGGCTGGACGCGCGCGGGTTCCAGTGCTTCGTCCACGCCACCGGCGACCGGGGCATTCGTACGGTCCTCGACGCCGTCGAGCACGCACGGGCGGTGAACGGCCCGCGCGACGCCCGCCACCAGGTGGTGCACGTGGAATGCCTGGACCCCGAGGACGTACCGCGCTTCGCGGAGCTCGGCGTGGTCGCCTGCATGCAGCCCCGGCACTGCGCCCCGGAGATCGCCGGGCCGGGCCAGGACTGGGCGGAGAACGTGGGGGAGGACCGCTGGCACAAGGCGTGGCCGATGCGGAGCCTCGCCGAGGCGGGCGCCGTCCTGGCCTTCTCCAGCGACTGGAACGTCGCCGAGATGGACCCGATGGTCGGCATCTACACGGCCCTGACCCGGCGCCCGCTGGCCGGCGGCGAGCCCTGGCAGGAGCAGGAGACGGTGGACGCCCGGACGGCGGTGTACGGCTACACGATGGGCTCCGCGTACGCCAACTTCCTTGAAGAGGACCGGGGTTCCCTCACGGTCGGCAAGGCGGCCGACTTCGTGATCCTCTCCCGGGACATCCTCGCGGTGGCCCCGGAACAGATCCCCGGCACGGTGGCCGAAACCGTGGTGGTCGCGGGCGAGGTGGTCCACCGGGCCGGGTAGGTTGGCGGAACTTTTCGCCGTGGGCCCGGGAGACCGTATGGACGTACGTGCGCAGGGCCGTGAGCCGCGGGGTGGAGCGGCGGGCGGCGGCGGCCGACGCCGGCGCCGCGGTGGCCGTCCCCTGCCAGGCCCGCTGGCGGCAGGGGGCGCGTCGGCGGTTCTTCGGGGGCGGGAAGCTCGTCACCGGCGCGGACGGCGTCGGCGCGAGCTTCAAAGCGCCGCTGCGCCCGGCGGTCGTGCTGGCCGTTGGGGGCCCGGCGGTTGTTCGGGAGAGCTGGCGGCCGGGGCTGCGGGTGCTGGAGTACCGGGCCCCGGACGGGCGGCGGATCGACTTCCAGGTGTACGAAGGCGAGGCCGGCCGGGCTGCCCGGATCCTCGGAATCCCCGACCCGGCGGACTGGGTCTGACGGCTCGGGTCGCCGCCGGCCCAGCCCCGCCCCCGGCCGTCGTGCGTAACGCGATCATGACGGGCGCACTACAGGCCTGTGGCTGAACAGGCCTTACGGACAACGGGTGTCGTGGGGTGCGGCGACCGGTGGCCAGCTTCGGTGCATGGCCATGAGAGCTCCCGGGCCGACCAAGCGGCGTGCGATCGACTTCATGCACGTCGCCGGTGCGCTGTGTCGGTGAGGGCCCCGTCCGGCCCGTCCGGTCCTTCCGCCCCGAAGTCGTCGGCTACGCGTACACCCGCTGGCGCCCGGTCACCGCGATCCGCACCGGCGCCATCGCCCCCGACCGGACCTGGACCCCGCTCCACGCGACCCCGGCCCACCCGGACTACCCCAGCGGCCACACCACCTCCTCCGGCGCCGCCGAGGTGATCCTGGACGCCCTCGCGGACCCCCGTACGGCCCCCTTCGCCCTCACCAGCCCGACGGCTCCCGGCGTCCAGCGGACCTGCACCAGCTGGGAGCAGCTGACCCGCGAGAACGTCGACGCCCGCATCTTCTCGGGCATCCACACCCGCTCCGCCGACGAGGCGGGCGTGACCCTCGGCAAGGCGGTCGGCCGCCATGCCCTGCACCGCGCGGGCACCCTGCTCGCCCCGCTGGGCTGAGCCGACCGGTCATGAAATACCTGGCGGGCCCGGGGGAGGGGGCGTTAGTCTCGCCGCGATGACGACTTCCCGTACACAGAGATCGGGGGTCCCGTCCGCGCAAGGTGAGTGCTGATGCTCACTCAGACCGCGAACGGGGCTCCTTCCCGCCCTTCCTACTGGCTGCGCGTGCGCGAGTTCGCCGTGCCGCCCTCCATGATCGAGACCGCGACCGCCCGCCGCTCCGCCGGAGACTGGGCGGGGGCGTGCGCCGCGGCCGCCGTCGACGTGGACTTCGACCTGCGCGTCCTGGCGCGCACCCACGGCCGCGACCTCGCGGCCCGGATCCGGGCCGACCTCCGCCACCTGGCTCCCGACCTGCTGCGCTGGCACCTGCCGAGGATCGCCCCGGACGGACTGCTGCGCCCCGGGCTGACCATCGCGCTGGCCCGGTACGGGGACGCGGGGCCCGGCGGGGCACGCCCGGTCCACCTCGTGGCCCGTACTCCACCGGCCTGGGCGGAGTACGGGCAGCGGATCAGCCTCGCCCTGTGGGACGCGGCCCGCTCCGAGGACGCCGCCCGCCGCCGTCCGGGGGCCGGTCGGCATCCCCATCCCCATGCGCACCCGCATCCGCGGTTCCGCCTCGATCTGCACCGCCACCTGTGGGACGCCCGCCGTAGCGACGAGCTCCGCTCCAGGTCCGGGGCCGACCGGCCGCCCGCCGGTGCGGGGCCCGCGGTGGATCCCGCGGTGGATCCCGTCCTGCCGGGAGCGCTGCCCCCGGTGCCCGGCTGCGCCGTCGACCGGTGGGTGGCCGAAGCGGGCCTCGTGCTCCGTGCCGAGGGACGCTCCGGCGGCACGGTCACCGTGCGACTCGGGTCCCGGCACCGGCTGTACGTGCACCTGCGCGGGGACGGAGGCGGAGACGGGGACGGCGTCGGCGATGGTGCCGGGCGGATCTCCGCAGCCGCGTCCGTGGTTGCGGGCGCCCCCGCCCCGCCGGCGCTGCCCGACGCGGCGACGTGGGTGCTGCCCGACCTGGAGCTGCTCCGTACCGGGGCGATCGACGCCGACCGGCTGCACCCCCTGGTCGGCCGGGCCCTCGTACCGGACTGGTCGCCGCCGCGGCCCGCCGGAGCCGCGGACCGGGCGGGGGGACCGCGCCTGGTGGACTGCCGGGGTGCCCGGCACCGGATCGGCCTGGTCGACGGGGTGCTGGCCCCGCTGGACCACGACCCGGCCGAGATCCGCCGCGAGGAGCTGCTGGTCGCGCTGACCGGTACGCCGCTGCCCTGTCTGCGGGCCATCGACGAGGCGCACCGCCGCCCGGACTCCCTCTCCGGCGTCCGTGAACGCCTCGACCACGGCGACACCGCCGGCGCCCTGGCCGTCGTAGAGGGACTGCTCGGTCCCGGAGCGCTGCTGCGCGACGGCCCGCTGCGGGACGAACTGGAGGCGGCCGCGCTCCGGCGGGTCACCTACGGACTCTTCCGGGCGGGCCTGGCCGAACCGGCCGCCGTTCGCGCCCAGGCCGGCTACCGCTCTCCCCGTCCGCGCCGCACCGAGCGCTCGCATCCGCGGCAGGCCACCCGCCGCTGACCCGGCGCCCTGTAGTACCCCCTTCCCCCTTCCCGCCACACACCCAAAGGTGATTCCGCATGCGCTCCTACGCCCAGACCGCCCCGCCCGCCACCGCCACCGCCCCCGCCGGTACCGGCCAACTCGACGTCGCCGCAGGTCTGCTGGCCCTGCTGCGCGATACGGCGACCGAACCGCGCCCCGACGTCCAGCTGGAGGCCCTGACCCTGGCCGTGGCCGCCGACCTGCCCGTCCTCCTGTGGGGTGAGCCGGGGATCGGCAAGACCGCGGCCCTGACGCAGCTCGCCGCATCCCTGGACCTGCCGCTGACCACCGTCATCGCCAGCGTGCACGAGCCGTCCGACTTCTCCGGCCTGCCCATCGTCGGGGACGACCCCGCGGAGCAGGGCGTGCCGATGGCCCCGCCGGACTGGGCGGTGCGCCTCGTACGGGCCGGCCGGGGGCTGCTGTTCCTCGACGAGCTGTCCACCGCACCGCCGGCCGTGCAGGCGGCCCTGCTCCGCCTGGTACTGGAGCGGAGGATCGGCTCCCTGCGGCTGCCGCCCGAGGTCCGGATCGTGGCCGCCGCCAACCCCCGGTCCTCCGCGGCGGACGGCTGGGAGCTGAGCCCGCCGCTGGCCAACCGCTTCGTCCACCTCCAGTGGACGCACGACCAGGACGTGGTGGTACGCGGCCTCGGCGGGACCTGGCCCCGCGCCACCCTGCCCCGGCTCGACCCCGAACGGCTCCCGGAAGCCGTGGACTTCGCCCGCCGAGCGGTGTGCGGGCTGCTCGCCGCCCGGCCCAAGCTCGTCCACCTGCTGCCCTCGGGCGAAACCCGCCGGGGCGGCCCCTGGCCCTCCCCCCGGAGCTGGGAGATGACGCTCTGCCTGATCGCCTTCGCGACCGCGGCCGGCTCCTCCCGGGAGGTACTGTCCCTGCTGGTCAGGGGAACCGTGGGAGACGGTCCCGGACTGGAACTGCTGGCGAGCCTGGACCGGTTGGACCTCCCGGACCCGGAGTCCCTGCTCGCCGACCCGGCGGGAGCCGTCCTGCCCGAGCGCGGGGACCTGCGCCAAGCCGTCCTCGACGGTGTGGTCGAGGCGGTGCGGGGGCGCCCGGAGAAGTCCCGCTGGGACGCGGCGTGGGCGCTCCTGGCCCGGGCACTGGAAACCGGCGCACCGGATCTGGTGGTCGTCCCCGCGAGCACGCTCGCCGCGCTGCGCCGCGCGGACTGGGAGGTCCCGGAGGCGATCGACCGGCTCGCCGGAGCCGTGGCCCTGTCCCGGCGCGCCGACCGGGCGGCCGCCCGGTCGGGCGCACCCGTCAAGGCCGGCCGATGACGCCCGTGACCCCCGCACCGCCGGTGGCCCTGGACCTGGACAAGCTGTACGCCGCCCGGCTGCACGCCGTACGCGTGCGGCCGTACCTGGCCACGGCGCTGTTCGCGCTGCGCGTCGTGGAATCGCGCCGGGTGCCGACGATGGCCGTGGACCCGCACTGGCGGTGCTACGCCTCGCCGGGCTTCGTCGAGCGGACCTCCGTGGAGGAACTCGCAGCGGTCTGGGTGCACGAGGTGTCCCACCTGCTGCGCGACCACCACGGGCGCGGGGACCGGGTCGCGCGGGAGCGCGGGCTGACCGGCCCGGGGGAGCGGCTGCGGATGAACATCGCGGCCGACTTCGAGATCAACGACGACGCGTACGGCGACGGGCTGCTCCGGCCCGAGGGCGCTGTCCAGCCGGCGGCCGTGGGGCTGCCGGAGGGGCAGCTCATGGAGGAGTACCTGACGCAGTTCGGGCTCGGGCCGCACACGCAGCACATGGCCTGGCTGGACTGCGGGAGCGGCGCCGACGGGCTGGAACGGGAGTGGGACCTCGGCGCGGACGGCGCGGACGGTCTCAGCGAGCAGGAACGGGACGCGGTCCGGTTCCGGGTGGCGCAGGGCATCACCGGCCGGCCGGGAAGCGGGTCGCGGGGATGGAAACGCTGGGCGGAGGAGGCGTTCCACCCGCCGCAACCGTGGCGGGCGCTGTTGGGGGCGGCCGTCCGGTCGGCGACCTCCGGCTCCGGCGCGGGCGACGACTACACGTACAGCCGGCCCTCGCGGCGTTCGGCCGGGGTGCCGGGAGCCGTGCTGCCGAGCCTGCGGCGCAGGCCGCCCCGCGTCAGCGTGGTCATCGACACCTCCGGCTCCGTCAGCGACACCGAACTGGGCAGCGCGCTCCTGGAAGTCACCGCGATCTCCCGCGCGGTGGGCGGCCGCCGGGACCTGGTCACGGTGGTGCCGTGCGACGCGTCCGCCCGGATCGCCCACCCCCTGTGCCGCGCCGAGGGGATCCCCCTGCTGGGCGGCGGGGGCACGGATCTGCGGACGGGCTTCGCCACGGCGCTGCGGTCGACGCCCCGTCCGGACGTGATCGTGGTCCTGACCGACGGCCAGACGCCCTGGCCGGACGAGCGGCCGCCGTGCCGCACGGTGGTGGGGCTGTTCGCCCGGGTCGGGTCGGGCGGATCGTGGGACGAGGAGGACCCCGACTACGTGCCGGACCTGCCGCCCGAATGGGCCCGGGTGGTGGACATCGGCTGAGGTCGGGGACGTGTCCGGACGCCGGGGACAGGCCCTAGGCCGTCTCTTTCGGATCTTGCCGGGCGGCGCGGGCCAGGCAAGATCCGAAAGAGACGGCCTAGCGCTTGGGCCAGTACCAGAGGGGTTCGTCCAGGGGGCCCTCGCGGTCCGCCACCTCGGTCTGGCCGAAGTCCTTGAGCAGGGTGATGGTCCGCAGGTCCACGCGGTGGCGGTGGACGCCCGACGCCAGCGCCTGCGCCAGGGGAGCGGCGTGGGTGACCACCACCGTCTGGGTGGTCCGGGCCACCGTCAGGATCAGGTCCGCGAGCGGGCCCAGCAGGTCGGGGTGGAGGCTGGTCTCCGGCTCGTTGAGCACCATCAGGGCGGGCGGGCGCGGGGTCAGCAGGGCGGCCGTCCACAGCAGGTAGCGCAGCGTCCCGTCGGAGAGTTCCGCCGCGCCCAGCGGGCGCAGCAACCCGTGCTGGTGCAGCTCCAGTTCGAAGCGGCCGTCCCGTTCCGCGACCGCCACGCCGCTGCCCGGGAAGGCCGCCTCGACGGCCGCGTCCAGCGCCGCGTGGTCGCCGGTCTCCCGGATCGTCTGGAGCGCGGCCGGCAGGTCGGAGCCGTCCGCGGCGAGTACCGGCGTACGGGTTCCGACGCGCGGGGTGCGGGCCGGCGCCTCGGCGTCCGTGCGGACGTGGTCGTAGAACCGCCAGGAGCGGATCAGTTCGCGCAGGGCCAGCAGGTCGGGGGCCAGTTGCGGGTCCGCGAGCTCGCTGAGCATGGAGTCGTACGGGCGCAGGGCGCCCTGGGTGCGGTGCCAGCCGCCGTCCGCGGTACGGGTGCGCACGGCGGGCCCGGCGCGGTCCGAGAGCAGGGCGGCGGGGCGCAGCACCGGCCCGGCCCAGGTGCACTCCCGTTTGATCTCGGGGTCCAGTCCGAAGAGCGAGCCGGCGACCGGCGCGGGGTGGCCGAAGTCCACCGCGTAGCCGAACTCGTCCCCGGCGAAGCCGAGCCGCAGGCTCACCGGTTCCGAGCGCACGGTCGGCTCGACCGCGTACCGGCCCTCGCGCACCGCCCGCCCGATCTTCTCCGGGCCGGCCCACAGGGTGGAGGGCAGACCGCCCTCCCGGGCCAGCGCCGCGATGGCGCCGCCCCGTGCGGAGTCCGCCAGCAGCCGCAGGGACCGGTACAGGCTGGACTTGCCCGTGCCGTTGGCGCCCGTCACCACGGTGAGCCGGCCGAGGGGGACGATGAGCTTGCGCAGGGAGCGGTAGTTCTCCACCGCGAGCGTCGTGATCACGGGGTGTGCCTCATGCCTCCGGGTGCTCCTCGGGGGCGAGGAAGCGGCCCATCGGCAGCACCTGGCGGCCCCAGGTGCTCGCCATGATCTGTCCGGCGAGCAGGTACGTGGCTCCGAGCGCGGCCAGCAGTCCGCTCCAGCCGGTGATCCGGTTCCAGATCACCGAGCCGGTGAACCCGCTGACCGTCATGGCCACGAAGACCACCAGCACGCACGTGAAGGTGGACAGCAGCACCAGGTGGATCCGCCAGCTGCCGATCCACAGCACGAACACCACGAACACCCACGGCAGCGTGAACAGCCCGCTCACGTCCCCGCGCAGCGCCGGATCGGTGGCCGGCAGCACCCACTGGAGCAGACAGGCCTTCGCCATCCAGAACAGGCCGAAGCCGCCGAAGACGGTGGCGTGCCAGGTGTCGCCGCGCTGCGCCTGGAAGAGCCCGGCCAGCAGCTGGGCGAGCCCGCCGATGAAGAAGCCCACCAGCGGCAGCACGGAGTGGCCGAGCTTCTCGGGGAAGATGCCCGCGTCGATGCCGGTGGCGATGGTGGTGACGACGATGAAGCCGGTGAGGCCGAGGGCGCCCAGCTGCGCCTGCGCGCTGGGCTCCATCCGCTTGACGGAGACGGCCTGTTCGGCCGGGCCCTGGCGGTTGCGGACGTGGATGGGATTGTTCATCGCACGGCTTCCCGTTCCGGCAGGGCGTCCGGACCCTCGGGGAGCCCGCTGCCCACCGCGGCTCCCGCCTTGCCCTTGCGGCCCGCCGCACAGGCCAGCGTGATCGCGGAGCCGAGCACCGCCCAGCCGCTCAGGACCAGCAGCGGCCCGGTGATGTCATTGCCCTTGAAGTACGCGATCGAGCGCGCGGCGTACGTGCCCGCGCCCGGCGGCAGCCACGGGCCGATGGCCTTCCAGAACGGCGGCAGCAGCGGGTACGGGTACGCGCCGCCGGCGCTCGGGTTGCCGAGCACCACCACCAGCAGGATCGCCAGGCCGATGCCGACCACGCCCGCGAGGCCCTGGAAGGCCAGGGTGATCGCGCCGACGGCGAAGACGACGAGGGTGCCGAGCCCCCACAGGGCCCAGATGCTGCCGGGCAGCGCCCCCAGGATCGGGTCGGCGATCACCGCGCCGAGCAGCCCGGCCGCGATGGAGTACGCCAGCAGGGCGCCGAGCCGGATGATGGCGCGGTGGACGTTCGCGGGCCGGGCGCCCGCGCTGATCGCGAGGATCGCGGCGCACAGGTAGCCGCCCACGCACCAGCCGACGACCAGGTAGAACGAGCTCAGCCCGCGCCCGTCCTGGGCGGCCGCCGGAGCCACGTCCACGACGCGGACGGTGCGCCCCTGGGTCTTCTCGACGACGCCGACGACCTCTTCGATGGCCTGCGAGAGGGAGGCTCCGGCGCCGCTCGCGACCAGCAGCCTGTCGGTCGTGCCGGCCGGGTCGATGATCAGCGCGCCGTCCACGTCCCGGTTCTGGATCTGCCGCAGCGCCGTCGCCTCGTCCTGCACGGCACGGGGGTCGAGCGGCTTGCCGGGCAGCGCGGAGAGCTGTTTCGCCGTCTGCTCGGCGATCGGCCGGGCGGGCGCGGCCACGGCGATCGGGATCTCGCTGGGCTTGGGGTGATGGAAGGCCCCGACGTACGAGGTGATGAAGGCGAGCTGGAGCGCCAGTACGCCCAGGACCAGGAGAGCGGCCCGGGTGGTGACGGCGTCCTTGATCTCGGCGAGGAAACCGCCGGACTGCCCTGGGTCTGCGTGGGTGGGCTGGGTCATGTCTCACACGCTCGGCGTACCGGGCGTCCGGCGCAGCAGGGGAGGGCCGAATGGATGACGGCCATCGGGGTGGGCCACCAGGACGCCGCGAGGACGCCACCAGGGCGCGCCGCGGATTTTTTACCGCCGCGTAACTTCCCAGTTTTGCTACTCGCCCGTAATTTAGCGGCTGCAGCACCACCTTGTGATCCGGATCACGGGATGCACCCCCACGTACTTCCCGCGCCATCCCTCGTTACTCCCCTTGAGTCGCAAGGAGATCACACGATGCTGCCCTGGAGACGCCTGCTCCGCCCGCTGGCCGTCCTCACCCTGACCGCCGCCGCGCTCGTCGCCCCCACCCAAGCGGCCCAGGCCGCCTCGGCGCCGAGCAGCGGCTGGAACAACTGGTCGTGCAAACCGTCCGCCGCCCACCCCCGGCCCGTCGTCCTGGTCCACGGAACCTTCGGGAACTCCGTCGACAACTGGCTCGGCTTCGCCCCGTACCTCGTCCACCGGGGCTACTGCGTCTACTCCCTCGACTACGGGCAACTGCCCGGCGTCCCCTTCTTCAACGGGCTCGGCCCCATCGAGCAGTCCGCCGGACAGCTCGACACCTTCGTGGACAAGGTCCTCGCCTCCACCGGTGCCGCCGAGACCGACATCGTCGGCCACTCCCAGGGCGGCATGATGCCGCGCTACTACCTGAAGTTCCTCGGCGGCGCCGCCAAGGTCAACGCCCTGGTCGGACTCGCCCCCGACAACCACGGGACGACCCTGCTCGGCCTCACCAAGCTCCTCCCGTACTTCCCCGGGGCCGGGGACCTGATCAGCGAGGCCACCCCGGGCCTCGCCGACCAGATCGCCGGATCGCCCTTCCTGAACAAGCTGAACGAGGGCGGGGACACCGTCCCCGGAGTCGCGTACACGGTGATCGCCACCCGCTACGACGAGGTGGTGACCCCGTACCGGAGCCAGTTCCTCAGCGGGCCGAACGTCCGCAACGTGCTGCTCCAGGACCTGTGCCCCGTGGACCTCTCGGAGCACGTGGCCATCGGGCTCACCGACCGGATCGCCTGGCACGAGGCGGAGAACGCCCTCGACCCGGCGCACGCCGACCGGACCACCTGCGCGTCGGTCTTCTCCTGACGGCAGGGGCGGGCGGCCCCGGAGGGCCGCCCGCCCGGTTCATCAGCGGCCGTGGCGGCCCGGGGTCGCACGGCGGCGGGCCAGCCCGAACAGCACGGCCGCGCCGACGGCCAGGACACCGGCTCCGGCGATCGCGATCGCCGGAGTGGCGGCGCTGCCGCCCGTCTCGGCGAGGTTGTTCCCGCTCTTCGAGGGGATCGGGGACGGGGCGCCGCCGTTCGTCTTCGGGTCGTTGTCCCCGTGCCCGTGGTGCTCCACCGTGGACTTGTCGGCGCCTTCGGAGATCTGCTGGTCGGTGGGGGCCGAAGGCCGCTGCGAGGGCTCCTGCGAGGGCTCCTGCGACGGCTGCTGCGAGGGCGTGGCACCCGGCTTCGCACTCGGCTTGGAGCTCGGCTTCGTGCTCGGCGTGGTGCCCGGCTTGCCGCCCGTACCGCCGTTGTCCTTCCCGAAGACCACGTCCGAGCAGGTGTAGAAGGCCTCGGGGCTGTCCGAACGCTGCCAGACGCTGTAGATCAGGTGCCGGCCGGTCTTGTTCGGGACGGTGCCGGAGAAGACGTAGTCGCCGCTCTGCATCCCCGGGTCGGTGACCTTCGCGAAGGGCGCCGCCTCCAGGTCGGACCACTTCAGCGGCTTCGACGGGTCGTAGCCGTCCTTCGTCACGTACAGCTCGAAGGAGCCCTTGTGCGGGGCGGTCCCCTTGTAGCGGAAGGTGTGCGCGCCCGCCGCCATCGGGCTCGCCGGCCAGTCGGCGCGCGCCAGGTCCAGCCCCCTGTACTTGTCGTTGCCCGCCGAGCAGAGCTGTCCGTCCGGGATCAGCGCCTTGCTCTGACCGGCCGCGTTGGCGATGTTGACCGCGTTCCAGTCGTAGAACGCCTGCGCCCCGCTCGCCGCTACCGCCGCCTTGCAGGCCGCGGACTTCGGGGACTCCGGACCCTCCGCGTAGCACGCCGCCACCCGGCTGACCGGGTCCGTCATCGAACCGTGGGCGGCCGCCGGGGCGACGGCGTACGCGGCCACCGCGAGCGGGGCGATTCCGGCTGCGATGCGGGCGGCGGTACGGCGTGCGGGCATGGTGGATCTCCTCTGGGCACGGCACAGGGCTGCGCGAGTCGTGGGTGCGCCGGAGGACCGGGGCTGTGCGGCGCCGCCCCTCACGGGTTCGCGGCGCCGCCTCCGGCCCTCCCTGGCCCAGCCAAACTAACCGCCCGGAAGCCGGGTTCCACCGGGTTCGGGGCCCAGGAGGCGATCCTTAGGGCCCCGTTAAGGAGCCACTAAGCGGGGCCTACAGAAAGCACCCCGGCGGGCCCGGGGTCAGGCCAGCAGGGCGGACAGGCCGGCCGTCGAACGGGCCTGGGCGTCCAGGGCGTCGAGGGCCAGGAGTGCCTGGGCGGCCGCTTCGGGATCGGTGTCGGCGAGCCCGCTCTCGGCGAACTCGTCCTCGTCGAGCCGGAGCACCGCGCTCCCGTCGGCCGATACCCACAGGTCGAGGTCCAGGTCCTCGATCAGGATCACCCCGTCCCGCACCGACGCCGGGCGGGTGACGTCGCAGTACCAGCCCTTGAGGACGCCCTCGCCCGTCCGCACCTCCTTGACCGCGTACCAGCGGTCGCGCCAGAAGTGCTCGGTGAACACGTCGCCCGGCTCGAAGCGGACGAAGCCGAAGTCGCGCACCCCGGGGGCCGCCCAGGGGGCCCGTACGGTGATCCGGGTGCCCGTGTCGGCCACCAGGTCGGCCGGGTAACGGATCTTCGTACGGCCCGCCTTCGTGAGGGTGACGGTCAACTGCTCGGTCATCGGGGTGTCTCCGGTTCCTTGTTTCTCTGGTTTCGTTCAATGGTCCGATGTCGGGAGCCGCTTGGCGAAGCGGGTCTCCGTCGCGCAGACCTCGTACCCGAGCCGGCTGTTGATCGCGAGCATCGGGGCGTTGGCGGTGTCGTTCCCGGTGAAGGCCTCCGTGTAGCCCGCCGCGCGGGCCCGCAGCAGCGAGTCGACCTTGGCGAGCCGGGCCAGTCCCAGGCCGCGGAACGCGCGCAGGGTGCCCGTCATCGCGGAGGAGTAGCGGGTGGCTCCGTCGGTGTGGGCGGCGGTGAAGGCCGCCACCTTGCCGTCGACCAGGACCACGGTGGTGAGGTCCGGATCGAGGTAGGGGTGGTTCCAGGTGTGCCGCAGCCAGTCCTCGTAGTCGTCGAAGTCCTGCGGTACGTCGCCCGGTTCGTCGGAGCTCGCCGCCGCGTCGGCCTCGAAGAGCGGCCGCGGATCGGCGGCGAAGTCCGAAGCCGTGCGCAGTTCGGTCCCGGCCGGCAGGCTCCCGGGGAGGGCGGGGATCGCGGTCGCGACGAGGTCCAGGCGCAGGAAGTGCGCGGAGCGGGAGGCGCGGTAGCCGCGGCGTTCGGCGAAGGCGCGGTGCGGGGGCTCGTCGAGGACCCAGGCGTACGCGTCCTTCGCGCGCTCGGCCCCCAGGTGCTCCTCGGCCGCGCCGAGCAGGGCGGCCCCGGCGCCGAGGCCGCGGTGGGCGGGGTCGACGTAGGCGTTGACGAAGCCCTGGCCCGGTTCGGGGCTGTCGTAGACGATGCCGACCTGGGCGGTGCCGACGACGAGGCCGTCGGCGTTCTCGGCGACGAGGAGCCGGTAGCGCTTGTCGGGGTGGGCGGAGGCCACCTCGAAGGCCACTCCGAGGGCGGTGCTGATCATGAAGGGGAGGGCTGAGCGGCGCACCCGTACGACGGACTCGGCGTCGGTCGGGTCGGTGGGGCGCAGATCCCGGATGGTTGTGATCACGTGGGCGACGGTAGGGGCGCAGGGAGGTCCCGCGCCTGCGAATTTCCCGGCGGATGGGGGACAATCGGCCGCGTGACCTCGACTTCTCCGCACCTGAAGATCCGCATCGACGGCGCGGCGGGCGCCGCCGCCCCCTACGAGCAGCTGCGCTCCCAGATCGCCTCCGGGGCGCGGACGGGCCGGCTGCCGGCCGGGTTCAAACTGCCCACGGTCCGCGGGCTCGCGGAGGACCTGGGGCTGGCGGCGAACACGGTCGCGAAGGCGTACCGGGCGCTGGAGTCGGACGGCGTGATCGAGACGCGCGGCCGCAACGGCACGTTCGTCGCGGCGTCCGGTGACGCTCCCGCCCGGGAGGCGGCCACCGCCGCGCAGGCCTACGCGGAGCGGGCGCGGCGCCTCGGCCTCACCTTCGACGAGGCGACCGCGGCGGCGCTGGACGCGCTGCGCGCGCGGTACGCGGACTGACGCACCCGGACCCGCTCGGCCACGGTCGGCCCGCTCTGCCGCGGTCGGCCCGGTCGGCACCACCGGCCGGCGGCCCTGTCAGGCGGCGTCCCTGTCCGACGCCGCCCCTGTCCGACGCGGCCCTTGTCCGACGCCGCCCCTGTCCGACGCGGCCCTTGTCCGACGCCGCCCCTGTCCGACGCGGCCCTTGTCCGGGGCCGCACCTGTTCGACGCGGCCCTTGTCCGGGGCCGCACCTGTTCGAAGTCGCCCCGCCGGTCAGTCCTTGCGCGGGAACAGCCGGGCCTGCAGGTGGTGCTGCATGGGCTGGCCCACCGCGGCCATCTCCTGCACGATCGTCAGCCCGCCCTCCTGGAGCGCGTACCGGCGCCGCATGCCGGTGACCTCCTTGGCCCGCGGGGTCAGCCCCACCGTGTCGGTGGCCATCTCGATCTCCGTACCGGAGATCCGGCCGACGTACGTCTCGACGATGCCCGTCGGGTGGGCGAGGGTGACCTCGACGGAGGCGTCCGGGAGGATGCGCCACCATCCGGTCTCGCGGCCCGCGGGGCGCACGGCCGTACCGGAGTCGTCGATCAGCCACGCGCGGGACTCGTAGACGAGGAAGGGCCGGCCGTCGTGGCTGAAGCTGATCTCCTGCTCGTACCGGAACCCGTGCTCCAGGGTCGGGTACTCGCCGCTGCCCCGGCCGTGCCAGCGTCCGATGAGGCCGAGCACCGGCTGGAGCTGCGGGTGCGGCTCGGGGCCCTCGCCGAGGACGTGGCTGTCGGGGAAGGGATTCTCCTGCGCCGGTTCGAGCACGGTGCGTTCTCCTGTTCGTGGGTCCCCCGGAGGTGCGGACGGCCGGTGGGGGCCTTCGGCCGCGCCCCATTGTCCTCGCCGTGCGCGGCGGACCCGTGCGCGCCCCGCGCGGTGGGACCCGCGGGTCGGGGGCCGACGAACGGGCCGCGGCTACAGGTACATCCCCGCCTCCGTGTCGTGGCCCTGCGGCGGCAGCAGCGCGGCGGGTCCGGACGCGCCGCGGCGCAGCGCGTAGAGCTCCGCCAGCGTCGCGCCCTCGCGGGAGATGCCCTCGTCGGTGCCGAGCCAGTCCACCGCCTCGCGGTGCGTCAGCCGGCCGATCTCGATGCGGGCCAGGCACCGCCCCGGCCGGACCACCGCCGGGTGGAGCCGCTCCAGATCCTCGTTGGTCGTGACGCCCACCAGGACGTTGCGGCCCTGGCCGAGGAGGCCGTCGGTGAGGTTCAGCAGCCGTGACAGCGCCTGCCCGGCGGTGTGCCGGGCCTCGCCGCGGATCAACTCGTCGCAGTCCTCCAGCAGCAGCAGCCGCCAGCGGCTCTTCGCCGTGCCCTCGTCCTCGCCGATCGCGATGTCCATCAGGTAGCCGATGTCGTTGAACAGCCGCTCCGGGTCCAGTACGCAGTCCACCTGGCACCAGTCCCGCCAGGACCGGGCGAGCGTGCGCAGGGCGGAGGTCTTCCCGGTGCCCGGAGGGCCGTGCAGCAGGAGCAGCCGGCCGGCGATGTCGTCGGGGGTGACCTTCATCAGCCGGTCCATCGCCCCGGCCACCGGCGCCGTGTAGTTGGGCCGCACCTCCTCCCAGGTGCCGGCCGCGATCTGACGGGTCGTGCGGTAGGGGCCGCGGCGCGGGGAGACGTACCAGAAGCCCATCGCGACGTTCTCGGGCTGCGGTTCGGGCTCGTCCTGCGCGCCCTCCGTGGCCTCGCCGAGCACCCCGGCGGCGAGTTCCTCGCTGACCGCCGTCACCGTGACGTCCGCACCCCGGCTCCAGCGGGAGACGAGCATGGTCCAGCCCTCGCCCTCGGCGAGCGTCGCGCTGCGGTCGCTGTCGCGGGCGGAGCGCAACACCGTGGCCCCGGACGGCAGCAGGGTCACGCCCGGCTTGACCCGGTCGATCGACACGCTGTGCGAGTGGGGCTGCTCGCCGGACGCGAAGCGGCCGAGGAACAGCGCGTCGACGACGTCCGACGGGGAGTCGCTGTCGTCGACGTTGAGCCGGATCGGCAGCGCGTCCTGAGGGTTGGCTGGCATGGCGCCCATGATCCGGCACGAACTGGCCTCATGCACCCGTGTTTCGCTGGATCGGGTGGCGGGATTCCCTCTTCAAACGCCGTGCGGGTGAAGATTCGCGCCGCATGTCCGCCCCGAACATTCTTGGCATGGACACTTCCAGCCGACCTCGGTTCCTTGTACCACGGACTCAGGAGTAACTCCGGAGTAACCCCCCACAAGGAGCCGCACACATGAGCATGAGAATGCCTCGTTTCGCCGCCTTGGCCTCTGCCCTGTTACTCGCCGCGGGCGCGGCCCTGTTCGGAGCCGGTCAGGCGACCGCCGCCGCCGACTTCGGCTACGTCGCCCTCGGCGACTCCTACTCCTCCGGCGTCGGCGCCGGCAACTACGACAGCGCCAGCGGGAACTGCAAGCGCACCACCCGCGCCTACCCGGCCCTCTGGGCCGCCGCACACGCCCCCCAGACCTTCTCCTTCGCCGCCTGCTCGGGCGCTCGTACGGGTGATGTGATGAGCGGCCAGCTCACACCGCTGAACGCGGGCACCGACCTCGTCAGCATCACCATCGGCGGCAACGACGCGGGATTCTCCGACGTCATGACCACCTGTGTGCTCCAGTCCGAAGCCACGTGCGTCAGCCGGGTCAACCAGGCCAAGGCGTACGTCGACTCCACCCTCCCCGGCCAGCTCGACCAGGTCTACAACGCGATCCACAGCCGGTCCCCGGGCGCCCGCGTGGTCGTCCTCGGCTATCCCCGCTTCTACAAGCTGAACGGCACCTGCGTGGCCGGGCTGTCGGAGGGCGAGCGCACGGCCATCAACGGCGCCTCCGACTACCTCAACGCCGCCATCGCCAAACGCGCCGCCAACCACGGCTTCGCCTTCGCCTCGGTCGCCGGCGCCTTCACCGGGCACGAGATCTGCTCCAGCAGTTCGTGGCTGCACAGCGTCAACTGGCTGAACATCGGCGAGTCCTACCACCCGACCGCCGCCGGACAGTCCGGCGGCTACCTGCCCGTCTTCACCAACGCGGCCTGACGCGTCACCGGCCGACACGTCGCGGCCTGACGCGTCACGGGCTGGCGCGTCGCGGACCGGTGCGTCACGGGCTGGCCGTCGGACCCGGGTTCGGTGACGGGGAAGCGGTCGGTCCGGACGTGCCACCGGACGTCCCGGGGGAGGAGGCCCCGCCCGTCGGGGTCTCCTCCTCGCACGTCACCGAGAACTCCAGCCAGGCCGAAGCCGTCTCCGACGGCGCCCGGATCTCCAGCCGCACCGCGTCCTCGAAGGTCGCGTCCGGGTCGTGCGTCAGCTCCGTGTGGTCCAGCCGTACGCTCCCCGGCCCGCCCGCCGGGTACGCGAGGGTCCGCCAGCCGGGGCCCGAGGTCTGCCCGCTGCGCGTGGCCCACCGGTACTCCACCACCGCCGGGGTCCGGTCCACCGCCACGGTGGCGGTGAAGGCGGGCGCCTCGGTGGCGGGCGCCGGGCACTCGCCGCGATAGGAGTCCCGGACGGCCTGGACGGCGGACAGGGTGATCCCCGGCGGCGGCGTCGCCGAAGGGGAGGGCGAGGGGGAGGCGGAGGGTGACGGGGACGCGCTCGGCGAAGGGGTCGGAGAAGGCGGAGCGCTCTGCGTGAGGGTCGGGGCCGTCGTCGCTCCGGCACCGCCGTCCCCGCCCGTGCCGCGGTCCTTCAGCAGCAGCCATCCCAGCAGGATCACCACCGCGAGCAGCACCACGATCCCGCCGCCCAGCACCAGCCCGGCCCCGTTCCCGCCGGTCCCCCCGTCCTCCGGGGGAAGCGTCCGCGCCGACCCGGTACCGGGTGCGGGCAGCGGCGGGGTGGGGTGGCCGAACCGGTGCTGCACCACGGAGGTCGGGTCGTCCGGCCCCGCCGTCGGAGCCGTCGCGGGGCCGGACACCGGCCCGCCGGAGGCGCGTACGGTCCCTCCCGCGCCGATGATGCGCAGCATCCGGGCCGCCTCGGCCGCGGACAGCCGCCGCTCGGGATCCTTGACCAGCAGCCCCTCCAGGACGGGCGTCAGCGGCCCGGCCCGCCGCGGCGCCGGGAACTCCTCGTCCACGACCGCCCGCAGCGTGGCCACCGGGGACTCCCGGTGGAAGGGCGAGACCCCCTCCACGGCCAGGTACAGCATCACGCCGAGCGCCCACAGGTCCGAGCCGGGACCCGGCTCGCACCCCAACGCCCGCTCGGGCGGCAGGAATTCGGGAGACCCGACCACCTCGCCCGTCATGGTGATGGCGGTGGAGCCCTCCAGGCTCGCGATCCCGAAGTCGCCGAGCACCACCCGGCCGTCGTTGGCGATCAGCACGTTGCCCGGTTTGACGTCCCGGTGCAGCACCCCCGCCTCGTGTGCGGAGCGCAGCGCCGCCAGGACCTGTTCGCCGATGTGCGCGGTCCGCTGCGGGGTGAGCGGCCCGTCGCCCTCCAGGACCTCCGCGAGCGAGAGTCCCCGTACGATCTCCATCACGATCCAGGGCCGGCCGTCCTCGGTGGCCACGTCGTAGACGGTGACCACGCCCCGGTGCGAGACGCGGGCCGCGGCCCAGGCCTCCCGCTCCAGGCGCCGGTACATCCGGGCCACCTCGGCCTCGTCCATCCCGGCCGGAGCGCGCACTTCCTTGACGGCGACCTCGCGGCCCAGGACCTCGTCCCGGGCCCGCCACACCATGCCCATCCCGCCGCGGCCGAGCGGGCCCAGCAGGCGGTAGCGTCCGGCGATGACACGGTCGCCGGCGCCGTCCCCGTTCGCCGTGGACTCAGTCACCGAAAGCCTCATTCACGCGCGCCCCCAAGAGCGTTACCGGACGATCACTCCAAGTTAGCGCAGAGCGCGCGCCGTGGCTCCGGTCGCGACAGGAGTCACGCAGTTGGTGCCGATGCGGTTCCAGGTCCCCCGAACCGCGCCGGATTTCGCGGAGAGTGACGATCGACTCCGCTGAGTAATCGTCAACTCCCGCTCGCCACACGGGCAATTCACACCACCGGGATACCCGCGCACGACGTGGGGACGATAGGGTTACCCTGCCCGGTGGGCCGGGTGCCCTCATACGGGTGGGGAGAGACATGGAACAGATAGCAATGCGCAGCAGGCCGCCTCGCGTGCCTGCCATCACATGCGGCAGTGGTGCGACCAGTTCGCGCCTCGACCGCCACCTCGCCGTGCTGGGCGGTCCCGCCGTCCCGCACCGCGAGACCGCCGAGGCGACGCTGCTCATGCGCGAGCTCACCTCGCGCGACCACACGCACCGGCTGCGGAGCCGGAGCGCGCGCGTCTCGCTCTTCGCGCCACTGCGGAGACTGCGGCGCACCCTCTTCGGCAGCCGCCGTTCGTAACCGTCCGGTCTCCAGGGGGCGTTACCGCCCCCGCAGTGCCGCCGCTTCGTACCCGGCCTGATCAACCCTGCCCAGTCAGCGAACCACACCGTCCCGGCGCAATGCCGTGATCTGTTCGCCCGTCATCCCCAGGGCGTGCAGAAGGGCTTCGGTGTGTTCGCCGAGCGCGGGCACCGCACCCATGTGCGGTGCCGCGCCGCCGGGCAGCCCGATCGGCGGCAGCAGGGCCCGCAGCGGGCCCGCGGGCGAGCCCACCTCCCGCCAGCGGTCCCGGGCCTCCAGCTGCGGGTGCGCGGCGAGCTGCGCCACCGAGTTCAGCCGTGCGCAGGCGATGCCCGCGGCCTCCAGCCGCTCGATCGCCGCGTCCGCGCCGAGCCGGCCCAGCGCTTCGGCGACCACCGCGTCGGTCTTCTCCCGGTTCGCGGTCCGCGCGGAGTTCGTCGCGAACCCCGGATCCTCGGCCAACTCCGGCCGCTCCAGCAGCTGTTCGGCCAGCCGCCGCCATTCCCGGTCGTTCTGCACCGACAGCAGCACCCGGTCCCCGTCCGCCGTCGTGTAGGCGTCGTAGGGCGCGATCACCGCGTGCGCGAGGCCCGTCCGCACCGGCTGTTCCCCGCCGTGCATCGTGTGGTGCAGCGGATGCCCCATCCACTCGGCGAGCGCGTCGAGCATCGACACCTCCACCCTGCCGCCGCGCCCGGTGATCCCGCGCCGCAGCAGGGCGGCGAGCACGCCCGAGAAGGCGTACATGGCGGCCGCGATGTCCGCCGCCGGGATCCCCGCCTTGACCGGCTGCTCCGGGGTGCCGGTCACCGAGACCAGGCCGGCCTCGCACTGGACGAGCATGTCGTAGGCGCGCTTGTGGGCGTACGGACCTTCGGGCCCGTAGCCGGACACGTCCACCGCGACCAGCCGGGGGTAGCGGGCGCACAGCGCGGCCGAGTCCAGCCCGAGCCGGGCGGCGGCCCCCTGGGCGAGGTTCTGCACGAACACGTCGGCGCCGTCGAGCAGCCGGTGCAGGACCTCCCGGCCGCGCGGGTCCTTGAGGTCGAGCGCGATCGACTCCTTCCCCCGGTTGGCCCACACGAAATGCGAGGCGAGCCCGTGCGCGGCCGTGTCGTAGCCGCGGGCGAAGTCCCCGCCGTCGGGCCGCTCGACCTTGATCACCCGGGCGCCGAGGTCGGCGAGCTGACGGGTGGCGAAGGGCGCGGAGACGGCCTGCTCGACGGAGACGACAGTGATGCCGTCGAGGGGGAGCGGGTCGCTGGGGTGCGTGTCGGGTTCCATGACCGTCTGCCTACCGGCCCGGAGGGGGATCTGTCATCACACAGGGTGTCGACATCCCACATTTGTGATGGTTCGTCTGCATATGGTGTGGCGCGTCGTTCACCGACTCGCACCGAAGGGTTGCCCATGAGACGCCCGACCGCCCTCGATACCCGTTCCCCGATCCGGCGGGCGGCGGTCGTGGTGATAGCTCTGGTCGCCGGCCTCGCGCTGGGGGCCGCTCCGGCGCCCGCCGCGGGCCTCGCCCCGACGCCGCTGAACGTGTCCGTCTCCCACACCAACGGGAACGTGACGAGCCTCGCGGCGGACTGCACGAGCGGACCGCTCACCGAGACGCGGCGCGTCACCGGCAGCCAGTCGGTGTCCGCCGGGCAGTTCTCCTCGCTGCCCGGCCAGCTCGCCTTCGACCTCCCGGTCAGCGTCGGAGGCACCCAGGCGGCGCTGCGGGGCGACGACGGACGGGTCACGCTGACCAACGCGCGCGGCACCCTGACCCTGGCCCTGAGCAGTGGAAGCTGCGCCGCGCCGACCATGACCTACTCCGGGACCACCATCAGCGGGGCCGGCACCTGGACGGTCGTCTCCGACACCACGCCGGGCAACTCCTACCGCCAGGCCACCGCTTCGGGCACGTTCAGCATCGGCGCGGGGATCTCCGTCGGCGCCGGCCGGCCGTGGACGCTGACCCTGACGGGCTCGGTCGACCCCCTCCAGCCCGCGATCGCGGTGACCCACCGTGCCTTCTGGGGAGGCCCGTTCAACTACCTCTCCCGGACCCTGAGCGTGGAGTACCGGATCCGGAACACGGGACCCGGGGACGCCTTCGGGGTGGTCCTGAACGACGCGGCCACCAGCTCCCCCGGGGTGACCCGGACCGGCCCGGTGCCGCAAGCGGTGGGCGCGGTGCCCGCGGGCTCCGAGCGGAGCGTCGTGGTCCGCTACCGGGTGTGCGGCATCGCCGCGATCGGCTGCCGGTTCGCCGCCGACGTCCAGCTGACCGTGGCGGACGCCCTCGACGCCGGCGGCCCCGCGGCGTTCCCGCGGACCGTCCAGGTGCCGGTCGTCCCGGTTCCGTGACGGTGTGGGCCCGCTGCCCTGCCGACACCCCACCCCGTCCCCGACCCGGGCGCAGCCTGTTCAGCCGTCCGGCGGTCGGGGGCGGGGGGTGGGGCCGGGTGACCGGGTGACCGGGTGGAGCTCACGCCGGCGTGACGTGCATGCCGCCCCCGGACAGGACGTCGAGGACCTCGGAGAACAGGTCGTAGGGCCGGCCGTCCGGGGTCAGGGTCTGGGACAGGTGCTCGCGTGCGGTTGCGGCGTTCCGCCAGAGCAGGGTGGCGGGGGCGGTGAAGCCGAACGTGTCGCCAAGGCAGTCGTCCAGGGCGTCCAGGCCGCCGCCGAAATAGCCGCCCGGCCCGTTCACGGCCTCGCCGAGCGCCAGGTAGAGGCCCGCTTCATCGGTGATGTGGTGGCCGTCGAGTTCGTATGCGTGCCCGGCCGGCCGGGCATGGTGTGTGCGTAGGCAGGCTCGCTCTCGTACGAGTTCGAGCCAGGCCCCGCGGAGTCGGGTGTCGAGGTCGCTCCAGGTGCCCTGGGTGTCCGGCGGTCCGGGAAGCCATCGCTCCCAGACGGGCCGGGCGTGGTCGGAAAGCGGCGTGAAGAGCTCTCCGTCGAGCTCCAGGTCGATCAGATCCGCCCCGTAGAGAGGAGGGGTGCCAGGCGCTGACTCGGGTCCACAGCAGGCGTTGGGAGAGCGGCTCGCCCTGGTCGTCTCGTATCTCGAGGGCGGTTTCCCCCAGGTCCAGCGCCCGCCGGGTGCCCTTCATCAGCGCCGCCCGCAGCTGATCACCCGGCTCGAATCCCCGCAGGACGAGCGGGGGCGCCGCCTGCTCATGCGGCAGGACGCGGGCGAAGTCCTGGCACGAGCCCAGCCACCGGTGCCCGTCGTGCACGCGGACGTGACCCGTATGCCCCTCCGGCGGACCTTCGTAGTCGTCCAGACCCGTGAGTACGAGACCGTCCGCCCCGGCGAGCTGCCCCAGGCTCTCCGCGTCCTCCAGCAGCCAGGGCCCGAGTGCCTCGTCGTCCGGTACCAGCCAGACCCGGCTGCCGACCCAGCCACGTACTTCAGCTCGGTCCGGTACCCAGTCGAGCATTCCGTACGTCCCGCGCCGGGGGGTCCCGAACAGGCCCTCCGCCTCGACGCAGACGCCCCAGGCGTGGCCGTGCTCTGTTCCGGTCAGCGTGTACCGCATGCGCCCGCGATGGTTCTCGTCCTCATGCACGGGGGGAATCATGCCCCGACCATGCTCCGACGCCGAAGTCGGGCGTTCCCCCGTCTCGCCGCCGTTGAGGTGTGGGTCCGGGCAGAGCCCGGGGAACGGTGGAAGGGCGGGGGGACTTTGCCCCGCAGGGCTGCCCGCCCACTGCACCGCACGTGAGGGATCCGGGGGTCAGAGGAGGGCGAACTGGCCGCCCGGGCCCTCCTCCTGGTGGTCCAGGACCGAGGCCGGTCGGCGGGTCCAGTCCGGGGGCGGCAGCACGCCGCCCGCGCGCAGCTCGGTGGTGGTCAGCGCCGGGCCCAGTTCGAACGCCGCCCGCTCCGGCTCCAGTTCGGCCAGCAGGGCCAGGGTCGTCACCAGGGCCAGTAGCTCCGAGGTCCAGCCCTGCGGCCACTCCGCCGGACCCACCGCGTCCAGCCCCTCGGCCTCCGGGTCCCGGTGCGCGAGCCGGGCGGCGAACCAGGACTCCAGGACGCGGACGCCCTGGACCTCGTACTCCCACGCCCCGGCCGGTACGGGCGACACGGCCCCGGTGTCCCCGACGGTCAGCGTCTCGCTCTCAGGGTCGTACGAGAGCCCGCGCGGCCACGCCGGCAGCGCCGAGCGGACGTACGGCCGGCGCCCGCCGGGCAGCCGGGGCGCCTCGCCGCCGCGGGCCCCGCGCAGCCGGACGGAGAGCAGCCGGTGGCCCAGCTCCAGCCCGGCCCGCCAGCGCGTGGCGTCGGCGGTGAGGGGGACCTCGTACCCCCGGGGGCCGGGGCGGCCGGCGGCGAGGATCCAGCAGAGCACGTCCTCGGGGGTGACCCAGGTGCCGTACCGCTCGCCGAGCAGGTGCTGCAGCCCGGGGGCGAGATTGGGCTCGGCGCCGCCCGGGCGGCGGTGGAGCGGGCGGATCCGGCCGAGCCGGCCGGCCGGGAGGTGCGCGGTGACCAGCAGCGCCCCCGGCTGCGCGGGCTCCACGGCGAACAGCTGGTGCTCGTCCAGCACCCGCCACAGCTCCGGGCGGGCCAGGTCGATGAGCCGCTGGTCGGGCAGCAGCCACTGTTCGTCGAACGGCTCGCGCAGGATCCGTACGGGGTCGGGGCGGGGTCCGGGTGTGTCCGCGAAGCGGGCCGTGGAACCGGCGCGCTGACCCGGCAGCGCCGCCGCACCGGCGCCGGTGGTCCGCGCCCGGGTCGGGCGGAACAACCGCTCGCGCTCGGAGCCCTCGGCGGCGGCCAGGGCGGCCCACCGGGCGCGCAGGGTCGCCGGATCGGGGGCCGCGACCCAGGCCCGGCCCAGGCGCAGGGAGCCCACGGCCCAGGGCATCAGATCGTTCAGCAGCGGGTCCCGCGGGGATGCGTCAGCGCTCACCCGGCCGATGGTAGCGACGCCACCCGGTGACCGGGCCGCGTCCAGGCCGGAGAGTTAGGCTCCCTATGTAGGGATCTGCCCGGATCCGGACGGAGCCGGGCCCGCCAGACGACCCGGAGGCGGACATGAGCCAGTACGACGAGTACTCGACCCCGTCGCAGGCCGAGGGGGAGCGGCTCGACGAGGACCTGGACGAGAAGCAGAAGAAGCTCCGCCACGTCCAGACGCAGCGGACCACGCCGTCCCAGGCGGAGGGCGAGCGCGGAACGGAGGACGATCAGAAGTAGACGCGACCGGGGCGGTCAGTGTGCGGGTCAGTGTGCGTCGACGGTCACCGTGAAGGAGAAGCGGTCCCCGCGGTACCGGATCCGCGCCACGTCGACCACCCGGCCGGAGCCGTCGTAGGTGACGCCCGTGTAGTGCAGGATCGGGCTCAGCAACGGCACTTGGAGCAGTTCGGCCGTGAGGGGGTCGGCGAGCCGTGCCTCCACGGTGTCGGTGATCCGGCTGATGTCCACCTTCACGATGTCCCGCAGCACCTTCGTCATCGGCCAACGCTCCAGGTCCGCAAGGTCGATGGAGTCGGCCAGCTCCGGACGCACCGCGTTCTCCGCCCAGTTGGTCGGCTCACCGCTCTCGCTGTCGTGCCGCAGCCTGCGGTACGTGACCACCTCGGCGGTGTCCGGGAAGTGCTCCAGCAGCTCCCCGGGCACCGCCGTCCGCTCGTGCCCGAGGATCGTCGTACGGTCGCCCGACTGCTGCGCCACGATCGCGTCGACCGAGCCGAGCAGCTGGACCGGCGCCCCGCGCAGCGCCGTCGGCTCGATGAAGGTCCCGCGCCGCCGGTGGCGGCTGATGAGCCCCTCGGTCTCCAGTTCCTTGAGCGCCTGCCGCATGGTCAGCACGCTCACCCCGTAGTGCTCGGCGAGCTGCTCCTCGGTGGGCAGGCGCAGCGAGGCGTCCGCCGTGCGCCCGAGTATCGAGGCGCGCAGCGACTGGGAGACCTGGTACCAGAGCGGCAGCTTCCGGTTCAGTACCAGCGAGTCGGGGGCGAAGGCGGTCACGGGTGGTTCTCCGTAGGACGGTGTGGGCGCGGCGGCGGCGCCGCGCGGCATGCTCGTGATGTTAGGCGCGGAAGTGGCGCTCCAGCCCCTGCCAGACGTCGTCGTATCCGCCCTGGAGGTGGTCCGCGCCGGCCGCCTGGGCGGTGGCGGTGATCGGCCAGCGGGTCTCGAACATGAAGGCCAGGCCGTCGTCGATCTTCTGCGGCTTCAGCTCGGCGGCGCTCGCCCGGTCGAAGGTCTCCCGGTCGGGGCCGTGCGCGGACATCATGTTGTGCAGCGAGCCGCCGCCGGGCACGAACCCTTCCGCCTTGGCGTCGTAGGCGCCGTCGATCAGCCCCATGTACTCGCTCATGACGTTGCGGTGGAAGTACGGCGGGCGGAAGGTGTCCTCGCCGACCAGCCAGCGCGGCGCGAAGACCACGAAGTCCACGCCCGCCAGGCCCGCCGTGTCGGAGGGCGAGGTCAGCACCGTGAAGATGGACGGGTCGGGGTGGTCGTAGCTGATGGAGCCGAGGACGTTGAAGCTGCGCAGGTCGTAGACGTACGGGACGTGCGTGCCGTGCCAGGCGACCACGTCGAGCGGGGAGTGGTCGTAGGTGGCGGTCCAGAGGTTGCCGCAGAACTTGTTCACCACCTCGGTCGGACGCTCGGCGTCCTCGTACGAGGCCACCGGCGCACGGAAATCGCGGGCGGCGGCGAGCCCGTTGGCGCCGATGGGGCCCAGGTCGGGGAGCTCGAAGGGGCGGCCGTAGTTCTCGCAGACGTACCCGCGGGCGGTCTCGTCCTGGAGCTCCACGCGGAAGCGGACCCCGCGCGGGATCAGCGCCATCTCGCCCGGTCGGGCGCTCAGCAGGCCGAACTCGGTGCGCAGCAGCAGACCGCCGCGCTCGGGGACGATCAGCAGCTCGCCGTCGGAGTCGCTGAACACCCGGTCGGTCATGGAGGCGTTCGCGGAGTAGAGGTGGATGGCCATGCCGGAGCGCTGGGTGGCGTCGCCGTTGCCGCCAAGGGTCCACAGGCCCGCCAGGAAGTCCGTACCCGGGGCCGGGTCGGGCAGCGGGTTCCAGCGGAGCCGGTTCGGGTCGGCCGGGGCCTCCGTGAAGGGCGCGGAGCGCAGGGCGCCGTTGCCGGTCCGGGTGAAGGGCGGGTGCGCGGCCGAGGGGCGGATCCGGTAGAGCCAGGAGCGGCGGTTGTGGGAGCGCGGCTCGGTGAACGCGCTGCCGCTGAGCTGCTCCGCGTAGAGGCCGAGGGGGGAGCGCTGGGGCGAGTTCCGCCCGATGGGGAGCGCGCCGGGCACGGCCTCGGAGCTGTGCTCGTTGCCGAAGCCGGTGAGGTACTCCAGCCCCTCCGCCGTCTTCCTGGCCTGCTCGCTGCCGCCGCTCATTGCACGCTCCCGGTCTGCCGTAGGAATCCTATGCCTGACAGTAGGATTCCTGGGCTCGTGCGTCAACGGAGGATTCCGATCAGTCGGCCGGTAGGCCGCCGACGGGTGGCTGACAGATGGCTGACAGGTGGCCGATCGTCGGGTGCGGGGTGGGGTGGGAGGGGGGCTGGTGTGGGGGTTCGGGGTACGCGTGGCGCGTGGGGCGGGTCACGAATTGGCTTGTCGCGGTCCTATTCCTGCGCGAGGGGATCCGAAAAGGTGAACATTCCTCTACTCTCACGCGCATGTCGTGGACCCGCAGGTTTCCTGCCGTGCCGGCGGCGCTCCTCGCCGCCCTCCTAGCGCTTCTGTCCCTCCTCGTCGCCGCGCCCGTCGCGAGCGCGCACGAGGAACGCCCCGTCGAGTTCCCCGACGGCACCGGCTCCGTCCCCGCCTACCGTGCGGGCGAGCCCGACCTGATCGTCTGCAAGACCGACCGGCCCGCCTTCGAGCGCCGGATATCCGCCTTCCCCGACACCCTCAAGCAGCGCAACCTCGCCCTCTACGAACGCTGCGAGAAGAGCGGCTTCCGCGACCTCCAGGCGGCGGTCGACGCCGTGGACCGCCCGGGCATGAACATCGCGATCCTCCCCGGCCTCTACGAGGAGGAGCCCTCGCTCTCCGAGCCGACCGGGGAGTGCGCCTCGCTCAAGGCGCCCAACTCCTCGCTCGGCTACCAGATCCTGACGTACGAGCAGCAGGTGGCTTGCCGCCACAACCAGAACCTCGTCGCCATCCTCGGCAAGACCGGCCTCCAGATCGAAGGCACGGGGGCCTCCCGCCAGGACGTGGTCATCGACGCCAAGTACCACAAGCTGAACGCGATCCGCGCGGACAAGTCCAACGGCATCTACTTCCGCAACTTCACCGCCCAGCGCACCACCTTCAACTCGCTGTACGTCCTGGCGGCCGACGGCTTCGTCATCGACGACGTGCTGACCCGCTGGAACGACGAGTACGGCTTCCTGACCTTCGCCAGTGACCACGGGCTGTACAAGAACTGCGAGTCCTACGGCAACGGCGACTCCGGCATCTACCCCGGCAGCGCCTCCGACATCAACGAGGGCCGCGGCTACGACGTCCCCCGCTACTCCATCGAGATCACCGGCTGCCGCAGCCACCACAACATGGTCGGCTACTCCGGCACCGCGGGCGACTCGGTGTGGGTGCACGACAACGAGTTCGACCAGAACATGGGCGGCGCCTCGATGGACAGCGCCTTCCCCGGCCACCCCGGCCTCCCGCAGAACCATGCCTTCTTCGAACGCAACCTGATCCACGACAACAATGCCGACTACTACCACTACGTCGCGGACGGCACCTGCGCCAAACCGCCCGCCGAGCGCGGCTACGAGCAGGGGGTGGTCTGCCCGCAGATCTCCATGCCCCCCGGCACCGGCATCATCACCGCCGGCGGCAACTGGAACCTCTACGAGAACAACTGGGTGTACGGGCACCAGCGCGCGGGCTTCTTCCTCTCGGCCGTGCCCGCCTTCATCCGCGGCGAGGAGGAGCTGTCCAAGCAGACCGACACCTCCCACCACAACCGCTACGCCGGCAACATCCTGGGCAAGGACAAGTCCGGCGCCTCCCGCCCCAACGGCATGGACGTGTGGTGGGACGGCCAGGGCCGGGGCAACTGCTGGCAGCAGGGCCCGGACGGCTCCACCCCGGGCACGCTCCCGCAGTGCGGTGAGCGCCGCGGCGCGGTCTCCGGTGCCTCGGCCCGGCTGGCCGGCGAACCGGTGAAGCTGGCCCAGCTCCTGGTCTGCGCCGACTACAGCGTCCAGGCGCGCAAGCTTCCGGCCGGCTGCGACTGGTATGGATCCCGGGGCCTCCAGCGGGTGGAGACCCAGCTCGCCCTCGCCGTCGCGGCGGTCCTCCTCCTGGTCGGCGGCCTGCTGTGGTGGCGCCGCCTGCGCGGCTCACGCCTCGCCGGGGTGGCCGCCCTGCTCGGCCTCGCGGGCCTGGCCCTGGACGTGGCCGGCTCCACGATGGGCCTGATCGGCACCTTCGTCCCGGCGCTGGCCCTGCTCTGCCTCGGCCTGTGGTGGACCGGCACCGGCCTCGCCCTGCGCCCCACCCGGCCCTGGCTGGCCCGCCTGACCCTGCTGCTGGGCGCGCTCACCCTCCTCGACGCCTTCGACAAGGCCGTCCTGATGATCCCGTGGATCCCGCTCAGCCCCGCCTGGATACGGTCCCTCGCCGCGGTGGTCTGGATCCTCTGGGCCGTCATCGCCGCCGCCCGCCCGGGCGGCACCCCGGCCCGCCCGGCAGGCCCGGGCGAAGACCCGGCAGGCGACCGGGTCCCCGTCCCCGCGGGCCCGGCCCCGACCCGCAGCGCGGAAGCCGAGGGCGGCGCCGCGGCCGGGGGAGACCAGCCGTGACGGGCCACCCGGGCGACCCGGGCGACTCGGGCGACCGCCCCGAACGGCGGACCTGGTGCGACGTCTGCGGTACGCCGCCGCGCCGGTCCCGCCTGTCCCGCCGGACGGGCCGCACGGCGGCACTGCTCGCCCTGGCCCTGCTCCTGGCCGGTGGCGCGGCGACGGGCTGCGGGGGACGGGCCACCACCCACCACAAGCCCGGCACCACCCACGAGCAGGCCTCCGGGAAGGTCGGCACCCTGCTCACCGCGGACGACGGCGCGGGCCACCGGCTCCGCGAGGTCCCGGCCGAGGGCGCGCCGGAGGTCCGGCTCACCGCCCGGCCGGACTCCGAGGACGGCTGGAACCTCCAACTGGCCCTGACGAACTTCCACTTCACCCCCGACAGCGCCGGCGGCGCCGCCCTCCCGGGTGCCGGCCACGCCCATCTGGAGCTGGACGGCCGCAAACTGGCGCGCCTGTACGGCCCTTGGTTCCACCTGCCCGCCGCGCAGGTACCGGCGGGCGGCCCGCACACCCTGACCGTCCGCCTCTACGCGGACGACCACACGGCCTGGGCGGTGGCGGGCAAGCCGGTCGAAGCGACCCTCCAACTCGCCTCCGGATCAGGCCAGTCCACCCACCCGCACTCCCCGGCCGCGCCGTCTCCCACACCACCGGAGGCGGAGCAGGCCGACCGTACGGTGACCATCGCCGTACGGGACGGCAAGGTCAGCCCGGCCCCGGGCCGGGTGGAGGTCACGCGCGGCGAACGCGTGGCCCTACGGGTCACCAGCGACCGCGCCGACACCCTGCACGTCCACGGCTTCGACAAGGAACTCACCCTGCCGGCAGGCCAGGAGGCCACCCTGATCCTGACGGCCGACCGCACGGGCCTCTTCGAGGTCGAGACCCACGAGTCCGACCTCGTCCTGACCCAACTCCTCGTCCGATGACCCCCTCACCCTCCCCCTCACCGCGCCTCGCGGCGCCGACCCCGGTCCTGACCCCGGCGGGCCCGCGGTGACCGGGCTCGTCCCGGCGGCGCTCGTGGTGCGGGCGGCCGTGTCCGCGGACGCGGCCCCGTACGGGGCCGCCGGTGGCGGGTCCGGCCGGGGCGTGGTCCTTCGCCCGGCCGATCCGCTCACCGCGCTCGCGCACGGCATCGGCTCGCAGCACGATCTGCCGATCTCTCCCTTCTACGCCTTCGCCGGTGCCTTCACCGCGCTCTTCGTCTCCTTCCTCGCGCTGGGTCTCCTCTGGTCGGCCTCCCGCTTCCGCGGCGACCGCTCCGGTCTGGCCCTGCCCGCCGGGCTCCAGCGGGTCGCCGACGCGCCGGCCACCCGCACCGCCCTGCGCGGGCTCGGCCTCGCGGCCGCGCTCGCCGTCCTCCTGTACCTCCTCCTCGGCCCCGACGGCCCCGCCCGCAACCCCGCTCCCGGCGCCGTCTACGTGCTGCTCTGGGTCGGCCTCGTCCCCGCCTCCCTCCTCCTCGGTCCCGTCTGGCGCCTCCTCAACCCGCTCCGTGCCGTGCACCGGCTGCTCGCCCGGCTGTGGGTCAAGCTCCGTACGGCCCGCCCCCAGGCCGCAGTCGCCGCCGGCGCCGTCGCGTCCGCCGCGCGCTCCTCCCGGAGCCCGCGCCCCGCCCCCCGGCCGCCCCGTCCGCTCCCCGCCCGGCTGGGGCAATGGCCGGCCGCCGCCGGGCTCTTCGCCTTCACCTGGCTCGAACTCGTCTCTCCCGATCCCGCCTCCACCACCACCCTCCTGATCGCCCTGACCGGCTACGCCGCCGTCCAGCTCCTGCTCGCCGCCCGCTACGGCGAACGCTGGTTCGCCGACGGAGACGCCTTCGAGGTGTACTCCGCCCTCCTGGCCCGGCTCTCCCCCCTCGGCCGCCGCAGCGACGGCCGCCTCGTCCTCCGTAACCCCTTCCACGGACTCGACGCGACGCCCGAGCGGCCCGGACTCGTCGCCACCGTCTGCGTCCTGCTCGGATCCACCGCTTACGACGGCTTCTCCGACAACCCCTCGTGGATCAACGCGATCCAGACCTCCCCCCTCGGCCGCACCCCGGCCGCCACCCTCGGACTCGTCGGCGCCATCGCCCTCGTCGCCGCCCTCTACTGCCTCTGCGCGGCGGTCACCCGCCTGGTCTGCGGCCCGCACCCCCGCCCGCTGACCGCCTTCGCGCACTCACTCGTACCGATCGCCCTCGGCTATCTCATCGCCCACTACTTCTCACTCCTTGTCATCGAAGGACCACGCACGGTCATCATGGCATTGGGCACTGACAACGCCCCGGAACCCTTGTCCCCCTTGGGTCCCGGCGGTCTCGCAGCCCTTCAGGTGATCGCCGTCGTGACCGGCCACGTCCTCGGAGTGATCGCCGCGCACGACCGCTCCGTACGCCTCTTCCCGCCCGCGAAAGCCATCGCCGGGCAACTGCCGCTGCTCGCGCTGATGATCACGTACACGGTGGGCGGCCTCAGCCTGCTGCTGAACTGAGGCGGCCGAACCGGTACCGCCGCCCACCCGTGACCCCAGGAGCGGCATGATGGACCCCGTGCCCCCAGCCCACCCCCTGCGCCGGACGCCGATCCAGCAGCGCAGCGCCGACCGCCTCGCCCGGATCCTCGACGCCTGCGCGGAGCTCCTTGACGAGACCGGGTACGAGAACCTCAGCACCCGGGCCGTGGCCCTGCGGGCCGGCGTGCCGATCGGTTCGGTCTACCGGTTCTTCGGCAACAAGCGGGCCATGGCCATCGCCCTGGCCCACCGCAACCTCGACCGTTACGCCGACGGCATCGAGCAGCGCCTCGCGGACCTCCCGGACACCGACTGGCGTCCCGTCGTCGACGCGGTGCTGGACGAGTACCTGGTCATGAAGCGCAGCGTGCCCGGCTTCGCCCTCGTCGACTTCGGGGTGCCCGCGCCCCCGTCCGAGGGGCCGGCCTCCGACCCCAACCACCTGGTCGCCGTCCGCCTCACCGAACTGCTCGGCGCCCACCTCGCCCTCACTCCGGACGCCGCCCTGGAACGGGCCGTCCTGGTCGCGGTCGAGGCCACCGACGCCCTGATCCAGCTGGCCTTCCGCAACGACCCGGCCGGCGACCCCGACATCGTCGCCGAGACCCGCGCGATGATGCAGGCCTACCTCGCGCGCGTCCTGGACTGACGAGGCGGGACGGGGCGGGACGCGGCGGGGCGGATCCGCGCTCGTCGGACGAGGCCACGGCGGCGGCCCCGTACCGCCCCGCCCGTCACGGCCCGGCCGGGGACGGGGATTCCTCCTGGCCGAGCGCCCGCGCGGCGTCTTCGAGGCGGCCGGTCACCACGAGGTTGCCGTCCGGCGTGCGCCGTGCGAGGACGCCGGTGCGCAGGTAGCCGTCGGGGGTGAAGGAGCGCGCGTTGAGGCCGGGGGACCGGAAGTAGCCGCGGGCGGTGTAGGGGCCGCGGGCCAGGAGTTCGCCCGGTTCGCCGTCCGGGAGCTCCTTGCCGTCGGCGTCGACGACACGGACCTGATCGTCGGGGGAGAGCGGGCGGCCCTGCGTCGTGAGCGCGGTCGCGTCCGGATCGTCGGGCCGGGTGAGGGTGAGCAACCCCTCGGACGCGGCGAAGACCTGCTGGAGGCGGCAGTCCCACGCGGCGGCCACCCGTTCGGCGGTCGCGCGGTCCAGGGGCGGGGTGCTGCCGCCGATCTGTACGAGGCGCAGGCTGCTCACGTCGGCCCCTGCCCCTGCCCCTGCCCCGTCCCCGTCCCCCACCGCGGGACGCGCGTCGAGCCAGAGCCGGGCCGCGGCCGGCGTCAGCGCCGCGACGGTGACCCGCTCGCGCTCGACGGCCGCCAGGCACGCGGCGGGTTCCTGGTCCTCGACCAGGACGACGGTGCCGCCGACGGTCAGCGTGCCGATGATGCCGGGGCCGCCGAAGGCGAGGTTGAGGTCGGACGGCAGCGCGCCGAGGTACACGTCGTCCTGGGTGAGCGACACCAGCTCGGCCGCGGCCCGCGCCTGGTAGGCGTAGTCGTTGTGGGTGCGCGGAACCAGCCGGGGCGCCTCGCCGGGGCCGCCGGCGAGCAGGAAGAACGCCACCTGGCCGGCGCTCAGCGCGAGCGCCGGTTCGGCCGGCGAGTCGAGGGAGTGCAGCGGGAAGTAGTGGCAGCCCGCCGTGTCGGTGGTGAAACCGCCGTACGGGTCCGAGGTGCCCGGCGGCTCGAAGGTGAACACCCGGCGCAGGAAGGGTCCCCGGGCCGCGATGCCGGCGGCCATCGCCGTGTGGTCGAAGCCCTGGTAGGTCGCGGGGCCGACGTAGCCGGTGGCCTCGGAGACCTGGACCACGTGGGACACCTCGGCCGCCCGGTGCGAGATCGGGCAGAGCACGGGAACCGCACCGGCACGCATCAGGGCGAACACGGTGACGACGAGCTCGGGAATGGCGGGCAGCTGGACGAGGACCCGCTGCCCGGGCCGCAGGCCGCGCAGCCGGAGCCCGGCGGCCATCCGGCCTACGCGGCGGTTCAGGGCCGCGTACGTGAGGCGGGTGTCGCCGTGGGCGAGCGCGGTCCGCGGTCCGTACTGAACGGCCCAGCCGCGCAACAGGTTGTCCAGCGTATTGCCCCGCCAGTGGCCGGACGCCCAGTAGTAGTCGACGAATTCCTCGGGCCAGGGCGTACAACCGTCGAGCGTGGATGTCATCCGGCAATCCAAACCGCCCCTCCCCACAGGGGCAATGTGCTTTCCCGACCAAGGGCGCCGAAATGCGTCAGCAGAAGGACCAATGGGCGCCGCTGACCAGGCAGAACGGTCGCGGCGGCCGGGGTCGGCGCGCATGTGCCGCGGGGTGGCGGGGGCATTCACGGCGTGTCCGGCTTCGTGCGGCGCGCCCCGGTGCGCACCGGCCCGCGCATTCCTCGAAGGCGGCCCCGGGCCCGGCCTTGCCCCGCGCGAGCGGCCCCGGCCCCCGATTCCGTGTGCCGCGGACCCTCCCCAGCGTGCCTACCGGTCGGTATGCTCGGTGCCGCTCGCGCGGGTCCGGCGCCCGCGCCCGCGTCCGTGCCGCAGCCTGCTGCCCCTGGAGGGCCCATGCCCCGCACCGCCCTGCGCATCTGCCCCCTCTGTGAAGCCACTTGCGGCCTCACCCTCACCATCGAAGGCACCACCGTCACCGGGGCCAGAGGGGACCGCGACGACGTGTTCAGTCGTGGGTTCATCTGCCCCAAGGGCGCCGCCTTCGGCGGCCTCGATGCCGACCCCGACCGGCTGCGCACCCCCCTCGTGCGACGCGACGGCCGGCTCCGCGAGGCCACCTGGGAGGAGGCCTTCCAGGCCATCGCCGACGCGGTCCCCGCCCTCGTGCGGGCGTACGGTCCCCAGTCCGTCGGCGTCGTCCTCGGCAACCCGAACGTCCACACCATGGCCGGCCAGCTCTACCCGCCCCTGCTCCTCAAGGCCCTCGGCACCCGCAACCTCTTCACCGCCAGCACCCTCGACCAGATGCCCAAACACGTCTCCAGCGGCCTGCTCTTCGGGGATCCCTTCGCCATCCCCGTCCCGGACCTCGACCGCACGGACTTCCTGCTGCTCCTGGGGGCGAACCCGGTCGAGTCCAACGGCTCCCTGTGCACCGCACCCGACTTCCCCGGCAGGCTCAAGGCGCTGCGCGCCCGGGGCGGCACCCTCGTCGTCGTCGACCCGCGCCGCACCCGCACCGCCAAGCTCGCCGACCGCCACCTCGCGCCGCGCCCCGGCAGCGACGCGCTGCTGCTCGCCGCCCTGGCCCACACCCTGCTCGCCGAGGAGCTGACCGATCCGGGCGTGCTCGCGGAACACACGCAGGGAATCGGGGAACTCACCGAAGCGCTCGGGAGTTTCACCCCCGAGGCCGTGGCCCCCGCATGCGACCTCACGGCCGAGGAGATCCGCACGCTCGCCCGCGATCTCGCGGCCGCGCCGACCGCTGCCGTCTACGGGCGGATCGGCAGCTGCACCGTGGAGTACGGCACGCTCGCCAGCTGGCTCGTCGACGTGCTGAACATCCTCACCGGCAATCTCGACCGCCCGGGCGGAGCCCTGTTCCCGCTGTCCGCGACCGACCGCGCACCCCGGCCGGCCGGACCCGGCAAGGGCTTCAGCCTCGGCCGCTGGCACAGCCGGGTCAGCGGCCACCCCGAGGCCAAGGCCGAACTCCCGCTGTCCGCGCTGGCGGAGGAGATCGACACCCCCGGGGAGGGCCGGATCCGGGCCCTCGTCTCCATCGCGGCGAACCCCGTGCTGTCCGCCCCCGACGGCCGGCGCCTCGACGCGGCCCTGGCCGGGCTCGACTTCATGGTCAGCATCGACCCCTACCTCAACGAGACCTCGCGCCACGCCCACGTCGTCCTGCCGCCCGCACCGCCCTCGCAGAGCGCCCACTTCGACTTCTCCTTCAACACCTTCGCCATCCGCAACCAGGTCCGCTACTCACCGCCCGCCGTCCCGCTCGAAGACGGGCGCATGGACGAGTGCGAGATCCAGGCCCGTCTCGTGCTCGCCGTCTCCGGCATGCACGGAACCGACCCGGTCGCCGTCGACGACCTGGCCATCGGGGCCACCCTCGCCCGGGAGTGCGCCGACCCGGACTCCCCCCTGCGCGGACAGGATCCGGCGCACCTCGCCGGGCTGCTCGCGGGCGGCAACGGCCCCGAGCGCCGCCTCGACCTGATGCTCCGGCTCGGACCCTACGGAGACCGGTTCGCCGCGGCCGCGGACCTCCCCGGGAGCGCCGCTACGGGAACCCGCGCGGGCGCGCCCGACGGCGCGGCCGCCCCCGGCCCGGCCCCTGCCGCACCCACGACCGCCGCGACGCCCGGCGGCGGCCTCGGGCTGGAGCGACTGCGCGCCCATCCGCACGGAATCGACCTGGGCCCCCTGCGCCCCCGGCTCCCCGGGTTGCTGAGGACGCGCAGCGGCAGGATCGAGCTCCTCCCGGACCCGATCGCGGCCGAACTCCCCAGGCTGCGCGGGACGCTCACCGACCGCCCCGCCGCCCTGGTGCTCGTGGGCCGCCGCCACCTGCGGTCCAACAACAGCTGGCTGCACAACGTCCCGGCCCTCGCCGGAGGTTCCAACCGCTGCACCCTCCAGGTCCACCCGGACGACGCCGCCCGGCTCGGCCTCACCGACGGCCGACCGGCCCGGATCACCGCCGACGGCGGCAGCCTGGAGGTTCCCGTGGAGATCACCGACACCCTCCGTACCGGAGTCGTGAGCCTCCCGCACGGCTGGGGCCACGACCGCCCCGGCACCCGGATGTCGGTGGCCGCGGCGGAGCCCGGAGTCAACGTCAACCAGCTCCTCGACGGCAGCCGGCTCGACCCGCTCTCCGGCACGGCCGTGCTCAACGGCTTCCCCGTCGAACTGACACCCATCCCCTGAGCTGGGGTTTTGCTCGTATTGCTCACGCTCGGACGTCTTGTTGGCCCCAGGAGGAGGCACCTAGGTTCCCCCCATGCTGACCTTCCTCGGCTTCGCCATGATCGCGACCTTCCTGGTCCTCATCATGCTGAAGAAAATGTCGCCCATCGCGGCGCTCGTCCTCATCCCCGCGCTCTTCTGCGTGTTCGCCGGACAGGGCGCGCAGCTCGGCGGCTACGTCATCGACGGAGTCGGCAAGCTCGCGCCGACCGCCGCCATGCTGATGTTCGCCATCGTCTACTTCGGCGTGATGATCGACGTCGGCCTCTTCGACCCGATCGTCCGCGGCATCCTGCGCTTCTGCAGGGCCGACCCGATGCGCGTCGTGGTCGGCACCGCCGTCCTCGCCGCCATCGTCTCGCTCGACGGCGACGGCTCGACCACCTTCATGATCACCGTTTCGGCGATGTACCCGCTCTACAAGCGCCTCGGGATGAGCCTGGTGGTCATGACCGGAGTCGCGGCCACCGCCAACGGCGTCATGAACACCCTGCCCTGGGGCGGCCCCACGGCCCGCGCCGCCACCGCGCTCAAGCTCGACGCCGCCGACATCTTCGTACCGATGATCCCCGCCCTCGCGGTGGGCCTGCTCTTCGTCTTCGTCCTGGCCTACGTCCTCGGCCTCAAGGAACGCCGCCGCCTCGGCCTGCTGACCCTCCCCGGCGACACCCAGCGCTCGGCGGAGCCGGCCGAGGAACTCCTGGTCACGGCCGGTACCGGCCCGGCCGCTGCCGGGAGCACCGAGACTTCCGTCCCCTCCGCCCGCTCCACGGGAACCGCCCCGCAGGCCTCCGCCGGGGACACCACCCCCGCCGAGGGCGGCTTCCAGGGCCTCGACCCGCACCGTCCGACCCTGCGTCCCCGCCTCTACTGGTTCAACGCGGGCCTCACCGTCGCCCTGCTCACCGCCATGATCATGGAACTGCTCCCGATCCCGGTGCTGTTCCTCCTCGGCGCCGCCCTCGCCCTCACCGTCAACTTCCCCCACATGCCCGACCAGAAGGCCCGGATCGCCGCCCACGCCGAGAACGTCCTGAACGTCGCCGGCATGGTCTTCGCCGCCGCCGTCTTCACCGGCGTCCTCACCGGCACCGGCATGGTCAAGCACATGGCCGACTGGCTCGTCGGCGCCATCCCCGAAGGCATGGGCCCGCACATGGCCCTGGTCACCGGCCTGCTCAGCCTCCCCCTCACCTACTTCATGTCCAACGACGGCTTCTACTTCGGCGTCCTGCCGGTCCTCGCCGAGGCCGGCGCCGCCCACGGGGTCTCCCCGCTCGAAATCGCCCGCGCTTCCCTGGTCGGGCAGGCCCTGCACATGTCGAGCCCGCTCGTTCCGGCCGTCTACGTCCTCGTGGGCATGGCCAAGGTCGAGTTCGGCGACCACACCCGGTTCACCGTGAAATGGGCGGCCCTGACCTCCCTGGTGGTCCTGGCGGCAGGGATGCTTTTCGGCATCATCTGACCCCGTCCGCCCCTGGCGACACAAAACTACCGGCGCTAGTTTGTAGGGTGTTGGCGACGCCAGATCCACAGCGGCTCCACAACAGGTCGACAGGTCTACAGGTCCACGCGCCCGCGCGTGCTCGGGAGGATTGCCATGAAGGCCCATGACGGGATGTACATCGGCGGCGAGTGGCGGGCCGCCCTCGGCCACGGCCGCATCGAGGTCCTGAACCCGGCCGACGAGCGGCCCATCGCCTCGGTCCCGGCCGGAACGCCCGAGGACGTGGACGCGGCCGTACGCGCGGCCCGCGCGGCCTTCCCGGCCTGGGCGGCCACGGCTCCGGCCGAGCGGGCGGCCCTCATCGGGGCCCTGCGCGACGTGCTGGTCGCCCGCAAGGGGGAGATAGCCGAGACCATCACCGCCGAGCTCGGCTCGCCGCTCGGCTTCTCGGAGATGGTCCACGTCGGGGCGCCGATCGCCGTGGCCTCTTCCTACGCCGAACTCGGGGCCTCGTACGCCTTCGAGGAGCGGATCGGGAACTCGACCGTGCTGCTGGAGCCGGTCGGCGTCGTCGGGGCGATCACTCCCTGGAACTACCCCCTGCACCAGATCGTTGCCAAGGTGGCACCCGCTCTCGCCGCAGGCTGCACCATCGTCCTCAAGCCCGCCGAGGACACCCCGCTGACCGCACAGCTCTTCGCCGAAGCCGTGCACGAGGCGGGGATCCCCGCCGGGGTCTTCAACCTGGTGACCGGCACCGGCCCGGTCACCGGCCAGGCCCTCGCCGCGCACGAGGGGGTCGACCTCGTCTCCTTCACCGGTTCCACCGCCGTCGGCAAGCAGATCGGCGCCACGGCCGGCGCCGCCGTCAAGCGGGTCGCCCTGGAACTGGGCGGCAAATCGGCCAATGTCATCCTGCCCGGCGCCGACCTCGCCAAGGCCGTCGCCGCGGGCGTGGGCCACGTCATGAACAACGCCGGCCAGAGCTGCAACGCCCTCACCCGCATGCTCGTCCACCGCGACGAGTACGAGGAGGCGGTCTCGCTCGCGGCCGCCGCCGCGGCCAAGTACGCCTCCGGCGACCCCCTCGACCCGGGCACCCGCCTCGGCCCGGTCGTCAGCGCCAAGCAGCGCGACCGCGTCCGCGGCTTCATCACCAAGGGCGTGGAGGAGGGCGCGCGCCTCGTCGCGGGCGGGCCCGAGGCGCCGCACGAGCAGGGGTACTTCATCGCCCCGACCGTGTTCGCCGACGTCACGCCCGACATGACCATCGCCCAGGAGGAGATCTTCGGCCCGGTGCTGTCGATCCTTCCCTACGGAGACCAGGACGAGGCCCTGGCCATCGCGAACGGCACGGACTACGGGCTGGGCGGGGCGGTCTGGGCGGCGGACGAGGCGACGGCCGTGGCCTTCGCCCGCCAGATGGACACCGGCCAGGTGGACATCAACGGCGGCCGCTTCAACCCGCTCGCGCCCTTCGGCGGGTACAAGAAGTCGGGCGTGGGACGCGAGCTGGGCCCGCACGGCCTCGCCGAGTACCTCCAGACCAAGTCCCTGCAGTTCTAGAGCCCTGCAGTTCTAGAGCCCGGTAGCCCCGCAGCCCCGTAGCCCCACGCCCCCCGCACACACGGAGACGACGATCATGGTCCGCGCCGCCATTCTGCCCGCCGTCGGAGCCCCCCTGGAGATACGGGACATCGTGCTGCCCGAACCCGGCCCCGGCCAGGTCCGGGTGCGGCTCGCCGCCGCCGGGGTCTGCCACTCCGACCTCTCCCTCACCAACGGCACCATGCGGGTCCCCGTACCCGCCGTCCTCGGCCACGAGGGCGCGGGTACGGTCCTCGCCGTCGGCGAAGGGGTCACCCACGTCGCGCCCGGCGACGGGGTGGTGCTCAACTGGGCCCCGTCCTGCGGGGAGTGCCACCACTGCTCGATCGGCGAGGTCTGGCTCTGCGCCAAGGCGCTCACCGGGGTCGGCGCGGTGTACGCCCACGACGCCCTGGGCGCCGAGCTGCACCCCGGGCTGAACGTGGCCGCCTTCGCCGAGGAGACGGTCGTCGCGGCCAACTGCGTCCTGCCCGCCCCCGCCGGGATCCCGCTCGCCGAGGCCGCACTGCTCGGCTGCGCGGTCCTCACCGGCTACGGAGCCGTCCACCACAGCGCCCAGGTCCGCCCCGGCGAGTCGGTGGCCGTCTTCGGAGTCGGCGGCGTGGGCCTGGCCGCCCTCCAGGCGGCCCGGATCGCGATGGCGGGCCCGATCGTGGCCGTGGACGTCTCCCCGGACAAGGAGGAACTGGCCCGGGCGGCCGGGGCCACGGAGTTCCTGCTCGCCTCCGAGACGACCGCCAAGGACATCCGCGCACTCACCGGCGGCCACGGCGCGGACGCGGCCGTCGAGTGCGCCGGCCGGGCCGCGAGCATCCGGGCCGCCTGGGAATCCACCCGGCGCGGCGGCCGTACGACGGTGGTCGGCATCGGCGGCAAGGAGCAGCAGGTCACCTTCAACGCCCTGGAGATCTTCCACTTCGCCCGCACCCTCACCGGCTGCGTCTACGGCAACAGCGACCCCGCCCGCGACCTCCCGGTGATCGCCGCCCACGTCCGCGCGGGCCGCATCGACCTCGGCGCCCTGGTCACCGACCGGATCACCCTCGACGGGATCCCGGCGGCCTTCGACGCGATGCTGGCGGGCAAGGGCGGCCGCTCACTGGTGGTCTTCTAGCGGCCAGGGGCGGCCGGTACGGAGCGGAGCCGGCCTGCCCCGGGAGGCCGCGGGGCGGAGTTCCCCTACCCGCCCTTCGCCCGTTCCCCGGGCTCCGCCCGGACCCCCTGGGGCTCCGCCCCAGACCCCGACCCTCGGCGCCCCGGGCTCCCGTCAGGCCGTCTCCCGCAGCGCCGCGTACTGGAGGGCCAGGCCGTCCAGCAGCGCTGCCAGGCCCGTCTCGAAGGCGCCCTCGTCCACCTCGCGCTGGCGCTCCGCCAGCAGGTGGGCCTGGCCCAGGTGCGGATAGTCCGACGGGTCGTATGCCGTCTCGTCGTCCACGAAACCCCGGGCGAAGGAACCCACGGCCGAGCCGAGGATGAAGTACCGCATCAGCGCACCGATCCGGGTCGCCTGGGCCGGCGGCCAGCCGGCCGCGGTCATGGCCCCGAAGACGGCGTCCGCCACCCGCAGTCCGGCCGGCCTGCGGCCCGGCCCGCGCGCCAGCACGGGCACGATGTTCGGATGGTCGGACAGGGCGGCCCGGTACGAGTGCGCCCAGTCGCGCAGCGCGACCTGCCACTCCCGGCCGTCCCCGGCGTCGAACATCGACAGGTCGACCCGCGCGCTCACCGCGTCCGCGACCGCGTCCAGGATCTCGTCCTTCGTGCGGAAGTGGTTGTACAGCGAGGGCCCGCTGACTCCCAGCGCCGCCGCCAGCCGCCGTGTGGAGACGGCTTCCAGCCCCTCGCCGTCCACCAGAGCGCCGGCCGCCTCGACGATGCGGGATCTGCTGAGCAGGGGCTTGCGCGGTCTGGCCATGCGCCACATAGTAAGGCCTGCCGCACTTAAACTAGCGGTGGTAATTAACGGCCGATCCCGTCCCCACCCGGAGGTGCCCGGTGAATCTGGAGCTCAGCGAGGAGCAGTCCGCCGTCCGCGATCTCGCCCGCGCGTTCACCGAGCGCGAGATCGTCCCGTACGCCGCCGAGTGGGACCGCGCCGAGAGCGTGGACCGGGCCATCGTGAAGAAGCTCGGCTCCGTCGGCTTCCTCGGCCTGACCGTCCCCGAGGAGTACGGCGGCTCCGGCGGCGACCACCTCTCCTACGTCCTGGTCACCGAGGAGCTCGGCCGCGGCGACTCCGCCGTGCGCGGCATCGTCTCCGTCTCCCTGGGGCTGGTTGCCAAGACCGTCGCCGCCTGGGGGAGCGAGGAGCAGAAGCGCGCCTGGCTGCCCCGCCTGTGCTCGGGCGAAGCCCTCGGCTGCTTCGGGCTGACCGAGCCCGGCACCGGCTCCGACGCCGCCGCCCTCACCACCCGCGCCCGGCGCGAGGGTGACGCGTACGTGATCAGCGGCAGCAAGATGTTCATCACCAACGGCACCTGGGCCGACGTGGTCCTGCTCTTCGCCCGCACGAACGAGGACCCCGGCCACCGCGGAATCTCCGCGTTCCTCGTGCCCGCCGACACCCCGGGCCTGACCCGCCGCGAGATCCACGGCAAGCTGGGCCTGCGCGGCCAGGCCACCGCCGAACTCGCCCTCGACGGTGTGCGCGTGCCCGCCTCCGCCCTGCTCGGCCCCGAGGGGAAGGGCTTCTCCGTCGCGATGTCGGCCCTCGCCAAGGGCCGGATGTCCGTGGCCGCGGGCTGCGTCGGCATCGCGCAGGCCGCGCTGGACGCGGCCGTCTCCTACGCTGCCCAGCGCGAGCAGTTCGGCAAGCCGATCGCCCACCACCAACTGGTCCAGGAGCTGATCGCCGACATCTCCGTGGACGTGGACGCCGCCCGGCTGCTGACCTGGCGGGTCGCCGATCTGATCGACCGCGGACTGCCCTTCGCCACCGAGTCCTCCACCGCCAAGCTCTTCGCCTCCGAGGCCGCCGTCCGTGCCGCGAGCAACGCCCTCCAGGTGCACGGCGGCTACGGCTACATCGACGAGTACCCGGCCGGCAAGCTGCTGCGCGACGCCCGCGTGATGACCCTGTACGAGGGCACCAGCCAGATCCAGAAGCTCCTCATCGGCCGTGCCCGCACAGGGGTTTCGGCTTTCTGAGGCCCCGAAGTTCTGAGGCCCCGAAGTTTCTGAGTACGTACGTGAGTACGCGCACGGATGTGCCGGTGCCCGGCCCGCCCGAAGCTGGACCCATGAACGAGACACAGGTCAAGCAGCAGAACACGGGGGCCTACTACGGCCAGGCCGTCGCCTCCTTCGGCGTCGCCATCGGCGCGGTCTCCCTGGGGATCTACAACATGGAGGCCGACGGCTGGGTCCGCGCCTTCCTCGGCATCGCCGTCCTCTACCTCACCACCTCGGCCTTCACCCTCGCCAAGGTGATCCGCGACCGCCAGGAGGTCACCCAGATCGTCAGCCGGGTCGACCAGGCCCGGATGGAGAAGATCATGACGAGCTACGACCCCTTCGCCACCCCGAAGCAGCCCGCTCCCCAGGATCGCTAAGCGCTTGCTCACCACCCTCCGGTAGGCTGTTCCTTCCTACAGGCCGAAGAGGGTGAGCGAGCGATGGACAGCGTGGAGGAGATCGGCGGCTACCGACCGTGGTCGGAGGTCACTCCCGACGCCGCGCGGCGACTGCTCGTCGCCGCCGTGGAGGCCTTCGCGGAGCGCGGGTACCACGCCACCACGACGCGGGACATCGCGGGGCGGGCCGGCATGAGCCCGGCCGCGCTCTACATCCACTACAAGACCAAGGAAGAGCTGCTCCACCGGATCAGCCGGATCGGCCACGACAAGGCCCTGGAGATCCTGGACACCGCGGCCGCCGGCCCCGGCGGCGCCGCCGAGCGGCTCGACGCGGCCGTACGCTCCTTCGTGCGGTGGCACGCGGCCCATCACACCACCGCGCGCGTGGTCCAGTACGAGCTCGATGCTCTCGCTCCGGAGCACCGCTCCGACATCGTGGCCCTGCGCCGGCAGAGCGACGCGGCCATCCGCCGCATCCTCGCCGACGGGGTCGCGGCCGGTGAGTTCTTCGTCCCGGACGTCCCCGGCACCACCCTCGCCGTGCTGTCGCTCTGCATCGACGTCGCCCGCTGGTTCAGCGCGGACGGCCGCCGCACGCCCGACGAGGTCGGCGCGCTCTACGCCGGCCTCGTGCTCCGCATGGTGGGCGCGGGCCCCGGCGAGGCCGACGGCGCGTCTCAGAAGTAGTAGCGGGACACCGACTCGGCCACGCACACGGGCTTGTCGCCGCCCTCGCGCTCGACGGTCACGGTGGCCGACACCTGCACGCCGCCGCCCGCCTCCACGACCTCGGTGATCAGCGCGGTCGCGCGCAGCCGCGAACCGACCGGCACCGGCGCGGGGAAACGCACCTTGTTGACCCCGTAGTTGATGCCCATCCGCATGCCCTCGACCCGCATGATCTGCGGGACCAGGCTCGGGAGCAGCGACAGCGTGAGGTATCCGTGCGCGATCGTGGAGCCGAAGGGTCCGGACGCCGCCCGCTCCGGGTCCACGTGGATCCACTGGTGGTCCCCGGTGGCGTCCGCGAAGAGGTCGATCCGCTTCTGGTCCACCTCCAGCCAGTCGCTCGGGCCGAGCGGTGCGCCGATCCCGGCGGTGAGCTCCTCGGCGGACGTGAAGATCCTCGGCTCGGACATACCCGTACCTCTCCCTGGCGAATAAGCGCTTGCTCAGCATGCTGGGGCCGTCGTGGATCTGTCAACGACTGCCGGCGACGTACCCGGCTCCGAATCGAGGCCCGGCCGATTACCCTCGGCGGTGTGCCGCAGATTCCCGAGAAGGTCCATGAACTCACCGTCGGCCAGCTGTCCGCCCGCAGCGGCGCGGCCGTCTCCGCACTGCACTTCTACGAGGCCAAGGGCCTGATCAGCAGCCGCCGCACCTCCGGCAACCAGCGCCGCTACACCCGTGACGCCCTGCGCCGCGTGGCGTTCGTGCGGGCCGCCCAGCGCGTCGGCATCCCCCTCGCCAGCATCCGCGACGCGCTCGCGCAGCTCCCCGAAGGCCGCACGCCCAACCGCGAGGACTGGGCCCGGCTCTCCGAGAGCTGGCGCACCGAGCTCGATCAGCGGATAGCCCAACTCGGCCGTCTGCGCGACCATTTGACCGACTGTATCGGCTGCGGATGCCTCTCCCTGGAGAACTGTGCGCTCTCCAACCCCGACGACGTATTCGGCGAACGCCTCACCGGTTCCCGGCTGTTGTGACCGCACGTGCGCGGGCGGCCGCCGCGACCAGCTCGGCGTTCGACCGCGCCGCCCGCCCGTCCGGCAGGTGCAGCACGTCTCCTACGCCGATCCGCGCCCCGGTGCCGTACCGCGCGGCCAGCCGCAGCACCGGCCAGGCCGCCGCTCCCCGCCCGAACAGCAGCACCGGCACCGGGGGCAGCCGGCGCAGCAGCTCTACCACCGGCCCCGGGTCGGTGGAGGTCAGCTCGGCCACGAGCCGGACCCGCGCGGGGTCCCGTACCGGCCAGCCGAGGAACCGCTCCGCCGGTCCGGGCGCCCCGCCCACCGGGACCTCCGCGTCCACCGCCACCCCGCGCTCCAGCAGCGCTTCGGCGAGCTCGCGGGCCCCCGGCTCCGCGAACCGCACCACCGCCCGGTCGGGCAGCACCGTCCAGCTCCGCACCCGCGCCAGCCGCCCCGCGTGATCCGGCTCGGCCCCCACGCTCACGGCCACGGCAACGGCCACGCCGCCGGTCCCCGCACTGCCGGCCCCCGCCCCACGGCCAGGCCCCGCCCCCGCCCCACTGTCGGGCCCCGCACGGCCGGCTCCCGCCCCACGGCCAGGCTCCGCCCCACCGCCGGGCCCCGGAACGCTGCGGACCCCGCTCCCGGCCCCGAGCCCCGCCTCGCGCAGGGCCTCCAGCAGTGGCCCGACCACCCGGGGCGAGAGGCTCTCGCGGCCGCACGGGGTGCGTGCGTGGACCAGCACCTCCCGGCCCCCGGCGGCCACCGCCGCCCGTGCGGCGTCCACCAGGTCCCCGGGGCTCATCGGGACGGCCGCACCGTCGCCGGCGCCCCGGGATCCGTTCAGCGACACCACCAGAGTCGGTTCCACCCCCGGCCCCGGCCCCGTCCCCGCCCCCGCCGGGCTCACGCCGCCCCCGCCAGATCGGCCCCCTGGAGCGCCGTGTCCGCGAGCGCCGGTCTCGGCACCACGATTCCGCAGCCCGCGCACACCGGCCCGTCCCACGCCCATCCGGCGTGGGACGGGGCGCCGGCCGGCCCGCCGGGCCCGCCGCCCGTGGCGGGGCCCGACGCCCGGACCACGGCCTTCGCCGCCACCGCCGGAGGCACCCGCACCGGCCAGTGCAGCTCCCGTGCCCCGCACACCGGACACCCCGTCCCCGGCTCCGACTCCAGCGCCTCCACCAGCCGTCTGAGCACCTCGCCCAGCGCCCCCTGCGGCCGCACGCCCGGATCGGCGCACCGCACCACCGCGTCCCCGCTGCCGCTCCACGCCCACTCGGGCCGCCGTAGCCCGTCGTGCTTCTCGCGCCGCCGGCGCTCCGCGAACTGGCGTTCGTACTCCAGCCAGACCGCCCGCGCCTCCTCCAGCTCCTCCAGCGCGGCCACCAGCCGCGAGGGGTCCGCCGCCCGGTCCTCGGGGCCGATCCCGTGCCGGTCGCACAGGTGCCACCAGGTCGCGCGGTGCCCGTACGGGGCGAACCGCTCCAGGCAGCGCCGCAGCGAATGGCGCCGCAGGGCCCTGTCGTTGCGTGCGTCGCGCACCTGATGGGCCAGACTCCGGAATCCCGCCATCACACCTTCACCTCCGCCGGGCGCCCAGCACCGGGCGCCGTGCCCGACGCGCTGTGTTCGCCACAGGACCGGCGCCGTGTGCCCAACATGCCCGGCCCGGTGCGGGCGCATGCGGGGGCGGTCGAGGCGTGCGGGTGGCACATGGCCGGAACTCAGCGCCCCATGCGCCCCGCGGCCACCACCAGCCGGGCCAGCTCCTCGTGGCAGATGTCGCTGTGCGCCCCCGACGGGGCTCCGCCGCGCCGGACCACGGAGCCCGCGTCCACGCTCACGCAGCCCGTCGCGGGCAGGCCGTCCCGCAGCGCCGCGTCGAGCGTCAGCCGCGGGGTTCCGGGCACCCCCTGCACCCCGTCGTGCCCGATCGCGCCCCACCGCTCGTCGAAACCGAGCAGACCGGCCGAATCGCCGGCCATCCGGGAGGCCAGCGGGTAGAACACCTTGAGGGAGGAGTCGTAGGAGGAGTGGCAGGCCGTCAGTGGCCCGTCGACCCTGCCCTGGAGCCCGCGCAGGGCGCCCCCGCGCCCCCGGTCGTGCGGCAGGCTGTCGGCGAACGCGTAGTGGGAGAAGGCTCCTTGGAGGACGGTGAGGGACTTCACGTTCCGCGCCCCGGACGGCAGCGCGCGCAGTGCGAAGGAGACCACCCGGCCGCCGAAGCTGTGCCCGATGAGGTGCACCCGCAGGGCCGGGCGGCGGCCGGCCAGCTCCGCCAGCAGCGGCCCGAGCCCGTGCTCGCCGACCACCCCGGCCCTGGCCTTCATCTGGTAGTACGTGGCCTGGCGCAGCACCTCCTTGGCGCCGTTCCACAGCGTCCGCATCCCGCCGCCGGCCGAGAAGCCGTGATCGGGGGAGTCCCCGGGGAACGTGGCACCCGCCTCGGCCAGCGCGTCGGTGAACTCCCGGCACACCCGCAGGACGTCCCCGCTGAGGAAGTCCGGCACCTCCCGCGGGGCGAAGGCCGCCGCCAGATCGTCGCCCGTGCCCACCCCGTCCACCCCGGCCAGCTCCCGTACGAGCGCACCGAACTCGGTGAAGTCGCCCTCGCGCGTGGGCCGTTCCTCCAGCAGCTCGGCGATCCGGTCCAGCTCCGCCGCCCGCCCCGGCCAGAACGCACCGAGGGCCCGCCGGGTGACCGGGTCCAGGGCCGTCCCGTGGCCCGGCTCCGCGGCGCCGCCCGGCACGGCGGCCCGGGGATCGAAGTCGGGTATCGGCTCGTCCGCGAACCGGATCGAGGGCCACACGACCCCCACGTACCCCAGCCGCACCCCGGTCCCCACCAGATCCGCGAAGGGGGCGTAGAACCGGTCGAAGAGCCGGATCGCCGTGGACCGGTCGGAGTTCCAGCCGTGGGCGAAGACCAGCAGGTCCGTGGCCTCGATCCCGAAGACCGCCTCCCGCGCGCCCGGGCCCGCGTCACCCTGCGCGTCGAAGGTCAGCTCCACGTACGGGCGGGCCCCGATGCCCCCCGCCGCCCCCGTCGCCCCCGCAGGCACCGCCCCGCCGATGTGCACCATGACGCCCCCCTCCACGCCGTGTCCCTGCCCGCAGCATCCTGCGGAACGGGCCGCCCGGCCAGCCCCTGCGCGCCCACCGGTTCACGGATACAGCAGGTACTCCTCCCGTACCGCCGCGAACCCCGCCAGCCCCGCCGCCCAGTCGCCCGCGATCTCCTCCACGCCCGCCCCCGCGTCGACCATCCGCCGGACCCGGTCCGAGCCCGTCAGCCGGTCGATCCACTGGTCGGAGCGCCAGGCGAAGCCGCTCCACGCCCGCCGCGCGGTGACCAGCAGCCCGATGCCGGCCCGGACCGGATCGAAGGCCTCCCGGTCGTGGACGAGCAGCCGGACCCCGCCGCAGGTCTTCCCGGCGTACTTGGAGAAGGAAGGCGTGAAATAGGCCTCCCGGAACCAGACACCGGGCAGCTCCAGCGCGTTCGCCGCCTCCGCCCACCGCCGGTCCACGCCCTCCGCGCCGACCAGCTCGAAGGGGGTGGTGGTACCGCGCCCCTCCGACAGGTTCGTCCCCTCGAACAGGCAGGTCCCGGCGTACGCCAGGGCCGTGCCCGGCGTCGGCATGTTCGGGCTCGGCGGCACCCAGGGCAGGCCGGTCTCCTCGAAGAAGGACTCCCGCCGCCAGCCGGCCATCCGCACCACCTCCAGCCGCGGGGCGGCGCCGGCTCCCCGGAGGAACTCGCCCGCGAAGAGCCCGGCCAGCTCGCCCGCCGTCATCCCGTGCGCCAGCGCGATCGGCTCCCGGCCCACGAAGCTCGCGTACGGGCGCTGCAGGACGGGCCCGGCCGCCCGCCGGGCACCGACCGGGTTGGGGCGGTCCAGCACCACCACCGCCTTGCCGGCGAGGGCGGCCGCGCGCATGCAGTCGTAGAGGGTCCAGATGTAGGTGTAGAAGCGGGCGCCGACGTCCTGGATGTCGAAGACGACGGTGTCGATCCCGGCCGCCGTGAAGACGTCCGCGAGCCGCTGCCCGCTCGTGTCGTACGTGTCGTACACGGGCAGCCCGGTCGCCGGATCCCGCCCGGCCCCCTCCGAACCGCCCGCCTGGGCCGTGCCCCGGAAACCGTGCTCGGGGCCGAACACCGCGACCAGGTCCACGCGCGGGTCCGCGTGCAGGACGTCGACGAGGTGGCGGGCGTCCGCGGTGATCCCCGTCGGGTTGGTGACCACCCCGACCCGCTGCCCGGCCAGTACGGCGTACCCGCCCGCGGCGAGCCCCTCGAACCCGGTCCGCACCCGTCCGGCGGGCGCGCCCGGCGCCTGCACCCCCGGAGCCCCAGCCCCCGGAGCCCCAGCCCCCGGAGCCCCAGCCCCTGGAGCTCCAGCCCCCGGCCCGGCCCCGAGAGCCCCGGCCCCCGGAGCTCCGGCCCCCCGGACTCCCGCCCCCAGGGCGCCCGCGGCTCCCGCCGCCCCGGCCAGACCCAGCAACCCGCGTCGCGACAGCGTCATCGCGCCAAAGTAGGGCTCCGCGCCCTTCCACGCGGACATACCGACTGGTTAGTCTGCCCGTGACCCGGCCGGCGGCGCAGCCATCCAGGGCGCCAGGGCAACCAGGGCACCACCACACGAAGGGCGGACCCCGTGAACGCGTTCCAGGACCAGCGAGTCGTCGTCACCGGCGCGGGCGGCGGCATCGGAGCCGCCCTCGCCCACCGCTTCGCCGCCGCGGGGGCGACCGTCGCGGTCAACGACCTCGACCCCGCCAAGGCGGCCTCCGTCGCGGAGGCGATCGGCGCCCGCGCCGTCGCGGTGCCCGGCGACGCCTCGGCCGTGGCCGCGCAGGCCCGCGAGGCGCTCGGCGGCGCCGTGGACGTCTACTGCGCCAACGCGGGCCTCGCCTCCGGCGGCGACGCCTTCGCCGAGGAGGCGGTCTGGGAGGCGGCCTGGGACACCAACGTCATGGCCCACGTCCGCGCCGCCCGGCTGCTGCTGCCCGACTGGCTGGAGCGCGGGAGCGGCCGGTTCGTGTCCACCGTCTCGGCCGCCGGACTGCTGACCATGATCGGAGCGGCCCCGTACAGTGTCACCAAGCACGGCGCGCTCGCCTTCGCGGAATGGCTCTCGCTGACCTACCGCCACCGCGGGCTCCAGGTCCACGCCATCTGCCCCCAGGGGGTCCGGACCGACATGCTCACCGCCGCCGGATCGGCGGGCGAGCTGGTCCTCGCGCCGACCGCGATCGAGCCGGAAGCGGTCGCGGACGCACTGTTCGACGGCATGGAGAAGGGCCGGTTCTTGATCCTCCCGCACCCCGAGGTCGCGGACTTCTACGCGGCCCGGGCCACCGAGCCGGACCGCTGGCTGAGCGGCATGAACCACCTCCAGCGCAAGTGGGAGACCCGGTGACCGCAGACACCCCGGCCCCCCACCCGTCGCCGGCCCCGCCGCCGGACCCGCACGCCCCGGCCGCCCCCGCCTCCCGCTACGCCGCCAAGCCCTGGCTCGGCCTGCTCAGCCCGGTCCAGCGGGCCCCGATCGCGCCCCCGCCCAGCGTGCTGCACGCCTTCCGCGCCGCCGTCGCCCGCGCACCCGGGCACACCGCCCTCGCCTACTTCGACGGCCGCCTGAGCTACGCCGAGGCCGACGCGCTCTCCGATTCCCTCGCCGGCCACCTCGCCGCCGACGGCATCCGCCGCGGGGACCGGGTCGCGGTCATGCTCCAGAACACCCCGCACTTCGTGCTCGCCGTCCTGGCCGCCTGGAAGGCCGGGGCGGTCGTGGTCCCGCTCAACCCCATGTACAAGTCCGGCGAGGTCGGCCACATCCTGCGCGACTCCGGCGCCACCGCCCTGGTCTGCGAGGCCCGCGCCTGGTCCGCGTACCTGCGCGGGGCCGCGCACGAGACCGCCGTACGCACCGTCCTGACCGCCTGCGACCTGGACTTCCAGACCCGCGACGACGTACGGGTCCTCGCGCCGAGCCGCCCGGAGCAGCCGGCCGACACCGCCGATCTCGCCACAGTGGCCCGCCAGGGCCGCCCCGCCCCGCCCGACCCGGACCTCGCGGCCGCCGACACCGCCCTCATCAGCTACACCTCCGGCACCAGCGGCACCCCCAAGGGCGCCATGAACCCGCACGGCGCGCTCACCCACAACGCCGTCCGCCAGGTGACCGGCCATCCCCTCCCCGAAGGCGCCGGCTACTTCGCGCTCGCCCCGCTCTTCCACATCACCGGCATGGTGTGCGAGCTCGCCGCCTGCTTCACCAACGCCGGCACCCTGGTCCTCGCCCACCGCTTCGACGCCGGAGCCGTCCTCGACGCCTTCCTCGAACACCGCCCCGCCTACACGGTGGGCCCGGCCACCGCCTTCATGGCGCTCGCCGCCCACCCCGGGGCCACCCCGGACCACTTCGCCTCCTTCCGGGTGCTCTCCTCCGGCGGCGCCCCGCTGCCGCCCGCCCTGGTCGAACGGCTGCGCGCCGCCTACGGCTTCTACCTGCGCAACGGCTACGGCCTCACCGAATGCACCGCCCCCTGCGCCTCCGTACCCGTCCACCTCGAAGCCCCGGTCGACCCGGCCTCGGGCACCCTCTCCGTGGGCGTCCCCGGCGCCGACACCCTCGTCCGGATCCTCGACGAGAGCGGCGCCGAGGTCCCCTTCGGCGAGACCGGGGAGATCGCCGTACGCGGCCCCCAGGTCGTCCCCGGCTACTGGGGCCTGCCCGCCGACACCGCCAAGGCCTTCCCGGACGGCGAACTGCGCACCGGAGACGTCGGGTTCATGGACCCGGCGGGCTGGCTCTACGTGGTCGACCGCAAGAAGGACATGATCAACGCCTCCGGCTTCAAGGTCTGGCCGCGCGAGGTGGAGGACGTGCTCTACACCCACCCCGCCGTGCGCGAGGCGGCCGTCGTCGGCATCCCCGACCCCTACCGCGGGGAGAGCGTGATGGCCTACGTCAGCCTGCGCCCCGGGGCCGGGGCGGACCCCGCGGAACTGTCCGCGTACTGCGCCGAGCGCCTGGCCGCGTACAAATACCCGCGCCGGGTGGAGATCCTGCCTGTTCTTCCGAAGACGACCAGTGGCAAGATCCTGCGACGGGAACTGCGCGACCGCGACCACGGCTGAAAACCGCCGGACCGCGTCCGTACGGCCCGTACACGCGAGGACCACGAAAGGGAGGCGACAGCCATGGCCGCCAAGACCACGACGGAGACCGTCGGGGCGCACGAGGCCCCGGTACCGCGGCGCCTGCTCGCCGTCGCGACCAGGCTGTTCGCCGAGCGCGGGTACGACCGGACCTCGGTCCAGGAGATCGTCGAGGCGGCCGGGGTCACCAAGGGCGCGCTCTACCACTACTTCGGATCCAAGGACGATCTGCTGCACGAGGTGTACGCGCGCATGCTGCGGCTCCAGCAGCAGCGGCTCGACGCGGTGGCCGATTCCGACGCGCCGGTGGAGGAGCGGCTGCGCGCCGCGGCCGCCGACGTGGTGGTCACCACGATCGAGAACCTGGACGACGCGGCGATCTTCTTCCGCTCCATGCACCAGCTGAGCCCGGAGAAGTCCAAGCAGGTCCGGGCGGAGCGCCGGCGCTACCACGAGCGCTTCCGCGCGCTGGTCGAGGAGGGGCAGCGCACCGGGGTCTTCTCCGACGCAACCCCGGCCGACCTGGTGGTGGACTACCACTTCGGCTCCGTCCACCACCTGTCGACCTGGTACCACGAGGACGGCCCGCTCACGCCGCAGCAGGTTGCCGACCACCTCGCGGACCTGCTGATGCGGGCGCTGCGCCCGTAGCGGGCACGGGCGGGAGCGCGGGGTAGTCGGTGTAGCCCTCCGGCCCGGACACGTACATCAGGAACTCCGGCCGGAGCTCGTTGAGCGGGGCGCCGGTGCGCAGCCGCTCCACGAAGTCGGGGTTGGCGAGGAACCCCCGCCCGAGCGCGACCAGGTCGGCGCCGCCGGCCAGGAGCGCCTCGGCCCGCGGCCCGCCGCCGTCGGAGGCGACCTCCTCGTGGGACAGCCGGGGGTTGGCGATCAGGGTGCCGGGCCAGGCCGCGCGGATCGTCCGGAAGAGGGGCTGGTCCGGGTCGGCGTGGACCAGGTGCAGGTAGACGGGCCCGACCTCCGCCAGGGCCTCGACCAGCGCCGGGTAGATCTCCTCGGTGTCGCCCTCCTCGACGCCGTTGACGTTCACCCCGGGGGAGATCCGTACGCCGACCCGCTCGGGTCCGACCGCCTCGGCCACGGCCCGTACCACCTGGGTGGTGAACCGGATCCGGCCCGCCACCGCCCCGCCCCACCCGTCGGTGCGCAGGTTGGTGTTCCGCGCCAGGAACTGGTGGAGCAGGTGCCCGTTGGCGGAGTGCACCTCCACCCCGGCGAAGCCCGCCTCGACGGCGTTGCGGGCGGCGGTCGCGAAGTCCGCGATGGTCGCCTCGATGTCCTCGGGCGTCATCTCCCGCGGGGCGACGGCGTCCTGGAGACCGCCGGGGGTCTGCAGCGGTTCCGGGAACCGCACCGACGAGGGGGCGAGCGGGACGTGCCCGCTGGTGTCGGGGTGCCCGACCCGGCCGCCGTGCTGCAGCTGGAGGAACATCCGCCCGCCGGCGGCGTGCACGGCGTCGGTGACGCGGCGCCAGCCGGCGACCTGGGCCGCGCTGTGGATGCCGGGGATGTTCGGGTAGGTCTGCCCGACGGCGCTCGGGGTGGTGCCCTCGGCGATGATCAGACCGGCCGAGGCGCGCTGGGCGTAGTAGGCGGCCATGAGCGCCCCGGGGACCCCGTCGGCCCCTGCCCGGTTGCGGGTCAGCGGCGCCATGACCAGGCGGCTGGGGAGCTCCAGGCCGCCGAGGCGGGCGGATTCGAAGAGACGGGATGCGGCGGGGACCTGCTGTGTCTGCGTCATGCCGGTACCGTAAAACCTGACACTGATGTCAGATTCAAGTCGGGACTCGGGGCGGAGCGCACATGCGGATCGGGGAGTTGGCGGCGCGCACCGGGGTCAGCGAGCGTTCGCTGCGTTACTACGAGACCCAGGGGCTGCTGGTCTCCGACCGGACGCCCGGCGGCCACCGCGCCTACCCGGAGCGGGCGGTGGACCGGGTCATCCGGATCCAGGAGCTCTACGCGGCCGGGCTGCACAGCGCGAAGATCGGGCAGATCCTGCCCTGCATGCGCGACGCGGACGGTGGGCCGAACGTACGGGCCACGCCCGCGCTCGTCGCCGAGCTGACAACGGAACGGGACCGGATAGACCGGCTGATCGCCGATCTGCTCCGGTCCCGTGAGGTGCTGGACGAGGTCATCGAGGCGGCGGCGGGCAACACCGTGCCGGTCGCCCCGCCGATGGCCGTGGAGACGTCCTAGCCGAGCGGTGCGACCTCGCGGCCCCAGGTCTCCTTGGCGACCACGGCGAAGGAGATGTACCAGGCGACGCCCGCGGTGAAGAGGCCGAGGAAGCCGCCGGTGTGGCCCAGTGCCGTGCTCTGCGCCAGGTCGCCGAGGGCGAGGAACAGGAAGGTCAGCGCCAGCGAGACGAACAGCACGCGGTGCGCGACGTCCAGCTTCATGGCGGCGATCGACATGTACGCGGTGAAGATGAACCAGCCCACGAGGAACCAGCCGGTCGCCACGTGCGCCTGGTCGGCCGGCAGCGTCGGGACGACGAACTTCACGTAGCCGGCGAAGGACATCCAGAACGCGCCGTACGAGACGAACGCCGTGGTCCCGAAGGTGTTGCCGCGGCGGAACTCCAGCACGCCCGCGACGAACTGCGCGAGGCCGCCGTAGAACAGCGCCAGCGGCAGCACGACGGCGCTGAGCGCGGCGTTCGAGATCAGCCCCGAGTTGAAGAGGCTGAGCACGAAGGTGGTGAGGGCGAACGCCGCCAGGCCGAGCGGGCCGGGGTTGGCCATGACCTGCGGCGCGGTGACGGGGGAGGCCGTGGCGTGCGGCGCGGCGGCGGGGGCCAGGGTGGAGCTGGGCATGGCGAAGGGCACTTTCACTGGGGGAAATACCGAATATATCGGACTTCCCGAGTGGTCTGGACCATTAAAGGTCCGCTCCCGCGGGACCGAAGTCCCCCCGCACCCCGCCCTCCGCCACCCGCCCCCCGCCATGCCCGCCGGGGCTACCGGTACCGCTTCAGCTCCCGGTGCGCCAGCGAACGCTGGTGCACCTCGTCCGGCCCGTCCGCCAGCCGCAGCGTCCGCGCCGCCGCCCACAGCTCGGCCAGCGGGAAGTCCTGGCTCACCCCGCCCGCACCGTGCAGCTGCACCGCGTCGTCCAGGATCCGCACCACCGCCCGCGGGGTCGCGATCTTGATGGCCTGGATCTCGGTGTGCGCCCCCCGGTTGCCGGCCGTGTCCATCAGCCAGGCCGTCTTCAGCACCAGCAGCCGCAGCTGCTCCACGGTGACCCGGGCGTCCGCGATCCAGTTCTGTACGACGCCCTGCGCGGCCAGCTCCTTGCCGAAGGCGGTACGTCCCACCGCGCGCCGGCACATCAGCTCGATGGCCCGCTCCGCCATGCCGATGAGCCGCATGCAGTGGTGGATCCGCCCCGGCCCGAGGCGGGCCTGCGCGATGGCGAAGCCGCCGCCCTCCTCGCCGATCAGGTTCCCCGCCGGGACCCGGGCCCCGTCGAAGACGACCTCGGCGTGGCCGCCGTGGTCGTGGTCCTCGTACCCGTACACGGTCATCGCGCGCCGGATCTCGACCCCCGGAGTGTCCCGGGGCACCAGGATCATGGACTGCTGGCGGCGCGGGTCGGCGCCCCCGGGGTCGGTCTTGCCCATGACGATGAAGATCTTGCAGTCCGGGTTCATCGCCCCGGAGATGAACCACTTGCGACCCGTGATCACGTACTCGTCGCCGCTCGCGGAACGCTCGATCCGCGTCTCGATGTTCGTGGCGTCCGAGGAGGCCACCTCCGGCTCGGTCATTGCGAACGCGGACCGGATCTCCCCGGCCAGCAGCGGCTCCAGCCACTGCTTCTTCTGCTCCTCGTTCCCGAACTGCGCGAGCAGCTCCATGTTCCCGGTGTCCGGAGCCGCGCAGTTCGTCGCCGTCGGCGCCAGGTGCGGGCTGCGCCCGGTGATCTCGGCGAGCGGGGCGTACTGGAGGTTGGTCAGCCCGGCGCCGTACTCCGCATCGGGCAGGCTGTGCTGGTTGACGAAGAAGAGGTTCCAGAGCCCCTGACGGCGCGCCTCGGCCTTCAGTTCACCGAACACGGCCGGGGTGTCCCAGGGCGAGGCCAGCCGCGCGCGCTGCTCGGCGGCGACGGGTTCCGCCGGGTAGACGTACTCCTCCATGAACGCGAGGAGCCGTCCGCGGAGTTCCTCGGTGCGGGCGTCGAATGAGAATTCCATCGGGGGTTCCTCAACCTTCGTGTGGTTGCCGGAGCGTGGTCAGACCGTGCTCGATGAAGACCGGGACCAGCTCGCCGATCCGGTCGAAGCCCGCGCCGACGGTCTGCCCGAGCGTGAAGCGGTAGTGGATGCCTTCGAGGATCACGGCGAGCTTGAACCAGGCGAAGGCCGTGTACCAGGCGACCTGCGAGACGTCCCGGCCCGAGCGGGCCGCGTACCGCTCGATCAGCTCGGCGGGAGCCGGGTGGCCGGGCGCCGCGCTGGTCGTACTGACCGGGGAGTCGGTCAGCCCCAGGTCGGAGCTGTACATCACCAGCAGACCGAGGTCCGTCAGCGGATCGCCGAGCGTGGACATCTCCCAGTCCAGCACCGCCCGGATCTCGTCGGTGCCGGACGGGGCCGCGCCGATCAGCACGTTGTCCAGCCGGAAGTCCCCGTGCACCACCGTGGGCGCGGGGGAGTCGGGCAGCGCCCGCCCGAGTGCCCCGTGCAGCTCGTCGATCCCGGCGAGCTCCCGCCCCCGGGAGGCCGCGAGCTGTTTGCCCCAGCGGCGCAGCTGCCGGTCCAGGAAGCCCTCGGGCCGCCCGAAGTCGCCCAGGCCCACCGCCTCCGGGTCCACGGCGTGCAGGTCGACCAGGGTGTCCACCAGGCCCAGCACCGCCCGCCGGGTCCGCTCGGGGCCGAGCGCGGCGAGTTGGCCGGCCGTCCGGTACGGCACCCCGTCCACGTACTCCATCACGTAGAACGGCGCACCCAGCACGGAGTCGTCCTCGCACAGCAGCAGCGGCTCGGGCACCGGCACCGCGGTGCCGTGCAGCGCCGCGATGACCCGGTGCTCGCGCCGCATGTCGTGCGCGGTGGCCAGTACGTGCCCCAGCGGCGGCCGGCGCACCACCCACCGGGAGCTCCCGTCGCCCACCTCGTACGTGAGGTTCGAGCGGCCGCCTTCGATCAGCCGGCCGGTCAGCGGCCCGGCCGCGAGGCCCGGCAGCGCCCGGTCGAGATGACCGCGCAGCCGCTCCAGATCGAGGCCCCGCGGGCCGGAGGGGGCCGCGGAGGGGGCCGCGGGGCGATCCGGGGCGGGGGCCGGGCCCGGGGCTGAGGTCATGGTGCGCGCCTCCGTACGGGGTTGACGACGACGGAACGATCGCGACCCATGATGCCGACCAGTCGGTATGTCGTCCAGTGCCCGAGCCGACGGGATCTCCGGCCCGGCTCCCTCCGGCTCCCCCCGGCCCCGCCCGTCGGTCAGGCGTGGCAGAGGATCGGCGTGCCGCCGTTCATCACCGTCATGTCCCGCAGCACCGCCAGGATGTCCAGCGGGACCCCTTCGGGCTCCCCGGCCAGCTCCGCGTACGCCCGGTGCAGGTTGGCCACCAGCCGCTCGCTCTCCCGCCAGCCGGCGAACTCCCCGAGATCGGCCTGCCGGGCCGTCTCCAGCGGGGCCAGCCCCTTCTCGCGCCCCTCCCGGGCCAGCTCGGCCACGTACCGCAGATAGCGCTCGGTGGCCTCGTACGCGCCGGGATCCGTCAGCGGGCCGTGGCCCGGTACGACCGTCTCCGCGCCCAGCGAGCGCAGCAGCTCCAGCGCCCGCAGCGAACCGGCCAGCGAGCCCATCGCCAGGAACGGCGTGCCCTCCGCGAAGACCAGGTCGCCGGTGAAGACGACCCGCTGCTCGGGCAGCCACACGATCGAGTCGCCGGTGGTGTGCGCCACGCCCGGGTGGAGGACCCGTACCTCGGTCTCCCCGACGTGCAGGGTCATCCGGTCGCCGTACGTCAGATCGGGCGCGGTGATGTCCGGTGCGCCGAAGTCGGTCGCCGGCCAGATCAGCTCCAGCTGGCGCCCGGCGGCGAGCTGCTCGGAGCGCGAGTTCTCGTGCCCCAGGACCAGCGCCTCCGGGGCGAACGCGGCGTTGCCGTAGGTGTGGTCGCCGTGGTGGTGGGTGTTGACCACCGTGCGGGGGAGCGGCGCCCCCGCGGCCAGCACCGCCGCGCGCAGGGCCAGCGCCCGCCGCTCGGTGGCCGCCGTGTCGACGAGCAGCGTCCGGCCGCCGCCGGTCACGAAGCCGGCGTTGTTGAGGCACCAGCCGCCGTCCGGCTGCACGTAGGCGTGGACCCCGGGCGCGGGCTGGACGACGTACGGCTCTTCGGCGGGCATCCGCGCTCTCCCCGGGTCGCTGTTACGGGCCTTCGGCATCCTGCCAGTCACGGCGCCCCGGGGGAGGGGGAGTTCGGACGTCGGCGTCCGTCAGCGGCCGTCAGTGGTCGTCAGTGGTCGTCGTAGTGTCCGTCGTGCTCCGCGTGCCGGTGCCCGTCGTGCACGTAGTCGACGTGGTCCCCGTGCGGGACCGAGTCGTGACCGCAGTCCGAGCCGTGGGTGTGCTCGTGCGCGGTGTGCGGGGCGTGCCCGGCGGGCTCGCATTCGTCCCAGTGCCCGGAGTGCTCGCGGTGCAGATGGCCGTCGTGCGCGTAGTCGACGTGGTCGCCGTGCTCGACCGCCTGGTGGCCGCAGTCGGGCCCGTGGGCGTGGGCGTGCTCCTGCGCGGGGTGTTCCTGGTGCAGAGTCGTCATGACGCCGACGCTAGTGCGGAACAACCGGGTTCGCCCCTTGTGTCCGCTGCGCACCGGAGTGGCGTCACAAGGCTGACCATCGGTTCGTCGGCTCACACGATGACCGCCATCGCGAACACGGCCAGGCCCACCGTGCACGCCGTCGCGGCCAGCGCCGCACCCACCGCGAGCCCGGCCGGCCGCGCCGCCGCCAGCTCCCGCACCCGCCGGTGCGCCACCCCCATGAAGGCCAGCCAGAGCAGCGCGATCACCGCGACCCCGGCGACCGCCACCAGGGAGCCGGCCCCGTGCAGGGCCTGGCGCAGCGCCAGGACGGCCACCACCGTGCAGGACAGGGTCGTACGCCGCCACGCGAGCCGGGTCCGCTCGGGCTGCAGCCCCGCGTCGCGGCCGCCGGGCCCCTCGCGGTCGGCGGCGTCGGCCCGGGCGCTCACCGCCCCTTCGTCCAGCCGAGCAGGACGACCACCACCATCGCCACCGCGACCAGCCCGACCCCCAGGCTCAGCACCACCGGGAACCGGGACATCGGCAGGTCCTCGCCGTGCCGCATCGCCCGCTCGCACCGCACCCAGTGGTTCACCGCGCGCAGGGAGCAGGCCGCGCCCACCGCGAGCAGCGCGAAGGCCATCGCCACGCGGACCCCCCACCGCAGGTCGGGCAGGAACTGGTCCACGGCGAACCCGCCGCCGATCAGGGCCAGGGCGGTCCTGATCCAGGCCAGGAAGGTCCGCTCGTTGGCCAGCGAGAAGCGGTAGTCGGGGGTCTCGCCCTCGTCCCTCACCCGAGCCGGCGCGAACCACAGCCGCACGTCCTTGACGAAGTCGATCACCCGCCCAATCTACTGGCGTCCCGCCCCGGCGGCGCCCGGAGCCCGGCCGCGGAACTCCAGCAGCCTGCGGTACGCCTCCAGCCCGTCCGGCACCCACGGCCAGGAGCCGTCCGCGACCCGCCGCCCCACCTCCTCCTCGGGCAGCCACGCGTGCCAGGCCACCTCCGAGCCCTGCGGCCGGACCGGCAGCTCGCAGCGCACCTCGTGCACGTAGCTCCACCAGGCCCCGCCCGGGCCCTCGTACAAAAACTTGAACAGCGGCTCGGGCTGCCCCAGCCCCGCCACCCCCAGCTCCTCCTCGGCCTCCCGCAGGGCCGCCCCGGCGTAGCTCTCGCCGGCGCCGACCACCCCGCCCACGAACATGTCGTAGAACGAGGGGAAGACCAGCTTCGAATCCGTCCGCCGGTGCGTGAAGATCCGCCCCTGCCCGTCCCGGGCCAGCACGAACACGCAGCGGTGGATCAGCCCGGCCGCGTACACCTCGCCCCGCGGCGCGCGCCCCGTCACCCGGTCCTCCCGGTCCACCACGTCCAGTACCTCGTCGGCCGCGCTCATGCCGTGATCCCTCCGCTCCTGTTGACTGGTTACCGCTCCGTAGCAAAGGATCGCCCCACCATCGACGGAGGACGGGTTCCACATGACGTACGACGCAGACGTGATCGTGATCGGGGCCGGGCTCGCGGGCCTCGTGGCCACCGCCGAGCTCGTCGACGCCGGCCGCAAGGTCATCCTGCTCGACCAGGAGCCCGAACAGTCCCTGGGAGGCCAGGCCCACTGGTCCTTCGGCGGCCTGTTCTTCGTCGACTCGCCCGAACAGCGCCGCATGCGGATCAAGGACACCCGCGAGCTGGCCCTCCAGGACTGGTCCGGCACCGCCGGCTTCGACCGCGAGGAGGACGCCTGGCCGCGCCGCTGGGCCGAGGCCTACGTGGACTTCGCGGCCGGCGAGAAGCGCCCCTGGCTGCACGCCCAGGGCGTCCGCTTCTTCCCCGTCGTCGGCTGGGCGGAGCGCGGCGGCTACGACGCGAACGGCCACGGTAACTCCGTCCCCCGCTTCCACATCACCTGGGGCACCGGCCCCGGCCTCGTGGAGCCCTTCGAGCGCCGGGTACGGGCCGGGGTGGCCCGCGGGCTGGTCCAGCTGAAGTTCCGCCACCGGGTCACCGGGCTCTCCCGCACGGCGGGCACCCTCGACACCGTGACCGGCGAGGTCCTGGCCCCCTCCGACGCCGTGCGCGGCACCGCGAGCGGCCGCGAGGCCACCGGGGAGTTCTCCCTGCGCGCCCAGGCCGTGATCGTGACCAGCGGCGGCATCGGCGGCAACCACGACCTCGTACGGGCCCAGTGGCCCGCCCGCCTGGGCACCCCGCCCGCGCGGCTGCTCTCCGGGGTCCCGGCCCACGTGGACGGCCTGATGCTGGGCATCGCGGAAGGGGCGGGCGCCAGCCACATCAACAAGGACCGGATGTGGCACTACACCGAGGGCATCGAGAACTGGAACCCGATCTGGGCCAAGCACGGCATCCGCATCCTGCCCGGCCCGTCCTCGCTCTGGCTGGACGCCACCGGCAAGCGGCTGCCCGTACCGCTGTTCCCGGGCTTCGACACCCTCGGCACGCTCGACCACATCATGAAGACCGGGCACGACCACACGTGGTTCGTCCTCAACCAGCGCATCATCGGCAAGGAGTTCGGGCTCTCCGGGTCCGAGCAGAACCCCGACCTGACCGGCAAGTCGGTCCGCGGGGTCATCGACCGGGCGCGCCAGGCCGTCCCCGGCCCCGTGAAGGCCTTCATGGACAACGGCGCCGACTTCGTCGTGGAGAAGGACCTCTCCGCACTGGTGCGCGGCATGAACGCGATCACCAAGGACGGGCTCCTCGACGAGGAGACGGTCCGGCGCGAAATCGTCTCCCGCGACCGGGAGATCGCCAACCCCTTCACCAAGGACCTCCAGGTCACGGCGATCCACGGCGCCCGCAAGTACCTCGGCGACAAGCTGATCCGCACCGCCGCCCCGCACCGGATCCTGGACCCCGCGGCCGGCCCGCTGATCGCCGTCAGGCTCTCGATCCTGACCCGCAAGTCGCTGGGCGGCCTGGAGACCGACCTCTCCTCCCGCGTCCTGACCGCCACGGGAGAACCCCTCCCCGGCCTCTACGCGGCGGGCGAGGCCGCCGGCTTCGGCGGCGGCGGCGTCCACGGCTACCGGGCCCTGGAGGGCACCTTCCTCGGCGGCTGCATCTTCTCGGGCCGCGCGGCCGGCCGCGCGGCGGCCGAGGCCGTCTCCTAGTCCGACAGACCCGCCTGCCCTAGGGCAGGCGGGTCACCAGGCGGAACCGCTCCGCCACGACCGGGGTGTCGTCGTCGACCGTGAAGTCCGGGTCGCCGACGGCCTCCCGCATCTGCGGGCCGTGCCAGAACTCCTCGTGGCCCGAGCGCCATTCGGCCACTGACGTGAACCCCTCGCCCTCGTCCAGCGCGTGCCGCAGGTCCACGTCCGCCAGCCGCAGGACCCGTACGTCCGTCATCTCCAGGACACCCACCGGACGCTCGGCGGAGTCCACGATCACCATCCGCTCGCCCGCCACGGGCAGCGGATCCCCCGCCGCCTCGTAGTCGGCCAGGACGGCCGTGGTCGTGGTCTTGGCGCCGCTCAGCACGGCCGCCACCAGGCTGTCGCGCAGCGGCCCCGGGAAGGCGAACTCGATGGGCGGGAGGTCTGCGTAGGCCGTCATGGACCCAGCCTACGGCCCTGCGGGCGGCCCGGACCGAACCGGGAGGCGCCCTGCCGGAAACTTGCCGCGAACCGGAACAACCCGCGTCAACTCACCCGGTCGGAACACCAGTTGAAACTAGCCACCCGGTGGACTGGACCTTGACGCGGAGCTGTGCGTACCGCTTTGCTGTGCGTGATCTTCCGGCCACACCGCCCAACCGCCCGCGTCCTGGAGGGAAACCCGCGGATGCCGCCCCCTCCGCCGCCCCTCGGCCGCGCCCGCAAGCGGGACGCCCAGCTCTTCGACTCCGCCCTCTGCGACGTGGAACTCGTCGACGTGCGCGCACAGTTCACCCAGGGCCGGTGGGCCAAGGCCCGCTCCCTTCTCGTCGCCACGGGGGACGACTGGGACCGCCGGGGACACCGTCTCGTGGTCCTCGCCGAAACCCCGGCCGCCACCGCGTGGGCGCGCGAATGGCTCCTCGCCGAACCGGAGAGCGCCGACGCCGTCACCCTCCTCGCCTGCGCGGCCGTCTTCGGCGCCCTGCGCCGCAAGGGCACCCCCGAGGCCGCCGAGGAGGCCTGCCGCCGCGCCGCGGCCCTGCTCCCGGCCGACCCCACCCCCTGGCTCGGCCTGCTGCTCCTCACCCGCGCCTTCGGCACCGAGGAGGAGTTCAGCCGCCACTTCGACCAGGTCCGGGCCCGCCACCGCGAACACCACCACGCCCACCACCTGATGGTCTCCCGACTGGCCGAGCGGGCCCCCGCCGCCGGCCGCGACCCGCTCCACGAGGTCTACGACTTCGCCGCCTGGGCCGCCGAGGAGTCCCCGGCCGACTCCCCGCTCGCCGTCCTCCCCGTCATCGCCCACGCCGAGCGCTACCGCGTCCTCGCCGCCGGGCAGGGCCACGGCCCCGACGCCGGAGCCGAGCACTGGTCGGGCCGCCGCGCCCGCCAGGTGCTGCGCTCCGCCTTCGACTGGTGGCTGGAGTGGGAGCGCGAGGACCACCCCCGCAACCGGGTGGACCTCAACTTCCTCGCCCACGCCAAGCTCTGCGAGGGCCGCCCCGCCGAGGCCGCCGCCCTCTTCCAGCGCATCGGCAGCCACGCCACCCAGGCCCCCTGGTCCTACCCGGACCGCGACCCGCACAAGGCCTTCCTCGCCGCACGCAGCGCCGCGCTCGGCACCGCCTGACCTCAGCCCGGCCCGTACCGCCCAGCACGAAGAGCTTCAGTCAGTACCGCTCCGCCAGTACCGCTCCGCCAGTACCGCTCCGCCAGTACCGCTCCGCAAGTGCCGCTCAGTCCCCACCCCGAAAGGACACCCCGCCATGCCGACGGGCAGATCCACCACGCTCACCGACCCGGCCGGCCAGGCCGAGATACGTACCTACAAGGGCCAGGACCGCGCCCTGCGCGCCGACCGCCTCGGCACCGCGGGCCTGCTGCTCTCGGTGCTCGCCGCGAGCGCGCCCCTGATGGTCGTCGCGGGCGTCATGCCCACCACCTTCGGGGTCATGGGCATCGTCGGACAGCCCCTGCTGTTCGTGATCCTCGGCGCCGTCCTCGCCCTCTTCAGCGTCGGCTACGCCGAGATGAGCCGGCACGTCCACAACGCCGGCGCCTTCTACGCCTACATCGCCCGCGGGCTCGGCCCCACCGCGGGCGCAGGTGCCTCGTTCGTCGCCCTCGTCGCCTACAGCGCCATGCAGGTCGGCGTCTACGGCATCCTCGGCTTCGAGATCTCCGGCCTCTTCGCCACCTACCTCGACACCGAACTCGCCTGGTGGATACCGGCCCTGGCCGCCGTCGCCCTCACCGGCGCGCTCGGCTGGCTCAAGATCGACCTCAACGCCAAGGTCCTCGGCGTCCTCCTGCTCATCGAGGTGCTCCTCGTCGTCGTCTTCGACGTCGCCGCCCTCGGCAAGCCCGGCCCCGAAGGCCTCTCCCTCCACGCCTTCAACCCCGAGACCCTCACCGGCGCGGGCCTCGGCACCGCCCTGTGCTTCTGCATCGCCGCCTTCGTCGGCTTCGAGCAGTCCCCGGTGTACGCCGAGGAGACCAGCAAGCCGCACATCGTCGTCTCCCGGGTGATGTTCCTCGCCGTCGGCTTCGTCGCCCTCTTCTTCGCCCTCAGCGCCTGGGCCCTCTCCGTGGCCACCGGCCCCGGCGAAGTCGTCAAGGCCTCCGCCGAGGCCGGCCCCGGCCTGCTCTTCCAGCTCACCGAGAGCCGCCTGGGCGCCACCTTCACCGACGTCCTGCACGTCCTGTTCGTGACCGGCATGTTCGCGGCGATGCTCAGCTTCCACAACGTCGTCTCCCGCTACGCCTTCGCCATGGGCCGCGAAGGCCTGCTCCCGGCGGCCTTCGGCCGCACCAACGCCGGCACCGGCGCCCCCGCCACCGGATCGCTCCTGCAGACCGTGATCTCCGTCGTGGTCGTGCTGGCCTTCGCGTTCACCGACGACACCCCGGCCGGCGACCCCACCGTGCCCGTCCTGCACCTGTTCACCTGGATGGGCAGCGTCGGCGCCCTCGGCGTGACCCTCCTCATGGCCACCGCCTCCTTCGCGGTCATCGCCTTCTTCGTCCGCCGCGGTACCGCCGGCGCCCAGCTCTGGCGGCTCGGTGCGGCGGGCCTCGCCGGCCTCGCGCTGCTCGCCATCGCCGTCTACACGGTCAAGGACTTCGGCGTCCTGGTCGGCGCCCAGGAGGGCTCCGCGCTGAACTGGGCCCTGCCCGGCATCATCGCCGCCGCCGCCCTCGTGGGCCTGGCGTACGGCCTCTTCCTGCGCTCCGGCCGCCCCGCGGTGCACGCCCGCATCGGCCTGGGCAACGAGGCCTTCCGCCTCGACCAGGCCGCGGAGTCCGCCGAGGCCGCGGTCCCGGCCCCGCGCGGCTGACCCGTACCGGACGTACGAAGAGGGGCCCCGCCACGGCGGGGCCCCTCTTCGTACGTCCGGTACGGGTCAGGCCTTCTTGACCACGCTGGACTTCAGCTGCATGGCGCCGAAGCCGTCGATCTTGCAGTCGATGTCGTGTCCGTCGACCCCGTCGATGAGCCGGATGTTGCGCACCTTGGTCCCGGCCTTGATCCCCGAGGGGCTGCCCTTGACCTTGAGCGCCTTGACGACGGTCACGGTGTCGCCGTCGTTCAGCACGTTCCCGACGGCGTCCTTCACGACCTGCTCGCCGGAGTCCGCGCCGGTCTCGTCGCCGCCCTCGGCGGGCACCCACTCGTGGCCGCACTCGGGGCACACCACGAGCGCGTTCATCTCGTAGGTGTACTCACAGGAACATTTCGGGCAAGGAGGAAGATTCTCATTCACGCGGACAGAATATCCCGACCATCCACCGGGACGCTCTGCGCCGAAGCTGCCGTCAAACGCAGAGAACCCCACGTGAAGTGGGGTTCTCGCTTGGTGTCCGAGGGGGGACTTGAACCCCCACGCCCGATAAAGGGCACTAGCACCTCAAGCTAGCGCGTCTGCCATTCCGCCACCCGGACAAGGTGTCTGTCTCGCGTCCCTCGCGGGCCGTTCCGACGTGGAAAACATTACCAAACATTCCGGGGTCCTCGATCACACCCCCCGGCGGCCGGGGATCGCCCTTGGGAGAAGCGGCCCGGGGCGCGAGGATGGAGCCAGTTCGGAACTGAGCAGTGGGAGGAAGCAGCGTGAGCGAATCGGGCGCGGGCAGGACCGTCACCGGCGAGGACGAGGTCGTCGACCTCTGCCGGGACCTCATCCGGATCGACACCAGCAACTACGGGGACCACTCCGGGCCCGGCGAGCGCAAGGCGGCCGAGTGGGTCGCCGAGCAGCTCGCCGAGGTCGGGCTGGAGCCGAAGATCTTCGAATCGCACAAGGGGCGCGCCTCGACCGTGGCGCGCATCGAGGGCGAGGACCCCTCGCGGCCGGCGCTGCTGATCCACGGGCACACCGACGTGGTCCCGGCCAACGCCGCCGACTGGACCTACGACCCCTTCGCGGGCGAGATCGCCGACGGCTGCGTGTGGGGGCGCGGAGCGGTCGACATGAAGGACATGGACGCGATGACGCTGGCCGTCGTGCGCGACCGCATGCGCAGCGGCCGCAAGCCCCCGCGCGACATCGTGCTGGCCTTCCTCGCCGACGAGGAGGCGGGCGGCACCTACGGCGCCCGGTACCTCGTCGACAAGCACCCCGACCTCTTCGAGGGGGTCACGGAGGCGATCGGCGAGGTCGGCGGCTTCTCCTTCACCGTGAACGAGAACCTGCGGCTGTACCTGGTGGAGACCGCCCAGAAGGGCATGCACTGGATGCGCCTGACGGTCGAGGGCACCGCCGGCCACGGATCCATGACCAACAACGACAACGCCATCACGGAGCTCTGCGAGGCCGTCGGGCGCCTGGGCCGCCACACCTGGCCGGTACGGGTCACCAAGACCGTCCGGCACTTCCTGGACGAGCTCTCGGACGCGCTGGGCACCCCGCTGGACCCGGACGACATGGACGCCACGCTCGCCAAGCTCGGCGGCATCGCCAAGATGGTCGGCGCGACCCTGCGCAACTCCGCCGCCCCGACCATGCTCGGCGCCGGCTACAAGGTCAACGTCATCCCCGGCCAGGCCACCGCCCACGTCGACGGCCGCTTCCTGCCGGGCTACGAGGACGAGTTCTTCGCCGACCTCGACCGGATCCTCGGCCCGCGCGTGAAGCGCGAGGACGTCCACGCGGACAAGGCGCTGGAGACGGGCTTCGACGGCAAGCTCGTGGACGCCATGCAGACCGCCCTGAAGGCGCACGACCCGATCGCCCGCGCGGTCCCGTACATGCTCTCCGGCGGTACGGACGCGAAGTCCTTCGACGACCTCGGCATCCGCTGCTTCGGCTTCGCCCCGCTCCAGCTTCCGCCGGAGCTGGACTTCGCCGGGATGTTCCACGGCGTGGACGAGCGGGTGCCGGTGGAGGGTCTGAAGTTCGGCGTGCGGGTGCTCGACCGGTTCATCGACGAGTCCTGAGGCGCGCCGGCGACGGAGCGGGGCGTAGCTAACGCCCGGGAATCGGGAAGGTGTGCGGAAACCACTGAGAAGAGTGAATGCGCTCATACGCTCGTAGCCCCGGTGATCCCTCCTCGTTACAGGTGGTGCGGTCCGCGGCTGGGACCGCGCTTGCCTACTAGGAGGAACAATGTTCAAGAAGGTTGCCGCCGCTGCGGCTGTCACCGGTGGTCTGGTTCTCGCGGGTGCGGGTCTGGCTGTCGCCGACGCGGGTGCCCAGGGTGCGGCCATCGGCTCCCCCGGCGTCCTGTCCGGCAACGTCGTCCAGGTTCCGGTCCACGTTCCCGTGAACGTCTGCGGTAACACGATCTCCGTGATCGGCCTGCTGAACCCGGCTTTCGGCAACACCTGCGTCAACGCCTGACGTTTCTGAAGTTCTCGGCCCCGGAGCGCATTCCAGCGCTCCGGGGCTGCCGGGCTTTACGGGCCCGATGACGATCTTTTCGGCGCACCAGGCGGGGGAGCCTGTGCTGCCAGTGCGCCGATCGGGCGTGCACGTGCGTGCGCGTGCACGACGCACACACCAGGGGACGACGTACAGATGCGACGACAGGTACAGGTCACCGGCAGGAAGACCTTGATCACCATGGCGGCCGCGGGGGGTCTGCTCGCGCTCGGAGGGGGTTACGCACACGCGGACTCCGGCGCTTCCGGCCGTGCCGCACACTCACCGGGACTGCTGTCCGGGAACGCCCTCGAGGCACCCGTGGACGCACCGCTGAACGCCTGCGGGAACACGGTGACGGTGGTGGGGGCCCTGAACCCGGCCTTCGGAAACCACTGCACGAACCTCCCGGGCCGAACCGGACACCCACAACATCCGCAGCACCCCGAGCATCCCCAGCACCCGGACCACCCGGGCAATCCGGATGAACCGTGCGACGAGGACACCGGCCCGGGGCACCCGGAACACCCGGACGGCCCCGGGGGCCACGGCAATCCGGAGGAGCCCGGGGGCAACGAGAACCCCGGCGGTTCCGGCGGCGGTGGCAACCCCGGCGGTCCTGGGGGTGACGGAAGTCCGGGCGGCCCTGGCGGCGATGGCAACCCCGGCGGTCCCGGCGGTGACGGAAGTCCGGCCGGTCCCGGCGGCGGTGGCAACCCCGGCGGTCCGGGCGTCGGGCATCAGCCCGGAGCTCCCGGCGGCCCCGGCGGGGATACCGGTACGGCTCCCGGCACCGGATCGGTGACGCCGGTGACGCACCCCGCTCAGGGGGCCGGCACCGGTGGCAGTACCGGTTCAACCCCGGCCAGGGGACTCGCCGCCACCGGCTCCGGTGACGTCCTCACCGCCGGACTGCCCCTGGCCGCAGGCATGCTGCTGGCCGGCGCCGTGCTCTACCGCCGGGCACGCAACGCGGCCTGACGGTTCCTCACGACGCGGGTCCCGCCCAGGGGCCCGCGTCACCAGGTCGCGCGGACCTGACGGATGATCCGGCGGCGCAGTCGCACGCGGCGACTGCCGTCCCGAAGCAGGGTCAGCCGGTCGAGCTCCCAATGCCCGTACTCGGCGTGTTCGGTCAGCAGGCGGGTCGTTTCCTGACGTGGAACCCCGCGGGGCACGTACAAGTCGACAAATTCGTATTCCGGCATCGCATCTATTGTGCCGCGAGAGCCCCGCTACGGATAGCGTCTGCACTATGTCTGATGCCGCTCTGCCCACTGTTGCCGAGGTACGCGCCGCCGCCGAGGCGGTCAAGGCCGCGCTCGACCGTCACCTCGCCGCGGTCGAGAGCAGGATCGGGGACGATGATCCGGACGTCTACGCCGCGTTCAACGAACTCGCCGCCGCCGCCGAGGAGTACGACGAGCTCCTCTACGACCGCTACGACGAGGTCACCCCGTTCGAGATCCCCACTCCCGAGGACGGGCTCCCGTACACCGGCCCCGCCGAACCCGCCGCCTTCAGTGTGCTCATCCGCCGCGACTACGCCGTCGTCGAGCCGGCGCGCCTGATCGCCCAGGCCGAACGCGTCGTCGCGCACGACCGCGAGGCCGAACTCGCCCACGACGGCGGCACCGCCGACGCGCTCGGCGTGCTCTTCGGCGAGTACGAGCCGGATGAAATCGCCTCCCGCGCCAAGGACTTCGGGCTGGAGGAGGGTGACTCCACGCTGTGGATCGCCGCTTCGGAGGAGGTCGCGGAACCGGGGGAGTGGCTCGGTTCGCCCTTCACGCACATCGATCCGCAGGACGTGATGCACCGGTTCGACGTCAGCTCGGTCTTCGACGAGGAAGACGATGAAGACGACGAAGACGCTGGAGAGGGCGACGAGGGCGACGGCGAGGAGGCCGGGGACGGCGCGCCGGCCGAGCGGGGCCTGACCACGGCCTGACCCGCCCGCGCGACACCCCGTACGGAACGCACAGCGGCCCCCGTCCCACCCGGGACGGGGGCCGCTGTGCGTCCGCTGCTACTCGGGCGGCGCCGACGCCGAGTCGACGAGTGCCCGCAGCAGAGCCGACAGGCGGGTCGTACGGGGCTTCGCCGGCACCTCCGCGACCGCGCGCGGCAGGGCCTGGTCCACCCCGTGCACCACCGACAGGTGCCGCTCGGCCCGGCCGAAGGCCGTGTACACCCAGTCCCGGGACAGGGCCTGAGCCGCGTCCCCGGGCAGCACGACGACCGCCGCGGGCCAGCGCGAACCGACGGCCTGGTGCGCCGTCACGGCCCAGCCGTGCCGCACCTGCGACTCCACCCGCTCCTTCGGTACGACGATCCGCGTGCCCGCGGTTCCGGCCAGGTGCAGCCCCTGCGCGTCGGCCGACACCACCCGGGCCGGCAGCGCCCGCCCGGCGGAGGGCACGTGGACCACCCGGTCGCCGGGGTCGAAGCCGAGGAACCGGCCGGGGCCCGGGTTCAGCCGCTCCTTGAGGGCCGCGTTGAGCGCGCGGGTGCCCGCAGGGCCGCCGTGGCCCGGGGTGATCACCTGGACGGCGTCCGCCGGGATCCCGAACGCGCGGGGCACCGACTCGGCCACCAGCTGCACGGTGCGGTGCACCGCCTCCCCGGCGTCGCGGACCGGGACGATGACGACCTCCTTGCCGGGGGCGTCGACCTGGTTCAGCTCCCCGACTCCGACTCCGGAGACCAGCTCGCCGATCGGGCCCGGGTCAGGGATCCGCGAGACGAGCTGCGGGCAGGCCCGGGCCGCGAGCACATCGGCGAAGACCCGGCCGGGACCGGCGGAGCCGAGCACCGCGGGGTCGCCGGACAGCACCAGGCGGGCCCCGTCGGGCACGGACTCCACCAGCAGGGCGGCCGTCTCCACGTCCAGCTGGGGGGCGTCCAGCACGATGAGCAGGTCCAGCGCGAACTGCCCGTCCGCGTCCCGGCCCGGGCCCTCGGCGCCGGACAGCAGACCCGCCACGGTGACGGCCCCCTCGGCCGGGGCGTGCGCGGCCAGGCAGACCCGCAGGCCGAACTCCCGGGCCGCCGCGAACAGGGCGCGGGGCTCGGCGCGGGCGGCCTCCCCGCCGGTGTGCGTGACCAGGCCGTGCCCGGCGGCGGCGCGGATCAGCTCCGCGCCGGTACCGGCGGCGGCCTTGTCCCAGTCGGCGGGGTCCGTGAAGGTGTTGGCGAGCCGGGCCAGGCCCTCGGCGAGGCTCTCCTCGGCCATGGCGGAGCCCTCCAGGCCCACGAGGATCCGTACGGGCTGCTCTGCGTCCTCGGTGGACTCGCCGACGGGCGGACCGACCGGCTCTTCGAAGGCCAGCGCGGCCCCGTCGGCGACGGCCGCCTCCAGGGCCTCCGCGGGGTCCGGTACGCCGTACTGGGCCAGGGCCGACTCCAGGGTGGGGGCCTCCAGCACGGTGTGGCCCTTGGCGGCGGCCTGCGCCAGCAGCCAGCCCACCAGGGCGGCGGCCCGCCGCTCGTCCCCGGGACCGGTCGCCTCGGCGCCGAGCAGGGCGCGGGCGAACCCGTCGGCCTGGGTCGGCCGGACCCCGGCGACGGCCAGCAGCCGCCAGGGGGACTCGGCGAGCTGCGCGGCGGCGTCCTCGCCGAGGGCGGCGGCGGTCTGCGGGGCCAGGGCCTCGGGGGCTCCGCCCCTGGCCAGCACGGCGCGGATCGCCTGGACGGCGTCGGGGGAGGGGGCGTCCGCCCGCGGCGCGGGGGCGGGTGCGGGGGTGCGCGCCGGGGCGGGCGCGGGGGCGGGCTCCGGCCGGCGGGGCGCCGGGGGCGCGTCGAACACGGCGGGGGGTTTGCCGCCGCTCTCCACGGCCCGTACGGCGGCCAGCAGGTCGGCGGCCGTGCCGCTGAGCTTGGCGCCGGCCTCCACGGGGGCTTCGCGCTCCGCCTTGCGGCGCGCGATGCGCTCCCGCTCGATCTTCTGGGCGGCCAGCTCCGCCGCGGCTTCGCTGAGCTGCGGCTTGGCCTCGGCGGCCGCTTCCGCACCGGCATCCCCGCCGGTCCCGTCGGCCGCTTCCACGCCCGCTTCCGCTTCCGCTTCCGCTTCCGCTTCGGCTTCCGCTTCGGCGTCTGCCTCCGTGTCGCCGGTGGTGGGCCCTGCGGGGCTTTCTCCCACCCCGCCCCTTCCCGAAACCGGGGGCTCCGTCCCCGGCCCCCCGTCCCCGGCTGCGCCGGACGGTGGGGCCTGCGCGTCACCCTCCCCGGCTTCGCCGGACGGCGCCGGCTCCGGGGCGTCCGACTGGGGGGCGTCCGTGGCTTCGGGGCCGCCGGGCTCCGGGGCCGGGTCGGCTTCCGCGGCGGCGGGGGTGTGCTCCCGGGCCGGGTCGGCCGGTTCTGCCGCGGCGGCGGTGTCGCTCACAAGGTGCTCCAGTCCTGATCGGGGTAGCGGTGGACGGGCGCCGAGACGTCGTCCAGCGCTTGGCGGATCTCCTCCGGAAGACTAAGGGCCTCCACCGACAGGGCTGCCCCGAGCTGCGCCGACGTGCGCGCGCCGACGATCGGCGCGGCCACCCCGGGGCGGTCCCGGACCCAGGCCAGGGCCACCTGGAGCGGGGTCACCGCGAGGCCGTGGGCGGCCGTCGCCACCGCGTCCACGATCCGGCTCGCCGCCTCGTCCAGGTAGGGATCCACGAACGCGGCCAGGGTCTCCGAGGCGCCCCGGGAGTCCACCGGGGTGCCCGCCCGGTACTTGCCCGTCAGGACGCCCCGGCCGAGGGGGGAGGAGGGCAGGAGGGACAGGCCCAGGTCCAGGGCGGCCGGGACCACCTCCCGTTCCACGCCGCGCTGGAGCAGGGAGTACTCCATCTGCGTCGATGCCAGCCGGGTCCGTACCCCGGGCGCCGCGAGCTGCCAGGTCGCCGCCTTCGCGAGCTGCCAGCCGCTGAAGTTCGACACGCCCGCGTACCGGGCGCGGCCGCTGCTCACGGCGATGTCCAGCGCCTGGAGGGTCTCCTCCAGCGGGGTCCACGGGTCGAAGGCGTGGACCTGCCAGAGGTCGACGTAGTCCGTGTCCAGACGGGCCAGGGAATCGTCCAGGGCGGCCAGGAGGTGGCCGCGCGAGGCGTCGAAACGGCGGTCCGGATCCGCGACCCCGCCCGCCTTCGTCGCGATCACCACATCCCGCCGCGGGACGACGGAACCGATCAACTGCCCGAGGAGGTACTCCGCTTCACCGCCCCCGTACACGTCGGCGGTGTCCACGAGCGTGCCGCCCGCGTTCCAGAACGTCTTCAACTGCGCGGCCGCTTCCGCCTCGTCCGGTCCGTCCGCCGACCGGCCCCAGGTCAGTGTGCCGAGACCGATCCGGGAGACGCGCAGTCCGGTGCGGCCGAGATGCCTCTGCTCCATGAGGGCTGAGACTACTGCGGCGCTGACGCGGGGCACCCGGGCGCGCTACAGTCCCCGCAGACCCACGTTACTGATCGGTAAACAGGCAAGGGGACCACACATGCGGCTCGGCATCAATCTCGGCTACTGGGGCGCTGGCATGGACGCCGACAACCTGGCCGTCGCGCAGGAGGCCGACCGCCTCGGCTACGACGTCTGCTGGGCCGCGGAGGCCTACGGCTCCGACGCGCCGACCGTGCTCGCCTGGGTCGCCGCCCAGACCGAGCGCATCGACGTCGGCTCCGCGATCCTGCAGATCCCGGCCCGCCAGCCCGCCATGACGGCCATGACGGCCGCCACCCTCGACTCCCTCACCAAGGGCCGCTTCCGGCTCGGCCTCGGCGTCTCCGGACCGCAGGTGTCCGAGGGCTGGTACGGCGTGAAGTTCGACAAGCCGCTCGCGCGGACCCGCGAGTACGTGGAGATCGTCCGCAAGGCGATGACCCGCGAGCGCCTGTCGTACGAGGGCGAGCACTGGACGCTGCCGCTGCCCGGCGGGCCGGGCAAGCCGCTCAAGCTGACCGTGCACCCCGAGCGCGAGCACATTCCGCTCTACATCGCCGCCATCGGGCCGAAGAACCTGGAGCAGACCGGCGAGATCGCCGACGGCGCCCTGCTGATCTTCCCGGCCGCCGAGCACCTGGAGGCCACCGCGCTCACCCACATCCGGGCGGGCCGCGAGAAGGCCGGGCTGACGATGGACGGCTTCGACGTCTGCCCGACCGTGCCGCTGGCCCTCGGCGATGACGTGGCCGGTCTCGCGGACATGTTCCGCCCGTACACCGCGCTGTACGTGGGCGGCATGGGCAGCCGCAAGCAGAACTTCTACAACCAGCTGGCCCAGCGCATGGGCTACGAGAAGGAAGCCGCCGAGATCCAGGACAAGTACCTGGCCGGCGACAAGCAGGGCGCGGCCGCCGCCGTCCCGCACTCGCTGATCGACTCCACCACCCTGCTGGGTTCGGTGGAGCGCATCGCCGACGGCATGCGGGCCTACGCGGAGGCCGGGGTCACCACCCTGACGCTCGCCCCGGCCGGCTTCACCCTGGAGGAGCGGACCGCCGCCCTGCGGGCCGGCGTGGAGGCCATGGAGCTCGCCGGCCTGGCCTGAGCGGTGGCCGGACGGAGTCCGGCGCAGCCGCCCGAAGCCTGCTGAGCGGTGCGAGGGCGGCGTGGAGAAAGGTTCTGCGGCCGTGGTGGGGGCTCGGGGGGTCTTCCCCGCCACGGCCGACACAGCCAACAACGCGTGGGGCGGCCGTGGGGTTACGCCCCCGGAGCCACGGGTCGTAGGTCGTTCATTCGGCCGAGCCCCGGGCGCATCCGGTTGCCCGGCCGGTGAATCGGCTTTTGACTCGACGCATGCTCTCTGCGCGCAGTCTGTTCCGGGAGATCGTCGACCACGACGACTCCTTCCAGCTGTTCTGCTCCATCGCCGCCGGCGGCGAGTCCCAGGGCGGCTGGGAGAACGCCCGGATCGCGGCCCTGGTGCCCGATTCCATGCGCGACCTCGCGCCCAAGATCACCCGGCACGGCGCCGACGAGGACAAGCACGGCCGGATCTTCAACGCCCTGCTCCGCAAACGCCGCCTCGATCCCGTCCCGGTCCCGCCGGAGACGGACTACACGATGCTGCTGGAGCGGCGCGGCATCGGCCTGAGCCACGAGAAGCTGCGCGGTGAGCGGTCCCTGACCGAGGAGGACATCGTCGTCTACCTCGCGCACAGCAGGGTCACCGAACAGCGCGCCGCCGACCAGATGATCATGCTCGTCCGGCACTTCGGAGACGACCCCGAGCTCGGCAAGGCCATCCGCATGATCGGCGCGGACGAGGACAACCACCTGGCCTACTGCCACGAGGAGCTGCTCCGCCTCGCCCGCGCCGGCCACGGCCGCACCATCCACCGGGTCCTGCGCGAGTGCGCGCTCGCCGAGATCGTCGTCTACCGGGACGTGAGCCTCGCCGTCATGGGCCACATGGGGCGGCTGCTGGGCTGGCCCGCACCGAAGGCGGCCGCGCTGGCCGCCGGGATCCGCGGGATGTACGCGTACGAGCGGTTCAGCGGCTGGCACCGGATGGTCGACCTGCGCCCGCCGGAGCGGAGCAACCCGCTGGGCGGGACGCCGACCACGGCGCCCGAGTTCGCCTAGATGATTGATTCCAAGGTCAGTGGTCGTAGGCGGTCAGTGAGCGGATGACCGGTCCGCCCGTTTTGTGGTTGTGCCAGATCGCGGCGGTCAGGGCAAGGAGTCGTTGCAGGACGCGGATGGTGACCCCGGCGGGCGTGCGGCCGCCGTGTCGTTCGAGGTCGAGCTGGCCTTTCAGGGTCTGGTTGACCGATTCGATCAGCTGACGCAGTGGTTTGAAGAGTTCGGCTCCGGCCCGCTCGGGTTCACCCTTGCGGGCCGGCCTCAGCAGCGTGACGCCCGACTCGGCGAGCTGAGTTTCGAAGTCACGGCCGTAGTAGTTCCGGTCTGCCAGCAGCGTGGGCGCCGGACGGCCGGCCAGCAGACCGGGATCGACGGCGAGGATGTCGAGCAGCACCTCGCGTTCGGCGGCTTTGGCGCCGGTCAGGGCGAAGGCGATGGGCAGGCCGTGCAGGGTGCAGACCAGATGGAGGCGTAGGCCCCAGAAGAACCGTGAGTGGCTGGCGCAGTAGCCGTACTCGGCCCATCCGGCCAGGTCGGAGCGTTTCGCGGTCTCGCGGGAACGCCCGCACTCCACTGGCGTGGAGTCCACGATCCACACGTCGTCCGTCCACAGGGCGGTGTCGGTGGCCAGCTCCCGCAAGACCGCTTTGACCAGGCCCGATGCCCGCCGCAGGCGCTTGTTCCAGCCCGGCTGCTGGGGCAGGTAAGGGAAGAGGTGCCGCAGGTGAGCGTGGGCGTGGCGCAGCCAGCGGGCCTCGGAGACAAAGCCCAACAGGGCCTGCATCACCGCGAGGGTGACCAGTTCCGCGTCGCTGAGCTTCGGCTCCAGGCCCACGCGCGGCCGCCACGGAGAGAGATGCGGCGAAGCCTTCAAAAGGTCATCGACCCGCACGTACAGTGCAGTTGCGAGGGTGTCTATCTCGGTCGTCACAAACTGAGAGTGGGCACCCTCGCGTCCGTGCAGCTACCCCTTGGAATCAATCATCTAGGGCCGGGGCCGGGGCCGGGGCCGGCCGGGCCCGCGTCCGCGCGGACCTCTCCCGCTAGAGCCAGCCGCGGCGCTTGAACATCCGGTGCAGGCCCAGACACATGGCCACCATCACCAGGACCACCAGCGGATAGCCCCACCGGTGCTTGAGCTCGGGCATGTGCTCGAAGTTCATCCCGTAGATGCCCGCCACCATCGTCGGGACCGCCGCCATGGCCGCCCAGGCCGAGATCTTGCGCATGTCGTCGTTCTGCCGGACGCCCATCTGCGCCAGGTGCGCGGCCAGCGCGTCCGAGAGCAGCCGGTCCAGGCCCTCGACGTACTCGTTCGCCTTCGTCAGGTGGTCGGCCACGTCGCGGAAGAACGGCTGGGCGCGCTCGTGCACGAAGGGCACGTTCCCGAAGGCGAGCCGGTCCATCGGCTGGAGCAGCGGACTCGTGGCCCGGCGGAACTCCAGGACCTGCCGCTTGAACCCGTAGATCCGCGCGGCGGTGTTCTTGCTGTCCGCGGGATTCGGCGAGAAGACCTCCGCCTCCAGCTCCTCCAGATCCGCCTGGAGCTCGGCGGCCACCTCGATGTAGTGGTCCACCACCGCGTCCGAGACCGCGTACAGCACCGCCGTCGGGCCGTGCTTGAGCACCTCGGGATCCTGCTCCAGCCGATGGCGCACGGCGGCCAGCGCGGCCCCCTCGCCGTGCCGGACCGTGACGACGAAGGAGTCGCCGATGAACACCATCAGCTCGCCCGTGCTCACCGTGTCCGAGGAGTCGTCGTACATCACCGGCTTGAGGACCACGAACAGCGAATCGTCGTAGACCTCCATCTTCGGCCGCTGGTGCGCGGTCAGCGCGTCCTCCACCGCCAGCGGGTGCAGCCCGAACTCCTGGCTGACGTGCTCGAATTCCTTCTCCGTCGGCTCGTGCATGCCCACCCAGAGGAAGGCGTCACCGGTGGCCCGCGCCTCGTCGAGGGCATCGGAGAAGTCGTCGGGCGCCGCGGAGCGGCGGCCTTCGCGGTACATGGCGCAGTCCACAATCACTCGCGCATTGTTCCCTGCCCGGGCCCCGTCCGCACGCCGGCGTCACCGCATACCCTTCTGCCATGGCCACGCTGATCCTCGTACGACACGGGCGGTCCACCGCCAACACCGCAGGGCTGCTCGCCGGATGGACCCCGGGGGTGACCCTCGACGAGCACGGAGCCGCACAGGCCGCCGCGCTGCCCGGGCGGCTCGCCGCCGTGCCCCTCGCGGCCGCCGTCACCAGCCCGCTGGAGCGGTGCGCCGAAACCCTGGCCCCGCTGCTGGCCGCCCGGCCCGGTCTCGCGCTGCACACCGACGAGCGGATCGGCGAGTGCCACTACGGCGACTGGTCGGGCCGCAAACTCTCCGAACTGTCCGAAGAACCGCTGATGCGCATCGTCCAGCAGCACCCCTCGGCCGCCGCCTTCCCCGGCGGCGAGTCCATGCGCGCCATGCAGGCCCGCGCCGTGGACGCCGTCCGCGACTGGAACGCGCGGATCGAGGAGGAACACGGCACCGACGCCGTGTTCCTGATGTGCTCGCACGGCGACATCATCAAGTCCCTTGTCGCGGACGCCCTGGGCATGCACCTGGACCTCTTCCAGCGCATCCACGTCGACCCCTGCTCGGTCACCGCGATCCGCTACACGCCGACCCGCCCCTTCCTGCTCCGGCTCGGCGACACCGGCGACTTCGCCTCCTTCGCCCCCCGCGAAACCGCCTCGCCGGACGCCGCGGCGGCCCGCGGCGACGCGGAAGCGGGCGGCGAGGCGGTCGTAGGGGGTGGTGCGGGCGCGGTGTGATCGAACGGCGCAGTAGGGTGGACGGGCCAACCCATGGGCGCAGCCCTGCCCCTGCCGCCGACGCTTGGAGACTGGACGTGCCCCGTCAGGTGTTCCTCTACGACCCACCGGACCGTTTCGTGGCCGGCACGGTCGGCCTGCCTGGACGCCGTACGTTCTTCCTGCAGGCCTCCACCGGCCCCCGCGTCACCTCCGTCTCCCTGGAGAAGACCCAGGTGGCGGCGCTCGCGGAGCGGATGGAAGAACTGCTGGACGAGGTCGTGCGGCGCACCGGGGGCAATGCCCCCGTCCCGGCCGTGGCCCCCGCCGAAGCGACCGACACCGCCCCCCTCGACGTCCCCGTCGAGGAGGAGTTCCGCGTCGGCACCATGGCCCTGGCCTGGGACGGCGAGGACCAGCGCATGATCGTCGAGGCGCAGGCCCTCGTCGAGCTCGACGCCGACTCGGAGGAGGACCTCGCCGAGGCGGAGGAGCGGCTGCTCCAGGACGAGGAGAACGGCCCGCCGATGCTGCGCGTCCGCCTCACCGGCGCCCAGGCCCGGGCCTTCACCAAGCGGGCCCTGGACGTGGTCAACGCGGGCCGCCCGCCCTGCCCGCTGTGCAGCCTCCCGCTGGACCCCGAAGGGCACGTCTGCCCGCGCCAGAACGGCTACCGGCGCCAGGCGTGAACACAACGGGGGGAACGGCGGAACGGGAAGCACTGCTGGCCCACGGGGAACTCACCGTCGTCGGCCGGATCCGGGAGGCGTCCAACGCCGTCCTGCTGTGCACCGTCACGCACGGGGGCGTGAGCACCGACTGCGTGTACAAACCGGTCAAGGGCGAGCGCCCGCTGTGGGACTTCCCCGACGGCAACCTCGCCCAGCGCGAGGTCGCCGCCTACCTGGTCTCCGAGGCCACCGGCTGGGGGCTGGTGCCCCCGACCGTGCTGCGCGACGGACCGTACGGCGAGGGCATGGTCCAGCAGTGGATCGAGACCGGGGAGTCCCCGGAGGCGGAGCTGCTCGCGCTCGTGGACGGCGAGGAGGCGGGGGAGGGCTGGAGGCCCGTTGCCTTCGCCGAGGTCGGCGAGGGCCGCACCGCGCTCCTCGTGCACGCCGACGACGAACGGCTGCGCCGGATGTCCGTCCTCGACGCCGTGATCAACAACGGCGACCGCAAGGGCGGCCACCTGCTGCCCGCCCCCGACGGACGCCTCTACGGCATCGACCACGGCGTGACCTTCCACACCGAGGACAAACTGCGCACCCTGCTCTGGGGCTGGGCGGGGGAGCCGCTGACGGAGGAGGCGGGGTCCGTCCTGACCTCCCTGGACGCCGCCCTGGCCGCAGGGCAGCCCCTCGCCACCCGACTGGCCGAACTGGTCACCACCGCCGAGCTGGCCGCCGTACGGGCCCGCGTGGCCCTGCTGCTGCGCACCGGGAAGCACCCGCAGCCCTCGGGACAGTGGCCCGCGATCCCCTGGCCGCCCGTCTGACCGGGCCGGGGCCCGCGGCGGGTGGCAGCACAGAAGCAGCCATGGCGCAAGAGCGCCGATCAAGACAACAGTGCAGGTCCGGTTAGTTTTCGGAACACCCGTCCGGTTAGTCTCGAGACATGCATGCCTGGCCCGCTTCTGAGGTCCCCGCCCTGCCTGGCAAGGGCCGCGACCTCCAGATCCACGACACCGCGACCCAAGGGGCGATCACCCTCGCCCCCGGTCCCGTCGCCCGTATCTACGTCTGCGGGATCACCCCGTACGACGCGACGCACATCGGTCACGCGGCGACCTACAACGCGTTCGACCTCGTGCAGCGCGTGTGGCTCGACACCAAGCGGCAGGTCATCTACGTCCAGAACGTCACGGACGTCGACGATCCACTGCTGGAGCGGGCCCTGCGCGACAACCAGGACTGGACCGAGCTCGCCGAACGCGAGACGGCTCTCTTCCGTGAGGACATGACCGCCCTGCGGATGCTGCCGCCGCAGCACTACATCGGCGCCGTCGAGGCCATACCCGGCATCGTGCCGCTGGTCGAGCGGCTGCGGGACGCGGGCGCCGCCTACGAGCTGGACGGCGACGTCTACTTCTCGGTGGAGTCCGACCCGAACTTCGGCAAGGTGTCCAACCTGGACGCCGAGGCGATGCGGCTGCTGTCGGCCGAGCGGGGCGGCGACCCGGACCGGGCGGGCAAGAAGAACCCGCTCGACCCGATGCTGTGGATGGCGGCCCGCCCGGGCGAGCCGAGCTGGGACGGCGGCTCGCTGGGCCGCGGCCGGCCCGGCTGGCACATCGAGTGCGTGGCCATCGCCCTGGACCACCTGGGGATGACCTTCGACATCCAGGGCGGCGGCTCCGACCTGGCCTTCCCGCACCACGAGATGGGCGCCTCGCACGCCCAGGTCCTGACGGGCGAGTTCCCGATGGCCAAGGCGTACGTACACGCCGGGATGGTCGCCCTGCACGGCGAGAAGATGTCGAAGTCCAAGGGCAACCTGGTCTTCGTATCGGCGCTGCGCCGGGCCGGCGTGGACCCGGCGGCGATCCGCCTGGCCCTGCTCTCGCACCACTACCGCGCGGACTGGGAGTGGACCGACGAGGTCCTCGCGGAGGCGGTGGCCCGCCTGGAGCGCTGGCGCGCGGCCGTCTCCCGCCCCGACGGCGTCCCGGCCGACGACCTGGTCGAGGAGGTCCGCGAGGCCCTCTCCGACGACCTGAACGCCCCTGCCGCTCTCGCGGCGGTGGACCGCTGGGTCGAGCTCCAGATCGCCACCGACGGCGACGACGAGTCGGCCCCGGGTCTCGTGTCCCGCACGGTCGACGCGCTGCTGGGCGTGGCCCTGTAAGCAACTCCCGGAGGGGCTGGACTGCCGTCAGGCGATTCCAGCCCCTCCGGCGTTTGAGGAGCGGGGTCCGGGGCGGAGCCCCGGGATACGGAGAAAGGGCGGGGCGGGGAGAAAACTCCCCGCCCCGCCCCCTCACATGGCTACGCCTCCGGAGGCGTCTCGTCCTCGTCCGGCGAGGCCGCCGGGGGAGCCGGGGGCTCGTCCCCGGGCCCGGCAGGATCCGGCTTCCGCTTCGGCGCGCGCGGCAGCCCGCCGGAGGTGTCCCGCAGATACGACCCGTCCCCCGGCTCCGAGCCCGCGCCGGCGGACGGATCCCGCCGCCGCAGGTACCGCTCGAACTCCCGGGCAATCGCATCGCCCGAAGCCTCCGGCAGATCCGCGGTGTCCCGCGCCTCCTCCAGCGTCTGGACGTACTCCGCCACCTCGCTGTCCTCGGCGGCCAGTTGGTCCACACCCAGCTGCCACGCCCGCGCGTCCTCGGGGAGTTCGCCCAGCGGGATCCGGATGTCGATCAGATCCTCCAGCCGGTTGAGCAGCGCGAGGGTCGCCTTCGGGTTCGGCGGCTGGGACACGTAGTGCGGCACCGCCGCCCACAGGGACACCGCCGGCACTCCGGCATGGGTGCAGGCCTCCTGGAGGATGCCCACGATCCCGGTGGGACCCTCGTACTTGGTCTCCTCCAGGTCCATCGTCCGCGCCAGATCCGCGTCCGAGGTCACCCCGCTGACCGGCACCGGGCGGGTGTGCGGGGTATCGCCCAGCAGCGCCCCCAGGATGACGACCATCTCCACGCCCAGCTCGTGGGCGAAGCCCAGGATCTCGTTGCAGAACGAACGCCACCGCATGGACGGTTCGATGCCCCGCACCAGCACCAGATCGCGCGGTTTGGTCCCGCCGATCCGGACCACCGACAGCCGGGTCGTCGGCCACGTGATCTTCCGCACCCCGTTGTCCAGCCACACCGTCGGCCGGTTGACCTGGAAGTCGTAGTAGTCCTCGGCATCCAGAGCCGCGAAGACCTCGCCCTTCCACTCCCGGTCCAGGTGTGCGACCGCACCGGAGGCCGCGTCACCCGCGTCGTTCCAGCCCTCGAACGCGGCCACCATGACCGGGTCGATCAGCTCGGGCACGCCCTCAAGCTCGATCACCCAGGTCTCCTTCCGAAGTTCCCTTGTGTACGTGGGTCAGCCTAAGCCTTGATGAGGCACCGGCCACAGCCCACGACAGAGGGGCGGTTCCCCCTGGAACCGCCCCTCTGCCCGTTCACGGCACTGCTTATGCCTTGCGGGCCAGCATCTCCTCGACCCGGCCGCGCACTTCGGCGCTGTCCAGACCGCGGACCGTCACCGTCGTACGGCGGCGCAGCACGTCGTCCGCCGTCTCGGCCCACTCGTTGTCCCGGGCGTAGGCGACCTGCGCCCAGATCTCCGGCCCGTCCGGGTGGATCCGCTCGGCGAGTGCCGGGTCCTCGTTGGCGAGGCGCGCGATGTCGAAGGCCAGCGAACCGTAGTGCGAGGCCAGGTGGCGCGCGGTCAGCGGGTCCATCCGGGAGCCCGGCTCGCGGTCCACGAGCAGCCGGTGCGCCACCGCGTTCGGGTTGGCGACACCGGGCAGCGCGATCCGTCGTACGAGGGACTTCACCGGCTCCATGTCCTCGGTCAGCGGGCTGCCCGGCAGCTTCGCCAGCTTGTCCATGACCACGCGGCCGATGTGCCGGTACGTGGTCCACTTGCCGCCGGCCACCGACAGCATGCCGCCCGCACCCTCGGAGACGACCGTCTCGCGCTTGGCCTTCTCCACCCCGCCGGGGCCGCCGGGCAGCACGCGCAGGCCCGCGAAGGCGTACGTCATCAGCGAGCGGTCCAGGTCCGCGTCCTTCACCGAGAAGGCCGCCTCGTCCAGGATCTGCTGGATGTCGCCCTCGGTGGCGCGCACGTCCGCCGGGTCGCCCTCGTACACCTCGTCCGTGGTGCCCAGCAGCAACTGGTCCTCCCACGGCAGGGCGAAGGTGATGCGGTACTTGTCGATCGGGGTGGCCATGGCGGCCTTCCACGGCGACTTGCGCTTCATCACGATGTGCGCGCCCTTGGAGAGGCGGATGGACGGCATCGAGTGCTTGTCCTCCATGCGCCGCAGGTGGTCCACCCACGGGCCGGTGGCGTTCAGCACGACACGGGCGTCCACACCGAACTCGGTGCCGTCCAGGCGGTCCTTGAGCTCGGCGCCCGAGACCCGGCCGCGCGTCATGCGCAGACCGGTGACCTCGGCGTGGTTCAGGACGACCGCGCCCGACTCGACGGCCGCGCGGACCGTCATCACGGCGACGCGCGAGTCGTTCATCTGGTGGTCGTAGTAGACCGCGACGGCCTTGAGGTTGTCCGTCTTCAGGCCCGGGTTGTCGGCGGCGGCACGGGCCGGAGAAATGATCTTGCCCATGCCGTCGCCGAAGGCCGACAGCGCCGAGTACGCGAACACGCCCGCGCCCAGCTTCGCCGCGCCCACCGGACCGCCCTTGTACACCGGGAGGTAGAAGGTGAGCGGGTTGACCAGGTGCGGGGCCACGTCCTTGGCCAGTACCCGGCGCTCGTGGTGGTTCTCGGCGACCAGCTTGACCGAACCGGTCTGCAGGTAGCGCAGGCCGCCGTGGACGAGCTTGGAGGAGGCCGAGGAAGTGGCGCCGGCGAAGTCGCCGGCGTCCACCATGGCGACCCGCAGACCCGACTGCGCGGCATGCCAGGCCACCGAGGTGCCCAGGATCCCACCGCCGATGACCAGCAGGTCGTACGTGGCCTTCGCCAGCTGCTCACGGGTCTCGGCGCGGCTCGCGTTCGAACCGGCGGTCGGGTGCGTACCCAGGGTGGGAACGCTCTGCAGGGTGCTCATATCCGTTGACTCCTACTTACTCGTCGCAGTGCGCCGGCCGTGCGGTCAGCTGGCGTCTTCGTCGTCGACCCAGCCCATGGACCGCTCGACGGCCTTGAGCCAGCTCTTGTATTCGCGATCCCGCTGCTCGGCGGGCATCCGCGGGGTCCACTCCGCCGCGCGGCGCCAGTTGGCGCGCAGGGCGTCGGTGTCGGGCCAGAAGCCGACGGCCAGGCCGGCGGCGTAGGCGGCGCCGAGGCAGGTGGTCTCGGCGACCATCGGGCGCACCACGGGGGCGTCCACGAAGTCGGAGAGGGTCTGCATCAGCAGGTTGTTGGAGGTCATGCCGCCGTCGACCTTGAGGGCGGCGAGCTCGACGCCCGAGTCCTTGGTCATGGCGTCGGTGATCTCGCGGGTCTGCCAGGCGGTGGCTTCCAGGACGGCACGGGCGATGTGCGCCTTGGTGACGTACCGGGTGAGGCCGGCGATCACGCCGCGGGCGTCGGAGCGCCAGTACGGGGCGAACAGGCCGGAGAAGGCGGGCACGAAGTACGCGCCGCCGTTGTCCTCGACGGAGGAGGCCAGGGTCTCGATCTCGGCCGCGGTCTTGATCATGCCCATCTGGTCGCGCATCCACTGGACGAGCGAGCCGGTGACGGCGATGGAGCCTTCCAGCGCGTAGACCGGCTTCTGGTCGCCGATCTGGTAGCCGACGGTGGTCAGCAGGCCGCTGTAGGAGTTGATGATCTTGTCGCCGGTGTTCATCAGCATGAACGTTCCGGTGCCGTACGTGGACTTCGCCTCGCCCTCGGCGAAACAGGTCTGGCCGAACAGCGCGGCCTGCTGGTCGCCGAGCGCCGAGGCGACCGGGACGCCGGCGAGGACGCCCTCCTTGACGTGGCCGTAGACCTCGGCGGAGGACTTGATCTCCGGGAGGACGTTGAGGGGCACGTCCATGGACTCGGCGATCTTCTCGTCCCAGGCCAGGGTGTGCAGGTTCATCAGCATGGTGCGCGAGGCGTTGGTGACGTCGGTGACGTGCACACCGCCCTGGGCGCCGCCGGTCAGGTTCCAGATGACCCAGGAGTCCATCGTGCCGAAGAGGATGTCCCCGGCCGCGGCGCGCTCGCGCAGGCCCTCGACGTTGTCGAGCAGCCAGCGCACCTTGGGGCCGGCGAAGTAGCTCGCCAGCGGCAGGCCGGTCTCGCGGCGGAAGCGGTCCTGGCCGACGTTGCGGCCGAGCTCCTTGCACAGGGCGTCGGTGCGGGTGTCCTGCCAGACCAGCGCGTTGTGGACCGGCTCGCCGGTGTGGCGGTCCCACAGCAGGGTGGTCTCGCGCTGGTTGGTGATGCCGACGGCCTTGACGTCGGCGGAGGTGATCTCAGCCTTGGCCATGGCCCCGGCGACGACCTCCTGGACGTTGGTCCAGATCTCGGCGGCGTCGTGCTCGACCCAGCCGGGCTTCGGGAAGATCTGCTCGTGCTCCTTCTGGTCGACGGCGACGATGCGGCCGTCACGGTCGAAGACGATGCAGCGGGAGGAGGTGGTGCCCTGGTCGATCGCGGCGATGAAGGGGCCGGTGCTGGTGGTCATGGTGGCTGCTCCTGGCAGGTGTCGAAGTAGGCGGAATCAGAATGGCGGTGCGGATGGTGCCGTGGTGCCGATTGCTGATCAGGCGAACGCGATGTTGTACAGACCGCCGGCGAGCGCGGCGCCCGCGAGGGGGCCGAGCACCGGGATCCAGGAGTAGCTCCAGTCCGAGCCGCCCTTGTTGGGCAGCGGCAGCAGGGAGTGGACGATGCGCGGGCCGAGGTCGCGGACCGGGTTGATGGCGTAGCCGGTCGGGCCGCCCAGCGAGAGGCCGATGCCGACGACGACGAACGAGGTGATCAGGACGCCGATGACGCCGAGGCCCTTGCCGTCGTCCTGGAGGCCCTGGGTCAGGATGGCCAGGACCAGGACGGCGGTGCCGATGATCTCGGTCGTCAGGTTCTGGACGACGTTGCGGATCTCGGGGCCCGTGGCGAAGATCCCGAGCACCGGGCCGGCCACGTCGTGCGGGTGCGGGTCCTCGGGGCCGAGCTTGGCGTCGCGGATGTGCTCCGGGTCGGCCAGGTGCGCCCGGAACTGTCCGTAGTAGGCGAGCCACATCAGGACCGCGCCGATCATGGCGCCGAGCAGCTGGCCGGCGAAGTAGACCGGCACGTCGCCCCAGGCGCCGTCCTTGATGGCGATGCCGACGGTGACCGCCGGGTTGAGGTGCGCACCGGAGAGCGGCGCGGAGACGTAGGCGGCGATCAGGACGGCGAAACCCCAGCCGAAGGTGATCGCGAGCCAGCCGGCGCCCCGGGCCTTGGAGCTCTTGAGCGTCAGTGCGGCGCACACGCCGCCACCGAGCAGGGTGAGCAGGGCGGTACCGATGGTCTCGCCGATGAAGATGTCGGAGCTGGACACCCGCGACTCCTTTGTCGTTCAGGGGTGGTGGCCGCCGGGTCCCTCCGGCGATCCACGCACTCGGTGAGTGCTGCACCGGTCCTTGGCCTTGCCACACCCTAACGCGTATTGCCGGTAGGTGTTCGGCAATGCCGACCGATGAACGGCAGTTTTCCGCCCAGGTGAAGCGGGCGTCAAGGGTTGGCCAGGCCAATGAGCCGGATTGTTACCGGTCGGTGTGATCGAACAAATCGCGCCAATAAGTGATCATCAAACGCCAAAAACCACCCAAATGCCACTTTAGCGTGGCTCTTGGGTGGCTCTTGGGTGGCTCTTGGGTGGTCAAGGCAGACCGATGGGCGTCAGGCCAAGGTCAGAACCGGCCCGCCCCGAGATCGCGCGAAACCGACCGCGCGCAGTCCCGTACGGACGCCACCAGGGACGCCCGCGGCTCCCCGGACTCCCCGCACACCCGCTCCACGGCGCCCGCGACGGCCACCGCGCCGACCGGCATCCTGCGCCGGTCGTGGATGGGGGCCGCGATCGAGGCGATCCCGTCCCAGGTCTCCTCGACGTCGTCCGCCCAGCCCCGGGCCCGGATCAGCCCCAGCACCTCCTCGAAGGCGGTGCCGTCGGTGACCGTACGGGGGGTGAAGGCCTCCCGCTCCACCTCCAGGACCTGGGTGTGCGCCACCGGGTCGTACGCGGACAGCACCTTGCCCAGGGCCGTGGAGTGCAGCGGCTGCATGGCCCCCACCTCCAGCACCTGACGGCTGTCGTCGGGCCGGAACACGTGGTGCATGATCAGCACCCCGCTCTTGTGCAGCACCCCCACGTACACGCTCTCCCCGCTCGCGCGGGCCAGATCGTCCGTCCACACCAGGGCGCGCGCCCGCAGCTCGTGGACGTCCAGATAGCTGTTGCCCAGGCGCAGCAGTTCCGCACCGAGCTGGTAGCGGCCCGAAGCCGGGTCCTGCTCCACGAAGCCCTCGGCCTGCAGCGTGCGCAGGATCCCGTGGGCCGTGCCCTTGGCCAGCCCCAGGGAAGAGGCCACGTCCGAGAGCCCCAGCCGGCGCTCGCCGCCCGCCAGGAGCCGCAGCATCGCAGCGGCTCGTTCGAGCGACTGGATGTTCCGTGCCATCGCGCAGCCTCCTGCTGACGTAGTTCGACAATGCTGAACACTATCGGTCGATGCCGACTTCGTGCATGGCGAGTGACGAGTGTCCGGGGCCGAACCGTCCAAGACACCCCGGCCGAAAGCCGCCATCCCCCGGGCACAGAATGCAGTCCGCCACGTGGGACGCCCTCACCGGGGCCGGGTGTGCACCGTTACCCTGGCCGCGTGCACCCTTGACACAGAGGGGGTGCAAAGCCGACAGCCGTCGCATCCCAGGGAGCTCAACCATGGCCTCGTTGCCGAACCCGCCCGCAGACACCCAGACCCGGGCCGATGCCCTCCGCCAGGCACTGGCGACCCGCGTGGTCGTCGCCGACGGAGCCATGGGAACCATGCTCCAGGCCCAGGACCCCACCCTGGACGACTTCGAACAGCTCGAAGGCTGCAACGAGGTCCTCAACGTCACCCGCCCCGACATCGTGGCCAACGTGCACCGCGAGTACTTCGAGGCCGGCGTCGACTGCGTCGAGACCAACACCTTCGGCACCAACTACGCCGCCCTCGCCGAGTACGACATCGCCGACCGCAACCACGAGCTGTCGGTCGCCGGCGCCCGGATCGCCCGCGAGATCGCCGACGAGTTCACCGCCTCCACCGGACAGCAGCGCTGGGTCCTCGGCTCGATGGGCCCCGGCACCAAGCTGCCCACCCTGGGCCACATCGACTACGGCACCATCCGCGACGCCTACCAGATCAACGCCGAAGGCCTGATCACCGGCGGCGCCGACGCGCTCCTCGTGGAAACCACCCAGGACCTCCTGCAGACCAAGTCCTCCATCGTCGGCGCCCGCCGCGCCATGGAAGCCCTCGGCGTGTCCGTCCCGCTGATCTGCTCCGTGACCGTGGAGACCACCGGCACGATGCTCCTCGGCTCGGAGATCGGTGCCGCGCTCACCGCGCTGGAGCCCCTGGGCATCGACATGATCGGCCTGAACTGCGCCACCGGCCCCGCCGAGATGAGCGAGCACCTGCGCTACCTCGCGCGGAACTCCCGTATCCCGTTGTCCTGCATGCCCAACGCGGGCTTGCCGGTCCTCGGCAAGAACGGCGCGCATTACCCGCTGTCCGCGAGCGAGCTCGCCGATGCCCAGGAGACCTTCGTCCGCGAGTACGGACTCTCCCTGGTCGGCGGCTGCTGCGGCACCACCCCCGAGCATCTGCGCCAGGTCGTCGAACGCGTCCGCGGCCTGAACCCGGCCGTCCGCGACCCGCGCCCCGAGCCCGGTGCCTCCTCGCTCTACCAGACCGTCCCGTTCCGCCAGGACATCTCGTACATGGCGATCGGCGAGCGCACCAACGCGAACGGGTCGAAGAAGTTCCGCGAGGCCATGCTCGAAGCCCGCTGGGACGACTGCGTGGAGATGGTCCGCGACCAGATCCGCGAAGGCGCGCACATGCTCGACCTGTGCGTGGACTACGTCGGCCGCGACGGCGTCGCCGACATGCAGGAGCTCGCCGGCCGCTTCGCGACCGCCTCCACCCTGCCCATCGTCCTGGACTCCACCGAGGTCCCCGTCCTGCGGGCCGGCCTGGAGAAGCTCGGCGGCCGCGCCGTCATCAACTCCGTGAACTACGAGGACGGCGACGGCCCCGAGTCCCGCTTCGCCAAGGTCACCCAGCTGGCCCAGGAGCACGGCGCCGCGCTGATCGCCCTGACCATCGACGAGGAGGGCCAGGCCCGCACCGTCGAGCACAAGGTCGCCATCGCCGAGCGCCTCATCGAGGACCTCACCGGGAACTGGGGGATCCTCGAGTCGGACATCCTCATCGACACCCTGACCTTCACCATCTGCACCGGCCAGGAAGAGTCCCGCAAGGACGGCATCGCCACGATCGAGTCGATCCGCGAGCTCAAGCGCCGCCACCCCGACGTCCAGACCACGCTCGGCCTCTCCAACATCTCCTTCGGCCTCAACCCGGCCGCCCGCGTCCTGCTGAACTCGGTCTTCCTCGACGAGTGCGTCAAGGCCGGCCTGGACTCCGCGATCGTCCACGCGTCCAAGATCCTGCCGATCGCCCGGTTCGACGACGAGCAGGTCACCACCGCCCTCGACCTGATCTACGACCGGCGCGCCGAGGGCTACGACCCCCTGCAGAAGCTGATGGCCCTCTTCGAAGGCGTCAACACCAAGTCGATGAAGGCCGGCCGCGCCGAGGAACTCCTCGCCCTGCCGCTCGACGAGCGCCTGCAGCGCCGCATCATCGACGGCGAGAAGAACGGCCTGGACGCCGACCTCGACGAGGCCCTGCAGACCCGCCCCGCCCTCGACATCGTCAACGACACCCTCCTGGAGGGCATGAAGGTCGTCGGCGAGCTGTTCGGCTCCGGCCAGATGCAGCTCCCCTTCGTCCTCCAGTCCGCCGAGGTCATGAAGACCGCGGTGGCCCACCTGGAACCGCACATGGAGAAGAGCGACGACGAGGGCAAGGGCACCATCGTGCTGGCCACCGTCCGCGGCGACGTCCACGACATCGGCAAGAACCTCGTCGACATCATCCTGACCAACAACGGCTACAACGTGGTCAACATCGGCATCAAGCAGCCGGTCTCCGCGATCCTCGAAGCCGCGCAGGAACACAAGGCCGACGTCATCGGCATGTCCGGCCTGCTGGTCAAGTCCACGGTGATCATGAAGGAGAACCTGGAGGAGCTCAACCAGCGCAAGCTGGCAGCCGACTACCCGGTCATCCTCGGCGGCGCCGCCCTCACCCGCGCCTACGTCGAACAGGACCTCCACGAAATCTACGAGGGCGAAGTCCGCTACGCCCGCGACGCCTTCGAAGGCCTGCGCCTCATGGACGCCCTCATCGCCGTCAAGCGCGGAGTCCCCGGCGCCAGCCTCCCCGAACTCAAGCAGCGCCGCGTCGCCAAGCGCGACACTCCCGCACTCGTCGAGGAGGCCGAAGAGCCCGGCGGCCGCTCCGACACCTCCACCGACAACCCCGTCCCCACCCCGCCGTTCTGGGGCACCCGCGTCGTCAAGGGCATCCCGCTCAAGGACTACGCCTCCTGGCTCGACGAAGGCGCCCTCTTCAAGGGCCAGTGGGGCCTCAAGCAGGCCCGCGCCGGCGGCGCCACCTACGAGGAACTCGTCGAGAGCGAGGGACGCCCCCGGCTGCGCGGCCTCCTCGACAAGCTGCACACCGAAAACCTCCTCGAAGCCGCCGTCGTCTACGGCTACTTCCCCTGCGTCTCCAAGGGCGAGGACCTGATCATCCTCGACGAAGCCGGCAACGAGCGGACCCGCTTCACCTTCCCGCGCCAGCGCCGCGGCCGCCGCCTGTGCCTCGCCGACTTCTTCCGCCCCGAAGAGTCCGGCGAGACCGACGTCGTCGGCCTCCAGGTCGTCACCGTCGGCTCCAAGATCGGCGAGGCCACGGCCAAGCTGTTCGAGTCCGACTCCTACCGCGACTACCTGGAGCTCCACGGCCTCTCCGTCCAGCTCGCCGAGGCCATGGCCGAGTACTGGCACGCCCGCGTCCGCGCCGAGCTCGGCTTCGGCGGCGAGGACCCCGCCCAGGTCGAGGACATGTTCGACCTGAAGTACCGCGGCGCCCGCTTCTCCCTCGGCTACGGCGCCTGCCCCGACCTGGAGGACCGCGCCAAGATCGCCGACCTCCTCCAGCCGGAGCGCATCGGCGTCCACCTCTCGGAGGAGTTCCAGCTCCACCCCGAGCAGTCCACCGACGCCATCGTCATCCACCACCCCGAAGCGAAGTACTTCAACGCACGCTGAGACCCACCTCAGCGCACGCCGAGACGTAATTCGACGCACATCGAGACGGACCGGCGTACACTAGTCGGTCCCATACAGGCCGGTCACCTGTTCCCCCGGGCACGCCCCCGGAGGCGAGGTGACCGGCCTTCTCGTCCCCAACGGACCCCCGGAAAGGTGCGCGCATGACGAGCACAGTCCCCGCCCCCGTCGCCCGTACGGCCGACGGACACGCCCTGCAGGCGGTGCTGCTCGACATGGACGGCACCCTCGTCGACACCGAGGGATTCTGGTGGGAGATCGAGGTCGGAGTCTTCGGCGAACTCGGCCACCGCCTCGACGAATCCTGGCGCGACGTCGTCGTCGGCGGCCCCATGACCCGCAGCGCCGGCTTCCTCATCGAATCCACCGGCGCCGACATCGGCCTCGCCGAACTCACCGTCCTGCTCAACGAGCGCTTCGAAGCCCGCATCGCCGACCGCGTGCCCCTCATGCCCGGCGCCGAACGCCTCCTGAGCGAACTGGCCCGGCACAACGTCCCCACCGCCCTGGTCTCCGCCTCCCACCGGCGCGTCATCGACCAGGTCCTCCTCACCCTCGGCCGCGACCGCTTCACCATGACCGTCGCCGGCGACGAGGTCACCCGCACCAAGCCGCACCCCGACCCCTACCTCCTCGCCGCCCACACCCTCGGCGCCCACCCCTCCCGCTGCGCCGTCATCGAGGACACCGCCACCGGCGTCGCCGCCGCCGAAGCCGCCGGATGCAGGGTCGTCGCCATCCCCTCCGTCGGCCGGATCGCACCCGCCCCCGGCCGCACCATCGTCAGCTCCCTCGAAGACGTCGACCTGCCCTTCCTGCGCTCCCTCATCACTCCGCTGAACTGACCGCGCACGCTCCGTACCGGGAGATCCGCCCCCAGGACCAAGGTCCCGCGGGCAGATCTCCCGCGCACTTCCCCGGAGGCCGAAATTCCATCCCTACCGGGTGAGTTGTCCCAGGTGACCTTTGTCACCCGCAAAGACCCCTTCGCACCACTGCGCGCCCTCCCGCACCACCCCTTGTGTCCCCATTGATCAGCACCTGACCGAATCTGCGCACCACCCCGCGCACACCCCCCGGTCAACTCCCGCAACAGAGCGACAACACCCCCGCGCCACACGGTTCAAGCCACCCCTCCGCAGGCCACTAATGTCGATCCGGGCACTGCGCCGCACCTCAGCCGTCCCGGACACACACCCCTGTCTCCGGAACCGCGTGGACCGATCGTCACACCACCGGCCCGATCGTTCCGCCCAGAACGGGCGACCGCCGCGATGCCCTCCACGCCAGCTTTGAACAAGTGCCGGGTCGAGGGAGTACTTCCAGCATGAACCGCAAGACCATGGTGCTGACGGCAGCCGCCGGACTGCTCACCCCCGCGCTGACCGCCTGCGGCAGCACCAGCGGCGCAGGAGCGGGATCCGGAACGATCGTCGTCGGCACCACCGACCGGTTCGAGGCAGCCGAATACGCCCCCGCCCCGCTCGACCCCGCCTACGCCTACGACGCCGGCACCTGGAACATCCTCCGCCAGACCGTCCAGACGCTGATGCACACCCCGCGCGGCGGCGGCCAGCCCGTCCCCGAAGCAGCGCACAACTGCCGCTTCACCGACACCGGCAACGAGAGCTACCGCTGCGTCCTGCGCCCCGGCCTCACCTTCGCCGACGGCAGCCCCCTCACCGCGCAGGACGTCAAGTTCTCCATCGAACGCGTCCTCGCCATCAAGGACGAGAACGGCCCCTCCTCGCTGCTCTCCACCATCGACACCGTCGAGACCAAGGGCGCCGACACCGTCGTCTTCCACCTCAAGACCGCCGACGCCACCTTCCCGCAGAAGCTCTCCACCCCCGCCGCGGGCATCGTCAGCGCCAAGAAGTACGACGCCAAGAAGCTCCGCACCGGCTTCACCGTCGACGGCTCCGGCCCCTACACGATGAAGGCCGAGGTCAAGGACAACCGCCTCGTCCGCGCCGTCTTCACCAAGAACCCGCACTACAAGGGCGACCTGAAGCTCCAGAACGACAAGGCCGAACTGCGCGCCTTCGACGACTCCGACGCCATGGGCAAGGCCCTGGAGCGCGGCACCGTCCACATGGTCTCCCGCACCCTGTCGCCCGCCCAGATCGCCGAGCTCTCCGCCAAGCCCCCCAAGGGCATCAAGCTCGTCCCCATGCCCGGCCTGGAGATCCGCTACATCGGCTTCAACACCGACGCCCCCGGAGTCAAGGACAAGGCCGTACGCCAGGCCCTCGCCGCAGCCGTCGACCGTAACGCCCTCATCACCAAGGTCTACGGCAAGTCCGCGCAGCCCCTGTACTCACTGGTCCCCACCACCGTGAGCGGCCACGTCAACTCCTTCTTCAACAAGTACGGCGAAGCCAACACCGCCAAGGCCGCCGACCTGCTGAAGGCCGCCGGGATCAAAACCCCGGTCAAGCTCACCCTCAACTACACCAACGACCACTACGGCGACGGCACCGCGGCCGAGTTCGAAGCCCTCAAGACCCAGCTGAACTCCACCCAGCTCTTCGACATCACCGTCCAGGGCGCCGACTGGGCCGCCTTCAGGCCCGCCCAGAAGAAGGGCGACTACGCCGCCTACGGGCTCGGCTGGTTCCCCGACTACCCCGACGCCGACAACTTCCTCGCCCCCTTCCTGGAGCAGGACAACTTCCTCGGCACGCCGTACGCCAACACCACGGTGCGCACCAAGCTCATCCCCGAATCGCGCCGCGCCGTCGACCGCGGCGTCGCCGGACCCGCGATCGCGGAGATGCAGGACATCGTCGCCGAGGACGTACCCGTCCTGCCCCTGTGGCAGGGCAAGCAGTACGTCGCCGCACGCGACGGGATCACCGGAGTGGAGTGGTCGGTCAACGCCATCTCCGACCTCCAGCTGTGGGAACTCGGCCGCGGCGTCAGCGGCTGACACCCCGGCACCAGGCCCCTGTGCCACCTCCCGGCACCAGAACCAGACGAGCCAGTAAGACTGAGAAGGATGTTCGCGTGAAGACCAGGAACCAGTGGTTGGCAGCCCCCCTCGGAGCGGCCACCGCCGCCGCGCTGCTGAGCGGTTGCGGTGCGACCGACGGCTCCACCGCCGGCAGCGGCAAGGGCGTCGTCATGGGCATATCCGACAAGGTGAAGGCCACCGACCCCGCCTCGGGCTACGACCCCGGCTCCTGGCTGCTCTTCAACAACGTCTTCCAGTCCTTGCTCAGCTTCCCCAAGGGCGGCACCAACCCCGAACCCGACGCCGCACAGTCCTGCGGCTTCGAGGGCGGCGAGAGCAAGACCTACGTGTGCAACCTGCGCGGCGGCCTGAAGTTCAGCAACGGCAACAGCCTCACCGCCAAGGACGTCAAGTACTCCTTCGAGCGCACCCTCAAGATCAACGACGAGAACGGCCCCGCTGTCATGCTCGCGTCGATCGGCACCATCGACACCCCCGACGACAAGACCGTCGTCTTCCACCTCAAGGCCCCCGACGCGACCTTCCCCAGCAAGATCGCATCCGGCGCCGGCTCCATCGTCGACCACACCCAGTACCCCGCGGACAAGCTCCGCACCGACGGCAAGGCCTTCGGCTCCGGCGTCTACAAGCTGGACTCCATCAACGACAAGAGCGCCGCCTTCTCCGTCAACGACAGCTACAGCGGCAAGGCCAAGCCGAAGAACAGCGGCGTCACCATGAAGTTCTTCAACGAGGACCAGGCCGCCCTCAAGAAGGTCCTCGAAAGCGGAGACGTCGACTTCGCCTTCCGCGGCCTCGCCGCCAAGGACATCGCCGGCCTCGCCACCCAGACCGGCGACCAGAAGGTCGAAGTCGTCCAGGGCGCCGGCGCCGAAGTCGAACACCTCGTCTTCAACACGGCCGACCCCGTGGCCGGAAAGCTCCCCGTCCGCAAGGCCATCGCCTACCTCGTCGACCGCGAAGCCCTCGTCCGCGAGGTCTACGACGGCACCGCCACCCCGCTCTACTCCATCGTCCCGGCCGGCATCGCCTCCCACACCACCGCCTTCTTCGACCGCTACGGCGGCACCCCCCAGCCCGAGAAGGCCAAGGCCACCCTCCGCGCAGCCGGCATCAAGGACAAGGTCAAGATCACCCTGTACTCGACGCCCACCCGCTACGGCCCCTCGACCGACCAGGAATTCCAGCTCATCGCCAAGCAGCTCAACGACAGCGGCCTCTTCGAAGCCGACGTCAAATCCGTCGAGTTCGAGCAGTACGAAAAGGACATCCAGGAAGGCAAGTACGGCGTCTACGTCAAGGGCTGGGTCCCCGACTACCCCGACGCCGACAACTTCACGCAGCCCTTCTTCGGCCCCGACAACGTCCTGCACAACAACTACGACAACAAGGAGATCACCGGGACGATCATCCCGTCGACCTCCGCCAAGTCCGACCGCTCCTCCGCCAGCGGCGACTACGCCCGCCTCCAGGACATCGTCGCCGACGAGATCCCGCTGCTCCCGCTCTGGCAGAGCAAGCAGTACGCCGTCACCCGCCCGAACGTGACCGGCCTGCAGTGGTCCCTCGACGCCTCCACCGTCTTCCGCTTCTGGGAGATCAGCAAGGGCTGACCCACCCCTCCACGGCAACGGCAACGGGCCCGCCTCCGCACCAAGCGGAAGCGGGCCCGTACCCGTACCTGCGAAACAGCGAACCGAGCAGCCTACTGACCGGCCCCCGGACGCACCAGACCACTCTCGTACGCGTACACCGCCGCCTGCACCCGGTCACGCAGACCCAGCTTCGTCAGCACATGACCCACATGCGTCTTCACCGTCGTCTCGCTCACGAACAGATCCGCCGCGATCTCCGCATTCGACAACCCCCGGGCCACCAGCTTCAACACCTCGACCTCACGCTCCGTCAACGAAGCGATCATGTCCGGAACGCTGTCCTCACCCGACGGCAGATGGCCCGCGTACTTGTCCAGCAACCGCCGCGTGATGCTCGGCGCCAGCATCGCCTCGCCACCCGCCACCACCCGGATCGCCTGCACCAGCTCCGCCGCCGGCGCGTCCTTCAGCAAGAACCCGCTGGCCCCCGCCCGCAGCGCCTCCACCACGTACTCATCCAGATCGAACGTCGTCAGCACCAGCACCTTCGCCGGACCGTCCCGCCCCGGACCCGTGATCTGCCGCGTCGCCTCCACCCCGTCCATCCGCGGCATCCGGATGTCCATCAGCACCACATCGGGCTGCAACGCCCGCACCTGGTCCAACGCCTGCAGACCGTCCCCGGCCTCACCGACCACCGCCAAATCCTGCTCGGCCTCCAGAATCATCCGGAAACCGGTGCGCAGAAGCGGCTGATCGTCGACCAGCAGTACGCGGATCGCCACGTGGTCTACCTCGAATCCATAGGGTTCATTCGGACAGCAACGGGGAACCCCGCCCATTCTGCCCTGCCACCAAGATCAGGCTTCGCCCCGCCCGGCGGACGGCAGCGCCAGCGGATAGACCGGGGGAGTACCACCGAACTCCGGACACACCGCCTGATGATCACACCAACCGCACAGCTTCGACTGCCGCGGCCGCCAGTCACCCGTCTCCGTCGCCTCCCGGATCGCCTCCCACAACGCCAGCAGCTTGCGCTCCATCCGCTCCAGATCCTCGATCACCGGGTCGTACGTCACCACGTCCCCACTGCCCAGATACACCAGCTGCAGCCGCCGCGGCACCACCCGCTTCAACCGCCACACCACCAGCGCGTAGAACTTCATCTGGAACAGCGCACCCTCGGCATACTCCGGCCGCGGCGCCTTCCCCGTCTTGTAATCGACGATCCGCACCTCACCCGTCGGCGCCACGTCCACCCGGTCGATGATCCCCCGCAGCCGAAGCCCCGACTCCAGCTCCGTCTCCACGAAGAACTCCCGCTCCACCGGCTCCAGCCGCGTCGGGTCCTCCAACGTGAACCACCGGTCCACCAACGCCTCGGCCTCCGTCAGCCAGCGCGCCAGCCCCGCCCCCTCGTCACCCTCCGGGAACAGCTCCAGCAACTCCGGCTTCGACTCCACCAGCCGGTCCCACTGCCCCGGAATCAACGCCTTCGCCCGCGGCGCCGTCCGCTCCGGCGCCGGATGATCGAAAAGCCGCTCCAGCACCGCGTGCACCAACGTCCCCCGCGTCGCCGCCGCACTCGGCTTCTCCGGCAACTTGTCGATCACCCGGAACCGGTACAGCAGCGGACACCGCATGAAATCGCTCGCCCGCGAAGGCGACAGCGAAGAAGGCGCCACGGCCACCGCCCGCACGGGCGCCGGAACCTGCGCTTGCGCGGGCACCGAACCGGGCACGGGACTGGTCACTGCATCGTCCGGACCGCTGCCGGGGCTCGTCGTCATAGACAAAACCCTACGACCCGCCACCGACAGCACGCGCATACCATCGACGCCGACCCCCCTCGCACTGCATGATCGGAGCATCACACCGCGCAACGGCGCACCCCGACACCACGGGAAAATGACACCAGAACCACCGGCGCACCACCGCACCGGACAGCAGCGAACGAAGGACAACCGTGGCAGACACCGACGAAACCGGCGAGCGCGCGGGCCGGCGCTCAGGACCGGGCGGCGGACTCCTCATGGGCCGCCCCTTCGGCGTGCCCGTCTACGTCTCGCCCAGCTGGTTCCTCGTCGCCGCCCTCATCACCTGGGTCTTCGGCGACCAGCTCGACCGGATCCTGCCCGACCTCGGCATCCTGCGCTACCTCGTGGCCCTCTTCTTCGCCGTCGCCTTCTACGCCTCGGTCCTCGTCCACGAACTCGCCCACACCATCGCCGCCCTCCGCTTCAAACTCCCCGTACGCCGCATCCAGCTCCAGTTCTTCGGCGGCGTCTCCGAGATCGAGAAGGAATCCGAAACCCCCGGCCGCGAATTCGTCCTCGCCTTCGTCGGCCCTCTCCTCTCCCTCCTCCTCGCCGGCGCCTTCTACCTCGGCATGAAAACCGTCGAACCCGCCAGCGTCCCCGGCGTCCTCCTCGCCGGCCTCATGATCTCCAACCTCCTCGTCGCCGCCTTCAACCTCCTCCCCGGCCTCCCCCTCGACGGAGGCCGCATGCTCCGCGCCGTCATCTGGGGCATCACCGGCAAACCCATGACCGGCACCATCGCCGCCGCCTGGGCCGGCCGCGCCCTCGCCGTCGCCGTCCTCCTCGGCCTGCCCCTCCTGAACTACACCGGGACCCTCGGCAACCCCACCGACGACATCGGCGGCATGGACACCGTCATGGACGCCCTCCTCGCCGCGATCCTCGCCGCCATCATCTGGACCGGCGCCGGCAACAGCCTCCGCGTCGCCCGCCTGCGCGAACACCTCCCGGAACTCCACGCCCGCAAACTCACCCGCCGCGCCATCCCCGTGGAGAACGCCACCCCCCTCTCCGAAGCCCTCCGCCGCGCCAACGAAGCCGGCGCCCGCGCCCTCGTCATCGTCGACGGACTCGGAGACCCCACCGGCATCGTCCGCGAGAGCGCCATCGCCTCCGTCCCCGAACACCGCCGCCCCTGGGTCGCCGCCGGCACCCTCGCCCAAGACCTCACCGACGGCATGAAGGTTTCAGCGGACCTCACCGGCGAAGAACTCCTCGACCACCTCCGCACCACCCCCGCCACCGAATACCTCGTCCTCCAGAGCGACGGCGCCATCTACGGCGTCCTGTCCACCCTCGACGTGGAAAAGGCCTTCGTGAAGGCCATGGCGCGGCCCCAGTCCTGAAGCCAATACACTGGTCACATGTCCGAACCGACCGGTGCCGCCCGCCGACGCGGGCCCTTCGAGGTCGGGGACCAGGTACAGCTCACCGACCCCAAGGGCCGCCACTACACGTTCACGCTCGAAGCCGGGAAGAATTTCCACACCCACAAGGGTTCCTTCCCGCACGACGAGCTGATCGGCTCCCCCGAGGGAAGCGTTGTCCGTACCACGGGCAACGTCGCCTACCTCGCGCTGCGACCCCTGCTCCCCGACTATGTCCTGTCCATGCCCCGCGGTGCCGCCGTGGTCTACCCCAAGGACGCAGGCCAGATCCTGGCCTTCGCCGACATCTTCCCCGGCGCCCGCGTCGTCGAAGCAGGCGTCGGCTCCGGCTCCCTGAGCAGCTTCCTGCTGCGCGCCATCGGCGACCAGGGCATGCTCCACAGCTACGAGCGCCGCCCGGACTTCGCCGAGATCGCCACGGCCAACGTCGAGCGCTACTTCGGCGGCCCGCACCCCGCGTGGCAGCTGACCGTCGGCGACCTCCAGGACAACCTGTCCGACACGGACGTCGACCGCGTGATCCTCGACATGCTCGCCCCCTGGGAGTGCCTGGAGGCCGTCTCCAAGGCGCTGGTCCCCGGCGGCATCCTCTGCTGCTACGTGGCCACCACCACCCAGCTCTCCCGGACCGTCGAATCCATCCGCGAGTTCGGCTGCTACGCCGAACCGCAGCCCTGGGAATCGATGATCCGCAACTGGCACGTCGAAGGCCTGGCCGTCCGCCCGGACCACCGCATGATCGGCCACACCGGCTTCCTCGTCACCGCCCGCCGCCTCGCGGACGGCGTCGAGCCGCCCATGCGCCGCCGCCGCCCCTCCAAGGGCGCCTACGGCGAGGACTACGACGGTCCCGGCAGCCAGTCGGCCGCCAAGACCGCGGAGACGGCCGCCACGGCCGCGGCCGAGACCATCGCCGACACCGGCGAAGGCGCCTGAGCCGCTGAAGGCCTGAAGGCCTGAGGACCGCCCGGCCACCCGGCAGGGCGACCCGCACCACCAACACGAAGACGCCGTGCCGCAGTTCCCCCGGACCATCCGGGAACTGCGGCACGGCGTCTTTTCGTTGCCCTACGGGCCGGTCCCGCGCGAGCGGCCCGACCGGTCCGGACCCACCCGTTCCACCCCGATGTGAGGTGTGGCACGATGCTGGCTCCCCGTCACCCTTCGCACAGGAGACACCCCGCGTGCCGCACAGCCCCGCCGAGCCGGCGCCGAGCACCCCCACCCCCGCGCACCACCGGACCCGGCCCGTCCACTGGCTGGCCACCGCCTCGGCCCTGGCCGCCGTCATAGCCGGCGCCGGACTCCTGCAACCCGCCCCGGCCACCGGAGCCTCCGCGGACCCGGTACGCCCCACGGGCCCCACGAGCCCGGACCACGGCCAACAGGCCGCCACCGCGGCCGCTCCCGACGCACACGCGGCCACGTACCCCCTGGACTGCAAAGGCGCCCCGCAAGCCGTCACGGACACCGCCGAAGGCGACCTCGACGGCGACGGCCGCCCCGAAACCGTCGCGGCCGTCCGCTGCGACGCCGGCTCGGGCACCCCGCCGCACGCCCTCTACGTCCTCGCCCAGGACCCGGCGAAGAACGCGAAGCCCCGCGTCGTCGCCACACTCCTCGAAGCCGGCCGCAAGCAGACCGCGACCGACCTCACCGTCCGCGAGGGCCTCGTCACCGCGAGCCTCCTCGGGTACTCCTCGCCCGAAGTGCCCCGCTACAGCCCCGACACCAAGCAGCTCGCCAAGTGGCGCTGGACCGGCGGAAAATTCCGCCAGGAGCTTACGGACTCGACCCCCACAGGTGTTTGAACCGTCACACCGCGTCTGGACCGAAAATTTCGACCCTGTCCGAAACCCGCCTTACATGGATGCAATCCCCGGGACATTCCTTCGCGGAATCCACCACGTCCTGGAGCAGCACCAGCGGAACCGGAGTGGTCGCCCCCGCCTCCACGAGCAACTCGTCGGCAGGGCTCTTCACGTACGCCAGACCATCGATGTCCAGCTCGAACACCTCCGGTGCGTACTGCACACAGATGCCGTCGCCAGTGCAGAGGTCCTGGTCGATCCAGACCTCGAGCGGCTCTCCGGCCACGCCGGCGACACCCTCGTTCCGGTCGATGGCCACCTCCTGCTGCACGGTCATATCTCCTGCCGTTCCCTGCTCCGAGTGATCCATCCCGCTCACAACGCGCGGCAAGTCGCACGAGCTCTGACGGGTGTTGAACAGTTCGACCTTACAACCGGCTGCTTTCCGATGTTGAAGGGTGGGTATTTCCTTGACGGGAGGGAGTACGCAAGGGTGAAGATCGGACACACCCCTACCGTCTTTGTGATCTAGGGGTTTCAATCACCACCAGCCCAGGTAGGGTCAGAAAGCGTCCAGCTCCCCTTGGAGGAGGTGAGGACCGTGGCAGCCCACGACGACGACATCAACCGCGGCATCCGGCCCGGGCGAGGGTCTGAGGACCCCGCCGGCCAGGTTGCCTATCTCGAGCAGGAAATCGCCGTCCTGCGACGTAAGCTCGCCGACTCTCCGCGACACACGAGGATTCTCGAAGAGCGGATCGTCGAGCTCCAGACAAACCTGGCAGGCGTCTCCGCACAGAACGAGCGGCTGGCGAACACCCTGCGCGAGGCCCGCGACCAGATCGTGGCCCTCAAGGAAGAAGTCGACCGGCTCGCACAGCCGCCGGCCGGCTTCGGAGTCTTCCTGCAGTCGAACGAAGACGGAACCGTCGACATCTTCACCGGCGGCCGAAAGCTCCGAGTGAACGTGAGCCCCAGCGTCGAACCGGAAGACCTCCGGCGCGGCCAGGAGGTCATGCTCAACGAGGCCCTCAACGTGGTCGAGGCCATGGAGTTCGAACGGGCCGGGGACATCGTCACCCTCAAGGAAATCCTCGAGGACGGCGAGCGCGCCCTGGTGGTCGGGCACACCGACGAGGAAAGGGTGGTGAGGCTCGCCGAGCCGCTCCTGGACGTCACCATCCGCCCCGGCGACTCCCTGCTGCTCGAACCCCGCTCCGGCTACGTCTACGAGATCGTCCCCAAGAGCGAGGTCGAGGACCTCGTCCTCGAAGAGGTCCCGGACATCGACTACGACAAGATCGGCGGCCTGGGCGACCAGATCGAACTGATCCGCGACGCCGTCGAGCTCCCCTACCTCTACCCCGACCTCTTCAAGGAACACGAACTGCGGCCCCCGAAGGGCATCCTGCTCTACGGCCCCCCCGGCTGTGGCAAGACGCTCATCGCCAAGGCCGTGGCCAACTCCCTTGCCAAGAAGGTCGCCGAAGTCACCGGCCAGCCCACCGGGAAGTCCTACTTCCTGAACATCAAGGGCCCCGAACTCCTCAACAAGTACGTCGGCGAGACCGAGCGGCACATCCGCCTCGTCTTCCAGCGTGCGAGGGAGAAGGCGAGCGAGGGCACCCCCGTCATCGTCTTCTTCGACGAGATGGAATCCCTCTTCCGCACCCGCGGATCCGGAGTCAGCTCGGACGTGGAGAACACCATCGTCCCCCAGCTGCTCGCCGAGATCGACGGCGTGGAAGGCCTGGAGAACGTCATCGTCATCGGCGCCTCCAACCGCGAGGACATGATCGACCCGGCCATCCTGCGCCCCGGCCGGCTCGACGTGAAGATCAAGATCGAGCGCCCCGGCGCCGAGGCCGCCAAGGACATCTTCGCGAAGTACCTCAAGGCCACCCTGCCCCTGCACACCGACGACCTCGGCGAGCACCAGGGCTCCACCGCCGAAACCGTCCACAGCATGATCCAGACCGTCGTCGAGCAGATGTACGCCGAAACCGAGGAGAACCGCTTCCTCGAGGTCACGTACGCCAACGGCGACAAGGAAGTCCTCTACTTCAAGGACTTCAACTCGGGCGCGATGATCCAGAACATCGTGGACCGTGCGAAGAAGATGGCCATCAAGGCCTTCCTCGAGCACAACCAGAAGGGCCTTCGCGTCGCCCATCTCCTCCAGGCTTGCGTGGACGAGTTCAAGGAGAACGAAGACCTGCCCAACACCACCAACCCCGACGACTGGGCCCGAATCTCCGGAAAGAAGGGCGAGCGGATCGTATTCATCCGCACCCTCGTCACCGGAAAGCAAGGCGCGGACACCGGACGCTCCATCGACACGGTGGCCAACACCGGTCAGTACCTCTGACAAAGCGGGCCGGCTGCGGGTGCCCGGCAAGGGCACCCGCAGCCGACTGCTTTACCAAACGCTCTTTTCAGCCGGTGACAGGGCAAAGTCAATGACTGAAATGATCTCCCCACCAGCGCGGAGTGGTTCTAGGCTCTTCCATACCGCAGGTCGCGCAGTGCGGGGACGGGCACCGCACACGACGCACCGGAGCACCAGCGGTACTTGAGCGCCGCTCCCGAACGGGAGCGCCGCCGGGCAAGGAGGGCCGCATGACCGTACGGCGAGTAATGGGGATCGAGACGGAGTACGGGATCTCCGTCCCGGGGCACCCGAACGCCAATGCCATGCTCACCTCGTCCCAGATCGTCAACGCCTACGCGGCGGCGATGCACCGGGCGCGACGCGCCCGCTGGGACTTCGAGGAAGAGAACCCGCTGCGGGACGCCCGCGGCTTCGACCTCGCCCGCGAGGCCGCCGACAACAGCCAGCTCACCGACGAGGACATCGGCCTCGCCAACGTCATCCTCACCAACGGCGCACGCCTCTACGTCGACCACGCACACCCCGAATACAGCTCCCCGGAGATCACCAACCCGCTCGACGCCGTCCTCTGGGACAAGGCCGGCGAGCGGATCATGGCCGAGGCCGCCGTCCGGGCCGCCCAGCTCCCCGGGGCCCAGCCCATCCACCTCTACAAGAACAACACCGACAACAAGGGCGCCTCCTACGGCACGCACGAGAACTACCTGATGAAGCGGGAAACCCCCTTCTCGGACATCGTGCGCCACCTCACCCCCTTCTTCGTCTCCCGCCTCGTCTTCACCGGCGCCGGCCGCGTAGGCATCGGCCAGGACGGCCGCGAACACGGCTTCCAGATCAGCCAGCGCGCCGACTACTTCGAAGTCGAGGTTGGCCTGGAGACGACGCTCAAGCGCCCGATCATCAACACGAGGGACGAGCCGCACTCGGACGCGGAGAAGTACCGCCGCCTCCACGTGATCATCGGCGACGCCAACCTCTCCGAGATCTCCACCTACCTCAAGCTCGGCACCACCGCCCTCGTCCTGTCCATGATCGAAGACGGCTACATCAACGTCGACCTCGCCGTGGACCAGCCCGTACGCACCCTCCACCAGGTCTCCCACGACCCCGACCTCCAGCACCTCATCACGCTGCGCAGCGGGCGGACGCTGACCGCCGTACAGCTCCAGATGGAGTACTACGAGCTGGCCAGGAAGTACGTGGAGGAGCGTTTCGGCTCCGACGCGGACGAGCAGACCAAGGATGTGCTGGCCCGCTGGGAGGACGTACTGGGCCGGCTGGAAACCGACCCGATGAGCCTGTCGGGGGAGCTCGACTGGATCGCCAAGCGGGAGATCCTCGAGGGCTACCGGCGCCGGGACGGCCTCGGCTGGGACGCGGCCCGGCTCCACCTGGTGGACCTCCAGTACGCGGACGTACGGCCCGAGAAGGGGCTGTACAACCGCCTGGTGGCCCGCGGCAAGATGAAGCGGCTGCTGGAGGAGCCGGCGGTGGAGCGCGCGCAGAGCAAGCCGCCGGAGGACACCCGGGCGTACTTCCGGGGCCGGTGCCTGGAGCAGTACGCGGACGACGTGGCGGCGGCCTCGTGGGACTCGGTGATCTTCGACCTGCCGGGCCACGACTCCCTCCAGCGGGTCCCGACCCTGGAACCCCTGCGGGGCACCCGTGCCCACGTGAAGGAGCTCCTGGACCGCTGCCGCACGGCGGAGGACCTGGTCCGGGTGCTCTCGGGGCGTTGAGCCCTTTCCGGTCCCCGGGCAGGGGCTGAAAGGCCACCGGCCCGGGAATCATGAAGACATCCGGACGTTATGAAAGTACCGGGACGGATGTCGGGCCCTCCTTGTAGGGTCCGACGTAGAGTCTGATCTTGAGGGATCCCGAATTCGCGGGGTCTTTCACGTGAGCGTGCGAACCGAGCGGGGTGAGCTAGACATGGCGACCAAGGACACCGGCGGCGGACAGCAGAAGGCGCAGCGCTCGACCGAGGAGGTCGAGGAGGCGGCGGTCGAGGAGGCCACTGACCTCAAGGAACGTCAGGAAAAACTCTCCGACGACGTCGACTCTGTACTTGACGAGATTGACGATGTACTTGAAGAGAACGCAGAGGATTTTGTTCGGAGCTTCGTACAAAAAGGCGGCGAATAACCTTCGAATCTAAGGTGAATCCGCCAGTGTGTGCTCCATGTCCAATGGAACGAAGTGGTGTCGCGGGTGTGCCTGTGACATACCACTGAGCGGATTCGCTTCAGATCGAAATCGAAGCGACGGGCTGCAGCCCAGATGTCGCCAATGTGTGGCGGCGTACGGCGCCGAGCACTATCGGCGCCGTCAGGCAGCCAAAGGCAAAGCAGTCAAAGAGCACGTAGATGTGCCGGCGGGGCACAAGCTCTGCCGGCTGTGCGGTGAGGTCAAGCCGCACAGTGAATGGCACAAGAACGCAAGTGCTTCTGACGGGCTGTCTACTCGCTGCAAGACCTGCAGAGCTGCCCTGGGGCGGGCAGGCCATCTCAAGCGGGCCTACGGCATCACGGAGGCCGAGCGTGACGAGATGATCGCCGCCCAGGGCGGGGTCTGCGTGATCTGCCAAGAGGCTCCGGCGGAGCATGTTGATCACGATCATCAGACGGGTAAGGTCCGAGGCGTACTTTGCTTCGGCTGCAACGCAGGAATCGGGCAACTCAAGGATCGGCCGGACGTCTTGAGGCGTGCAGCCGCCTACGTGGAAGGAAACCTGTGGAACCCAACACTCGTAGCACAGGGCGTCTACCGGCAGCCTTCCTGACGCCGGGGTCGTCGTCCTTCATGGACTTCTTGGGCGCGCACCAGCCCGAGATGCTCCCGGGCAACCGGAAGCTGCCCGACGGGGTCATCGAGGCGCCGCACGGGACGACCATCGTGGCCGCCACCTTCCCCGGCGGGGTGGTCCTCGCCGGTGACCGGCGGGCGACCATGGGGAACATGATCGCGCAGCGGGACATCGAGAAGGTGTTCCCGGCGGACGAGTTCTCCGCCGTCGGCATCGCCGGCACCGCGGGTCTGGCCGTGGAGATGGTGAAGCTGTTCCAGCTGGAGCTGGAGCACTTCGAGAAGGTGGAGGGCGCGACCCTCTCCCTCGAAGGCAAGGCGAACCGGCTCTCCACCATGATCCGGAGCAACCTGGGCATGGCGATGCAGGGTCTGGCCGTGGTCCCGCTCTTCGCGGGCTACGACGAGGCCAAGGAGCGGGGCCGGATCTTCTCCTACGACGTGACCGGCGGCCGCTCCGAGGAGCACGGCTTCGCCGCGACCGGGTCGGGCTCGATCTTCGCCCGCGGCTCGATGAAGAAGCTGTACCACTCCAAGCTGACGGAGGAGGAGGCCACGACGCTCGTCGTGCAGGCGTTGTACGACGCTGCCGACGACGACTCGGCCACCGGCGGTCCGGACCTCTACCGCCACATCTACCCCATCGTCACCGTCATGACCGACGAGGGATTCCGCAGGCTGACCGACGAGGAGTCCTCGGAGCTGGCCCGCAAGATCACGAACCGTCGGCTGGAGCAGCCCGACGGTCCGCGCGCCGCCCTGCTCTGACCTCTGACCTCCTCGTCGTCCAGAAGAAAGGGACGGAAAGCCGGTGTCGACTCCGTTCTATGTGTCACCCCAGCAGGCCATGGCCGACCGGGCGGAATACGCCCGCAAGGGCATCGCCCGTGGTCGCAGCCTTGTTGTGATCCAGTACGCCGACGGCATCGTGTTCGTCGGCGAGAACCCGTCCCGCGCGCTGCACAAGTTCAGCGAGATCTACGACCGGATCGGCTTCGCGGCCGCCGGCAAGTACAACGAGTACGAGAACCTGCGCATCGGCGGTGTGCGGTACGCGGATCTGCGCGGATACACGTACGACCGCGACGATGTGACGGCCCGTGGGCTGGCGAACGTCTATGCGCAGACGCTCGGCACGATCTTCTCCAGTGCGGGGGAGAAGCCGTACGAGGTGGAGCTGGTCGTGGCCGAGGTCGGTGCGACGGCTGCCGGGGACCAGATCTACCGGCTGCCGCACGACGGGTCGATCGTCGACGAGCACGGGTCCGTGGCCGTGGGCGGCAACGCCGAGCAGATCAGTACCTACCTCGATCAGCGGCACCAGGACGGGATGACCCTGTCCGAGGCGTTGAAGCTGGCGGTGCAGGCGCTGTCGAGCCAGGCGAACGGTACGGACAAGTCGATTCCGGCGGAGCGGCTGGAGGTGGCGGTGCTGGACCGTACGCGGGCCCAGCAGCGCAAGTTCAAGCGGATCCGTGGCCGGCAGCTGTCGCGGCTGCTGGAGGCGGACGTTCCGGCGGCCGCTCAGGCGGATGCGGTGTCGAACGACGAGGCTCCCGAAGAGGAAGCCGAGTAGAGCGGTAGAGCCGTGTGTGAGCGCCCCTGGCCTTCGGGTCGGGGGCGCTTTCGCGTTTCCGGGGTGCTCAGGCGCGGGGTGCGGGGCCCGTGGAGTCGCGGACGACGAGGTGGACCGGGAGGTCGACCGGGGTCCAGGGGGTGCCTTCGAGGACGGCGAGGAGGGCGGTCATGCCCTGTTCGCCGACGCGTTCGGCGGGGAGGTGGACGGTGGTGAGTTCCGGTTCGACGGCGGTGGCGAGGGCGAGGTCGTCGAAGCCGGTGACGGAGAGGTCTTCGGGGATGCGCAGGCCGAGGCGGCGGGCGGCTTTGCAGGCGCCGGCGGCGAGGATGTCGTCGTCGCAGACGACGGCGGTGGGGCGGCGGTCCGCGGGGGCGTTCAGGGCGGTCTCCATGGCCGTACGGGCGGCTTCCACGCTGAGGTGGGCCCGTACGGTGCGCAGCTCGGCGGGGGGTGGCAGGAGGGCGGCCAGGGTGCCCGCGCGGACGTCGAAGGTCCAGGAGTCGATGGCGGAGGCGAGGTGGAGGAAGCGGTGGTGGCCGTGGGCGAGGAGGTGTTCGGCGGTTTGGCGCATGCCGTCGGCGATGGCGAGGTTGACGTGGGCGTCGGCGGTGTCGGCGGTGGGGTCGCTGTCGAGCATGACGAGGGGGAGTGTGTCGCCGCCGAGGGCGTGGAGGGCGTCGGCGGCCATGGAGGAGGCGATGACTCCGTCGAGGGCGGCGCGGGCGGAGGCGAAGGGGTCGCGGGCGGGGCCGGTGCCGTCGGGGGAGGGGTAGAGGACGACGCCGAAGCCGTGTTCGGCGGCGATGCGGGCGGCGCCGGTGTAGACGCGGGCGAAGAATTCGTTGGTGAGGGCGGGGACGACGAGGAGGGCGGTGCGGGTGGAGCCGAGGCGGAGGTTGCGGGCGGCGAGGTTGGGGCGGTAGCCGATTTCGGTGGCGGTGTGGCGGACGTGGTCGGCGGTGCGTTCGGAGACGCGGCCGCGCCATTTGTCGCCGAGGACGAGGGAGACGGTGGCCTGGGAGACCCCGGCGGCGGTGGCCACGTCGCGGCTGGTGGGTCTCGTCACACGGTGCTCCTGTAGTGCGAGGTCAGTGGGGGTGTGGGGGTCGGGTGGGTGGACCGTCCGACTGTGGTCATGGTACGTATGACCCGGCTCGTTATACGTATTACTTGGTGTGGTGACTCCCGGCTGGGTCCGGGCAGAAGGGGGCGGACATGGCCGCGGGTTACGCGGAGCTGCTCAGGACCCGGCATGCCGCGAGGCTGCTGGTGGGCACGCTCATAGGCCGGCTGCCGAACGGGACGGGGCCGATCGCGATCGTGCTGTTCACCCGGGCGGAGGGGGGCAGCTACAGCCTGGCGGGTGCGCTCGCGGCCGTGTACGGGGTGTCGAACGCGGTGGGGCAGCCGTTGCTGGGGCGGGCGGTGGACCTGTTCGGGCAGCCGCGGGTGCAGTTGCCGGCGGCGGTGGTGTCGGCGCTGGGCATGGTGTGGCTGGCGCTGGCCGGTACGGGGTCGGTGGTGGTGGCGTACGCGGCGGTGGTGGTCGCGGGGCTGTTCACGCCGCCGCTGGAGGGCGGGCTGCGGGCGCTGTGGCCGAGCGTGCTGGGCGGCAAGGAGGAGCGGGTCCACGCGGCGTACGCGATGGACGCGGTGGCCCAGGAGGTCATGTTCACGGTGGGGCCGCTGCTGGTGACGCTGTGCGTGGCGCTGTGGGATCCGGCGGTGGCGCTGCTGGTGCTCAACGGGATCGGGGTGCTGGGGGCGCTGTCGGTCGTGGTGTCGGAGCCTTCGCGTACGTGGCGTTCGGAGCCGCGGGAGGCGCACTGGCTGGGGGCGCTGCGTTCGAAGGGTCTGCTGGCGTTGCTGGGGGCGTTCTTCTTCGTGGGGACGGCGCTGGGGTCGATCACGGTGGCGGGTGTGGCGTACGCGGACGAGCACGGTGGTCAGGCGGTGTACGGCTGGCTGATGGCGGCGCTGGGTCTGGGTGCGCTGTTCGGCGGTGTGCTGTACGGGGCGCGGCAGTGGGCGGGTGCGCCGGAGCGGCGGCTGCGTTTGCTGGTGGCGTTGCTGGCGGTGTGTTATCTGCCGTTGATGCTGGTGCCGGGTGTGGTGGCGATGACGGGGTTCGCGGCGCTGGCGGGTGTGTTCCTGGCTCCGGCTCTGGCGTGTGCGTTCATCGTCGTGGACCGGCATGCTCCGGCGGGGACGGTGACGGAGGCGTTCTCGTGGCTGGTGACGTTCTTCGGGGTGGGTGCGGCGATCGGTACGGCGGCGGCGGGTCCTTCGGTGGAGGCGGGGGGTACGGCGGCGGGGTTCGCGGTGGCGAGTGTGGCGGGGGCCGCGGCGTTGCTGGTGTTGACGGTCACTCAGCGGGTGCTGGCGCGTCCGGGTGCGAGCCGTGCGGTGGCGGGTTCCGTGCCGGGGTCGGTGGCGGTGCCGGAGGCTGGGTCGGCGGTGGGTTCGGCGGGGCCGTTGGAGGGCTCTGCGGGGGCGTCGGTGACGGGGTCTTAGGCGGGCCCGTGGGTGCCCGGTGGGCGGGCCCGTGGGCGTGTGACGGGCGAGCGGCGGGGTGGTCTCTCGGGAAAATGATCGAAACGGCGGCTGCGAACTCGGTTTCAGAACAGAGCAGAAGGCGTAATGTTCAGTCATGGACCGCCGCATTTTCGGGCTGGAGAACGAGTACGGCGTCACGTGCACGTTCAGGGGACAGCGCCGACTGTCTCCTGACGAAGTGGCGCGCTACCTCTTCCGCCGTGTTGTGTCATGGGGCCGCAGTAGCAATGTCTTCCTGCGGAACGGCGCCCGCCTCTACCTCGACGTGGGTTCGCATCCGGAGTATGCAACTCCCGAATGCGACAACCTGATCGAACTGGTCACCCACGACAAGGCCGGCGAGCGCATTCTCGAAGGCCTGCTCGTCGACGCCGAACGCCGCCTGCACGAGGAGGGAATCGCGGGCGACGTCTATCTGTTCAAGAACAACACCGACTCGGCGGGAAACTCGTACGGCTGCCATGAGAACTACCTGGTGGCCCGGCACGGGGAATTCTCCCGGCTGGCGGACATTCTGATCCCGTTCCTCGTCACGCGGCAGCTGATCTGTGGTGCGGGCAAGGTGCTGCAGACGCCCCGGGGTGCGGTCTACTGCGTGAGTCAGCGGGCCGAGCACATCTGGGAGGGTGTCAGTTCGGCCACGACGCGTTCGCGGCCGATCATCAACACGCGGGACGAGCCGCACGCGGACGCGGAGCGTTACCGGCGTCTGCACGTGATCGTGGGCGACTCGAACATGTCCGAGACGACCATGCTGCTGAAGGTCGGGGCGACCGATCTGGTGCTGCGCATGATCGAGGCGGGCACGGTGATGCGGGACCTGACGCTGGAGAACCCGATCCGGGCGATCCGGGAGGTCAGCCACGACATCACGGGTCAGCGCAAGGTGCGGCTCGCGAGCGGTCGGGAGGCTTCCGCGCTGGAGATCCAGCGGGAGTACTACGACAAGGCGGTGGACTTCGCCGAGCGCCGGGGCATCCGTGAGGGTGTCGTGGACCAGGTGCTGGAGCTGTGGGGCCGGACGCTGGACGCGATCGACGCGGAGGACCTGGACCGGATCGGGACCGAGATCGACTGGGTGATGAAGTACCAGCTGATCGAGCGGTACCGGGCGAAGCACAACATGACGATGTCGAATCCGCGGGTGGCTCAGATAGACCTCGCGTATCACGACATCCACCGCAGGCGCGGGCTGTACTACCTGCTGGAGCGCAAGGGGCAGGCGGCGCGGATCTGCAACGACCTCAAGATCTTCGAGGGCAAGTCGGTGCCTCCGCAGACGACGAGGGCGCGGTTGCGGGGTGACTTCATCCGTCGTGCGCAGGAGCAGCGGCGGGACTTCACGGTCGACTGGGTGCATCTGAAGCTGAACGACCAGGCGCAGCGCACGGTGCTGTGCAAGGACCCGTTCCGGTCGGTGGACGACCGGGTGGAGAAGCTGATCGCGGGGATGTAGGGCGCCGCTCGGCGTCGTGTGACGTAGCACTGATCTTGGCCAGGGCCTCGTGCGGATCTCGTACGGGGCCCTGTCCACGCCTTAGAGTGGCGACGACCTATGTGCCGTCTGAGATCTGAGGAACACGTGCGCCGACTTGCCGGCCTGCTTGTCGTACCCCTTCTGCTGCTGTCGACAGCGGCCTGTGGCGACAGCGGCTCCGATTCCGCCGAGATGAAGAACGGGGCGCCCGCGATCACCAAGGGTGCCAAGTTCGGTGAGACCCCCACCCTGGCGAAGGGGTCGGGTACCCCGCCGAAGGAACTGAAGGTGGTGACCGTCAGCGAGGGTGATGGCCCGGCGCTGAAGAAGGGCGACATCGCCCAGGTCAACTACCTCGGTCAGGTCTGGGACGGCAAGGAGCCGTTCGACCAGAGCTTCGGCAAGGGCAAGCCGTTCGACGTGACCATCGGCGCGGGCCAGGTCATCAAGGGCTGGGACCAGGGCCTCGAGGGCAAGAAGGTCGGCAGCCGGCTGGAGCTCGTGATTCCGCCGGACCTCGGTTACGGCGAGCAGGGCTCGGGCGACAAGATCAAGGCGAACGCCACGCTGGTCTTCGTCGTGGACATCGTCAAGGCCACCACCGTGCCGGTTTCGGCCACGGGCAAGGAGGTCCCGCAGACGGACGCCGCCCTGCCGAAGGTCGGTACGAACACGGACGGCAAGGAGGTCTCCGTGACCGTCCCGAAGGACGGCGCGGCGCCGACGAAGCTCGTGTCGAACTACGTGCTGGAGAGCGGCGACGGCGCGGTCGTGAAGGACACCGACAGCGTGGTGGTCAAGTTCCACGGCAAGACGTGGAAGGACGACAAGACCTTCGAGAGCACGTACACCTCCGACCAGTCGGTGACGTGGCCGCTGGCGGAGCTCTCGGTCAAGGGTCTGAAGGACGGGATCGTCGGCAAGAAGGTCGGCAGCCGCATCCTGCTGGTCATCCCGCCGGACCAGGGCTTCGGCGACAAGGAGCAGGGCACCATCCCGGCCAACTCGACGCTGGTCTTCAGCCTCGACATCCTGGCCGTGGTGTAAGACTGTCCGGGTTGTACCCCTGTTCGTAAGTTTTTGAGGAGCAGTTCCGTGAGCAACAAGCCCGAGAAGATCGAGAAGCCCGAGATCGACTTCCCCGAGGGCCCTGTCCCGGCCGACCTCGTCATCGAGGACATCTGGGAGGGCGACGGCGCCGAGGCCAAGGCCGGTTCCCGCGTCTCCGTCCACTACGTGGGCGTGGCCTTCTCCACCGGTGAGGAGTTCGACGCTTCCTGGGGCCGCGGCGCGCCGCTGCAGTTCCAGCTCGGTGTCGGCCAGGTCATCTCCGGATGGGACGAGGGCGTCCAGGGCATGAAGGTCGGCGGCCGTCGCAAGCTGACGATCCCGGCCCACAAGGCGTACGGCGACCGTGGCGCCGGCGGCGCGATCAAGCCGGGCGAGACGCTGATCTTCGTGTGCGACCTGATGGGCGCCTGATCGGTCCGCTGTGAAGTGACGCTGTGAAGCGTGTGGGGCCCCTGTCTTCGAGGCAGGGGCCCCTCGCTTTTGCCCAGGACCGTCGGGGCGGTACGGTCAGCGGTCACGAGGGTGTACCGGGGACACGACTCGAAGGTCTGGAAGGGCGGATGGGCGTCGATGGCGATTGCCAAGGCCGAGCGGCTGATGAATCTGGCGCTGTGTCTGCTGGGGACGCGTCGGCCGCTCAGCAAGCGGGAACTGCGCGGTTCCATCGAGGCCTACATGGAAGCCGGGAACGACGAGTCCTTCAACCGCATGTTCGAGCGGGACAAGGACGATCTGCGGGAGCTCGGGCTGGTCATCGAGACCGTCGAGAACCTGGAGGGCGACACGGGCTATCTGGCACGCCGTGACTCCAACCGGCTGCCGCCCGTGGCGCTGGACGCCGAGGAGGCCGCGGCCCTGGGGCTCGCCGCCAAGGTCTGGCAGCAGGCGCGGCTCGCGGGGGCGGCCAGTGGCGCCCTGCAGAAGCTGCGCGCCGGCGGGATGCCGGAGGCCTCGGACCCGTACGAGGGCCAGCACAGTGCCATCGAGCCGCGGATCCCGGTGCACGAGGCGGCCTTCGAGCCGCTGATGCTGGCCTGCCGTGATCGCCGTCCGGTCGTCTTCGACTACCGCAAGTCCACCGCGGCCCGTCCCGAGACCCGGCAGGTGGAGCCGTGGGCCCTGGAGTGCTGGCGCGGCCACTGGTACCTGGCGGGCTTCGACCGCGACCGCGGGGCGGAGCGGGTGTTCCGGCTCTCGCGGATCACGGGCAAGGTCCGCTCGCGGGCGGCGAAGTACACCGCCGAGGTCCCGGACGTGGTGACCGTGCGGGAGGCCGTGGCGCGCTGGGCGGGGGAGAGCGCGGAGCGCTCCGCGCTGATCCGGCTGCGGGCGGGGGCGGGCTATCCGCTGCGGTCCAAGGCCACGGCGGTGCGCGAGGGGGCCGGCGGAGCGGGCTGGGACGAGCTGGAGATCCCGTACGGGCACGGGCTGGACGCCTGGCTGGTGGAGTTCGGTCCGGATGTCGTGGTGCTGGAGCCGGCCGATCTGCGGGCCGACGTGGTGGACCGGCTGCGGGCCGTGGCCAAGGGCTGATCCGACCGCGCGGAGCGGGTGGACCGGGCAAGATCATTGAGCAACGCCCTGAGGGGGAGACGTACCAGCATGGCTGCCAACGCCATCGACCAGACGCGCCGGATGCTGTCCCTGGTGACGTACCTGCGCGAGCGCCCGGGTGCGCACGTCGCGGACGTGGCCCGGGCCTTCGGGATCACCGAGGACGAGCTGATTTCGGACCTCGACGTGCTGCCCATGTGCGGGACCAGTTTCCGGGGCGGTGACCTGCTCGACATCGACACCGACGGGGAGCGCATCTGGTGGCGCAACCCCGACGCGTCGGGGGAGTCCACCGCCGAGCCGCTGCGGCTGGCCGCCGACGAGGCGACGGCGCTGCTGGTGGCCGCCCGGGCCGTGGCCACGCTGCCGGGGCTGCGCGAGGGGGACCGTCAGGCCCTGCTGCGGGCCACCGCGAAGCTGGAGGCGGCCGCGGGCGAGGTGGCCGGGGCCAGTTCCCGGCTCTCGGTGACCTTCGAGTCCGAGGGCGGGGTCTTCGCCGACGTGGACCGGGCCATCGCCGAGCGGCGCCGGCTGTGGCTGCGCTACTACTCGCCCGCGCGCGACGAGCTCACCGAGCGCAAGGTCGACCCGATCCGGCTGTTCGCCGTCGGGCACACGTACATGGAGGGGTGGTGCCACCTCTCGGAGGCCCGGCGGACCTTCCGGCTGGACCGGGTGGCCGAGATCCGGCTGCTCGACGAGCGGGCCGATCCGCCCGCCATCGAGCCCCGTGACCTGTCCGAGGGGCTGGTCCAGCCGGCCGCCGAGGACCCGGAGGTCGTGGTCGAGGTCGGTCCCGGCGGGCGCTGGGTGGCCGAGTACTACCCGCACGACAGTGCCGAGGAGCTGCCCGAGGGGGGCCTGCGGATCACCCTGCGCAGCCCCGACCCGGCTTCGCTGCGCCGTCTCGCGCTGCGGCTGGGCCGCGAGGGGCGGATCGTGGCGCCCGTGGAGCTGGCGGACAGCGCCCGCCGGGCGGCCCGGGAGGCGCTCGCCGCGTACGAGGGCGGCGCGGCCGGGGACGCGGCCGGCGGCACGGACGGGGAACAGGGCTGAGGGGCCGAGGGGGGATCCGCGCGATGTCGGTCGCGTTCAAGGCGTCCTGTCCCGACTGCCGGGCCCGCTTCGAGCTGGACGCGGGCGCGCTGCGCCTGGCCATCGGCGGCAGCCGGCGTACGACCTTCTACTCCTTCACCTGTCCCGAGTGCGCGGCTCCGGTCCGCAAGCCGGCCGGTGAGCGCATCGTGGAACTGCTGACCGGTGGCGGAGTGAGCACCCTGCGCAGCGTGTGAGGCGGGCGGTGGCCTAGGCTCGTCGCATGCTGTGGCCGATGTTCGCAATCGCTCTGGGCTTCCTCGGGGTCGCCGTCCTCGCCGTGCTCGCCGTGCGGGTCTTCGTGGAGGTGCGCAGGCTCTCCGTCCAGGTCGCGGACGCCGGGCGCCGGATCGCGGACGCCTCCGCCGACCTGGAGCGGGCCGCTACGGGCCTGGCCAGGGCCGGGCGCTCCGTGCGGCCATAGCCATCGTCGGGCAACCGTCGTACTGTCTGACCACGCAGGCGGTGATGCCCCGGGGCATTGCCTCGCGTTAACCCCCGGGGGTTACGATCCTTGTCAGAACGGCTTACCGATCTCGGTCAGAGCCGTCTTGACTACCACAACCAGCCGTTTCGGTGAGAAGGAAGACACACATGATCGGCAACCTGAAGCCCCTCGAGATCCTCCTGATCGTCGCCGTGATCTTCCTGCTGTTCGGTGCCAAGAAGCTTCCCGACATGGCCCGCTCGCTCGGCAAGTCCGCCCGCATCCTCAAGAGCGAGGCGAAGGCGATGAAGAAGGAGGGGGAGGCGGAGGACGCCGCCACCGCTTCTTCCGTCGCCGACCCGGCCCCCCAGCAGCAGGCCACGGCCCCGCGCACGATCCAGGCCTCGCCCGGCGACGTCACCAGCGCCCGCCCCGTGAACGAGCCCAACCACACCACGCAGGGCTGACGGCGGCCGGTTCGCCGGTCGCGCTCGCACCAGTCAACTGCAACGAGACAAGGGACGTGGGTTGCTCAAGTCTGCCCGCAAGCAGGAGAAGCAGGACCAGAAGGCAAAGGACGCCGAAGGGCGGATGCCTCTCGTCGAGCACCTGCGTGAGCTGAGAAACCGGCTGATGAAGGCCGTCCTTGGGATCCTCGTGATCACGATCGTGGCCGCGTTCTTCTACAAGGACCTCATCGACTTCATGATGAAGCCGATCCTGGACTCCGTCGGCTGTACCAACGGCGTGGTCGCGCAGCGCAACGGGAAGCCCTGTGCCGCCATGACGGTCAACGGCCTCATCGCGCCGTTCTCCATCGCCCTGAAGGTCTCCCTCACCGCCGGTGTGGTGCTCTCCGCGCCGGTATGGCTGTACCAGCTGTGGGCCTTCGTGGCCCCGGGGCTGCACAACCACGAGCGCAGGTACGCCGTGGGCTTCGTGGCGATCGGTGCTCCGCTGTTCGGCGCCGGCGCGGTCCTCGCGTACAAGGTGCTGCCGCAGACCGCGGTGATCCTGCTGGAGTTCACGCCCGAGAACGCGAGCAACCTGCTGCCGGTCGACGACTACCTCGACCTGATCACGCGCATGATCGTGGTCTTCGGCCTGGCCTTCGAGCTGCCGCTGCTGCTGATCCTGCTCAACGTCACCGGGGTGCTGACCGCGAAGCGGCTGGCGGGCTGGTGGCGGGCGATGGTGCTGGGCATCACGGTCTTCGCGGCGTTCGCGACGCCCACCGGTGACCCGCTGACGATGCTGGCGCTGGCGTTGCCGATCGTCTCCCTGTACTTCGTCGCGCTGCTGGTCTGTTACCTCAACGACCGCCGGCGGGCGCGGAACAACCCCGACGCGGGCCTGGACGACGACGAGGCCTCCGCGGTGGACCTGACCCCGGCGACCGTGGGTGCGGTCGAGCCCGTGGCGGCTCCGGGCGCCCTGCCCGAGCAGGCCGACGGCGGACGCCAGCGGATCAACGGCTACGACGACGCCACCTGATCGACGCGGGTCCGCATCGGCGGGTACATTCCCGCGGGTGAGTGCTGAGATCACCCTCTTCGTCAATCCCACCGCCGGAAGCGGCCGGGCCGCGCACGCAGCGCAGCCGGCCGCTTCCGCGCTTCGCGAGGCCGGTTTCTCGGTGCGGACCGTCGTCGGCGGCGATGCCCCCGACGCCCTGGCCCGGCTGCGCACCGCGGTGCGCGAGGGCACCGGAGCGGTGATCGCGGTCGGCGGGGACGGGATGGTCTCCCTCGCGCTGCAGGCGCTCGCGGGCACGCTGGTGCCGCTCGGGGTGGTCGCGGTGGGCACCGGGAACGATTTCGCGCGCACGATGGGACTGCCCGTACGGGAACCCGCGCGGGCGGGCCGGCTGGCCGCCGAGGCGCTCAAGGAGGGCCGGGTCCGCGAGATCGACCTCGGCCGGGTGGCCGGGGAGGGCGCCGGCACCGGCACTGGCGGCACCTGGTACGGGACCGTGCTGTGCTCGGGCTTCGACTCGCGGGTCAACGACCGGGGCAACCGGATGCGGCTGCCGGCCGGCCGGTTCAAGTACGACCTGGCGATGGCCCTGGAGCTCGCCGCGTTCCGGCCCTTCCCGTACCGGATCACCCTGGACGGCGGGCCGGTCCTGGACATCGAGGCCACACTGGTGGCCGTCGGCAACGGCTCCTCCTACGGCGGCGGGATGCGCATATGCGCGGACGCGGTCCCCGACGACGGGCTCTTCGACGTCACGGTCGTCGGCGACTGCAGCCGCACCACGCTGCTGAAGGTCTTCCCGCGGGTCTACAAGGGCACCCACCTCGACCATCCCAAGGTCACCGTGCACCGGGCCTCGAAGGTGACCCTGGAGGCGGCCGGCATCACCGCCTACGCGGACGGCGAGCCGCTGGGTCCCCTGCCGGTGACCGCGGAATGCGTCCCGGCGGCCCTGCGGCTCCTGGCGTAGGACGTCCGGGCCCGCGCAAAAGATCGCGACTGTTGTCAGAGGCGGCGGGTAGGCTCGAAGACAAGATGACCGAAGAACTTTCTCCCGCCGAGCGGTACGCCGCTGCCCGGATCCGCGCCGCCGAAGAGGCCACGGCCCTGGCGCCTTTCCGTGAGATGTACGAATTCGACCTGGATCCCTACCAGATCGAGGCCTGCAAGGCACTGGAGGCCGGCAAGGGCGTCCTCGTCGCCGCGCCGACCGGCTCGGGCAAGACCATCGTCGGCGAGTTCGCCGTGCACCTGGCCCTCCAGCAGGGCCGCAAGTGCTTCTACACCACGCCCATCAAGGCCCTGTCGAACCAGAAGTACGCCGACCTCGCCAAGCGCTACGGCGCCGCCAAGGTCGGCCTGCTCACCGGTGACAACAGCGTCAACGCCGATGCTCCGGTGGTCGTCATGACCACCGAGGTGCTCCGCAACATGCTGTACGCGGGCTCGCAGGCGCTGACCGGTCTGGGCTACGTGGTGATGGACGAGGTGCACTACCTCTCCGACCGGTTCCGCGGAGCCGTCTGGGAGGAAGTCATCATCCACCTCCCCGAGTCGGTGACCCTGGTCTCGCTGTCCGCCACCGTCTCCAACGCCGAGGAGTTCGGCGACTGGCTCGACACCGTGCGCGGCGACACCCAGGTGATCGTCTCCGAGGAGCGGCCCGTACCGCTGTGGCAGCACGTCATGGCCGGCCGGCGGATCTACGACCTCTTCGAGGAGGGGTCCGACCACGGCGGCCGCGGCTCCGCGCGCCGCGAGGTCAACCCCGACCTGCTGCGGATGGCGCGCGAGGAGAACAGCAGCCGGTACAGCCCGAAGGACCGGCGGCGCGGAAAGATGGTCCGCGAGGCCGACCGCGAGCGCGAGCGGCGCTCCCGCGGCCGGATCTGGACCCCTTCCCGGCCCGAGGTCATCGCCCGGCTGGACGGCGACGGGCTGCTGCCCGCCATCAACTTCATCTTCAGCCGGGCCGGATGCGAGGCCGCCGTCCAGCAGTGCCTGTACGCGGGCCTGCGGCTGAACGACGACACCGCGCGGCTCAAGGTGCGCGAGATCGTGGAGGAGCGGACCGCTTCCATCCCCACCGAGGACCTGCACGTCCTGGGCTACTACGAATGGCTCGAAGGCCTGGAGCGGGGCATCGCCGCGCACCACGCGGGCATGCTGCCCACCTTCAAGGAGGTCGTCGAGGAGCTGTTCGTACGGGGTCTGGTGAAGGCCGTGTTCGCCACCGAGACCCTGGCGCTGGGCATCAACATGCCGGCGCGCACGGTCATCCTGGAGAAGCTCGTCAAGTGGAACGGCGAGCAGCACGCCGACATCACCCCCGGCGAGTACACGCAGCTCACCGGCCGGGCCGGGCGGCGCGGCATCGACGTCGAGGGCCACGCGGTGGTGCTGTGGCAGCGGGGCATGGACCCGGCGGGCCTGGCCGGGCTCGCGGGTACCCGTACGTATCCGCTGCGCTCCAGCTTCAAGCCCTCGTACAACATGGCCGTCAACCTGGTCCAGCAGTTCGGGCGGCACCGTTCGCGCGAGCTGCTGGAGACCTCCTTCGCGCAGTTCCAGGCGGACCGCTCGGTCGTCGGGATCTCCCGGCAGGTGCAGCGCAACGAGGAGGGCCTGGACGGCTACCGGGAGGGCATGACCTGCCACCTGGGGGACTTCGAGGAGTACGCGCGGCTGCGCCGCGACCTCAAGGACCGTGAGAACGACCTGGCCAAGCAGGGCGCCGCCCAGCGGCGGGCGCAGGCGGCCAGCTCGCTGGAGAAGCTCAAGCCGGGCGACATCATCCACGTGCCGACGGGCAAGTTCGCCGGGCTGGCGCTGGTGCTGGATCCGGGGGTGCCCGCCGGGCGTTCCAACGGGCACCGCGGACACGAGTACACCGAGGGTCCGCGCCCGCTGGTGCTCACCGTGGAGCGGCAGGTGAAGCGGCTCGCCGGGATCGACTTCCCGGTCCCGGTCGAGGCCATCGAGCGGATGCGGATCCCCAAGACGTTCAACGCCCGTTCCCCGCAGTCCCGTCGGGACCTGGCGTCCCAGCTGCGGACCAAGGCCGGGCACATCACCGTGGAGCGGCACCGGGGCGGGCGGGCGGCCGCGGCCGACGACCGGGAGATCACGCGGCTGCGCACGGCGCTGCGGGCGCACCCGTGTCACGGCTGCGACGAGCGCGAGGACCACGCCCGTTGGGCGGAGCGCTACCACCGGCTGCAGCGGGACACGCGGCAGCTGGAGCAGCGCATCGAGGGGCGGACGAACACCATCGCCCGCACCTTCGACCGGATCCACGCACTGCTGACGGATCTGGACTACCTGCGCGAGGACGAGGTGACCCCGCACGGGCGGCGGCTCGCGCGGCTCTACGGAGAGCTCGACCTGCTGGCGTCGGAATGCCTGCGGGCCGGTGTGTGGGAGGGGCTGAGCCCGGCCGAACTGGCCGCCTGCATCTCGGCGCTGGTCTTCGAGGCACGGCAGTCCGACGACGCGGTGGCGCCGAAGGTGCCGGGTGGCGCGGCGAAGGCCGCGCTCGGCGAGATGGTCCACATCTGGGGCCGGCTCGACGCGCTGGAGGAGGAGCACGGCATCAACCAGGCGGAGGGCGTGGGCCAGCGCGAGCCGGACCTCGGCTTCGCGTGGGCGGTGTACCAGTGGGCCTCCGACAAGAGCCTGGACGAGGTGCTGCGCGAGGCGGAGATGCCGGCCGGTGATTTCGTGCGCTGGTGCAAGCAGGTCATCGACGTCCTGGGGCAGGTGGCCGCCGCGGCGCCCTCCTCCTCTGCGGAGGGCGGCAGCACGGTGGCGCGCAACGCCCGCAAGGCGGTGGACGCGCTGCTGCGTGGTGTGGTGGCCTACAGTTCGGTGGGATAGCCGGACTTGTAGGTTCCTCCAGACGTGGTCCTGGCCGGATCTCACCTCTTGCCATGATCGGTTCGGTGTGTCCCGTGGGAAAATCGAGCCATGACTGGTGGAGCGGACGATGGGCCGAGACGGGTCGGTCGGCCACGCGCCGATCAGCTGAGACCTGCGAGCGGACGGCCGCCGCGCGAGGAACTCCTCTACGCGGCGGCCGAGTTGTTCACGGTCAAGGGGTACGCGGCCACCACCACGCGGGCGGTGGCCGAACGGGCCGGAATGCGCCAGGCCACGATGTACCACTACTTCGGCGGCAAGGAGGAACTCCTCGCCGAACTCCTGGAGTCCACGGTCGCGCCCTCCCTGGAGCTGGCCCGCCGACTGGCCCGGGAGACGGGACGGCCCGCCGGACGCCGGCTCTGGGAGCTGTGCCGCTCCGACGTGATGCTGCTGTGCGGGGGGCCCTACAACCTGGGCGCGCTCTACCTGTTGCCGGAGGTCGCCGGTGCCCGCTTCGCCCGCTTCCGCCGGATGCGCCAGGAACTCAAGGACATCTACCGGGAGCTGCTCGACGGCGCGCACGCCGGAACCGAACTCGCCGCTGACGGGGCCGGACTGGTGCTCCGCAACGACCTCGTCTTCGGCCTCATCGAAGGCGTCATGCTGATCCACCGCTCCGATCCCGGACGCCCGGTGGCCGCCTTCGCGGAGGCCACCGCCGACGCGGCGCTGCGGATCGCTGGCGTGGACACCCCCTAGGCGCGGTCCTCGGATCCCTCTTCCCAGCCGGGCCGGTCCTCCCAGGCCCGCAGGGTGCGGCCGCTCTCGATGCGGTGCGCGATCCCGGTGACGGGATCGGTGAACTCCAGGGTGCGGGCCAGGAGCTGGAGCGGACGCCGGTAGTCGTCGGGCGCCGGATCGCGGACCGCCGGATAGACCGGGTCGCCCAGGATGGGCAGGCCCAGGCTGTTCATGTGCACCCGCAGCTGGTGGGTGCGCCCGGTGTGCGGGGTCAGCCGGTAGCGCCCGGTGTCCCCCTTGACCGCGAGGAGTTCGGCCAGGGTCTCGGCGTTCGGCTCGGCGCCCGCGACCTCGGTCGCCGCCATCACCCCGCGGACCTTCTCGATGTGGCTGCGCAGGGTCCGGGGGAACTCCACCGCCGGGTCGTGGGGCGCGAGCGCCTCGTACTCCTTGCGGATCCGCCGCTCCTGGAACATCAGCTGGTAGGCGCCCCGGTCCTCGGGCCGGATGCTGAACAGCACCAGCCCGGCGGTCATCCGGTCCAGCCGGTGCGCGGGGCTCAGCGCGGGCAGGCCGAGCTCCACCCGGAGCCGGGCCAGGGCCGTCTGGAAGACGTGGCTGCCGCGCGGGGTGGTGGCCAGGAAGTGCGGTTTGTCGGCGACCAGCAGGTGCTCGTCGCGGTACACGACCCCGATGGGGAAGGGCACGACGGGCTCGGGCGGCATGTCCCGGTGGAACCACAGGAAGCCGCCGGGCTCGTACGGGTCCTGCGGCCGCAGCACCCGGCCGCCGGCGCCCAGCACCCGGCCGTCCCGCAGCAGGCGGGCCATGGACTCCTCCCCGCGCGTGCCCTCGTAGCGTGCCGCGAGGTACGAGCCGAGGTCCGGCCAGGTCCCGTCCGGGTCGGGGGGCAGCCGCATGCGGACCGGGTCGATGCCGGAGACCTGGGGCAGGGGCGCGTCGGGGATGTGGGATCTGCGCTTCACCGGGTACAGGCTATGCGGCGAGGTGCGGTGCCGGGCGGCGCGGGCCGGGCAGGATCCGAAAGAGACGGCCTAGCCCTTGGTGAAGGTCCCCAGGTGGTCGGCGTCCAGGTACTCGATGCGGACCGTGCGGTCGGCGGGGGAGAAGAACACCCCGGTGCGGCCGACGGCGTTCTCCCCGGCGGTCTCGTAGCTGAAGGTGTCCCCGTCGTAGTGGGTCAGGGGGAACACCATCGGCTCGGGGCCGAGGGACAGGGTCAGCTTGCCCTCGCTCGTGGCCGCCACCGTCGCCTTGCCGTAGTAGGGGTTGTCGTAGGTGCCGGTGTACGCGGAGTCCTCCTGGGCCGGCTTCGCGCCCGTGGGCGGGCGGGCGTAGTCGGTGGGGGAGCGGCCCTCCGCGTTGATCTGCGCGTAGAGGGCGCCGGTCAGGGCCAGCCAGTCGGTGGTGGCCTTCCCGTGTTCGGCGGTGTCGAAGAAGTCGGCGGCGACGGCGTCGGGCAGGCCGATGGGGGCGCCGTTGGTGAGGACGACGATGCCGAGCTTCTCCAGCGGGAGCATGCTGACGCTGGTGTTGGCGCCGAGCTCGAAGGCGCCGGAGTGGCTCAGGCGCAGGCGGCCGGCGTCGTCGTAGTTGACGTTCCAGCCCAGCCCGTAGAAGCCGGTGCGGCCGGTGGGGGAGGCGGGCGGCTGCGACACGATCTCGGGGAGGTGGGTCCGGGCGAGGGTGTCGGCGGGGATGATCCGCTTGCCGTCGAGGGTGCCGCCGGAGAGCTGGAGTCGCAGCCAGCGGGACATGTCGCGGGCGGTGCTGCTCACCCCGCCGGCCGGGGACTGGGCCTCGGGGTCGCGGACGTAGCGGGGGATCCAGGTGGCGTCCCCCGTCTTGTCGTCGGGCACGGCCTTGACATGGGTGGCGGCGTGGTTGGGGGCGTCGACGAAGGCCTGGAACTCGGTGCTGGTGCGCGTCATGCCGGCGGGCTTGAAGAGGGTGTCGGCGCTGAGCTTCTGCCAGGTGGCGCCGCGGGAGCGGGCGAGCGCCTCGGCGCCGGCGGTGAACCCGAAGTTGGTGTAGGCGTAGCTCGCGCGGAACGGGCTCAGGGGCGCCAGGCGCAGGTGGTCGAGGATGTACGCCTGGTCGTAGCCGAGGTCCTCCAGGAGGTCGCCGGCGTGGTCGGGCAGACCGCTGCGGTGGGAGAGCAGGTCGGCGGTGGTGAGGTGGGAGGTCACCCACGGGTCCTTGAGGCCGAAGCCGGGGAGTTCCGTGTGCCGGTCGAAGTCGGCGGGGTCCTTGAGGACCCCGGCGGCGACGGTGGAGGAGATCGGCTTGGAGAGCGAGGCGATCTGGAAGACGGTGTCGGGGTTCACCGTGGCCGGGTCGCCGACGCGGCGCAGACCGAAGCCCTTGAGGTAGACCACCTTGTCGTCGTGGACGACGGCGACGGAGACACCGGGGACCCCGGTGCGGCGCATCATCTCGGCGACGGTGGCGTCGAGGCGTCGCACGGCCGTGTCGACCTGTGCGTCGGTGAGCTGGGCGGTGGGCGCGGGCGGCGGGCTCGGCGCGGCGGTCGCGGTCCCGGTCGTGGCCAGGACGGCGGCTGCTCCGGCTGCCGTGAGTGCGCGGAGCGTACGCATGGGCCCATTGTGCGGCCGAACGGGCGACACCGCTCGCCGCGGGCGCGGGATCCGGCGCGGTCAGGGCTCCACCGCTGCGGGGGCCCGTGCGGGATCCCGGGTTCCGGGGCCCGGCGGTGTGCCCGGGGCCGGGCCGCCGCCCCCCGGATCCGGCGGGTCAGGACGCGGCGGTGGCCAGGGTGCGTTCCTGCTCGGCTTCGACTTCCGCGTTCCAGTCCCGCTTGATCGCGCGCCAGCCCTCGTCGGTCTGGCCCAGGCGCCAGTAGCCGGAGATGGACAGGCGTTCGCGCGGGATGCCGCGCTCGATGCGCAGGTGGTGGCGCAGGGATCTGACGAAGCCGGCCTCGCCGTGCACGAACGCGTGCACGTCGGAGGAGGGGAAGGCCAGGGCCTGGACGGCCTCGGTCAGCGCCTCCCCGATCGGGCGCGAACCGCGGTGGATCCAGACCGGGACGATGCCGTCGGGGGTGGCGATACTCAGCTCGTCGTCCGGTCCCTGGACCTCCACGAGCGCGTGGACCCGTGCCCCGGCGGGCATCCGCTCCATCGCCGCGCCGATCGCCGGCAGGGCGCTCTCGTCGCCGACCAGGAGGTGCCAGCCGGCGACCGGGTCCGGGGCGTAGGCCCCGCCCGGACCGAGGAAGCGTACGAGTTCACCCGGCTGGACGCGTGCGGCCCAGGGGCCGGCCAGTCCTTCGTCGCCGTGGACCACGAAGTCGAGGGTCAGTTCCAGGTGGGCCGGGTCCCAGGCGCGCACCGTGTACGCGCGCTGGCGCGGCCACTCCTCGCGGGGGTGGGCCGCCTTGATCCGGTCCAGGTCCCAGGGGGTGGTGTAGGTGACGCCGGCAGGTGCGAAGAGCAGTTTCACGTAGTGGTCGGTGTAACTGCCCGCACCGAATCCGGCCAGCCCCGCACCGCCCAGCACGATCCGCACCATGTGCGGACTCAACCGCTCGGTCCGCACGACGACTGCGGTGCCGACCTTGCGGGCGCGTCCTTCTGCCACGACGTCTCCCTGACTCTCCGACCCTGACTCCGTGAAGCTTAGGATTACCTAAGTTAGCACCTCAGGGGCGAAGTGCGCTGCCCAGACGTTCAACGGCTCCACTCAGGCCCCACCGGTGAGCGAGCGCCGCGACCAGATCCGGCTGTGCCGCGGTGGCCGGCAGCGCCGGGTCGAACGGCGGAAGCGGAACGTCCGAAGCGACCTGGACCACCTTCGGGGCCACCGCCAGATAAGGCCTCGATTCGTCCAGCCGCTTGCGCTGGGTGGGGGTCAGCTTCGACTTCGGGTCCTCGATCGCCGCGATGATTCCGGCCAGGTTCCCGTAGGCGTCCAGCAGCTTCGCCGCCGTCTTCTCGCCGATGCCGGGGACGCCCGGCAGACCGTCGCTCGGGTCCCCGCGCAGCAGCGCCAGGTCGGCGTATCCGGGGCCGTCCACCCCGTACTTCTCGCGGAGCCACGCCTCGTCGGTCACCTGGAGGGTGCCCACGCCCTTCAGCGGGTACAGCACCCGGCGCTGCTTGGCGTCGTCGACCAGCTGGTACAGGTCCCGGTCGCCCGTGACGATGTCCACGGGGCCGGTCGCGCGGCCGGTCAGGGTGCCGATCACGTCGTCGGCCTCGTACCCGGCGACCCCCACCCGGGCGATGCCGAAGGCGTCCAGGGCCGCCTCGATGATCGGGACCTGCGGGGCCAGGGTGTCCGGGGTCTCCTCGACGTCCGGGCCGCTTTCCGTCTCCTGCGCGACCCGGTGGGCCTTGTAGGACGGGATCAGTTCCACCCGCCAGTGGGGCCGCCAGTCGGCGTCCATGCAGGCCACGAGATCGTCGGGCCGGTGGTCCTGCACGAGGCGGCCGATGAAGTCGAGCAGGCCGCGGACGGCGTTGACCGGAGTGCCGTCGGGGGCCTTCACGGAGTCCGGCACGCCGAAGTACGCGCGGTAGTAGAGGGAAGCGGTGTCCAGGAGCATCAGGCGTCGTGTCGTCGTCACGGTCACGATGATGCACTGAGGGCAAACGGAAAGTGGCGCAGGTACGGCCTGCTCTGCCCGTGAGCGCGAAACCGGGGCCGGTTGCTGCGTAAGGTGCTTACAGCACACCGATGTGCGGTGAGCGATGTGCGACGGACCGGACCAAACGAAACAAGGGGAGGGCAGCCCCGCCATGGACGACAGGGACGGCACCGACGGCAAGAACGGCACCAGCGCGACGACCGGCGCGACGACCGGCGCGGACGACAAGGAGCGGGACCGGGACAAGGATTCCAAGGAACCGCTCCGGGTGGGCGTGGCCGTGCGCAAGAGACGCCGGGCCCTGCACCTGACCCTTGCCGCGGTGTCCGCGCGCAGCGGGCTGTCGGTCCCCTTCCTGAGCCAGATAGAGAACGAGCGGGCCCGGCCCAGCATGCGGTCCCTCGAACGGGTCGCCGACGCGCTGGAGACCACGGCCGTCGATCTGCTGGCCGCTTCCGACACCGCGCGCACCGTGGACCTCGTACGGGCCGGCGACGATTCGGCGCTGACCCCCGTCCCCGGCGTACGGCCCCTCGTGCGCGGGCACCACCAGTTGCACGCGCTGGAGTTCACCGGGGACCAGGACGCGGGCCGCGAGTACCAGCACCGCAACGACGAGCTGATGTACGTGGTCTCGGGCGCCTGCCAGGTGGAGGCCGAAGGGCGGGCGTACCGGCTGGAGAACGGCGACGCGCTGTTCCTGTCCGGCGGGGTGCGCCACCGCTGGCGGGCCGTCACCGAGGACACCCGGATCCTGATCGTCGCGGTCGGCGAACACATCCACGCGACCTCCGAGCCGCCCTCGCCGGGACACTGACCGGATGCGGGTCGTGTCGCTGGTGCCCTCCCTGACCGAGGCGGTGGCCGTGAGCGCGCCCGGGGCGCTGGTCGGGGTGACCGACTGGTGCACGCACCCGGCCGCTCCGGGGGACGTGGTGCGCATCGGGGGGACGAAGAACCCCGACGTACGGGCGATCGCGCGGCTGCGCCCGGATCTGGTCCTCGCCAACGAGGAGGAGAACCGGGCTCCGGACCTGGCGGCGCTGCGGGAGGCCGGACTGGAGGTCCTGGTCACCGAGGTACGGGACCTCCCGCAGGCGTTCACCGAACTGGACCGGGTGCTGGTGGGGGCCATGGGGCTGGCGCGGCCCCGGTGGCTGGCGGAAGCGGAGGCCGCGTGGGCCCGCGCGGAGCCGGCCGGAGAGCAGCGGACGGCCTTCGTGCCGGTCTGGCGCCGGCCCTGGATGGTGCTGGGCCGCGACACCTTCGCGGGGGACCTGCTGGCCCGCCTCGGCGTGCGCAACGCCTACGCCGGGCACGCGGAGCGGTACCCGAGGATCCCGGCGGCCGAACTGGCCGCCGCCGGCTGCGAGCTCGTGGTGTTCCCGGACGAGCCGTACCGCTTCACGGCCGGGGACGGGCCCGAGGCCTTCCCCGGGATCCCGGCGGCGTTCGTCGACGGCCGTCACCTGACCTGGTACGGCCCCTCGCTGGCCGGAGCCCCGGAGGTGCTGGGGGCGGCCCTGCGGGGGGCGCTCTAGCGGGCCCTGTTCGCGCGGTCCCTGCTCTAGCGGGGTGCGGCCAGCAGGCGGCCGGACCACAGGCCGCGCAGGGTGTTCGCGGCGGCCAGGACCCAGGCGGTCAGCAGGGCCAGGAAGAGGGCCGCGGCCAGCCAGGAGAAGGCGGTGAGGCCGGTGTGCCGGGCCAGTCCGGCGGCTCCGGTGACGCAGGTGCCGACGGGGAAGGTCAGCGCCCACCAGGTCATGGCGAACCCCATGCCGCCCCGGCCGGCCCGCAGCAGCATCGCCGCGGCCAGTGCCAGCCACAGCAGGGCGAATCCCATCACGGGGACCCCGTAGACGACCGCGAAGGCGGAGAAGGCGCCGGAGTAGGGGCCGACCATCGACAGGGGAGCCATGTCCGCGAGGGAGTTCACGGCGGTGGTGGACTGGCCGAGGGGGCCCAGGACCAGGAACAGGGTCGGGGTGAGGACCAGGGGGAGGGGGCCGCTGACGATCAGCCGGCCGAAGATCAGGGGGAGCAGCAGCAGGGTGGCGAGCAGGCTGAGGCCGAACATCGCGTAGCAGCCGAGCAGCATGGCCTCGCGGGCCTGGCCGGCGGGGAGGTGGGGGATCAGCAGGGGGCCGAGCGCGGCGGAGACCATGGGGGCGACCACGGGAAGCAGCCAGACGGGGGTGGCCTGGTGGGCCTCGACCTTGTGGCGGACCACCATCAGGTAGGGGACGGCCACGGCCGCGAGGAGGCCTATCGCGGTGCCGGCGGTGAACAGGACGGTGTCCACGGCGATGGCGGCGGGGAGACCGATGAGGTCCTTGCCGACGATGAGCGCGCCGCCGCCGACGGCCAGCAGGGCCATCGAGAGACAGCCGTAGAAGGGGGCCACGGCGGGGTCCAGGAGGTGGGCTCGGGCCTGGTCGCGGTGGTGGAGCCAGTGGCCGGCCCGGGCGGTCAGCAGGACCGCGAGGGCGGTGGCGGCCAGCACCCAGAAGATCTGGCAGACCACGCGCTGGCCGGGGAGCTGGTACGGGAGGGTCGCGCCGGCGTTGGCGATGATCGCCGTGCCCATGACGGAGGCGTACCAGTTGGGGCCGAGGTGCCGCAGGGAGGGAACCTTGTGGGTTCCGGTGGTGGGGGCCGCGGCGGGGGAAGTCCCGGGGGTGGTGGGAGCGGGGCGTACGAGGGTGGTGGCCATGGGTCCAGCGTCCCGCCGGGCGGGGCCGGACGGCAGAGGGTCTCTTCCTATGAGGGCATAAACTGAAGTTATGGGTAATGGGAGCGGTAATGAGGAGTGGGTCGAGGGGCAGGTTCCGCTGGCGCACCGGGTCCCGGACCTGGGGGCCATGGAGCTGCTGCTCGCGGTCGCGCGCGTGGGCAGTCTGAGCGCCGCCGCACGACGGCTCGGGATCACCCAGCCCGCGGCCAGCAGCCGGATCCGGGCGATGGAGACCCGCCTCGGGGTCGCGCTCGTGGACCGCTCCCCGCGCGGATCGACGCTGACCGCGGAGGGCGCCCTGGTCACCGACTGGGCCCGGCGGGTGGTGGAGGCGGCCGAGGCCTTCGACGCGGGCGCGCAGGCGCTGCGGGGCCGCCGCGACTCCCGGCTGCGGGTCGCCGCCAGCATGACCATCGCGGAGTACCTGCTGCCCGGCTGGCTGATCGCCCTGCGCGGGCAGCGGCCGGACACGGCGGTGTCGCTGCACGCGGGGAACTCGGCGGTGGTGGCGGAACGGGTGCTCGCGCACGAAGCGGACCTCGGCTTCGTGGAGGGGCTGAGCGTGCCCGAGGGACTGGACTCTGTGGTCATCGCGCAGGACCGCCTCGTGGTGGCGGTGGCCCCCGGGCACCCCTGGGCCCGGCGCACGCGCGGGGTGGAGCCGGCGGAGCTGGCGGCGACACCGCTGATCCTGCGGGAGCGGGGGTCGGGGACCCGGCAGGTCCTCGACGCGGCGCTGGCCGGGTGCGGGGGGCTGGCGGAGCCGCTGCTGGAACTGGCCTCCACCACCGCGGTGAAGGCGGCGGCGGTGAGCGGGGCCGGGCCGTGCGTGCTGTCGGAACTGGCGGTCGGGGACGAGATGGCGGGGCGGCGGCTGGTGTCCGTGCCCGTGCTCGGGGCGGGGCTGGAGCGGGAGCTCCGCGCGGTGTGGCCCGCGGGGGCGCGGCCGGCGGGCCCCGCGCGGGACCTGCTGGCGCTGACCCGTCGCTGACCCCGCCCCCGGCCGCCCCCGGGGTCCCGCGCACGCCCGGCCGACGCTGCCCCGCCCCGGGCCGACCCGGGCCGACCCCGGCTGACCCTGGCCGACCCGGCCGGGCCCGACCGACCCCGGCTGACCCTGGCCGACCCGACCGACCCGGCCTGGCCCGACCGACCCGGCCGGGGCCGGGGCCCGCGCGGGATCTGCTGACCCGGCCCCGGCCGGGTGCCGGCCTCGTGTGGACGGGGGTGCCGGCACGGGCCCTGCACGTGTGGGGTCCGGGGTGGAGCCCCGGGGAACGGTGGAAGGGCGGGTAGGGGACAGCTCCCCCCGGCCCCTGCGGCCGGATCCCGCTTCCGGGGGTGGCGGGGGCCCTGCGGGGCGAAGTCCCCGCTGCGACCCTTGCCGCTGCGCGGGGCGAAGTTCCCCTACCCGCCCTTCGCCCGTTCCCAGGGCTCTGCCCTGACCCGGTCCTCAAGCGCCGGACGGGCTGGGAGGGGGTGCCGGGCTGCGCCCGGACCCCCTGGGGCTCCGCCCCGGACCCCGGTCCTTGAGCGCCGGACGGCTGAGAGGGCCAGGACCCCGGTCCTTGAGCGCCGGACGGGCTGGGAGGGGTGCCGGGCTGCGCCCGGACCCCCTGGGGCTCCGCCCCGGACCCCGGTCCTCAAGCGCCGGACGGCTGAGAGGGCCAGGACCCCGGTCCTTGAGCGCCGGACGGGCTGGGAGGGGGTACCGGGCTGCGCCCGGACCCCCTGGGGCTCCGCCCCGGACCCCGGTCCTCAAACGCCGGACGGCTGAGAGGGCTCGGGCCCCGGTTGTCAGGCGTCGGGCGGTTGGGAGGGCTCGGGCCCCGGTTGTCAGGCGTCGGGCGGTTGGGAGGGCTCGGGCCCCGGTTGTCAGGCGTCGGGCGGTTGGGAGGGCTCGGGCTCCGGTTGTCAGGCTTCGGGTGGCTGACGTGGTTGCTCGTTGCGCGTCAGACGGCGGACGGACCGGAGGCCGCTGTGATCAGGGCCGACATGACGCGGGTGTCCTTGTCGAGTTCCGGGTGCCATTGGACGCCCAGGGTCCAGGGGGCGCCCGGGAGTTCGATGGATTCCACCGTGCCGTCGGCGGCGTGGGAGGAGGCGATCAGGCCGCGGCCCAGGCGGTCGACGGCCTGGTGGTGGTAGGTGGGGACCTCTGAGTCTTCCGGGACCAGGGTCGCGTACAGGGTGCCGGGGACCGGGCGGACCGGGTGCCAGGAGACCACGCCGGGGCTCAGCACGTGGCCGTCGATGTGCTGGATCAGGGTGCCGCCCAGGGCCACGTTCAGCGCCTGCATGCCGCGGCAGATGCCGAGGAGGGGGGTGCGGGAGGCCAGGGCGGCCGAGATCAGGGAGAGTTCCCACGCGTCGCGCACGCTCGCCGCCGGTCCGGTACGGGGATCGCGCGGAGCCCCGTACCGATCCGGGTCCACGTCCGGGCCGCCCGCGACGACCAGGCCGTCCAGCCGGCTCAACACCTCCGCCGCCGCCTCCGGTTCGTCCGGCGGGAGCAGGACGGCGGTACCGCCCGAGGCCTGGACGAGCTCGTAGTACCCGGTGGGGATGAGGGCGGTCGGGACGTCCCACACCCCGTAGCGGGTGGATTTCTCGACGTAGGTGGTGATGCCGATGAGCGGCCTGGGCACGGGAATACCTCCGGGAGGAGCGAGGGGGGACGGGCGGGTCAGTCGCGGGAGAGCTCGGCCTCCGCTTCCGCGAGCGCCGCGAACTCCTCCTCCGGAGCGGAGGCCACCAGGTGGTGCCGACTGTAGAACGCGAAGTAGGCGAGGGCGACGGCGTACACGGCCAGCGCGATGAATGCCGCGTCCTTGTCCACCAGGAAGGTGGCGACCAGGGCCGAGAGGGCGAGGACGAAGGCCACCGAGGAGGTCACGATGCCGCCGGGCGTGCGGTACGGGCGCTCCAGGCCGGGCTCGCGGCGCCGCAGCACGATGTGGGAGAGGGCCATGAGGGCGTACGAGATGGTCGCGCCGAAGACCGCCATGTTCAGCATGCGCGGGCCGTTGCCGGTGGCGGCGGCCAGGGCGAAGCCGATGGCGCCGGGGATGAGCAGGCCCAGGTACGGGGCCTTGCGCTTCGAGGTCAGGGAGAGGAAGCGGGGCAGGTAGCCCGCCCGGGAGAGCGCGAACAGCTGGCGGGAGCCGGCGTAGATGAGGGAGAAGAAGGAGGCCACCAGCCCGGCCAGGCCCGCGTAGTTGACGAAGGTCTTCAGCCAGGAGAGTCCGGGGTCGCCCTCCAGGGCGACGACCAGCGGATTGCCCGCGTCCTTGATGGCGTCGGCTCCGCGCGCACCGGTCGAGGCCAGGAAGGTGACCAGGGCGAGCAGGACCAGGATGCCCATGGAGATCGACAGGGCGCGCGGTACCGAGCGGACCGGGTCCTTGGCCTCCTCGGCGGCCAGCGGCACGCCCTCGACGCCGAGGAAGAACCACATGCCGAAGGGGAAGGCGGCCCAGATCCCGAGGATGCCCAGCGGCAGCCAGGAGCTGGCTCCGGCGGCGGTGGTGTCGACGGCGATGTTGTCGAGGTTGGCGGGGTCGAACTGGGTGAACGCGCCGACGGCGAAGACGACCAGCGCGATCACGGCGATGGCGGTGACGATCAGGGAGAAGCTGAGGGCCTCGCCCACGCCCCAGAGGTGGATGCCTATGAAGACGACGAAGCAGGCGAGGTAGACGGGCCAGCCCGAGGTGAGGCCGAAGAGGTTGAGGGACTCCACGTAGTCGCCGATGAAGATGGCGATGGCGGCCGGGGCGAGGATGTACTCGATGAGGATCGCGGTGCCGGTGAGGAAGCCGCCCCAGGTGCCGAGCGCCCGGCGGGCGAAACCGTACCCGCCGCCCGCGGTGGGCAGGATCGCCGACAGCTCGGCGAGGGAGTAGACCAGGCACGCGTACATCGCGCCCATCAGGACGGTGGCGATGGCCAGGCCGCCGAAACCGCCCTGGGCGAGGCCGATGTTCCAGCCGGAGAAGTCGCCGGAGACCACGTACGCGACGCCGAGACCGGTCAGCAGCAGCCAGCCGGCGCTGCCGCGGCGCAGGGTGCGGCGCTCCAGGTAGCCGTCGGTGCCGTTCCCGGCGGCGTTCTCGGGGGACGGGGTGGGTTCGGGCACGGCTGCCAGCCGTGCGCCGGTGTCGTCGGCCATGTGCGCTCCTGCCTAGGGCAATGGTTGTGGGGCGTACCTTTGCCGCTCGGGCGTGGCGGGCGCAAGACCCCTGCGTTAAACAGGGGTTACGAAAGGCTCTCGGCCCGGGTCGGGCCGGCCCGGATCGGGAACCGCGGTCAGGTCAGGAACCCCCGCAGCAGCGCGGCCGTGCCGCAGCAGTGCTCGCGCATCACCTCGCGGGCCGCCTCCGGATCCCGGTCCAGCACCGCCTCCACCAGCGTGCTGTGCTGCTGCTGCGAGTGCTCCAGGTTGCGCACCAGCAGCGGGATGCAGTCCAGCAGGTCGTTCACGGTGGCCCGGACGGCCGCGTACTGGGCCGTCAGGGTGGCGGATCCGGCGAGTTCGCACAGGGTGAGGTGGAAGAGCGTGTCCTGGCGGCGGTAGTCGGGCAGCGGGGCGTCGTGGGTGGCGGCCAGCGCGCCGAGCAACCGGTCGGTGTCCCGCTCGGACAGGCCCTGGGAGGCGCACAGGCCGGCCGCTCCCACCTCCAGGACCTCGCGGAAGCGCAGGACGTCCTCGATGTCCACGCCCGCGACCCGGCGCCGCAGCTCCTCCTCGGTGCCCCCGGCCGGGGTGTCGGGGCGGGGCAGGACAAACGTTCCGCCGTACCGCCCGCGCCGGGCCTCCACCAGGCCCTGGTCCTGGAGTACCTTCAGCACCTCGCGGAGCGTCACCCGGCTGATCCCCATCCGCTCGGCCAACTCGCGCTCCGGCGGAAGCCGTTCCCCGCCCGGCACCAGTCCGAGCCGGACCACCTGGAGGATCTGCTCCAGCGCCTCCTCGAAACCGTTGCCCGCCCGCACCTGTCGCAGTACGGGATTGAGCCGCCGGGCGGCCTCGTCCTCGCTCGTCGTATCGGTCATCTCGCCTCCTCCCCTTCCCAAGCAATGGTTCTATTCAATACCTTAGGCCCCCTCGGCTCACCGAAGGAGAGAATCCCGTGGTAGACCGCAAGCCGCCGCTTTCGCCCGAGGAGCTCCGTGCTCTCGTCGCCAGCGGTGAAATCGACACAGTGGTCCTGGCCTTCCCCGACATGCAGGGGCGCCTCCAGGGCAAGCGGTTCGCCGCACAGTTCTTCCTCGACGAGGTCCTCGCGCACGGCACCGAGGGCTGCAACTACCTCCTCGCCGTCGACACGGACATGAACACCGTGGACGGCTACGAGATGTCCTCCTGGGACCGGGGCTACGGCGACTTCGCCATGCACCCCGACCTCGCCACCCTGCGCCGGATCCCCTGGAACCCGGGCAGCGCCTTCGTCCTCGCCGACCTCGCCTGGAACGACGGCTCGCCCGTGGTCGCCGCACCCCGGCAGATCCTGCGCCGCCAGCTCGAACGCCTCGGCGAGCACGGGTACACCGCGATGGTGGGCACCGAGCTGGAGTTCATGGTCTTCCTGGACACCTACGAGCAGGCCTGGAACTCCGACTACCGCGGCCTGACCCCCGCCAACCAGTACAACACCGACTACTCCATCCTCGGGACCGGCCGCGTCGAGCCCCTGCTGCGCCGCATCCGCAACGAGATGCAGGCCGCCGGCCTGGTCGTGGAGTCGGCCAAGGGCGAGTGCAACCTCGGCCAGCACGAGATCGTCTTCCGCTACGACGAGGCGCTGACCACCTGTGACCAGCACTCCGTCTACAAGACGGGGGCCAAGGAGATCGCCGCCCAGGAGGGCGTCTCGCTCACCTTCATGGCCAAGTACGACGAGCGCGAGGGCAACTCCTGTCACATTCACCTCTCGCTCAACGATGCCGACGGACGCAGTGCGATGGCCGGTGAGGGGCCGGACGCGCACGACCAGGGCGGTATGTCACCCGTGATGCGCCACTTCCTGGCCGGCCAGCTCGCCGCGCTGCGCGACTTCTCCCTTCTCTACGCCCCCAACATCAACTCCTACAAGCGTTTCCGGCCGGGATCCTTCGCACCGACCGCCGTCGCCTGGGGCGTGGACAACCGGACCTGCGCGCTCCGGGTGGTCGGCCACGGCCGCTCCATGCGCTTCGAGAACCGCCTGCCCGGCGGCGACGTCAACCCGTACCTCGCCGTCGCCGGCCTGGTCGCGGCCGGGATCTACGGCATCGAGAACCGCCTGGAGCTGCCCGAGCCCTGCGCCGGCAACGCCTACACGGCCGACTTCGCACACGTTCCCACCACCTTGCGCGAGGCCGCCGAGCTCTGGGAGAACAGCGAGATCGCCAAGGCCGCCTTCGGCCCCGAGGTCGTCGCCCACTACCGGAACATGGCCCGCGTCGAACTGGACGCGTACGACTCCGCCGTGACCGACTGGGAACTGCGCCGCTCCTTCGAACGCCTCTAGGGCCGAAGCAGTCCCGGAGCAGTCCCGGAGCAGTCCCGGAGCTGTTCCCGAGCCGTTCCCGAGCCGTCCCGCAGTCCCCGCACACCGCATTACCGGATCCACCGCACGCCCCGCACCCGAACGTCTGAAAGGCCACCACGTGTCCGATGCGCTGGAAGTCTTGAATCCGGCCACCGAGGAACTCGTCGCCGTCGTCCCGGCCGCCACACGGGACGACGTCGACGCCGCCGTCGCGCGGGCCACCGCCGCCCAGCGGGCCTGGGCGGCGGCCGCGCCCGCCGACCGGGCCAGACTGCTGCGCCGCTTCGCCGCGGTCGTCGACGGGCACATCGAGGAACTGGCGCAGCTGGAGGTCCGGGAGGCGGGCCACACCATCGGAAACGCCCGTTGGGAAGCCGGCAACGTCCGTGACGTGCTCGACTTCGCCGCCGGGGGAGTGGAACGGCTCTCCGGCCGCCAGATCCCCGTCGCCGGCGGCATCGACGTCACGTTCCTCGAACCCCTCGGCGTCATCGGCGTGATCGCGCCGTGGAACTTCCCCATGCCGATCGCCGCCTGGGGCCTGGCCCCGGCACTGGCCGCGGGCAACGCGGTCATCCTCAAGCCCGCCGAGACCACCCCGCTCACCGCGCTGCGCCTCGCCGAGCTCGCCCTGGAGGCCGGACTCCCCGAGCACCTGTTCCAGGTGCTGCCCGGCCGGGGCGAGGTGGCGGGCGACGCCCTCGTCGAGCACCCGGGGGTGGCCAAGATCGTGTTCACCGGCTCCACCCGGATCGGCAAGCGGATCATGGCCAAGTGCGCCGACCGGGTGAAGCGCCTCACCCTCGAACTCGGCGGCAAGAACCCCAACATCGTCTTCGCCGACGCGGACCTGGAGGCGGCGGCGGCCTCGGCCCCGATGTCCTTCCTGGACAACACCGGGCAGGACTGTTGCGCCCGTACGCGGATCCTCGTACAGCGCTCCGCCTACGACCGGTTCATGGAGCTGCTCGCCCCGGCCGTCGAGAAGGTGGTCGTCGGGGACCCGTACGACGAGAACACGCAGATCGGGCCGCTGATCTCGCGGGTGCAGCTGGACCGCGTACGGTCCTACGTCACCGATGACCTCACCGTCATCCGCGGCACCGCCCCCGAGGGCCCCGGCTTCTGGTACCCCCCGACCCTCGTCACCGGCGTCGACCCCACCGCCGCCATCGCCACCGAGGAGGTCTTCGGACCGGTCGCCGTCGTCCTGCCCTTCGAGGACGAGGAGGACGCCGTACGCCTGGCCAACGCCACCGACTACGGCCTCGCCGGCTCCCTGTGGACCCGCGACGTGGGCCGCGCGCTGCGCGTCTCGCGCGCCGTCGCCGCGGGCAACCTGTCGGTCAACTCCCACAGCAGCGTCCGCTACTGGACCCCCTTCGGCGGCTACAAGCAGTCCGGACTCGGGCGCGAGCTCGGACCCGACTCCCTCACCGCTTTCACCGAGACCAAGAACGTCTTCATCAGCACGGAGGCCTGAACCACATGAGCATCGAGCCCACCGAAGAGATCGTCTGCCGCCGCCTGGTCGGACGGACCGCCGTCATCACCGGAGCCGGCAGCGGCATCGGCCTCGCCACCGCCCGCCGACTGGCCTCGGAAGGCGCCAACGTCGTCTGCGGGGACATCGACGAGACCGCGGGCAAGGCCGCCGCGGAGGAGGTCGGCGGCACCTTCGTCAAGGTCGACGTCACCAGCCCGGAGGAGGTCGAGGCCCTGTTCAAGACCGCCTTCGACACCTACGGCTCCGTGGACATCGCCTTCAACAACGCCGGCATCTCGCCCCCGGACGACGACTCGATCCTCACCACCGGCCTGGAGGCCTGGAAGCGGGTCCAGGACGTCAACCTGACCTCCGTCTACCTCTGCTGCAAGGCCGCCCTGCCCTACATGCAGCGCCAGGGCCGCGGCTCCATCATCAACACCGCCTCCTTCGTGGCCCGGATGGGCGCCGCCACCTCACAGATCTCCTACACCGCCTCCAAGGGCGGCGTGCTCGCCATGTCCCGCGAGCTCGGCGTGCAGTTCGCCCGCGAGGGGATCCGCGTCAACGCGCTCTGCCCGGGGCCCGTCAACACCCCGCTCCTGCAGGAGCTGTTCGCCAAGGACCCGGAGCGCGCCGCCCGCCGGATCGTGCACATCCCGCTGGGCCGGTTCGCCGAGCCCACCGAGATCGCCGCCGCCGTCGCCTTCCTCGCGAGCGACGACTCCTCCTTCATCAACGCCACCGACTTCCTGGTCGACGGCGGCATCTCCGGCGCGTACGTCACCCCGCTCTAAACGGTCACCTCCCCACCACCCACCCGGCAGCCGGGCGTCGTACGACGCCCGGCTGCCGTGCTCCACCGTCCGCGACGATCGAGCAAGTGATGATCTTGAGAGAGAACCAGGAGAACCCACCTCAGTGACCCGAATCAGCTCCGTGCGCCGGCTCCAGGCCGTCGGCGCCGCCGCCGCGATAGCCGCCGGCACCCTCGTGGCCGCCGCCCCCGCCGCCCCCGCCGCCCAGGCCCACCCCGGCGGCCACTGCACCGCCCCGCAGCTCAAGGCGAGCTGGTACGGCGACAACCAGGCCCGGCTCCAGCAGCTCATCGACGACTACGGCACCTGCAACCCGTACCGGCCCCACCGCAACAAGCCCGTCGCGGTCTTCGACTGGGACAACACCGTCGTCAAGAACGACGTCGGCGACGCCCAGATGTTCTGGCTGCTGCGCAACGGCAAGATCCGCCAGCCCGCCGGGGGCGACTGGACCGCCACCAGCCGCTTCCTGACCCCGGCCGCCGCCCGGGCCCTGGCCGAGGCCTGCGGCGCCCTGGCGAAGCCAGGCGCCCCGCTGCCCACCGGAACCCCCGAGGGCGCCGGCTGCGCCGACGAGATCAACGCCGTCTACGGCACCGCCGCCACCCGCACGGCCGCCCCCGCCTTCGCCGGCTGGGACCGCCGTACGACCGAGCCCTCCTACGCCTGGCTGCCGCAGCTCATGCAGGGCTGGACCGCGCGCGAGATCCGCGGCTTCACGGCCGCCGCGCGGGCCGAGAACCTGGCCGCCCCGGTCGACGCCAAGCAGCAGGTCGGCTCCACCACCGCCACCGGCTGGGTGCGCTACTACGACCAGCAGAAGGAGCTCGTCTCCGGTCTGCAGAAGGCCGGCTTCGACGTCTGGATCAGCTCGGCCTCGCCGCAGCCGGTCGTCGAGGTGTGGGCCGAGGGCGTGGGCATCGACGCCCGGCACGTCATCGGCATCCGCAACACCACCACGTACGGCGGGAAGTTCACCTCCCACCTCCAGGGCTGCGGGTCCGTCGCGGACGGCGCCGACACGATGATCACCTACATCGACGGCAAGCGCTGCTGGATCAACAAGGAGATCTTCGGGGTGCGCGGCGCCGCGGCCGAGAAGGTCCAGCCGGCCGCCCGCCGCCAGGTGTTCGCCGCGGGCGACTCCGACACCGACATCTCGTTCCTGCGCGACGCGACCGTGCTGCGGCTCGTCGTCAACCGCAACAAGAACGAGCTGATGTGCCGCGCCTACGACAACAGCGACGGCAAGTGGATCGTGAACCCGATGTTCATCCAGCCCAAGAAGCAGAAGGCCGCGCCGTACCCGTGCGCGACCACCGGCTTCACCGGCCGTGACGGCACCCCGGGGCCCGTGCTCCGGGGGGACACCAGCGTCATCCCGGACCAGACGGACTCCGTCTTCTAGCCGGGCCCGGGCCCGGGTCGGGGCCCGGGCCCGCGGGCCGCGGGGCCTAGATGATTGATTCCAAGGGGTAGCCGTACGGACGCGAGGGTGCCCAATCTCAGTTTGTGACGACCGAGATAGACACCCTCGCAACTGCACTGTACGTGCGGGTCGATGACCTTTTGAAGGCTTCGCCGCATCTTGCTCCGTGGCGCCCGCGGGTCGGCCTGGAGCCGAAGCTCAGCGATGCGGAACTGGTCACCCTCGCGGTGATGCAGGCCCTGCTGGGCTTCGTCTCCGAGGCCCGTTGGCTGCGCCACGCCCACGCTCACCTGCGGCACCTCTTCCCGTACCTGCCCCAGCAGCCAGGCTGGAACAAGCGCCTGCGACGGGCGTCGGGCCTGGTCAGGCAGGTCCTGCGTGAGCTGGCCACCGACACCGCCCTGTGGACCGATGACGTGTGGATCGTGGACTCCACACCCGTGGAGTGCGGACGCTCCCGCGAGACCTCGAAACGCTCCGACCTGGCCGGATGGGCCGAGTACGGCTACTGCTCCAGCCACTCACGGTTCTTCTGGGGCCTGCGCCTGCACCTGGTCTGCACTCCGCACGGCCTGCCCATCGCCTTCGCGCTGACCGGAGCGAAGGCCGTCGAACGCGAAGTGCTGCTGGACATCTTCCACGTCGACCCGGGCCTGCTCGCAAACCGGCCACCACCGACGCTGCTGGCGGACAGGAACTACTACGGCCGTGCCTTCGAGAGGGACCTCGCCGACCTGGGCGTCCGGCTGCTGAGGCCGGCCCGCAAGGGTGAACCCGAGCGGGCCGGAGCCGAGCTGTTCAAGCCACTGCGCCAGCTGATCGAGTCGGTCAACCAGACCCTCAAGGGACAACTCGACCTCGAACGGCACGGCGGCCGCACGCCCGCCGGGGTCACCGTGCGCGTCCTACAGCGACTCCTCGCCCTAACCGCCGCGATCTGGCACAACCACAAGACCGGTGGACCAGTCATCCGATCACTGACCGCCTACGACCACTAAGGCCTTGGAATCAATCATCTAGAGGAAGGTGCGGCCCTCGCCCCGGTAGGTCGGGGCGGTGGCCGTCACCCGGTCGCCCTCGACCAGGTGCAAGGTGTCGAAGCGCTCGCACAGTTCACCGGCCTTCGCGTGCCGGAACCAGACCCGGTCGCCGATCAGCAGATCGTCGGCCGGGCTGCCGAGCAGCGGGGTCTGCACCTCGCCGGCCCCCTCCTGCGGGTCGTAGCGCAGCCCTTCGGGGAGGTACGGGACCGGCAGCCGGTCCGGGCCGGGCGCGCCGGAGGCGGGGTAGCCGCCGCCGAGCACCGTGACCACCCCGACCCCGGGCCGGCGGACCACCGGCTGGGCGAAGAGCGCCGCGGGGCGGCCGCTGAACGAGGTGTAGTTGTCGAACAGCCGCGGCACGTAGAGCCCCGACCCGGCGGCGATCTCCGTGACCGCGTCCTCGGCGGCGGTCTGCTGGACGCTGCCGGTGCCGCCGCCGTTGACGAACTCCAGGTCCGGCACCACCGCGCGCACGGCCCGTACGGCCTCGGCCCGGCGGGCGGCCAGCTCCTTGCGGGCCGCGCCCTGCATCAGCCGGATGGCGCGCGACCTCAGCGGACGGCCCGCGAGCGCGTCGCCGACCCCGGCCACGTGGCCCTCGTAGCCCATCAGTCCGACCACCCGGAAGCCGGGCCGGGCGCTCACCGCGCGGGCCAGCTCGGCGAGCTGGGCGGGCTCGCGCAGCGGGGAGCGGCGGGCTCCGACGCGCACCCTGCCGCCGAAGAGCTGCAGGGCGGTGTCCAGTTCCAGGCAGACCCGGATCTCCTGGGTGCCGCCGTCGCGGGCCCGGTCCACGAGCTCCAGCTGCGCGAGGTCGTCGACCATCACGGTGACCGCGCCGGCCAGCTTCGGATCCGCGGCGAGCTCGGCGAAGCCGGCCCGGTCGGCGGACGGGTAGGCGAGCAGCACGTCCTCGAAGCCCGAGCGGGCCAGCCAGATCGATTCGGCGAGGGTGTAGGACATGATTCCGGCGAACCCGGGCCGCGCGAGGACCCGCTCGAGCAGCGCGCGGCACCGTACGGACTTGCTCGCCACCCGGACCGGCTTCCCGCCGGCGCGACGCACGAGATCGTCGGCGTTCGCGTCGAACGCCTCCAGATCCACGAGGGCGAGCGGAGCGTCGAGATGGGCGGTGGCCCGGTCGTAACGGGCCCGGTCGGCGGCGGGGGAGTTCATGGGCGGCAGCCTGCCAGACGGTTGTACTCGTGGGTAGGGGGTTCGCACAGGCCGCGGGACGCCCGGCCAGGTCAGGGGCCCGCAAGCGCGCCGCGGTCACATCTCGGTCTCGACCGCCCGATGCCCCTTTCGGATGTGGAGACAGCCGTTCGCCTGTGTGTAGCGTCGCTCTCCCCGGTCGGCATTGCGGCACTGACGGGCGCGTAAAGTAAGGGCAGGCAGCCGACGGGAACGGGGGGCTGAGCCGCCGGATGAGTACGTCCACACCGCACGGCGGGGTCCTGACCGCGCCCGACCTGGACCCGGTGCCGCCACGGCGGCGCCGCGGAACGGTCCTCGCCGCCGCCCTGTGCGGCCTCCTCGGCCTCGGTCTCACCGGTGCGGCCGGCTATCAGGCCGTCTCCGACCACCGGGCCGCGAACCGGGCGCTGACCCCCGAAGCCGCCTACCGCAAGGCCGCGTCCCTCTGGCACAGCACCCCCGTGGACACCCTGTTCCCGCCCGTCCTCGACGGCCAGGACGCCGGGCCGGGCGGCGCCGACCGCACGTGGACCCGTATCGCGCCCGCCGCCGACGCCCCCTGCACGGAGGCGCTCGCCGCCGACTGGCAGGTGCTGTTCGCCGGGACCGGGTGCACCCGCGTGCTCCGCGCGACCTACACGGACGCCACCCGCAGCTCCCTCGTCACCGTCGGCATGGTCTTCACGCCCGCCGACGCCGCCGCCATGGACTCCCTGCGCGGGCGCCTGACCGCCCCGACCGGCTACGGATTCCCCGACAACCGCCGCGCCGCCTGGACCGCCTCCGTGCTCGCCGAGGCCCCGGTCGTCGTCTACGCCGTCTCCGCCTTCGCCGACGGCCGCCGCCTCGGCGCCCCCAGCCCCGCCGAGGACAAGATGGCCGAGGACGCCAGGGGACGCGTGGCCAAGGCGGGCCTCGGCCACGAGGCCAAGGCCGTCGCCGGCCTGATGGAACGGACCCTGCGCGGCCTCGCCGCCCCGGGCCGGCCGGTCCCGCAGACGTCGCAGGCGTCGGAGGACCCGCAGACACCGGATCCGCAGGCATCGGACCCGCAGGCGTCGGATCCGCAGGCGTCCGGTCCGCAGACACCGCAGGCCCCGACGGCGACCCCGGAGGCCGCTCGATGACCCGCCGCACCGTGCTCCCGGCCGCCCTCGCGCTCGGAGCCCTGTTCGTCGTCACCGCCGCGCCACCGGCCGCCGCCGACGCCATCCGCGACCGCCAGTGGGGGCTGACGGCCCTGCGCGCCGAGGAGGCCTGGGGCACCACCCGGGGCGACGGGGTCACCGTGGCCGTCCTCGACACCGGGGTCGACCCGACCCACCCCGACCTGGTCGGCCAGGTCCTGGAGGGCGTCGACCTCGTCGGGATGGGTGCCGCGAGCGGCGACCGGGCGTGGGCCCGCCACGGCACCGCCATGGCCGGGATCATCGCCGGGCACGGCCACGGCTCCCTCGGCCTCGGAGGCGTCCTCGGCATCGCCCCCCAGGCGAAGATCCTCCCGATCCGGGTGATCCTGGAGGAGAAGGACCCCGCGCGGGACCAGGCCCGGGCGAACAAGGGCGGCGCCCTCGCCGAGGGCATCCGCTGGGCCGCCGACCACGGCGCCGACGTGATCAACCTCTCGCTCGGCGACGACAGCAGCTCCGCCCACCACGAGGCCGCCGAGGACGAGGCCGTCCAGTACGCCCTCGGCAAGGGCGCCGTCGTCGTCGCCTCCGCCGGCAACGGCGGCAAGGACGGCGACCGCATCTCGTACCCGGCCGCCTACCCCGGGGTCATCGCCGTCACGGCCGTCGACCGCAAGAACAAGAAGGCGTCCTTCTCCACCCGCAACTGGTACGCCACCGTCAGCGCCCCCGGCGTCGGCGTGGTCATCGCCGACCCCGACCGCTCCTACTACGAGGGCTGGGGCACCAGCGCCGCCTCCGCCTTCGTCTCCGGCGCCGTCGCCCTGGTCAAGGCCGCCCACCCCGACCTGTCCCCGGCGCAGATCAAGAACCTGCTGGAGGACACCGCCTCCAGCTCCCCGCCCGGCGGCCGCGACGACTCCCGCGGCTTCGGGCTGGTGGACCCGGTCGCCGCCCTCCAGGCCGCGGACGGGATGGCCCCCGAACCGGTGCTGCCCGCACCCGTCGCGGCCGCGAGCCCCTACTTCGGCGCCGGCCCCGACCCGGTGCCCGACCCCGGGCCCTGGGCCCGCTTCGGAGTCCCGGCGGGCGGGGTCGGGGGGCTGACCCTGCTCGTGATGGCCGGCGTACTGGCCCGGCGGCCCCGGCCCGAACGGTGGGGTCCCGACGGGGGATAGGCTCGGGGAACTGTGGCGAACAAAAACATTCCCGACCCCGGCTTCTCCGACGACGACGGCTCCGCCGACCCCCGGCTGAGCGCGGCCCTGGCCGCCTGGGCCGTGGACAGAGCCAAGGAGCCGGAGGTGCTGGCGGCCCTCCGGGACGCCCGCCTGCTGGTTCCCGTCGTCGCGGTCCTCGGCGAGGTCGAGACCGACCCCGAGACCGGACTCAAGCGCGAGAAGACCAGCGACATGGCCGTCCCGACCCTGCGGGCTGGGGACCGGCGGGCGCTGCCCGCCTTCACCTCCATCGCCTCGCTGGCCCTGTGGGACCCGGCCGCCCGGCCGGTGGCGGTGCCGCTGCACCAGGCGCTGGCCGCCGCCGCGCACGAGAAGGCCGACACCATCGTCCTCGACCTGTCCGGACCGGTCCCGTACCAGCTCGCGGGCCCCGCGCTGCTCGCGCTCGCCGAGGGCCGCACGGACGCCGGTCCGCTCGCCGACCCGGCCGTGCGCGAGGCCGTACGGGCCGTCGTGACGGCAGAGCCGGCCGTACTCGGCGCCCACCTGGGCCCGGGCGGCGCGGACGCCGACGGAACCCTGGCGATCGTGCTGGCGGCCGGACCGCAGGCCGCGGCGGCGGCCCGCCGGGTGGCCGAGGCCCTGGCGGCCGACGAGACCCTGCGCGCACGCCTCGTGGGCGGACTGGACCTGGCGCTGCTCCCGGAGGGGGCCCCGGTCCCGCCGGGAGAGCCGCTCTTCACGCGCTGACCCGCCGGAACACACAAGCTGGAACACGAAAGGGCGCCTCCCGGCATCGGGAGGCGCCCTTTCCCGCTGCTCCGGGAGTTACGCGTACACGGGACCCGTGAACTTCTCGCCCGGGCCCTGCCCCGGCTCGTCCTGCACCAGCGAGGCCTCGCGGAAGGCCAGCTGGAGGGACTTCAGGCCGTCGCGCAGCGGGGCGGCGTGGAAGGAGCTGATCTCGGTGGCGCTCGCGGTGACCAGGCCGGCCAGGGCGGTGATCAGCTTGCGGGCCTCGTCGAGGTCCTTGTACTCGGAGTCCGGCTTGTCCAGGCCCAGGTTGACCGCGGCAGCGCTGAGCAGGTGGACGGCCACCGTGGTGATGACCTCGACGGCCGGCACGTCCGCGATGTCGCGGGTCAGGTCGTCGTAGTCGGGGGAGGCCGGGGATTCGGTGGGGGCTCCGGAGGGGGAACCGGAGGGCGTCGCGTCAGTCATGTGCCACACGATATGCCGTGCGGCGGGCTTGCAAGGCGGGTGCTAGTATGTACTTCGACCGGCCGGACACTTATGTGCCCGGCCCACAAGTGGAGGCTCCGATTCTCCCACCCAGCCGCCCTCACGGGAGGCGGGTCACCGGTCAGGTGGTATCCATCGTTCCGTACGGACGATGGAAAGCTGCCCGATTTTGCGCCCCGCGGTTCGCACGCGACGGTGCTCCGGTTGTATTGGAGCCCTCGTCTGTGCCCGGCGGGGCTTTTTTCATTCTCCGCCGCGGTCGGTCTGACGGAAAAACGTCAGCGGCTGTCCTCCAGGCAGCCGTGTGGTGCTACCGAGGAGGATCCATCAGCACCGAGCCCCGCATCAACGACCGGATTCGCGTTCCCGAGGTACGACTCGTCGGCCCGAGTGGCGAGCAGGTCGGCATCGTGCCGCTTGCCAAGGCGCTTGAGCTCGCGCAGGAGTACGACCTCGACCTGGTCGAGGTCGCGGCGTCCGCACGCCCGCCGGTCTGCAAGCTCATGGACTACGGCAAGTTCAAGTACGAGTCGGCCATGAAGGCCCGTGAGGCGCGCAAGAACCAGGCGCACACGGTCATCAAGGAAATGAAGCTCCGGCCGAAGATCGACCCGCACGACTATGACACCAAGAAGGGTCACGTCGTTCGGTTCCTCAAGCAGGGCGACAAGGTCAAGATCACGATCATGTTCCGTGGTCGCGAGCAGTCCAGGCCGGAACTCGGCTACCGACTGCTGCAGCGTCTGGCTTCGGACGTCGAGGACCTCGGGTTCATCGAGTCGAACCCGAAGCAGGACGGCCGAAACATGATCATGGTTCTCGGTCCGCACAAGAAGAAGACCGAGGCGATGGCCGAAGCCCGCGAGGCGCAGGCCGCCCGCAAGGCCGAGCGCCAGGGTGTTGCGCACAGCGACGAGAGTGGTGACGAGGCCCTGGCCGCCGACGCCGCGCTCGAGGCGGAGAACGCCGCACTCGAAGCCGAGGACGTGGACGCCGAGGACGCTTCCGACGAAGCGACCGACGCGGCGGCCGAAGCCGGCACCGACGAGGCAGCCGCCTCGGACGAGGCCTCTGCCCAGGCCTGATTCCGAGGCAGCCCGTCTCGGATCACCGATACAACATGACGCTCCCGCGAGCCGGCCCCCACCAGGGCCGGTGGGGGCGCCACCGACGAGGAGATAACGGCGCCATGCCGAAGAACAAGACGCACTCCGGGACCAAGAAGCGCTTCAAGATCACCGGCTCCGGCAAGGTGCTCCGTGAGCGCGCCGGCAAGCGCCACCTGCTCGAGCACAAGTCGTCCCGTGTCACCCGCCGCCTGACCGGCACCGCGGAGATGGCCCCCGGCGACGCCGCGAAGATCAAGAAGCTTCTCGGCAAGTGACGTCCTCCGCTCCCCTTCCGGGAGCGGGAGCACGTCAAGACCGGGACCCCATCGAATTCGGGTCGTGTGAAGTCATCCACGGCCCCGCTACAAGGAGTACAAAGTGGCACGCGTCAAGCGGGCAGTAAACGCGCACAAGAAGCGCCGGGCAATCCTCGAGGCGGCCAAGGGCTACCGCGGTCAGCGTTCGCGCCTGTACCGCAAGGCCAAGGAGCAGGTCACCCACTCCCTGGTCTACAACTTCAACGACCGCAAGAAGCGCAAGGGCGACTTCCGTCGCCTCTGGATCCAGCGCATCAACGCGGCTGCCCGCCAGAACGGCATGACGTACAACCGCCTCATCCAGGGTCTGAACGCCGCCAACATCGAGGTGGACCGCAAGATCCTCGCCGAGCTGGCCGTCAACGACGCCAACGCGTTCGCCGCGCTGGTCGAGGTCGCGCAGAAGGCCCTCCCGGCCGATGTCAACGCCCCGAAGGTCGCTGCCTAAGCAGCACGCCCTCAAGGCTGCAGTAATGTGCCCGGACCCGCAGGCCTCGCGCCTGCGGGTCCGGTGCGTTGACCCACCAGTTCCACCCTTGTGTACGCACGGAAGCGAGCCGACCGCCATGGGCACCCCCGCCGAGCTGATCTCCCCCCGGTCCACCCGGGTGGCCGCCGCCAGGCGGCTGGCGCGACGCAATTTCCGCACCAAGGAGCGCCGCTTCATCGCCGAGGGCCCGCAGGCCGTGCGCGAGGCCGTGGAACACCGCGGCGCCGGCGGCGAGTCCACGCTGATCGAGCTGTTCGCGACCGTGGAGGCCGCCGAGCGCTACGCCGACATCGTCGACGCCGCCCACGCCGCCGGAGCCCGCGTCCACTACGCCTCCGACGAGGTGCTCGCGGAGGTCTCGCAGACCGTCACCCCGCAGGGCCTGGTCGGTGTCTGCCACTTCCTGGACTCCCCGTTCGAGGAGATCCTGAAGGCCCGGCCCAAGCTCGTCGCCGTCCTCGCGCACGTCCGCGACCCCGGCAACGCCGGTACGGTGCTGCGCTGCGCGGACGCCGCCGGAGCCGACGCGGTCGTGCTGACCGACGCCTCCGTGGACCTGTACAACCCCAAGTCGGTACGCGCCTCCGTGGGCTCCCTCTTCCACCTCCCGGTGGCCGTCGGCGTGCCCGTGGAGCAGGCCGTCGAGGGGCTGCGCGCGGCCGGCGTACGGATCCTCGCCGCCGACGGGGCCGGTACGGACGACCTCGACGCCGAGCTCGACGCGGGCACCATGGGCACCCCCTCGGCCTGGATCTTCGGCAACGAGGCCTGGGGCCTGCCCGAGGAGACCAGGGCGCTCGCCGACGCGGTCGTACGGGTCCCGATCCACGGAAAGGCCGAGAGCCTGAACCTCGCCACGGCCGCCGCCGTGTGCCTGTACGCCTCCGCGCGTGCACAGCGGGCGCCCGGAGGGTGCCGCTCCGTGACCCCCAGCTAGTAATGTGGCGGCCCGGGGGGCCCACTGTGGTACTCGGAGATGTGGGGTACGGGGACATGACCGTCGGTACGAACAGCTCGCCAGGCGCCGCCAAGGCGGCCGGCGCACCGGTCCTGGCGACCGTGCCCCAGCTGACCGCCCCCGCCGCCCGGGTGCCCGTGCAGCAGCCCCAGGGGGTCTGCGCCCCGCCCCCGAAGGCCCGGACCGCGCCCGTAGGCCCCGTAGGCCCCGCCGCGGCGGAGGCTTCGGACGGGGACGACGCGTACGGCGAGTACGCCGCGCTCGGGATCGACCCCGACGACCTGCCCGACGGGCTGGTCGTCGCCGACGCCACCGGCCGGGTCATCTGCTTCAACTCCGCCGCCGCCCGGATCACCGCCCTCGTGGCGGGCGAGGCCCTGGGCCTGGGCATCGAGCGCGCCCTCCCGCTGGAGGACCTCGAAGGCCGCCGCTGGTGGGCGCTGACCGACCCCTACGGAGGCCTCGCCACCCGGCGCGGACAGCCCGAGCGCAACCTGCTGCTCCCCGGCGGCCGCGAGGTGCTCGTCTCCGCCCGGTACGTGCGCACCCACCCCAAGGGTCCGGTGCGCCGGCTCGTGGTCACCCTGCGGGGCACCGAGGCCCGGCGGCGCACCGAGCGCAGCCACGCCGAGCTGATCGCCACCGTCGCGCACGAGCTCCGCTCCCCGCTCACCTCCGTGAAGGGGTTCACGGCGACCCTGCTCGCCAAGTGGGAGCGGTTCACCGACGACCAGAAGCGGTTGATGCTGGAGACCGTCGACGCCGACGCGAACCGTGTCACCCGGCTCATCACCGAGCTCCTGGACATCTCCCGCATCGACTCGGGCCGCCTGGAGGTGCGCCGCCAGCCGGTCGACATCTCCACGGCCGTGGGACGCCACGTCCAGGCGCTCACCGCGAACGGGCAGGCCCCGGAGCGGTTCCTGGTCAGCGTCAGCCGGCCGCTGCCCGACTTGTGGGCGGACCCGGACAAAATCGACCAGATCCTCGGCAACCTGCTCGAAAATGCGGTGCGCCACGGTGAGGGAACCGTCACCATCGACGTGACGCCGACCAGCTTCGCGAACGCCGCGGGGAAGACCGAGAAGGGAACCGCCGTCACCGTGACCGACGAGGGCCCCGGAATCCCCGAAGAGTCGATGAAGCGCGTCTTCACCCGTTTCTGGCGGGGCAGCAAGCGCGGCGGCACCGGCCTGGGCCTCTACATCGTCAAGGGCATCGTGGAAGCCCACGGCGGCACCATCACGGTCGGCCGCGGCCCCGGCGGCGGCGCCGAGTTCCGATTTATCCTGCCCGTCGGCGCCCCGGCGTACCTCACGCAGTAACCCTGCGGAGCGTCTCGCCAGGCGGCCCACGGGCCCCTTCACCCCCAGCGACCTTTAGACTCGACCTTTGGCACCTTTGTGTCCTAGTGCCGAGCGCGTCCTGCGCGTCGCGCGGGGGACCACCAGCCAGCCATCGGAAGTACGGGAAGAGATGTCGGCACCGAACAAGTCGTACGACCCTGTCGAGGTCGAGGCACTGAAACCGGAAGAGATCGAGCGCATGCGGGACGAGGCGCTCGCCGCCTTCGCCGCCGCCGGCGACCTCGACGAACTTCGCGAGGCGAAGACCGCGCACATGGGCGACCGCTCGCCCCTGGCGCTCGCCAACCGCGAGATCGGCGCGCTGCCCCCGCAGGCCAAGGCCACGGCGGGCAAGCTCGTGGGCCAGGCCCGCGGCGCCGTGAACAAGGCGTTCGGGGCCCGCACGGTCGCGCTCGAAGCCGAGCGCGACGAGCGGGTGCTGGTCGAGGAGGCGGTGGACGTCACGCTGCCCTACGACCGCGTGCCCGCCGGCGCCCGGCACCCCCTGACCACGCTGATGGACCGCATCGCGGACATCTTCGTGGCCATGGGGTACGAGGTCGCGGAGGGTCCCGAGGTCGAGGCGGAGTGGTTCAACTTCGACGCCCTCAACTTCACGCCCGACCACCCCGCGCGCCAGATGCAGGACACCTTCTTCGTCAAGGGCCCCGAGGGCACCGAAGGCGACGAGTCCGGTGTCGTGCTGCGCACCCACACCTCGCCGGTGCAGGCGCGCTCGCTGCTGGAGCGCAAGCCCCCCGTCTACATCGTGTGCCCGGGGCGGGTGTACCGCACCGACGAGCTCGATGCCACGCACACCCCGGTCTTCCACCAGGTCGAGCTGCTCGCCGTGGACGAGGGCCTGACCATGGCGGATCTCAAGGGCACCATGGACCACATGGTCCAGGAGCTGTTCGGCGAGGGCACCACCACGCGCCTGCGCCCGCACTTCTTCCCCTTCACCGAGCCGTCCGCCGAGATGGACATGCAGTGCTACGTGTGCCGCGGCGAGTCGGTGGGCAACCCCGACCGCCCGTGCCGTACCTGCTCCAGCGAGGGCTGGATCGAGCTCGGCGGCTGCGGCATGGTCAACCCGAAGGTGCTCATCGCCTGCGGCGTGGACCCGGAGAAGTACAGCGGGTTCGCCTTCGGCTTCGGCATCGAGCGGATGCTGATGTTCCGCCACAACGTAGAAGACATGCGAGACATGGTCGAGGGTGACATCCGTTTCACCCGGCCGTTCGGGATGGAGATCTGATGCGGGTCCCGCTTTCTTGGCTGCGGGAGTACGTCGACCTCCCCGCGGGTGAAACCGGTCGCGACGTGGCCCACAAGCTCGTCGACGCCGGCCTCGAGGTCGAAACCGTCGAGCAGCTCGGCGGCGGGCTCAAGGGCCCGCTCGTCGTCGGCCAGGTGCTGACCATCGAGGAGCTCGAAGGCTTCCGCAAGCCGATCCGCTTCTGCACGGTGGACGTCGGCTCGGCCAACGGCACCGGCGAGCCGCAGGAGATCGTCTGCGGCGCCCGGAACTTCTCCGTCGGCGACAAGGTCGTCGTGGTCCTGCCCGGCGCGGTGCTGCCCGGCGACTTCGCGATCGCCGCGCGCGAGACGTACGGCCGCACCTCCCACGGCATGATCTGCTCCGGCGACGAGCTGGGCATGGGCGACGACGGCACGCACGGCATCATCGTGCTGCCGCACGAGCACGAGGTCGGCACCGACGCGATCAAGCTCCTGGAGCTGGTCGACGAGGTCCTCGACATCGACATCACCCCGGACCGCGGCTACTGCATGTCCATGCGCGGTGTGGCCCGCGAGGCCGCCACCGCGTACGGCCTGCCGCTGCGCGACCCGGCGCTGCTCGACGTGCCCCAGCCGAACTCGTACGGCTACGCCGTCAACATCGAGGACGCGCAGGGCTGCGACCGCTTCACCGCGCGCACGGTGACCGGCCTCGACCCCGAGGCGCGTTCCCCGATCTGGCTCACGCGCCGCCTCCAGAAGGCGGGCATGCGCCCGATCTCGCTCGCCGTCGACATCACCAACTACGTGATGCTCGAACTCGGCCAGCCGCTGCACGCCTACGACCGCTCGCGGATCGACGGCGCCATCGGCGTCCGCCGGGCCGAGCAGGGCGAGAAGTTCACCACCCTGGACGGGGTCAAGCGCACGCTCGACGCCGAGGACCTGGTGATCACCGACAACAGCGGCCCGATCGGGCTCGCCGGTGTCATGGGCGGCGCCAACACCGAGATCGCCGACTCCGTGACGGACCCCGAGACCGGCCAGGTCACGGGCACCACGGACGTCGTCGTCGAGGCCGCGCACTTCGACTCCGTGTCGATCTCGCGCACCGCCCGCCGTCTCAAGCTGTCCTCCGAGGCGTCCAAGCGCTTCGAGCGCGGCGTCGACCCGCAGGCCGCCGCCGCCGCCGCGCAGCGCACCGTCGACCTGCTCGTGCTGCTCGCGGGCGGCACGGCCGAGGCCGGCGTCACCGAGCTCACCGGCCCGGGCGCCCCGCGCACCATCGCGATGAGCGCGGACCACCCCGACAAGGTCGCGGGCATGGACTACGGCCGGGAGACCGTCGTACGCCGCCTGCAGGAGGTCGGCTGCGACGTCTACGGCCAGGACGAGCTCGTCGTCACGGCCCCCTCGTGGCGGCCCGACCTCGCCGAGCCCAACGACCTCGCCGAGGAAGTCATCCGGCTGGAGGGCTACGGGAACCTTCCCTCCACCCTCCCGCAGGTGCCCTCCGGCCGCGGTCTGACCGCCCGGCAGCAGCTGCACCGCCGGGTGGGCCGCGCGCTGGCCGGCGCGGGCTACGTCGAGGCGCTCAGCTACCCGTTCCTGGGCGAGGGCGTCTTCGACCAGCTCCAGCTGCCCGCGCACGACGCCTCCCGCCAGGTCGTCAAGCTGGTCAACCCGATCTCCGACGAGGAGCCGGCGCTGCGCACCACGCTGCTGCCGGGTCTGCTCGGCGCGCTGCGCCGCAACGACAGCCGGGGCAGCCACGACCTCGCCCTCTTCGAGACCGGCTCGGTCTTCCGGGCCGCCGCGCAGCCGGGCGTCGCCGTACGCCTCGGCGTCGACCGGCGTCCCACCGACGAGGAGATCGCCACCCTGAACGCGGCCCTGCCCGCGCAGCCGCGCTACGCCGCGGTCGTGCTCGCCGGTGCCCGCGAGCAGGCCGGCTGGTGGGGCAAGGGCCGTCCGGCCGACTGGGCCGACGCGGTCCAGGCGGCGCGCTCGCTGGCCGTCGAGGCCGGTGCGGAGCTCGTCGTGCGCCAGGGCCAGTACGGTCCCTGGCACCCGGGCCGCTGCGCCGAGCTGCTCGTCACCCTGGACGGGGTGGAGACGGTCATCGGCCACGCCGGTGAGCTGCACCCGCGCGTGGTCAAGGCGATGGGCCTGCCGGCCCGCACCAGTGCCATGGAGCTCGACCTGGACCGCCTCGCGGCGGCCGGCGGCGAGGCCCTCCAGGCGCCCAGGATCTCCTCCTTCCCGGTGGCGACCCAGGACGTCGCGCTGATCGTGGACGCGTCGGTGCCGGCTTCGGCCGTCGAGGACGCGCTGCACAAGGGCGCCGGCGAACTGCTGGAGTCCCTGCGGCTGTTCGACGTCTTCGAGGGCGAGCAGGTGGGCGAGGGCAAGAAGTCCCTCGCGTACGCGCTGCGCTTCCGTGCGGCGGACCGGACGCTGACCGCCGAGGAGTCCACGGCGGCCCGTGACGCGGCGGTCGCCCTCGCGGGCGAGCGTACGGGTGCGGTGCTGCGCGGCGCGTAGCCGCTGCCGCTGCTGTGCCGAGGGGGTGCATCCCGGTTCCGGGGTGTGCCCCCTCACCCGTACCCGGGCTGCGCAGTGTGATGGCCCGGCCCTGCGGGGCTGTCCCCTACCCGCCCTTCGCCCGTTCCCCGGGCTGCGCCCGGACCCCCTCGGGGCTCCGCCCCGGACCCCGCGCCTCAAACGCCGGCGGGGCTGGATTGGGCGCGGACGTCCGTGCGGCTGGGGCGCGGACGTCCGGGCCGGAATGGGGGACCACGCGGGCCGGGCCCGGTGGGTGGGCCCGGCGCGCGCTCGGTCCGGCCCGGCCGGGTCCCGGCGACCAACCAGGACCCGGCGGAGCCGAAGCGCGCCGCCCGCCTGCCGTGGAGTGTCGGGCAGACAACAGGACGGGCGGCGCGGTTGACGGGTCGTCGCACTGTACGAGGGGGAGCCGACGACCCGAGCCACCTCTTGGCGAGGCCCTTAAGTGAAGCGCTCCGGGCGACCCCGGCGGCAGGGTGCGTATCGCATTTATGCGCGTACTGGCTTCACACCCTGTGTGAATTGGACGCAGTACACCCCGTGTGAACCCCGCACCCACTAGCCTGGATGCGACGAGCCCTTGGAGGGGCCATGCAGCCCAATGCCCTGCTCGACGCCCTCCTCGCCGAGGCGGGCATGTCCCATGCCGGACTCGCCGCGTACGTGAACCAGGCGGGCCGGTCCCGCGGACTGGCCCTGCGCTACGAACACACCGCCGTGGCACGCTGGTTGAAGGGCCAGCGCCCGCGCGGTCAGGTCCCGGACCTGATCTGCGAGGTGATCGGGGGCCGGCTGCGGCGGCCGCTCTCCCTCGACGATGTCGGGTTCGGTCTGCCCGGGCAGGCCGCCGATCCCAGCGGGTCGCCGCTCAGCGGCTTCGTCGACCGGGCGGCCGCCCTGTGGCGCTCCGACGGCAACGGCCGGCAGCCCCTCGATGCCGGGGCCCTGACCGGCACCCCCGCGGTGATGCCCGTGTGGGAATGGGAGAACCCGCCGGAGGACTCCGACGTGTCCCGCGAGGGGCCGATCCGCGTCGGACCCGAGCACGTGGAGATCCTCAAGGCCGCCCGCGCGCACTACGAGCTGATGTACCGCAGGGCCGGCGGCGTGGCCACCCGCGACCGGGTCGTCCGCTTCCTCGGCACCGAGACCGCCCCCATGCTGCGCGGCAGTTACTCCGACGGGCTCGGTCGAGGCCTGCACCGGGCGGGGGGTTCCCTGGTGGCCGTGGCGGGGATCTGCGCGTACGACTCGGACGCGCACGGGCTGGCCCAGCGCTACTTCCACCAGGCGCTGAGGCTGGCCAAGGCGAGCGGGGACCGGGGGCTCGGGGCCTACGTGATCGCGCTGATCGTCAACCAGTGCCTGCACCTACGGGAGTTCCGCCAGGCCGTGGCCTTCGCCGAGGCGGCCCTGCGCGCCGCGGGCCGCCACACCACCCCGGCCCTGGCCGCGGACCTGTACGCCATGCAGGCCAAGGCGTACGCCCAACTCGGCGACACGGCGGCCGCGTTGGCCTGCATCCGCAAGGCCGAGGCGGCGGCGGAGCGGATCCGGCCCGGCACGGAGCCGGACGAGACGGGGTACGTACAGCCCGGGCTGGTCAACGTACAGGTGGCGGAGGCTCTGCTCGGCATGGGCGATCTGCGGGCGGCCCGGGAGCAGGCTTCGGCGGCGGTCGGGACCCCCGCGCACGACCGGGGCCGGGTGCACCGGCTCGCGATGCTGTGCGAGATCCAGCTGCGCCAGGGCGAGGCCGATCAGGCGGTGGCTTCGGCGGCCGAAATGGCCGAGCGGGCCAAGGGGATGGAGTCGCTGCGCCTGCGCGACCGGCTGCGGGCGGTCCGGGAGCAGCTGCTGACCAGCGGTTGTTCGGGGGCCGGGGACACGGCCGAGCTCATCGACGGGGCGCTGCGCGTTCCGCTGTGACATCCCCGTGGCGTTCTCTGCGCCGCCCTTTGCGCGTTCCCCTGGGCGGGGGTGAACTGCTGCCATGTTGCCACCTACTCGATCGGAAGGTGGCAGAACCGTGCAGTGGATGAACCTGAGTGAGCAAACCGTGTACACGAACCGCTGGTTCGACGTGAATCTCGCCGATGTGGAGCTCCCCGACGGCCGGCACCTGGACCACTTCGTCATCCGGCTGCGCCCGGTCGCCGTCGCCACGGCCGTCAACGAGGCCAACGAGGTGCTGCTGCTGTGGCGCCACCGCTTCATCACCGACAGCTGGGGCTGGGAACTGCCCGCCGGGGTCGTCGAGGACGGGGAGTCCGTGGAGCGGGCGGCCGCCCGCGAGATGGAGGAGGAGTCGGGCTGGCGGCCCGGCCCCCTGCACCACCTGATGACCGTCGAGCCGTCCAACGGGCTGACCGACGCCCGCCACCACCTCTACTGGGCGGACGGGGCCACGTACACGGGCCACCCCGAGGACGACTTCGAGTCCTCGCGCCGCGAGTGGGTACCGCTCAAGCTGGTCCCCGACATGATCGCGCGCGGCGAGATCCCGGCCGCCAACATGGCGGCCGGGCTGTTGCTGCTGCACCACCTGCGGCTCGGCTGAGCCGCAGGTGGCCGCCCGTACGGGTCAGCCGTACGGGTAGAAGCCCGAGCCGGTCTTGCGGCCGAGGCGGCCGGCGTCGACCATGCGCTGGAGCAGCGGGGGAGCCGCGTACAGGGGCTCCTTGAACTCCGCGTACATCGAGTCGGCCACCGAGGCCACCGTGTCCAGACCGATGAGGTCCGCGAGCTTCAGCGGGCCCATCGGGTGGGCGCAGCCCAGCTCCATGCCGTTGTCGATGTCCTCGCGGCTCGCGATGCCCGACTCGAACATCCGGATCGCGGACAGCAGGTACGGGATGAGGAGGGCGTTGACCACGAAGCCGGAGCGGTCCTGGGCGCGGATGGCGTGCTTGCCCAGCGCCTGACCGACCAGCGCCTCGGCGCGCTTGATGGTCTCGTCGCTCGTCGTCAGCGCCGGGATCAGCTCGACGAGCTGCTGCACCGGGGCCGGGTTGAAGAAGTGGATGCCGATGACCTGGTCGGGACGCGAGGTCGCGACGGCCAGCTTCACCAGCGGGATCGAGGAGGTGTTGGAGGCGAGGATCGCGTCCGGGCGGGTGACCACCTGGTCGAGGACCTGGAAGATCTCCGTCTTGACCTGCTCGTTCTCGACGACCGCCTCGATCACGAGGTCGCGGTCGGCGAACTCGCCGAGATCGGTGGTGAACGACAGGCGGGCCAGGGTCGCGTCCCGCTCCTCCTCGCTGATCTTGCCGCGTTCGGCGGCCCTGGTCAGAGAGGTGTGCAGCCGGGTCCGCCCGAGTTCGAGTGCCTCGCCGGTGGTTTCGGCGACCATCACCTCGAGCCCGCTCCGGGCGAACACCTCCGCGATGCCCGCGCCCATCTGGCCACAGCCCACTACGCCGACGCGTGCGATGTCGTCTGGGAGGTCCGTCACATCGTGCCTTTCGCTGCTCTCCATCGCGGGTCCCCCGTACTCGTGCAGTGGTAACTGCGTTCCGGCGCCCGCCACGCCCCCCGACGTTACCCCCGTCCTTGCCCGGCGTGTCGGGCCGGGGCGGGCATGCTGGGCGGACAGTAAGCAATGTCACGCAGCGGAACGGAGTCGTCACATGACGTCCATCGGGAGGCGAGGGGTGTTGGCCGCGGCGGCGGGGGTGCTGGCCGCCGTGGCGGCCGCACCCGCGCGAGCGGTCGGGCCGGCGGAGGCGGGCGGGGCGGGGCGGCGCGCAGCGGGCGAGCCGGCGTTCCGCGGGATGTGGGTGGCCTCCGTACAGAACGTGGACTGGCCCTCGCGGAGCGGGCTTTCCGCGCGGGAGCAGCGCGCCGAGCTGCTGGACCTCCTCGACACCGCCGTGGCCCGCCGCCTCAACGCGGTGATCCTCCAGGTCCGGCCGACCGCCGACGCGATGTGGCCCTCGGCGCGCGAGCCCTGGTCGCAGTGGCTCACCGGCGAGCAGGGGGTCGACCCCGGCTGGGACCCGCTCGGCACGGCGGTCGCCGAAGCGCACGCCCGGGGGCTGGAACTGCACGCCTGGTTCAACCCGTACCGGGTGGCCAACCACACCGACCGGAGCCTGCTCGTCCCGGAGCACCCGGCCCGCCGCAACCGGGGCTGGACCGTGCCCTACGGCGGCAAGCTGTACTACAACCCCGGGCTGCCGGAAGTCCGCCGCTTCGTGCAGGACGCCATGCTCGACGCCGTCGCCCGCTACCCCCTGGACGGGGTGCACTGGGACGACTACTTCTACCCGTACCCCGTCGAGGGCCGGGATTTCGACGACGACGCCGCCTACGAGCAGTACGGCCGGGCCTTCGCGACCCGCGCCGACTGGCGCCGCCACAACACCGACACCCTGGTCCGCGAGATGTCCGAGCGGCTGCGGGCGCTGCGCCCCGCCACCCGCTTCGGCATCAGCCCCTTCGCCGTCTGGCGCAACTCCGACCGCGATCCGCTCGGTTCGCCGACCCAGGCGGGCGTCGGCACGTACGACGACCTGTACGCGGACACCCGCAAGTGGGTGCGCGAGGGCTGGATCGACTACATCGTGCCCCAGGCGTACTGGCAGATCGGCCACCCGGCCGCCGACTACGCCGCCCTCGTCCCCTGGTGGGCGCGGACCGTCGCCGGCACCCGCGTCCAGCTCTACGTGGGCGAGGCGCTGTACCGCTGCGACGCGCAGAGCTCCACCGCCGCCTGGCGCGATCCGCGCGAGCTGTCCCGGCACCTGCGGTTCGCCGCCGGATACCCGGAGGTCCGCGGCCACGTCTACTTCTCCGCGAAGCAGGTGGTCGCGGACCCCAACGGGGCGATGGCACGGGTGGTCGCCGATCACTACCCGACACCGGTGGCCGTGCCGCCGCGCTGACCAGGCCGTCTTCGGGAGGCCCTCAAGGGCACCCCGTCAGTGGTCGTGGTCGGCGGGGTGCTTCACCACGCAGTCGGGGCCGGGAGACATGACGGCCTCGTGTCCGTCCGTGAAGCGGACGCGGTAGGGAGGGGTGCCGTTCTCTCCCAGGACCTGGGTGATCTCACCGACCTTGTCGTGCTGGCCCACGATCCTGCCGTGCTGAACCAGCTGGTCGCCCTCGGTCGCGCGCATGCTGACCTCCTCGGTGGCGGTCCGATCCGGTGCTAGCAGTTTAGGTCGTCCGGCCCCTTTTTGGCCCATCGGGTCGCTGCGTCACCGCGATGCAGACGAGCACCGCGCAGGCGGCGACGGGCGCGGCCGGGGACAGGTGCTCGCCGAGCAGCAGCACCGACCACAGCAAGGTCAGCAGCGGCTGCGCGAGCTGGAGCTGGCTCGCGCGGGCCGCACCGATCTCGGCCATGCCCCGGTACCAGACGAAGAGGCCGAGGAAGGAGGAGCCGACCGCCACCCAGACCAGCCCGGCCACCCCGCGGCCGGTCAACTCGACCGGCTCGTACGCGAGCCCGAGCGCGGAACCGGCCAGGCCGATGGGCAGGCACAGCACCAGCGCCCAGGCGATCACCTGCCAGCCGGGCAGCAGCCGGGCCAGCCGTCCGCCCTCGGTGTACCCGGCCGCGCACACCAGCAGCGCGGCGAAGAGGAAGGCGTCCCCGGCCGAGAGGGCGCCGCCGCTCTGGGCCACGGTGAAGCCGAGGACGACGACCGCTCCGGCGACGGCCGCGGCCCAGAACCGCCGCGAGGGCCGGGCTCCGGTGCGCAGCGAGGAGACGACCGCCGTGGTGAGCGGGAGCAGGCCGACCACCACGGCGGCGTGCGAGGTGGTGGAGGTCCGCAGGGCCAGGGTGGTCAGCAGGGGAAAGCCGACGACCACGCCGCCGGCGACCACGGCCAGCCCCGCCCAGTGGGCACGGGCCGGTACCGGGACGCGCAGGGCCAGCAGGAAGGCGCCGGCCGTCAGGCCCGCGAGCAGACAGCGCAGGCCGAAGAGGGACCACGGGCCGAAGCTCTCCAGGCCCCAGGCGGTGCCGGGGAAGGTCAGCGAGAAGGTGACGACTCCGGCCGCCGCGAGGGTGCTGCCCCCGAGGGCCGGCCGACGGGTGCCGGTTCCTCGAACTGCTATCGCGTTGGGGAGAGTAGCGCTATTCTGTGCTGTCATGTATGAGCGTAGCAGTGTGGTGGAGCTGGCGGAATCCCTTCGAGTCGAGCTGAACCGCTACTCGGTGGGTGGAAAGCTCCCGTCGAGCAGGTCCCTGGTCGAGCAGTACCGGGTCAGTCCCGTCACCGTCTCCCGGGCCCTCGCCCAGCTCGCCGCCGAAGGCCTGGTGGTCACCCGTCCCGGAGCCGGGGTCTACCGCGCGCAGCCCCGTACGCAGGCCCCCGCGCCCGGCGACACCTCCTGGCAGGCCGTGGCCCTGAGCGCCGAGGAATCCGGCGAGGTGGTCCCGCGCTCCGTGGACGCCTCCGGGGTGCTCGTCACCCTGGCCGCCCCGCCGGCCGGGGTCATCGAACTGCACAGCGGCTACCTGCACTCGGCGCTCCAGCCCGAGCGGGCCATGGCGGCCGCCCTCGCCCGGGCCGGCCGGCGGCCCGGAGTGTGGGGGCGGCCGCCCGTGGAGGGACTGCCGGAGCTGCGGGACTGGTTCGCGCGGGAGATCGGCGGGGCGGTCGCGGCCGGGGACGTGCTGGTGACCGCGGGCGGCCAGAGCGCGCTCGCCACCGCGCTGCGGGCGCTCGCCCCGCCCGGGGCGCCGATCCTCGTCGAATCCCCGACCTATCCGGGGCTGCTGGCCCTCGCGCGGGCCGCCGGCTGCCGGCCGGTACCCGTCCCGGTGGACGCGGACGGGGTCCGGCCGGAGCTGCTGGCCGCCGCCTTCGAAGCGACCGGGGCGCGGGTGTTCGTATGCCAGCCACTGTTCCAGAACCCGACCGGGGCCGTGCTGTCCGGCGAGCGGCGCGGAGAGGTGCTGCGGATCGCGCGCGCCGCCGGGGCGTTCGTGCTGGAGGACGACTACGCGCGGTCCCTGGCCCACGAGGACGCGGGCCCGCTGCCCGCGCCGCTCGCCGCCGGGGATCCGGACGGGGTGGTCGTCCACGTGCGGTCCCTGACCAAGGTCACCTCGCCCAGCCTGCGGGTGGGCGCGCTGGCGGCCCGGGGCCCGGTCTTCGACCGGCTGCGCGCCATCCAGGTCGTGGACAGCTTCTTCGTGCCCCGGCCCCTCCAGGAGGCCGCCCTGGAGCTGGTGGGCGCACCCGCCTGGCCGCGCCACCTCAAGACCGTGGCCGCCGAACTGCGCCACCGCCGGGACGTGCTCACGGGGGCGCTGCGCCGGGAGCTGCCGGAGCTGGAGGTGCCCCATCCGCCGCGCGGCGGCTACCAGTTGTGGGCGCGGCCCGGCGGGGGCGGCGACGACGCGGCCTTCGTGGCGGCCGCCCTGCGCGCCGGGGTCGCGGTCGCGCCGGGACGGCCGTACTTCTGCGCGGAACCGCCCGGTCCGTTCGTCCGGCTGAGCTTCGCCGGGGTGTCCGGCGCGGGCGAACTGACCGAGGCCGTCCGGCGGCTGCGGTCCGGGCTTCGTCTCGACGCTTGACCTCCCGCGGCACGCGGATCACCATCGCCGCATGCATGTTCGGGTTTCGCTAGTCGCAGCAGCCCGTAGTACCTCGCTGCTCGCCGAGCGCTTCGACGACGACCGCCCCCTCGACGTGGACGGCTGGCGCGCGGTGGAATCCGCCGCGCGCGGGCTCGTACCGCTGGGCTCGGCCGAGCTCCGCTACTGTTCGCCGACCTCGCGCAGCCGGGCCACCGGGACCGCCCTCGGCTACGCCCCGATGGCACAACCCGCCCTGCGGGAGTGCGACATGGGCTACTGGCGCGGGCTGACCCTGGCCGAGGTTGCGGCCCGGGACCCGGCGGCCGTGGACCTCTGGCTCACCGATCCGCACGCCGCGCCGCACGGCGGGGAGTCCCTGCTCGCCTTCATCGCCCGGATCGGCGGCTGGCTCGACACCCGGCCGGCCGACGACGGGGGAGCGATCGTGGCGGTGGCGGAGCCGTCGGTGGTCCGGGCCGCACTCGTGTACGCCCTGAACGCGCCACCGCTGACCTACTGGAACGTGGACGTCCGCCCCCTGTCCACGCTGACCCTCGCCGGCCGGCCGCGGAGCTGGCACCTCTCCCTCCAGGCTCCCGTCTGAACCGGCTAAACCGGTTGAGCCGCAGGTGGGGCGTGTTTAGCCTGCGGACATGGACGACATCACAGACACCGCCGGCGCGGGCATCCGGATCACCAACCTCGCGGAGCGGCCCGAACTGGCGGCCCGGCTCTGGGACATGAAGGACTCGTGGCCCGAGTTCGCCCAGCACGACGCGCTGGCCTGGCTGCTGTACCCGCGGATGGTGGCCGAGTTCCCGGAGTACGTACTGATCGCCACGGACGGCGACGCGGTGGTCGCCCGGGGCTTCGGCGTGCCCTTCGCACAGCACGCGCCGGGCCGCGCCGGGGTGCTGCCCGCGCAGGGCTGGGACCGGATCCTGATGTGGGCCTTCTCCGACCTGCGGCGCGGGGTCGGGCCCGACACCGTGAGCGCGATCGAGATCAGCGTCGCCACCGACCGGCAGGGCGAGGGCCTGTCCGGCCGAATGCTCGCCGCGATGCGCGAGAACGCCCGCGCGCGCGGCTTCGCCGAGGTGGTGGCCCCGGTCCGGCCCAGCGGAAAGCCGGCCGAGCCGGACACCTCGATCCACGCGTACGCGTACCGCACCCGCGAGGACGGTCTCCCGCACGACCCGTGGCTACGGGTCCACGTGCGGGCGGGCGGCGTCATCGACTCGGTGGCCCCGCTGTCGATGACGATCACGGGCTCGGTCGCCGAGTGGCGGGAGTGGACGGGGCTCCCCTTCGACACGGCGGGCCCGGTCCGGGTGCCGGGTGCCCTGTCCCCGGTCCACTGTGAACCGGAGCAGGGCTTCGCCGTCTACGTGGAGCCGAACGTCTGGGTCCGGCACGCCCTCTCCTAGAGCAGCGCGACGGGAGCGGTGGCGGAGGAGGAGAGGTAGATCCCGCCGATGCCCGCGTAGGTGGCCCGGTAGCCGCGCAGGAGCTCGTCCAGCGGGATCGTGAGGCGGGCCGGGGTGTCGCAGCGGGCGGCTCCGAACTGGTCGGTGACCGCGGTGCACAGGGTCCGGCCGCCGAGGGTGGTGAAGGTGACCGGTACGCCGTCCAGTCCGGCCGGAGCGTCCGCGATCCGCACGGTGGTGCTGAGGTTCCTGACCCCGAAGAGCAGCCCGTTCAGCTTCGCGGGACCGGCCGTGGTGAGCGTGGCCACGGCGGGCCGGACCAGCTCGGGCGCCGCGCAGAGCTGGGTTGCGGGAGCGTAGACCTGCCCGGTGGGGCAGGCCACGACGGTGGCGACCCCGCCCGCGCACTGGACGTAGAACCGCTGGTCCTGCAGTCGTGGCAGCCGCCCGGTGGCGCCGCCCGCACACGAGCCCTCGGCGGCGCTCGCGGGTACGGCCCCCACCCCCAGCGCGAGGACCGCCCCGGCGGCCAGCGCGGCGAGGCCCTTGGAGACCAGTCCCTTGCCGATACGTAACACCCTTGCCCCCAGCTCACTCACTGTGACGAAATGAATACGAAGTGACTATAGGGACGGGTGAGCGACGGGCGCAACGCCCTCAGGGCATCGCCAGGGAGTGCGAATATGTATTAGGTTGAACGCGTTCAAGTGGGCGGGGCCGGAGGGGCGGGCATGGCGGAGATCTCATCGCCCGACCGGGTGGAGCCGGGCGGCGTCCTCGGGGCGCGCCGGACGCGGGCCGCCCACCCCTGGCAGCAGCGGATCGCGCTGCTCGCGCTGATCCTCCCGGTGCCGCCCGTGGTGGAGCTGCTCAAGGCGGGGCTGTCGCCGCTCGTGCTGGTCGCCCCGCTCCTCCTGCTGGCGGCGCCCGTGGCCCTGCGCGCGCACCGGGCCCGCTTCATGACCTCGTGCGCGGCCCTCGCGGTCGTGCTGCCCGGGTGGTCGCTCCTCGGCGTCCGGGAGGGGGCGTGGATCTTCCTGCCGTCGGCGCTCCTCCTGCTGTGCGCGAACTTCGCCGACCCGCGCGCGTACCCGACCCCGGCCACGGTCTTCAGTTTCGCCGCCGTGGCCATCGCGGTGCTGCCCGCGGTCGGCTCGCTGGCCGCCCTGGCCCACCTGCTCGGAGGCTGAGCCGGGAGGTGCAGGCCCGGTCTAGTGCTGTGACCGGAAAGGTTCACCGGGTCGCGACGCCCGGCACGGCACCTCGCCGCGTTGTCGGACCACGCCGGTACGTCCAGTACGAGGCGTGGTCCTCCGCCTTGCGATGCACCGCACCGAACGCCGCGACCCGGCAAACCTTTCCGGTCACAGCACTAGCGGCCCCGGGGCTTTCCGCGCTTGCCGGTGGACTTGGCCGTGGCCTTGCCGCCCTTGGGGGCGCCGGAGCGCGGGTTCCGGGCGGCCGGCTTGCCGCCCGACTTGGGCGCGGGCTTACGGGCCGGCTTCGCCTTCTTCTGCTCGGGCTCGGGCTGCGTACGGCCGCGTCCGCGCGAGCTGTTCACGGTCCGCCCGCGCACGATCCCGATGAACTCCTCGACCAGCTCGGGCGTCTCGTCCGCCTCGGGCCACGACAGCGCGACGCGCGACTCGGGGGCGTCCAGCAGGGTCCGGTACGTGAGGTCCTTGCGGTGGTGCAGCCGCGCGAGCGACTGGGGCACGACCAGGACCCCGATGCCCGCGGCCACCAGCTCGATCGCGTCGGCCGTGGTCTCCGGGCGCTGGAGCGCGGCCTTGCCCGGCAGCTGCTCCCACTCGAGGGTGTCGTCCAGCGGGTGGAGCACGATGTCGTCGGCCAGCTCCGCGATCGACAGCTCCTCGGCCGCGGCCATGAAGTGGTCCTTGGGGATCACGACGACCGTGGTCTCGGTGTAGAGCGGGATCGCGCTGAGGTCCGTACGGTCGATCGGCAGCCGGACGAACCCGGCGTCGGCGCCGCCACCGCGCAGCAGGGCCGGCGCTTCGGCCGGAGTGACCTGGACGAGGGTCAGCGGAACGTCGGGCAGACGCTCCTTCCAGATCCGGACCCACTTCGTGGGAGTCACCCCGGGGACGTATGCGAGCTGGAACGAGGGGGGTGTCCGGGAGTCTGTCACCCGGCCAGATTACCGGCCGTGGTCGGAGGTGGCGCACATGCTCGATACCCTTGACCCCATGACGTCGCACCAGACCACCCAGACCATGAAGCCCGCTACTGCGGCGAAGAAGCTGGGTGTGTACCTCGAGGCCACCCCCGCAGAGTTCCAGGAGGGTGTCGTCTCGCGCACCGAGCTGACCGCCCTCCAGGCCGAGCCGCCCCAGTGGCTGCAGGACCTCCGGAACAACGGCCCGCACCCCCGTCCGGTGGTCGCGGCGAAGCTCGGCATCTCCATCTCCGGTCTGGCGCGCGGCGGTGTCACCGAGGCGCTCACCACGGAGCAGATCGAGGCTCTGAAGCAGGAGATGCCGGAGTGGCTCGAGAAGGAGCGCGCCACCCAGGCCGACGTCCGCAAGGAGACCGTCCGCATCAAGCAGATGCAGGCGGAGAAGGCCGAAAAGACCGAGAAGACCGAGAAGACCGGCAAGTAGTCGCCGCCTGGGCGGCCCCCTGGGCCCGCCTGGGCCCGCGCCCCAGCCCCGCCCGGGCCCGCACCGGCCGTGAGATGCTGGTGCGCGTGACGATCGAGGACCTGGTACGGCTGCGGCGCGCCCGGGACGTGATGGACCGCGACTACGCCGAGCCGCTGGACGTACCGGCGCTGGCGTCCGTCGCCCTCATGTCGCCCGGGCACTTCTCCCGCAGCTTCCGGGCGGCCTTCGGGGAGACTCCGTACAGCTATCTGATGACCCGCCGCGTCGAGCGGGCCAAGGCGCTGCTGCGCCGGGGCGACCTGAGCGTGACCGAGGTCTGCTTCGCCGTGGGGTGTACGTCGCTGGGGTCCTTCAGCTCGCGCTTCACGGAGCTGGTCGGCGAGACCCCCAGCGCCTACCGGGCCCGTCGGCACGAGGCCGGCGCCGCCATCCCGGCGTGCGTCGCCAAGGTCTTCACCCGGCCCGTACGGAACTCCGCCGGCAACAGGGGAGCGGGATCCGCGGCCGCGTCGTAGCGTCGGGGCATGACCATCAAGCTCTCGCAGTGCTTCATCGCCGTCGACGACCACGACAAGGCGCTCGCCTTCTACCGTGACGCCCTCGGCATGGAAGTGCGCAACGACGTCGCCTTCGAGGGGATGCGCTGGGTAACCGTCGGTTCGCCCGAGCAGCCCGACGTGGAGATCGTGCTCGAACCGCCGCTCGCCGACCCCGGCGCCTCGCCGGCCGATCGGCAGGCGATGGCGGAACTGCTGGCCAAGGGCGTGCTCCGCGGGGTGATCTTCGCGACGGACGACGTGGACGCCACCTTCGAGCGCATCCGGGCGGCCGGCGCCGAGGTGCTCCAGGAGCCCGTCGACCAGCCGTACGGGGTCCGCGACTGCGCCTTCCGCGACCCGGCCGGCAACATGCTCCGCTTCAACCAGCCCCGCAGCAGCTGACCCCGCAGGCCGCCGATCCGCGCAGGCCGCCGATCCGCGCTGCCGCCGCCCCCGGCGTCGCCGACCGGCGCCCCTGCGTCCCCTCACCCGGCTGCGGCCCACCCCGGGATGGTCGGCAGCACCTTCTCGGCGACGCGCAGCACCACAGCGTCGTCGGGCACCCCGCCGTCGGAGCGCCACACGTTCACCTCGTAGGAGCCGCCGCCGTCCTGCGGGTCCAGGGCCACCACGAGGGCGCGGGTGGGCACGCCGGAGCCGCTGCTCGCATTGCTGCCGTCCAGGTTGAAGCTGATGCTCATGGTCCGGTCCGAGTAGAAGGTGGCCGGGCGGCCCAGGACGGTCCGCGGCGGTGTGCCGCTCCCCAGGAGCTCGGCCACGGTGGCGACGGTCAGCCGGCCGTAGGTGGCCCTCAGGTGCACGGTGTAGGTCTCGAACTCGACCTCGGCCGTGGGGGTGTGGACCTCCTCGTCGCCACCGGCGGGCTTGAAGGTGCTGCCGCTGCCGTTCGCGCTCTTCGCGGTCTCCCCGGGAGTGCCCAGCAGATCGGGGAGATCGGGGCGGTGCAGCGCCGCGCAGAGCTGGGCCCCGGAGACGTGTCCCGCCTCGGCCGCGCTCTCCTCCGGCTTCGCCGGCGTCTTCTCGGGCCGTCCGTGCGAGCAGGTGGCGGGCTTCGGCCCACTGCTCGAATTCACCGACTCCCCGGCCGCCCAGAGGCCGATTCCCATGGCCCCGATCAGGGCCACGGCCGTGAGGCCCTGACCTATCGCGGCGCCCTTCGTGATCGTCGCGGCGTCCTCGCTCATGTCCCCCACCTGCTGTGATCCCCCGATATGCGCCCGGGGACCGTAACCCGTGATCATCGGGCGTACAAGCGAGTGACACTGGGGGAGTAAGGCCGGATGACTGCTTTGCATAAACGTGCGGTCGTACGTATAGTCATGCCATCGAGGAGGAGGGTCCGATGGTGGTACGTGTAGCGGTGGCCGGTGCGAGCGGATACGCGGGCGGGGAAGTGCTGCGCCTGCTGCTGGCCCACCCCGAGGTCGAGATCGGCGCGCTGACCGCCAACTCCAACGCCGGGCAGCCGCTCGGTGCGCTCCAGCCGCACCTGGTGCCACTGGCCGGACGCGTTCTGGAGGCGACCACGCCCGAGGTGCTCTCCGGTCATGATGTCGTCTTTCTGGCCCTGCCGCACGGGCAGTCCGCCGCCGTGGCCGCCCAGCTCGGCGAAGAGGTCCTCGTCGTCGACATGGGCGCCGACCACCGGCTCCAGGACTCCGCCGACTGGGACAAGTTCTACGGCGCCCCGCACGCCGGGACCTGGCCCTACGGCCTCCCCGAGCTGCCGGGCGCCCGCGCCGCCCTGGCCGGCTCCAAGCGCATCGCCGTCCCCGGCTGCTACCCGACCGCCGTCTCGCTCGCGCTGTTCCCGGCCTACGCCGCGCAGCTCGCCGAGCCCGAGGCCGTGATCGTCGCCGCCTCCGGCACCTCCGGCGCCGGCAAGGCGCTCAAGCCGAACCTGCTGGGCTCCGAGGTCATGGGCTCCATGAGCCCCTACGGGGTCGGCGGCGGCCACCGCCACACGCCCGAGATGGTGCAGAACCTCAGCCCCGTGGCCGGCCAGCGGGTCTCCGTCTCCTTCACGCCCACGCTGGCGCCGATGCCCCGCGGCATCCTGGCCACGTGCAGCGCCAAGGCCCTGCCGGGCACCACGGCCGACGCGGTCCGCGCCGCGTACGAGAAGGCGTACGCCGACGAGCCCTTCGTGCACCTGCTGCCCGAGGGCCAGTGGCCGGCGACGGCGTCCGTCTACGGTTCCAACGCCGTTCAGATCCAGGTCGCGTACGACGAGGCCGCGCAGAGGATCATCGCGATCAGCGCCATCGACAACCTGACCAAGGGCACCGCCGGCGGCGCGGTCCAGAGCATGAACATCGCCCTCGGCCTCCCTGAGGCGCTGGGTCTTTCCACGATCGGAGTCGCACCGTGAGCGACGCACGGGCAGCCACCGGGCTGCAGATGACGACGATGGCCGCAGGGGCGCGCTGCTCGGGCGGAGAAGCGAACGAGGAGATGCAGTGAGCGTCACGGCAGCACAGGGGTTCACGGCTGCGGGCATCGCCGCCGGGATCAAGGCGAACGGCAATCCCGACCTGGCCCTCGTGGTCAACAACGGGCCGCGCCTGGCCGCGGCGGGCGTCTTCACCTCCAACCGGGTCAAGGCCGCGCCCGTCCACTGGTCCGAGCAGGTCCTGCGGGGCGCCACCGTCAGCGCGGTGGTCCTCAACTCCGGCGGCGCCAACGCGTGCACCGGCCCCAAGGGCTTCCAGGACACCCACGCCACCGCCGAGAAGGTCGCCGAGGTCCTGGGCGGGCACGGCCCGGGCGGTCAGGTCAACGCCGGCGAGGTCGCCGTCGCGTCCACCGGCCTGATCGGCGTCCTGCTCCCCATGGACAAGCTGCTGCCCGGCATCGAGACCGCGGCCGCCGCGCTCTCCGCCGACGGCGGCGAGGCCGCCGCCATCGCCATCAAGACGACCGACACCGTGCACAAGACGGCCACGGCCGGTCAGGACGGCTGGACCGTCGGCGGCATGGCCAAGGGCGCCGGCATGCTCGCCCCGGGCCTGGCCACCATGCTCGTCGTCCTCACCACCGACGCCGACCTGGACAGCGCCACCCTCGACAAGGCGCTGCGCGCCGCGACCCGCACCACCTTCGACCGGGTCGACTCCGACGGCTGCATGTCCACCAACGACACGGTGCTGCTGCTCGCCTCCGGCGCGTCCGGTCAGGTGCCGGCGTACGAGGCGTTCGCGGAAGCCGTGCGCACGGTCTGCGACGACCTGGCCCGCCAGCTGATCGGCGACGCCGAGGGCGCCAGCAAGGACATCCGCATCGAGGTCATCGGCGCGGCCAGCGAGGAGGACGCGGTCGAGGTCGGCCGGTCCATCGCCCGGAACAACCTGCTCAAGTGCGCCATCCACGGCGAGGACCCGAACTGGGGCCGCGTCCTGTCCGCGATCGGCACCACGAAGGCCGCCTTCGACCCGGACCGGCTGAACGTCGCCATCAACGACGTCTGGGTCTGCAAGAACGGCTCGGTCGGCGAGGACCGCGACCTGGTGAGCATGAAGGGCCGCGAGGTCCGCATCACCGCGGACCTGTCCACCGGTGCGCAGTCCGCGGTCATCTGGGCCAACGACCTGACCGCCGAGTACGTCCACGAGAACAGCGCGTACTCCTCATGAGCACGGCAGGCAAGCACACCGCACGCAGGCACACCGCCCTGCCCAAGGCCGAGATCCTCATCGAGGCCCTGCCCTGGCTGACCCGGCACAACGGCAAGGTCGTCGTCATCAAGTTCGGCGGCAACGCCATGATCGACGAGGACCTGAAGGCCGCCTTCGCCCAGGACGTCGTCTTCCTGCGCCAGGCCGGCCTGAAGCCGGTCGTCGTGCACGGCGGCGGTCCGCAGATCAATGCCCAGCTCGACAAGCAGGGCCTGGTCAGCGAGTTCAAGGCGGGTCTGCGCGTCACCACGCCCGAGGCGATGGACGTCGTACGGATGGTCCTGGCCGGGCAGGTCCAGCGCGAGCTGGTCGGGCTGCTCAACCAGCACGGGCCGCTGGCCGTCGGCATGACCGGCGAGGACGCGCACACCATCACCGCCACCAAGCACCTGCCCGAGATCGACGGCGAGAGCGTCGACATCGGGCGGGTCGGCGAGATCACCGCCATCGACACCGGCGCGATCGAAGCGCTGCTGGCGGACGGCCGGATCCCGGTCATCTCCTCCATCGCGCGCAGCGCCGACGACCACCACGTGTACAACGTGAACGCCGACACGGCCGCCGCGGCGCTCGCCGCCGCGCTCGGCGCCGAGACGCTGATGGTCCTCACCGACGTGGAGGGGCTCTACGCGGACTGGCCCAACAGCGACGAGGTCATCAGCAGGCTCACCGTCAGCCAGCTCGAGAAGCTGCTGCCGGAGCTGTCCAGCGGCATGGTCCCGAAGATGGAGGGCTGTCTGCACGCCGTCCGCAACGGGGTGACCACCGCCAGGGTGATCGACGGGCGGGTCCAGCACTCGATCCTGCTGGAGATCTTCACGGACGAGGGAATCGGCACGATGGTCGTGCCCGACGCACAGGCAGTCGACACACAGGCAGTCGATACACAGGGAGGGGACCCCGCATGACCGGCAACCAGGAGTTCGCCGCCCGCTGGCAGGGCGCGCTGACCAACAACTACGGCACCCCCGCGCTGGCGCTCGTACGCGGCGAAGGCGCGCAGGTCTGGGACGCGGACGGCAAGCAGTACACCGACTTCGTCGGCGGCATCGCGGTCAACGCCCTCGGCCACGCGCACCCGGCCGTCGTCACCGCGGTGACCGAGCAGATCTCCACCCTGGGCCACGTCTCCAACCTGTACGCCTCCGAGCCGGTCCTCGCGCTCGGCGAGCGGTTGCTCCAGCTCTTCGGCCGCCCCGGCAAGGTTTTCTTCTGCAACTCCGGCGCCGAGGCCACCGAGGCCGCCTTCAAGATCGGCCGACTGACCGGGCGGACCCACATGGTCGCCACCGACGGCGGCTTCCACGGCCGCACCATGGGCGCCCTGGCGCTTACCGGCCAGCCGAAGAAGCAGGTCCCGTTCCTGCCGCTCCCCGGCGATGTCACGCACGTCCCGTACGGCGATGTGGAGGCCCTGCGGGCCGCCGTCACCGAGGAGACGGCGCTCGTGATCATCGAGCCGATCCAGGGCGAGAACGGCGTGATCGTCCCGCCGGCCGGATACCTGACGGCCGCCCGTGAGATCACCCGGGCCACCGGCACCCTGCTCGTCCTCGACGAGGTGCAGACAGGCATCGGGCGCTGCGGCCAGTGGTTCGAGCACCAGGCCCACGAGGGCGTCGAGCCCGATGTCGTCACACTCGCGAAGGGCCTCGGCGGCGGTCTGCCGATCGGCGCGGTCGCCGCCTTCGGCCCCGTGGCCGACCTGCTCCAGCCCGGCCAGCACGGCACCACCTTCGGCGGCAACCCGATCGCGTGCGCCGCCGGCCTCGCCGTGATCGACACCATCGCCGCCGACGGGCTCCTCGACCAGGTCAAGGAGCGCGGCGAGCGCTTGCGGGGCGGAATCGAAGGATTCGCACACCCGCTCGTCTCGCACGTCCGCGGTGCGGGCCTTCTGCTGGGTATCGTGCTGACCGAGCCGCTCGCACCGCAGGTCCAGCGGGCGGCTCAGGACGCCGGCTTCCTGGTCAACGCGCCCGCCCCCGACGTCGTACGGCTCATGCCTCCGTACGTACTCTCCGAGGCCGAGGTGGACGTGTTCCTGCAGGCCCTGCCCGGCGTGCTGGACGCGGCGAAGTCCGCCGCGGACGTGGACGGATGATCAATCGGGGAATGGGACGACGATGAGTCACGCGCAGGACCACGAATCGAACGGCCAGTCCGTCCCGCAGACCCGCACCGCCCGCCACCGCAGGATCGTGGACATCCTCAACCGGCAGCCGGTCCGCTCCCAGAGCCAGCTGGCCAAGCTGCTCGCCGACGACGGGCTGAGCGTCACCCAGGCGACGCTCAGCCGCGACCTCGACGAGCTCGGCGCGGTGAAGATCCGCAACACCGGCGGCGAGCTGATCTACGCGGTCCCCAGCGAGGGCGGCTTCCGCACCCCGCAGGCGCCGCTCGGCGAGTCGGCGAAGGAGGAGCGCATGCGGCGCCTCTCCGGCGAACTGCTGATCTCGGCGGAGGCCTCCGCGAACCTCGTGGTCCTGCGCACCCCGCCGGGTGCGGCCCAGTTCCTCGCCTCCGCGATCGACCAGGCAGAACTCCAGGCCATCCTCGGCACGATCGCGGGCGACGACACCCTGATGCTGATCAGCCGCGACCCGGCGGGCGGCCAGGCCCTCGCCGACCACCTGCTGAGGCTGGCCCAGAAGGAAGGCTGACCCTTCCTCAGAACCGGGTGACGGCCAGTTCGCCCGACTCCGTGCCGATCGCGATGTGCGGCTGCCTGCGCGGGTCCGCCCAGCGCAGCACCGCGCGCATCGCCTCCTCGGGGACCGAGACGCAGCCGGCCGTCGCGCCCTTGCCGTTCACGTGCAGGAAGATGCCCGCGCCCCGGTTCCGTACCGGGTGCTCGTAGTTGAAGGCGATGACCAGGGCGTGCGCGTACTGCGTCGTGTACGTGGTCAGGTGCTCCGCCTCGCCGGGCGCGCAGTCCGCGGGCAGCGGCTCCACCCAGCGGTTGTAGCTCTGCGAGGCATTGTCCTGGCACCACCAGGAGTCGGGGGTCACCCGCCGGTAGCGGTACGCCGTACCGGCCGGGGCCTGCGCGATGCCGAAGGCGTAGGGAAGTGCGTACAGGCCGGCCGGGGTGGTGTTCGTGCCCTGGGTCCGGGCCGTGCCCTCGGTCAGCCCGTTCGCTCCGAAGCGGGCGGGCGCGCTCCCCGCCGCGTACCAGCGCCCGGCCCAGCGGTCCCACCAGGTCAGGCGCCCGGTCGTGGAGCCGGGTGCCGGGGCGACGGCGGTGATGAGCTGGCTGCCGCCGCCGGTGTCGGCGAGCCGGGCGGGCAGCGGCGGGCCGCCGTGGGGGCCCGGTACCAGCAGGCTGGTGACGATCAGTGAGGCGGCGAGGAACGCGGTACGCAGCACATGTCAGACGGTACGGGGCGGAAGGGGCAGCGGCAGCGCAGGCAGGCCGTCGACGCTCACTCCGATGAACTCCTTCTTCTCGCAGTAGGCGTTGAACTCCTCGTCCGTCTTGCGGCCGAAGTACTCCGCGTGGAGCGTGCGCTCGCCCTGGTACTCCATGAAGGGGATGGCGTACCCGCACACGTCCGCGATCCGGCGGGCCTTGACCAGGATGACCGCCCGCGCCGAGGGCCCGTCGGCCTCCCCGAACAGCTCGACGAGCCCGTCCCAGCGGGGGTCGTCGCGGAAGACGGCCTCGCCCTCGCCGTGGATGCGCACGATGTTCGGCGGCCCGCTGAACGCGCACCACATCAGCGTGATGCGGCCGTTCTCGCGGACGTGCGCGATGGTCTCGGCGCCGCTGCCGCCGAAGTCCAGGTAGGCGAGGGTCTGCTCGTCGATGACGACGAGCGTCCCGGCGCGGCCCTTGGGGGAGAGGTTGATGTGCCCGTCGCCGGACAGCGGGGCGGTGGCGGTGAAGAAGATCGGCTGTTCTTCGATGAAGGTGCGGAGCCTGCCGTCAATACGATCGTAGAGCTTTCCCATGGTCGGATTATCGCCCTGCGGGTGTACGGCCCGTGCGGTGGGCTCCGGCGGATGTCACCGGGTGAGACCGAGGCGCTTGCGGCGCTGCCACAGGCCGTACTCGGGGAACAGGTGCGCCGACCGGGTGAGCAGCCCGTCCAGTTCGGGCAGGTCCGCGTCCCCCGCGCGCAAGGTGGACTGCCAGTTCCAGCCGGTCACGATCGCCCCGGCGGTCGAGCGCAGCCTGGGGTCGGGGTCCTGCGACAGGGCCACCGCGGCCCGGAGTTCGTGGATCCCTCCCCGTGCGCGCAGCAGCCGGAAGGCGGCCCGGCGCACGTGCGGGGGGTGGACGAGCCCGAGGAGCTCGGCGAGGCGGCGGTGGTCCAGCCGTTCCGCCACCCCGAGCAGGCTCAGCGAGGCCTCGCGGCTCACCGCGGCCGACCGGTCGTCCAGCAGGGGGAGCAGGAACGCGTCGTCGGTGGCGTCGTCCAGCCGGCGCAGCCCGGCCACGGCGGCGGCCCGTACCGCACTGGCGGGATGGTCCAGCAAGGGCCACAGCAGCGGCGCGTCCGCCCGCTTCGCGCATTCGGAGAAGCCGGTCACCGCGTACGGGGAGATCGCGCGCTCGGGGCCGCCGAGCAGGGCGCGGTAGCGGACGGACGGGTCGGAGCCGTCCTGGGCGAAGAGCCATCGCGCGCAGGCCCGTACGAGGCCCGAGCGGTCGGCGAGGAACAGGGCGGCCTCGGACGCCCGCCCGGCGCGGCGCAGCGCGGTGACCCCAGCGGCCCGGACCATGGGGCCGTGTCCGCCGAGCAGGGTGTCGATCGCGGCGTCGTCCGGACCGTCGTCGGCCATGGCGCGCAGCGCGGCATCGGTCCACAGCCGTGCAGTGGTCGGGTCCGGCTCCTCGGCGGCCCGCAGCGCGAGCTCCCGTACGCCGGTCCCGCCGGTCTCCAGGGACAGCCGGGCGGCGAACCGGCGGGTCGGCACGTCGGCGTGCCGGCGCAGGCGGCCCAGGATGCCTTCGCGCTGCGCGGGGGTCAGCGAGTTCCAGCTCCATGTGGCCGAGGCCAGGCCGGGGCGCCACCACGCGGCGAGCAGGGAGTACCGGCCGGTCAGGGCGGCCTCCAGCTGCTCCGCCGCCCAGGCGCCGTGCTCGCGCCGGCCCAGCCGCAGGGCGAGGGGGGTGATCCGGACCAGCGCGTCGGCGGGGTTGCGGGCCACCATCCGGCCGAGTACCCGCCGGGCGCGCCCGCGGACGGGCGGCGCCCAGTCGGCGCACCGGATCAGTACGAGTTCGAGCGGCGGGTACAGGGCCGCGGCCCGGTTGGACGCGCGCCGGTAGCGCCCCCGCAGCGGCGGGAACCAGGAGACGAAGTTGAGCAGGATGAATTCGAGCGGAGGGGTCGGCGACGCGCGGAGGGCGGAGGCGCGGATCCGTCCGTCCGGGTCGCAGAGCCGGGCCTCGATCCGCTTGCTGCGCATGGGCTCGTAGGTGCGGCGGCCGATGCGGCGCACCTCCTCGTCGAAGGCCGTCCAGGCATCGGGCCCGCTCCCGGCGAGCATGCCGGTGACCGGCGCGGGCAGGCGTCCCCACAGCACATCCAGCGCCGCCCCCTGGCCCGCCCATACGTCCTGCCGTGCACTGGCTCTCATAGGCCCTCCCCGAGTCGTCCGCCGATGGTAAGCGGTCGCCTGTGGTCGATGCCTTCGATATTCGTGCTGGTCAGAGAGGTCGGACAGCCACTCGATTGACGAAACATACGGAGCAGTGCATAGTTATGCCTAGCTGTTGGAAGTGACGGCGGATGCACCTGTAAGGAGAAACCCGTGGCCGAGCGCGTCGTACTCGCCTATTCAGGCGGTCTGGACACCTCCGTCGCCATCGGCTGGATCGCCGAGGAGACGGGCGCCGAGGTCATCGCCGTCGCGGTGGACGTCGGCCAGGGCGGCGAGGACCTGGACGTCATCCGCAAGCGGGCGCTCGCCTGCGGTGCGGTCGAGGCCGAGGTCGCCGACGCCAAGGACGAGTTCGCCGACGAGTACTGCCTCCCGGCGATCAAGGCGAACGCCCTCTACATGGACCGCTACCCGCTGGTCTCGGCCCTCTCGCGGCCCGCCATCGTGAAGCACCTCGTCGCCGCCGCCCGCAAGCACGGTGCCACCACCGTCGCCCACGGCTGCACCGGCAAGGGCAACGACCAGGTCCGCTTCGAGGCCGGCATCGCCGCCCTCGGCCCCGACCTCACGTGCATCGCCCCGGTCCGCGACTACGCGATGACCCGCGACAAGGCCATCGCCTTCGCCGAGAAGGCGGACCTGCCGATCGCGACCACCAAGAAGTCCCCGTACTCCATCGACCAGAACGTCTTCGGGCGCGCCGTCGAGACGGGGTTCCTGGAGGACATCTGGAACGCGCCGATCGAGGACATCTACGAGTACACCGCGGACCCCGCCCTCCCGCGCGAGGCCGACGAGGTCGTCATCTCCTTCAAGGAGGGCGTCCCGGTCGCCATCGACGGCAAGCCCGTCACCGTCCTCCAGGCCATCCAGCAGCTCAACGAGCGCGCCGGGGCCCAGGGCATCGGCCGGATCGACATCGTCGAGGACCGGCTCGTGGGCATCAAGTCCCGCGAGGTGTACGAGGCCCCGGGCGCGATCGCGCTGATCACCGCCCACCAGGAGCTGGAGAACGTCACCGTCGAGCGCGAGCTGGCCCGCTACAAGCGGCAGGTCGAGCAGCGCTGGGGCGAGATGGTCTACGACGGCCTGTGGTTCTCCCCGCTGAAGCGGGCGCTGGACGGCTTCGTCAACGAGGCCAACCAGCACGTCACCGGCGACATCCGGATGACCCTGCACGGCGGCCGCGCGGTCGTCACCGGCCGGAAGTCGGACGAGTCGCTGTACGACTTCAACCTCGCGACCTACGACTCGGGCGACACCTTCGACCAGTCCAAGGCCCAGGGCTTCATCGAGATCTTCGGCCTGTCCTCGAAGATCGCGGCCCGTCGCGACCTCGCCTGATCCGGCACCCTGGAACCCAGACCGTAGACCGTAGACCGTAGTACGAACCGCCTCCCCGTTACCTCCGCGGCGGGGAGGCGGTTGCACATCCGAAGCCATGCACGTTCTTGAGGAGCAGTAGCTGTGAGCAGCAACAACGGTGGTGACGTCCGGCTCTGGGGCGCCCGGTTCGCCGACGGTCCCGCCGAGGCCCTCGCGAAGCTGTCCGCGTCGGTCCACTTCGACTGGCGCCTGGCCCCGTACGACATCGCGGGCTCCAAGGCCCACGCCCGTGTGCTCGCCAAGGCGGGCCTGCTCACGGCCGACGAGCTCGGCCGCATGCTCGACGGCCTGGACCAGCTCGCGGTCGACGTGGCGAACGGCTCCTTCACCGGCACCATCGCCGACGAGGACGTCCACACCGCGCTGGAGCGGGGCCTGCTGGAGCGCCTCGGCGCCGACCTCGGCGGCAAGCTCCGCGCCGGCCGGTCGCGCAACGACCAGATCGCCACCCTCTTCCGCATGTACCTGCGCGACCACGCCCGGATCATCGGCGGCCTCGTCGCCGACCTCCAGGACGCGCTGGTCGGCCTCGCCGAGGCGCACGCCGACGTGGCCATGCCGGGCCGGACCCACCTGCAGCACGCGCAGCCGGTGCTCTTCGCCCACCACGTACTGGCCCACGTGCAGGCCCTGTCCCGGGACGCGGAGCGGCTGCGCCAGTGGGACACCCGCACCGCGGTCTCCCCGTACGGCTCGGGCGCCCTCGCGGGCTCCTCGCTCGGCCTGGACCCGGAGGCGGTCGCCGCCGACCTGGGCTTCGAGCGCGGCTCGGTCGGCAACTCCATCGACGGCACGGCCTCGCGCGACTTCGTCGCCGAGTTCGCCTTCGTCACCGCGATGATCGGGATCAACCTGTCGCGGATCGCGGAGGAGATCATCATCTGGAACACGAAGGAGTTCTCCTTCGTGACCCTGCACGACGCCTTCTCCACCGGGTCGTCGATCATGCCGCAGAAGAAGAACCCGGACATCGCCGAGCTGGCGCGCGGCAAGTCGGGCCGCCTCATCGGCAACCTGACCGGCCTGCTGGCCACCCTGAAGGCCCTTCCCCTGGCCTACAACCGGGACCTCCAGGAGGACAAGGAGCCGGTCTTCGACTCCTGCGACACCCTCGAAGTCCTGCTGCCGGCCTTCACCGGGATGATGGCCACCCTCACGATCAACCGGGAGCGGATGGAGGCGCTGGCTCCGGCCGGCTTCTCGCTCGCCACCGACATCGCGGAGTGGCTGGTCAAGCAGGGCGTGCCGTTCCGGGTGGCGCACGAGGTGGCCGGCGAATGCGTCAAGGAGTGCGAGGGGCTCGGCATCGAGCTCGACGAGCTCACGGACGAGCAGTTCGCGAAGATCTCGGAGCACCTGACCCCGGAGGTCCGTACGGTCCTCAACGTCAAGGGTGCGCTGGCCTCCCGCGACGGCCGCGGCGGCACCGCCCCGTCGGCGGTCGCGATCCAGCTCACGGAGCTGAAGGCCGACCTGGTCATCCAGCACGCCTGGGCGGCGCACAAGAACTGACGGTCGTGCCCGGAGGGGCGGCCGGGGCCCGAGGCCCCGGCCGCCCCTCCGGCGTGTCCGGATCAGGCGCAGACGATGGTGACCGAGAAGGGCCGGTCGCTGTCCACGACGGCGTTGCCGGTGCTGGACGGCGTCGCGGTGCGGATGAAGAGGGTGTTCCCGTTCACCTGGCCGACCAGGATGGACGAGCTGCCCGGGCCGGGGTCGTTGCCGCCGTTGGTGTTGATGGTCCCCAGCAGGGCGCACCCGTTCAGGCCGGAGCTGGTGGTGATGTTGTAGCGGCCGATGCCGAACTTGTTGATCCCCGTGATGCCCTGCCCGCCGAGGATCTGTCCGTTCGCGGAGACCTTGGCCCAGCCGGTGGTGGTCACCGCGGCCGTGGCGGCCCGGTGCGGCTCGGCGGACGCGGACGACACGGCGACGGCGCCGCCGATCGTGAGGGCCATCGCCGCGGCCCCGAGGGCCAGCTTCTTGGACACGTTCATGGTTCTCTCCCTGTCGAAGACGGAATCGATGCAGGTGAACCCGCCCCGGGTAAGGGCTCACGAGAGAGGAGACTCCTCCCTACCGGGTCGCTCGGGGAAGGGATCGGAGGCCGGGTCACTCCAAATGATCAAGCCGTGCACCGTGAGCGCATTCGTTCGATGGGGGAGTCTTTCCCGAAGGCCGTTGACGCTTCCGCATCATGACGCCGATCACGGGTAGTGGTGATCGAATCACCTCGCGTGACTAGGACTTGTCCCCGCCGCGTGAACCTTTGCGTAGGCGGGCAGCTCGGCTGTCCATCTTTTCCGGAATCGTGTCCCGGATGCCCCGTTGCTGTAGGCCTTTGTCGGCGGCGACGCTGTCGGGCTTCTTGCCTGGCCTGCCTGGCCCGAGCTTCGGGACGCGGACCTTCTCCGGAACCGGTTCGCCCTGGTGTTCTGGAACTTCGCCCCCCTTTGAGGCAGGTACTGGCGGTGCGTCGGTGCGGGCGCCGGCCGCATGCTGATGAGCCCGCACGATGGTGACTGAACGCCGGTCCGCACCCGGTGCGGAATCCCGTCGATTACCGGCCGGTGGTCCCGCCGCCTGCCACAACGCCTGTTGCTGACCGGCAGGAACGGCCGTAGCCGTTCGCCCCATGTCCACATCAACGACCCGGACCCGCGCCCGTCCCGAGATCTCACGAATCCTGGCTCTCAGCCCGCGACGAAGGGTGCGTATCCGACCGGCACCTCGCTCACCTCAAGGTCTGAGAAGAGCAAGGTCAGATCGTGAGCGTTGGTCTCGATGTGAACCTCGTGGAAGTCGATCCCGACAGCCTTCGACCAGCGGAGGGCAGCCTCCGACTTGAGGCGAAGCTCGGCTCCGTACAGCTCGTGATGGTTCGCGCCCCAGACGTAACCGTCGAGGTCGATGGCGGTTTCGCTGTCGAGGAGCCGGGCGTCCAAGGAATCCCGCCATGTCTCCGTGGACAGGAACGTCTCGCATCGGGCCTCGACGCAGTACCGGAAGAGATACCGCAGGTAGGTCGACGGGCTCTGGGGGCCCTCCCACACGTTGATGATGACCTCATAGTCGCGCATGTAGGTGGTGTATCCGTGGTGCACGACAAGGGCTTCGATGGGCTCGTTCAGCGTCCGCTGAAGTTCTGCGGTGTCCATGCCGCCCTTCTACCTCACTTGGCAAGCCCTTCGACAGCGAGATTCACTGCGTTAGGCACGCGTCGGCTCAGAGGTCGCCCGGACAAGTCCTAGTCGGTCCACTCCGCCAGCGCGTCGAAGTCGGCCCGGACCAGCCCGATCCGTTCGTCGATCCGCAGCAGCAGTGCCTGCGCGGGGTGGTGCTGCTCCACGTATGCGCGGTCCATGTCCGTGATGTCGTCGTCGATCCAGGCGAAGGGCCGCTCGCCGGCGTACTCCAGGATGTACTGGGTCTTCCAGAACGTCCCGCGCGGCGCCCGCCCGTGCATCCGGGGCCAGTCGATCCAGGGGAGCTCGGGCAGGCCCAGGTGCGGGCCTATCCACTCGTTCGCCTCGCTCTTCCAGGTGGTCGCCCAGACGAGCTCGTACGACTCCGCGAGCGCGAGCAGCTCCGCCCCGTGGTCCGGATTCAGCCAGACCCGCAGCGGCTTCGCGCTCTCGGCGCCGGTCCAGCCCGTCGGGCGCATCCGGTGGGTGCGGTACCCCTCGGGGCGCCGCTGGGGCTTGGCCGCGTAGGGGTTCAGCGGGCCGTCCACGTCGATCAGCAGCAAGGGCTTCGGGTTCATCTCGGCATGCTTCCTTCCGGCGCCCGGAGGGGCACCTCATTTATCCGGGTCAGCCTTCGATGAGACACGGACGTCTCATTCGGGTTATGGTTGTCTCATGGCCATGGATCGTGATCAGGTGCTCCGCGCCGCCGCCGCCCTGCTCTCCCGCAAATCGACCGCCACGATGGACGAGGTCGCGAAGGCCGCGGGCATCGGCCGCGCGACCCTCCACCGGCACTTCGCCGGGCGCGACGCCCTCGTACGGGCGCTCGAAGAGCTCGGCATCCGGGAGTTCGAGGTGGCCTTCGACAACGCCCGCCTCGACGAGGGCACGGCGATCGACGCGCTCCGCAGGCTCGTCGCCGAAGCGGAACCCAACGCCGAGCTGCTGGCCTTCCTCGTCACCGAGAACCAGCTCTTCGAGGGAGACCAGGTCAACGAGGGGTGGGCCCGTCTCGACGCCCGCGTCGGCGCGCTCTTCCGGCGCGGTCAGCAGGAGGGCGACATCCGCATCGACCTGAGCCCCGCCTGGCTCACCGAGGCCCTCTACGGGCTCATCGGCACCTGCGCCTGGGCCGTCATGGACGGCCGGGTCGCGGCCAAGGACTTTCAGTACATGATCATCGAGTTGCTGCTCGGTGGCGCACGACGGAGTGTGGAGAAATGAGCCGTACCGAACAGCTGACCCGGACGAAGGGGGCGGAGGGCCGGAGCCCCGGGCGCTGGCTCGCGCTCTCCGTGCTCGTGCTGGCCGTCCTGCTGGTCGCCGTCGACGCCACCGTACTCGGTCTCGCCACGCCCGCCCTCAGCGAGGACCTGAAGCCCTCGGGCACCCAGCTCCTGTGGATCGGCGACATCTACTCCTTCGTCATCGCCGGCCTGCTCGTCTCCATGGGCTCCCTCGGCGACCGGATAGGCCGCAAGAAGCTCCTCCTCGTCGGCGCGACCGCCTTCGGCGCCGTCTCGGTCCTCAACGCCTACGCCACCAGCCCCGAGATGATGATCGTCGCCCGGGCCCTGCTCGGCGTGGCCGGCGCGACCCTGATGCCCTCCACCCTGGCGCTGATCCGCAACATCTTCCACGACCCCAAGGAGCGCAGCCTCGCCATCGGCATCTGGGGCGCCACCGCCTCGGCCGGCGCGGCCGTCGGCCCGGTGGTCGGCGGAGCCCTGCTCCAGCACTTCTGGTGGGGCTCGGTCTTCCTCATCAACCTCCCCGTGATGATCGTCCTGGTCATCGTCGGCATCAAGCTGCTGCCCGAATCCAAGAACCCGGTCGCCGGCCCCTGGGACCTGGTCAGCGTCGGCCTCTCCCTCGTCGGCATCATCGGCGTGGTCTACGCCGTCAAGCAGGTCGCCACCCACGGCATGGACTGGCAGGTGTGGGCGGCCGCCGCCATCGGAGCGGGCGCGCTCTACACCTTCGTACGCCGCCAGTTCACGCTGCCGGCCCCGCTCCTCGACATGCGCCTGTTCAAGCACCGCGGGTTCTCCGGCGCGGTCCTCGCCGACCTGCTCACCGTCTTCGGCCTGTCCGGACTGGTCTTCTTCCTCTCCCAGTTCCTCCAGCTCGTCCAGGGCCGCGACCCGCTCGAAGCGGGCCTCGCCGAGCTGCCCGCAGCCGTCGGCGCCGTGGTCACCGGCCTGATCGCGGGCAAGTACGCCCGCAGGTACGGGGTACGGGTCATCGTGACGGGAGGCCTCGCCGCCATCGGCATCGCGCTGGCCGCGCTGACCGTGATCCACAAGGAGACCGGCTACCCGCTGCTCGGCGCGGCCCTGCTCATCGTCGGCCTCGGCGCCGGCTTCTCCTTCACCGTCACCGCCGACGTCATCCTCTCCAGCGTCCCCAAGGAGCAGGCCGGTTCCGCCTCGGCCGTCTCCGAGACCGCCTACGAACTGGGCGCCGCCCTCGGCATCGCCCTGCTCGGCTCGGTCGTCACCGGCGTCTACCAGGGCTTCACCGCCCCGGCCTCCGTCGGCGGACCCGTCGCCGACGCCGCCCACGAATCCCTCGGCGGCGCCGTCGAAGCGGCCAAGTCGCTGGACCCGCAGACCGCCCAGCAGATGGTCGGCGCCGCCCAGGAGGCCTTCGTGGACGGCCTGCGGCTGGCCTCCGGGGTGGGCGCGGCCGTCCTGCTGGCCACCGCCGCGGCCGCCTGGTTCCTGCTCAGGGGACAGGAGCTCCAGGACGGCATCGAGCACTGACGCCACGCCAGCCGCTGGTGTCCCGCGCGGAGTTGACAGTCCGTCGACGCGCGGGACACCATCCCGGCGATGGAGATCAACGACCTGACCCCGGCGGAGCGCCGCGTATGGGACGCCTTCCCCCGCGGGGAAGGCGTCGATTTCCGGGAGGACCGCGGCGAGGAGGCCACCGACGGCGCCTCGTGGGGACCCGACCGGACCGTACGCGCCGAAGTCCTCGCCCACCTGCTGCTGCGCGGCGCGGTCCCGCTCGACGGACAAGTCCCCGGGCTCAACGTCCGGGGTGCCCGGATCACCGGCAAGCTCAACCTCAAGTACGCCGACATCGAGCACGCGATCCGGCTGCGGGCCTGCTGGTTCGAGCGCAAACCCCTCCTCTACGGGGCCCGGTTGAGGATCGTGTCCCTGAGCGACTCGGCCCTGCCCGGCCTGACGGCCTCCACCGTCACCGTCGACATCGCGCTGAAGCTGTCCTGCTGCCGCATCACCGGGCCGGTACGCCTCGCAGGTGCCCGGATAGCCGGCGGGCTCTTCCTCCGCAAGGCGGTCATCGGCACGGCGGGCCCGGCCGAGGAGGGCCAGGAGGCGGCGCTCCAGTTCAACCACGCCGACATCGGAACCGACGTCATCGCCATGGAGCTCACCGTCCACGGCCAGACCCGCATCAACGGCGCGACCGTCGGCGGCCAGATCAACTTCGACGACGCCCGGCTCCTCGCCCCCGGCGGGACCGCCCTGCACGCCGAAGTCCTGACCGTCGGCACGGACCTGCGCGCCATGCGGCTGGAGGCCCGCGGCCGGATCAACCTCACCGGCTCCCGGATACCCGGCCAGCTGAACTTCGCCTACGCCCGCTTCATCAACCCCGGCGGCGTCGCGCTCCGCGCCTCCAGCTGTGTCGCCGGCGAGGTGTGGCTGCGCAACTGCCCGGCCATCCAGGGCGGCGTGAACCTGCGGCGCTCCCAGTTCGACCTGCTCCACATCACGCCCGACACCTGGCCGCCGCAGATCCGCATCGCCGGACTCGTCTACCGGGCCCTCAGCCCGCACGTTCCCGCCGAGCAGCGACTGCCCGTTCTGGAGCGCGAGGAGTCGGGCTACCTCCCGCACGCCTACGAACAGCTCGCCACGGCCTACCGGACGGCGGGTGACGAGGCGGCGGCGCGGACCGTCCTGCTCGCAAAACTGCGGCGCCACCGCCACACCCTGCCCCGGGTCGCCAGGTTCTGGGGGCTGCTCCAGGACGCCACCGTGGGCTACGGGTTCCGGCCGCTGCGCGCCGCGGGCTGGCTGCTGGCGCTGCTGATCACGGGGACCGTCGCGTACGGGCTCCACCCGCCCCGGGAGCTGAAGCAGGGCGAGGCGCCGGACTTCAACCCGGTGTTCTACACGATCGACCTGATGCTGCCGATCATCGGCTTCGGCCAGGAGGCGCCGTTCGCGCCGGACGGCCTGTACCAGTGGCTGTCGTACCTGCTGATCGTGACCGGCTGGGTCCTCGCCACGACGACCGCGGCGGGCGTCAGCCGGTCACTGCAACGGCAGTAGCCCGGCCGTCAGGCAGCCTTGGCCTTGGTCGCGTACATGTCCACGTACTCCTGGCCGGAGAGCCGCATGACCTCGGCCATCACCGAGTCGGTGACGGCGCGCAGCACGTAGCGGTCGCGGTCCATGCCCTCGTACCGGGAGAACTCCATCGCCTCGCCGAAGCGGACGGTGACCCGGCCCGGGCGCGGCATGCCGGCGCCGCCGGGCTGCAGCTTGTCGGTGCCGATCATCGCGAAGGGGACGACGGGCGCGCCGGTCATCAGGGTCAGCCGGGCGATGCCGGTGCGGCCCCGGTAGAGGCGGCCGTCGGGGGAGCGGGTGCCCTCGGGGTAGATGCCGAAGATCTTGCCCTCTTCGAGGATCCGGCGGCCGGTCATCAGGGCGGCGACCCCGCCGTTCGCCCCGTCGCGGTCCACGGGGATCATGCCGGCGCCGGTGAAGAACCAGGCCATGGCACGGCCCTTGATGCCCTTGCCGGTCACGTACTCGTCCTTGCCGATGAAGTGGACCGTGCGGTCGCACACCAGCGGCAGGATCATCGAGTCGATGAAGGTGAGGTGGTTGCCCGCGAGGATCACCGGCCCGGTGCCCGGAATGTTCTCGATGCCCTCGACGCGGGTGCGGAACATCAGGCGCATGACGGGTCCGACAGTGGCTTTGATCAGGCGCGTACGGAACAACGTGGGCCCTCCGGCATCGAAAAGCTAGGGTTCTCGCACCCACCACGCGGCGGTAGTGCAGGTGAGGACGATACTCGCGGGTCCGCTCTGATCGCACATCGGGTTCACGAGGTGGATACGCAGTGTTGACGCACGTTTCCGCCGTGTTCCGCCCGTGCACCCCCGCCGGCCACCGGTGCTTGCCTACCATCGGCACGCGGATTCGGGCCCGAGGCCCCGGAGATCCCGGGACGCCCGGCCCTTGTCCGAGGGGGAGAGCACTCATGACGCAGGGTGGGGCAGCGCGGCGCACGGTACTGGGCGCGGCCGTCGTGGCGGCGGGCGGAGCCTTCGGCGGACTCGTGGCGGGCGGCGGTTCGGCCGCGGCGGCGGAGAGCGGCCACGGCGGAGGGCAGGGAGGCGGTCAGGGCGGCGGCCACCGCGACCTGCCGGTGCCCACGGTCATCGGACACCGGGGGGCCAGCGGCTACCGGCCCGAGCACACGCTCGGGTCCTACCAGCTCGCGCTCGACCTCGGCGCCGACGTCGTCGAACAGGACCTCGTGCCCACCAAGGACGGCCACCTGGTGTGCCGCCACGAGAACGAGATCGGCGGCACGACGGACGTTGGGGACCACCCCGGCTTCGCGTCCCGCAAGACCACCAAGACGATCGACGGGGTCGCGGTCACGGGCTGGTTCACCGAGGACTTCACCCTCGCCGAGCTGAAGACCCTGCGCGCGAAGGAACGCATCCCCGCCCTCCGCCAGCGCAACACCCTCTACGACGGCCGCTGGGACGTCCCCACCTTCGAAGAGGTGCTCCGCTGGGCCGACCGCGAGGGCCGGCGGCGCGGGAAGCGCGTGTGGCTGCACGTGGAGACCAAGCACCCCAGCTACTTCCGCGGCCTGGGCCTCGGACTGGAGGAGCCCCTCGCCAAGCTGCTGCGCCGCTACGGGCGCGACGGCCGGGGCGCCCCGCTCTTCCTGCAGTCCTTCGAACCCTCCAGCATCCAGCGGCTCTCCCGGCTGGTCTCCGCTCCGCGCGTGGTGCTCCTCTCCGCGGCGGGCACCCGCCCGTGGGACTTCGAGCTGGCCAAGGACCCCCGGACGGTCGCAGATCTGGTCAGGCCCGAGGGCCTCCGCTGGATCGCCGGGTTCGCCCAGGGCATCGGGCCGACCATGGACCTGATCCTGCCGCGCGACGCCGCGGGCAAGCTCGGCGCCCCGACCACCCTGGTCGCGGACGCCCACGCGCAGGGGCTGATCCTGCACCCCTACACCGCGCGCAACGAGAACAACTTCCTGCCGGCCGACTACCGCAAGGGCACCGACCCGACGGCCTACGGCGATGCCTTCGGCGCCTTCAAGACCTACTTCGAACAGGGCATCGACGGCATCTTCACCGACCACCCCGACACCGGACTGCTCGCGGCGGAGGCCTTCCGCCCCGGCCGCGGCGTCACGGGCTAGGCGTCAACGCCTGACCGGAGCTTCTCGTACGAGTGGGCCGTGCCCGGCGGGGAAACCGCCCGGCACGGCCTTCGCGTCCCGCCCGGCATGGACCTGCTGAAGGCTGACCTCCCCGACCTGTTCGAAAAGCTCCGCCCGCTGCTCTCGGCCGAGGCCGCCGCCGAGACCGCGGGCACCGGGGTGGACGCCGCCGACCTGGAACAAGCCGTCTGGGTCAGGCTGCTGGAACACCGGCGCATCCCCGCCGAACCCGCCGACTGGCTGCGCCGGGCGGTGCGCGGGGAGGCCCGCCGGGCGCGGCGCCGGGCCCGGCACGAAGTCCCGTACGGCCACCGCCAGCACTCGGCGGACGGCGGGTCCGGCGCGGGGACCCGTACCAGCACGGGCGGAGAACCGGAAGACGCCCTCCTGCACGGCGAGGAGAACCGGGCCCTCCGATCGGCGGTCGCCCGATTGCCCGGAAGGTGTCCGGAGCTCATGAGGGCACTTCTTTCGCCCAGGGACCTCACTTACCGTGAAATCGCAGGAGAGTTGGGTATCTCACAAGGAAGTTTGGGGCCCGTCCGTTCCCGTTGCCTGGGATGTCTGCGCAGAATGCTGGCCGTAGAGGTTGCGGCTCCCGCCCTGCGGGGAATGGAGCGGTAGACCAACAGGCCACCAGGTGAGCGGGAGGCATGCGCACATGGGCATGAGCGTGACCATTTCGGCGGCAGCTGCCGAGGATGCCGAGCAGATCATCAAACTGCAGTATCTGGCGTTCCAGAGCGAGGCCGAGCTGTACGGCAACTACCGCATCCAGCCGCTCACCCAGTCCCTGGACTCCCTCAAGGCCGAACTGGCCTCGGACACCGTTCTGGTGGCCCGGCTCGGCGAGGAGATCGTCGGCGCCGTGCGCGGAACCGTCGACGAGGAGGGCACCGGCAAGATCGCCAAGCTCTGCGTGCACCCCCGGCTCCAGGGCCACGGCCTCGGCGCCCGGCTGCTGAGCGCGGTCGAGGCGGCCCTGTCCGGCAACGACGCGACCACCCGCTTCCGGCTGTACACCGGCCACAAGAGCGAGTCGAACCTGCGGCTCTACCGCAAGGCCGGCTACACCCAGGTCGGCGGGCGCACCGCGTCCGACGGCGTCCGTCTGGTGATCCTGGAGAAGGAGGCCAAGGAGGCCACCGACTTCGCGGTCAGCGCCTGAGCGCCTGAGCGTCTGACCTTCATGCGCGTCTGCGCGTCTGCGCGCCTGAAGGTCTGAGCCGTCGGGCGCCTAGCGCTTCGCGCGGAGCCAGAGCATCCCGGTGATCGGCAGGATCACCGGGATGAACAGGTAGCCCATCCCGAAGTCCGACCACACGGTCGCGTCGGGGAAGGCCTCGGGCCGCGCCAGGGTCCAGGTGCCCACGACGAGCACGCCGGCCAGCTCGGCGGCGCAGCAGATCCGCGCCGCCTTGCGGGCCGTCTCCCCGCCGCGCACGAGCGAGTACGTGATGAAGGCGTAGACGAACGCGGCCACGGCCGACAGCGAGTACGCGAGCGGCGCCCGGTCGAACTCGGTGGAGATCTGGTAGATCGAGCGCGAGACCGCGCCGACGGTGATCACTCCGTAGAACCAGACCAGCAGCACCCCGGGCCCGGTCACCAGTCGCTTGCGCCCGCCGGGCGGGGTCGCGGTGGCCGTGGCGTCCGTGTCGGTATCAGGCACCGGTGTTTCCCCAGATGTCGTAGAGCCGTACTTCGAGCACGGCGAGGACGACCGCTCCCGCGGCCACCGTCACCGAACCCCATTTGGTCCGCTCGCTCAGCGAGAGCAGCCCCGCCGCCGGGATGGTCGCGAAGGCGCCCACCAGGTAGCTCAGGAAGAGCACCGTGCCCTGGCCGGGCTTCTCGCCGCGTGCGAGCTGGACCAGGCCGATCACCAGCTGGGCCAGGACCAGTACGGTCACCACGGCCATGCCGATGAAGTGCCAGTCCTTGGTCGGCTGGTCCCGCGAGGCGGCGAAACCGCACCAGGCGGCGAGGGCGAGTGCGGCCACGCCGATGGCGACCGTCAGGGCGTCGAGCATGCAGCGAGGGTATTACGGGCCGAAAGACCCGATGCGCTCACCCCTGCCCCGGGGCTTTCCTTGAAGGCATGAACCTGCTGCACGGGAAGCTCGGCCCGCAATTCGACGCGCTGCTGTTCGACAACGACGGCACGCTCATCTCCTCGATGGAGTCGGTGCACCGCTGCTGGACCCGCTGGGCCCGGGAGTGCGGGATCACCGAGGAGGCCTTCGCCGCGGTGGAACTCCACGGCCGCCCGGCCGCGGAGATCGTCGCCGACCTCCTGCCCGAGGACGTACGGGCCGCCGCGCTCGCCCGGATCGAGGCGCTGGAGACCGAGGACGTGGCGGGCGGCGTGGTCCTGCTCCCCGGCACCAAGGAGCTCCTCTCCGCCCTTCCCGCCGGCCGCTGGGCCGTGGTCACCTCCGCGACCCGGCCGCTGGCCGAGGCCCGGCTGCGGGAGGTGGGCATCACCTTCCCGGAGATGGTGGCCGCCGACGACATCACCCGCGGCAAGCCCGACCCGGAGCCCTTCCTGCTGGCGGCCGCCCGGCTCGGCGTGGACCCGGCCCGCTGTGCGGTCTTCGAGGACGCCCCGGCCGGCCTGGCCGCGGGCCGCGCCGCGGGGATGACCACCGTGGCCTTGACCACAACGCACCCGGCCGCCGAGCTCGACGCGGATGTGGTCGTACGGGACCTCTCGGCCGTGTCCGTGCTGGTCGGAGCCGATGGTGTGACGATCGAGACGGACGATCGGCCCTGACCGGTGTTGTCCGGTATGCGGCCGAAATCCGTCCGCTATTCGGACACCTTTGATCGGTGACGGGGAACGTCTGGTTTACTGGGCCCATGACCACGACGAGCAGCCGCACCCTTGCGACCGAGGCGACGATGACGCCCGGTGCTCGTTGTATGTGTCGAATGCGCGCCTTCTGAGGGCCCCTGCCCCAGGTCTCACGCCCCGAAGCGAGACCGGCCGAGCAGCTCCCGGCACCCCCGTGTGAACCCGGACCGCTCCTGCCCCGCGCATGCGCCGAAGCCGTCGATTTCCGATGCTTCGCCCCGTATCGCGTCCCCAGATGTATGCCCCGTGCCCGGCACCCGCTGCGCCGCGCACTCGACAGCGACGGAAATCCTGTGATCACCACATCGGGCCTCACGAAGGTCTACCAGTCCCGTGGCCGCGAGGTCACCGCCCTGGACGGCGTCGACCTGCACGTCCGCCAGGGCGAGGTCTACGGAGTCATCGGCCAGAGCGGCGCCGGAAAGTCCTCCCTGATCCGCTGCGTGAACCTGCTGGAGCGCCCCACCACCGGCACCGTCTCCGTGGACGGGGTCGACCTCACCGCCCTCGCCGGCCGCGGCCGCCGCGCCGGCAAGGAGCTCCGCGAGGCCCGCAGCCGCATCGGCATGGTCTTCCAGCACTTCAACCTGCTGTCCTCGCGCACCGTCCAGGGCAACATCGAACTGCCCCTGGAGATCCTCGGGGTCTCCGGCCGCGAGCGCTCCCGCAAGGCCGCCGAACTGCTCGACCTCGTCGGCCTCGCCGACAAGGCCAAGTCCTACCCCGGTCAGCTCTCCGGCGGCCAGAAGCAGCGCGTCGGCATCGCCCGCGCCCTGGCCGGCGACCCCAAGGTGCTGCTCTCCGACGAGGCCACCAGCGCCCTGGACCCCGAGACCACCCGCCAGATCCTTCAGCTGCTGCGCGACCTCAACCGCCAGCTGGGCCTGACCGTCCTGCTCATCACGCACGAGATGGACGTGGTCAAGTCCGTCTGCGACTCGGCCGCCCTCATGCGCCAGGGCCGGATCGTCGAGGCCGGCAAGGTCACCGAGCTGCTGGCCACCCCCGGCTCCGAGCTCGCCCACGAACTGTTCCCGCTGACCGGGTCCGCGACCACCGCGGAGCACACGGTCATCGACGTCACCTTCCACGGCGAGACCGCGACCCAGCCGGTCATCTCCCAGCTGGCGCGCACCTACAACATCGACATATCGATCCTCGGCGCCGCGATGGACACCGTCGCCGGCCGGCAGATCGGCCGCATGCGCATCGAGCTGCCCGGCCGCTACGAGGACAACGTCGTACCCGTCGGCTTCCTGCGCGAGCAGGGCCTGCAGGTGGACGTCGTGGAAGCGGACACGGACGCGGCCCCGGCCCCTTACACGGACGCAGCGGCGGGCGCCGACATCGACGGCGAACTGGCCGAGCTGGTCAAGGATGGTGCGAAGTGACCTGGTCCGAAATGCAGCCGCTGCTCACGCAGGGCACCTTCGACACCCTCTACATGGTGTTGTGGTCCGCCCTGGTGACCGTCCTGGGCGGACTGCCCATCGGCATCCTGCTCGTCCTGACCGACAAGGGCGGCCTGCTCCAGAACCGCGCGGTCAACAAGATCCTCGGCGTGATCGTGAACATGGGCCGCTCGCTGCCGTTCATCATCCTGCTGATCTTCCTGATCCCGGTCACCACGGCGATCGTCGGCACCTTCATCGGCCCCACCGCCATGATCGTCCCGCTCGCCATCGGCGCCATCCCCTTCTTCGCCCGGCTCGTCGAGACCGCCGTCCGCGAGGTGGACCACGGCCTGATCGAAGCCGTCGAGTCCATGGGCGGCGGCATCCCGACCCTGGTCGGCAAGGTGCTCCTCCCGCAGGCGCTGCCCTCGCTGATCGCGGCCGTCACCACCACCGTGATCACGCTGATCGGCTACTCGGCCATGGCCGGCGCGGTCGGCGGCGAAGGCCTCGGCTCCAAGGCCATCACGTACGGCTTCCAGCGCTTCGAGACCGGCTTCATGATCGCGACCGTCGTGGTGCTGATCGTGCTCGTCACGGTGATCCAGCTCATCGGCGACGGCGTGGTACGCCTCCTCGCGCGGCGCGGTCGGACAGCCTGAACCGGGCCTGAGCCGGACAGAAACCAACTTTTCCCCAGAAAGCCCGCACTTGTCGTGCTTGGGCCGTCATCCATAAAGCAAGACGCAAGAAAGGCACTCTTCGTGCGCAAGAACATCAAGCTCACCGCCCTCGCCGCCACCGTTTCGGCGCTCGCCCTCGGCCTCACCGCCTGCGGCAGCTCCTCGGACCCGTCCTCCACCAAGGCCGACGGCGGCAAGACCGATGAGAGCAAGCCCCTGGTCGTCGCGGCGTCCCCGTCCCCGCACGCCGACATCCTGAAGTTCGTCCAGGACAACCTCGCGTCCAAGGAAGGCCTCAAGCTGGAGGTGAAGGAGTTCACGGACTACGTCCTGCCGAACACCGCCACCCAGCAGGGCCAGGTCGACGCCAACTACTTCCAGCACGTGCCGTACCTCGACGACTTCAACAAGAAGAACGGCACCGACATCGTGCCCGTCGTGAACGTGCACCTGGAGCCCCTGGGCCTCTACTCCAAGAAGGTCAAGGCCCTCACCGACATCAAGGCCGGCCAGACCATCGCCGTCCCGAACGACCCCACCAACGAGGGCCGCGCGCTCCAGCTGCTCGCCGCGAACAACCTCATCACCCTCAAGGAGGGTGTCGGCACCGGCGCCAAGCTGTCCGACATCACCGACAAGAAGGGCCTGGAGTTCAAGGAGCTGGAGGCCGCCACGGTCCCGCGCGCCCTGAACGACGTGGACGCCGCCGTCATCAACGGCAACTACGCCATCGAGGCCAAGCTCGTTCCGGCCAAGGACGCGCTCGTCCTGGAGAAGGCCGAGGGCAACCCGTACGCCAACATCCTGGCCGTCAAGAACGGCAACCAGGACGACCCGCGGATCCAGAAGCTCGCCAAGCTCCTGAACTCCGACGAGGTCAAGAAGTTCATCGACGACAAGTACCAGGGCTCGGTCATCCCGGCCTTCGGCAAGCCGACCGCCTAGATCCGGCCAGTGACACCGGGCCGGCCCGATCCGGCCGGCCCGGCCGGCCCCGTACGCCCCACCGGTGTACGGGGCCCGGTGCTGCCCGCTTCCGGGCAGCCCGGCCCTGCACATCACCAGGTCGATGCTGCATGCTGTGGCCTACGACCCGCGGCCGCGGACCGTGTACCCCGTGTATGCCGTCCCGCGCCACGGTCGCCTCGCATCACGGTCGCACCACGGTCTCAGGCTTGGAGCTGCGCATGACTACCACCTTCCCGGACGTCACCATCAGCACGGACCGGCTGGTGCTGCGCCCCTTCGAGGAAGAAGACGTCACCGCGCTCGCCGAGATGATGAACGACGAACACGTCACCGCCTGGACCTCCGTCCCGCACCCCTACACCTACGCCGACGCGGTCACCTGGGCCACGAAGACCGCCCACACCGAACGCACCGAGGGCCGCGGCATCGTCTTCGCCGTCACCGAGTTCCTCACCCAGCGGCTCGTCGGCATCGTGCACCTGCAGGACACCGACTGGCGCACCCGCACCACCGAGGTCGGCTACGTCACCGCCCCCTGGGCCCGTGGCGAGGGCTACGCCAGCGAGTCCGTCCGCGCCGTGGCCCGCTGGCTCTTCACCGACCAGCGCTTCGAACGCCTCGAACTGCGCACGGCCGCCGACAACACGGCCTCGCAGCAAGTGGCCCAGAAGACCGGTTGCATCAGTGAAGGCGTCCTGCGCAACGCCTGCATAGTGCGCACCCAGAACCCCGACGGCTCCTGGGCCGACACCCGCAGCGACCTCATCGTCTGGGGCCTGGTCCCCGAGGACCTCGACGAGGACGCCGACGGCTACTCCGGCTACTCCGGCTACTCCGGCTACTCCGGCTACTCCGACGAATACTCCGGCGACTACGCGGACGGGTACGCGGACGGCTACTCCGTGGGCTACGCGGACCCCCGCGACGAGGCGCGCGACCACGCACGCGACGACGCGCGCGACGGCCACCGGATCCAGCACCTCCACGCGAACGACGCGAACGGCTACGCCCTCTTCTCGGACCGGAACTGACCGGATGACCGGGTAGTCTCACCAAGCCCGCCCCCCTCGACGAAGCTTCGCCCTGCCCCGGCCACCGCCGGGAAGGGCCCCCTCCCACATCAGGAGACTGACGACGATGGCCGACCGGGTCACGGTGATCGGCTGGGACGGCTCCCCCCTGACCGCGGCAGCCCGGTCCGCGCTCTCCGCCGCCACCCTGGTGGCCGGCGCCGCCCACCACCTCGCGCTCCCCGAAGTCCCGCCCGCCGCCGAACGCGTGCGCCTGGGCAGCCTGCCGCTGGCCGCCCGCCGGATCGCCGGCCACCGCGGCACCGCCGTCGTCCTCGCGGACGGGGACCCCGGCTTCTTCGGCGTCGTACGGGCCCTGCGCGCCCCGGAACACGGCCTGGAGGTGGAAGTCGTACCGGCCGTCTCCGCCGTCGCCGCCGCCTTCGCCCGCGCCGGAATGCCCTGGGACGACGCCCAGGTCGTCGTCGCCCACAGCCGCACCCTGCGCCGGGCCGTCAACGTCTGCCGCGCCCACTCCAAGGTCGCCGTCATCACCTCGCCCGGCGCCGGCCCCGCCGAACTCGCCCTGCTGCTCGAAGGAGTCCACCGCACCTTCGTCATCTGCGAGGAACTGGGCACCGACAAGGAACAGGTCACGGTCCTCACCTCCGACAAGGCCGCCGACCACAGCTGGCGCGACCCCAACGTGGTCATCGTCATCGGCGGTACGGGACCGGCCGCGACCGCTGCCGAACCGGCCTGGCTGCTCGGCCGGAGCGCGGGCCCGACCGCCGGACGCGGCTGGGCCCGCCCGCAGATCGACGTGGGAGAAGGGGAGTCCACCCAGCTGCGCGCCGCCCAGCTCGCCCGGCTCGGCCCGCGCACCGGGGACCTCGTCTGGGACATCGGCTCGGGCTCCGGAGCACTCGCCGTGGACGCCGCCGCCCTCGGCGCCGCCGTCATCGCCGTCGACGCCGACCGGCAGGCTTGCGATCGCACAACCGCCGCCGCCCGGGCCCGGGGCGTACAGCTCCAGGTCGTCAACGGCCGCGCCCCGCACGTACTGGAGACCCTGCCCGAACCCGACGTCGTCCGCGTCGGCGGCGGCGGAGCCCCGGTCGTCGCGGCCGTCGCCGACCGGCGCCCCGAACGGATCGTCAGCCACGCCTCCACGCGCGACGAGGCGGAGGCCATCGGCCGGGTCCTGACCGAGGGCGGGTACGCCGTCGAGTGCGCGCTGCTCCAGTCCGTCGGCCTGGACACCCGTACCTGGACCGAACAACAGCGCTCCGTGGTGTTCCTGCTGGCCGCCGAACGCCCCGTTCACCGCCCGGACCGTCCCTAGCCGCGAGCCCGGGGTAGGCTGGCCGATCGTCACACCGCCCGGACGATTCGGGCACGCGGCTCCGGCTGGGCGCGCGACGTGGCGCAGTCCACAGAGGACCGTGGCGGTTATGGCCGACACGGTGGCGAACGGGCAGGACAATACTTACTGGTTGTCGTGCGGGCGTACGTGAGGCCTCGTGGGCGACCGGGCAGTCGAAGAGGCAACACCGATGGGCGAGGGGTACGCATGACTGACACCGGCCAGGTTCCGGGCGAGGGTCTCCCGGACAGCACGGGCATGGTGGATCAGCAGGGCGTCCCCGCCCCGGTTCCCCCGTCCTCCCCGGCGACCGGGAGCTACGCCTTCCAGGACCTCGTGGACCATCCGGCCGAGCCGGAGGACGAGGAACTGCTGCTGATGCCGAGCAGCCAGGGCGCGTGGAGCGACCCCCAGGTCGTCCCGCCGGTGCCCGCCTTCCCCGAGTTCCCCGAGCCCTCCGCCTACACGGACGCTCCGTACGCGGACGGCCCCTACGCCGACTTCGCGGGGGCCCCGGAGTACCAGCAGCCCCACCAGCCCCAACAGCCCCACCCGGGCCTGCTTCCGGTCCCCGATGCGCCGCTCGGCTACGAGCCCGCGGGCTACCCGCAGCAGTCCTTCGACGGACAGCAGTTCGCCGAGCAGCCGTCCTTCGCCGACGCCTCCTTCCCCGACGCGTCCTACGCCGACGCCTCCTACGGCGCCGGTGCGCACGAGGCCGGCGGCCGTGATTCCGGCGCGCTGGACCTCGGCGGCCTCGTGACCCCGCAGCCCCTGTCGCAGCCCCAGTCCCCGGTGGCGCCCGTCGCCGCGGCCCCGGTGCGGCGGCCGCTGCACATGGGTCCGCCCGTGCCCGAGGCCACCGGCGGAGTCGTACGGTCCCTCGCGGACCGGGGCCCGGCCGCGGCGCCCGCGCAGGCACCCGTGCACGCCCCGGCGCCGGCCGCGCCCGTTGCCGTCCCGGTCGCCTCCGTGCCCTCGTCCCCCATCGGCTCCGAGCCCGTGGCCCCGGCCATGAGCACCCCGGCGATGCCCGTCCCGGTGCGCCAGTCCGGGCCGCCGACCACGGGACCCGAGTACCTGGACTTCACGCAGGCCGGGGCCGAGCACCTGCCGGGCCCGGCGCAGCAGCCGGTCGAGATCCCGGTGCAGGCCGGGACGCCGTGGACCGTGGAGCCCGCTCCGGAAGCCGCGGCCCAGCCCGTGGCACAGCCCGTCGCCGAGGCCGCGGCCGAGCCCGTGGCGCAGCCCGCCGCCGAGCCTGCGGGCGAGCCCGTCGCCGAGACCGGTGGCGCGCCCGTCGCCTTCGCCGAGCCCGTTCTCGTACAGGAGCCCGCGTCCGTGCCCGTGGCGGAGCCGGTGCCCGCCGCCGTGGCCGTCGCCGAGCCGGTGCTCGTGGAGCCCGCGCCGGAGGCCGTCGCCGAGCCCGTCGCCTTCGCTGAGCCCGAGGCCGCCGTCGTACCGGAACCCGAGCCCGTCGCGGTTCCGGAGCCCGTGGCCGAGGCGGCCGTTGCCGTTGCTGCCTCGCCGGAGCCCGTCGTGGCGGCGGAGCCCGAGCCGCAGCCCGCGGAAACGATGGTCCAGGCCGAGGAGCCGGAGCCCCTGCCCGAGCCCGAGGCCGCCGCGGTGGCCCCCGAGCCCGAACCGGTCGCCGTCGCGCAGGCCGACGTACCGCTGGAAGCCGGGCAGGCCCCCGAGGCCGGAACCGACCCGCAGCCCGAGCCGGAAGCCGAGCCCGAGGCCCCGGTCACCGAGGCGGCCCCCGGATACGCCGACGCCGAGCGCGAGGCCGTCCTGCGCGTCATGCGCGAGCGCCGTGACATCCGCAAGGGCTTCCGCCGGGACCCCATCCCGCACGAGGTGCTGCTGCGCGTCCTGGAGGCGGCCCACACCGCGCCCAGCGTCGGCCACTCCCAGCCGTGGGACTTCGTCGTCATCAAGTCCGCCGAGACCCGCCGGACGATGCACGAGCTCGCCGAGCGCCAGCGCGAGGCCTACGCGAAGTCGCTGCCCAAGGGCCGTGCCAAGCAGTTCAAGGAAATCAAGATCGAGGCCATCCTCGACACCCCGGTGAACATCGTGGTCACCGCCGACCCCACCCGCGGCGGCCGCCACACCCTGGGCCGGCACACCCAGCCGCAGATGGCTCCGTACTCCTCGGCCCTCGCGGTGGAGAACCTCTGGCTCGCCGCGCGCGCCGAAGGTCTCGGCGTCGGCTGGGTCAGCTTCTTCGACGAGCGCGAGATGGTCCGCGAGCTCGGTCTGCCGGAGCACCTGGAGGTCGTCGCGTACCTGTGCATCGGGTACGTGGACGAGTTCCCCGACGAGCCCGAGCTCGCGCAGGCCGGCTGGTCGCAGCGGCGGCCCCTCGCCTGGGTCGTGCACGAGGAGACGTACGGGCGCCGCGCGCTGCCGGGCGAGGAGCCGCACGACCTGCTCTCCGAGACGGTCGCCAGCATCCGCCCGCTCGACGCGAAGGCGCTCGGCGAGGCGTGGGAGCGGCAGAAGCGCATGACCAAGCCCGCCGGGGCCCTGGGCATGCTCGAAATCATCTCCGCCCAGCTGTCCGGCCTCTCGCGGGTCTGCCCGCCGCCGATCCCGGAGCCCGCCGCGGTCGCGATCTTCGCGGGTGACCACGGCGTGCACGCCCAGGGGGTCACCCCGTGGCCCCAGGAGGTCACCATGCAGATGGTGGCCAACTTCCTGGGCGGCGGCGCGGTGTGCAACGCGTTCGCCAACCAGGTGGGCGCCGAGGTCTGCGTGATCGACGTCGGCGTCGCCGGCGACCTCCCGGCCACGCCGGGGCTGCTCCCGCGCAAGGTCCGCCCGGGCACGGCCGACCTCTCGGTCGGCCCGGCGATGACCCGCGAGGAGGCCGTCGCGGCCATCGAGGTGGGCATCGAGACGGCCCGCGACCTGGTCGCGGCGGGCAACAAGGCTCTCCTGACCGGAGAGATGGGCATCGCCAACACCACGGTGTCGGCGGCGCTGATCTCGGTCTTCACCGGGGTGGACCCGGGCGAGGTCACCGGGCGGGGCACGGGCATCAACGACGAGACGCACGCCCGCAAGGTCGAGGTCGTGCGCCGCGCGCTGGAACTCCACCAGCCGGACCCGGCGGACCCGATCGGCGTCCTGGCGGCCATCGGCGGCCTGGAGCACGCGGCGATCGTGGGCCTCCTCCTCGGCGGAGCCTCCCTGCGGACCCCGGTGATCCTGGACGGCGTCAGCGCCGGTGCGGCCGCGCTGGTGGCCCGTGCGATCGCTCCGGAGTCGCTGTCGGCGTGCATCGCGGGCCACCGCAGCGCGGAGCCGGGCCACGTGGCGGCCCTGAACAAGCTCGGCCTGCGCCCGCTGGTCGACCTGGACCTGCGCCTCGGCGAGGGTACGGGGGCGCTGCTGGCGCTGCCGCTGGTGCAGAGCGCTGCGCGGGCGATGCACGAGGTGGCTACGTTCGACTCGGCGGGTGTCACCGAGAAGTAGGGCTTGCTGCGGGGGGCCGGTGCCGGGGCCGGGGTGGGGTGTCGTCCGGGACTCATGATTTATGGCGCCCTGTGCCCGCTGCGCCCCGATGGCCTTGTTCTCGCGCCAACACATCACGTTTTACGTCCCGGACGACACCCCACCCCACCCCACCCCGTCCCCGCCCCCGGCAAGATCCAGCCCCTCCGGCGTTTGAGGAGCGGGGGCCCGGGGGCGGAGCCCCCGAAGGGGTCCGGGGCGGAGCCCCGGTTTCGGGAAGGGGCGGGGTGGGGAAAGCCCCGCAGGGCCCGGCGAGCCGCACCGGCCGCGCAGCCGACCCGGGGTCGGAGATCACGTACGAGCCGGTGATCATGGGGCGTGAGCCCCCTGGCCTGGGGCGGAGCGGGGCTCCGCAGGGCCGGGGGAGCGGCCCCCGAGGCGACCGCCGCGCAGGCGGGTCGTATCGTGGACCCCGGACGGGCCACCGCACGTCACCGCCCGATCAGCCGCTCCAGCGACGCAGCGGCCCGCCGTCACCGCCGCATCAGGAGCCGCAACCGCCATGGGACACCCGGCACACCCCGCCTACCCCGTCGGACTCCGCCTCACGGGCCGCCGTGTCGTCGTGATCGGTGGTGGCCAGGTCGCCCAGCGCCGGCTGCCCGCGCTCATCGCGGCCGGCGCCGACATCGTCCTGATCTCTCCTTCCGCGACCCCCTCCGTGGACGCCATGGCGGAGACCGGTGAGATCCGCTGGGAGCGCCGCCGCTACGAGGCCGGCGACCTGGCCGGCGCCTGGTACGCCCTGGTGGCCACCCGGGACCGTGCCGCCAACGACGCGGCCTCCGCCGAGGCCGAGCGCGAGCGGGTCTGGTGCGTCCGCGCCGACGACGCCGAGGCCGCGAGCGCCTGGACCCCGGCCACCGGCCGGGTGGAGGGCGTCACCGTCGCCGTACTGAGCGGCAACGACCCCCGCCGCTCCGCCGCCGTCCGCGACGCGGTCGTCGAGGGGCTGCGGGACGGCTCCCTGACCGCCGCCCGCCCGCACACCCCGGGCGTGTCCCTGGTCGGCGGCGGGCCCGGCGACCCGGACCTGATCACGGTCCGCGGCCGCCGCCTCCTCGCCGAGGCCGACGTGGTCATCGCGGACCGGCTCGGCCCCCGTGACCTGCTGGACGAGCTCCCGCCGCACGTCGAGGTCATCGACGCCGCGAAGATCCCGTACGGCCGTTTCATGGCCCAGGAGGCCATCAACGACGCCCTCATCACCCACGCCAAGGCCGGCAAGGCCGTGGTGCGGCTCAAGGGCGGGGACCCGTACGTCTTCGGCCGCGGCATGGAGGAGCTCCAGGCCCTCGCCGAGGCCGGCATCCCGTGCACCGTCGTGCCCGGCATCTCCAGCTCCATCTCGGTGCCCGGCGCGGCCGGCATCCCGGTCACCCACCGGGGCGTGGCCCACGAGTTCACCGTGGTCAGCGGCCACGTCGGCCCCGACGACCCGCGCTCGCTGGTGGACTGGGCCTCGCTGGCCAAGCTCACCGGCACCCTGGTCATCCTCATGGGCGTCGACAAGATCGGCCTGATCGCCGAGGCGCTGGTCCGGCACGGCCGCCCCGCCGACACCGCCGTCGCCGTCATCCAGGAGGGCACCACCGCCTCCCAGCGCCGGGTGGACGCCACCCTGGCCACGGTCGGCGAGACCGTCCGTGCCGAGGAGGTACGGCCGCCCGCCGTCATCGTGATCGGCGACGTGGTGAAGGTCCACCGGCCCGTGGCCGAGTGACGTCCCCGCAATCCCGCAACCCGGCAGAGCCGTTGGCACCGCACCCAGGACAAGGCAGTATCACCCTGTGGCTGATCTCATCACCGTCGAAGACCCCGACGACCCGCGCCTGCGCGACTACACGGGCCTGACCGACGTAGAACTCCGGCGCAGGCGCGAGCCCGCGGAAGGTCTCTTCATCGCCGAAGGCGAGAAGGTGATCAGACGCGCCAAGGACGCCGGGTACGAGATGCGCTCGATGCTGCTCTCCGCGAAGTGGGTCGACGTCATGCGCGACGTCATCGACGAGCTCCCGGCCCCGGTCTACGCCGTCAGCCCGGAGCTCGCCGAGCGCGTCACCGGCTACCACGTGCACCGCGGCGCCCTCGCCTCCATGCAGCGCAAGCCGCTGCCCACGGCCGAGGAACTGCTCGCCACCACCCGGCGCGTGGTCATCATGGAAGCGGTGAACGACCACACCAACATCGGCGCCATCTTCCGCAGCGCGGCCGCCCTCGGCATGGACGCGGTCCTGCTCTCGCCCGACTGCGCGGACCCGTTGTACCGGCGCTCCGTCAAGGTCTCCATGGGCGCCGTGTTCTCCGTCCCGTACGCCCGGCTGGAGGCCTGGCCCAAGGGGCTGGACTCGGTCCGCGAGGCCGGTTTCAAGCTGCTGGCCCTCACCCCGCACCAGAAGGCCTCGCCGATCGACGTGGCCGCCCCGCAGACGCTGGAGCGGGTCGCGCTGATGCTGGGCGCGGAGGGGGACGGACTGTCGACCCAGGCACTGGTCGCCGCCGACGAGTGGGTGCGGATCCCCATGGCACACGGGGTGGACTCGCTGAACGTGGGCGCGGCCGCGGCCGTCGCCTTCTACGCGGTGGCCAGCGGCCGCCCGTAGGGCCTTCCCTAGAGCTTCTGGGCCAGCGCGATGCCCAGCGCCACGAGCAGCGTCACCACGACGAAGACGATCAGGCGCTGGCGCATCAGCCTGGGGTCCGGCCGTGACGGCCGGCGCCCCGTGCCCGTCGTACGGGGAGCCGGGCGGCCGCCCGTACGCCCGGCGGTGGAGCCGGGGCCCCGCGAGCCGGTGCTCCGGGACGAGGAGGGTCGCGAGTCCGGCCCGCCGCGCGGTCCCTGCCCCTTGGTCTGCGCCTTCCCCTGACCCGCTCCGGTTCCCGTGCCCGGACGTCCCGGGGCGGGCGTGCCGGCGCTACGGCGCTCCGTGCGCTGGTCCGCGTACCCCTCGGCGTACTCCTCGGGCAGCCGCCCCGTGGGCCGCTCGGTCCGCGCCCGCTGCGCCGGCGGGCGGCTGTCGCCCATCCCGTGCGCCTCGCGGGCCGCGATCTCCTTGAGCCGCATCGACAGCTGGAGCGTGGTCGGCCGCTCGTCGGGGTCCTTCGCCAGGCAGGCCCGTACGAGGGGCGCGAGGGCGTCCGGAACACCCTGGAGGTGGGGCTCCTCGTGCACCACCCGGTACAGCATGACCTCGGAACTGCCGTGCCCGAAGGGCGAGTCGGCGGTGGCCGCGTAGGCGAGGGTGGCGCCGAGGGAGAACACGTCCGTGGCGGGGGTGACGGCGGCGCCGCGCACCTGCTCGGGTGCCAGGAAGCCGGGGGAGCCGACGGCCGTTCCCACGTGGGTGAGGGTGCTGGCCCCGGTGGCCCAGGCGATACCGAAGTCGATGATGCGCGGGCCCTTGGGCGACAGCAGGATGTTCGAGGGCTTGAGGTCGCGGTGGACCACCCCGGCCTCGTGTACGGCGACCAGTCCCTCGGAGAGCGCGGCGCCGATGGCGGCGATGGCCGAGGCCGTCAGGGGGCCTTCCTCGGCCACCTTGTCGTGCAGGGAGGGGCCGGGCACGTACTGCGTGGCGAACCAGGGGCGCTCCGCCTCCAGGTCCGCGGCCACCAGGCGCGCGGTGCACCCGCCCCGGATCCGCCGGGCGGCGGAGACCTCGCGTGCGAAGCGCGAACGGAACTCCTGGTCCTCGGCCAGGTCCGGCCGGATCACCTTGAGCGCGACGCGCTGTCCGCGCCGGTCGGAGCCCAGATAGACGACGCCCATGCCGCCGGCGCCGAGGCGCCGGTGCAGCCTGAACGAGCCGACGACACGCGGGTCCTCGCGCCGGAGCCGCATCATCGCCATGTCCACCCCGCTGACCGGTCGTCCTGTTGACGTGGCACAGCTTACGGACCATCCGGCATGCGCGCTCAGAGGCCGCGCCCTCGCCGGGGGATTCGATTGTCAGTACGGGGCAGTCCACTTGGGGAACCGCCGGACCACCGGTAGGACGCATGTACGGGGCAGGGCCGTTCGGTCAAGCCCGGCCGTCTTCAAGGGAATTGGGGTTCAAGGCGGGGGAGTGGGGGAGTGGCGGCCGCAGGTCGGACCGGGCCCGTCCGGTTGATCTTGGGAGTGCCTGGTCGGGGGCCGGACGTATGCGGTGAGTGACGGAAGTGAGCGAAGTCACTACGCTCCGGTGATCCCCTCCGGGAAGACCCTCAGGCCGGGGGGCGGGTCTCCACCCAGGGGAGTACGCGCGAGGTGGACTCGTCATCCTCCCGGAGGCCAGGCAATGGGTACGAAGGCATGAGGCCAGGAGCCTTTCCCGCGCCTAGTGTTGAAGACAAGCGGCGGGTGGAGCACTCGTCCCCCGAGGTCATAAACCCGCCGCTGCCAAACGACAGGGAGAGGACCATGGCGGACATCGCACGGCAGGGACGCAAGGCATTCGCGTTCAACAGCCATGAGTCCGGTCGTCGCCACCCACTGGTGGCCGCGGCCATGGTGCTCCCCCTGGCCGCCCTCCTGCTCTTCGTCTTCGGAGGCTTCGACCAGGTGGCGGCACAGGCGTCGTCCGTAAGCGTGATGCTGGGGCGCTGAGCGGCGCCCCGGGCCCAGGAGAGCGGCCTGGGCCGGGACTGTCACCGGCCGAACCCCGTGGGGACGGGGGAGCGGTCGACGGACGGCAGGTGAAGGGTGCTGCGCGTACGGCTGGGGAGCCGGACGCGCAGCACCCTTTTTCATGCCCGCGCACGCTCCTTTCCGACATGCCCCTCGTGTCCCTCGCACCGCTCGGCGCCGGCGCGCCTCCCGGGCTTCGGGCCGCTGCGCCGGACTCCGTCCGGCGGTGGCCGACGGCGTCCGTCCGGCGGTACGGCCACTGCCGCCCGGCCGCGCGCTGCGTACCCTCGTCCCGAGGAGCACCCGCCCGGGGTGCGGAGCACGGGGAGAGCCGAGGCGTGGTTCCGCTGGAGCGAGTGAGCGCGGCCGAGCTCGCCGCGTACGCGGGCGCGGCGGAGTACGTGCTCCTCGCGGACCGCGACGACGGCACCGTGGTCCGCTGCGGGAACGTCGTGGCCAAGGCGCACGCCGGCGACAGCGACCCCGACGCCCTGGCGGTACGGATCCGCGTGGCCGGGGACCCCGCGCTGGCCGGGGTCCTGCTGCCCCCGCTGCGCACCGGGCTCGGCCTGGTCGGCTCCCGGCCCGTCTCCCTGTGGCCCTACGGAGCTCCGGTCGCTCCGGACCGCCCCGAGGAGGCCCCCTGGGAGCCGGCCGCCGAGCTGCTGGCCGCCCTCCACCGGACCCCGCTCCACCACCTCCCGTACCCGCTCCCCCCGATGCGCGGCCCGGCGAAACTCGCCCGCGCCCTCCACCGTCTCGACGCGGCGCACCCGCCCTGGGCCCCGGGCGCCGCGGGGCGCGCCGTGCCGGGCTGTACCGCGGACGCGGACGCGGACGCGGCAGCCGGTGACCCGGGCGGCGCCCCGCGGGGGCGGTCGGCCGTGGAACGCCCCTCCGACCGGGACCGCGATCGTCTGCCCTCCGGCCGCGACGGGGACTTCGGCTGCGGCTGCGACCGCAGCCAGGACCGTGGCCGCGACGGCCGCCACGACGGCTGCTCCGGAGACGGGCCGACCCGGGCCGGGGCGGCTGCCGCCCTCGCCGCCGGGCCGTCCTCCGGCCGTGCGGACCGAGCCCGTCGCGCCGTTCTGGCCATCCCCGCCGGGCAGGCGGTCGCGGCCGGGCCGGCGGGCGCGGACGCCGACGCCGCGGAGTTGGCGCGGCTCGTACGGGCCGCCGCGGCCACGCTCCCCGGGTGGGCCCGGGGCGAGGGTCCGCCGCCGTCCGGCGGGGCGCTCTGCCACGGCGACCTGCACCTCGGGCAGCTGGTCCGGGGCCCGGCCGGGGGCTGGCGGCTGATCGACGTGGACGACCTGGGACTCGGCACGCCCGCCTGGGACCTCGCCCGGCCCGCGGCCTGGTATGCCGCCGGGCTGCTCGACACCGGGACCTGGCTGCGCTTCCTCGACGCCTACCGGGCCGCCGGCGGCCCCGCGGCCGGTCCACCCGGCAGCGACCCCTGGCCGGAACTCGACCTCGCGGCCCGCGCGCTCACCGTGCAGACGGCCGCGCTGGCCCTCGCCAAGGCAGCCCGCGAACGGCGCCGACTCGACGAAGTGGAGCGGCTGATGGTGGAGGCATGCGCCCGAATTGCCTCCCTCCCGCCCGACTTGGAGCCGAACCCTCCGTCGTAGGGTGAGCCCCACGCCACCGGGTACGCATCCGGTGTCGACGAGAACGGCGAGGAGTTGATCCGGTCATGCAGTGTCCGAAGTGTCACGCGATGATGCACACGTACAACCGCAACGGTGTCCAGATAGAGCAGTGCAGCGGCTGCCGCGGCATCTTCCTCGACTACGGCGAGCTGGAGGCGCTGACCCGCCTGGAGTCCCAGTACACCTCCCAGTACGGCCAGGTCCCGCCCCCGGCCGCCCCGCCGGCCCCCGCCCCCGCCGCGTACCCGCAGCAGCACGCGGCCCCCGCGCCCGCCTGGGGCGCCCCGCAGCACGGCGGCTACGGCCACGGTCACGGCCACCGCAAGGGCGGCTTCGGCCGGATGCTCTTCTCCTCCTGAGCCCGAGGGGGTGGGGTGGGGCCCGGAACCGACCGGCACCCACCCGCCCACCGGGCCCGCAGGGGACCGCGGCCCGCACACGCGAAAGCCCCGGCCGTGGGAACGGCCGGGGCTTTCGGACAACTGGTGCGCGATACTGGGATTGAACCAGTGACCTCTTCCGTGTCAGGGAAGCGCTCTCCCGCTGAGCTAATCGCGCGGGACCACGTTCACGGTGCGAGCACCGCGGGTGGCAGATCTGAAGCATACTGCGTGCGCGATACTGGGATTGAACCAGTGACCTCTTCCGTGTCAGGGAAGCGCTCTCCCGCTGAGCTAATCGCGCGGGGATCCTTGCGGACCAGTGGACGATACTGGGATTGAACCAGTGACCTCTTCCGTGTCAGGGAAGCGCTCTCCCGCTGAGCTAATCGTCCTTGGAGGTGGAGACGGGATTTGAACCCGTGTAGACGGCTTTGCAGGCCGTTGCCTCGCCTCTCGGCCACTCCACCATGGAGCAAGCAGGGGGTCCTCGGGAAGATGATCCCCCACCTTAGAGCGGACGACGAGACTCGAACTCGCGACATCCACCTTGGCAAGGTGGTGCTCTACCAACTGAGCTACGTCCGCAGGTCACCGTGTTCGCTCCGGGGTTTTCCCCCTTCGCTCCCTGGCGACGAGTTGAACTCTAGCGGATTCCCGGGCCAGCTCAAAAACGCGTTTCCGCAGCGTGCTGCCGCCCGATCACCGCCGGTCACCCGGCAGACGCCTCACCGGCGCGCGGGCGTCACCGGTCATAGACTCGCAGCCGTGCACGACCTGCCTCCCCTCGCCCGCTTCGGCGGCCTTCTCGCGACCGATCTCCGAGATGTCACCAGCGATCCCGCAGCCCTGGATTCCACCGGCTTCTGGGCGGTGACGGCCGATTTCGAAGGCCGTCTCGTCTGTGCGCGCTTCGGGGACATACGTCCCGACCCGGTGCCGGCCCCCGTCCCCGGGGCCTGGCACGGTCCCGAAGCCGACGCGTGGACCTCCTCCCTCGGCCGCGCCGCGTACACCGCGGGCGTACGCCGCATCCGCGCGCACATCGAGGCGGGGGAGGTCTACCAGGCCAACCTCTGCCGCGTGATGTCCGCGCCGCTCCCCGATCCGGCGGGCGCCGACGTGGACGCCCTCACGGCGCTGCTCGCGCGCGGCAACCCGGCCCCGTATGCAGGAACGATTCGGCTGCCGGCGCACGGCGTCGAGATCGCCACCGCGTCCCCCGAGCTCTACCTGCGCCGCACCGGCCGCCGCGTCGAGTCCGGCCCGATCAAGGGCACCGGCCGCACCGCCGCCGATCTGCTGCCCAAGGACCACGCCGAGAACGTGATGATCGTGGACCTCGTACGCAACGACCTCGGCCGGGTCTGCGCCACCGGCTCCGTGACCGTCCCCGAGCTGTGTGCGCTCGAAGAGCACCCGGGCCTCGTCCACCTCGTCTCCACCGTCGCCGGCGAACTCGCCGAGGGCGCCGGCTGGCCCGAGCTCTTCGCCGCGACCTTCCCGCCCGGCTCCGTCACCGGAGCCCCCAAATCCTCGGCCCTGCGGATCATCGAGGCCCTGGAGACCGCCCCGCGCGGCCCCTACTGCGGAGGCATCGGCTGGGTCGACGCCGACCGGGGCACGGCCGAGCTCGCCGTCGGCATCCGGACCTTCTGGATCGACCGCACGGCCCCCGGAGGTCCCCGGCTGCTCTTCGGCACCGGCGCCGGGATCACCTGGGGCTCCGACCCGGACCGCGAGTGGGCGGAGACCGAGCTGAAGGCCGCCCGGCTGCTGCGGGTAGCGTCGGGAGCCGTCGAGCCGATCGTGGCGAACGTGACACGTGATGCAGGTGAGACTGGCGTGATCGGCGCGGCGGGCAAGATCGCCACGACGGGCACGACGGGCACGACGGAAACACAGACGGACGAAAGCGGGAGGACCGTACGGTGAGGATCTGGCTCGACGGAGCACTGCGGGACGCCGACGAAGCGAAGGTGTCCGTGTTCGACCACGGCCTCACCGTCGGCGACGGGGTCTTCGAGACGCTCAAGGCGGAGCACGGCACGACCTTCGCGCTCACCCGGCACCTGGAGCGGCTGACCCGCTCCGCCCGGGGGCTCGGCCTCGCGGACCCGGATCCGGACGAGGTGCGCCGCGCCTGCGCCGCCGTACTGGAGGCCAACCCGGTGCCGCTCGGCCGGCTGCGCGTCACCTACACCGGGGGCGTCTCCCCGCTCGGCTCCGACCGCGGCGAGGCCGGCCCGACGCTGATCGTCGCGCTGGCCGGGGCCACCCGCCGCCCCGACACCACCGCCGTGGTCACCGTGCCGTGGGTGCGCAACGAGCGCTCCGCCGTGGTGGGCCTGAAGACCACCTCGTACGCCGAGAACGTGGTCGCGCTCGCCGCCGCCCACCGGGCCGGAGCCTCCGAGGCCCTCTTCGCCAATACCGTCGGGCGGCTCTGCGAGGGCACCGGCTCCAACGTGTTCGTCGTCCTCGACGGGCAGCTGCACACCCCGCCCGTGGGCTCCGGCTGCCTCGGGGGCATCACCCGGGCGCTCGTCGCCGCATGGTGCGGGGCCAAGGAGACCGATCTGCCCTTCGAGGCGCTGGAGCAGGCGGAGGAGGTCTTCCTGACCTCCTCCCTGCGCGACGTCCAGGCCGTCGTACGGATCGACGGGCGCGAGCTGGGCTCCGCCCCCGGTCCCGTCACGGCCGAGGCCATGCGGATCTTCGACGCCCGCTCCGCCGAGGACCCCGACCCCCGCTCCTGACCGGGACCGGACAATTCTGCTGTGCTTCGGGCCGCAGGGCGGGTAGAACTCGACTGATGACCACCACCCTGCGGCCGAGCGGGCCGCTTCAGCAGAGCACCGGCGGGGCGCGCTCGCGCCCGTACGAGATCCGCGTCAACAGCAGGCGCGTCGGCGCCCTGCTGCTCGCCTCGGACACCCCCTTCGGGCCGACGGTCGCCGAGATCCGCGACCTCGCCGTCGAGGAGCCCGACCGCCGGCGCGGCCGTGCCACGGTCGCGGCGCTCGCCGCCGAGGAAGTACTGCGCGCCTGGGGCTGCCGGCGGGTCCGCGTCTCGGTCCCGGCCGGCTCGGCGGGCGGGCTGCGGCTGGCCGGCTCCCTCGGGTACGCCGAGTACAGCCGCAACATGGCCAAGGAGCTCCCGGCCGGGCCGCCCGCCCTGTCCGAGGGGGTGGCCGGCCGCCCGATGACGGAGGCCGAGTTCGAGACCTGGCACGCGGACGCGCTGGAGAGCTACGCGCAGAACTGGGTCGGCCGCGGCATGCCGGCCGGGGCCGCGCGGACGAAGTCGGTGAACGACCACGCGTCCATGCTGCCGCTGGGCCTGGCCACCCCGGGTGTCAGCTTCTCCGTGCTGGAGGCGGCCGGTGTCCCGGTGGGCACCGTCTGGGTCGCGCCGAACGGCGGGGACTCGTACGTCTACGACGTCGCGGTCGCCGAGGAGCACCGGGGCCGCGGCCACGGCCGGGACCTGATGCTCCTCGCGGAAGGCACCGCCCTGGCCGCCGGCCACCGGGTGCTCGCGCTCCACGTCTTCACGGACAACGTCCCGGCCCTGCGGCTCTACGAGTCCCTCGGCTACCGGACGACGAACTTCAACTACGCCAAGGACCTGATCTGAGGCGTCGGGCCTGGGCCGTCTCTTTCGGATCTTGCCTGGCCCGCGCCGCCCGGCACCGCACCTCGCCGCACTGCCGAGGCACCCGAGTACGTCCAGTACGCGGGAGCCCCGGCAGCGCGGCGAGGTACGGCACCGGACGACGCGGGCCTGACCGGCAAGATCCGAAAGAGACGGCCTAGGCGTCCGCGGCGAGCAGGCGGTCGGCGATCTCCTCGATGCGCTCGCGCAGGCCCGCCTGGCTCTTGCCGCCGTCGAGGCGCTCCCCGTCGATGACGTACGTCGGGGTGCCGGTCACGCCGATCGCCTTGCCCTCGGCCTGGTCGGCGTCCACGATCAGGATGTGCCGGCCGTCGATCAGGGCGGTGTCGAACTCCTCGGCGTCCAGGCCCAGTTCACGCGCGACCTCGACGAGAACCGATTCGCCGGCCTTGCCGAGTTCCGCGGTGCGGGCGAGAACGGCCTCCACGTAGGGCCAGCCCTGCCCCTGCTCGGCGGCCTCCTCCGCGGCCTGCGCGGCGGCGAAGGCGTGCTTGTGCTTCTCCAGCGGGAAGTGGCGCAGCCGGATGTCCAGCCGGTCGCCGTAGCGGGCCCGCAGGGCGCGCACGTCGTCCAGGGCGCTGTGGCAGTCCGGGCACTGAAGTTCGCACCAGACGTCGAGGATCACGGAATCGGTCATACGGACAGTCTCCCAGCCCGCGGGGACGAGCACGGACCGGGACCTCGGGAGGAGACCGGACCCGGAGATGTCCCGGAGATCCGCCCGCGGGGGGCTCCGACCGTGGCCAGGGCGAGGGTGGCCGGTGCAGGATGGATGGGGACAGAACGCCCGGCCCGCCGGCCGGGTCCGACCGACAGAACCGCCCCTGGAGGCCCCGCATGCTCGCCGAGACCATTTGCTCCGCGGTGTCCGCGGCGGGCCTGGGCATCGCCGCGCTGACCGCCTACCGCAAGCGATTCCTCGCGGCCACACGGATCGCGGCGTACTCGCTGGTGCCCGTCGGCCTGGTGATGACGGGCGTCGTGGCGTGGGCGACCGGGATCGTCTTCAAGCCGACCGTCTGGGCCGGGTTCGCCGTGCTGGGGCTGGCCTGGCTCCTCTTCGTGACCACCCGCGCGATAGAGCGGCGCGGCGCGGGTGCGGGGGAGGGGAAGCAGAAGCAGCCGAAGGCCGCCAAGGGGCGCCCGGCCCAGGAGGCCGTCGCCCCGGCCGCCTCCGCGCCCTCGCTGGGCGACGGGGCCCGCCCGCGTCCCACCCCGGCGGCCGCCCCGGCCGAGGACTTCTCCGACATCGAGGCGATCCTCAAGAAGCACGGCATCTGACCCGGCCGTTCCCGGCCGCGCGGCCCCTGTCCGCGCGGCGGGTCTTCGCGGCGGGTCTTCGCGGTGATCCGGGGCGGGAACCACCTGATCTGACGGGATCCGGTGAACTCGTGCGCTCCGTCTGGCGTGTTGAGGGGCGCGCGGCGGTCCGCTGGGCCATCATCGCCCCGACATGCCCGACACATCATCGGGTGAGCCCGCCGTTCCCGCGCCGGCCACCGTTCCCGTCGCCGAGGAGCCGAGAGGCTGCCTCTTCGCGCTCTCCCAGCCGCCCCTGATGATCTTCCTAGGAGTGATCGGAGGCTTGCTGCTGCTCGCCGCCGTGCACGATCTCTTCCTGCTCTGAGCCCGGCTCCGTCCCCAGCTCGGATTTGCGCCGGGCCCGGTACGCCGCCACGTGCAGCCGGTTCCCGCAGGTGCGGCTGTCGCAGTAGCGCCGGGAGCGGTTGCGGGACAGGTCGACGAAAGCCCGGCGGCAGTCCGGGGCCTCGCAGCGGCGCAGCCGCTCCTGCTCGCCCGAGACCACGATGAAGGCCAGCGCCATGCCGCCGTCGGCCGCCAGGTGGTCGCCCACCGAGGCGCCCGGGGCGAAGTAGTGCACGTGCCAGTCATAGCCGTCGTGGTTGGTCAGCTGCGGGGTGGTGCCGGCCGTCGCGACCAGCTCGTTGATCAGTACGGAGGCGATGCGGGAGTTCGGCGCCGCGAAGACCTGGGCGAATTTGCCGCGCACCGTGCGCACGCCGGCGAGGTCGCGGGCGCTGAGCTCGCCGACGTCGCTGATCGCGTACTCGTGGACGAAGGCGCGCAGCGCGTTCACGTCCGCCAGCGCGTCGGGCTGCTCCGTCTCGGCAGAGGTGTTCACCAGCGCGACGACGACGTCGAGCGCGCGACGGGTGTCGTGGGGGATCTGCACGGGGTCTCCCTGAAGGGCCGGGCCTGCGGTGACGGTCTGCTGCCGCCGCCGCTGGCCGACTCTAGCGGGTCACCCCACAGCGCACCGGCGCCGTCCACGCGGGTGGCTTCCGCGTGAACAGCGCCGGCACTTCCGTATGTGGTTGTCCGCCGTGCACCGTCGCCCCGAGTCGGACGGTGTCGTACGGCCCCCGGGCTCAGCCGGGGGAGGGTTCCCTCTGTAGGCCTGGCTCAGGATTCGGCCAGGATGTGGGAGAGCTCCTTGTCGAGGTCGAAGTGCCGGTGTTCGGTCCCGGGTGGAACCGCGGCGTCCGTCCGCTTGAGGAACGACTCCAGTGCTCGGGCGGGTGCTTCGAGCAGTGCTTCTCCCTCCGGTGAGCTCAGGGCGATGCAGACGACCCCCTGACCGTGACTGCGGGACGGCCATACACGGACGTCGCCGGTACCGGTGGGCCGGTGAAGGCCCTCGGCGAGGAGGTCGCGGGCGAATACCCATTCGACCGTCTCCTCGGCGCCGGTGTGGAAGGTGGCGTGCACGGCGTAGGGGTCGGCCGTGTCATACCGCAGGCCCGCGGGAACAGGCAGTGAGGACTCGCTCGACACAACGAGGCGCAGGTGCAGCTCGCAGCTGACCGTGGTGTTCATAAGCGCCAGGGCCTTTCGCTCAGTGTGCGCTCGGGGATTCGCACGTCGGCGAAATCGACATGCCACCTACGGTGCCGTTGTAAACCCCTCTGACCGTTTTGCGGACCTCTGGGTCCCTCGGACGGCGGATCCAAACGACCATTCACGTGTGCTGGGACCTCCGGTAGATTCGTCCCCATGAACACGGGGAGTGACCGCGAGACCAACGAGTCCGCAGCCGAATCCACAGCCGAATCCACAGCCGGTCCCGCGGCCGACGCCGCGGTCGAGTCCGCGGCCGACGCCGCGGAGGGATCCGCCGCCGCCGAGGAGGCGCCGCACGTCTCCAAGGCGCCGGCCTTCGTCAAGGCCCGCCGGGGTCTGCACCTGAGCTGGCAGGTCGGCGTCTTCATCATCGGCCTCGCCGTCATCGGCGCCGGCGTCGCCATGCTGGTCCTGCCCGGACCGGGCTGGGTGGCGATCTTCGCGGGCCTCGCGATCTGGGCCACCGAATTCGCCTGGGCCCACCTCGCTCTGCGCTGGACGAAGCGCAAGGTCAGCGAGGCCGCCCAGAAGGCCCTGGACCCGAAGGTCCGCCGCCGCAACATCATCCTGACCAGCGTCGGGCTCGCGATCGCGGGCGTCCTGATCGGCTTCTACCTGTGGAAGTACGGGCTCGTGCTGCCCTGGAAGCGCGAGGTGGAGTGAGCCCGCCCGACCATGGCGGAGAGCACCGCTGACATGCGGTAATGTTTGCGGTGCGTCCGGGCGATTAGCTCAGTGGGAGAGCACTTCGTTCACACCGAAGGGGTCACTGGTTCGAACCCAGTATCGCCCACCCGGACCAGAGGCCCGGAGACTTTCACAGTCTCCGGGCCTCTGGCTTTTTCACCTGTCCGGCCCCGGCTCCGGCCCCGCCGGGCTACCTCAGCCGGCCGATGGCCTCCCGCAGCCGGCGGGCGTCGCGCAGCCGCTTCTCGTAGGTGGCCCCCACGGCCAGCAGCAGCACCCCCGCCAGCGCCGGCGGCAGCCAGCGCGGCAGCGCGTCCACCACCTGGATGACGTACGGGGTCAGCTCGTGCAGGGCCACCGCCGTCAGCGTCGCCCCACCCAGCAGCAGCGGTGCCCGCAGCCGGCCGCGGGCGCCGGCCAGGGTCACCCCGAGGGCGGCCGTCCCCAGCAGCAGCGGCCGCAGCCAGTGCGGATCGCCCCACACCGCGAGGGTGCTCGGCAGCAGGGTCGCCGCCAGGCCCGGCCCGTACGCCGTCCAGGACCCGGCCAGCGGATCACGGCGCCGCCGCAGGAACCCCACGGCCAGCGCCGCCGCCGTCACCGGCAGGGTGTACGCCTCGGGCACCGTCACCTCCGAAGCCGCCAGCCGTACCCAGGTCGCCGCGAGGAACAGCACCCCGGCCGGCCAGCCCGCCGCCGACCGGCGCTCGGGCCGCACCGCCGCCGCCGCGCACACCACCCCGGCCAGGGCCAGGACCAGCGCGAGCACCGGAGCGTCCCCGGTGGCCAGGGCCACCGCGAGGAGACCCGAGGCGGCCGCCGCGACCTCGGCCGGGACCCGTACGACGCCCAGCCGCGGCCCGAGCGCCGCCACCGCCGCCGGAACCACCAGCACCGGCGGCGCCCACCAGGCCACCGGCCGCTCCAGCAGCGCGCCCAGCGCCACCGCGAGCAGCGCCGCGTACCCGACGGCGAGCGCCGCGGCCCCCGCGCGGGCCCACACCGGCGCGGGCCGGTAGGCCGCTCCCGCCGCACAGGCGGCCGCCAGCAGGCCGAGCACCCCGAAGGTGGCCAGCCGGCCGTCCAGGGCCGCCACGGACACGCTCAGGGCCCCCGCCAGCGCGCAGACGCCCGCGGCCACCCCGGCGAGGCCGCGCACGGAGACCGCCGCGGACCCGGATCCCGTGGGGGTGCCGTCGCCTGCGGGCACGGTCCCGGAGCCCGCCGGGTCGCCGCCGGCCGCCGCCGTGGCGGCCTTCGCGGAGGCGCCGTCGGCCGCCACCGCCGTGGACCGCAGCGCGAACAGGCCCGCCGCCAGCGTCACCGCGACCTGGGCCGCGAAGACCGCGCCCGGAGCCACACCGAGCACCACCGGGGCCGTGAACAGCGCCGCCCAGCCCAGGACCACCGCCGCCACCGCCGGCTCCGGACGCCCCGGGAGCACCCGGACCAGCCACCCCGCGGCCCCGGCCGTCAGGAGCAGCGCCACCACCGGAGCGAGCCCCGGTCCGTCGGCGGCCGCCCCAGCGGGAGTCGCAGCGGGAGTCGTCACCGACCAGACCTCCTCCAGCACCCGCAGCCGGTCCACCAGCACCGTCGCCACCCACGCCACGCAGATCACCGCCTGCAGGACGGCCACCCCCGCCCCGGCCAGGGCGAGGCCGCGCCGGACCGGCTCCGGGAGCGCGGAGACCCGTAGGGCCCCCAGCAGGGGCAGGGCCGCCACCAGGTACCCGACCGCCGCCCAGGACGGGCTCAGCTCCGGCCGGAGCAAGCCGCCCAGGGCCGCCACCGCGGCGAGGGCGCCCGCCGCGGCGAACGCGGCCCGCAGACCGGAAGCGCGCCACGCCACCAGCAGCGCGAGCGCGGCCACCGCCGCCAGCCGGGCCGAAGGAGCCAGGGCCGCGCCCGTCGACTCCGCCGCCGCGGACTCCACCAGACCCGTCAGCAGCGCGGCCCCGCCCGCCACCGAGCCCGCCGCCCCCGCCCAGCGGGACCAGCGCCCCGGCCGCAGCAGCACGAGCCCCGCGTCCAGCGTGGCCGTCCCCAGCAGGGCCCAGGCCATGTCGAGCCCCGCCGCCCCGGCGGCCAGCGCCGCCAGGGGCAGCGGGAGCTGCGCCGTCAGCACCGCCGCGGGGACCGGGATCCGCAGCGCGGACAGGGAGAACCCGTACCCCGCCCACCCCGCCGCCAGCACCGCCGCGGCACCGGCCGCGTACGCGGTGCCGTCCACCTCGGGCATGCCGACGGCGTACAGCGCGTACGCGTCCAGCACCGTCAGCAGCAGACCGACGGCGGCCACCGCCTCGGCGGTCGAGCGCAGTCCCCGGCGCAGCAGCGCCACCGGGGCGCCGAGCGCCGCCGCCGTCACCACGGCGAGCACCGCGCTGCGCCCGGCGATCCCCAGGGAGCCCCAGCTGACCAGCGTGAACGCCAGCGCGGCGACGGCCAGCAGCACCGCGCCCAGCACCAGGAGCACGTTCTGTGCGCCGGGACCCGAGGCCTCCGCCCCCTGTGCGGGCACGGGCGGACGGGCCGGCGCACCCCACGCCTGGGGGGCCTGAGCGCCCAGCAGCCACGCACGGCGACTCAGCAGGAAGTGGCGCCGGGCGTCGAGTTGGATCAGTTCGCGGTCGATGAGCACGAGCTCCTCGGCCGGGGGCAGGGGGTTGTTCATGGTCGGAGTGTGGCGCCCGTCACCCCGTCAGGACATGGGTGCGCGTACTCAGATCCGGGTGAGTTCCGGCTGAGTACCGGGTGCGCGTCCCCGCCGCGCGCAAGACTGGAGGCATGGACCGAAGCAGCCGCACCGGCGGCCCCGGCGCCGCGCGGGGCGGCGGCCAGGCCGGCCGCGCCGTCCCCGCCAACCCCGCCGACCGGTGGACCCGTTACCGCTTCCGCAGCGTGTGGGACCTCGACGCCGCACCCGCCCGCGTCTACGCCGTCCTGGAGCGCCCCGAGTGCTACCCCCAGTGGTGGCCCCAGATCCGCGCCGTCGCCCCCGCCGCCGACGGGAGCAGCGGCACCGCCTTCATCCGCTCCGCCCTCCCGTACACCCTGCGCGTGGGCGCGGCCGAACTCCTGCGGGACCCCGTGCGCGGCATCCTGGAGGTCGCCCTGCTCGGTGACCTGGAGGGCTGGGCGCGCTGGACCGTACGGTCGCGGCCCGGCGGAACACGGGCCCTGTACGAGCAGGAGGTCGAGGTGCGCCGCCCCCTGATGCGCCTGCTCGCGTTCCCCGGGCGGCCGGTGTTCCGGCTCAACCACACCCTGATGATGCGGGCCGGGCGGCGCGGGCTCGCCGCACATCTGGCGGCCCGGCCGGAAGCGGTTTGAACCAGCCCCGAGCCTTCTGTATTGTTCACACCGTTCCCGGGCGATTAGCTCAGCGGGAGAGCACTTCGTTCACACCGAAGGGGTCACTGGTTCGATCCCAGTATCGCCCACCGGGACAGGCCGGTCCGTCTGATGACGGACCGGCCTTCCGCATGTACGGGCCCTTTTTCGGTACGGACCCCTGCCGTCCCGGCCCCTGCCGTCCGGACCCGTGCCGTCCGGACCTCACGCCGCCGCGGGCAGCTCCGGCCGCAGCGGCCAGTGCGGATCCACCGACTCCGGCGTGCCCTGCCGTGCGAACCACGCCTGAAGTCCCCGCGCCTGCGCCGCGTGCCACACCTGCTGGAGCGTGTGCAGCTCCGCCGGCGTCAGCCGCTCCAGCCGGCCCGCGAACCTGCGCCCCACGGCCCGTACGAGCTCCAGGGACGCCAGCGCGTCCGCGCCCGCGTCATGGGCCCCCTCCAGCTCTATCCCGTAGTGCGCGCACAGATCCGTCAGCGTCCGGCGCCCCTTGCGGTAGCGGTCCAGATGCTTGTCCAGCACCCGCGGATCCAGCACCGTCAGCGGCCGGTTGTCCAGGTACCGGGCCAGCGAGGACGCCCGGTGGCGGCGCAACTCCCGGTCCAGCAGCGTCAGATCGAACGGCGCGTTCATCACCACCACCGGCCTCCCCGCCGTCTGCTGCTCCCCGAGCGCGCGGGCTATCTCCTCCACCACCGGCGCGGGCCACCGCCCGTTGCGCTGGAGGTGGTCGTCGGTCAGACCGTGCACTTCCGTGGCCCCCGGGGGTACCGGGATGCCGGGATTGACCAGCCAGCGCGTCGAGCGGATCCGGCCGCCCGCGCACTCCTGCACGATGAGCGCGGCGGACACGATCCGGTCCCGTTCCACGTCCACCCCGGTCGTCTCCGTGTCGAATGCGGCCAGCGGGCCCTCGTACCAGCGTGTCATGGCGAACTCCTCGTCACCCGTCGGCAGATGGCCCCACCCGGGCACCGCGCCCCAGGCCCCGCCACCCTTGCCCGAAACGGTGATACCCGGGCTCTTTGCCCCGTACGCCGTTTGCGGGGCGCCGACTGCGGAGACAACTCAACTGGGGGACCGCACACATGACCGGTCGTCAACCCCGACACCCTGAAACGGACCTGACGCGACCTGCCACGGCCGCGTGCGAACGTGACAGCCCGGAAGGCATGGGGAGCCGGCCATGGCGCTCGCGCAGCCCGAACCGGGCGGGGTGCTCGCGGGGCAGATCGATCCGCGGACCGACCCGCGGAGCGGACCGCTGCGCGGCACACTCGCCACCACCGCCTGCATGGAGACCCTTCAGGTGGGATACCTGCACGCCGTCGTCGCAGCGGCCGGCTGCTCGCTGTCCCAGCCCTTTCCCGACAACGGCATCGACTGGCACGTCAGCCACGGAGCCCCCGAGCACGTCGTCGACGACGAGGTGACCATCAAGGTCCAGCTCAAGGCGACCTACCAGATACCGCCCAGACCGGCCGGGCCCACCTTCGGCTTCACCCTCGACAACGAGCACCTGGTGAAGCTGGCCCGCACCCCGGTCGCCGTGCACAAGATCCTCGTCGTGATGCTCGTCCCGCGGGAACGCGACCAATGGCTGAGCGCCGGTCAGGACCGGCTCGACCTGCGGCACTGCTGCTACTGGACCAATCTCGCCGGGCACCCCGTGACCGGCCGGCGCCGGACCACCGTACGGATCCCGACCACGCGGATCTTCGACGACCGGGCGCTCTGCGAGATCATGACCCGGGTCGGGTCGGGAGGGACACCTTGATGAACTGGCAGTCACCGCACCTGGAGCCGCTCTCCTCACCGGAGTTCGCCGCGGGAGCCCCCGATCCCGCGCAGGTCGATCCGCTCGTGCTCGGCGCCCTGCTGCACCGGCACGGCTGGCTGCGCCGCGGCGGCGCCGCCGGGCGGTACGGGCGCTGGACGCCGCCCGCCCCGTACGCCACGGGCAGCGGCGGCACCAGCCTCCTCGTCCCCGAGAGCCGGGCCTTCCCCGACTGCGCCGACCTGCTCGAAGAGGCGCTCACCGCCCTCTCGCGCAGCGCGCTGCCGTCGGCGCGCGAGGTGCTGTACGGGCTCAGCGTGCCGAGCGACGAGATCCGCTGGGAGCGCGAGATCCCGCGAGGGGCGTACGGACTCCAGGGCGAGGCCGACTGGACCGTCCAGGAACAGCTCCGCTCGGCCGCCCGCCAGCTGCTCCTCGCCGGGGCGCTGGCCGACCGGGCGCGGGCCGGGTACTACGGAGCCCGGCACCGCGGCCAGGCGGAGCGGGCGCTGGACGGGGTCCTGGTCGGGCCGGCTCCGGGCGGCCGGCGGCTGACCGCGTACGTCCCCGTCGACGGGGGACGGGGGACGGTGACCCGACTGCACCACGCGCTGCACGCCGCCCGCGAGGCCGTGGACTACCAGCGGGCCACCGGCGGCATGGAAGCCTTCGACGCGGCGGTCGAGGCCGGGGTCAGCCGGGAGCTCGCCGAGGCGCTCATCTCGCTGGTCCACGGCTCGGAGGGGGCCCGGGTGGCCCTCGCGTGGGCCCCGGCGGCGGGGGTCCCGGCGGGGTGCGCGGCCCGGCCGGAGCCGGTGGAGTTCTCGCCCGGCGACCTCCCGGTGCTCCGGGAGGCGGCCGCGCGGTACACGAGGGACGAGCCGGCGGTGCCGGTCCGGGTGGCCGGAGCGGTGGTCCGGATGCGGAGGTCGGCCCCGGGCGGCGGGGGAACGGTCCGGCTGCGGGTCCTGGCCGGGGCGGAGATCCCGTACGTCCGGGTCGTGCTCGACGAGGAGTCGTACCGGGTGGCGGGCCACGCGCACCTGGTCGGCCTGCCGATCCGGGTCAGCGGGCGCTTGCAGCGGCGGGGCGGGTTCCGCCGGCTGACGGACGCGGCGGACGTCCGTCCGGTCCCGCTGGACGAGGTCGAGCGGGACCGGCTGATGAAGTCCCTGGACGAGTCCCTCGACGCGGGGGACGTCCTGCCGTCGGACTCGGACGACTGACTCGGACGGCCGGCCCGACTGACTCGGCCGACTCGGGGCTTGAGGGCCGGCTCAGCTTGCGGCGCGGGTGAAGGACGCCATGCGCAGGCCCGGAGCCGGGGAGAAGTCCGCGCCGCGGGTGAAGCCGGAGCGTTCGTACAGGGTCACCGCGGGGGTGTTGTCCGCGCCCGTGGTGACCGTGACCGTGCGGTGCGGGAGCACGTCGGTCAGGACGTGGCGCAGCAGCAGCGAGGCGATCCCCCGGCGGAACCGGGCCGGGTCCACGCACAGCCGGTCCAGGTGGACCCCGCCGTCCGGCTCCTCCCCCCAGGCGAGGAAGCCGGCGATCTCGCCGCCCCCGGACACCGCGCCGATCCAGTTCAGGGGGCGCGCCCGCAGCTCCGCGAGGCTCTCGCGGAGCGCCGGGATGCCGCCGAAGCCGATCAGCTCCGCCTCCACCGCGTACGCGGCCCTGCCGATCCGGTGCACGGCGGACGCGGTGGAGTCGTCGGTCAGGTCCAGCGGGCACGGGTGTGCGCTCGGCATGTAAGGAGGCCCTTCGGGGTGCGGGATCGGGGTGCGGGAGGGGGAACCCCCACCGTACGGAGGTGCGGGGATCGGCTCCGGGCGGTAACCGTTTAGCGGCGCGGCCCATCCGCTCGGTACGATTCAGACGCGCAGTGATCCGCTCGCGCACCCCCTGAGTCAGGAGCAGACCGGTGTCAGACGTCCGTGTGATCATCCAACGCGATTCCGAGCGGGACGAGCGCGTGGTGGCCACGGGCACTACGGCGGCAGAGCTCTTCGCCGGCGAGCGCACCATCGTCGCCGCGCGCATCGCCGGTGAGCTGAAGGACCTCGCGTACGAGGTGAAGGACGGCGAGACCGTCGAGCCCGTGGAGATCTCCTCTCCCGACGGCCTCGACATCCTGCGCCACTCCACCGCGCACGTCATGGCGCAGGCCGTGCAGGAGCTCTTCCCCGAGGCCAAGCTGGGCATCGGCCCGCCGGTCCGGGACGGCTTCTACTACGACTTCGACGTCGCGAAGCCCTTCACCCCCGATGACCTCAAGGCCATCGAGAAGAAGATGCAGGAGATCCAGAAGCGCGGCCAGCGCTTCGCCCGCCGCGTCGTCACCGACGAGGCGGCCCGCGAGGAGCTCGGACACGAGCCCTACAAGCTGGAACTCATCGGCATCAAGGGTTCGGCCTCGACCGACGACGGCGCGAACGTCGAGGTGGGCGGCGGCGAGCTGACCATCTACGACAACTTCGACGCCAAGACCGGCGACCTGTGCTGGAAGGACCTCTGCCGCGGTCCCCACCTGCCCACCACCCGCAACATCCCCGCCTTCAAGCTGATGCGCAACGCCGCCGCCTACTGGCGCGGCAGCGAGAAGAACCCGATGCTCCAGCGCATCTACGGCACCGCGTGGCCGTCGAAGGAGGAGCTGAAGGCCCACCTCGACTTCCTCGTGGAGGCCGAGAAGCGCGACCACCGCAAGCTCGGCACCGAGCTCGACCTGTTCTCCGTACAGGACGAGATCGGCTCCGGCCTGGCCGTCTTCCACCCGCGGGGCGGCGTCATCCGCCGCACCATGGAGGACTACTCGCGCAAGCGGCACGAGGAAGAGGGCTACGAGTTCGTCTACACCCCGCACGCCACCAAGGGCACCCTCTTCGAGAAGAGCGGCCACCTGGACTGGTACGCGGAGGGCATGTACCCCCCCATGCAGCTCGACGGTGGTACCGACTACTACCTCAAGCCCATGAACTGCCCGATGCACAACCTGATCTTCGATGCGCGCGGCCGCTCCTACCGCGAACTGCCGCTGCGCCTCTTCGAGTTCGGCACCGTGTACCGGTACGAGAAGTCCGGCGTCGTGCACGGCCTGACCCGCTCGCGCGGTTTCACCCAGGACGACGCGCACATCTACTGCACCAAGGAGCAGATGGCGGAGGAGCTCGACCGCACGCTGACCTTCGTGCTGAACCTGCTCCGTGACTACGGTCTGACCGACTTCTACCTGGAGCTGTCGACCAAGGACCCGGAGAAGTTCGTCGGCTCGGACGAGATCTGGGAGGAGGCCACCGCCACCCTCCAGCAGGTCGCCGAGAAGCAGGGCCTGCCCCTGGTCCCGGACCCGGGCGGCGCCGCGTTCTACGGCCCGAAGATCTCCGTCCAGTGCCGTGACGCGATCGGCCGCACCTGGCAGATGTCGACCGTGCAGCTCGACTTCAACCTGCCGGAGCGCTTCAACCTGGAGTACACCGGCCCCGACGGCACCAAGCAGCGTCCGGTCATGATCCACCGCGCGCTGTTCGGTTCCATCGAGCGGTTCTTCGCCGTCCTGCTGGAGCACTACGCGGGCGTCATGCCGCCGTGGCTCGCCCCGGTCCAGGCGGTCGGCATCCCGATCGGCGACTCGCACATCGAGTACCTGCAGGAGTTCGCCGCCGAGGCGAAGAAGAAGGGCCTGCGCGTCGAGGTGGACGCCTCCTCCGACCGCATGCAGAAGAAGATCCGCAACCAGCAGAAGCTGAAGGTCCCCTTCATGATCATCGTCGGTGACGAGGACATGGCCGCGGGCACCGTCTCCTTCCGCTACCGCGACGGCTCGCAGGAGAACGGCGTCCCGCGCGACCAGGCGCTGGCGAAGCTCGTGGACGTCGTGGAGCGCCGCGTCCAGGTGTGACCGCGGGCGGCGGCCGTGACCGCCGCAGTGAGCGTCGTACGACGGCCCGGAGCCCCCGGGGACCTCAGGTCCCCGGGGGCTCCTCCTCGTCCCCGCGGCGGAACACGTGGAGCATCCAGGAGGAGAAGGAGCCCGTCACCGCGCCCAGCAGTGCGAGGCCGCCCGCCATCAGGAACGCCGCGATGATCCGGCCCGTCGGGGTGACCGGGGCCATGTCCCCGTAGCCCACCGTGGTCAGCGTCTCGCACACCCACCACACCGCGTCCCCGAAGGTGTGGATCGTGCCGTTCGGGGCCCGGCGCTCGAAGTGGTAGACGCCGAGGGCGCCCGCGAACCCGAGCAGCCCGGCCGACAGGCCGGCGTACGACATCACCCGCGCGTACAGCCCCTGGCGCGGGCGCTTCCGCCTGGCCTGGATCGCGTCGTGGACCTTGACCATGCGCAGCGGCCGCAGCATCGGCAGCAGCACGATCAGGGTGTCCAGCCAGTGCACGCGGACGAAGCGCAGCGGGCGCATGCGGCTCAGGTACAGCCGGGCCACGTAGTCCACGATGAAGCAGGCCCACATCAGTGCGACCACTCCGAGGGCGACGTCCCGCCACAGGGGATGGGCCCGGTAGGCCAGCACGGAGACCGCGTAGGCGGCCAGGAAGAGCAGGGAGGCGTAGAACAGCGGCAGCTCGGTCCGGCGCTCCCAGGCCTGGTCACCGGTCTCGGTCGCATCGTTCATGGGCTCAGCATCGCGTCCCGCACACCGGTGTTCGCCCCGGCGACACGCCGTTCGGGGCCAAGGTCATATGCTGCATCCCATGACGATTGAGCCGGAGCAGCAGATCGGTGTGGGCACGCAGGACGCGTTCCAGCGTCTGTGGACGCCCCACCGGATGGCCTACATCCAGGGGGAGAACAAGCCGACCGGGCCCGATGCCGGGGACGGCTGTCCCTTCTGCGGGATTCCGGAGATGTCGGACCAGGACGGCCTGGTCGTGGCCCGGGGCAGGCACGTCTACGCCGTGCTGAACCTCTACCCGTACAACGGCGGCCACCTGATGGTCGTGCCGTACCGGCACGTCGCCGATTACACGGACCTGGACGCCGCCGAGACCCTCGAACTCGCCGACCTCACGAAGCGGGCGATGGTCGCGCTGCGCAAGGCCTCCGGTGCGCACGGGTTCAACATCGGCATGAACCAGGGCCAGGCCGCCGGCGCCGGCATCGCCGCGCACCTGCACCAGCACATCGTGCCCCGCTGGGGCGGGGACACGAACTTCATGCCGGTCGTGGGCCACACCAAGGTGCTGCCCCAACTCCTCGCGGACACCCGCCAGATGCTCGCCGACGCCTGGCCCTCCGACTAGGTTCCCGGGGCCCACCGGCCGGGCCCCGGCCCACCGGCCAGGGTGCGCCGGCGGGCGTCCGCGCGGGCTCACGCGTCGTAGACGTCGGCCTTGCGCGGTGCGGCGTCCTGGACCAGACCGCTGACGATCATCGAGCGGTTGGTGAAGCGTTCGGTGTCGACCCCGTTCTCGTCCAGGACCCGCATCGCGGCGGTGTGCACCGCCCGCAGGACCGGGGTCGCGGCGCGCATCGCGTCGTCCGCCATGAAGCGGTGGCGCCACGGCTGGCCGGCCCAGACGTGGCGGACGCCGAAGGGCTCCGGGAGGACGAGCTTGCCGCCCAGGAAGTCCAGGAGCGGCGGGTACCAGGTGAAGGGCGCGCGCACGGCGAGGCGTACGACCTCGCTCGTGTCGACCACGGGCCGCTTGAGCTCCACGGTTTCCCAGAAGCGCACGGATTTGGCGACCTCGTCGACCGGCGCCGCCGATTTGGTGGTGAACAGGCCGTGCACCGGGCCGAGCGCGTGCCCGGTGACCTCCACGCGCAGGGTCTTGTAGAGCACGGTGACCGTGACCAGCATGGTGATCACGAGCTGGCCGTCCCAGAGCGGGTACTGGATGCCGAGGTAGTGCCGGTTGCCCGCGCTGAACTGCTGCTCGTTGCAGATCCGGGTGATCTCGTGCGGCTTGACCAGGAAGGTGTCCACGTCCGCTCCGCTGGGGCGGGTCACTTCCTTGGCGCCCTCGCCGACCGGGGAGACGACCCAGTGCTGGATCGACGCGGGCGGGAGGCCGCCGGTGTGCAGGGGGCCGCGCTCCAGCTTGCGCAGCTGGGTGTCGATCGCGCGTATGACGTCCCAGCTGCGGAACGGGTGGATCTCGTGGCCCTCGTTCTTGGGGGCGAGCTCCTCGGCCATCTGCCAGCTGCCCCAGCGGGTGCCCATGCCGAGTATGCCCTTGGGGCCGGCGTAGAAGACGGCATTGCTGCGGCCCTCGGCGGTGAGCTTGGCCAGGGAGTGGCGCAGGTCCTCGCGGGCCTTCTCGTCGGGGTTGCCGGGGACGGCCTCCGGGATCTTGGCGGCCACCCCGCCGCCGCCCGCGAGGAGCCCGTCCCAGCGGGAGCGCAGGTCCTCGGCGGTGGCCTCGCAGAGCCGGCGGGCCAGGAACCAGCCGACGACCGGGGCGATGACCATGGCGCGGACGTAGATGCCCGGGATGCCGGTCACGGGGAGCCGGAACATGAGGACGGCGACCACCAGGCCGACGCCGACGAGGAGCGCGGTGCCCATCCAGGAGGCCCGCTTGGCCTCGGAGGCCGCCAGGGCCTTGCGGGCCCAGAACAGGCCGAGCCACAGCAGCAGGCCGGGGAGGAACACGACCCCGCAGACGAGCATGATCATGCGGAGCTTGCGGTCGCGCTCCTTGCGGATGCGGGAGGCGGCCAGGCAGTGCTCGACGACGGTCTGCGGGTCGGCGCCGAAGGACTGGATGAGGGGCTTGCGGGTGGGCGGGATGGTGCGCGCCTCGACGGCGCGGCAGAAGGCCTCGCCGAGATTGGGGGCGAGCAGGGACACCTTGGCGGGTTTGACGACGGACTCGTGGTACTCGTTGTTGGCCTTGAGTATCTCGTCCAGCTTGGTGTCGCGTCCGCCGTCCCGGTAGGCGGCGGATGCGAGGGCGTTGGTCGCGGCGGTCTGGCCGCCGCCGCCCTGGAGTGGGATCTGTGCCCCGGGCCTGAAGTCGAATCCGTCGTCCGCCACCGCTGCCCCCATCGCTGTGCGTCGTGCTCGTGTGCGGGCCCACCCGCTTGGTCTACCCGTTCGGTCTGCCCGCCTCACGCGCGGACGAGCCTATCGGCCGATTCCTCCCCGTGGTCATGGGACAGGTAAATGCCGCCCATCGCAAGCGGGTTGGATGGGCGGCCGGGGTGATGCTATGTCAGCTGGCTTCCCTTCTCGGGCTGTTCGCGCAGCTTGTCCGCTATCTGCGGCGGCATCGGCTCGTGTCGCGCGTACGTACGGCTGAACAGCCCCGTGCCGTGCGATACGGAGCGCAGCTCCACGGCGTACCGGCCGATCTCGATCTCGGGGATCTCGGCGAGGACCCGGGTGCGGCCGGTGCCCGCCGCATCGGTGCCCACGACGCGGCCCCGGCGGCCGGCGAGGTCGCTCATGACGGGGCCGACGTACTCGTCGGGAACGAGCACGGCGAGCTCGGCGACCGGTTCGAGGAGCCGCACGGAGGCCCCGGCGGCGGCTTCGCGCAGGGCGAGGGCGCCCGCGGTCTGGAAGGCGGCGTCGGAGGAGTCCACCGAGTGGGCCTTGCCGTCGAGCAGGGTGATGCGTACGTCGACCAGCGGGTAGCCGGCCGCGAGCCCCCGGGCGGCCTGCGCCCGGACGCCCTTCTCCACGGACGGGACGAACTGGCGCGGAACCGCTCCGCCGACGACCTTGTCGACGAACTCGATGCCGCTGCCCGGCGGCAGCGGCTCCACCTCGATCTCGCAGATGGCGAACTGGCCGTGCCCGCCGGACTGTTTCACGTGCCGTCCGCGGCCGCCGGCCCTGGTGGCGAAGGTCTCGCGGAGGCTGACCTTGTGCGGGACCGGGTCGACCTGGACCCCGTACCGGGTGCGCAGCCGTTCGAGAGCGAGGTCCTGATGTGCCTCGCCGAGGCACCACAGGACGAGCTGGCGGGTGTGCGGGTTCTGTTCGAGCCGCATGGTCGGGTCCTCGGCGACCAGCCGGGCCAGGCCCTGGGAGAGCTTGTCCTCGTCGGGCTTGCTGTGGGCCTCGATGGCGAGGGGCAGCAGCGGGTCGGGCATGGACCAGGCCTCCATGAGGAGGGGGTCGTCCTTGGCGGAGAGGGTGTCGCCGGTCTCGGCGCGGGTGAGTTTGGCCACGCAGGCCAGATCGCCGGCGATGCAGTGGGCGAGGGTGCGCTGCTGTTTGCCGAAGGGCGAGGTCAGGGCGCCGACGCGCTCGTCGACATCGTGGTCCTCGTGCCCCCGGTCGGTCAGCCCGTGCCCGCTGACGTGGACCGTCTCGTCGGGGCGCAGGGTGCCGGAGAAGACGCGGACGAGCGAGACGCGGCCGACGTAGGGGTCGGAGGAGGTCTTCACCACCTCGGCGACGAGCGGGCCGCCGGGATCGCAGGTGACCGCGGGGCGGGCCGCGCCGTCGGGGGTGGTGACGCTGACCGGCGCGCGCTCCAGGGGGGTGGGGAAGCCGCCGGTGATCAGTTCGAGGAGCTCTACGGTGCCCAGGCCCTTGCGGGCGCCTTCGGCGGCGGGGGCGGCCATCAGGACGGGGTGGAAGGTGCCGCGGGCCACGGCGCGCTCCAGGTCGTCGACCAGGGTCTTGAGGTCGATGTCCTCGCCGCCGAGGTAGCGGTCCATGAGGGTCTCGTCCTCGCTCTCGGCGATGATCCCCTCGATCAGCCGGGCGCGGGCGTCGGTGATCAGGGCGAGCTCGCCGGGGTCCGGGTCGCGTTCGACGCGGTCGCCGGAGGTGTAGTCGTAGACGCGCTGGGAGAGCAGCCCGAGCAGTCCGGCCACCGGGGCGTGGCCGTCGGGGGCGGTGGGGCCGTGCAGGGGCAGGTAGAGCGGGCGCACGGCGTCGGGGTCGTCCGCCCCGAAGGCGTCGCCGCACACCGTGGTCATCTGCGTGTAGTCGGCGCGGGCGGCTTCCAGGTGGGTCACGACGATGGCGCGCGGCATGCCGACGGCGGCGCATTCGTCCCAGACCATCCGGGTGGCCCCGGAGAGCCCGTCGCCGTCCTCGGCGGCCGAGACCACGAAGAGGGCCGCGTCGGCGGCGCGCAGTCCGGCCCGGAGCTCTCCGACGAAGTCGGCGTAACCGGGGGTGTCCAGGATGTTGATCTTGATTCCGGCCCACTCCACGGGGACCAGGGAGAGCTGGATGGAACGCTGGCGGCGGTGCTCGATCTCGTCGTAGTCGGAGACGGTGGCGCCGTCCTCGACGCGCCCGGCCCGGTTCACGGCGCCGGCGGTCAGGGCCAGGGCTTCGACCAGGGTGGTCTTGCCGGATCCGCTGTGGCCGACCAGCACGACGTTCCGTACGGAGGCCGGGTGGTCGGCCGCCGGTGCTCTTCCGGCGGCTCCGGTTTGGTGTGATGCGGCTCCCACGATGCTCGTGCCTCCCGACTTGGAGGGGATGGAGGGGAAAAGGCCCCCTTCGAGCTTTGCACTGCCGTCACACCGCGTCCATACGTCGTACCGGAAGGGCCGGGGGCGGCGGAGGGGAACGCGGAGGGGCCGGGTCCGGGAGCGTGCCGGGGAAGGTGTCCGGATACGTGCCCGGAAACAGGCCGGGAAACAGACCCGGCAGGGCGTGCGGAACGTGGCGAACGGCCCGAGAACGGCCCACGTCGTGTGAACCGGTGGGTGCGCGGCGCCGATGGCCCGGGGCCCTGGCTACGATGGGCCAGCCGGTGGCCGTGGTGGCCGTGCGGCCCAGCGACCCTCCGGGAAGGCCATGCTGAACAAGTACGCGCGTGCATTCTTCACGCGTGTTCTCACGCCATTCGCCGCATTTCTGCTCCGGATGGGAGTGAGTCCCGACGCGGTCACCCTCATCGGCACGGCCGGAGTGGTGGCCGGAGCCCTGGTCTTCTTCCCCATGGGCGAGTTCTTCTGGGGCACGATCACCATCACGCTCTTCGTCTTCTCCGACCTGGTGGACGGGAACATGGCCCGCCAGGCCGGCATCTCCAGCCGGTGGGGCGCGTTCCTCGACTCCACCCTCGACCGGGTGGCGGACGCGGCGATCTTCGGCGGACTCGCACTCTGGTACGCGGGTTCCGGGAACAACAACGCGCTCTGCGCGGTCGCCATCTTCTGCCTGGCCAGCGGCCAGGTGGTCTCGTACACCAAGGCCCGCGGCGAATCGATCGGCCTGCCGGTCGCCGTCAACGGGCTCATCGAACGCGCCGAACGCCTCGTGATCACGCTGGTCGCGGCCGGTCTGTCCGGGCTGGAGACCTTCGGCGTCCCCTCGTGGATCGGCCTGCTGCTGCCGATCGCGCTGTGGGTGGTCGCGGCGGGCTCGCTCGTGACCCTGATCCAGCGCGTGGTGACCGTACGGCGCGAATCGGCGGAGGCCGACGCCGCCGCTGCGGCCGCCGGTGCCGGTGCTCCCTCCGAAGGCGGTACGCCCTGATGGGCAAGGCACAGGACAAGCTGGTCGACGGGCTCTACGGGCTCGGCTGGGCCGGGGTCAAGAAGCTGCCCGAGCCGGCCGCGGCCGCCCTCGGCCGGCGGATCGCGGACTTCGCCTGGAAGCGGCGCGGCAAGAGCGTGCTGCGCCTGGAGTCGAACCTGGCCCGCGTGGTGCCGGACGCGACGCCCGAGCGGCTGCGCGAGCTGTCGCACGCGGGCATGCGCTCCTACATGCGGTACTGGATGGAATCCTTCCGCCTGCCGACCATGGCCAAGGAACGATTCAGCGCCGACGTGGAGATGAAGGACGACCACATCCTGCGCGAGGCACTGGCCTCCGGACGCGGAGTGGTCGTCGCCCTCCCGCACCTGGCCAACTGGGACCTCGCCGGCGCCTGGGCCGTCACCCACATCGGAGTCCCCTTCACCACCGTCGCCGAGCGGCTCAAGCCGGAGACCCTCTACGACCGCTTCGTCGCCTACCGCGAGAGCCTGGGCATGGAGGTGCTCCCGCACAACGGCGGCGCCGCCTTCGGCACGCTCGCGCGACGGCTGCGCTCCGGCGGGCTCGTCTGCCTGGTCGCGGACCGGGACCTGTCGGCTTCCGGGGTGGAAGTGGACTTCTTCGGCTCGGCCGCGCGGATGCCGGCCGGCCCGGCGCTGCTCGCCCAGCAGACGGGCGCGGTCCTGCTCCCGGCCACCCTGTACTACGGGAACGCGCCGAAGATGTACGGCCGGATCCACTCCCCGGTGGAGGTGCCCGAGAAGGGCACCCGCCAGGAGAAGACGGCCGTCATGACGCAGGCGGTCGCCGACGCCTTCGCGCAGGGCATCGCCGAACACCCGCAGGACTGGCACATGCTCCAGCGGCTGTGGATCGACGATCTGGAGACCGCCGGCCGGCCCGAGGAGCACTCCGCGTGAAGATCGGCATCGTCTGCCCGTACTCCTGGGACGTCCCCGGCGGGGTCCAGTTCCACATCCGGGACCTGGCGGAACACCTGATCGGCCTCGGCCACGAGGTGTCCGTCCTGGCCCCGTCGGACGACGAGACCGGCCTGCCCCCCTACGCGGTGTCGGCGGGACGGGCGGTGCCGGTGCCGTACAACGGCTCGGTGGCCCGGCTCAACTTCGGCTTCCTGTCGGCGGCCCGCGTACGGCGCTGGCTGCACGACGGGGTCTTCGACGTGGTCCACATCCACGAGCCGATGGCCCCCTCGCTGGGGCTGCTGACCTGCTGGGCGGCGCAGGGACCGATCGTGGCCACCTTCCACACCTCCAACCCGCGCTCCCGGGCCATGCTCGCGGCGTACCCCATCCTGCAGCCGGCGCTGGAGAAGATCAGCGCCCGGATCGCGGTGAGCGAGTACGCGCGGCGCACGCTGGTCGAGCACCTCGGCGGGGACGCGGTGGTCATCCCCAACGGCGTGGACGTCGACTTCTTCGCCAAGGCCGACCCGAACCCGGCCTGGTCGGGCCAGACCCTCGGCTTCATCGGCCGCATCGACGAACCCCGCAAGGGCCTCCCCGTCCTGATGGCGGCCTTCCCGCGCATCGTGGCGCAATGCCCGGACGTACGCCTCCTCGTGGCGGGCCGCGGCGACGAGGAGGAGGCCGTCGCCTCCCTGCCGCCCGAGCTCCGCTCCCGGGTCGAGTTCCTCGGCATGGTCTCGGACGAGGACAAGGCGCGGCTGCTGCGCAGCGTCGACGTGTACGTGGCCCCGAACACGGGCGGCGAGAGCTTCGGCATCATCCTCGTCGAGGCCCTCTCGGCCGGGGCGGCCGTCCTGGCCGCCGACCTCGACGCCTTCGCGCAGGTCCTGGACCAGGGCGCGGCGGGGGAGCTCTTCTCGAACGAGGACCCCGAATCCCTGGCGGCCTCGGCGATCGCCCTCCTCCGCGACCCCGCCCGCCGCGAGGAACTGAGCACCCGCGGCTCCGCCCACGTACGCCGCTTCGACTGGTCGACGGTGGCGGCGGACATCCTGGCCGTCTACGAAACGGTGACGGACGGCGCGGCAGCGGTCGCCGAGGACGAGCGGATCCCACTCCGCACCCGCCTGGGCCTCACCCGCGACACGTAACCCCACCGGCCGGGTCCCGGACCGGGTGCGGTCGCGGCGGCCCGTCCCCCGCGGGACCCCGGCTGCGGGTGTGCCGCTGCGCGGAACGGAGTCCCCCACCCGCCCTCGCCCGTTCCCCGGGGCTCCGCCCCGGACCCGCTGCCGGGTGCGGCGCCGTTCCCGGGGTCCAGCCCCCGGACCCCCGCCCGACCACCGCCGGACGGAGTCCGGCGCAGCGGGGCGAAGCCCGGGAAGCGCGCCGGCGCTGAGCGGTGCGAGCTCCGCGTCGAAAGGTAGAGTCGCGGCCCGTGATCGAAACCCTTGTCTGGATTGCCCTCGGCCTCGGCCTCGTCGGGGTTTACCTCAGTTGGACCGCCGGTCGGCTCGACCGGCTGCACTCGCGGATGGACGCCGCGCGGGCCGCGCTCGACGCGCAGCTCGTCCGGCGGGCGTCCGTGGTGCTGGAGGTCGCGACCTCCGGGGTGCTCGACCCCGCCTCCTCCCTCGTGCTGTACGAGGCCGCGCACGCCGCCCGCCAGGCGGAGGAGGAGCACCGCGAGGTTGCCGAGAGCGAGCTCAGCCAGGCACTGCGCGCGGTGTTCGCCGACGTCGGGCAGGTGGACGCGCTCAAGGCGGCCCCGGGCGGCGCGGAGGCCGCCGAGGAGCTCGCGGCGGCGGTCCGGCGGGTACCGATGGCGCGGCGGTTCCTCAACGACTCCGTCCGCGCGGCCCGGGCCCTGCGCCGCCACCGCAAGGTCCGCTGGTTCCGGCTGGCGGGCCACGCGGCGTTCCCGCTGGCCTTCGAGATGGACGACGAGCCTCCGGTGGATCTGGCGGAACGGCCGTAACTTGTACCCAATGGCCAAATCGCAAAGGGCCACCGGCTGCACATTGGCCCTTGCCGTGGACTGGTCGAGAAGGTTTCCTCGGTCGAGTACCACCAGATCGCCAGCCGCGATCGCCAGTAGCGCCTGAATCTTCCTTTCGAGTGAGGTCAATCCGTGAGCACGCTTCCCTCCACCCCGCAGTCCGCTGAGTCGGCGATCGGCACCTCCCGCGTCAAGCGCGGCATGGCCGAGCAGCTCAAGGGCGGCGTGATCATGGATGTGGTCAACGCCGAGCAGGCGAAGATCGCCGAGGACGCCGGCGCCGTGGCCGTCATGGCCCTGGAGCGGGTTCCCGCCGACATCCGCAAGGATGGCGGCGTCGCCCGGATGTCCGACCCGAACATGATCGAAGAGATCATCGAGGCCGTCTCCATCCCCGTCATGGCCAAGTCCCGCATCGGCCACTTCGTCGAGGCCCAGGTGCTCCAGTCCCTCGGCGTCGACTACATCGACGAGTCCGAGGTCCTGACCCCGGCCGACGAGGTCAACCACTCCGACAAGTGGGCGTTCACCACCCCCTTCGTCTGTGGCGCCACCAACCTGGGCGAGGCCCTGCGCCGCATCGCCGAGGGCGCGGCCATGATCCGCTCGAAGGGCGAGGCCGGCACGGGCAACGTGGTCGAGGCCGTCCGCCACCTGCGCCAGATCAAGAACGAGATCGCCCGCCTGCGCGGCTACGACAACAACGAGCTGTTCGCCGCCGCCAAGGAGCTGCGCGCGCCGTACGAGCTGGTCAAGGAAGTTGCCGAGCTCGGCAAGCTCCCGGTCGTGCTGTTCTCCGCCGGTGGCGTCGCCACCCCGGCCGACGCCGCGCTGATGCGCCAGCTCGGTGCCGAGGGCGTCTTCGTCGGCTCCGGCATCTTCAAGTCGGGCGACCCGGCCAAGCGCGCCGCCGCCATCGTGAAGGCCACCACCTTCTACGACGACCCGAAGATCATCGCGGACGCCTCCCGCAACCTGGGCGAGGCCATGGTCGGCATCAACTGCGACACCCTCCCCGAGTCCGAGCGCTACGCCAACCGCGGCTGGTAGTCATCACCATGACCACCCCCGTGATTGGTGTCCTGGCACTCCAGGGCGACGTACGGGAGCACCTGATCGCCCTGGCCTCGGCTGACGCCGTGGCCAGGCCGGTCCGGCGTCCCGAGGAGCTCGCCGAGGTCGACGCCCTGGTGATCCCCGGCGGCGAGTCCACGACCATGTCGAAGCTCGCCGTGCTGTTCGGCATGCTGGAGCCGCTGCGCGAGCGGGTACGCGCCGGGATGCCGGTCTACGGCACCTGCGCCGGCATGATCATGCTCGCCGACAAGCTGCTGGACGGCCGTGAGGACCAGGAGACCCTGGGCGGCATCGACATGATCGTGCGCCGCAACGCCTTCGGCCGTCAGAACGAGTCCTTCGAGGCGCAGGTCGACTTCGCCGGCATCGAGGGCGGCCCCGTCGAGGGCGTCTTCATCCGGGCACCCTGGGTCGAGTCCGTCGGCGGCGCCGTCGAGGTGCTCGCCACGTACGACGGCCACACCGTCGCCGTGCGCCAGGGCAATGTCCTCGCCACCTCGTTCCACCCGGAGCTCACGGGTGACGACCGGGTCCACGCGTACTTCGTCGACATGGTGCGCGCGGGGCTGTAACGGCGTCCCGGTAGGATCTGAGGCGAACATTGTTGGTGACGCGAAGGAGACAGGCAGATGTCCGGCCACTCTAAATGGGCTACGACGAAGCACAAGAAGGCCGTGGTTGACGCCAAGCGCGGCAAGCTCTTCGCGAAGCTGATCAAGAACATCGAGGTCGCGGCCCGTATGGGCGGCGCCGACATCGATGGCAACCCGACCCTCTTCGACGCCATCCAGAAGGCGAAGAAGAGCTCGGTCCCGAACAAGAACATCGACTCCGCGGTCAAGCGCGGCGGCGGCCTCGAGGCCGGCGGCGCCGACTACGAGACGATCATGTACGAGGGCTACGGCCCGAACGGTGTCGCGGTGCTCATCGAGTGCCTCACCGACAACCGCAACCGTGCCGCGTCCGACGTGCGGGTCGCCATGACCCGCAACGGCGGTTCGATGGCCGACCCGGGCTCGGTCTCGTACCTGTTCAACCGCAAGGGCGTCGTGCTGCTGCCCAAGGGCGAGCTGTCCGAGGACGACGTCCTGGAGACCGTGCTGGAGGCGGGGGCCGAAGAGGTCAACGACCTCGGCGAGCAGTTCGAGATCATCAGCGAGGCCACCGACATGGTCGCGGTCCGTACCGCGCTCCAGCAGGCCGGCATCGACTACGACTCGGCCGACTCCAACTTCCTGCCGACCATGCAGGTCGAGCTGGACGAAGAGGGCGCGCGCAAGATCTTCAAGCTGATCGACGCGCTGGAGGACAGCGACGACGTGCAGAACGTCTTCGCCAACTTCGACGTCTCGGACGAGGTCATGGAGAAGGTCGACGCCTGAGCTCGCCTTTGCGGCTAAACCGCCGCCGCTCTCGCGGATGTGGTTGCTCGCCGTTGGGGTTGCTCAATTGATGGCTGCTGTTTTCGGCGGGCCGACAGGACACACCTGTCGGCCCGCTGCTTTGTCAGTGGCACCCGATAGCCTGCATAGCTGCACGTACAGGCGATCGAAGGAGGGGCACGGTGCGCGTACTGGGCGTTGACCCCGGCCTGACCCGATGCGGTGTCGGCGTGGTCGAGGGGGTGGCGGGCCGCCCCCTGACGATGCTGGGCGTGGGGGTCGTACGGACGCCCGCGGACGCCGAGTTGGGGAACCGGCTCGTCGGGATCGAGCAGGGCATCGAGGAGTGGCTCGACGAGTACCGGCCCGAAGTCGTCGCCGTGGAGCGGGTGTTCAGTCAGCACAACGTCAGCACGGTGATGGGCACCGCCCAGGCCAGTGCCGTTGCCATGCTGTGCGCGGCGCGCCGCGGCATACCGGTCGCGCTGCACACCCCGAGCGAGGTCAAGGCCGCCGTCACCGGCAGCGGGCGCGCCGACAAGGCACAGGTCGGAGCCATGGTCACCCGGCTGCTGCGGCTGTCCGCCCCGCCCAAGCCCGCCGACGCCGCGGACGCCCTCGCCCTCGCCATCTGCCACATCTGGCGCGCCCCCGCGCAGAACCGCCTCCAGCAGGCCGTCAACCGGCATGCCAGCGCCCTGAAAGGCCGCACCACATGATCGCCTTCGTCAGCGGCCCGGTCGCCGCGCTCGCCCCCAACCTGGCCGTCATCGAGGTCGGGGGAGTGGGCATGGCCGTGCACTGCACGCCGAACACCCTCGCCGGCCTGCGGACCGGTGAGCCGGCCCGGCTGGCGACCTCTCTGGTCGTACGGGAGGACTCGCTGACCCTGTACGGCTTCGCCGAGGACGACGAGCGCCAGGTCTTCGAGCTCCTGCAGACCGCCAGCGGGGTCGGGCCGAAGCTCGCACAGGCGATGCTGGCGGCGCACAGCCCGGACGCGTTGCGCATCGCCGTCTCGGTGGGGGACGAGAAGGCGCTGATGGCCGTCTCCGGCATCGGGAAGAAGGGCGCGCAGAAGCTCCTGCTGGACCTCAAGGACAAGCTGGGCGCGCCGCTGGGATCGAGCGGGATGGTCGGCGCGCAGCGCGCGGCCGCCTCCGGCCCGGCGCCGTGGTCGGAGCAGCTGTCCGCCGCGCTGGTCGGACTGGGCTACGCGCCCCGCGACGCGGAGGACGCGGTCTCGGCCGTCACCCCGCAGGCGGAGGCCGCGATCGCCGCCGGCGGGGCGGCCCCCGTCCCGCAGCTCCTGAGGGCGGCCCTCCAGTCCCTGAACCGGGCCCGGTGACCGAGGTGCGGCGCCATTGAGGTCGCCTCAAACGCAGGCGGGGCCGAAGGTGGCCGGCGTCCGGCCGCACGTGCGCGCAGCGCTGTGCGTGCCCGGCGGGCCGGGATTCCTCCGAAGGGCACGCTCAGGCCCCGCCCGGGTACCCCTCCCGGCCCCGCAGGCGTGTGAGGCGCGGGTCAGGGGCGGAGCCCGGGAAACGGAGAAGGGGCGGGGCGGGGAGAATGCCCCGCAGGGCCACCCGCAGGCGACGGACCACCGCATCACCCGAGAAGGCAGACTGACACCGTGAACTGGGATGACGAGAGCGACGACCGGATCGTCGCAGCCGCGGCGGACGGCGAGGACACCGCCGTCGAGGCGGCCCTGCGGCCCAAGGACCTCGGCGAGTTCGTCGGGCAGGAGAAGGTCCGCCAGCAGCTGGACCTCGTCCTGAAGGCGGCCCGCCAGCGCGGTGCCACCGCCGATCACGTGCTGCTGTCGGGCGCCCCGGGCCTGGGGAAGACCACCCTGTCCATGATCATCGCGGCCGAGATGGGCGCGCCCATCCGGATCACCTCCGGCCCCGCCATCCAGCACGCGGGCGACCTCGCCGCCATCCTCTCCTCCCTCCAGGAGGGCGAGGTCCTCTTCCTCGACGAGATCCACCGCATGTCCCGGCCCGCCGAGGAAATGCTCTACATGGCCATGGAGGACTTCCGCGTCGACGTGATCGTGGGCAAGGGCCCGGGAGCCACCGCCATCCCGCTGGAGCTGCCCCCGTTCACCCTGGTCGGGGCCACGACCAGGGCCGGTCTGCTCCCGCCCCCGCTGCGCGACCGCTTCGGCTTCACCGGGCACATGGAGTTCTACGCCCCCGAGGAGCTGGAGCGCGTCATCCACCGCTCCGCCCGCCTCCTCGACGTGGAGATCGACACCGCCGGGGCCGCCGAGATCGCCGGCCGCTCGCGCGGAACCCCCCGTATCGCCAACCGGCTGCTGCGCCGCGTCCGCGACTACGCCCAGGTCAGGGCCGACGGCGTGATCGACCGCGCGGTCGCCGGCACCGCCCTGAAGGTCTACGAGGTCGACGAGCGCGGACTCGACCGGCTGGACCGGGCCGTCCTGGAGGCGCTCCTGAAGCTCTTCGGCGGGGGACCCGTCGGCCTGTCGACGCTCGCCGTCGCCGTCGGCGAGGAGCGGGAGACCGTGGAAGAGGTGGCCGAGCCGTTCCTCGTCCGGGAGGGGCTGCTGGCCCGGACCCCGCGGGGGCGGGTCGCGACCCCGGCCGCATGGGCTCACCTGGGACTTGTTCCGCCGCAGCACGGCGGGAACGGATCAAGCGGACAACAGGGCCTCTTCGGGACCTGACGGCGCGGAGGTTGGCCCCCTCAGGAACTGCGGTGACATGCTGGGCGTTGTTCCATCGGTGCGGACTCGCCTAGACTCCGCCGATGCCGACCCTTACGGTCGGCGTACCCACCCCCCGTACAAAGGCCGTGCGCTTGTGCGGTCGATGCGAAGGACCTGCGTCCCGTGAATATCATGTCCCTCCTTCCGTTCGTGCTGATCATCGGGGCGATGTTCCTGCTGACCCGCAGCCAGAAGAAGAAGCAGCAGGCGGCCGTGCAGATGCGCGACCAGCTGACCGCCGGCACCGGCGTCCGCACCATCGGTGGCATGTACGCCACGGTGAAGGAGATCGGCGAGGACACCGTCACGCTCGAGGTGGCCCCCGGCGTCCACGCGATCTACGCGAAGAACTCCATCGGCGCCGTACTGGAGGACGAGGAGTACAACCGCATCGTCCACGGCATCACCGATGATCTGACGATCGACACGCCGGTCGTCCCGGACGACGCGTCCTCCCTGACCGGGGACGAGGCCCCCAAGCTCGACCTGGGCAAGAAGGACGAGCCCCAGGCCGACGAGCCCGCGGCGGAGGAGTCCAAGGGCGACGAGCCCAAGGACGGCAAGAGCGACGGCGAGCCCGGCGCGAAGTAGCGCTGGGCCGGGGATCGTGCGGAGCGCCTGACCGGCAGCTCCGACGGTCCCCGCCAGTGACCCTTCTGCGGGGGGCAGGGGTCCCCACACACATTTCGTGGCCGTCCACGCGCTGACCCGGCGCGGGGCGGTTGGACAGGGAGATACGACAAGGTGGCAGCACCGAAGAAGGGCCGGCGGCCCACGGGGGCTCAGGGGAGGCCGGGGCGTTCCCTGGCCATCATCCTGATCGCGATGGTGGCGCTCACCGCGGGGATGTTCCTCACGAAGCAGACGACTCCGCGACTCGGCATCGACCTCGCCGGCGGCACGAGCATCACGCTCAAGGCCAAGAGCGAGCCCGGCAAGCCGGACGCGATCAACGAGACCAACATGAACACGGCGGTCGGCATCATCGAGCGCCGCGTCAACGGTCTCGGTGTGTCGGAGGCCGAGGTCCAGACCCAGGGCCGCGACCACATCATCGTGAACATCCCCAAGGGGACGAACGACCAGCAGGCGCGCGAGCAGGTCGGCACCACCGCCCAGCTCTACTTCCGCCCCGTGCTCGCCACGGCGGACGGTGCCCCGGTCGCCCCCGAGGCCAATCCGAGCGGCTCCCCGAGCGCCGCCCCGAGCGGCTCCGGCAGCCCGTCCGCCAGTGCGCCCACCCCGTCGTCCAGCGCCACTTCCCAGGGCCGTGCGGTCAGTGAGGCCCTCAAGGCCCCGAACGCCCCCTCTCCCTCGCCCTCGGCGAGCGAGTCGAAGAAGGCAGACGACAAGGCCACCCCGTCCACGTCGCCGTCCGCACCGACCGCCGACCAGGCCGCGGCCGCGGACCTGCAGGCGAAGTTCGCCGCGCTGGACTGCAGCAACGAGGCGCAGCGCACTGCCGTCAAGCAGAACGTCAAGCCCGAGGACCCGACGCTCGCCTGTGGCAAGCGCGGGGACGCCTGGGGCAAGTGGGTGCTCGGTCCGGCCCAGGTCAACGGCCAGGACGTGAAGGACGCCAAGGGCATCATCGACCCGCAGCGCGGCATCTGGATCGTCACGATGCAGTTCACCGACAAGGGCGCCGACAAGTTCGCCAAGATCACCGGTGAGCTCGCGGCCAAGCAGTCCCCGCAGAACCAGTTCGCCATCGTGCTCGACGGCGAGGTCATCTCCGACCCGTCCGTCAGCCAGGCGCTGACCGGCGGCAACGCCGAGATCTCCGGCGGCTTCACCCAGCAGTCCGCGATGGACCTGGGCAACATGCTCTCGTACGGCGCCCTGCCGCTGTCCTTCCAGGAGGACAGCGTCACCACCGTCACCGCCGCGCTCGGCGGCGAGCAGCTGAAGGCCGGCCTCATCGCCGGCGCCATCGGCCTCGCCCTCGTCGTGATCTACCTGCTGGCGTACTACCGGGGCCTGGCGTTCGTCGCCATCATCAGCCTCATCGTCTCCGGCATCCTCACGTACACGATCATGGTGCTGCTCGGTAAGGGCATCGGCTTCGCGCTGAACCTGCCGGCCGTCTGCGGTGCGATCGTCGCGATCGGCATCACCGCCGACTCGTTCATCGTGTACTTCGAACGCATCCGGGACGAGATCCGCGAGGGCCGCACCCTGCGTCCGGCCGTCGAGCGCGCCTGGCCGCGCGCCCGTCGCACCATCCTGGTCTCCGACTTCGTGTCGTTCCTGGCCGCCGCGGTGCTGTTCATCGTCACCGTCGGCAAGGTGCAGGGCTTCGCCTTCACCCTCGGTCTGACCACCCTGCTCGACGTGGTCGTGGTGTTCCTCTTCACCAAGCCCGTCATGACGCTGCTGGCCCGTACGAACTTCTTCGCCAGCGGTCACCCGTGGTCCGGGCTGGACCCGAAGCGACTGGGCGCGAAGCCGCCGCTGCGACGCTCGCGTCGTACCGGCTCCGACGCGGCCGCCGCGACCGTCTCCGTTCCCGTCGACGCAAAGGAGGCGTGAGAGATGTCGAAGCTCGGAGATCTCGGCGCCAAGCTGTACCGAGGTGAGGTCGGCTACGACTTCGTCGGCAAGCGCTTCGTCTGGTACGGCGTTTCCATCCTGATCACCATCACGGCGATCGCGGCCGTGGCCGTCTCGGGCCTCAACATGGGCATCGAGTTCAAGGGCGGTGCCGTCTTCACCACCCCGAAGACCTCCGTCTCGGAGGCCCAGGCCCGCGAGGACGCGGAAGAGGCCTCCGGCCACGCCGCGATCGTCCAGAAGCTCGGCACCGGCGGCCTGCGCATCCAGATCTCGGAACTGGGCACCGAAGCCGCGGCCGAGGTGAAGGCCAAGCTCGCCACCGACCTCAAGGTCGACGCGGCCCAGATCAACGCGGACCTGGTCGGCCCCAGCTGGGGCGAGCAGATCGCCAACAAGGCCTGGACCGGCCTCGGCGTCTTCATGGTCCTCGTGGTGATCTACCTGGCCATCGCCTTCGAGTGGCGGATGGCGGTCGCGGCGCTCATCGCGCTGATCCACGACCTCACGATCACCGTCGGCGTCTACGCGCTGGTCGGCTTCGAGGTCACCCCGGGTACGGTCATCGGTCTGCTGACCATCCTCGGTTACTCCCTCTACGACACCGTCGTCGTCTTCGACGGTCTCAAGGAGGGCTCGAAGGACATCACCAAGCAGACCCGGTACACGTACAGCGAGATCGCGAACCGCAGCATCAACGGCACGCTGGTCCGCTCGATCAACACCACCGTGGTGGCGCTGCTCCCCGTCGGCGCGCTGCTCTTCATCGGTGGCGGCATCCTCGACGCCGGCATGCTGAACGACATCTCGCTGTCGCTGTTCGTCGGCCTCGCGGCCGGCGCCTACTCGTCGATCTTCATCGCGACCCCGCTGGTCGTGGACCTGAAGGAGCGCGAGCCGGCGATGAAGGCCCTGAAGAAGCGGGTGCTCGCGAAGCGGGCGTCGGCGGAGGCCAGGGGCGAATCGTCCGAGGGTGCCGGGACCGAGGACGCGCCGGAGGTAGTGGCGCAGGGCCGTTCGGGACGCCGCCGGTGACCGCGGAGCTGCCCTCCGGCGTACGGGACCTGCTGCTCAGCCGGATCACGGACGTGGCGGACTACCCGAAGCCGGGCGTGATGTTCAAGGACATCACCCCGCTGCTGGCCGACCCGAAGGCGTTCGGCGCCCTCACGGACGCGCTGGTGGCCCTGGCCGGGCAGTACGGCGCGACGAAGATCGTCGGGCTGGAGGCGCGGGGATTCATCCTGGCGGCTCCGGTGGCCGTGCAGGCGGGCATCGGCTTCGTGCCGGTCCGCAAGGCCGGGAAGCTGCCCGGGGCGACGCTCCTGCAGTCCTACGACCTGGAGTACGGGTCGGCGGAGATCGAGATCCACGCGGAGGCGCTGTGCGCCGACGACCGGGTCATGGTCATCGACGACGTGCTGGCCACCGGTGGTACCGCGGCCGCCTCGCTGGAGCTGATCCGGCGGGCCGGGGCGGAGGTCGCCGGGGTCGCGGTCCTGATGGAGCTTTCGTTCCTCCCGGGTCGTGAGCGGCTGGCCGGGGCCCTTGGCGGGGCTCCGCTGGACGCGCTGATCGTCGTCTGACGACGCTGTTCCGCCGAAGCGGGCGTGCACCGGGATTTCCCGGAGCGCGCCCGCTTCGGCGTGTGCGGGCCGCTGCGCGGGGTTGAGTCCCCTACCCGCCCTTCCGCCGTTCCCCGGGGCTCCGCCCCGGACCCCGGTCCTCAAACGCCGGACGGGCTGGATGTGGCCGGGCCGGCAGGAGTCGCGGTGGACTCGGGGAACGGGGTGGCGGAACCCTCGCTACGATGGGTTATCCGGACCGGACACGGGCACCGGATCCTTCCCCACACTCCGTGCGGGGGGACCCCCTGAGGAGCGCTCTTGCCAGACGAGGTCCAGCCAATCTCCGCCGCGCAGCCCGATCCGCAGGCCGAGCCGGCCGCGGCGGGCCCCGCCACGCCGCCCGCCGCCCCGGCTGCGCCGACCCCGGCGCCCGCGCCTCCGGTCAAGCCCGCGTCCGCGAAGTCGGCCGGGTCCTCCAATCGGGTGCGCGCCCGGCTGGCCCGCCTCGGCGGTCAGCGTTCCAGCCCGTACAACCCGGTTCTGGAACCGCTGCTCCGCATAGTCCGCAGCAACGACCCGAAGATCGAGACGGCCACCCTGCGCCAGATCGAGCAGGCGTACCAGGTCGCCGAGCGCTGGCACCGCGGCCAGAAGCGCAAGAGCGGTGACCCGTACATCACCCACCCGCTCGCGGTGACCACGATCCTCGCCGAGCTGGGCATGGACCCGGCCACGCTGATGGCGGGGCTGCTCCACGACACCGTCGAGGACACCGAGTACGGGCTGGAGGACCTGCGGCGCGACTTCGGCGACGCGGTGACCCTGCTCGTCGACGGAGTCACCAAGCTCGACCGCGTCAAGTTCGGCGAGGCCGCCCAGGCCGAGACCGTCCGCAAGATGGTCGTGGCCATGGCCAAGGACCCCCGGGTCCTGGTCATCAAGCTCGCCGACCGCCTGCACAACATGCGCACCATGCGCTACCTCAAGCGGGAGAAGCAGGAGAAGAAGGCCCGCGAGACCCTTGAGATCTACGCCCCGCTGGCGCACCGGCTGGGCATGAACACCATCAAGTGGGAGCTGGAGGACCTCGCCTTCGCGATCCTCTACCCCAAGATGTACGACGAGATCGTGCGGCTGGTGGCCGAAAGGGCACCCAAGCGGGACGAGTACCTCACCGTCGTCACCGACGAGGTGATGGCCGACCTCCGGGCCGCCCGCATCAAGGCCACCGTCACCGGGCGCCCCAAGCACTACTACAGCGTCTACCAGAAGATGATCGTGCGCGGCCGCGACTTCGCCGAGATCTACGACCTGGTCGGCATCCGGGTCCTCGTCGACACCGTCCGGGACTGCTACGCCGCCCTCGGCACCGTGCACGCGCGATGGAACCCGGTCCCCGGCCGGTTCAAGGACTACATCGCGATGCCGAAGTTCAACATGTACCAGTCGCTCCACACGACGGTCATCGGACCCAGCGGCAAGCCCGTAGAGCTCCAGATCCGCACCTTCGACATGCACCGCCGTGCCGAGTACGGCATCGCCGCGCACTGGAAGTACAAGCAGCAGACCGTCGCCGGCGCCTCGAAGGTGCGGACCGACGTGCCGCAGGCCGCCAAGGGCACCGCGGGCCACGACACGGTCAACGACATGGCCTGGCTGCGCCAGCTCCTGGACTGGCAGAAGGAGACCGAGGACCCGAGCGAGTTCCTCGACTCGCTGCGCTTCGACCTCTCGCGCAACGAGGTCTTCGTCTTCACGCCCAAGGGCGATGTCATCGCCCTGCCGGCCGGAGCCACCCCGGTCGACTTCTCGTACGCCGTCCACACCGAGGTCGGCCACCGGACCATAGGGGCCAGGGTCAACGGCCGCCTCGTCCCGCTGGAGTCCACCCTCGACAACGGCGATCTCGTCGAGGTCTTCACCTCCAAGGCCGAGGGCGCCGGCCCGTCCCGCGACTGGCTGGGCTTCGTCAAGTCGCCGCGGGCCCGCAACAAGATCCGGGCCTGGTTCTCCAAGGAGCGCCGCGACGAGGCGATCGAACACGGCAAGGACGCCATCGCGCGGGCGATGCGCAAGCAGAACCTGCCGATCCAGCGCATCCTGACCGGGGACTCCCTCGTCACCCTCGCGCACGAGATGCGCTACCCCGACATCTCCTCGCTCTACGCGGCGATCGGCGAGGGCCACGTCACCGCGCAGAACGTCGTGCAGAAGCTGGTCCAGGCCCTCGGCGGCGAGGACGCGGCCAACGAGGACATCGAGGACAGCATCCCGCCGGCCCGCGGCCGCAGCACCCGCCGCGGCAACGCCGACCCCGGCGTGGTGGTCAAGGGCGTCGAGGACGTGTGGGTCAAGCTGGCCCGCTGCTGCACCCCGGTGCCGGGCGACCCGATCGTCGGCTTCGTCACGCGGGGCAGCGGCGTATCGGTCCACCGCGCGGACTGCGTCAACGTGGACTCCCTCTCGCAGGAGCCCGAGCGGATGCTCGAGGTCGAGTGGGCGCCCACCCAGTCCTCCGTCTTCCTGGTCGCCATCCAGGTCGAGGCGCTGGACCGGTCCCGGCTGCTGTCGGACGTCACCCGGGTCCTGTCGGACCAGCACGTGAACATCCTGTCGGCGGCCGTGCAGACCTCCCGCGACCGGGTGGCCACCTCCCGGTTCACCTTCGAGATGGGCGACCCGAAGCACCTGGGCCACGTCCTGAAGGCCGTACGGGGCGTCGAGGGCGTCTACGACGTCTACCGCGTGACCTCGGCCCGCAGGCCTTAGCGGGGCACATGGGAAAGGGCCCCGGTACGCAGTGCGTACCGGGGCCCTTTCACAGGCCGGGCGGCCGGGAGATCAGCCCCCGAACTCCTCCAGGCCCTTCAGCGCCTGGTCCAGCAGGGCCTGACGGCCCTCCAGCTCCCGGGACAGCTTGTCGGCCTTGGAGTTGTTGCCCTGCGCGCGGGCCGTGTCGATCTGGCCGCGCAGCTTGTCGACCGCCGCCTGCAGCTGACCCGTCAGACCGGCCGCACGGGCCCGCGCCTCCGGGTTCGTACGGCGCCACTCGCCTTCCTCGGCCTCCTGGATGGCCCGCTCGACGGTGTGCATCCGGCCCTCGACCTTGGGACGCGCGTCCCGCGGTACGTGGCCGATGGCCTCCCAGCGCTCGTTCAGGGAGCGGAACGCGGCACGGGCCGCCTTCAGGTCCGTGATCGGGACGAGCTTCTCGGCCTCGTCGGCCAGCTCTTCCTTCAGCTTCAGGTTCTCCACCTGCTCCGCGTCGCGCTCCGCGAAGACCTCGCTGCGCGCCGCGAAGAACACGTCCTGGGCGCCGCGGAAACGGTTCCACAGGTCATCCTCGGACTCGCGCTGCGCGCGGCCCGCGGCCTTCCAGTTCTCCATCAGCTCGCGGTAGCGCGCGGCCGTCGGACCCCAGTCGGCCGACTTCGACAGCGACTCGGCCTCCGCGACCAGCTTCTCCTTGACCTTGCGGGCGTCCTCGCGCTGCGCGTCGAGCGAGGCGAAGTGGGCCTTGCGGCGCTTGGAGAAGGCGGAGCGGGCGTGCGAGAAGCGGTGCCACAGCTCGTCGTCCGACTTGCGGTCGAGACGGGGCAGACCCTTCCAGATGTCCACCAGGGCCCGCAGCCGCTCGCCGGCACTGCGCCACTGGTCGCTCTGCGCCAGCTCCTCGGCCTCGGCCACCAGCGCGTCCTTGGCCGTACGGGCCTCGTCCGTCTGCTTGGCCTTCTGGACCTTGCGCTCCTCGCGGCGCGAGTCCACGGTCGACACCAGCTTGTCGAGCCGGACGCGCAGCGCGTCGAGGTCACCGACGGCGTGGTGCTCGTCCACCTGCGTGCGCAGGTGCTCGATGGCCGTCTGGGCGTCCTTGGCGGCCAGATCGGTGGTCCGCACCCGTCGTTCGAGGAGGCCGATCTCGACCACCAGGCCCTCGTACTTGCGCTCGAAGTAGGCCAGGGCCTCCTCCGGGGTGCCGGCCTGCCACGAGCCGACGACCTTCTCGCCATCGGCAGTACGCACGTACACGGTGCCGGTCTCGTCGACTCGGCCCCACGGGTCGCTGCTCACAGCGCCTCCTCCACCTGATGCCTTGCGAGGGGTTCACCCCCTGGGCATCGTCCACAGTTTCCTGGGGCGGGCCGCGCCCGCCCTGCACAACGCCAACATAGGCGACCGCCGGGCCGGCTGTCCGCATCCAGCACGACGGAATATCGACGTACCGGCGTAAGAAGCGCCATCGCGGATACAGCCCGGGCCCGGGGCGCCCGGTCCCGGTCAGTTCTGGGTGACGGTGCCCTTCTCGATCGTCACGGGGGTCTTGGGGGCCCCGTCCTGACCGCCGTCGGCGGTACCGGCCTTGGCCACCTCTTCGAGCACCTTCAGACCGGCCGCGTCGATCTTGCCGAAGGGGGTGTACGAGGGAGCCAGCGGGCTGTCCTTGTAGACCAGGAAGAACTGGCTGCCGCCCGAGCCGGGCTGGCCAGTGTTGGCCATCGCCACCGTGCCCGCCGGGTAGATGACCTGGCCGGTCTCGTTGGGCTTGCCCAGCGAGTCGAGGTTCTCGTCCGCGATGGTGTAGCCGGGGCCGCCCATGCCGGTGCCCTGCGGGTCACCGCACTGCAGGACGAAGATGCCGCCCGTCGTCAGACGGTGGCACTTGGTGTTGTCGAAGAACTTCTTGTCGGCGAGCGACTTGAACGAGTTGACCGTCTGCGGGGTCTTCGCCGCGTCCATCTCGAACTTGACGTCGCCCGCGCTGGTCTTCAGGTCGAAGGTGTACTTCGCCTTGGCGTCGATCGCCATCGCCGGGGAGGGGGACTGCTGCGGGGTGGGCGAGGCCGAAGGGGTCGCGGCCGGATCGGCCGCCTCGTCCTTCTTGTCCTTGTCGAAGACACCGCCGGCCACGAGGCCGACCAGCGTCGCCACGACCACGGCCACCGCCGCACCGATCACGGCGAGCCGCTTGCGCGACTTCTGCCGCGCTTCGGCACGCCGCTTCTGCTGGCGTTCGTACTTCTCCCTGGCGAGCTGGCGCCGCCGCTGATCGCTCGTGACCACCGGGTCGTCTCCTTGTGCGTATCTGGTACCACTGTCCGGGCTGGGTTAGGCCGTACCGTATATGGGTTCGCTGTGTAATGAGCGGCGCCGGTAGGCTCTGAGCAGCAGCATTCCGATCTGCAAGCCTCCCGCCGGACGACGATTGAGGACGAACGTGCTGATTGCCGGATTCCCCGCCGGGGCCTGGGGGACCAACTGTTACGTGGTCGCCCCCGCCGCCGGTGAGGAGTGCGTCATCATCGACCCGGGCCACCAGGCCACCCAGGGTGTCGAAGAGACGCTGAAGAAGCATCGGCTCAAGCCCGTCGCGGTCGTCCTCACCCATGGCCACATCGATCATGTGGCCTCGGTGGTCCCGGTGTGCGGAGCACACGACGTACCGGCCTGGATCCACCCCGAGGACCGCTTCATGATGAGCGACCCGGAGAAGGCGCTGGGCCGTTCCCTCGGAGCCCAGCTCATGGGCGAGCTCACGGTGGGGGAGCCCTCCGACGTCAAGGAACTGACCGACGGAGCGAAGCTCGCCCTCGCGGGCATGGAGCTCACCGTGTCGCACGCCCCCGGACATACCAGGGGGTCGGTGACCTTCGGGATGCCCGAGGCGGCGGACATCCCGCCGCTGCTGTTCTCGGGCGACCTGCTCTTCGCCGGCTCCATCGGGCGTACCGACTTCCCCGGCGGCAGCCACGCCGACATGCTCGAGTCGCTGGCCCGCGTGTGCCTGCCGCTCGACGACGCGACCGTGGTGCTGCCCGGACACAACGAGCACACGACCATTGGCCGTGAGCGAGCCACCAACCCGTACCTGCGGCAGGTGGCCGCCGGCCTGGGAGACGGCTTCACGTCTCCACGACGAGGAATGTGACGAGAGTTTCGTGAGTACTTTTCAGGCCCCCAAGGGCACGTACGACCTGCTGCCGCCCCGCTCCGCCACCTTCCTGGCGGTCCGCGAGGCGATCTCCGCGCCCCTGAAGAACTCCGGCTACGGGTACGTCGAGACCCCCGGCTTCGAGAACGTCGAGCTGTTCTCGCGCGGCGTCGGCGAGTCCACCGACATCGTCAGCAAGGAGATGTACACCCTCACCACGAAGGGCGGCGACCAGCTCGCCCTGCGCCCCGAGGGCACCGCCTCCGTGCTCCGCGCCGCCCTCCAGGGCAACCTGCACAAGCTCGGCGGCCTGCCCGTCAAGCTCTGGTACTCCGGCTCGTACTACCGCTACGAGCGGGCCCAGGCGGGCCGCTACCGCCACTTCTCCCAGGTCGGCGCCGAGGCCATCGGAGCCGAGGACCCGGCCCTGGACGCCGAGCTGATCATCCTGGCCGACCAGGCGTACCGCTCGCTGGGCCTGCGCAACTTCCGCATCCTGCTGAACTCGCTCGGCGACAAGGAGTGCCGCCCGGTGTACCGGGAGGCCCTCCAGGCCTTCCTGCGCGGGCTCGACCTCGACGCGGAGACCGTGCGCCGGGCCGAGATCAACCCGCTGCGCGTGCTCGACGACAAGCGGACCGACGTGCAGAAGCAGCTCGTCGGCGCACCGATGCTGCGCGACTACCTCTGCGACGCCTGCAAGGCGTACCACGAGGAGGTGCGGGCGCTGGTGACGGCGGCCGGGGTCGTCTTCGAGGACGACGAGAAGCTCGTGCGCGGCCTGGACTACTACACCCGCACCACCTTCGAGTTCGTCCACGACGGTCTGGGCTCCCAGTCCGCGGTGGGCGGCGGCGGCCGCTACGACGGCCTCTCCGAGATGATCGGCGGCCCGGCGCTGCCTTCGGTGGGCTGGGCGCTGGGCGTCGACCGTACGGTGCTGGCGCTCGAAGCGGAGGGCGTCGAACTGGACATCCCGTCCGCGACCTCCGTCTTCGCGATCGCCCTGGGCGCGGCGAAGCCGGTGCTGTTCGGTCTGGTGACCGAGCTGCGGCGGGCCGGTGTCGCCGCGGACATCTCCTACGGGGGCAAGGGCCTCAAGGGTGCGATGAAGGACGCGAACCGCAGCGGGGCCCGCTTCGCGGTGGTCGCCGGGGACCGTGACCTCGAAGAGGGCGTGGTCCAGCTGAAGGACATGCAGTCCGGGGAGCAGACGCCGGTGGCCGTCGCCGACGTGGTCGCCACCGTTCAGGCCCGCCTGGCCTGACGTTTGCCGCCTGCTGGGGCGGGGCCGGGGGGAGCCGCTTCGCGGACCTCTCCCCGCCCCGCCCCTTCGCCGTTTCCCGGGGCTCCGCCCCGGACCCCGCGCCTCAAACGCAGGCGAGGCTGAAATGAGCGGCCGCCGTCACAGCAAGCCGTGCCGCATGGCCGTGGTCACCGCCGCCGTGCGGTCGGTGACTTCGAGCTTTCCGAAGATGCGGAGCATGTGGGTCTTGACCGTGGACTCCGCCACGAACAGGCGGCGGCCGATCTCGGCATTGGTCGCGCCCTCCGCGACCAGGCGGAGCACCGCCACTTCCCGGTCGGAGAGCCGCGGCAGCGACGGGCGGGTGCGGAGCCGGTCCACCAGGCGGCCCGCCACCGTCGGGGCGAGGACGGTCTCGCCGCGCACGGCCGCCCGGATCGCGGCCGCCAGTTCCGCCCGCGCCATGTCCTTCAGCAGGTAGCCCGCCGCCCCGGCCTCCACCGCGCGCAGGATGTCCCGGTCCTCCTCGTACGTGGTCAGCACCACCACCCGTACCGGCAGCCGGGCCGCCGTGATGCGGGCGATCGATTCGACTCCGTCGCCGCCCGGCATCCGCAGGTCCATCAGGATCAGGTCCAGGCCGCCTTCGGGGACCAGCCGCGCGGCCAGCGCCTCCGCCTGCGGGCCGTTCGAGGCCTCCGCGACGACCTCCAGGTCCGGTTCGGCGCTGAGCATGCCGCGCAGCCCCTCGCGTACCACCGGGTGGTCGTCGGCCAGCAGGATGCGGATCATGTCGTACGGCTCCTCAGCGGATCGGGAGGGTGACGGTGACGGTGGTGCCGGCCGAGGCGGCGCTGTCGACCGCCGCCGTGCCGCCCACCTCGGCCGCGCGGGCGAACAGGCCCCGCAGGCCGTAGCCCGGTGCGGGGGCCGCCGGGTCGAAGCCCCGGCCGGTGTCCCGGACCGTGAGGGTCAGTTCGGAGCCGCCGTAGGCGAGGGACACCGCGCAGCGCGCCTGCGGTCCGGCGTGCTTGGCGGCGTTCGACAGGGACTCCTGGCAGGACCGCAGGGCCACCACCTCCAGGACCGCGGCCAGCGGCCGGACCTCCCCGGTCACCGAGACGTCCGCCGGCGGATCGTGCCGGGCCGCGAGCCGCCGTACCGCGTCGGGCAGCGAACCGCCGTCGAGGTCCGCGGGCGCGCCGCCCGCCACCAGGGCGCGGGCCTCGGCCAGGTTCTGCCGGGCGGTGACGGCCATCAGCTCCAGATGGTGCCGGGCCCGCTCCGGATCGGTGTCCAGTTCCGACTGCACGGCCTGTACGAGCATCAGCAGACTGGTGAAGCCCTGGGCGAGGGTGTCGTGGATCTCGCGGGACATGCGTTCCCTTTCGGCGTGTGCGCCGCGTTCGGCGGAGAGCCGGGCCACCTCCTCCCGGCTGGCGTCGAGTTCCGCGATGAGGGAGGCCCGGTGCCCGCTCTGCTCGATGATCCGGACGATCCAGGCACCGAAGAAGGCGGAGAAGAGGAAGGTGACGAGCGCACCGAGCGCGCTCGCGAAGACGGTGTGCCCCTCCGGCCGCCACACCAGCGCCCAGCCCGCCACCGGCAGCAGACACAACAGGCCCGCCGCGCCGACCGCGCGCCGCAGGGGCAGCAGCATGAAGCACTGCGGGGCGAGGGCGAAGGTGATCAGCCGGGACTCGCCGGCCAGGGCGGCGGCCGGCAGGAAGAGGGCCAGGGCCACGCCCAGGTAGCGGGCGGAGCGCCGGGACGCGGCGCCGGGCGCCAGCTGGAGCAGCGGGCGTCCGGCGCCGAGGTAGCAGGGGATCAGGAGGGCGAGCAGGGCGACGGCGGTGATCCGGTACGCCGGCCCGGGGGAGTCCGCGCCGAGGACGAAGGCCGCGGTCGCGAGCCACACCACCGCGAAGTAGAGGTCCCACGGCCCGAACGCGCGGTCCCAGACGTGGGACTCGCGCGCTCCGGCCGCCCCGGCGAAGGCGGTCAGCCGTCGCGGTGGTTCTTCCACCTGAAGGTCAGCAGGCACAGCACCAGCCCTCCGAGCACCCAGGCGCCCAGGACCAGGGCGACCCGGCCATACTCCCAGGCGCCGGCCTGTTCGAAAACGGCCGCGGACTCGGGAAGGAACACCCCGCGCAGCCCCTGGCACATCCACTTGAGCGGGAACAGCGCACCGATGTTCAGCAGCCAGTCCGGGATCTGGTGGACCGGGATGAAGACGCCGGAGATGAACTGGAGGATCAGGAACGGCAGGACCACCACCGAGCTGGCGCTCTTGCCGGACTTGGGCAGGCTGCTGATGGCGATGCCGAGCAGGGCGCAGCCGGCCAGACCCAGGACGAAGATCCAGGCGAAGGTCAGCCACTTGGAGGCGGACGTCGGCAGATCGAGGTCGAACAGGGTGGAGCCGACCAGCAGCAGGATCGCGGTCTCGGCGAGGCCGGTGGCCAGCACCATCCACACCTTGCCGAGGAAGTACGCCGCCGGCGGCATCGGGGTCCCGCGCAGCCGGCGCAGCACCTTCTCGTCGCGTTCGACGGCGATGGAGATGCCGAGGGACTGGAAGCTGGTGGACATGATGCCGGCGGCGACCATGCCGGCCGCGTACATCTGGGAGGCGGTGACCCCGCTGCCCTCCATGCCCTCGCTGAAGATCGAGGCGAAGAGCGCGAGGAAGACGATGGGGAAGGCGAAGGTGAAGATCACCGCGTCGCGCTGGCGGACGAACTGCCGGATCTCCAGCACTCCGCGGCCCATGCCGAGGGACCAGGCACCGGGCAGCGCCCCGGCCGCGCTCTTGCCCGTACCTGTGCCTGTGCCTGTGCCTGTGCCTGTGCCCGTGCCTGTGCCCGTGCCCGTACCGGTCTCCGTGCTCATCGGGACTCCTCCTGCCGCGTCGTGTTCCGGTCGAGCTGGCCCGTGAGGCGCAGGTACACGTCCTCCAGGGTGGGGCGGGTGATCCTCAGGTCGGGGACCTCCCCGTCGAAGCGGGCCGCCAGCTCGGCGACCGTACGGGTGGGCGTCTCGGTGGAGCTGCTGCGCGGGCTGCCGTCCCGGTCCGTCCACTCGACGGTGGCGCCGGTTCCGAGACGGGCGCGCAGCGCGGCCGGTTCGCCCTCCGCCACGACCTTGCCGCGGGCGATGACCGCGAGCCGGTCGGCGAGGGCCTCGGCCTCCTCCAGGTAGTGGGTGGTGAGCACGATGGTGGTGCCCGAGTCGGACAGCAGCCGGATCAGGTCCCAGAACTGCCGCCGGGCCGCCGGGTCGAAGCCGGTCGTGGGCTCGTCCAGGAGCAGCAGTTCGGGGTCGCCGATGACCCCGAGCGCCACGTCGAGGCGGCGCCGCTGCCCGCCGGAGAGGCTCTTGATCCGGTGGCCGCGCTTGTCCTCCAGACCGACCAGGGCGATCACCTCCGCCGGATCGCGAGGGGCCGGGTAGTAGCGGGCGAAGTGCTCCACCGTCTCCCGTACCGTCAGTTCGGCGGGCGCCGACTCGTCCTGCCAGACGATGCCGACGCGCGAGCGCCAGGCCCGGCCGGCGGTCGCGGGGTCCGCGCCGAGGACGAGAACCTCGCCGCCGTCCCGCTCCCGGTGCCCCTGGAGTATTTCCACCGTCGTGCTCTTGCCGGCGCCGTTGGGCCCCAGGAGGCCGAAGACCTCGCCCCGCCGGATCGTCAGGTCCAGTCCGTCCACCGCGGTGACTTCGCCGTACTGCTTGCGGAGCCCCCGTACTTCCACCGCGTTCTGTGTCATGTCATCCATGGTGTGGCGGAAGCCCGTCCACCGGTCCCCCCGTGCGTACCTCCTCCTGTCCGTCGAACGGTGGACAGTGGTCGGGTACGGCACAATGGCCCGTGCTTGTTGACCTTGCAGATGTGGAGCGGGCGGGATGACGACACGAGGGACCGATACGGACACCGCCGAGCCGCGGACGGCCGTCGGCGGCAGCCGGGCGCTCGCCCTGCTGCTGGTGATCACGGGAGCCGCGGGACTGCTCGCCGCCTGGGTCATCACGATCGACAAGTTCAAGCTGCTGGAGGACCCGAACTTCACCCCGGGCTGCAGCCTCAACCCGATCGTCTCCTGCGGCAACATCATGAAGAGCGACCAGGCGGCCGTCTTCGGCTTCCCGAACCCGATGCTGGGGCTGGTCACCTACGGCATGGTCGTGTGCGTGGGCATGAGCCTGCTCGCCCGGGCGCGCTTCCCGCGCTGGTACTGGCTCACCCTGAACGCCGGGATGCTCTTCGGCGTCGGCTTCTGCACCTGGCTGATGTACCAGTCGCTCTACACGATCAACTCCCTGTGCCTGTGGTGCTGCCTGGCCTGGGTCGCCACCATCGTCATGTTCTGGTACGTCACCTCGCACAACGTGCGCAACCGCCTGCTGCCCGCCCCGGGCTGGCTGCGCGCCCTCTTCGACGAGTTCACCTGGGTGCTGCCCGTCCTGCACATCGGGATCATCGGCATGCTGATCCTGACCCGCTGGTGGGACTTCTGGACCTCCTGAGCCCGGCCGGCGCTACGGGCGGGAGTGTCGGTGGCCTCGCATAGGCTTCCGGTGTGGAACCAGATCTCTTCACCGCAGCCGCCGAAGACCGCCAGGCGAAGGACCCCTCCAGTTCTCCGCTCGCCGTCCGGATGCGCCCGCGCACCCTGGACGAGGTCGTCGGCCAGCAGCACCTGCTGAAGCCCGGCTCCCCGCTGCGGCGGCTGGTCGGGGACGGGGCGGGCGGTCCCGCCGGCGCCTCCTCGGTGATCCTCTGGGGCCCGCCGGGCATCGGGAAGACCACGCTCGCGTACGTGGTGAGCCAGGCGACGAAGAAGCGGTTCGTCGAGCTGTCCGCGATCACCGCCGGCGTGAAGGAAGTACGGGCCGTCATCGAGGGCGCCAAGCGGGCCGCCGGCGGATACGGCAAGGACACCGTCCTCTTCCTCGACGAGATCCACCGCTTCAGCAAGGCGCAGCAGGACTCCCTGCTGCCCGCCGTGGAGAACCGCTGGGTCACGCTGATCGCCGCGACCACGGAGAACCCGTACTTCTCGATCATCTCCCCGCTGCTGTCGCGCTCGCTGCTGCTGACCCTGGAACCGCTGACGGACGAGGACCTGAGCGCCCTGATGCACCGGGCGCTCACGGAGGAGCGCGGCCTGGGCGGCGCGGTCACCCTGCCGGCGGACGCGGAGGCGCACCTGCTGCGGATCGCCGGCGGCGACGCGCGGCGCGCGCTGACGGCCCTGGAGGCGGGCGCGGGATCGGCGATCGCCAAGGGCGAGCCCGAGATCAGCCTCCAGACGGTGGAGGAGGCCGTCGACCGGGCCGCGGTGAAGTACGACCGGGACGGCGACCAGCACTACGACGTGGCCAGCGCGCTGATCAAGTCGATCCGGGGCTCGGACGTGGACGCGGCGCTGCACTATCTGGCGCGCATGATCGAAGCGGGGGAGGACCCCCGGTTCATCGCGCGCCGGCTGATGATCTCGGCGAGCGAGGACATCGGACTGGCCGACCCGACGGCCCTGCCCCTCGCGGTGGCGGCCGCCCAGGCCGTGGCGATGATCGGCTTCCCGGAGGCCTCGCTCACGCTGTCGCACGTGACGATCGCGCTGGCGCTGGCCCCGAAGTCGAACACCGCGACGACGGCGATCGGCGCGGCGCTGGCCGACGTCAAGGCGGGGCTGGCGGGGTCCGTGCCGACGCACTTGCGTGACGGGCACTACAAGGGGGCGGCCAAGCTGGGGCACGCGGTGGGGTACGTGTACCCGCACGACGTGCCCGGAGCGATTGCTGCGCAGCAGTACGCGCCGGATGCGGTGCACGGGAAGCGGTACTACGAACCGACGCGGTACGGCGCGGAGGCCCGCTACGCGGACGTGGTGGAGAAGGTCCGCGAGCGGCTCCGGGGCGCCGGGTCCTGACCCGCGGCGCCGTTCCCGGGGGCCAGCCCCCGGACCCCCGCTCCTCAAACGCCGGAGGGGCTGAGGGTGGCCTCAAACGCCGGCCGGGCTGGATTTGGCCGGCGTCAGCCGACATGTGACCGCTGGAATATCCAGCCCCTCCGGCGTTGAGGAGCGGGGTCTGGGGCGGAGCCCCAGGGAACGGTGGAAGGGCGGGTAGGGGACGGCCCCGCGCAGCGGCGTCGTGTCGCGGGCGCCGGGCACGAGGGCCGGGCCTAGGCTCCGTCGCATGGGACGTGCCACCGCGTGGATCGCCGCAGGCGCAGCCGTGCTGCTGCTCAGTGGGTGTCACCACGGAGACGGCGAGAGGGCGCAGGCCAGCGCCGCCGCACTCGTCGCCCAGGTCCCCCTCGCGAGCGCCGGGTTCCCGCCCGCCGCGGCCGCCGCCAAGGCCGAGCTGGGCAAGCTCACGGTCGAGTGGGGCAAGAACTGGGAGACGTACAAGCGCGAGAACTTCGGCAGGTACTGGTCCGACGAGACCGACGCCATCGGCGGCCGCAACGGGTGCGACACCCGGGACGACGTCCTGCGCCGGGACCTCCGGGAGCTGCGCGAGGGCGACAGGAACCCCTGCGTCGTGCTCTCCGGAGTGCTGAAGGACCCGTACACGGGGAAGGAGCTCCCCTATTACTACCGCCGCGCCTCGCAGATCCAGACCGACCACGTCGTCGCCCTCGGCGCCGCCTGGCGCGGGGGCGCGTACGCGTGGACCCCGCAGCGGCGCCTGGAGTACGCCAACGACCTGGACGTGCTGCTCGCCGTGGACAAGCAGACGAACTACGACAAGAGCAGCAAGACCGCGGACAAGTGGAAGCCGCCCCAGAAGGGCTACTGGTGCGAGTACGCGCGGCGGTACACCGGGATCAAGGCGAAGTACGGGCTCTCCGTGACCCCGCCGGAGAAGCAGGCGCTCCAGGAGATGCTCGGCACCTGCCCGTAGGCCCCGCGGCCTAGCCGGAGAAGAGCGTGCTCATCGCCCGGCGCAGGCCGCCGACGTCGGTCACCGGCTCCGGAAAGTCGAAGCGGGCGTCGAAGGCGGTGGCGCCGCGGGTGAAGCGCACGCGCAGGCCCAGCCGGTCCAGGGCGAGGGGGACCGCCGTCAGGCCCGCCGTCTCCCGGGTGCCCAGCAGGCCGCACAGGTCACCCATCCGGTCTCCGTGCGAGGAGGCCAGGTGCTGGAGGAGCTCCGTCTCGTGGGCCACCATCGGGTCGGGCTCGGCCGCGGCCAGCAGCTCCGGGTCCACGTGCTCGGCGCCCCACAGGTCGTCCACCGAGATCTCGCCGACCTCCAGGCGCAGCAGCATCCACTCGGGCCGGCCGGCGGACGGTGCGTCGAGCGATTCGGTCAGCCCGAGGAGCTCTCCGACCGGGTGCCGCTCCGCCAGCAGCGCCGCGCAGGCCGCCCGGTCGGCGGCCCCGCGCACCGGGGTGAGCCACCCGGCGAGCCACGCTCGGCCTCGGATACGATGGGGCACGGACACCGGCGCCACATCCGTGATCTCGATCACGGCCGTGAGGTCGTCGTCCTGGGCGTGAGCGGCTGCCCTGGCAGCCGCGGATTCCCCTGATACCAGGAGAATCACGTCCCCGTCCGGGGTGACGGTCCTAGCGGCCGGCATCCCTGTCCCGAGCTCCTCCCGGTCATAAGCACCCGGGAGCGTGAGGGATACTGAGGCGTTGGACTCTACGAGGGTTCGTACGCGTTCGGCTCCGGTGAGCTGCCGAACGCCTTCCCTGGGACGCGGCTGACCTTGCTTATCGTCGCCGAAAGCAGATCCTGTTTCGTTTGGATCTGAACTTCGGTGCGCACTGGGCAGGGGGATCCCATGTGGTCGAGACATTACGTCCTCCTCGCTAAGGTAAGCCTCACCTAACTTACATGGAGGTAGGTTCCACGTGAACCAGAAGCGACCCAAGGTCAAGAAGTCGCGTGCCCTCGGCATTGCGCTGACCCCGAAGGCCGTCAAGTACTTCGAGGCCCGCCCCTACCCGCCGGGCGAGCACGGCCGTGGCCGCAAGCAGAACTCGGACTACAAGGTTCGTCTGCTGGAGAAGCAGCGTCTGCGCGCTCAGTACGACATCTCTGAGCGTCAGATGGCCCGCGCGTACGACCGCGCCAAGAAGGCCGAAGGCAAGACGGGCGAGGCGCTGGTCGTCGAGCTCGAGCGTCGCCTCGACGCCCTGGTCCTGCGTTCGGGCATCGCCCGCACCATCTACCAGGCTCGCCAGATGGTCGTTCACGGCCACATCGAGGTCAACGGCGACAAGGTCGACAAGCCGTCGTTCCGCGTCCGTCCGGACGACGTCATCACGGTGCGCGAGCGCAGCCGCGAGAAGGTTCCGTTCCAGGTTGCCCGTGAGGGTGGCTACGCAGGCGAGGGCGAGACCCCCCGTTACCTGCAGGTCAACCTGAAGGCCCTGGCCTTCCGCCTGGACCGCGACCCGAACCGCAAGGAAATCCCGGTCATCTGCGACGAGCAGCTCGTCGTCGAGTACTACGCCCGCTGATCGAGCAACACCAGCGGACGTAGCCTCACAGGCTGGTTCAGCCCGCCGGTTCCCCTTCGGGGGAGCCGGCGGGTTTCCTGCTTTTCGCCCCCGGGCGCGCCATCGGCCGCTCCGCCCGCCCGTCCCCGCCGCGCGGCCTCGGCAGCGGACCCGCCGGTACGGGAGCCGGCTCCGGTCCCCGCAGGGCGCGCTCCACGAGGGCGTCCAGGGGCAGGGTCCGGCCGTGCCGGGCGCAGGACGCGTACCGCTCGGCGCCCAGCAGTTCGCCCGCCCGCTCCTGGCACATCAGCCGCGGGGCGTTGAAGTACCCCGAGCCGAACAGCCGCATCCCCACCCCGTCCCACAGGGGCTCCGCCGCGCCCTGCAGGACCGCCGCCTCCGCCGGATGCCCCTCGGCCACCGTGACCAGCGCCAGCAGCTCCACCGCCAGCACCAGCCCGACCAGATCGCGGAACGTGTGGTTGATGGCCACGCACTCGGCCAGCAGCCGCCGCGCCTCGGCCGTGCCCCCGGCGTCCAGCGCCGCGTACGCCAGGACGTACAGGGCGTACGCCTTGGTCCAGCGCTCCCCGCGCTCCTCGCAGATGTCCCGGACCTCCCGGCACAGGGAGAGCGCACCCGCCAGATCCCCCTGGAAGGCCAGCGCCATCGCCAGCTCCACCTGGCACATCAGCACGTTGCTGTTGAGCTCCCCGGCCTCCCGGTAGCGCTCCAGCGCCGAGCCCAGCAGCTCCCCGGCCCGGGCCATGTCGTCCGAGATCAGGGCCAGGCAGCCCATCCGGTGCACGGCGTACGCGCCCGCCACCGGGTTCTCGCTCCGCGCGGCCCCGTCCCGGCACTCGTACAGCGCGCTCATCGAGGCCACCGAGTCGCCCTGCAGGGCCGCGACGTACCCGAGCACCCACAGCGCCTTCAGCCGGGAGCTCTCGTACTCCACCCCCGTCGAGCCGCTGTGTCCGAGGTCGCCCTCCAGGGTCCGGTCCAGCCAGTGCCGGCCCTCGGTGAGCCGGCCGCAGCCCGCCCAGAAGAACCACAGGGTGCCCGCGAGGTACTGGCCCAGGTGGACCTCCTCCGGCTCGTCCAGGCAGCACTCCAGCGCGAGCCGCAGGTTCGGCAGTTCCGCCTCCACCAGCGCGGCCACCTCCTCCTGGCGCGGACTGAACCAGTCCAGCTCGCACCAGGTCGCCAGCCCCATGTACCAGTCCCGGTGCCGGCGCCGCAGCCGCCGGGCGTCGCCCAGCGACTCCAGCCAGCCCGCCCCGTAGATCCGTACGCTCTCCAGCATCCGGTAGCGGACCCCGGCCGCCGTCTCCTCCCGGACCAGCAGGGACTGCCCCAGCAGTTCCCCGACCAGGTCCAGCACCGAATCCACCGGCAGGTCCGGCCCCGCACACACGTACTCGGCGGCGTCCAGGTCGAACTGCCCGGCGAACACCGAGAGCCGCGCCCACAGCAGCCGCTCCCCGGCCGTGCACAGCTCGTGGCTCCAGCCGATCGCCGTGCGCAGCGCCCGGTGCCGGGGCAGCGCGCCGCGCGAGCCGCCCGTCAGCAGGGCGAAGCGGTCCTCCAGCCGGGACAGCACCTGGTCCGGCGACAGGGTGCGCAGCCGGCCCGCCGCCAGCTCCAGCGCCAGCGGCAGGCCGTCGAGGCGGGCGCACAGCTCGGCCAGCGCCGCCCGGTTGGCCTCCGTCAGGGCGAAGGCCGGATCGGCCGCGGAGGTCCGCTCGATCAGCAGGGCCAGGGACTCCTCCGGATCCAGCGGGGCCAGCGGCCAGGACAGCTCCCCGTCGAGGGTCAGCGGTCGCCGGCCGGCGGCGAGCACGCGCAGGCCGGGGGAGCGGCGCAGCAGGTCCCGTACCAGGTCGGCGGTCTCGTCGACCAGTTGCTCGAAGCCGTCCAGGACCAGCAGCAGCCGCCGCTCGGCCAGGTGTTCGGCAAGGACCGTCCGGGGCGGCCGGGTGGTGTGGTCGGTCAGCCCGAGCGCCTCGGCGAGCGTCAGCTCCAGCAGCGCCGGATCCCGTACGGCGGCCAGCTCGGCCAGCCACACCCCGTCGCAGTAGCGTTCCTGCGCCGCATCGGCGGGGCCGCCCGCGTCGGAAGGGCGGCCGGGACCGGCCGCCGCGTCGGCGGCCGCCCTGGCCGCCGCGAGTACCAGGCGGGTCTTGCCCACGCCGCCCGCACCGGTCACCGTGACCAGGCGCGAGGCGTCCAGCAGCCGCCCCAGCTCGGAAAGTTCCCCGCCCCGCCCGACAAAGCCGCTCAGGTCCGAGGGAAGATTGCCCGGCGTCCTTCGTGGAATGGGTCTTTGTCGCATGGGACACGGAGCGTACTGGTCCGCATGCGCTGCGTACAAGGCGGGTCGACCGCGGACGCCCGGCAGGGGTGGCGCCCCGGATTTCCGGTACTGCGGCGGATCTCCGGCGCGATAGGGTCGGAGGACGACTTTTTCGCTTGGTGATCAATCTGTAGAGAGCGGTGTGAACGTGTCCGGTGGAGAGGTGGCCGGGATCCTCGTGGCCGTCTTCTGGGCCATCCTGGTCTCGTTCCTCGCCGTGGTGCTGGTGAGGCTGGCCCAGGTGCTGAAGGCGACCACGAAGCTGGTGGCCGACGTGACCGAACAGGCCGTCCCGCTGCTCGCGGACGCCTCCACCACCGTCCGCTCCGCCCGCACCCAGCTCGACCGGGTCGACGCCATCGCGAGCGACGTACAGGAAGTCACCTCCAACGCCTCCGCGCTGTCCTCCACCGTGGCGTCCACCTTCGGCGGCCCGCTCGTCAAGGTCGCGGCCTTCGGCTACGGCGTCCGCAAGGCGCTGGGCAAGGGCGGTGCGACCCCGCAGGACGCACCGGCCAAGACCTCCCGACGGACCGTGATCGTCGGCCGTACGGTGCCGGCGGCCCGGCGCCGGAAGCAGAAGGGCTGAGATCTCCGATGTTCCGCCGAGCCTTCTGGTTCACCGCCGGCGCGGCCGCCGGCGTGTGGGCCACCACCAAGGTCAACCGGCAGCTCAAGAAGCTGACGCCGGAGAGCCTCGCCGCCCAGGCCGCCGACAAGGCGATCGAGGCGGGCCACCGCCTCAAGGACTTCGCCCTCGACGTCAAGTCGGGAATGTCGCAGCGCGAGGACGAGCTGAACGACGCACTGGGACTCCACCAGGATCCCGACCTGCCCGGCAACGTCACCGCCCTTCCCGGGCCGCGGCGACTGCGGGCCATCGAGCAGGACCAGAACGACCAGAACTCGTACCGTCCGAACCACTCGGGCGGGACGTACAACCGGAATGAGGACCACTGATGGAGTCGGCTGAAATCCGCCGCCGCTGGCTGAGCTTCTTCGAGGAGCGCGGTCACACCGTTGTCCCTTCGGCGTCGCTCATCGCGGACGACCCGACTCTGCTGCTGGTGCCCGCGGGCATGGTGCCGTTCAAGCCGTACTTCCTCGGCGAGGTCAAGCCGCCCGCGTCCACGCTCACCAGCGTGCAGAAGTGCGTCCGTACGCCGGACATCGAAGAGGTCGGCAAGACCACCCGCCACGGCACGTTCTTCCAGATGTGCGGCAACTTCTCCTTCGGTGACTACTTCAAGGAAGGCGCCATCAAGTACGCCTGGGAGCTGCTCACCAGCTCCGTGGCGGACGGTGGCTACGGCCTGGAGCCCGAGAAGCTCTGGATCACGGTCTACCTCGACGACGACGAGGCCGAGGCCATCTGGCGCGACGTCGTCGGCGTCCCGCAGGAGCGCATCCAGCGTCTGGGCAAGAAGGACAACTTCTGGTCCATGGGCGTCCCGGGCCCCTGTGGTCCCTGCTCGGAGATCAACTACGACCGCGGTCCCGAGTTCGGCGTCGAGGGCGGCCCCGCCGTCAACGACGAGCGCTACGTGGAGATCTGGAACCTGGTCTTCATGCAGTACGAGCGCGGCGCCGGCGACGGGAAGGAAGACTTCCCGATCCTCGGCGACCTGCCGTCGAAGAACATCGACACCGGTCTCGGCCTCGAACGCCTCGCCATGATCCTGCAGGGCGTACAGAACATGTACGAGACCGACACCCTGCGCGTGGTCATGGACAAGGCCACCGAGCTGACCGGCGTGCAGTACGGCGCCGAAAAGGGCACGGACGTCTCGCTGCGCGTGGTCGCCGACCACATCCGCACCTCGACCATGCTCATCGGCGACGGAGTCAGCCCCGGCAACGAGGGCCGCGGCTACGTGCTGCGCCGCATCATGCGCCGCGCCATCCGCAACATGCGCCTCATGGGCGCCACCGGCCCGGTCGTCCAGGACCTGGTCAACGTGGTCATCGAGACGATGGGGCAGCAGTACCCGGAGCTCGTGACCGACCGCAAGCGCATCGAGACCGTCGCGCTCGCCGAAGAGGCCGCCTTCCTCAAGGCCATCAAGGGCGGCACGAACATCCTCGACACCGCCGTGTCCGAGACCAAGGCCGCCGGCGGCACGGTCCTGGCCGGCGACAAGGCGTTCCTGCTCCACGACACCTGGGGCTTCCCGATCGACCTCACCCTGGAGATGGCCGCCGAGCAGGGCCTCGCCGTGGACGAGCCCGGCTTCCGCCGCCTGATGCAGGAGCAGCGGGACCGCGCCAAGGCCGACGCCAAGGCCAAGAAGACCGGCCACGCGGACATGTCCGCCTACCGGGAGATCGCCGACGGCTCCGGCGCCACCGAGTTCACCGGCTACGCCACCAACCAGGGCGAGTCCACCATCGTCGGCCTCCTGGTCAACGGCGTCTCCGCGCCCGCCGCCTCCGAGGGCGACGAGGTCGAGGTCGTCCTGGACCGCACCCCCTTCTACGCCGAAGGCGGCGGCCAGCTCGCCGACCAGGGCCGCATCAAGCTCGACTCGGGCGCCGTCATCGTCGTCCGCGACGTGCAGCAGCCGGTCCCGGGCGTCTCCGTGCACAAGGGCTCCGTCCAGGTCGGCGAGGTGACGGTGGGCGCCTCCGCGTACGCCGCCATCGACATCCAGCGCCGCCGGGCCATCGCCCGCGCCCACTCGGCCACGCACCTGACGCACCAGGCCCTGCGCGACGCGCTCGGCCCGACGGCCGCCCAGGCCGGTTCCGAGAACTCGCCCGGCCGCTTCCGCTTCGACTTCGGCTCGCCGAACGCGGTGCCCGGCTCGGTCCTCACCGACGTCGAGCACAAGATCAACGACGTGCTCTCCCGCGAGCTCGACGTCACCGCCGAGATCATGAGCATCGACGAGGCGAAGAAGCAGGGCGCCATCGCCGAGTTCGGCGAGAAGTACGGCGAGCGCGTGCGCGTCGTGACCATCGGCGACTTCTCCAAGGAGCTGTGCGGCGGCACGCACGTCGGCAACACCAGCCAGCTCGGCCTGGTGAAGCTGCTCGGCGAGTCCTCCATCGGCTCCGGCGTGCGCCGCGTCGAGGCCCTCGTCGGCGTGGACGCGTACAACTTCCTGGCCAAGGAGCACACGGTCGTCGCCCAGCTCCAGGAGCTGGTCAAGGGCCGTCCGGAGGAGCTGCCGGAGAAGATCGCCTCCATGCTCGGCAAGCTGAAGGACGCCGAGAAGGAGATCGAGAAGTTCCGCGCGGAGAAGGTCCTCCAGGCCGCCGCCGGTCTCGCCGCCGGAGCCCAGGACATCCGCGGTGTCGCCCTCGTCGTGGGCACCGTCCCGGACGGCACCGGCGCCGACGACCTGCGCAAGCTGGTCCTCGACGTCCGCGGCCGCATCCAGGGCGACCGCCCGGTGGTCGTGGCCCTGTTCACCACGGCGAACGACCGCCCGCTGACCGTCATCGCCACCAACGAGGCCGCCCGCGAGCGCGGTCTCAAGGCCGGCGAGCTGGTCCGTACGGCCGCCAAGACCCTCGGTGGCGGCGGTGGCGGCAAGCCGGACGTGGCCCAGGGCGGTGGCCAGAACCCGGCCGCCATCCCCGAGGCCATCGCCGCGGTCGAGCGCCTCGTCGTAGAGACGGCCTGACGATGACACTGCGCCGCGGCCGCCGTCTGGCCATCGATGTCGGTGACGCCCGGATCGGGGTCGCCTCGTGCGACCCCGATGGGGTGTTGGCCACACCGGTGGAGACCGTTCCGGGTCGGGACATCCCCTTCGCCCACCGGCGGCTGCGGCAGCTCGTCGCGGAGTACGAGCCCATCGAGGTGGTGGTCGGTCTGCCCCGTTCGCTCAGCGGGCGGGAGGGGCCGGCCGCGGCCAAGTGCCGGGCCTTCGCCACCGAACTCGCCAAGGGCATCAAGCCCGTGACGGTGCGTCTGGTGGACGAGCGGATGACGACGGTCACCGCCGCCCAGGGCCTGCGGGCCTCGGGGAAGAACGCGAAGAAGAGCCGGTCGGTCATCGACCAGGCGGCCGCCGTGGTGATCCTTCAGAACGCTCTGGAGACCGAACGGGTATCAGGTAATCCGCCCGGTGAGTGCGTCGAAGTGGTTGTCTGATCGCGATACGGTAACGTTCCGCGCGATGTGACGGCATTCGAACAGCCGTCGCCCATCAGAAGAGGCGGAACCGTGTGTCGCGGCAGACGGAGTCGCGGCCAACGCCCTGCGGCGCGCTAGGGGATCGATGACTGAGTATGGCCGGGGCCCTGGCCCCGAACCGTGGCACCCCGAGGACCCGCAGTACGGGGACCAGGGGTGGACCGGGCACGAGGCCCAGCAGGGTCAGATGCCCTATGTCGGAGGCCCGCAGCAGTACCAGCAGGAGCCTCAGCCCCAGCAGGCCTACTACCCGCAGCAGCAGGGCCAGTACCCCCAGGCCCAGCAGATGCCGTACCAGCAGCAACAGCAGCAGCAGGTGCCGTATCCCCAGCACCCGCAGCAGCAGCACCAGCAGCAGCACCCCCAGTACCAGCAGAACCAGGAGACGTACGGGGGCCAGGGCCAGGTCTGGGACACCGGGCAGGGTCAGTACGCCCCGGTCCCGCAGGCCGCCGACCCGTACGCGGGCGCGGATCCGTACGCGCAGCAGCAGACGAGCGGCTACCCCGGCGAGGCCCCCGACCTCTACGGCACCTCCGAGGCCTTCCCGCCGCCGCGGCCCCCGAGTCAGCGGCACCTCGACACGGAGGAAGACTGGCAGGAGGAGGACTCCAAGGCCGACCAGGCCGCGGACTCCTTCCTCGCGGGCGGAGACGGTGGCGAGGACGACGGTGACGGCGACGACAGCGGGCGCGGCGGGCGCGGCGGCCGCCGGTCGGGCCGCTCCGGCGGCCAGCCGAAGAAGCGCAGCGGCATGGCCTGCCTCATCGCGGCCGTGGTCATCGTCGGTGTGCTCGGCGGTGGCGGCTACTACGGCTACAGCTACCTGAAGGACAAGTTCGGCGCGGCCGAGGACTTCGCGGGCGCCGGCATCGACGAGACCGTCGACGTGGAGATCCCCAAGGGCGCGGGCCTGGGCCAGATGGGCCGCATCCTGAAGGAGAAGGGCGTCGTCGCGAGCGCCCAGGCGTTCGTGGACGCGGCGAGCAGCCGCCCCGAGGGCAAGTCGATCCAGCCCGGCGTCTATCCGCTCAAGAAGAAGATGTCGGCCGCCGCGGCGGTCGAGGTCATGATCGACCCAACCAAGCTCCACGTGCTGACCATCACCGAGGGCATGCGCAACAGCACGGTCTACGACCTGATCGACAAGAAGCTCGAGCAGCCGGCCGGCACCACCAAGGACGTCGCCTTCAAGCAGGCCAAAACCCTCGGCCTGCCGGCCTGGGCGAACAACGACCCGAAGATCATGGACCCCCTTGAGGGCTTCCTGTTCCCGATGCGCTACGACCTGACCAAGGACAACAGCACCCCCGAGGCGCTGCTCAAGCAGATGGTCAAGAACGCCACGGACAAGTACACGGAGCTCGGGGTCGAGGGCAAGGCCAAGGAGCTGGGCCTCGACAACCCGCTCCAGGTGATCACGGTCGCCAGCCTCGTCAACGCCGAGGGCAAGAACCACGACGACTTCCGGAAGATGGCGGAGGTGGTCTACAACCGCCTCAAGAAGACCAACGACGTCACGAACCGGAAGATCGAGTTCGACTCGACGTACAACTACGTCAAGGGCACGAGCGAGATCAACTTCAACGTCAAGGAAGCCAAGGCGTTCGTCCACCCGTACAACACGCACAACGTGGCGGGGCTGCCCCCGGGCCCGATCGGGAACCCCGGCCTGGACGCGCTGAACGGTACGCTCAGCCCGGACCACGGCGGCTGGATGTTCTTCGTGGCGGTCGACGAAAACAAGACGACCTTCACCAAGACCTACGACGAGCACCTCAAGCTCGTGGCCGAGTTCCAGGAACGGCAGAAGCAGAAGAACGGCGGGTAGCAGGACATGTCACGGATACGGGCCGCGGTGCTGGGTTCGCCCATCGAGCACTCCCTCTCGCCGGTGCTGCACCGCGCCGCGTACCAGGAGCTCGGCCTCGGGGAGCGGTCGTACGACCGCTTCGAGATCGACGAGGCCGCGCTCCCCGGTTTCATCGCACAGCTCGGCCCCGAGTGGGCCGGGCTGTCGCTGACCATGCCGCTGAAGCGGGCGATCATCCCGCTGCTCGACGAGATCAGCGACACGGCCGCCTCCGTGGAGACGGTCAACACCGTCGTCTTCACCGAGGACGGCCGCAAGGCCGGTGACAACACCGACATCCCCGGCCTGCTCGCCGCGCTGAGCGAGCAGGGCGTCGGGAAGGTGGAGTCAGCCGCCGTCCTCGGCGCGGGCGCCACCGCCTCCTCGGCGCTCGCCGCGCTGGCCCGGATCTGCACCGGCGAGGTGACCGCGTACGTACGCTCCGAGGCCCGGGCCGCGGAGATGCGCGAATGGGGCGAGCGGCTCGGCGTGGACGTCCGTACGGCCGACTGGTCGCGGGCGGCCGAGGCGCTGGCCGCGCCGCTGGTCATCGCCACCACCCCGGCCGGGGCCACGGACGAGCTGGCCGCCTCCGTGCCCGACTCCGCGGGCACCCTCTTCGACGTCTTGTACGACCCCTGGCCCACGCCCCTGGCCGCGGCCTGGACGGACCGGGGCGGCAAGCTCCTCGGCGGCCTCGACCTCCTGGTCCACCAGGCGGTCCTCCAGGTCGAGCTGATGACCGGCTGCCCCACCGCCCCCCTCGCGGCCATGCGCGCCGCGGGCGAGGCGGCGCTGCGCGCCCGCCACTGAAGGGGACCGGAAACCCTTCCTAGATCCACATCTCGCCCCGGGCAGAGGTGCACCGCCGTCCGATAGCTGGACCGGAGGGCGGTGTACGGGCCCGGACATGGGAGGATCGGGTGAAGGCGGGTCAGGGCCGCGCACCCGATCGCGCCATCGATGAATCAGGCGCGAGCACGAGGAGCATCGTTGAGCAGGTTGCGTTGGCTTACGGCCGGGGAATCGCACGGCCCGGCGCTGGTGGCGACGCTGGAGGGTCTTCCCGCCGGCGTCCCGGTCACCACGGAGCTGGTGGCCGAACACCTGGCCCGGCGCCGGCTCGGCTACGGTCGCGGTGCCCGGATGAAGTTCGAGCAGGACGAGATCACCTTCCTCGGCGGTGTGCGCCACGGCCTGTCCCAGGGCGGCCCGGTCGCCGTGATGATCGGCAACAGCGAGTGGCCCAAGTGGGAGACCGTGATGTCGGCCGACCCGGTCGACCCCTCGCTCCTCAAGGAGACCGGCCGCAACGCCGCGCTGACCCGCCCCCGCCCCGGCCACGCCGACCTCGCGGGCATGCAGAAGTACGGCTTCTCCGAGGCCCGGCCGATCCTGGAGCGCGCCAGCGCCCGTGAGACCGCCGCCCGCGTCGCCCTCGGCGCCGTCGCGCGCTCCTTCATCAAGGAGGTGGCCGGCATCGAGATCGTCTCCCACGTCGTGGAGCTGGCCGCCGCCAAGGCCCCGTACGGCGTCTACCCGACCCCCGCCGACGTCGAGAAGCTCGACGCCGACCCGGTCCGCTGCCTGGACGCGGACGCGTCGAAGCAGATGGTCGCGGAGATCGACCAGGCCCACAAGGACGGCGACACCCTCGGCGGCGTCGTCGAGGTCCTCGCCTACGGCGTGCCCGTCGGCCTCGGCTCGCACGTGCACTGGGACCGCCGCCTCGACGCGCGCCTCGCGGCCGCGCTCATGGGCATCCAGGCCATCAAGGGCGTGGAGGTCGGCGACGGCTTCGACCTGGCCCGCGTGCCCGGCTCCAAGGCGCACGACGAGATCGTCTCCACCCCCGAGGGCCTCAAGCGCACCTCCGGCCGCTCCGGCGGCACCGAGGGCGGTCTGACCACGGGTGAACTGCTGCGCGTGCGCGCCGCGATGAAGCCGATCGCGACCGTGCCGAAGGCCCTCGCGACCGTGGACGTCGCCACCGGCGAGGCCACCGTCGCGCACCACCAGCGTTCCGACGTCTGTGCCGTGCCCGCCGCGGGCATCGTCGCGGAAGCGATGGTGGCTCTGGTGCTGGCCGATGCCGTCGTGGAGAAGTTCGGCGGCGACTCGGTCCCCGAGACCCGCCGCAACGTCCAGTCCTACCTCGACAACCTGCAGATCCGGTGACCGGCGCCCGAGCGACCGGACCCCTGGTGGTCCTCGTCGGCCCCATGGGGTCCGGCAAGTCCACCGTGGGCGAGCTGATCGCCCAGCGGCTCGGAGTCTCCTACCGGGACACCGACGCCGACATCGTCGCGGCCCAGGGCCGGGAGATCTCCGACATCTTCGTCGACGACGGCGAACCGTACTTCCGTGAGCTGGAGCGGGAGGCGGTCGCCGCCGCCGTCGCCGGACACGAGGGAGTCCTCGCCCTCGGCGGTGGCGCCGTCCTCGACGAGAAGACGCGCGAACTGCTCACCGGGCTGCCCGTCGCCTACCTCTCGATGGACGTCGAGGAAGCCGTCAAGCGCGTGGGCCTCGGCGCCGCGCGCCCGCTGCTCGCCGTCAACCCGCGCCGCCAGTGGCGCGAGCTGATGGACGCGCGGCGCCCCCTGTACACCGAAGTCGCGCGCGTCGTGGTGGCCACCGACGCCCGTACCCCCGAAGAGGTCGCCCAGGCGGTCCTCGACGCTCTGGAGTTGAAGAACGCATGACAGACCAGGTGACGCGGATCCAGGTCGGCGCGAGCGCCGGGCACGACGCGTACGAGGTGCTGGTCGGCCGGCAGTTGCTCGGCGAGCTCGGCTCCCTGATCGGTACGAAGGCCCAGCGGGTCGCCATCATCCACCCCGAGGCCCTGGCCTCGACCGGTGAGGCCCTGCGGGACGACCTCGCCGCGCAGGGGTACGAGGCCATCGCCATCCAGGTGCCGAACGCCGAAGAGGCCAAGACGGCCGAGGTGGCGGCGTACTGCTGGAAGGCGCTGGGCCAGTCCGGCTTCACCCGCAGCGACGCCATCGTCGGCGTCGGCGGGGGATCCACCACCGACCTCGCGGGCTTCGTCGCGGCCTCCTGGCTGCGCGGGGTGCGCTGGATCGCCGTCCCGACCACCATCCTGGCGATGGTGGACGCGGCCGTCGGCGGCAAGACCGGCATCAACACCGCCGAGGGCAAGAACCTCGTCGGCGCCTTCCACCCGCCGGCCGGCGTGCTCTGCGACCTGGCGGCGCTGGAGTCGCTGCCGGTCAACGACTACGTCAGCGGTCTCGCCGAGATCGTCAAGGCCGGATTCATCTCCGACCCGGTGATCCTCGACCTGATCGAGGCGGACCCCGAGGCGGCGCGCACGCCCGCCGGCCCGCACACGGCCGAGCTGATCTGCCGCTCCATCCAGGTCAAGGCCGACGTGGTCTCCAGCGACCTCAAGGAGTCGGGCCTGCGGGAGATCCTCAACTACGGGCACACCCTCGCGCACGCCATCGAGAAGAACGAGCGCTACAAGTGGCGCCACGGTGCGGCCGTCTCGATCGGCATGGTCTTCGCCGCCGAACTCGGCCGGCTCGCGGGCCGGCTCGACGACGCGACCGCGGACCGGCACAAGGCCGTCCTCGCCTCGGTGGGGCTGCCGCTGACCTACCGCGGCGACCAGTGGCCCAAGCTGCTGGAAACCATGAAGCTCGACAAGAAGTCCCGGGGCGACCTGCTGCGCTTCATCGTCCTGGACGGGCTGGCGAAGCCGACCGTCCTGGAGGGCCCCGACCCGGCCGTCCTCGTGGCGGCCTTCGGCGAGGTCACTGCCTGAGCCGCTTCGGGCCGGTGCCGGTTCGGATCGGTGCCGGTTCGGGCCGGTGTGAACCGTCCCGAACCGGCCTGAACCGGACCACCTCTTGACCGCGTGACCCGGCGAGCCGCCGTGGTCATATAACGTTCTCGCATCAGTCGTGGTGGAACGAGACGGAGTGGCAGCGGATGCAGCAGGGAGTGGGAGGCGGTGGCTGGGAGCCGCCGGGGAGTCGGCACCCGGCGGCGCCCCCGCAGCCGGGGGTACCGCCCGTGGCGGGCTGGCCCGTGCCTCCCATGCCCTCCGCACCCGCGGCGCCGCTGGCCGCGCCGGGTCCGCCGGACGGGTTCACCGGGCACGTCCCGCTGCCGCCCGCCGCTCCCGGCACCGGCGGAGCCACCCTCGCGGTCCTGCTGATCGGCCCCGCGGGCGCCGGCAAGACCACGGTGGCCCGCCACTGGGCCGGCACCCGGCCCGTCCCCACGGCGCACGTCAGCCTGGACGACGTACGGGAATGGGTGTGCTCGGGCTTCGCGGATCCGCAGGCCGGGTGGAACGACCACTCCGAGGCCCAGTACCGCCTCGCCCGCCGCACCTGCGGCTTCGCCGCCCGCAACTTCCTGGCCAACGGGATCTCGTGCATCCTCGACGACGCCGTGTTCCCGGACCGGCCGGTGGTCGGCCTCGGCGGCTGGAAGCGCCACGTGGGACCCGCGCTGCTGCCCGTCGTCCTGCTGCCCGGCCTGGAGATCGTGCTGGAGCGCAATGCCGCCCGCTCCGGGAACCGCCGCCTCTCCGACGAGGAGGTCGCGCGGATCCACGGCCGCATGGCCGGCTGGTACGGATCCGGGCTGCCGATCATCGACAACTCCCACCTGGACGTCGAGGGCACCGCCCGCGCCCTGGACGAGACCCTGGCCCGGGTCATCTCGCAGCCGGCCTACTGAGCGGCCGGCCCGCCGGATCCCTGCCCGCGGATCCCTGCCCGCGGCGCCCTGCCGGGCCCGGCCCCCGTACGGCTGCGCTCACCAGGCCGGATGCGCGCCGCGCTCGTAGGCTCGGAAACATGTCAGACGTGTACGCGGCCCGCCGGGGCCTGCTTCGCGACCGCTGTGCGGCCGCCGGAAACGCCGCCGCACTCATCACGCGTCCGGCGAACGTCCGTTACCTCTCCGGGGCGTCGCCGCTGGGCGCGGTCCTGCTGGTCGGTCCGGGCGGAGAGGACATGCTGTTCTGCGCCGGGCAGCCCTCCGGGGAGGCCGACGAGGGACGGCTCGACGAGCACCTGCGGCTCTCCGTGCTGGCCGGCCCGGGAGCGGATCCCGCCGTCGCGGCCGCCGACGCGGCCTCCGCCGCCCGGGCCGATTCCCTCGCCGTCGAGGAACACCACCTCACCGTCGGCCGGCACCGCGCCCTGAGCTCGGTGGCTCCGGGGCTGCGCCTCGCTGATCTGGGCACCGCCGTGGAACAGCAGCGCCTCGTCAAGGACGAGGAGGAGATCGCCTGCCTGCGGATCGCCGCCGAGATCGCCGACCAGGCCCTCGGGGAGCTGCTCGAATCGATCCTGGTGGGCCGCACCGAACGGCACCTCGCCCTGGAGCTGGAACGCCGGCTCGTGGACCACGGGGCCGACGGCCCGGCCTTCCCGACCTCCGTCGGCACCGGCCCGCACTCCGGCCGCTCCCGGCACCGGCCCTCGGACAGACGGGTCGAGGAGGGTGATTTCCTCTCCGTCTGCCTCGGCGCGAACTACCGGGGCTACCGCTGCGAGATCGGCCGCACCTTCGTGATCGGCACGACCCCCGCCGACTGGCAGATCGAGCTGTACGACCTGGTCTTCGCCGCCCAGCGGGCGGGCCGGGAGGCCCTGCTGCCCGGGGCCGCGTACCGCGATGTGGATCACGCGGCCCGCTCCGTACTCGACTCCGCAGGTCACGGCGAGGCCCTCGCGGCGTGGACCGGACACGGAGTCGGTCTCGAAATCGACGAGGACCCGCAGCTTGCACCTACGGCCATGGGTAAACTGGACGCTTGCGTGCCGGTCACCGTCGAACCGGGGGTTCACCTCCCTGGCCGGGGTGGTGTCCGGATCGATGACACGCTCGTCGTACGCCCCGAGGCGGACGGCGGTCCCGAGCTACTCACCATTACGACCAAGGAGCTGCTCGCGCTCTAGCCCGCCCCGGCGGACTGTGCGCGCACCCGTGGTCTTCCAGTGCAGGAGAATTCCAAACCGTGGCTTCCACGAACGACCTCAAGAACGGCATGGTGCTCAAGCTCGACGGTGGCCAGCTCTGGTCCGTCGTCGAGTTCCAGCACGTCAAGCCCGGCAAGGGCCCGGCCTTCGTGCGCACCAAGCTCAAGCACGTGCTCTCCGGCAAGGTCGTCGACAAGACGTTCAACGCCGGCACGAAGGTCGAGACGGCCACCATCGACCGCCGTGACATGCAGTTCTCGTACATGGACGGCGAGTACTTCGTCTTCATGGACATGAACACCTTCGACCAGCTGATGGTCGACCGCAAGGTCGTCGGCGACGCCGCCAACTTCCTCATCGAGGGCTTCACCGCCTCCGTCGCCCAGAACGAGGGCGCGGTGCTCTACGTCGAGCTGCCGACCTCCGTCGAGCTGGTCATCGAGCACACCGACCCGGGTGTCCAGGGCGACCGCTCCACCGGTGGTACCAAGCCCGCGAAGCTGGAGACCGGCTACGAGATGCAGGTCCCGCTCTTCGTCAACACCGGCGAGAAGGTCAAGGTCGACACCCGCAACGGCGACTACCTCGGCCGGGTGAGCAGCTAACCGTGGCTGCCCGGAGCAACGCGCGCAAGCGCGCTTTCCAGATCCTGTTCGAGGCCGACCAGCGCGGGGTCTCCGTGCGCGAGGTCCTCGCGGACTGGGTCCGCCACTCGCGGTCGGACACCGACCGCCAGCCCGCGGTGAACGAGTTCACCATGGAACTCGTCGAGGGGTACGCCGACAAGGTGGACCGCATCGACGATCTGATCGCCACCTACGCCGTGGACTGGGACCTCGACCGCATGCCGGTCGTGGACCGGAACATCGTGCGCCTCGGTGCCTACGAGCTGATCTGGGTCGACGGAACCCCGGACGCCGTGGCCATCGACGAGGCCGTCCAGCTGGCCAAGGAGTTCTCCACGGACGAGTCGCCCTCGTTCGTGAACGGACTGCTCGGCCGCTTCAAGGACCTCAAGCCGAAGCTGCGCCGCAGCGAGAGCTGACAGGCGCCGGTACGGCGAGAACGGAGGGCCCGCAGCGCACGCGCGCTGCGGGCCCTCCGTCGTACGCCCCGGAGGCGCCGCAGGCCCCTGCGCGGGCATGAAAAAACCGGTGGGTGCCGGGAGCCTGTCGGCTCCCGGCACCCACCGGTAAACGTTTCTGCTGAGGCTTGGGGGACTAGATGTCCTCGTGCGCCACCGCGCGACGCGCGTCCGCGTCCAGCACGCCCCAGCTGATGAGCTGCTCGGTCAGGACCGAGGGCGACTGGTCGTAGATGACGGCGAGGGTGCGCAGGTCGTCCTGGCGGATCGAGAGCACCTTGCCGTTGTAGTCGCCGCGCTGGCTCTGGATGGTCGCCGCGTAACGCTGCAGCGGGCCGGCCTTCTCGGCGGGGACGTGGGCGAGGCGCTCCAGGTCCAGGCGCAGCTTCGGCGGCGGCTCGGCAGCTCCGCCGGGGGTCGTGCCCGGCAGCAGCTCCTGCACCGGCACCCCGTAGAAGTCCGCCAGCTCGGCGAGACGCTGGACGGTCACGGCGCGGTCTCCGCGCTCGTAAGAACCGACCACCACGGCCTTCCACCGGCCCTGGGACTTCTCCTCGACACCGTGGAGGGAAAGGCCCTGCTGGGTGCGGATGGCGCGGAGCTTGGCCCCGAGCTGTTTGGCGTATTCGCTGGACATAACGCTCCCGGACGCTGTGACGACATGACCACGTGCGGCTCCGCCGCGCGGCTGGTAACTCACTGTGAGGTTACGCAGCGTTACTTGGATGCGTCAAGCCGAATGGTCTCCAACGCCCACGTAAGAGGGGTCCTGGTCTGCCCCGATGCCCGGTCGCGGGAATCCCCCTGGTACCGTGGAACACGTACATCCGACGTCCTTTAAGGTCCGTCCCGTGAGGCGGAGAAGGAGGTCCTTTTCATGGACACTCAGCAGTCTCAGTTCCCGCAGTCCCAGAACGTCGGTATCGATCCCGATGTCATGCGCCCCGTTCTCGAAGCGCAGGACATCGCCCGTGTTCTGACCCGCATCGCCCACGAAATCGTCGAACGCGCCAAGGGCGCCGACGACGTGGTGCTCCTCGGCATTCCCACCCGCGGTGTGTTCCTCGCCCGTCGGCTGGCCGCCAAGCTCGAAGAGATCACCGGTGTGAAGATCCCGGTCGGCTCCCTCGACATCACCATGTACCGCGACGATCTGCGGATGAAGCCGGCCCGGGCGATCGGCCGCACCGAGATTCCCGGCGACGACATCGACGGCCGCCTGGTCGTCCTCGTCGACGACGTTCTCTTCTCCGGCCGCACCATCCGCGCCGCCCTCGACGCCCTCGGCGACATCGGCCGCCCCCGCGCGGTGCAGCTCGCGGTCCTCGTCGACCGCGGCCACCGCGAACTGCCGATCCGCGCCGACTACGTCGGCAAGAACCTCCCCACGTCGCTGCGGGAGAACGTCCAGGTCCAGGTCCAGGAGGAGGACGGCCGCGACGCCGTGCTGCTCGGCCAGCGGACCGCCCGGGCAACCGGGCAGTAGCCCCTTGCCTGCGGCCGGGCCCCTCGGGTCCGCGCCGGAGCCTGCCCTGCCCGCACCCCCAGCCAGCCCGTCTGCCCTCCCACGGCTCTGCCTCACCACGGCTCTGCCTCACCACGGCTCTGCCTCACCACGGCTCTGCCTCACCACGGCTTTGACCTCAACGACTTACGGAGCACCCGGATGAAGCGCCACCTCATCTCGGCCGCCGATCTCACGCGCGACGACGCCGTCCTGATCCTCGACACCGCCGAGGAGATGGCCCGCGTCGCGGACCGGCCGATCAAGAAGCTGCCCACCCTGCGCGGCCGCACGATCTGCAACCTCTTCTTCGAGGACTCGACCCGGACCCGGATCTCCTTCGAGGCCGCCGAGAAGCGCCTCTCCGCCGATGTCATCAACTTCGCGGCCAAGGGTTCCAGCGTCTCCAAGGGCGAGTCCCTCAAGGACACCGCCCAGACCCTGGAGGCCATGGGCGTGGACGCGGTCGTCATCCGCCACCACGCCTCCGGCGCCCCCTACCGCCTCGCCACCTCCGGCTGGATCGACGCCCCGGTGATCAACGCCGGCGACGGCACCCACGAGCACCCCACCCAGGCCCTGCTCGACGCCTTCACCATGCGCCGCCGCCTGGTCGGCAAGGACGCCGGGCTCGGCAAGGACCTGAACGGCCGCCGGATCACCATCGTCGGCGACGTCCTGCACAGCCGGGTCGCGCGCTCCAACGTCCACCTGCTCCACACCCTCGGCGCCGAGGTCACCCTGGTGGCCCCGCCCACCCTGGTGCCGGTCGGCGTCGAGGCCTGGCCGTGCGAGATCTCGTACAGCCTGGACGAGGTGCTGCCGAAGTCCGACGCGGTGATGATGCTGAGGGTGCAGCGCGAACGCATGAACGCCGCCTTCTTCCCGACCGAGCGCGAGTACTCCCGCCGCTACGGCCTGGACGGCGCCCGCATGGCGCGGATGCCCGAGCACGCCATCGTGATGCACCCCGGCCCGATGGTCCGCGGCATGGAGATCACCGCCGAGGTCGCCGACTCCGACCGCTGCACGGTCATCGAGCAGGTCACCAACGGCGTCTCGATCCGCATGGCCGTCCTGTACCTGCTGCTCGGAGGCTCCGAGCCCGCCGTCACCACCACCAGTACGCCCCGCACCGAGGAGAGCAAGTAAAGATGAGCAAGATCCTTATCCGTGGCGCGAAGGTACTCGGTGGCGACGTCCAGGACGTCCTGATCGACGGCGAGACCATCGCCGCCGTGGGCACGGACCTCGACGCCGGCGACGCGACCGTCATCGAAGCCGCGGGCCAGGTCCTCCTCCCCGGCCTCGTCGACCTCCACACCCACCTGCGCGAGCCCGGCCGCGAGGACTCCGAGACCGTCCTCACCGGCACCCGCGCCGCCGCCTCCGGCGGCTACACCGCCGTCTTCGCCATGGCCAACACCTTCCCCGTCGCCGACACCGCCGGCGTCGTCGAGCAGGTGTGGCGCCTGGGCAAGGAGTCCGGCTACTGCGACGTGCAGCCCATCGGCGCCGTCACCGTCGGCCTGGAGGGCAAGCAGCTCTCCGAGCTGGGCGCCATGCACGAGTCCGCCGCCCGCGTCACCGTCTTCTCCGACGACGGCAAGTGCGTGGACGACGCGGTCATCATGCGCCGCGCCCTGGAGTACGTGAAGGCCTTCGGCGGCGTCGTCGCCCAGCACGCCCAGGAGCCCCGCCTCACCGAGGGCGCCCAGATGAACGAGGGCATCGTCTCCGCCGAGCTCGGACTCGGCGGCTGGCCGGCCGTCGCCGAGGAGTCGGTGATCGCCCGCGACGTCCTGCTCGCCGAGCACGTCGGCTCCCGCGTCCACATCTGCCACCTCTCCACCGCCGGCTCCGTCGAGATCATCCGCTGGGCCAAGTCCCGCGGCATCGACGTCACCGCCGAGGTCACCCCGCACCACCTGCTCCTCACCGACGAGCTCGTGCGCTCGTACAACCCGGTCTACAAGGTCAACCCGCCGCTGCGCACCGAGCGCGACGTGCTGGCCCTGCGCGAGGCGCTGGCCGACGGCACGATCGACATCGTCGCCACCGACCACGCCCCGCACCCGCACGAGGACAAGGACTGCGAGTGGGCCGCCGCCGCCATGGGCATGGTGGGCCTGGAGACCGCGCTCTCCGTCGTCCAGCAGACGATGGTGGAGACCGGACTGCTCGACTGGGCGGGCGTCGCCGAACGCATGTCCTTCGCCCCGGCGCGCATCGGCAGCCTTCCGAATCACGGACGGCCCGTCTCGGCAGGTGAACCCGCGAACCTGACCTTGGTCGATACCTCGTACCGTGGTGTCGTGGACCCCGCACACTTCGCCTCCCGCAGCCGCAACACGCCTTACGAGGGCCGTGAGCTGCCGGGGCGCGTCACTCACACCTTCCTGCGGGGCCGGGCAACGGTCGTGGACGGGACGCTGGCGTGACACCTGCAGTAATCCAACTGGCCGCCGAGGCCGCAGAGCGACAGTCGGCGGAGGTGACGGACTGGGGCGCCCGCATCGCGTGGGTGATCGGTCTGCTCGTCTTCATCGCCTTCGTGTACTGGCTGATGCGGCAGGGCTGGAAATGGCGCGGCACCCTGCAGAGCGATCTGCCGGAGCTGCCCGCCGCCCCCGACGGTCTCCCCGAGCACCGGCTGGCCCTGACCGGCCGGTACCACGGGTCCACCACCGCCGGGCAGTGGCTGGACCGGATCGTCGCCCACGGACTGGGCGTCCGCAGCCGGGTCGAGCTCACGCTCACCGACGCGGGCCTCGACGTGGTCCGTCCGGGTGCCACCGACTTCTTCGTACCGGCCGCGCAGCTGCGCGGCGCCCGCCTCGACAAGGGAATCGCGGGCAAGGTACTCACCGAGGGCGGTCTCCTCGTCGTCACATGGGCGCACGGCGACAGGCTGATCGACTCCGGATTCCGCTCCGACCGCGCGGCGGAACACGCCGCATGGGTCGAAGCGATCAACGACATGAACCACTCAATCACCACGACGGAAGGCGCCGAACGATGACGACCTCCACCAGGGGAGCAGCCAAAGCTCCCGCCGTACTCGTCCTGGAGGACGGTCGGATCTTCCGCGGCCGCGCCTACGGCGCTGTGGGGGAGACCTTCGGCGAGGCCGTGTTCTCCACCGGCATGACCGGCTACCAGGAGACCCTCACCGACCCGTCGTACCACCGGCAGGTCGTCGTGATGACCGCCCCGCACGTGGGCAACACCGGCGTCAACGACGAGGACCCCGAGTCCTCCCGCATCTGGGTCGCCGGGTACGTCGTACGCGACCCCGCCCGCGTCCCCTCCAACTGGCGCTCCGTGCGCTCGCTGGACGAGGAGCTCGTCCAGCAGGGCGTCGTCGGGATCTCCGGCATCGACACCCGCGCCCTGACCCGCCACCTGCGCGAGCGCGGCGCCATGCGCGTCGGCATCTTCTCGGGCGAGGCCTGGGAGGGCGTCCGCGACGAGGCACTGCTGGCCAAGGTCCAGGCCGCCCCGCAGATGAAGGGCGCCGACCTCTCCGCCGAGGTCGCCACCAAGGAGACGTACGTCGTCCCCGCGATCGGTGAGAAGAAGTTCACCGTCGCCGCCGTGGACCTCGGCATCAAGGGCATGACCCCGCACCGGATGGCCGAGCGCGGCATCGAGGTGCACGTGCTCCCCGCCACCGCCACCGTGGAGGACGTGTACGCGGTCAACCCCGACGGCGTGTTCTTCTCCAACGGCCCGGGCGACCCGGCCACCGCCGACCACGCGGTCTCCGTCATGCAGGGCGTCCTCGCCCGCAAGACCCCGCTCTTCGGCATCTGCTTCGGCAACCAGATCCTGGGCCGCGCGCTCGGCTTCGGCACGTACAAGCTGAAGTACGGCCACCGCGGCATCAACCAGCCGGTGCAGGACCGCACCACCGGCAAGGTCGAGATCACCGCGCACAACCACGGCTTCGCCGTGGACGCGCCCCTCGACAAGGTCTCGGAGACCGCCTACGGCCGCGCCGAGGTCTCCCACGTCTGCCTCAACGACAACGTCGTGGAAGGCCTCCAGCTGCTCGACCAGCCGGCCTTCTCCGTCCAGTACCACCCCGAGGCGGCTGCCGGCCCGCACGACGCCGCGTACCTCTTCGACCGTTTCGTGAATCTGATGGAGGCCGAGCGTGCCTAAGCGCACCGATATCCAGTCCGTCCTGGTCATCGGCTCCGGCCCGATCGTCATCGGCCAGGCCGCCGAGTTCGACTACTCCGGGACCCAGGCCTGCCGCATCCTCAAGGCCGAGGGCCTGCGGGTGATCCTGGTGAACTCCAACCCCGCCACGATCATGACCGACCCGGAGATCGCCGACGCCACGTACGTCGAGCCGATCACCCCCGAGTTCGTCGAGAAGATCATCGCGAAGGAGCGCCCCGACGCGCTGCTCCCGACCCTCGGCGGCCAGACCGCGCTGAACACCGCCATCTCCATGCACGAGCAGGGTGTGCTGGAGAAGTACGGCGTCGAGCTCATCGGCGCCAACGTCGAGGCGATCAACAAGGGCGAGGACCGCGACCTCTTCAAGGGCGTCGTCGAAGCCGTCCGCGCCAAGATCGGCTACGGCGAGTCCGCCCGCTCGGTCATCTGCCACACGATGGACGACATCATCCAGGGCGTCGACACCCTCGGCGGCTACCCCGTCGTCGTGCGCCCCTCCTTCACCATGGGCGGCGCCGGCTCCGGCTTCGCCCACGACGAGGAAGAGCTGCGCCGCATCGCCGGCCAGGGCCTCATGCTCTCCCCGACCACCGAGGTGCTCCTGGAGGAGTCCATCCTCGGCTGGAAGGAGTACGAGCTGGAGCTGATGCGCGACACCAAGGACAACGTCGTCGTCGTCTGCTCCATCGAGAACTTCGACCCGATGGGCGTCCACACCGGCGACTCCATCACCGTCGCCCCGGCGATGACGCTCACCGACCGCGAGTACCAGCGGCTGCGCGACATCGGCATCGCGATCATCCGCGAGGTCGGCGTCGACACCGGCGGCTGCAACATCCAGTTCGCGATCGACCCGGCCGACGGCCGCGTCATCGTCATCGAGATGAACCCGCGCGTCTCGCGCTCCTCGGCGCTCGCGTCGAAGGCCACCGGCTTCCCGATCGCCAAGATCGCCGCCAAGCTGGCCATCGGCTACACGCTCGACGAGGTCCCCAACGACATCACCGAGAAGACGCCGGCCTCCTTCGAGCCGTCCCTCGACTACGTCGTCGTCAAGGCCCCGCGCTTCGCCTTCGAGAAGTTCCCGCTGGCCGACGCCACCCTCACCACCACCATGAAGTCGGTGGGCGAGGCCATGGCCATCGGCCGCAACTTCACCGAGGCCCTGCAGAAGGCCCTGCGCTCGCTGGAGAAGAAGGGCTCGCAGTTCACCTTCGTCGGCCCCACCGGCGACAAGGAAGAGCTCCTCGCCACCGCGGTCCGCCCGACCGACGGCCGCATCAACACCGTCATGCAGGCCATCCGCGCCGGCGCCACCCAGGAAGAGGTCTTCGAGTACACGAAGATCGACCCCTGGTTCGTCGACCAGCTCTTCCTCATCAAGGAGATCGCGGACGAGCTGGCCGCCGCCGACAAGCTCCACCCCGAGCTGCTCGCCGAGGCCAAGCGCCACGGCTTCTCCGACGCCCAGATCGCCGAGATCCGCGGCCTGCGCGAGGACGTCGTCCGCGAGGTCCGCCACGCCCTGGGCGTCCGCCCGGTCTACAAGACGGTCGACACCTGCGCCGCCGAGTTCGCCGCGAAGACCCCGTACTTCTACTCCTCGTACGACGAGGAGTCCGAGGTCGCCCCGCGCGAGAAGCCCGCGGTCATCATCCTGGGCTCCGGCCCGAACCGCATCGGCCAGGGCATCGAGTTCGACTACTCCTGCGTCCACGCCTCCTTCGCCCTCAGCGACGCCGGCTACGAGACCGTGATGGTCAACTGCAACCCGGAGACCGTCTCCACCGACTACGACACCTCCGACCGCCTGTACTTCGAGCCGCTGACGCTCGAAGACGTGCTGGAGATCGTCCACGCCGAGTCGCTGGCCGGCCCCATCGCCGGTGTCATCGTCCAGCTCGGCGGCCAGACCCCGCTGGGTCTCGCCCAGGCCCTGAAGGACAACGGCGTCCCGATCGTCGGCACCCCGCCGGAGGCCATCCACGCCGCCGAGGACCGCGGCGCCTTCGGCCAGGTCCTCGCCGAGGCCGGCCTGCCCGCCCCCAAGCACGGCACGGCCACCACCTTCGCCGGCGCCAAGGCCATCGCCGACGAGATCGGCTACCCCGTCCTCGTACGTCCCTCGTACGTGCTCGGCGGCCGCGGCATGGAGATCGTCTACGACGAGGACCGGCTGTCCTCGTACATCGCCGAGTCCACCGAGATCTCGCCGACCCGCCCCGTGCTGGTCGACCGGTTCCTCGACGACGCGATCGAGATCGACGTCGACGCCCTCTACGACGGCACGGAGCTCTACCTCGGCGGCGTCATGGAGCACATCGAGGAAGCCGGCATCCACTCCGGCGACTCGGCCTGCGCCCTGCCCCCGATCACCCTCGGCGGCTACGACATCAAGCGGCTGCGCGCCTCCACCGAGGCCATCGCCAAGGGCGTCGGCGTCCGCGGCCTGATCAACATCCAGTTCGCGATGGCGGGTGACATCCTCTACGTCCTGGAGGCCAACCCGCGCGCCTCCCGGACCGTCCCCTTCACCTCGAAGGCGACCGCCGTCCCGCTCGCGAAGGCCGCCGCCCGCATCTCGCTCGGCACCACCATCGCCGAGCTCCGCGAAGAGGGCATGCTCCCGAAGACCGGCGACGGCGGCACCCTGCCGCTCGACGCGCCGATCTCCGTCAAGGAGGCCGTCATGCCGTGGTCGCGCTTCCGCGACATCCACGGCCGCGGCGTCGACACCGTCCTCGGCCCGGAGATGCGCTCCACCGGCGAGGTCATGGGCATCGACTCCGTCTTCGGCACGGCCTACGCCAAGTCGCAGGCCGGCGCCTACGGCCCGCTGCCCACCAAGGGCCGCTGCTTCATCTCCGTCGCCAACCGCGACAAGCGCACGATGATCTTCCCGGCGCGCGAGCTCGTCGCCCACGGCTTCGAGCTGATGGCCACCTCCGGCACCGCCGAGGTCCTGCGCCGCAACGGCATCAACGCCACCGTCGTGCGCAAGCTCAGCGAGGGCGAGGGCCCGGACGGCGAGAAGACCATCGTCCAGCTCATCCACGACGGCCAGGTCGACCTGATCGTCAACACCCCGTACGGCACCGGCGGCCGCCTCGACGGCTACGAGATCCGTACGGCCGCCGTGGCGCGCGGAGTCCCGTGCCTCACCACGGTCCAGGCGCTCGCCGCGGCCGTCCAGGGCATCGACGCGCTCAACCGCGGCGATGTGGGCGTCCGCTCGCTCCAGGAGCACGCGGAGCGGCTGACGGCGGCCCGCGACTAGCAGCCCGTACGAAAGGGGGGCACCGGCGACAGCGACCGGTGTCCCCCCTTTCATGAGTGCCAAAGGGATATTTCGGACGATGTACAAACTGTTCTTCAACCTCGTCTTCAAGCGGATGGACCCGGAGCAGGCCCACTACATGGCCTTCCGCTGGATCCGCCTCGCGGCCCGCACCCCGGTGCTGCGCACCTTCGTCGCCGCCTACCTGGCCCCCCGGTACGCCTCCCTGCGCACCGAGGCCCTCGGCCTGCGGATGCACGGCCCCTTCGGGCTCGCGGCCGGCTTCGACAAGAACGCCGTCGCCATCGACGGGATGTCGATGCTCGGCTTCGACCACATCGAGATCGGCACCGTCACCGCCGAGGCCCAGCCCGGCAACCCGAAGAAGCGGCTGTTCCGGCTGGTCCCGGACCGCGCCCTGATCAACCGCATGGGCTTCAACAACGAGGGCTCGGCAGCCGTGGCGGACCGCCTGGCGGCCCGCGTGCCGGTCTTCAAGACGGTCGTCGGCGTCAACATCGGCAAGACCAAGGTCGTCCCCGAGGAAGAGGCCGTCGCCGACTACGTCGCCTCCACCGAGCGCCTCGCCCGGCACGCGGACTACCTCGTCGTCAACGTCTCCTCCCCGAACACCCCGGGCCTGCGCAACCTCCAGGCCACCGAGTCGCTGCGGCCGCTGCTCAGCGCCGTGCGCGAGGCGGCCGACCGCGTCGTGACCGACCGGCGGGTCCCGCTGCTCGTCAAGATCGCGCCGGACCTCGCCGACGAGGACGTGGACGCGGTCGCCGACCTGGCCCTGGAGCTGGGCCTGGACGGCATCATCGCGACGAACACGACCATCGCCCGCGAGGGCCTGGGCCTGAAGTCCGACCCCTCGCTGATCAAGGAGACCGGCGGCCTGTCCGGCGCCCCGGTCAAGGAGCGCTCGCTGGAGGTCCTGCGGCGGCTGTACGCCCGCGTGGGCGACCGGCTGGTCCTGGTCGGGGTCGGCGGCATCGAGAACGCCGAGGACGCCTGGCAGCGGATCCTGGCCGGCGCGAGCCTGGTCCAGGGCTACAGCGCCTTCATCTACGAGGGCCCCTGCTACGCCCGCGCCATCCACAAGGGCCTGGCCGCGCGCCTGGCCGCCAGCCCGTACGCGACGCTCGCCGAAGCGGTGGGCGCGGAAACCCGAAAGGCCGCGCTGTGACCTCTGTGACTTCTGTGATTCCCTTCGGTACGCGGCTGCGCGAGGCGATGGACACCCGCGGGCCGCTGTGCGTCGGCATCGACCCGCACGCCGCCCTGCTGGCCTCCTGGGGCCTGAACGACGACATCGCGGGCCTGGAGAAGTTCTCCCGCACGGTCGTCGACGCGCTCGCCGACTCCGTCGCGGTCTTCAAGCCGCAGGCGGCGTTCTTCGAGCGGTTCGGCTCGCGCGGGATCGCGGTGCTGGAGCAGACGGTGGCCGACGCCCGTGCGGCGGGCACGCTGGTCGTCATGGACGCCAAGCGGGGTGACATCGGCTCGACGATGGCCGCGTACGCGGAGACCTTCCTCTCGCCCTCCTCGCCGCTGTTCTCCGACGCGCTGACGGTCTCCCCGTACCTCGGCTACGGCTCGCTGAAGCCGGCCGTCGACCTGGCGCGGGAGTCGGGGGCCGGTCTGTTCGTGCTCGCCCTGACCTCCAACCCGGAGGGCGCGGAGGTCCAGCGGGCGGTGCGGGCCGACGGCCGGACGATCGGCGCGACGATGCTGGCGCACCTGGCGGCGGAGAACGCCGGGGCCTCCCCGATGGGCTCCTTCGGAGCCGTGGTCGGGGCGACGCTCGGGGACCTGTCCTCCTTCGACCTGGACATCAACGGGCCGCTGCTGGCCCCCGGCATCGGGGCGCAGGGCGCCACCGCGGCGGACCTCCCGGCGGTGTTCGGCGCGGCCGTGCGCAATGTGGTGCCGAACGTGTCGCGGGGCGTGCTGAAGCACGGGCCCGACGCGGCCGCGCTCCGCGCTTCGGCGCAGGCCTTCGCGGACGAGATCCGCGCGGCCGTAGCGGCGTAGCCCTGCGGGGCCGTCCCCGACCCGCCCTTCCCCCGTTCCCCCGTTCCCCGGTGGTCCGGGGGTCCGGGGGTCCGGGCGCAGCCCGGGGAACGGGCGAAGGGCGGGGAGGGGAACTTCGCCCCGCGCAGCGGGGAAGCGGGGCGGGCCAGGGCGTAGGGCCCGGAGGGTCGGGGCTTCGGACCGGTGCGGTGGCGGGTGGCCCCGGGCGATCATGGGGTGGGGGGTTACACCCCCTACCCCCGATCGGAGCGCCCCGCGTGCCCCCAGTACAGACCGCCGCCACCATCCGGCGGATCACGCCCGTCGGGGCCTACCACCACCTCGTCCTCGACGCCCCCGGCGTCACGGGAGTGCGCCCCGGCCACTTCGGCGCCCTGGCCATCGGCGGCGCCGACACGAGCACACTGCTCCGCCGCGCCTTCTCCATCCACCGCGCCGACCCCGCCACCCGCACCGTCGAGTTCGTCTTCGCCGAGGCCGGCCGCGGAACCAGGGCGCTGGCCGCGCACCGCCCCGGCGACACCGTGGACCTCATCGCCCCCCTCGGCACCCCCTTCCCGCTCCCCGACGGCCCCGTCGGGGCGGTCCTGGTCGCCGGGGGCTACGGCAGCGCCCCGATGTTCGGCCTCGCCGAGGAGATCGTCGGGCGTGGCGGCCGGGTCGCCTTCGTGCTCGGTGCGGCCACCGAGGACCGGCTGTTCGGGGTCGAGCGGGCCGAGGCCCTCGCCGAGCACGTGTACGTGGTGACCGACGACGGTTCGGCCGGTCGGCGGGGCCGGGTGACCGACGTGCTCCCCGAGGCCATGACGGTGACCGGCGCCACCGAGGTCCACTCCTGCGGTCCGATGGGCATGCTCAAGGCCGTCACGGAGATAGCCACCGCCGCCGGAGCCGCCAGCCACACCGCCGTCGAGGAGGCCATGGCCTGCGGGATCGGGATCTGCATGAGCTGTGTCCTGCCCGTCACCGGCCCCGACGGCGTCACCCGTTTCCTTCGCTCTTGCACATCGGGCCCCGTTTTCGACGGCACCACCGTCCGCTGGGACGACGCCGGAACCCTCCCCGACGACCTCGAAGGCGCGGCCGCCATGACCCCGAAGGCGAGCGACCGGTGAATCCGCTGAACCCCGAAGATGTCGACATGTCGGCCCCCCTCGGTGCCCGTGTCGTCCTCCCCAACCCCGTCTCCACCGCCTCCGGCTGCGCCGGCTACGGCCGCGAGCTGCACCGGTTCACCCCTCTGCACGAGCTCGGCACCATCACCACCAAGACCGTGATGCCCTACGTCCGCTCCGGCCGAGCCACTCCCCGGATGGCCGAGACCCCCAGCGGGATGCTGAACTCCATCGGGCTCCAGGGGTCCGGCATCGACCACTTCGTCGAGCACGAGCTGCCCTGGTTGGCCGAGCGCGGGGCGCGGGTGCTCGTATCGGTCGCGGGGGAGCGGACGGAGGAGTTCGCCGAGGCGGCCGCCCGGCTGACCGGGCAGCCCGGCGTGGTCGGCATCGAGGCCAACATCTCCTGCCCCAACGTCGCGAACCGCGGTCTCGTCTTCGCCTGCGACGCCGACGCCTCCTTCGAGGTGGTCAAGGCCGTCAAGGCGGCCGCCGACCCCGCACTGCCCGTCTACGCCAAGCTGACCCCCGACGTGACGCGGATCACCGACATCGCGGCCGCGTGCACGGAGGCGGGCGCCGACGGCCTCTCGATGATCAACACCGTCCTCGGAATGGCCATCGACACCGACACCATGCGCCCGGCCCTCGCCGGGGTCACCGGAGGCCTCTCCGGCCCGGCGATCCGGCCCGTGGCCGTCCGCTGCGTCTTCCAGGTGTACGGGGCGATGCTGGCCGGCGCCGTCCGGCGGGTCCCCATCCTCGGGATGGGCGGGATCGCCTCCGGCCGGGACGCACTCGAATTCGTCCTCGCGGGTGCTTCGGGGGTGGCGGTCGGGACCGCCCTGTTCAACGATCCGTCCGCACCCCTGAGGATCCGCGACGACCTGCGCGCGGCACTCGCCGTCCGCGGGATCGGGGCGTTCGAGGACGCCGTCGGACGGTCTCATCGCACTCTCTGACGAAATTCGAACGTCTTTCACCGGACAAATCCGGGGTGGTTTGTCCGTGATGTACGGTTCAGTGGAGGCTGACCAGGACTTTTCGTCCGTTCTCGCTGACTGGAGCGGTCATGGCCGCTAGTCTCCGAGCAGAGTGAACGAGCAGCGATCGAGCACCACCGCTGTTCGGGCACTCGCCTGGTGTGATGCCTTCCGGCATTCCACTGGTCCGTATCCGACAGTTCGACATCCGAGGTGACGTAGGCGTGGCTCTTCCGCCCCTTACCCCTGAACAGCGCGCAGCAGCGCTCGAAAAGGCCGCCGCGGCTCGCCGGGAGCGGGCCGAGGTGAAGAATCGACTCAAGCACTCCGGCGCCTCCCTGCACGACGTCATCAAGCTGGGGCAGGAGAACGACGTCATCGGCAAGATGAAGGTTTCCGCTCTCCTGGAGTCCCTGCCTGGCGTCGGCAAGGTGCGCGCCAAGCAGCTCATGGAGCGCCTCGGCATCTCCGAGTCCCGGCGTGTCCGAGGTCTCGGTTCCAACCAGATCGCCTCTCTGGAGCGTGAGTTCGGCGGTAACGCCGCCTAAGGCGTCGTCCGAAGTTCTCCCGGCGTTCTCAGGCAGTCCCGAGAAGCTGGATAATCGCTCTATGGCAGCAGAGGTTCGTCCGCGGCTGACCGTGCTCTCCGGCCCTTCGGGGGTCGGCAAGAGCACGGTCGTCGCGCATATGCGCAAGGTTCACCCCGAGGTCTGGCTCTCGGTGTCGGCCACCACCCGCAAGCCGCGGCCCGGTGAGCGACACGGAGTCCACTACTTCTTCGTCAACGACGACGAGTTCGACAAGCTGATCGCCAATGGCGAGCTGCTGGAGTGGGCCGAGTTCGCGGGCAACCGCTACGGCACACCGCGCGGCGCAGTGCTGGAACGCCTGGAGAACGGCGAGCCGGTCCTGCTGGAGATCGACCTCCAGGGCGCACGGCTCGTACGCGAGTCCATGTCCGAGGCACAGCTGGTCTTCCTGGCTCCTCCGAGCTGGGACGAGCTGGTCCGCCGGCTCACCGGCCGGGGCACCGAAACCGCGGAGGTCGTCGAGCGCAGGCTCGGCGCCGCCAAGATCGAACTGGCTGCCGAATCCGAGTTCGACACCACCCTGGTCAACACCTCGGTCGAGGACGTCGCGCGCGAGCTGCTAGCCTTGATGAATGTCGTCTGATCGTTGACCGGTGTTCAACCGGTCCGGACGGTCCGGATTCGACATTTCTAGGTCTTACCCCATCTTCGGAAGGTAGAGCGTGTCCTCTTCCATTACTGCGCCCGAGGGCATCATCAACCCGCCGATCGACGAGCTGCTCGAGGCCACGGACTCGAAGTACAGCCTCGTGATCTACGCGGCCAAGCGCGCGCGTCAGATCAACGCGTACTACTCGCAGCTCGGTGAGGGCCTGCTCGAGTACGTCGGCCCGCTGGTGGACACCCACGTCCACGAGAAGCCGCTTTCGATCGCGCTGCGCGAGATCAACGCGGGTCTGCTGACCTCCGAGGCCATCGAGGCCCCGCCTCAGTAAGGCACGAGTTTTCCTTTCACCACAGGCCCGGCAGAACATCTGCCGGGCCTGTGGTGTGTCATAGGTGCATAGGTGTCAGAGCGGTCGTCCGTCGAAGGGGCGTGTGTGGTGGGTAAGCCGAAGGTCGTGCTCGGAGTCAGCGGCGGGATCGCCGCTTACAAGGCCTGCGAGCTGCTGCGCCGGCTGACCGAGTCCGGGCACGACGTACGCGTGGTGCCGACGGCGGCGTCGCTGAACTTCGTCGGGGAGGCCACCTGGGCCGCCCTCTCGGGGAACCCGGCCTCCACCGAGGTCTGGGAGAGCGTCCACGAGGTGCCGCACGTGCGCATCGGGCAGAGCGCCGATCTCGTGGTCGTCGCCCCGGCCACCGCCGACATGCTCGCCAAGGCCGCCCACGGGCTGGCCGACGACCTGCTCACCAACACCCTGCTCACCGCACGGTGCCCCGTGGTGTTCGCACCCGCGATGCACACCGAGATGTGGGAGCACCCGGCCACGCAGGAGAACGTGGCCACGCTGCGCCGTCGCGGAGCCGTCGTCATCGAGCCCGCCGTCGGCCGGCTCACCGGCAAGGACACCGGCAAGGGGCGGCTGCCCGACCCCGAGGAGATCTTCGAGGTGTGTCGCCACGTCTTGAGAAGGCACGGTCTGGCCCGCGGGGTGGCCGAGCCCGACCTCGCCGGCCGGCACGTGGTGATCAGCGCGGGCGGTACCCGCGAACCGCTGGACCCGGTCCGCTTCCTCGGCAACCGCTCCTCCGGCAAGCAGGGCTACGCCCTCGCCCGTACCGCCGTCGCCCGCGGGGCCCGGGTCACCCTGGTCTCCGCCAACACCGCGCTCGCCGACCCCGCCGGGGTGGACCTCGTACGGGTCGGGACGGCCCTGCAGCTGCGCGAGGCCGTGCTCAAGGCCGCAGCGGACGCCGACGCGGTGGTGATGGCCGCGGCCGTGGCCGACTTCCGGCCGGCCGAGTACGCGGGCGGAAAGATCAAGAAGAAGGACGGGCAGGAGCCCGCACCGGTCACCCTCGTACGGAATCCGGACATTCTCGCGGAGATTTCCGCCGACCGCGCCCGGGAGGGCCAGATCGTGGTCGGTTTCGCCGCCGAGACCGACGATGTACTCGCCAACGGGCGGAGCAAGCTCCTCCGCAAGGGGTGTGACCTTCTCGTCGTCAATGAGGTGGGTGAGGCGAAGACCTTCGGTTCCGAGGAGAACGAGGCGGTCATCCTGTCCTCCGACGGAAGCGAGCTCGCCGTCCCCTATGGTCCGAAGGAATCGCTCGCAGACGTGATTTGGGATCAGGTGGCACCGCGCCTCGGCGCGCGACGCGCCTGAGCGGAGGCCCTTTCCGCGGGCTGCTCCTTGGGTAAGAATGGAGTGTCGCAGGTCACACGGCTCCCATAGGGCGAGACGGGTGGTCCGGCGAACGGTGGCGACCGATAAACTGCAGCCGGAACGTGATCGGGCGCAGCCTCCGATGTGGTTCCACCAATATTTCAGCCAGCAGCCGCTGCAACCCCAGGGAGCGTTGTGTCCCGTCGTCTCTTCACCTCGGAGTCTGTGACCGAGGGTCACCCCGACAAGATCGCTGACCAGATCAGCGACACCATCCTCGACGCGCTCCTCACCGAGGACCCGACCTCGCGCGTCGCCGTGGAGACCCTCATCACCACCGGTCTCGTCCACATCGCGGGAGAGGTGACGACGAAGGCGTACGCGCCGATCGCGCAGCTCGTCCGCGACAAGATCCTCGAGATCGGCTACGACTCCTCGAAGAAGGGCTTCGACGGCGCCTCCTGCGGCGTGTCGGTGTCCATCGGTGCGCAGTCCCCGGACATCGCGCAGGGCGTCGACACCGCGTACGAGAAGCGGGTCGAGGGCGACGAGGACGAGCTCGACAAGCAGGGTGCCGGCGACCAGGGCCTGATGTTCGGGTACGCCTGCGACGAGACCCCCGAGCTCATGCCGCTCCCGATCCACATCGCGCACCGCCTGTCCAAGCGGCTGTCCGAGGTCCGCAAGAACGGGACCATCCCGTACCTGCGTCCCGACGGCAAGACCCAGGTCACCATCGAGTACGACGGCGACAAGGCCGTCCGCCTCGACACGGTCGTCGTGTCCTCGCAGCACGCGGCGGACATCGACCTGGACTCGCTGCTCGCCCCGGACATCCGCGAGTTCGTCGTCGAGCACGTCCTGAACCAGCTCGTCGAGGACGGCATCAAGCTCGACACCGAGGGCTACCGCCTCCTGGTCAACCCGACCGGCCGCTTCGAGATCGGCGGCCCGATGGGCGACGCCGGCCTGACCGGCCGCAAGATCATCATCGACACCTACGGCGGCATGGCCCGTCACGGTGGCGGCGCCTTCTCGGGCAAGGACCCGTCCAAGGTCGACCGCAGCGCCGCGTACGCCATGCGCTGGGTCGCCAAGAACGTGGTCGCCGCCGGTCTGGCCTCGCGCTGCGAGGTCCAGGTCGCGTATGCGATCGGCAAGGCCGAGCCCGTCGGTCTGTTCGTCGAGACCTTCGGCACGCACAAGGTCGACGTCGAGAAGATCGAGAACGCCATCGGCCAGGTCTTCGACCTGCGTCCGGCCGCGATCATCCGCGACCTCGACCTGCTGCGCCCGATCTACGCCCAGACCGCCGCCTACGGCCACTTCGGCCGCGAGCTGCCGGACTTCACCTGGGAGCGCACCGACCGCGTGGACGCCCTGCGCGCCGCTGCCGGCCTGTAGGACCCGCCTGATCGACGGACGGCCCCGGACCCTCGCGGTCCGGGGCCGTATTCGTTGGTGCGGCCGCTCCCGCGCGGATACGCTGGCGCAGCCCTCCCGGTGCGAGGGGCGACGGCTTCATCTGGAGCGGGGTGCGAACCCCGTGTTGAAGGACCGCAGGACCGCCGCCGCCCGACCAGATCTCGGGAGGGCCCGCCCGCACCCCACCCGCCGCTGTCGGTGGCGTTTGGTAAGAATGCTGGTGTGAGCAGCGCGAATGATTCCCCGCCGGAGCAGCTGGCGCTGATGCGGGAGATGGTCGCCGAGGCGAAGGCCAAGGCGCCCAAGGCCAAGCCGCGGACCTGGCGCGGGGCCTCCGTCGCCGAGGAACTGCCCGTGGCCCGGGTCCTCGTGAACAAGGGCGTGCTCCACCTCGACCGGCTCTTCGACTACGCGGTCCCCGCCGAGCTCTCCGAGTCCGCCCAGCCCGGCGTCCGCGTCCGGGTCCGCTTCGGCGCGGGCTCCCACCGGGTGCACGGCGGCCGCCGCGAGGGCGGCGGACTCATCGACGGCTTCGTCATCGAGCGCCGCGCCGAGTCCGACTACAACGGAGCCCTCGCGGCCCTCGCCCAGGTCGTCTCGCCCGAGGTCGTGCTCGGCCCCCGCATGCTCGCCCTCGCCCGCGCCGTCGCCGACCGGTACGCCGGCAGCCTCGCCGACGTGCTCCAGCTCGCGCTGCCCGCGCGCAGCGCCCGCGCCGAGGCCAAGCCGTCCCCCGAGCCGCTGCCCCCGCCCCCCGCGCCCGAGCCCGCGGGCTGGGAGCGGTACGGAGCGGGCCCCGGCTTCCTGCGGGCCCTGGCGGGCGGCGGCACCCCGCGCGCCGTCTGGACGGCCCTGCCCGGCCCCGGCTGGGCCGACGAGCTGGCCCGCGCCATGGCCGCCACCCTCGCCTCCGGACGCGGCGCCCTCGCGGTGGTCCCCGACGGGCGCACCGCCGCCCGCGTCGACGCGGCGCTGACCGCCCTGCTCGGCGAGGGGCGGCACGCGCTGCTGACCGCCGAGTCCGGGCCGGAGAAGCGCTACCGCGAGTGGCTGGCCGTCAGCCGGGGCTCCGTGCGCGCCGTGGTCGGCACCAGGGCCGCGATGTTCGCTCCCGTACGGGACCTCGGGCTCGTCGCCGTCTGGGACGACGGCGACTCCAGCCACAGCGACGTGCACGCCCCCTTCCCGCACGTGCGGGAGGTACTGGAACTGCGCGCGGTCACCGACGGCTGCGGCTTCCTGGTGGGCAGCACCAGCTGCACGGTGGAGGCCGCGCAGCTCGTCGAGTCCGGCTGGGCCCGGCCGCTGGTCGCCGACCGCGAGACGGTGCGCACGTACGCGCCCCGGATCCGGACCGTCGGAGACGAGCTGCTGGCCCGGGACGGGGCCGCGCGGGCCGCCCGGCTGCCGAGCCTCGCGTGGGAGACCGTACGGGAGGGGCTGAAGACCGGGCCCGTGCTCGTCCAGGTGCCCCGGCGCGGGTACGTGCCCCGGCTGGCGTGCGAGCGGTGCCGGACGCCGGCGCGGTGCACGGTCTGCGCGGGGCCGCTGGAGGCGCCCGACGCGCGGGACCTGCACTGCGGGTGGTGCGGGCGGGCCGAGTCGGCCTGGCACTGCGAGGAATGCGGATCGTTCCGGCTGCGGGCCCAGGTCGTGGGCGCGCGGCGGACCGCCGAGGAGCTGGGGCGGGCCTTCCCGGCCGTCCCCGTACGGACCTCCGGGCGCGACCACATCCTGGACGAGGTGCCGGACCGGCCCGCGCTGGTGGTGTGCACGCCCGGCGCCGAGCCGGTCGCGGCGGGCGCCGGGTACGCGGCGGCGCTGCTGCTGGACGGCTGGGCCATGCTGAGCAGGCCCGACCTGCGGGCGGGCGAGGACGCGCTGCGGCGGTGGATCGCGGCGGCCTCGCTGGTACGGGGGGACGGACAGGTGGTGGTCGTCGCCGAGCCGACGCTGCGGCCGGTCCAGGCGCTGGTGCGGTGGGACCCCGTCGGGCACGCGGTCCGGGAGCTCGCGGAGCGGGCGCAGCTCGGGTTCCCGCCGGTCTCCCGGATGGCGGCGGTCGCCGCGGGCAGTGCGGAGGCCGTGCAGGCCTTTCTGGCGGGGGCCGGGCTGCCGCCGGACGCGGAGGTGTTGGGGCCGGTGCCGGTTCCCGGGCGGCGGGGGGAGGCCTCGCCGGGGGAGCGGGCGCTCGTGCGGGTGCCTCCGGGGAGCGGGGCCGTGCTCGCCGGCGCGCTGAAGGCGGCGCAGGCCGCGCGGATGGCCCGGGGGGGCCCGGCGGAGGAGGCGGTCCGGATCCGGATCGATCCGCTGGACATCGGCTGAGCGTGCCTTGCGCGGCGCTGGCCGGGCCCGGGCGGATGGCCCTGCGGGGCGGAGTCCCCGCTGCGACCCTTGCCGCTGCGCGGGGCGGAGTTCCCCTACCCGCCCTTCCACCGTTCCCCGGGCGCTGCCCGGACCCCCCTGGGGCTCCGCCCCGGACCCCGGTCCTCAAACGCCGGACGGCTGGAAAGCCCTGGGGCTCCGCCCCGGACCCCGGTCCTCAAACGCCGGACGGGCTGAGAGGGACCCCGGTCCTCAAACGTCGGACGGCCGGAAAGCCCAGCCCGGGGAACGGGTGAAGGGTGGGTAGGGGACCGCTCTGTTCCGTCGCGGTGCCGGGAACGACGGAGCCCCCGGCGGGGCGGCCCTGGGGGCGCTCCGGCGGGGGCCGGTCGTCGGGGGTCGGCGTCCCGACGGGGGGTGGGTCAGCCGTTGCGGGGGCCGGGGAAGGCGGCGGGGCGGGACGAGGCGCCCGCCTCCTCGCGCACCGGCTGCGGCGGCACCGAGCGCGCCGCCGGGACGGTGGGCAGGGGCCCCAGGGTCCGGGTCGTCGTGCCCTCGGCCAGCGGCTCCCGCTCGGCGCTGCCGGGCTCGGCGCTCTGCGCCCGCCGGGCGCCGTAGCGCCGGTGGACGGCCTGCTTGGTGACGCCGAGCGCCGAGCCGACCGCGTCCCACGAGAAGCCGAGCGAGCGGTCGAAGTCCACCGCGGCGGTGACCAGCGTCTCGACGCTGTCCCGGAGCTCCTGCGCGAGGCGGACGGTGGGTGCGGGTGCCCGGCCGTAGACGACGAAGCCCGTGGAGGGCCCTGAGCGGCGCGGGCGGTAGACGTTGCCGAGCTGGGCGGTGAGCGTACGCAGAGCATCCACCTGCCGGCGAACCCGCTCGATGTCCCGCACCAGGAGGTGCAGGCTGGCCCGTGCTTGGGCGTCGTGGGTGGCGTGGTCGGCCATGAAGAAGCCTCTCGAACCGGTGCTGAAGAGCGGATAGGGCCGCAGACACCGTTCTGTTTCGCGGCCCGTTTCGGTCAATCTCTTTTGACCAACGCGCTACCCGGTGGGCAGGTCACGCTATGGGGGCGTGTCGGCATATGCGAGGAGCGCGCGTGTGTGCGTACGCCCCCTCGGGCGGGCGGCGCGACGCAGGTGGGACCGTGGGCGGTCAGACCATAGACTGGTGTGCTGCTGACAGCCGAGATAGCGAGGTAGACCCCAGTGAAGCTCGTCTTCGCAGGCACCCCCGAGGTCGCCGTGCCCGCCCTGGACGCTCTGATCGCCTCCGGGCGCCACGAGGTCGCCGCCGTCGTCACCCGGCCCGACGCGCCGGCCGGCCGGGGCCGTCGCCTCGTCGCCAGCCCCGTCGCCGAGCGCGCCGAGGAAGCCGGCATCGAGGTGCTCAAGCCCGCCCGGCCGAGGGACCCGGAGTTCCAGGCCCGGTTGAGGGAGATCGGGCCCGACTGCTGCCCCGTGGTCGCGTACGGCGCGCTGATTCCCAAGGGCGCCCTGGACATCCCCAAGCACGGCTGGGTCAACCTGCACTTCTCGCTGCTGCCCGCGTGGCGCGGCGCCGCGCCCGTGCAGCAGTCGATCATGGCGGGGGACGAGGTCACCGGTGCCTCCACCTTCCGGATCGAGGAGGGGCTCGACACCGGCCCGGTCTTCGGGATCCTCACCGAGGAGATCCGGCCCACCGACACCAGCGGTGACCTGCTGACCCGCCTTGCCTTCGCCGGCTCCGGGCTGCTGGTCGCCACCATGGACGGCATCGAGGACGGCACCCTGCGCGCGGTGGAGCAGCCCGCCGACGGGGTCTCGCTCGCGCCGAAGATCACCGTCGAGGACGCCCGGGTCGACTGGAAGGCGCCCGCGATGCGCGTCGACCGGCTGGTGCGCGGCTGCACCCCGGCGCCCGGCGCGTGGACGGTCTTCCGGGGGGAGCGGCTCAAGCTGGTCTCGGTCGCACCGGTCGCGGACCGGACCGACCTGGAGCCGGGCGACCTGGGCGTGGCGAAGAACAACGTCTACGTCGGCACCGGCTCGCACGCCGTGGAACTGCTCTGGGTGCAGCCGCAGGGCAAGAAGCCGATGAAGGCCGCCGACTGGGCGCGCGGGGTGCGGATCGCTCCGGGTGAGCGGCTGGGCGGCGGGGCCGACGTAGGCTGATTTCGCAGTTCTTCGCGTTCCCCTTTCTGTTTCTTGCAGTTCTTCCCGTAACCCCGGAGCACCTTTCACGTGAGCGAGCAGCCTCGTAGCAAGCCGGCCAAGTCGGCCAAGCCGCACCGCAGGCCCAAGAAGGACCCCGTCCGCATGCTGGCCTTCGAGGTGCTGCGGGCGGTGGACGAGCGCGACGCGTACGCGAACCTCGTGCTGCCGCCGCTGCTGAAGAAGGCCCGCAAGGACGAGACCTTCCAGGCGCGGGACGCGGCGCTGGCCACCGAGCTCGTCTACGGGACCCTGCGCCGCCAGGGCACGTACGACGCGGTCATCAAGGCCTGCATCGACCGGCCGCTGCGCGAGGTCGACCCGCCGGTGCTCGACGTGCTCTCGCTCGGCGCGCACCAGCTGCTCGGGACCCGCATCCCCACCCACGCGGCGGTGTCCGCGAGCGTGGAGCTGGCCCGGGTGGTGCTCGGCGACGGGCGGGCGAAGTTCGTCAACGCGGTGCTGCGCAAGATCTCCGCGCACGACCTGGAGGAGTGGCTGGAGAAGGTCGCCCCGCCGTACGAGGACGACGCCGAGGAGCACCTGGCGGTGTTCCACTCGCACCCGAGGTGGGTCGTCAGCGCCCTGTGGGACTCGCTGGGCGGCGGCCGCGCCGGGATCGAGGACCTGCTGGAGGCCGACAACGAGCGGCCCGAGGTGACGCTCGTGGCGCGGCCCGGCCGGTCCACGGCGCAGGAGCTGCTGGAAGCGGTGGGCGAGGACTCGGCGCTGCCGGGACGCTGGTCCCCGTACGCGGTCAGGATGGCCGAGGGCGGCGAACCGGGCGCGCTGGAGGCGGTCCGCGAGGGCCGCGCCGGCGTGCAGGACGAAGGCAGCCAGCTGGTGGCGATGGCCCTGGCGGCCGTCCCGGTCGAGGGCCGCGACGAACGCTGGCTGGACGGCTGCGCCGGACCGGGCGGCAAGGCGGCGCTGCTCGCGGCGCTCGCCGCCCAGCGCGGTGCGTTCCTGCTGGCCTCCGAGAAGCAGCCCCACCGGGCGCGGCTGGTCGAGCGGGCGCTCGCCGGCAACCCGGGCCCCTACCAGGTGATCACGGCCGACGGAACGCGCCCGCCGTGGCTGCCGGGCTCCTTCGACCGCGTCCTGATGGACGTGCCCTGCTCGGGCCTGGGCGCGCTGCGCCGCCGTCCCGAGGCGCGCTGGCGCCGCCGGCCGGAGGACCTGGAGAGCTTCGCGCCGCTCCAGCGCGGGCTGCTGCGCGAGGCGCTCTCGGCCGTCCGGGTGGGCGGCGTCGTGGGCTACGCGACCTGCTCGCCGCACCTCGCGGAGACCCGGGTGGTGGTGGAGGACGTACTGAAGGGACGCGGTGCGGGCGCGGCCCCGATCGCGGCGGAACTGATCGACGCACGGCCGTACATGCAGGAGGTTCCGGCACTGGGCGACGGCCCGGACGTACAGCTGTGGCCGCACCTGCACGGGACGGACGCGATGTACCTGGCGCTGATCCGCAGGACCGGATAGCGGGTCGCCGCGGTCGCGGCGCCCTGCGAGCGCCCGCCGCCGCAGGGCGGCGGGCCCCCGGTCCCGCCCGCGGGGATCCCCGATCCGGCCCGCGGGGATCCCCGATCCCGCACCCCCGCCCTCCAGTTCCGGGGTAGTGGCCGGAAGGCGTTGGCGGCATGGCACGCTTGGGGCATGGCCGTTCAGATCAATCCCAGCATCTTGTCCGCCGACTTCGCCCGGCTCGCCGAGGAGGCGAAGGCCGTTCAGGGGGCCGACTGGCTGCATGTCGATGTCATGGACAATCACTTCGTCCCGAACCTCACGCTCGGCGTGCCGATCGTGGAGTCGCTCAGCCGGGCGACGGACATCCCGCTCGATCTGCACCTCATGATCGAGGACCCCGACCGCTGGGCGCCCCAGTACATCGAGGCCGGCGCCGGTTCCGTGACCTTCCACGCCGAGGCCGCGGCCGCGCCCGTACGGCTGGCGCGGGAGATCCGGGCCAAGGGGGCGCGGGCGTCCATGGCGCTGAAGCCCGCGACGCCCATCGAGCAGTACGAGGACATCCTTCCCGAGCTCGACATGCTGCTGATCATGACCGTGGAGCCCGGCTTCGGCGGTCAGCCCTTCCTCGACATCATGCTGCCCAAGATCCGCCGGACCCGGGAGCTCATCTCCAAGCACGGTCTGGAGCTGTGGCTCCAGGTCGACGGAGGCGTCTCCGCCACGACCATCGAGCGGTGCGCCGAAGCCGGCGCCGACGTGTTCGTGGCGGGCAGCGCGGTCTACGGAGCGGTCGATCCGGCGGCAGCCGTACGCACGCTGCGTGACCAGGCGGGTGCGGCGATCGCCGCCGCGCCCTGGGCTTGCGACCACTGAGACAAGGCTTGGTGAACAGCTCGGTGAACGGGAGCTGTCCAGGCTGATCAACGGCCGTCGGATCTGACAGGATGAACGGCGAGTCGAGAGTGTGAACACGATGGTGTGAACAGCAGTGAGGAGAACGCGGTGTCTGCAATGTCGGCGGGACGGTCAGCCCTGCGGATGGGACCCGCGGAGCTGGTGCAGGCGGCGGCCATGGCGCGCCGCTTCTACCTGGAGGGGAAGTCCAAGATCCAGATCGCCGAGGAGTTCGGCGTGAGCCGCTTCAAGGTGGCCCGGGTCCTGGAGACCGCTCTGGAGCGCGACCTGGTACGCATCGAGATCCGCGTACCGGCCGAGCTGGACGCGGAGCGGTCCGACGCGCTGCGCGCCCGGTACGGACTGCGGCACGCCGTGGTCGTGGAGTCTCCGGCCGATGCCACCGAGGACGCGCCGGACCCGGAGAACCTGGGTGCCGTGGCGGCCGATCTGCTGGGTGAGCTCGTCAACGAGGGGGACGTGCTCGGCCTCGCGTGGGGGCGGTCCACCATCCACATGGCCGCCTCCCTGCACCGGCTGCCCCCCTGCACCGTCGTCCAGCTGACGGGCGTCTACGACGCCGGTACGGCCGAGCGCGGGTCCGTGGAGGCCGTGCGCAGGGCCGCGCAGGTGTCGGGCGGCGACGCCCACCCCATCTACGCGCCGATGCTGCTGCCCGATCCGGCCACCGCGGCCGCCCTGCGGAGCCAGACGGGGATCGCGCGGGCCTTCGAGTACTTCGACAAGGTCACCGTCGCCGCCGTCTCCATCGGGTCCTGGGAGCCGGGCATCTCGACCGTCCACGACATGCTGAGCGACGAGGAGCGGGCGCACTACGCCTCGCTGGGCGTCGCCGCCGAGATGTCCGCCCATCTCTTCGACGCCGAGGGGCGCCGGGTCGGGCGGGACCTCGGCGAGCGCTGCATCACCGTGGAGGCGGACCGGCTGCGCCGGATCCCCGAGGTCGTCGCCATCGCCGGCGGGCTGCGCAAGGCGTCCGCGATCGGGGCGGTGCTGCGCTCCGGCCTGGTGACCAGTCTGGTCACGGACACGGCCGTCGCGGACTATCTGCTCACCGAATCGGAGCCCGGTCTGCGGCCGGCACTGGAGCGGGCCGACCCCGACGAGTGATTGTTCGGATTGGTCCGATTGTCCGGACGAATGCCGGTCAAACGCGGGCACGTGAGGTTCGCCGATGCGGATGGTGCCGTAATTGAGATCCGAACGGCGGACCGTTCGACGGCCTGCTGGGCGCATACTGGGTGCAATGACAAAGTCCGCAGTACCTCGCCGCCATCTGCCGTCCAGCCCGTTCAAGGCCCCCGTGGAAGCGCCCCTCCGGCACTTCAGCGTCGGCGACCGGGTTTCTCACGATGAGCACGGCCTCGGCCGTGTCGTCGCCGTTGAGGAGGGGATCGCTGTCCTCGTCGAATTCGGGCCTGAGGTCCGTAAGCGCATCCTGAGTCCGTACACCAAGATGTCCGCCCTCTGAAGACACCGCGCGATTCGCGGGAGAATCGGATATTTGGCACGATCGGTGCATGATCTTTCGGAACGTGCCCCGATCGTTGCTGCGTGTGCTGGGGGCCGTGTTCCTCTGCGCGGCGCTGGTCGGTGCGGTGGGTTGCAGCGGGAAGAAACCCGCGCCTGCCGCGGCCACCAGTACGAGCGCGAGCGCCGGCTCCGGCGTTGACGTTGCCCCGAGCGGGGCGGCGAGTTCCGCCGTGCCGACGCCCGGATGGGCGAAGGGCATGGCGACGGTACGGGCTTCGGCATTGCCGCAGCAGGCCCGGGACGTGCTGGCGCTGATCGACAAGGGCGGGCCGTACCAGTACCGGCAGGACGGGACCGTCTTCGGCAATTTCGAAAAGGTCCTGCCGCAGAAGAAGCGCGGCTATTACCACGAGTTCACCGTGAAGACGCCCGGTGAGCGGGACCGTGGGGCCCGGCGGATCGTGACCGGTGGGGGCGGGGAGTTCTTCTACACGGACGACCACTACGAGACCTTCAGGGCGGTTCTCCGATGACCTTGGACCCGCGGCCCCTGGCCCCCGCGCTCGAAGCGGCCGAGGCCGCCGGATGGGCGACCGTACGGCTGGATCTGGACGGCGTACGGAGCAAAGCGGAGCTGATGCGGCGGTGTGGGGCCGCGCTGGAAGTTCCCGAGTACTTCGGGGGGAACTGGGACGCGCTGGCCGATGCGCTGCGGGATCTGTCGTGGTTGCCGGCCGCGGAGGGGCGGCTGCTCGCGGTGACCTCTTGGCGGGGATACGCGGAGGCTCGGCCCGCGGACTGGGAGACCCTGCGCGAGATCCTGGAGGAGGCCGTCGACTTCTGGCGGGCCGAGGTCGGGGGCGATGCGCCGGGGCTGACGGTGCTGCTCGCCGAATCCGGCCCGGGCCCGGCCGCCGGGGCTCCGCCCCGGACCCCGCGCCTCAAACGCCGGCGGGGCTGAATTCGGGCTGGATGGGTCCGGCGGAGCCCGGGGGCTCCGCCGGGTTCCGGATCAGGACTTCGGGATCCACGGTGGGGTCTGGCCCCAGGACCAGACCGGGATGTCGGCCGCGTCGACCGGGGGTGGGTTGGGGCCCGAGTAGATCAGGGCCATGCGGGTGCCCCACTCGATGTAGTACGCGAAGACCGCGCGGAACTCCGGGTCCGTGGGCAGGCCCACCTCGTCGGCCGTGTCCGTCAGGAGGTCCACCCAGCGGCGGCGCTGCTGTTCGGTGATGCCGCGGCCCAGGTGCTTGGTGGCCATGTGCTGGTGGCCGCCGTGGGACGCGGTGTACTGCTTCGGGCCGCCGAAGACCTCCGCCAGCCAGACCGCCACGTGCTGGGGGTGTTCCGCGTCCATGCCCGCGAAGACCGGGGCCAGGATCTCGTCCCGCAGGGCGTGGGCGTAGAAGACGTCCGTGAGGCGGTCCATCGCCTCCGCGCCGCCCATCCATTCGTAGATGGTGGGCGTGGTGTCGGGTGTGGTGCTCATGACGGGGTGGAAGCCTTTCCGGGGCCGGCCACCTTGGTGACGAGGTAGTGCTTCATTTCCTCGATGGCCGTGACGTACGGGCGGATCGCGCTGAAGAACGCGGGGAAGTGCTCGCCCTTGCGGAATCCGTTCAGGTGGGCGTCGATCGAAGTCCAGCGGATGCGCAGGATGTAGCGCTCGGGCTCCTCCTCGCTGCGGGCGAGTTCGTAGTCGATGCACTCCGGCGAGGCGGCCAGGGACTCGGAAGCCCTGACGTACGCGTCTTCGAAAGCCGGCTGATCGTCCAATGCGATCCGGTAACGGATGTATTCGACGGTGGTGGTCATGGTGCGGCCTCTCCCTGGGGTCGGGCGTTGATCGCCGGTGGTCCGTGTCAGGCTTGCGCGATCTTGCGGGCGCCGGGGGATCTTTCGCCGTTATGACCCGGACTTCTGGGAGTCGGCGAGGTCCGGACCCTCCGCGCGGACCTGCTGGACCCGGTCCAGGGACTCGCGCAGGTCCGTCAGCCAGGTGTCGGTGTTGCGTCCGACCAGGCGGACGCACCAGGCCAGGGCGTCGGCGCGGCTGCGGGCGACGCCGCCCGCGACCAGGGTGTCGAGGACCTGGCGCTCGGGCTGGCGCAGGCGGGTCATGACGGGGACCGCGAGGTGGGTGAAGAGGGTCCGCTCCTCGCCCGACTGGGCGGCCCAGGACACCTTGCGGCGGTAGAGCTCCTCCGCCTCGCGGGCCACCTCGACGCGCTGTTCCCGGGTGCGCTCGCGGAAGGCCGCCACCGATTCGGTCGCGGGGACCTCACCGACGACGGTGATCTCCTCCCGGTCGACCGTGACCGAGAGGAGCGACGCGTAGACGTCCACCGGCAGCCGCTCGGCGAACCAGGAGCGGAGCTGCTCGTTCTGCTCGGATGTAATCATGTAATCAACGGTGCGTCCGGGCAGAGCTTGATCGCAAGTGGGCCGGCGCGGTGTTCCGCGGTGTTCGCTCTCAGCCCATCGAGCGGTAGCGGTGGATCAGGGAGACCGCCATGGCTCCCTCGCCCACGCCCGAGGCGACGCGCTTGACCGAGTGGGCCCGTACGTCCCCCGCAGCGAAGACCCCGGGGACGCTGGTCTCCAGCGGGTACGGGGCGCGCTCCAGGCTCCATTCCTCCGGGAGTTCGCCGCCGTTGGAGATCAGGTCCGAGCCGGTGAGCACGAAGCCGTACTCGTCCCGCTCCACCACCCCGGCCAGCCACCCCGTGTGCGGGCGGGCGCCGATGAAGGTGAACATGAACCGGGCCGGGATCTCCTTGTCCTCGCCGGTCTCGGAGTTGTGCAGGGTCAGGCGTTCGAGGTGGTCCTCGCCGTGCAGGCGGACGACCGTGGTGCGGACCCGCACCTCGATGTTGGGCGTGCGCTCGATCTCGTCGATCAGGTAGCGGGACATGCTGTCGTCGAGCGAGGCCGCGCGGACCAGGATCGTGACCCGGGCGGCGTACTTGGCGAAGTGCACGGCGGCCTGGCCGGCCGAGTTGGCCCCGCCCACGATGAACACGTGCTGGGAGATGCACGCCGAGCTCTCCGTGGTCGCCGCGCCGTAGTAGAGCCCGGCGCCCTCGAAGCGGTCGGCGCCCGGGGCGTCCAGGCGGTTGTACGAGACCCCGGTCGCCAGGAGCACCGTCTCGGCGCTGATCTCCGTACCGTCCGCCAGGGTCAGGATCTTCGCCGGATCGTCGCGGGTCAGCGAGGTCACCTCCACCGGGTGCAGGATCTCGGCTCCGAAGCGGGACGCCTGGATGGTGGCGCGGCGGGTCAGGTCGCCGCCGGACAGGCCCGAGGGGAAGCCGAGGTAGTTCTCGATCAGGCTGGAGGTGCCGGCCTGGCCGCCCGGGGCGCGGGAGTCCAGCATGAGCGTGGACAGGCCCTCGGAGGCCGAGTAGACCCCGGCCGCGAGGCCCGCCGGGCCCGCGCCGACGATGACGCACTCGTAGTGCGGGCGCGAGGCGGTGGTGGCCAGCCCCAGGCGCTGGGCGAGCTGCGTGTCCGTCGGCGCGGAGAGCACCGAGCCGTCCGGGAAGCGGACCAGGGGCAGGGCGGCGTCGGGCTGGGCGGCGGCGATCACGGTCAGCGCCTCGGGGTCCCGCTCCACGTTCAGGAAGCGGAAGGGCTGGCCGTTGCGGGTGAAGAAGTCCCGGACGGCGTGCGTGCCGGGGGAGACCAGGTGACCCGCGACGATGATCCCGTCGTACGCCGGGCGGTAGGTGGCGAGCCAGTCGGAGAGCAGGTCGTCCAGGACCGGGAAGAGCCGCTCGTGCGGCGGGTCCCAGGGCTTGAGCAGGTAGTAGTCCAGGCGGACCCGGTTGATGGCGGTGATCGCCGCGTCCGTCTCGGCGTACGCGGTGAGGAGCACGCGGCGGGCGTCGGGGAAGCGGCTGACGGCCTCCAGCAGGAACTCGACCCCGGTGACGTCCGGCATCCGCTGGTCGACGAGGAAGAGCGCCGGGTCGTGGCCGCGCTCGTCGAGGGAGTCCAGGATCTTGAGGGCGTCGGCGGCCGAGGAGGCGCCGAGCACCCGGTAGCGGTCTCCGTACGCGCTGCGCAGGTCGCGGCGGACGGCGCGCAGCACCTGCGGGTCGTCGTCCACGGCCAGGATGACGGGCTTGCGGTTCTCCGCGCGCGCCGCGGCTTCGGCGGTCGCGGTGGCGGTGCTGGTGGGTGCGGTGCTCGTGGGCGCGTTGCCCGTGGGCGAGGTGCCCGCGGCGGCGCTCTCCGGGGCCGCGCTCACGCCGGGTCCAGCATCAGCTTGTCGGCGTAGCACCAGGCCCAGTCCTCGCCGGGCTCGTGGGAGGCCGCGATGGGGTGCTCGGTGGCCCCGTAGTGCCTGGTGGCGTGACGGTTCTTCGAGGAATCGCAGCAGCCGACGTGCCCGCAGCTCAGGCACATCCGCAGGTGCACCCAGGTGTCACCGGAGACGAGGCACTCCTCGCAGCCCTCGGTGCCCGGTTTCACCGGACGTATCCGATCGATGTGGGTGCACAACAGGTCCATCGTCATCGTCCCCGTCCCTCTCTCGCGCTCTCGCGCTTCGCGCCCGTGATTGCAGCGCGCCCGTGATTCCGGCGCGTCCAGACCATAAGGCGGGGCCCCTGCGACGGTTCAGGGATTCGGACGAAGTCAGGTAGTCCGGAAGCTACTTCATGACATCGCCGGACGACTTCCTGAGGTGCCCCCACGACCTGGCCGACTACCTCACGAAGTCGCACACCAGCGCTTTGACGGGAACCCCGGGCGCGGCCAGTGTGGGGGACGCCAACGACAACAGGCGGCGCCTGGAGGAATCCGTGAGCAGAAAGATTCTGGTCATTGTCTCCGAACATGGTTACTGGGCCGAAGAACTGATCGGCCCCGTATCCCAGTTCGACGAGCAGGGCTATGAAGTCGTATTCGCCACGCCGACCGGAAAGCGTGCCCACGCTCTCCCGCCGAGCCTCGACGCGAACTACATCGATCCTCCGCTGGGACGCTCGGTCACCACCGAGGAGAACGCCCGGCTGGGCCGGGAGTTCGAGCAGTCGAGCCGGCTCGACTCCCCCCTCGACATCGAAGCCTGGGCCCCCGAGCGCCCGTACACGAGCGACTCGGCCTATCTGCCCAAGCTGGAGCAGTACCACCGCGATCTGGACAAGCTCCAGGCCGACATCGCCGGCTTCGACGCGGTGCTCATCGTGGGCGGCAGCGGTCCGATCGTCGACCTCGCCAACAACGAGCGCGTGCACGCCCTGATCCTCGCCTTCAAGAACGCGGGCAAGGTGGTCGCGGCCGAGTGCTACGGCGTCGCCTGCCTGGCCTTCGCCCGGGACTGGGGCGACCGCCGCAGCATCATCTGGGGCAAGCACGTGACCGGCCACTGCAAGGAGTACGACTACAAGGACGGCACCGGATTCCTCGGCACCGATTTCAACATGGGGCCGCCGCCGTATCCGCTGGAGTACATCCTGCGCGATGCGACCGGGCCGCGCGGCGCGTACCACGGGAATTTCGGCCACCCCCTGTCGGTGATCGTCGACTTCCCGTTCGTGACCGGTCGTTCGACCCCCGACTCGTACCTCACGGGGCAGAAGATCGTGGAAGTCCTGGAGAACGGTCTCACCCGGTACGGCTGGTAATTCCGGTAACTCCGGCAATCCGGAACGACGGTACGCAAAGGAGGGGGAGTTCGATGAGTTCTGGAGCCACTCCCGGACGGGAAAGGCTGATCGACCAGTTCAAGGCCGACGGCCTGAACGTCATGTTCGGAAATCCGGGGACGGTGGAACAGGGATTCCTCGACGCGGTCGACGCGGCGGAGGACTTCCACTACGTCCTCGCCCTCCAGGAGACGGTGGCCGCCGGGATCGCCGACGGCTACGCCCGCGCCACCGGCGGGGCGGCGCTGCTCCAGCTCCACTCCGGGGTGGGGCTGGGCAACGGCATCGGCATGCTCTACCAGTCGCTGCGCGGCCACACCCCGCTCGTCGTGGTCGCCGGCGACGCCGGGGTGCGCTACGACGCCATGGACGCGCAGATGGCGTCCGACCTCGTGGCGATGGCGAAGCCGGTGACCAAGTACGCGACCCGGGTCACCGACCGGCACTCCGTGCTGCGCACGATCCGCCGGGCGGTGAAGATCGCCCTGACCCCGCCGCGCGGCCCGGTGTTCGTGGCGCTGCCGATGGACGTGCTGGACGAGCTCAACTCCGAGCTCGTGCTGCCCGCCACGGTGCCGCTCACGGACGTGGCGCCCTCGCCCGCCTCGGTGGGGCGGGCCGCCGAACTGCTCGCCTCCGCCGAGCGGCCGGTCGTCCTCGTCGGGGACGGGGTCGCGCTCTCCGGGGCGCAGCGCGAACTCGTCGCCGTCGCCGAGCTGCTCGGCGCCGACGTGTACGAGGTCGACTCCTCCGAGGTGAACATCGCGGCCTCGCACCCGCTGCGCCGCGGTCAGACGGGCCACATGTTCGGCCCGCACAGCAAGGAGCTGATCGGGCGGGCGGACGGGGTGCTGATCGTCGGCACCTACGTCTTCCCCGAGGTGTTCCCGGAGCTGGAGAGCCCCTTCCGGGCCGGCGCGCGGGTCGTGCACATCGACCTGAACGCCTACGAGATCGCCAAGAACCACCCGGTGGACCTCGGGCTCGCCGCCGATCCCCGGCAGGCGCTGCGCGCGCTGGCCGGCGTACTGGAACACCTGCTCACCCCCGCGCAGCGGGCGGCGGCGGCCGGGCGGCTGGACGCGCGGACCCGGGAGCGGGTGCGGGCGGACCAGGCCGAGCGGGAGGCCAAGGCCTCCGAAGAGGCAGCCGGTTCCCCGATGGCGGTGTTCCTGCGGACCCTGGCCGAGCGCACGGGCGGGGACCTGATCGTCTTCGACGAGGCGCTGACCACCTCCCCGCTGGTCACCCGGTACCTGCCGCCGGAGCGGCCGGGCGACTATCACCTCACCCGGGGCGGATCGCTGGGCGTGGGCTTCCCGGGCGCGGTCGGCGTGAAGCTGGCCCGGCCGGAGCGGCTCGTCGTCGGCTTCGCCGGCGACGGCGGCTCGATGTACACCTACCAGGCGCTGTGGACCGCGGCCCGGCACGGCATCGAGGCCAAGTTCGTGGTCTGCAACAACCGCAAGTACCGGCTGCTGGACGACAACATCGCCCAGTACTGGCGGGAGCGGGAGATCCCGCAGCACGGCTTCCCGGGCTCCTTCGACCTCTCGCACCCCGAGATCGACTTCGCCGCCCTGGCCCGGTCGCTCGGGGCGGGCGGGATGCGGGTGGAGAAGCCCGACGAGGCCATCGCCGCCGTGGGCCGGATGCTCGCCCATCCCGGGCCGTTCCTGGTCGACGTCCAGATCTGACACCGCCGGATCCGACGCAGCACGACCGCCATCCCACACGCGCACGGACAGACAGGAGGAGACCGCATGCCCGCCGAGCGGCTGACCGAGGACGCGATCCGCGCCTTCGCCGAGAAGTGGTACGTGGCCCTGGACCAGCACGTCCAGCCGGACCAGGTGCTGGCCCTGATCACCGAGGACCTGGAGTTCAAGGTCCCGGAGGACACCTTCCTCGGCCACCAGGGCTTCGGCCGCTGGTACGAGGCGGTCACCAACCGCTTCTTCGACGAGGTGCACACGGTCACGAAGGTGGAGCCCGTCATCGAGGGCGACCGGGCGATCGTCCGGGTCCTCGTCAACTGGCAGGCCAAGATCTGGGACCCGCCGGCCGCCCGCAGCGTGTGGCTGGGCTTCGACGCCGACCAGACCTGGACCGTGGTCGCCGGCCCCGACGGGCCGCTGATCCGGCAGTACACCGTCAACGAACTGGCGGCCATGCCCGGTTCCGCCTCCCTCTGAACGCCGAAGGAGAAGCGACGATGACCGAAGTGACACGGGAACGGGTCGAGGCGGCGTACCGCGCCCTCGGCTCCGGCGACCGGGCCAGGATCCTGGAGTACTACGCCGAGGACCTGCGCTGGCAGGTCCCCGGCAACCACCCGCTCGCCGGCTGGTACGAGAGCCTGGACGCCTTCCTGGAGCTGATGGGCCAGACCCACAAGCTCACGGGCGGCACCTTCCGCATGGACATCGAAGCGGTCCTCGTCGGCGAGGACTGCAGCGCGGACGTCTGCCGCAACGTCGCCGTGCGCGGCGGCGCCGACGAGTCGAGCGGGTCCCCGTACGAGCGGATGGACTACCCGGTCTTCCACTTCATGCGCTGGCAGGACGGCCGGATCGTCGAGGGCCACGACGGCCTGTTCGGCGACAACGCCACCGCCTTCAGCCAGTTCTGGGCGCCCTTCGCGCCCGACGGAACCCGCAGGGACCAGTAGGGGGTTGAGCGCCATGGACGCACGGCAGATCTTGCAGAAGTACTACGAGTACGCCAACGCCGGTGACTGGGACAGCTGGTGCGACCTGTTCGCCGAGGACCAGGTCATGGACGAGCAGCTCGCCGGCCACATCGAGGGCCTGGAGACGCTGCGGTCGATGATGAAGGGCATGGGGACGATGTACCGGGTCTTCCGCAACGAGCCCGTGCACTTCCTCGTCGACGGGGAGAAGGCCGCGGCCGTCTCCCACCTGACCGCGGTCACCCCCTCCGGGGACGAGATCGAGGCCGAGGTCATGAACTTCTTCCGGATCGTGGACGGAAAGATCGCCTACATGGCGAACTACCACGACACGGTTCCCTTCCAGGTGCTCGGCCAGGGCTGAGGGGGCGCGCGATGGCCGTGGATGAGTACGACTACATCGTCGTGGGGTCCGGCACCGCCGGCAGCGTCCTGGCGAACCGCCTCTCCGAGGACCCGGACGTCACCGTCCTGGTCCTGGAGGCGGGAGCGGGCCGCATCCCTCCCGAGGTGGACGATCCGTCCTCCTGGTACAAGCTGCTCGGCGGGCCCGTCGACTGGGGTTACACCAGCGTCCCGCAGCCCGGCCTGGACGGCCGCCGCACCTACGAACCGCGCGGCAAGGCCCCCGGAGGCAGCAGCAACCTCTACATCATGATGCACATCCGGGGCCACGCCTCGGACTTCGACAACTGGGCCTACCAGGGCGCGGCCGGCTGGGCACACGAGGACGTACTGCCCTACTTCGCGCTGCTGGAGGGCCAGGAGGACGCCACCGCGCCCACCACCGGCACCCGCGGGCCGCAGCGGATCACCCACGCCGGGCGGCACGGCCCCAACCCGGTCTCCCGCGCCTTCATCGACGCGGCCGTCGAGCTCGGGCACGAGGAGATCGCCGACTTCAACACCGACGGGCCGCGGCGCGGACTCTTCGGCACCGGCTGGCACCACATCGACGTGGCCGACGGCCGCCGCCAGGGCGTCCTCGCCGCCTACCTGGAGCCGGCCCTCGACCGGTCCAACCTGACCCTGCGCACCAGTGCGCAGAGCACCCGGCTGCTCTTCGACGGGGACACCTGCACGGGCGTGGAGTACGTCCAGCTCCAGGCCCCGGCGGAGATCCCCGGCCGGACCGTGCGCGACGGGCACAGCACCACCTCCGAGCCCGGGTTGCACACCGTACGGGCCCGCCGGGAGGTGATCGTGGCCGCCGGGGCGATCGAATCGCCGAAGCTGCTGCTGCTCTCCGGGATCGGGCACCCCGAGCAGCTGCGCGAGCACGGCATCGCCGCCGTCGCGGAGCTGCCCGGGGTCGGCGAGAACTTCCACAACCACGTACTGACCGGCCTGATGGCCGAGGTCACCCAGGAACTGCCGCCGCCCGCACAGAACTTGTCGGAGAGCGCGCTGTTCCTCTCCTCCCGGCCCGGTCTGCCGGCGCCGGACCTGCAGATCGCCTTCGTCCACGTGCCCTTCGACGTGATCGTCGGCCAGGACCACCCGAACACCGTGTCCATCCTGCCCGGTGTCGTCCGGCCCGTGTCGCGCGGCTGGATCAAGCTGGCGAGCGCCGATCCGCTGGCCCACCCGCTGATCCACCCGAACTACCTGGGCGACCGCTGGGACCTGGAGCGGATGGTGCAGGGCGTCAAGACCGCCCGGGAGCTCTTCGCGACCTCCGCCTTCTCGCCCTGGTACAAGCAGGAGCTCCAGCCCGGACCGGGCTACGTGTCCGACGAGGACCTGCGCACCTTCGTGAAGCAGAAGTCGGAGAGCTACCACCACCAGGCCGGCTCCTGCCGCATGGGCATCGACGACCTCTCCGTCGTCGACCCCGAACTGCGGGTGCACGGCGTACGGAACCTGCGCGTCGTCGACGCGAGCGTGATGCCCGCCGTCCCGTCGGGCAACTGCCACACCGCCATCGCGATGATCGCCGAGCGCGCGGCGGACTTCCTGAAGGGGGTGTCCCGTGCCTGATGTGGTCCTGCGCGAGGGTGCGCTGACCGGAACCCGGATCGCGGTCCTGGTCGAGAGCGACTTCTACGAGCCGGAGATCTTCTACTACGGCCACCGGTTCGCGGAGGAGGGCGCCGAGGTCGACTTCCTGACCCGGCTGTGGGGCAACGACTCCATCACCTTCCTGGGCCACGAGTACCGGGCGCCGTTCACCGCCGACAAGTCCCTGGAGGGGCTGAGCGACGAGGAACTGCGCCGGTACGCGGCGATCATCGTGCCCTCGGGCATGGTGTCCGACCGGCTGCGCTACACCGAGGACGTGGACGTACTGGCCCCGGCGACGGAGCTGCTGCGCCGGGCCTTCGAGGAGCCCACGGTCCTCAAGGCGGTCATCTGCCACGGCATGTGGCTGGCCGCCTCGATCCCGGACAAGATCCGCGGCCGCAAGGTCGTCTGCCACAACAACCTCATCGGCGACGTCCGGAACATGGGCGCCGAGTACGTGGACGAGGACGTGGTGGTCGACGGCGACCTGGTCACCGGCCGCACCGGGGCCCACCACCACCTGTTCGCCCGCCGGATCATCGAGCTGATCGCCGCCGACCGGGGCGCCCGGCGCGCCCAGGGCGTGCAGGACGCCCGGGCCGCCCGGGGCACCGGCTGATGGCCCCGATGGTCTGGTCGCACGTGGGCCTGAACTGCGCGGACCAGAAGACCACCGAGGACTTCTACACCCGGTACTTCGGCTTCACCCGGGCCCGGGTGGTCGATCTCGGAGACGCACAGATCATCTTCCTCCGTCAGGGGGACGTGTACCTGGAGCTCTTCGCGGCGGGCACCGAGCCGGCCGGCACGGCCCAGCACGACGGGCCGGCGGCGCCGGGCCGGATGCGGCACCTGGCCTTCCAGACCGACAGCGTGGACGCCTTCCTGGCCACGCTCGGCGAAGCGGCCGAAGTGACCCTGGGGCCACTGGACTTCGACGACTTCATCTGCGGGTGGCGGACCGTGTGGGTCCGCGATCCCGACGGGGTGATCGTCGAGGTCAGCCAGGGATTCGAGGACGAGCACGGCCACGAGCACGGCCACGAGCAAGGCCACGACCACGAAGAAAAGGACGGTGTATGACATGGCGGACGCCGTGAGCTTCTCCTTCTCCGACACGATCGCCGGCTACGTCGGCCGCTTCGACTCCGAGTCCCGGCTGCTGCGGCTGAAGACCTCGGACGGCCGCGAGTTCGACGTCTCCCTGACCGGGGACCCCAGCGCCGAGCTGGTCCGCAACCTGGACGAGCCGTACATCGACGCCTCCGGGCACATCGACGAGATGCTCTCGCCGGGGCGGTTCCTCTACGTCTACGGGGTGCACTACCCCGAGCAGGGCGGCCGCTTCGAGGCCAAGCGCCTGGTGTTCCTGGGCCGCGGGGCCGAGGACTACCGCTTCGAGGAGCCCAGCTGGTGGATCAAGCAGATCGAGTCGCTGGCCGACTTCTACAAGCGGGCGCAGTTCGGCGACGGGCCGGTGGACTTCACCGAGTACCGCACCGAGATCCGGCTCGGCGGTGACAAGACCGCCAGCCACGTCCAGGAGACCGACACGATCTCCCGCCTGGTCTACGGCATGGCCTCGGCCTACCTGCTGACCGGCAAGGACGAGTACCTGGAGGTCGCCGAGCGCGGCACCGAGTACCTGCGCAAGCACATGCGCGTCGTGGACAGCGAGGAGGACGTGGTCTTCTGGTACCACGGCATCAGCGTCGACGGGGACAGCGAACGCAAGCTGTTCACCTCGGAGTTCTCCGACGACTACGACGCGATCCCGATGTACGAGCAGATCTACGCGCTGGCCGGCCCGATCCAGACCTACCGGGTCACCGGCGACATCCGGATCAAGAACGACGCGGACGCCACCATCCGGCTGTTCGACAAGTTCTTCAAGGACCCGGAGCAGGGCGGCTACTACTCGCACATCGACCCGATCCTCTTCAGCGCCGACCACGAGTCCCTCGGGGAGAACGCGGAGCGCAAGAACTGGAACTCGGTCGGCGACCACGCGCCCGCGTACCTGATCAACCTGTACCTGGCGACCGGGGAGCAGCGCTACGCGGACTTCCTCGAGTACACCTTCGACACGATCGCGGACAAGTTCCCGGACTACAAGAACAGCCCCTTCGTCCAGGAGCGCTTCTTCCGCGACTGGTCCCACGACACCGCGCACAGCTGGCAGCAGAACCGCGCGGTCGTCGGCCACAACCTCAAGATCGCCTGGAACCTGATGCGGATGAACTCGCTGAAGGCCAAGCCGGCCTACGAGGAGCTCGCCCGCAAGATCGGCGAGATCATGCCGGCCGTCGGCAGCGACGTGCAGCGCGGCGGCTGGTACGACGTGGTCGAGCGCGTCAAGTCGGGGGACGAGGAGACGTATCGTTTCGCCTGGCACGACCGCAAGGCCTGGTGGCAGCAGGAGCAGGCGATCCTCGCCTACCTCATCCTGAACGGCACCGTCGGCGGTGACGGATTCCTGCGCGAGGCCCGGCAGGCGGAGGCCTTCTACAACACCTTCTTCCTCGACCACGACGAGGGAGCCGTCTACTTCAACGTGCTCGCGAGCGGGACCCCGTACCTGCTCGGGACCGAGCGGCTCAAGGGCAGCCACTCGATGTCCATGTACCACTCGGCGGAGCTCTGCTACCTGTCCGCCGTCTACAACAACCTGCTCATCAACGGCCGGGAGATGGACTTCCACTTCCAGCCCGACCCGACGAACCTGCCCGACCGCGTGCTGCGCGTCTCGCCCGACCTGCTCCCCGCCGGCTCGGTGCGGATCGCGTCCGTCGAGATCGACGAGAAGCCGTACACGGACTTCGACGCCGACGGACTCACCGTCCGGCTGCCCGACGTCCAGGGCCGGGTCAAGGTCAAGGTCCGGCTGCGCCCGACCGCCCAGTAGCGCTCAACGGGGGCGCCCCACTCAGAGGGGAAAGCAATGACCCTGAACGTGAAGGAACGCCGCAACAAGGCGGGCACCGTGCTCGTCGCCACCGGCGAGATCAACAGTGAGACCTCCGGATCGCTGCTGCAGAGCCTGCTGCCGCTGGTCCGTGAGGGCCGGCCGCTGCGCATCGACCTGACGGCCGTCAGCTACGTCTCCAGCGCCGGGCTGCGCACCCTGCTCGTCGTCTACCGCGAGGCCCAGCACGCCGGGGTCGCCGTCACCCTCTACGGGGTGAGCGAGGAAGTCCGGTTCGTCATGTCGGCCACCGGCTTCCTCGACTTCTTCTCCACCGGAGAGGCCGAGGCGGCCGCCGCCAAGGCCGCCGCCAAGACGGCCGCGAAGCCCGCCGCAAGGGCCGCGCGATGAGCGAGCCGGCGTCCGAACAGGTGCTGCGCGTCGACGCGTACCCGACCCACGAGGTGGGCGGGTACCGCGTCCGCGCCGGCAAACCGTTCCCCTTCGGGGCCAACGTGGTCCCCGGCGGGGTCAGCTTCTCCGTCTTCTCCGACCAGGCCACCTCCATGACCCTGGTCATCTTCAAGCGCGGAGAGCCCGAGCCGATGGCCGAGCTGGAGTTCCCCCAGGAATTCCGCACCGGCAGCGTCTTCGCCATGACGGTCTTCGGCCTCGACCACGAGAACATCGAGTACGGGTACCGGGCCGACGGCCCCTACGACCCGGTCACCGGCCACCGCTTCGACGCCCGCCAGGTGCTCTCCGACCCGTACGCCCGGCTGATCGCCGGCCGCGACGTGTGGGGCGTGGAGCCGGACCGCAGCCGCGGCTACCAGTACCGCTCCCGCGTCTGCCTCCAGGACTTCGACTGGGGCGACGACACCCCGCTGGGCATCCCCGCCGAGGACCTCGTCGTGTACGAGACCCACGTGCGCGGCTTCACCCGGCACCCCTCCTCGCAGGTCACCGCCCCCGGCACCTTCGCGGGGCTGCGGGAGAAGATCCCGTACCTGAAGGAGCTCGGGATCAACTGCATCGAGCTGCTGCCGGTGTTCGAGTTCGACGAGAGCGACAACCCGCGCACCAACCCGGAGACCGGCGAGCAGCTCTTCGACTACTGGGGCTACAACACCGTCTCCTTCTTCGCCCCCAAGGCCGGCTACGCGGCCACCGGACGCTACGGCATGCAGGGCGACGAGTTCCGCACCCTGATCAAGGACCTGCACGCGGCCGGCATCGAGGTCATCCTCGACGTCGTCTTCAACCACACGGCCGAGGGCAACGAGCACGGCCCCACGATCTCCTTCAAGGGGCTCGACAACGCCACGTACTACATGCTCACGCCCGAGGGGTACTACTTCAACTTCAGCGGCACCGGCAACACCGTCAACTGCAACCACCCCGTCGTGCGCAACTTCGTCCTCGACTGCCTGCGCCACTGGGTCGCCGACTACCACATCGACGGATTCCGCTTCGACCTCGCGGCCATCCTCGGCCGCTCCCCGGACGGCACGCCGCTGCCCAATCCGCCGCTGCTGGAACTGCTCGCCTTCGATCCCGTCCTGCGGCACACCAAGCTCATCGCCGAGGCCTGGGACGCCGGCGGCCTCTACGAGGTCGGCAACTTCCCGGCGTACGGCCGCTGGGCGGAGTGGAACGGCAAGTACCGCGACACCGTGCGCAGCTTCCTCAAGGGCGACCCCGGGGTCACCGGGGAACTCGCCACCCGGCTCGCCGGCTCGCCCGACCTCTACTCCAGCCGCGGGACCTCGGCATCGGTCAACTTCCTGACCGCGCACGACGGTTTCAGCCTGGCCGACCTGGTCTCGTACAACGACAAGCACAACGAGGCCAACGGCGAGGGCAACAACGACGGCGGGAACGACAACGCGAGCTGGAACTGCGGAGCCGAGGGACCGACCGAGGATCCCGAGGTCAACGCGCTGCGGCTGCGCCAGATGAAGAACGCCCTGGCCATCCTCTTCACCAGCCAGGGCATCCCGATGCTGCTGTCCGGCGACGAGGTGGCGCGCACCCAGCAGGGCAACAACAACACGTACTGCCAGGACAACGAACTGTCCTGGTTCGACTGGAGCCAGGTCGACGAGAACTCCGAACTGCTCCGGTTCACGCGGGAGATGATCGCCTTCCGCAAGCACCACCGCGAGCTGCGCTCCACCTCGCACCCCACCGGACAGCTCCGGGACACCCTGGGGCTGCCCGACATCAGCTGGCACGGGGAGCGGGCCTGGCAGCCCGACTGGTCGGCGGAGAGCCGGCTCCTGGCGGTCGCCCGCTGCGGCACCGGTGACGACGACGTGGTGTACGCGGCCATGAACTCCCACTGGGAAGCGCACGACCTGGAACTGCCCGCCCTCCCGGGCGGCCGCAGCTGGCACCTCTTCGCGGACACCGGGGCCGAGGCCCCGCACGACATCCGCACCCCCGGCGCCGAACTCGAACTGGAGAACGCCGGGAAGTACCTCATCGGTCCGCGCTCGGTCGTGATCCTGGTCGGCCGCACGCCCGACACCGAGCTCTAGCCCCCGTACCGAAGGAGACCTGACATGCCGCTTTCCGTGTCCCTGAGCGTCGAGGGCGACACCACCGTGATCGAGCTGGAGGGCGAACTGGACGCCAAGACCGCGCCGGACTTCCACCAGACCATCGAGAAGGCCGCCGGCCACGGCACCAGCACCGTCGAGATCCGCATGGCCGGCGTCGGCTACATGGCCAGCGCCGGACTGCGCTCCCTGGTCTTCGCCCAGCAGAAGGTGGGGGAGCACGTCACCATCAAGGTGGTCGGTGCCATCGAGCCCGTGTCCCGGACCATCCGGACGGCCGGTCTCGACCGCAGCATCGTGCTCTCCGACGACTGAGTCCGATGGACGAGGCGGTCAAGACGGCGAGGATGTCCGCCGAGCTGGAAGTGCCCGCCACCCTGGGGGCACTGGGCGACATCGCCGCGCTCGTCCGGCGGCTGGCCGGCAGTGCGGGCCTGGGCAAGGGCGCCTCGTACCGGATCCGGCTGGCGGTGGACGAACTGGCCACCAACATCGTGATGCACGGGTACCGGGGCGGCGACGGACGGATCACCGTCCGGGGCCGCTCCGGGCCGGGCCGGGTACGGATCTCCATCGAGGACCGCGCCCCGGCCTTCGACCCCGTCCAGGGGCGACTGCCGCCCGACCCGCAGACCGCTCCCGAGCGGCGGCGGATCGGCGGACTCGGCATCCACCTCGCACTGACCAGCGTGGACGAGTTCGACTACGTACGCAGGGACGGCCGCAACATCAGCACGCTGACTGTGATGGCTGAGGGGACGGACCCATGCCCTCCACGACCGTGATCATCCTCGACGAGTACCCGCCGCCGCCTCTCGAACTCCTGGGAGCACTGGAGGAGATGGGCGCGGCACTCGTCCCGCGCACGCTGGCCGAGCTGCTGGCCGGCCCACTGGAGGAGCTGCCCGAAGCGGACGTGCTGCTCGCCCCGGCCCAGGCCGACGGAGAGGCCGTACGGACCGCCGTGCGCCGACTGCGCCGCTGGGCCGGGGCGCCCATCGTGGTCGTCTGGACCGTGACGGAGTTCGCCGCCCTGGAGGAACACGTCCGGATCGGCCACGACTACCTCGTACCCCCCTTCCTGCCCGCCCTCGTCGGGGCCCGGCTGCACAGCTGCTCGGAGCGCGCCGGACTCGGCCGCACCCTGCGCGAAGCCGATGCCCGCGCCGAACTCATGGGCTACGAGAAGGAGTTGGAGATCGGCCGGGAGATCCAGGCCGGCTTCCTGCCGGAATCACTGCCGGTCCCCGAAGGCTGGGAGATCGACGTGTGCTTCCGGCCCGCCCGGCAGGTCGCCGGGGACTTCTACGACGTCTTCGAGCTCTCCCGCGGCAGACGCCTGGCCTTCGTCGTCGCCGACGTCTGCGACAAGGGGGTCGGAGCCGCGCTCTTCATGGCGCTCATCCGCTCCCTGCTGCGGCACACCGCCGAGAACAGCGGCCTCCAGCACCTGGTGGCCGCCGGCCGCACCGGCAACAGCCGGCGCATCCCCGTGGTGGGCGCCACGCCGCTGCTCAACGCGGTCACCGCCACCAACGGCTACCTGACCCGCAACCACCTGCGGCAGGGCTACTTCGCCACCCTCTTCTTCGGGGTGCTCGACCCGCTCACCGGATCCCTCGTCTACATCAACGGCGGCCACAACCCACCGCTGCTGCTGGACGCCGACGGCGGCGAGCCGCGCGCGCTCGAGGTCACCGGCCCCGCCGTCGGGGTGCTCCCGGACTGTGTGTACACGCTCGGCTACGCCCAGTTGAACCCGGGCGACACGCTCTTCGTGTTCACCGACGGAGTGCCCGAGGCACGCTGCCCCAGCGGCGGCTTCCTCGGCGACGAGCGGATGCTGCAGCTGCTGTCCGGGCCCCCGGTCAGCGGCAGGGAGGTGGTCGACCGGATGGACACGGCCGTACGCGAGCACACCGGAACAGCCGAACAGCACGACGACGTCACCATGCTGGCCCTGCACCGGCCACGCGCGGCGCGGGGGCCGCACGCGGGCGGGGCCGATCGCCAGGTCGTGGCCTGATGACCCTGACCATCGTGGTGCACTCGTACCGCGGCGGTACCGGAAAGTCCTCGGTACTGGCGAACCTGGCCCTGCTCCTCGCGGGCGAGGGGCGCCGGGTGGGGGTGATCGACACGGACATCCAGTCGCCCACCCTGGACCTGCTCTTCCGGCTCGGCCCCGGCCCCTCGCTCGCCGACTACCTGCTCGGCCGGTGCGAGATCGAGGCCGCCGCCCAGGAGGTCGCCACGAGCTGCGGCCGCAGCCTGTACGTCGTACCGGCGCGGACCGGGACGGCGGCCCTGCGCGAGCTCATGACCACCGGCTACGACGTGGGGCTGCTGCCCGAGGGCTTCGACCGGCTGGCCCTGCACCACGCCCTGGACGTCCTGCTGCTCGACACCCATGCCGGGCTCAACAACGAGTCGGTCACCGCGATGGCCAGCGCCGACGTACTGCTGATCATGGCCCGGGCCGACCGGATCGACCTCCTCGGCGTCGAGGAGACCATCGCCCTGACCGGCCGGCTCGCCTGCCGGCGGACCCTGGTGATGAGCATGGCGCCCGAGGGCATCGACCGGCAGGCGGCCCGGCGGCGGGCCGAGGAGGTCTACCGCACCCCGCTGGCCGGAATCCTTCCCTATGTTCCGGAAATGGCCGCGCTCTACGGGGAACGCATATTCTCCGAAGCTCATCCCGACCACCCCCTGGTCGGTGAATTCCGCACCATCATCTCGGCGTTGGACGCACGTGACGAAGTATCGCGTGCCTGACGTCTCCCCCTTACGCCCCTAGCGGGGGGCGTGTTGAATCGGCAGCGAATCCAGCGCAGCCGGAACATCCGGAAGAAGGAGAAGAGTCATGAAGATTCTCGTCGTCATGACGGCCAAGGCCACGCTTCATCTGCTGGACGGGGAACAACACCCCTCGGGATTCTGGGCCGAGGAATTCGCCGTTCCCTACACCCTCTTCAAGAACGCGGGCCACACCGTGGACGTGGCCACGATCGCCGGCGAGACGCCGACGGTCGACGCGACCAGCATCGACCCGCAGTTCCTCCAGTGGGTCCGCCCCCAGGGCTCCGCCGACACGGACACGGCCAGCGCCCTGGAGTACAGCCGCGTCATAGAGAGCACCCCGCAGCTGAGAAACCCGATCGCCCTGGAGACCCTGGGCGAGAAGGACATCGCCGACTACGACGGCATCTACATCAGCGGCGGCCACGGGGCCATCGGCGACCTGCCCAAGTCCGACGAGCTCGCGCAGATCCTGCGCTGGGCCATCGCCCAGGACAAGCCCCTGGCCACCGTCTGCCACGGGCACACCGCCCTGCTGGCCCTGCGCGACGGCGAGGGCCAGTGGCCCTTCGCGGGCTACCGGATGACCGCCTTCTCGCACAGCGAGGAGCTCGTCACCAACATGGCCGGCCGCCTCCCGCTGATCCTGGAGGCCGAACTCACCCGGCTCGGCGCCCGCTACGAGAAGGCCGACGCGATCTGGGACTCGCACGTGGTGGTGGACCGCAAGCTCACCACCGGCCAGAACCCCTACTCCTCCAAGGCCCTCGCGGAGACGTTCTTACGTCAGCTCGCGCAGGGCTAGCCGTAGAGCCCCTCGTACCCGAAACCGGAAGGCAGCCACAGCCATGACCAAGCGCGCGCTCAGCGACCAGCCCTTGGCCAACCCCGGGAAACTGTTCATCGGCGGCACCTGGGTCGAGGCCCGGGACGGCCGTACCGAACCGGACATCAGCCCCGTGGACGGCCAGGAGATCGTGCCGGTGGCCCAGGCGGCCGCCGCGGACGCGGACGCGGCCGTGGCCGCCGCCCGTACGGCGTACGAGGAAGGTCCCTGGAGCAGACTGTCCGCCCAGGAACGCGCGCTGCGGCTGAACCGGGTCGGGGAGCTCATCGAGCGCGACCTGGAGGAGATCGCCCTGCTGGAAACGGTGGACATGGGCAAGCCGTTCGCCTTCTCCTCCACGGTCGACGCCCCCATGGCCGCCCAGCTCATGCACTACTACGCCGGCGCCGTGACCCGGGTGGACGGTTCCTCCCGGGCCCCGGCCGGCGGGCAGCTCGCGTACACCCTGCGCGAACCGCTTGGCGTGGTCTGCGCCATCACCCCCTTCAACTTCCCGCTGCTGCTGTCGATGACGAAGATCGCCCCGGCCCTCGCGGCCGGGAACACGGTGGTCCACAAGCCCTCGCCCGCCACCCCGCTCACCGCCCTGAAGATCGCCGAGCTGTTCCAGGAGGCGGAGATTCCGGACGGAGTGCTGAACGTCATCACCGGTCCGGGCGTGGAACTGGGTGAGACCCTCACCGGACACCCCGGCATCGACAAGATCGCCTTCACCGGATCCACCTCCGTGGGCCAGTCGATCATCCGCAAGGCGGCCGGCACCCTGAAGAAGGTGACGATGGAGCTCGGCGGCAAGTCCGCCAACATCGTCTTCGCCGACGCCGACCTCGACGCCGCCGAGGAACTCGCCTTCTTCGGCATCTACTACAACAAGGGCGAGATCTGCACCGCCGGCTCCCGGCTGCTGCTGCACCGCCCGATCCACGACGAGATGGTCGAACGGCTCGTGGCCCGCGCGGCCGCCCTGCTGCCCGGCGACCCGCGCGACCCGGCCACCCTCTTCGGACCGCTCGCCCACCGCGGCCAGTTCGACAAGGTCAGCTCGTACATCGAGGTCGGCGAGAAGGAAGGCGCCGTCCTGCGCACGGGCGGCACCGGCTGGACCCCCGAGGGGGCCTCGTCCGAAGGCCTGTACTTCCTGCCGACCATCTTCACCGGCGTCGACAACGGCATGCGGATCGCCCAGGAGGAGATCTTCGGACCCGTCCTGTCGATCATCCCCTTCGACACCGAGGAGGACGCCGTGCGCATCGCCAACGACAGCGCGTACGGCCTCGCCGCCGGCGTCCACACCAAGGACCTGCGGCGCGCCCACCGGGTCGCCTCGCAGATCAAGGCCGGGACCGTCTGGGTCAATTGCTACAACCAGTACGACCCCTCCGTGCCCTACGGCGGCTACAAGGCCTCCGGCTACGGGCGCGAGTGCGGCCCCGAGTCCCTGGAGAGCTACACCCAGACCAAGTCGGTCTGGATCGGAATGGACTGACATCCCCCGCCCGTACTGAGACCACCTGAGGAGCCCCCATGCGGATCGGCGTCATCGGAACGGGCCGGATCGGATCGACCCTGGCCAGGATCCTCGTGGCGGCGGACCACCAGGTCGTGCTCGCCAACGCCCGCGGCCCGCAGAGCCTCGCGGCCCTGCTGGCCGAACTGGGCCCCGCGGCCTCGGCGGCGTACCCCGCCGAGGCCGCGGCCCGGGCCGAAGTCATCGTCCTGATGGTGCCGTTCGACAGCGTCCAGGGACTGCTGCCGCAGGAAGCCGTACGGGACACCGTGCTGGTGGACGCCACCAACGCGTTCACCGGCCCGGGCAACGCACGTGATCTCGGCGGCCGGGGATCCAGCGAACTCGTCGCCGAATGGTATCCGGGGACCCGGATCGTGAAATCCCTGAACACCATGCATTTCGAGACGCTCGCCGTCGCCGGCACCGCGCCGGGCCCGCGTCTGGCCCATTTCACGGCGGGCGACGACGGGAAAGCCAAAGAAATAGTCGCGGGAATCATCACGGATCTCGGATTCGCTCCCGTGGACACCGGTCCGCTGCACTCCGGAGGAATTCTCCAGCAGCCCGGCGGGCCCCTCTTCAACCGGCCGCTCACGGAAGCGCAGGCGCTGGCATGGACCTCTCACTGAACGTCAACGGCAGACCCGAGCAGTTCTCGGCGCAGCCGAACGAACTGCTCGTGGAACGGCTCCGCGACGGCCTCGGACTGACCGGCACCAAGGTCGGCTGCGACACCGGCCAGTGCGGAACCTGTGTCGTCCGGCTCGACGGCCGCTCCGTCAAGAGCTGCCTGATCCTCACCGCGGCAGCCGCCGGCTCCGCGGTGACCACCATCGAGGGGGTCACCACCCCCGGCGGTGAACTCACCGGCCTCCAGGAGGCCTTGCGCGAGGAACACGGCACCCAGTGCGGCTTCTGCACCCCCGGGATGGTCATGGCCCTGGGCGAGCTCGTGGAGAACACCGAGCACCGCGAGCCGCCCACCGAGCCCGAGATCCGCGAGTGGCTCACCGGCAACCTGTGCCGCTGCACCGGCTACCACAGCGTGGTACGAGGAGTGCAGCGCGCCTGCTCCGCGGCCCGCGCGGACGCGTCCGCGCAGCCGGCCACGGCCGCCGTGTCCGGACAGGAGGGGTGAGGGAGATGACCGCAGTCACGGGGGAGACCCCGCTCCAGGGCAACGGCCTGCTCGGACAGCCGCTGGACAGCCGCGAGGACCCGCAGCTCCTGCGCGGCGAGGCCACGTACGTGGGCGACATCGATCTGCCGGGCACCGCCCACATGGCGATCCTCGGCAGCCCCGTCGCCCACGCGAAGATCCTCTCCATCGACACCAAGGCCGCCGAGCAGCTGCCGGGCGTGCTGAAGGTGGCCACCGCGGCCGACTTCACCGACGTCATGCCGCTGCCCTGCATCTGGATACCCGGCGGGGTCGAGAGCCACTTCCCGCCCCACCCCTACGGACTTCCCGGCTCCCGCCCGGTGCTGTCCGGCGACACCGTGCGCCACGTCGGCGACCCCATCGCCGCGGTCGTCGCCGAGACCCCGCGCCAGGCCGCCGCGGCGCTCGCCGCCATCTCCGTCGAGTACGAGCCGCTGACCGTGGTGACCCGCGCCGACGAGGCCCTCGCCGAAGGCGCCCCCCAGCTCCACGAGGCCGTGCCCGGCAACCTGAACGCGTACTGGACCTGCGGCGACAAGGACCGCACCGACGCGGCCATCGCCGCGGCCGAGGTCACGGTAGAGCTCGATCTGGTCAACCAGCGCACCATCAACAGCCCCATCGAGCCGCGCGGCGCGGTCGGCGACTACAACGCGGCCACCGGCGAGTACACGCTGTACGCCTCCACCCAGGGACCGCACAACCACCGCTTCCTGCTCTCCGCGCTGGTCCTCGGCATCCCCTTCAACAAGCTCCGGGTCGTGGCCCCGACCGTCGGCGGCAGCTTCGGCACCAAGGGGTACCTGTACCCCGACATGCCGCTGGTCCTGCTGCTCTCCAAGGCGCTCGGCCGGCCCGTGAAATGGGTCGACACCCGCACCGGCCTGATGAACTCCACCGTCCAGGGCCGCGACCACCGCCAGCACGTCACCCTGGCCGGCACCCGCGACGGCCGGATCACCGCCGTGCGCTGCACGAGCTACGCCAACCTCGGCGCCTACCCCTCCACCATCGGCCCCGGCGTCGCCACCGCCCTGATGGGCCGCTCCATCAGCGGCATGTACGACATCGACGCCGCCTTCTGCGAGGTGTACGCCGCCTTCACCAACACCGTCTCGCTCGGCGCCCAGCGCGGCAGCGGGCGCGCCGAGGCCGCGTTCCTGATGGAGCGGCTCGTGGACCGCTACGCCTCCGAGATCGGCATGGACCCGGCGGCGGTGCGCCGCAAGAACCTGGTGCCGAAGGAGAAGTTCCCGTACGACAACGGCCTCGGCTGGACCTACGACTCGGGCGACTACCAGCTCAACTTCGACCGGGCGATCGAGCTTTCGGGCTACGCCGACATGCCCGCCCGCAAGACCGAGGCCCGCGCCCGCGGCAAGCGGCTCGGCGTCGGCATCGCCTCCTACGTGGCGATCTGCGGGGTCGGGCCCTCCACCCGGATGTCCAAGGAGGGCATGCTCGGCGGCACCTGGGAGAGCGCGAACATCCGCGTCCACCCGACCGGCGAGGTCACCGTCACGGTCGGCTCCGCCTCCACCGGCCAGAGCCACGGCACCGTCTTCGCGCAGGTCGCCGCCGACGAGCTCGGCATCGACCCGGCGACGGTCCAGGTGTACGAGGGGGACACGCTCAAGGCCCCGTACGGGCAGGGCACTTACGGCTCGCGCTCCTACAGCATGGCCGCGCCGGCCATCGCCCTCACCGCCCGGAAGATCAAGAGCAAGCTGGTCAAGGCCGGAGCCGTCTTCCTCGGCGTCCCCGAGGACAAGGTCGTCTACGCGGACGGCAAGGTCTTCGAAGAGGGTCACGAAGGCGACCCCGAGAAGACCAAGACCTTCGCCGAGCTGGCGATGGCCATGTGGTACGGCTGGGGGCTCCCGCCCGAGATCGAGCCCGCCCTCGACGAGACCACCCACTTCGACCCGCCGGACTTCAACTACCCCTTCGGGACGCACGTCGCGGTCGTCGAGATCGACGAACTGACGGGCGAGACCGAGGTGGTGGCCTACACCGCCGTCGACGACGCGGGCAACATCGGCAACCCGAAGATCGTCCTCGGCCAGATCGAGGGCAGCATCCTGCACGGCCTCGGCCAGGCCCTCATGGAACACGCCGAGTACGACCCGGACGGGCAGCTCGTCAGCCGCGACCTGAACCACTACGCGCTGCCGCGCGCCATCGACGCACCCTTCTTCACCCTCGACAAGACCACCACCCCCTCCCCGCACAACCCCCTGGGGGCCAAGGGCGCGGGGGAGATCGCCACCGTGCCGCCCGCCGCGGCCGTCGTCAACGCCGTCGTCGACGCCCTGTCCGACCTGGGCGTCCGGCACATCGACATGCCCGTCACCCCCGAGAAGGTCTGGCGCCGCCTGAGAGGGGAATCCCAGTGATCCTCACCGAGTTCGACTACGTACGCCCCGTCGGCCTCGACGAGGCCCTGACCCTGCTGGCCGGCCGGCCCGGCGCCCGGGTGCTGGCCGGCGGGCAGAGCCTGCTGCCCGGTCTGCGCACGGGAGAGGACCGGGCCTCCCTGCTCGTCGACCTCCGCCGGCTCGAAGAGCTCCGCGGGATCGAGCGGACACCCGCGGGGATCCGGATCGGCGCGCTGACCACCCTGGCCGAACTGGCCTCGGACCCCCTGGTGCTGGCCGAGGCCCCGGAACTCGCCGCCGCGGCCCGCGCCAACGGCGACCCCCAGGTCCGCAACCTCGGCACGGCCGGCGGCAACCTCGCCGCCACCGGCCGGGCCACCGACCTGCCCGTCGCGGCCATCGCCGCCGGAGTCACGGCCGAACTGGCCGGCCCCGGCGGGGTGTCGACGCTCCCCGCCGAGGAACTGGCCGCCTCCGGCGTCCCCGCGGGCACCGTCATCACCGCCCTGCTCGTCCCGGCCGCCGGCCGCGCCGCCGCCTTCGAGAAGACCGCCGACCGGGCGACCCGCTACCCGGTCTGCGCCGCCGCCGTACGGATCACCCCCGACGGGCCGCGCATCGCGGTCACCGGAGCCACCGCCCGCGCACTGCGGCTGCGCGGGGTCGAGGAACGCATCGGCGGGGGCCCGTACACCACCGAGAACGTGCTCGCGGCCTTCCGCGCCGAACCCCGGGAGCTGTTCGTCCCGGGGCGCGGCACCTCGGCCGAGTACCTCGGCCACCTCGCGGGCGTACTCACCGCCCGCGCGCTCACGAGGGCCGTGCAGGCACCCGCCTGACCGCCCACGACGGGGGAGTTGAAGCAGTGGAACCGTTGCCCACGACAGCACGGACCGCGCCGTCCGCGACCACCACGGGGGTCACCTTGCGCCCAGCCGCCGGCGCCGCAGACGCACCGGGAAGCTCAGGCTTCTGGGTGGTGGGCGCGGTCCTCGTCCTGCTGATGCTCTCCTCCTCCGTCCCCTCCGCCCTCTACGTGCTCTACCAGCAGGAGTGGGGCCTGTCCTCCGGCGTGATCACGGTGGTCTTCGCCCTGTACGCCGTCACCGTGCTCGCCGGACTCCTGCTGTTCGGCTCGCTGTCCGACACCCTCGGCCGGCGGCCCGTACTCGCCGCGGGGCTGGTCCTCGCGATCGTCTCCATGGGGCTGTTCGCCTCGGCCCGGGGGCTCGGCCTGCTGCTCGCCGCCCGCGCCGTGCAGGGGCTCGCGGTGGGCCTGGCCACCGGGGCCATGGGCGCCGCCCTGCTGGAACTGGCCCCGCGCTCCCGGCCCGCGCTCGGCGCCCAGGTCAACAGCGCCGGGCCGACCGTGGGCATCGGCCTCGGCGGCATCGGGGCCGGGCTGCTGGTGCAGTACGCACCCGCTCCGACCGTCCTGACCTACGTGCTGCTCGTGGGGGCCTTCGCGGTCTCCCTGGTCGGTGTGGTCCGGATGGCGGAGAGCGCCCCGGGGCGGGCGGGCGGCGGGCCGGGTGGCGGGGGGCCGGGCGGCAGCGGACCGACCGGTGGCGGACCGGGTGGCGGCCGGTTCAAGATCACCCCGCACCGGATCCACATCCCCGCCGCCGTGCGCGGCCGCTTCGCCGTGCTGATCCTGACCATCGTGGCCGTCTGGTCGGTCGGCGGCTTCTACCTCTCCCTCGGCCCGCACCTGGCCCTCTCCCTGCTCGAGAGCACCAACTACCTCGTCGGCGGAGCCACCGTGGCCCTCCTCGCCGGAGCCGCCACCGCCGCGCAGCTCCTGCTGGGCCGCACCGAGGCGCTGCGCACCGCCGTCCTCGGCCTGCTGGGCCTGCTCGGCGGGCTGACCCTGGTGCTCCTCGCGCTCGGGCTCGGCTCGGCCCCCGTGTTCCTCGTGGCCACCGCCGTGCTCGGAGCCGGCTGGGGCGCCGCCTTCCTCGGCTCCTTCCGCGCCCTGAGCGCGCTGGCCGAGCCCGCGCACCGGGGCGAACTGACCGCCGCCGTCTACGTGTTCGCCTACCTCGCGATGAGCGTGCCGGCCGTGCTCGCCGGACTGCTCACCAACATCCACGGGCTGCACCGCACCTCGGTCGGCTTCATGGCCACTGTCGCCGCGGTGTGCGCGCTGGCCCTGCTGGTCACCCTGCGGCTGGCGGCCCGGAACAGGACGCAGGGGAGTACCGCATGAGCGGGACCCCGGGCACGGCCGCGCTGCGCACCGCCCTGCGCGGGCTGGAGATCTTCGAGGGTCTCACCGAGGAGCAGCTGGACTGGCTGGTCTCGGTCTCCGAACCCCGGGTGCTCGCCGACGGCGAGGTCCTCTTCCGGGACGGGGAGGAGGCCACGGGCTTCCACGTCCTGCTCTCCGGGGGCCTGGTGGTGACCAAGGTCGTCGACGGCCGCGAGGAGGTCCTGACCCGGCACTCCACCGAGGAGGAGAGCGCGGCCGCCGAGGACCACGACGGCAAACCCTCGGCCGCCCACCGGTTCACCGGCGAGCTGCCGCTGCTGACGGACGGGGCGTACGTGGCCACGGCCGCGGCGAGCGGCCCGGCCACCACCGTGGTGGCGTACGCGAAGCCGGTCTTCTTCGAGATGCTGACCCGCTGTCACGGGGTGGCCGCGGTACTGATCCCCGTGCTGGCCTGGCGGATCAAGTCCTCCGAGGTCCAGGCCCGCAAACGGGCCACCGTCGAAGCGCTGGGCACCCTCGCGGCCGGCCTCGCGCACGAGCTGAACAACCCCGCCGCCGCCGTGGCCCGGGCCGCGCAGGAACTGGCGCCCGCCCTGGACCAGCTCACGCGCACCGCCCAGGCCTGGGGCGCGGCAGCCACCCACGCCGAGCGCTCCGTGTTCGACCAGCTCGCCGACGAGCTGGACAAGGCGGCCCCGCCGGTGGTCACCGACCCACTGGCCCAGGCGGACGCCGAGGAGGAGATCGCCGACTGGGCCGAGGAGGCGGGCGCGGAGCGGGCCGGGCTGCTCGGCTCCGGGGTCTCCGACCTCGGACTGGACCTGGGCGGGCTGCTGGAGCGGCTGGAGGGGGTCGGTGAGCCGGCCCTGCCCGCGGCCCTGGACCACCTGGCGGCCCTCCTGGAGATCCGCTCGCTCGCCGCGGAGCTGCGGGCGGCCGGTCCGCGGATCTCCCAACTCGTGTCGGCCACCCGGGATTACGCCAATCTCGACCGGGCCCCCGAGCAGCGCTTCGCCGTGACCGACGGACTGGAGAACACGCTGGTCGTGCTGCGATCGAAGCTCGCGGGGATCGGGATCGTGCGCGCGTACGACCCGGATCTGCCCGAACTGACGGGCTATCCGAGCGAGTTGAACCAGGTGTGGACCAACCTGGTCGACAACGCCGCGGCCGCCATGGAAGGCGCCGGAACCCTCACCCTGCGCGCCCGGGTCGAAGGCGTCTGCCTGGTGGTGGAGATCGCCGACACCGGCTCGGGCATCCCGGAGGAATCCCTGCCGCGGATCTTCGAACCCTTCTACACGACCAAGGACGTGGGCAAGGGCACGGGCCTCGGCCTGCACCTCAGCTACCGCATCGTGACCCAGCGCCACCACGGCTCGATCACGGCCCGCTCGCGCCCGGGGGAGACCCGGATGACCGTCAGGCTGCCGCTGTCCGGGACCGATCCGTCCTGCGCCGTGCCGGCCGTGGACCCCACGGATCCCATCGATCTCACCGATCTCACCGATCCCACAGATTCCACCGATCCATCCCCATCGAAGAGCTGAAAGGGAGTCGACATGCCCAAGTACGACATCTCCACGCTGCACCCGGTGTTCGTCCGGCAGATGGACGCGCTCGCCGCCCTGGACATCGAGGCGGTCATGAAGAACTACACCGACGACGCCGTGCTGTTGCGCTTCGAGGGCGTCTCCGTCGGCATCGACGCGGTGCGCGAGACGTTCACCGGCTACCTGACGGTGAAGCCCACCCTCGTGGAGCTCCAGGAGTACGTCGAGACCGACGACACCATCTTCTACCGGGCGATCATGAACCTGAACGGCGAACCGGAGCACGCGTTCGGGACGCTCGTCGTCCGCGATGGCCGGATCTGGCGGCAGACTGCCGGATTCGGCGGCTGATTGCGGAAATCTGGGTAGCGTGTGCGGGGAGGGTGGGGATGTACGCCCTCCCCGTATGTGCGACAACCGTAGATATATGCAAGAAGCGTGAAGGGGAGGTCATGGAAACGGAAACCGGCCGGGTCGAGGCATTCAGTGATGGCGTATTCGCGGTCATCATCACCATCCTTGTCCTGGAATTGAAAGTTCCGGAAGAAACCGGATCCGACTTCTGGCACGGAGTGCGCGAGCAGTGGCCGCACTACGCCGCCTATGTGGTGAGTTTCCTCATCATCGGCGTGATGTGGGTGAACCACCACACCATCTTCAGTCACATCAAGCGCGTCGACCGTCCCTTGCTGTTCCTGAACCTCCTGGTGCTGATGGTCGTCTCGGTGGTCCCGTACACGACCAATGTGCTCGCCGAGCACCTCATGGAAGAAGGCGGATCGGCCAATGCCGCGGCCGTCCTCTACAGCCTGCTCACCGTGGCCTACGCCTTGGCGTTCCTGGCCTTCTGGTGGTACGTCACCCGGCTCGGACACCTCTTCCACGATCAGGTGGACAAGGCCGGCGCCCGAGCCACCAGGGTCCGCTTCGGTCTGGGTGCCATCGCCTACCCTTTGACCGTCGTCCTGGCCTTCGTGTCCGCTCCGCTCACTCTCGTCGCACACTTCCTGATCGCGCTCTACTATGCGGCGAACCAGATCCCCATCCCCCTCGTGGTAGAGGAAGAGCGGCTCGAAACTGCGAGCGACCTCAGGAAGTAGCCGCCGGGACCTACGGCCGTTCTCCGCGGTCAAGTAGGGTATTGGATCTAGCTGGTCGCGGGGGAGGCCCAGATGTCTCGCGTAGTCCTGCCGGAGGAATCCACGAAGGAAATCTCCGAATTGATCGACGTTCTGATCTCGCTCTTCTTCGAGTCGTTACCGCGGCGGGACCAGCGAAACTGGGCCCGCGTATACCTGAACGGCCTGGTGCGGACCAACGGCAAGAAAACAATTCGTAACATCGCCGGAACCGGGGCCAGTTCCGTCGAGCAGAGCCTCCAGCAGTTCATCAGCAAATCCCCCTGGGACTGGACACCCGTCCGCCGCTCCCTCGCCCAGCACCTCGAACGCACCGCGCAGCGCCCGCTGGCCTGGGTGGTGCAGCCCATGGTCATCGAGAAGGCCGGCGACCGATCGGTCGGTGTGGGGCGGCAGTTCGTCCCCCAGCTGGGACGTACCGCCAACTGTCAGCAGGCCAGCGGGATCTGGCTCACCTCCAGCGATGCCGGCTTCCCCGTCGAATGGACCCTCACCCTCCCCGGTCCCTGGACGGCGGAACTCCTGCGGCGCCGCCGGGCCGGGATCCCCGACACGGCCCGCTCGCTCACCCCCGCCCAGGACGCGATACACGCGGTCCAGCGGATGGCCGCCACCTGGCAACTCCAGCGCAGGCCCGTGGTGATGGAAGTCTCCAACAGCGAACTGCCGCAGTGCATCGAGTCGTTCGCCATGCAGGACATCCCCTTCGTATTCAAAGTGGACGGCACCCTGCCCGTCTCCTTCGGCGGGGCGGGCCGGCACAAGCCCGGCCCGCACACCGCGCCGGCCCGCGAGCTCATCGACTCCCTGCGCTCCCAGCGGCGCGTCGTCGAATGGACCCGGCACGGCCGCGCCGAGGGAGCGGTCACCCTGCTCACCTCGGCCGCCATCTTCGCCACCCCCGGCGAGGACCGCCTCGTACCGGCCCCGCCCACCCCGCTGCTGCTCGTCGGGGCCTGGACCGAGGCCGCCCTGCTGCCCACGGAGTTCTGGATCACCAACATCGGAGACCGGCCGCTCGCGCAGCTGTTCCTCCTCGCCAAACTCACCGACCGGGTCGCCCTCGACTTCGCCGAGGTCTGCGAACCCGCCGGGATCCGCGATTTCGAGGGCCGCTCCTTCCGCGGCTGGCACCACCACGCCACCCTCGCCAGCGTCGCCCACGCCGCGATGCTGCTGGGCGCCCGCGGACGGGGCCCCCACCCGTCACAGGCCGAGCCGTACCCCGGCCCGGCCCGGATCGCCCCCACCCGTACGGTCGCCGCCGCGCACGCCGCCGGAGCCCCGACGCTGCCGCCGAGACCGGTCATCCCCGGGCAGAGCCCGCGCCGCGAGTACATCCGCTGATGCTCGACATCGCCGAAGAGCTACGCGCGTGGTGCGCCGCCGGCCGGGACTTCGCGGTGGCCACGGTGGTCGCCGTCAGCGGCAGCGCGCCGCGCGGTCCGGGCGCCTCACTGGCCGTCGACACCGGGGGCACCGCGCTCGGCTCCCTCTCCGGGGGCTGCGTGGAATCCGCCGTGCACGAGCTGTGCCTGGAGGCGATCACCTCCGGGCAGAGCAGCGTGCACCGCTTCGGATACAGCGACGACGACGCCTTCGCGGTAGGGCTGACCTGCGGGGGAGTCCTCGACGTCCTGATCACCCCGGTGCGCCGGCACGACCCCGTGCGCCCCGTCATCGGCGCCGTGCTCGACGCGGCCTGCGGCGGAGCCCGCTCCGCACTGGGCCGGGTGGTCCGCGGGGCGCCGGAGCAGCTGGGCCGGGCCATCGCCGTGCACGCCGACGGTTCCTACGAGGGCCGCCTCGGCGGGGGCGCCGAGCTGGACCGGGCCGCCGCCGAGCGGGTCCGGGGCTGGCTCGCGGCCGGCCGCACCGGCACCGCCGAGCTGGGCACGGCGGGCGGGCTCTGCGGGCAGCCGCTGACCCTGCTGGTCGAATCGGCCGCCGAGCCGCCCCGGCTGCTGGTCTACGGGGCCATCGACTTCGCCGCCGCCCTCACCCGCGTCGGCGCCTTCCTGGGCTACCGGGTCACGGTGTGCGACGCCCGGCCCGTCTTCGTCACCGCGGCCCGGTTCCCCGACGCGGCCGAGGTGGTCGTGGACTGGCCGCACCGGCACCTGTCCGCGGAGTGGGAGGCGGGCCGCCTGGATTCCCGTACGGCGGTGTGCGTCCTGACCCACGACGCCAAGTTCGACGTCCCGCTGCTGACGCTCGCGCTGCGGCTGCCGCTGGGCTACGTGGGAGCCATGGGCTCGCGCCGCACCCACGAGGAGCGGACGCGGCGGCTGCGGGCGGAGGGCGTGCCGGCGGCCGCGCTGGCCGGGCTGCGGTCACCGATCGGCCTGGACCTCGGCGGGGCCACCCCCGAGGAAACCGCGCTCGCCATCGCCGCCGAGTTCACGGCCGTGCGGTACGGAGGAACGATTCTCCCGCTGGCCTGGAGCCGGGGCGCCGTCCACGGCCGAGCCGTCCCGCCGGTGCCCGTCCCGCCGGTGCCCGTCCCGCCGGTGCACGCCCCGGCAGTGCCCGTCCCCAGGACCAAGGTCCCGTAGGAAGCGACCATCCGGCCCCAAATGTCCTGGACGATCGGCCGGGGCGGTGTGAACTCCAGGTCGTGTGAGAATGAAGTACGTGCGTTCCTCGACTGCCCTGTCGGGGTCACCTCCGAACGACTGGGATGTTCAGCACGTGCGTTTTCTCAATGACCTGAAGCCGCCGTACGACCTTACGTACGACGATGTATTCATGGTGCCGAGCCGCTCCGCGGTAGGTTCCCGCCAGGGCGTCGACCTTTCCGCGCCTGACGGCACCGGCACCACCATTCCGCTGGTCGTGGCCAACATGACCGCCATCGCCGGCCGCCGGATGGCCGAGACGGTCGCCCGCCGCGGCGGCATCGTCGTCATCCCGCAGGACATCCCGATCGACGTCGTCACCGACGTGATCTCCTGGGTGAAGACCCGCCACCTCGTGCTCGACACCCCGATCACGCTGGCCCCCACCCAGACCGTCGCCGACGCGCTGTCCCTGCTGCCCAAGCGGGCCCACGGCGCCGGCGTCGTCGTCGACGCGGACGGCCGCCCGGTCGGTGTCGTCACCGACCACGACCTGACCGGCGTGGACCGCTTCACCCAGCTCTCCGAGGTCATGTCGAAGGAGCTCCTGCTCATCGACGCCGACATCGACCCCCGCGAGGCCTTCACCAAGCTCGACGCCGGCCACCGCAAGCTGGCCCCCGCCGTCGACAAGGACGGCAAGCTCGTCGGCATCCTCACCCGCAAGGCCGCGCTGCGCGCGACCCTGTACACCCCCGCCACCGACGCCAACGGCAAGCTGCGCATCGCCGCTGCCGTCGGCATCAACGGCGACTTCGTGGCCAAGGCCAAGCAGCTGCTCGACGCGGGCGTGGACACGCTCGTCATCGACACCGCGCACGGCCACCAGGAATCGATGATCAGCGCGATCAAGGCCGTCCGCGCCCTCGACCCGCAGGTCCCGATCGTGGCCGGCAACATCGTCGCCGCCGAAGGCGTCAAGGACCTGATCGACGCCGGCGCCGACATCATCAAGGTCGGTGTGGGCCCGGGCGCCATGTGCACCACCCGCATGATGACCGGTGTGGGCCGCCCGCAGTTCTCCGCGGTGCTGGAGTGCGCGGCCGAGGCGAAGAAGCACGGCAAGCACGTCTGGGCCGACGGCGGCGTCCGTCACCCGCGCGACGTGGCGATGGCGCTGGCCGCCGGTGCCTCGAACGTCATGATCGGCTCCTGGTTCGCCGGTACGTACGAGTCCCCGGGCGACCTCCAGCAGTCGGCCGACGGCCGCCTGTACAAGGAGTCCTTCGGCATGGCCTCCGCGCGCGCGGTCCAGAACCGCACCTCGGAGGAGTCCTCCTACGACCGCGCCCGCAAGGGTCTCTTCGAGGAGGGCATCTCCACCTCGCGGATGTTCCTGGACCCGGCCCGTCCGGGCGTCGAGGACCTGATCGACTCGATCATCGCGGGCGTCCGCTCCTCCTGCACCTACGCCGGTGCGGCCTCCCTCGCGGAGTTCGAGGAGAAGGCCGTCGTCGGCATCCAGTCCGCGGCGGGCTACGCCGAGGGCAAGCCGCTGCACGCCAGCTGGAGCTAGTCGCTCGACACCACACTGCGCCGGGGTCCCCACGGGGGCCCCGGCGCAGTGCTGTCCGCCGCTCGGTCGAGTGGTGCGCTGGCGCCCCGGCCCAGAATGTCGAGCGCCGAGGACGCGTCGCGCCGACCCGGGCCGTGGAAAGGTGAAGACAGGTGGACACGTTCAGCCGAGACTTCGGGCGGACTTCCGTCGTTCCTCCAGGGAAGGTGGTGCGGGACTGGAGCCGTGGGGGAAACCTCACCCGTGCCCGCGGACCCGGCGCGGGAGTTCCTCGTTCCCGACTACATGCGGTTCAGCCACGGCGAAACCGCGAGGCACCTCCACCACCTGCTCGAAGAGGATTCCCACGCGAACATGTGGGTGGACCACGTCTTCGGCGAGGAGGGCTTCAGGCTCTTCACCAAGAAGGTGGAGGGAATGCTCGACGCGTACCCGCTCTCCGAAACCCTCGTCGCCCTGTATTTCCTCGTGATCAGGCGCCCCGAATCGGCCACGCCCTTCGTCCTCGCGCCCGTGGTCGACGCCCCGGTCCAGTACCTGATCGGCATCTTCACGGCGGCCGGAACGGCCGATTCCCGCGGGATAGCGCATCTACGGAGCTCCGGCCCTCCAGCGCCTCCGGGAACTGCGCGAGGAGCACGCGCTGACCCGCTTCGCCCGCCGGGCCTTCGGGGACGTGCGGCCGTAGCTCCCGCCCTCCGCGTCAGCTCCCGCCCTCCGCGTTCCGCGCCCTGCGGACCGACGGGCGGGGGCAGGTGTCCGGTGCCACGCTGGTCGTACTCGATCCGCGAAAGGCAGTCGTCATGATCACCACTGACTTCGTCCCCGGCTCCCCCTGCTGGCTCGACCTCGGCGCACCCGACGTCCCCGCCGCCGTGGCCTTCTACGGGGCCGTCCTCGGGTGGGACTACGAGTCCATGGGCGCGGGGGAGGACATGGAAGGCGGCATGTTCCGCAAGGACGGCAAGATCGTCGCCGGGCTGGGCAAGCTCACCGAGGAGGGCGCCCGCCCGGCCTGGATGATCTACTACAGCGTCCCCGACGCCGAGGCCACGACCCGAGCCGTCCGGGACGCCGGCGGCACCGTCCGGGTCGAGCCGCGGAAGCTCGACGAGTGGGGCACGATGGCGCAGTTCAGCGACCCGCTGGGGGGCCAGTTCGCCGTCTGGCAGCCCGGGGAGAACAAGGGCGTCGACCTCGTGGACCAGCCGGGCTCGCTGTCGTGGACCGAGCTGTACACCAGCGACGCGACGGCCTCCCGGGAGTTCTACGGGAGCGTCTTCGGCTGGCAGTTCAGCGATATGCCGATGCCGGGCGGCGAAGGCACGTACACCCTGATCACCCCCGCCGGGCAGCCCGAGGGGAGCATGCAGGGCGGACTCATGGAACTCTCCGCGGACGACCTCGCCGTGGCGGGCGGACGGCCGTACTGGCACCCGGTCTTCCACGTCACCGACTGTGACGCGGCCGTCGCCGGGGTCACCGCGGGCGGCGGCAGCGTGCAGATGGGGCCCGCGGACGCCGAGGGCGTCGGCCGCCTCGCCGTCTGCCTCGACCCGTCGAACGCCGACTTCGTGGTGCTGGACCCGTCCCAGGACTGAGCCCCCGTCCCGGGCCCGGACCTCCGCGGATTCCCTCCGGCTCCCGTTTCCCCGGCCCGGCCCCCCTTCCCCCGGCCCCGCAGCCGTCCGCCCGGACGGCCGCGGGGCCGTTCGCGTACCGCCGGGACCGCCGCCGCCCGCCCCGTCGCTGGACAGGGGACGACCGTTCACCGACGGGGGACGACCGGTGGGCGCAGGGCGCGCCGGGATACGTCAGGCGGCGGATAACTCCACGCGCGCGGTCAGGCACGCTCGGTACATCCCGACCCGGAAGGGGCAGCCCATGTCGCCCATGTTCGCGACCGCCGGCACCGTCACGGTCAGCCGCCGCCGCACCGACGCGTACGCCCTCGCCCGGCTGGAGAGGGAACACGGCAAGGCGCTCTACGGATTCCTCCTCGGCCTCACGTTCGGTGACCGCCACCGGGCCGAGGACCTCGTCCAGGAGACCCTGTTCCGCGCGTGGAAGCACCCCGAGGCGCTGGAGAGCGGAGCCCACGCCTCCATGCGGCCCTGGCTGTACACCGTCGCCCGGCGCGTGGCCATAGACGCCCGCCGGGCCCGCCTGTCGCGCCCCGCGGAGGTCGGGCCCGACGGGCTGGAGCAGTCGCCCGCCGACGAGGACCGCACCGAGCGGTCCGTCGCCGTCCTCGACGTCCGCGAGGCCCTGCGATTACTCAGCCCCGATCACCGGGCCGTCCTCCTGCTCATCTACTTCCGCGGGGCCAGCGTCTGCGAGGCCGCCGAAGCGCTCGGAGTGCCGGCCGGCACGGTCAAATCCCGTACGTACTACGCCCTGCGGGCCCTGCGCGCCCTCCTGCCCGGCTACGATGACGGCCACCTCCGCGCGTGAGCGGACCTCCAGCTTCGCCAGGATGTGCGAGACGTGGGTCTGCACGGTCCGGCGGGACAGGAACAGCGCCGAGGCGATCTCGGGGTTCGTCCGGCCCCGCGCGACCAGCAGCGCCACCTTCAGTTCCGCCGGAGTCAGCGCCTCCCACCCCCGCGCCGGCCTGCGCCGCGCGGCCCGGCTGCCCCTGCGCACACCCAGGCTCCGCAGCCGTGCGTCGGCCCGGGCGATGTCCCACCGGGCGCCGAGCAGCTCGTACGAGGCCACCGCGCCGGTCAGCGCCGACCGCGCGCCCGGCAGGTCCCCGTGCCAGGCCCGGGCCACCGCCAGGTCCTCCAGGGTCTGGCCCGCCACCAGACCGCCCCGCGCCAGCGCCGCCGTCTCCGCCAGCAGCTCCGGGTCCTGCGCGAACAGCCCGCGGCAGCGCAGCAGCGCCAGCGCCGGACCCGGCTGCTCCGGCAGGGCCGCCGCCGTGCGCGCGCAGGCGGCCACCGCCGACCGGGCCGCCTCGGTGTCCCGGTCCTCCAGCGCGAGCCGGACGGCCTCCGACAGCGCCCAGGGACGGTCGAAGGCCACCGCCTCGTCCACCCCGTCCTCCAGCGCGGGCAGCAGCGCGTCCAGTGCCTCGCGGGGGCTCCCGTCGCGCTCCGCCAGCAGGGCGCGGGCGAGCAGGACGTGCGCGGTGTGCCGACGGGCCGCGGGCGGCTCGTACGCGTCCGGGCCGAGCACGGCCAACTCCGCCCGGGCGGCGTCCCGTTCGCCCCGGTGGCCCAGGATCAGGGCGCGCAGCCCGCGGGTCAGCACCGGCAGCCAGCCGTCCGAGACGGGCATGCCCTCCGCCCGGGCCAGGCCGGCCAGCGCGGCGTCCCAGTCGCCGAGCCGGTAACGGAGATCGGCCAGCAGGGCCTCCGTGACCACGAGCCGGCCCGTCGAACCGGTCCGGGCCGCCAGCTGCCGGGCCTCCCGCAACGCCGCCGCGGCGGCGTGCGGCTCGTCGAACCGCAGATGGCCCTCGGCCTGGTTGGCGAGCAGCAGCAGCCGCATGTCGTTGGCGGCCGGGCTGCGGCGGGCGTGCGCGATCCCGGCCGCCACGTGACGCAGTGACTCCCGGCCCCGGTTCAGGTGGAACAGCGCGAAGGACATGGCGTGTTCGGCCTCCGCGCCGCAGAGCGGATCGCCGAGCAGTCGCGCCCGCGCGACCAGCGGCCCGGCCAGCGCGTACGCCTCCTCCGGCCGGTGCAGATCGGCCAGCGCCAGGACCCGACACGCCTCCAGCCGCAACCGCAGCCCCGCACGCCACGCTCTCCCGCCGGCGGCCCCTTCGACCAGAGCCTCTTCGACCAGAGCCGCCTCGGCCTGTGCCTCCTCGACCGGCGTCCCCTCGATCGGTGCCTCTTCGGTCAGAGCCTCCCCGATCGGTGGTTCCCCGGGCGTCACCGCATCGGACAGGGCCTCCTCGGACAGGGCTTCCTCGGTGACCTTCAGGGATTGGGCCATGTCTCCCTGGATCATCAGCGCCGACACCAGCTTGAAGGCGAGTGCGGTCCGGCGCCCGGGATCCTGGGCCCGCTCCCGCAGTGTGCGGAGCAGTTCCACGGACTCGGGTCGGCGCAGCATCAGTGCGGCGTCGGCGAGTCCGTCCTCCAGGGCCTCCCGGTACGGACTCCCGGCCCGGCCGGGCGGCCGCTCCGCGGCCTGTTCCACGGCGCGGCCCAGCAGAGCGGCCGCCGTTTCGGGCGCCACCGCGATCAGGGCCTGCGCCGACTCCGCCGTCCACCGCACCGCCCACGGGTCCAGCGCCCCGCCGGCCAGCAACTGCCCCGCGGTCCGGGCGGGATCGAGCCCGGCCTCGGCGAAGGCCCGCGCGGCGTCCTGGTGGAGGACGCTGCGGGCGGCCCGGGGCAGCTCCTCGTACAGGGCCAGCCGCACGGCCGGCTGCCGGAACCGCAGGGCCTCGCCACCGGCCGGGAGCCCGCCGGGCAGCGGCCCCGGTTCCAGTACGCCGGTCAGGAGGGGGGTCTCCAGGTCCGCGAGCAGGTCCCGGACCGGGAGCATCCGTACGAGGGCCAGCTCGCGCGCCGTGAAGGCCGGTCCGAGCAGCGCCGCGTGCCGGAGCGTGGCCAGGGCCGCCGGGGGGAGCCGGCTCAGCTCCCGGGTCGCCGCCTCCGGGGGCGGCGGCAAGTCCGCGACGGGGAGCGTCAGTTCGGCGGTGCCCGCACCGACTTCGATGATCCCGGACCAGTGCGCGAGCAACTCCCGCAGCAGCCGGGGATTGCCGCCCGCGTGCCCGGCGGCCTCGCGCAGCCGGGGACCGGGCGCCGCCCCCAGCACCTCCCGCACCAGCGCGGCCGACTCCGCCCCCGTCAGCGGATCCAGCCGGAGCGTCCGGCCGCCCGGCCCGCCGCCCAGGGAGGCGCACAGCTCCTCCACCTCCGCCCGCCGGGGCAGCCGCCGCCGGGCCGCGAGCAGCAGCAGCGGCAGCCGCTGTGCCGCGCGCGCGAGGTGGCGCCACAGCAGCAGGGAGGCCGGATCCGCCCACTGGAGGTCGTCCAGGGCCAGGAGCAGCGGCCGCCGCGCGCACCACTCCTCCACATCGGCCGCCAGCAGGTCCACGGCCGCCAGCAGCGCCCCGCCGGGTTCCGCCGACCGGGCGGCCTCCCGCAGCAGGGCCAGCGCCCGCGCCCGCCCGGGGCCGTCCGGATGCAGGCAGTCCAGCGCCGCGCGCAGCGGAAGTCCGGTGCCCAGCGCCTCGGCGGCCCCGTACCGGACCCGGCAGCCGAGCGCGGCCGCCTCGGTCAGCCCCTCGCGCAGGAAGGAGGTGCGGCCCGCGCCCGGCTCCCCCTCCACCACCAGGCAGGCTCCGCCGCCCTCCGCACCTGCCCGTACCCATGTCCGCAACGCGTCACGGCACTCGTCACGGTGTTGTTCTCGCCCGACCCGCACGTCGGCGATCCCTCCGGTCGTTCGCGCCCCCTCCAGGATGGCAGCTCACGGTCCGGTCAGCGCCGGGGAATTCGGCCAGGTGGGGCCGAACTGTGCACCCCCGCACGGTATTTGGGAATCCGCACCGTTATCTTCATGCCCGCGCCCACACCCGTTTCGATGACCAGCCCGTGGCCGTCCCCGTAGACCTGGCGCAGCCGCTCGTCCACATTGGGCAGTCCGATGCCCGAGGAGGAACCCGGCTGCTCCCCGGCCAGGATCCGGCGCAGCAGGGACGGATCCATCCCGACGCCGTTGTCCTCGATGGTGATCAGCGCCTCCGCGCCCGCGTCCCGGGCCGCGATGGTGATCCGGCACTCCTCGGTGGAGTCCTCCAGCCCGTGCTTGACCGCGTTCTCGACCAGCGGCTGCAGGCACAGGAAGGGCAGCGCCACCGGCAGCACCTCCGGCGCCACCTGCAAGGTCAGCTTCAGTCGCTCCCCGAACCGGGCCCCGGCCAGCGCCAGGTACTGCTCGATGGACCGCAACTCCTCGGCCAGCGTGGTGAACTCCCCGTGCCGCCGGAAGGAGTAGCGGGTGAAGTCCGCGAACTCCAGCAGCAGGTCCCGGGCCCGCTCCGGATCGGTGCGCACGAACGAGGCGATCGCCGCAAGGGAGTTGAAGATGAAGTGCGGGGATATCTGCGCGCGCAGCGCTTTGATCTCGGCCTCCATCAGCCGGGTCCGCGAACGGTCCAGCTCGGACAGCTCCAGCTGTACGGACACCCAGCGCGCGACCTCGGTGGCGGCCCGCACCAGCACCGCCGACTCCCGTGACCCGTAGGCCACCAGCGCGCCCAGCATCCCGTCCTCGCCGGTCAGCGGGGCGACCACGGCCCACTTGAGGGGGCAGTCGGGACGCTCGCACTCGGTGCGCACGCTCTGGCTGCGCCCCGAGTCCAGCATCACCGCGACCCGAGCCATCGCGCGGCGCTCGTGGTGGTCGGCGCCGGGGCCGTCCCAGGCGAGGACGCTCTCGCGGTCCGTCAGGCACAGGGCCTCGGTGCCGAGGAGGGAGCGCAGGCGGCGGGCGGCCTTGCGGGCGGCGTCCTCGGTGAGTCCGGCGCGCAGCGGGGGAGCGGCGAGCGAGGCGGTGTGCAGGGTGTGGAAGGTGGCGCGTTCGACGGGGGTGCCGAGGTCGAGGCCGAGGGCGCGCTCGCCCCGGCGGGCCTGCCGGCGGCCGCCGATCCAGCCGAGGCCGAGCAGCAGTGCCCCGCCGGCCGCGCCGAGCACCGAGAGCAGTGCTCCGGTCATGGTGTGCCGCCCTTCGCCCAGCCCGTGCCAGCTCCCGTGCCCGCTCCCGTGCCCGCGGCCCCGCCCCCGACACCGCCGGCCGCGGGGGCCAGGTCCGCCACGTCCTCCGGCAGGTGCAGCCGTGCCAGCGTCGCCGCCGTGCCCGGCGGGATCCGCCCGCGCGTACCCAGCGACACCAGCACCATCGTCAGGAAGCCGAGCGGCACCGACCACACCGCCGGCCAGGCCAGCAGCGTGTTCGCCCACCCCGCCGGAGCCAGCCCGGCCCGCGTCGCCAGCACCGCGCTCAAGGCTGCCCCGCCCCCCGTCACCAGCCCGGCCACCGCCCCGGGCGGCGTCAGCCCGCGCCACCAGATCCCCAGCACCAGCAGCGGACAGAAGGACGACGCCGACACCGCGAAGGCCAGCCCCACCGCGTCCGCCACCGGCACCTCGGTCACCGCCAAGCTCCCGGCCAGCGGCACCAGGATCGCCACCAGCACCGCGACCCGGAAGCTCCGCACCCCGCGCGAAGGCAGCACGTCCTGGTGCAGCACTCCCGCCACCGCCATCGTCAGCCCCGAGGCCGTGGACAGGAACGCCGCGAACGCGCCCCCCGCCAGCAAGGCCCCCAGCAGCTCCCCGGCGAGCCCGCCCACCACCCGGGCCGGCAGCACCAGCACCGCCGCGTCCGCCTCCCCGGTCAGGGCCAGCTCCGGGGCGTAGATCCGGCCCAGCGCCCCGTACACCGGCGGCAGCAGGTAGAAGGCGCCGACCAGGCCGAGCACCACCAGCGTGGTGCGCCGCGCCGCCCGGCCGTTCGGGCTCGTGTAGAAGCGCACCGCCACGTGCGGCAGCCCCATGGTCCCGAGGAAGGTGGCCAGGATCAGCCCGTACGTCGCGTACAGCCGCAGCTCGGGCCGGTCCCCGGACAGCGGCTCCGACCAGCTCGACACGCCGGGCGCGGCCTCCGCCCGGCTCTGCGGCACCGCGGAGTCCGGGGCGAACTCCAGCCGCGCGTGCGCCCGTACGGAATGCTGCCCGGCGCCGAGGGTCACGGACTGCCCCGCGTACGCCTGCCCGTCCACCTGGCCGGTGACCGTCACCGTCAGCGGTGCGTCCAGGGACAGCCGTACGTCCTCGGCCAGCGTGACGGCGGTGTGCTCGCGGAACACCGCCGGGGCGTCGAAGGAGGCGCGCGGGGCGCCGTCCCCCGCCCAGGCGGCCAGCAGGAAGAACGCGGGCACCAGCAGGGCGGTGAGCTTCAGCCAGTACTGGAAGGCCTGCACGAAGGTGATGGACCGCATCCCGCCGGCCGCCACCGCCGCCGTCACCACGCAGGCGACGACCACCCCGCCCACCCAGTGCGGGGCCCCGGTCAGGATCTCCAGGGTCAGGCCCGCGCCCTGGAGCTGCGGCAGCAGGTACAGCCAGCCGACGCCGAGCACGAACAGCACCGCGATCCGGCGCACCGCCTGCGATTCGAGCCGTGCCTCGGCGAAGTCGGGCAGGGTGTACGCGCCCGAGCGCCGCAGCGGGGCCGCGACCAGCACCAGCAGCACCAGGTACCCGGCGGTGTAGCCCACCGGGTACCAGAGCATCTGCGGCCCCTGGAGCAGCACCAGCCCGGCCACGCCGAGGAAGGAGGCCGCCGAGAGGTACTCGCCGCCGATGGCCGCCGCGTTGAGGCGCGGGCCGACCGTGCGCGAAGCCACGTAGAAGTCCGAGGTGGTCCGGGAGATCCGCAGGCCCAGCGCGCCGACCAGCACCGTGACCAGGACGACGACGGTGACCGCGGTCAGCGCGTACGTCTGGTTCACCGGCGGGTCCTTCGGCTGGGGCGCGGGCGCGCGGGGCGGCCCGCGGGGGGTGTCGGGTCCCGGCCGTCTGCCGGGGCTCCGGGAGTCTACGCACGCGCCCGGAGCGGGCAACAGGCCCTCTGGGGCCCGTCGCCAAACTCCCGTCTGCCCCGCGGCGTCTGGTGCGTGCTCTCGCCGCACCGGGCGAAAGCCCAGGTACGTCCAGTACGCGGACTTCCGCCCGGCACGCCGAGAGCACGCACCAGACGCCGCAGGGCCGCCCTTCGGGCGACGACGGGAGTTTGACGACAGGCCCCGGCAGATCAGGCCGGATATGGCTCAGCGGGCGGGATCGCGGTGCTCCGCGCAGTCCCGCAGGGCGATCTCCAGCTCCACGTACGATTCCTCGGCGCGCCGGAAGGCCAGCGTCAGGGCCGCCTCGGCCCGGGGCGGCAGGTGTCCGTATACGCCCTCGTGGGCCTCGTAGAGCACGTCGGCCCAGCGCGCGGCCGCACTCCGCAGCCGGGCCAGCAGCGCTTCGGCCTCGGCGGGGCCGGCCGGGCGGGTGCGGGGCAGTCCGGTCAGTGCGTCGAGCAGCGCCTGGATTTCGGACATCTGCCACCTCCCAGGGCCGAAGATCCACGATACCCGCGGGGGCCCGCGCGGGTGGCCGGTCCGGCCGGTGCTGCGGCCGACGGCCCGGGCGGATCGCCGTACGCCGCTCCGGGCGCGGTGAACGGCGCCTCAGCGCGCCGGACGGTCGGCGCGCCCCCGCCGGGTCGGCTCCGCGCACTCGGGGGCGTGGCCGGAGGGGGCGGGCCCTGCGGGGCTGTCCCCTACCCACCCTTCTCCCGTTCCCCGGGGCTGCGCCCCGGACCTGCTCGGGGCTGTGCCCCGGACCGGGGTCGGTTCAGCTCATTGCCTGGCGCATCAGCAGGTCCCTCAGCTCCCGTGTGTGCCTGCGGCTCACCTGGAGTTCGGCCGTGCCGACGCGGACCGTGGTGGTGCCGGCGTCCAGGCGCAGTTCGTCGATGCGGGCCAGTGCGACCAGGTGGCGGCGGTGAATGCGGACGAAACCGCGGGGTGCCCACCGCTCCTCCAGCGTGGACAGCGGGATCCGCACCAGGTGGCTGCCCTCGTCGGTGTGCAGCCGGGCGTAGTCGCCCTGGGCCTCCACGTACGCGATGTCCGCGATCGCCACGAAGCGGGTGACGCCGCCCAGTTCGACGGCGATCTGGTCCGGCGCGCGGTCCGCGCCGCGGGCGGCGGCGGCCGCGGCGGCCGCGGCGGCCGCCGCGACGGGGGCCCCCGGGGCCTCGGGAGCGGCGGCGCGGGCGGCCGGTACGGTGGGCACGGCCTCGGGGGCGGCCGCCGGGGGCTGCTCACCGGACCGGCCGGACTGCGCGCAGGCCCGCCGCACGGCCTCGGCCAGCCGCTCCGGCCGGACGGGCTTGAGCACGTAGTCCACGGCCTTGAGGTCGAAGGCCTGTACGGCGAACCCCTCGTGCGCGGTGACGAACACGATCAGCGGCGGCCGCGCGAACCCGGCCAGCAGCCGGGCGATGTCCAGCCCGGTCAGCCCCGCCATGTGGATGTCGAGGAAGACCACGTCGATGACGTCGGCCCCGTCCGGGCCGCTCTCCAGCGCCCGGGTGATCCGGCGCAGGGCCTCGGTGGCGTCCGAGGCGCCCTCGGCGCTGAGCACCCGGGGGTCCGAGCGCAGCAGGTAGAGGAGCTCTTCGAGCAGGGGCTTCTCGTCGTCGACGGCCAGTACGCGCAGCATGATGCGGAGTCTAGGTTCCGCCAGGCCGGGGCGAAACGGTGCGCGGCCCCCGCCCCGGGGGGAGGGGAGGCGGGGGCCGCGCGGTCGGTTGGTCCGGGGAGCCGGGCCCGGGGGACCGGCTCAGGGGACCGGCCTCAGGGGACCGGCCTGAAGAGGCCGGTCTCAGCGAGCCGGTCTCAGGAGGACGGTCTACTGGAGGCCGGGCCCAGGGGGACGGTCTACTGGACGGTGATGAGCTTGCCGTCGGGGGCGACCGCGTACCAGGTGCCGCCGACGCCCTGCCCGTTGATGTCGCCGGCCTTCTTGTCACCGGTGAAGGTGTAGACGGGCCAGCAGTTCACCGTCTGCTGCTTCTTGCCGTCGGGGCGGTCGAGCACGAGGTAGTTCTTCTCGATGATCCCCTTGGCGTTCGCCTGGTCCACCGGCGGCACGACCGGCCACTTGGCCACGCAGTCGCCCTCGCACTTGGAGACCATGGGCCAGGCGGTGTCGGGCTTGAACCGGTAGACCGTCATCCCGTTGCCGTCGACGATGTGGTCGCCGAGCTTCGGGTCCTTGGCCACGGTCAGCGCACCGGAGGTCTGGCCGCCGCCGCTGGGCGTGGGGGCAGCCTTCGCCGCCTTCTTGCCGTCGGGGGCCGCCGCGAACCAGGTGCCGCCGACGCCCTGTCCGTTGGTGTCGCCCGCCTTGGTGTCCTTGCTGAACCGGTACACGGGCCAGCCCGCCACCGTCAGCTGCTTGCTGCCGTCGGTACGGACCACCTCGCCCAGCAACGCCGGGTCCATGCCCGCCGCGGCGGTGGCATCGCCGGCCGCGACCACCGGCCAGGTCTTCGCGCAGTCCCCGTCGCAGTTGGACTTGGACGGCTTCGCGGTGTCCTTGTCGAAGCGGTAGAGGGTGAAGCCCGCGCTGTCGGCGAGGACGGAGCCGAGCTTCTCGTCCTGGGCGATGGCCAGTTGACCGCCGGGCTTGGCGGCGCCCGCCGTATCGGCGCCCGAGCCCGAGCCGTAGCCGTCGCCCGAGGAGGGGGCCTGGGAGGGAGCGGCGACCGCTCCGGCCGGCTTGGCGGTGTCGCCCGCCGAGTCGCTCCCGCCGCACGCGGTCGCGGTGAGTGCGACGACGACCGCCACGGCCGCCAGGGTGGTTCCGCGCTTGATGCCCATCTTGATCTCTCCCACGTGTGTGTCCCTGCCTGCGCCGCCGCGTCCGTCCATCCGTCCGAGTGGAGCGGAGTGGAGTGGAGCGGCGGCAACTGTGTGCAGGACACGCCCGGTCGGAGCCGATCTGTTCAATTCCTCCGATGTGGGCTGTTTCACTCACCCCGGGCCGAACCCGGCCCGCTTCATGGCCGTGGCCACAGCGAGGCCGAGCGTGCGGTGTCCGGCGTCGTTGGGGTGCAGCCCGTCCGCCAAGTGCTCGGGGCCCAGCAGCTCCCGCCCCGGCAGCAGCACGAGCCGCTCGTCCCCGGCGGCGATCCGCTCCCGGGTGGCGCGCTCCATCGCGTCGCGCAGGGCGCCCAGGGTGGCGCCCAGCTTGTTCGGGGTGCGCTCCGCGTCGGGGCGCAGCACGGGGGAGAGGAGGAGCAGCGGTGTCCGGGGGTGGCCCTGGCGGACCAGTTCGAGGAACGCGCGTGTGGTCTCGTACAGCAGGGGGGCCGAAAAGGGCACGCGGGACCAGCAGTTGGTGCCGAAGGCGAGGGTGAGGGCGTCGGCGGGGAGTCCGGCGATCTGCTCGGCGCAGGCCAGCTCCCCGCGCGCGGCGCCCGCGTAGCCGAGGTTGACGGTGTCCCAGCCGAGCGCGCGCCCGGCCACCGAGGGCCAGCCGTGCGCGGGCCGGGTCGACCACCAGCCCTCGGTGATGGAGTCGCCGTGCACCACCCAGCGGGTGGCGGGCGGTGCGGGGGCGAGCGGGCCGCCGATCCCGCGCAGGCCGAGGATCAGCGGGGACTGGGTCTCGGGCGGATGGATGGTGAACGGGCCGGAGCTGCCCGGCAGTTCCAGGCGTACGACGGCCTCGGCGGCCGGCTCGGTGTACAGCTCGCCGACCACCCCGTGCCGGTCCCACAGGGCGAATCCGTGCGCGAGGTCGCGCAGCGCGTCGGTGGGGCCGGGCACGGTAGCCCGGTAGTGGATCTCCACCGCCCGGGCGCCGGGCGCGGTGAACTCCAGGCGCACGCCGATGGGCAGGGTGGCCCGCTCGCCGGTGTCCCAGGGCAGCCGCATGGTGTCGGCCGGGTCGGCCCGCACGGGGCGGCCCCCGTCCAGCCAGGCCACACCGCGCAGGAAGGGCGCCGGGTCCAGCCACGGCCCGGCCTCCGCGCCGCCGGGCGCGGGCGCGGGCACGGAGGCGGCCGCGCCGACGCCTGCACCCATGCCGGCGCCGGCGCCTGCACCCGCACCCGCACCCGCACCGAAGCCCGCGCCCGCCCCTGCACCCGCGTCTGTGCCCGCCTCTATGTCTACGCCCGCCTCTATGTCCACGCCTGCCTCCGAGTCCGCGTCCGGCCCGGCTTCCCGTGTGCTCATCGTGCGCCTCCGACCGTCGGGTACGGGAACTTCACGCCGACGCCGCCGTCCACGACCAGCGTCTGGCCCGTCATGTACGAGGACTGCGGCGAAGCCAGGAAGTACAGCGCGGCCGCGATGTCCCGGGTCTCCGCGACCCGGCCCAGCGGGGAGTTCTCCGCGTTGAGCCGGCGCCCCTCGGGACCCAGCAGGGCGGCCACCCGCGGGGTCCACACCACCCCCGGTGCCACCGCGTTGACCCGTACCCCGCGCGGGCCCAGCTCTACCGCCGCCGAGCGCACCAAGGACATCAGGCCGGCCTTCGCGGCCCCGTACGCGGCGTGCAGCGGGGCGGCGGTGAGCCCGGAGACGGAGGCGACGAAGACCAGCGGTCCGCCGCCTGCCGCGGCGACGGCCTCGCCGCCGTACTGGACGGCCAGCCAGGCGTGCCGCAGCACCAGATCGAAGTGCCAGTCCCAGCCCTCGTCGTCCAGCTCGGGCAGCGCGGCGTACCGGGCCATGCCGACGATGTCGACGACCCCGCCGACCGGGCGGCCGCCGAGCAGTTCCGGCGCCGCGGCGAAGAGCTCCCGTACGGCCTCGCGCCGCGTGACGTCGGCGGCGTACGGGACGCCCCCGGTCTCGGCGGCGACCGCCCGGGCCCGCTCCTCGTCCACGTCCACGCACAGCACGCGGGCGCCGCCCGCGGCCAGCGCGTGCGCGGTCTGGCGGCCGATGCCGTTGCCCGCGCCGAGCAGGACGAGGGCCCGGCCGTCGAGCCGGTGCAGGGCGGCGTAGTCGGGCACGGGGGAGGTGTCGGGGGACGCCTCGGGGGACGCCTCGGGGGTGGCGTCGGGGACCGTGGAGGGGTCGCTGCTCACGCGGAGGCCCTGCGGGGTGTGTAGCGGGCCAGTTCCGGGATGACTTCCTTGCCCAGGATCTCCAAGGTCCGCAGGATCTCCCGGTGTTCGAGGTACCCCCACTGGACGTAGCAGATGAGCTGGTCGACGCCGAGGTCCGCGTACCGCTTGGCCTTGGCGACGATGGTCTCCGCGTCCCCGATGAGGATCATGTCCCCGTCGCTGAACTCCCGTACGGGTACGTTCCCTTCGAGGATCGGCCTGAGCAGCGGGAAGGTCCGCTCCCGCTCCTCGGGGCTCAGGTGGGGCAGTTCCCACTCCAGGGTGAACTGCGCCAGGTTGGAGTACCACCAGGCGACCGAGTCCCAGACCCGGGCGCCCGGGGCGGTCCGCGCCGGGGTGGCGTGGACCAGGGTGTAGGCGGCGACCCGGTCCGTGGTGACGTCGGTGAGCGGGCGCGGGGTGGCGGCCGCGGCCCGGTAGGCGGCGACCTGGGCGGCCATCGCCTCCAGCGGCTGCATGATCGAGAAGGAGAGCAGCCCGAGGCCGTGCCCGCCCGCGACCTCCGCGGAGCCGGGGGAGGTGGCCGCCATCCAGGCCGGCGGGTGCGGATCCTGCACCGGCTTGGGGGTGACCATGCGGCGCGGGAAGCTGAAACGCTCCGATGCGTACGCGAAGTACTCCTCGCGCCACATTCCGGTCACGATCTCGACGGCCTCGCGCCAGTCGTCGCGGGACTTCTCCCGGTCCACCCCGAAGGCCGTCTGCTCCATGGGTGTGGACCGGCCGGTGCCCCATTCCACCCGGCCGCCGGAGAGCACGTCGACGGTGGCGACCTTCTCCGCGATGCGCTGCGGCGGGGTGAAGGCGAAGGGGGTCAGGGTCACGCCGAAGCCCAGCCGGATCCGCTCGGTGAGCCCGGCCAGGTGTCCGAGGAGCACCTCGGGGGCCGGGCAGTGCGAGCGGCCCTCGCGGAAGTGGTGCTCGACCGCCCAGACGGTACGGAAGCCCATCCGGTCGGCGAGCCGGATCTGCTCGACCGCCTCCCGGTAAGCGCGCTGCTCAGCGGCCCGCTGGCCGTGCGGGTGGGCTCCCCGCCAGGGCCGCGGCACGTCGATCTCGTAGAGCACGTCCAGGTCCATGGCGGCACGCTGCGGCAGATCTGACGAAGTGTCAAGAATGCGGGTCAGGATCGCCCGCGCACTGATCGATCATCCCCGCGCAACAAAGGACCATCCAGGACAGATCCGCGCAACGATCAGTCGCCAATGTGCAAGGATGGTGCATTACGGGCGGTATCACTCAGCTCGTAGGCTCACTCGCTGTACGTGGAGTGGCGTGGACCGCCTGCTCGGCGGTCCCCCATGCCCAGGCCCTTCTCGGCCTGCTCCTGCTCCGGACCGCTGCGGTCGACGCCTGAAACCCCACCCGCAGTGACAAAGGAGTCCCCTCGTGCTCGACCACGGCCAGGCGCCACCGCTCGCCCCCGCCCCCGAGGCGCCGCGCAAGCCCGCCCACCCGCTCCTGCGCCGCAAGCCGGTGGAGCAGCTGGTCGCCGAGGGCGGCCAGGGTGAGGGCGGCTCCCTGCGCCGCTCGCTCACCATGTGGCAGCTGACCATGATCAGCATTGGTGCGACGCTCGGCACCGGCATCTTCGTCGTCCTCGGCACCGCGGCCCCCAAGGCCGGCCCCGCCGTCACGATCTCCTTCATCATCGCGGGCCTGACCGCCCTGTTCTCGGCGCTCTCCTACGCGGAGCTGGCCGGATCGGTGCCGGTCTCCGGATCCTCGTACTCGTACGCGTACGCCACCATGGGCGAGCTGGTCGCCTGGATCTGCGGCTGGTGCCTGATCCTGGAGTACGGGGTCTCCGTCGCGGCGGTCGCCGTCGGCTGGGGCGAATACCTCAACGAACTCCTCGACGGCACCATAGGGATCACCATCCCCGAGCGGTTCGCCGCACCCCTGGGCGACGGCGGTTACATCAACCTGCCGGCGCTCGTCGTCGTCCTGCTCGCCATGGTCTTCCTGATGCGCGGAGCCAAGGAGAGCGCCCGGATCAACTCGATCATGGTCGCCGTGAAGATCGTCACGCTGCTGCTCTTCATCTGCATCGGCTTCATGGGCTTCAAGTCCGGCAACTACGCGAACTTCAACCCGCTCGGCAACATGGGCGTCGTCGCCGGGGCCGCGACCCTGTTCTTCTCCTACATCGGCTTCGACGCCGCCTCCACCGCCGGTGAGGAAGCCAAGAACCCCAAGCGCGACCTGCCCCGCGCGATCATGCTCTCGCTGCTGATCGTCACCGTCCTCTACGTCCTCGTCGCCTTCGTCGCCATGGGCGCCATGCCGTGGACCCAGTTCGAGGGCACCGAGGCCGCGCTCGCCCAGATCATGACCGACGTCACCGGGCACAGCATCTGGGGCGTCGTCCTCGCCGCGGGCGCCGTCGTGGCCATCGCCTCGGTCGTCTTCGCCGTGCTCTACGGCCAGACCCGCATCCTCTTCGCCATGTCCCGCGACGGTCTCGTCCCCAAGGTCTTCGCCCGGGTCAACCCCCGCACCGGCGCCCCCCGCGCCAACGTGGTGATCGTCTCCCTCTTCTGCGGACTCCTCGCCGCCACCGTCCCGCTCGGCAAGCTGGCCGACGCCACCAGCATCGGCACCCTCTTCGCCTTCGGCCTGGTCAACATCGCCGTCATCATCCTGCGCTTCACCCGCCCGGACATGCCGCGCACCTTCAAGGTGGCGCTGTTCCCGCTGACCCCGATCCTCGGGTTCATCGCCTGCGGCGGCATGATGACCCAGCTCGACGTCGCCACCTGGAAGGTCTTCGGTGGCTGGATGGCAGCCGGGCTCGTGATCTACTTCCTGTACGGCATCCGCCGCTCCCGTCTGGCCGCAGCAGACCCGGCCGCAGCAGAGAAGTGATCCACGCGCAGTGCGACTGAACGATCTCGACGAACGCATCGTGCACGCCCTGGCCAAGGACGCCCGCCGCTCCTTCGCGGACATCGGCTCCGAGGTCGGACTCTCGGCCCCCGCCGTGAAGCGGCGCGTCGACCGGCTGCGCGCCGAAGGAGCCATCACCGGCTTCACCGTCCGCGTGGACCCCGCCTCGATGGGCTGGGAGACCGAGGGCTTCATCGAGATGTACTGCCGCCACAACACCTCGCCGGACGACATCCGGCGGGGGCTGGAGCGCTACCCCGAGGTGGTGTCCGCGTCGACCGTCACCGGCGACGCGGACGCCCTCGTCCAGATCTTCGCCTCCGACATGCGGCACTTCGAGCGGGTCCTGGAGCGGATCGCGGGCGAGCCCTTCGTGGAGCGCACCAAGTCCGTGCTCGTCCTCTCCCCGCTCCTGCGCCGCTTCACCTCGGGCGCACCGGCGTAACACCCCTGGGGCCACGCCGGCGCGCCGTACCTACGGGCCTCAGGCGTGCTGCGGGACCTCGTCCTTCATCAGGCCGCGCAGCTGCTCGCGGAACTCCGGGGTGTCCGTGTGGCTGTGCACGTCGACGGCGTGCTGCACGGAGGCGCGCAGGAGCTCCTCCTCCTCACCCGCAATGGTGAGGGAGCAGTTCATCTCGCTCGGGTACTCCCTGCAGTCCAGAACCTTGCGCATGATGTACCTCCCGGGGACAGGCGGACTCACCTCCCACGATGCTCTCCCCGGGCCCGCGGCGAAAGTCGGGGCGTCCCCCCACCGCGTCACCCCCGCCGGGCCCACTCCGCGGCCAGCAGGCGGTACGAGCGCACGCGGTCGGCGTGCGCGTGCGTGATCGTGGTGATCAGCAGCTCGTCCGCGCCGGTCGCGTCCCGCAGCCGCTCCAGCTGATCGGCGACGGTGGCCGGCGAACCGGCGAACTGCGTCTCCACCCGGTCCGCGACCAGCTCGTGGTCCGCGGCCTCCCAGCCCCGGGTCAGCGCACGGGCCTCCTCCGGTGCGGGGAAGGGGATCGCGCCCTCACCGGACCGGATGCCGTGCACCCAGGGCGCGTACCCGGTGGCCAGCTCCCGGGCCTCGGCGTCGTCCGGGGCCACCACGACATCGGCGGACACGGTCAGGTGCGGCCGGTCCAGCCCGCCCGGCCCGGCCGAGGGCTTGAAGGCCGCCCGGTAGGCCTCGGCGGCCTCCAGCACGCTCGCCGGGCTGACGTGGTAGTTCGCCGCGAACCGCAGCCCGTTCGCACCGGCCGTCTCCGCGCTCACCCCCGCGCTGCTCCCCAGCACCCACACCTGCACCTCGGCGCCCTCCCCGGGCACGGCATGCGCCTCCACCCCGTCCGCCGAGCGGTACTCCCCGCGCAACAGGGCCAGTACGTCGCCCACTTGCTCGGAGTACTCCTGCGCCGTGGCCCCCGGCAGCTGCAGCAGCCGCTGGTGGAGCGCGATCCGCGGATGGTCGCGCAGGTGGGCGAAGGAGAAGGGCTTCGGTATGCGCAGGCCGTTCTCCGTGGTGTACGCCACCGGCGGCTCGGCCCCGGCACGGCGCGCCGGCGGGCCGCCCGCCGAGCGGCCCAGCCCCAGGTCGATCCGCCCCGGGTGTACCGCGTCCAGCAGGCCGAACTCCTCGACCGTCGACAAGGCCGTGCGGTGCCCGAGCTGGACCGCCCCCGAGCCGATCCGGATCGTGGAGGTGGCCGAGGCGGTCAGCGCCAGCACCACGGCGGGCGAGGTCCCCGCGACCCCCGGATTCAGGTGGTGCTCGGCGAACCAGTAGCGGGCGTAGCCGAACCTCTCGGCCTGCCGGGCCAGGTCGACGCTGGCGCGCAGGGCCTCGGCCGCCGTGGAGCCGGACGGGATCGGGACGAGGTCGAGGACCCCGAGCGGGATACCGGGCATGGTGTGCCCCCTTCTGTGGGACGGGCTTCGGACGGGGTCCTGCGCGGTCAGCCGCGCGCGGGGGCGAGTACGGGGGCGCCGGCGCGGGGCGCGGCCAGCCCGAGGTGGTCGCGCAGCGTCGGGCCGTCGTACTCCCGGCGGAACACCCCGCGCTCCTGGAGCAGCGGGACGACGGTGTCCGCGAAGGCGTCGAGCCCGCCCGGGGTCAGGTGCGGGACCAGGATGAACCCGTCGGCCGCGTCCGCCTGGACCAGGGTGTCGATGGCCTGGGCGACGGTGAGCGGCGAGCCCACGAAGGACTGCCGGGCGGTGGTCTCGATCACCAGCTCCCGGATCGACAGGCCCCGGGCGGCCGCCCGCTCCCGCCACTCCCGTGCGACGGCCACCGGGTCGCCGTGCATGCGCACGCTCGCCCGTCCTTGCGCGATGGTGTTCTCCCCGGGCTCGGGATCCACGTCCGGCAGCGGCCCGTCCGGGTCGTAGCCCGACAGGTCCCGGTTCCACACGTGCTCCAGGTGCTTGATCGCGGTCGCCCCGCTGACCTGAAGGCGCCGCACCTCGTGCGCCAGCTCCCGCGCCTCGGCGTCCGTGTCGCCGAGCACGAAGGTCGCCGCCGGGAGGATCTTCAGCTCGTCGGGGGTGCGCCCGTACCGGGGCAGGCGCCCCTTGACGTCCGCGTAGAACGCCCGGCCCTCCTCCAGCGTGCCGTACCGGCCGAAGACGGCGTCCGCGGAGGCCGCGGCGAACTCCCGCCCCTCGTCCGAATCGCCCGCCTGGAAGATCACCGGCCGGCCCTGGGGGCTGCGCGGCACGTTGAAGTGCCCGGAGATGTCGAACTGCTCGCCCCGGTGGGCGAAGGCGCCGGGGCCCGCGTCGCGCAGGAACTCCCCGGAGACCGGGTCGGTGAGGATCTCGCCGCCGTCCCACGCGTCGAAGAGCTCGTGGGCGGTGTCCAGGAACTCCCGTGCCCGCTCGTAGCGTTGCTCGCGCGGCAGGAACCCGCCGCGCCGGAAGTTCTCCCCGGTGAAGGCGTCCCAGGAGGTGACCACGTTCCAGGCGGCGCGGCCGCCCGACAGGTGGTCGAGGGAGGCGAACTGCCGGGCCACCTCGTACGGTTCGTTGAAGGTGGAGTTGATCGTGCCGGTCAGCCCGAGGTGTTCGGTGACGGCGGCGAGCGCCGCCAGCACGGTGAAGGTGTCCGGGCGGCCCACCACGTCCAGATCGTAGATCTCGCCGCCCTGTTCGCGCAGGCGCAGGCCCTCGGCGAGGAAGAGGAAGTCGAACTTCGCGCGCTCGGCGGTCCGCGCGAAGTGGACGAAGGAATCGAAGTCGATCTGGCTCCCGGCGGCGGGGTCGCTCCACACGGTGGTGCTGTTGACCCCGGGGAAGTGCGCCGCGAGATGGATCTGCTTGAGCGGCTTGCTCATGGGTGCTGTCGGTCCTTCCTGGGGGATCAGGCGGCGGGGGAAGCGGTGGCGGCGGGCGCCGGCGGGCCGGCGGCGTACCGGTTCGCCGGGCGCGCCAGCCCCAGCAGGCCGCGGAGCGAGGAGGCCTCGTAGGAGCGCCGGAACGCCCCGCGCCGCTGGAGTTCCGGGACCAGTCCGCGGGTGATCGCGGGCAGGTCGTGGGCGAGCACCCCCGGCCGCAGCCGGAAGCCGGTCAGCCCGGCCTCGCGCCACTCCAGCAGCAGGTCGGCCAGGTCCGCCGGAGTGCCCGCGAAGACACGGGCATCGCCCGTGTACGCGGCTCCGTGCGCGGCGTCCAGCCGCTGGAGGCGCCGCTCCGCCGTCGCCGGCTGCTCGTCGAGGAAGACCGTCAGCTCGCCGAACAGGTGCGGGGTGGCGGGGAGCGCGGCGACGGCGGCCCGGACCTCGCCGGCATCCCGCGCCGTCACGTAGCCGATGTCGGCCGACCGGGCGAGGAAGGGGTACACGGCGGCGTCCGAGGCCAGTGCGCTCACCGGGGGCAGGCCCTGGGGCGGCCGCGGGGTGATCGAGGGTCCCTTCACGCTGAACCGGGGGCCCTCGAAGTCGATGTAGTGCAGCTTGGCGCGGTCGATGAACCGTCCGGTGGCCACGTCGCGGATCTCGGCGTCGTCCTCCCAGCTGTCCCACAGCCGCCGCACCACCTCGACGTGATCGGCGGCCTCCCCGTACAGCTCGGCCGGGTCCAGGGGCCCCGTGCGGCGCCCGAAGTGGCGTACCTCGTCGGGCCGTTCGGAGATCTGGATGCGCAGCCCGGCGCGCCCGCGGCTCACGTAGTCCAGGGTGGCGAGCGCCTTGGAGACGTGGAAGGGCTCGGTGTGGGTGGCCACCACGCTCGGCACCAGCCCGATGTGCCGGCTCAGCGGCGCCACCCGGGCGGCGACCAGCACCGCATCGAGCCGGCCCCGCACCAGGTCGGTGCGGCCGTCGGGCCCGGCCGGATCGGTGGACTGCAGGCTCAGCGAGTCCTCGAAGGTGACGAAGTCCAGCAGTCCGGCCTCGGCCTCGGCGACGAGCGCGGCCCAGTAGCCGGCGGTGAACAGCCGGTCGGCGTCCGCACCCGGTTCGCGCCAGGCGGCGGGATGCCAGCCCGCCCCGTCGAGGGCCACGGCGAGGTGCAGCGCGGGGGAGGGGGAAGGGAAGGGGGAAGGGGAGGGGGAAGAAGGGTGCACGGGCATGACGGAACTGCCTCCTGATCGGGCGGCGCGGCGAAGGACGGAGCGATGCGCGGAAACGCGGAACGCTGATCAGGAACGACAGAGGGAACCGGCGACGCGCAGCAGGTCGATGTGCGCGCGGGAGTGCAGGTGCACGGCACGGCGCGGGGTGAGGGCGGCACCGGCGGTTCGTACGGTCATGCCGGCACCCCCTTCGCTCGTCGGTCGTGATCCCCGGTCGTGCTTCCGACGCTAGATCAGAGGGGACCGGGTCACAACGAACGGAATGTCAATCCGTGTTAATGCTTCGTGTCGGGCGTGCGAAGCCCGATGAAGACCGGCTCGCGGCGCAGGGCGAACCCCATCGAGAGGTACAGCCCCACGGCCGCGGTGTTCTCCGCCGCGGCGTGCAGGAACGGGGAGTCCCCGCGTTCCTCCACGGCGGCCACGACCGCGCGGATCAGCCGCCCGGCGAGCCCCTCGCCACGGTGACCGGGATGCGTGCACACGGCGCTGATCTCCGACCAGCCCGGCGGCCGCATCCGCTCGCCCGCCATCGCGACGAGCCGGCCGCCGCGGCGGATCCCGAGGTACGTGCCCAGCTCGACGGTGCGCTCCCCGAACGGGCCGGGCCGGGCCAGCTCGACCAGCTCCAGCATCTCGGGCACGTCGGCCGGCCCCAGCAGGACCGCCTCCGGCTCCTCCTTGCCCCGTACCGCCCGGCCGTCCAGCTGTACGCCCGGTATCGACATCAGGGTCTCCCAGCCCGCGGGCGGGGTCGGCAGCCCGGTCACCCAGACCTCCTGACCCGGGCCGGCGAGCTCGGCCAGATCCGCCCAGGCCCGCGGATCCTCCGGGTCGCGGAGCGCGGCGAAGGGCGACACCCCGGCCGCGTACCGGGCGGCGAGCCCGGCCGGACCGGTCTCGGCGAAGTCCCGGTGCGGGCCGTCGAGCGCGGCCCAGACGGGGTTGTCGAGGACCGCACCGGGCCGGGACTCACGGGACATGGGCGGGAGCTTCCTTCCATCGGGCGCGGGCACTCGGGCGGGCGCTCGGCCGGGCACGCGTACGGGCACGCGTACGGGCACTCTTGCGGGCGGTCTTGACGGCCCCTGGCGGTGCCATGAGACTGCGAACGCCAGCCTAATGGGGGCAGCGCACAGGAGGGGGGCCCGGTGGACCAGCTCACCACACCCTCCACCCCACCCTCCTGCGCCACCACCCCGCTGCGCCGCTCCTGGCTCACCCGCCGGCTGCACATAGACCTCCTCCGCGTCTGCAGCGCCACGGCCCCGGCCTCCTGAGGCCCCGCCGAACACGCGCGTACGCACACCGACCGAGGAGACCCATGTCCCAGACCCATGTCCACACCCCTGTCCACACCCATGTCCAGACCCCTGCCCGGACCCCCCTCCAGGCGCCTGCCCGGGCCGCCGCCCTCCGCGGCCGCATCGGGACCGGGTTCTCGCCCGAGCCGCACCGCTACCGGCTCTACGTCGCCGCCGACGACTGTCCGAGCTGCCTCGGCGTCATCGCCGCCTTCGCCGACCTGGGCCTGCGGGACACCGTGGCGCTGACCGTCCTGCGGCCCGGATCGGACCCGGCGGGACACGAAGCGCTCCGCCGCGCCTACGAGGCCGCCGGGCACGACCACGACGGCACGCTCACCGTCCCCGCCCTCTGCGACGGCTGGAGCGGCCGGGTGGTCTCGAACCACGCTCCCGACATCCTGGAAGACCTGCGCAGGCTGAGCGTCCACCCGGCCTTCCGCCCGGCCCCGTAGAAGATCTGCAGAAGATCCGTAGAAGACCCGTAGAACAGCCGAAAAGGCCTTCCGGACCGTTCGCGGAGCCTTCGCGCAACGAATCGCCGCTTCCTCCCGTCAATGCGCAACGAATCGATGCGCGGAGCGCAACGGTCACGGCTTGTCCCGGTCGAACGCGCGAACGTACCGTCTAAGGACCCCCACCCCTCCTGCCACAGAGGTACGCCCATGCCCCCGCTGCGCACCGCCCTCCTCCAGAGTTCCGGACGGCTCGGCGACACCGCCGACAACCTGAAGGCGCTCGAAGAGGCCGCGGCACGCGCCGCACAGGCGGGGGCCGGGCTCCTCGTGACCTCGGAGATGTTCCTGACCGGCTACGCGCTGGAGCTCGAGGACATCGCCCGGCTCGCCGAACCGGCCGACGGCATGTCCGCCCGCGCCATCGGCGAGATCGCCCGCCGGCACGGGCTGGCCGTGCTCTACGGCTACCCCGAGCGGGACGGCGACGCCGTCTACAACGCGGCGCAGCTCGTCGGCCCCGACGGGGAACGGCTCGCGAACTACCGCAAGACCCATCTCTTCGGCTGCTTCGAGCAGGCGGCCTTCACCCCCGGTGACACCCCGGTGGTCCAGGCGGACCTCGGGGGCCTGCGCGTCGGCGTCATGATCTGCTACGACGTGGAGTTCCCCGAGAACGTCCGGGCGCACGCGCTCGCCGGCACCGACCTCCTCCTGGTGCCGACCGCGCAGATGCACCCCTTCCAGTTCGTCGCCGAACAGCTGGTCCCCGTACGGGCCTTCGAGAACCAGATGTACATCGCGTACGTCAACCGCACCGGTCCGGAAGGCGAGTTCGAGTTCGTCGGCCTCAGCTGCCTGGCCAGTCCCGACGGGGTCACCCGGACCCGGGCCGGCCGCGGCGAGGAGCTGGTGTTCGGCGAGGCCGACCCCGAGCTGCTGCGCGTCTCGCGCGAGACCAACCCGTACCTGCGCGACCGCCGCCCCGGTCTGTACGCCTCGCTCGTCTGACCGCGCCCCCCGCGAACGGCCGTCGCCTCTCCCCCCCCGCTTGCCCTTCCCCCCCCTGCCCCACCCCGCTAGGAGTCGTACCCCATGACGTCCACGGTGCCCACCACCGCCGTCCCGCACAGCGACGGTCAGATGCCGATCACGATGTTCGGACCGGACTTCCCCTACGCGTACGACGACTTCCTCGCCCACCCGGCGGGCCTCGGGCAGATACCGGCGACCGAGCACGGCACGGAGGTCGCCGTCATCGGCGGCGGGCTGTCCGGCATCATCTCCGCGTACGAGCTGATGAAGATGGGCCTCAAGCCCGTCGTCTACGAGGCCGACCAGATCGGCGGCCGGCTGCGCACCGTGGGCTTCGAGGGCGCGGGCACCGAGGAGCTGACCGCGGAGATGGGCGCCATGCGCTTCCCGCCGTCCTCCACGGCCCTCCAGCACTACATCGACCTCGTCGGCCTGGTCACCGAGCCCTTCCCGAACCCGCTCGCCGAGGCCACCCCCTCGACGGTGGTCGACCTCAAGGGCGAGACCCACTACGCCGAGACCATCGCCGACCTCCCGCAGGTCTACCGCGACGTGTCCGCCGCGTGGAACGCCTGCCTGGACGAGGGCGCCGACTTCTCCGACATGAACACCGCGATGCGCGAGCGGGACGTCCCGCGCATCCGGGAGATCTGGGCGAAGCTCGTCGAGAAGCTCGACGACGAGACCTTCTACGGGTTCCTCTGCAAGTCCGAGGCCTTCAAGTCCTTCCGCAAGCGCGAGATCTTCGGCCAGGTCGGCTTCGGCACCGGCGGCTGGGACACCGACTTCCCGAACTCGATCCTCGAGATCCTGCGCGTCGTCTACACCGAGGCCGACGACCACCACCGCGGCATCGTGGGCGGCTCGCAGCAACTCCCGCTGCGCATGTGGGACCGCGAGCCGGAGAAGATCGTGCACTGGGCCCAGGGCACCTCCCTCTCCTCCCTGCACGGGGGCGCCCCGCGCCCGGCGGTCACCCGCCTGCACCGCACGGCGGGCAACCGCATCACGGTCACGGACGCCACCGGCGACATCCGCACGTACCGCGCCGCGATCTTCACGGCCCAGTCGTGGATGCTGCTCTCGAAGATCGCGTGCGACGACACGCTCTTCCCGATCGACCACTGGACGGCGATCGAGCGCACCCACTACATGGAGTCCTCGAAGCTCTTCATCCCGGTCGACCGCCCCTTCTGGCTCGACAAGGACGAGGAGACGGGCCGCGACGTCATGTCGATGACCCTGACCGACCGCATGACCCGCGGGACGTACCTCCTGGACAACGGCCCCGACAAGCCCGCCGTCATCTGCCTCTCCTACACCTGGTGCGACGACAGCCTGAAGTGGCTGCCGCTGTCCGCGAACGAGCGGATGGAGGTCATGCTGAAGTCCCTCGGCGAGATCTACCCCAAGGTCGACATCCGCCGCCACATCATCGGCAACCCGGTGACCGTGTCCTGGGAGAACGAGCCCTACTTCATGGGCGCGTTCAAGGCCAACCTGCCGGGCCACTACCGCTACCAGCGCCGCCTGTTCACCCACTTCATGCAGGACCGCCTCCCCGAGGACAAGCGCGGCATCTTCCTCGCGGGCGACGACATCTCCTGGACGGCGGGCTGGGCGGAGGGCGCGGTCCAGACGGCCCTCAACGCCGTCTGGGGCGTCATGCACCACCTCGGCGGCTCCACGGACTCCACCAACCCCGGCCCGGGCGACGTCTACGACGACATAGCCCCGGTCGAACTCCCGGAGGACTGACCCCACCGGTCCCCTCCGGCCCCCTGACGCGGGCCGCCACCCGCGCGCGCGAGCGCGGGCGGCGGCCCGTACTCATGTCCGGGGCGGCCGCTCCCACTCCGCGTCCCCGCGCCAGACGGCCCGCCAGCGTGCCTCGCACGCGCTCCAGCGGTTGGCGTCGTCGACCGCCTCCACGACCGGCGCTCCCTGCGCCACCCCGCAGTGCGCGCACAGCGCGTACACGCGGTGGCCGTCGCTCCAGCTCAGGCGCGAGTGATCGGCCTCGCACACCGCGCAGCCCTCGCCCGTGTACTCCCGCGCGCGCAGGATCCGCGGCATCGCCTCGGCCAGCGGGCCCAGCGGATGGAACTCCGGGTTCGGACACGGCACCAGGGGCCGCGGCTCGGGCGGGTTCGCCAGGCGCACCCCGGCCCGCTTCTGGAGCCGTCTGGCCTCCTGCCAGTCCAGGATGCCCGCGACCCACACCTCCCGGGCGGCTTGCAGCTCCTCCACTGCCCGCCCCAGCGAGTCGGGGTCCCGGGCCGGGTCGCGGGGGATGCGCGCACTGCCCCGCAGGTGGTGGAACGTCGCGCGGAGCCCGTACGGGGCGAACTGGGTCAGGCAGGTGCGCAGGGCCGACATCCGCCGGTAGGCCGGCAGCGCGGCGTCGTGCACGCGCAGCCGGTGCGTGGCGAAGCTGGTCACGGCCCGAGCCTAAGGGGTGGCCCGTAAGGCTGTCCGTCTCCAACGGGAGACAGCCCGTTTCGGTCAGCAGAAGATGAGCTCGACGTCGATCACGGGGTTTCACCCCGTAGGCGTCAGCAGGCAGCGGCCGACCAGGCCGACGCCCGCGTCGAGGGACTCGGTGAACTCCTCCGCCAGGTCGGGGGAGCGGCGCAGCGACCAGAGCAGGCGGGCCGACGCCCAGGCCCCCGCGCGGGCCCGCTCCAGGCTCCAGGCGCCGAGGAGGTGCGTCAGCGGGTCCGCGATCTCCAGCAGGTCCGGGCCCGGCATCAGGTCCTCCCGGATGTGCTCCTCCAGGGAGACCAGGGTGTCGCCGACCCGGTCGAAGTCCGCTTCGAGCGCGGCCGGTTCGCAGTCGAGCGAGCGGCAGGTGGCGACCACCGCCAGCGCCAGGTCGTGGCCGATGTGGGCGTTGATCCCGGCCAGCGCGTGCTGGAGCGGCCGGATCCCGGGGTGGCGGCGGTACTGGAGGAGCGGCCGCCAGCACGCCGGGGCCCGGTCGGCCTCCACCGCCGTCAGGTAGCGCTCGGCGAAGCGGACGCTGAGCGCTTCCGCCCGGCGGGGCGAGGGGAACGCGCCGTGCGCGATCCCCTCGTGCAGGGTCTGCGTCACCGTGAGGTACACCCGGTTGAAGACGGCGACGCCGTCCCGCTCGGGGAGCCGCTCGTCCAGGGCGCGCATCCGCGCCAGCACCGCTTCCATGGGGACCATGGGACGCAGCGTCGCAGCCGCCGGCCGGGATCAGGGGAACTTGGCCGTACGCTTCGCCGGTTCGGGCGAAACTCCGTCAACCCCGCTTGTCGCCGGGCTCCCCGGCAGGGCTCCCGCCCGCTCCGGCGGCCGTCTCGTCGTACGCCGACGTACCCGAGTCCAGCAGCGGCTCCTGCTGCTTCAGGTGGGCCGGCGCGAAGTACCGCAGCGCGTGGTAGCCCGTGATCACGACGATCGTGCCGAGCGCGATCCCGCCCAGCTCGAAGCTGTCGCTGATGTTCAGCTTGACCCCGCCGACGCCGATGATGATGCCCGCCGCGGCCGGCACCAGGTTCAGCGGATTGCGCAGGTCCACCCGGCCGTTGATCCAGATCTGCGCGCCGAGCAGGCCGATCATGCCGTACAGGATCACGGTGATCCCGCCCAGCACCCCGCCGGGGATCGCGGCGACGACCGCGCCGAACTTGGGGCACAGGCCGAAGAGGAGGGCGAAGCCGGCCGCCGCCCAGTAGGCCGCCGTGGAGTAGACGCGGGTGGCGGCCATCACGCCGATGTTCTCGGAGTACGTGGTGTTGGGCGGGCCGCCCACCGCCGTGGACAGCATCGAGGCGGCGCCGTCGGCCGCGATGGCGGTGCCGAGCTTGTCGTCGAGCGGGTCGCCGGTCATCTCGCCGACGGCCTTGATGTGTCCGGCGTTCTCCGCGATCAGCGCGATGACCACCGGCAGCGCGATCAGGATCGCCGACCACTCGAAGGCCGGCGCGTGGAAGGTCGGCAGCCCGACCCAGTCGGCCTTGGCGACCCCCGACAGGTCGAGCCGCCAGTGGTCCACGGCCTCGGGACCGCCCACCGTCGAGTGGATCTTGCCGAAGACGAGGTCGAAGACCCAGGAGATGCCGTACCCGAAGATCAGGCCGAGGAAGATCGCGATCCGCGACCAGAAGCCCCGCAGGCAGACCACGGCCAGCCCGGTGAACAGCATCGTCAGCAGGGCCGTCCACTGGTCCTGCGGCCAGTACGTGGACGCCGTCACGGGTGCCAGGTTGAAGCCGATCAGCATCACGACCGCGCCCGTCACCACCGGCGGCATCGCCGCGTGGATGATCCGGGCGCCGAACCGCTGGACCGCCAGCCCCGCCAGGAACAGCGCCGCGCCGACCACGAAGACCGCGCCCGTGACGACCGCGCTGTCCCCGCCGCTCGCCCGGATCGCCGCCGCGACGCCCACGAAGGAGAGCGAGCAGCCCAGGTACGAGGGGACCCGGCCGCGGGTCGCCAGCAGGAAGATGACGGTGGCGACACCCGACATCATGATGGCGAGGTTGGGGTCCAGCCCCATCAGGACCGGGGCCACGAAGCTCGCCCCGAACATCGCCACGACGTGCTGGGCGCCCAGCCCGGCGGTCCGCGGCCACGACAGCCGCTCGTCCGGCCGCACCACCGCGCCGGGGGCGGGGGTCCGCCCGTCTCCGTGCAGGGTCCAGCGCACGCCGAGGCCCATGTTCCACCGCTTTTCGTTCGTTCTTCGTTCTTCGTCGTGCATCAGGAGCGTGGCCACGCTACGAGGCCGTAGGTGACCAGGCGACATATTACGGCCGGATAGGTGCAGGTTCGTCCCGGTTGACGGCCGGGACCTCCGCCGCCACCGGCCGCTGCCGCAGTACGGTCGCCCCCACGATCAGCGCGAAGGACAACAGTGTGACCAGCCCGAACGACACCACCAGCGAGGTCGCGTCGGCCACCGCGCCGATCGCCGACGGGGCGATCAGCCCCGAGGTGTACGTGATCGTCGCGACACCGGCGATGGCCTGCGCCGGGGCCGGCCCGCTGCGCGCGGCCGCCGCGAAGGCCAGCGGGACCACCACCGCGATGCCGAGCCCGATCAGCCCGAACCCGGCCAGGGCGGCGGCCGGATGGTGGACCGCGACCACGAGCAGCCCGCCCGCGGTGGCCAGCGCGCCGCCCACGCGGACCGTGCGTACGGCCCCGAACCGGTCCACGACCTTGTCCCCGACCAGCCGGGCGAGCGCCATCGTCAGCGCGAAGGCCGTGGTCGAGGCGGCGGCGAGACCGGCGTCCGTGTGCAGCACGTCCCGCAGGTACACCGCGGACCAGTCCAGGCTCGCGCCCTCCGCGAAGACCGCGCAGAAGCCGATCGCGCCGATGAACAGCGCGGACTTGGGGGGCAGCGCGAAGTGCGGCGGCGCCTCCTCCCCGGCCGTGTCGGTCCGCAGGTCCAGGACGCCCCGTACGGCGATCAGCCCGGCCAGCGTCAGGGCGAGCGCGGCGACCAGGTGGTGCAGCCGGGCATCGGCGCCGGCGTGCGCGGCGACCGTGCCGGCGGCCGAGCCGATCAGGGCGCCCACGCTCCACATGCCGTGCAGCGAGGACATGATCGAGCGCCCCAGCCGGTTCTCGGTCTCCACGCCCAGCGCGTTCATGGCCACGTCCGACATGCCGGCGGTGGCTCCGTAGACGAAGAGCACGAAGCAGAGCGTCCACAGGTTCGGGGCGAGGCTCGGGAGGATGAGGGCGAGCGTCCACAGGCTCAGCAGCATCCGCAGGGCGGTGCGGGCGCCGAACCGGTGGTTGATGCGGCCGGCCAGCGGCATCGTGAGCGCCGCGCCGAGCGCGGGGAAGGCGAGGGCCAGGCCCAGGGTGCCCGCGCTGAGCTGCGCGTGGTCCTGGATCCAGGGGATGCGGGTCGCGAAGGAGCCGGTGACCGCGCCGTGTGCGCAGAAGACGCCGGCGATGGCGAAGCGGGCATGGCGCAGTCGCGCCGGGCTGAGGTCGGTTTCCCCGGTCATGACTCGTAAACTATCAGGGACCCTGCCTGATAGTTAGACCCCGGAACTCCTAGGATGGGCTTCGTGACTCCTGCCAAGGCCCTGACCACCGCCGCCACCGCCACCACCCGCGCCGCGTCCCCCGCTCCGTCCCCCGCCTCGCCGAGCACGGCCCGCGCCATCAACGACCGGCTCGCCCTCCAACTCCTCCAGGAGGAGGGAGCCCTGACGGCGCCCCAGCTCAAGGAGCTGACCGGCCTGTCCCGGCCCTCCGTGGCCGACCTGGTGGAACGGCTCACCGGAGCCGGACTGATCGAGGTCGTCGGGGAGTCCGGCGAACAGCGGCGCGGACCCAACGCCAAGCTCTACGGGATCGTCGCGCGGCGGGCCCACCTCGCCGCGCTCGACGTACGGACGGACAGCGCCACGGCGGTCGTCGCCGACCTCCTCGGCCGGCCGCTGGCCCAGGCGGCCCTGCCGGTGGACGCCGTGGAGGAAGCGGTGGACCGGCTGGAGGAGCTCGTCCGGGAGGCGGGCGCCGACCGGCTCCACACGGTGGTGATCGGAGCGCCGGGGCTGGTGGCCCCGGGCACCGGAGAGCTCCGCGACACCGCGGGCCTGCCCGCCTGGCACCGGGACCTGGTCGCGGCGGTGCAGCGGCGGCTGCCGGCGGTGGTCGTGGTGGAGAACGAGACCAATCTGGCCGCCCTGGCCGAACAGCGGGTCGGAGCGGCCCGGGACCTGGACTCCTTCGTGCTGCTCTGGCTCGGCGAGGGGGTCGGCGCCGCCGTGGTCCTGGACGGGCGGCTGCGCCGGGGCGCCTCCGGCGGAGCCGGGGAGATCGGCTTCCTGCCGGTGCCCGGGACGGGCGGCCTCCCGTCGGCCACGAACTGCGACGGCGGCTTCCACGAGCTGGCCGGGCGGGCCGGGGTGGCCGCGCTCGCCGCCGCCCACGGCTACGACGGGCCGGTCGAAGAGGCCGTCGCGGGCGCCGCCGGACCGGCCTTCCTCGACGCCCTGGCCGACCGGCTGGCCCTCGGGGCGGCGGCCGTCGCGGCGATCCTGGACCCCGGCTGCGTCGTGCTCGGCGGGGAACTCGGCCGCGTGGGCGGACCCGCCCTGGCGGCCAGGGTCGCCCGCCGCCTCACCGCGCTGAGCCCGGTCCCGACCGAGGTCCGGGCCGGCACCCTCGGCGACACGGCCGTGCTCACGGGGGCCCGGCTCGCCGCCCGCGAATCGGCACAGTCCGTCCTCTTCCCGGCCTGAGGCCCGGGGCCCGCCCGCTCCGGCCTGCCCGGCCCCGCGCCGATGGTCCGTAGAAAGCCCTCAGCCGGATCAGCCGGCTCCGCGGGCGGCCAGGTACTGCGCGAAGGTCTTCTTTCCCACCGCGTGCGCGGGCGCCAGGTTGCCGCCGCGGACGAATCCGGCGTACGCCTTGCCGGCCAGGGGGAGCGGCACCACGCGCCGGTGGATGCCCCGGGCGGCCAGGTACGCGCGGCCCAGATCGGTCAGCGTGTGGGTCTCGGGGCCGCCCATGTCCGGGACCCGGCCCGCCGGGTCCGCCGTCGCCAGCTCCGCGAGCCGGTCCGCGACCTCCTCGGCGGCGATCGGCTGGACCCGTACCCCCTTGGGCAGCAGGACCACCGGCAGCTTCGCCGCCGTTCCGGACACCCGGGCCACCAGGTCGTGGAACTGCGTCGTCCGCAGAATGGTCACGCCGAGCCCGGAGGCCTCCAGCAGCCGCTCCACGGCCAGCTTGCTCCGGTAGTAGCCGAGGGGGACCGCGTCCACCCCCACGATCGAGATGTAGACGACGTTCCGGACCGTCCCGGCCCGCCGGGCCGCCTCGATCAGGTGTCCGGCGGCCACCTCGTCACCGCCGCGCGTCGCGGTCGCGCAGTGCACGACCACCTCGGCGCCCGCCATGGCCGCGTCGAGTCCGGCGCCGTCCATCAGGTCCACCGGGTGGACGGGTGCGTGCCGGCTCAGGACGCGGACGTCCTCGTGGCCCGTCTCCCGCAGCCGGGCGACGACCAGCGCCCCCAGGTTCCCCGTGCCTCCCGTGACCAGGATGCCGCCCATGGTGTCCGCTCCCTTCCCAGGCCGGCGCGCTCAGGTCCGAGCCCGCCACCTGGGACCGTACAGCCCGCGGGGCCGGGGGAGTTGGCGGGACCCGGCAAGATCACCGGACCGTCCGGGGAAACGCGAGGACCCGGTGGCCGCCGGGCCACCGGGTCCTCACACCTCTTCGCCTACGCGGTCACCGCGCGGGTTGTCAGCAGGCGCCCTGGTCCTTCCAGACGCCCCACTCGCCCGTGGTGCCGGGCGTTTCGTTCTGCGTCCACCACTGGGCCTTCCAGTTGCGGCCCTGGTGCGAGACGACGTTGCCGCTGTTGTAGACCGTGCCCGCCACGTACGCCGGGTTGGTGCACGTGCCGCCCGGAGGGGTCGTGGGCGGGGTGGTCGGCGGCGTGGTCGGGGGAGTCGTCGGCGGGGTGGTGGGCGGCGTGGTCGGCGGGGTCGTGGTGCTGCCCGGCTGGACCACCGTGGTGCCGCGCGCCAGGTCACCGGCGAGCGCGTACGTCGTGCCGGAGATGTTCACCGTCCAGTTGGAGGGCGTCGAGACCGGCAGGTAGTAGTTGAAGGCCAGGTCGACCGAGGCGCCCGGGGCGAGCGTCTGCCACGCCGGGAGCTTCAGCGAGACCCGGTGGAAGTCGCCCTTCAGACCGCCGACGTTGCTGCCGGTGTGGTCGCTCTTGATCACCTTGGTGCCGAAGCCCGACTGGTCGGAGGCGTTGGCCGGCGACGAGGTCGAGTAGTCGAACTGGAACTCCGTGCCGCCCGGAAGCGTCGCGTTCGTGTTGTTGGTGATCTTGAGCTTCGGGGTGATCGGGTAGTTGGAGTCGCCGAGCTTGAACTCGTTGAACTCCGTCTTGATGTCCACGGCCTGCGTCGGCAGCGCGGTGTTCGACTTCTTGGCGCCGTACGGAGTGGCCGCCTTGAACTTGTCGTACATCACGGAGGTGAGCGTGTCGCCCATCTCGTACTGGCCCTTGGCGGCGTTCCAGCCGTAGTCGCCCGCCATCTCCCAGACCATGGTGCCGCCGATGCCGCGGTCGACCACGTAGTCGGCCTTGGCCGCCACCGACTGCTCGTCCTCCGTGGAGAGGAAGACCTTCTTCTGCGCGTTCCACAGCCACGGCGCGACCAGGGTCGAGTCGTACTTGCGGGCGTAGGTGCCGGTCAGCGTGGTGTTCGCGGGGAAGCCGTACGTGGTGACGTAGTCGCCGACGATCCCCTTCTCGAGGTTCTTGGCGTGCCACATCGGGTTGGAACCGGCCGGCGACTCGACGCCGTTGGTGTCCTTGTCGTGCCACAGGTTGTCGATGCCGGTCGCGCCGTCACCGCACTTGGTCAGACCCGCGCCTGCCGGGCAGGTGGTCGCGGAGGCCTTGCCCCACAGACCGTCGGTGCCGCCCTGGACGTTCTTGTGGCCGCGGGTGTAGTAGGGCAGGCCGATGTTGATGCGGCCGGCCGGCATGGAGCCGCGGAAGTAGTGGTAGGCCCAGTCGGTGTTGAGGTAACCGATGTTGCCGTACTGCGAGCTGCCGTAGACGTTGGCGGCCGCCAGTTCGGCGTCCTTGCCGTCGTCGAAGAGCGAGGCGTTGGGACCGACGTACTCGTTCCAGGCGCCGTGCAGGTCGTAGGACATGATGTTGACGTAGTCCAGATACTTCTGCATCTGGAAGGTCTCCATGCCGCGCAGCAGGTAGCCGGAGGACGGGGCGGCGACGGTCAGCAGGTAGTGCTTGCCGTCGGTGGCGCCGGCCCGGTCGAGCTTCTCGCGCAGGGACTTCATCAGGACGTCGTAGCCCTTGACCAGCCCGGCCCGGCGGGCGTTGGACAGCTGCCAGTCGAGCGGGTTGCCCGCGTCCTTCATGGTGGTCGGGTACTCGTAGTCGATGTCGACGCCGTTGAACCCGTACTTGCGGATGAACTCGACCGAGGAGTCCGCGAAGGTGTCGATGCCGGCCTGGTTGACCGAGCCGTCGGCGTTGGTGGCCATCGAGTAGAAGCCGCCCGACGCGACGCGGTTGCCGTCGTCACCGAAGTAGCCGCCGGTCTCCGCCCAGCCCCCGACCGAGATCAGCGTCTTGACGTTCGGGTTCTGCTTCTTGAATTTGTTCAGAAGGTTGAAGTTGCCTTTGTAAGGGAGGGCGGGGTCCATCTCGGCACCCGCGACGCCCGGCCAGGTCATCCCGGTGGCGGAGTTGTTCGCGTTGTCCGCGCCCACCGAGATCTTGTTGTTGCCGTCGACGTGGGCGAAGGCGTAGTTCAGGTGGGTGACCTTGGACCACGGGATGTTGCCGGGCAGGTAGGCGGGAGTGCCGTCCTTGCCCGTGCGCCAGCCCGTGAAGTAGCCGATGACGCGGCGCTGGTGGTCGGCGCCCATCTTCTCGCGGCCCTCGGTGTCGTAGACCGAGCAGTACGGGACGTCCACACCCGCGGTCTTGTACAGACCGTCGGGACGACAGGACTCGTTGTCGGCGGCGTGCGAGACGCCCGCCGAGAGCCCCGCGACCAGAAGCCCGGCGATTGCGGCGCCGGACGTCAGGAGCATGGCCCTCGTCTTGGTGGGGGACAGCATTGTGCCTCCTGGGGAGGGGAGGATGGCAGGACACAACAGGCTCATACGTGGTGCGTGTTGGCCCGTGACGTGCGCACATCTGACGGGCTGTCTCCCGGGGAAGATGAAGGGAACGTTAAGAGGACTAGACCAACCCGTCAATAGGTCTGGACCAAAGTGCGCGATCCGGCAAGACCCGTCGCGGTCTCCGGCAAGCTGCCGGCGGGGGCTCGGCAAGCCCCGGGGAGGGTTCGGTGAGCGCCCGGCGGGGACTCGGCAAGGGGGGTGGCGGTGATCCGGCAAGGGGGCGCGGATCGGCCGAACGGCGCAATCGGCGCGCTCGGGAGTGACCCGAGGTGTGACCCAGGCCACATTGACTCACCTGTATGGCCGCCGATCACCCGTGGCACACTGGCTTCAGTACCAGTAGCAGCGCACTCCGGGGTCGGTGTAATTCCGAACCGGCGGTTATAGTCCGCGACCCGTCCGCAGCCAGCGGCCGGTTGACCAGGTGAAATTCCTGGACCGACGGTTAAAGTCCGGATGGGAGGCAGTGCGCGGCGGGCCAGTTCACCGGTACGCCGCCGTCGGCGGTCCACAGGCGCGTCCCTCGGGACGTGCCGTCGAGCGGACCGTGTTTTCCGGCCTCGGCGTCCCCGCGTGCGCTTCCCGCTTCATCTGTCGTATCCCGACAGGCCCCGGAGTCCGTGCCCGATGAGGCAGGAGGACCCGGTGGCGACACACGCCGCGCACGCAGCACCCGACGCGGGCACCCGCGCCATGCGCCGAGCCATCGAGCTCGCCGCCCGCGGACTCGGCTCCACCAGCCCCAACCCGGTCGTCGGCTGCGTCATCACCGACGCCTCGGGCAGCATCGTGGGCGAGGGCTGGCACGAGCGGGCCGGCGGCCCGCACGCCGAGATCCACGCCCTGAACGCCGCGGGCCCCGCCGCCCGCGGCGGCACCGCCTACGTCACCCTCGAACCCTGCAACCACACCGGCCGTACGGGCCCCTGCGCGCAGGCCCTCATCGCCGCCGGGATCACCCGCGTGGTCTACGCGGTCCGCGACCCGAACCCGCAGGCCAGCGGCGGCGGCGCCACCCTGCGTGCCGCCGGGATCGACACCGCGGCCGGACTGCTCGCCGAGGAGGCCGAGGCGGGCAACGCCGCCTGGCTGACCTCCGTGCGCCTGGGCCGCCCGTACATCCTGTGGAAGTACGCCGCGACCCTCGACGGCCGCATCGCGGCCGCCGACGGCACCAGCCGCTGGATCAGCTCCCCCGAGTCCCGCGCCGACGTCCACCGGCTGCGCGCCGAGTCCGACGCCGTCGTCGTCGGCTCCGGCACCCTGCGCGCCGACGACCCGCACCTCGCGGTCCGGGGGATCGACGGCTTCACCGCCGCCGACCAGCCCCTGCGCGTGGTCCTGGACACCCACGCCACCATCCGGCCCACCGCCCGGGTCCTGGACGAGGCCGCGCCCACCCTGATCGCCGTCGCCGAGGATGCCGACACCCGCCACCTCGCCGGAGTGGAGCTGGCCCGGCTCCCGTACGACAAGTACGGGATCTCCGTGGACGCCCTGCTGCGCGAGCTGTACGGGCGCGGCATCCGCTCCGTCCTCCTCGAAGGCGGCCCCACCCTGGCCGGCGCCTTCGTCGCCGCGGGGGCCGTCGACAAGGTCGTCGGCTACCTCGCCCCCGTCCTCCTCGGCGCGGGCCCCCTCGCCCTCGCCGACGCCGGCATCGGCACCCTCGCCGACGCGCTCCGGCTCCGGATCACCGAAACCGTCCGCATCGGCACGGACATCCGCGTCACCGCCGTCCCCGCGTCGGCCCCCTCCGCCCCCACAGCCCTCAAGGAGCACTGAGTGTTCACCGGAATCGTCGAAGAACTGGGCGAGGTCGTCGCCGTCGAGGAGCTCGCCGAAGCCTCCCGCTTCCGCCTGCGCGGCCCGGTCGTCACCGACGACGCCAAGCACGGCGACTCCATCGCCGTGAACGGCGTCTGCCTGACGGTCGTGGAGACCGGTGACGGCGAGTTCACCGCCGACGTCATGCAGGAGACCCTGAACCGCTCCAGCCTCGGCGCCCTCACCCGGGGCTCCCGGGTCAACCTGGAGCGCCCGATGGCGCTCGGCGGACGGCTCGGCGGCCACCTGGTCCAGGGGCACGTGGACGGAACCGGCGAGATCATCTCGCGGACCCCCTCCGAGCACTGGGAGATCGTCAAGGTCGCCCTCCCGGAGAACCTCTCGCGCTACGTCGTCGAGAAGGGCTCCATCACGGTCGACGGCGTCAGCCTCACCGTGGTCGAGGCCGCCGCCGACTGGTTCACCATCAGCCTCATCCCCACCACCCTCGCGCTGACCACCCTGGGCATCAAGAAGCCCGGCGACCCGGTCAACCTCGAGGTCGACGTCCTCGCCAAGTACGTGGAGCGGCTGCTCGCCGCCGGGGTCACGCCCCTGGCCTCAGACGTGCTGCACGGTGAGGGGGAGTCGAAGTGAGCGCCCTGACCTGGCTCAACACCGAAGCCTTCGAGATCTTCGACCAGAAGGTCATCTGGTCCGACATGATCGGCAACCTGATCGGCCTGGGCGCCCTCGCCCTCGGCTGGCGGCGCTCCATATGGACCTGGCCCGCCCAGCTCCTCTCCGGCCTGATCCTCGTCGGCGCCTACGCCTCCGCCCATCTCGCGGGCGGGGTCGGCAAGCAGCTCCTCGTCATCGGCGTGGCCGTATGGGGCTGGCGCGCCTGGCAGCGCGGCAAGCAGGACGCCCAGGACGGCTCCATCGCCGTCCGCACCGCCTCCTGGAAGGAGCGCGGGCTCCTGCTGGCCGGCGCGGCCGCCGGGACCCTGGCCGTCGGCGGACTGTTCACCCTGTACCCGAGCCTGTCGTGGAGCCCGTGGGCCGACGCCTACATCTTCGTCGGCACCATCGTCGCGATGGTCGCCCAGGCCCGCGGCCTGGTCGAGTTCTGGTTCGCCTGGCTCCTCGTCGACCTGGTCGGCGTACCCCTCGCCTTCAACAGCGGACTGGCCTTCTCCGGCCTCGTCTACGTCGTGTACTTCGCCCTCGTCGTCTGGGGCGCCTACGACTGGTACCAGCGCTCGCGCACCACCACCGCCCCGGCTCTGGAAGGAGCAACGGCATGACCCCGAACCCCGTCCTGAAGCCCGTGCCCGACGTCGAGCAAGAGGTCTTCCGGCTCGACCCCGTCGAGCAGGCCATCCGCGACATCGCGGCCGGCCGTCCCGTGGTCGTCGTCGACGACGAGGACCGCGAGAACGAGGGCGACCTCGTCATCGCGGCCGAGAAGGCCACCCCCGAGATCATCGCGTTCATGATGAGCGAGTGCCGCGGCCTGATCTGCGCCCCGCTGGAGGGCGACGAGCTGGAGCGGCTCGAACTCCCGCAGATGGTCCAGCACAACACCGAGTCGATGCAGACCGCCTTCACCGTGTCGGTCGACGCGAGCGGCGCCCACGGCGTCACCACCGGCATCTCGGCCGCCGACCGCGCCACCACCCTGCGGCTGCTGGCCGACGGGGTCTCGGGCCCCGAGGACTTCGTCCGCCCCGGGCACGTCTTCCCGCTGCGCGCGAAGCCCGGCGGCGTCCTGGTCCGCAACGGCCACACCGAGGCCGCGGTCGACCTCGCCCGCCTCGCGGGCCTGCGCCCGGCCGGCGCCATCGTGGAGATCGCCGGCGAGGACGGGGTGATGCTGCGACTGCCCGAGCTGATCCCCTTCGCCCGCAAGCACGGTCTGACGATCATCTCCATCGAGGACCTGATCGCCTACCGCCGCTCCGCCGAGCCGACCGTGCGCCGCGAGGCCCAGGTCAGCCTGCCGACCTCCTTCGGCCACTTCACCGCGTACGGGTACCGCTCCACCGTCGACGGCGTCGAGCACGTCGCCCTCGTCCACGGCGAGATCGGCGACGGCGAGGACGTCCTGGTCCGCATGCACTCCGAGTGCCTGACCGGGGACATCTTCCAGTCGCAGCGCTGCGACTGCGGCCCCCAGCTGCACACCGCCATGGAGCGGGTCCAGGCGGCCGGCCGCGGTGTGATCGTCTACCTGCGCGGCCACGAGGGCCGCGGCATCGGCCTGCTGTCCAAGCTGCGCGCGTACGAGCTCCAGGAGCGCGGCCGCGACACCCTCGACGCCAACCTCGAACTGGGCCTGCCGGCCGACGCCCGCGACTACGGGGCCGGCGCCCAGATGCTCGCCGACCTCGGAGTCCACAGCGTCCGGCTGCTGACCAACAACCCCGAGAAGGCGGAAGCCCTCATCAGCCACGGCATCAAGGTTTCCGACCGGGAGCCGATGCCCATGGAGGCGGGCGAGCACAACCTGCGCTACCTGCGCACCAAGCGGGACCGGATGGGCCACGACCTGCCCTGGCTCGACGGGGCAGCGACCACGTCCGCCTGCGGCAACCAGTAACACCACACCCGAGCACCACCCCACACGCGGTAACACCGTACGAATGCAACGAGGAGCAGAGCTGTGAGCGGCAAGGGCGCACCCGAACTGAGCGTGAAGAACTGCGGAGACCTGCGCGTCGCAGTGATCGCGGCCCAGTGGCACGAGAAGGTCATGGACGGCCTGGTGGACGGCGCCCTGCGGGCCCTGCACGAGCTGGGGATCGACGAGCCCACCCTGCTGCGCGTCCCGGGCAGCTTCGAGCTCCCGGTCGTGGCGAAGGTACTGGCCGGTCGCGGTTACGATGCCATCGTCGCCCTCGGCGTGGTCATCCGCGGCGGCACCCCGCACTTCGACTACGTCTGCCAGGGCGTCACCCAGGGCCTGGTGCAGGTGTCGATCGACACCGGAGTCCCCGTCGGCTTCGGCGTACTGACCTGCGACAACGACGAGCAGGCGCTGGACCGCGCCGGGCTCGAGGGGTCGAACGAGGACAAGGGGCACGAAGCGGTCACCGCCGCCGTCTCCACCGCCATGACCCTGCGGACCGTCAGCGAACCCTGGCGCCAGTAGGCGGCCGCGGACCCCGTATTCTGAGGACCATCATGGCGAACAAAACCCCCAAGAGCTTCGAAGAGCTCTTCACCGAGCTCCAGCTCAAGGCCAACGGTGACCCCAGCACCTCCCGTACCGCCGAGCTGGTCGGCAAGGGCGTCCATGCCATCGGCAAGAAGGTCGTCGAAGAGGCCGCCGAGGTCTGGATGGCCGCCGAGTACGAGGGCAAGGAAGCCGCCGCCGAGGAGATCTCCCAGCTGCTCTACCACGTCCAGGTGATGATGGTGGCGCGCGGGATCACCCTCGAAGACGTCTACGCGCACCTCTAGGCCGCAGCAGTTCTCAGGCCGCGCGGGCCCCGGCACACCCTGCCGGGGCGTCCGCGCGTCCACCACACGTACCAGCACACCCTTTCGCACCTACGCACCCGAGGAAGCCCCATGCTGCGCATCGCCGTCCCCAACAAGGGTTCACTCTCCGGACCGGCGTCGGCGATGCTCCATGAGGCCGGCTACCGGATGCGCAAGGAGTCCAAGGAGCTCGTGGTCGTCGACCCCGAGAACGAGGTGGAGTTCTTCTACCTCCGCCCCAAGGACATCGCGATCTACGTGTCCTCCGGCAAGCTCGACATCGGCATCACCGGCCGCGACCTGCTGCTCGACTCCGGCGCCAGCGCCGAGGAGATCCTGCCGCTGAACTTCGGCCGCTCCACCTTCCGCTACGCCACCATCCCCGGCACCGCGAAGGGCCCCGAGGACTTCCACGGGATGACCATCGCGACCTCGTACGAGGGAATCGTCGCGAAGCACCTCGCCGACCAGGGCATCGAAGCCTCCGTCGTCCACCTCGACGGCGCGGTCGAGACCGCCATCCAGCTCGGCGTCGCCCAGATCATCGCCGACGTCGTCGAGACCGGCACCAGCCTGCGCAACGCCGGACTGGAGGTCATCGGCGAGCCGATCATGACCTCCGAGGCCGTCGTCATCCGCGGCAACGGCACCGACCCGGAGGACCCGCGGGCCCAGCAGTTCCTGCGCCGCCTCCAGGGCGTCCTGGTCGCCCGCAGCTACGTGATGATGGACTACGACTGCCGCGCCGAGCACCTGGAGCGCGCGGTCGCCCTCACTCCGGGCCTGGAGTCGCCGACCGTCTCCCCGCTGCACAACGAGGGCTGGGTCGCCGTCCGCGCCATGGTCCCCGCCAAGGAGGCCCAGCGGATCATGGACGACCTGTACGAGCTCGGCGCGCGCGCCATCCTCACCACCTCGATCCACGCCTGCCGCCTCTGACGCGTACGACGGCACCACGCCGCTCGCACCCTCACCGCTCGGCACCACCCGGCACCACCCGAAGGCACCTGACGAACATGGCCGACGCCACCGCCCAGCCCGCACCGCCCGCCCTCCCGGTCACCTTCCGGCCGACCCGCACCCGGGCCGTCCTGCTGGGCGTGGGCGCCGTCATGTTCGTCACGATCACGGCCATCGCCCTGGGCCTCGAAACCCTGCACCCCGGTGAGCGGATCGCCTTCGTCTTCACCGCGGCCCTGCTCTCCTCCGTCCTCGTCCTGCTCAGCCGCCCCAAAGTGGTGGCCGACGAGACCGGGGTCACGGTCGTCAACCTGACGACCACCCGCCGCCTGGAGTGGGCGCAGATCCTGCGCGTCAACCTCCGCCCCGGCGACGCCTGGGTGTTCCTCGATCTGAGCGACGGCACCAGCCTGCCCGCCCTCGGCATCCAGCCCGGGGTCGCCAAGGCCCAGGCGATCGGCGACGCCCGCGCCCTGCGCGCCCTGGCCGAAGCCCGCGGAACCGGCTCAAAGAACGACTGAGCCCGGCCGACCTCGTCGCTGCGTCCCATTGCGGCGGCGATCTCAATGACTAACCTGGTGTGGGGGCGCGACCGTGCGCCCTCCCACCGGCCCCGGGACCCCGAGGCCCGTGGGCACCTGCGACTCGAGGAGTGACTCCCTCCAGCAATGGACGGATCGTCCGGTAGTACACGCGCCGCCCTCCCCACGGAGGCGGCGGCATGACCATCCCGCTACTCCTGCTCGTGGCGGCATTCGCCCTGATCCTCGCCAACGGTTTCTTCGTGGCAGCCGAATTCGGCCTCGTCACCGTCGAGAGACCCGAGGCCGAACGCGCCGCGGCCGAGGGCGACCGCCGTGCCCGCACGGTCGTCGCAGCCCTGCGGGAGCTGTCCTTCCAGCTCTCCGGCACCCAGCTCGGCATCACCATCACCTCCCTCGTGGTCGGCATGCTCGCCGAGCCCGCCCTCGCCGCCCTGCTGGCCGGGCCGCTCGAAGCGACCGGCCTCCCCAAGGGCGCCGTACCCGGCGCGGCCGTCGTCATCGGCATGCTGCTCGCCTCCGCCGTCCAGATGGTCGTCGGCGAGCTCGTCCCGAAGAACTGGGCCGTCTCCCGGCCGCTCCAGGTGGCCCGTTTCGTGGCCGGCCCGCAGCACGTCTTCTCCCGGGTCTTCCGGCCCGTCATCGCGGGCCTCAACGCCGTCGCCAACCGGCTCGTCCGGGCGCTCGGCGTGGAGCCCACCGAAGAGATGGCCTCCGCCCGCACCCCCGGCGAACTGGTCTCCCTGGTCCGCCATTCGGCCCAGGCCGGAGCCCTGGAACAGGACACCGCCGACCTCTTCGTACGGACCCTCTCGCTGGGCGAGCTCACGGCGCAGCTGGTCATGACCCCCCGGGTCAAGGTCAGCGCCCTCCAGCACACGGCCACCGCGGCCGACGTGCTCAACCTGACCCGCGCCACGGGCCTGTCCCGCTTCCCCGTCTACCGCGAGCGCATCGACGAGATCACCGGGGTCGTCCACCTCAAGGACGCCCTCGCCGTGCCCGAGTCCGAGCGCGCCCGCACCAGCGTCAGCGGGATCTGCGTGGCCCCCCTGCTGGTGCCCGGCTCCCTGCCGGTGCAGCCCCTGCTGGAACGGCTGCGCAGCGAACAGCCCATGGCCGTGGTCGTCGACGAGTACGGCGGCACCGCCGGCGTCGTCACCCTGGAGGACATCGTGGAGGAGCTCGTCGGCGAAGTCCGCGACGAGCACGACCTCGCGGAGGACGGCAGCCCCGAACTGGCCGCCGTACCCGCCGAGGACGGCCGCCCCTCCTGGGAGGCCGACGGGAGCTGCCGCGTGCAGACCCTGCGCCGCATAGGCCTGGAGGTCCCCGAAGGGCCGTACGAGACCGTCGCCGGGCTCGTCGCCGACCTGCTCGGCCGCATCCCCGCCCCCGGGGACCGCGCCGAACTCCCCGGCTGGAAGCTCTCCGTGCGCCAGGTCCGCCGCTACCGCGCCGAGCGGGTCCGCCTCGTGCGCACCGCTCCCGCGGGCCCCGGCGCACCGGGTTCCGACGGGCAGAGCTTCTACGGGTTCGGCCCGGGCCCTGCCGCCCCCGCGGAGCTGGCACGGGTGGGTGGCCGGTGAACGCGCTCCAACTGCTGTTCGCCCTGCTCCTCGTCCTGGCCAACGGCTTCTTCGTCGGCGCCGAGTTCGCCCTCGTCTCCGTCCGCCGCAGCCAGATCGAACCCCTGGCCGCCGACTCCAAGCGAGCCCGCCAGGTGCTGCACGGCCTGGAGAACCTGCCGCGCATGATGGCCGCCGCGCAGTTCGGCATCACCATGTGCTCGCTCACCCTCGGCGCCGTGGCCGAACCCACCGTGGCCCGGCTCCTGGAGCCCGTCTTCCACGCCGCCCACGTGCCCGAGGGGCTGATCCACCCGCTGGGCTACGCGGTGGCCCTCACCGCGGTGATCTTCCTGCACCTGGTCATCGGCGAGATGGTCCCCAAGAACCTCGCCATGGCCGCCCCCGAGAAGACGGCCCTGTGGTTCAGTCCCGGACTGGTCGCCTTCGCGCGGGTCTGCGGGCCGGTCACCACGGCGCTGGGCGCCTGCGCCACGCTGATCCTGAGGCTCTTCAAGGTGGAGCCCAAGGACGAGGTCGAGGCCGTCTACACCTCCGCCCAGCTCGGCCGCCTGCTCAAGGACTCCCGGCAGGCGGGTCTGCTGGAGCCGGTCGAACAGGAGCGTCTGGAGGACGCGCTGGAACTGGGCAGCCGCCCGGTCACCGACGTCCTCCTCGCCCCGGACCGGCTGGTCACGGTCGGTCCGGCCGTCACCCCGCGCCAGATCGAGCAGCTGACGGTCCGCACCGGGTACTCCCGGTTCCCCGTCCGCACCGACAGCGGTGCCTTCATGGGCTACCTGCACGTGAAGGACGTCCTCGACCTGGAGGACCGGGAACGGGCCGTGCCCCAGCGGGTCTGGCGCCGGATGACCACGGTCTGCTCGACGCTCCCGCTGGACGACGCGCTGACGGTGATGCGCCGCGACGCGACCCACTTGGCGCAGGTCGCGGACCCCTCCGGCCGGGTCCTCGGCCTGGTCGCCATGGAGGACGTCCTGGAGACGCTGGTAGGGGAGGTCCGCGATCCTGCCCACCGGGGGTACGCGCGAAGCGCGTAACGGGCCGCCCTGCGGGGGCTGGTAGGGGACAGCCAGCCCCGCGCAGCGGCGCGCTACAAGGGCGGCGGGTCCGGCCGCTCCTGGGGGCCCCGGCCCGACAGGACCTCCCCGTAGGCCTGCATCAGGTCCGCCAGCCGCAGGGTGGAGAGGTCCTCCCGGGAGGGATCGCCGGTGAAGCCGGACAGCCGCAGGTCCCGGTACGCGCAGCTCTTCTCGTACAGCGTGCGCAGGAACCGCCCGTTGCCCAGCTCGTCGATCCACCCCTGCTCCACCACGTGCCCGCTGATGCTCCGCAGCTCCTCCAGCGCCTCCTCGTCCCACCGGTCGCCGTTGGCGTCCGCGAGAACCCCGCCGATCGACGTGAGTTCCAGCGGCCGGTAGCTGGGGAAGTCCACCCGCGTGGTGAACCGCGAGGACAGCCCCGGATTCGTGGCGAGCAGCCGGTCCATCCCCGCCGGATAGCCCGCGAGGATCACGACCAGGTGGTCGCGGTTGTCCTCCGCCCGCTTCAGGAGCACCTGCAGGGCCTCGTCGCCGTACGCGTCACCCTTGCTGTAGCCGGAGTTGGACAGGCTGTACGCCTCGTCCACGAACAGCACCCCGCCGATCGCCGAGTCGATCAGCTCGTTCGCCTTCACGGCGGTCTGCCCGAGGAACTCGCCGACCAGGTCCGCGCGCCCGGCCTCCACGAGATGGTCGCCGCCGAGCAGGCCCAGCGCGTAGAAGACCCGGCCCAGGATCCGCGCCACCGTGGTCTTCCCCGTGCCCGACGGCCCGGAGAAGACGAAGTGCCGTTTCGGCGGCTGCACCGGCAGCCCCTGCCCCGTCCGCAGCCTGGCCATGTGCAGCTGCGCGGAGAGCGCCTTCACCTGCCGTTTGACCGGCTCCAGGCCCACCATCCGCTCCAGCTCCGCGAGCGCCTCGGCCAGCGCCGCCGGATCAGCCGGCCCGGCCGGCAGTCCCACCGGTCCCGGCTGGGCGGGCAGCGAGGCCTTGTGCCGCACACCGGCGGGCAGACCCGCGCCGGGCCCCGGCGCACCCGGGCCGTGCCGCGGCTCCGGCGGATCGGCCGCCGTCAGCGGGTCCGGATCCGGCTGTCCGTCGGCGGCGATCCCCTGGACCGGTCCGCCGCCGCCCAGGGCCACCGCCGCGAAGTCCCCGCCCGACGGGGCCGCTCCGTGCCCGCCGAAGGCCTCGTAGCCGGCGCCGCTCGCGTACCCGGCCAGGCCGTCGGCGTCCTCGCTGTCCTCGATCGCCGTCAGCCGGGCCGCCGTGTCCATGAACGCCGGGTCCACCCGGTGCACCGCCCGGTACAGCGGCAGCGCCGCCGCGCTGCGCCCGGTCCCCTCGTGCGCCCGCGCCAGCCAGTACCGCAGCTCCTTGCGCTGGGGCTGCTCGCTGCGGCAGCGCATCAGCGAGGCCGCCAGCAGCGGCTCGGCCTGCCCGTACATCTCCAGCCGGACCCGGGCCATCCCGCCGAACAGGCCCGCCTCGATGCCCAGGAGCGGATCGTCGACCAGCGATTCGGTGGAGCGCACCAACTGCTCCCAGTCCTTGACCAGGTAGGCCCGGCAGGCGTGCAGGAAGCGCACCTGGGGGTCGGTGTCCACGGGCGGCAGGGCCGCCAGCGCCTGGTCCAGCTCGGGCACGTGGCGCCCGTCGAGCCAGTGCGAGGCGTGCGCCAGCAGCAGGTCCCGCCTGGTCTCCAGGACCGGCTGCACCCACCAGCCCAGCCAGTACCAGGAGTTCAGCGTCCGCCGGTGGCGGGCCCGCTGCTCCCCGAAGCGGTCCCGGTGGGCGTACATGCGCAATAACGCGTTGGTGGTGTCGACGCGGAGCGCGTGCAGGCCCAGCCAGGCATCGGCCATCCCGGGATCGAGTCGTACGGCCGCCCGGAACTCCTCCTCGGCCTGCGGGTAGGCGCCCATCGTGCAGGCGTCCACTCCTCGCAGCCAGGCGAGTTCGGCCGGGGCGTGCGCGCTGCTGCCGTGCGCGGCGAAGTCCATCACATCCCCCACAAGCCTGCCCCCGTGGTGCCCAGCAACCCCCGCGATGCGTACGCGAGTTGTCCCTGCGCCGATGAAATCAGGGGTGCATCGTACCTGCGGTTACGCACCTTACGTAGGGTGCGTCGAAGAAGGGCCGGACGCAGATCCGGAGGGTCCTCGGTGACTCAGGGTGAGGAATCGGCCGCGATGTGCCCCGTGCGACGCCGTGACGGAGGTGCGCCGGGCGGGATTTCACGGAGCGCCGGAGGGCAGAACGAAGCCCCCGATCACGGGGGAACAATCGGGGGCTTCGCGTCCGCGGCGGCCGGTGAGGGCCGCTTCTTCAGAACGTAAGGCCGTCCCCGCCCCGGGTCAAGCGGCCGGGAGGCACCCGCGAAGAGGGCCCTTCCATCACCCCTCAGGCCTGGGGGGCCTCGTCACCCTCCGTCACGCGCGCGCCGGTTCCCGTCGCCCCGGCCGCCCCGGAAGTCCACTCGTATCCCGTACTGCTCTGCCGCACCAGGGTGTCCGCGAAGGGGCGCGAAGGATCATCCGAGAAGTGCGCGCGCTCCGCGCGCTCCCATCCGTCCCAGAAGTCGGAAAGTTCGCGCCCGTCCCGGTTGCGCCCGCGCCCCCAGGACTTCGCACGCGGCGTCTCCATCCACAGCAGCCGCGCCAGGTGCGGGCGCAGGGCGCGCCGTCCGGCGCCGACCCCCTCGACGAGCAGCACCGGACCGGGCTCCAGCACCCGCTCCGGCCCGAACCGCCGCTCGACCCAGTCGTACGGCGCCCAGTGCGCGGCCCGCCCCGCGGCGAGCGGCTCCAGCACCTGCGCGCGCAGCCGCCCCACCCAGCCGAACAGCTCCTCATGGGTGGCCACATCGTCCAGCCGCAACACGGGAACCCCGCCCAGCGCCTCGGCGAGCGCCCCCGCGAAGGTGGTCTTCCCGGACCCGGCGTGCCCGTCGATCCCGACGAGGCGGACGGGCCCGAGAGAGGGCGGCAGGGCGAGGATCTCGCGCGCGAGGGGCTGAAGTCCCGACTGATCTTCCACGCCCCCACCGTATGACCTCCGCCCCGCCGCGTGCCGGCATGCCCCTGCGGGAGCTGTCCCCGACCCACCCTTCCCCCGTTCCCCGGGCTCCGCCCGGACCCCTCGCCGGAGGTCTTTTCAGCCGTCCGGCGTTTGCGGACCGGGCTCTGGGGCGGAGCCCAGGAGGGGTCCGGGCACAGCCCGGGGAACGGTGGAAGGGGCGGGTAGGGGACAGCCCCGCAGGGCCCGCCCCGGGGGACGGGGGAGAGAGGGGCCGCGCGCCGTCACCCCGACACGGCCCCCCGGCTTCACGGCCCCGCACGCGGGAACTGGAAGGGTGGGCGGGAGCCGACCCGCCGCACCGACCCCTGGGGGCCACGCCGATGACCGCACCCACACCCCGCCGCGCCCTACTGGCGGTAGCCCTGGCGGCAGCCACCGCCGCCACCGTCCCCGGCGGCCGAGCCTCCGCGGCCGGCCCGAAGCCCGCCCCCGGGGACCCGGGGCGGGCCCCGGCCAGCCCGCCCCCGGCCGGGGCCCCGGGAGGGGCTCCGGCGGAGGCCGCCGCCGGAGCCACCCGCAAGACGGTGGACAACCGCTTCTGGTACTCGTACGCCCACTGGACCGCCGGCCTCCACCAGGGCACCACCGCCATCGGCGGCGCCCGCCCCGGCCTGGAGATCAAGACCCCGACGGGCCGCACCGAGTACAAGGACCCGCACACCGCGAAGAAGAGCACCTGGGAGTACGCCACCTGGACCTCCCCGGTCCACACCTCGACCGTGCCCGCCACCGAGGCCATCGCCTCCTGGAACGCCCGCACCCCGGCCGGCACCTGGATCCAGGCCGAACTGCGCGGCACCTACACCGACGGCGTCGCCACCCCCTGGTACGTGATGGGCCGCTGGGCCTCCGGCGACGGGGACATCCGGCGCACCTCCGTGGACGGGCAGACCGACGGCAAGTCCACCGTCTGGACCGACACCCTGGCCGTGGACGCCCCCGCGAGCGGGCTGCGGATCAAGGACTGGCGGCTGCGCCTGACCCTGTACCGCAAGCCCGGTGCGAGCCGCGGCCCCACGGTGTGGCTGGCCGGCGCCATGGCCTCGGACGTACCGGACCGGTTCACCGTCCCGGCCTCCACCGCCGCCGGCGGGGCCCACGAGCTGAAGGTGCCGAGGTACTCGCAGGAGACGCACGCCGGCCAGTACCCCGAGTACGACAACGGGGGCGAGGCCTGGTGCAGCCCCACCTCCTCGCAGATGATCATCGAGTTCTGGGGCCGCAGGGCCAGCACCTCCGCCGTGTCCTGGGTCGACAAGGGCTACGCGGACCCCCAGGTCTGCCACGCCGCCCGCTCGACCTACGACGCCGCGTACAAGGGCTGCGGAAACTGGCCCTTCAACGCCGCCTACGCGGCGACCTACCGGCAGCTCGCGGGCGTCGTCACCCGCCTGGGCTCCCTCGCCGACCTGGAGACCCTGGTGCGGGCCGGGGTGCCGGTCATCACCTCTCAGTCCTTCACGGCCGAGGAGCTCACGGGCGCGGGCTACGGCACGGCCGGCCACCTGATGACCGTCATCGGCTTCACCGCCTCGGGCGACGTGATCGCCAACGACCCGAACTCGGCCGACAACACGGCCGTGCGCCGCGTCTACCGGCGCCGGCAGTTCGAGAACAACTGGCTGCGGACCAAGCGCCACAACGCGGCCGGCAAGGTCGTCTCCGGCACCGGAGGCGTCTGCTACCTCTACGGTCCGATCCGGCCGAACCCGGTCCAGGTCCTCGCGCTGCGGGCGGTCGGCGTGCTCTGAGATTTTCGCGTTGCCCCGAATGGCATGTAAGTGGAACATAAAGGGCAAAAGGGCAATAGGAGCTTCTCATAGGAGGCAGCCCGCCATGACCACCCAACCGAGAATCGAACACCACCCCGACCTCGCTGAGATGCGCTCGCGGTTCGAGCGGGTCACCAGCACTCCGAGTGCCCAGATCGTCGAGGCACTGGCCCTGATGACGGGCCTGTACATCGCCGCCTCGCCGTGGATCGCCGGATTCAGCGGGCTCAGCTCGCTGGCGATCAACAACCTGATCGCGGGCCTGGCCTACTGCCTGTGCATGAGCGGACTCGGCTCCGCTTACGAACGCACCCACGCCATGGCCTGGACGGCGGTCGGTCTCGCCGCCTGGACGATCGTCGCGCCCTTCGTCATCTCCGGCGACGTCAGCACCACCCGCACGGTGTGGAGCAACGTCCTCGCCGGCGGTATCGCCTTGTGCCTGGCCCTGGCCATGGCGGGCATGGCGGGCCGCGACCGCACCACCTGATCCGGTACGCACGCACCCTTCGCGCCCCCGGTCCGCAGCACGCGGACCGGGGGCGTGAGACATGCCACCAGTGACCATCGTCTCTACCGCGAAGGGCGCCCCCGCTGTCACATTGGAGGGCATGACCGCACACAGCGCCGCCCTGACCGCCCGCGCCCGCAACCTGGTCCGCACCGGCGGCCCCGAGGACGATTCTTCCTCCTGGCTGGAGCACGTGCTCGGCTGGACCCTGGTCGTGGTCGTGGCCATGTTCGTCACCCAGGTCGGCTGGTTCTTCTAAGCCCCTGCCCGGCCCCCGCCCCCGCCCCCGCCCGGCTCCGGCTCCGGCTCCGGATCCACCGTCCAGTGCCGGTCCGGCACCCCCACCAGCCCGTACAGCGCCCGCACGGGCGAGCGCGCCGGCAGCAGCACCACCCCGGCCACCAGGGCGAACACCCCGAGCCCGGCCCACCAGCCCAGCAGCCGGACGAGCACGCTCGCGCCCAGCGCCCCCGCGAACGGCAGCCCGTAGACCCCCGCCCCGGCGATCGCCACCGCGACCACCCTGGGCACCTTGAGGTCCGCCGCGGCGCCCGGCAGCCGCCAGCCCTCCACCAGCCAGCCGATCTCGGCCAGCAGCATCGTGCCGATGACGGCCGTCCCGAAGATCAGCACGGCCAGGAAGGTGCCCGAGGTCGCGAAGGCCAGGACGCCGTTCACGACACCTTCCGCCGACCAGTCGGCCAGGGCCCGCGGATCGGCGCTCAGCAGCCGCTCGTACCCCCTGCCGTCCCACCCGTGGATCAGGGTGAAGAACAGCAGGAAGTACCCGGCCACCGCCTGGAGATACCCCCAGTACCCGGCACCGACCAGGACGAACAGCCGCGCCGCCAGGAATCCGAGCAGCGCGCCGACCACCACCGAGGCCCCGTAGAAGAGCGCGAAACCGGCCCACACCCCGTCGTGGTCGCGGGCCGCGTGCATCGTCGACCAGGCCGGGTTCTGCCAGAGCAGGTACGCCCCGGTCGGGGCGGGCAGCAGGGCCGCGTAGAGCAGGGTGAGCGCCAGGTACGGATGGGACGCGCGGCTCCTCGTACGGACCCCCTCGCCCCGGACCGACCGCTCCCACCACTGGAGCTGGCGCCCGGCGGCCACCGCGAAGGTGGCGCCGATGCCGTACGCCCACAGCGGTGCGGCCTGGAGGGGGATCACGAGGCCACCAGCCGCAGGTCGTCGGTCTTGATCACGTCGGAGGTGACGAGCGCCTGCTCCGCGCTCACCTGGGTCATGAAGACGAACGGCGGGATGACCGGGGGAGCGGGCAGCCCGTCCGGGCTGAAGGTCACGCACAGCAGTCCCTCGATGCACCCGCTGAACCTCGTCAGGTACAAGGTCACGTCGCCGCTCAGGTCGAGCCTCTTCGCGGCGAGCCCGTACTCCTCGCGGCCGTCACGGCTGCGCAGCCTGTAGTCGGTGAGCGTGGCCGCCCGCATCCGCAGCACCAGCACCTTCAGCGGGCCGTCCACCGTGGGCACGTGCGTGATCCCCGCGAAGGCGAACCCCTGCGGGGCGAAGAGCGAGGTGGTCACGGTCGGGGGAGTGCGCGCGGCCATCGGCGGACCGGCCGCGGCGGCCCTCGCCTCCCCGGCGCCCGCCACCAGCGAGGCGAGCAGCACCACCGGCAGCGCGGCCGCCAGCGTGCGCGGCCCGCTGCCGTCCAGGCTCGGGACGTACGGGCCCTGCTCGCCCGCCTCGGGATCGGGCAGCGGGGTCCAGCCGAAGGCCAGCGCGCTGCCCGCGATGCCGAGCAGCATCCCGACGAGGAAGCCTCCGAGGTTGGTCGCCACGAAGGACAGTACCGAGAGCAGCAGCGCGTGGATCGAGACGTAGGCCCGGGCCTGGGGCAGCAGCCACAGGAACAGACCGGCGGCGATCAGCGCGATCCCGATCCCGATGGCGGCGATCCCGCCGAGACCCAGGCTGACCAGTACGGTGAGCGGGGAGAGCGGGACCAGCAGCAGCTCGGTCCCGCCCAGGATCACCAGCAGCCCGCCCCAGAAGGGGCGGGTGCGGCGCCAGGCGCGCAGCCGCCGCCGCGGGCCGGGCAGCGGGAGGCGGCGATCCAGCCACCCGCTGCCCGGCCCGGCGGGCCCGCGCAGGCCTAGAAGCACTTCCTGCCGTCCAGGCTGACGTTCAGCTTCAGGCCCTTGAGGTGGAAGTTGCCGCCGGTCGCCGACCAGGCGTGCGACTTCACGTCCACGACCTCGATGTCCCCGGCCTGCAGGCCGAACTTGCCGGCCTCGCCCTTGATCCCGCCGACCTGGTCGAGGGTGGAGGCGTCGCGGCCGATCTGGGCCGTCCCGAAGACGGCGTCGCCGGCCAGGTCCTCGCCGTCGATGACGAGATTGCTGGCGGTGACGTTGCCGGCCGGGCCGCCGGCGGTCAGCTTGAAGACCACCTTGCCCACCGGGGTGTCCACCTCGGCGGCCTGGCAGATGTCCGTGAGGGTGGCCTCGCCGATGCCGAGCAGCGCGACGGGATGGCCCTTGCCGTCGACGGAGCGGTCCGTCTGCACGTAGGAGGCCAGGCCCTTGCTGCTCAGCTTGGACGAGGAGACCTGGAAGCTGGTCCCCGAGACGGCGAAGGAGGCGGCGAGCGCGCCCTGCGCCATGACCATCGCCATCGCCCCGACCGCGACGACCGCGGGCATCGCGACGGCGGCCGTCTTCTTCCAGTTGGCGCGTCCCTCGGGGGTTCTGCCCGGTGTACTCGATGTACTCGGTGTGCCCGTCCTGCCGTTGCCCATGATGGTGTTCCTCCCGTACGTCGTCCGGTGCGCAGGGGGAGTGCAAAGGGGGGGTGCCCAGGGGTCTGCCATACTGCGGGCTTCCTGTGGCAGTTCGAGGCTAGGGCTGAATTTGAATAATAGTCAACAGCGCGGAACGACCGGACGTTCGCAGGTTCGGCGGGCCGAACTCATAGCGATCGGGCGGAAGTTGTTCGCCGACACCTCGTACGACGCGCTTTCCATGGATGACATCGCCAAGCACGCGGGCGTGGCCAAGGGGCTCATCTACTACTACTTCAAGAGCAAACGCGGCTACTACCTGGCCATCGTCGAGGACTCGGTGGCCGAGCTCGTGGCCCGTGCCGCGGGCGAGAGCGAACTGCCCAACGCGCAGCGGGTGCGCACCACCATCGACGGCTACCTGTACTACGCCGAGCACCACCAGGCCGCCTACCGCACCATCGTCACCGGCGGCGTCGGCTCGGACTCCGAGGTGCTCGCCATCCGCGACGCCGTCCGCGAGGAACTCATCGCGACCATCGCGGAAGGCGCGTACGGCCGCCGCGAGATCCCGCCGATGGCCCGGCTGGCCCTGGTCGGCTGGCTGGCGGGCGTCGAGGGCAGCACCCTCGACTGGATCGGCCCGGCGGACGCCCCGGCGCAGGCTCCGGTCCCGGCTCAGGCCCAGGTCCTGGTCCAGGCCCAGGTCCAGGTCCCGGTCCAGGTCCCGGCTCAGGGTCCCGACCAGGCCCTGACGCAGGTCCCTGCCCAGTCCCCGGCCGAGGTCCCGACGGAGGCGGACGTGGACGTGGACGTGGACGCGGACGTGGAGGCGGACGCGGACGCGGGCCCACCGGCCCGGGCCGAGACCCCGGCCCCGGGACCGGCCAGGGAGGGCCGCGGGCCAGGAGCTCCCGGCGACCCCGGCCACCCCGACCGGGCCGAGTTCGGCGCCTTGCTGGTGCGCACGCTGCGCGCGACCCTGACGGTGATCGAGGATTTCGTCCCCGAGTGCCCGGCCCCGCCCGTCCCCGAGGAGGATCTCGTACCCGTGACGGGAAGCCCCTGATCGGGCATACTCAACCGCCGCAGCCCCTTGAACTGGACCTTCCCGCGATCCGGGAGGGCACCATCGGCTGTGAGCCCCGAGACCCGGCGACGCGTACCACCCTCACGCGCCGCCCCGTGCTTGACGAGTGAGGAGAGCGCAGCCATGACCGACCGCGCGCCGCAGGTGGACCGATCGCTGCCGACCGAGGAGTCCCGCGACCTGCTCGCGCTCGTACGCGAGATCGCGCAGCGGGAGATCCGCCCCCGGGCCGCCGAGGAGGAGGACGCCGGCCGCTTCCCCCGGGAGGTCTTCGCGCTCCTCTCCGAGTCCGGTCTGCTGGGGCTCCCGTACGCCGGTGAGTTCGGCGGCGGCGACCAGCCGTACGAGGTCTACCTCCAGGTGCTGGAGGAGCTGGCCGCGGCCCGCCTGACCGTCGGGCTCGGTGTCAGCGTGCACTCGCTGGCCTGCCACGGCCTGGCCGGCTACGGAACCAAGGAGCAGCAGGGCGCCCACCTGCCCGCCATGCTCGGCGGCGGGCTGCTCGGCGCGTACTGCCTCTCCGAGCCCGCCTCGGGCTCGGACGCGGCCTCCCTGACCACCAAGGCGGTCCGGGACGGCGACGACTGGGTGATCAACGGCACCAAGGCCTGGATCACCCACGGCGGGGTGGCCGACTTCTACACGGTGCTGGCCCGCACGGGCGTGGACGGCCCGAAGGGCATCACCGCCTTCCTGGTCCCGGGCGACGCGCAGGGCCTCACGGCGGCGGTCCCCGAGAAGAAGATGGGCATGAAGGGCTCGCCCACCGCCCAGCTGCACTTCGACGGCGTACGGGTCCCCGACACGCGCCGCATCGGCGAGGAGGGCCAGGGCTTCACCATCGCCCTGGCGGCCCTGGACGCCGGCCGCCTCGGCATCGCCGCCTGTGCGATCGGCGTGGCCCAGGCCGCGCTCGACGAGGCCCTGGCGTACGCCCTGGACCGCAAGCAGTTCGGGCACCCCATCGCGGACTTCCAGGGCCTGCGGTTCATGCTGGCCGACATGGCGACGAAGATCGAGGCGGGCCGCGCGCTGTACCTGGCGGCGGCGCGGCTGCGGGACGCGGGCAAGCCCTTCTCCCGCCAGGCGGCGATGGCGAAGCTCTTCTGCACCGACGCGGCGATGGCCGTCACGACGGACGCGGTCCAGGTCCTGGGCGGCTACGGCTACACGGCGGACTTCCCGGTCGAGCGGCTGATGCGCGAAGCGAAGGTCCTCCAGATCGTGGAGGGCACGAACCAGATCCAGCGCATGGTCATCGCCCGCCACCTGGCGGGCCCGGAATCCCGCTGACCGGCCGGCCCGGGGCGGAGCTGACCGTACGGGAGGCCCTGTCCGACGCCGAGCTGAACGGACTGTTCTCCGCGTCCTGGCCGGGGCACCGGGACGCGTCCTTCGCGCCGGTCCTGGCCCGCAGCCTGACCTGGATCGCGGCGCGCGGCGGCGGGCGGCTCGTCGGCTACGTCAACGTGGCCTGGGACGGGGGCGCGCACGCCTTCGTCCTCGACACCACGGTGCACCCGGACGAGCGCCGCCACGGGCTCGGAGTGCGCCTGGTCCGGGCGGCCGCCGAGGAGGCGCGGGGTGCGGGCGCGCAGTGGCTGCACGTGGACCACGAGCCGCACCTCGGCGCGTTCTACGCCCGGTGCGGTTTTCGCCCGACGGCGGCGGGCCTGCTCGCCCTGTGAGCGGTCAGCCGCCGAAGAGGGGGCCGGTCGGCCAGATGGGGGAGGAGGCGATCCGGGACCACTCCGGATCGCGCTGCCCCGGTACGGTCCGGCCGTCCTCCTCCCACCGGGTGAGCAGCGCGCGGTAGATGGGCGGGTCGGGTGCCTGCCGAACCGATTCTTCGTACCCTGCGGCGGGCGCCCGCCGGCGGCGCCCCACCCTCGGCGTGGAAGTCTCCATCGTGGTCATACCGGGCCAACGCGCCACCGGACCCACGGGTAACCCCGCCCATCCGTTCGAGCTTTCCCCTCGGTGGCCGCAATCCGTCACGCCGGTTCGACGGGCAGCCACAGCTCGCAGGTCGCGGTGCTGAAGTCGTCCGCGCGCTCGAGGAACGCGACGATCGAGGGGCCGGGCCGCAGGCGCCACGGGTTGGAGGGGAACCACTCGGTCGCGGTCGCGGCCCAGGTCGTCTGCAGGGCCTGCGGATGGGGTCCGGAGGTACGGAAGACCGCCCACCTCCCGGCCGGCACCTCGATGGCGTCCAGGTCGCCGGGGGCCGCCGTCTCCCGGGACACGGCGACTCCGTGCAGGTAGGTCAGCTCGCTCCCCTCCGCGCCGTCGGGGTCGACGTCGTCGGACACTTGCAGCAGGCCGCCCGGCTCGGTGTCGCCGAGGGCCTTGAGCCGGAGGTGCTCCCCGGGCGGCAGTGCGGTGATGTGCCGCTGGATGTGCGGGTTGACGCCCTGGTGGACGAGCGGGACCCGGGCGGCGTGTCCGACCAGCCGGAACGCGGGGCGGTCGACGAGGCGGGTGTCCATGGGGATGCTCCCTTCGACGGTCAGGCGGATCCTGAGCCGTGGCTGTGTGCGCAGGGGGCCTCCGTCGCGGCGCACGTCACGGGGGGCGGCACCGTGGACCGCGCGGAACGCGCGCCCGAACGCCTCGGTCGAGCCGTACCCGTACCGGACGGCGATGCTCAGCAGATCGCCGTGGCCGCGGACGACATCGGCGGCGGCGACGGTCATGCGGCGCCGGCGCACGTACTCCGACAACGGCATGCCGGCCAGCGACGAGAACATCCGGCGCAGGTGGTACTCGGTCGTGCCGAGCTCCCCGGCCAGTCCGCGGACGTCGAGCTCCTCCGCGAGGTGTTCCTCGACGAGATCGACGAGCCGGTTGAGTGCCGAGATCACGAGGCCCCCTTTCACCGCCAACCCTGCCCGCCCGCACCCCACCGGGACCCGACCCCTCCGATCCGATCCGATCCGATCATGCACCCCAACCCAACACCAACCCCGCTCCCACCCCGGCCGCCCCCAGTCGGCCCCCTCCCGGGTCCCGGGAGGGTCCCGGAGGATCCCGGAGGGGTCCGGGAGGATCCCGGAGGGGTCCGGAGGGGTCCGGGAGGGTCCGGGAGGGACCTGGGAGGGTCCGGGAGGGACCTGGGAGGGACCCGGAGGGCTCCGGGAGGGTTCCGGAGGGGGCCGGGAGGGACCCGGAGGGGTCCGGGAGGGGTCCGGGAGGGGTCCGGGAGGGGTCCGGGAGGGGCCCGGCCACCCCGTCCACGGCCCGGCCCCAACCGGGCCCCCGCACGACGTGTCTCCCTGCCAGTTCGTGCCACAACCCTGTTCCGCACCCCCCGATCTGACGTACCGTCATTTCCGCCCAGGTGTCATCCCTCGCACCTATCCCCGGAGGTTCGCCATGCCCGCCGACCGGCCCGTACCGCTCGACGAATACCCCATCCACCAGGCCCCGTTGTCGATGAAGCACCTCGTCACCGGCGACCGGAACGCCTACGACCGCTGCATCTTCCACGTCTTCGACCACGCGGGCCGCGCCGTCCTGATCCTCGGCCTCGGGGTCTACCCCAACGCCGGTGTCATCGACGCCTACGCCACCCTCCGCGTCGGCGACGAACTGCTCGCGGTCCGCGCCTCCGACGCCCTCACCGACGACCGCATGAACCTCTCCGTCGGCCCGCTCCGCATCACCGTCGACGAACCCCTCCGGCGGATCACCCTCTCCTGCGCCGCCGACCCCGAGGACCCCGACGGGCTCTCGTACGACATCACCTGGACCGCCGAGTTCCCCGCCGTCTGGGAGCCGCACCACACCCAGCGCCGGGGCGACCGCCTGATCCTCGAAGGCCGCCGCTTCGTCCAGGCGGGCGGCGTCACCGGCACCATCCGGGCCAAGGGTGAGGAGTTCATCCTCGACGCCGACTGGACCGGCACCCGCGACCGGAGCTGGGGGGTGCGCCCGATCCCCGGCGAGGAGGGCGGCCGGGCTGCCGAGGAGCACCGGCCCGAGGGCTTCCACTGGCTCTGGATACCCGTCCGGTTCGAGGACCGCTTCCTGATGGTCATCACCCAGGAGGACGCCGACGGCCACCGGGCCCTCAGCGAAGCCGTCCAGGTCTTCCCCGAGGGCAGCGGCCGTCACGACGTACAGCTCGGCTGGCCGCACACCGACGTCCGCTACCGCCCGGGCAGCCGCCACCCCGAGAGCGCCGTCGTCCACCTCACCGATCCGGCCGGCCGCAAACCCCTGGAACTCGGCGTGGAGATCCTGGCTTCCTCCCCGCTCGCCGTCGGAGCCGGCTACCCGCCCGCCTCCGACTGGCAGCACGGCACCTGGCAGGGCCGCGGCTGGACCGACCGCCGCACCTACGACCTCTCCGACCCCGCGGCCCACCCCATGGCCGCCTTCGGGGTCACCGACCACTCGGCCCGCTTCACCCTCGAAGGCCGCACCGGCTACGGCATCTTCGAACACGGCAGCTTCGGCCGCCACGACCCCAGCGGCTTCGCGGACTACAGCTCGGTGGCCCCGTAACACAAGCACCTCAACCTCAACCTCAACAGCCAAGCCAGAGAAGGGGTTTCCCATGGCAGGACCGGCACCGCGCCCCCGTACCTCCACCCGCGAACCCGAGGAGCTGGGCCGGCGCCTCGCCGCCTGGCTCGACACCGAGCTCCCCGGCGCGAAGGTCACCAACATCTCCGTCCCCGGTTCCAACGGCATGTCCAGCGAGACCCTGCTCTTCGACATAGAGCACCCCGACGCCCCGATCCACGCCTGCGCGCTGCGCCTCGCCGCCGACCCGGCCGCCTACACCGTGTTCCCCACCTACGACATGCCCCGCCAGCACCGGGTCATGAGCCTGGTCGCCGCCCACACCGACCTGCCGGTCCCGAGCGTGCAGTGGCTGGAAGAGGACCCCGGCCCGCTCGGGGCCCCGTTCTTCGTGATGGCCCGCGCCGAAGGGCGCGTACCGCCCGACGTGATGCCCTACACCTACGAGGGGAACTGGCTGCACGCCGCGACCGACGCGCAGCGCGCCGTGCTGCAGGAGTCGAGCATCGCGCTGCTCGCCCGGCTGCACGACCAGTTCCCGCCCGAGGAGGCGCGGTTCCTCCTCCCGGAGGGCGACGGGAGCCCGCTTCGCCACCACGTCGAAGCCCAACGCGCCTACTACGACTGGGTGGTTGAGGGCAAGTCCCGATCACCCCTCCTGGAGCGGGCGTTCGCCCGGCTCGAAGAGCTCTGGCCCGCGGACGAGGGCGGCCCGGCCGTCCTGAACTGGGGCGACGCGCGCATCGGCAACGTCATCTACCAGGCCGACGGCTTCGAACCCGTGGCCGTCCTCGACTGGGAGATGGCGGCCTGCGCCCCGCGCGAGGTCGACCTCGGCTGGACCGTCTACCTGCACCGGTTCTTCCAGGACCTGACCGTCGGTTTCGGCCAGCCGGGCCTGCCGGGCTTCCTGCGCCGCGAGGACATCGAACGCCGGTACGCCGAACTCACCGGGCACGCGCCGCGGGACATGGAGTTCCACACGCTCTACGCCGCCCTGCGGCACGGGATCGTGATGCTGCGCATCGCCTACCGGCAGGCGCACTTCGGCGAGGTCGAGATCCCGGCGGATCCCGACAGCCTGATCCTGCACCATGCCAGCCTCACCGCCATGGTGCAGGGAACGTACTGGTAGACGGCCCGGCAGCCGTCCGGCCCGGGCTCAGGCGGCCTGCGCGTGCTGGCGCATCTGCGGCATCGCCGCGGGCGCCGGCATCCGCACGGGGCGCGAGCCGGGGCCGCCGACGTGCGAGAAGGGCTGCGTCCGCCAGTCCAGGCCCTGCGGAAGCGCCAGGTGGACGACGGGCTCCAGCTCCGGGGCCTCGTCGTGACCGAAGTCGAGGGTGGGCAGCGCGTCGGAGGCGGGTCGCCCGGTACCCGCGCACACCGTGAGCCCGAAGGGGTTCCACGGGGTCAGGCAGAGGGCGTGCTCCGGCAGGAACTCCTCGTCCGCGACGAGGGCGATGGACTGCCCGCAGTCGGGGCAGGTCGCGTGGTGGATCTCGAATCCCTCGGCGTCGTATTCGAGGTACTCGTCGTCGTCGGCGTAACCGCTCTCGACGATTTCCAGGGGCTCCGGTTCGATGCGACCGGCGCGCTTGGTGTTCAGCATGGATGTACTCCCCCTTGGGTGGGCCGGGCGGGCAGGTTCTTCGGCCACGGCCACCCCAAGCACTTCCCGTCGCGCGGCACGAGTAACCACATCCGGCCGCCGTACGCCCGCATACCCCTGTGGCCTTGGTCACATGCCCGCCGCAGGTGCCACCTCAATCCGTGGACACGGCTGGGCCTGAACGGTTCGGGGCCGTAGGTTGTGCGGCTATGAGCGCAATGGAGGAGCTGGACCGCCAGATCGTGGATCTGCTCGTGCGGGACGGGCGGATGAGCTACACGGACCTGGGCAAGGCCACCGGACTGTCCACGTCGGCGGTCCATCAGCGAGTACGCCGCCTGGAGCAGCGAGGGGTCATCCGCGGCTACGCGGCGGTCGTCGACCCCGAGGCCGTCGGCCTGCCCCTGACGGCCTTCATCTCGGTCAAGCCCTTCGACCCGAGCGCCCCCGACGACATCGCGGACCGGCTGTCCGGGGTGCCCGAGATCGAGGCCTGCCACAGCGTCGCGGGCGACGAGAACTACATCCTCAAGGTCCGCGTGGCCACCCCGCTGGAGCTGGAAGACCTCCTGGGCCGCCTGCGCGCCCTGGCCCACGTCTCCACCCGCACGACGGTCGTCCTCTCCACCCCGTACGAGGCCCGCCCGCCCCGGGTGTAGACCCAAACCCAGCCCCGGCCCGGGAAATCAAGCCCCTCCGGCGTTTGAGGAGCGGGGGCCCGGGGGCCGGCCCCCGGAAACGGCGCCGCACGCGACATGCGGGTCCGGGGCGCAGCCCCGGGGAACGGGCGAAGGGCGGGTAGGGGAATCACCCCCCAGCCCCCTGCAGAGGGGCCGTGTTCCGGGAGGCGGATCGCACCCGCCAGACTGTCGGCATGACAGACCGCACCACCGCCGACTCCGCCACAGCCGCCGGAGCCCACCCCACCACCGCCGGAGGCCCCCGCACGGTCCTCCTCCGCGGCGGCGAGGTCCACAGCCCCGCAGACCCCTTCGCCACCGCGATGGTCGTCGAGCGCGGCCACATCGCCTGGGTCGGCTCCGAGGGCGCCGCCGACGCCTTCGCGCAGGGCGTGGACGAGGTCGTCGACCTCGGAGGGGCGCTCGTCACCCCCGCCTTCACCGACGCCCACGTGCACACCACCTCCGCGGGCCTCGCCCTGACCGGCCTGGACCTGTCCACGGCCGCCTCCCTCGCCGAAGCCCTCGTCCGCGTGCGCGCGTACGCGGACGCCCGCCCCGCCGACCGGGTGCTGCTCGGCCACGGCTGGGACGCCGCCCGGTGGCCCGAACGCCGCGCCCCGCGCAGGCAGGAGCTCGACGAGGCCGCCGGCGGCCGCCCGCTCTACCTCAGCCGCATCGACGCGCACTCCGCCGTGGTGACCACGGCCCTGCTCCGGCTCGTTCCCGAGGTGCGCGCGGCCGCCGACGAGCCGCTGACCCGCGATGCCCACCACGCCGTGCGCCGTGCCGCGCTCGGCGCCCTCACCCCGGCCCAGCGCGCCGAGGCCCAGCGGGCCGCCCTCGACCGGGCCGCTTCCCTCGGGATCGGCTCCGTCCACGAGTGCGGCGGCCCCGAGATCTCCTCCCCGGAGGACTTCTCCGGCCTCCTGGAGCTGGCGCGGACCCACCCCGGCCCGCGGGTCTTCGGCTACTGGGCCGACCGGGACCTCGCCCGGGTCAAGGAACTCGGCGCCGTCGGGGCGGCCGGCGACCTCTTCGTCGACGGAGCCCTCGGCTCGCACACCGCCTGCCTGCACGCCCCGTACGCCGACGCGGACCACACCGGCACCGACTACCTCGACGCGCGGGCCGTCGCCGAACACGTGGCCGCCTGCACCGAGGCGGGCCTCCAGGCGGGCTTCCACGCCATCGGGGACGCCGCGATCACCGCCGTGGTCACCGGGGTCCGGGCCGCCGCCGACAAGGTCGGCCTGGACCGGATCCGCGCGGCCCGGCACCGCGTCGAGCACGCCGAGATGATGACCCCGGCCACCATCGCCGCCTTCGCGGAGCTCGGCCTCACCGCCTCCGTACAGCCCGCCTTCGACGCGCTGTGGGGCGGCGAGGAGGGCATGTACGCCGACCGGCTCGGCGCCGAGCGCGCCCGCACCCTCAACCCGTACGCGGCCATGCTCAAGGCCGGCGTCCCGCTCGCCTTCGGCTCCGACGCCCCGGTCACCCCCCTCGACCCCTGGGGCACCGTCCGCGCGGCCGCCTTCCACCACACCCCCGCCCACCGCGTCTCCGCACGGGCGGCCTTCGCCGCGCACACCCGCGGTGGCTGGCGGGCCCTGGGCCGCGACGACGCGGGCATCCTCGTCCCCGGCGCCCCGGCCGACTACGCGGTCTGGGACACGGCCGAACTGGTGGTCCAGGCCCCCGACGACCGGGTCGCCCGCTGGTCCACGGACCCCCGTTCCGGCACTCCCGGACTGCCGGACCTGACCCCCGGCGGCGAGCTGCCGGTCTGCCTCGCCACGGTGGTCGGCGGCCGGGAGGTATTCGTACGGCCACAGGGGTGATCCGGGTGGCCGTGGTTCGGTGAGGGCGGCCGGACCCGGATAGGTTCGGCCGGGTCCACCACCGGACGTCCGAACCGGACGGAGCCGATCGCTCAGCCGCGCCCGCGCCTCGGGGGCGAGGGAAGGTTTCGCCGCAAGGGTGTCCCCCCTGCTCCGCAGGAGACTTGGGGGCGGGTGGCCTCAGATCGGGGCCCTGCGGTCCAGTAGACAACGGTCAGGCGGCTCGCAGCCAGCGGGAGCCGGTCCGGCCCGAAGGACCGCGGGCCCCGATCGCTGTTCTAAAATCATCCTCTGCGACACGACGTACAGGATGTACGAGAACGCAAAAGGGGAATCAGTGAGCGACGGCGGACAGCGAAGCTACGGACCGCTCGGCACGGCCTTGGTGATCATTCCGACCTACAACGAGGCGGAGAACATCGGGCTGATCGTCGGCCGCGTCCGCGCGGCTGTACCCGGGGCCCACGTCCTGGTCGCCGACGACAACAGTCCGGACGGCACCGGAAAGCTCGCCGACGAGCTGGCGGGCGCGGACGACCAGGTCCACGTCCTGCACCGCAAGGGCAAGGAAGGCCTCGGGGCCGCCTACCTGGCCGGCTTCTCGTGGGGTCTGGAGAACGGCTACGGCGTCATCATCGAGATGGACGCCGACGGCTCCCACCAGCCCGAGGAGCTGCCCAGGCTGCTCACCGCGCTGGAGGGCGCCGACCTGGTGCTGGGCTCCCGCTGGGTGCCGGGCGGCCGGGTCGTCAACTGGCCCAAGAGCCGCGAGTTCCTCTCCCGGGGCGGGTCCACCTACTCCCGGCTGATGCTGGGCGTCCCGATCCGCGACGTCACCGGCGGCTACCGTGCCTTCCGCCGCGAGACCCTCGAAGGGCTGGGCCTGGCCGACGTGGCCTCCGCCGGCTACTGCTTCCAGGTCGACCTGGCCCGCAGGGCCGTGCAGAAGGGCTTCCGCGTCGTCGAGGTGCCCATCACCTTCGTCGAGCGCGAGTTCGGCGACAGCAAGATGAGCAAGGACATCGTGGTGGAGGCCCTCTGGAGGGTCACCCAGTGGGGTCTGAAGGAGCACGCCGGCAAGCTCTCGGACAAGGTGTCGGACAAGCTGACGGCCAAGGCCCGGAACAAGTAGCCCGCGCCGGGCCGGGAGAAAGAGCCCGCAGCGGGGCGGGGCCGGGACACCCCTAGGGGATGTCCGGTACCTCCGGCTGAGGACGTCTTTACCCCGGCCCAGGCACACTGGGGGTATGACGACCGGAGTTCCGACCTCTACGGCCCCCCGGCGGCGTTCGCCCGCCCGTACGTACCTTCCCCTGGCCATCGCGGCCTGGCTGATCCTGGAGATCTGGCTGCTCGGCCAGGTCGCCGGACTGATCGGCGGCGGCGGTGTCGCCCTGCTGCTCGCGGGCGGCCTGGTGCTCGGTGCGGTGGTCATCAAGCGGGCCGGGCGCCGTGCCTTCAAGAACCTGACGGACACCTTCCAGCAGGCCCAGGAGGGCCGTCAGCCGACTCCGCCGCAGCCCGGCAAGCCCGGCACGGGCAACGGCCTGACCATGCTGGCCGGCCTGCTCCTGATGATGCCCGGCCTGATCTCGGACGCGGCCGGCCTGCTGCTCCTGCTCCCGCCCGTCCGCGCCCTGATCGGCCGCCGGGCCGCCCGCTCCCTGGAGCGCAAGATGGCCTCCGCGCCGGCCGGTTCCTTCGGCGACGCCTTCCAGCAGGCCCGCATCCACTACCCGGACGGCAAGGTCGTCCCGGGTGAGGTCATCCACGGCGAGGTCATCCGCGAGGACGGCCCGCAGCGGCCCGACACCGGCCACCGCCCGCCGCTGACCCCCTGACCGGGGCGGTACGCGGAGGGCACGGAGCACACGGAGCACACGAAGAAAGCCGAGGGGCCCCACCACACAGTGTGTGGTGGGGCCCCTCGGCTTGGTGCTGTCTTACGGTGCTGCGGGTGCTGCTTGCCGCTGTGTGGCGTCCGGCTGTCAGGCGGACTTGCGGCTGTCGCGCGGATGCACGGCAATGTTCATGGCGCCGGAACGAAGGACCGCGAGCCTCTCGGCCAGCACTTCCTCCAGCTCCTCGCGGGTGCGCCGCTCCATGAGCATGTCCCAGTGCGTTCGCGCAGGCTTGCCCTTCTTCTCTTCGGGCCCATCCCCGTCAACCAGGAGTGCCATGGCGCCACACGCCTTGCACTCCCACTCCGGCGGAATTTCTGCCTCAACCGAGAACGGCATCTCAAATCGATGTCCGTTCTGGCATGCGTACTCCACCGCCTGGCGCGGGGCCAGATCGATGCCGCGGTCCGTCTCGTAGCTGGTAACCACGAGCCGCGTACCGCGGAGAGCTCGCTCACTCATGAATCGTGCCTCCCGGGCTTGTCGCCCACAGGACAGGTGTCGCTGTCGTCGTCATCCGGTCAACGTCCGGTCGGCGGTATAGATTCCCGCTCCGGGTCATGCGTCGCCCGTCGTACCGCCCCTTGTTGTACCCACCAGTGCCCGTTTTGTCACATCTGGCAGCAGATGTCACCCAACGTCTTCACTTCATAAGCACGCAGTAACGGTCCGCCTGGCAGGCCAAAGGCGTACACTACCGGCCCTTAGCTTGAACGTCGAAATTCGTTCCGAATTCGCGCGGCTGTGACCCCTCGGATCCGTCGGATGCGGCGGATCCCCGGTCAGATCCGCTCGGGTACAGGATTCCCCGCCGCCTCCACCGCGCGCCGCACCGGCACTCGGGCGAGCAGCACGAAACCCAGTGCGAAGAAGACCACCAACGAGATGATCGCGTCCCGGTAGCTGCCCGTGACCTGGTACGTGAGCCCGAAAACCAGCGGGCCCACCCAGCTCAGCCCCCGGTCGCTCATCTCGTACGCCGAGAAGTACTCGGCCTCCTTGCCCGCCGGAACCAGGTGCGAGAACAGCGAGCGCGACAGCGCCTGACTGCCGCCGAGCACCAGTCCGATCATCGCGGCGAGTGCGAAGAACCACACCGGGGTCCGGGCCGGCAGGAAGTATCCGGCGGCCAGCGTCAGGCCCCAGGCGGCCAGCGATCCGAGGATCGTCCGCTTGGCGCCGTACCGGAGGGCCAGCCGGCCCATCCCCAGCGCACCGGCCACCGCGAGGACCTGCACGAGCAGGATCGCTCCGATGAGGGTGGACTGCTCCAGCTTCAGCTCCTCCGACCCGTAGATCGAGGCCTGGGAGATCACCGTCTGCACGCCGTCGTTGTAGATCAGGTACGCCAGCAGGAACGACAGGGTCAGCGGGTAGCGCCGCATGTCCTTCAGGGTGGCGATGAGCTGCTTCCAGCCGCTGACGGCCGGGGCCGTGCCCGGCTCCCGGACCACGGCGCGGTCCCGCAGCCGGCGCAGCGGGATCAGCGCGAAGGCCCCCCACCACAGGCCTCCGGAGGCCAGGCAGATGCGGATCGCCATGCCTTCGGTGAGGCCGAAGGAGTCGTGTCCCATGTAGAGCACCAGGTTCATCACGAGCATCAGCGAGCCCGCGGTGTACCCGAAGGCCCAGCCGCGCGAGGAGACCGTGTCCCGCTCGTCCGGCGTGGAGATCTGGGGCAGATAGGCGTTGTACAGCACCATCGAGACCGACAGCGAGGCGTTCGCGATGATCAGGAGCAGTCCGCCCAGCAGGTAGCGCTCGCCGGCCAGGAAGAACATGCCGGCCGTCGCCGCGGCCCCCGTGTACGCGGCCACGGCCAGCAGCGGCTTCTTGCGGCCGGTCCGGTCCGCGACCGCCCCCGCCAGCGGCATGAGCAGCACGGCCAGGATCACCGAGGCGGACACCGTGTAGGCGAAGAACGAACCGGCCCGCACCGGGATGCCCAGCGGATGCACGAAGCCCTCGGCGTCGGCCGCGGCCTTGGCGATCGAGGTGAGGTACGGGCCGAGGAACACGGTGAGCACGCTCGCCGAGTACACGGACACCGCGAAGTCGTAGAAGTACCAGCCGCGCTGCTCGCGCTTGCGCGCGGCCGTCGCCGCCGCGGCGGCTCTGCCGTCCTCGGCCCCCGGTTCCGCCTCGTCCGTCGTCTGCGCACTCATTGGTGCCCCCTCGCTGGTCCCCGTACCGCTGCGGCCGCCGCCACCGGGCGCGCAGCCGAACGGGCCGGTCAGGCCCAGGCTCCGCGCCGGTCCAGCACCGTGCGCAAGATGTCGATCCGGTCGGTCATGATGCCATCGACTCCCAGGTCCAGGAGAGCCTCCATGCGTTCCGGTTCGTTCACGGTCCACACGTGCACCTGGAGCCCCCGCTCGTGGGCCGTCCGCACGAACCTGCGGTCCACCACGCGGATGCCCGCCTGGGTCTCCGGCACCTGCGCCGCCACCGCGCCCGCGCGCAGCGCGGCCGGGATCGCGTACGACCGCAGCCGCAGTCCGAAGACCCCGGCCACCCCGTACGAGGTCGCCAGCCGGGGCCCGGCGATCTTCTGGGCCCGGGCGACCCGGCGCTCGGAGAAGGAGCCCACGCACACCCGGTCCCAGGCCCCGGTCCGCGCGATCAGGCCGACCAGCGGGTGCACGGCGGACTCGTCCTTGATGTCCACGTTCCACCGGGCGTCGGGGAACTCCTCCAGCAGGTCCTCGAAGAGCGCGAGGGGCTCGCTGCCGCCGGCCCGGACCTCGCGGAGCCGGCTCCACGGCAGCTCGCGGATGCGCCCCTGCCCGTCGGTGACCCGGTCCAGGGTGGCGTCGTGGAAGGCGACCAGTTTGCCGTCGGCACTGGCGTGCACATCGGTCTCGAAGTACCGGTAGCCCGCGGCGGCGGCCCGCCGGAAGGCGGCGGCGGTGTTCTCCAGACCGTCCGCGGCCCCGCCGCGGTGCGCGAAGGGGATCGGACCCGGATGGTCGAGATAGGGGTGGGGGAGGCGTACGTGCGTCACCGCGGCAGTATGCCCCCTGACCGCGCCGGGCCGGGAGCGCCCCCGTGTCCGGCCGGTGAACGCCCTCCCCCGCCCCTGGGTCCCTTGTGTCGCATTGGCCCCCCCGGACCCGGGCTCGTGCCGCTCCCGTGGCACTCTGGACCCCAAGGAACGATCCAATGTCGCGCCTCAGGGGCCGACAGGGGCCAATTCAGCGAAGGTGGACCGGAACACATGGCGCAGTGGACCTCGGCCGTCGGTGCCGCACAGCTCGGCCGGCTCATCACCTCCCAGCAGGGCCGTGCCGCCGCGCCCGGCGGGCGCAAGCTGCCCGCGTACCGCACGCTCGCCGACGGCATCCGCCTGCTCGTCCTCGAAGGCCGCATCCCGGTCGCCGCCCGGCTCCCCGCCGAGCGGGAGCTGGCCGTGGCCCTCTCCGTCAGCCGCACCACCGTCGCCGCCGCCTACGAGGCCCTGCGCGGCGAGGGGTTCCTCGAATCCCGCCGGGGCGCGGGCAGCTGGACCTCGGTGCCCGCCGGCAACCCGATGCCGGCCCGCGGCCTGGAACCGCTGCCCCCCGAGTCCCTCGGCTCGATGATCGACCTCGGCTGCGCCGCCCTCCCGGCCCCCGAGCCCTGGCTCACCAAGGCCGTCCAGGGCGCCCTGGAGGAACTCCCGCCGTACGCCCACACCCACGGGGACTACCCGGCCGGGCTGCCCGCGCTGCGCCGCATGCTCGCCGACCGCTACACCGAGCGCGGCATCCCGACCATGCCCGAGCAGATCATGGTCACCACGGGTGCGATGGGCGCCATCGACGCCATCTGCAGCCTGTTCGCGGGGCGCGGCGAGCGGATCGCCGTCGAATCCCCGTCCTACGCCAACATCCTCCAGCTCATGCGCGCCGCCGGGGTCCGCCTGGTGCCCGTCGCCATGGGGGAGGGACTGACCGGCTGGGACATGGACGTCTGGCGCCAGGTGCTCCGCGACTCCGCGCCCCGCCTCGCCTACGTGGTCGCCGACTTCCACAATCCGACCGGAGCCCTGGCCTCCGACGAACAGCGCCGCGCGTTGGTGGACGCGGCCCGTTCGGCCGGCACCGTCCTCGTCGCCGACGAGACCATGGTCGAGCTCCAGCTCGACCCGGCGCTGGAGATGCCCCGCCCCGTCTGCTCCTTCGACCCGGGCGGCTCCACCGTCATCACCGTCGGCTCCGCCAGCAAGGCCTTCTGGGCCGGCATGCGGATCGGCTGGGTCCGCGCGGCCCCCGACGTCATCCGCAGCCTCGTGGCCGCCCGCGCCTACGCCGACCTGGGCACGCCCGTGCTGGAACAGCTCGCGGTGGACTGGCTGATGCGCACCGGAGGCTGGGAGCAGGCCGTGGAGATCCGCCGCGACCAGGCCCGCGAGAACCGGGACGCACTGGTGGCGGCGGTCCGCCGGGAGCTGCCCGACTGGGAGTTCCGGGTCCCGCTCGGCGGCCTGACCCTGTGGGCCCGCGCGGGCGGGCTCTCCGGCTCCCGGCTCGCCGAGGTGGGGGAGCGGGTGGGCGTACGGGTCCCCTCGGGGCCCCGCTTCGGTGTCGACGGGGCCTTCGAGGGGTACGTCCGGCTCCCCTTCACCGTCGGCGGCCCAGTGGCCGAGGAGGCCGCCGCCCGGCTGGCCGCCGCGGCCCGGCTGGTCGCCACCGGAGCGGGAGGCGGCGGGGCGGAGCCGCCGCGCACCTTCGTCGCGTAGGGCCGGACGGGAGTGTGACGACAGGCCCTACGGGGCGTCCGCCGGGACCTCGGGGATCTCCGAGGCGTCGATCGCCGGGCCCTGCGCCTGGGCGGGCGCCTGGACGATGTGCAGCGGCTTGCCCAGGGTGACGTGGTCCGGGACGGGCTTGGGCGGCGCCTGCCGCTCGGGCAGCAGGTCCAGTACGGCCTGCCGGTGTCCCGGGTGGGTGGCGTCGTCGTACGGGTCCGGGGTGGCCGGCACCTGGAGCCGGTGCACGGGACCGGCGCCGAGCCGGGCGTACCCGCGCCCCGGCGGCAGGACGGCCGTCGGCGTGGTGTGCGGGGGCAGTCCCAGTACGTCGGCGATCTGCTGGATCGTGGCGGCTCCGAGCACCGCCCGGGCCCTCGTGTGCTGCCAGACGGAGTCGTTCAGCAGCTCTAGGTGGTCGAACTGCTCGGCCACCACCACGGTGACGTGCGCGGCGCGCCCGTGCCGCAGCGGCACCTGGAGCTGCGCGATCGGGTCGGGGGCGCCCTCGGCGGTGGCCAGGTGGGCCAGCACGCTGGGCCGGTCGAGCAGGATCCACAGCGGCCGCCGGGTGTCCTCGGGGGCGGGCCGGCCGGCTTCGCGGGCCCGGTGGGTGGCGATCAGGCGCCGCTCGGTCTCGCGGGCGGCCCATTCCAGGGTGGCCAGCGCCCCGGTCGGCCCGCACTCCACGGCGAGCACGCCGGCGCGGCCGGAGAGGCAGGAGTACTCGCCGGTGCCGCCGCCCTCCACGATCAGTACCTCGCCCCCGTGCCGCAGGGCCTGCAGGGCGATGGAGCGCAGCAGCGTGGACGTACCGCTGCCGGGCTGGCCCACGGCCAGCAGATGGGGTTCGGCGGAGCGGGAGCCGGTGCGCCAGATGACCGGCGGCATGTCCCGGGGCTCGTCGCCGTCCAGTACGGGCAGGGTGCGCTGCACGCTGCCGGGGTCGGTGAAGCCGAGCACGGTCTCACCGGGGGAGGTGACGAAAGGCTGGGCGGCGATACCTGTCGGCAGCGCCGCCAGCACGCTCAGGTCGAGCTGGTTGCCCTCCTCGTCCCAGTCGAAGAGATACTCCCGTCCGCGCCCGGACTTGGCGTGCAGCAGTGCCTCGATCCGGGCCCGCGACGCGGCCTCGCCATCGGTGAAGTAGGCCGGGTAGCGGATGTGGAGCCGGGTGACGCGGCCCGCCTCGTCGAACTCGTAGCCGCTGAAGGCCTTGTCCCACTCCCCGCCGTGGGCGAAGAGGGGACTCGGGTCCTCCGGGATGGAGAAGTACGGCACGAGGGCTTCGTAGAGGGAGCCGAGCCGTTCGGTCTCGGCATCGCTGGGCCCGGTCTTCACCGGGGTGCGGTCGCGTCCCTGCCAGGCCGCCGCCGCCATGAGGGTGATCAGGGCGGTGAGGGGGCCGTAGGGGACGAGCGCGACCACGAGGACGCAGGCGGCACCCAGGAACAGCGCGGGACCACGCTTGTCCTTGGGGGTGTCGCACCATTTGCGGCGTCCGGCCGAGGCCAGGACGCGCAGACCGCGTCCGATGGTGAGGAGCGGATGGAGGACGTCCGTGGCGCTGTCGGCGGCCGTGCGAGCGAAGTCGCGGCCCCGGGTCAGCGACACGGTGCCGCTGCTGAGGATGCGGGGAAGTGGGCGCCGGGCCACGGGCGTCTCCTGGAGTTGTGGATGCTTCGGGTGGGTGCCGGGGCCGGGCGCTAGAGCTTGATCCCGCCGAGAAGGCTCGCGAGGCTCGCCGTGCTCGCCGTGATGCTGGGGGCGATGGCGGAGCCGGCGAGGAAGAAGCCGAAGAGCGCGCACACGAACGCGTGCGTCAGCTTCATGCCGTCCTTCTTGAAGAACAGGAAGCAGATGATGCCGAGCAGGACGACACCTGAGATGGACAGGACCATGAGTCAGTTCTCCTGGTGGGTGGGGACAGTCACCATCAGTTCTTCCAGGCTCACAGGAAGTATCAATGCGATAAAAGGTGCATACGGGTGAATCCAGCAATTTTTCACTTGACCGGCCCATCCCGGCTGGCGCGCCTGGCGGGTTGGGGGCACGGGGGCCGCAAGGTGATCATTGCCTCGGCCCGCGCCTCTCATGTGCAGGTCCGGGCGCTACTCTGACGCTTCACCCGTACGGACGCAGTGCCGTGCGCAGCCCTGCCCGTGAAAGGCGGTACGACCGATGACCGAGCACGTCGAGAACGGCTCCCAGGCCTCCCAGGACTCCCGGGCCTCCCAGGACTCTCCGGGCGTTCCCGACGAGGACGTCGTCGAGCTGGCCACCAAGATCTTCGACCTCGCCCGCAGGGGTGAGACCGAGACCCTCGCCGCGTACGTCGACGCGGGCGTCCCGGCGAACCTCACCAACGACCGCGGCGACACCCTCGTCATGCTCGCCGCCTACCACGGCCACGCCGAAGCCGTCACGGCCCTGCTGGCCCGCGGAGCCGAGGCCGACCGCGCCAACGACCGCGGCCAGACCCCGCTCGCCGGGGCCGTCTTCAAGGGCGAGGAGGCCGTCATCCGCGCACTGCTCGCCGGCGGAGCCGATCCGAACGCCGGAACGCCCTCCGCCGTGGACACGGCCCGCATGTTCGCCAAGGCCGACCTGCTGGAACTTTTCGGAGCCAAGTAGTCCGCTTTTGGCCGCTCCCTGGCCGGTTCTGGACTGGTCCAGACCTCACGGGTTGGTCACGGCGGCCTTAAATGTGGTCGCGGCGCACAAACCGCCTGGGTCATCATGGCGTCGGATTCGATTCGCGGACAGGACGGACGGGCAGGAGCGGGCAGGACACAACGGGTGTCCGACCCCCACTCCTGCCGGGGGACCGCCGCCCTGGCCGAGAAGCACCGACGAGAGTGAGAAGGCAATGGTCTACATCGAGCGGAACCTGACGGCGGACGTCCTCGCATGCTGTTACGCGGCCCTGTGAATTCCGATTCCCGGTTGCGTCCCCAGCTTGATTTGAGGCCATTCCCATGTTCGAACCAGTCATAGCGCCGAGCGGCACCCTGCTCGGTCTCCTCCAGCGCGGCCGCGGCGACGGCACGCTGCACGCACTCGCGGCGCCCAGGGCCGAGGCCCTCGCGGCGCTCAACCACTGCGTGGCCGGCGATCCGCGCCAGGACTGGCAGGTCGAGAACCGCTCCCTGTACTACGCACGCCTGTACCTGGATCTCGACGGCCCCCTGGGCGAGATCGAGGCCCACCTCTTCAGCGTCGACGACCTCGTCGACGAGGACGACCACCGCACGGGCCTCGCCCTGTCCGTCCTCGGACACCTGGCCTCGTACGGCCGCGACGACGCGCTCATGCTGCTGCGCCGCTACGCCGCCACGGGTGCCAACTGGGCCTGGGCCCTCGACGAGCTCGCCCTGCGCGACGACGACGAGGGGCTGCGCTCGCTGGCCGCCCCCGTCCTCGCCCGCTTCCCCGCCACCGCCGAGGGCGAGGCGCGGCTCGCCGCCGCCGTCCGCGACGCCTACGAGCCCAGGCCCTGGTGCCTGTGGGAAGAGGCCGCGGAACCCAACGCGTACGCCGAGCGGCTGCGCGCCGCCCGCCAGCAGGGCTCCTTCGACCGCTGGCAGCGCCAGCTCACCCCCCGCGGCCCCCAGCCCGGCTGGGGCGTCCAGGCCGTCTTCGACTGGGCCGCCGACGGACTGCGCCGGGGCACCCCCCTGCACGTCCCGGCCGCCCGCTGCCTCGCCGCCGTGGCCACCCCCGAGGACCGCTCCGCGATCCTGGCGGCCGCCGCCGGGGCGTCCGGAGAGGCCGCCCGCGCCACCGCGCTGCACCACCTGGTCCTCGCCGAGCCGGAGAACCCGGCCGTACTGGACCTCATCGAAGCCGCCGGCGACGAGCCGGCCGTAGCCGCCTACGAGCGCATGTGCGGCCCCGCCGCCGTCGAGCGGGCCCGGCGCTGGGCCCAGCGCCCCGACGCCCTGGGAACGGCCGCGGCGACCCTCCTGGCGGCCCGTGGCGGAGCCGAGGACGCCCCGCTCGTCCTCGGAGCCCTGCGTTCCACCGTCCGCGGCTCCGGCCCGGACTCGACGCCGCTGTTCACCCTGGTCGACGGAGCCGGCCGGCTCCGCATCGCCTGCGCGGCCCCCGTCCTGCGCCACATCTACCGCGAGACGGCCTCCTCCGCCCTCCGCGGCCGCGCCGCACGCGCCCTGGCCGCCACGGACCCCTCCTTCGCGGCGGGCTTCGCCGTCGAGTGCCTCTGGGACTGCGAGGAGACCACCCGGGAGGTGGCCGCCCGCCACGCCGAAACGGCCGACGCCCGAGTGGCCCCGCGCCTGCGCCGCCTGGCGGCCGACCCGGCGGAAGAGGAAGACGTCCAGTCGGCGGTCCGCAGCCGCATAACCCCGGAGTCGACGGTGTAACCCCACCCACAACCCGGGCGGGGCCGCCACCCACAACCCGGGCGGGGCCACCACCCACAACCCGGGCGGGGCCGCCGACCACCACCCCGGCGGGCTGGACCTTCCAGCCCGCCGGGGTGTGGTCTTTTCAGCCGTCCGGCGCTTGAGGACCGGGGTCTGGGGCGGAGCCCCAGGGTCTTCCAGCCCGTCCGGCGCTTGAGGACCGGGTCAGGGCGGAGCCCTGGGAACGGTGGAAGGGCGGGTAGGGGACTTCGCCCCGCGCAGCGGCAGCCGCACCCCGCGCACGGCCGGGCCCCGGCCCGCCACAGGGGCCGGCGGGAAGCATCCCGGGCACCCGGTCCCGGTCAGAGCCGAACGAACCGCACCGCAACCCCCGGCCCCACCTGCGCCACCGCATCAAGCGCGGAACCCCCCACAACCCCCACCACCGGATACCCCCCGGTCACGGGATGATCGGCAAGAAACACCACGGGCTGCCCATCAGGCGGCACCTGCACCGCCCCCAGCACCATCCCCTCACTCGGCAGCTCCCCACCCCGCGCCCGAACCAGCGCCGGCCCCTCCGTCCGCAGCCCGATGCGGTTCGAGGCGGCCGAGACCCGGTAGGTCGCCCGCAGCAGCCGCCCCGTCACCGACTCCGCCGTGAACCAGTCGGCCCGCGGCCCCAACCGCAGCGGAAGCACCAGTTCCGAGGGCGGACCCGGCGCCGCCGGGACATCCACCCCGGCCACCGGATCCGGACCCGGAGCGCCCACCGGCAGCAGCGCCCCCGCCACCAGGACCGGAGGCCCGAGGCCCGACAGCAGATCGGTCGAGCGACTGCCCAGCACCGGCTCGACCGCGAACCCTCCCCGCACCGCCACGTAGCCGCGCACCCCCGACTCCGCCCGGCCCACCTCCAGCTCCTCCCCGGCGCGCAGCAGAACAGGGGCGCCCCAGGCCACCGGGCGCCCGCAGACCCGTACCGCACACGGCGCCCCGGTCACCGCCACCGTCACAGGGCCGCCCACCGCCCGCAGCCCCACGCCGTCCAGGGTCGTCTCCAGGACGGCCGCCCCGGGCGGATTGCCCAGCAGCCGGTTCGCCAGCCCCCGCGCCCCCGTGTCGAGGGCCCCCGACCGGGGGACCCCGAGGTGGGCGTACCCGGGCCGCCCCAGGTCCTGGACGGTGGTCAGCGCGCCCGCCCGTACGACCTCCAGCCCCCTCACGCCGCGGCCCCCGCTCCGGCCGGAGCGAACCGCACCCGCACCCCCGGCGCGAACAGCGCGGCCGGCTCGCGCGCCGGGTCCCACAGCACCGCGTCGGTGGACCCGATCAGTTGCCAGCCGCCGGGGGAGGAGCGCGGGTAGACCCCCGCGTACTCGCCCGCGAGGGCCAGCGAGCCCGCCGGTACCGCCGTACGGGGCGTCGCGCGCCGGGGCAGGTGGAGGCGGGCGGGCAGGCCCGTCAGGTAGCCGAAGCCCGGGGCGAACCCGCAGAAGGCCACCCGGAAGGTGATCCCGCCGACGATGCCGGGCACCTCCTCGGGGGACACCTCCCACAGCGCGGCCACCTCCGCGAGGTCCGGGCCGTCGTAGCGCACCGCGACCGTCACCGGGGGCGGCCCGTCGGCCGGCGCGAGCGGGGAGACCCGCCAGCGGGCGATCCGGGCCGCGAGGGCGCGCGGCTCCCGCACCCCGTCCAGCAGGACGGTCCGGGCCGCCGGCACGATCTCCCGTACGCCGCCCAGCTCGCCCGCGTCCCGGCGGCGCAGCAGCTCCGCGTGGAGCGCGGCCACCTCCTCGGCGGAGTCCACCTCCAGCAGCAGCGCCCCGGCGCCTGCTTCCAGCGCCCTCACGCGAAGGCCTCCACCCGGACCCCGGCGCGGCCGAGCGCCCCGCGCACGCGCAGGGCCAGGTCCGCGGCGCCGGGGGTGTCCCCGTGCAGGCACAGGGAGCGGGCGGCCACCGGGATCCGGGAGCCGTCGGCGGCCGTCACCACGTGCCCGGCGGCCATGTCCACCGCGCGGGCCACCACCGCGTCCGGGTCGTGGACCACGGCGCCCGGCTCACCGCGCGGTACGAGGGTGCCCGCGGGGGTGTACGCACGGTCGGCGAAGGCCTCCGGGACGGCCGGCAGCCCGGCCCGCCCGGCGGCGGCGAGCAGCAGGGAACCGGGCAGCCCGAGCACCGGGAGCCCGCCGGGACCGGCCGCGAGCAGCACTCCCGCCACCACGGCGCCGGCCTGGTCCTCGTCGTGCACGGTGCGGTTGTACAGCGCGCCGTGCGGTTTCACGTAGGACACCCGGGACCCGGCCGCCCGCGCGAAGACCTCCAGCGCCCCGATCTGGTAGGCCACCTCGTCGGCCAGCTCACCGGCCGGCACGTCCATGGAGCGGCGGCCGAAGCCCGCCAGGTCCCGGTACGAGACCTGCGCGCCGATCCGCACTCCGCGCGCGGCCGCCAGCTCGCAGACGCGGCGCATGATGGACGGGTCGCCGGCGTGGAAGCCGCAGGCGACGTTGGCGCTCGTGACGACGGACAGCAGGGCCTCGTCGTCGGTCAGCGTCCACCGCCCGAAGCCTTCGCCGAGGTCGGCGTTGAGATCGATCACGGGGGTGCCCGCCGGAGTGTCCGCCGGGGTGTCCGCCGGGGTGTCCGGCGTGATCATGGAAGCCATGCGGTGAGCGTAGAACAGGCCGCGGACCCTCGCGGGCGGCCGGTCGGGAGGATCGGGCGAACCATCCCGTTTGGGATGTTGTCAGGGTCAGCGCCTAGTCTTTGCCCGTGACTTTCCCTGCCCCGGCGAAGACCCTTCCCTCCCCGGCGTCGGGCCCCGCCGCCGACGAGGGCCTGGCCCGGCGGCTGCGCGCGCTCGCCTGCACCGCCCCGCTCCACGACCTCGACGTGCGCAAGGCCAATCTGGCCGGCGAGTACGGGGTCTACGCGATGGCGGAGGTCGCGCTCGCCGCGATCGACCTGGTCACGCTCAACATGGACTTCGACACCGGCGCCGACCACGAGCAGATAGTGGCCCGCCTGCTGCCGCGCGTCGCCGCCCAGGCACCGGCGCGCCCGGCGGCCGAGCACGAGCGGGTGGCCCGCTGGGTGCTGGAGAACCTCATCAACGTCGGCAGCGTCGACCGCGGGTTCCGCGCGATCTACGGCACGTTCGGCCCCGACGGGGTGTACGTCCGCCGCGACTACGACTTCAAGCTGATCGAGGAAGTCCCGGGCTACGGCGGCGCGGTGTACCTGCGCACGACGGACGAGGCCGTCAACGTCCTGGTCGGCGCCCTCGACACGGACGTCACCAGCGCGCAGATCGCCGCCGAGGTCAAACTGGAGGTCCTGATCAGCCGGGGCCGGCTCGCCGACGCCCAACTCGCCGCCGAGCAGGCCCGCTACCGCACCGTCCAGTACGCCGAGACCCTGCGCCGCACGCTGGACGCGACCCGGCGCAACGTGCGGGCCGTGGACTGGCTGGTGACCGTCCCCGACATGATCGCCGAGGCCCTCGACCACGTCGCCGACCGCTACCGCCACGAGAACGCGATCCTGACCAACATCCGCAAGGCCCGCGACGAGGCGGAGGAGCCGGACAACAAGCGGCGCGCCGCCGAACTGGTCGACATCGTCAAGGACTGCATCCGCCGGCACACCCAGCTCCAGTCCCGGCTGCTGGACGCGGGCCCGCTCTTCCGCGCCGAACAGGACCGCCAGGCCTTCGCCGCCCCCGCGCCGCGCTCCGGGATCGACCTGTACGGACAGCTCGTCGCCCCCCTGCTGCCGCTCCCGGTCGCCCAGGCCATCCGGGTCACGGACGCCTTCTTCGCGTCGGGCGCGGGCCTGCGCACCCCCGTCTCGGTCCGCGTCGCGGACCTGGTGGAGATCCTCCTCACCCCGCCGGTGGAGCGTGAGCACCTGGGTCTGGAAATGCCGGAGCCGGACCTGATCGCCACCCCGGACGACAGCCGCTTCAGCGAGGAGCAGCTCGCCGCCGCGATGACACTCCTCGAACTCCCGCACAACGCCCCGCGCCGGCTGTCCGGCCTCCTGGCGGAGGCCCGCCGCTCCGACCCCGACCTGCCCTACCTGGTCGCCCTGCTGGCCGTCCACGCGGCGAGCCCGGCGGTGGGCACGGCGTACCGCCAGGGCGAGGAGCGGCTCCTCTTCGCGGTCGACGACGGCACGGAACTCCAAGACCCGGAATTCGGCGGCGCGGACCTCATCGTCGGCACCGCCCTCCTGGACGCGGCAGCCATGACGGCAGACCGCACGGAGGCGGCATGACCCCGCCCTGGCCCTGTCCGGGCGATGAACCATGCCGCCACGGAGCCGCCCCCTCCGGCCCTGCCCGCCGGGATGCCGCCCCCTGTGGAGCCGCCCGCTGGGGGACTGCCGTCTGTGGAGCCGCCTGCTGGGGGGCTGCCCTCTGTGGAGCCGCTCGATGGAGGACTGCCCGCTACGGAGTGGCCCCGTACGGACCGGCTTCCCACGGAGTGGCCCTTCACGGACCGGCCCTTCACGGACCGGCTCCCCACGGACCGGCTCCCCACGGAGCGGCTCTTCACGCACCGGCCCTGTGCGGACGGGCCTTGCAGGGGACGGCTCCGCGCGGACCGGCCTCGCAGGGAACGGCTCCGCGCGGACGGGCCTTGCAGGGGACGGCTCCGCGCGGACCGGCCTCGCAGGGAACGGATCCCCGCGGTGCGGGCCGCACGGAGGGGCACCGCTACGCGGCCACGCCCGGCGGGTCCGTTGCGCGGGGCGTCGGCCGTACGGTCCGGCCCGGTCGAGGCCTTGCTTCGGGCTCCGTGTGTACGGCCGCGTCCGGCCGGGGCCGGGGCGTTGCCGGGGTGGCCGGCCGCGCAGCCAGGGTCGTAGGCGGCAGCATCCGTGAGGCCCGTTGCCCCGGACCCGACGGGGCCCCGGCCACGTACGTCGTCCAGTGCCCGGGCGTCCCGTCCCCGACGCGGGTGACGACCCCCGTCACCGGGGCGGAGCCCCTGCCGGCCCGGTCCCACCGGGGGGTGTGGGGGCTCGCCCCCGCTTTCGGGAAGGGGCGGGGCGGGGCAAGAACCGTCCCCGCCGCCCCCACGACCGGCCCCGCTGCCGCTGCCGCTGCCGCTGGCTCCGGTCCCGCCGCTGGGCCCACCGGGCCCACCGGGCCTACCTGGTCCACCCGGTCCACCCGGCCTACCTGGCCTACCTGGTCCATCTGGTCCACCCGGCCCCCCGAGCCCGCCCGGCCCGCCGAGCCCGCCGGGCCTGCGCACGCCGGCGTCGGACCTGTCGCGGGGCGGCCCGCGCACGCCGGGCCGCGAGCCGCCGGGCCGCACAACGCCCGTGCCGGGCACCCCCGCACCCGGTACCCCCGCACCCGCACCACCGAGGAGATCCACCCGTGAGCGACCACCACGCCGAGCAGCACCCCGCGTGGAGCGAGCCCGACGCGCACGAGGCCCCGACTCCGGTCCAGGCCCCGCAGGGACCCGCCCCGCAGGGCCCCGTGACCCCGGCGGACGCCGCGGACGCGGCCCGGCTCGTGGCGTTCGGGCTCCAGCCCAAGCTGCTGCCCGCCCGCGACGCGGAGTACGCCGAACTGCTGCGCCGCTACCGCGAGGACTCCGCCTTCGCCCGGCTCGCCGACGCCGTCGCGACGGGCCTCGGCCTCGTCGTCCTGGAGGTGTCCTCCCGCGCGGGCATGGCCGTGGCCGCCGGTGAGGACTCCGTCTTCGCCGTCCGCATGGGCGACTACGCCCGCCGCACCACCGCCGACTCCGCGGACCGCTTCCTGCACGGCCTCGCCCACCTCGCCGTAGCCGCCCTGGCCTTCCCCCGCCCCGAGGACCTGGCCGACGACGGCTACATCGGCCGGATCACCGTCAACGGCGTCGATGCCTTCGTCCGGCAGACCTGCCGCCGCCTGGAGGAGCGCGCCGAGGAACTCGGCGAGAACACCGACCCGGCCTCCGACGCCCCCGGCCTGGAGGCCGCCTGGCGGGTCTACGCCCGCCGCAGCGCGACCGGCGCCACCAAGGACGCCCGCCGCCTGGCCGGTTCCACCACCGGCATCGTCGGCAAGGCCGCCGCCTTCCTCACCGACTCCGGCTTCCTCCAGCGCACCGGGGACGAGGCCGGAGGCACGTACCGCACCACCCCCCGCTACCAGCTCCAGGTCCGTGACATGGCGGGCAGCGCGGCCATGGCCGAGCTCCTCGACCTGGGCGTCGTCCCCGTCAGCGACGGCTCCGCGAGCCTGCTGCCGCCGCCCGAGGGCGACGACCTCGAACTCGCCGCCGACGCGGGCCTGCCCTTCCACCCCTGAGCCGCCCCGACAGCCCACCCGCCTCCCGCCACCCACCGCCCGCTTCCGGCCACCGGCCCCCGCCACCCGTCCCCGTACGACCTACGAAAGACCACGAGAGTCCGCCGCCATGTACGAGCTGTCCCGGATCCGCCTCTACTCCATCGGGCCCGCCGGCGCGCGCTACGCCGACACCGTGCTCGACCTGCGCGGAGTCGGCGAGCCGGTGCCCCACCCGGCGCCCACCCAGGCGGAGTTCTTCGAGGACGAGCCCACCGGCCCGCCGCGCCGCCCCGCGCCCGCGGGCGTGCTCTTCCTGGAGAACGGCGGCGGCAAGTCGGTCCTGCTCAAGCTGATCTTCTCGGTGATGCTGCCCGGCCACCGCAACACCCTGGGCGGCGCCAGCTCCGGCGTCCTGCGCAAGTTCCTGCTGGCCGACGACTGCGGCCACGTGGCGCTGGAGTGGCAGCACACCCAGACCGGCGAGTGCGTGGTCGTCGGCAAGGTCAGCGAATGGCGCGGCCGCCAAGTCTCCAACGACCCGCGCAAGTTCGCGGAGGCCTGGTACTCCTTCCGCCCCGGCCCCGGCCTCAGCCTGGACAACCTCCCGGTGGCCGAGGCCACTTCGGTGCGCCCGCCGGTGGAAGGCGCCTCCGGCGCCCAGGGGCGGCGCCGCACCATGAAGGGCTTCCGCGACGCCCTGACCGAAGCCGGCAAGGCGTACCCGCACCTCGAGGTGTACTTCGAGGAGATCCACGACCGCTGGAACGAGCACCTCACCGAGCTCGGCCTCGACCCGGAACTCTTCCGCTATCAGCGCGAGATGAACGCAGACGAGGGCGAGGCCGCCGGCCTCTTCGCGGTCAAGAAGGACTCCGACTTCACCGACCTGCTGCTGCGCGCCGTCACCGACACCCGGGACACCGACGGCCTCGCCGACCTCGTCCACGGCTTCGGCAACAAGCTCGGCCGGCGCGCCGAGCTGATGGCCGAACGGGAGTTCACCGCGGGCTCCGTGGACCTCCTCACGAAGATCGTCGAGGCCGCCGCGGCCCGCTCCCGGATGCGCGACGTCCACGCCGGCGCCGAACGCCGCACCCGCACCCTCGCCCGGCGCCTGTCCGCCCGCGCCGGCGAGGAGCGCGGCCGCGCCGCCGACCTCGCGCAGCGGGTCACCGCAGCCGCCCACCAGGTCACCGCCGCCGAGTCCGCACGCACCCGCAGCGCCGCCGTCTCGGCCGAACTCGCCTACCGGCACGCCTCGCTGGCCCTGACCGTCGCCGACAAGGCGGCCGCCGCGCAGCGCCGCGAACTCCTCGAAGCCCGCACCCTGCACTCCGCCTGGCAGGCCGCCGAGCACGTCCTGCGCCACCGCTCAGCCGCCGACCGCTCCGCCCGGGTCGCCGCCGCGATCCTGGAGGCCGAGCGGGACGCCGCCCCGGCGCTCGCCGCCCGGGCCACCGCCGCCACCGAGCTCGTACGGGCCCTGCACGCCGCCGCCGAGCAGGGCGAGCGGGCCGCCAACGAGGAGGAGGAGCGCTCCGCCGTCCTCCAGGAGACCGGCGAGTCCTCCCACCGCGCCGCCACCGCCGCCGCCACGGCCGCCCAGCGCGCCCGCAGCGAGGCCGAGCACCTGCGCGCCCGCCTCGCCGAGGTCCAGCAGGAGACCGCCGAGGCCGTCCGGGCCGGCTGGCTCGACGACTCCGCCCCCGACGCCGACCCGGCGCGCGCCGCGCTGGCCGCCGCCGACGCGGAGAAGACGGCCGTGGCCGCCTGGGACGAGTCCCGCGAGGCCTCCCGCTCAGCCGCCGAGGCCGCCCGCGAGGCCGCCGCGGCGGAATCCCGCGCGGAACTCACCGCCGCCCGTGCGGCGGACGCCGCCGACGCGGCCGAGGCCGCCCACGACGCCGAGCACCGGGCCGCCGCCTCCCTCGCCGGGGCCCCGCGGCTGGCCGCCCTCCTGGGCGCCCCGTCGGCCCCCGGCACCGCGGACGCCCCCGCCGCCGCGCAGGACCCCGCCACGGGCTCGGGCACGGGCACCGCGCCGGGCACGCCCGGGAACGCCGCCACCGCCGGCTGGCTCACCGTCGAGGACCTCGACCGGGGCGCCGACGAACTGCGCGACCTGCTGACCCGCGGAGTCGCGGCCGCCGAACGCCAGCTCTTCGATCTGCGCACGGCCGCCGCCGACGACTCCCGCATCCTCGGCGCCCTCGGCGACGGCGGACTGCTGCCGCCCGGCCCCGACGTCCTCGCCACCGTCGAGTTCCTCGGCGAGCACGGCATCCCGGCCCTCCCCGGCTGGCGTTACCTCGCCCAGTCGGTGGATCCGGTCGATCACGCCGCGGTCCTCGCCGCCCGCCCCGAGCTCGTCGACGGCGTGATCATCACCGACCCCGACACCCACTCCCGGGCCCGCGAGGTCCTCTCCGGCGCCGCCCTGCTGCCCCGCTCCACGGTCGCCGTGGGCACCGCCGCGGCCCTGCTGGCGCCGGTTCCCCCGGCCGGTGACGCCGAGGGGTCCGGCATTTTCATCGTGCCGCCGAACCCGGCCATGCACGACGAGCACGCCGCCGACGAGGAGCGCCAGGCGCTGCGCGCCCGGGCCACGGCCCGCGACACCGAGATCCGCGAGCTCGCCGCCCGCCTGTCCGGCGACCGCGAGCTCGCCGCCCGGCTGCTGTCCTGGCGCACCAGCTGCCCGCCCGGCCGCCTCGCCGAGCTCGCGGAGCAGGCCGCCGCCGCCCGCGGCTTCGCCGAGGAGACCGACGCCGAGCTCGCGGAGGCCCGTACCGTACGCGCCGAGGCCGACGAGGCCGCCGCCGACGCCGCCCGCGTCCGCGACGAGCGCCAGGACACCGCCCAGCGCGCACGCCGGGTCGCGGACGCCCTCGCGGGCCTCGCCTACCGGCTGCGCGAGCGCGCCGGCTGGCAGACCAAGCTGCGCGAACTCGCCGACGACGCCGCCGAGTCCGAGGCCCGCGCCGAGGTCTGCCTCGACCGGGCCCGGGCCGCCGACGAGGACCGCCGCGCCGCCCAGCGCGCCGCCGACGACGCCCGCCGCACCGCCCGCGCCCTGCGCGCCGAGCGCGCCGAGATCGCCGGAGCCCCCGATCCGCTGCCCGAGGGCGACGGCACGGCCAAGGCGCCGCTCCCGGCGCTGCGCGAGGCCTACCGCGCCGCCTCCCAGCTCTACGAGAAGGTCGGCGTCGGCGCCGACCTGCGCTCCGAACAGGCCCGCGCCGAGAGCGACGAGAGCGTGGCCCTCGCCGAGCTCGACCGCCTCACCAACAAGGTGCGTACCCGCGCCGCCCAGCTCCTCGAAGGCACCGACGGAGCCGACGGCCCCTCCCGGCAGGCCGCGGCCGCCCGGGCCGAGGCCCTCGTACAGATGCTGGAGACCCGTGCCTCCACCGCGAGCGAGCAGCTCGGCCGGCTGCGCGGCGAGGCCGAACGGCACGCCCCCGCCGAGGGCGAGGCCCACACCGAGCTGCCCGAGGAGCTGATCCCCGACAACGTCGAGGAGGCCCAGGCCAGGCTCCGCACGGCCACCGCCCAACTCGCCGCCCACACCGCCGCCGTGGAGTCCGCCCGCGCGGCCCACGCCGACCTGTTGCGCGCCCACCGCACCGCCGAGGAGGGCGCCGGCGGCTTCGACGAGACCGCGGCCATGCTCCGCGACCTCCTGCGGGACCACACCCACCAGGAGGACGAGCAGGAGCCGGTGGCCCACCCGGGCAGCCTGGAGGAGGCCCGCCAGTCGGCCACCGAGGCCCGCCGCTCGCTACGGGGCTGCGCCGCCGACCTGTCGGCCGCCGAGGCCGCCGTCCGCGAGGCGAGCGACATCCTGGTCCGGCACGCCAACGCCAACCGCTACGAGCAGGTGCGCACCCCCGCGCGCCAGCAGATCCGTGAACTGCCCGCCTCCGCCCTGCCCGAGCACGCGGCGGCCTGGGCCGTCGCCTTCGCCCCCCGGCTGCGCGTCCTCACCGACGAGCTCGCGCAGCTGGAGCGCAACCGCGACAGCATCGTGGACCGGCTGCGCGGCCTCGTGGAGTCGGCCCTGGCCACCCTGCGCTCCGCCCAGCGGCTCTCCCAGCTCCCTGAGGGTCTGGGGGAGTGGTCGGGCCAGGAGTTCCTGCGCATCCGCTTCGAGGAGCCCGACCAGGCCACCCTCACCGAGCGGCTCGGCGAGGTCATCGACGAGGCGACCCGCGGCGCCCTGAAGAAGAGCAGCACCGCCACCTTCGGCGAGGGCCGCCGCGACGGCATGTCGCTGCTGCTGCACGGGGTCTCGGCGGCCCTGGAGCCCAAGGGCATCGCGGTGGAGATCCTCAAGCCCGACGCGGTGCTCCGCGCCGAGCGGGTCCCGGTGGGCCAGATGGGCGACGTGTTCTCCGGCGGCCAGCTGCTCACCGCCGCGATCGCGCTGTACTGCACGATGGCGGCGCTGCGCAGCAACGACCGGGGCCGGGACAAGCACCGGCACGCGGGCACGCTCTTCCTCGACAACCCGATCGGGCGCGCGAACGCCACGTACCTGCTGGAACTCCAGCGGGCCGTCTCGGACGCCCTCGGCGTCCAGCTGCTCTACACCACGGGCCTGTTCGACACCACGGCCCTCGCCGAGTTCCCGCTGGTCATCCGGCTGCGCAACGACGCCGACCTGCGCGCGGGGCTCAAGTACATCAGCGTCGAGGAGCACCTGCGCCCCGGCCTGCCGCAGCAGTTCGCGGACGGGGAGACGATCCACGGCGAGATCACGGCGACCCGCATGTACCGCCGCAGTTAGGCCCCGCGGAGCGCCCGGCCGGCCGTGCACCTCAGCCCCGGCCGGGCGGTCCCCTCAGCCCCGCCCCGTGCTCGTCCCCGTCGGCGGCGGCCAGATGCCGGTCGCCTCGCCGCGCACGGGCGCCCGGGGCGGCAGCGGAGGCGCCGAGCGGGCCTCCCGGCGGGCCCTGCGGCGCTCGCGCCGCCGGCCCCGCGCCGTGCTGCTGGGCTCCGAGAGGACCCCGTAGCGCTGGTTCCACGCCTGCCGGGTGATCAGCACGTCGAGCACGCCCCACGTGGCCACGACCGTCCCCGCTATCGCGACCAGCGACAGCGGAAGGCCCAGCCAGGAGCCGGTGACCGTCAGGAAGAAGGCGATCGTCGCGTCCGTCAGCGTCACGGCGACGATCAGCACCGCCCGCACGGCGGACCTCCGCACCGGGTCCGGCATGCGCCGCCGTCCCGTCGGCTGGTCCACCCACAGGACCCGCCCCCGCTGCGCCCCGGGCCCCGCGCCGTCGTCGCCATCGTCCTCGTACCTCTTCGCCATGGTCGGCTCCCTCCCCTCCTCGCGGCCGCTCATGCCCGCCCCGAACAGGTAGACGCGCGAAGCGGCCGAGAGATTCCCGGATCCCGGACGCGCCGGACGCCCCGAAGTATCGCGGAACGAAGAATTCCAGCCATCCATTCCGCTACGGGAACCGAGGCCCCACCGAGTGTCATCTGCCACATATCGGGCCGCACTTCACCGGATCTATCGGACAACTCGTGATCTTCGTCCAGGGGTCAGGCCGAAAACGTCCGGACAGGCCTTCGAAGGTTCACTGTGGCAGTAGTAGGCTCACGCCGTTTAAATGACGGAACACCAACCCCCGGTAACGGGGTTGAGCTGGGGAGGCTGGGGAGGCCATGCGCTTTCGCGGGAAGTCCATCCGCCGGAAGATCGTGGCGTTGCTCCTTGTGCCGCTCGTCTCCCTGACCGCCCTCTGGGGCTTCGCAACGGTGATCACCGGCCGCCAGGCCGTCCAACTGCTCGGTGTCGCCTACGTCATCGACAAGGTCGGCTACCCGGTGGAGGACGTCGTCCGCGTCATCCAGAAGGAGCGCCGCCAGACCCTCGTGGTCATCGGCGACCCGCGCGCCTCCAACGCCACCACGGAGCTGGCCAAGAGCCGTGCGGCCACCGACGAGGCGGTGGAGAGGATCTCCGCCGACGCCAAGGACCCCGAGGTCGTCGACGAACTCACCCCGTCGACCGCCCGGCACCTGAACTCCATCCTCGAAGCCTTCCGCAGCATCGGAGCGCTGCGCGGCGCGGTGGACGGGGGCTCCGTCGACACCAACCAGGCGCTGGAGCTCTACAACCGGCTCGTGGACCCCTGCTACGACTTCCTCATGAACCTCCACGCGCTCCAGGACGTGGAGATGGACAAGCAGGGCCGCGCCCTCGTCGGCATCACCCGTGCCCGCGAGACGCTCTCCCGCGAGGACGCCCTCGTCGCCGGGGCCCTGGCCGCCCGCAACGTCAGCCAGGCGGACATCCGGCACGTCTCCGACTTCGTGGCGAACCGCAAGCTGCTCTACGAGTTCAACCTCGCGATCCTCCCCGCCGCCGACCGGGAGCAGTTCGAGCAGTACTGGAACAACCCGGAGAGCCGCGCCCTGCGCGAGGCGGAGGAACGCTTCCTCGTCCAGGGCGCGACCCACAGCCCGCGCAACGTGACCGCCGTCCAGTGGGACCAGGCCACCGGCAAGGTGCTCGAAGACCTCGCCGTCATGGGCACCGCCGCGGGCGACCGCTACCAGAAGCGCGTCGAGCCCGTCGCCATGGACGTGCTGGTCCAGGCCGCCCTCGCCGGAGTGCTCGGGTTCATCGCCCTCGTCGTCTCCCTCGTCCTGTCCGTGCGCATCGGCCGGGACCTGATCCGCGACCTCTCCCGGCTCCGCAAGGAGGCCCACGAGGTCTCCGGCATCCGCCTCCCCGGCGTGATGCGCCGCCTCGCCGCGGGCGAGCACGTGGACGTGGAGACCGAGGCCCCCCGGCTGGAGTACGAGAAGGACGAGGTCGGCCAGGTCGGCCAGGCCCTCAACACCCTCCAGCGCGCGGCCATCGAGGCCGCCGTCAAGCAGGCGGAGCTCCGTCGCGGCGTCTCCGAGGTGTTCGTCAACCTGGCCCGCCGCAACCAGGTGCTGCTGCACCGCCAGCTCACCCTGCTCGACACCATGGAGCGGCGCACCGAAGACACCGAGGAGCTCGCCGACCTCTTCCGCCTCGACCACATGACCACCCGCATGCGCCGCCACGCCGAGGGCCTGGTGATCCTCTCCGGCGCCGCGCCCTCCCGCCAGTGGCGCAAGCCCGTCCAGCTGATGGACGTCGTACGGGCCGCCGTCGCCGAGGTGGAGGACTACGAGCGGGTCGAGGTGCGCAGGCTGCCGCGCCTGGGCATCGCCGGCCCGGCCGTGGCCGACGTCACCCACCTCATCGCCGAACTCCTGGAGAACGCCACCGTCTTCTCCCCGCCGCACACGGCGGTCCAGGTGCTCGGCGAGCGCGTGGCCAACGGCTTCACCCTGGAGATCCACGACCGGGGCCTCGGCATGACCCCCGAGGCGCTCTTCGACGCGAACCTCCGGCTCACCGAGACCTCCGAGTTCGAACTCTCCGACACCGACCGGCTCGGCCTGTTCGTCGTCAGCCGGCTCGCGCACCGGCACGAGGTCAAGGTCCGGCTCCAGATCAGCCCCTACGGAGGCACCACCGCGGTGGTCTTCCTCCCGGTGGCCCTGCTCACGGAGGCCCCCGAGACCAACGGCACCGGCATCCGGCTGGCCGGTGGCAGGGTGTCCGGAGGCGCGGTGGGCTCCGCCCGCCCGAAGGCCGTCGCCGAGGGCAACGGCGCCGACCGCCGGCTCCCGGCCGGCGCCGAACTGCGCGGCCCCGTCGAGCTGGAGGCCCCGATCGGCATGCTGGGGCTGGACGAGCCCGTCCCGGCCCCCGAGGACGTCCCCACCGGCATCGCGGGCTCCACGGGGCCCATCGGGCTCACCGGGGTCTCCGGAGCCAAGGGCAGGCCCGCCATGGCCACCCTCGACGACGAGACCCCGCCGAACGGCATCTCGCGCAACTCCCTGCTCGGCCTGCGCCCGGCCTCCCGCCCGCACACCGACCGGCACACCGACCGCGGCGGCCCCCGCAAGGGCGACCGCAGCGCCGACCGCATGGGCGAGCGGGCCGCCGACGGCTCCGGCGACCGCGCGGGCCTCTGGAAGGGCGACCGGTCCACCGAGGCCCCCGCCGAGCGGGGCGGCGCCCGGCTCGGCGAGGGCTTCCGCGACCGCAGCCGTGACCGCCGCGACCGCGACCACCGGGACCGTGACCACCGCGAGCGGGAGCCCCTGCCGCCCACCGGCCCGGTCCGCCTGGAGCCGGCGCGCGCGGACTCCGTCCGTCCCGACGGCGCCCGCTCGCCCGGCGCCGTCCCGCTCCCGCGCCGCCGTCCCGCCCCGACCCTGGTGGCCGAGCACGGCCGCCGCGTGGAGCCCCGCCCCGTATCGGCGGTCCCCGACCCCGCACAGGAGGGCCCGATCCCGAACGGCCCGGTCCCGAACGGCCCGGTCCCGAACGGCCCGATCCCGAACGGCCCGGCACACTCCGGGACGGCACACCCCGGCCCGGCACACCCCGCGACGGGCGGATCCGCCGGGGCGACCCTGCCCCGGCGGATCCGCCAGGCCAGCCTCGCGCCCCAGCTCAAGGACGGCCCGGCCCCGGCACCCGCCGGAGCCGCCGCCGACCCGGTGGCCGACCGCGACGCCGAGGAGGTGCGCCGGCGCATGTCCTCGCTCCAGCGCGGCTGGACCGCGGGCCGCGACCACCACGCCCGGCAGCAGGCGGAGCAGACCACGCACGCCGACCAGACGCAGCAAGCGCAGCAGAACGCACCACACCAGTCCGTGACCGGGCCCGGCACTCCTGCCGCCACCGGTCCCGGAAGCGAGAACGAAGGGGACGGTCGATGACCGCACCGCAGTCCGGCAACGACACCAGGGGCCGTGGCTCCGGCCCCCTCAACTGGCTCCTCGACGAGCTCGTCGACCGGGTCGCCAGCATCCGCAAGGCGGTGGTCCTCTCGGGCGACGGCCTGCCCACCGGCAGCTCCAAGGACCTCACCCGGGAGGACAGCGAGCACCTGGCCGCGGTGGCCTCCGGTTTCCACAGCCTCGCCAAGGGCGTCGGCCGCCACTTCGACTCGGGCCGGGTCCGCCAGACCGTCGTAGAGCTGGACGAGGCGTTCCTCTTCGTCATGGCGGCCGGCGACGGAAGCTGCCTGGCGGTGCTCGCCGACGCCGACTCCGACGTCGGCCAGGTCGCGTACGAGATGACCCTCATGGTCAAGCGGGTCGGTGACCACCTGGCGACCGCCCCGCGCACCGGGCTGCCAGCCGGAGGGTGAGTCGGACGGCATGAGCGATCCAGGCCAGGACCACCCCGCCCACCCGCCCGGCACCGCCGACGCGGCCTCCGACGGCGCCGCCGAGCAGTGGTTCGACGACGACGCGGGTCCGGTGGTGCGTCCGTACGCGATGACCCGCGGCCGGACCAGCCACGCCGGACAGCACCGCCTCGACCTGATCGCGCTGGTGGTGGCCGAGTCCGCGGCCGACGACCCGGTCTGGGACACGACGCTGTCCCCGGAACACGCCGACATCCTCGGGCTCTGTCTGCTCCGCCCGCAGTCCGTCGCGGAGCTCGCGGCCGAACTCGACCTCGCGGTCGGGGTCGTACGCGTCCTGATCGGCGATCTCGTCGACGACGAACTGGTGCACGTGACCCGGCCGGTCCCCCCGGCCGAACTGCCCGACGAATCCATTCTGCGTGAGGTGATCGATGGCCTTCGGGCGCTCTAGCCGCACCGGCGCCATGCATGCCGTGACGCCGGTCGAGCCGCTGACCCTGAAAATCCTGGTCGCGGGCGGTTTCGGGGTGGGCAAGACCACCCTGGTCAGTGCGGTGAGCGAGATCAGACCGCTCCGGACGGAGGAACGCCTCTCCGAGCCGGGCCGGGCCATCGACGACACCGGGGGAGTGGAGGGCAAGAGCACCACCACGGTGGCCATGGACTTCGGGCGCATCACCCTGCGCGAGGACCTGGTGCTGTACCTGTTCGGCACCCCCGGACAGGACCGCTTCTGGTTCCTGTGGGACGAGCTGGCCCAGGGCTCGCTCGGTGCCGTGGTCCTCGCGGACACCCGGCGGCTCTCCGACTGCTTCGCCGCCATCGACTACTTCGAGCGCCGCGAGATCCCCTTCGTGGTCGCCGTGAACTGCTTCGACGGAGCCGAGCAGTACCCCGTGGTGACCGTACGGGAAGCCCTGGACCTCGTTCCCGAGGTACCGGTGCTGCTGTGCGACGCACGGGACCGGGAGTCGGTGAAGGACGTCCTGGTGGGGGTCGTGGAGCACGCGATGACCCTGGCCAGGGCCCGCCGCCAGAGCCTGACGGCGCCTTAGGCCGTCTCTTTCGGATCTTGCCGGTCAGGCCCGCGTCGTCCGGTGCCGTGCCTCGGTGTGCTGCCGGGGCTGCCGCGTACTGGACGTACTCGGGTGCCTCGGCAGTGCGGCGAGGTGCGGTGCCGGGCGGCGCGGGCCAGGCAAGATCCGAAAGAGACGGCCTAGGGCCTGTCGGACCGGGCCGCGACATGGAGGCGGCCCGTACCCCCGCCGACTGGGGTACGGGCCGCAGCTCTCATGGGGGGATCCGGTGTCCCGGTGGCGGCGCGGGACCGTGGAGAGAGTGTGAACCCGCCACTGGGGGCCGTCAAGCATTCGGACAGCAGCCGCAGTTCAGCGGCGCACCGGGCGCCGAGCGGCCCAGGAGAACCGCCCGGCGCACGGCGATGACGCCCCTCGGCGCACGCTGACGACTGCCTCTCGGCACACGCCGACGAGGGCCGCTCAGCGCACGGCGACGACCGCCGAGCCGTGCCCGAACAGGCCCTGGTTCGCGGTGATTCCGGCCCGCGCCCCCGCCACCTGCCGCTCCCCGGCCGTGCCCCGGAGCTGCCAGGTCAGCTCGCACACCTGCGCGATGGCCTGCGCCGGCACCGCCTCCCCGAACGACGCTAGCCCACCGCTGGTGTTGACCGGGATCCGGCCGCCCAGCGCGGTCGCGCCCTCCCGCACGAGCTTGGCCCCCTCGCCCTCGCCGCACAGGCCGATGTCCTCGTACCACTCCAGTTCCAGCGCGGTGGACAGGTCGTAGACCTCGGCGAGCGAGAGGTCGTCCGGCCCGAGCCCCGCCTCCTCGTACGCGGCCCGCGCGATCGAGGCCCGGAAGGAGCCGGCCCCCGCCACCCCGGCCGTCACCGAGTCGGTGGCGATGTCCGGCAGGTCCAGGACCGTACGGGGATACGTGGGCGTCACCGTGGACACGGCCCGGATCCGCACCGGGTCCGCGACTCCCCGCGAGCGGGCGAAGTCCATGCTGCTCAGGACGAGCGCCGCGCCCCCGTCGGAGGTGGCGCAGATGTCGAGCAGCCGCAGCGGATCGGCGACGATCGCCGAGGCGGCCACCTCCTCGGCCGTCACGGCCTTGCGGTAGCGGGCGTTCGGGTTGAGCAGCCCGGCCGCCGCGTTCTTCACCTTGACCTGCGCGAAGTCCTCACCGGTGTCCCCGTACAGGGCCATCCGGCGCCGGGCGTACAGCGCGAAGTACGCCGGGTTGGTGGCCCCCAGGACCCGGAAGCGCAGCCAGTCCGGGTCGTCCGGCCGGTCCCCGCCGGCAGGCGCGAAGAACCCCTTCGGGGCGGCGTCCGCCCCGACCACCAGCACCACGTCGGCGAGCCCGGCCAGAATCTGCGCCCGGGCCGCGCCGATGGCCTGGGCGCCGGACGCGCAGGCCGCGTACACGCTGGTCACGCGTGCGCCCTGCCAGCCCAGTGCCTGCGCGAAGGTGGCTCCGGCCACGTAGCCGGGGTAGCCCGACCGCACGGTGTCGGCCCCCACGATGGACTGCACGTCGGTCCAGTCCAGCCCGGCGTCGGCGAGCGCGGCCCGCGCGGCGGCCCGCCCGTACTCGACGAAGCTGCGGCCCCACTTGCCCCACGGGTGCATGCCCGCCCCGAGGACGGCGATGTCGGCGACGGCGGCGCTCATCCGGCCACCACCCCCACGGGCCGGAACTGCCAGGTGGTCCAGGCGGTGCCGTCGGCATCCTCGTTCAGCACGCCGCCGACCACCTCGACCTCCATCCCGACCGCCAGATCGCCGACACCCACCCCGGGCACCGCCTGCCCGAGCACGACCATCCCCTCGGCCTCCAGCTCCACGGCGACCAGGGTGTACGGGGTCCAGGACGCGTCCGGGTCGGACACGTACGGCGCGGGCGGCCGGTACCGCCCGTCCGTGTAGGACCAGACCCGGCCGCGCGGGGACAGCGGGGTCTCGGCGAGCTCGCCGCCGCCCGGGCAGTGCGGATTGCGACAGTACGTGTCCTCGCGCGGGAAGAACACGGCGGCGCAGGCGGAGCACCGGGTGCCGAGCAGACGGAATCCGCCGTCCGCCTCGTCCCCGGTGAACCACCCGCTGACCACGGGTGTGCGTGTGCGTTCCAAGACCCCTCCCGAAACCGATATCTGACGAACCGTCAGAAGTCTGTCAGGGAACGAGCGGGAGCGCACCCCCGGGAGCGCAGTCCTCGCACGGGTTCTCGGCGAGCCACTTCCGCGCGATCTCGCCGAGCTCCGCGTCCCGCCCGGCCAGCATCATCCGGATCATCTGCGCGTCCCCGCGCAGCGACCAGGCCGGATTGCCGAAGGTGGCCGGGTTGTTCCGCTCGATCAGGAAGTGCGCCGGCCACGCCGTCCCGTACCCGATCAGGGGGAGCGCGGCCAGGTACCGCTTCCGGCCGCGGGCCAGCCCGTAGACGGTGAGGGCGAGGCCGGAGAGGGTGCCGGTGAGGTGGATCCAGCGGGTGGCGGCGCGGGAGTGCATGGCGACGTAGTAGGGCCAGAACTCCTCGTAGGAACTGAATGTCATGCGGGCACGGTACTCAGCGGTGCACGGAGGCGACAGAGACGGGAAAATCGAAGTACGTGTCCGGGAACGCCTCCGGTGCGTACGTGAAGTGCCACCACTCCTGGGGCAGGTTCACGAACCCCTGCCGACCGAGCACCCGCCGCAGGAGGTCCCGGTGCTCACGGGCCGGACCCGTCACCCGCGGGCTGTCGGTGTGCGCGAGCGGATCGAAGAAGTCGAAGGGCGTCCCCATGTCCAGGGGCCCCCGGCCCACCTCCGTCAAGGTCACGTCGACGGTGCTGCCCCGGCTGTGCCCGGACCTCTCGGCGATGTACCCCTCCGGGATCAGCCGGTCCTTGGCCACCTCCGGATAGAACTCCGCCTTGGTCCGCTGATCCGACCCGTCCCGGGCCCAGCGCACGAACCGGTCCACGGCCCGCTGCGGCCGGTAGCAGTCGTACACCAGCAGCGAGTACCCGCGCCGCAGCACCTCCCGCTGCGCCCGCCGCAGCGCCTCGGCGGCGGGCCGGGCGAGCAGACAGACGGGCTCGTCGTAGCCGTCCACGACCGCCCCGGTGAAGTTCCGCGACGTGGCGTACCGCATCTCCTGCCCGATGCTCGCATCCACCTCGGCGACTGCAACGAACCCCCTGGCCGCCCCGGCCCGCCCGGGCGAGCCCGCCCCACCGTCCACCGCTCCGGGTCCGACCGCCACCCCCGGCGTGCCCGCCACGCCCACCGCGCGTGGCGCAGTTCCCACTCCGGGCGCAGCCTCCGCGCCTGGCGCAGCCGCTGCTCTGGGCGCACCCGGCGCCCCGGGCGCTCCCGGCGCTCCCGGCGTGCTCGACACATCCGCCGTGCCCACCGTCCCCGGCGCAGCCACTGCTCGTGGCGCGGCCACCGTCCCCGGCGCGGCCACCGTCCCCGGCGCGGCCGCCGCCCCCGACGAGCCCGGCACGCCGATCACGCCTGGCGCAGCCGCCATGCCGGGCCTGGGCGCCGAGCCAGGCGCAGCCACCGCTCCGGGCGTGCCGGGTGCCCCCGGCGCACCCATCGTCCCCGGCGCGGCCAGCGCTCCCGGCGCTCCCGGCGTGACCACCGCCGCCGCCATTCCCAGCGCGCCCACCCATCCCGCAACGACCGCCATCCTCATGTCCCTTGGCATACCATCGCCGCATGCCGGCGCACCTGAAGGACTCGCACTGCTCCGCCTGTGGAGCCCTGTTCGATTCGACCGAATGGCCCCGTACCTGCCCCTCGTGCGGCGCGGTCGCCTACCGCAACCCCCTCCCGGTCGCCGTCGCCCTGCTCCCGGTCGAGGACGAGCTCGGCACCGGCCTCGTGGTCATCACCCGCACCATCGAGCCCGCCCGCGGCGGCATCGCCCTGCCCGGCGGGTTCATGGACTTCGGCGAGGACTGGCGCGAGTCCGTCGTCCGCGAACTCCGCGAGGAGACCGGCATCCACGCCCCCGCCTCCGAGGTCGTCCTCGCCGACACCCTCAGCTCCCCGGCCGGCCACCTGCTCGTCTTCGGCCTGCTGCCCGTCCGCCCGGCCGCCTCCCTCCCGGCGTCGGCCCCGACCGACGAAACCACCGGCTGGCACATCCTGCGCGGCCCGGAGCAACTGGCCTTCCCGCTCCACACGAAGGCCGCCGGGGCATGGTTCGAGGGCCGGTACGCGCGTACGACCTAGAGGGTGTGCCGGACGCCGCTCCCTGATCCGGCCCGACCGGCAGGGCACCCACCAAGGGCGGCCGGCCCCGACCGCTCCGCCCCGTCCACCTCAGAGCCCCCGCAGCACCACCCCGTCCACCCGCTCCCCGGCCTCGTCCTCCACCACCACCGCGTCCCCGGACCACCGCACCACGTACCGTTCCACCTCGCCCGGCTCGAAGCCCGGCCCCGGGTCCCGGATCACCACCCCGCCGCCCGTGCGGCCCCGCGCCGGCGCCCACGCCTCCAGGGCCACCGACCCGTCGGCCGCCCGCACCGGCAGCAGCGCGCCGGCCCGGGCCAACACGGGGATCCGGTCCGCCGGGGCCTCCAGCAGGATCTGGCCCGGCCCCTCGTACGCCCGGCCCGTCGCCGTGTCGTACCAGCGCCCGCGCGGCAACCGCACTGCCCGCCGGTCCGACCCGCACTCCAGCACCGGAGCCACCAGCAGGGCGTCACCGAGCAGGAACGCGTCCTCGCAGTCCCGTAGCGCCCGGTCCTCCGGCGCACCCCACCACAACGGCCGCACGTACGGGGCCCCGGTCCGCCGCGCCAGATGGGCCAGGGTCACGAAGTACGGCCGCAGCCGCTCCCGTTCCGCCAGGAGGGACCGCGCGGCCCGGGTGGTCTCCTCCCCGAACTCCCACGGCTCCCGGCGCCCGGCGAAGATCGCCGAGTGGGTCCGGAACAGCGGCAGGTACGACCCCAGTTGCAGCCACCGCAGGTACAACTCCGGTGAGGGCGAACCCCAGAAGCCGCCGATGTCCGGCCCCGAGTACGGCACCCCGCACAGCCCGAGGCCCAGCACCAGCGCCAGCGAGGCCCGCAGCCCGTCCCAGCTGCTCTCCACGTCGCCCGACCACGTGCCCCCGTACCGCTGCATCCCCGCCCACCCCGACCGGGAGAAGAGGAACGGCCGCTCGGCCGGGCGCAGCCGTACGAGTCCCTCCCAGCCGGCGCGCGCCATCGCGAGGGCGTACACGTTGTGCGCCTCCCGGTGGTCCCCGCCGGCCCCGTCCAGCGCGTGCCGCGCGGAGCGGGGGAGCGTCCGTTCCCCGAACGGGGCGAAGGAGACCGGCTCGTTCATGTCGTGCCAGACCCCGGCGAAGCCCTGCGCGAGCCGCTCCTCGTACAGCCCGCCCCACCATCGCCGCACCGCCGGATCCGTGAAGTCCGGGTACGCGCACTCGCCCGGCCACACCTCGCCCCGGACCTCCCGGCCCGCCCCGTCCCGTACGAACGCCCCGTGCGCGCCGACCCCGAGCCCCGCCGCGTGCACCGGGTCGCCGGCCTTCACCGCCGGATCGACGATGGAGACCAGCCGGACCCCACCGTCCGCCAACTCCCGCGCCAGCCCCGGCAGATCAGGGAACCGCTCGCGGTCCACGGTGAAGACCCGGTGGCCGTCGTAGTGGTCGATGTCCAGATGTACGGCCGACAGGGGCAGCCCGTGCTCGGCGTACCCCGCCACGATCCGGCGCACCTCCGCCGCGCTCCCGAACCCCCACCGCGCGTGCTGGTACCCGAGCGCCCACTCCGGAGGCACCGCGGCCCCGCCCGTCAGCCCGGACCAGCCCTGCAGCACCCGCCCGGGCGGCCCCACCAGCACCCAGCAGCGCAACGGGCCGCCCTCCATGCGAAGTTCGCAGGAACCGGGCCGGTCCGCCCCCGAGCCCGCGCCCTCCTCTCCCTCCCGCAACACCACCCGCCCGTCCCAGGAGTTGTCGTGGAACACCAGGTGCGTGCCCGCGTCCGCGACCACCAGCTGCACCGGCATCGTGATGTACAGGGGCTCCTCGCCGGACCCGGACCCGAACCCGCCCTCGGGATCGGTGTTCCACAGCCGGTAGCTCCCGTCCCGCAACCGCGGCCCCACCGCCCGCCCGCCCAGCCCGAACACCCGCGCGTCCGCCGCCACCTCACTCCGCAACAACCACCGCGAGCCCCCACCCCCGCGACCCGTACCGCCGTCTCCGCGACCCGTACCGCTGTCCCCGCCGCCCGTGCCACTGACGCCGCCCGCTCCCGCACCGCCGCCCGGCCCGCTCGCTCCGTCCCCGCCGCCCGTACCCGGAGCTGCGCCCGCGTCGCCGACGCGCCCGCCCGCTTCCTCGGCCCGCCCCATACCCCCGGCTCCGTCGGCGCCGGCCCCGGCACCGCCGTCCGTTCCGCCCGCGCTCCCCTGCCCCGCCGCACCGCCCCCGAACCCGGCGGATCCCACCCGTACCGGGTCCCACCACCGCGGCGGCAGGTCCCGCCGCAGCACCGTCCCGCCAGGGGTGCGCACCTCCACCGCCCCGTGCCGGGACACCGCCACCGTCACGCGTTCGGACACCACCCGCCACCCGCCGTCGGTGTCCGGCTCCAGCTCGGCGCGCGGATCGGGCTCCGGCCCGCTGCCCACCACCGCGTACGAGGGCGTCGGCGCGGCACCGTCCCAGCCCCAGAACACCGCCCCGCCCACGGCGACCCGGACCAACAGCTCCGAACGGGTGAACCGGAGCACCCCGCCGCCCGGCCGGGCCTCGGTACCGGTCAGCAGACCCGGCACCCGCGCCCGCTCCGCACCCCGGGGCGCGAGCCCCGCCGCGTCCACGCGCCGGTTGCGCCACGCGGAGCGCCACGCGCGCCGCCCCCGCTCGTCGCCGAGGTCCTTCACCGCACGCACCAGCCCACGACCGTCCATGGCGCCCACCCTGCCACCGCCACCCGGCCCAGAAGGCGCCGTTCAACTGCCGTTCACCCGCAAAAGGATCACCGCCGACCGTCGATGACGGCTCTGGTGCGGATGTCGATCACATGGCATCGTCCCTGTGAGCCCCCGTGCGCACACCCCGCGCGCGATGGCACCGTACGAACAGCACATGTCACACCACACGCCAGACCACGACACGCCCACGAAGCGCGAACCGCAGACGTGACCGGGAGCCGACGCATGACCGCAGCAGCCACCTCCTCCGAGCCCCTCTGGTCCCCGGGCCCCGACCGGATCGCCGCGGCCCGGATCACCGCCTTCCAGGCCTGGGCCGCCGAACACCACGGCGCCCCCGCGGACGGCGGCTACCCGGCCCTGCACAGCTGGTCCGTCGACGCGCTGGACAGCTTCTGGCAGGCGGTCGCCGAGTGGTTCGACGTACGGTTCACCACCCCGTACGAGGCCGTCCTCGCGGACCGCTCCATGCCGGGCGCGGTCTGGTTCAAGGGCGCCACCCTCAACTACGCCGAGCACGCCCTGCGCGCCGCCGAGGACCCGGCCCGCGCCGCCGACGCGGCCCTGCTGCACGTGGACGAGACCCACGAGCCCACCCCCGTCACCTGGGCCGAGCTCCGCCGCCAGGTCGGCTCGCTCGCCGCCGAACTGCGCGCCCTGGGCGTGCGCCCCGGCGACCGGGTCAGCGGCTACCTCCCCAACATCCCCGAGGCCGTCACCGCACTCCTCGCCACCGCCGCCGTCGGCGCCGTCTGGACCTCCTGCGCCCCCGACTTCGGCGCGCGCAGCGTCCTGGACCGCTTCCAGCAGGTGGAGCCGGTGGTCCTCTTCACCGTCGACGGCTACCGCTACGGCGGCAAGGAGCACGACCGCCGCGACACCGTCGCCGAACTGCGCGCCGAGCTCCCCTCGCTGCGCGCCGTCGTCCACATCCCGCTCCTCGGTACGCCGGCCCCCGCGGGCGCCCTGGAATGGTCGGCGCTCACCGCGGCCGAGACCGAGCCGGTCTTCGAGCCGGTCCCCTTCGACCACCCGCTCTGGGTCCTCTACTCCTCCGGCACCACCGGCCTGCCCAAGGCCATCGTCCAGTCGCAGGGCGGCATCCTCCTCGAACACCTCAAGCAGCTCGGCCTGCACTGCGACCTGGGCCCCGAGGACCGCTTCTTCTGGTACACCTCCACCGGCTGGATGATGTGGAACTTCCTCGTCTCCGGCCTGCTCACCGGAACCACCGTCGTGCTCTACGACGGCAGCCCGGGCTACCCCGACACCGGTGCCCAATGGCGCATCGCGGAGCGCACCGGGGCCACGCTCTACGGGACCTCCGCCGCCTACGTGATGGCCTGCAGCAAGGCGGGGGTCCACCCCTCCCGCGACTTCGACCTCTCGGCCGTGAAGTGCGTGGCCACCACCGGATCCCCGCTGCCGCCCGACGGCTTCCGCTGGCTCCACGACGAGGTGGCCGAGGACCTCTGGATCGCCTCGGTCAGCGGCGGCACCGACGTCTGCAGCTGCTTCGCCGGCGCCGTCCCCACCCTCCCGGTCCACATCGGCGAGCTCCAGGCCGCCTGCCTGGGCACGGACCTCCAGGCCTGGGACCCCTCCGGCAAGCCCGTCACCGGCGAGGTCGGCGAGCTCGTCGTCACCAACCCCATGCCGTCCATGCCGATCCGCTTCTGGAACGACCCGGACGGCAGTCGCTACCGCGACAGCTACTTCGAGATGTTCCCCGGCACCTGGCGCCACGGGGACTGGATCACGATCACCGACCACGGCTCCGTGGTCATCCACGGCCGCTCCGACTCCACGCTGAACCGCCAGGGCGTCCGGATGGGCTCCGCGGACATCTACGAGGCGGTCGAGCGACTCCCGGAGATCAAGGAATCGCTGGTCATCGGCCTGGAAGAGCCGAACGGCGGGTACTGGATGCCGCTCTTCGTCCACCTCGTGCCCGGCGCCGTCCTCGACGACGCCCTCCGCTCCCGGATCAAGGCCACGATCCGCGAGGAGCTCTCCCCGCGCCACGTCCCCGACGAGGTCATCGAGGTCCCCGGCATCCCCCACACCCTCACCGGCAAGCGCATCGAGGTCCCGGTCAAGCGCCTCCTCCAGGGCGCTCCCATGGCCAAGGCGGTCAACCCCGGCTCGGTGGACAACCTCGACCTCCTGCACTTCTACGAGGAGCTCGCCCGCACCCGCGGCTGACGCGAGCGGCCACTGTCAGTGGCCGTGATTACTCTGAGTGAGCAAGTGATCGCGCCACTCAGGGGGAACCATGCCACGCTCGAACGACACCGGGACCGCCACCACCACGGGGCGTCCCGCCCGCACCGGCAGGCGCCGCACCCTGCGCCGCGAAGTCCCCAGCACCGTCGGCGTCCTGGCCGACGCCGGGGACTTCGCAGCCATGCGCGGGTACCGCAGCTTCACCTTCGACGACCACCGCGACTACCTGGACCACGTGGACCGGCTGCTCCGCTCCCTCGCGGCCCAGGGCATCCACACCACCGTCGCTCTCTTCGACCCGGTGGAGTACGCCGAATTCTGCGCGGACCGCGGACTGGACCCGGACACCCCCGGTGCCCGCACCCGCTTCACCGCCGAACTGGGCGGCGCCACCGGCGGCCTCCCCTATGCCGGCCAGCCCATCGACGAACTGCTCCCGCTCCTCGTGGACGCGGCCGTCCGGCAGGCCACCTGGGAGTACGCGAGCACGCTGCTGGCCGAAGTGGGCCGGTGCGCCGACTGCGGGGAGGACATCGGGACCGCCTCCTTCGAGCGCGCCGCCGAGGCGCTCCGGCGCCTCGTGGACCGGGCCGGTCCGGGCCACCACCACCTGGTGTGCAGCGTCCCGGCGCCGGAGGAACAGCTCGTGGCGGTCCTGCACGCCGACACCGGACCCGACGGCCGGCCCCGGGTGGACGGCCGGGACGGCCTCGACTTCGTGACCGTCCTCGCCGCGGGCCTGGCACTCGGCGGGCCCGGGGGACTGGTCCTGCGCAGCACCGCCGAGGGAGACCGGGACCGGGTCCACGGCTGGCGCCTGGACCGCGGCCGCCTGGTACCCCTCTCGGCGGCGGCGGTCTTCAACGCCTACTGCACCGACGCCGACACCGGAGAGCCCGTGGGCCCCGAGCCCGGCGTCGAGTACTGCCCCGGCTACGAGGTGGACGAACCGGGCCCGCACCACTGAGCCGGGCGCACCCCGCGCGTCCGGCAACGGCCGAGGGGCCCCCGCCACCGGCGAAGGCCCCTCGAACGTCGCTCCGCACCCACCGGCGCGGTGCTTTCCCGTGCTACTCGCCGGACAGCACCGCCTGGGCGGCCACCCGGGCCTCCTCGGCGGTGTCCGTGGCACGCGCGGCGGCAGCCGCACGCTCGCACTGCGCGAGGGTGTACTTGGCCAGCGTCGCCCGCACGTAGGGAATCGAAGCGGCACCCATCGAGAGCGAGGTGACACCCAGACCCGTCAGCACGCAGGCCAGCAGCGGGTCGGAGGCGGCCTCGCCACAGACGCCGCAGCTCTTGCCCTCGGCCTTGGCGGCCTCGGCCGACATGGCGATCAGGTCGAGCAGCGCGGGCTGCCACGGGTCCTGCAGCCGCGATACGGCACCGACCTGACGGTCGGCGGCGAAGGCGTACTGGGCCAGGTCGTTGGTGCCCAGCGAGAGGAACTCGACCTCCTGGAGGATCGAGCGCGCCCGCAGCGCGGCGGAGGGGATCTCCACCATCGCACCGAACTTCGCCTTCAGACCGGCCTCGCGGCACGCGTCCGCGAACGCCTTGGCGTCGATGCGGTCGGCCACCATCGGGGCCATGACCTCGAGGTAGACCGGCAGCCCCTCGACGGCCTTGGCCAGCGCGGTGAGCTGCGTACGCAGCACGTCCGGGTGGTCGAGCAGCGAACGCAAGCCCCGGACACCCAGAGCCGGGTTCGGCTCGTCGGCCGGGGTCAGGAAGTCCAGCGGCTTGTCGGCGCCGGCATCCAGCACGCGTACGACAACACGACCCTCGGGGAAGGCTTCGAGGACCTTGCGGTACGACTCGACCTGCTTCTCCTCGGTCGGCGCGTGCTTGCTGTCGTCCAGGAAGAGGAACTCGGTGCGGAACAGGCCCACACCCTCGGCCCCGGCATCGACGGCCGCCGGCACGTCCGCCGGACCGCCGATGTTGGCGAGCAGCGGCACCTTGTGACCGTCGGACGTGGCGCCCGGGCCGGAAGAAGCGGAGAGAGCAGCCTTGCGCTCGGCGGCCGCGGCCTCCAGCTCGGCCCGCTTCGCCGCGCTCGGCTCCACGAACAGGTCGCCGGTGCTGCCGTCGACGGCGATGACCGTACCTTCGGCGATCTCACCGGCACCCGGCAGCGCCACGATGGCCGGCACGCCCAGCGCCCGCGCGAGGATCGCGCTGTGGCTGGTCGGGCCGCCTTCCTCGGTCACGAAACCGAGGACCAGCGCCGGGTCGAGCAGAGCGGTGTCGGCGGGAGCCAGGTCCCGCGCGATCAGCACGTACGGCTCGTCACTGTCGGGCACGCCCGGCATCGGCACGCCGAGCAGGCGCGCGACGATGCGGTTGCGCACGTCGTCCAGGTCGGCCACGCGGCCGGCCATGTACTCACCGGCACCGGCGAGCAGGTCACGGTAAGAGGCGAACGCGTCGTACACACCGCGCTCGGCGGTGCTGCCGACGGCGATGCGCCGGTCGACGTCCGCCATGAGCTCGGGGTCCGTGGCGATCATCGCCTGGGCCTCGAGCACGTGCTGGGCCTCGCCACCGGCCAGCTGGCCCCGGGCGATCAGGTCGGCCGATACAGCCTCCACGGCCTGACGGGCGCGCCCCTGCTCGCGCTCCGCCTCGTCCGCGGTGATCTGCTTCGCCGGCGGTTCGAGAACCGCCGTGCCCATGTGCCGAACCTCGCCGATCGCCACACCGTGGCTCACGCCGACGCCTCGCAGCGTTGTCTCCATTTCACCTGTCTCCGCTTGAGCGGCGGGTCCACCCGCCGCGTTGGATGTCCGGATCGCCCGAGCAGGCGGGTACGTCACTGCCAGCCGAAGAGGACGTCTCCGGCCTTCATGTCTCCGGCCTCGACGACATCGGTGAGGGAGTCGGCAGTCGCTTCCAGCGCCACGACGGGGCAGATGGGGGACTTGCCGGCAGCCTCGACGGCCGCGGGGTCCCAGCGAATGACCTCCTGGCCGCGGGTCACGGTGTCGCCCTTGTTGACGAGGAGCTCGAAGCCCTCGCCATTGAGCTGAACGGTGTCGATACCCAGGTGCGTCAGAACACCGTGGCCCTCGCTGTCGACAACGACGTACGCGTGCGGGTGCAGGGAGACCACTACACCGTCTACGGGGGACACAGCCGCCGAAGGCTCGCGTACGGGATCAATGGCGGTACCCGGTCCCACCATCGCGCCGGAGAACACCGGATCGGGCACTGCCGCGAGTCCGATGGCGGTCCCGGCAAGTGGGGACGTCACGCTGGTCATGGGGGCCTCCCAGGGGTGGGGCTTCGTCGTGTCGCCGTCACTACCTGTCGCGAACGGCGTACTCTCCAGAAGGATAAGTCACAAGATGTTCGGGTTCGCCCGATGTTGGTCCCGAACTGGACTGGTCCTTCGGCACGGAGACTAGTGGACTAGACCGGTGGACTAGACCATACGCCTGAATCGATTTGCTTGGGCCCTGGCCGACCTGTACTGTCGTGACTCCCGCCAGGAAGCCCCGCGTGAACATTTCGCGAACGGCCGATGGACGGGACTCCTCCTCTCTCTTGTTCTGATCTTGATCTCGCCTTCTTTCCGCATGCCTATTCGGCAAAACGGAGAGTGGTCAGAGAGAAGGAAAAGGGCTGATAGAGTCGGACTCGCCGGAAAGGGAAAACGCGAAAGCGGATGACCTGGAAGGTGGAAAACAAGCGAGACAGACTCTGATAGAGTCTGAAACGCAAGAACAGAACAGAACGAAAGCCCGGAGGAAAGCCCGAGAGGGTGAGTACAAAGGAAGCGTCCGTTCCTTGAGAACTCAACAGCGTGCCAAAAATCAACGCCAAAAAGTTGATACCCCGTCCATTTCGGTGGATGAGGTTCCTTTGAAAAAGACCTGTGAGGTCGCGGCTTCGGCCCTGACGCTTGCAGGCAATTACACAGCGAGGACGCAGTGGACGGTCGGTCTTATTCCGACATGACTGTCCCGCTCTAAGTGCGTGTGCACCGGATAACCGGTAAACATTCATGGAGAGTTTGATCCTGGCTCAGGACGAACGCTGGCGGCGTGCTTAACACATGCAAGTCGAACGATGAAGCCCTTCGGGGTGGATTAGTGGCGAACGGGTGAGTAACACGTGGGCAATCTGCCCTTCACTCTGGGACAAGCCCTGGAAACGGGGTCTAATACCGGATAACACTCCTGCCTGCATGGGCGGGGGTTAAAAGCTCCGGCGGTGAAGGATGAGCCCGCGGCCTATCAGCTTGTTGGTGGGGTAATGGCCCACCAAGGCGACGACGGGTAGCCGGCCTGAGAGGGCGACCGGCCACACTGGGACTGAGACACGGCCCAGACTCCTACGGGAGGCAGCAGTGGGGAATATTGCACAATGGGCGAAAGCCTGATGCAGCGACGCCGCGTGAGGGATGACGGCCTTCGGGTTGTAAACCTCTTTCAGCAGGGAAGAAGCGAAAGTGACGGTACCTGCAGAAGAAGCGCCGGCTAACTACGTGCCAGCAGCCGCGGTAATACGTAGGGCGCAAGCGTTGTCCGGAATTATTGGGCGTAAAGAGCTCGTAGGCGGCTTGTCACGTCGGATGTGAAAGCCCGAGGCTTAACCTCGGGTCTGCATTCGATACGGGCTAGCTAGAGTGTGGTAGGGGAGATCGGAATTCCTGGTGTAGCGGTGAAATGCGCAGATATCAGGAGGAACACCGGTGGCGAAGGCGGATCTCTGGGCCATTACTGACGCTGAGGAGCGAAAGCGTGGGGAGCGAACAGGATTAGATACCCTGGTAGTCCACGCCGTAAACGTTGGGAACTAGGTGTTGGCGACATTCCACGTCGTCGGTGCCGCAGCTAACGCATTAAGTTCCCCGCCTGGGGAGTACGGCCGCAAGGCTAAAACTCAAAGGAATTGACGGGGGCCCGCACAAGCAGCGGAGCATGTGGCTTAATTCGACGCAACGCGAAGAACCTTACCAAGGCTTGACATATACCGGAAAGCATTAGAGATAGTGCCCCCCTTGTGGTCGGTATACAGGTGGTGCATGGCTGTCGTCAGCTCGTGTCGTGAGATGTTGGGTTAAGTCCCGCAACGAGCGCAACCCTTGTCCTGTGTTGCCAGCATGCCCTTCGGGGTGATGGGGACTCACAGGAGACCGCCGGGGTCAACTCGGAGGAAGGTGGGGACGACGTCAAGTCATCATGCCCCTTATGTCTTGGGCTGCACACGTGCTACAATGGCCGGTACAATGAGCTGCGATACCGTGAGGTGGAGCGAATCTCAAAAAGCCGGTCTCAGTTCGGATTGGGGTCTGCAACTCGACCCCATGAAGTCGGAGTTGCTAGTAATCGCAGATCAGCATTGCTGCGGTGAATACGTTCCCGGGCCTTGTACACACCGCCCGTCACGTCACGAAAGTCGGTAACACCCGAAGCCGGTGGCCCAACCCGTAAGGGAGGGAGCTGTCGAAGGTGGGACTGGCGATTGGGACGAAGTCGTAACAAGGTAGCCGTACCGGAAGGTGCGGCTGGATCACCTCCTTTCTAAGGAGCACAGTACCGATTGCAGACAAACGTTCTGCACGGTCAGCTCAGGGTGGAACGTTGATTAGTTGGCACGGTTTCCAAAACCTTCTGTGAGTACTGCTTCGGCGTGGAAAACAGTAAGAGTGGCGGGGATCGTGCTTGGCACGTTGTTGGGTATCTGAGGGTACGGCCGAAAGGTCTTATCTTCGCGATGCCGGCCCCAGTGAACTTCGTCTTCGGATGAGGGTGATGGGTGACTGGTCGTTGCTTGAGAACTACACAGTGGACGCGAGCATCTGTAGGCCAAGTTTTTAAGGGCGCACGGTGGATGCCTTGGCACCAGGAACCGATGAAGGACGTGAGAGGCCGCGATAGGCCCCGGGGAGCTGCCAACTGAGCTTTGATCCGGGGGTGTCCGAATGGGGAAACCCGGCAGTCGTCATGGGCTGTCACCCACTGCTGAACACATAGGCAGTGTGGAGGGAACGCGGGGAAGTGAAACATCTCAGTACCCGCAGGAAGAGAAAACAACCGTGATTCCGGGAGTAGTGGCGAGCGAAACCGGATGAGGCCAAACCGTATGCGTGTGATACCCGGCAGGGGTTGCGCATGCGGGGTTGTGGGAATTCTTTTGATCGGTCTGCCGGCCGGTCGGCGAGTCAAAAACCGTTGATGTAGTCGAAGGACATGCGAAAGGTCCGGCGTAGAGGGTAAGACCCCCGTAGACGAAACATCAGCGGCTTGCTTAAGAATCTCCCAAGTAGCACGGGGCCCGAGAAATCCCGTGTGAATCTGGCGGGACCACCCGCTAAGCCTAAATATTCCCTGGTGACCGATAGCGGATAGTACCGTGAGGGAATGGTGAAAAGTACCGCGGGAGCGGAGTGAAATAGTACCTGAAACCGTGTGCCTACAAGCCGTGGGAGCGTCGCTGTATGTGCTTGCACATACAGTCGTGACTGCGTGCCTTTTGAAGAATGAGCCTGCGAGTTAGCGGTGTGTAGCGAGGTTAACCCGTGTGGGGAAGCCGTAGCGAAAGCGAGTCCGAATAGGGCGATTGAGTTGCACGCTCTAGACCCGAAGCGGAGTGATCTAGCCATGGGCAGGTTGAAGCGGAGGTAAGACTTCGTGGAGGACCGAACCCACCAGGGTTGAAAACCTGGGGGATGACCTGTGGTTAGGGGTGAAAGGCCAATCAAACTCCGTGATAGCTGGTTCTCCCCGAAATGCATTTAGGTGCAGCGTCACGTGTTTCTTGCCGGAGGTAGAGCACTGGATAGGCGATGGGCCCTACCGGGTTACTGACCTTAGCCAAACTCCGAATGCCGGTAAGTGAGAGCGTGGCAGTGAGACTGTGGGGGATAAGCTCCATGGTCGAGAGGGAAACAGCCCAGAGCATCGACTAAGGCCCCTAAGCGTACGCTAAGTGGGAAAGGATGTGGAGTCGCAGAGACAACCAGGAGGTTGGCTTAGAAGCAGCCACCCTTGAAAGAGTGCGTAATAGCTCACTGGTCAAGTGATTCCGCGCCGACAATGTAGCGGGGCTCAAGCGTACCGCCGAAGTCGTGTCATTGCAGCAATAGGGCCAACGCCCGCTGTGATGGGTAGGGGAGCGTCGTGTGCCGGGTGAAGCAGCAGCGGAAGCTAGTTGTGGACGGTTCACGAGTGAGAATGCAGGCATGAGTAGCGATACACACGTGAGAAACGTGTGCGCCGATTGACTAAGGGTTCCTGGGTCAAGCTGATCTGCCCAGGGTAAGTCGGGACCTAAGGCGAGGCCGACAGGCGTAGTCGATGGACAACCGGTTGATATTCCGGTACCCGCTTTGAAACGCCCAATATCGAATCAGGCGATGCTAAGCCCGTGAAGCCGTTCCGGACCCTTCGGGGAAAGGAAAGTGGTGGAGCCGGCGAACCAGACTTGTAGTAGGTAAGCGATGGGGTGACGCAGGAAGGTAGTCCAGCCCGGGCGGTGGTAGTCCCGGGGTAAGGGTGTAGGCCGAGGGGTAGGCAAATCCGTCCCTCATATAAGGCTGAGACCTGATGCCGAGCCGATTGTGGTGAAGTGGATGATCCTATGCTGTCGAGAAAAGCCTCTAGCGAGTTTCATGGCGGCCCGTACCCTAAACCGACTCAGGTGGTCAGGTAGAGAATACCGAGGCGTTCGGGTGAACTATGGTTAAGGAACTCGGCAAAATGCCCCCGTAACTTCGGGAGAAGGGGGGCCATCACTGGTGATCGGATTTACTCCGTGAGCTGGGGGTGGCCGCAGAGACCAGCGAGAAGCGACTGTTTACTAAAAACACAGGTCCGTGCGAAGCCGTAAGGCGATGTATACGGACTGACGCCTGCCCGGTGCTGGAACGTTAAGGGGACCGGTTAGTCACATTTCGGTGTGGCGAAGCTGAGAACTTAAGCGCCAGTAAACGGCGGTGGTAACTATAACCATCCTAAGGTAGCGAAATTCCTTGTCGGGTAAGTTCCGACCTGCACGAATGGCGTAACGACTTCTCGACTGTCTCAACCATAGGCCCGGTGAAATTGCACTACGAGTAAAGATGCTCGTTTCGCGCAGCAGGACGGAAAGACCCCGGGACCTTTACTATAGTTTGATATTGGTGTTCGGTTCGGCTTGTGTAGGATAGGTGGGAGACTTTGAAGCAGCCACGCCAGTGGTTGTGGAGTCGTCGTTGAAATACCACTCTGGTCGTGCTGGATGTCTAACCTCGGTCCGTGATCCGGATCAGGGACAGTGTCTGATGGGTAGTTTAACTGGGGCGGTTGCCTCCCAAAAAGTAACGGAGGCGCCCAAAGGTTCCCTCAGCCTGGTTGGCAATCAGGTGTTGAGTGTAAGTGCACAAGGGAGCTTGACTGTGAGACCGACGGGTCGAGCAGGGACGAAAGTCGGGACTAGTGATCCGGCGGTGGCTTGTGGAAGCGCCGTCGCTCAACGGATAAAAGGTACCCCGGGGATAACAGGCTGATCTTCCCCAAGAGTCCATATCGACGGGATGGTTTGGCACCTCGATGTCGGCTCGTCGCATCCTGGGGCTGGAGTCGGTCCCAAGGGTTGGGCTGTTCGCCCATTAAAGCGGTACGCGAGCTGGGTTTAGAACGTCGTGAGACAGTTCGGTCCCTATCCGCTGTGCGCGTAGGAATATTGAGAAGGGCTGTCCCTAGTACGAGAGGACCGGGACGGACGAACCTCTGGTGTGCCAGTTGTCCTGCCAAGGGCATGGCTGGTTGGCTACGTTCGGGAGGGATAACCGCTGAAAGCATCTAAGCGGGAAGCCTGCTTCAAGATGAGTATTCCCACCTCCTTGAGAGGGTAAGGCTCCCAGTAGACGACTGGGTTGATAGGCCAGATGTGGAAGCCCGGTAACGGGTGGAGCTGACTGGTACTAATAGGCCGAGGGCTTGTCCTCAGTTGCTCGCGTCCACTGTGTTAGTTCTGAAGTAACGAACTGTGTCCATATCCGGTTGGTTAACTTCATAGTGTTTCGGTGGTCATAGCGTTAGGGAAACGCCCGGTTTACATTCCGAACCCGGAAGCTAAGCCTTTCAGCGCCGATGGTACTGCAGGGGGGACCCTGTGGGAGAGTAGGACGCCGCCGAACAATCATTGTAGAAAGCCCCGTACCGGGTAACCGGTACGGGGCTTTTCTGCGTTTACGGACCGGTGCACCGGCTCCTGTAGGGTCAGGGGGCATCGTTCGACATTTCTACAGTCACAGTGGAGGCCCCCGGGTGGAGGTCCAGGAGACTCGGGTTCAGACTGACCGAATTTTCACCATTCCGAACATCCTGAGCATGGCACGCCTCGCAGGCGTACCCCTGTTCCTGTGGCTGATCCTGGCCGAGCACGACGGCTGGGCTCTTGCCGTCCTCATGCTCAGCGGGATCAGCGACTACCTCGACGGGAAGCTCGCACGGCGATGGAATCAGATCAGCAGCCTCGGCCGGCTGCTGGATCCCGCCGCGGACCGGCTCTACATCCTGTCCACCCTGTTCGGTCTCACGTACCGCGAGATTCTGCCGCTGTGGCTCACCGGGGCGCTGCTCGCGCGTGAGCTGATGCTGCTGGTCATGGTCTGGATCCTGCGCCGGCACGGCTATCCGCCGCCCCAGGTCAACTTCCTCGGCAAGGCCGCGACCTTCAACCTGATGTACGCGTTCCCCTTCCTCCTGGTCAGCACCTGGTCGGGTTGGTTGGCCTGGATGGGGTCAGTTTTCGGATGGGCGTTCGCCGGATGGGGTACAACGCTCTATTGGTGGGCAGGAGTCCTTTACGTGGTGCAAGTCCGCCGGCTCGTGAAGGCGGACGCCACGGCCGATTGAGCTCGCTCGGCGCCTGACTGACGCGGAGGAGTGTTCCAGTCACCGTCCGGGACGGGTGAGATCGGCGATGACGCCGTCTCTCAAGGAGGACTCTTCCGACATGAAGGCCGTCGTGATGGCCGGTGGCGAAGGCACTCGGCTTCGTCCCATGACCTCAAGCATGCCCAAGCCGCTCCTGCCGGTGGCGAACCGGCCGATCATGGAGCACGTGCTCAGGCTGCTCAAGCGGCATGGACTCAGCGAGACCGTGGTCACCGTGCAGTTCCTGGCGTCGCTCGTCAGGAACTATTTCGGTGACGGCGAGGAGCTCGGCATGGAGCTCACCTATGCCAACGAAGAGAAGCCACTCGGTACCGCCGGCAGCGTGAAGAACGCCGAGGAGGCGCTGAAGGACGACACCTTCCTCGTCATCTCCGGCGACGCGCTCACCGACTTCGACCTGACCGACCTGATCCGTTTCCACAAGGAGAAGGGCGGACTCGTCACGGTGTGCCTCACCCGGGTACCGAATCCGCTGGAATTCGGCATCACCATCGTGGACGAGGAAGGCAAGGTCGAGCGTTTCCTGGAGAAGCCGACCTGGGGCCAGGTGTTCTCGGACACCATCAACACCGGCATCTACGTCATGGAGCCGGAGATCTTCGACTACGTGGACGCGGACGTCTCGGTGGACTGGTCCGGCGACGTCTTCCCTCAGCTGATGAAGGAAGGCCGGCCCATCTACGGCTACGTCGCCGAGGGCTACTGGGAGGACGTCGGCACCCACGAGAGCTACGTCAAGGCCCAGGCCGACGTACTCGAGGGCAAGGTCCAGGTCGACATGGACGGCTTCGAGATCTCCCCCGGCGTGTGGATCGCCGAAGGGGCCGAGGTGAGCCCGGACGCGGTGCTGCGCGGACCGCTGTACATCGGGGACTACGCCAAGGTCGAGGCCGGCGTGGAGATCCGCGAGCACACCGTCATCGGATCGAACGTGGTCGTCAAGAGCGGTGCCTTCCTGCACAAGGCCGTCGTGCACGACAACGTGTACATCGGGCCGCACAGCAATCTCCGCGGCTGTGTCATCGGGAAGAACACCGACATCATGCGGGCCGCCCGGATCGAGGACGGGGCCGTCATCGGCGACGAGTGCCTCGTCGGCGAGGAATCGATCATCCAGGGGAACGTGCGGGTCTACCCCTTCAAGACGATCGAGGCGGGCGCCTTCGTCAACACCTCGGTCATCTGGGAGTCCCGGGGGCAGGCACATCTGTTCGGCGCGCGCGGGGTCACCGGGATCCTGAACGTGGAGATCACCCCGGAGCTGGTGGTCCGGCTGGCCGGTGCCTACGCGACGACCCTGAAGAAGGGGGCGACGGTCACCACGGCCCGCGACCACTCCCGAGGTGCGCGAGCGCTCAAGCGGGCCGTGATCTCGGCGCTCCAGGCCAGCGCCATCAACGTCCGGGACCTGGAGAACGTACCGCTGCCCGTGGCGCGGCAGCAGACCGCGCGCGGCAGCGCCGGCGGGATCGTGCTGCGGACCTCGCCGGGAGTGCCGGACTCCGTCGACATCATGTTCCTCGACGAGCGCGGGGCCGACCTCTCCCTCCAGCAGCAGCGCAAGCTCGACCGGGTCTACGCGCGCCAGGAGTACCGGCGGGCGTTCCCCGGAGAGATCGGTGACCTGCAGTTCCCGGGAAGCGTCTTCGACGCCTACACCGGTTCGCTGCTGCGGCGCGTGGACACCACCGGGGTCGCGGACTCCGGGCTCAAGGTGGTCGTGGACGCGTCCAACGGCAGCGCCGGCCTGGTGCTGCCCAGCCTGCTGGGCCGGCTCGGGGTGGACGCCCTCACCGTGAACCCGGGACTCGACGAGTCCCGGCCCACCGAGAGCACCGAGTCCCGGCGGGCGGGGCTGGTGCGGCTCGGGGAGATCGTGGCGTCCTCGCGGGCCGCCTTCGGCGTGCGCTTCGACCCGGTGGGCGAGCGGATCTCCCTCGTGGACGAGCGCGGCCGGATCATCGAGGACGACCGGGCGCTGCTGGTGCTGCTCGACCTGGTGGCCGCGGAGAAGCGCAGCGGCAAGGTGGCGCTGCCGGTGACCACGACCCGGATCGCCGAGCAGGTGGCGGCGTACCACGGGACCCAGGTGGAGTGGACGACTACCTCGCCGGACGATCTGACCCGGGTGGGCCGGGCGGAGAACACCATCTTCGGCGGTGACGGGCGGGGCGGTTTCATCGTCCCGGAGTTCAGCAGCGTCTTCGACGGCTCGGCCGCCTTCGTGCAGTTGATCGGGCTGGTGGCGCGGACACAGCTCACGCTGAGCCAGATCGATGCCCGGATCCCGCGGGCGCACGTGCTCAAGCGGGACGTGCCGACCCCGTGGGCGGTGAAGGGGCTCGTCATGCGGCGGGTCGTGGAGGCGGCCGGGGACCGGCAGGTGGACACCACCGACGGGGTACGGGTCGTGGAGGCCGACGGGCGCTGGGCGCTGGTGCTGCCGGATCCGGCGGAGGCGGTCACCCACCTGTGGGCCGAAGGGCCCGACGACGCGTCCGCGCAGGCGCTGCTGGACGGCTGGGCAGCGGTGGTGGACGGCGCCGGGCACTGAGGGGCCCGTACGGCAGGGCCTAGGCCGGAACGGAACGGCGCGGGGCCGAAGGTCCGGTGGAGCGGGCGGGGCGTAGGCCCCGGCCGGTCCACCGGGCGTCCGCATTCGGTGGGAGCGGCGCCGACATGCGACGATGTGCGGCATGTCGCAGCCGCCCCACAACCGCAGTTCGGCACCTCCCGCGCGGCCGGACGCCTCCATGTCGCTGCTGACGCACGTGATGGACCACTCGCTCGACGAGGGTTACGCGGAGGCCTCGGCCCGGCGTGAGGCCGAGGGCACCTCCGGCCTGCCGCGGACCCTCAAGGCCAAACTGGGTCTCGCCGCAGGGCTCGTGCTCGCCGCCAGTGTCGTCACCCTGGGCGCCGCGCAGGCGCGGGCGACCGCGCCGGTGCTGGCCAAGGAGCGTCACGAGCTCATCGACCGGGTCGAGCGGGCCGACGCACGCGCGGACGGCCTGGAGCGGGACATCGAGCGGCTGCGGGACACCGTCGCCGCCCGGCAGCGCGAGGCCCTCAAGCAGCACGGTGGGGAACAGGGCCAGCTCGTGGCGCTGCTGTCCGGGGCCACCGAGGTGCACGGGCCCGGGATCAAGCTGACGGTGGACGACGCGAAGGGCTCGACGACCGGAGACGGCTCGCAGCCGCGCGAGAGCGCCGGCTTCTCGGACACCGGGCGGCTCCGCGACCGCGATATGCAGAAGATCGTCAACGGACTGTGGCAGTCGGGGGCGGAAGCGATCTCGATCAACGGGCAGCGGCTGACGTCGCTCTCGGCGATCCGGGCCGCGGGTGACGCGATACTGGTCGACAACAGGCCGCTGGTGCCCCCGTACGAAGTACTGGCGATCGGCGACAAGAAGCGCCTCGGGACCGCGTTCCAGGACTCCGCGGACGGCCAGTACCTGCACGTGCTGCAGGAGAACTACGGCATCCGCTACTCCTTGTCCTCCGAGGCCGAGATGCGCCTTCCGGCCGCGTCGAGCCTGACCGTACGTACGGCTACAGCAGCAGAGCAGCAGAAGGGTGCATCGTGATCGCGGTACTGGGCCTCGTGGTCGGAGTGGTGGTCGGACTTCTCGTCCGGCCCGAAGTGCCGGCCGTGGTGGAGCCTTATCTGCCGATCGCCGTGGTCGCGGCGCTGGACGCGGTGTTCGGAGGCCTGCGCGCGATGCTGGACGGCATCTTCGTGGACAAGGTCTTCGTGGTGTCGTTCCTGTCGAACGTGGTTGTGGCGGCGCTGATCGTCTTCCTCGGCGACAAGCTGGGGGTCGGCTCACAGCTGTCCACGGGTGTGGTCGTCGTCCTCGGCATCCGCATCTTCTCCAACGCCGCGGCCATCCGCCGGCACGTGTTCCGGGCGTGAGGCCGATGAGTACGAACGACACCCCGCCCGAGGAGCCCGGGGCCGCGTCCCAGCGGCCGAAGGCGCAGCCTCCGCTGGAGCCGTCGGCCGGGGCCGGGGAGCGGGTTCCGGAGGAGAGCGGAGCCGCGCCCACCGGATACGCGCCGGCCGGGCCGCCGGAGCAGAGCGTCCCCGAGCAGACCGGGCGGCAGCGGCTGGCGGCCGGGTTGTGGCCGCCGCGGGTGAGCCGTGCCCAACTGATCGTCGCGGTGCTGCTGTTCGTCCTGGGGCTCGGTCTGGCCATCCAGGTACGGTCCAACAGTGACTCCAGCGCGCTGCGCGGAGCCCGTCAGGAGGACCTCGTACGGATCCTCGACGAGCTCGACGGCCGGACCAAGCGGCTGGAGGACGAGAAGCAGAAGCTCGAGGACCAGCGCAGGGAGCTGGAGAGCAGCTCCAACCAGGCCGAGGAGGCCCGGAAGCAGACCGTGGAGAAGGAGCGCCAACTCGGGATCCTGGCCGGTACGGTGGCCGCGCAGGGGCCGGGGATCGTGCTGAAGATCACGGACCCCAAGGGCCAGGTGCAGTCGGACAAGCTGCTGGACACCCTTCAGGAGCTGCGGGCGGCCGGGGCCGAGGCGATCCAGATCAACGGGGTGCGGATCGTGGCGGACTCGTACTTCTCGGACGAGGAGGACGGGGTCGCGATCGACGGTAAGAAGATCACACAGCCCTACGAGTTCAAGGTGATCGGCAAGCCGCAGGACCTGGAGCCGGCGCTCAACATTCCCGGTGGCGTCGCCCAGTCGCTGGAGAAGGAGCAGGCCGTCGTCAGCGTCACACGTCCGGCGAAGATCGTTGTGGATGCCTTGCGGGCTGCGAAGCAGCCTGACTACGCTCGGTCGTCATCGTCGTGATGCGGGAGGTGCGGGAGACGGGCTCACGCGGGCGAATGCCTGCGGGGGGTCGACGCACCGAAGTCGCGGTGCGTGGTGGAAACTGTCTGATGGTTACGGACGTTGTAAGTATGTCCGGGTCGGCAGGTGTTGCATTCGGAGTTCGTCCTGCCCCACGGGCGGGTCTGTTTCGGTCAAGGGGAATCGCCCGTGAAGTTGTTTGAGAAGTTGTTCGGCAAGAAGAACCGCGAGGAAAGCGGTGCGGCCAGGCACCGCGCGGGGCATGGAGACGTGGAAGGGCAGGGCGACCGGCCGCTCTTCCGCGACGAGGTCGCCGGAGCGGGTGACATTTCGGGCGCGCACGGCGCGTCGACTGTTGACCCTGCCGGTACCGGACGCATAGGTTTCGGTGAACCATCAACCTCAAGTACGGGTGGAGGGTTTGCCCCCGACCCGTATGCCACCAATGCCTCCGCGGGGCAGCCGCGGCGCGAGGAGCCGTCCATGTCGGCCGAGCAGATTTGCAGCAGGTGCGGGCACCGCAGCGATGCGGCGAGCCGGTTCTGCTCCAACTGCGGGGCGCCGCTGCGGGCGGGTCTGACGCCGGAGCGAGCCTCGGAGACCACGTCCACCATCTCGATCTCGGGCCTGGAGGCCTACGAGGCCGAGGTGTCGGGACAGACGCACGTGTCGTCCTCGCTGTCCCCCGAGGCCCAGGCCGCGGTGGAAGCGCTGCCCCCGGGTTCCGCCCTGCTGATCGTGCGGCGCGGCCCGAACTCCGGCAGCCGGTTCCTCTTGGACGGTGAGCTGACGACGGCCGGCCGGCACCCGCAGAGCGACATCTTCCTGGACGACGTCACCGTCTCCCGGCGCCATGTCGAGTTCCGCAGGAGCCACGACGGTTTCACCGTCGCCGACGTCGGCAGCCTCAACGGCACGTACGTGAACCGTGAACCGATCGACTCCGTCGCCCTGCACAACGGCGACGAGGTGCAGATCGGCAAGTACCGGCTGGTCTTCTACGCGAGCCTGCGGGGGCACTGACCCTTCAAGGGAAGGTCCCATGCTGCGTATCCCGGCAGGCGGTGCCGCCAAGAGCGGCGCCGCCGGTACGGCCTCCTCGGGCGTGCGGCTGGTGAGCATCGGAACGGTGCTCACGATGCTGCGTGACGAGTTCCCCGAAGTCACGATCTCGAAGATCCGTTTCCTGGAGGCGGAGGGGCTCGTCGAGCCCCGGCGCACACCTTCCGGATATCGCAAGTTCAGCACCGACGACGTGGAGCGCCTCGCCCACGTCCTGCGGCTCCAGCGCGACCACTACCTTCCGTTGAAGGTCATCCGCGAGCAGCTCGACGCGCTCGCGCGGGGTGAGCAGATCCGCATCCCGGCGCCCACGGCGCACGGGGAGTCCGTCGACCCCGCGAGCCCCGTCGCCCTCTACGGCGAGGTGGGCCGGGAGCGGCCCACCGTGGCCCGGGTGGGCCGGGCCGAGCTGATCGCCGCCGCGGAGGTGGATGAGGTCCAGCTCGTGGAGTGGGAGTCGTACGGACTCATCGCCGAGGCGCCCGGCGGCGGTTTCGACGCCGAGGCCGTCACCGTGGCCCGTCTGGTGGCCGATCTCGGCCGATTCGGTCTGGAGCCGCGCCACCTGCGGGCGATGAAGGCCGCCGCCGACCGGGAGGCCGGTCTGGTGGAACAGGTGGTATCACCGCTGCGCCGGCACCGCAATCCGCAGACCAGGGCCCATGCGGAGGCCACCATGAAGGAGCTCGCGGGGCTCTCCGTACGGCTGCACGAGGCCCTCGTACAAACTGCTCTCGGGGTCCGGCTGCACTGATTCCCGAGGGGTTTTCGGGCCACTTCGGGCGACTTCGGAGGGGCTTCGGGGCAGGCTTGGGGGAGCCCGACTACCCAAACCTGCCGAGCAGGTCCTAGGGTTGCTGTGTGAACGAGCTCGACGTTGTGGGTGTCCGGGTGGAAATGCCCTCGAACCAACCGATCGTGCTCCTGCGTGAAGTGGGAGGCGACCGGTACCTCCCCATCTGGATCGGACCAGGGGAGGCGACCGCCATTGCCTTCGCGCAGCAGGGCATGGCCCCTGCCCGGCCGCTGACGCACGACCTTTTCAAGGACGTGCTGGAGGCGATCGGCGAGGAGCTCACCGAAGTCCGGATCACGGATCTGCGGGAGGGTGTTTTCTACGCGGAGCTCGTCTTCGCCAGCGGAGTCGAGGTGAGCGCGCGGCCTTCCGATGCCATAGCGCTCGCCCTGCGGACCGGGACGCCGATCTTCGGCAGCGACGGCGTGCTCGACGACGCCGGAATCGCGATCCCGGACGAGCAGGAGGACGAGGTGGAGAAGTTCCGCGAGTTCCTCGACCAGATCTCGCCAGAGGACTTCGGCACCGGCCCGCAGTGAGGCGCAGGTCGCGCCGTCCTCCCGGATATTTCAGCCCATTCGAGTAGCCTTTCCCCGCAATGGGGTACGGGAAACCACTCTCAGGGTGATTATCACTCGGCGTGCCGAGTGTGGCGATCGTTGACGCACCCCTGGTGACTGCCTACCTTCGAGGTGGCAGGTCAAGGACGGAGGGTCGGCGTGAGAGTCACGGGCGACGGTATGACCGGGGGCATCCCCGCACGGAGTGACGGTGGGCCGTACCCGCTGCACGGTGGTGCGGTGAACTCCGCGCGCCGTCAGCCGGAGCCCGCGCCGGTCGGTTCGGTGGGGCAGGTGGGGTCAGTCGAGTCGGTGGGTGGCGAGTCCGCACCCGAGCAGGTCGGATACCGGGGGCCGACGGCGTGTGCCGCGGCCGGCATCACGTACCGGCAGCTCGACTACTGGGCGCGCACGGGGCTGGTGGAGCCCACGGTGCGCCCCGCTTACGGGTCGGGGACGCAGCGGCTGTACAGCTTCCGGGACGTGGTCGTCCTCAAGATCGTGAAGCGCTTCCTGGACACCGGGGTGGCGCTGCAGAACATCCGCACCGCCGTGCAGCACCTGCGCGACCGGGGTTTCTCGGACCTGGAGCGGATGACGCTGATGAGCGACGGCGCCACCGTGTACGAATGCACCTCGCCCGACCAGGTCGTCAGCCTGCTCCAGGGTGGCCAGGGTGTCTTCGGCATCGCCGTGGGCGTGGTCTGGCGCGATGTCGAGAACGCGTTGTCGCAGCTGCACGGGGAGCGCGTGGACACGGGCGAGACGGTGGTCGGGCACAACCCGGCCGATGAGCTGGCCGCCCGGAGGAACCGGGCCGTCTGAGGGGCTTTGCGCCAGTCGTGTGGCCGGCCGGTCGTCTGATCGGCCGGCCTTTCGGCTTTGAGCGGTCCGTCCGGCCCCGGTGGTCCGACCGGCCCCGGCGGTGGGCCGGGGTCGGCGGTGGGCCGGGTTCGGGCCGATTGTCAGTGGTGTAGGGCAGCATCGGAGCTGTGAGAGCCGCGCCGACCATCCTGCACCTGGACATGGACGCCTTCTACGCCTCCGTGGAGCAGGCGTCGAAGCCGAGCCTGCGCGGCAAGGCCGTCATCGTCGGCGGGCTCGGGCCGCGCGGGGTCGTCGCCACCGCCTCCTACGAGGCCAGGCGCTTCGGGGTGCACTCGGCCATGCCGATGGCCCAGGCGAGGCGGCTCTGCCCGAACGGCGCGTGCCTGATTCCGCGCTTCAGTCTGTACCGCGAGGTCAGCGACACGGTCATGGGGATGCTCCGGGAACTGTCCCCCCTCGTGGAGCCGCTGAGCCTGGACGAGGCCTTCGTGGACCTGGAGGCGGGGGGCGTCGCCTTCGACGCGGAGACCGCGCGGGCCGTCGGGGAGCGGCTGAGGGCCGACATCGCCGCCGCGACCGGGCTGAGCGGGTCGGTGGGGCTCGCGGGGTCCAAGATGCTGGCCAAGGTCGCCTCCGAGGAGGCCAAACCGGCCGGGCTGCTGCTCATCGAGGTGGGCACGGAGCGGGCGCACCTCGCACCGATGTCGGTACGGACCCTGCCCGGGGTGGGGCCGGCCACGGGGGAGCACCTGAGGCGGGCCGGGATCACGACCGTGGGGGAGCTGGCGGAGGCCGGTGAGGACGAGCTGGTCCGGATGGTGGGGCGCTCGCACGGGGTCGGGCTGTACCGGATGGCGCTGGGTGTGGACGAGCGGCCGGTGGTCGCCGAACGCGATGCGAAGTCCGTGTCGGTGGAGGACACCTTCGACGTCGACCTGCACGACCGGGTGCGGATCCGCAACGAGGTGCAGCGGCTCGCGGACCGCTGCGTGGAGCGGCTGCGCGGGTCGGGGCACTCGGGGCGGACGATCGTGCTCAAGGTCCGGCGGTACGACTTTTCCACCCTGACCCGCTCCGAGACCCTGCGGGGGCCCACGGACGACCCCGCGGTCGTGCGGGAGGCGGCGGCGCGGCTGCTGGAGGCGGTGGACACCACGGGCGGGGTGCGGCTGCTGGGGGTGGGGGTGACGGGGCTCGCTGACTACACGCAGGAGGACCTCTTCGCTTTCGCCGATGCGATGGCTGCGCGGGCTGGGGCGGGGGTGGGTGGCGGTGGTGCGGCTGGCGCTGCCGCGGGTGCGGATCGTGCCGAGGCGGCCTTGCCGTCTGGCGGGGGTGTGGGGCGACCTGCGGCCGGAGCTGAGGGTCCGGCCCGGGGGCGGGGTGCCGGGCCGGGGCAGGCCGAGGGTGCCGGGCAGGGCGTCCCCGCTGCGGCGGTGCCGGGCGAGCACGCCGGACAGAGCCGGGTCGCCGGGGCGGGCCAGGGGCAGGCGGCTGGGCAGGAGCAGGCTGAGGGCGGCGGGCCGGGGCAGGGGTCCCGGTCGGGGCTGGGGGAGAGCGGCGGGCCGGCTCAGCAGGGCCCTGAGCAGGGGCAGGGCGAGCTGACTGGGCCGGGCAGGGGTTCCGGGGCGGGCCGAGAGGACAGCGCCGGGCAGGGTCAGGGCGACCTGTCGGGGCAGGCGCAGGGCGTTGGGCAGGGCCAGGGTGGCGCGCAGGGGCAGGCGCGGGGCGTTGGGCAGGGTCAGGGCGACCTGTCGGGGCAGGCGCAGGGCGTTGGGCAGGGCCAGGGCGACCTGCAGGGGCAGGGGCAGGGGCAGGGGCAGGGGCAGGGGCAGGGCGTTGGCCAGGGCCAGGGTGACCTGTACGGGCAGGAGCAGGGTGAGGTTGCCGGGCCGGGGCAGGGTTCCGGGGCCGGGCAGGGCCAGGGCGTTGGCCAGGGGCAGGGCGATCTGCACGGGCAGGAGCAGGGCGTTGGGTACGGGCAGGGTGCGGTCGCTGGGCCGGGGCTCGGGGGTTTGGTTGAGCGGCGGTGGGTGGCCGGGAGTGATGTGCGGCATGCGGTGTACGGGCCCGGGTGGGTGCAGGGCAGCGGGGTCGGGCGGGTGACCGTACGGTTCGAGCAGCCCGGATCCGAGCCGGGCCGGGTGCGTACGTTTCTGGTGGACGACCCCGAGCTGGAGCCGTCCGATCCGATGCCGCTGGTCGGGGACCAGGCTGTGGGAGTCGGGGGCTCGACGGCTTCGGAGTGAGTTTGGTTGGGACGTCCTGCCGTTCCGCAGCGCCGCGCTGTCCGGCTGCGGCCGGCAGTGTGCGCCGCGCTCTGGTGCGGCTGGGCGGGGCGAGGTCTGGTGCGGGGGATGGGTGGGAGGGGCCGGGCCCTGCGGGGCTGTCCCCTACCCGCCCTTCCACCGTTCCCCGGGCTCCGCCCGGACCCCTCGCCATGTGCGGTGCCGTTCCCAGGGGCCTGCCCCGGCTCCTCAGGCCGGCCTCCGGACCCCCGGACCCCCGGTCCTCAAGCGCCGGCCCTCGGGCCCCGCCTCCCCGGGCTGGGTTCTGGACCGTCGGTTCTCAAGGGCCGGGGCCTGGCTGGTCGGGCTGGTTTCTGGACCCTTGGTACTCGAGCGCCGCCCCCGGGGCTTGGCTGGTCGGGCCGGGCTCTGGACCCTTGGTTCTCGAGCGTCGGCCCTGGGGCTTGGGTTCTCGGGGCCGGTCCCGGACCTTCGGGTGTCAGGTGTCGGAGGGGCTGGTGGGTGGGCGGGGTCAGGGGGTGTCGGGGGTTTTGTGGCCGAAGTCGTGCTGGAAGTCTGTGGGGAGGGTGAGGTCCAGGCCGTAGTGGTGGTAGAGCTGCAGCTCCTGTTCGGGGGAGAGGTGGCGGCCGACGCCGAAGTCGGGGGCGTCCTTGATGAGGGAGCGTTCGAAGGGCACGCGCAGGGTGTCGCCCACCATCTCGCTGGGCTCCAGCGGGACGAAGGCGTCCCGGCTGAAGAGTCCGGTGCGTACGGCGGCCCATTCCGGGACGCCCGTGGCGTCGTCGAGGTAGACCTCGTCGACGGTGCCGATCTTGGTGCCATTGCGGTCGAACGCCTTGCGGCCGATCAGGCTGCGGGGATCGATGTCGGTCTGCACGGTCCGGTCCCTCCATTGGGGCGCAACTCCTCCGTAATGACTACAAAAGTGCATTTCCGGAGAGGGGGCCACTCGAGGGAGGGCCGCAGATCCTCGCTGGTAGGCTGGGTGACGGCTGTTGACCCTGTGCGGGAGAGTCCTCCGAGTGAGTGAGACGGAGGCGCCGAAGGAGCAAATCCTCCCCGGAATCTCTCAGGCATACGTACCGCACGTGGTGAGGCCACTCTGGAAAGCAGGGGCGGGTACCGGGCGCGCAGTGCCGGTCCCTCTCCTCACCGACGGTGAAAGCCGGTCCTCGTGGGCGATCCCCGCGCGGCCCGGTGAAGCTCTCAGGTTGTGATGACAGAGGGGGAGGCCGTCCGGGTGCCCGCGCCGTGGTGCCCCTCGCAGGTCGTACGACCAGGAGGCCTCCGTACATGACCGCCAACCGCATTTCGCTCTCCCAGCTGGAGCGAGGCATCCCCTTCGAGCAGCGCCACATCGGCCCGGATGCCGAGGCGCAGGCGAAGATGCTCGCCCATGTGGGCTACGGCTCCCTGGACGAGCTCACCGCAGCCGCGGTGCCGGATGTGATCAAGACCACCGCCGCGCTGAACCTGCCCGAGGCGCGGACCGAGGCCGAGGTGCTCGCCGAGCTGCGTGAGCTCGCCGACCGCAACCAGGTCCTTGCTCCGATGATCGGGCTGGGTTACTACGGCACCTTCACGCCGCCGGTGATCCTGCGCAACGTCATGGAGAACCCGGCCTGGTACACGGCGTACACGCCGTACCAGCCGGAGATCTCCCAGGGCCGCCTCGAAGCCCTGCTGAACTTCCAGACCGTCGTCGCCGAGCTGACCGGCCTGCCGACCTCCGGTGCCTCCCTGCTCGACGAGGGCACGGCGGCCGCCGAGGCCATGACCCTGGCCCGCCGCGTGGGCAAGGCCAAGGGCAACGTCTTCCTCATCGACGCCGACGCGCTGCCGCAGACCATCGCGGTGATCGAGACCCGTGCCGAGCCGATCGGCATCGAGGTCGTCGTCGCCGATCTGAGCGAGGGGATTCCGGCCGAGATCGCCGAGCGCGGCGTTTACGGCGTGCTCCTCCAGTACCCGGGTGCTTCCGGCGCCGTGCGGGAGATCAAGCCGGTCATCGAGCAGGCGCACGCGCTCGGCGCCATCGTCGCCGTCTCCGCCGACCTGCTCGCCCTGACGCTGCTGACCTCGCCGGGCGAGCTGGGCGCGGACATCGCCGTCGGCACCACCCAGCGCTTCGGCGTCCCGATGGGCTTCGGCGGACCGCACGCCGGCTACATGGCCGTCCAGGCCAAGCACGCCCGCTCGCTGCCCGGCCGCCTCGTCGGCGTCTCGGTGGACGCGGACGGCAACAAGGCCTACCGCCTGGCGCTGCAGACCCGTGAGCAGCACATCCGCCGCGAGAAGGCCACCAGCAACATCTGCACCGCGCAGGTGCTCCTCGCCGTCATGGCCGGCATGTACGCCGTCTACCACGGCCCGGACGGGCTGCGGACGATCGCCCGCCGCACCCACCGCTACGCCAGCCTGCTGGCCGCGGGCCTGACGGCCGGCGGGGTCGAGGTCGTGCACGGCTCCTACTTCGACACCCTCACCGTCCGGGTTCCGGGCCGGGCCGCCGAGGTCGTGGCCGCCGCCCGCGAGGGTGGCGTGAACCTCTTCCAGGTCGACGCCGACCTCGTCTCCATGGCCTGTGACGAGACGACCCTGCGCGCCACCGTCGAAGCCGTCTGGGCCGCCTTCGGCGTCACGGCGGACATCGAGGCGCTGGACGCGAGCACCGCCGAGGCGCTGCCCGAGGGCCTGCTGCGCTCGGACGAGTACCTGACGCACCCGGTCTTCCACCAGCACCGCTCCGAGACCGCGATGCTGCGCTACCTGCGCAAGCTCTCGGACAAGGACTACGCGCTGGACCGCGGCATGATCCCGCTGGGCTCCTGCACCATGAAGCTCAACGCGACCACCGAAATGGAGTCGGTCACCTGGCCCGAATTCGGCCAGTTGCACCCCTTCGCCCCGGTCGAGCAGGCCGAGGGGTACCTCACGCTCATCACCGAGCTGGAGGAACGTCTCTGCGAGGTCACCGGCTACGACAAGGTCTCCATTCAGCCGAACGCCGGCTCCCAGGGTGAACTCGCCGGCCTGCTGGCCGTCCGCGCCTACCACCGGGCGAACGGCAACGAGCAGCGCACCGTCTGCCTGATCCCGTCCTCCGCGCACGGCACCAATGCCGCGAGCGCCGTGATGGCCGGCATGAAGGTGGTCGTCGTCAAGACCGCCGACGACGGCGAGGTGGACGCGGACGACCTGCGCGCCAAGATCGAGCAGTACCGCGACGAGCTCGCCGTGCTGATGATCACGTACCCCTCCACGCACGGTGTGTTCGAGGAGCACGTCGCCGACATCTGCGCCCAGGTGCACGACGCCGGCGGCCAGGTCTACGTGGACGGCGCCAACCTCAACGCCCTGGTGGGCCTGGCCAAGCCGGGTCACTTCGGCGGCGACGTCTCGCACCTGAACCTGCACAAGACCTTCTGCATCCCGCACGGCGGCGGCGGTCCGGGCGTCGGCCCGGTCGGTGTCCGGGCGCACCTGGCCCCGTACCTGCCCAACCACCCGCTCCAGCCGACCGCCGGTCCCGAGACGGGCGTCGGCCCGATCTCGGCCGCTCCGTGGGGCTCGGCCGGCATCCTGCCGATCTCCTGGTCGTACGTGCGCCTGATGGGTGGCGAGGGCCTCAAGCGCGCCACCCAGGTGGCGGTGCTCGGCGCCAACTACATCGCCAAGCGCCTGGAGCCGCACTACCCGGTGCTCTACACCGGCCCGGGCAACCTGGTCGCGCACGAGTGCATCATCGACATGCGCCCCCTGTCGAAGGCGACGGGCGTGAGCATCGACGACATCGCCAAGCGCCTGATCGACTACGGGTTCCACGCGCCGACCATGTCCTTCCCGGTCGCCGGCACGCTCATGATCGAGCCGACGGAGTCCGAGGACCTCGCCGAGATCGACCGCTTCTGCGACGCGATGATCGCCATCCGCGCCGAGATCGAGCGGGTCGCGGGCGGCGAGTGGCCGGTGGACGACAACCCGCTGGCCAACTCCCCGCACACGGCGGCGGCGCTGGGCGGCGAGTGGAACCACCCGTACACCCGCGACGAGGCCGTCTTCCCGGGCGGGGTGTCGGCCGCGGAGAAGTACTGGCCGCCGGTGCGCCGCATCGACGGTGCCTTCGGCGACCGGAACCTGGTGTGTTCCTGCCCGCCGCTGGACGAGTACGACAACTGATGAAGTGACGTGACGAAGGGGCCGGTCCGGGAGTTCTCTCCTGGGCCGGCCCCTTTCGTTTCCGTCGTCGGCTAGGCCGCCTTCATCACCTGCGTCGCCGCGAGCGGGCGGTGCGGGGCGATGATCTGGCCGTCCGGCAGCAGCTCACCGGTGTCCTCGAACAGCAGGACGCCGTTGCACAGCAGGCTCCAGCCCTGTTCCGGGTGAACGGCCACGGGGTGCGCGGCCTCCCGATCGGCGGAGTCGGCGGACGGGCATGCTGGCTTGTGCTGGCACATGGATGCGTTCTTTCGCTGCGGTGTGGTCTGTGTGCTGCGGCTCGATGCGTTGTTCATGGCCGCCCCCCGTATCAACGACTTGGCTCGGTCAGAGTCCCCAGTGTTCCCCCACGGCACGGTGTCCGGAGGGATTTCCCGGCAGCTGTCCTCATAGATTGATGACGCATCACCCGTGCGGGCGGTTCAGCTCAACTCCCCTGTCATTTCGGATGGTTCACGGGGGGCCCGAGTGGGCTAGGCCGAATGGGCAGAACCGGCCAGGGGCCGGTTCAGGCGGCCGGCGCGGCCATGGAGGGCGGCACCGGGGGAGCCGTCGGCGTGAGCCGGTGGGTCAGTACGGGCAGCAGCTCGGACACGGGGTGCGGGCGGTAGGCGGCGATGCCCGGCGGGGCGGGGGCGAGGGGGACCAGGAGGTCGGCGGCGGCCGGCAGGCCGGCGGAGGCATCGGCGCCCACGGATCCGTGCAGCCACAGGGTCAGCATGTACAGCTCCGGTACGGACAGCAGGCGCGGCTGGTAGTTCTTGCCGAGCGATTCGGCCTGGCGCAGCGCGCGTTCGGTGGCGGCGACGTAGGGGCCCTCGAAGAAGTGGGAGAAGGCCCATCCGTCCGGGGTCAGCCGGGTGTCGGCCGCCGCGACGTAACGGTCCCCGCTGCGGATCAGGAACCGCCAGCCGGTCAGCCGGGTGCGCGGCGGCCTGCCGCCGGCGGTCAGGCCGGAGATGTGCAGCCGGTCCAGGACGTGGACGGGCAGCGGCAGTTCGGCGGTCATCGGTCCCTGGAGGGAGCGCAGGGCCGGGGTGTGCGCCTCGTGGACGGCGGTGGGGGAACCGAGGGCCGCGAGGACGCTGCGCAGGGCGGGCGCGGGAGCCGGAGGGACGTGCAGCGGCATGATGGGTCGCCTCTCGCTTGGGAGACCTGTGGAACGGGGCGGGTACGGGGTGCGGACGGCGCTGTCGCATTCTGGGGTCAGAGGGGGGCTGAGGGGCAATGACCGCGCGCCAACTCTCTGCCTCGCTTGCGGAGTTTATCTGACATGTGTTCACGCAGTGTTTCGGCTAGCTGTCCCGCCTATTGCCGACAAGGCGGTTACCGGTCCCGCTGACGTGGCATTCATGCCGGGTGCGCGCAAAAATTCCGCGCTGACCTCGGAGGTTACCGGATGGGGGCTCGGCTGAAAAGCGTCGGTTATCGGTAACCGGCAAGGTCTACGCTGTATTTGCGTAGAGGGGCTTGCCAGGTGAATGTGCCAAAGCGCCCGTCGGCCAAACCGGCGCGCGCTCCCCGCCAGTCGCGCCCCTTCCGCGTTATCGATCACGCCGCCGGGGCATCATCGACCGTAACGCGCGCCCGGGCGGCGGAGCCATTGTCCGCCGGCCGGGCCCAGTCGAGGAGGGACGCTCCGATGGGGGAGAAGGTCGTGGCGGGCGGATTCGACCTGTCCGATCGGCAACGGTACCGGAGGAAGCTTCACGAGTGCCTGGAGGTACTGGAGCGACTTCTGGAGGAGAAGAGGTTCGATCGCCCCAAGAACATGATGGGGCTGGAGATCGAGTTGAATCTCGCGGGTGCCGACGGGTTGCCGAGAATGGTGAATGCGCAGGTCCTCGAGCGTATTGCGAGCAACGATTTCCAGACCGAACTGGGAATGTTCAACCTGGAGGTGAACGTACTTCCGCACCGGCTCGGCGGCCGGGTATTCGACCAGCTCGCCGAGGAACTGAGCGCGGGTCTCGGCTATGCCCACCGACAGGCTCTGGAGGTCGACGCCGGGGTGGTCATGATCGGAATTCTGCCGACGATCTCCCGCACCGACCTGGTCACCGCCAACCTCTCGGCGGTGGACCGCTACTCCCTGCTCAACGAGCAGATCCTGATGATGCGGGGCGAGGACTTCGTCCTCGACATCGAGGGGGTCGAGCGGCTGACCTGGACCTCCGGGTCGATCGTCCCGGAGGCCGCCTGCACCTCCGTACAACTGCACCTGCAGGTGACCCCGGCACGGTTCGCGGACGTGTGGAACGCGGCCCAGGCGGTGGCGGCCGTACAGATAGCCGTGGGCGCCAACTCGCCCTTCCTGTTCGGGCGGGAGCTGTGGCGGGAGTCGCGGCCCCCGCTCTTCCAGCAGGCCACCGACACCCGGCCGCCCGAGCTCCAGGCGCAGGGGGTGCGTCCGCGCACCTGGTTCGGCGAGCGGTGGGTGGACTCGGCGTACGAGCTCTTCGCCGAGAACGTCCGCTACTTCCCGGCGCTGCTGCCGATCTGCGACGAGGAGGAGCCGCTGCGGGTGCTCGCCGAGGGCGGGGTGCCGAGCCTGCAGGAGCTGGTGCTGCACAACGGCACCGTCTACCGCTGGAACCGGCCCGTCTACGGGGTCGCCGACGGGGTGCCGCACCTGCGCGTGGAGAACCGGGTGCTGCCCGCCGGCCCGACGGTGGCCGACGTCGTCGCCAACGCGGCCTTCTACTACGGGCTGGTACGGACGCTCGCGGACGAACAGCGCCCGGTGTGGAGCCGGCTGCCCTTCGCGGAGGCGGAGGCCAACTTCGACGCGGCCTGCCGCTACGGCATCGACGCCCGGCTGCGCTGGCCGCGCCGGGGCCGGGGCGGGGGGCTGGCGAGCGTGCCCGCGGTCCGGCTGGTGCTGGAGGAGCTGCTGCCGATGGCGGCCGCCGGACTGGACGCGTGGGGGATCGAGCCCGCCGACCGGGACCACTACCTCGGCATCATCGAAGAGCGGTGCCGGCGCCGGGTGAACGGGGCGACCTGGCAGGTGGACACCTACCACCGGGCCCTCGCGGGCGGGCTGGAGCGGGACGCGGCGCTGGCCGCGACCACGCGCCGCTACAGCGAGCTGAGTCACCGGGGCGATCCCGTGCACACCTGGCCGGCGGGGCTGGGGGGTGGCGCCGCGGCGGCCGGACCGGCGAGTGGGGCGGCGGCCGTGGACTGAATTCCGCGTTCCGTGCGGTTCCGTGTGGTCCCGTGCCGGTCCCGCGCGGTCTCGTCCGGTCCCGCCCGGTGATCCCCTTGCTCCGTGGAGGAGGCAGTATGGGGTGATCGGGGCGGGACGCCCCGCGAGATGTCGCAGCGGTGCGGGACGGGAGACGGGCGTGCGGACGGAGCCGGAACCGGAGGTCGGGGAGCTCGAGCTCGGCGAGCGTGCGAGCGGGCGCGGGATGCTGCGCACCGAGACGCTGCTCGTGCTCGCGCTGTCCCTGGGCGCGAGCGGGGTCTCGGCGCTGATCAGCTTCATCGGCTCGCTGACCAAGCCGGGCGGGCTCAAGGACCAGGCCGCCACGCTCAACGGCTCGTACGCCCCCGGCCGGCCCTGGCTGGACCTGGCCTGGCAGCTGTTCGGCATCGCGAGCGCCCTCGTCCCCGTCCTGCTCGTCGCGCACCTGCTGACCCGTGAGGGCGCGCCCGGGCTGAAGGTACTGGGCTTCGACCGCACCCGGCCCTGGTGGGACCTGGGCCGGGGAGCGCTCGTCGCCGCCTGCATCGGCAGCGCGGGACTGGCCTTCTACCTGGGGGCGCGGGCGACCGGCTTCAACCTCACGGTGGTGCCGGAGGCGCTGCCCGACGTGTGGTGGAAGTTCCCCGTGCTGATCCTCTCCGCGGTGCAGAACTCCGTGGTGGAGGAGGTCATCGTGCTGGCCTACCTGCTGCGCAGGCTCGGGCAGCTCGGCTGGTCGCCGATGGCCGCGCTGATCGCCAGCTCCGTGCTGCGCGGCTCGTACCACCTCTACCAGGGCATCGGCGGATTCATCGGCAACGTGGTGATGGGCGTGGTGTTCGTCCTCGCCTACCGGCGCTGGGGCCGGGTCGGTCCGCTCGTCGTCGCGCACGCGCTGCTCGACATCGTGGCCTTCGGCGGGTACGCCCTGCTGGCGGGCAAGGTGGGCTGGCTGCCCACCCCGTAGGCCCCACGGCGTAGGCCCAGTGCCCGGCCGCCTACGGTGCGGTGAGGAGTTCGCCGTCGATGACCGTGACCGCGCGCCCGATCAGCAGCGTACGGTCGCCCAGCAACCGGACCCGGACGAGGCCGGTGCGGGCTCCGCCCTGGAGGCCGACGAGCTCCGTGCGGCCCAGCCGGCCTGCCCAGAAGGGGGCCAGGGCGGTGTGGGCGGAGCCGGTGACCGGGTCCTCGTCGATGCCGAGCGCGGGGAAGAAGCCGCGCGAGACGAAGTCGTAGCCGCGCGAGGGGTCCTCGGCCGCCGCGGTGACGACGATCCCGCGCCGGGAGTGGCCGCGGAGGGCGGCCAGGTCCGGCGCGAGCTCCCGTACGGCCCGCTCGTCGGCGAGCTCCACCACGAGGTCCCCGATGTGCGCCGAGGTGTCGTGGACCGACTTGACCGGGGCGCCGAGCGCGCGCTCCACGGCGGGGTCCGGATCGACCTCGGTCAGGGAGGAGGTCGGGAAGTCCATGACCAGGGTCCCGTCCCCGGCGGCCGTGACCTCCAGGATTCCGCAGCGCGCGGAGAAGCGGACCGTCCCGGTCACGAGGCCGCTCTCGGCCAGGACGTGGGCGGTGGCCAGGGTCGCGTGGCCGCACATGTCGACCTCGGCGGCCGGGGTGAACCAGCGCAGCGCCCAGTCCGCGTCGCCGCCCGGCGGGAGGGGGTGGGCGAAGGCGGTCTCGGAGAGGTTGACCTCGGCGGCGACCTGCTGGAGCCAGGCGTCCGGCGGGAACCCGCCTTCGAGGAGCAGGACCCCGGCGGGGTTCCCGCCGAAGGGGCGGTCGGTGAAGGCGTCGACGATTCGGATGCGCATGTCACCGACGGTAGGGACGCGGCGGAGCCGCCTGCAAAGGCCAATTCGGGATGACTGGACTGGTCACCCGCCCGTGTTCCCGGCCACCTCTCCCTGCGCCGCGGCGATCCGGTCCTCGGTGGACTCCACGATGTCGCCCGTCTCCTCCGGGCGGGCCGGCGGGCACGGGGTGTTCGTTGAGTGAGTTTCCGATATATCGTTGACGCATCGCGATGGGTCAACGATAGTAGAGGCATCGCATCAGCGACAACGAATCACCGAATGAGGAAAGGAGCGCAGTCATGCGTTCGCACGGACAGCACGGACACGACCACGGACATGAGCACGGACGGGGTCACGGCCACTGCGGGCCGGACCGTCGGGAGGAGTTCCAGCGGCGGCGTGCCGCCTTCGGGCCGTTCGGGCCGCCCTTCGGCGGCGGGCCCTTCGGTGGCCGCGGCGGGCCGCGCGGCCGGGCCCGGCGGGGTGATGTGCGCGCCTCCATCCTGGCGCTGCTCACCGACCGGCCGATGCACGGCTACGAGATGATCCAGGAGATCGGCGAGCGCAGCGGCGGGGCGTGGAAGCCCAGCCCGGGGTCGGTCTACCCGACCCTGCAGCTGCTGGAGGACGAGGGCCTCATCACCAGCGAGAGCGAGGGCGGCAAGAAGCTGTTCACGCTCACCGACGCCGGTCGCACCGAGGCCGGGTCCGGCCCGGACGCCCCCTGGGCGGAGGCCGGCCGGGGCTTCGACTTCGAGGCGATGAACGAGGTCCGGACGGCCGGCTTCGGCCTGATGGAGGCCTTCGGGCAGGTCTTCAAGACCGGCACTCCCGCGCAGCGGGAGAAGGCCCTCACCGTCATCAACGACGCCCGCAAGAAGCTCTACCTGATCCTGGCCGACGAGCACTGAGCCACCCGACACGACGGCGCGCCCCGCGGGAATCCCGCGGGGCGCGCCGTCGTGTCCGTGGGCGTACGGACCTGCTCGTTCGGGAGTGGTGCTCAGGCGACCAGGCCGGAGAGCTTGCGGAGCGACTCGTTCAGGGCGGCGGTGGCCGAGTCCTTGAGCTTGCCCGCCATGAGGGAGACCGCGGCGCCGGTGAACTCGCCGTCGATGCGGACGGTGGTGGCCCCGCCGTCCGGGATCAGCGTGTAGCGGGTCAGGACGGCGACGCCCATCGGGCCCTTGCCGGTGATCGCGAAGACGCGCTCGTCCTCCAGCTCCGAGACCGTCCAGAGGACCTCGGCGGGGAAGCCCATCATCTTCATGTTCTCGGCGAAGGTGGATCCCACCGCCAGGGTCTCGGGGCCGCCCTTCGGGAAGTTGGTGTGGGTCATGCTCCACTGGCCGTAAGCGTCCCAGTCGGTCAGCTGGGACCAGAGCTTCGCGGCGGACGCCTCGATGCGTGATTCCGCGGTGACTTCAGCCATGCGACCACCCCTTCTCGTCAGGTACGTGCGGCGGAAGGTAGTCCCGGCGGACGCAACATTCAAGACTGACGACCTGTCAGATATGGAGCGGCGGGGCGGAGCGGGGCGGGTGCGGGCCCGGCCGGTGTCGGGTCGGTCTCGGGAGCGTCTCAACAGGCGTCACGGCCACGTCGCTCCTGACGGAGCCTGCCATGATGTCCGAATGCAAGCGTCAGGGAGACATGCCGGACTGGGCCTCGCCCTCATTTCGGCAATCGCGTTCGGTGGTTCGGGTGTGGCGGCGAAGCCGCTGATCGAGGCGGGTCTGGACCCCCTCCACATGGTCTGGCTCAGGGTGGCCGGGGCGGCGCTCGTGCTGTCCCCGCTGGCCTGGCGCCATCGCGATCTCGTACGCCGCAAACCCCTGCTGCTCGCGGGCTTCGGCCTCGTCGCCGTGGCCGGGGTCCAGGCCTTCTACTTCGCCTCCCTGTCCCGGATCCCGGTCGGCGTGGCCCTCCTGCTGGAGTACCTCGGCCCCGCGCTGCTGCTCGGCTGGATCCGCTTCGTGCAGCGCAGGCCCGTGACCCGGGCCGCCGCGGCCGGCGCGGCCGTGGCCGTCGTGGGCCTCGCCTGCGTGGTGCAGATCTGGGCCGGGCTGAGCCTCGACCCGCTCGGCGTGGTGCTCGGCCTCGCGGCCGCCTGCTGCCAGGCCTTCTACTTCGTCTTCGCCGACCAGGGCAGCGACGGGGACGACGTGCCCGACCCGATGGGCATGATCGCGTACGGCATGATCGTCGGCACCCTCGTGATGACCGTGATCGCCCGCCCCTGGCAGATCGACTGGCAGGTACTGGGCGGCGACGCGGCGCTCGGGGACCTGATGGTGCCCGCGCCGGTGCTGCTCGGCTGGGTGGTGCTGATCGCGACCGTGTTCGCGTACCTGACCGGCGTGGTCTCCGTGCGCAAGCTGTCGCCGCAGGTCGCGGGCGTGGTGGCCTGCCTGGAAGCGGTCGTGGCGACCGTACTGGCCTGGGTGCTCCTCGGAGAGCACCTCTCGACCTGGCAGATCATCGGCGGCGCGCTCGTGCTGGGCGGGGCCTTCATCGCGCAGACCTCCCGGAAGGTCCCGCCCGGGGTCGCGGAGCCGGTGGCCGCCCTGGACCGCGACCCGAGCAAGGTCTAGGCTCTCGATCATGCCGACGACCGTGCTTCCGCCTCCCGCCGCCTAGCGCGGGCGGCTGCCACCACGTAGGAGAACCCGGCCCGGGCCGTGACCCGGGCGGATTCGCGCTGCCCGCGAAGCGATGACCTGCACTTTTCATCCTTCACGCACGCGCGGAGACCTCTCGTGTCGATTCAGTCGGTCCAGTCGGACCACACGCCCGCCACCGGGCGCAGCCTGCTCTTCCTCGTCATCGCCGGAACCGCCTGGGGCACGGCGGGGGCGGCGGCCTCGCTGCTCTACCTCGCCAGTGACCTCGGCCCGCTCGCCCTGTCGTTCTGGCGGTGCGCGGGCGGGCTGGCGGTACTGCTCCCGGTACTCGCCGTACGACGCCGCAGCCCGCGGGGCGCAGGGGCGGGCGCCGTTCGGGCGCGGGCCTCGGTGGGGTCGCTCATCGGGACCGGGCTGCTGTTCACCCTCTTCCAGTCCGCCTACTTCGCCGCCGTGCGCGAGACCGGCCTGGCCGTGGCCACCGTGGTCACCCTCGGATCGGGGCCCGTGCTCATCGCGCTCGGGGCCCGCTACTGGATGGGGGAGCGGCTCGGCCGGGGCGGGACCGTCGCGGTCGTCGGGGCGCTGGCCGGGCTGGCCGTACTCGTCCTCGGCAGCGGAGGCGGCGAGGTGCGGCCGCTCGGCGTCGGCTGGGCGCTGCTGTCGGCCTCCGGCTACGGGGCCATGACCCTGCGGGCCCGGCTGCTCGGGCGGCGCGGGACGGGAGGTGACCCGCTGGTCACCACCGTCTGGTCGGTCGGGGTGGGCGCGGCGTGCCTGTTGCCGTTCGCCCTGGTGGAGGGGCTGATGCCGCACACCGCGGAGCCCGTCCGGGTGCTCTGGCTGCTCGCCTACATGGCCACCGTGCCGACCGCGCTGGCCTACGCGCTCTACTTCAGCGGGGCCGCCGCGGTTCGGGCCGCGACGGTCTCCGTGATCATGCTGATCGAGCCCGTCGGCGCGGCGGCGATCGCCGTCCTGGTGCTCGGGGAGCGGCTGACCGGCCCGGTGGCGCTGGGCACCGTACTCCTGCTGACGGCCGTGGGGGCGCTGATCGCCGCCGAGTCGCGGCGGCCGGCGGAGGCCCAGTCCCCGCAGACGCGGGAGGAGGCGACGCCGGACGGGCAGACGGGGGAGGGCGGGCCGGAGGTCCGGCCCGCCCTTGCCGACGAGGCGGCCGTCAGAGTGCGGTGACGTAGTCCGGGACGGGGATGCCCGGGGCGAGGTCGGCGGCCGGGACCGGGGTCCCGTACGCCGGCGCGACCGGGACCACGCCGGACCAGAACGGCAGTGTCAGGTCCTCGGCGTCGTCGCCCGGGCCGCCGCTGCGGACCTTGGCGGACACCTCGTTCAGGTCCAGGCGGATCACGGCGGTGGCCGCGAGCTCCTTGGCGTTCGCCGGCCGGGAGTCGGCCGAGCGGCCCGGAACGACCTGGTCGACGAGGGCGTTGAGCGCGATCCGGCGCTCCTCGGGGTCGGTGACCTCGTAGGCGGTGCCGTGCACGACCACCGAGCGGTAGTTGAGCGAGTGGTGGAAGGCGGAGCGGGCCAGGACGAGGCCGTCGAGGTGCGTCACGGTGAGGCAGACCGGCAGCCCCGGGTCGGCCTTGCGGGCGGCGAGGAGCGGGCGCGAGCCGGTGGAGCCGTGCACGTAGAGGGTCCGGCCGACCCGGCCGAAGAGGGTCGGCAGGACCACCGGCGCGCCGTCGCGGATGAAGCCGAGGTGGCAGAGGTAGGCCGCGTCCAGTATCGAGTGCACCGTCTCGTGGTCGTAGTGCGCGCGGTCGCGGTACCGGCTCGGAACGGTACGGTCGGTGGGCGCGTACCCGGCGGCCGACGCCTCGGTGGGCGTGGGCGCGGCCGCTGCCGTCGACGTCTCCGTGGTGGTCTCGGGGGCAGGCGTGACGCTCATCGTGCGGACTCCGTTGTATTAGTGCATACTTGGCTTTGTGCTAGGAGAGTATCTGATCATCGGGCGGCGCGCATCGGAAATCGCCGCGAGTGTGGAAGCGGGCGTCGCCTCGGGCGAGCTCGCGCCGGGAGCGTTGTTGCCGCCGATGCGGGAGCTCGCCGGAGTGCTGGGGGTGAACCCCAACACCGTGGCCGCCGCGTACCGCACGCTGCGCGAACGCGGGGTCATCGAGACCGACGGGCGCCGCGGCAGCCGGGTGCGGGCCCGCCCCGCGACCGCGCCGCGCGACGAACTGCGGATGACCGTCCCGGCGGGGGTGCGCGACATCGCCTCCGGCAACCCGGACGTGCGGCTGCTGCCCGCGCTGGACGAGGCCCTGGCGGGCGCGGCCCGCCGGTACGCCGCCGAGCCGACGCTCTACGGCCACGACCCGGTCGTCCCGGAGCTGGCCCGGCTGGCCAGGGCCGCCTTCGACGCGGACGGGGTGCCGGCCGGGGAGGTGGCGGTGACCTCGGGAGCGCTGGACGGCATCGAACGGGTACTCGCCGCACACCTGCGGCCCGGGGACGCGGTGGCGGTCGAGGACCCGGGGTGGGGGAGCGTGCTCGACCTGGTCCCGGCGCTGGGGCTGAGGGTGGTGCCGGTGGCCGTGGACGACGACGGACCGCTGCCCGGCTCGGTGGAACGGGCGCTCGCGCAGGGGGTCCGGGCCCTGCTCGTGACGGCCCGGGCGCAGAACCCGACCGGGGCGGTGGTGAGCGCGGAGCGGGCCGCGGAGCTGCGGGCGGTGCTCGCCGGGCATCCGGAGGTGCTGGTCATCGACGACGACCACGGACACGGCATCGTGGACCTGCCGCTGAACGCGCTGGGCGGGGCGACCCGCCACTGGGTGCTGATCCGCTCCACCGCGAAGGGGTACGCGCCGGATCTGCGGCTCGCCGTGCTGACCGGTGACGGGGTGACACTCGACCGGGTCCGGGGGCGGCAGCGACTGGGCCCGGGGTGGGTGAGCAGGCTGCTGCAGTACACCGCGGTGGAGCTGTGGAAGGCCGGTGCGGTCGACCACGCGGCGGTCGCGCGGTCCTACGCCGAGCGCCGGGACGGGCTGGTCGCGGCGCTGGCCCGGCGCGGGGTGCGCGCGCAGGGGCGGAGCGGCATGAACGTGTGGGTGCCCGTCGCCGAGGAGACGGCGGTGGTGACACGGCTGCTGGGCGCGGGCTGGGCGGTGGCGCCGGGAGCGCGGTTCCGGGTGGAATCGGGGCCGGCCGTGCGGATGACGATGTCGACGCTGTCCCCGGCGGACGTGCCGGGGCTGGCGGAGGCGGTGGCCTCGGCTGTCCGCCCGGCGGCCGGGGGGCGGCTCGACTGAGGGCCTGACCGGCAAGATCCGAAAGAGACGGCCTAGCGGCGTCGGGTCTGCGTGAGGGCCGCGCCGGCCAGGACGACGGCCGCGCCCACCGGAGTGTTCCAGTGGAGCTGTTCGTCCAGGAGGAGGACGCCCGCCGTCGTCGCGATGACCGGGATGAAGTACGTGACCATCTGCGCGGTGGTCGGGCCGATCTCCGTGACCAGGCCGTACTGCATCTGGAGGGCCATGCCCGTGCCCAGGGCGCCCAGGGCGATCACCGACAGGGTCGGCCAGAGCGGGAACGAGGTGGGCGCCGAGGTGAACAGTGCGCTGATCACTGCCAGTTGGAGCGTCGAGGCCAGGAGCTGGGCTCCGGTCAGGGCGACCGGGGAGCCCGGTGTGGAGGCCAGGGTGCGGCGTACGTAGATCCAGCCGATCGGGTAGCAGAGCGCGGCCAGCAGGGCGAGCGTGGTGCCCTTGGCGTCGAGACCCGAGAAGCCCTGCCAGGCGCCGAGGACGGTCAGGACGCCGAGGAAGCCCAGGCCCAGGCCCGCGAAGCGGCGGCGCGTCGGGCGGTCCTCCGAGAGCGCGACCAGGGACAGGGCCATGCCCCACAGGGGTGAGGTGGCGTTGCAGATGCCCGCCAGGCTGGAGGGGATGCTCAGTTCCGCGTACGCGAAGAGGGAGAACGGGGCGGTGTTGAGCAGCAGCGCCGCCACCGTCAGGTGGGCCCACGTGCGCCGGCCCCGGGGGAGCGGTTCGCGGCGGATCAGGAGCACCGTGAGCAGGGCGAGCGCCCCGAAGAAGACCCGGCCGAGGGCGACCTGGAACGGGGCGTACGCCTCCGTGCCCACCTTGATCAGCAGGAAGCTGAAGCCCCAGATCACCGAGAGGACCGCGAAGCGCAGGCGCCAGTCCAGCCGGGCGGTGGCGAGGGCCTTGGCGGCCGGGCCGTCTGCGGGGGGCGGGGTGGGTGCCGGGGCGGGGGTCGGGGACAGGCGTGGGGCGGTGGTGCCGGGTGGAACCGGGGTGCTCGGTGGGACCGGGGTGCTGGGGGCGCTCATGACAGCCACCTTCGCCCCTCGTGACCTCGTAGGACAAGCGAAAGTTGTTGGGCGTGACGTCGTAGGATTGCTTACATGTTGAACTTGGAGCGGCTGCGCACCCTCGACGCACTCGCCCGCCACGGCTCCGTCAGCGGCGCCGCCGACGGGCTCCACGTCACCACCTCCGCCGTGTCCCAGCAGATGGCCAAACTGGAACGGGAGGTCGGCCAGCCCCTCCTGGCCAAGAACGGGCGCGGGGTGCGGCTCACCGATGCCGGCCGGCTCCTCGCCGAGCACGCGGCCCGGATCATCTCCCAGGTCGAGCTCGCCCAGGCCGATGTCGAGGCCCGGCGCGGGTGCGCGGTCGGCGAGCTGCGGATCGGCGCCTTCCCGACCGCCATGCGGGGGCTGCTGCCGCAGGTCCTGGCGGAGTTGCGGGCCGAGCACCCCGAACTGCGGCCCCGGGTACGGGAGCAGGAGCCGGAGGAGAGCATGACGGCGGTGGTCCGGGGCGACCTGGACATGGCCCTCGCCATCGACTGGCACAACAAGCGGATGCCGGTACCGGCCGAGCTCACGCGGGCCCATCTCCTGGACGACTGCATGGACATCGCGGTGCCGGCGGGGCATCCGCTGGCCGGCCGCGCCGGGATCTCGCTGGCCGAGTTCGGCGAGGACGACTGGATCTCCTGGACCGAGGGGCAGTTCTGCCACGAGTGGCTCGTCTCCACGCTGCGCGGCACCGGCATCGAGCCCCGGATCGCGCACATCGCCGAGGAGCACCACACCCAACTGGCCTTCGTCGAGGCCGGACTGGGCGTGTGCGTGGCCCCCCGGCTGGGGCGCGGACCCGTGCCGCCCGGCGTCCGGCTGCTGCCGGTGGCCGACAGCGTCCGGCGCCACGTGTACGTCGTCTGGCGGGCCGACGCCGACCGCCGGCCCTCGATCCGGGCCGCCGTCGAGGCCCTGAGGAGGGCGGCCTCCGCTGCTGCCGGGGAGGCCCGGGCGGTCGGCGGGGTGGTCGGCGGGGTGGCCGGCGGGGCGGTCTAGATCTTGCGGAAGTCCCAGGACACGATCGAGTCGGGTGTCAGCCGGATCCAGGCGTGCCGTCCGTCGTGCGGCATCTCCGTGATGCCGAAGTTCTTGACCGGGAAGAGCCGCTCCGGCTCCGCCAGTTCCTCGCACGGCTCGCCCGTGCGGGGGGCCTCGCCCACGAAGACGGCCGTACCGGACAGTTCGACCCCGCGCAGCTCGTCGTAGGCCTCGCCGGAGTCCACGACCACCGAGATGCGGGGATCCTTGCGGAGGTCGGACCAGCGGCGGCTGCGCGTGATCGAGTACAGCCACAGGGAGGTGCCGTCCCAGACGAACCAGAGCGCGCCCACGTGCGGGCGCCCGTCCGGGGAGACCGTGGCCACCCGGCAGGTGCGCTGCTCGCGCAGGAAGGCGTCCGTTTCCTCGCCGGTCATCATGATGCGGCGGCCCCGCCGCTGCGCCCTGTCCGCGGATGCCGTTTCCGCGGATGCCGTTTCCGTGGGTGTCCCGTCCAGCTGCGTGCTGTCCATGTGGTCCGCGCCCCTTCACATCTGACTATGTGTCAGGAATCATGCGTGCTCTTCCGTCGCCACGCCAGGGGGAGCCATGGCCGATCTCGATCCCGCCACCACCGCACTGCTCACCGTCGAGTGCCAGAACGGTGTCGTCGGTGAGGAGAGCGCCCTGCCCGAACTGGCGAAGGAGGCGCGGGACTCCGGCATGCTGGACCGGGTCGCCGCGCTGGTCGAGGCCGCGCGCGGGGCCGGGGTGCAGGTGCTGCACGCGGTTGCCGAGCGGCGGCCGGACGGGCGCGGGGCCAATGCCAACGCACGGCTGTTCCGGGCGGCGGGGAAGCTGCCGGTGCGCCAGTTGGCCGGCAGCCCGGCCGTGGAGGTCGCCGCGCCCATCACCGTCGCCGAGCAGGACCTCGTGGTGCGCCGGCTGCACGGGCTCTCCCCGATGGCCGGCACCGACCTGGACGCCCTGCTGCGCAACCTCGGTGTCCGCACCCTCGTCGTGACCGGGGTCTCCTCCAACATCGCGATCCCGAACACCGTCTTCGACGCGGTGAACCTCGGCTACCAGGTCGTGGTCCCCTCCGACGCCATCGCCGGGGTGCCCGCGGCCTGCACCGCCGAGGTGATCCGCAACTCCCTCTCCCTCGTCGCGGCCATCACCACGGCCGAAGCCCTCATCGCCCAGTGGTCCCCGGCGCGCTGAACACGGGTACGGCCGCACCAGCCGGTGCGGCCGTACCGTCAACTTCTTTTCAAGCCAAGGGTGTTACGGGACCCAGTGGTTCCCGGAGGCGGTGATCATGACCTGGAGCTGGATGCTCGCCGAGAAGTAGCTGCTGGTGTCGATCGGGGCGGCCAGCATCTTGTTCCAGAGCGCGTCCAGCCAGGCCTGGCTGCCCGGGTCGGTCATGGCCGCCAGCGCGAACGGGGCGAAGTACGCCGCCTCGCTCCCGGCGGAGATCTGCGTGCCGTCGAGCTTGTAGCCGATGGCTATCTTGTTCGGGTCTCCGCCCGTCTTGGCCTTGATCCAGGTGTTGAGCTTCCGTGCCGACGCGAGGGACTTGGCGTCCCCGCTGGTCACCGCGTCGTCCGCGATGCGCCACGGGGTCCGGCAGGCGTTCCACCAGTAGGCGCCGTCGTTCGGGTCCTCGAGGACCTGGCCGGGGGCGGGCTTGGGGGTGGTGTTGGTGTTGACGACGAAGTCGGGCAGGAGCCCGGTGTTCGGCGCGTAGGACGCCTGCAGGTTGGTGATCTGGTTCTGGTGCGCGGTGCGGACGGTGTCCCAGGCCGCGTCGCCGGTCGCCGTCCGGAAGGCCCGGAAGTGGTCGACCATCCAGTCCGAGGTGCGGGTGATCCAGTAGTACTGGTCGCCAGAGCTGCTCCAGTCGCCCAGCTTGAGCAGGTTGGTGGACGGATTGAGCTCGTCCTTCTTGATCGCGTTGATGTGCTTGATCGCGAGGGCCTTGTAGTTGTACGTGCCCGAGCTGCCCCACTGCTTGTCGGCGAGCAGCAGCCCGTACGCGACGTCCATGTCGCCGTCGGTCGCGCCGTCACCGCCGTTGACGCTCCGGCAGGCGGTGTCCTGCTCCGCGGCCAGCAGGTCGGGGTTGACCGACGAGGGGTGGTCGATCGTCCACTTGGTCAGACCGTCGAAGATCTTCTTCGCGTCCGGGTCGGCGCCGGCCATCGTCGCGGCGATCACCATGCCGTACCCCTGCGCCTCGGCCACGTAGGGGTGGTCGGCGTCGGGGGAGATGACCTGGTACCAGCCGTTGCCGCAGTTCTGGCGGACGAAGGCGGACTTCCAGTGGGTGTAGTAGTCGATGGTCTTCTGGTCGAGCGTGCCCTGGGCGCCGCTCGGCTTCAGCGTCCCGGCGACGTACGGTCGGGTGTGGCTGCCGAACGGAACCGCCGTACCGGAGCCGCTCGCGGGCCGGGTGGTGACGCTGAGCGCGTTGCTCGCCGCGGAGGTGTTGCCCGCGGCGTCCCGTGCCTTGACCGTGTAGCCGTAGCCGGTGGAGGCCGTGAGGCCGGTGTCCGTGTACGAGGTCCCGGTGGCGGTCGTCACGAGCGTGGCGCCGCGGTAGATGTCGTAGCCGGTGACGCCCACGTTGTCGGTGGCGGCGTTCCAGGCCAGCGAGACGCTGTTCGCGGTGGTGGCCGTCGCGCGCAGACTGCCCGGAGTGCTCGGTGCGGTGGTGTCGGATCCGCCGGAGGCCGGGGAGCCGTAGACCTCGAACTCCCAGAGGGAGTAGCCGTACGCGGTGCCCCGCGCGGTGCCGTGCATGCGGACGTAGCGCCCGGTCCCGGTGAGCGTCAGGTCGTCGGTCGCTCCGTTCCCGGTGCTGGTGGAGTAGACGTCGGTCCAGTTCGTCCCGTCGCTGGAGGTCTGGATCTTGTACGTCTTCCCGTACGCGGCCTCCCAGTTGAGCTTCACCCGGCTGATGGTGTGCGCCGATCCGAGGTCGATGCGGATCCACTGCGGATCCACGCCCTCCGCGCTGGCCCAGCGGGTCGAGGCGTTGGCGTCCACGGCCTTGCCCGCCTCGAAGCCACCCCCTTCGATCGAGGACGCGGTCGTGGGCTTTCCGGTCGAGACCAGCGCCGCGGCGGACTCGGCCGCGGTGGCGGCAGTGGCCGAGACCCGGGCTCCGGCGGCCGTCGCGGCCGGGGTGCCGAGGGCGGTGAGGCCCGCCATGGCGGCGGCGAGGGCGGCGAAGCCCGCCAGCGGGCGGTGCCAGTGGGGGCGGCGGCGGTCTCTGTGCGCGGAGCGTTGCTGATGTGCTCGTGACATCGGGCGTCCTCGGGTGGGTGCTGCACGAGTGGGGGGAGCGGCCGGGTCGGGTCTCCCGGCCAATGGTTAGGAATGGTTCCTAACCATTGGCGGAGAGAGTAGAAACGGAACGGGGTGTCGCGCAAGACCCCGGGCGCGATCCATCGGCCGTGCGCGGCAGTTCACGCCGGAGTCACATCGCCCGCGGCCCCTACACGGTGCTGTCGCGCACGGCGATCCTGGCGGGCCGCGCGTCGGCCGCGCCGCCGCTGCCCGGCGCACCCGCCGCGTTCACGAACCCGATCCGGCTCGATTCCTGACCCGGGACCGGCCCGGATGGCCCTGGTGGACGAAGGCGGCCCAGACCGCCGGGTGGTCCAGCTCCGGACCGCCGGCCAGTTCCTCGAGCAGGCTGTCGCTGAGGGAACCCGGATCCTCGCGCTCCGGGTCGAGCATCCACATCTGGGCGGAGTGGAGCGCGTCCACCGGGCTCAGCCCCTCGACGGTCAGGTAGTGGTGGAACACGGCCATCATCAGGGCCGCGGCCGAGTCCCTGGTCGCCCACCGGGACCCCACCACGTCCCGCGCGCCGTTCGCCACGAAGGCGCTCGTCAGGGTGAGCGCCTCGTCGTGGTCGCGCTTGCTCAGGTCCGTCTCGCAGGCACTGAGCACGACCAGGGGGCCGTCGGGGGCGTTCTGCTCCCCCGTGGGGTGATCGAGCAGCCGCGAGACGGTCAGCAGGTCGGTGGTCCGGTTCCCCTCCGGCCCGTCCTTGTCGGGGGCCAGGCGCAGCGCCGACGCGGTCGGGTTGGTGCCGGCCGAACCGTGACAGGCCACGTGGAGCAGGGAGGGGGACCCGGCGAGGGCGGCGAGGAGGTCGCTCGGCGTGCCGGCCGCCGCGGGTTCGACGGGGGGCTCGTAGAACTCCCCGTACAGGCGCGCCCGCGGGTACAGGGTCTGCCGGAGCGCCAGCACCTCGAGCTCCGCGTACGGGAGGCTCATGGTCGGGTCCGCCACCAGGACGGGGGCGTCCGCCGGGGCCCGCCTGCCGAGCCGCACCGTGTTGAGGAACTGGCGGCCGGACGCCGCGTAGCTGATGACCATGATCTGGCACACGTAGTCACTGGGCGCCCCGGCCGGCAGCCGTGCCGCGTGCCAGGGCACGACACCCAGGCGGCCGCAGGGCACCAGCACGATCCTGGGCCCGCCGGGTCGGCCCCTGCGCCGGTTCTCGTTCGCGGCGAGCCGTTCGGCGACGCCCGAGATCACCGGGAGGATCACCGCGTCCGTCGCCCAGTCGCAGAGCTCGGACAGCGCGTCCTCCCAGGTCTGCGCGGCCCCGGGTGCGGGGGGCCGGACCTGATACGCGGCCGAGGCGTCGAGGAAACGCTCCAGGGGGCCGCTCTTCTCGCCGGACAGGAACGGCAGCGCCCGTACGCCGGTGCCCACGTCCGGGCCCAGCACGACCGCCATGCCCGGCGTGGTGCCCTCGCCGGCGAGCAGGTACACCAGTGCGTCCGCGTCGCTCTCGGCCAGCCCCGCCTTCAGCTCGTCGACCGTGGGGGTGCGGAAGAGGGCGCCGTCCCGCTCGCGGTGGCCCAGGGCCTCAAGGGCCCGGCGCCGCAGGGAACTCGGCAGCTCGCGGGGGAGCGCGTCGGGTACCGCTCCGGCTCCGGGTGGGGAGCCGTCCGCTCCCGGTGCCGCTCCCGGTGCCGGTGCCGCCGCGCGCCACTCCTGCGCGAGGCCGTGGTGGCCGCGGGCCTCCAGCAGTTCCGGTACGGCCCGGGAGGCGGACGCGGCTTGCAGCACCAGGGCCCGGCCCAGCTCCAGCGCGGCCACCGCCTCCTCGACCCGGCCATGGGAAGCGGCCCAGATGGCGGCCTGCACCCCGCGCTCGGCCCCGGTACGGGCGCTCAGCAGGCCGTGGTCGGTGCCCGACTGCAGGACGACGTCACCGGCGAGAGCCTGGAGGGATTCCATCGCCGCGTCCGTGGCGGCGTCCTGGTCGGCCTTGTCCCGGGTGAGGCGCAGACGCATCCGGTAGTACTCCGCGAGCTGCCACAGTGCGGGAAAGGCCACGAGCTGCGACCGGCCCTGCCGGACCTCGTCACGGACGTGCTCCAGCCCGCTGATGGCGGCGTCCAGGTCGGCGGGGTCCTGCGTGGCGGAGTACCGGAGGCCCGCCGTCATGGCGGCGAGGTAACGGGTGCTCGTCGAGGCGCCCGGGGGCGGCGGAGCGGGGCTGGGCAAGAGGTCCGCCGTACGGCTCATGACGGCCCGCGAGGCCCGCATCCCCTCGACGAGCGTGGCGAGTTGATCCGAGGGAAACGCGGCCTCGTCCGCCGGCCGGGCCGCCAGGGCGGCCTCCTGCTCCTCCAGACCGCGCAGGACGGTCTCCTCGTCAGCCGTGAGTACGCCGACCGCTACGAGTCCGGAACCGTGGAGGAGCATCACCATCCAGCGGAACGGATTCTCGGCGGCCACGGAGGCTTCCAGCGCTTCCAGTTCGCTCATCAGCCGCAGGAGCTCGCCCTCGTCCTCCCTCTCCAGTGCGGCCCGCATGCCGGCGAACAGACCGGTCGCCCGGGCCGCGACGGCCAGGTCGGCCCTTCTGGTATCGCCGTCCCCCGGTTGCGCGAAGTGGTCGACGATGGAATCCACGTGCCGGAGGGCCTCGGCGCCGTCGACCAGGCTGCCCCCGAGGGGTGCGGCCGTCTGCAGCACCATGCGCATCAGGTACTCGATCTCGGATGCCCGGTCGTGCCCCGTGGGCAGGCTGTCCAGCTGTCCGCCGAGCCGCTGGAGAAGCCGGTTGACGGTCTCGGGATCTCCGGTCCTCATCGCCTCCGACAGGCCGAGCACGGTGGTGAGCCACGCGTTGGTGGCGACAAGATCGGCCTGGTCCTCCGGCTCGGGTTCAGGCTCCGGAGCGGAAGTCGGCGCGGTGGTGCCCGGTTCCCGTGGGGCCGAGGGGTCGGGGCCCGGCGGGATCAGGCCCAGCAGCGTCTGCAGGTGATCCCTGAACGGAAGGTCGGGGGGCAGCATGGCCAGGAGCGCGGCGGGGTCGGAAAGGTCGCTCTGCACCATGTACGACAGGATGTCCTGCATCTGCTGCACAGGGCCCTGGAGTTCCGATGGCAGCATCGGCAGCTTGCCGATCTCGGCGGCCAGCGCCGCGACCCGTGCAGCCTCGGCGGCGTTCTGCGCGGTGGTTTTCGTCAAGGACTGGTCGAGGACGGACCACATGTCCGGGTGTGACCCGGGCGCGTGGCCCGGCTGCGCCGGGACCGACACCATCAGCACGAACATCGCCGCCCACTGCCTGCCCTCGTCCGTCATCAGCTCCCCGGCGGCCGTCGCCGGATCCCGCACCTCGTCCAGGAGGCTCCGGGCCCGTTCCGGGTCGCCCGGTCTGCCCTGTCCGGACACGTAGCGCTTGGCGTGCAGGGCGCCGAGCACCAGGGTGACCCTGCCGAGCAGCAGGCGGTCGTGGTCCAGGAGCTGCCGCAGCCTCGAGAGCTCGGCGATCGACCCCTCGAACTCCTCCGCGGGCACCGGGCGGTTCTCGTCCCCCCGCCCGATCAGGTGGGCCGCGCGTTCCGTCGCCCCGACGGCCCAGGCACGCACCGCCCGGACCCCGCCGGCCTCCTCCTCGTCCACCATGTCTCCGCGCCCCCGTCCGCCCCGGTGAATCCATCAGGTCGTTCCCTGCGGCCCATGATGGGCGCAGGGCGGCTTCCGTAGGTACCTGATCGTCGCCAACTTCCCATGAGCCGACCTGAATTCGCCCGGAAGGCACCCGGGTGGCACTCCGCCGGAGCTTTCGTTCCCGGCCCGGGCGGGAACGGGGCGAACACCGGGCGAGATCCGGGTGCGGCCTTCACCGGCACGCCGTCCGATGCTTCGCTGATCGTGTGGGGGGAGCAAGGGGGAGGGGGCGGAGCGGACATCGGTGGGCCGCGCGTACGGCAGCGGCCCACCGAGGCCCGTGACCGCCACCGGGAGGTCCGTGCGGGGGAGACGAGGGCGGAACCGGGCGCTTCCCGGGCGGAGTCGGGTCGTCGGCGGGGCGAAGCGGGTGAACTACGGGCGGTCCGCGCGACGGATCGGCATAGTGGGGGTGATCCACGGCCTGTTGAGGGCTACTGAGGACTGCTGAGGCTGTTGAGGGCTGTGTACGGGGGGCCCGGAGAGGCGGGATGCCGGTGAGTCGGGAGGAGAGCGGTGGCGTCGAGGGCCTGCGCACCTGGGTGTCGGACGCCATTGGGCGGGTGAAACGGCAGCTCCCCGGCATGGGCGGCGGTCCGGTGCCGCCGCATGCCGCCATGGCCTCCGTCGCCGAACTCGACCAGCTTGCCCGGCTGCTGGACCACGACGAGGCCTTGCTCGGCTCGGTGAACGTGTGGCTGGCGGGTGCGCTGACCCTGCGGGACGCGGCGGGGTCAGGCTCGGCCGGCGACCGGGAGCGGGCCGAACGGCTGCTCCGGGAGGCCCGGGACCGTACGGCGCCGCTGGGGGCGGTGGTGACCGAGGAAGAGCGGCGGTGGGCGGCCCTGTTCCTCATGAGTCACGTCTCGCCGGTCCAGCCGCAGCCGGGACACTTCGCGGCGTCGCCCGACCTCTCCGGCTACGTCGACTGGCTCCGGCAGGCGGGAACCGCCGGGATGCTGGCCAAGGCGAACGAGGTGGGCACGCTGATGAACGAGGCGGCGGAGCTGCCGCTGTCTCCGGAGCTGCTCGGTCCGATGCGCCAGGCGCAGGCGCTCTTCGCGTCCCCGTCCGCTCAGGGCCTCTCCGATCTGGTGGCGGGGATGGTGCCACCCGGTTCGCCGTTCGCGGATCAGCTGAACCAGATGATCGACCGGATGTTCGGGGCGATGGCCGCGCAGGCCCCGCCTTCCGCGGCGTCCCCGGGGCCGGTGTGGGAGCGGGACACGGACCCGGACCCGGCCCCGGACCCGGACCCGGCCCCCGAACCGCAGCAGAAGCCGGAGCTGGAGCCGGAGTCGGAGCAGGGCGCCGAGCAGGATGCGGAGCAGGACACCGAGCCGAAGCAGAAGCCGGATCCGCAGCCGAAGACGTCTCCCGAGCCCAGGGAGCAGACGGCCCCGGACCCCGGGTCGCGGCCCGCGCTCGACCCCGATGCCCTGCGGAACATGATCGCCGCCATGGACGCGGTGAACGCGGCCAGCCAAGGACTCGACTCCGTCCTGGGAAGCGGCGACCCGCACGTGCTCAACGAGCTTCTCCAGAGGCTCCGTTCGGTACAGGACCTGCCCATGCCGAGCTCCGAATCGGCGGCGTCGGCGACGGCGGCCCTGGAGAGCCTGCGGGCACTCCTGCTGAGCATCAGTTCGACGGTGGGCGGCAATTACCAGGACCTGTCGGCCGGCCGTGCCCACATCGGCGCGGTCGCCGACCACTTGAAGAGGTCGGCCGGCAGCCTGCCTCCGGGGTTGGGGGATCCTGCCGCCTTCGCCCGTGCGATGGAGATCGTCTTCCATGCGATGGAGGCGAGGGAGACGGAGGATGTGCCCAGGCTCCGGGAACTCCTGGAGGAGGCCGAAGCCCTGGGGGCGGCCGTCGCCGAGAGCGTCCCGCTCCGGTTCGCCGTCGACTGGGCACTCGGCACGGTCCACGCTTCGCTCGGCCTGCTGACCCGGGACAAGGAAGCCCTGTTGAGGGCCCTGCCCCACATCGAGCGGGGGATGACCCGTGCCGAGGCGAGCGGGCTGCCGATCGCCGACGAGCTGTCCGCGCCGTGGGCGAGGGAGCTCGACCTGATCCGCACCGCCCTCACCGGCGAGCGGGCCGGCCCGGTCCCCGACCACGTTCCCCCGCCTCCGGACGCCTCGATGGAGGATCTCTACACCTCCACCCTCTCCCTGGGGATGCGCTTCGGCCTCGACCGCGACCCGGCGGTGCTCGATGCCCTGATCGAGGAACTCGAACGGCTCCGGGTCGGCATACGGGAGGGCCGCGCGCCGCGGATCGCCGCCGACGCGCTGTGGCAGCTGGCCGAGTCGTACCACCTGCGCCGGATCCTCGCGAAGGTCGAACCGGACCCCGAGGACACGGCCGTCGTGGACGCCGCCGGGGAGGCGCTGACGGCCCTCGCCGCCGACGTCCTCCTCCAGTCGGGCGTCGAACACGGGCTGCTGGCCGCCCGTACCGGGGCGAGCCGGGGCGTACGGGCGGCCCGCATGGCGGCTGCGTACGGCAGGCTGCACGAGGCCGTGGCGGCCCTCGAACTGGGGCGGGCCCTGGTCCTGCAGGCGGCCTCCACCGCCTCGGCCGTACCCGAACTGCTGGAGGTCGCCGGACGCCACGACCTCGCGGAGGCCTGGCGGGCGGCCGGCGGGGACGAGGCCCCCGGGGACGCGGGAGGGGTTCCGGGCCTGCTGCCGAGCACGCTGCGCCGCGAGGCCCTCGATGCCCTCGGGTACCGCGGGGAGGGGGGCCTCCTGGGTACCCCCACGCTGAGCGACCTCGCGGACGGGCTCGCCGACGCCGGTGCGGACGCGCTCCTCTACCTCGTGGCCGGAGACACCGCGGGCCCGGGCCTGGCGATCGTGGTGGGGCCGGAGCTCGGAGCCGGTTCGGGAGCGCTGCCGGAACTGCGCGACGTCGAGGGCGGGCCCCTCGCACGGTACGTGGAGGCAGCGGCGGCGCGGGACGCCGGCCCGCACGACCCGTCCGTCGCCCAGGCGTGGGAAGAGGCCCTGGAGGAGCTGTGCGACTGGGCGTACCAGGCTCTGGGCCCGCTCCTCGGCGAGATCGAGGAGCGCCTGGCGACAGCCGGTGAAGAGCGCCGGGACGGTCCGCCCCGCATCGTCCTCGTGCCCTGCGGGCGCCTGGGCATCGTGCCGTGGCACGCGGCGAGGCTGCCGGCCGAAGCGGCCCACGACCGGCTCCTCCAGACGACGGTCATCAGCTACGCGGCGTCCGGCGGACAGTTCCTGCGCACGGCACGACGCGCTCCGAGGGAGCCGGCCGGTTCCCCCGTGCTGGTGGCCGACCCGACGATGAGCCTGGGGTACGCCGATACGGAGGTCACCAGCCTGCGGGACGTCTTCTATCCGCAGGCCCGGCTGTGCGGCGCGCTGTACGACGAGGAACTGCCACCCGGCACCCCCGATGCCGTCCTGGGCTTCCTCGCCGACGGCACCTCCTTGCTGCACGTGGTCTCACACGGATCGGCGGGCACCCGTCCCACCGTCTCGGCCCTGGATCTCGTGGCCGACGACGCGTACACACCGGCCCCGTTGACCGTGACCCGGCTCCTCGACCACGGAGGCCGACAGGAGGCGCCCGACGGTCCGTTGGTCGTGCTGAGCGCGTGCCAGACCGACCTGAGCATGCGCGACCACGACGAGGCGCTCACCCTCACCACCGCGTTCGTCGCCGCCGGAGCGCGGGACGTCGTGGGATCCCGGTGGCTGGCCCAGGACAGTGCCTCGGCGCTGCTGATGGCGGTGTTCCACCACCACCTCGTCATCGACGGGCTCGGCCCGGTGGACGCCCTGAGGGCCGCACAACTGTGGATGCTCGACCCCGACCGGGAGAACCCGGGTTCCCTCCGGGGCGACCTGCTCCGGGAGATGGGACAGCCGGGACTCGAACGGACCGCGCTCTGGGCCGCCTTCATCCATCAGGGACATCCGGGCCGGAGCTCGGCGGACACAGCGGAAGGGACAGCATGAACGAGGAGGGCCGCGAGCCGTCCGTGGAGCCGTTGCTCGCCCTGATCGGCGAGCACCGGGAGTCCATCCGTGCCGCGCTCGACGACGGGCAGTACGCGCTGCTGCTCACCCGGCTGAAAGCGCTCGCCGAAGCCTCGCCGGGCAACGGCATGGCGGTCCCCAGGGCGCTTCAGGGCGTCAGAATGGCCCTACGGCCACTGCCGTTCGGGCATCCGGTGCGCAGGGCGGTCGACGGGACGCGGCTGGTTGCCGCGCCTCCCGGGCCGCAGACCGTGACGGAGGCGCTGAACCTGATCGACCTGCTGGGGGCGTCGGCCCAGGACCCCGGTCCGGTGCCTGTCCCGGAGCCCGTCCCGGAGTCGGTCCCGGAGGCCCCGGAGCCCGCCCCGGCGGGCCGCGGTGACCGCGCGGCCGACCCGCTGCTCCGGGCGCCGGCCCTCTCGGCGGCCGAGGCGACGGCCCGCTGCGGCGGGGCGCCACCGCCCGAACTGATCAGACTGCCGGACCCGCCGAACGGCGACCGCTACCCGGAGTTCCAGTTCCCCGCCGGCGGCGGCACCCCGTACGCGGTGGTGCTCGAGGTCAACCGGCTGCTCATGGCTGAGATCGACCCCCGGGGCGCCGCCTCGTGGTGGTACGGCGGCAACGCCTGGCTGAGCGGGCCCCCGGTGTCGCTGCTGGGCCGGATGCGCGACGACGAACTCGTCGGTGCGGCCACCGCACTCGTGGAGGGGGAGTGATGAGGGGCAACTCCATGCCGATGATCAGGCTCTTTCCGATGATCAAGGAGGAACTGCACCCCAACTTCAGGGTGATCCCGGCCGGCACGGAGCTGTGGCGGGTGCACAAGGCCAAGTACCGGCCGACCCAGTTCAACCCGACCCTCGCGGACATCCACTTCGAGGGCGGCCGCTTCGAAGGCACGGTGCTGGACCCGTACCACAGCCTGTACCTGGCCGACAGCGCCCTGACGGCCGTCGCGGAAAGCGTGCTGCGCTCCGTGCCCTGGACGGGTGAGAAACGGGTGATCCCCTACGCCCTCGTCCAGGGCAGGGCCTTGAGCGCGCTGCGCACCACGTGCGAACTGAAGGTGGTCTCCCTGGTCGGGGAGGCCGACCTCGCGGCGGTGCGCCGGAACGCCGAACTCCTGGACGACGAGAGGAGCTACGCGAAGGCGCGGCGCTGGGCGAGCGAGATCCGGGCGCAGGCTCCCGATGCCATGGGGCTCGTATGGCAGTCCCGCCGGAACCGGCCCGAGCACGCCGTGGTGCTCTTCCACGATCGCTTCGACGACCGCCACGGCCGGGCCCTGGACGTGCTGCCGGACCGGGGTGTCGAGGACCTCGGATCCCCCGCGGGCCTCAAGGAAGTGAACCGGCTCCTCGACCCGTTGTGGGCGGAGGTGTCCGAACCCATGGGGTGGTGACGCCCGTACGGCGGTCCGCCGCGCGTCCGCCCGCGGCTTGTCCGCCTGTGAAGGGTGATGTCATCGTGAACCCATGGCCTTACCCCTTTCTGATTACACGTCACTTCTCGCCGAGCTGAAGGAGGTCAGGCGCGCGGGACTGATCCGGCTGCGGGGGCGTGCGCTGCCCGGGCTCGAGGCGGCGGCGACGACGGTCGCGTCCGGTGGTGCCCGGCCGCAGGGGGCGCCCATAGAGGTGTTGTTGCGGAGCGCGGTGGCGCGTCTGGACGCGGGGACGCTGCGCACCGCCGCCGAGTACACCCTGGGCCTGGCCCAGGGAACCCGGGACTGGCCGGCGTCCTCCCGGCGCGCCAGGGCGGCCTCGGTCTACGGAGTGAGCGTCGAGCGGTTCCGCAAGGATCAGGAGGTGATGGTCCTCGGCCAGGTCGCCGAGCACATCGTGCGGCTGGCGGCGGACGCGGCCGCGCCGGGCGGACCGGCGGGGGAGGCGGGGCCGGTGGACGGGGGCGGGGCGGGCACCCACCGGTCCGTGGAGGTCCGGGCGGCCGGCCGGACCGTGGGCCTCACGGTGCACGTGCACCCCGTGGACCTGCTGCGCGACGTGGACGTGGTCGTCTCACCGTCCAACGTCCATTTCGCGCTGCCCGAGTCCTACAAGTCGTCCATCGCCGCATCGCTGCGGCGGGCGGCGGCGGTGCACGGGATGACCGGCGAGCTCCTGGCCGACCCGCTGCCCGCGGAGCTGCTCATGTGGGCCGAGCAGCACGGCACTTCGGGCCGCGCGGTGCGGCCCGGCACGGTGGCGGCCACCGGGGCGGGGGCCCTGGCCGCACAGGGCGTACGGCGCATCTACCACGCGGCGATCGCCGTGCCCCGGGCCGGGACCAACGACTACGACGTACTGCCGGCCGATGTCACCCGGGCGGTGTCCCGGGCCCTGGCGCTGCTGGCCGAGGAGCGCGACGGCCACGTACCGCCGCTGCGCTCGGTGTGCTTCCCCCTGCTCGGATCCGGCCGTGGCGGACTGTCCTACGAGGTCAGCCTCGGTGCCGTGTGGGCGGCGGTCGAGGCGGAGCTGGCGCGCGGGGCGCGCTGGGACGTGCACTTCGTGGTGCGCACCCCGCGGGCCGCGGCGGTGGTGGAGCGCATCGCCGCCGGAATCCGCCCGGCGCACGACCAGAGGCCGACCGGCTGACCCGGTGCAATGGAGGGGCGCCCCGGTGCGCACGAGGGGCGCACCGGGGTCGCGCAGGGGGGGGTGCGGGGGGATCATGGCCTGGGTAATCTTCGTTGGCACGACCACAGTTGATGATCTGTCACCTAGCGTGGGCGCATGAGCGGTGGGATGGAAGAGTGGGGGATCGGGGCGACGGGGCGGGTGATCACCTGGCCCGATCCCGATGCGTACGTCCTGGTCGAAGGAGTGCTGCTGCGCATGTTCCCGGAGCCGGCGGAAGCGGCACCGGGCACGGAGGTGGTCGTGGGGTACGAGGCCTCGCGGCAGCTGCGCGTCGCCCGCGAGACGGCCGGGGCGGACCAGGGCGCGGACCAGGGTGGGGTGTGGGGGGATGAGTGAGTACGGCTTCGGACTGGCGCAGGGCAATGACGAACGGCAGCCCGTCGTCCTGCTCCTCGACACGTCGGCCTCCATGGGGCGCCCGGCCGGGAGCCCCCGGATCGAGGAGCTCAGCCGGGCGCTGGCCGACTGGTTCGACGGGGTGCGGGCCGAGCCGAGGCTGCGTGCGCGCGTCGAGGTGTGCCTGATCACCTTCGACTCGCAGGTCCGGGTCTTCGACCCGGACCGGGAGCAGCTGGTTCCGGTCGCGGAAGCCGCACCGGACCGGCTCTTCGTACCCGTGGACCGGATGCGCCCGCCCCGGCTGGAGGCGTCCGGCCTCACCCGCATGACGGAGGCCGTCGAGACCGCCCTCGAGCTGGCCCGGGCGCGCCACCGGACGCTGCAGGAGCAGCGGGTCCAGGTGCGCAGGCCGTTCCTGTGGGTCCTGACGGACGGGGCCCCGAGCGACGCCGACGGGCGGCCCATGGACCCCGCCGCCCTGGCCGGTACGGCGGAGAAGGTGCGGCGCGGCGAGGAGCGGGGCGAATGCGTGCTCCAGGCGATCGGCGTGCGCGGCGCCGACCTGGAGCTGCTGCGGGTCCTCGCCCCCAAGGGCGCGCTGATGCTGGAGGGCCTGGACTTCGGGCAGATCCTCGATCTGCTGTTCCAGAGCTCGGACCGGATCGGGGCGGTCCAGGCCGCCGACGAGATCCACGGGCAGGTGGCCGACCTGGTGGACCGGCAGCGGCGCCTGCGCCTGCTCGAGGAGCGGTACCAGTGATCGTCGCGGGGGCCGCGGTCCAGGGGACCGCGCACCTGGCCCGCGGGCAGGGCTGCCAGGACGCCTTCAAGGCGGTCGAGCTGGGCGGGACGGCGGTGCTGGCCGTCGCGGACGGCGCCGGCGGCAGGGAACGCAGCGCGCTCGGCGCGCACATCGCCGTGGACGCCGCCTGCCGGACCCTGTCCGAGGGCATCCCCGGGGCGGGGGACGCTCCGGAGGTGTGGACCGGGTGGATAGCCCGGACCGGCGCCAGGATCGTCGGGGACTACCGGCGGGCGGTGGAGGGCGTGTTGTCGGCGGTGGCGGAGCCTTCGGAGCAGGTGTCGCCGTCGGAACAGGTGGAGCACGTGGAAGCCGGCGCGCTGGCCGCCACGCTGGCGGCGGCCGTCGTCCGGCCGCCCTGGGTGGCCTTCCTCGCGGTCGGCGACTGCTTCGGGACGGTACTGACCCGGGACCCCGACGGGTCCGGACCGGCCGGCGAGGAGCGCGAGCGGTGCCACCTGGTCCTGCCGCCGCCCGCTCCGGGCGCGCCGGAGACGGTCTTCCTCTCGTCGCCCGGGGCCGAGCTGCGCTTGCGGTCCTTCGTGGTGTGGGAGCCGCGGCTGACCGGGGTCGTGCTCGCCACCGACGGGTGTGCGGCCCTGACGCTCGACCACCCCTCCGTACGCGAACTCCCGCCCGAAGCGGGGCCGTTGCCCTCCGAGCGGTTCTTCTGCGGTCTCGCGGCCACGCTCCGCGCCAACGGCGGTGACGCCACACCCCTGCGCGCCCTGCTCTCCGGGCCCGGGGCGGCGCGGACCGGTGACGACCTGACGGTGCTCTGCGCTCTCACGGACGGCGGGTGACGATGGCCCTCACGGTGGTGTCCGACAGCGGACGCACATGGCACCTCACGCAGCAGATCGGCAGCGGCTCGGAAGGGGTCGTCTTTGCCGTGGACGACGCACGCCCCCTGGTGGCCAAACTCGTCCTCGACCCGCCCGACCCCGCCGCCTACCGGCGCCGCATAGCCCGGCTGGTCCGCCAGCGCCGCCAGCCGCGTTCCGTCCGGCTGCTCTCGGGGACGCCCGCGCGGGTCGCCTGGCCGATGGCCGGGGTCCGGGCCGGCGGCCCGGGCCGCGACGGAGTGGACGGCTACGTGATGACCGACATGCGCCACGCCCATCAGCCGTTCGCGTACCTGCTGACCCCACAGGCCCGCCAGATGCTGCTGCCCCGCGCGACGTGGGCCACCGCACTCGCGGCCGCCCTCTCGCTCGCCCGTCTCCTCACGGACCTGCACGCCGAGGGCTATGTGGTGGGCGACCTGAAGCCGGACAACCTCTGGGTCGACGGGCAGGGCGGCGTCGGCATCGCGGACGTGGACTCCTGGCAGTTCACGGACGGGGGCGAGGCGTTCCCCGGGCGGATGGGCAGCCCTGGCCACACCGCGCCCGAACGGATCGGCGCCCCGGCCGGCACCGCGCCGGACCGGGCGTCCGACGAGTTCGTCCTCGCCGTCCTGATCCACCAGTTGCTGATGTGCGGACTCCACCCCTTCGCCGGGCACCCCTCGGGGGGCGGCGACTACCTGTCGTACGACGACAACGTCCTGCACGGCCGGTGTCGTCTGCTCGACCGGACCTCGGTGTTCCTGCCCCGCTCCGCGCCGCCCGTCGACCTGCTCCCGCGCCGGCTCACCGCGCTCTTCCGGGCCGCGTTCGGCGGGATCCGGCCTTCCGCGTCGGTCTGGGGCGAGGCGCTGGCCGCGGAGTCGGATCCGGCGCGGCTGAGGACCTGCCGGCGCAGCGCCCTGCACGTGTACACGGCGGAGCGGCCCTGGTGCCCCTGGTGCGACCTGGCCGAACGCGGGGCGGACGGCTATCCGGTGCCGGACCCGCGGCCGGGTACGGACGGGGTGGCGGCGGATGCCGGTGACACGAAGGGCGGCAAGGGCGTGGGGGACGGCAAGGGCATGGGGGACGGCAAGGGCGCGAAGGACGCGAAAGGCGCGAAAGGCGAGAAGGACGCGAAACGCGGGAAGGGGACGGAGGACGCGGCATGGCAGAGGTGACCATGCTCTCGGTGGCACGGCGGCTCGACCGCTGCACCGTTCTCGGACCGGGGGTCAGGGCCGTGATCTGGGTGCAGGGCTGCCCGCTGCGCTGCCGGGGCTGCGTGGCGGCGGAGACGCTGCCCTTCGAAGGGGGCACCGCCCACACCGTGGAGGAACTCGCCGACTGGATCTGCGGGTTGCCCGACATCGAAGGCGTCACCCTGTCCGGCGGCGAGCCCTTCAGCCAGGCGGCGGAACTGGCCTCGCTGCTCGACGCGGTCCGGGCGCGGCGCCCCGAACTCAGCGCGATGGCCTACTCCGGATTCCGGTACGAGGCCCTGCGCCGCGGCGGCCCCGACCGGCAGGCCCTGCTGGGCCGCCTCGACCTGCTCGTCGACGGCCCCTACGTGGCATCCCGGCAGCACGGCCTGCGCTGGCGCGGCTCCGCCAACCAGCGCATCATCGCGCTCTCCGGCCGCTACGCGGACGTGGGGACCGAGCCCGACCACAGTGCGGGCGTCGAAATGTCCCTGGAGGCCGACGGATCACTGTCCTGGGCCGGGGTGCCGCCGACTCCCGGCTTCCGTGAGGGGCTCGAGGAACGACTCGCGGCACGGGGCTTCGTCCTGCGCGCCGGGGAACGGAGGGAAGCATGAGCGGATCACCGAAGTACAGCACCGTCACGGTCACGCCGGCCTACGCGCGGATCGAGGCGGAGAGGCGCCGTGCCAGGGAGGCGGCACGCCGCCGGATGGAGGCGCAGCGCGCCAGGGAACGGGCCGAGCGCGCCGCCCAGCGGGCCCGGGAACTCGCCGCCCGCCGGGAGCGCGCCAGGGCGGAGGCCGGGCGCCGGGAGGCGGAGATCACCCGGCGCCGGTCCGCTCAACAGGACGCCCACGCCGCCCGGGTGCGCCGGGAGCAGGCCGACGCGGACATGCGCCGACTGGCCGAGGTGCGTCAACTGCTGGGCCGGGCCCGCGCCGAGGACTCCGGCGTGCGCGTGCTGCGGGAGCGGCTGGACCTGCTCCAGAGCCGTGTGGAGCAGGGCGAGGAAACCGGCCGGGAGATCGAGGATCTGCGCGGCCGGGTCGTCGTGCTCGGCGGGGAGGCGGAGACCTCCGGCGGGGACGCCGATCACGGGGCCGTCCTGGCCGGCCTGGAGGAACGGCTCGCCGAGATCGGAGCGGGGGCCCGTGAACGCGACCCCGAGGGACACGGGCGCTGCCTCGACCTGCTCGCCGAGCTGCGCGCCACGGCCGGGCCCGATGGGCAGACGCGGTTCCAGGCGATGCTCGGGACCGCGGAGCACGCACTCGCCCGGCATTCCGCGACCGTCGGGGAGCGGGTCGCCGAGGAACGCCGTGAGGCGGAGCGGGCGCGCGAGGCACAGCTGCAGGCGGAAGAGCGTGCGGCCGAGCAGGAGGCGGCGCGGCAGGCCGCGCTGGAAACCGAACAGGAGCGGGTGACGGCGATCCTCGACGAGGCCACGGACCGGCTCGACGTCGTACGGCAGTCCGTGGGAGAGGCGGCGGCCGAGGCCCGGGAGCTCGCCGACCCCGCACTCGCCGAGCGCATCGAGGCGGCGCTGACCGCCGTCACGGGACCGCTCGCGGCGGGCGCGCCGGCGCAGGCGCTGGCGGCGGTCGCGGCGCTGGAGGAACTGCTCGTCGGAGCGGAAGCCCAGCTGGACGAACTGCAGTTGGCGTACGCGCGCCGGATGGACCTCGCGCAGGCGCTGCAGGACGCCATGATCGGCGAGGGCTTCGCCTTCGCCGGGGGAGCGGAGCAGGCCGGAGAGCTGCTGCTCAGCTTCGAGCGCCCGACCGGAGCGACGTACCAGACCACGATCACCACGGACGGCGGCGGCACCCCCGTCCTCGTCTACCAGGTCGACGGCGAACCCGATGTCACCCTGCGCCCGGATCCGGAGGTCGCGGAGTGCGACCGCACCGAGGACCTCCTGGGGCGGGTGCACGAGGCGATCGTCGAAGGGGACGGCTTCGTTCCCGGGGAACTCACCTGGCAGGGCAAGCCGCCGGGCTCGCGGGGCAAGCCGCTGACGGAGGCGGAGCAGCGGCCGGACACGGAGGAGTGGAGTTGGACCGGGTGAGCACGGTCGGCTGGACGAAGCTGGAGAACGGCGCCGGCGGCCCGGCGCGTCCCCCGCGTACGGAGCACACCGGCGGGGCCGCCGGGGACGGGCAACCGGTGGTCGCGGACGGCATGATGCCGCTGTGGGCGGTGTCCCTCGGCTGGGAGCTGAGGCGCGGGCGCCAAGTGATCCTCAACGGTCAGATCAGGGACCGCTGGTGGTTCGAGGACCGGCCGGCCTCCTTCCGCGAGGTGGTCGCCGGTCTGCTGGAAACGCGCGGCGCCGAGGTCGTCGGCTGGTGGGATCCGGTGGGCGGGCTCTCCTTTCCGCTGTCCGGTCACGCCGAGCGCTTCGACGAGCTGCGCGAGGGGCGGTCCTCCGGGCGCGAGCGGACCCCGGACGGGGCCGCCGGGACCGGAACGCCCCCGGACGGCGCGGGAGCGCGGCCGCCCCAGGGGCGCGGGGACGCGGAGGGACCGCCCGACGGCGCGCCGGACGCGTCCGCCCGCGCCCGGCGCGGAGACGAGCGGGACCGGGGCCGCGAACGCCTGCTGGCGCCGCGCCAGTCGGGCCGGCCCCGCTCCTTCGATGACGTCGTCGCCACCGTGCACCGCCTGGTGGCCCAGCCCGACGCGGCGGTCGCCTTCGTCTTCGAGGACGTCGATCACCACCTGCCGCCCGGCCGGCCCGAATCGCACCTGGGCTACCTGAGGCTGCGCGCCGCGATGACGGACGCCGTGACCCCGCGCTCCGCCGCGGGCCCGGCGCCGCACGCGCGCAACGCGGTCCTGTGCGCGGTGGGCGACGTCGGGCGGCTGCCCGGCTGGTTCCACCTGGAGGACCCGAGGGTCGCCGCACTGCACATCGGCCCGCCCGACCCCAGCGAACGGCGCCTGTGGCTCACCTGGCTGCTCCGCCACTTCAACGGGGCGCACGAGGCCTCGCGCGCCGATCTCGAAGCCCTCGTGGGAGCCACCGACGGCATGCTGGGCTGGGACATCGAATCCCTCGCCAGGACCTCGTGGGTGCGCAACGCGCCCTTGCGGAAACCGGACAAGCTGCTGGAGCTGCACCGGCTCAACGTGAGCGTCGACCCGTGGACCCAGCTCGACCGGGAGACCGTCGCGGGCGCCGCCGGGGTCCTCGGCTCCCGGGTGGTCGGCCAGACCGCGGCCGTGAACGCCGTGACCTCCGCCCTCCAATCCGCTTTCGTGGGCGTGGACTTCGGCAGCTCGGGGACCGCACGTCCCCGGGGCGCCTTCTTCTTCGTCGGACCCACCGGCGTCGGCAAGACCGAACTCGCCAAGGCGGTCGCCGAGTTGATGTTCGGTGATCAGAGCGCCTACGCGCGCTTCGACATGAGCGAGTACCAGCAGGAGCACGCCGCCGAGCGCCTGGCCGGAGCGCCGCCGGGCTACATCGGCCACGAGCAGGGCGGCGAGCTGACCCGCCGCGTGCAGGAACGGCCGTTCAGCGTGCTGCTCTTCGACGAGATCGAGAAGGCCCATCCCAAGGTGCTGGACAAGTTCCTGCAGATCCTGGAGGACGGCCGGCTCACCGACGGGCGCGGCCAGACGGCGTACTTCTCCCAGTGCCTGATCATCTTCACCTCCAACACGGGGGCGGACCAGGTCCGGAGCCTGCTGGAGGAGCGGGACGAGCTCTCGTACCCGCAGCTGGAGGCGCACTTCACCCGCGCCGTGGAGGAGAAGTTCCGGCAGATCGGCAGGCCGGAGATCTACGGCCGGCTCAAGCCGGGCGTGGTCGTCTTCGACATGCTGCGCCCCGAGCACGTCGCCAGGATCGCCGACCGGCTGCTCGGAGAGCTCGCCGAGTCGGTCCGGGAACGCCACCGCGTGGAGCTGGTTCCCGACCCGGCCACCCTGCACCCGTGGATCACGGAACGGATGTCGGACCCGGGGCACCAGGCGTACGGCGGGCGGCAGATCCGCAACGAACTGGAACTGGTGCGCTCGGCCGTCGTCGGCCATCTGCTGGTGAACCGTCCGGAGCCGGGCAGCCGGATCCGGGTCGGCCTCGGGGCCGACGGCCGGCCGTGGGTCACCGCCGACGGGGCGGGGCCGTTCGCGGGCGAAGGGAGCGTACGGTCATGATCGCCATCGACCTGGGACACCGCTTCGGGCGGGTCGCGCGGGTGGGCCCCGACGGCCTGCCGGAGGTGACCACGGCCGGGCTCGCCGGTGTGGACGGCGTCCTCGACCCGGTCCGGGCCCTGCCCCGGCTGCTCGGATCCGCCCCGGCGGGAGAGGGCGGCCACGGGGCCGAACCGGACCGCGCGGCCGCTCTCGGACTCCCCGTGTCGGGCGGGCACGAGGACGAGCTGCGGTACGCGGCGGAGCGCTCCGGGCTCGAGGTCGCCCGCGTCGTACCGGAGCCCGTGGCCGTGGCCCTGCACTACGGGGCCGTCGCGCAGGGCGTGGACCACACGGTCCTGGTCTGCGACCAGGGGGCGACCACGCTGGACCTGAGCGTCCTGGCCATCGCCCCCGACCTCACCGTGCACGTGGTCCGCGGCCTCAGCCTCCGCCTCGGCGGCGACGACTGGGACGCGGCGCTCGCCGCCGGACTCGCCGGCCGCCTGCCGGACGGCGTGGACCCGCTCGGCGCGGCGGAGGTCCTGCGGCGGGCGCTCGGCGACGCGGACTCGGTCACCGAGGCCGTGGAGGACGCCACCGGCGGCCGGCATCCGCTGACCCTGGACCGGAGCGACTTCGAGCGGGCGGTGACCCCGCTGCGGGAGCGCCTGCTCGCCGCCGTCGCGGAGCAGCTCGCCGCCGCGGAACCGGCCGTGGACACGGTGCTGCTGGCCGGCGGGATGTGCGCCGAGCCCGGCCTGCGGACCGGGATCGAGGCCCTGCCGGCCGCGCAGGGCCTGACGGTGCGCTGCGACCGCCCCGAACTCGCCGTCGTGCTCGGGCTGCTGGAGCTGCGCGACTTCGGGGTGCTGCGCGTGGTCTCCGGATCCGCCGGGCGGCCGGCACGGGCGGAGGGCGGGTACACCGGCCGGGACTCCGGCCACCCGCGTACGGAGACCGGCCGCGTCGGCGGGAGCCCCCGGTACACGGGCGGCCCCGACCCCGTGGACACCTTCCCGGACCCCGAACCCGCCGGCGCCCTGGCGGACCCGGAGCCCCGTACCGGGCGTCCCCCGCTGGAGGACCCCGAGCCCGCCCCGCGGCAGGGCGGCGGGCCGGCCGGGCAGGAGGGCGCCTTCGCGTCCCCCGGGCCCGGAGCGGCCGGGCGCTCGCACACCGAGCCGCCGGAAGGCCCGTACGCGGAGCCGCCGCAGGCGCCGTACACCGAGCCGCCGCAGGCCTCGTACGACCCGTACGCCGGATCCCCGACGGCCGGACCCGGGTCCACCGGTGCCCCCGGCCCGCCGGAGGCGTCGCAACCGCCTCCGGTGAGCGCTCACCACCCCGAGCCCGAGCCCGACCGCGTGCCCGAGCCCGACCGCGTGCCCGAGCCCGACCGCGTGCCCGAGCCCGACCGCGTGCCCGATCCCGACGGCGAGCCCGAGCCGATACGCGAGCCCGAGCCCGATGACGCGTACGAGTCGCCGACCCGGCCCGGCAGCGATCCGTACGACCACCCGACCGTGGCCCCGCCGCGTTCCTCCGTCGATCCGCGGACCCTGTTCGCGGTCCCGGTGGACCAGCTCCAGGCCGTCCGGCGCGGGGACCACCTCCTCGTGCTGTGGGCGTGGCCCGACGGGGCCCTGAGCGCACGGGTGCGCTGGCGCCGGGAGGGGAACACCTCCGGGGCGGCCGCGCACGCGGGGGACACCGTGTGCCGGCGCCGGGTGTACGAGCACGACGGCGGGTTCGACCTGGCCGTCGGCAACGGGGCCGTCACGCTCACCGTGGAGGCCCTGGTGCCGGATCTCGGCGATGACTGCGAGGGAGCGTCCTCGCTGATCGTCCCGGCCGCCCCGACGGTCGTCTCGTACGAGCCGAGCGTGCGCCGCCGCCTGACGGGCCGGGTGGCCTCGGTCACCTTCACCTCCGAGGACGGCTGCGACCTGCCCGGTCTGCGCATCGTCCACAGCCTCGGCCGCTTCCGCCCCACCAGTACGGCCGAGGGCACCGTCCTGCACGAGGTGCCCGCACAACGGCTGTCCGCGGCAACCCCCTTGACCGTGGAGTTCCCGCTGCCCGCCACGCGCGGCCCGTCCTGGCTGGTCTGCTTCCCGGCGCACGCGGACGCGGGCACCGACTTCGGTATCGACATCCGCCCGACGGCCCTGCACAGACTGCGAGTCACCTGATGGCCAAACGCCTCATCTGCCCCTACTGCTACGAGAACTTCGCCCCGCGCGAGATCCGGTTCCGCTGCAACAGCCGCCTGAGCCGGACGGGAAAGCAGTGCGAGCGGCGCCGCGACCAGGTCCTCGACCAGCGGAAGGGGCCGCGCCGCAGCCACGACCTCGGACCGGACTTCGCGGGCGACGGCCGCAAGCCCACGGCCGTCTGCCCGGACTGCGACGGCGAGACCACCTACCGGATCTGCCCGGTCTGCCACTCCGAACTGCCCGTCCAGTTCGGCATGATGGACAACCGCCTGATCGCCATGGTCGGGCCGAAGGCGTCCGGCAAGACCGTCTACATGACGGTGCTGCTCCACGAGATGCGCAACCGGGTCGGCGAGGCCTTCGGAGCGGCCCTGATGGGCTCGGACGACGAGACGATGCGGCGCTTCAGCTCCGACTACGAGGACCGCCTCTACCGCGACAACCAGATGTTCCCCGGCACCCAGACGGCCTCCACCAACCTCAACCGGGTGGACCCGCTGGTCTTCCGCTTCGGCCTGCGCCGGCGCACGCTGCTCGGCGAACGCCCGCAGCACACCGTCCTGTCCTTCTTCGACACGGCCGGTGAGGACTTCAACTCCCGCGAGAACGTGGAACTCAACACCCGCTACCTGGCCGGCGCCGACGGCATCGTGCTGCTGCTCGACCCGCTGCAGATGCCGGGCGCCCGCGACAACGCCCTGCCCGGCACCCCGCTGCCGGGCAGCGAGGGGCTCGACCCTCCCATCAACGTCCTCTCCCGGGTGACCAACCTGCTGCTGTCCCGCGGCTCCGGCCGGGCCGCCCAGAAGATAGACATCCCGATCGCCGTCGTCTTCTCGAAGATGGACGCCTTCTGGCACCTGCTCGACGCCGGCAGTCCGCTGCGCGACCACGCACCCGTGCGGGACCGCTTCGACGTGGGCGACAGCCTGAACGTCCACGAGGAGGTGCGCCGGCTCCTCAAGGACTGGGACGGCGTGCCGATCGACCACCTGCTGGACAACCACTACTCCCGCTACCGCTACTTCGGGGTCTCCGCGCTCGGCCGCCATCCCACCACCGACGCCCGGGTCGCCGCCACCGGCATCCAGCCGTACCGGGTGGCCGACCCCCTGCTCTGGCTCCTGAGCGAGTTCGGCTCGGTGCCGAAGGCGGGCCGGGGATGAAGCACTTCCAGCAGCTCTACTACACCTCCTGCGAGCACGGGCTCAGCGGGTTCTCCGGATTCCAGTTCAACGCCGTCAGCGCGGGCGTCACCGCGGGCACCCGGCAGGCCGTGGAGGCCCTGGCCGGGTACGAGCCGCCCCGCTCCCTGGTGGAGTCGGACACGCCGGAGCTGCTGGAGCGCTGCCCGGTCAACCTCTGCTACCGGCCCTACGACCGCGAGGGGCGCCGCGCCACCGCGCTGTGCGTGCGGTACGTGGGCCGCGACTCGGCGCGCCGCTTCGGCAACTACTTCGCCCACGCCCTGCACAGCGAGGACTTCCGGGAGGCCGCGGGCGGGATGCTCGGGATCGAGCTGTGGAACTCGCCCGCGTGGACCCGCACGGTGGCCCCGGCCACCGAGATCCCGGTGCTCTCGGCGCCCGCGCCCGGACCGCTCGACGTCCGGTCCGTGAGCGCGTTCCTGCGCGGGCATCCCCACGCGGACCGGCTGCCGGAGCTGCTGGCCGCCGTGTTCGCCGCGCTCACCGAACACGGCTCGGTCGTGGTGGTCGACCGGGACACCGAACGGATCGCGCACTGGTTCGCCGCGGTGTCCTACCTGCTGCCGCCCCCGCTCGCCCGCGGGCTCTCCTTCGCCACCTACGTCTTCCGCCCGGCCCGCAGCAGGCTGCACCTGATCGGCACCGTGCCGGAGGCGCAGCTCGCCTTCGGCACGGACGACGAAGCGGCCTACACCGTCTTCGACTTCTCGCGGGGCGTCTTCCCCGAGGTGCCCGTCAGCGACCTGGTGCGCCTCCTCACCCGGATCGGCGTCGGCTCCGTCCGGCTCGTCTGGTCCTGGACGGCCGACTACACGCGGGGCGGGGAGCAGACCCCGGACGACTGGCACGCCCCCGTCGCCGCCGCGGCCTGCGCGGGCGGCATCACGCTCGCCAAGGCCGACGCCCACGCGGTGATCGACTGGCTGGCCGGGGCCGACCACCTGGGCGCACTCGGGGCGACCGTCGCCGAGGACATCCACCGCAAGCACCGGGACCTCGACGACGGCCGGCTGGCCATGCTGAGCGCGGCCGCGAAGGCCGGGGGCAACATCGACGTGCACCGGGAGATCGAGGGGAAACTGCACGGCTCCCGGATGCGGGCCTACATCCGCGCCGCCGAGGACGCCGCCCCGCCCGTACCGATCGACGACCCGGCGGCACGCGAGCGGGCCACCGCGCTGTGGGAGCGGCTCGCGGCTGATGCGCGGACCCCCCGCGAGCGGACGCGCATGCTGCTCTGGGCCATCGGCGCCGTGCTCCCCCTGGCGGCGGAGGTCCTCGAGCGGGAGACCCGCGACCTGGCCCACGCCCTGCTCGGTTCGAGCGCCCACACCCCGCACCACGAGGTGGCCGAACTCCTCAACCGCCTTCCACTGATGAGGGAATCCCTCGCCGGGGCGGTGGAGGAGGTCCTGAAGGGACGCGCCGGGCAGGAGCAGCTGCTGTCGCAGTTCCCCGCCGATCTCCTGCGCGAAGCCGACCTGGCGAGCCGCCCCCTGGTCCTGGAGCACCATCTGCGGGCGCGGGCCGAACGCATGCCCTCGGACACGATTCCGATCATGTTCAAGATCCTGCGGGTCCGGGGGCGCACGTCGCCCGACGAGGAGCTGATGAGCGCCCTCTGGCGACCCTCGCGGACCTGGACCCACGGAGAAGCGGCCTGGATCGCCGAGCAGCTTCCCGCCTCGGAACCGGTGGACGAGGCGGTCGGCGCGTGGTTCCGCCGCGCCCTGGGCCAGGACATCCACGACGAGGAGTCACTGGCGGCCTGTCTGCGGCTGTGCGCACTGCTCGCCGACCAGGGCCGCTTCGCCTGGCTGCCCGCGGACGTGGGGGACCGGGTACGGATCGCCCTCGATCTGAACAGGGCCCTCCACGAGGCCGCCGAGGCCACGGACCTCCTTGCGGCGTTCGAGGTCCCGCCGATCCTCAGGTGGGCCGCGACGCTCGCGCTCACGCGCCTGTGCCTGGTGCCCGCCATGCTGTGGCTGCCCGCCGACACCCTGCGGCTGCGCGGCCGGCTGAGGGAGCTCAGCGACCGCGACCTCGACCGCTACCTGTCGGACGTGTACGCCAGGGTCACGGCCGGTGAGGGCATCGGCGACGTGCTGCTCAGCCATGTCGCCACCGCGGCCACCCTGCCGCGGCGGGCCCTGCGCACCCGGGCCCAGGAGGAGCTCGTGACGGGGATCCGCGCCCATCCCGCCGCACACTGGCGCCTGGCGGACCTGGCACGCCTGGAGGCGGCCGTACGGCCCCACCAGCCCCAACTCGCCGACCAGTACGCCGAGGAGGCCGAGGCCCGGCGGCAGAGCCCGCAGCGCCGGCCCTGGTACGCGGCCTTCGGCCGCCGCTCGGCGCCCCCCGCCCCGGACCCGCGCGGGGCGAAGGCTTCCGAGCCCCCGGCACCCGGCGCGTCGGGTACCGGTACGCCCCGTCCCGACACGTCACGGAAGAAGAGTCCCGACCCGTCACGGAAGAAGAAAGGACAGTGACCCGCCATGGATGAAATCATCACCTTCGTCCTCGTCCCCGCCCTCTACCTCATCGGGCTCGGCGCGTTCCTGCCCTTCGTCCCGCTCATCGCCGCCCTGCGGGGCCTCGCCCTGGTCATGCAGGTGCTCGCCGGGTACGGACGCACGGTGGTCGGCGTCGTGCACCGGCGCACCCCCGAGTTCCAGACGATCGCGCCCTACCGTCCGCAGGACGAGCAGGTGAAGGCGTACCGGAACTACTTCTTCGGACCGGCCTCCCGCGACCTGCGCCAGATCCTCGTGCTGGAGCGCCGGTCGTACGCCACCACGGTCCGCGACTCCTTCCGGGCCGTGACCACACGGCAGTTCACCGCTCCCGCGCGCAACCGCGCCTTCACCGTCCCGTACGGCCTGGCGCTCTACCTGGGACTCTGCACGGGCCTGGTGCTCGCCCTGCCGCCGCTCGCCGTGCTGATGACCCTGCACGCCTCCGTCCTGGCCCTGCTGGCGGGCGGGGCCCGGCTCCTCGCCGGCACGCTGCGCGCCCTCGACCGGGCGGTGCTGTGGGTGAAGCACCTCCGCACGGGAATGCTGTGCCCGCACTGCTTCGAACGCGTTCCGTACCCCGCCTACGACTGCCCCCGCCCCACCTGCCGTCGCCGGCACGCGGACATCCGCCCCGGCACGTACGGCATCTTCCGGCGGCGCTGCCAGTGCGGACAGCGCATGCCGACCCTGCTGATGCTGATGAGCCGGGACGCGCGGCTCCAGGCGTACTGCGTCCACCCCCACTGCGGGAAGCCGATGAACACCGACGCCGGCCACATGCCCGAGGTGGTGATACCGCTGATCGGCGGACGGGCGGCGGGCAAGACGCAGCTGATGGCGGCCATGCTGCTGTCCCTGGAGCGCGCGGCCGCGAACGGCGGGCCGGCGCTCACCCTCGCCGACGAGGAGTCGGAGGCCAACTACCAGGTGCTGCGCGAGGTGCTGCGGATGCGCGGGAACACGCGCGCCACCCAGAAGGCCCTGCCCCGGGCCCACTCGTTCGTCCTCGGCGGCGGCCGTTCCCGGCGGCTGGTCCATCTCTTCGACACGGCCGGCGAGCGGTTCGTCGACCGCGAGGAAACCGATGCGCTGCGCTACGCGCGGGCCGCGCGCACCTTCGTCTTCGTCCTCGACCCGATGGCGGTGAAGGCGTTCTGGACCACCATGGACCCCGCGCCGGGCCCCCTGCTGGACCGCACCCTGGGCTCCACGGTCGATCCCGAGGAGGTCTTCGCCCGGTCGGTCCAGGCGGTGACCGCGATGGGCGCCCCGCTGCGGCGCTCGCGCCTGGCGGTCGCGATCAGCAAGACGGACCTGCTCGCCGAACACGGCCTGGTACCGGCCGGCCTCGACGGCGGCGAGGCGCGGGCCTGGCTCTGCGAGGTGCTCGGCCTGCAGAGCCTCGTCCGCGCCATGGAGCTGGACTTCCAGGAGGTCCGCTTCTTCCGCACCGCGGCCGTCGCGGACGAGGACGCCCAGGTGGACGACAGCATCGATCGGTTCGCCGAATGGTGCCTGCAAGGGTGAGCGGATTTGTCTCGGGCGAACCGAAGAGGTGATCGGGTGGTCGGCTGGTGTGTAAAACGCGTCACATTCGGTCTGGCATGTGCCACCATGATTTCTCGAAGTCAAGTGAGCCGGTTATCCGCCGCTTGACGGTGGGGGTTCGAAATGGCGTGCGAATGGCCGATGTCGGCGATTTGCTCCAGGGGTGGGAGTCATCGGATGTGGGGGACCCTCGTTGATCAAGCATGCCCTGTGTGCGCAACTCCCGAAGAGGACGAGGGGCTGTGTGCCGCCTGTCGGTGGCGGATGCGCGGCGAACTGGTCCTGGGGGAGTTGACGGAGCAGGACCTGAGCCTGGCGGCCGGGGCGGTGGAGGCCGCCGGACGCGCCTGGGACCTCCGGGCGGCGGCGCTCTCGGGCGGTGCGGGCGACGGTGGCGTTCTCTCGGCGGTGATCCGCGGCGGGCCCCCGAGGTCCGGCGGGCAGGTGCGGCAGGAGCCGCCCGGACCGGCGGATCCGCCGGAGGGCTCATCGGGCCCGGGCTCGGAGTCGGCGGTGCCGCCGGAGATCCTCGATGATTTGATCTTCGGCCGCGTGAAGGATTTGCTGTTCGTGGAACTCGCGCCCGATCGCATGAACGTGATCAAGGCGTACGTGGACGAGAGCGGAATACCCCGGCAAACCGATGCCGGAAGTACGGAATGGCGCACGGTCGTGCCCGCGCTGGACCAGCGCCCGGACATTCGCCGTTTTCAGCTCGCCGGCGGCATCGGCGCGTTATCCCCGGTCAGCCGCACGGAATTCGACGCGGCCGTGCTGCACTGGCTGACGGCGTCCTTACCGCAGCACCGCGGCCGGTCCGTGGTGCTGCTGACGGGCCACCGCGGCTGGACCCTGCTGGACCGGGCCGCCGCCGCGATCCGCGACACATATGGCTTACGGGCCGAACTGGGCCGGGGGAGCGGGGACGCCGCCGGGGCCACGACGGCGGAGGCCGTGCGGGAGCTGCTGCGCACCGCGCCGCTGCTCGTGGACCACTCCCTGCTGCTGGCCCGGGCCGATCGCCGGACCGGCGAGGTCCGCGTCCAGAGGCACGTGCTCTTTCCCGCGGGCGTCCGGCTCCGCCGCGGGAGGAGCGCGACCGCCACGGTCACCGTGCACGGCGGGGCCGCCGACAACGCCTCCGTGCTCCTGCCGGTGGTGGCCGGCGAGGTCCCCCAAGGCACCGACGGCTCCGGCGGCACGGTCCTGAGCGTGCGGCGTACCGCTCTCGCGGCGCTGGAACCGGCCCGGCTGGCCTTCGTACTGCGCGGTCCCGGAGAGGTCGAACTCGTCGGCCCCGGGGGCGGCGCGCCGCAGGAGGAGGGGACCGCCCCGGACCTGCCCGCCCCCGACCTGCCCGCCCTGATCAGGGGCCTGCCCCGGCGGGTCGTCCGGCCGCCGCTGCTGGAGGTCTTCTGCACCGTCGAGCTGAGCGGCGCGGACACGGCCGAGACCGAGGAGCGGCTGGCCTTCGTGGGCGACCTCATCACCGCGCTCGCCCGGAGCCACGGCACCGGCAAGGGCCTGCGGACCGGAGTCGTCGGCCACTACGACCACGCGATCCACGAGAACGGCTACACCCCCCGGAGCGTCCTGCTGATGCCGCCGGTCCCGGCGGGGCCCGCCGGGGAGGCGCTCTCCGTGCTGCGGACCTGGCGGCCCGCGCGGCGCAGGCAGGACACGGTGTCCTCGCTGGAGGACGCGCTCAAGAGCCTGGTTCCCCTCGCCGCGGCACCGACCCGCGGCGGCGAAGCCGTACGGAAGATCGTCCTGATCGTCGCGCGCAGGCCGCCCGCACCGCCGCGACAGTACGGAATGGTGCCGTCCTGCCCACTGGGCGCGGACTGGCAGACCGAGCTCGACCGCCTGCGGGACGCCGGTGTACGGGTGATGACGAGGGCGGACCCGGCCACCGGGTCGCTGTCGAACGAACACGCACGGGCCGGCGTCACACGCTACGAGACCACGGCATGGGCCGCACTGTCCCGTGACGGCTCCTTCCGGCCGGGCACCGACTCGGCCGCCGACGTGGCCAAGGCCATCGGTCCGCCCTGGCAATCGGACGGCCCGCCCTGCCCGTTGGCCTTCGCCACCCCCCTGATCTGACCGAATAGCTCCGGCGCGAGGAGAGTTCCATGTCCGAGGAGTACTACGACCCGAACGAGAGGGTCTCCGACGGCACACCGGCCGCAGGCACCCCCGCGCCCACCGCCGGTGAGCGGCCCAAGCCCGACGGCCCGCCGCATCCCACGGACCGGTACCGGTCCGGTCCCGCGCCCATCCCCGCGGCCAGGCCGGCCGACAACGCCCTCGCGTACGAGTACACGGTTCCGCAGGCTCCCGTCATGGACGGGAACCGGCCGCCGGGCGTGATCCCCGTGCCGCCGGCGGGGGCGGAAGCCACGGACCGCGTCCGCATAGGGCTATGGGGCGCGCCGCGCTCCGGCAAGACGAGCTTCCTCGGCGCCCTGCCGATCGCCGCGATGCAGTCCCAGCGGCAGGGGCAGGGCAGCTGGCGGATCAGCGGTATGACGAGAGAGGCCAACGGCTTCCTCAACGACAGCGTGACGCGGCTGTCGACCAGGCGCGTCTTCCCGCAGGCGAGCGTGGGTCTGCGCGGCATGAGCTGGTCCGTCCAGGGCGAGGATCCGTCCTCGGGCCGCAAGTGGGGCCGCCCCCGTTCGACCAGCTTCGTCCTGGACATCAACGACGCGGCGGGCGAGGTGTTCCAGGGCAACAACCCGCTGCACGAGGAGATCACGGACCAGCTCTCCCGTGCCCAGGGCCTGATCTACCTCTTCGACCCGCTGGGCGACGCCGAGGAGGCGACGGAGAGCTTCAGCTTCTTCTACGCGACGCTCAACGAGCTGAACTCCCGGGTCCGGGACCGGGGAGGCCACCACGGGAACCGGCTTCCGCACCATGTCTCCGTCTGCGTGGCCAAGTTCGACCACCCCGCCATCTTCGAGCCCGCCGTGAAGGCCGGCTGGGTCACCCAGGACTCGGTGGGATCCAGACTCCCGCGCGTGCCCGAGCACCAGAGCGCCCGCTTCTTCCAGTGGATGTGCGAGGAGTTCCGGGGCTCCAACGCCCGGCTGGTGCGCGACGGGCTGGCCACCTTCTTCCACCCCGAGCGCATCTCCTACTACGCGACCTCGGCCATCGGGTTCCGGCTCAATCCGCAACACGTCTTCGACTACCACAACTACGCCAACGTGGAGATGGTCGAGGGGCGCCCCCGGATCTGCACCTCCCCCGAGCCCATCAACGTCCTCGAACCCCTGATCGACCTGGAACGCAGGATCCACGCCAAGCAGCCCCGCTTCGGATTCAAGCGGGGCGGTCAGTGAACGAGCTCCCCGGTACCGTCCGGTTGTCCGCGGACTGGGCGGTCGTGGGCAAGCACCCGGGCCGGACCATGGGATACGAGGTGCTGGCCGGCAGCCTGCCGCCCGACCGGGCCCAGCGGTACTACTGGGGAGCGGCCACCGGAACCCCCGACGACCTCGCGCCCGCGGACGGGCTGCCCTGGCGGGTGTTCCTCGGCGGCGTACCGGGGGAGGCGAGCTGCGCCTGCGTGCACGTCGAGACCACCTGGGACGGCAGCTTCGACGGCACCGGAGTCGCCAGCTACACCTGGCGGCTGTGCGTGCTCGGCTGGAACTCCGCGGGCGCCGACGGGCTGACCTGGAGCGCACTGGACCGGGCCGCCCCCCGCGAGCAGCCCGACACGGCCGGGGCCGCCGTGAGCATCGAGGTGCCGCGCACCCGTGCCGCCGAACTGGCCGACACGGTGGACCGGTTGGGTTTCGACTGGGCGGCCGGGATCGCGGCCCTGCTGCTGGAGGGGCGGCAGGTCGCGCTCGTACCGCCGCCCGGGGCGCGACTGCCGGGCGTCGACGAACGGGTCCTGATCCTCGACGCCGTCTGCTCGCTCCTGCCGTACGGTTGCCGCGCCTGGCTCAGCGCCGCGACCTGGACCGGCCAGTCCGAACACAAGCTGCTGCTGGTCTTCGCGCCGACCGCGCGCACGGAGCAGTTCGAGACGTGGCTGGGCGGGGCCCGCCCACCGGAGCCCCGCGGCTCCGCGGCCCGCGACTACCTGTACGAGCTGCTGAGGATCCGGGCCAAGCGGGGATCCACGGAAGAGCTGGTCGCGCACCTCCTGCGCGCCACCGAGCCCCTCGCGGCCCAGGAGCCGCAAGCGGCGCTGCGGGCGCTGCGCGAGGCAGACCTCGTGGACTCCGTGGTCGCGGACATCGCACGGGGACACGGCGATCTCCGCGACGTGCTGCGGGTGCTGCAACTGCACCCGGCGAGCTCCCTGGGGGACCACCGGATGGCGCTGATCGTGCCCTTCCTCGCAGGCTGCGAGGCGCGCGAAGCGCACGAGGCGCACGAGGCGCTGCTGCGGTGCTGGAGCCACCGGACGCCGCGGCTGCTGGCCGATGACGTCCTCGGCTCACCGGCGACGAAGGAGACGTTCACCCGGGCCACGCACTACCTGAGGGTGCTGGACGGCCTGGAGGCGGACCGTCCCGGCTCGTTCGAGGAGCTGTTCACGATCATGGCCGGTGCGCCGAACCAGGAGCCCGGGTGGGTGGCCGCGCTCATCCACTTCGCGACGAACACGTTCGGGTACCTCGTGGACGCCGTCGACCAGGTGGTGATCGGCTCGCCCGAGGTGGGACGCGCATGGCTGCGCAAGCTCGTCATGGACCACAGCCGCAAGCCGCTGCCGCCGCTCACACGGCTCGTGGGGCTGGCGCTGCGCACCGCCCGCGTCGAGGAGCTGCCCGGATGGCTGCGGTTCGCCGGGCTGCTCGCCGGCGCGCTCCCCGAGGAGCAGGTGGGGCCGTCGGACGCCGCCGAGTTCGCGGACGCCGGCGACGACGCCTGGTCGGTGGCCCTGGCCGGCGCCGCGGCCAACGGCCTCCCGGTCGTCGTCAGCCTCATGTGGTCCCGCCTGCGCGTGCTCGCGTCGAGCAGCCCGCACCGGTTGCTCGACGTGCTGGACGAGGCGGTCGCGCCGGGCGGGCCCCGGCTGACGCCCGGGGCGGCCGCGGACGCCGATCTCCTGGGCGTACTGGCCCGGGCCGCGGCGCAGGGGCAGTCGGGCCCGCCGTCGATGCCCCGGCTCGGCCGGTTCGCCGGCCCCGGCGGCGCGGAGGCCTATGCGGCCGCCCTGTACCGGCGGATCGACACGGATGCCGATCTGAAGGGTCCGGCGATCGGGGCCCTGCTGGGCGAAACGCCCGACGCCGCCTCGTGGGCCGTCGTCCGGTGTCTGATCGGGCGGCTGCCCAGTGCCGAGGAGTCCGTCCTCAACGCCGTGGAAGAGCGGCTGTCGCGCGGCCCGGGGTCGGGCGACTGGATCGACGTGCTCTCCGAGCATCAGGTGAGGACCCTCGGCCGCCGCCGGGAGCTGGGCTGGCTGCCCCGGGTCTGGGAACTGCGCGGCGCCGTCCGCGCCGGTGAGCCGCTCGGCGAACTGGCCGGGATCACGGCCGGGGCGCACATGGACGAGTCCATTTCCGCGCAGTACTTGGACGAGTTGATCGGATACCTGTGCACCTGGGGCCCCGTCACCACCGACAGGTTCGCGCGCGAGCTGAACGGCCGGGTGTCCGGACTGGCCGTCTCCCTGTACAAGGTGCTCGGGCGCAGCGAGCGGGCCGGGCAACTGTGCCAGGAGCTGCATCACTTCCACCACGCGGAGGCGGAGCGCCACCATCAGATGGGGCTGGTGCTGGGCACCGCATCCGGGGGCACTGCGCCGCCGCCCCCGTCGTCCCCGTCGCCCCCGTCGTCTCCTGCTCCGGTTCCCTCCCAGCCGTGGGAGCGGTACGACTACGGTCCGCGACCGGCACCCACGGACAACAAGAAGGGAAGGCTCCAGCGCTGGATGCCCGGGTGGAGGCCATGACGTCGAACGCCCACGCCATCGCCCACGCCCACGCCCACGGCCCCGCTCACGCCATCGCCATCGACGCGGGCGCCCGCTTCACGCGCATCGCCCGCCTCGGCGCCGACGGCGTCCCGGTACTCGCCGGGATGCCCGGCTCGGTCCCCGGCGACGGCCTGCCCGTACCGGCGGACGCGGAACACGGTGCGGCCCTGCGGGACGCGTACGGGGCGTACTGCGCGGGGAACGGCACCCCCGACCGGGTGGTGCTGGTCGTACGCGAGCAGGACCGGGCCGGGCAGGCCCGCCGGGTGGCGGACACCCTGGAGTCCGTGCACGGCACGGGCCCCGCCCCGCGGATCCGGGTGCTGGGCACGCCGCACGCGGTGCTGGCGCTGTTGCGGCACGCGGGGGCGGCGCCGACGGCGCGGTACGCGGTGTGCGAGCTCGGCGCGAGTGCCGTGGAGGTGTCGGTGTGCGTGCCGGCCGGCGGTTCGGTGGGCGTGGCCGGTACGGCCCGCCAGGCGCCCGCCGGGGGCTACGGCGCCGGGCTCGACCGGGCGTTGCTGGCGGCCGCCGGGCTGCCGGACGACGCCGCGGGGCTGCGGACGCTCGCCGGGCTCCGGGCCCAGCCGGGCGCCGCCGCACGGCTCAAGGTCGCACTGCGCCGCGCGCTGGACCGCGGCGGACGGTACGACGAGGCCGCGGTCCACCAGGTGGACGGGCGGGAGATATCCGCCGGTGTGGTGCGCATCGCCCTCGAACGGCTCACGACCGATCTCGACCACGCCCTGGACCACGCCCTGGACCGGGCCCTCGGCGCGGACCCCGCCCCGGGCGGCGCACCGCCCGTGCAGGCCGTCGCGGTGGGGGGCGCGGCCCGGTTCGCCCCCCTCGCCGAACACCTCGCCGCCGGCCGGGGGCCCCTCGTCGCGCTGCCCGGCGGCACCGACCCCGCCCTCGCGGCCGTCTTCGGCGCCGCACTGGTGGCCGCCGGACGGGTCGACCCGGGCGACCGCTACCCGTACGCCGTCTGCGTGGCCACCCACCGCGTCGTCGCCGGTCTGCCACGGCAGGAGGAGCTGGTGATCAGCCGGGCCGGCGCCCTGGAACCCGGGGGGTCCACCGTCTTCGCGGAAGCCGGCGGCCACCGGGTGCGGGTGGCGGCCGGGCCGACACCGGCAGGTCCCGCACGACCCGTGCGGGTGCGGGTGCGCGACGCGGAAGGCGACCGCACGGCGGCCGTGAGCACCGTGACCCTCCCCGACGGCGGACCGGACGACCGCTTCCACATAGGGGTACGCATCGCCGTCGACGGAACGGCCCATCTCGTGCTGCACCCGCTGGGCTCCGCCGCGCCCGGTGAATTCCCGCTCGGCACCCTGCCGACCGAACTCAAGGGAGTACGTCCGTGAAGCACCACGCCCCGGCACGGGCGCCTCGATCCGTGCGGGCCGCGCGAGGATGGGCCGCCCTGGCGGCCGCCGCGCTCCTGGCCGCCTCCCCGGTGGCCGCGAAGGCGGCGCCCGCCGACCCGGCCCCCTCCCGCGCCGAGATCTACCAGGCCCTCGGAGTGAACGACCAGCCCGCCGACTACGTCATCCTCGTGGACACCTCGGGGTCGATGAAGCAGGACGGCCGGTACGACACGGTCCGCTCCACCCTGGGCAACTTCCTGAACGGCATGTCGGCCAAGGACCACGTCGCGCTCTTCACCTTCGACTCCCGGCCGGTCCCGCGCTACATCGGCTCGGCCGGTGACACCGCCGCGATCGTGTCCAAGCTGCCGGGCGCCCCCACCCCCGACGGCGACACGGACATCGGCGCCGCGCTCGACGCCGCGCTGACCGAACTCGGACGCGATCACGCCTCCGAGGTCGCGTCCGTGGTGCTGCTCACGGACGGGGAGCACCATCCCGCCTCCGGCTCCCGCTACCCCCAGCCCACGGGGGAGGCCTGGACCGCTCTGCGTGGGCGGGCACAGGCGATCGCGGAGCGGACCGAACTGGCCGGGTACGCCCTTCCGCTGGGCAACGGTGCGACGGGCGCCGACCGGCTCGCCGACGTCGTACCGAACACGACGCCACTGCGGCCCGACAGCATCCAGGACCTCGGTGCGTACCTGGCCCGCGCCGGGGAGCGCACCCAGGTCCGCAAGGCCCAGCGGCTGCTCGCCGAGGACGTCGGCAAGGGGATGACCGCGGAGTGGGCGGCCCCCGGGCGGAGCGACCTCACCGACGGCTCCGCCACCGGGCGCCTCACCCTGCGCTCGACCACCCGCCGTACGCCGCTGGCCGTCACCGACTTGAGCGCCTCGATCGCGGACCCGTCGGTCACCCTCAGCGGGCTGCCGCCCCAGCTGACGCTGGCGCCCGGTGAGGCCCGGACTCTCGAAGTCCAGCTGCGTGGAAAGCTGTCGGGGGGCTCGCTGCCCCATCGCCGGGTCATGGACGCCGACGCCGAGCTGAAGCTGTCCGGCAAGGTGGCCACTCCGTGGGAGCAGGCGTTCGCCCCGGACGTGCGGCTGAACACCCCCCAGGAGGTGCGCGTCACCGGGGCGGCGGTGCCGCTGCGCGCCGGTGTGGGCTCGGCCGTCTTCCTGCCGGCGCTGCTGGGCGCCGCCGCGCTGGTCCTGCTCGTCGGCTGCCTGCGGTGGCGGCACGTCCGCCGGCCGGCGCTGCGGGGCGAGCTGCTGCTGACCACCCCGTTCGGCGAGGGGTTCACCGACCGCATCGCGCTGTCCGGCCGCGGGGTGGCGTTCCGCCCGCAGTCGGTCGGCGGCCGGGGCCGGGCCCGGGGCCGGCGCCGGCGGGCCGACACCGGCTCGCGGGTCGACCTGCTGATCCGCTACACGCCCGACGGATCCACCGGCCGGGAGAGCTACGCGACCTGTCGGCCCGGCGGGAACGTCGTCGTCAACGGGGTGTCGTTCACCTACCTGCCCGCCCAGCGCGCAGGCCGTGCGCCGGACGCCGGCCGGCCGCGGTGAGCGCCGCCACCGCGGCGCTCAACGTCGCGGCGACCCGAGTCGGCACCGAGGCACTGGGGCCCGGCGTACGGTCCGTGGTGTGGGTGCAGGGCTGCCCCTTCGACTGCGCGGGCTGCATGTCGCCCGACTGGATCGCGGACCGGCCGGCCCGGCAGGCCGATGCCGGGGAACTGGCCGCGGAGCTGCTGGGCGATCCCCGGGTGGGCGGTCTGACCTTCTCCGGGGGCGAGCCGATGCACCAGGCGGCCGGGCTCGCCGAGGTGGCGCGGTTGGCCCGCCGGGAGCGCGACGTCTCCGTGATCTGCTTCACCGGCTACCGCCTGGAGCAGCTGCGGACGAGGCCGCCGTCCCCGGCGGTCGCCGAACTGCTCGCCGCCGTGGACGTATTGATCGACGGCCGCTACGTGGCGGCGCTCGACGACGGCCGCGGCCTGCGCGGCAGCGCCAACCAGCGGATCCACCACCTCACCCGGCGGCTCACGGACTGCGGCTACGACTTCGAACACCGGCCCCGGACCGCCGAGATCGCCGTCAACGGCCCGGAGGCCCTGCTCATCGGCGTACCGCCGCCGGGTCTGCTGGCCGCCTTCGACACGGCGGTCGACTCCGTCCGCACCGGCACGACCACCCGAAGGGAGCCGCCGCATGAGCGGTAGGAAGCGCATTCAGGTAGACGAGTCCGAGTGGTACCGCATCCAGCGCAAGGCGCAGAAGCTCAGGGAGGTGCAGCGCAACCTGCCGCGGCTGCTCGACGACGTGCGCGCGCAGACCCGCGCGGACATCGACCGCACCTTCGCCGCGGTCGAGGAGCGCGGGCGCCGGCAGGACCAGCTGATCCAGGGACTCAGCACACAGACCCGGCAGTTGGAGGCCGACACCTCGCGCAGGCTCCAGGAACAGGCCCGCGAACTGCGCGGGGCCCTGGACGACACGGCGGGCCGGATCCGGGAGGAGACCCGGCAGAGGCTGGCCGAACAGCAGCAGACCCTGCGGCGGGAGATCTCCGCGGAACGGGCCGAGCGGCGGGCCGAGATGGCCCGGCTGTCCGAGAAGGTCGGCGTCCTGGAACGGGACCGGGTGAAGGCCGAGCGGACCGTGCGGGCCTGGATCTCCGACAGCCGGGCCATGGCCGGGCTGATCGCGGAGACGCTGCCGCACGAGCGCTACGCTCCGGGGGTCCTGGAACGGCTGACGAGCAGGCTGTCCACCGCCGAGCAGAACGCTGCGGACGACAGGTTCGACGCCGGGCTCGCCGTGGCGCAGGAGGCGTACCACAAGCTGAGCGAACTCAGGGTGGACATCGCGCAGCGGGAGCTGGAGCGCTGCTCGGCCCAGACCGCCGCCGTCGAGTCCCTGGTGCGCATCGAGAAGCTGATCGAGGGCAACCAGGAGCGCCCCGTCCTCGGGCCGGACGGCGCCGCCCTGGAGGGGTACAAGCTCGACGTCGCCTACTGGGCGAACGGGGAGCTCGACGCGCTGGGCGAGACCACGGCGCAGGCGCTGTCCCGCGCACGCGACGACCGGTCCGACGCCGACGAACTGCGCGGGCTGCGGGAGCAGGCCCCCCGGTTCGAAGGCGAGCTGGAGGACGTCGTGGAACGGGCCGGCATGCGCCAGCTGGCCTCGCAGATCCGGGTCAACCTCGCCGACGCCGTGGCGCAGACGCTCGGGGAGCACGCCTTCTACGACGTCGTCGGCGGCGAGTACCAGGACGCCGATCAGCGGGGCGCGTACTACGCGAAACTCCGCCACGACAACGGAAACGAGATCGTCCTGGACATCTCGGAGGCCGATCGGGACTCGGGGGAATGCGTGATCCGGGTGCACTCCTACGACTACGACGTCACCTCCGAGGCCGTCCTCACGGAGCGGGCCAGGGCCATCGGGGAGGGGCTGGAGGAACAGGGGCACCAGGTGTCGAAGCCGGTGAGCGAGCAGGGCGTTCCCGACGAGGGCCTGCGCACGCGGATCGCGCGGCCCGAAACCGGGGAGTCACGGCCGGGGTCCGGGGAATCGAGGCGGGGTAGCGCGTGACGGACCTGACGAAGCCCGGTCCGCCGTCCGGCCCCGGTCCCGCACCGGGGGCCGGGCCGGCGGTGGAGCGGTTCCCCACCGCGGTGCTGCACGGCGGTGAACCGTTCGCGGTTCTCTACGGCCCCGGCGCGGACGACGTCTTCGTCGACGGGGCCCACCAGGTGTGCTCCCTGGAGGAGACCCTGTGGCGGGCCCTGCGGGCGCAGGGGTACGAGCGCATCGTCTTCAGCTCCCTGACGCAGCCCGTCTACTTCAGGGACCGTGCCTCCCGGGACCTGTGCCGCAGCGGCGGCGCACCGCCGCGCCGGGCACCGCGCACGATGCGGCACACCCAGCTCAGGGGCCCGCTCGGCGACATGCTGGTACCGGGCTTCGGCGGGGGCGCCGCCGGGACGTCCGGGTCGCCCGGGACGTCCGGGCCTGGCGGGACGTCCGGGTCGGCCGCGGGCCCGGACGGCGCCGCGGGAGCCGCCCCGATCGGGAGCGCGCCCGCGCCGTCGACGGCGGGCGTCTCCGATCCGTTCGGGGTGATGACGCTCACCGGGTACCTGCACCGGCGCGAGATCCGTACCGCCGTGGTGTTCCCGTACGCGGAAGAGGTCCTGCGCCACAACAACGCGGGGCGGGTGCTGGCCCAGGCCATGGCCGAATGGGCCCAGCACGGCGACGGCCGCAACCTGTGGGTGCTGGTCTTCCGCAGGCCGACCCTGGAGCGCGTGGCCCAGTACGTCGAGGAACTGCGCGACTACCCGCTGCTGGGGACCTACGTACGCCAGCAGCAGGAGACCCCGGGGCGCCCGGGCACCGCCGAGATCGGCTATCCGCAGGCGGCCGAGGTGGAACGGCTGGTCCACGCGACGCGGCTCCGGGCAGGGCTGAAGATCGCGGACTGGCGGGAACTGGCCCCGATCGTACGGGCGATGTCGGGCCAGCCCGTCAAGACCCGGACCTGGCGGGGCCGGCTGGAAGAACTGGCGAAGGAGGCGGGCACCTTGAGCGGTGAGGCGGTACGGGGCTGGGCCGAAGGGGCCGACACCGATCCCCGTACGGCCTTGGAGCGGCTGCGCGCGATGCCGGGGCTGGACGGGATCAAAGAGCACTTCGAGCACCTGTCGGCCGAGGTGGAGACGGCCAGGGCGCTGGTGCGGGCCGGCCACACCGGGACGTTCGAACCTCCCTCCCTCCACCTGGCGTTCACCGGCAACCCGGGCACCGGCAAGACCACCGTGGCCCGGCTGGCCGGGGAGATCTACCGGGACCTGGGCCTGCTGCGCCGGGGGCACGTGTTCGAGGCGAAGGTGTCGGACCTCGTCGCGGGATACATCGGCCAGACCTCCGGGCGGACGGACGCGGCGGTGGACCGGGCGCTGGACGGGGTGCTCTTCATCGACGAGGCGCACGCGCTCGGCGACCAGCGCGGGGGGTTCGGGGACGAGGCGATCCAGACGCTGGTCAGCCGGATGGAGAACGACCGCCACCGGCTGGTCCTGCTGTTCGCCGGATATCCGGAGAAGATCCGGCAGCTGCTGGCCTCCGACGTCGGCCTGAACAGCCGGGTGACCGTTCTGGACTTCCCCGACTACCCGCCCGAGACCCTCCTCACGATCCTGCTGCGGCGGCTCGCCGAGCGGGGCGTGCCCCTGGAGGCCGCCACCGAGAAGCAGTTGACGGTGATCGTCGCCGAGATGCACCGGACCAGGGGCGAGAACTTCGGCAACGCACGGGACATGCGGACCCTGGCCGACGGCATCTACCGCCTGTGGGCCGCCCGGGTCCGCGGCCAAGTCGGCCTGCCGGCCGCGCCCGAGGACATCCCCGAGGCGCACCGGAGCCATCTGGACCGGCCGTCCCCCGACCCGGACGCCCTGCTGGCGGAACTCGACCGCTACGTCGGGCTCGGCCCGGTCCGGGAGCACCTCACGACCCTGGCCAACCGGCTCCGGCTGCGCCAGGCCGGCGGGAAGGGCGGATTCGCCGCGCCGCACCTGGTGTTCACCGGGCCGCCGGGGACGGGCAAGACCACCGTGGCCCGGCTGGTCGGGCGGATGTTCCGGGACCTCGGCCTGCTGCGCAAGGGACACGTGGTGGAGGTCACCCGCGCCGAGCTGGTGGCCTCCTTCGTGGGGCAGACCGCGCCGAAGGTGCAGCAGGCCGTACAAGACGCCCTGGACGGGGTCCTGTTCATCGACGAGGCCTACAGCCTGGCCCGCGACACGATGGGCGCGAGCTTCGGCCAGGAGGCCATCGACACGCTGATCCGGGAGATGGAGCACTGGCGGGGCCGTCTGGTCGTGATCGCCGCGGGCTATCCGCGGGAGATGGGGGAGTTCCTGGACTCCAACTCCGGGATGGCGTCACGGTTCGAGGACCCGGTGGCGTTTCCGCCGTACTCCGGCGCCGACCTGGCGGAGATCCTGCGCCGGATGGCCGTCGAGCAGGGGTACGCCCTGGGGGCGGGCGTGGCCGACCGGGCCGTGCGCTGGCTGGAGTCGAAGCGCGCGGAGAATCCGGCGGGGTTCGGCAACGCCCGTACGGTGCGCGGGCTGCTGGGGATCATGGAAGGCAGGATGGCCGCCCGGCTCGCCCAGGGAGGCTGGCCGGACGGCGCCGGCTCCGCCGCCCCGCCGGAGTTCCTGCCGGTCGACGTCCCGGAGGTGCCGGTCAGTCGCCCGTACGCCGGATGAGGGTCCGCCCCTCGGCGTCCCGGGAGTCGCGCGCCTCCAGGATGCGGCCCAGCACCTGGTCCGCCGCGCGCAAGCGCCGCTCGATGTCCGCGGTGGTGGCCTCGACCTGCTCCAGGGACGTCTGCTCGGCCGCCGCGGCCTCGGGGGCGCCCGTGCCGGTCCCGGCGGTCAGCGCCCGCGCGAGGTCGCGGTCCGCCTGGGCGTACAGCATCAACGAGGCGACCTGGCCGCCCCGTTCGGCCTGGATCCACTCCAGCCGCTGCCTCCGGGAGGAGAGTTCGGCGGCGCCCTCGTCGTACGTGCGCTCCTCGGCGGCCAGCTCGCCCTGCACGGCCGCGGCCCGTTCGAGCACCTGCCGGGTCTGCGGTCCCAGGGCGGCGAGCCGCTCGTCCGTGAGCCGGATCAGGGCGTCCGCGCTGGTCCGCAGCGTGTCGTCGACCCCGGCGTCCTTGCCGCGCAGCGCGGCGAGCCGTTCCGCGATGGCCCGCTGCTGATCCCGCAGCGCGTCCAGCGCGTCGACCAGCCGCTCCAGCCGGCGCAACTCGTCCACCTGCCTGCGCAGTTCCTCGTGCTGCTCCAGCCGGACGCGCAGGGCCGCCTCGGTCGCCGCGAGCTTCTCCAGCTCCGCCCGCTCGGCCGTGACGCGGTCGGACGCCTCGGCGAGCCGGCGCGCCAGCTCGTCCGTACCGCCGCCCACGCTCTCCCCGGGCATCGCGGCGGCCAGCAGCGACGGCAGGGCGCGGACCAGTTCACGGCCCGCCTCCAGCGCGTCGTCCAGGTCGTACAGGGCCCCCAGGGCCCCGGCGCCGTCCCCGGCGCCGCCCACCCGGCGCACCGCGTCCGCGGCCCAGCGGAAGGCGCTGCCCAGTACGCGCAGGGCGGCTTCCGCGTCGGTCAGGTCGGTGGCCCCCAGCGTGGCGGCAATCTCTCGCTTGGCATCGTCCACAGCGGTCACCGTATCGTCGGGAAGCCGCCCGCATCCGGTGGTTGCGCCACTACTCTGCCTGCAGACCCGGTCGCTCCCCAAGGCGGCCGAAGCGATGAATCCGGGGGGATCCGTGGCCGAGCTGGTGCGTTTCGAGGGTCCTGACGGGACCTCGCTGCTGATCGAGGCCGAGGAGGACGCCCCGGGGCTGGAGCGGATCTCCCGCGACGCCGGCGGCGTGGTGCAGGCGGGCCGCCGGCTGGAGGACGCGCTGGCCGAGGTCCGGCCCGCGATCCGGTCGGTGATCGACTCGGTCAGGGCCCTGGGCCCGGACGAGTACGAGGTCGAGTTCGGGATGAAGCTCAATGCGGAGTCCGGCGTGGTGATCGCCAAGACCGCGGTCGAGGGGCACTTCAACGTCAGGATCCACTGGAGCCGGTCCGCCGCCGACACCACGGGCTGACCCCCTTGTCCGCAGCGCGGGAGCGCCCGCCCTGGCTGGTCAGCATCCGCCGCTCCCGGGACGAGGACCCCGTCGGCGCCGGCCTGCTGGTCACCCCGCGGCACGTGCTGACCTGCGCCCACGTCGTACGGTCGGGCGCGGCGCCGGGCGTGCCCGAGGACCCGGTGTTCGTCGAGTTCCAGTACGCGCAGGCGCACGACCCGCTGCCCGCTACGGTCGTACCCGGCGGCTGGCACCCGCCCGTCGGCGCCGAGTCCGGGGACGTCGCGGTGCTCGAACTCGGCTCGCCGGCGCCGCCCGAGGCGGTGCCCGCCCCGCTGCGGACCACCGACTCCGGCACGTGGGACCACCAGTTCCGCGCGTACGGCTACCCCCGGGAGCACCCGCGCCGTGGGGTTCCGGTGCGCGGCGAGATCATCGGCCCGGCCGGCAGCGAATGGCTCCAGGTCGAGGCGAGCCCGCACAGCGGCTGGTCGCTCGAACAGGGCTTCTCCGGCTCACCCGTCTGGGATGTGAACGGCGAGGGCGTCGTCGGCATGCTGGTCGCCCGCGATTCCGTCGCCAAGATCGACCGGCGCACGGCGTACGCGATCAAGGTCGAGACCCTGGTCCGCTACTGGCCCGCGCTCGCACCGTACGTACGCGACGTCACGACACGGGAGATGACGGAGCGCCTGGAGAGCCTCCTGTGGCTCCCCCTGACCGAGGACGGGGAGATCCCGCGCGTCGACCAGGTGGACCCGCACGACATCGGGGTCTCCCGCTCCAAGTACAGCGACCACCCCGGGCACTCGCCCTACGTATCGCGCCAGCCGCAGGACGGCCAGCTCGACGCCGCCCTGGCCGGCTCGCGCTTCGTCCTGCTGGCCGGGAGGTCCAAGGCCGGCAAGTCCCGCACCCTGTACGAGGCGCTGATGCGCACGATGCCCGACGCCCGGCTGATCGTGCCGCGGCTCGACGGCACGGACCGCCGGATCCTCGACGACCTGAGCCGGCTCAACCTGCCCTCCGGCCACGGCCGGGCCGTGGTCTGGCTCGACGACCTGCACCGCTACCTCCGCCCCGGCGGCCTGGACCTGCAGATCCTCGAACGGCTGGCCCGCAGGCAGCCCGGCGTCACGGTCGTCGCCACCATCCCGGCCAAACAGCGGGCCGCCCTGACCGGCATGGAGAACGACCTCGGCCGCGTCGCCCGTACGGTCCTCGGCAAGGCGCACACCGTCGAACTGCCGCCGGTCCTCGGCCCGGAGGACGCCGCCGTCGCGGGGGAGCTCTATCCCCGCGAGGACTTCGCCGGGCGGGGCATCGGCGAGCAGATGGTCGCCGCCCCCGGAGTGGAACAGCGCTACGACGACGGGGCGGACAGCTGTCCCGAAGGCTGGGCGGTGGTCAAAGCGGTGACCGACTGGCACCGGATGGGCATGACAGGGCCGGTCCCCGAGCCCGTCCTCCTGGACCTCTTCCGCGCCTACATGCCCGCGCACCACCCCCAGTTCGTCCCCGACGAGGCGCTGTACCGGACCGGCCTGGCCTGGGCCCGGGAGCCGGTGGTCGGAGCCGTCGCCCTCGTCTACCAGGTGCCGGGGCCGCAGGGCCTGCCCGCGTACACCGGATTCCCCTACACCTCGGAGTACCTGGACACCCGCACCGACGATCCGTCCGCCCTCGTGCCCCGGTTCGCCTGGGACTACCTCGCCGACCGCCGGACCGCCGCCGAGCTGCTGCCGATCGCGTACACGGCGCTGGTGCGCGAGGAGCCCGACGTCGCCGAGCTGCTGCTGCGGCGGATCGCCGGATCGCTGGAGGAGGACCGGGACGGCTCGGCCTGGGCCTTCTTGGTGCTCGGTCAGATAAGGCTGGTGCACGGAGACTTCGACGAGGCCGTGACACTGCTGGACGCGGCGGCCTCCTCCGGTGCGGAGAACGTGGCCCCGCTCGCCCAGGTCGAACTGGCCGGCGCGCTGGTGATGACCGGTGAGCGCACGCGCGCCAGGGGACTGCTGGAGAGCGCCCTCGGCTCCGCGGACCCGCAGGTCTCCCAGCTGGCGCAGGTGGGCCTCGCACGCGTCCTGGTCATGCAGGGCGACACCGAACAGGCCGAGCAGCTGCTCGAAGCCGTCATCGCCTCCGGGGACATGGAAGCCGAGCCCCTGGCCACCGCCCAGCTGGTCAGATCGCTGACCGAGGGCGACGTGGCCGGCGTACGGACCGGCCGCGCGCCCGGCACCGAGCTCGGCAAGCCCGCCACCGGCCTGGGCACCCCCAGGGGCCTGGGCTCGGCGGAACCCGCGGAGCGGCCGTGGGCCCTGCCGCGGATGGTCGGCGAGGACGTCGCCGCCCAGATCACCTCCCTGGCCCGCGCGAACCTCGGTGGACTCTTCGTCCACCAGGGGAAGCTGGACCGCGCGGAGAGCCTGCTGCGCTCGGTGATCGACAGCGGCATGACCCACGTCGTGCCCTGGGCCCAGGCGGACCTGGGCGCACTGCTGAGCGAGCAGGAGAGGTACGACGAGGCCCGGGAACTGCTCACGGCGGCGATCGACTCCGGACACCCGCTGGTCTTCCCCACGGCACAGGTCACCCTGGCCATCGTGCTGCTGGGACAGGGCGAGGCCGAGCAGGGCCTGGCCGTCCTGGGCGAGGCAGCCGCCTCCGGACACCCCAGCCAGGGGCTCCGGGCGGCCTGCGCACTCGGCGAATGGCACACGGAACTGGGCGATCCGGCCGTAGCCGAGGAGTGGCTGGAACTCGCGGCCTCCGCCGGACACCCGGACTGGTCGCCGCCGGCCCGCATCGCCCTGGCCGTACTGCTGGCCCGCCAGGAGGGCGGGGTGGCGCGGGCGCGCGAACTGCTCGTGGAGGTGATCGGCTGCGGGCATCCCCACCAGGGTCCCCGCGCCGCCGGGCTCCTCGGGGACCTGCTCGTACGGGAGGAGCTCCCGCGGGAGGCCGAGGACGCGTACCGCATCGCCGTCGACGCCGGGCACTGGCACTGGTCGCCGCCCGCCCGCATCGCCCTCGCCATGGTGCTGTCCGGCCGGGAAGGCGGGGCGGCGCGGGCACGCGAACTGCTCGTGGAGGTGATCGACTCCGGACACCCCCACCAGGGCCCGCGCGCCGCGGACCTGCTCGGGGACCTGCTCGTACAGGAGGGGCTCCCGCGGGAGGCCGAGGACGCGTACCGCACCGCGATCGACTCCGGGCACCCGCACTGGGCGCTGATCGCCCGCTACGACCTGGCCGTCCTGCTCGCCGACCACGAGGACCTCGGACGCGCCGAGGACCTGCTGCGGGAACTGGCCGACTCCGCCGACCTGACGGCGGCGACCTGGGGGCGGGCCCTGCTCGGCATGGTGATCATCCGCAGCGGCCGGCGTCCCGAGGGGATCGCGCACCTGCGGGCCGCGGGTGACGCGGGCGTGCACCCCGCCGCGCCCATGGCCCGTTTCCAGCTGGCCAAGTGCCTGTCCGAGGACGGCGACGACGAAGGCGCCGCCGAGCTCCTGCGCTCGGTCGTACGGGACGAGCCCTCGGACGTCACCGAGGCCGCCAGGGCCTCCCTGTGCGTCCTGCTGCTGCGCCGGGGCGACCGCGAGGCGGCCGACGAACTCCTGATGGGCGTGGAGAACTCGGACGACGCCGGGGCGATCGCCCTGGCCTACCTCGGCACCGGCGAGTACCTGCTGGACGTGGGGGACCTCGGCGCCGCCGGCGACCTCCTCGAAGCCGCGCTGGACATCGGCGACCCGCGGACGGCGCCGCGCGCCGGAGCCCTGCTCGGGGTCGTACGGCGTTCCATGGCCCACGACGGCTCGGCGGAAGCGCGCAGGCTCCTGGAGGGGGCCCGCAGGCTGCTCACCGACGCCCTGGCCACCGGGGACCCGGCGGTCGAACCCCTGGCCCGGCGCTACCTCGGCAGCACCCTCTTCCGCCTCGGCCTGTACGCCGACGCGGAACGGGCCCTGCTCCCCCTGGCCCGCTCCGACGACGCCCGCCACCGGCCGCAGGCGCTGCTGCTGCTCGCGCAGGTCCTGGCGGTCGGCGAGCGGCCGGCGCAGGCGTACCCGTGGTTCGAGGAGGCCATCGCCTGCGGCGACCCGGACTCGGAGTCCGAAGCCCGGCGCATGTACTGCGAACTGCTGGTGAGCGCGGGCCTCCTGGAACGGGCGGGCGCCATCCTCGCAGCGGGAACCCCACCCGAATCCGCACCGCAACCCCTACCGCCCCCACCCCGCCCCGAACCCTCCGCCCCGCAGCCGAACCAGCACCCGAACGCACTCCCGGCACGGGTGCTGTCGCTCCTGGGGGACGTCGCGGCGGCCGAGGGCGACGAGAACGAGGCCCGCTACTGGTACGCCCGGGCCGCGGCCCCTCCGGGCCGGTAAGGGCGCCCGGACCAGCCTCCCCCGACCCCGCCGGCCACGGGCCGGAAAACCCGGGATCGTGGAGTCCGGCCGCCGGATAGCCTGGGGAAATGCTCACAGAAGTGATCGCGACCCGTTACGTCACGCCTCTGCGGGAGGGCGGCTCGCTCCCGGGAATCGTGGAAGCCGACGATCTCGGCACGTACGTCATGAAGTTCACCGGAGCCGGCCAGGGGCGCAAGACCCTGGTCGCCGAGGTCATCTGCGGCCGCCTGGCCCAGCGGCTGGGGCTGCGCGTCCCCAGGCTGGTGCAGATGCAGCTCGACCCGGTCATCGGGCTCGGTGAGCCCGACCAGGAGGTCCAGGAGCTGCTCAAGGCCAGCGGCGGGCTGAACCTCGGGATGGACTACCTCCCCGGCTCGATCGGCTTCGACCCGCTCGCCTACCAGGTGGACCCCGTGGAGGCGGGACGCGTGGTCTGGTTCGACGCCCTGATCAACAACGTCGACCGGTCCTGGCGCAACCCGAACATGCTGGTCTGGCACGGGGACCTCTGGCTCATCGACCACGGCGCCACCATGATCTGGCACCACAACTGGCCCACCGCCGGGAGCGCCGCGGCCAAGCCCTACAACGCATCCGACCACGTACTGGCCCCGGTCGGCCCGGACATCGCCGCGGCGGCGGCCGCGCTCGCGCCGCTGGTCACCGAGGAGCTGCTCACCGAGGTCGCGGCCGACGTGCCCGACGAGTGGCTGGTCGACGAGCCGGGCTTCGACTCCACCGACGCGCTGCGCCGCGCCTATGTGGAGGCCCTGCTGCCGCGCGCGGCCACGATCCACGAGAGGATCACGATGGAGGCCGAGGCGAAGGTCCGGTCGGGTCCGCCCGGCTGGCTCGCCGACCGCCTCGACCCCCGTCCCCGGAAGATGAAGAGCGACAGCGAGTGATCAAGCGGGACGTGTTCGAGTACGCGCTGGTGCGTGTGGTGCCCCGGATGGAGCGCGGCGAGTGTTTCAACGCCGGTGTGATCGTCTACTGCCGGGCGCGCTCGTACGTCGCCGCGCGCACCCATCTGGACGAGGCGAAGCTGCTCGTCCTGGATCCGGAGGCCGACGTGGCCGGGGTGCGAGCCGCGCTGCGCGGGGTCGAGGGAGTGTGCACGGGCGGCGAGTTCGCCGGGCAGGCGGCCGGCGACGACGCGGGGCGGCGGTTCCGCTGGCTGATCGCACCGCGGAGCACCGTCGTGCAGCCCGGCCCGGTGCACATCGGCCTGACGGCCGACCCCGCCGTGGAGGTGGAGCGGCTGCTGGACCTGCTGGTCCGGTAGTCCGGCGGCGCGGTCCCTGCCGGTCCTCCGGGTGCGGCCCCGTCGCGGGGGCTCAGCCCCCGCACCCCCGCGCCTCAACGCCGGCGGGGCTGGATCCGCTCCCCGTTGACACGGAGTGCCAGGGCTCCTAGCGTCTCCTCAGCTGAAGCTACTAAGCGGTTGCTCACCTCTGAGGGGCCGCTTTCCCGAGGCGAGGAGATCCAGCATGTCCACCACCGAGCAGCGCGTCGCGATCGTGACCGGGGCGGCCCGGGGCATCGGCGCCGCCACTGCCGTACGCCTGGCCGCCGAAGGCCGGGCGGTCGCCGTACTCGACCTGGACGAGGCGGCCTGCAAGGACACCGTGGAGACGATCACGGCGGCCGGCGGCACGGCCGTCGCGATCGGCTGCGACGTCTCCGACAGCGCGCAGGTGGAGGCCGCCGTCGAGCGGGTGGCGAGCCTGCTCGGCGCCCCGACCATCCTCGTCAACAATGCGGGTGTGCTGCGGGACAACCTGCTCTTCAAGATGAGCGACACCGACTGGGACACCGTCATGAACGTGCACCTGCGCGGTGCGTTCCTGATGTCGAAGGCTTGTCAGAAGCACATGGTGGCGGCCAAGTTCGGCCGGATCGTGAGCCTGTCCAGCAGCTCGGCGCTCGGCAACCGCGGCCAGGCCAACTACTCGGCGGCGAAGGCCGGTCTGCAGGGCTTCACCAAGACCCTGGCCATCGAGCTCGGCAAGTTCGGCATCACCGCGAACGCGGTGGCCCCCGGTTTCATCGTCACCGAGATGACCGCCCACACGGCCGCCCGGGTCGGCATGGACTTCGAGGACTTCCAGGCCGCGGCCGCCACCCAGATCCCGGTGCAGCGCGTCGGGCGCCCGGACGACGTGGCGAACGCCATCGCCTTCTTCACCGGCGAGTCCGCCGGCTTCGTTTCCGGCCAGGTCATGTACGTGGCCGGCGGCCCGCTCAGCTGACGAGAGGCAGGCGCACACCATGACGTACGACGCAACGGACAGCGGCAGGGTCGCACTGATCACCGGGGCGAGCCGGGGCATCGGCTACGGCATCGCCGAGGCCCTGGTGGCACGCGGCGACCGGCTCTGCATCACCGGCCGGAACGAGGAGGCCCTCAAGGAGGCCGTCGAGCGGCTCGGTGCGGACCGGGTGATCGCGGTCGCGGGCAAGGCGCACGACGAGGCCCACCAGGCCGTCGCCGTGGAACGCACGATGGAGGCCTTCGGCCGCGTCGACTTCCTGATCAACAACGCGGGGACCAATCCGGTCTTCGGGCCGATCGCGGACCTGGACCTCGGGGTCGCCCGCAAGGTCTTCGAGACCAACGTGATCTCGGCGCTCGGCTTCGCCCAGCGGACCTGGCACGCCTGGCAGAAGGAGAACGGCGGGGCGATCGTCAACATCGCCTCGATCGCCGGCGTCTCCGCCTCGCCCTTCATCGGGGCGTACGGGATGAGCAAGGCGGCCATGGTCAACCTGACGCTCCAGCTCGCCCACGAGATGGCGCCGGGGGTCCGGGTCAACGCGATCGCGCCCGCGGTGGTCAAGACGAGGTTCGCGCAGGCGCTCTACGAGGGCCGGGAGCAGGAGGCCGCGGCGGCGTACCCGCTGGGCCGCCTCGGGGTTCCGGAGGACATCGGAGGGGCCGCCGCGTTCCTCACATCTGCACAAGCGGAATGGATCACGGGACAAACTCTCGTCGTTGACGGGGGAATGTTCCTCAATGCCGGGGTGCATTGACCGATAATCGGACGCATTTGCCTCCGAGGAGGAGGCAAATGCGTACCGAATGGGCACGTAATCGGTCAAGTGCCGCACGAAACCTACCCATTGGTTTCGTGATGCTCTGCGGTAGGGTCTGCCGCACCCCTGGCTGATCGAGGAGCGTGCACGTGTTCAACCGGACCAGATGCCTGCAGATCACTGCGGCCCTTGCGTCCATATCCCTGCTCTCCGGATGCGGCCTGTTTTCGGACGACGGCGGCAATGGAGAACAGCGGATTGTCGTCGGAACGACGAGCGCACCCACGACCCTCGATCCCGCCGCGGCCTGGGACGGTTCCTGGGAGCTCTACCGGAACGTCTACCAGACCCTGCTGGCGTTCCCCACGGGTGCCACCAAGCCCCAGCCGGACGCCGCGCAGAACTGCGAGTTCACCGACGCCGGGAACGAGTCGTACCGCTGCACCATCCGCAAGGGTCTGAAGTTCTCCGACGGCGAGCCGCTCGACGCCAAGGCCGTCAAGCACTCCCTGGACCGGATCAGGACCATCAACGCCCAGTCCGGCCCCAAGGCCCTCTTCGGCAGCCTCGACAAGATCGAGACCCCGGATTCGCAGACGGTGGTCTTCCACCTGAACACCCCGGACGCCACCTTCCCCTTCGTGCTCGGCTCCCCGGCCGCCTCGCTCGTCTCGCCGAAGCAGTACCCGGCCGACAAGCTGCGCGAGGGCGACAAGGTCACCGGCTCCGGCCCGTACACCCTCGAGTCGTACAAAGAGGCCGGCGAGGCGGTCCTGAACCGCAACGAGAGCTACAACGGCTTCGCCAACCGCCGCAACGGCGGGGTCACCATCCGCTACTTCGCGGACTCCAAGAAGATGATCGCTGCCCTCAAGGGCAAGGAGATCGACGCGACCTACCGCGGCCTCTCCGCCGACGAGGTCAAGGACCTCCAGGCCCCCGCCTCGCACGACGCGGGCGTCCAGGTCGTCGAGAACGTCGGCTCGGAGATCCGCTACCTGATCTTCAACCCCACGGACCCGCAGGTCGCCAAGGCCGAGGTGCGCCGGGCGATCGCGCAGATCGTCGACCGCGGGGCGCTCGTCTCGAAGGTCTACCAGGGCACCGCCGAGCCGCTCTACTCGATGGTCCCCAAGGGCGTCGTCGGCCACAAGACGCCGTTCTACGACTCCTACGGCCAGCCGGACGTGGCCAAGGCCAAGAAGGCCCTCAAGGACGCCGGGATCCCCACGCCGGTGAACCTGACCTTCTGGTACACCACCGACCGCTACGGCGCCTCCACCGCGGACGAGTTCACCGAGCTCAAGCGCCAGCTCGACGAGAGCGGGCTCTTCAAGATCACCCTGCGCGGGCAGCCCTGGAAGGCCTTCCAGGAGGGCTACAAGAAGGGCGAGTACCCGGTCTTCGGCCGCGGCTGGTTCCCCGACTTCCCGGACCCGGACAACTTCATCGCGCCGTTCGTCGGCAAGGAGAACGCGGTCGGCACCCCGTACGAGTCCACCGAGATCCTGAACGTGATCCTGCCCAAGTCCCGCCGCGAGAGCGACCGGTCGGCCGGCCTCCACGAGTTCGAGAAGGCCCAGCAGATCTTCGCCGACGACGTCCGGCTGCTGCCCCTGTGGCAGGGCAAGCTGTACGTCGCCGCCCGCGACGACATCGCCGGCGCGGAGCGCGCGCTCGACCCGCAGACCGTCATGCAGCTGTGGGAGCTCTACCGCAAGACCAGCTGGTAGCAGGCCCGTACGCCGCCCCGCCCGTCCGCACCGCCCACCCGGGCGGGGCGGGCGGGCGTCGCGTTGTCAGTGGCCACCGGTAAGTTCTGGACCAGTCGCGCGAAGCAGTTGCGCGAGCGCCGATGCGTGCAGACACGCGGACGCGCAGACGTGAGTCTCGAACAACGTGTACCGGAGGTTGTCGCCGTGACCCAGATGCTGCCCGAGTCCTGGCTCCCCGTCCTCGGCGGAGAGCTGGACCAGCCCTACTTCAAAGAGCTCACCGAGTTCGTCGAGAAGGAGCGGGCGAACGGGCCGGTCTACCCGCCCCGCGAGCAGGTCTTCGCCGCCCTGGAGGCCACCGCGTTCGACCAGGTGAAGGTGCTGGTCCTCGGCCAGGACCCGTACCACGGCGCGGGCCAGGGCCACGGGCTGTGCTTCTCCGTGCAGCCCGGTGTGAAGACCCCGCCCTCGCTGCGCAACATCTACAAGGAGATGCACGCCGAGCTGGGCACCCCCATCCCGGACAACGGCTACCTGATGCCGTGGGCCGAGCAGGGCGTCCTACTGCTCAACGCGGTGCTCACCGTCCGCGAGGCCGAGCCCAACTCGCACAAGGGCAAGGGCTGGGAGAAGTTCACCGACGCGGTGATCCGCGCGGTGGCCGCGCGCCCCGACCCGGCCGTCTTCGTCCTCTGGGGGGCGTACGCGCAGAAGAAGCTCCCGCTGATCGACGAGGAGCGGCACGCGGTCGTCAAGGGCGCGCACCCCTCCCCGCTGTCGGCGAAGAAGTTCTTCGGCTCCCGCCCCTTCACCCAGATCAACGAGGCCGTCGCCGCCCAGGGGCATGCGCCGATCGACTGGCGGATCCCGGACCTGGGCTGACGCCCGACCGCGCCTAGGCGGCATTGCAGGTGCCTCCGGCTAGCGTCTTGATGATCAGACCGGAGCAGGTCTGACGGGAACAAGCCGGAGGCCGCGTTGACGGAGCAGCAGGAGGCGTCCGAGGACGCCGTCATGACCAGGATCGGCCAGGCGGCCATCCTGCTGCACGCCGGCGACCGCGAGGAGGCCCGCAACCGGCTCGGCGAGATCTGGTCCGAGATCGGCACGGAGGGCGACTCCCTGCACCGCTGCACGCTCGCGCACTACCTCGCCGACGCGCAGGACGACCCCGCCGAGGAGCTGGCCTGGGACCTGCGGGCCCTGGCCGCCGCGCACGCCGACTCCGACGGTCCCGGCCCGCCCTCGGCCGTACGGGTCTTCTACCCGTCGCTGCACCTGAGCCTGGCCGCCGACTACGTGAAGCTACGGCGCCCCGAGGCGGCCAGGATCCACCTGGCGCGGGCCCGCGCCGCCACCGGGGCCCTGGCCGACGACGGGTACGGGAACGGCGTCCGGGCCGCCATCGCGCGCCTGGAGCGCCGGCTCGCGGCGGAACCGGGGGAGGAGCCCCGGCCGTTCCCGGAACAGAACCAGTAGCGGGAGCCGGGCCCGGGGACCGGAGCCGGAGACCGGGACCGGGCCCAAGGCGCCGGGCCGTCAGCCGCCCTGCACGCCCGCGCAGATACGGGCCTCCGGGCTGTCCGGATGCCAGCGCCCGTGCCGGCGGCCCAGCGCGCACACGTCGGCCGGCCGTACCGGCAGCTCCCGCACCAGCTCCCGCGGCACCTCGCCGCCCTCGGCCCGGGGCCGCCCGGGACGCTGTTCACCGGGACGCCCGTCGGCGTGGTCCCGCTGCCCGCCGGGCCGCCGGGGCTCCGGGATGTCCGGGACCGCCGCGGCGGCCGCCGGGCCTCCGCGGCCCCCGGGCCGCCCGGTCCCGGCCGCCTCCGCGGCCCCGCCCGCGGCCCGCGGGACGGCGGCCCGGCCGGACGTGGAGGGCGCCGGACCGGCGGGCCGCCCCGGCAGCGCCTCCACGGCCTCCAGCGCCTCCAGGGCGGGTGCCCGGACGACCACCGGCGTGGTACCCGGCCCGCCGCGGGGCTCGTGCCGGGGCGGCGCGCCCGGGGTGCCGGGGGCGGGCGCCGGCTGCATGGCGGCCGGGGTCACACTCACGCAGCCGGAGACGGCCGAGACCGCACAGGCGACGCCGAGCAGCAGCTTTGTCGTGGTTCGGGTTGGATGCACTCACACAACTCTGCTGTGCGAAGACCCCGTTGCGAAAACCCGGAGCCGATATTCACCCCGCACGGGTGACGGCTACTCGCCCGTGGCGCCGTCGATGTGCTCCCGCAGCAGGTCCGCGTGCCCGTTGTGGCGCGCGTACTCCTCGATCATGTGGGTGTAGACCCAGCGCAGGCTGAACACCTCGCCACGGCGGTGGCTCTCGGGCTTCGACGCGAGGTCCAGCGACTGGCCGGCCGCGGCCTGCCGGGCCAGCTCGATCTCGGTCCGCCACACCTGCTCGGCGGCGGCCCAGGTGTCCCCGTCGGTGAAGTGGAAGTCCCCGTCCGGGTCCTCGCGGGTGCTGTACAGCTCGGGCAGGTCCTCGTCCAGCATGATCTCGCGGAACCAGTACCGCTCCACCTCGGCCATGTGCCGCACCAGCCCCAGCAGGCTCAGTGCGGACGGCAGCAGCGGAGTGGTGCGCAGCTGCGCGTCGGACAGTCCCTCGCACTTCCAGGCCAGGGTGGAGCGGTGGTAGTCGAGCCAGCCGTCGAGCATCTCGCGTTCGTCGGCCGTTGTGGAAGGTTCGGCACGGTGGGATCCGTCACTGATCGTCATACGTCTCATCCTGGTCGAACACGTCGGTGGTCACCACCGATTAGGCTGCGTACTTCCACGAGGAACAAACCTGGAGGTCCCGGTGAAGGTCGGCTGTATCGGACTCGGCGACATCGCGCAGAAGGCGTACCTGCCCGTCCTGACCACCCGCCCGGGGCTCGAACTGCACCTGCAGACCCGTACCCCGGCCACCCTCGACCGGGTCGGCGCCCAGCACCGCGTCCCGGCCGAACGCCTGCACACCGACCTCGACTCGCTGCTCGCGCAGAAGCTCGACGCGGCCTTCGTGCACGCCCCGACGGCCGTCCACCCCGAGATCGTGGAACGGCTGCTGGAAGCGGGCGTACCGACCTACGTCGACAAGCCGATCGCCTACGAGCTCGCGGAATCGCGCCGCCTGGTCGAACTGGCCGAGGAGCGCGGGGTCTCCCTCGCCGTCGGCTTCAACCGCCGCCACGCGCCCGGCTACGCGCAGTGCGCCGACCACGCGCGCGACCTGATCGTCATGCAGAAGAACCGGGTCGGCCTGCCCGAGGACGTACGGACCTTCGTCCTGGACGACTTCATCCACGTCGTCGACACCCTGCGCTTCCTGCTGCCCGGCGAGGCCGACCAGGTCGACGTACGGGCCGTGGTGCGGGACGGCCTGATGAGCCAGGTGGTGCTTCAGCTGTCGGGTACGGGCTTCACCGCGCTCGGCATCATGAACCGGCTCTCCGGTTCCACGGAGGAGGTGCTGGAGGTCTCCGGACAGGACACCAAGCGGCAGGTCGTCAACCTCGCGGAGGTCATCGACCACAAGGGCCAGCCCACCGTCCGGCGGCGCGGGGACTGGGTGTCGGTGGCCCGCCAGCGCGGCATCGAGCAGGTCGTCGACTCCTTCCTGGAGGCCGTCGCCGCGGGCACGACCCTCAGCGCGCGCGACGCGCTGCTGACCCACGAACTGTGCGAGCGGGTCGTGCGCTCGGCTCTGGACCAGGCGTCCTGAGCGGGCGGAATCCGGGAGGCTACCCGGGCGGCGTCCGCGGGGTCCCGAGGGACGCCCCGGCGGGTTTCCCGAGCCGCACGGAGCGGGCGCCGGCAGCCGCGCAGTAGACGGCCAGAGCGGCGAGCGCGGCGCCGACCGGCCAGTCCCCGAAACGGACGTACAGGGTCGTGCCCCGCGCCAGCGGGACCTCGTACACCCGCGCCGTGCTCGCCGAGGTGGACAGCGCCGGCCCGATCCGCTCGCCGGACGGGCCGCGCACCTCGCTGATGCCCGTGAGGGTGGCGTGGACCATGGGACGGCCGGTCTCGGCGGCGCGCAGCGCGGACAGCGAGGCGTGCTGCGCCGGTGCCCAGCTGCCCTGGAAGGTGGACGTGGCCGACTGGTCGACCAGCAGGGCGGCGCCCTCGCGGGCGAGGTGGCGGCTCATGTCCGGGAACGCCGACTCGAAGCAGACCAGCGGGCCGAGGCGGACGTCCGCCCGGCCGGGCAGGTTCATCAGGACCGGAGCACTGCCCGGGACGCGGTTCTCCTCCGCGGCCTTGCCCACCGAGGTGGCCCAGCCCAGCAGCGCGCGGGCCGGTACGTACTCGCCGAACGGCACCAGGCGCATCTTGTCGTACTGGTCACCGGTCGGGCCCCCGGGACCGACGAGCACCGCCGATTTGCGGATCCCCGGCCGGTCGGCGGCCCGCGCGTCCACGTTGACCAGCAGCGGAGCCCCCACCCGCGCCGACAGGTCGGCGAGCCGCCGGGCCAGGTCCGGGCGGGCCCCCAGGTCCTCGCCGACACTGCTCTCCCCCCACACCACGAGGTCCGGGCGGAGCCCGGCCAGGGTCCCGGTCAGTCGCTCCCCGACGGCGAACCGCCGCTCCGCGCTGTCCGGGGAGTCCGGGAGCAGGCCCGGCTGTACGAGGGCCACGCGCAGTGCGCCCGCCGGCTCCGGGCGGGGCGCCCACAGCCACACCACCCCCGTCAGCACCGCGCAGCCCGTCACCCCGGCCAGCGCCGGCATCCGCGCCCCCGGCGCCGTGATCAGCAGCGCCAGCGCACAGTTCACCGCCACGACCAGCAGCCCGACCAGCCAGACCCCGCCCACCGAAGCCAGCCGCAGCGCGGGCGCCACCTGCCACTGACTGGCACCGAGCAGCCCCCACGGCCCGCCCAGCCCCTGCCAGGACCGGGCCAGCTCCGACAGCAGCCAGCCCGCCGGTACGAGGACCAGCGCGGCCGCCGCCCGCCCCGGCCCCGGGGCCCCGCCGAGCAGCTCCCGCACCAGCAGCGCCCAGGGAATCCAGAGCAGGCCCACGAGCGCCGCCACGGCGAAGAGGAACACGTGCAGGCTGGGCAGCAGCCAGTGGTGGACGGCGAAGACGAAGCCGGCGCCGCCGAGCCAGCCCTCCAGGGCCGCGCGCCGGCCGGTGGGGGCCGACCTCAGCAGCAGGATCCAGGGCACGAGGGCGACGTAGGCGAACCACCACAGCGCCGGGGCGGGGAAGGCGAGGCAGGGCAGCGCTCCCGCCGTGACCGCCGCCGGCGCACGCCACCACGGGACCCGCTTCGAGACCGCCGAGACCATCAGCATTGCGTAGGGCCTCCGCTTCCAGTGTGGAACAGCCCTTCTCGTCCATCCATCAGAACGACATGTGCCGCCACTTCTCGTGGACGGTGACCCGCGAGAGCCGCCAGCCGGACCGGGCGGTACGGGCGACGGCGAAGGTGTAGCGGCCCGCCGCGACGAAGTTGGGCGCGGTCACGGGGGGCCCGCCGTCGTCGGGCTCCTCACCGGCGAGCCGCATGGGATTGAGGAAGTCGGCCCGGACCTCCGCCGTGTCACCGGGGGAGCCGCCCAGGTCCGCGATCCGGATCAGCCGGTTCACGATCAGGTGCTGGCGCACCGGGAACAGCTTCATCGTCTCCGCGAGCCAGTCCGCGACCTCCCCGGCCGGGCCCTCGATCCCGCCGGCCGAGGTGTAGTCGGCCCGCCCGCCCGGGGCGAACAGGGCGCGGTACGCGTCCCAGTCCCCGTCGTCCACGGCGATGGCGTACCCCGTGACCAGCTCGTCGATCGCCAGTCGGTCCATCACGCCCGCAAGGTCCACACGCTGCGTCATCGGGTCAGTGTGGGGGCGCGGGCCGCGAAGGCCAAGGGGTGTGCGCGGCCCGGATGCCCCGGCACCGGATCAGTGACCTGAACGCGCCTCCCGGGGACGGACCACCACGAGGTAGGCGTCGCTCGCCAGATCCATGACCACCTCCGCGGGCACGCCCTCGCGCATCCGCTGCGCCGCGTACTCCTCGGCCGGCCAGCTCCCCCTCGGACTTCCGGCCGGAAACCGCTCCAACACCACTCGACCCATGGGACACCCCCTGCTGTTCGTCTTCAGGTCTCTCCCTCCACAACGACGCGGAGGCCGCCCGGGAACGTTCCCGGGCGGCCTCCGATTCACGCGAAGCGGTGAGTGAGCCCCGTACTAGCCGGCCGACTCGCCCGCGTGGGGGCTGAGCACACCCATGCCGATCAGCACGAACAGCAGGATGCCGAGCAGCACCCGGTAGATCACGAAGGGCATGAAGCTCTTGCTGGAGATGAACTTCATGAACCAGGCGATGACCGCGTAGCCGACGAGGAAGGCGATGACCGTGGCGAAGATCGTCTGAGGCCATTCGATGTGGCCCGGGTTCTCCATCACGTCCTTGATCTCGAACAGGCCCGAGGCCAGCACGGCCGGGATCGCGAGGAGGAAGGAGTAACGGGCCGCCGCCTCGCGGGTGAAGCCCAGCAGCAGGCCGCCGGAGAGCGTCGCACCCGACCGGGACACACCCGGGATCAGGGCCATCGCCTGGCAGAGACCGAAGATGAGGCCGTCCTTGACGCCCAGTTCCTTCAGGGTCTTGCGCTCGCGGACGACGCGGTGCCGACCGCCCTCCTCGTCGCGCGCCGCCAGCCGGTCGGCGAAGCCGAGCACGAGGCCCATCACGATGAGGGTGGTGGCGATCAGCCGCAGATCGCGGAACGGGCCCTCGATCTGGTCCTTGAAGGCGAGGCCGAGGACACCGATCGGGATCGAGCCGACGATCACCAGCCAGCCCATCTTGGCTTCCTGCTCGGAGCGCAGCGCCTTCGTGTACAGCGAGCGGAACCAAGTGGAGATGATCTTCGCGATGTCCTTGCGGAAGTAGATCAGTACGGCGGCTTCGGTGCCGATCTGCGTGATGGCGGTGAAGGCCGCTCCCGGATCGTGCCAGCCGGCGAACGCCGCGGTCAGCCGCAGATGGGCGCTGGAGGAGATCGGGAGGAATTCCGTAAGTCCTTGGACGAGACCGAGGATGAGGGATTCGATCCAGTTCATGTCGGGGTGCGCTCGTCCTTGTGATCGTCGGGCAGTTCGGGTCCGATGCTAGGGCCCGTGCGGTGCCGCCGTGACCACAGGGGGGTGTACGGCCGTCAGTTCACGTACCGGCACCGGACGCTCGGGCCTCCGTACGGGCGCCAGCCGGTGCCGCTTGCGCCAGGCGACGACCGCCGCCCCCACCGCGGAGAGGGCGATGAAGCCGAACGAAGCGAGGAACGCGGGGGAGGTCGGAGAGGAGGCGCTGGCCCCCGCGATCACGTACGCGGCGGTGTTCGGGACCACGCCGATCGCGGTGGCCAGGAGGAAGGGGAGCCAGCCGCAGCGGGACAGCGCGGCGGCGTAGTTGGCCACGGCGAAGGGCAGTCCGGGGAAGATCCGGACCGCGAGCATCGAGCGGAAGCCGTGCCGGGCCAGCTGGTCGTCGGCCGCCTGCAGCCAACGGCCGCGGATCAGCGGACGCAGGGCGTCGCGCCCCATCATCCGGCCGAGACCGAAGGAGATCCCCGCCCCGATGACCGAGCCGCCGACCGCCGCGACCAGGCCGAACTGGGAGCCGAAGAGGGCTCCCGAGGCCAGGTTCAGCAGCGGGCGCGGCACCAGGGCGGCCGTGCACACCCCGTACGCCGCGGCGAAGAGCAGGACGGCGGTGCCCACCGGGAGCCCCGGCGGCCAGCCCTCCGAGAGCAGGCGCTGGGGCTCGAACAGCACGACGCAGACGCCGGCCGCGAGGAGCAGCACGACGAGCAGCGAGAGCCGCGTCCACGGCGCGAGGAGGAGGGACATTCCGGGAGACTAGCCGACCCCCCTGTCGGAGCGCCGTAATCTGGGCCTCATGCAGTCGAACGACCGGCGGCCGCCGCGGGCCGCGCACAGCGACCTGGCAGAGCTGCTGGTGGCTCGGCTCACGGAGTCCTACGGCGCCGCGGCCGACGCGGGGCGGGCCGCGCCCATGGCCGCGTACATGAAGGACGTCTCGCCCTTCCTCGGCATCCCCACCCCGCAGCGCCGCGAGCTGTCCCGGGCCGTGACCAAGGACACCCCGAAACCGTCCGAAACGGACTGCGCGGCCCTCGCGCTGCGCTGCTGGGAGCTTCCGGAGCGTGAGTACCGCTACTTCGCCGTCGACTACCTGCGCCGGCACGTCTCCCGCTGCTCCTCCGGCTTCCTGCCCGTGGTCCGGCACCTGATCGTGACCGACCCCTGGTGGGACACCGTCGACCTGCTCGCCGCGCACACGGTCGGGCCGCTCGTGGCGGCCGACCCGGCGCTCGCCGCCGTCATGGACGAGTGGATCGGGGACGAGGACCTGTGGGTGGCCCGCACCGCCCTGCTCCACCAGCTCCGGTACAAGGCCGCGACCGACACCGACCGGCTCTTCGCGTACTGCCGCCGCCAGAGCGGCCACCCCGACTTCTTCGTCCGCAAGGCCATCGGCTGGTGCCTGCGCGAGTACGCCAAGACGGACCCCGCCGCCGTACGCGCCTTCGTCACCGCCGAGCGCCCGTCCCTGTCCCCGCTCTCGGTGCGCGAGGCACTGAAGAACACCGGCGGGGCGTAAGCCGGGCGGCGCGAAATCCATTGGCCTGGCCGCGCCCGCTCCGGCAGGATCGACCGCATGTCCAGGCACGCCTTCCCCGCAGCGCCGTCCGCAGTCGCGGACGCGCCGAAGGCTGCCGTCCCCGCACAGCTCGCCGCAGGCGCAACCGCATTCGGCGGCGCACGAAGCTGACCCTTCCCGGATCGTCCGGCGGACCCCACAGGGGGAGGGTCGGTTCGCTCGGGGGGTCCCGTCATTCGAGTTTCAGCTTCGGAATCACACGGGAAGACATCATGGCCAAGACGGCCTTCGTGCGCACCAAGCCGCACCTCAACATCGGCACCATGGGTCACGTCGACCACGGCAAGACGACGCTGACCGCCGCCATCACCAAGGTCCTCGCCGAGCGCGGCGGCGCCTCCTTCGTGCCGTTCGACCGGATCGACCGGGCTCCCGAGGAGGCCCGGCGCGGCATCACCATCAACCTCACGCACGTCGAGTACGAGACCGACACCCGGCACTACGCCCACGTGGACATGCCGGGCCACGCCGACTACATCAAGAACATGGTCACCGGCGCGGCCCAGCTCGACGGGGCGATCCTCGTCGTCTCCGCCCTCGACGGGGTCATGCCGCAGACCGCCGAGCACGTCCTGCTCGCCCGGCAGGTGGGCGTGGACCACATCGTCGTCGCGCTGAACAAGGCCGACGCCGGGGACCCCGAGCTCACCGACCTGGTCGAGCTGGAGGTCCGCGAGCTGCTCACCGCGCACGGCTACGGCGGGGACGGAGCGCCCGTCGTACGGGTCTCCGGGCTCGGGGCGCTGGACGGCGACCCGCAGTGGACCTCGTCGATCGAGGCCCTGCTCGACGCCGTGGACACGTACGTGCCCATGCCCGTGCGGTACACCGACGCGCCGTTCCTGATGCCGGTGGAGAACGTCCTCACCATCACCGGTCGCGGCACCGTCGTCACCGGCGCCGTCGAGCGGGGCACCGTGGCCATGGGCGACCGCGTGGCCCTGCTCGGCGGCGGGAGCGAGGGCGCGGCCGTGGAGTCCGTGGTCACCGGACTGGAGACCTTCGGGAAGCCGATGGAGTCCGCCGAGGCCGGGGACAACGTCGCGCTGCTGCTGCGCGGGGTGCCCCGCGACGCGGTGCGCCGCGGGGACGTGGTGGCCGCGCCCGGCAGCGTCGTACCGCGGCGCCGCTTCACGGCGCGGGTGTACCTGCTGTCCGGCCGCGAGGGCGGCCGCACCACGCCGGTGGCGACCGGCTACCGGCCCCAGTTCTACATCCGCACCGCCGACGTGGTGGGGAACGTGGACCTGGGCGAGGCGGGCCCGGCCAGGCCGGGCGACACGGTCACCATGACCGTGGAGCTCGGGCGGGACGTCCCGCTGGAGAGCGGGCTCGGCTTCGCGATCCGCGAGGGCGGGCGCACCGTCGGGGCCGGGACGGTGACCGAGGTCCGCTAGCGGGCCGGCAGCGGCCGGGCGGTACCCGCTGTGGTGGCGGTGGTCGGCTTGCGCCAGACTGCCGTCACCACAGGCATGCGGGGAGGGAGCGGTTCGTGGACGACGACAGCATGAGCGGCGGCAGCGGCGAAGGCAGCGGCGGCGGGGAAGACAAGGGCACGGCTCTGGTGCTCGGCGGCGGCGGGCTGACCGGCGTCGGCTGGGAGGCCGGGATGCTCTACGGGCTCGCCCGCGCGGGCGTCGACCTGACCGGCGCCGACCTCGTCGTCGGGACCTCGGCCGGTTCGGTCGTCGGCGCGCAGCTCACCTCCGGACTGCTCACCCCGCAGGAGCTGTACGAGCGCCAGCTCGGCGACCCCGGCGGGGAGCTCCCCGCGAAGCTGGGAGCCTCCCTGATCGGGCGGTACGCCGTCGCGATGGTGCGCTCCCGCGACGCGAAGTCCTACCGGCGCCGGATCGGCGCCTTCGCCCTCGCCGCCGACACGGAGCCGGAGGGCGTGCGCCGCAAGGTGCTGGAAGCCCGGCTGGTGTCGCACGACTGGCCCGAGCGGCGCCTCGTCGTCGCCGCGGTGGACGCGCTGACCGGCGAACTCGCCGCCTTCGAGCGCGGGAGCGAGGCCGGGCTGGTCGATGCCGTCTCGGCGAGCTGCGCCGTACCCGGGGTGTGGCCGCCCGTGACGGTCGCGGGGCGGCGGTTCGTCGACGGCGGGATCCGCTCCGCGACCAACGCCGACCTCGCCTCCGGCTACGGGCGCGTGGTCATCCTCGCGCCGATGGCCACGGGCGCCGGACTGATCCCCTCGCCCGCGTCGCAGGCCGCGCGCCTGCGGGAGGCCGGGGCGAAGGTGCTGCTGATCACCCCGTCGTCGCAGGCCCGCAAGGTCTTCGGACGCAACGTACTGGACCCCGCGCGCCGCGATCCCGCCGCGCGGGCGGGGCTGGAGCAGGCCGCGGTCCACGTGGAGCAGGCGCGCGAGGTGTGGGCGGCTCCGGGGGCCTGACAATGGTGCGGTGAGTGACGAACAGATCCCGGTGATCCGGGACGTGGCCCAGGGCACCGCCAAACTGATGCCGGACATCGACCGGGAGCGGGCCTGGCTGCTCACCGTGGACGGGGCGCCGCAGTCGTACGTGGACCTCGACGACCCGAAGCACCTGGAGTTCGAGTACGTACGCCGCCTCGCGCACGTCCTGGACTGCGTGGGCGAGCCGGGGGCCGCGCTGGACCTGCTGCACCTGGGCGGCGGCGCGCTGACCCTGCCGCGGTACGCGGCGGCTAGCCGGCCGGGGTCGCGGCAGGACGTGGTCGAGTTCGACGCCGGGCTCGTCGCGCTGGTCGGGGAGTTCCTGCCGGTGGCGGCCGGGAGCGGGATCACGGTGCACGTCGCCGACGCGCGGGCCTGGCTGGCCGCGGCGCCGGACGCGAGCGCGGACGTGGTGGTGGGGGACGTCTTCGGCGGATCCCGGGTGCCCGCTTCGCTGGCCTCGGCGGAGTACGCCCGGGAGGTGGCGCGGGTGCTGCGGCCCGGCGGGGTGTACGTGGCCAACCTCGCGGACGGGGCGCCGTTCGGCTTCCTGCGCGGGCAGCTCGCGAACTTCGCCGTGGTCTTCGGGGAGTTGGCGCTGATCGCGGAGCCGGGGGTGCTGAGGGGGCGGCGGTTCGGGAACGCCGTGCTGCTGGCTTCGGCGCGTGAGCTGCCGGTGGCGGAGCTCTCGCGGGTGTGCGCGGGCGACGTGTTTCCCGCGCGGGTGGAGACGGGGGCGGGCCTCGCGCGGCTGATGCGGGGGGCTCTGCCGGTGTCCGACGCCGATGCGGTGGCTTCGCCCGAGCCGCCGGAGGGGGCGTTCAGCCTCGGCTGAGGGACGTCCCGCTGCGCGGTGCGAAGTCCCCTACCCGCCCTTCGCCCGTTCCCCGGGCTCTGCCCGGACCTGCCCCGATGCTCCGCCCCGGACCCCGCGCCTCACACGCCAGCGGGGCGGGATTCGGCGGAGCTGGGCCGGGCCGGGCCCGGTCCGGCGGTGCCGGAGTCGGCGGTGCCGGAGTCGGCGGTGCCGGAGCCGGAGGGGCCGGAGTCGGAGGTGTCGGAGTCGGCGGGGCTCGACTTGGTGAGGGCGTCGGACGGTTTGCGGGTCATGTGGCGGACGTCCGGGACCAGGAGGACGGCTGCCGTCACCAGGATCACCAGGGCCGCGCAGCCCCAGAGGGCCGAGGTGCGGCCGACCGCGGATTCGACCGGGCCGGCCAGCGCCATGGCCAGCGGGAGCATGGAGAGCGAGCCGAACCAGTCGTAGGCGGAGACCCGGGAGAACATCTCCTCCGGGATCTCCTGGTGCATCGTCGTCATCCAGCTCACGGCGAACGCCTCGATGGCCACGCCGCTCACGAACATCGCCACGCACAGCCCCCACACCGGCAGCGGCACCGCCAGCCCCGCGGCGGGGAGCGCCAGCGGGAACACGCACAGGGTGCCGGCCAGGAGCAGGCGGCGAGGCTTCCAGACCATCATCAGGACGGCCCCGCCGATGGTGCCGAGTCCGAAGAAGGCCAGGGCCACGCCCCACGGAGCCGCCCCGCCCAGGCGCTCCAGCGCGACCAGGGGCCCGTAGACCGCTTCGGCGGCGCCGACGACGGCCATGACGACGGAGAACTGGAGCACGATGCTCCACAGCCAGGGGCGGCTCCTGAACTCCACCCAGCCCTCGCGCAGATCGGACAGCAGGCCGCCGCCGGGAGCGCGTTCGGCGACGTGGCCGACGTCGAGGAAGGCCCGCAGGGCTCCGGCGACGGCGAAGGCGGCCGCGTCCACGGCGAGCACCCAGCCGGGGCCCAGCAGGGCGACCATGGCCCCGCCGAGGGCCGCGCCGCCGACGCCGGCGCCGTTCATCGCCATCCGGAAGAGGGCGAAGGCGCGGTTGGCCTGCGCGCCCGAGACGGTGGCCATGAGCATGCCCTCGGCGGCCGGGTTGAAGAAGGCCGTACCGGTGCCGCACAGCGCCGTGAGCAGCATCATCTGCCACAGCTTCGGATCGCCGGTCAGGACGAGGAAGGCGAAGACGGCCTGCGAGAGGCAGTTGAGGGCGTTGGCCGCGACCATGACGTGGTGGCGGGGGATCCGGTCGGCGACCGCTCCGCCGATGAGCAGGAAGAGGACGAGCGGCAGCGTACGGGCGGCGGCCACCAGGCCGACGTCGCCGGCGGAGCCGCCCGCCTGGACGACCGCCCAGGTGGTCGCGATGAGCGCTCCGTGGCTCCCGAGGTTCGTGATGACCGCGGCACCCGTCAGCAGGGTGTAGTTGCGGCCGGCCCACTCGGGCCTGCGGCGCACGGCGGAAGGGCGGGCGGGACCGGGGGAGGAGGCGTCGGGAGAGCTCACCTCCGGACTATCCCCGTCCCGGGCCGGGAATCCAAACGGATTTCCGGCCCGGGACGGGGAGCGCGGGGAAGATCAGCCCGCGTTGAGGCGGACGCTGCTCAGGATCTTCTCGTAGGTCTCCTTGCTCACTTCGCCCGGGACGCCGGCGGCGCCGTAGAGGACCCAGGTGGAGAGGTCACCGTTGGTGGTCAGGAAGCTGAAGGCGACGGACTTGCCGTCGGTGGAGCACTTGTTCTCCTTGGGCAGGCCGCTGACGGTCGCGGTCGCCATGTGGCCCTTGAGCCCGGAGGTGGTCGTGTACTCCTTCGCCTCGGTCACCTTGGTGGTGCCCTTCGGCGCCTTCTGCGCCCACGCGGCGAAGGCCCAGTTGCCGGCCTCGTTGTACGCGGCCTCGGCGGTGCCCTTCGCGCCCATGCCGCCCTTGGTCCCGGTGGCCGCCAGCCCGGTCGACTCCTCCTTGCCGTCCTTGTCGGCGTCGACCTTGCACCAGTCCTCCTTGAGGAAGGCGGGCGCCCCCATCATGACCAGGGCCGAGCCGTCCTTCTTGGACTCGTCGCCGAAGCCGACGGACAGACTCGAAGTCTTGACGTCCCAGTCCGGCGGGACGTCGAAGGCGGTGCCGTACTTCGGGTTGAGGACGACCTTCCAGCCGGGGATCACCGGCTTGGCCTCGGCGCCGCCGCGCGGGTTGGCGCCCGGGCTCGCCGGGGCGGACGCGGACGGGGAGGCCGGGGCGGAGGAGGAGGTGCTCGGCTTGCCGTCCGCCTGGTTGGTGGTGTCGTCGTCCCGGGTCAGGACGAACGCCCCGGTGGCGGCGGCCGCCACGACGACGGCCGAGGCCGCCACGATGGCCACGGTCCTGGTCGAGAACGGGCTCCCGCCGCGCGGGGGCGGGGGCGGCGGCGTGCCGCCCCACTGGGGTACGGGAACGGTCGGGGGCTGCTGGCCCCACCCCTGGGGAGCGGGGGGCTGCTGCGGGTACCCGTAGCCGGGCTGCTGCTGCTCCCCGTACGCCGCGGTCGGCGGCTGCTGCTGATACGGGTTCGGCGTTCCCGGCTGCTGCTGGTACGGGTTCTGATGCGCGTCCTGGGGGTTGGGTTCTCCCCCGGGCGGCTGCTGCTGTCCTGGCCACATGGCCGGTAACGATAGTGGGAGTGCGCGCCGGGATCCACGGCCGCCCCCGGACGGGTATGGCCAAGGCCTACTACTCGCGGGTAACATCGCGTCCCATGAGCGCTGAACAGATGAACGTGGGCGAACTGCTCGCCGCGACCGTGCCGATGGCCAAGACCCTGAACCTCCAGTTCCTGGAGACCACCCCCGAGCGTGCCGTCGTCCGGCTCCCGGACCAGCCGGACTTCCACAACCACCTCGGCGGCCCGCACGCCGGCGCCATGTTCACCCTCGCCGAGTCCGCGAGCGGCGCGATCGTCCTGGCCGCCTTCGGCGACCAGCTCTCGCGCGCCGTGCCCCTCGCGGTGAGCGCGGAGATCGGCTACAAGAAGCTCGCCAAGGGCGTCGTCACGGCCACCGCCACCCTCGGCCGCCCGGCCGCCGAGGTCGTCGCCGAACTCCATGCGGGCGGCCGCCCGGAGTTCCCCGTCACCATCGCCATCCAGCGCGAGGACGAGGCCGTGACGGGCGAGATGACCGTGGTGTGGACCTTGAGGCCCACTGACCTGGGGAAATGACCCGAAGCCCAGTAACTGAGCACACCGTGGCCACTTCCATTTCTCTAACTCTGTGTTGCCAAACGTAGCGTAGCGCTGAGGAAGGCGTCCACGGCACGGGCCCCGCGATCACCCGCATCCTTCCGGCCGTGCACGTAGCGCTCGAAGGTGATCTGCGGGTCTTCGTGTCCCAACCAGTCAGCCACATCGACCGGGGATTCGCCCGCCTCGATCTGGCGTGTCGCGAAGATGTGCCGCAGCATCCGCACCCCGTTCTCCGGCGACGCGGCGTACTTCGTGGCGCCGGGGCCCGGGGTGTCCGGCATCACTCCCGCCTGGACCAGGGCGGGCTTCCAGACGTCGGCGTTGAAGACCTTCGAGCTGACCACCCGCATCTGCGGCGTGGTGAACATCAGCCGCACCGACCGCTTGCGGAACTGCCGGTCCGGCCGCGCGTCGGGGTCGTACCAGGGCAGTACCACCTCCACCGCCGGGAACTCCTCCGCGTGCAGGGCGAGCACGTCGACCAGCCCGTCAGACAGGGGCGAGCGGCGCACCTTGCCGCCCTTCGGCAGCTTGAAGCACCACCCGTGCCCCGGCACCCACTGCACCTGGCGGACCACGTTGACCCAGCCGCCCTCCGGGTCGAGATCGTCGGGGGAGAGGCCGATCAGTTCCGCGGGGCGCAGGCCGGAACCTATGCCCACCGCGCCCTTCGCCCGGTACCGCTTCGGGAGGGCTCGGATCACGGCCGACGTCTTCTCGTCCGCCCACACGTGCACGCGGCGGGAGACGGGAGAGCCCCTCCTGGCGCGCGGCTTGACCGGCTGCACCGACTCCGCCCAGCACGGATTCGCGCCCAGCAGGCCGTCATCCACCGCCGCGGTCAGCATCGTCGCCAGCGTCGTGAAGATCGACTCCCCGTAGGTCGAGCCGGCGTCGAGGCACTTCACGAAATCCCGGATGTCCTTCGCATTCAGCCTCGCCACCACCCGGTCCCCGAGGATCGGGTTCACGTGCAGCCGCAGGTGGCGCCCGTACTGAGCCAGGGTGCCGACGTCGCCCTTCCTGTCCAGCCAGCGCGCCCCGTACGTCTCCACCGTCACCTCCTTCGACTCCGGCACCAAGTACGTTCCCGATCGCAGCCTGTTCTCCACGTCGGTCTTGTGCGCCAGCGCCTGCGACTTGGTCTTGAAGCACGGCGCACATTGGCGGCCATCGGGGTCTCGGTAGCGGACGCGGTGACGCTTGATCGCCAGCCCGTGCTCCGCGGTCGGGTACTTCGGCGTCCTCGCCGTTCCGCACCCGCACGGCTTGTCTTCCGGCTTCGGCCGGTTCTTGTGCCACCGGTCGTCATACGTCGCCATTAGCGCGCGCGCCTCCTCGTGTTGGTCGTAGCCTCCGGGTTGATCACCCGGGTGTTCTTCTTCTGCCACGCCTTGACGTCGGAGGGCAGGTAGTAGGCCCAGCGATGTCCGGGGAGCATTACGTACGCCGGACCCTGTCCCGCCGACCTCTTGTTGCGCAACGTCTTGGCGGCCAAGCCGAGATAGTCGGCGGCCTCCGCGGTCGTCCACAGCCGGTCAGTTGCACGGCTGGACGCGCCGCCGGCGCGTGGGCACATAAAAATACTCCGTCGTAGCAAGGAGCAGTGAAGGGCATGGAGATGCCCTGGGACTTGCTTCTTGAACGCGGAGTGGAGTCCTTCGAGATTGATGCCGGTTGGCCTGATGCGAGGGCAATGCAACCACTCGCGTCGACCGGGATGCTTGAGGACACGCCGGGCCTTTTCGCGGACTTGTCAGAGCGCGGCCAGGCGCCGCCTGTATGACCTCCTGCGGCCGCGGGTGTTGCGCGCGGACTGCGCCATTCGACTTAACCCGCCAACAGGTATTAACAACCCAAAAATGACTAGTGGTTGATTGGTCCCGGTTAGACCCACTCGATCGAACCGGGAGCCCTGCCATGCCCACCTTCTCGCCGCCCCGCCTGCGCGCCGTACGTATTGCTGCGGGACTGAGCCAGCCGCAACTCGCCGCGCTCATCGACCGGACAACCAGCGCGGTGTGGACCTACGAGCACAGTAGGGCGGTCCCGCCCGACTACGTGATCGGACTCATCGCCCAGGGCCTCGGTATCAGTGCCGTCGACCTCTATGAGCCCGACCCGACGGACCCGGTCCTCCGCGCGCTTGCCGAACTCAACGTGAGCGGGGCGCGGCGCGAGTGCGGTCACAACGACCCCGCGACGCCCCGGCAGCGGCATTGGAGCCGTCGGCCCGCGGCCGCGCCCATCGCGGTCTGACCTACCCCAAGAAACGACACCGCCCCTGGCCGGCAGCAGCGGGACCGGGGGCAGAGATGGAGTTATCCGTGTCGACTGACACTGTCCCGGCTGATGCCGACGCGGTACCCGCGCCGCCGGTGAACCCCTACGGGCTGCCCGCGGACATGACCCCCGCTCAGGCCGTAGCCACCCTCACTCGCCGCCCTGGAACCATCCCGGCGCCCGGCGGTCCCGGCGTGCCGCTCATGCTCCCCGCGGCCTTCGTGGGGCCCGTGGCGGCCTTGCAGATCGTTGGCTTCGCCCCGAGCGAGCGCCGCCCGCGCTTGGACCTTCGCGCCCGTCATCTGGACGAGGACGGGCGCGTCGTCGAGGACGGCCTGCGCCGGGTCCACCACGTCCACCTGCTGCGCCAGCTCGGCGGGCTGCGCCGCGGCGAGTGGACGGTGGGGCGCTTTGAGCGGATGACGCGGCATGGAGCCCAGTGGCAGGCCCTGCCGCACCGGGTCCCGGCCCGTGTGTGCCCCCGGACATGACTGAGGCCCCGGAGGTCATCTCCAGGGCCCGACCAGTCCAACCAAGAACATCCACGCGGCACCAACCACGGACCCGCAATGATCACAATCTGTCAGGAGCGTAATCATCTATGACATATTACCCCAAAATGTCCAATTCCAAGCAAGCGCTCAGTGCAGAATCCGCCCGCCTGGGCGAGTCCGCCGAGCGCGAGCGCATCCATGCTTCGGCCCTGCGCCTGGTGCGTGAGCTGGACTTGGCCGTCTTTCCCGTCGATCACCCTGGTACGTCCGGCGACTCCAACCGCGGCAAGCGCCCAGCCGTCTCCCACTGGCCGACGGCCGCTACCCGCAACGAGCATCATCTGGAACGCTGGTTTCTCCGCTCGACGCACAACATCGGCGTGGCCATGAAGGCGTCCGGCGTCCTCGGCGTCGACATCGACCGGGCTGGCGCCGCCGAGGCCGCAGAGGAACGGTTCCCCGGCATCTGGACCCCCACCCTCACCGTCCACTCCCGCCCTGAGGAACCGTGGCGCGCACATCTGTACTTCGAGCGCCCGGCCGCTGACGTCGGCAACGGCACCGGCTCGATGCCGAAGGGAATCGACGTGCGCGGGGTCAAGGGGGACGGCGGCTATCTCGTAGGTCCCGGGTCCCGCCACTACAGCGGCGCCATCTACAGCGTGGCTGACTGGAGCGCCCCCATCGCGCCCATCCCCGCCGAGCTGGAGAACGCGCTGCGTGCGCCGGCGTTCCCAGCGGGGCCTCTCTCCACAGGCATCTCCAGTGCGCTCGACGCCCGCCAGCACCTGGCCCAACGCCGCTACGGAGGCGATCTCCACCGCCTGATCCGGAATATCCTCTCGGTCCCTCCGGATGAAGCCCGCCATGCACGAGTCCTGTGGTCCGCCTGCCGCGCAGCCGAGGACATCACGGCCGGACACTACGACGTCGTACAGGCTCACGGAGCACTCTTGGAAGCCGCGGTGACGGTCGGGCTGGAGGAGCGGGAAGTATCCGCGTTCATCGTCCGCGCGCTCCGCCACGGCCGCGCCTCGCAGGGGGTGGCGGCATGACCACGGAGTGGACCCTCCCCGAAGAACACGACGTCGACCCGGAAACCGACGAACAGGCTCGCGAGATCGCCACCCGCCACGGCGTACCCCCTCGCGATGACGCACCCGATGCGCCCGGCCTCCATGTCGTGCCCGATCCGGAGGACGACCCCGAGTACGAAGAGGCGCGGCGTAAGCGGCGGGAGCAGAAGAAGCCCACACCGACCACCGGCACCCCGGCGAGGTCCGGACTCGACATCCCGGACCTCGCCGCGTACTTCCGCGGCGAGGTGGAACCGGTCATCCCCACCATCGGCATGGCCTTCCACGATCACGCCTTCCTCTACCCGGGATGCACCCACGAGGTGATCTCCGCACCGGCAGGCGGCAAGACCTGGTTCATGCTTGGCCACTCCATCGCCGTGATGAAGCGCGGCGGCCACGTCGTCTACATCGACCTAGAGAACAACCCGCGGTCTATCGTCGCCCGGCTCCGGTCCTGCGGGGTGGCCGAGGAGACGGGTCTGGAGCAGTTCCATTACGTTCGCATGCACGACCGGCTGACGGACGCCGACAAGACGTACCTGATCGGCCACGCCCGTGACGCCCAGCTCGTGGTCATCGACGGCGTCACCCCCTTCTTCCGCATCCACGGCAAAGACCCGAACGTTGCGGTCGACGCGTCATGGTTCACCGGCTTCATGGACCAGTTCGCCTCGCTCGGGCCGGCGGTAGCCGTGGCGGACCACCCCAACCGGCAGGGCGTCACCGCGAGCGAGTTTTCGAACGGCTCGTTCTACAAGTCCGGCGGTATCACCGGCGCCTCCTTCCAACTCCAGAAGGTGGCGCCTATGGGCAAGGGCAACCGGGGCGTATCCGAGCTGTACGTCTCCAAGGACCGTGAGGGGGAAATCGAGCGGTACGCCGAGATGGTCGGAAACAAGTACCGCCTCGGTCAGCTCATCGTGGACGCGACGGCCGACGGCGAGGTGTTCCTGAGTATCGACGCCGCTCCCTCGAACGGCGACCCGGACCGCCACGAAGAGCGCATGCCGCTCGCCCTGATGGAGCGCGTCTCCGAGGTGATGCTGGAAGCCAAGGAACCGTTGAACACACGCCGCTTGCGCGCTCTCGTCGGGGGTAACTCCAGCAAGGTAGACGAGGCCGTGGAGTGGCTCATCATCCGCAACAACATCGTCACCGACAAGGTCAGCAACGCGAAAATGCACACGCTGGTGAGGCCATTCAGCGCAGCGGCCGAGGAGATGTGCGACATCGCCCCGGCCACAGGGCCAGGAACCCCTCCTTCTGGCCGTGTCCGTGTCCAGGGCCTTAGGGGTTCAGACACGGACACGGTCAAGAATGAGGTTCTTGGCGGAGTTCCTGACGACAGTCCGGACCGTGTCCAAAGCGTGTCTGCTGTGTCCGGACACGCGTCCACAACCAGCGGGGAAGAGGTCAACAAGAACTCGGCTCTAGACCGTGTCCGTGTCCAGACCCCTAAGGAGCCGGACACGGACACGCTTCCGGAGATCGAAATTTCCGGACTCGCTGAACTCCTCCACCTGCCCATGCCCTACACAGGTGAGGGCTTCCCCGAGCACTGCTGGTCCCCCGCCAAGCATCCCTGCCGCCGCCATCCGGACGAGGCGCTGATGTGCAACAGCAGCCTCCTCCCCGCCCCGCTGTGCCCGCAGTGCCTGCGCGAGTACATCGCTGCCGGAACCGCGCCCGAGGCGCCCGTAGAACCTCCCGAGGTGGTGCCGGCCGCCGCGCTGCCACCGCCCCCTGAGCCGGTAGTGGAGTCCGCGGTGGTGGAGGACGTGGAGGAGCCCAAGCGGTCCTGGGCCCGCCGCATGCCTCCGGCCACTGCCGCCCCCGCTCCCGAAGACTCTTCAACTCCTACGCCGGTGACTACCGCCTCCAAGGGGAAGGCCGGTCGCCCACGCAACCTCGAACGCGACGAGAAGATCCGCAAGCTCCACACCGCCGCCATGGAGCAGTACGGCGCCAACCTCAGGATCAATGGCAGCCCTGGCGTGACCGCAGTGCTGAACGAGATCGCGGCCAAGGTCGGTGTCCACCGCGACACGGTCCGCAACGTCCTCAAGCAGAGCGCCTGACCCACCCGCACCGGCACCGCGAACGTCTCCGGAATCGCGCGGGGCCGATGGGGTGAGTAGCAGTCACCTCACCGCTGCCAGCCGCCGCCTAGAACAGCCCCAGCGCCACGACCGCGCCGACGTCGTTGGCGTCAGAACAACTTCTCCTCTACCGCGGCCGGCGCCACTGACTCCTCCTTGGCCCGCTCGAACTCCAGCTGCCAGGCACGCGCTTCCGCGTAGGCGACGTGCACCATGCTGCCAGGACACAGCACCAGCGCCCGGGGCTCGACCTTGTGGTCCGCGACCGAGCCATAGCCGATTCGTTTGGTGGCCAGCAGGGCGTGCGGAACGCTGCAAGACGGGCACGGGGCCTTCGGGAGCGTCGCCATGTCACCAGGATGGCCTAACAAGCCCCGGCGCGGCAGGGAGCGCACGGAGTGCGCACGGCGGCACGCCGTACGAGGGTGGGCGCAGTGACGGGCAGCCGACGTGTAGGTGTCAAGGGGCTATGGGCGGACTGCACTCGAACGGACGAGGAGGCGGGACTGTGGTTGGGCCGACTGCAAGGCTGACGGCCATGAAGACAGTTACTGATGCTTTCGCCGACTGGACTCCGCGCCACAAGACCTACGAGGAGTGGAGGTACCCGTACCGCTACTCCTGGGCCTTCCTAGTCGAGCACCCCGAGCTCGTTCCGGCAGAGATCCACGCCCGGATCACCGAGGAGGTGATGAGTAAGCCCAACTCGAAGGGTGAGCCGCGGAAGAGGCGGCACCCTGCTGATTCGATGGCCAACCTCAAGCTTCAGGCTTGGCTCAAGGAGACCGGCGAGGACGAGTGGGCGGCCTGCACAATGTTGGCAGAGGCACACCTTGAGGAGCACCAGATCGACGCCCCAGAAGGTCGGCACCAAAAAAGGCGGCTGCGCTGACCTTGTCACGCCCCACTGCCCTGCCCTCCGAACACGGAGGGCAGGGTTCGCTCGGTCCGGGAGGTGCGGAAGTTATGCCGCGGTGAGCCGTCAAGCGGGGGGTGCCTCGAAGAACACCGCAGCTGTCTCCCAGACCGAGGTGAGGGCGGCCTCGCCGTTGGTGAGCACCTGCGGCACTGCTTCGGTGACGGGTTCTCCCCGCCAGCGGAGGACGTAGTCGATCTCCCCGGCGTTGGCGACGTGCTCGCCCTGCAACGTCACCAGGTGCTCGAAACTCGGGGCGATCCGGTGCGCGAGGATGTTCCTGGCCTCCCCGAAATCCTTGTACGTGGTCGAAGCCTTCACCTCGACCAGTGCGCCGGTCAGCCGAGCTTTGTCCCACGCGGCCTCGAAAGCGGCGACGGTCGCGTCCGGCTTGATCTTCTGCCAGTTGCCCGATGCGGCGTGCTTGAAGATGTCGGGCTTAAGCTGGCCGCCGGCGAAGTACAGCCAGTAGAAGGTGCTCTCCAGTGAGGAGTGCAGCGACACGAAGAAGCTGAACAGCCGCTGCTGGGCCGCGTAGTGCCACTCCCGGCCCAGTCGGTCGCCACTCTGCTCCAGGAGCTCCTGGAGGCTGTCCGCGGCCTCATGCGCCTGCCGGTGGCGGTACACGACGGCGTACGACGCCTCTATGAGCTGCCTGCGGGCGACTTCTCCTGCTGGGTCTGCGGGAGGGGCCTCGGTGGCCGCCAGATAGGCGCGGTCGAACGCTGCCCGGGGGAAGCCGGATGCCGCGCCCTCGCTGATCTTCGTGATTCGCATGGGGCGATTCTGGCACTGGCTGCTACTGGTCGCCGCGGGCATGAGAAAGAGCGCCGGCCTCCTCCCGAAGGAGGGGGTAGGACCCGGCGCTCTTGGTGATCCCGGACACAATCTCGCGATCGGTCCGACGCTACCAGCACCGCCGCGGCGGTGTCACTACCCCCGCTGATACTGCCTGCGGAATTGTCACTGCTTTGAGGCCACGGCCTTGAATTGAATTCTGAATTTCTATTCGAGGCTCCAGGTAGAGAAATCCCGAAAAAATCGGCTTAAGGGTGCCCCTCGCCCTGGAATTGGTCCCCCGGAATTGCGATAATGGAGTCATGCCCGCGTAGGACCGGGCCGACCGGACACGCCGAATCGCGATGGGGGTTTCAAGAAAATGGCTCACGCTCAAGGGGAGAGCTCTACCCAAAATCAGGCGGCGCCGACGTCTGCCACAAGGCTGATCACGCTTGCCGAGAGGCAGGGATGGGACGTAGAGCAGGAGTGGACCGGCGACACGTTCACCCTGGATCTCTCCGCCGAGACCCTGGAGGGGTCTGCGCATCACATCCTGGTGTGGGTGGCCGGTCGCTACAGCGCCAAGGAATCTCCGGGTGAGCCGACGCTGAAAGCGGTGACGGAGGAAATCGAGCGTCTCGTGGCTGTAGAGCCCGAGGACGACTACGACGAGTGCGGCTGTGAGGACCCGGAGGAATTCGGGGGACTGTTCCAGCGCGTTTGCCTGGAGCACGCGTCTGGCCCGTCCGAGACCCGGTCCGGTGATCTCTTCCACCCGGGCCACGCCGGTTGGGGTGTGGAGATGACCCGAAACTACGAACTGGCCGAATGGCAGTCCGATGGGCTGATCTACCGGGACACCTACAAGGGAGATGCGCGGCTGGATTACGTCATCCCGCGCAAGATTTTCCGGCGCCACCTTCAGAATACGGAATTGCCGCAGCCGGTCGAGGTCGGAAATTGCAGCGTCCGGGTAGAGGGCGCGTTCGAGGACCAGTGCGAGGAGTACGGCGTGCGGCTGTACTCCGACGGCGGGAGGGCGGTGTGCGCGGCGCACGCTGCGGCCGATTACGGGTGCTCGGTCGAGTCCCTGCGGGTGCTGGAGTTCGACGAGGAGGAGCAGGTGTACGCGGCCGACCTTAAGGCGGACGCGGCGCAGCTGATCGCGTTCCGTGGTGCTGAGAAGTGGGCGGAGGAGCAGGACGAAGCGGGCCGGTACGTGCCGCAGGGGCGCGGCTGGGAGGAGTGGGCCGAGAAGCACCACCAGGGGGATGACTTCCTGGTGAGCTACCGGCGGTGGCTGGTCGAGCGGGAGTGGGACGGCAAGGACTGGGCCGCGTGGGCATTCGAGGACGCCCCCCTTTCCCCGAATTCGGTGCCGGTTTCGGTGGGGCGCGCGGGCCTAGTGGCGGTGGAGCAGGCCGCGCCGCTGGCCCTGGTGCCCGCGTACGGCTCCCCGGAGCACGTGACGGACGTCCGGGCCGTCGAGGGCGGTTACGTGCCCGCGTGTGCCTGCGGGTGGGTGCAGGATGCCAAGCCCATGCAGGAAGAGAGCTGGGCGCGCGGGCGGGCGGCAAGCCACCGCGACAACCCGTACTTGGACATGGGGGAGTCGAACCCCAACGCGTCCGTGGTGCTGCTGCCCGAGGGCATCCCGGGAGTCATGTCCCGGTACGCGCGCGTCATGGAGCTGCACGGGGCGACGGCGGTTGTCGTCACCAGCGCGTACAACGGCGGGCGCAGGGTGGCCGTGGCGAACCTGACCCCCGTCGAGGTCCCGCACCTCTACCTGTCCGGCGACCGCCCTTACCTGGGTGCGGCATGGGTTGGCGTCGACCACATGCCGGACCCCTTCCACGTCGTCACGTACGGCGGCAGGCGCGTGCGCGTGTCCGACCTGACCCCGGCCGAGGACATGCCGGAGGTCGTCACGGAGGAGCTGGGCAAGGGCTGGCAGCGGTGCACGGTCCTGGGGGAGACGTACGAATCCGTGCGGATGCCGGACAGCATCACCAACGGTCGCGGGAAGTGGACCAACCTGACCGGGGTCACCCTGAATGCGTCCGGCGCCCTGGTGGGCCGCACCTTCAACGGGGCCGACGACGAGTCGATCTACTGGGCCGCCGCGCACCCGGCGACGCTGGAGAGCCACGAGGCCGGTTACGTCTCCATCGGGGAAGGGCGGCGCATCACCGAACTACTGCCGCTCACCGAGGCGGAGCGCGCCTACATCGCGGCCGGACCGCAGCCGACGGAGACGAAGAGCGCGAAGAAGAGCACCGGCACGGGCGGGGAGATCACGATGGGCAGGGGGTCCAAGGCGCCGCGCAAGGCGGCGGCGGTCAAGGTCGGCGACATCGTGTTCAGCTCCAAGAACACGTTCCCGTGCATCGCCAAGATCATGGGGCACTCCTACGTGCTGCGGAAGTTGGCGAGGACGTTCTCGGCGCAGCACGAGCACTCGGACGGGGCCCGACTGGTCTTCGAGGACGAGGACCCGAAGAACCGCTGCCGGACCGGCGGGGACGCCTTCCCTAACCTGCCCGCGGTCAAGCGCGCCATCCTGGCCGACGCTGTGTCCCGCGGCGAGGCCGTCGAGGAGCGCCAGGAGGAGCCGGAGCCGGTGGACGCCGCGCCGTCGAGCCTGCCCCGTCCGCTGCGGCTGGCCCTGGAGCGTGAGGCTGCCGAGGAGCAGGCGGGGGAGTGCGAGGAGGACGCCTACGACCCCTTCGCCGAGCCGGGGGCGTCGCCGCTGCGGGCGGTCGAGAGCGATGCCGTGAAGCGGTTCCCCGAGCTGGCCCAGTTCATGGAGCCGCGCCCCGATGGTGCGCCGCTGCTCGTGTTGAACCTGTTCTCGGGTCCGGGCGGCATGGTCATGGGGCTGTGTGAGGTGCTGCGGCAGAAGTTGGGCCGTGACGTCGAGGTCATCAACATCGACAACGACCCCGACTGTGTGAAGACGCTGCGGGCGGCCGGGTTCTTCGCGATACAGGCAGACGTGACCACGCTGGACCCGTCCGACCCGGTGTTCAGGCAGGTGCGCGGGCTGATCGTGACCCCGCCGTGCACGGACTACACCGACTCGGGCAAGCGGCTGGGCAGGCTGCCGGAGAACGTGGACATCCTGTCGGAGGCGTGGGACTCCGCCCGCCGGGCCGCCGGGGCGATCCCCATGGGTGACATGGGGCTGTGCCCGGAGTTCGGCCGTGAGCTGGAGATGAAGCTGCCCAACGGCATGTCATGGGGCGACGTCCGCGCAGACATGGACGACTACACCGGCAGCACGGGCCACCTCATGCTCGAACTCGCGATATGGGGTCTCGGGTTGCAGGCCGCGGGGGCGCCGCTGGAGTGGGTGGCCGTCGAGCAGAGCAGCAAACTGCCGGAGCAGATCAGGGGAGAGGCTGCCGCGGACTTCCAGCTCATGGGCTGGGCTACGGCTGAGTGGATGGTGCGGGACGCGGCCGACTTCGGCTCGCCGACCCAGCGGGTGCGGGCGCTCATGGTGGCGCGGCGGGACAGCGTGACCGGGGTGACCATGGAGGCGCCGGGGCTGCGGACGGGCGCCGCGACGGCTACCGGCCTGCCAGAGGGGACGCCGGTCTACACCCGGGGAGTGGGCAAGCGGTCCGGCGGCGGGAACATCGCCACCATCAGCGACGAGCGCCCGTACACGGCCTTCACGTCCCGGATCCGCAGCGTGGACGTGGGGGAGAAGGGCGGGCGGTTCACCCTCGCTCAGATCATGCGGCTCATCACGGTGCCGGAGTCGTGGCCCGTCGTGGGCAGTAGGACGAGCGTCTGCCAGCAAGTGGGGGATGTCGTGGCGCCGGTCGTCGCCGCGGCGCTGCTCGCGATGGCGCTCGGTATCGAGTGGCTGCCGCACCTGGAGAGGTTCCTGCGCGAGCAGTATCCCGAGGTATACGGCGAGGAATCGACAGGAAAGTCTCCCGCCGACGGCGAAAAAATTCAGGGTCAGGGTCCGGCCGGCGAGCTGGCGCCGGTCATCTGCGGAGGGCTGTTCATGCCGAAGGTGCCGCGCACACTGGCCGCGATTGAGAAGCAGGTTCGGACGGAGATGGCCTACCGGGCCCACGAGGACGCCTACCGCTCCCGCCTGAACCGCCAGGAGCGCCGCGCCGCTCACGCCATGCTCGCCAAGGAGTACGGCGGCGAGCGGACCGACCTCACCGGCTACGGCAAGACCCTGCACGGCAAGCAGGAGCCGACGCCCCCGGCGGTCCTGGAGGGCGAGAGCGTGCAGCCGATGAATCCCGGCTGGGCGCAAGAGTGGTGGCTCTTCGCCGACAAGTGGGGCTACGGCTTCGAGGTTTCCCACCGGGGCGGGCGCTGGTACGGGATGGCGCGCCTTGACGAGTGGCAGAGCGACGCGGGCGTGTCCATCCCCGGGAAGCTCGTCTCCCTCACCAAGGGCGGCTGCGACACCGCCGAAGAGCTGCTGAACCTCTGCCGCGCGGTAGGAGAGCGGCGGGCGGTGCAGGACGCGGGTACCCGCATGGTGCGCAGGGTCGTCCTCCAGGGCGCCGAACCGCTCGCGCTGGCGTGGGTGCAACCCGCGGCTGCCGTGGCGGAGGCGCCCCGACAGCTGGGTCTTGAGGCCGCACCCGTCCGCCTGGCGCTGATGCCCGCGCCGGAGCCGGTGGTGCTGCCGTCCACAGGACGGGGCTTCTGGAACACCGGAGATCGCGTCATCCACCAGGGCCGCGCGGGTCGTGTCGTGGGCGCCGGTATCGGAGTCACGCGGGTGGTGCTGGACGGCGCCGAGGAGTGGCAGGTGGAGAAGTGCGAGCCGCGTGACTTGGTCGCTGAGGCATACGTGGTGTGCGGCGGCGTGATGATGCCGACCATGCCGGAGAAGCCGGAGCCGGTAGCCGTTGACCCGCGCCTGAAGTGGATGGACTACAAGCGGCCCGCACCCGTGGACCCACGCTTGGAGTGGGCGCAGTACGAGCGCCCGGCCGTCGAGGAGCACCAGGAGCAGCCGGACGTCCTCGCCGAACTGCGCGCCGAGCTGGCGGCGGAGCGGGCGGACTTCGAGCGCTGGTCGGAGGAGCTGGACGACGTGGTCTCGTACGTGGACGCGTTGGTCGTCGCGGCGGCCGAAGAGGTGGTGCGCCGGGCAGAGCGGGAGCTGATGGAGATGAGGACGGCGGAACTGGCCGTGATGCGGCGGCAGGCAGCATCCGTGCGGGAGGAGCTGGAGCTGCTGGCGCACGCGCCGATGACAACCAGGGCGAGGCCCGGGAAGGCGGTTTGGGGGCTGGCCGCGTCGGTGGTAGCGACGGCAGGGGCTGGCTGGGCGGAGGGCTGGACGCGGGGGATCAGCGGCTAGCGCGGGGGAGCAGGCCGGGGCAGTGAGTGCACCACCGCTCCGGCCGGTCGCCCGGCCCCCGGGGGAGCGGACCGGACGCGGGGGACACCCCGAGGGAGCAGCCTTCGAGGGGAGGATGAGCACGCGGGGGAGGCAGGGCGCGCAGCGGGAGAAGTCTTTCCGGGAGGGCGGGCCGGCCGCGGGAGCGAGGACGCTGTGGCAACCGCACTGCCTCGCGGACGCGAAATCAGGTTCGGGATCCGGGACCCGAATCGGGGTTGGCCGGCTGCGGTCGGAGCGGGGTGGCCCCGACGGTGAGCAGAGGCTGGCCGGCGTCGAGCCAAGGATTCGAGACTGAAGTTCTCGCGGCTGAAGTACTCGCTGCTCAACTGACTCCGGGTCGAGGTGCGAAACGGATGTTCAGATCATTCAAGGATCAGACATGGCGTAATGGCCGGTCCGATGGGCAATCTTGACGGCTCAACAGAAACACAGTGATAATCGCCGTTATCACTCTAAAAATCTGAGGCCACTCAAAAATCAGATATGGAGGTGAATTTGATGACAGAGGCACAGGGGGCGGTCGTACTGAGCGGAACGGTGATCCAGCCCCGTGAAGCGGGTGATGCGGCCCAGGCCGGGCACGACACCGGCACGACGACCACGCACGCCCTGGAGACGCTCCAGGAACTTCGGGAGTCCGGCCGGCTCGGGTTCGAAGAGCTCTGGGAGCTGGCGCAGCGCTGGGTGGAAACGCTGGAGTCCAAGCAGACCGGCCGCGCCTACCGCGAAGCCGTCCGGCAGTGGCTGGCCTGGTGCCAGATGGTGCGCGGCATCGACTCCACCCGCGCGATCTTCGCCGACGCATCCGCGTACAACGTCTACATGCGCGACGCCCCCACCGTGCTCGTGCGCAAGACCGGCGAGCTGCGGCCCATGGCCGACTCGACCCGCAAGGCCCGGTTGGGCGCGCTGTCCTCGTGGTCCGGCTACCTGATGACGCTGGACCTGATGGAGAACAACCCGTTCGACCCCCGGGCGCTGAAGCGGCCCAAGGTCGACCAGGACGAATCCCCGACCGTCGGCCTCACCGCCTCCGAGGCCGCAGCCATGATGCACGCGGCCCGCAACGACCGGGGAGGCCAACGACTCCGTACCGCGGCCCTGATCGGCTTCCTGCTGACCGGCGGCCCCCGCGTCTCCGAGGCCACCCTGGCGCCCGTCACCGCGTACGGAACCGACCAGGGCCACCGCCGCATCCGGGTGTTCGGCAAGGGCCGCAAACACCGCTCCATCCCGGTCGCCCCCGAGGTCGCGCACGACCTGGACGTGTACCTGGAATGGCGGGCCGAGCGCGCGGACTGCACCGTCGCGGACCTCGACGGAATCCTGTTCGCCACCAGCACCGGGCAGCCCATGACCCAGGGTTCGGTCTGGGAACTGGTCCAGCGGATCGCCGAAAAAGCGGGCGTCACCGCCTTCGATCAGATTTCTCCACACAGCTGCCGGCACACCGCCATCACCGTGGCACTCGACACCGGGGCCGACATCGGTGACGTGCAAGAAATGGTCGGACACTCCAACTCCCGCACCACGAAGCGGTATGACCGTAAGGGGCAGCGCCTCAACCGCTCCCCCGTGTACGGCGTCGCCACCGCCTACGCCAAGGCCGCACCGCCGGCCGAATAGCCCCAGAAGCCTGAGCGGCCACCCCTCCTACCTGTGAAGGGTGGCCGCGGCGTCATCCCCGAGGGCGACTAGCACCACCAGCAAGGCGAAGAGCCCGCACCTGTCGGCGATGGGCGCGGGCTCTTCCGGCGTCCGTGGCTACGTGGATGCAGCAGTCGTCACCCCGCGGCGCACTGAGGGTGGTTGATGCAGCTCATGTTGGCGCCTTCGAGGTTCGCGCCGGTGAGGTCGGCCTCGGCAAGGTCGGCCTCGGAGAGGTTCGCGCGCCTGAGATCGGCGCTGGCGAAGATAGTGTGCCGGCCCTTGATGCTGGAGAGGTTGGAGCCCTCAAAGTTGGCGCCGTTGGCGTCGGCGTTGTCGAGGATGGCGCTGAAGAGGAGGGCGCCCGTCGCCTTCACGCCTCTGAGCTTGGCGTCGGTGAGGTTCACCTCAGTGAGGTTCGTGTCCGTCAGGGTGGCGTCGGTGAGGTCAGCGCTGGAGAGGTTGGCCCCCAGGAGGTTCACCCCGGCGAGGTCGGCCGAAGTCAGATCGGGCTTGACGCCGGGGTTGTCCGTACGCCACTGATTCCACTCCGACACGCTCCTCTTGAGAAGGGCGAGTTGGTCGGCGTCGGCCCGCTGGGAGGCGACGGCCACGCTGACGGCGGGGGTGGCGTAGGCCGCGGGGACGGTCAGGGCGGAACCGGAGAGGATGAGCGCGGCGATCAGGGCATGGCGGACGGTGAGGTTCTTTCGCATCCTGAATTTCTTTCGGCTGGGTGAGGCTCACGCCTGGTGACGCGAACCACTCCAGATCTGCCCTCCGTAAGGGTCCCGCTCACCGTTGAGGGCTGGGAGGCACCCTTTTGGTCGCCGCCGCTGCCCCGCGAAGGCAGCGGAGCCGGCCGGGCGCGGATGCTGCTGCGCTTTCAAAAAAGGAATTACGCCACATCGGGAAATGCTTGACGGCGGCCGATTTGAGGGCACTGCCTTTTTGTGTTCAAAATACGGACGGCTAGCTCCCCTGGCCTCAGCTATCCCTGACGACCGGGGCAGTTGCTACTTCACGTGAGAGCTGCCGACACCGCTGATGCCGCCAACGTCAAGGCTCGGCACGAAGCTGTTGCTCTCACCGCTGAGAATCGAATCCCCCTTGGTGAACAGGTTCTGATTCGTGGATGAGTCCGTGTTCGTGCTGCCCGACTCCCCGAGACCCAGGAAGCCGTCAGCGTGAGCAGTGCCAGCGAAGGCCAGGGCAGCCCCAGCGAGGGCGACGGCAGCAAGTACGCGCTTGGTGTTCATGCTCAGCCAACGACCCTCGGCCGGTCATGGTCACGGAGGAGACTGCGCCCAGGGCGCGAAGGGGCAAGAACCGATCTAGAACGGCTAAGGGCTGTCCCGCAAATGCTCTCCGGGTCGCCTCGGGCATGGCCGACCGTCGTGCGCCGCTCGTCTATCCGGCGAGTGTGAGGTTGTGCAGGCGGGCGATGCCGAGCATGGCGTGGTGAACGCCGTCGCCCTTGAGGCGGCAGTCGCGGAGGATCTTCCAGGTCTTCATCCGGGCGAAGACGTGCTCAACGCGGGCACGGACCTGCTTGTGGGACTTGTTGTGTTCCTGTTTCCAGTCGGGCAGCTCTTCGCCCTTGCGCCGGCGATGGGGCATGACGAGCCCGGTGCCGGGATAGCCGCCGTCGGCGATCGTCATGGTCCTGCCGACGGCGGCTTTGGCACCGGATTCCTCCCAGGCCTTGCAGTCGTTGCGGTTCCCAGCGAGCGGCCGGCCCACCACGACCACCAGGCAGGTGTCGGCGTCGATCACGACCTGGTGGTTGGTCGAGTACCGATAGTTCTTGGACTGCTCCGCCACCGTGTGGTCCCGGGTGGGCACCAGGGTGCCGTCCACGATGAGCACAGTGTCCTTGCGGAACCGCTTGCGCGGCCGGAGCGCGAGCAGGGGGCCGAGGTGTCTAATGACGCGGTCGGCCGCGGACTTCGATACCCCGAAGAGCGGGGCAAGCTGGCGCAGCGTCAAGTTCGTGCGCCAGTACGCCGTGACCAGCAGCACCCGATCCTCCAGCGGCAGCCCCCACGGCCGACCCCGCCGCACCTCATCGGCCCCCTCGCGGCGCAGGGAGGTCACCAGCTTGCCGAAGCAGCGAGGGCTCAGCCCAGTGAACGGGGCTATCCAGGACGGGGCCGACGCCGTGATCACTCCAGTCACAGCAAGATCATGGCGCCAAGCCGGGGCCTTGTTGCACCACCCGGTCACAGGCCGCCTGGCCGGGGCCTCACCCATAGCTGCACCATGCTTAAGACACCGCCGGGGCCGGCACGAGGATCTGATGAGGAGCAGGGCGTGGGAAGTCTGTTGAGGAACGTCTCCGGGGTCCGCTGGGGAGAACTGCGCGATGCGACAGGGACTGCGGCTGGCGGTATTCCCCCTCTGCTGTCCCGGATCGCATATGGGGATGAAGCCACGGCCCGCCTCGCCATCGACGACCTGGGCGATGCCATCTGCGCGCTGGGGTTCGTCGTCGGCGAGGCGACAGCTCCCACGGTCCCGTTCCTTCTCGAACTGGCCGGGTCCCCGCACGTGGCCTGCAAGGCCGAGTTGCTAGACCTGCTGGGAAGTATCTGCCAGACCGACCAGTGGCACTCCGCCGCTGCGGCGACCCAGGACCGCAAGCACGACGCGAGCTACCGACAGCAAACCGGCTGGGAGGGAGCCGCAAGGACAGCCGTGCACGCAGGCCGGTCAGTCATCGAAGGTGTCGCCTCCTCCGTACGGCCAGAGGAGGCGACACCTGCTCGGAAGTTGTTGCAGGTGATGGACGACACCCTGCCGTTCCCAGAGCTATGAGCGGTCATTGCGGGACAGCCCTTAGGCCCCGTCGACACCGAACAGGTTGGTGAGCAACGAGCTGCCAACGAAAATGCGCTTCGCAACGAATCCGACTTGGGTGACGGTGTCTCCCACGACATCGGCCTGAGCGGGGGTGGATACGGTCAGTGTGGCCGCAGCCAGGGCGAGGGCGGTAAGCGCCCGCTTCATGTTGTTCATGGCCTGCCAACGACGTCCGGCCCGCAGGGGTCACGATCTCTGTGTCACTCTTCTCTGCTGAGCACCTCTAGAGGAAGGCTCGTCGAGCCCGCCTTTTTTCGAAATTCGTGGTGGCGACTTCGGGGCAGCAGTACCGGGTTGGCAGGGCGGGGGTTTCGGTGCTCCTGTCGGTGAATCGCGAATCGCGATCGACCGAATGGGTGAACGTGCTTGATCGGACTGGGAGGGGCGTAGGCGCACTCACCCTACTGGCCCGCGCAACAGCTCTGGGGTGTTACCTCTCTCCTATATGTTCTCTCTAGAGGGCAGTGGGTCTCACCCCGAATTTTTAGCCCCGAAATTAGTGGTCCCAGGTCTCCGGCCCTCCGCCTTCCCAACGGAACATCCCCGTATCGGTGATGTCGATGCTGTCCCAGTCGGGCAGGCCGGCACGGCGCAGGAACTCCCGCAGGTCCATCTCGCTGTACGCCAGGCCGAGGATGGTGGAGTCGACGTGTACGCGACGGCCGCCGTCGGCGTCAGGTTCGTGAATGACGATGCGGGGATCCATGGAGCCAGCCTCTAACTACTGCTGAGGGGGCGCATCCGGGGCGTTCGTGGCCGACCTGAAGGCGGTTACCCTCTCGACTCCCCCTGGGCCCCTGAAGTAAGGAAGCTCCTGACCATGGTCATGAAGTAGCGGGCGTTCATGTCGTCCGTCAGCACGGTGACATTGGCGCTTTTGGCATTCTCCTTCAGGAGCTTCACCGCGCGCAGGTAATCGCGCTGACGACTGTCGGCGCGAAGGTTCACGCCGTCACGGGCGACCTCGCCCAAATAGATGAGTTCCGAGTCACCCTGTGTGCGCGACCATTTGCCGAGCTCGCCGGTGTGGTCGTGGAGTGCCGATATGAAATGGGCCTGATTGGCCGCACTCACCTTCACAGGCTCTTCGCCGCACGCGGTGAGCCCGAGAATCGCGACCGCAGCGACCAGGGTGGTCGCAAGGGTTTTACGGATGATGTGTTCCTTTGGTGGGGGGAGCGGCGGTAAAGACGAGGCAAAGCGGGGAGGGGTTGCCTACTGTGCTCTGGATCACAAAAATGGCCGTACTCGCTTTCCTGGGGTGCCTGACTACCCGTTGGGAAATGCACTGCTAGAGGATGCCGCACATGGCGACCAACATGCAGAACATCACCCAGCCCCATATCCACATCGACAACCACCAGAACGGTGTGCCGGCCCGGATTTACTGGCCAGCCGACTCCGACCCAAACCTGATCGTGTCGCAGTTCGAACCCGGCTTCTTCACGTGGGACGACCGGGCCGGTTGCGCCACCTTCGACGCCCACCGCAGCACGGACGTACTGAACGCGGCGCACCGCGACTTCCCCAACGTCGACATGTCCTATGGCCGCTCGATCTACGAGCGCGAGTCATCGACCACCATCAAGCGGCCAGCTTCGGCGCGGCCGAAGAACTGGCAGCAGATGGGACCCCGCGTCCCCATGTCTGTCTGACCCCCAGAGCACACGCGGATCCGTTCCTGTGCCGCGTGAAGGGCCCCCGCCGTTCGTCGGCCACGGGGGCCCTGCCCATGTCCGGGCCTGGTCTACCGGTACTCGCTGCCGTCGCGGCCGGCGGGCATCTCCTGGCCGTCCTGGAGTCGGTCCTCACCGCGGTAGCTGGAGGGAGAGAACGATCCGACCGGGCGATAGCCGGTCAGACGGCCAGCATCGAACTGTGACTCGGAGAGCGTCCCCCGGTGGATCTTCTGCAATTCAGGGTTGACTTGCATATCCGAGAACGCGACGCCGGGCCGGTGGCCTGGAACGGCGTGAAGTGGCGCGGTATTGAAGGACTCCAGATTGACCGTGTGTCGGTGTTTCTCTGCCTCTACGTGGCGAGTCTGCTTCTGCTGTTCCAGTCGGGTCGTGTCGAGCCTCCATCTCATGGCGGCCTCCTTTGTGTAGTCGTTGGTACCAATACTGGCCCGCGAATTCGCTGTAGCAGTATTGCCCCAACGACCAGTTCACCACCTACTACACCAGGAGCAGGAAATGACATTCCGGGTACGCATCCAGCCCGCCGACCATATCTCTGTGGCCGGTCCGGCAAACGTGGCGGCCATGCGGCAGGACTCACATACGCGAGCAGTGATGCAGCACCAGAACACCTCTCGCCGGATTCAGGGCGGCATGGCCGAGGCCGTCGCCGACCCGGACGCGGCCGACGCCTACCGTCTGCATCTCCAGTACGGCCACGCCCCCAACGTCACCGCGCGCTTCTCAGATGTCGTGTGATGGGCCGGGGTACCTCGCCCCACCGGACCGGGGCGCAGCTGCGACGGGACGCGATCCTGGCCCGCGGTACCGAGTCTGAGCGGGAAGAGCAGCCGCCGGTAGAGGCGACTCCTCCCCGCCGGGCGCCTACGGCGTGGCGTGTGCTGCAAGGCCAGACGGGGCGGCGGCCGACGTGGCGCGATGTCGTGCAGGGGACCACGCCCTTCCTGCGCGCGATGGCGACGGCCGTCGAGGCGACGATGGTCGAGACCCCGCGGCCAGCGCCGGCGCACCGCGTGCGAGGGCATGACGGCCTGGTGGTCAGCGACGGCACGGTCATCTCGTACGCCGACGACGGCAGGGTGACCGGGGTTCGGACGTTGGCACCTACCGCGCTGCGGCCGTGGGAGCGGACAGCGGCCCCGCAGCGTGAGGCCGACCGCGACAGGATGCATCCCGAACCCGTAGTGGACGGCAAGGCCGTGTACCAGCCCCTGGGGGCTCGGTGAGCATGGATCAGGTCGGGCCCGAGAGTTTCGCCGAGCAGCTGCGCGAGGCCCGGCTGGAGGCGGGGCTGAGCCATTCCGAGATGGCCGCGAAGATCGGCGTTGGACGCCGCCACGAAATTCGTCTTGAGGCCGGCGGGCGGGCCCCGTCCAGCGGTGTCCTGCGCAAGCTGCGGGAACTGTTCGGTCTGGGCGAGCGGCGGCCCGCGAGTATGACGATCACGTTGGCCGAGGACAGCACCGAGGGGTACGTGGCCGCGGTGACCTCGGCCGCCGCCCAGGCCATCGAGGGCGGCCGGATGCCGGAGTATCTGGAGGAAGCCCCGGAGGGGTCCCTGCGGCGGGAGCGGGTGCGGGCCAAGCGGCACGCCGCCCAGGCGGCGCGGAAGGCCGTGGAGAGGACCCGGCAGCCGGGGTACTGGGACAAGAGCCTGCCCGAGGTGGAGGCGTCGGACCATCCCGGCTACCGCAGCCATGACGGCCACCTGGCCGATCAGCTGTCCGCGGCGATGTACCCCCGCAGGCCGCACACCCAGCCGGCACCCCCGAACCGGAATCCCTTCCGGGGGGCGATCGTGGACTGAGTGCTCACATGACCCTGTTTCCACGCGCGGGCCACCTGGACGGAGTTGCTGGGGCGATTACCCCGTATGAGGTGTGCGGCCCGGCCTGTACGGGCTCCAATTCGTCTCAGGGCAAACGGAGTTACCCGGTCCCGGGTCACCCTCCGGGCTGTGGTGCCAGCTGGTGGCCTGGATACCCAGGGAGTTACTGCCTCGTGCCGCACCAGGCCACCAGGACGCCGTAACTCCAGGCCACCAGTACGACCGTGTTAACAAGCCGGTCCGCCATGTTTGCGCAGTCCCAGGCCACCACCTACCCGACCACTACCTACGTACCGAAAGGGAGCACCATCATGGCTCGAGCAACCCTGGGCGATCCCGTTGTCAAGGATGAGACCGCGCAGACGCCTGTACCGATCCCCACGCCTACCTGGTACACCGCCAGCGCTGACGGCGCCGCGGCATTCCCACCGCACCGCCAGGTCCGCAAGGGCGATCCGATCCCCGGCGGGTACGCGGCCGAGCGTGAGTTCCAACTGTCCTGGAGCATGCCCTCCCCGGGCTCCAAGGGCGTCGATGTGGTCCAGGTCCGCGGGTACCACGTGTTCGTGGGTTCGTTGCCGATGCCTGCTGAGGGTCAGCCGGTACCGGTTCCCGCGGTGCCGACCACCCCGTCACTGACCCTGACGACGCCGGACAAGAACACCGTGCTGGACGGCTTTTACGTCCCGGCTCCTCCGCCGGCTCCGCAGGCCCCGCAGGCTCAACCGACCTGGACCCGCATCGCACCATCGACCGCCTACACGATTCAGCTCCAGGCGATCGGCCTGGACGGGACCCTTGGCTCCAAGTCGGCGGTGCTCAATATCCAGACACCGAGCGCGTTGCCGCGGGCCGCGTACGGGCAGCTCGCACCGCTGTCGACGCCGGGGCTGTCGTTCCAGCAGGGGCGCCCCACCCCGGACCCGGCGTCGGGCAACCCGGGGATGTATCACGTCCAGTTCAACGCGATCCAGGGCGCCGCCTCTTATCAAGTCGTCGGCAACAGCAACCCTCGGCCGGCTATGTCGAGCACGATCGGTCTCATGGAGGGTGACCAGCTGCTGGCCACCGCGACGCAACCGACGGTCGTGGATTCGCAGGCGCCGGTCCGGGTGTCGTTCGACAACCCGTTCGCGGCGGGCGACCGTGTCGAGCTGAAGGTGCGGGCGGTGCGGCCGGAGCAGTTGGGCGGGAACTCCTACTCGGCGTTCGCCTCGCTGATGACCGTGCTGCCGCGGACGTCGGCGCCCGCGCAGCCGACCAGCCTTCGCCTCTCCTCCTCGGTGACGGCCAACTCGGTGCCCGTCACCTGGAACATGGATTCCCCGGTGTCACCGCCGGTCCGGGAGTTCCGGCTGTACGAGTCGGGCACGTTCAAGATGGCGGTGCAGGCCCCTGCGACGTCGGCGACGGTAGGCGGCTACCAGCCCAGCAGCCCGTACAAGCTCACCGTCCGCGCGGTGTCGACGGCGGGCGAGAGCAGCCCCAGCAGTGTCCTGGAGGGCAGCACTGCCCCTGCGGAGACAGCCCGGGGCCCCGCGTCTGAGTCGGGGTCTCGGCGCTGAACAGGCTGCTGCTTCGCTCGGGCTGCGCGGCTGCGTTGACGGCGGCCGTGGACACCGTCAACCTGCTGGCAGCGTCTCGCCAGTGCACCGACCGATCCGCTATCGTGGTCAGCCTCGGCCGCCTCCGTCGCGGCGGCCTCGGCTCAGTCGAACGGCCCGTGACCGTACGGCGATGACGGCCCGAAGGTGCACCGCATCAACAAGGCGATGAAATCCACCAGCGTGCGTTCCTTCCCGGGCGCGCAGGGCACGGGACCGGTGCGCCGGAAACTGGAACAGTCATGGTGAAGAGGCACGCCCGGAAGAATGCTGCCCGGACCCGCCGCGCAGAGACGGGGCAGGGCCACCAGGCCGCGGTTCGTGGTGTTGCGGCCGGAGCTACCCCAGCGCAGGCATCCGACGTGTACGAGTTTGTTCTTCCCGCGCCCGTACTGGACGGGGCAGAGCCGTGCCGGACGTGCCACGGCAGCGGCGATATGCCGTACAACCGGACGCGGGTGAACATCAGCAGTCTTGGCCGCGTGGTGTCCGTTCGCTGGGCGTGCGACAACTGCGGCGGGTGTGGCCGCGCGGATCACAACAGGTGCAGCAACAACGTCCACTCCGGCGAACACTGGATCAACCCCTTCGACGGGTACGGCTACGACTACGAGAACCTCAACGCCACTGGGGTGCCTGTTTGCCCGCTGTGTCGAGGTCGACGGTTCGTGTACGAGTCCATAGAGGAACGAGTCGACGAGATCACGTGGACGGAGTACCTGCGCATGCCTTGCGCGTGTGCCGGAGACCTGCTGCGCATCAGGACCAATGGCGACAAGACGCCGGCTGAGCGCAAGGTCTGAAATCAGCACTGCGCCCCGCCCTCCGGCCGAGTGGGAGGACGGGGCGTTCGTGCGCAGGATCAGACGAGGGACGGCAGGGTGCCGCGGTGCCAGTAGCCGAGCCAGAAAGTCATGGCCGGGTGCCCTGCACGATGAGGGTGCCGATGTGCCCCGGTGTCGGCGCGTCGAGTTCGCGGGCTTCGACCTGCTTGAAACCGGCTTCGCGGAGGAAGCGCTCCCACGTCTCGGGCGTGTAGCTGTAGCGGTAGGTGAACATCGCCGGGCCCGCGAAGCCGCCCTTGTACATGCCCTGGGGACCGTAGGCGCCCGGGATTGCGGGGGGCTGGGAGAACACGAAGGTGCCGCCGGGGTTGAGGGAGCCGGCCACGAGCGGGAACAACTTTTCGGGGTCGGTGAACCAGGCGGCGCCGAAGATCGAGTACACCGCGTCGAAGGTGCGTTCCCCTCCGGCGAGGTGGGCGAGGATCTCCGCGGACACGAACTCAATGCCGAGGTGGCCGTACCGCCCGCTGGCGCTGGCCACGGCGACAGGGGACAGGTCGACGCCGGTCACCTTCACCCCCCGCTCGGCGAGGTAGGCCGCTGCACGGCCTGTGCCGAAACCGATCTCCAGCGCGGTCTCCGGGGCACCGAGGATGGCCGGGCCGGGGTCGGCGGGGTGGTCCTTGTACTGGGTCCAGCGGAACACCGGATCGCCGTTGGAGGGGTCCTTACCGGCGCTCTCGGCGAAGGCGTCCCACAGGGCGGTCTCGTGCTCGTAGTTGTGCGGTGCAGCCATGGCGGTGTCCTTCGGGAACGCGGGTGGGGCCCCGCCGATGCTCTGGCGAGGCCCCACACACTAGGGCTGGACGGTGAGGGAGGAGGCCGGTTCCGGCCGCAGTGCAGCCGTCAGTGGGAGTCGGGGACCTTGCTGTCGCACGGGGAGCAGGTGGCCCCGTCCTTGGCCCACAGCTCGGCATCCGGGGCGAAGCCGATGCTGGCCAGGAAGGCGGCGGTGTCGAGGACGGTGCCGTCGGCGCGGCGGGTGATGAACGGGGCGTGGTGCTTGTAGACGCCGCCGTTGTAGAGGTCGCAGAACGCGAAGAAGACCGGGGTGTCGAGGATGACCTGATGGACACCCTTGTCGACGATTTTGCCGACGCCGATGTGCACGTCGGGGTGTTCCATGCTGGCGATCATGTACATCACGGCGTTGCCGAGGATGCGTTCCGCGGTCTCGCGGGTGTCGACCTCGTCCCGCAGCAGCAGCGCGACCTCGCGGTCCCAGATCGTCATCCCGGAGTCCAGGATGTTGATGGTGAGGTGCTGAATGTGCGGCTCGACCGCGTTGAGCAGTTCGCGCGGGTCGCGGGACCTGGTGGTGGTGATGGTCTCGCGCTCGGTGGTGATGGTCATGGGTGGTGCTCCTCTCGATCGTTCGAGTGGTGCATGTCGGTGGTGCACCGGCCACGCCAACGCCTGCGAGATCGGCGGGGCCGGGGGCTGTGGGCTACGTGCAGCGGGGGCATTTGCACGGTGAGAGCTTCAGGGGCGCGGGCTCCAGGGCCGTGCCGGGTGCCACCTTGACGATCACCTTCGCGGTCTCGGTGATCGTCTCCCCGGTGTCCGGGTCGACGGTCCGCACCTGCATCCACATCGCGCTCATCCCGGCGTCCCATCCTGTTCGCCGGCCAGGCTGGCGAAGAACTTCTCCAGGCCGGACTCGGCGCGTTCCCGGAGCGCGGGGGACGGGTCGGGGGAGGCTTCGACCTCGCCCTCGAAGGAACCGCCCCAGGGGGTGTACTCGGGATGTCCCTCTATCTGTCGGGCGGGCGAACGGCGAGGGAGAGGCTGGGTCATGGCACGCTCCTGTCGGCGGAGGGATGGGTAGGGTGCGGAGCCATGAGCGCCCCGTATGCGACGGAAGATGACGACGAGCGGCCGGTGTGCGCGGTCTGTCCGGCCCTGAGATTTCCTCGGGCAGGGTTCGTCGTGGCCGACCGGCCGTCGTGGTGCTGGCCGTTCAACGGGGCTGACGGCTACCGGTACATGCCGGACGGAACTCCGGTGTGTGTCCACCCGGGAAAGATCGGTCTGACCCCGGAGCACATCGCCCCGCCGCCGGAGCCCTTGGAGTCCCGGCTCGCGGCGGAGCCGGAACCTAGGCGGCGCTGGTTCAGGCGGCGGTGAACTCGATGTCGTGTTCGCGGCCGGCGCGGTCCATGCCGATGCTGGCGTATCGGGCGGTGAGGATCTTCACCCGCCGCTCGACCTCGTCCTTCACCAGCCAGTACCGGGCCGGGGGCTCGCCCCACGCGAGCCGGTAGGCGAGGTGGGTGAAGTCGCCGCTGGTGTAGTCGGTGTGCTCCTGGTCGGTCTGGTGGATCAGGTGGAAGCCCGTACGGTCCGCGATCCGCGCGAACAGCTGCGGCTGCGCGATCATCGCGTGTGTCATCTCGTCCACCGGAACAGCGACCGGGATCTCCGCGAGCAGCTCGTCGCCGGTCAGGTCGAACACGGCCGCCTTGATGGCGAGTGCGCGCAGTCCCTCGGCGAACAGCGGGGCCTTGTCGGAGTCGAGGTTCCACCGGTCGATGACGGGGAAGCCCGTGAAGCACTGCCAGTCGGAGCTGTACTCCAACGTCGCGGCCTCGAACGCGCCGAACTCCTCGTCCGCCTCGATCGCGGCCAGGATCTCCTTCGCACGGTCGGCGACCCGCGCGGGGGTGGGCATCGTGCTGGTGCTCATCCGGAACTCCTTCGAGTGGAGGACAGCCGATCTCCCAGGGGGAACACACAGGGAGACCGGCTGCCGGGGGGTGCGGCGTCAACCTCGGTCCCGGGTACAGGGCCTGGTCGCTCCCGCGAGATGAACCTACGGTCGCGCTGCGTGCGGTAGGACTGACTGCGGGTACGTGTTACGGCAGGGGCCGCACCGGGGAGCGCGCGATGGCCACGAGACCAACGACCGGCACGATCGCGGGCTTTGTGCTGCGCACTGCGCGGGAATCGGTCCCGCTCACTCAGGCAGGGATGGCCGAGGCCCTGGGCGTGGACTTGGCCACCGTGCAGGGGTGGGAGTCGGGACGGCGGCCGGTTGCAAATATGAGGGCGGTGGATCTGCTGGGGCTTCGGCGGCGGCTGGCCGGCCTCGGTGCGGACGCGTCGGTCGTGGGGATGCTGGACGCGGCGATGGACGCCGATCGGATCATCAGCGCCACCCTCACCGGCACAGACGGGCCGCACCCGTTGGCCGAGTGGGTGCACACCAGGGACACCGCACACATGCTCGCCTGGGCCCTTACGGGGATCCGGCCGCCGTCCCTTGCCGGGATCCCCTCCCCGCGCCGCAGGGGGCCGGCAGCAGCCTCTCCGCTCCTTCCCGCTCCGGACCGGGCCGCGTTCTTCGAGCAGTTACGGACAACGGCAGAGGCGGCGCCCAAAACCGACCCGCAGGGAGTCCTCCTGCACCGCCAGGCCCTGTACCTGACCTCGTACGACAAGAGCCCGGAGGCGGTGGCGTGGACAGCGCAGGCTCTCCATGCCCGGCGCGGTCTGCTCGCGCGGCGAGGGTGGACTCCGCAGTGGGCGGAGGCGCGTTCGACGGCCACTGCCCTCGCACGGCTCGGTGACCCGGTGCCGCTGCTGGACTTCATCGAGCGGGCGATGGTGGACGACGACGCGGGCGAAGCCGCGAACTTGAACTACTGGGCGTATTGGTTGGGCGGGACCACGCTGCCGCAGTCCGACGACCTGTTCATGCGGGACCGGCAGCTCACCGGATGGGACCCGGTAACGCTCCTGCGCGGGCTCACGTACGGCCTCCACCACGCCCCGGGGTACGTGGACCTGTACGCGCACACCATGTGGGCCCTGCTGACGGCCCACCCGTGGCTGCCGCAGGCGTCGGGACTGCTGGTGCGGGACCTGGCGGAGCGTACCGAGCGTCTGCTGGACGGGGGCGGTATCTCGGAAAGGTCCCGCCGCGAACTCTCCACCGTGAACTACGTTTTACGTGATCGCACCTGACAGACCGGAGGTCACCACATGGCAGACGAGACGGCGAACGCCCAGGGCACGGCCGGGTTCCTCTTCGAGATGGGCGTACTCAAGAACGCCAAGCGGACCGGGTGGTGGTTCACCGGGAACAACAACCCCGAGTCGATCGCGGAGCACTCGTTCCGCGTCGGCATCGTCGGCGCCGTGCTGGCCATGATGGAGGGCGTCGACCCCGCGAAGGTCGCGCTGATGTGCCTGTTCCACGACACCCAGGAGACGCGGATCGGCGACATCCCGCACATCGGCCGCCGGTACATTGACGCGGCCTCGAACGAGACCGTCACCGCCGACCAGGTCTCTGCCGCGCACCCGGCGGTCAAGGCCGGGGTTCAGCGGGTGGTGGGCGAGTACGAGAACGGTGACACCCCCGAGGCGATCGTGGCGAAGGACGCCGACAAGCTGGAGTGCCTGGTGCAGGCGGTGGAGTACCGCGCCCAGGGCTACAGCCTTGTACAGGACTGGATCGACACCTCCTTGAACAGCCTCAAGACGGCGTCCGCGCAGGCCCTCGCCGAGGCCGCGCTGACGATGTCGCCGCTGGAGTGGCGGAAGACCTTCCTGGGGCAGTAGGCCGGGCCTGGAAACGAGGAAGCCCCCGCCGGGTCCGGGTGAATTCGAGGGGTCGTTGCAACACGTGGTCGGTTGATCAGGCCGCGAGCAGTTTAGACAGGCGCTCGGCTGGGGTTTCCCAGCCGAGCGTTTTGCGTGGGCGCCCGTTGAGTTCGGCGGCGACGGTGGCCAGGTCCTGGGGCGTGTGCCGGGACAGGTCGGTGCCCTTGGGGAAGTACTGCCGCAGCAGGCCGTTCGTGTTCTCGTTGGTGCCGCGCTGCCAGGGGCTGGCGGGGTTGCAGAAGTAGACCGGGATGTTCGTGGCGATGGTGAATGCCTGGTGGGCGGCCATTTCCACGCCCTGGTCCCAGGTCAGGGATCGCCGCAGGTGGGGCGGGAGGGTCTTCACCCTCTCCACGAGCGCGTCCCGGGTGCTGGCTGCCGTGTGGTCGACGGGCAGGTGGGCGAGCATCACGTAGCGGGTGGTGCGTTCGACGAGGGTGCCGATCGCGGACTTGCCGTCCTTGCCGATGATGAGATCGCCTTCCCAGTGGCCGGGGACGGCTCTGTCGGCGGCCTCGGCGGGCCGGTCGCTGATCATCACCATGTTCGGGATGGCGCGCGGCTTGCGCTTGTGGGACTGGCGGTGTGGCCGGCGGCGGGACCGGCCCGTCCGCAGGGCGCGGGTGAGTTCGCGGCGGAGTTCTCCGCGGCTTGGGACGTAGAGAGCCTGGTAGATCGTCTCGTGGGCCACGTGCATCTCCGGCCGGGCGGGGAACCGTGCCCTCAGAGCCTGGCAGATCTGTTCCGGACTCCAGCGGAGTGTGAGGTGGGTCTGGATGAACTGGCGTAGTTCGGCGCTCTGGCCGATCTTGCCGGGCTTGGGGCGGGGGCGCCGCTGCTCGGCGCGCCGGTGGGCTGCGTGGGGCCGGTAGGCCCAGCAGGACGAGTCGCCGCGTGGGGCAGTCCCGTTGCGGCGGATCTCCCTGCTGACGGTGGAGGGGCTGCGGCCCAGCTCGGCGGCGATGGTGCGGATCGACGCCTTCTCGCGTAGCCGGTCGGCTATGTGGATGCGGTCCTCTTCGCGGAGGTACCTGGATACGCCAGAAGCCGAAGCCTCCACGGTGATCGGAGGCTTCGGCTTCCCAGATGGCGGCGAGTGCCAACCGTTGCGCCATCTCTTGCCGGTCCGCAGGTTGATACCGACGATCCGGCAGGCTTCTCTGTTGCTGTAGCCCTGCTGCATGAGCCGGGAGTATGCCTCCCGCTCACGCGTCAGACGGCCGCCGCCCCCTGGTCCCCGGTTCTCCCGGATCTTGAAGTCCATCGCATCCCCTGAGCTGGGGTGTTGCGACGACCACTAGAACTCAAGCCGGAACGCTTCCGGGGGCGGGGGCTTTGGTCATCCAAGCAACTCCTCCGGCGGGATTACCCCGCTCAGCATCGTCATTAGCTCGTCCAGCTCTTCCTTCGTCGGCCAGTGCCCGTCCGCGGGCTTCCACTCCACCCGGTACCGCTGCGGAAGACGCCCCAGCGCCTCCTCCAGCTCCCGCAGCTTCATGGAGTACTTGGATTCCTTCCTGCCCGCCGACTCCGCCTCCTCCGCGCTCGCGGCCCACTCCGAGAACCCTTCAGGGCACCACGCGTTCCGCGCTGCCAGCGCCGCCTGCCACGCCCGGTACGGAGCGAGTTGTTCCCGCGCCCATCGCTGTTCTTCGGCCTCGCGCCTTTTGTCCTCGGATGCGGTCTCGCGCACCTTGTCCTCGTACTTGCGGCGCCAGCGCTCCGAGAACCACCAACCGCCGGTCGCGCTGATGCCGGCCCCGGCCCCACCGCCGGCCAAAGCAGGCAGCCCGTACTCCAAGAGCATGTTCAGGACTTCCAACCCAACCCCCTTGATCAACATCGCGCCGGCTGCACCATGCCACGGCGCCGTTCACTCCGGAAGAGGTCGTCCAGAAACACGAAGGCCCCCGCCGACGGTGGGCGAGGGCCTGGAGACGAAGAAGCCCTCGGTCCAGAGCGCTTGGACCGGGGGCCATTCAGTTGTGCTCTCACCGTATGCGGCTGAGGTGCCGGGTTGGTAATGCCCCGGAAAACAGCGAAGCCCCCGCGCCGGCCACTGGGGCTGACGCGGGGGGCATGGCCTGCCCTGTCTCGGGTTGGCAGGGGTGGGTTACTGAGATTTGATGCGTGATGTCGCTGGGTCGACGTCTTGAACTGCGAAGACGAGGGTTCACCGCGCGGCATCATGCGAAGATCACCAGTAACGGGCTCTCCCGCATTGGTCGTGAGGCGTGTTGGCCTTGCTCCTGAGGGAAGTGCCCGCTTCACGGAGCTGCGCTAGTAGTAGCCCTTCGTGCCGTCGAGTAGCTCCCGGACGATGTCCGCGTGCCCCGCGTGTCGCCCCGTCTCCTCGACGAGGTGGATCAGGATCCAGCGGAGGTTGGCGCTGCCGTCGCGGAAGTCGGGGTGGCGGCCGGCGTCGTCCAGGTCGGCCGCGGCAACGATCTCGTTGCTGCGGGCGCACTGGGCCTCGTACTCCGCGAGGAGCTCTGCGAGGGGGCGGCCGTCGGTGTGCCAGTCGGCGTTCTTGCTTGACTCGTCGAATGCGGGGTTCTGCTTCTTGTCGCCGCCAAGGAACAGCACTTCCAGCCATATGTGCTCGGTCCAGCGCATGTGGGAGATGAGACCGGCCATCGTCATGGCTGGTGAGGTCGGGATGACCGGGCGGCGCGCGTCCTCGTCGCTCAGCCCTTTGCATTTCCAGCGCAGGATCTGCCGCTGCAGGTCCAGCCAGCCGATGAGCGCGGTGCGTTCGTCCGCTTGGAGCGGGGGGCGTTCCAGTTCCGATGACATGCCGGCGCACGCTACCAGGGCGGTCGGGAGGGGGCCCTGGATGACGGGCTCTTCCGCGATTTGCGATCTTGGTCACGGTTGGGGACATCGGGGTGTTACTGGTGATCTTCGCATGATGCCGCGGGGCGGGCCCTCCTCTTCGCAGTTCAAGGCGTCGCCCCAGCGACATCACGCATCAAGCCTCAGTAGTTGGTGCAGCGCTTGTCCATGACGCCGAGGATGGTGTCGCCGAGGATCTTCTTGGTGATGCCCTGGGTTTCGACGTGGTCCTTGGTGACGGAGTCGCGGATGAACTGGTCTCCGAACAGCCCGCGGCCCAGGCACAGGCTCTGCCGGTCTGCTATGGGCATGTCGTCCCACACCTTGGTTCCGACGGCGTCGGCGAGGAGGCGGATGGTGGCGTCGGAGGGCGTCGTGGTGATGGCTACGGGCGTCGTGGTGACGTAGACGGTGGCGGTCTTGGTGACGGTGACGGTGGGGATCGGGTTGGCGCTGGCGCTGGCGCTGGCGGCTGCGACGGCGTGACCCTCGTCGTAGCCCTTACTTCCGGCGACGGTGCCGGAGATGGCGGCGGCGATGCCGATCAGGAGGAGCACACCGGCACCGGCGCCGACTCTGATACCGATCTTCGCGGCGGTGCTGAGTGGCTTCCTCGGCTGCTCGGGCTGCGGCTCCGGCGGGGGCGCCCAGGGGCTCGGGTGGGGGTAGCCGTACGCGGGTGGCTGAGTGGGCGGCTGCGGCGGTATCTGCGGCTGCTCGGGGGTGGTCATGCAGGGTCCTCGTCTGGAAAGTGCGCACAGGCGGCCTTCGTCGGCAGAAGGGATCCTTCGGCTGGCGCCCGCGCAGATTAGACCTTGAACGTCGGTCAATCCAGACGGGTCCAAAACGTGAAACAGCCCTACTGGACCGGGAAGTTCAGGTGACGTTCCGCAGGCCAGCGGCGACCCGAATGCTTCCTGGCGCCCAGCAGCCGGCCTTCGTACCCTCGCGGGATGACTGAAGACGAAGAGCGGTACTTGCTGGTGGGGAAGATGATCGTCTTCGCGGGCGAGCTGGAGTGGACGATCGGGACCCTGGCGGCGCACTTCACGGGGCAGGAATGGGACGGGCCGATCCTGGCGAACTCGTGGTCAGTGAACAGGAGGACAGTCCGGAAGGCCGCGGTGGACCGTGGTGAGACGCCGGAGCGGCTTGCGCTGCTGGGCAGGATCTTCGGGGAGTGCGAGAGGGCGTTTGAGCAGCGCCACCAGTACGTTCACGGACTCTGGACGTATACGCACACCATCGACAACATGTGGGAGCAGGTGGCCCCCAGTGCGACGCGGACACGCAAGGACGGCTCTCTGGAGAGGAAGATAGTCGCCGCGGACGACCTAGTGGTCCTCCAGGAGACGTTCAGCCGTCTCGGAAGGTCGATACGAGGGTGGGCGCGGGGGGAATGACCAAGGGCTGCCCGCCCGCACATGACGAAGCCACCCGCTGGCCGGCTTGGTGCCGGGGGCTTCGTCGGTGGTGCGCATGAGGGGGCGGTGGCTGGATAGATTCCGTCACCAGCTCCGAGCGGATTGGGACATCATGCGGTCAAGATGGATCTTGCTGAGGTCGCGGGTTGATCTCCTCGCCCCGCATCCCGTAGTAGTGGCGCAGACTGCGGGCGTGCCGGATGTTTTTGATCTTGTTTTCTTCGAGCTGTGCCGCTTGCCTTCTGTCGGCCCTGATGCGCTCCTTCACCCTGTCGTCCAGCGTGGGGTAGAAGGCCTCGAGGCCCATGTGTATGACTACAGGGCCCAGGGCAAACACGAAGGCCACGTAGGAACACGTGAGGATGCGGTCAGGGTGGCCCTCGGTCGCTTCCAACGCATAGCCGACGGCCGGGGAGGACGTGACGATGGCCGTCATGCCATACATCACTGCCAGCACGGGGCCTTGATCCAGCACCTGAGTCCGGTTACTGATGTCGGCGGCGACAGCACAGATGAGGAAGCATGGGATGGCGGCAGACAAGACGATCTGTGGAAGCAGTCCCATGTTCGAGACCCAAGCCAACAGCACGGCGTAGGCCGTGATGAAGACGCCGAGACCCAGGGCAAAGCGGCCGAAGCGGCGGAACCCCTTTGGAGTGCTGGTGTCGTGGGTGGCTTCGATCGAGCGGACGTAATGCTTGTTGTACGCCTCGGGGTCTTCCGCCTCCCACAGGGGATAGGCGGTGTCCCGAGTGAGCCCTGCCGTGGTCACCGCCTGGACCGGGTCCATACCGATGAAGTCGAACCACTCGCCGGAGAGGCGGCGGGTGGCGAACCGCTTATGCAGTGCACGCTCAGTGCGGGCGTTGCCGTGGAACACGGCGAAGATCACTAGTCTGGCCGGGTTTCCGGTCTGGATCTCTGACAGGCGGCGCTTCGGGTCAGAGGCTATGCCGATCTTGACCTTCATGGTCTTGGCGTCACCGATCAGGTAAACCCGGTCGGGGTCGCGGCGCGTGGCTTTGCGGGTCACGACTCTCCTACCAGGAACCGAAATCGGCGGGGCCGAATGACGTCAAGGGTGGGCGTGCCCACGGTCACAAGTCGACGCTACCGGGTGGCACTGACACTCAGTGCGGGTATGTGAAAGCCGCGCGGGAAGGCGAGCCGGTACCGCGGCAACCCACCGGAGGTGAAGCCGGTGGGGGTGGAGGAGCTGCGCGCCCTCAACGCCGACAGCGTCGCCGCCATGACCGGCCAGCACCTCCTTGCCGAGCCTTGGTCCATAGCAGGCGAGTGAGGGACTGACGGGACTCGGGAACAGGAGAGGGTTCTTCAGGCACAGCTGGCGGCTGGCACTCCGAGTCGGGTGCCGGCCGCCAGCAGTTCAAAGCAGGACACCCTGCACGGCGGATCTACCCTCCGAACGCTCCCATGACCTGGCCCACCAGCTCGCCGATCGCCTGGGCGCCGGGGGCTGCGTTCAGCGCAAGCATGATCCGCTGTCCAGCACTCAGCCGCGCTTGAGGGACCTGCTCGGTGTCTTCGAGTACCTCAACGTCGACCAGGAAGCCCTCCTGATCGGCCGGCGGTAGCGTCGTGGCGAAGCCACGCAGCTGTCGTACAACGTCGGCCAGCTGATCGGCCTGCACGCCTACGTTCTGGGTCACATTCATGCCCTGAGCGGCCGTACCGCCGTATACGTGCTGATTGAATACCGGCCCCGCAGGTGCGGGAGTCTGCTCGCTCACGTACTTGTTCACCTTCTGTCCGGACATCGCGCAGTATTCTCCGCGTGACGTCAGTGTCAGGGTCGAGGGATGGCCCTCCGCGGGTGTTAGTACCGCCAGGCCGTAGTCGCGAAGGCTCCGGGCGGCACGCAAGACCACCGCAACCTCCAGGTGCTCACCCAGGTAGACCGTGGTCGCAACGAACATCTGCAGCCGGACGGTGCCATCCGGTGACGCGAATGCCTGGGCAACCAGCCGATCGAGAACATAACCGAATCGGGCGCCGTGGTTGTCACGTACAGCCAAGATCCGATCTGCCTCGCGCAGACCGCTGTCGGTGATCGCAACATCCAAGCAGCCGGGGGCCTCCAGCACCGCGACATGGCCACATTCCTGGAGTAGCCATGCTGCTTCCTCCGCTCGCTGGAGGAGCGCTTCATCGTCGCCGGCGAACTCTTTCACACTGACGTACTCGCCTGCCCACCTATTGGTACGGCTGCTGAGCCAGATCAGCAGCACGTCCGCCATGCCCTCGGCTGTCACGAGCCCTCAGATTTCCGCTCGACGACCGTCTGGGACACATCGACGCCTTGCGCTCCTACGGCACCCGGGTGGATGTGCTGTTCGAAGTGTTGGGATTTCGGTGCGATATAGCTGCGGACTGGTTGACCTGACATTGCGCAGGCAAAGCCCTCGGGCTGCAACCAGACACCGGTCAGCGGACCGCCGGTCGTGCTGATCATCTTCAGTCCGGCCAAGTTGCTCGACGCCACAGTGATCTCAGCGACCGCCAATGGGCTGCCGTAGAAGGAGTTCACGTCCGAGTCGACGAAGCCGAGGAGTTCCACAGGACGCCCAGGTTCGGCCGTCTCGAACACCCAGGTGAGGATTGCGTTCTCGGCAAAGACCAAGCGGTCGCGCCGACTGCCGATAGCCCTCCGGCGCCGGTCAGCTTCCCGCACGCCAGCGGACGTCAAGGTATAGAAGACGATCTCACCGGCAGCGTTGCGCCCGCGAGGGCCGACGTGAGCCCACCCCCGGGCAACCAACCCATGAATGCCGTCTTGAACCGCAGCCTCGTCGGACAGCGGCGACCGGCTGGGAGAAATATGGATGTTGGGCCCAAGGTGACACGTAGTGTCACCTCCGCTCTCGTCCATCGCCCAGAACAACAGGGTGTCGACGAGCCGATCAGTCGTCATGGGGCGAGTGTAGGTCCGGCAGCCGGGCCGGTGGCCCTGCTCGGTGCAGGGGTCCGGAGACGGCTGGGGGAGACCGAAGAGCAGTAGACGGAGAACATCGAGGGCGCCTTCGCGACGCTCCGCCTTACGGGACCAGACGGCGGGCAACACCACGATGACGGTCACTGCGAGCAACATGAGCCGTGGTGCGCGGCCCGTCAGAACCTTCAGGAGACCTTCGGAGGACAGCACGATCGAGACCCCTCCAGGAGTCTCGGTTTGCCATAACCGTGAGTGTCTGCAACTGATCTGCTGCGGGCGACCTATGGAGTTCTGGTGCCGATGGGAGGCACCTCGGCGGTACCGGGACCACCCACCGTCCACCTTACGGTCTGAGTGTGGGCTCTACCGCCCCTTCTGTACTCCTCGTACGCGTCGCGGAGGTGGGCGGCCTCCATGCCGAAGCCGCCGTTGACGATCTTCTCGCCCTCGTGGAGGCGCTGGCGGACCGACCGGGTCTGCCGGCCGAAAACCGTCGATGACCACGTCGTCGATCCGGTGGGCGTTCCTGCAAGGAACAGGTCGTGCCCTTGCCGGTTACACCGGAAACCGTCAAGTACTCCGGCGAAATCCTCTCGGACGATGCTCTCCAGTAAAACCGGGAGCAGTTCACGCCTCGGGGTGCCTTCGGTAGTCACGATCATCAGCGCGTCGCTGCCCGGTGGTGCCTCCACAGCCAAGGCTCGGATGCGCCCACACCGTCCACCCTCACTAGCGCACCGGATCTCGATCGCAATCGGCCTGCCTGCCCTACGTGTGGTCTCGGGCATCCGCTTTAGGGTCAAGAGTCACCATCTACCTTGCCGTCGGCATCGTTTAGACGTCCGCGCGGCCCTCGGCGCACGCCTGTTGGAGCAAGCGTATTGCTCAGCTTCGTCCCTGACGTGCCTCATTCGACTCAACGGCTCCGAGCTGGAGAACCATTTGGCAACCCTAGATATCGATCGCGGTGTCGACGCCGACCGCGGCGGTCATCCGGTAAGCGACGTGGTTCGACCACAGCACCGCCGGGAACAGGCCCACGCCCAGTACGGCGGGGGCGCGGAGGGGCCGCAGGCGGCGGACCGTGGCCCGGACGCGGTCCCAGTCGACGGCGTGGTGCGCATCGGGGGCGAGGACGGTGATGTGGTCGGTGTGCCCGTACCGCTCGGCGGTGTCGGGCGCGGTGGGGATGCTGTGCCACTGAACGCCGGTCACAGGGCCACCACCAGCCGCAGCAGGACGGAACGCACCGCAAGTTTTTCGTGGTCGGGGACGGCGGTTTGAACCGGACCGGCGACCGGCTCCGGGGCCTGCGAGGCGTCAACGAAGCACGCGGGCAGTAAGGCCAGCAGGTAGCCCGTTGCGGTGATGCGTACGCCGCGGCGCCGTATATCGGACATCATGGTCGTGTCTCCCACGGGAGGTACTGCGGCCGGACTCGGATGCCTGCGAAGCGAATTACCGAGTCCGGCCGATCCTTTTTGGATCCGGGCCGGCGGCCCGTGGCTCCCACTCGATTCGGTGCGCTTCCCGGTGTGGCGCTGCCGTATCGAGCGGGACAATGAGCGTCGGTCAGGTGGTGCTGGTGGTGCTCTTCACGGCGGCGAGGGCGCCGTTCACCTCGCCCGTGGTCCATTTCGTCGCGCGTACAAATGCGGCTTTCGTGAGGTTTGGTTTCGTTGCGCGGGTCGCATCCCATTCCTCCCGGATTGAAGATCGCTTGGCTGCGGTCTCCCGCATGACCCGCTCCCGGCGCTCGGCCAGCGGATCGACGGGCGGGGCGGGCAGCTGGGGCGGGGTGGGCGGGTCGTTCGTCACTTCGGGAGTGACCTGCGGTTTCTCGGAGGGAATTGACGATTCGTCGGCAGACTCAATCATTCGAGCGTCCGGGCCAACCTGCGCGGGAACCTGCAACTCGTCCTCGCACTCCGGCATCTCCTCCTCCGGGGTGGCGGCCTGCGGAATGCGGGCGGTGACCTCCTCGCGGGGGGCGCTGGGGGTCTCCTTGGCCGCGTACGCGACCTGTCGGGCAGTAATGACCGGCTCCAGTCGGCGCGGATTACCGATTTTCTCGGCGGGTGCCGGCCGCCACTCGATGTCGATCCCCGCAGCGACCAGTCCGGCCGGGGCGGTCTGGGTCAGCGGTACACCCAACTTGGCCAGGCGGAGCGGCAGCACCGCCTCCACGGGGGCCTTCCAGCGCCAGGCGCGGCCGTAGTGGGCTTGGAGGCGTGCCCGGTAGATCAGCCGATCCTGCTCCATGCCGACGGCCTGCTCGTAGCTGCGCAGCTCCCACAGCTTCATCCGGCGCCACAGCTTGAACGTGGGCACCGGGGCCAGCAGCCAGCGGGTGATCCGCACGCCGTCCAGGGCCTTGTCCGCGGTGATGTCCGCGATCCGGCCCACGGCGTGCCGGGCCGCCTCCACCGTCACCACGAACAGCACCGGGATCACGGCGTGCATGCCGACGCCCAGCGGATCTGGCCAGGCTGCCGCACCGTTGAACGTGATCGTCGCCGCGGTCAGCAACCACGCGATTTGGCGCAGTACCGGGAAGGGGATGCGCATCCACGTCAGCAGCAGGTCCAGCGCGAGCAGTACGCCGATGCCGAGGTCGATACCGATGGGGAAGATGCGGGCGAAGCGGCCGAAGCCCTTCTCCACCGCGAGTTGGTGAACGGCGCCGTAGGACCCGATGAAACCGATCGTGGCGACGAGGACGCTGCCGCCGACTACGACTCCGATAAGGACCCGGTGGGTCCGAGTGAGCTGGGGGACGCTCGTCACCTCCCCCTCCTTTCCGTGCTGGTGGTGCTGTTCTGCCGCCGCCGGAGTTCGGCGAGCAGCTTGCGGATCGCCAGGATTCGGATGGCGTCGGCGAGGCGCTGGTGGTCGTTCACGAGCCGGTCCCAACGTGCAGGGCCAGCCAGACCACGAAGAGGACGACGGCGAGATTTGCGAGGACCGAGCCGCAGCCGGCCTTGTCGTCGGGGTTCACGACTCCCCCGGAAGAACTTTCCCGGGCCCCGGTCATCGCTTCGGCGGCGGCCGGGGCTTCGCCATGTCCCCGCCGACCGCCTCGCGGTTGAAGAGCGGCGGATGCACTTTGGCCGCGTGCCCCCAACCCCCACAGCGGCACACGCACGGGCTCAGCGGGTCGGCCTCGGCGCACGCCTCGCTCGCGCACGGCTCCGGGGTCATCGGAGCTTCCCGGCGGGGGCTACCTGTTGCCTGGTCATGCGGCGACCTCCATGTCGTCGTGGCTGATCCATCGGCCCTCGGTGTCGACGGACCACCCGTCGATGACCTGGCCCGTGTCGGGGTCCACCAGCTGGCCGTCCACCGAGACGTACTCGGTGGCCACGAGGGCCGGGTGGACCTCGTGGCTCGCGGTGCGACGCTTCTCTTGGGCGGCGGCGATCTGTTCGTCCCGGTGGCGGCGCTGGGCCTCATGGCGGGCGCGGCGGCGGTCCCCGGTCCCGACGGTACCGAGGCGTTGGGCGGCGTCTTCCCAGCTGATGACCGGGTCGGTGCAGTCGTCGGACTCCTCGCCGATGCCGTCCAGGGCCTGCTCAGTGAGCCGGTACAGCTCGCCCTCGCGGACGACCAAGCCCATCTCGGCAAGCTGGGCGACCCGGCGGTAGGCGGTGGCCTGCGATACGGAGGCGGACCCCTGGAGGTCGGCGACAGTCTGTCCGTCGTCCGCGGCGAGGGCGGCGAGGACCGCGAGGCCGGACCCGCCGAGCCCGAGGTGTGCGAAGGCGTCGGTGGCCATGACCTGGGCTGCGGCTCGTGAATCGAGGTTGGCTGACCTGGTGTTTCTCACGGTGACCTCACTCAGGTCCCCCCCCAGCCTTCGGCACCTGGCGGGTGGGGTCGTTGTGAGAACCCGTTCCCGTCAGCAGGTACCAGCTGGCGCCTTCGGTCGTGGAACCGTGGTCCACCTGCCACAGCAGTCCGGCCGCCTTCAACCGGGAGTTGCTCCGGCGCGCGGCCTTCTGGGAGCATCCGATGCCTTCGGCCAGGTGGCGCTCAGACAGGGCGTGTTCCCGTCCGCCGACCATGTCGCAGATGCCCAAGCGGAAGATCAGGTTTTTCAGATCGGTCTTGCTGGCCGTGCCCTTCCAGGCCGCCGTCTCCACCTTGACGCGGAGGGTCGCGAGGCCGGCGTGGGCGTCCTGACGGGAGGTGATGCCGTCCGACCCTGCGTTCTGCTGCTGACGTGCCGCCCACAGGCGCCGGAGGTACTGGTCAGTCGACGCCCAGCCCTTGCGGCCCACGAAGCGCCGGACATGATCGGCGCCGCGTCCGGGGTGCTCCATCAGCAGGTCCCGGAACGCGGGGTACTCGGCGCCGACGCGGACCGCCCAGCACACCAGGGCGTACGTCACCGCGTGGCCGTGCTCGGAATCGGACCCGCCGCGCTGGAGGGACCAGTGGGCGTACCGCTGGTCCACGTCACCTTCCACCAGCACGCGCAGCATCCGCGCGGACATATGTGGAAGGGCGGCCAGCAGATCCAGCCGGGCGCGGTATGCGGGGGCAGAGCGTTGGGCCGGAATCTTCACGGGGGTGCTGGCGGTCATCGGACACCGCCGTCAGCACGACGCGCCGCGTGTACCCCGGACAGCCCACGAGGCTCCGACAGCGCGTGACTATCCCTGGGTGTCCCGGTACGTCCCGTGTCTACATCTTGTGATCGGCCAGAGGTCGGCTGAAAAGTGACCCCCTCGAAGGGGGGAGCGGGATGCACGGCCCGCGGGCGCTGTGCCATCCTGGAGGCGTCCGCACCGCTGGGGTGAGGTGTGGCCCCCGAAGTCTTTCGAGGCATTGGGGTAACCGGGTTCTGGGTTTGCAGAACTTGAGACCGGGACGGAGTTGCTGCTCCTAGCGGTCACTGGCCTTCGGGTCGGCGTAGCCCTGATGCATGAAGGCCCGGAGCGTCCAACTCCGGGCCTTCTGCATGTGCAGAGGCCCCGCCGGGGAGCCGTTACGGCGGCATCGGAACCAACTGCTCGCCACTGAGCACCCACTGAGCACATGCCAGCGGGAAACCCCGGGATGCGTCGGGACGCGTGGGGACGTGAAACCGCAGGTCAGTAGCGGTATTGCCGGTCATTACCCCAGGTGCAAGATCACGGCATCCAAAGGACCGTCGTCTGGACGCTGCGCCCCAACGCCTGAGCCCGCTAGAGTCCCTCCTCCGACGACGGATGGAGGGGTCCCGTGCCGGGCCGAGCCAAGATCAGCATCAGCCTCGAAGCCGAGCTCGTGGTGGAGGTGATGGTCCTCGCCGGGATCGGTTCTCCCCAGGACGCGGTCGAGGCCGTCGTACGGGACTACGTCGAGCGCGGCCACCGCACCGAGGCACGGGTCCAGCTCCAGGACGAGCCCCGGCGCGAGGCCGACCTCGGGCAGCAGCCGCCGCAGGGCTGAGCTCGGGCGGCAGCCGGTGCAGGGCTGACCCAGGGCAGCTGGTGCGGGGCCGAGCTCGGGCAGCCGCCGCAGGGCCGGCCCTCGGCAGCCGCCGCCGCAGGGCTGAACATCGGCGGTGTGGTGGCGCGCCTGAAGCGGGCCCGTGCGGCGATCGGCGCACAGTGGGCGGCGGGAGCGGTCCGGCGCGGGCCGCTCCCGCCACCTGACGCCGATGCCCACGCCGCAGGGAGCGCCCATGAGCGAGGCCGTGTCCAGACGCCGTGCGATGCGCCTCCTCGGGGCGATGGGCGCCGCCCTCGGCGCGGCCTCCTGCGTACCGGCGCCGCCGCCCGGCGCGCAGCCCCGTAAGGCCGCCGCCTCCCCGGCCGCCGCTCCCGCGGCCGTCAGCGCCGCCCGGATCGACGCCCTGCTGGACCGGCTCACCCTTGAGGAGAAGACCGTCCTGCTGCACGGCGGCCCGGACCCGCAGCCGCTCGGCCAGGCCGGCTACGTGCCCGGCATCCCGCGCCTGGGCATCCCGGCGCTCCGCCTCGCCGACGGTCCGGCGGGGGTGCGCGTCGCCAGGCCCGCCACCGCGCTGCCCGCGCCGGTCCTGCTCGCCTCCGCCTTCGACCCGGCGCTCGCCCGCGCGTACGGGCGGGTCATCGGCCGCGAGGGCCGTGCGCTCGGCATCGACGTGCTCCTCTCCCCGATGGCCAACCTCATCCGCACCCCGTACGCCGGACGGAACTTCGAGACCTTCTCGGAGGACCCGAAGCTGACGGCCGACCTGGTCGCCGAGGTCGTCCGCGGCATCCAGGACGAGGGGCTCATCGCCACCGTCAAGCACTTCGCGCTCAACAACCAGGAGAAGGGCCGCGACACCGTCGACGTGATCGCCGCCGAACAGACCCTCCACGAGACGGAGCTACGGGGCTTCGAAGCCGCCGTGGCCGCCGGGGCCGGCGCCGTGATGGGCGCCTACAACAAGGTCAACGGGGTCTACGCCTGCGAGAACAAGCCGCTCCTCGACGAACTGCTCCGCGGGCGCTGGGGGTTCGACGGCTGGGTGATGTCGGACTGGGACGCCACCCACAGCACCGTCGCCTCGATCGGCGCGGGCCTCGACATGGAGATGCCCGCGGGCACCCACTACGGCGCCCCGCTCCGGGAAGCGGTGCGCGGCGGCTCCGTCCACGAGGACACCGTGGACCTCGCCGTACGCCGGATCCTGACCACCATGGACCGCTTCGGACTGCTCGCGGGGCGCCCCGCCGCCCGGCCCGCCCGGGACGCCGCCGCCGGGGCTCGCACCGCACGGCAGATCGCCACCGCCGGAGCGGTCCTGCTGCGCAACGAGCGGGCCACCCTGCCGCTGACGGGCCCCGCCGCCCGCTCCATCGCCGTGATCGGCCCCACGGGGCGGACCCCCTTCGTCGGCGGTGGCGGAAGCGCCCACGTGGTGCCGGACGCGGCCGCCGCCCCCCTCGACGAGATCCGGCGGCGGGCCGGGAGCGGCTCGACGGTGTCCTACGCGCTCGGCGAGGACCTCTACGGGCGCCCGCTGCCGGCGAAACTGCTCACGCCCGACGCCGGCCTCGACGACCGGACGGTGGCCCCCGGGCGCACCTGGGGCTTCGAGGGGACCTTCCGGCTGGCGGCCGACGACGAGTGGACCCTGCTCGTCCACTACACCGGGAAACGGCCGGCCGTCCGGCTCGACGGGGAGGAGCTCTTCCCCGTACGGCAGGGCGTGGCCGAGCAGTTCGCCGGCGGACTGCTCGGAGCCGCCCCCGACGGCCGCACCGTGCGCCGCCGCACCCTCGCGCTCAAGGCGGGCGAACACCGCCTCGCCGTCTTCGCCGAGGGCGGGCCCAAGGGGCAGCGGCTGCGGCTGCGGCACACCACGAAGGCGACCCGCGCCGCGGACCTCGCCGAGGCCGTCAGGGCGGCCAGGGCGGCCCGCAGCGTCGTGCTGTTCGCCTACGAGGACGCCACCGAGGGCAGCGACCGCACCTCCCTGGGGCTCCCCGGCGGCCAGGCGGCGCTGATCGAGGCCGTCGCCGCCGCCAACCCGCGCACCACGGTGGTGCTCAACACCTCCTCCGGTACGACCATGCCGTGGCTCCCGCGCACCGGAGCGGTCCTCCAGATGTACTACCCGGGGCAGGAGGGCGCGGCCGCCACCGCCGACGTGCTCTTCGGCGACGCGGACCCGGGCGGCCGCCTCACCCAGACCTTCCCGGCCGACGAGCGGGTGACCCCGGTCGGCGCGGACCCGGTGCGCTACCCCGGGGTGGGCGGACGGCAGGAGTACACCGAGGGGGTGCACGTGGGCCACCGCTGGTACGACCAGCAGCGGGTGGCTCCGCTGTTCGCCTTCGGGCACGGGCTCTCGTACACGACGTGGGCGTACGAGAAGCTGGCGGTCCGGCCGGGCGGCGCGCACGGGAAGGGCGCCGGGCTGCGCGTGGAGTTCACCGTCCGCAACACCGGACGCCGCACCGGCACCGAGGTGGCGCAGGTCTACGTAGGGCCGTCCCCGGACCTGAAACTGGACCAGCCGGTCCGGGCCCTGGCCGGGTACCGGCGCCTGACCCTGGAACCCGGCGAGGCGCGGCGGATCGTCGTGGACATCGACGCGCGCACCCTGTCCTCCTGGGATCCCGTGCGGGACGCGTGGGTGCTGGGGACGGGACGCCGGGCGGTGTTCGCGGGGCGTTCCTCGCGCGAACTGCCGCTGCGGGCAAAGGCTGTGGTGGCGACCGGATAGGCTGCCCGTTCGGTCCGCCACAGGGGGCGGGCCGGGCGGAACAACTCGGGAGGACGTACCGGTGCACATCCAGGAATGGCTGGAGACGATTCCGGCGGTCAGCATCTACCTCCTGGTGGGGCTCGTCATCGGACTGGAAAGCCTCGGCATCCCGCTGCCGGGGGAGATCGTCCTGGTCAGCTCGGCGCTGCTGGCCTCGCAGCAGGGGCACATCGACCCCGTGGTGCTGGGCATCTGCGCCACCACCGGGGCGATCGTGGGCGACTCGATCGGCTACGCGATCGGGCGCAGGGGCGGGAAGCCGATGCTGGAGCGGCTGGGCCGGCGCTTCCCCAAGCACTTCGGGCCGGACCAGGTGGCCATGGCGGAGCGCTCCTTCGACAAGTGGGGCATGTGGGCCGTCTTCTTCGGGCGGTTCGTGGCGCTGCTGCGGATCTTCGCGGGGCCGCTGGCGGGCGTGCTGCACATGCCGTACTGGAGGTTCCTCGTCGCGAACGTCCTCGGCGGGATCCTGTGGGCGGGCGGCACGACGGCCGTCATCTACTCGATCGGGATCGTCGCCGAGCCGTGGCTGAAGGGGTTCTCGTGGGTGGCCCTCGCCCTGGCCGTCGTCTGCGGGGTCGGCATGACCGTGGTGGTGCGCGGACGGATGAAGAAGGCGGCCGCGACGGCGCGGGCCGGGGCCGGTACCGACGCGGCTGCGGCCGGTGCGGCCCCGGACGCGGCCGCGGTGCCGGGGCAGGCTTCGACCGCTCCGACCGTGCTCACCGACTGAGGGGCCGGTTCCCCGCCCGGCCGGAGGGCGGGGCGGGGAACCGGTGCCGGGCGGCGCCGGTTACGCGCCGGGGGCCACCGAGGCGCTGTGCTGCTTGGCCAGTTCGGTGTACATGAGGGCGTTGACCTTGATGCCCTCGCGCTCCTCCGCGGTCAGCTCGCGCCGCACCTTCGCCGGGACTCCGGCGACCAGCGAACCGGGCGGGACGATCATGCCCTGCGGGACCAGCGCCTGGGCGGCCACCAGCGAGCCGGCGCCGATCACCGCGCCGTTGAGGACCGTCGCGCCCATCCCGATCAGGCAGTCGTCCTCGACCGTGCAGCCGTGCACGACGGCGTTGTGCCCGATGGAGACGCGCTCGCCGATGGAGACCGGGAAACCGGGGTCCACGTGCACGGTGCAGTTGTCCTGCACGTTGCTGTCGGCGCCGAGCGTGATCGGACCGCAGTCCGCGCGGAGCACCGCCGAGTACCAGATGCTCGCGCCCGCGCCGAGGCGCACGTCCCCGACCACGACGGAGGTGGGAGCGGTGAACGCCGTCGGGTCGATCTCGGGGTTCTTCCCGCCGACACCCGCCACGAGTGCCTGGGCCGCCTGCTGCGTCATGTGTTCTCTTCCTCTTCCGGTACGTCGCGTCGCGCTACCGGAACCGTAGGCCACGCCCCCCGCACCCCCGGGGATGGGGTGAAGATCACGGCGCGGCCCGGGCCCCGGCGCGCTACGGTGACCCGGTGGCGAAGAACCAGAACACGTTCTCTTCTCAGACGGCGCTCCCTTCCCTGACGGCGCTGCGCCGCAGGCTCGCCGGGCGCGCGGTCCACGCGGGCTGGCGCTGGATGCAGCGGGCCGGAGCGGTCACCGCCCAGACCCCCGGAGGGCTGCGCTTCGGCGCCATCGGGCACGGCACCCGGCTCGCGTTCCCGCAGGGCACGGTCTTCGGCGCGCCCTGGATCCGGCTCGGCGACCACTGCATCATCGGGGAACAGGTCACGCTCACCGCCGGGATGATGCCGGACCTCGACCTCGGCGCCGAACCGGTCCTGGTCCTGGGCAACGGCGTGGTCATCGGCCGCGACAGCCACGTCATAGCCGACACCCGGATCACGATCGGCAACGACACCTTCTGCGGTCCCGGGGTGTACATCACCTCCACCAACCACAGCTACGACGACCCGCACGAGCCCGTCGGCAAGCAGTGGCCGCGCAGCGCCCCGGTGGAGATCGGCCCGGGCTGCTGGCTGGGGACCGGCGCGGTGATCCTGCCCGGGGCGCGGCTGGGCCGCAACGTCGTGGTCGCGGCGGGAGCCGTCGTACGGGGCGAGGTCCCCGACCACGCCGTGGTGGCGGGCGCGCCGGCGCGGATCGTCCGCCGCTGGGACCCCGAGACGGGCTGGCAGCCACCGCTGCGCACCCCGGCCCCGGTCCCGATCCCCGACGGGGTGACCCCGGACCAGCTGCGCGCACTGGCGGACGTGACGGAGCCGGAGTGAGCCCCACCCGCCGCCCGTGAGGGCCGTGCCGGCCACCGGGTGGCGGGGCGGCCGGAGCCGGTGGGTCAGGGGCAGGTCTCTTCGAGCTTGACGGTGTGGAACACGATCTTCGTGCCGGTGGCGGCCTGCGTACCGGCGGCAGGCGTCTGTGAGCAGACCTTCCAGTTCCGGTCGAGGACCTGCATGCGGCTCTGGCCGAGGGCGTCCGTGGAGCCGAGGAGGAAGAACCCCGCGGCCTGCGCGTCGTCCTGGGCGGTCTGCAGGACCTGACCGACACCGCTGGGCACGGCGGCCCGGGCGGCTGCCGGTCGGAGCCGCCGGCGTGGGGTGCCGGTTTCGCAGCTGGCGTGCGGAAGGGTCCCCTTGGAGGGCCTGCGGGTCCTGGCTCGGCCTAGGTGTTCTGTCCCGGGAGATTGTGGACGGGTGATGCAGGTCTCGGCTGAGGGATCTTGAACGGGTGAGGGCCTTCCGGGTTTGGTGTGGATTGCGACGTCTACACCGAACGACAGAAGGCCCTCATGCCCCACCGTAATGCACCCCTGACCGAGACCGGACGGTTGCGCCTTGCCCGCTGTGTGGTCGTGGACGGCTGGCCGCTTCGGCGGGCCGCCGAGCGTTTCCAGGTCTCGCCGACGACCGCCCAGCGGTGGGCCGACCGCTACCGCTCCCACGCTGAAGCAGGCATGAGCGACCGGTCCTCGCGCCCGCACCACAGCCCACGCCGGACCCCGACCCGCACTGAACGCCGGATCATCAAGGTCCGACTCACCCGGCGGTGGGGACCGGCCCGTATCGCCCACCTGCTGGGCCTGGTGCCCTCGACCGTCCACCGCGTGCTGACCCGGTTCGGGCTGGCCCGCCTGTCCCACCTGGACCGGGCCACCGGCCGTGTCATCCGCCGCTACGAACGCGCCAAGCCCGGCGAGCTCGTCCACGTGGACATCAAGAAGCTCGGCAACATCCCCGACGGCGGCGGCCACAAGACCCTCGGCCGCCAGGCCGGCCGCAGAAAGCGGCCCCGCCTGGGCTACAGCTACATCCACACCGCCGTCGACGACCACTCCCGCCTCGCCTACAGCGAGATCCTCACCGACGAGAAGAAGGAAACCGCGACCGCCTTCTGGCAGCGGGCACACGCCTACTTCACCAGCGTCGGGATCACCGTCGAGCGCGTCCTGACCGACAACGGCTCCTGCTACAAATCCCACCTCTGGCGGGACGCCCTGGCAGCAGCCGGGATCACCCACAAGCGAACCCGGCCCTACCGACCCCAGACCAATGGCAAGGTCGAACGCCTCAACCGCACCCTCGCCGAGGAGTGGGCCTACGCCCGCCCCTACCGCTCAGAGCAGGAACGACGCGACGCATTCCCCCGATGGCTCCACACCTACAATCACCACCGCGGACACACCGCACTCGCAGGCAAACCACCCGCCAGCCGCGTCCCCAACCTCACAGGGCAATACACCTAGGCCCTCTCTTTCGGATCTTGCCTGGCCCGCGTCGCCCGGCACCGCACCTCGCCGCGCTGCCGAGGCACCCGAGTACGTCCAGTACGTGGGAGCCCCGGCAGCGCGGCGAGGCACGGCACCGGACGACGCGGGCCTGACCGGCAAGATCCGAAAGAGACGGCCTAGCCCGCCGCCAGGAGGACCGTGCCCGCCAGGGCCAGGCCCGCGCCCGCCGCCTGGACGGTGCGCAGGCGTTCCTTGAGGACGGCGAAGGCCGCCAGGGCGGTGATCACCGGGTAGAGGGAGGAGAGTACGGCGGCGGTGGTGACCGGGCCGTGCTGGGCGGCGATGGAGTAGGTGCCGTTCGCCGCGACGTCGGCGAGTCCGACGAAGGCGAGCGCCGGCAGCAGCCCCCAGAGGACCTGCCGGCCGCCCGTATCCGCAGGGAGGGCCGGGACGCCGCGCCGGGTCCGCACCCACAGGGCCGTGCCGCCGACGGCGACGTTGGTGACGCGCTGGACGAACAGTGCGAGGAACAGGCCGGGCAGGGTGGAGGAGGCGGGGGCGATCAGGGCCATCACCGCGCCGAAGCCGAAGGCCGCGACGAGGGTGAGGACGACGGCCTGCCGCTGTACGGGAGCGCCGCGCAGCTCGGGGCCGCCCGCGAGGACGATGCCCACGACGGCCACCGCGATCCCGGCGAGCTGAGCGGCGCCGGGCCGTTCGCCCAGGAGCAGCCCCGCGGCCATCGGCACCACCACGCCGAGGGATCCGAGCGGGGAGACCACGCCCATCGGGCCGAGGGCGAGGGCCTTGTAGAAGCTGAGCATCGCGACCGGACCGACCAGCCCCGCCCCCACGGCGAACCAGAGCTGCGGTCCGGCCTCCCGCCAGGCGCCGGTGCCCAGGACCACCGCGCCCAGCACGAGGACGGCGAGGACCTGGGAGGCCACGACCACCGTGAGGGCCGGTATCCGGCGGGTCAGCAGCCCTCCGCCGAAGTCGGCGAGGCCCCACAGGGCGGCGGTGGCCAAGGCGAACAGGGCGGTCATGGCAGGCCTCGCAGTACAGTGCGCTGAACGGTGGAGTACACGATGAAGTACGCGTGAAGTACAGCGCACCATAGTTCAGCTTATTGAACCCTGTCATCCAAAATATTGTACGGAGTGGATGGAACGGTGTCGGACCTCGAACAGCTCACCCAGGCCCTCGGCCGCAACCTCAAGCGCTGGCGCGGGGAGCGCGGGTTCACCCTGGAGGCCCTCGCCGCCCGTGCGGGGGTGAGCCGCGGCATGATCATCCAGATCGAGCAGGCCCGTACGAACCCCAGTGTCGGCACGACGGTCAAACTCGCCGACGCGCTCGGCGTCAGCATCACCACCCTCCTCGACCACGACCGCGGCCCGCGGGTGCAGGTGGTGCTCCCGGGGCAGGGGGTGCGGATGTGGTCCACCGAGGGCGGCAGCGGCGCGAGCATGCTGCTCGGCGACGACCGGCGCGGGCCGGTCGAGATGTGGACCTACCGGCTGGAGTCCGGCGAGGGGACCGCCTCGGATCCGCACCCGCCGGGCACCTTCGAGATGCTGCACGTCACGGTGGGCGAGCTGACGCTGGTGGTCGCGGACGAGACGTACGCCGTACCGGCCGGCGGGGCCGTCTCCTTCGAGGCGGACGCGGCGCACGCCTACCGCAACGAGGGGTCCGGCCCGATGGAGATGACCATGGCGGTGTCCATCCCACCGGTGACCGCGCACGGGTGACCTCCGTGCCTGACCTCCCGTGCCTGACCGCCCGTGCGCGACCGCCCGCCCGCGACCGCGGCGCGGTCAGCGCGGGCCGGCGACCCCCAGGCCGGCGGCGTCGCGGCTCGCCTCGTGGCCTGCCGCGCGGAGCACCGGGTGCGTCGCGACCAGGTCCTGGCAGACGGCCAGGACGTTGCCCCGGTCGGCCATGATCCAGTCCCGGTCCATCGCCCAGCCCCGCAGGACCGGGTCCGGTTCGAAGGCGACCGCCAGCCCGACCTGCTCGAACACCTCGGCGTCGGAGGGGGAGTTCCCGATGGCGAAGGAGCTCCGGCGGTCCACGGGGCTGCCCTTGGTCGCGGTGCGCAGCGCCGCGCGCTTGCCGCCGGGCAGGGCCGGCGCCGTGGTGAGGGCTCCGGTGCAGCGGCCGCGCCGGAACTCGGCCCGCATGCCGTGGGCCTCACCGATGCCCAGCTCCGCCGCCGCGCGCCGGACGATCTCGTACGGGCTCCCCGAAATCAGCACCGTACGCAGCCCGGCGGCGTGCAGGAGCCGTACGAGCTCGTCGGCGAAGGGCAGGATCCGCTTCCGGGCCGCCGGCCAGGCGGCTTCGGCGGCCCGCTCCACGTCGGTCCGGTCCGCGCCTTCGAGGGCCCGCGCGAAGTGGCCGTAGAAGGCGGCGGCGGTCGGGGCGTGGGCGGCCGTGCCGCCCTCCGGATCGGCGCCCTCGGCGCCCTCGGCGCCCTCGTTGTGGTAGTCCGCTATCGCGTCGAGCGCCGCCCGTCCGGCCGCCGGATCGCAGACGCCGCCGGTGATGAGGGACTCCACGAACGGGGCCGCCAGTGATCCCTCGGCCAGGGTCCCGTCGAGGTCGAGCACGGCGATGCGGGCGTGGCTGTGGGCATGGCTCTGGGCACGGCTGATCACGGCGGGACTCCCTGGTCGGGGTCGGTCTGAGGTGCGCGGCAGACCCCGACGGGGAGGCGCGGTCTCAAGTATTCGTACCGTTTGGGCGGTTTGGATACTTGAGCCGCGTTGAAAGGGTTGAAGGGCGGGCGGCCCCCGGAAGCCCTACAGGGCGGGGATCTCGATCGCCGGGCAGCGGTCCATGATCATGTCCAGTCCGGCCGCGCGGGTACGGGCCGCGGCGGCCTCGTCTACCACGTTCAGCTGGAACCAGACGGCCTCCGCCCCCTTCGCGACGGCCTCGTCGGCGACCGCACCCGCAAGGGCGCTGTTCACGAAGACGTCCACCACGTCCACCTTGAACGGGATCGCCTCCAGCGAGGGGTAGCCCTGCTCGCCGTGGACCGTCTCGGCCTTGGGGTGCACGGGGATCACGCGCTTGCCGTACCGCTGGAGCACCTCGGCCACCCGGTACGCGGCCCGGTCCTGGTTGTTGGACAGGCCCACCACGGCCCAGGTGTCACCGAGCTCGGTGAGGATCTTGCGGATGGTTGCCGGATCGCCGTACACGCGTGCCGCCTCCTGCTACTGGTCCTGCTGCGCCTGACCGCCGATTGCCGCCAGTGACTGCCGCCAGCTAGATCAACGGAAAACCCGCGCGCCGGATTCCCCGCCGACGCCCGGGCCCGGGCGCAGCCGCGAGCCTCGTTGCCGGCGAGTCAGTGCCCGGCGGGGGCGGGTCGGAGGCGCGTCCGGTTCTTCTCCGGCCGGTCAGGCGTGGGCCACGGCTTAGGGTGGGCGGGTGAAGGCAGACCAGTACGTGACGGTGGCCCGTGAGGGTGTGCACGAGTCCGAGATCAACCGTTCGCGGTTCCTGTGCGCGCTCGCGCCCGCGGCGACCGAGCGGGAGGCGCAGGAGTTCGTCGCGCGGATCCGCAAGGAGCACCCCACCGCCTCGCACAACTGCTACGCCTACGTCATCGGCGCCGACGCCTCCGTGCAGAAGGCCAGCGACGACGGCGAGCCCGGCGGCACCGCCGGGGTGCCGATGCTGCAGATGCTCACGCGCCGGGACATCCGCTACGCCGTCGCCGTCGTCACCCGCTACTACGGCGGCGTGAAGCTCGGCGCCGGCGGGCTCATCCGTGCCTACGGCGGGGTCGTCGGCGAGGCCCTCGACGTGCTCGGCACCGTCACCCGGCACCGGTACCGGCTGGTCACCGTCACCGTCGACCACCAGCGGGCCGGCAAGACCGAGAACGACCTGCGCTCCACCGGCAGGACCGTGGTCGACGTGCGCTACGGGGCCGCCGTGGAGATCGAGGTCGCCCTGCCCGAGGCGGACCTGCCCGCCTTCGCGGCCTGGCTCGCCGACAGCACCGCCGGGAGCGCCACCCTCACGCCGGGCGGGGAGACGTACGCGCCCTGAGGCGGCTTCCGAGGGACTGGACTTCGGATCAGCTCACCGGCTGCGCCGCCTCCATGAGCCGCGGGTCGGAGAAGAACTCGCCGGGCTTGGTGAGGCCCGCGTTCACCCGGACGAAGCCGTCCATGGTGTCCTGGCTCTCGGCGACCTTGCCGAGGACCTGCTGCATCTCGGGCGGCGGAGGTCCGAGGGCCGCGAACTCGGCGGTGAACTCGTACATCTGCATGACCCGTTCGTCCCTCGCCTGCTGGTAGCCGCGCATGGCGTCGCCGAACGCCCTGCGGCCCGCGAAGGTGTCGCCAAGGGCCCGTGCGCACAACTCGGCGTCCTGGAAGGCGTCCTGGATTCCCTGGGCCGTGATGAAGTCCTTCAGGTACCCGGCGTCGCCGACCAGCGCCCACCCCGGTCCGTAGGGGACCCGGAAGTGGTTCTCGACGGCGGTGCCGACCAGTCGTCCGGTACTGGTGGCGGAGGCGATCCGGTCGGCGAAGGCCGGCACCCGGTTCAGGGTTTCGTGGTAGCCGCCCTCGATGTCGGCGCGGTTCGCCTCGAAGTCCCGCATCGGCAGTCCGCAGATCACCAGCGTCACGTCCTCGTTGGTGGGCCAGGCCGCGAAGGCGCGCTCGCCCCGCATGTACGCCTCGAACCCGCCGTGCATCGGCATGTTCGCCCAGTACGTGTAGTAGCTGACCTGAAGCTTCGGCTTCTCCGCGTAGCGGGGGGCGTCCACGGCGCGGGCGACCATCGAGTGGGCGCCGTCGGCGCCGATGACGACCCGGCCGTACTCGGTGGCGGCGGCCCCGTCCGGGCCGTGGCCGCGGATGCCGGTCACCGCGTCCCCCTCCGTGACCAGGCCCTCCACGGTGAACTTCTCGCGCACCTCGGCGCCGGCCTCCGCCGCGGCGTCGACGAGGATCTTGTCGAGGACGGTCCGCCGGGGCGCGTACGAGCCCTGGAAGCCCAGCCCCGCCGGCGACCCGGAGATGACGAGGGGGCCCAGGTCGAAGGTGTACGTGGTGATCTCCGGGCAGCCGGTGGCGACGACCCGGTCCAGCAGGCCCCATCGCCGCAGGGCCGCGAGCCCGGGCGGGTGGATGAGGTGGGTGGAGAGCGTGTCGCTGGGGAAGGTCGCCCGGTCCACCACCAGGACCCGGTAGCCCTGGCGGGCCAGCAGCATCGCCGTGCTCGCGCCCGCACAGCGGGCTCCCACGATCACGGCGTCGTAGGTTCCGGTCATGTCGATCGCCTCCCCGAAGGAGTGGGGCTCTTGTGCTTCCACGGTAGGCGGCGGCCCGGACCCCTGCCTCGGGAGAACCACCCATCGCCGTCGATGGGTGGTTCTCCTCATCCGCGGTGGTACGCCGGGCGGGGGCGTCGGCCGCGCAGGGGCCGCGCCCCGCGACGGGGGCCGCCCCCGCTCCGCTCAGGCCAGCCCGTGCTTGTGCGCGTAGGCGGTCGCCGCAGACCGCGAGCCCACCCCCACCTTGGCGAAGATGTTCCCGAGGTGCCGGGCGACCGTCTTCTCGCTCAGGAACAGGCTCTCGGCGATGACCCGGTTGGACTCGCCCGCCGCCACGTGCCGGAGCACCTCCAGTTCCCGTGTGGTGAGCAGCCTCGCCGTCCGGCGGCCGGCGCCGAGCGCCAGTTCCTCGGCGCGCACCAGGTCGGGGGCTGCCCCCAGCTCCCGGAAGGTCTCCGTGGCCGCGCCGAGTTCCAGCCGCGCGGTCACCTCGTCGCCCGCCTCCCGGCAGGCCAGGCCGAGCAGCAGTCGGCAGCGGGCGGCCTCGTACGGGACTCCGAGCGCGCGGAACGCGGCCGCCGCCGGAGGCAGCACGGCCTCGGCCTTCGCGGTGTCGCCGGTGGCGAGCAGCAGCGCCCCCGCCGCGTACCCGGCGCGTGCGGAGAGCAGGGGGCTGCCGACCGTGTCGGCCCTCGCCCGCAGCTCCGCCGCGGCCTGCCGGGCTTCGTCGGTGCGGCCCTCGGCGAGGGCGATCTCCACGTGGGCGGGCAGGAGCCGGCATCGGGTGGCGGCGTCGGTTCCGGCGGCGTCCAGCGCGGTCCGTACGGCCCGGCCCGCGGCGTCTGCGTCCCCGGAGGCCAGGAGGAGCAGGGCCAGGCCGGGCTGGGCGGTGTGCCCGAGCCGGCCGGCCTCCCGGTAGGCCCGCTCCGCCTCGGCGTACTGGCCGCGCAGCCGCCGGACCTCGCCGATCTGGTAGTATGCGCCGTCCGCCGACTGGCGGGCGGGCTGGGCGAGCAGCCACCGGCAGGCGTGCTCCGCCTCGTCCAGGGCCCCGGCCCAGTCGCCGTGCAGCCGCATGATCTCCACCCGGTGGATCATGCAGACGCCCCTGTACGGCACGGCTTCCTGCTGGGCCCCGCACCAGGCTGTCATCCGCTCGGTCCATTCGCGGGCCCGCCGCAGGTCGAAGATCTGGTGGCAGGCGGAGATCACCGCGCAGTAGGCGAGCCCCGTTATCACCGGTGAGACCTCGCCGGCGGTCACCGCGACCATCGCCTCGTCGAGCAGCCTGATGCCCTCGGCGGTCCCGCCGAGCTGGACCAGGCTCTCCCCGACGCCGACGAGGGCGAAGTTCACGAGGTCGGGGTCCTCGAACCGGATGGCGCGGTCCAGTACGTCCTGGAAGGCGGCACGGGCCGGTTCGGCCTCCCCGGCCAGACTGAGCCGCAGGCCTTCCACCGCCAGGAGGTATCCCTCTTCGACGGTGCCGGGGGCCTCGGCGGCGAGCAGCCGCCGGGCCCGGGCCACCCAGCCGGTGCTGCCGGCCCACTGCCCGCGCAGCACCAGGTCCAGGGCCAGCCAGAACACGCAGCGCACGGCCCCGATGGTCTCCCCGCGGCTGAGCCGGGCGTGGTGGGCCCGGGTCCAGGCGTCCTCGGTCACCTGGTCCCGGCCGGTCATGTGCGCGACGAGTCCCAGGAGCTCCAGCTCGTCCGGGCCGAGCGGCGAGCGCCGGTCGGCCTCCGTCAGGGCTTCGTAGGCGTCCGCCCAGTCCCGTCGCGCCACCGCCTCACGGGCGAACCGCGATCCGGTCGCGGAATCCATGTCTCCAGTTTCCCAGGCCCGGGCCGGCGTGCCCGGTGGCCGGAGGGCCCGGCGTCAGGATCCGGGCCCGGCGGTCGAGGTGAGGGGTGGATCAGGGGGTGGCATGCGTTAGCGTGTCGGGGGGCGCTTGTGGGTCCTGGGCTGGTTCGTGCTGGTTTTAGAGGGGCAGTAGGGGTAAACGTGCAGGTCGGGGCGATTCTGTGAAGTTCCTGCACACCTCCGACTGGCATCTGGGGCGGAGCTTTCATCGGGTGAACCTGCTCGGTGCCCAGGCTGTTTTCATCGATCACCTTGTCGAGGTCGTGCGGGAGCACGAGGTCGACGCCGTGCTCGTTGCCGGTGATGTCTACGACCGGGCCGTGCCGCCGCTGCCTGCTGTCGAGCTGTACGACCGGGCCCTGCACCGGCTCGCCGATCTTGGTGTGCCGACCGTGATGATCTCCGGGAACCACGACTCCGCCCGCCGCCTCGGTGTCGGGGCCGGGCTGATCGGGCGGGCCGGGATCCATCTCAGGACCGACCCCGCCGGGTGCGCCGACCCCGTGGTGCTGGCCGACGTGCACGGTGACGTGGCGTTGTACGGGCTGCCGTACCTGGAGCCCGCCCTGGTGAAGGATGAGTTCGGCGCCTCGAAGGTGAGCCACGAGGCCGTGCTCGGCGCGGCCATGGACCGGATCCGGGCGGATCTGGCCGGACGGGCGCCCGGGACGCGGTCCGTCGTGCTCGCGCATGCCTTCGTCACCGGCGGGCAGGCCAGCGACAGTGAGCGCGACATCACCGTCGGGGGCGTCGAGGCCGTGCCGGCCTCCGTCTTCGACGGGGTCGACTACGCCGCCCTCGGCCACCTGCACGGCTGCCAGACGATCAACGAACGGGTCCGCTACTCCGGTTCCCCGCTCGCCTACTCCTTCTCCGAAGCCGATCAGCGCAAGAGCATGTGGCTCGTGGAGATGGGGGAGGGCGGGGAGATCGTGAGTGCCGAGCGGGTCGACACCCCTGTGCCGCGCGGTCTCGCCCGGGTCCGGGGGCCGCTGGAGGAGCTGCTCTCCGAGAGCGCGTACGACCGGTACGAGGACTCCTGGCTGGAGGCCACCCTCACCGACCCCGTCCGGCCCGAGGACCCCATGGCCCGGCTCGCCGTCCGCTTCCCGCACACCCTCAGCCTGGCCTTCGACCCCGAAGGCCGGAGCGAGGACGCGGGCGGGTCCTATGCCCAGCGGCTGAAGGGGCGCAGCGACCGGGAGATCGCCGAGGACTTCGTCGCCCACGTGCGCGGGGGCGGCGGCTTCTCCGACGAGGCCGAGCGGGACGTCCTCCAGGGTGCCTTCGACGAGGTACGGGCCGAGGACAGCCGGCAGGAGACCCACCGATGAGGCTGCACCGGCTCCGCATCACCGCCTTCGGGCCCTTCGCCGAACCGCAGGAGATCGACTTCGACGCCCTCTCCGGCGCCGGGATCTTCCTGCTGCACGGTCCCACCGGCGCGGGCAAGACCTCCGTCCTCGATGCCGTCTGCTACGCCCTGTACGGGTCCGTTCCCGGCTCCCGGCAGGCCCCGGGCACCAGTCTGCGCAGCGACCACGCGGCCCCGGACGCCCCGACCGAGATCACCCTCGAACTCACCGCGGGCGGGCGACGCCTGGAGATCACCCGGCGGCCCGAACAGGACCGGCCCAAGAAGCGCGGCACCGGGACGACGAAGGACAAGGCGCAGAGCTGGCTGCGCGAGTACGACGGGGAGAAGTGGGACGCGCTGAGCCGGTCCCACCAGGAGATCGGCGAGGAGATCGAGCAGCTGCTCGGCATGAGCCGCGAGCAGTTCTGCCAGGTCGTGCTGTTGCCGCAGGGGGAGTTCGCACGCTTCCTGCGGGCCGACGAGGTGGCGCGCGGCAGGCTGCTGGGCCGGCTCTTCGACACCCGCCGGTTCGCCGCCGTCGAGACGCTGCTGGGTGAGCGCCGCCGCGCCGCCGAGGCCAAGGTCCGCGCCGGTGACGAACAGGTGCTGCACACCGCACAGCGCCTCGCCCAGGCCGCCGGGGACGCCGCCGACCTGCGCGCCTGGCCGCTGCCCCGGCACCAGCCGGGCGACCCCGGACTCGCCGGGGCGATCCGTGCCTGGGCCGCCGTCGCGCGCTGCTCCGCCCGGGAGCGGCTCACCGTCGCCGAGTACGCCCTCGCCGCCGTCGAGGGGCGGTACCACGCCGCCCGGCGGGCCGCCGAGGAGGCGCGGGAGCTCGACCGGCTGCAGCGCCGGCACGCGGAGACCACCCGCCGGGCGGCCCTGCTCACCGAGGCCGGTCCGGAGCGGGAGCGGGTGCGCGCCCTGCTCGACCGGGCCCGGCGCGGAGCCCTGGTCGCCCCCGCCCTGGAGCTGCGCGGAGCCGCCGCCGGTGCCCACATGGCCGCCGCGCACGCGGAGTCGGTGGCCCGGGCGGAGCTGCCGCCGCAGCTCGCCGAGGCGGGGACCGAGCAGCTGGCCGCGGTCGAGCAGCGGCTGCGTGAGGATCTCGGAGCCCTCGGAGCCGCCCGCCGCGCCGAGCAGCGCAGCGCCGAGATCGGCCGCGAACGGGCCGACCTGGAACGGGAGTCCCGGGCCGCCGAGGAGCAGCAGCAGGAGACCGCCGAGTGGCTCGGCCGCTGGGACGCCACCCGGACCGAGCTGGCCGGGCGCGCGGACGCCGCCCAGCAGGCCGCGACCCTGGCCGAGCAGCTCGCCGGCAAGCTGGAACCCGCCCGGCTGCACCTGCACGCCGCCCGGCGGCGCGACACCCTCGACGCCGACGCGGAGCGGGCCTCGGGCGAACTGCTCACCGCGCGCGAGGAGTCGGCCGCCACCCGGGAACGCTGGCTGGAGCTCAAGGAGACCCGGCTGCGCGGGATCGCAGCCGAACTCGCCGCCGCCCTCGTGGCGGGAGAGCCCTGCACCGTGTGCGGCGCCGCGGAACACCCCGCTCCGGCCCGGCCCGCCCCCGGTCACGTCGACCGGGCCGCGGAGGAGGCGGCGCACGCCCGCTTCGAGGGGGCCGAGGAGCGCCGGGCCGGCGTCGAGCGCAGGCTGGCCGCCGTCCGGGAGGCCCGCGCCGAGGCCGCGGCCGCCGCCGGCGAGGCCACCACCGCCGAACTCCTGGAACTCACCTCCGGGCTGAGTTCCCGTCACGCCGAGGCGCACGCCGCGGCCGCCGGACTGCACACCGCCCGCGAGCGGCTGGCCCGCGCCGAGCGGGAGCATGCCGTGCGCAGCGCCGAGCGGAGCGAAGCCGAGGCCCGGGCCGCGGCCAGGGCTTCGCGCCGGGAGGCGCTCGACCGGGAACGGGCCTCGCTGGAAGCGGAGCTGGCCCTCGTGCGGGCGGACGCGCCCAGCGTCGCGGCCCGCGCCGGAGTCCTGGAGGACCGGGTCCGCATGGTCACGGCGGCGGCCGCCTCGCTGCGCCGGGCCGAGACCACGGCCGCCCGGCTGAAGGAGGCCGACGACCAGCTCGCCGACGCCGCCTTCAAGGCCGGCTTCGACACCACCGAGGAGGCGGCCGAGGCCGTGCTCCCCGAGTACGAACGCAGCGCGCTCCAACGCCGCACCGACACCTGGCAGGCGGAGGAGGCCATGCTGGCCGACCGCCTCGGCGAATCCGACACCGCCGCGGCGGCGGCCCTGCCCCCGGCCGCGCCGGAGGCGGCCGAGGCGTACGCGGCGCTGGCCGCCGCGAAGCTTCGTACGGCCGGGTCCGCCGTGGACGCGGCCCGGGTCCGGTGCAGGGACCTCGACGGGCTCTCCCTCCAGGCGGAGCGGGAGCTGCGCTCCCTGGGACCGCTGCGCGAGGCCTACGAACGGGTGGCCCGGCTCGCCGGACTCACCGCGGGCACCTCCGCGGACAACGAGCGCAAGATGCGGCTGGAGGCCTACGTGCTCGCGGCCCGGCTGGAACAGGTCGCCGCCGCGGCGACCGTACGGCTGCTGCGCATGTCGGGCGGCCGCTACACCCTGCTGCACTCCGACGCCAAGGCGAGCGGACGCGGGCGTTCCGGGCTCGGGCTGCACGTGGTCGACGCCTGGACCGGCAGCGAGCGGGACACCGCCACGCTGTCCGGCGGCGAGACCTTCTTCGCCTCGCTCGCCCTCGCGCTGGGCCTGGCCGACGTGGTCACCGACGAGGCGGGCGGCATGCGGCTCGACACCCTCTTCATCGACGAGGGGTTCGGCAGCCTCGACGACCAGGCGCTGGACGAGGTCCTCGACGTGCTGGACTCGCTGCGCGAACGCGACCGCAGCGTCGGCATCGTCAGCCACGTCGCCGACCTGCGGACCCGGGTGCAGGCCCAGCTGGAGATCGTCAAGCAGCGCGGAGGTTCCGTGGTGCGGCACCGCACGGCGGGCGGAACGGGCTGAACCCGGTCCGCCCGACCGCGGTGGGGTCAGGCGGTCAGAGCTTCGACAGCTCGTCCACCAGGTCGTCCAGGCCGAGCGAGCCCTGGGACAGCGCCGCCATGTGCCAGGCCTTCAGGTCGAAGGAATCGCCGTGCGCGGCACGCGCGTTGTCACGGCCCAGCAGCCAGGCGCGCTCGCCCAGCTTGTAGCCGATCGCCTGGCCCGGCATCGACAGGTAGCGGGTCAGCTCGCTCTCGACGAAGTCGCCCGGCCGGCCGCTGTGCAGGCCGAAGAACTCCTGCGCCAGGTCCACCGTCCAGCGCTCGCCCGGGTGGAACGGCGAATCCGCCGGGATCTCCAGGCCCAGGTGCATGCCGATGTCCACGATGACCCGCGCGGCGCGCATCATCTGGCAGTCCAGGTAGCCGAGTCGCTGCTCGGCGTCCTTGAGGTAGCCCAGCTCGTCCATGAGCCGCTCCGCGTACAGCGCCCAGCCCTCGGCGTTGGCGCTGACGAGACCGACGCTGGCCTGGTAGCGGGAGAGCTGGTCCGCCACGTGCGTCCACTGCGCCAGCTGGAGGTGGTGGCCCGGAACGCCCTCGTGGTACCAGGTGGAGACCAGGTCGTACACGGGGAAACGGGTCTGCCCCATCGTCGGCAGCCAGGTGCGGCCCGGACGGGAGAAGTCCTCGGACGGGTTCGTGTAGTACGGGGCCGCGGCGCCGCCCGGAGGCGCGATCCGCGACTCCACGCGCTTGACCCGCTCGGCGAGTTCGAAGTGCGTGCCGTCGAGGTTCTCGATGGCCTCGTCCATCAGGCCCTGCAGCCAGGCCTGGACCTCGTCCACGCCCTCGATGTGCGTACCGTGCTCGTCCAGGTGCTTGAGCACCTCCCAGGGACCTGCGTCCGGGAGGATCTTGGCGGCTTCCGTCTTCATCTCCGCCAGCAGCCGGTGGTACTCCGACCAGCCGTAGGCGTACGCCTCGTCGAGGTCCAGGTCGGTGCCGTTGAAGTAGCGCGACCAGCGGGCGTAGCGCTCGCGGCCCACCGGGTCGGGCTTGCCCTCGACCGCGGGGGCGTACACGTCCCGCATCCAGTCGCGCAGTTCCACGACGGCGGCGGTCGCGGCGGCGGCGGCCTCGTCCAGCTCGGCGCGCAGCGCCTGGGGGCCGGCGGCGGCGAACTCGGCGAAGTAGCCTTCGCTGCCCTCGCCGTCGGTGCCCTCACCCTCGGAGCCCTCGCCCGCCCAGGCGGTGAGCTGCTCGATGAAGGTGGTGGCGGGGCGCGGGCTGCCGAACAGACCGCGGTCCAGGCCGAGCGCGAGGCACTCGCGGTAGCCCGCGTACGCGACGGGTACGGCGCGCAGCCGCTCGGCGATCGCGGCCCAGTCCTCGTCGGTTTCGGCCGGGGTCAGGGAGAAGACCTCGCGGACCGCGTGCGCGGGGGAGTGGATGTTGCTGACCGCGCGCAGGTCCTCGTCGGCTTCGTGGACGGCGAGTTCGGCGGTGAGCCGCTCGCGCAGCAGCCGGGCGCAGCGGCGCTCGACGTCGCTGTCGGCGCCGGGCAGGAGTTCGGCGGCGTCGAGCTTCGCGAGGGTGGCGCGGGAGAGTTCGGCGGCCGCCGCGCGGCCCGCGGGGGAGAGGTCCGGGAGCTTGCCGGAGCTCGCGGCGACACCGAGATAGGTGCCCGTGATCGGGTCGATGGCGATGAGGTCGTCGACGTAGGCATCGGCGACCTGACGGGGCAGCCGTGCGGTGCTGTCACTGGTGATGATGTCTGACATGTGGACATCTTCGTATGCGGGACGGGTCCGCGTCATCACCAAAGATCGCCAGCCTGCTGACGAAATGATCGCACCCGGCCTCCATCAGCCACCCCATCGTGGCCGAGGGGACCGGCACGCCTCAGGCGTGAGCGACCGGCCGCGGGGTCCGGCTCACTGCCTGCCGCGGGGCAGGCCGCGGGATTCGCCCGGGAGCTCGTACGGCAGCCGGGAGCTGACCGGGGTCGCGTCCAGCCGGGCCGTGATCACCAGGGTGCCCTCCTCGATCTGGTAGTCGAGGGGGAGGCCGAGACCGCGCATGGCGGCGACCATGCCGGTGTTCTGGGCCTGCGTGACGGCGTACACGCTGTCGCATCCGGCCTCGACGGCCATCCCGATCAGCCGGCCCAGCAGCTCGGAGCCGATGCCGCGGCGCTGCCAGTCGTCCTCGATGAGCAGCGCCACCTCGGTCTCGTCGCCGTCCCAGAGCAGGTGGCCGAGGGCGACGAGCTTGCCGGAGGCGGTGGTCGCGGCGAGGGTGCGGCCGAAGCGCGGGCTCAGCAGGTGGCCGAGGTAGCGGTCGGCGTCGGCGACGGGCCCGTGGTAGCGCAGGCCGAGGGTGCGCTCCGAGCAGCGGTCGTGCATGGCGCGGGCCGCGGGCAGGTCGGAGCCGTCCGCGCGGCGGACGGTGATCTCGTTGCCCTCGGGGAGGGTCAGCACGTCCCGGCTGCGCGGGACCCGCGGGCCGAGCCGGGCGTCCAGCTCCACCAGCGCGCGGGCGCGGGCGAACTCGGTCGGGGTGAAGGGCAGGTAGGGCCGCTCGATGGTGATGGCACCGCCCGACGGGTCGCGCAGCTTCATGACCGTGGCCTCCAGGACGCCTTCGACGGGCGCGTCGGCGCCGGCGTTGGGGCGCCCGGAGAGGGTGGTCGCCGGGATCGAGTGGATGGTGCAGCGGCCGAGCAGCTGGCGCAGGGCGAGCGGCAGCTCGGCGGCGTCCAGCGCGGTGCGCGTGGCCAGCCCCAGGACGCGGGTCGGGGTGTCGACCAGGTCGTGGGCGTCGGCGCGCTCGATCCAGGTGCTGTGGCCGCCGGCGCCGGCGATGGCCCGGGTGAGGTCGGCGGAGGGAAGCTGCTGCGGGGCGCGCAGCAGGAACTCGTCCACCGTGCCGCCCTCGGGGAGGGGGTGCGTCTGCAGGGTCAGGATGTCGACCCCGCTGCGGGCGAGGGCGGTGCAGAGCGCGGCGAGGCTGCCGGGCTCGTCGCGCACGGTCGTCCGCATCCGCCACAGGGCGGAGGCCGGCGGGGCGTCCGTAGCGCCCGTACCGTCCGCAGCGGTCGTACCGTCCTCGCGGGCCGCCTCCCCGAGGGCGCCGTGGTCCGGGAGAGCGGTGTCCGTGGGCGGCGGCGCATGGCTGTGGCGGCGTGCCCACCAGGTGTGGAACGCCGCCGTGACCAGGAGTGCGACGGCCGAGGCGACGAGCAGCACCGGGCCGCGGGGGCCGTGCACGACGAGATTGGCGATGGCGTCGGCGACCGCGACGGCGCAGAAGAGAGCGGCGAGTTCGACGACGTCACGGCGCCAGTGGTGGCGGTGGGGACGCTGGGCAGGGGCAGGAATACGCTCAGTCATGCAGACCACTGTGACGCAAGGGTGTTGCGTGATCACGAACGATCTGTGACCGACTGGTTAAGGATCCATCTGGCCGATTTCGCCCTGTTTTCCGGCCGATTTCAGATGTCGACCCCTACTGCCCCACCCGTCCCGGCTGCAGGGTCCGCGTGAACAGTACGCCGCCCCCCTGACGGCGCAGCCGGACGGTGAGCTCGCCGCCCTCCCCGTCGATCTCGACCTCCCCGTAGTACGGGGGGTTCTCCGACGGGGACATGTTGGCGAAGGGTGCGGACTGGACGTACACCATCTCCGGGCCGAAGGTGGCGTCCAGCCGGCCGGCGGGGAACCCGCCCGCGCCGATGGGGCCCGAGACGAACTCCCAGAAGGGCGCGAAATCGGTGAAGGCGGCCCGCTCGGGCGCGTAGTGGTTCGCGGCCGTGTAATGGACGTCGGCGGTGAGCCAGAGGGTGCCGGTGATGCGCTGGTGCTTGATGTGGCGCAGCAGCTCGGCGATCTGCAGCTCGCGCCCGAGCGGCGCACCGGGGTCGCCCTGGGCGACGGCCTCGAAGTTCGCGGCCCCGTCGGCCACCACGATGCCCAGCGGCATGTCGGCGGCGATCACCTTCCAGGTGGCGCGGGAGCGCGACAGCTCGCGCTTGATCCAGGCCAGCTGCTCGGGGCCGAGGATGCCGATGGGGTCGTCGGTCTGGCGGCCGGGGGAGTTCGCGTCGCGGTAGGTGCGCATGTCGAGGACGAACACGTCGAGCAGCGGCCCGTAGCGCATCACCCGGTACATCCGGCCCTCGGCGCGGCCGCCGCGCAAGTCGGTGACCGGGAAGTACTCGCCGAAGGCCCGGCGGGCCCGGCCGGCGAGGGTGTCGACGTCCTTCACGGTGTACCGGGGATCGTCGAGGATCTGGCCGGGGTACCAGTTGTTGCGCACCTCGTGGTCGTCCCACTGGGCGAGGACCGGCACCTGGGCGTTGAAATCGCGCAGGTTGCGGTCGAGCAGGTTGTAGCGGAAGTTGCCCCGGAACTCGGCGAGGGTCTCGGCGACCTTCGCCTTCTCCTCGGTGGTCACGTTGTGCCACAGGGTTCCGTCGCGCAGCGGTACGGAGGCCTGGATCGGCCCGTCGGCGTAGATGGTGTCCCCGCTGAAGAGGAAGAAGTCGGGGTCCCGCAGCCGCATTTCGTCGAAGACGCGGTAGCCGCCGAGCTCCGGGTTGATGCCCCAGCCCTGACCGGCGAGGTCCCCGGACCACAGGAAGCGCACGTCGCGGCGGCGGGAGGCGGGCGTGGTCCGGAAGGTGCCGTGGACCGGCTCGCCGCTGCGGCGCGGATCGTCGGGGTCGGCGAGGATCACCCGGTAGTGGATCTGCTGTCCGGGCGGGAGCTCGCGCAGGGTGGTGGTGCCGGTGAAGTCGGTGTCCGGGCCGAGCAGCGGGCCGCGGTGGCGGCGGACGGCGTAGCGGAACGACTCGCTCGGCGAGGTCTCCACGTACATCCGCGCGGACCGGTCGGAACGCGTCCAGACGGTGGCCGAGTGGGCGGTGATCTCGCCGGACTGGACCCCCCAGAAGGCGTTCGGGCGGTCCGAGCGGACGAAGGCGGGCGCCGCCGAGTGGGCGGGCGTGGCGAGGGCGCCGGTGAAGGCGCTGGACAGGGCGAGGCCCACCGGAACGGCGAGGGAACCGCCGAGCAGGGAGCGTCGGGTGTGCGGCAGAGGTGCCATCGGTGCGTCTCCAGAGGCCGGCGGGGACGGGCCGGACCAGTGTGCCGCCGTACACCGGCCGCACACCGGACCGCCCACGTCGTGCACGCGAACCATGCGTGAACACTGGTGCGCACGGCTGACGCTCCGTCAATACGTCAGCGGGCGAGCTTGGTTGTGTCCAGGATGACGCGGGCGACCAGGGCCGGGTCGTCGTTCATGGGCACGTGGCCGCAGCCGGGGAGCCTGACGAGGCGCGCGCCGGGGATGGTCTGCTTGGCGCGGACGCCTTGGCGGCGCAGGAGCAGCCGGTCACGACTGCCCCAGGCGATGGTGACGGGCAGACCGGGCAGATCCGCGGTGAACCGTACGGAGCCGCCCGCGGCCAGGGTCTGGTCGAAGCCCGTGGCCTCGCGCAGGGCGACGGTCTCGGCGACCACGGAATCGGGCGATCGGCGTCCCGGTCGCGCGTAGATGCTGCCGGTGAGCGCGGCGCGTCCGGCGGCGCTGCGGGCGAGCCGTTCCACGGCGGAGTGGGGCAGCGCGCCGGCGCCGGCGCGCATCGCCCGCAGTGCGGTGAAGGCGTAGCGGCGTTCCCCCTCCGACCAGAACCCGGCGGGGGAGAGGGCGGTGACCGAGCGCGCCAGGCCGACGCGCCCCATCTCCAGGGCGAGCAGCCCGCCGAGGGAGTTGCCCGCGACGTGCGGCCGCTCTATCCCGAGCGCCGCGCAGAGCGCGCCCAGCGCCGGGGCGATGGTGTCCAGATCGTACGGAATCCCGTGCGGCAGCGGCTCCGAGACGCCGAAGCCGGGCAGGTCGACGGCGATCACGTCGTACTCGGCGGCCAGGATGCCGGTCACCGGGCGCCATGCCTGGAGGTGGTGGCCGATGCCGTGGAGCAGCAGGAGCGGCTCGCCCGCGCCCTTGCGCTCGTAGGCGGCGGTGGTGGTGCGGGGGCCCAGCGGCGAATCGATCGTGAAGGAGACCGTGGCGGTCATGCTGCTCCTCGTCGGGGGTCGGGCGGCTTCGGCGGCCGTGTGAGACGGCTTGTCAGTAGTCTCTCTCGGCTGGTTACCGCCCGGTAGCCCCCGGGGGCAGGACTTCTGTCTTTCGCGGCGCTCTCCGGGGGTCGTTCTTACGGGTCCGCGCGAGTCCTCCGGAGGTTCTCCGGGAGGTCGTTCGGGAGGTGATCCAGGAGGTCGTCCGGGGGTGACTTTCGTGACGTCTCCGACCCGCCTTCGGCCGTGCTCGCGAACATCCCGTGAACAGGTTGATGCATATGCCCGATCTGCCCGGTAAAGCGGTGAGCATTGGTCTTGACCAAGGGGGTGCGCCGTCCTATCGTCGCAGGCATAGTGCAGGAACCTTTAATAAACAAAGGCGCGGAACTCACGCTGGAACACGGCGAGTGCGGCGATTGCAGGAGGAGTCAGGGTGGGGACCATGCAGCTCGAATCGGTGCCGGAGCCGAAGTACTTGCACCTCAAGACCGTCCTCAGTGAGGCGCTCGACCAGGACTTCGCCGTGGGTGAGATCCTGCCGAACGAGCGCGAGCTCGCCGCCCGCTTCGGTGTCGCCCGGGCGACCCTGCGCCAGGCCCTGGAGCAGCTCGAGCTCGAAGGCCGCCTCCAGCGCCGCCGCGGCGTCGGCACCACCGTCGCCCCGCCGCGCGTGGGCGTCGACGTCGGCGGTGCGCAGCACAGCTGGCCCGGCGAGAGCGTCGACGGGTGGGAGCCCGTGGACGCGGCGGAGGAGGCCGTGCTGCCCCCCGCCCTCCTGAAGCTCCTCGGGACCGCCCCCGGCGAGATGGTGCTCGCGGTGCGCCGCAGCCGCGTCGAACAGGGCCAGGTCCTCGCCGCCGAGCTGCTGTACGTACCCGCCACCTCGGTGCCGGGCCTCTCCGCGATCGACGCCCCGGCCGGTCCCGCGCGCGCCCGCGCCGTCATGCGCGAGCTGCAGAAGCTGGTCCTCGACGGACAGGACCGCTCGGTGGAGCTCGGCTCCGCCCGTGCCGAGGACGCGAAGGAACTGGACCGCCTGCCGGGCGCCCCGGTCCTGCTGGTCACCACCCGCTACTTCACGGCGGCGGGCACGGCGGCCGTCTCGGTGGCCACCTACCGGGCGGACACCTGCCGGCTGACCTTCGGCGACTCGGGCGACGTGCAGATCACCCACGACGCCCGGGTTGCCTCCTGACCACCACCCGCTGACCGGGGCCGCCACCCAGCGGCGGCCCCGCCCACCGGACGGACGCCCCCCGCTTTCACCCCGCCCGGCGCTCGAGGCGCGGGTCCGGGCGGAGCCCGGGGAACGGTGGAAGGGCGGGTAGGGGACTCCGCCCCGCAGGGACTCACCGACTCCGCCTCGCAGGGACTCACCGACTCCGCCTCGCAGGGACTCACCGACTCCGCCTCGCAGGGACTCACCGACTCCGCCTCGCAGGGACTCACCGACTCCGCCTCGCAGGGACTCACCGACTCCGCCCCGCAGGCTCGACCGGCGCCCGAGCCCTGAGCACCGGCGCGCGCGTCGATCCGCAGCCCGGGAGGCACCGGCGACGGCGCGTCGCACCCGCATCACCACCGCGCCCCCCAGGGGATCCGCGGCGCCGGGCACCGGCACGTGGACCGGGCCAGAAGGGATCAGCGGCGCCGTGCGGTGACCGTCTTCTCCACCGCGAACAGTTCTTCCTCCACATGGTCCAGCGCCAGCCGCAGCGCCCCCGTGGCCACCGCCGCCTCGCCCAGCAGCGACAGCGCCACACGAGGCGGCCGCAGACAGTAGCGCTCCAGTTCCCGGCGGAGAGGATCGAGCACCCCGTCCAGCCCGGCCGCCCAGCCGCCGACCACGACCAGCTCCGGATCCATCGCCAGGACCAGCGCGGCCACGTCGTGGACCAGTCGCTGGATGAACCGCTCCACCGCTGCCACCGACCCCACGTCCCCGCGCTTGGCCATCGCGAAGACCTCCGCGACCGCCCGCTCGTCCAGCGGGTGCAGCGGTTCGCCGGTCGTCGAGAGCAGCTTCTCCGGGGTGACCTCACGTCCCAGCAGGTGCAGTGCGCCGATCTCCCCGGCCGCCCCGCCGAAGCCGCGGTGCAGCCGGCCCCCGATCAGGGAGCCCGCTCCGGGGCTGAGTCCGGCCATCACGAAGACCATGTCGTCGGTGTCGGTCGCGGCGCCCTTCCAGTGCTCGGCGACCGCCGCGGCGTTGGCGTCGTTCTCCACCTGCACCGGGCAGCGGAACGAGCGCCGGAGCCGTTCCCCGAGCGGCAGCCCGGTCCAGCCGGGCAGGGCCGTGCCGAGGCGGACGGTGCCGTCGGCCTCCACGATCCCGGGGCTGCCGACGCCGACCGCCCGCAGGGAGTCGCGCGGTACCCCGGCGCGGCGCAGCAGGTCGGCCACCGCACCGCGGACCCGTTCGAGCCGTTCGTCGGCGGAGGCCGTCTCGGCGACCTCCTTGGTGCCGGCGCCGATCACCCGGCCGTCCAGCCCTGACAGCAGCACCGCGATCCGGTGCGCGCCGATCTCCACGCCGAGCAGGTGCCCCGCCTCCGCGCGGAAGCGGAACCGCCGGGCCGGGCGTCCCTGGCGCCGCGCACCTTCCTCCGCGCCCGCCTCGACGACGAGGCCCGTCCCGATGAGCCCTTCGACGACGCCCTCGACGGTGGGCCGCGAGAGCCCGGTGACCCGGGTGAGGTCAGTGAGCGTCGGCGATTCGGCCGCACGCAGGGCCCGCAGCACCACGGCGGAGTTGATCCGCCGCAGCAGAGAGGGGTCCCCGCCGGTCAGCTGCCCCAACGTGTGTCCTCCCAGCTAGCGAGCTTGTCAGCCGGATCGTACTGCTCACCGGCCGCGGCGGCGAGAAGCGGCCCCCCATCGGCCGGAATCCGGCCTTCCCCTCGTGGGCCGGTCAGGCCGGAGCGACGAACCCCGACTCGTACGCGGTGATCACGGCCTGGGTCCGGTCACGCGCCCCCAGCTTCCCCAGGATCGCGCTGACGTGGGACTTCACCGTTTCGGTGCCCACGATCAGCTCGCGGGCGATCTCGATGTTGGTCAGCCCCTTCGCCATCAGCCGGAGCACGGCCTCCTCGCGCTCGGTCAGCGCCGCACGCTCCAGTACCGTCCGCGCCTGCCGGTTCCCGTACTCGGCGGCCAGCGAGCGGACCGCCGAGGGGAAGAGCAGCGTCTCGCCCTCCGCCACCAGCCGGACCGCGTGCACGATCTCCGACGGACGGGCCCGCTTCAGCAGGAACCCGTCCGCGCCGGCCCGCAGTGCCTGGTAGACGTACTCGTCGTTCTCGAAGGTGGTGACCACGAGGATCTTCGGCGGCGAGTCCACGCTCCGCAGGACCGCCCGGGTCGCCTCGATCCCGTCGAGCAGCGGCATCCGTACGTCCATCGCCACGACATCGGGGCGCAGTTGCCGTACGAGCGGGACCACCGCGGCGCCGTCGGCGGCCTCGCCGATCACCTCGATGTCGGGCTGGGCGTCCAGGACGGCGCGCAGACCAGCGCGCACCAGGGGTTCGTCGTCGACGAGCAGTACGGTAACCGGCATCCGGTCAGCGTATTCGCTCCAGCGGCAGCCGCGTGCGCACCCTCCAACCCCCCTTGTGCGGACCGGTCTCGGTCTCCCCGCCGAGCAGTGCGGCCCGCTCGCGCATCCCGCGCAGTCCGGTGCCGCCGCCGGTCATGACGGAAGGCCGGTCCGGCAGCGGATTGGTCACCTCCAGGTCCAGCCGGTCGGCGACCATGCCGATCCGCACCCGTACCGGTACGGGACCGCAGTGCCGCAGCACATTGGTCAGCGCCTCCTGCAGGATCCGGTACCCCTCCTGGCTCACCGGGTCGGGCAACTGGTCGAGCGGGCCGACCAGTTGCGCGTCGACGGTGGCGCCGGAGGCGCGCGCGGACTCGAACAGCCGGTCGGCCTCCGCCAGGGTCGGCCGCTGGGAGGGCCGCTGGCCGGACTCGCGCAGGACGCGCAGCACCCGGTCCAGGTCCTCCAGTGCGGCCCGGCCCGTCTCCTCGATCGCACTCAGCGCGCGGTCCGTGAACTCCGGATCGCCCGCCGCCCGCGCGGCCCCCGCCTGGACGACGGCGACGGTCAGGGCGTGGCCGATGGAGTCGTGCAGCTCCCGCGCGATGCGGGTGCGCTCCAACAGCTGCTCGGTGCGCACCTCCAGTGCGGTGAGCCGCTCCGCGGCCGAGGGCCCCAGGAGCCGGCGGGCGATGGCCGTGATCATGTCGCCGAGCAGGACCACGACGACGATCAGGATGACCGGCGGCAGCGGAGCCAGCGCCCACGCCGCCCAGACCGGGAATCCGGCGGGTATCACGTTCTCGGAGGTGACCCTGCTGCCGAGTCCGGCCGTTACCAGCTGGACCGTCAGCATCGGCAGCCACACCGTGGCCATCATCACGGCGAAGGAGACGACGAGCCGTATCTCCAGCCACAGCAGGGTCCGCCAGCGGTCGCTCCAGGTCTGGGACCCGACGGCGCTGAAGTTGTTCTCCTCGGCCTCCCGCGTGCCCCGGGCGCCGCGCTCGGAGGGAGTGAGGAGGAACTGAGCCTGGAGTCCTTCGGCCACCCGCATCCAGGGCAGCAGTCCCAGTGGTACGACGAGGACGAGCGGTACCCACGGAGCCTCGGGCTCGATGAACATCCAGACGGCCAGCATCAGCATGGGCACGCACAGATGCACCCAGCGCGAGTAGGTCACTGGGCGCAGTGCGGCGCGGAACAGTCGGTGCATCCCCTGATCGTCGCAGTTCGGGGCGGTGCGGCTCCTCCCCCACGTGGGGGAGGAGGAACCCTCGCATGGGGGAGGAAGAGGGGTGGGGCCGGCGGCGAACCTTGAGACATGAACAGCATCGAGATCCGAGAACTGACCAAGGAATTCGGCCGGACCCGGGCCGTGGACCACCTCACCTTCGATGTCATGCCCGGCCGCGTCACCGGCTTCCTCGGGCCCAACGGGGCCGGGAAGTCGACCACGATGAGGCTGCTGCTGGGACTGGACCGGATCACCTCCGGGACGGCCACCATCGGCGGCCGGCGGTTCACCGAACTCTCCGATCCCCTCCACACGGTCGGGGCCCTGCTGGACGCGCAGTCGGCGCACGGAGGCCGTACGGCCCGCGATCACCTGCGCTTCCTCGCCGCGGCCAACCGCATCCCGATGAGCCGGGTGGAAGCGGTCCTGGAGCAGTCCGGGATCGCCTCGGCGGCCAAGCGGCGGATCAAGACCTTCTCCCTGGGCATGCGTCAGCGCCTCGGCATAGCGGCCGCGCTGCTCGGAGACCCGGAAGTGCTCCTCCTGGACGAGCCCACCAACGGCCTCGACCCCGAGGGCATCATCTGGATCCGCGAGCTCATGCGAGGCCTGGCCGCCGAGGGGCGCACGGTCCTCGTCTCCAGCCACCTGATGACCGAGACGGCGGCCCTCGCCGACCACCTGATCGTGCTGGGGCGGGGCAGGTTGCTGGCCGACACCTCCATAGAGGAGTTCATCGACGCCCGCAGCACCCCGAGGGTGCGGCTGCGCACCACGGACCCCGTCCGGCTCCGGGCGACCCTGGCCCGGGACGACTTCGAACTGGTCACCGCCGAGGGCGGGCGATGGACCGTGGACGGCATGCAGGCCGAGCAGCTCGGCGTCATCGCAGCCCGCGAAGGCATCCCGATGCTGGAACTCATCGACGAGCGGGCCTCCCTGGAGCAGGCCTACCTCGATCTCACCGCGGACAGCGCCCAGTTCGCCGCCACCCGCTGACCCATTCCTTCCAAGGAGGCTTCCCCATGAGCACCGCTCTGCCCACCGTCCCCGTCCTGCACTCGGAATGGATCAAGATACGGTCCCTGCGCGGCACCTTCGGGGCGCTGATAGCCGTCTTCGCCGCCACGGTGGGCATCCAGGTGCTGACCGCCTCGCTGATCGGCACGGCAGAGGAAGGCAGCATGGGAGAAGACCCCCTCCTCGCGGCCTTCTACGGCCTCAACTTCGGGCAGATAGCCGCTTTCGCCTTCGGGGCGACCGCGCTGTCCGCGGAATTCCACAACGGCGCCCTGCGCACGTCGCTGACCGCGGTGCCGAACCGTACGCGGCTCTACCTGTCGAAGATGGCCATGGTGGGAGGACTGGCCTTCCTGGTCGGCCAGGTCACCGCAGTGGCCACCTTCGTCGGCGGGCAAGCCTTCATGGGTCCGTACACCCTGGAACTGGGCAGCCCGGGCACCTACCGTGCGATCTTCGGCTGCGGCGCGTACCTCGCCCTGATGGCTCTGCTCGCGGCGGGACTGACGGCGGTGCTGCGCAGTGCTTCGGCCGTGCTGAGCCTGCTCATACCCTTCGTGCTGATCCTGTCGTTCGTTCTCGGTCAGGCTTCCGAGGGCGTTGCCGGCTACCTGCCGGACCGTGCCGGCCAGATGATGATGCGGCTGGACACCTCGGTGGGCCTCGCCCCCTGGGCCGGGCTCGGAGTGCTGGCCCTGTGGGCGCTGGTCGCGGTGGGCGGCGGATGGCTGTCGGTGCGGCGGCGGGACGCCTGACGCAGGACCGGCTGCCGGACCCCGCCGCCCGGCGGGGTCAGTGGTCGGCGAGGAGGGCGGGGAGGTGGCGCATATCGTCGAAGACGACCGTCCCGGGGCCTTCGAGCTGCTCGGCGGGGGTCAGCCCGCCGGCGTAGCCGAAGGCCCGCATCCCGGCGGCGCGGGCGGCCTGGACGCCGGGCCGGCTGTCCTCGACGACCGCGCAGGCGGCGGGATCCACGCCCATCCGCCGCGCGGCGTACAGGAACAGGTCCGGGGCCGGCTTGCCGCGGGAGACATCGGTGGCGCTGTGGATGCGACCCGCGAAGCGTCCGTAGAGGCCGGTGCGGCCGAGGGTGTGCCGCATCTTCTCGTGGGAGCCGCTGGACGCGACACACGTCGGCAGCGCGATCGCGTCGAGCGCCTCCGGCAGCCCTTCGACGGGGGACAGCGCGATGTCCACCGCCTCCCGGTGACGTTCCTCGAACAGGTCCCACCAGAGGGCGGCCGTCTGCGGGCCGAGCCGTTCGGTGATCTGCTCACGGATGGAGACGGAGGAACGCCCGATGAACCGCTCGACGACCTCGGCCTCGGTGAGGGGCCAGCCGAGCTCCGCTCCCAGGGAGACCTGCACACGGGCGGCTATCCGCTCGCTGTCGACGAGAACCCCGTCGCAGTCGAATATCACGAGCTCTATCGGCTTGAAGATCACCCCCGGAGAATAGACAGCCCTCCAGACTGACCGCGGGCGAGGGTGGTCCAGGAGCCGGCGTCGGCAGGCCCAGGGTGTTCGGCGGCTATGCGGAGACGGGCGTTAGTCCCGGGCCATGGCGGCGGCGGCCCAGCGGGCGATGAGCCCGCTGCAGTTGGGCAGTACCCAGATAGGGGCCGGCTACAGAGCAAGGGGGCCTGCGGGGCGTGGTGGGACCTCCGACGGCCAAGGAGTAGTCACGCGATCACGGAATGTCGCGACAGGATCCATAGAGGCATCCAGCCGTCACAACGCTGCGCACCATGGCGGACGGGGACACGGTCGACGTGACCCTCGAACCGGTCGGCTAAGGGCTGTCCCGTAACTGTGGTCGCGGACAGCTGCAGCCATTTCAGGCGGTCGGCTTCCTCCAGAGATGCCGCTCGTCGAGGGTCCCGAACCGTACGTCTCCGCGATCAAGGTCGACGAGGATGGGCCAGCAGTCCAGCAGCATGTGCCTGTCGTTCCGCGACGCCAGGTACCGCACGGAGTTGTAGGGCACGATCAGCAGCCGACCACTCTCGCGGACTCGCTCTGCGTCGACGGCAAGAGGCGGCTCGTCCTCCCGCTGGCTGCGCGCGAGGAACTCCACGGCGAGCTGCAGGGCTTCGTCCTGCTGCATCATGCATCTCCAGTTCGTTGGCTCAACGAAACGCACCCTACTGGTCCTGGAATGATCTTCGCGTGGCTGGTGTGATCACGGCGTCGGAGCCGTCCTGGATAGCCCTGTTCACCGGGCTGAGCCCGCGGCAGTTCGGGAAGCTGATGACCGTGCTGCGGTGCGAGGGCGCTGACGCGGTCCGCAAGGGCCGGCCGTGGAGCCTTCCGCTGGAGGACCGGGCCCTGCTGGTCGCGGCGTACTGGCGCACAAACCTCACGATGCGGCAGATCGCACCGCTGTTCTGTGTCTCGAAGTCCGCTGCCGACCCGACCGCATCATCGACCACCTCGGACCGATGCTCGCACTCCAGCCCCGCAAACGGTTCGCCAAGGAGACCGTCCTCATCGTGGACGGCACCCTCGTGCCCACCCGCGACCACACCATCGCCGCGCAATCGAAGAACTACCGCTACTCCATCAACCACCAGGTCGTCATCGCCGCCGGCATTCGCCTGGTCGTCGTGGTCGGCTGGCCGCTGCCCGGGAATCGCAACGACTGCAAGGCCTGGGACGAGTCCGGCGCCAGGGCCGCCGTCGGCAAGACCCTCACGATCGCCGACGGCGACTACCCAGGCACCGGACTCGTCATGCCACACCGCCGGCGCAGGGGCGAAGACCTGCCCGAGTGGAAGGAGGCGCACAACGAGTTCCACACGCAGGTCCGAGCCCGAGTCGAGCACGTCTTCGCCCGCATGAAGACCTGGAAGATCCTCCGCGACTGCCGCCTCAAAGGCGACGGAGTCCACCACGCCATGCTCGGCATCGCCCGCCTGCACAACCTCGCCCTCGCCGGATAGGCAACCGGACCCGACCATCACCACCCGGCCCCGGCGATTCAGAGATCATTTACGGGACAAGCCTTAGACAAGCCCGCCTTGGGTGGGCCTACCGGGCATTGGGGCACCTCCTGGCATCCCCGATTCCGGGGGTACTTCATGGGGAGATTGCTTGTCACTGCCACCAAAGTGAGGCGTGAGCATGTTGGGAAATCCTGAAGGTGTAGACCCGTCGGTAGTCGCCGAAATCGGCGCCGCCGTGGACGGCGTCGACGGGATGTTTTCCGTCGATGCTGGGGAGATCACCCCGCCGGAACCTGCAACCGACGCTGTAGCGGGCGAAGTCTAGGAACCCGCTGCTGACCTGCCTCCGGTGCGGCGCGCCGGCTCCGTACCGGGGCACGCGTGTCGCAGGGTGCGCGGGATCGATCCGTGTCCGTAGCCGTGTTCAGCTCAGGGACCAACCGGGCGCCTCCTACTGTCTGTGTGCGCGCCTACTCCGCACTCCTTCCGCTCAGTACAGGCCTGGTTGGAGCCGGTACGGGGCGGTGTCTGCGTGCCGGCCGTGACCCGGTCGTTTGAAGATCGTTGGCAGCGCATGAACAACACCAAGCGCGTACTTGCCGCTCTTGCCCTCGCGGGCGCAGCCCTGTCGGCTGCCACGTCAGCGCATGCAGCCGATCCGGTCCCTGGTACGGAGCGGAGCCGACTCGCTTCGCATGACGCCATGCTTGTTGAGGCCATCCGCACCGACACGGTCGGCGGGTTTGGTCTGGACGCCTTGTCGGGTGACCACGACTTCTTCCCGAACGGTGGCAGGTAGCCCCAACGGCTGGAACGTCGGACCAGCGGCTCCGAAATCCTGGGCAGGCGGCTAGGCAGATTGTCTGCGTCACGGGCAGGTTGCTACGGGCTGGGATCTTCGTGACAGATCACGGTGCCCGTCGTTTAGCGTGCATGCTCAACATCATCAAGCGCACCGCCGCTACCGTCGCCCTGGCGAGCGCGCTCGTGCCCCTCCTGCTGTCCTCCGCGGCTCGTGCTGACGAATATCCGGAATACCCGGACGAAATGCCTGCCTGCGCGGTGCGTTGCGCGGATGTCAATGACGTCGTCTGCGGAGGGCCCGTGGACGGCAACGGACGGTTGATTACCTTCAAGAATCCGTGCCAGCTGGCCAGCTGGAATTGCAATCACCCAAGCCGCCCGTTCCGAATCGTCTACCGAGGACCCTGCTACCCGGGAGATGCCCCCATCGGGGAGTAACGGCCTAGGTTCTGTTTCCTGGATCTCCTGACGTGATCATGCTGTGGGGTTCAGGCTGGTCGGCATGGTGGGGCGGGGAGATCTGACGACTGCGGAGTGGGAGCGGCTGGAGCCGTTCCTGCCTCGTGGCGGGGCGCGTGGTGGCCGGTGGAGCGAGCACCGGAAGGTCATCAACGGGGTGTTGTTCCGGGTGCGGACCGGTGTGCCGTGGCGGGATCTGCCGGAGCGGTTCGGGCCGTGGGAGACGGTCTACAAACGGCATCGCCGCTGGTCGGCCGATGGAACGTGGCAGTTGCTGCTGACGCGGGTGCAGGCCGCGGAGAACTCCGCGGGCAGGATCGACTGGGACGTGTCGGTGGACTCCACCACGGCACGTGCCCACCAGCATGCGGCTGGCGCGAGGAAGGTGGCCCCGCCGCCGATTGCTCCCCAAAAGGGGGCCAACAGCGGGGCAAACCAGGGCGATCCGGTGCTGCGGAGGCTGTCTGCCCGCCTGGCGGAGGTGGTGCGGCAGGCGAGTGCTTAGGGCGCTCGCGGGGCGGCTTCACCACGAAGATCCACCTGTCCGCTGACGGCCGGTGTCGCCCGCTGTCGCTGATCCTCACGGCCGGGCAGTGCGGGGACAGCCCGCAGTTCGAGGCGGTGCTGGAGAAGATCTTGGTGCCCTGCACTGGGCCGGGGCGGCCCCGAACCCGGCCCGACAGCGTCAGCGCCGACAAGGCGTACAGCTCCCGGAGCAACCGCCGCTATCTGCGGAAACTCAAGATCCGGCACACCATTCCCGAGCCCAAGGACCAGCGGGCCAACCGCCGCAGGCGCGGCTCGGCCGGCGGACGCCCGACCGGGTTCGACAAGGACCGGTACAAGAAACGCAATGTCGTCGAGCGGGCGATCAACCGCCTCAAGAACTTCCGGGCAGTCGCCACCCGCTACGACAAACGCGCCTACGTCTACCTCGGAACCGTCACCATCGCAGCCCTGACGATCTGGCTCCGCACCTGATCCAGGAAACAGAACCTAGGCGTGTTGAGGGCCTTCTGGCTCGGTGTGGATGGCGACGTGGACGACGGCTGGCCGCCGCGACGGGCCGCGGAACGTTTCCAGGTCAGCGAACAAGGGCCGCCGGGGCGGTGCTGGACCCGGTCCTGGCGCCCGCAGGCCAACGGCAAAGGCATCATCCGCACGTCGCTGCGGCTTGCGTACGGCCACTGGGTTGGCGCTGACGGTGATCCGCGCCTCGTAGCGTCCGGCGGCCCGGGGGGGGCGACGGGGGAGGGGCGGCGGAAGTGCGTCCGTTTCTCAGGCCGCGGAACTGCCCTGAGCCTGGCGAGAGGTATGCCCGGCTGGAATGCCGTCGTCTCGGGTGAGACCTGCCGCACGCGCTTCAGCGTGAGCTGCCTCGGACTTCTCGCCGGCCTGACCGTTGATCTTCATCAGGTGCGGGGATCTGCGTGGGCGTTGCCGACATCGGCGGTTGCCTTCCCCCGTGTGTCCGAGCCTGGCGGTCGGTCGGTAGGTGCTGTTGCTCGGCGGGGAGAGGGAGAGGGGGTGCGGGTTGATGCCGCAGAAGGGGGATACGAAGACCGCCCGCGGTCGTGTCCGGGGGACGCGGGCGCGGGCGGTGTTCGGTTCTTCGGGGGTTAGAGGATCGACCCGGGGGTGTAGCCCGCGGCCTCGGGGTGCTCCTTGGTGATCTCCTCGATGCGCGAGACCACCGCGGCGACCTGGTCGCCCGCCGCGCCGGTGAAGGACAGCTTGTCGGCCATCAGGGCGTCCAGCTGGGCCCGGTCCAGCGGCATGCGCTCGTCGGCGGCCAGCTTGTCCAGCAGCTCGTTGCGCTCGGCACCCTGCTCGCGCATGGCGAGCGCGGAGGCCACCGCGTGCTCCTTGATGACCTCGTGGGCGGACTCGCGGCCCACCCCGGCCCGCACGGCGCCCATCAGGACCTTGGTGGTGGCGAGGAAGGGGAGGTAGCGGTCCAGCTCGCGGGCCACGACGGCGGGGAAGGCGCCGAACTCGTCGAGGACCGTCAGGAAGGTCTCCATCAGGCCGTCGAGAGCGAAGAACGCGTCGGGCAGCGCGACCCGGCGGACCACGGAGCAGGAGACGTCGCCCTCGTTCCACTGGTCGCCGGCCAGCTCGCCGGTCATCGACGCGTAGCCGCGCAGGATGACCATCAGGCCGTTCACGCGCTCGCAGGAGCGGGTGTTCATCTTGTGCGGCATCGCGGAGGAGCCGACCTGGCCGGGCTTGAAGCCTTCGGTCACCAGCTCGTGGCCGGCCATCAGGCGGATCGTCTTGGCGATGGAGGAGGGCGCCGCGGCCAGCTGCACCAGGGCGGTGACCACGTCGTAGTCGAGCGAGCGCGGGTAGACCTGGCCGACCGAGGTGAAGGCCTGGCCGAAGCCGAGGTGGGCCGCGATCCGCTGCTCCAGGTCGGCCAGCTTCGCGGCGTCGCCGCCCAGCAGGTCGAGCATGTCCTGCGAGGTGCCGACCGGGCCCTTGATGCCGCGCAGCGGGTAGCGGGTCAGCAGGTCGTCCAGGCGGCCGTACGCGACCAGCAGCTCGTCGGCCGCGGTGGCGAAGCGCTTGCCCAGGGTGGTCGCCTGAGCGGCGACGTTGTGGGAGCGGCCGGCCATGACCAGCTCGGCGTGCTCGCCGGCCAGCTTGCCGAGGCGGGCGAGGACGGCGACCGTGCGGTCCCGGATCAGTTCCAGCGAGAGCCGGATCTGGAGCTGCTCGACGTTCTCGGTGAGGTCGCGCGAGGTCATGCCCTTGTGGACGTGCTCGTGGCCGGCGAGGGCGTTGAACTCCTCGATGCGGGCCTTCACGTCGTGCCGGGTGATCTTCTCGCGCTCGGCGATGGAGCCGAGGTCGACGGTCTCCAGGACGCGCTCGTAGTCGGCGAGGGCCTCGTCGGGGACCTCGATGCCGAGATCCTTCTGGGCGCGGAGCACGGCGAGCCACAGCCGCCGCTCCAGCGTCACCTTGTACTCGGGGGACCACAGGACGGCGAGCTCCGCGGAGGCGTAGCGGCCGGCCAGGACATTGGGGATGCGGGGCTTGGCAGTCACGTAAAGGGATTCTACTTGGGCCTCGGCTGTGCGTTTACGCAGGTAGGGGACCCGGCCGGGATTGTGCCTTGCTACGAGAACGGGCGGGGGCGGGCCGGGGGGCGAGCCGGGGGTGGGCACGGGTCCCCCGCGGCCGCCCCGGGCTATACGAGCCGGTCGCCCGCCTGAGCCTCGTAGGGCAGCAGTTCCGGGCGCTTGGCGGGCCGGCCGTCCCCGCTGGAGCGGCCCGTCAGGCGGCGGCCGACCCAGGGGAGCAGGTGCTGCCGGGCGAAGCTGAGGTCCTGGGAGCGGCGCGCGGCCCAGCCGGGGGGCACGGCGGGCGGCAGTTCGGCGTTCCAGTCGGCCTCGGGCGGCAGGCCCAGGGTCTGCCAGACCGCCTCCGCGATCCTGCGGTGGCCTTCGGCCGTCAGGTGAAGCCGGTCCACGTCCCACATCCGCGGGTCGCCCAGCGCGGAGGACCCGTACAGGTCGACCACGAGGGCGCCGTGCCGTGCGGCGAGCTCCTCGATGATGACGAAGAGCTCCTCCATGCGGGGGCGGAAACGTTCCATCACGGGGCCGTTGCGGCCCGGCGAGCGCATCAGGACCAGCGTCCCGCAGGAGGGCGCCAGCAGGCCGACGGCCTCTTCCAGGTGCCCGCGCACCCGGCCCATGTCCACCTTGGGGCGCAGGGTGTCGTTGAGCCCGCCGACCAGGGTCACCACGTCGGCGCCCATCTCGGCGGCCGCGGGCGCCTGCTCCCCGGCGATCTGCCCGATCAGCTTGCCGCGGACCGCGAGGTTCGCGTAGCGGAAGCCCGGCTCGCGGGCGGCGAGGCGGTCGGCGAGCAGATCGGCCCAGCCCCGGTAGGAGCCGTCGGGCAGCAGGTCCGACATGCCCTCGGTGAAGGAGTCGCCGACCGCGACGAAACTGGTGTAACGCGCATTCATCTCCATGGCGGGAGCGATGCTACCGCGCGGTACCCCCGCCCCGCAGGCGGGGCGGGGGTACCGCAGACAAGACACCCCTACGTCGAAGCCGGTCGGCCGAACAGCTCCCGCAGCACGTCCTCCATCGTGACCAGGCCCGTCATGACCCCGTCCGGACCGAGTACCGCCGCCAGGTGCGTACGGCTGCGCCGCATCGCGGTCAGCACGTCGTCCAGCGGAGTCTCCGCCCGGACCTGCGCGATCGGCCGCAGCGCGGTGACCGGGAAGGGCTCGTCCCGCTGCGTCGCGTCCAGGGTGTCCTTGACGTGCAGGTATCCCAGGATCCGGCCCTGTGCGTCGATCATCGGGAAGCGGGAGTACCCCGACTCGGCCGACAGCCGCTCCAGTCCGGCCGGTGTGATGCCCTCGCGGGCCGGAACCACCCGGTCCGCGGGCAGCACCACATCGGTCACCGGCCGCCGCCCCAGTTCCAGGGCGTCGTGCAGCCGCTCGCTCGCACGGCCGTCGATGAGTCCCGCGTCGCTGGAGTCCTTGACGATCCGGGCCAGCTCGTCGTCCGAGAAGGTCGCCGCGACCTCGTCCTTGACCTCCACCCGCAGCAGGCGCAGCAGCGTGTTGGCGAAGGCGTTGATCGCGAAGATCACCGGCTTCAGCCCCCGGGTGAGGGCCACCAGCGGAGGACCCAGCAGCAGGGCGGTCCGCACCGGCTCGGCCAGTGCGACGTTCTTCGGCAGCATCTCGCCGAAGAGCATGTGCAGGTACGTGGCCAGGGCCAGCGCCACCACGAAGGAGATCGCGTGGGTCAGCCCGGACGGCACCCCGAAGAAGTCGAACGCAGGGGTCAGCAGGTGGGCGATGGCCGGCTCGGCCACCACGCCCAGCACCAGGGTGCACAGCGTGATGCCCAGCTGGGCCGCCGCCATGAGCGCCGACACGTGCTCCAGGCCCCACAACACGGCGCGCGCCCTGCGGTCGCCCTGCTCGGCGTGCGTCTCGATCTGGCTGCGGCGCACGGAGATCATGGCGAATTCCGCGCCGACGAAGAAGGCGTTGACGACCAGGGTCGCCAGGCCGATCAGCAACTGGACGGCGGTCATCGGGCCTCCTCCACACCTTCACCGGGGGTCGGTTCGACCGGCACGTGCAACAGCACCCGCGCGGCCCGCCGCCCACTCGCGTCCACCACGTCCAGGCGCCAGCCGTTGAGCTCCAGGCTGTCGCCGACCAGCGGGATCCGGCCGAGCTCGGTCGCTATCAGGCCGGCCAGCGTCTCGTACGGGCCGTCCGGCACGCGCAGCCCGATCCGCTCGAGCTGGTCGGTGCGCGCGGAGCCGTCCGCGGAGAACAGGGCGCGCCCGGAGCCGTCCTCCCCGGCCGGGGCCAGGTCGGGGGTCTCGTGCGGGTCGTGTTCGTCGCGCACCTCGCCGACGACCTCCTCGACGATGTCCTCCAGCGTGGCCACACCGGCCGTGCCGCCGTACTCGTCGATGACCACGGCCATCGTCTGCTTCCCGGACAGCCGGTCCAGCAGCCGGTCCACGGTCAGCGACTCGGGTACGAGGAGGGGTTCGCGCAGCAGCTGCGACACCGGGGTGCGGTGCCGTTCCTCCGCCGGCAGGGCCAGTACGTCCTTGATGTGGACGGTGCCGACGACGCTGTCGAGGTTGCCCCGGTAGACGGGGAACCGGGACAGGCCGGTGGCGAGCGTCGCGTTCGCCACGTCCTCGGCGGTGGTCTGCAAGTCCAGGGCGGTGACCTGGACCCGCGGGGTCATGACGTTCTCCGCGGTCAGGTCGGCGAGGTTCAAGGTCCGCATGAACAGCTCGGCGGTGTCCTTCTCCAGGGCGCCGGCCCGTGCGGAGTGCCGGGCCAGGGCCGCCAGCTCCTGCGGGGTGCGCGCCGAGGCGAGTTCCTCGGCGGGCTCCATGCCGAACCGGCGGACCATGTGGTTCGCCGTGGTGTTCAGATGGCTGATGAGGGGCCGGAAGGCACGGCTGAAGACCCGCTGGAAGGTGGCGACCCGCTTGGCGACGGCCAGCGGGGAGGAGATCGCCCAGTTCTTGGGCACGAGCTCGCCCACGACCATCAGGACGATCGTCGACAGCACGGTGCCGAGGATCAGGGCGGTGGAGGACGCCGCTCCGGCGGACAGCCCCATGGCCTCGAAGGGGCCCTTGAGGAGGGCGGCGATCGAGGGCTTGGAGATCATGCCGATGACCAGGCCGGTCACGGTGATGCCGAGCTGGGCGCCGGAGAGCTGGAACGTCAGGCTGCGGACCGCGGCCAGGGCGCTGTCGGCGCCGCGCTCGCCGCGCTCGACGGCCCGTTCCAGTTCGCTGCGCTCGATGGTGGTCAGCGAGAACTCGGCCGCGACGAAGACTCCGCAGGCAAGGCAGAGCAGCAGCGCCACGACGAGCAGGAGCACTTCGGTCATCGGTCCTTCACCTCCGTCCCATGATCAGCCAGGAGGAGGGGTGTCGCGCGCTGTCGCGGACGGGAAGGGAGGGGACTGGGAGGCTCGCCCATGGACGGACGCTCACACCTTTCGTTCGGGGGAGGAGTGGAACAACTGCCTACAGGGTAAAGGAAGAGCAAAGTAGGCGGATCATTCCTTCGGTGGGGGGCCGTAGGTGAAGGATCTTCGCATCCCGCCCGCACCGGCGTCCGGGAGACGGGATCGGGTGCGCCCGCGCAACGTCTCGGCAGGCGGAAGTCGGTGGCGGGCCACGGGGCGGGCGTGCTTGGCTCCGGGGCATGACCGATCTGCGCATACGGGCCGCATCGCCGGCCGACGCCGAGACCGTGCTCGCCTTCTGGAAGGAAGCGGCGGAGGGCACGTCGATCACGGACGACGCGGACGGCGTGACCCGGCTCGTCACCCGGGATCCCGAGGCGCTGATCCTCGCGGAATGCGACGGGGTCCTCGTCGGGTCCGTGATCGCCGGCTGGGACGGCTGGCGGGCGTCCCTGTACCGGCTCGCCGTACTGCCGTCCCGTCGTCGCCAGGGGATCGCCACGGCGCTCCTGGAGGCGGCCGAACGGCGCTTCGTCGCCGTCGGGGGCCGCCGCGGTGACGCGATGGTCCTCGAAGAGAACGATCGCGCGCAGCGGGCATGGGCCGCGGCCGGCTACCACCGCGAGGATCACTGGCGGCGCTGGGTCAAGCCGCTGGTGGAGACGGCGTGAGGCCCCGCAGCCGCACCCGTACCGGCACGCGTACCCGCACCAGGGTCGGGGCCCTGCTCCTCGCCGCCGGAGCGGTCGCGCTGACCGGCTGCGGCACCCGGACCGCGGGGGCCGGGGACGCCGCGGAGCCCCCGGCGCCCTCCGTGACCCCCTCCGTGGACTACGCGGCCCAGGCCGCCGCGGCGGTCGCGCGCCACGACGCGCTGTTCCCCGCGACCGCGGCCCGGTGCGCGGACGAGGCGACGGGCGTCGCGAGCCCCGGGGCCACGGCGGGAGAGCTGCCCGCGGATCCCGAGGCACGCAAGTACGCGGAGAACCACGCCTACGAGCAGCAGACACGGCTCACCCCTCAGGCCCGCTGCCGGGGCGACGCGCACGCCGCACGGATCAGGTCGGCGCTGGCCGGCGGATCCGGCGGGAAGGGCGCGCCGCACACGGTGGACGAGGTCCGCGCGGTCCTGACCGGGCTGGGGTACGGGTTCGACGCCGGGGGCGTGTACGGATCCGGGGCGGTGAACGTCTCCTTCGTCCTGTCGGTCCCCGAGAGCGGCCCGTGCGTGACGGGCCGGCTGGGCCCGCCGCTGACCGTGGAGGCCCACGGGATGTACGTCGAGGGCGGCTGCCTGGAGCCCCGCGGAGGCCACTGATCCCTCCGGTGACCGCTCGGAGGCAGGAGCCGACGGCTCCGCGGCCGGAGCCGTCGGCTCACGTCGCGTCGGCATCGGCCCCCGAGCCGTCCCTGGCCAGGGCGAGTACGCCGGCACAGATCAGGGACAGGCCCAGCAGCTGCGGAAGCAGCCACCAGTGGGTCCGCAGGTGTTCCTCGTACAGCAGCACGCCCAGCGCGACGCTGACGCCCGCGTCCCCGAGCGTCAGCGCGGGCTGCGAGGCGACCAGCGGGCCGCCCTGCATGGCGTGTTCGAGGAGCAGCAGGGCGCAGATGCCCGTCGCGGCGAAGGCGTAGGTCTCCCAGGTGTGCAGGAAGGCGCCGATGCCGCCCCCGTCGAGCACGTGCATGGCCGACTTCATCAGCGCGGCGGTCAGCGCGTAGCAGACGGCGGTGGCCGCGCCGAGGCATCCGGCCCGCATCCGGCCGGGCCGCCGCCGCAGGCCGACCGCGGCGAGCACCGCCACCGCCACCGCGCACGCGGCCAGGGCCAGGATCCACCGGTCGGCGGGAACGTCCGTACGGTTCCCCGCCGGCGAGGCGGCCACCAGGACGATCCCGAGCCCGGCCACCACTGCGCCCACGGCGAGCCACAACGGCCCCGGCATCCGGGTCCGCGTCACCAGCGAGGCGATCAGGAGCGCGAGCGGCAGCTCCAGGACGAACAGGGGCTGTACGAGGGCCAGCGCGCCGGTGGCGAGCGCCACGGCCTGCCCGACACCGGCCGCGATCACGGCCAGGATGCCGCCGATCCAGAGCGGCCGGCGCAGCAGGTCGAGCACCAAACCGAAGCGGAACCCGTCGCTCTGCGGCACGGTGAGCGCCGCCCGCCGCTGGAGCACGGTCGCGAGCGCGTTGCTGAGCGCCGCGAACAGCGCGAAGAGGACCGGCACGAGGAAGCCCACGCACCGATACTCATCCGCCCCGTGGCGACTCCCCACCACGACACCGCCGGGAGACCGCGCGGTACGGCCCGTTCCCCCGTCCGGCCCCACGGGCCGCGGCGGCGCGACGCCGTAGGGGCCGCGGCCGCCCGGTCCGCCTCCGGAAGCGCCGCGCCCTCCAGGGCGCCGGAGCCGCACTGTCGGCCCGCGGAGGCGGGCTCCCGCCCGCGGCAGCCGGGAGCCCGCCTGAGGGCGCCGGGTCAGCCTGAGGGCGCCGGGTCAGCCGGAGGGCGCCGACCAGGTGCCGTGGAGGGGGGCGGCGAGCCAGGCGGGCGCCGAGCTGCGGAAGGCTTCCGGGGGCAGGGTGCCCGCGCCGGCCGGGACCATGCCCAGGAGGGGGAGCGCGGAGACCGAGGGCAGGTCGGCCAGGTTGCAGCGGGATGCCAGGTCCGGTTCGGCCGGCCAGCTGCCGATCACCACGCCCGGGGAGGCCAGGCCGCGGGCCCGGAGGGCTTCCGCCGTGAGGGCGGTGGAGTTGAGCGTGCCGAGGCCCGCCGGTGCCACGATCAGCACCGGGGCGCCGAGCAGCCGGGCCGCGTCGGCCAGGGTGTGGCCGGACTCGTCGAAGCGGACCAGGAGGCCGCCCGCGCCCTCGACCAGGACCAGGTCGTGGGAGAGGGCGAGCTCGCGTGCCGCCCCGGCGATCCGCTCCGGGGAGAGCGTCGGGAGACCCGAGCGCCGGGCCGCCGTGTCGGGGGCCAGCGGCTCGGGGTAGCGGGCCAGCTCCACCGCGGTGACGGCGGAGCCGGCCAGCCGGCCGACCTCCGCCGCGTCTCCGGGCTCGTCCGGGCCGACGCCCGTCTGGGCCGGCTTCAGTACGGCCACCGAGAGGCCCGCCGCGAGCGCGGCCGCCGCGACGGCGGAGGTGACGACCGTCTTGCCGATCTCGGTTCCCGTCCCCGAGACCATCAGTACCGTCATGTCAGGCCTCCTTCGCGGCCGCGATGACGCCGCGGCAGATGCGGGCCACGTCGTCGTCGCCCGTCACGAACGGCGGCATCGTGTAGATCAGGTCCCGGAACGGGCGCAGCCAGACGCCCTCCCGGACCGCCGCCGCCGTGGCGCGGGCCATGTCGACCGGGTGGTCGAGCTGGATGACGCCGATCGCGCCGAGGACCCGTACCTCCCGGACGCCGGGCAGGTCCGCGGCCGGGGCCAGGCCCTCCAGCAGGCCCGCCTCGATGCGCTTGACCTCGCCCTGCCAGTCCTGTCCCAGCAGCAGGTCGATGGAGGCCAGTGCCACCGAGGTGGCCAGCGGGTTGCCCATGAAGGTCGGCCCGTGGGCCAGGACCGGGACCTCGCCCTGCGAGATGCCGTCCGCGACCCGCTCCGTGCACAGCGTGGCCGCGAGGGTGAGGTAACCGCCGGTCAGCGCCTTGCCCAGGCACATCACGTCCGGGGTGATCCCGGCGTGGTCGGCCGCGAACAGCGCGCCCGTGCGGCCGAAGCCCGTGGCGATCTCGTCCAGGATCAGCAGCACGCCGAACTCGTCGCACAGCTCCCGCAGCACCCGCAGGTAGTCCGGGTTGTGGAAGCGCATGCCGCCCGCGCCCTGGACCACCGGCTCCACGATCACGGCCGCCAGTTCGTCCCGGTGCGCGGAGAACAGGGAGCGCAGGTGGGCGACGTAGGACTCGTCCACCGGAGCGGAGAAGCCGCTCGGCGGGGCGTCGGCGAAGAGCTGGCGCGGGAGGATGCCCGACCACAGCTCGTGCATGCCGCCCTCGGGGTCGCAGACGGCCATCGGCTGCCAGGTGTCCCCGTGGTAGCCGCCCCGCCAGGTGAGGAGGCGGCTCTTCTCGGGGCGCCCCACCGAACGCCAGTACTGCAGGCACATCTTCACCGCGACCTCGACCGAGACCGAGCCCGAGTCGGCGAGGAAGACGTGCTCCAGGCCGGGCGGGGTGAGCTCGACGAGCTTCGCGGCCAGCCGGACGGCGGGCTCGTGGGTGAGCCCGCCGAACATCACGTGCGACATCCGGCCGAGCTGGCCGGTGACCGCCTCGTTCAGCGCCGGGTGGTTGTACCCGTGGATCGCCGACCACCAGGAGGACATGCCGTCGACCAGCTCGTCGTGCCCCTGCGACGGCTCGGCCAGCCGCAGGCGCACCCCCGAGGCGGAGGCGACGACGAGCGGCTCCTGCCGCCCGGGCATGGGGCCGTACGGGTGCCAGACGTGCTGCCGGTCCAGCGCGAGCAGTTCGGCGGCCGGCAGCGCGTCGGGCGAGTGGAGCTGATCAGGCATTGGGGGCGAGATCCGTTCCCGCACCGCGGCGGCGCACCGCCACCAGACCGGGCCGCACCTCGCCCGCTTCGGCCTGCGCCGGTACGGGGCCCGCCGCCGTGGCCGCCACGGGGGCCTCGTGCCCGGCGTGTCCCGAGCAGCCGCCGCACGCCGAGCCGCAGCCGGCCTCGTCCGCCGTGGCGGAGGAGCCGCAGACGGAGGCGCCGGAGCCCTTCGAACCGCATCCCCCGGTGGTGGCCGCCGCCGCGACGTCGGAGCGGTGCGCGGGCAGGGTCGTCGTACCGGCGCCCTCCACCTCGAAACCGGCGTCCGCGATCATGTCGAGGTCGGCCTGTCCGGCCTGGCCCTCACTGGTCAGGTAGTCGCCCAGGAAGATCGAGTTCGCCACGTGCAGCGCCAGCGGCTGCAGGGTGCGCAGGTGCACCTCGCGGCCGCCCGCGATGCGGACCTCGACGTCGGGGCAGACGAAGCGGACCATCGCGAGGATGCGCAGGGCGCGCTGCGGGGTGAGGTTCCACTCCTTGGCGAGCGGGGTGCCCTCGAAGGGGATCAGGAAGTTGACCGGGACCGAGTCGCTGTCGAGCTCGCGCAGCGCGTAGACCACGTCGACGAGGTCCTCGTCGCTCTCGCCCATGCCCGCGATCAGGCCCGAGCAGGCCGACAGGCCGGCGGCGTGCGCCTTCTGCACCGTGTCGACCCGGTCCGCGTAGGTGTGGGTCTTGGTGATCTGGCCGTACGTGGCCTCGGAGGTGTTGAGGTTGTGGTTGTAGGCATCCGCACCCGCGTCCTTCAGGCGCTCGGCCTGGCCGTCCGAGAGCAGGCCGAGGCAGGCGCACACCTCGACGCCCTCGTTCTGCTCCTTGATGGCCGCGATCGTCTTGCCGACACGGTCCACGTCGCGGTCCGTCGGACCGCGCCCGCTCGCCACCAGGCACACCCGCTTGGCCCCGCCGGCGACGCCGGCGGCCGCGGCCTGGGAGGCCTCGTCGGGCTTCAGCCACGTGTACTTGAGGATCTCGGCCTTCGATCCCAGCCGCTGGGAACAGTACGAGCAGTCCTCGGGGCAGAGCCCCGACTTCAGGTTGACCAGGTAGTTCAGCTTGACCCGGCGTCCGAACCACTGTCGGCGCACCTTGCCGGCCGCGGCCACCACGTCGAGCAGTTCGTCGTCAGAGGTCGCCAGCACGGCGAGTGCCTCTTCGCGGGTCGGCAGCTCACGCCGCAGCCCCTTGTCCACGAGGGTGTTCAGCAGGTCCATGATGCCGATCCTGTCCCACCCGGGCACTCCCGGCCAAGGAGAGATCGAACAACATGGCCGGAAGAGAGTGTGTGTATCGCCACACCTGACGCAGGGGTCACGGGCGGTTAGGGTCGGGCAGGTCTGTGGACTGCCGACAAAAACTCGAGGACCGTCGATGCCGCACCAGCACACCCCCGCCCCCGTGGACGTCTTCTCCTGGATCGACGACGCGGAGCGGGTCAGGGAGCAGGCCGGACTGGTCCGGACGCTGCGTCCGCGTCCGGCGCACTCCCCGCTCCTCGATCTCGCGAGCAACGACTACCTCGGGCTGTCCCGGCACCCGGAGACCGTACGGGGGGCGCGCGAGGCCGCCGAGCGCTGGGGTGCGGGGGCCACCGGATCGCGCCTCGTCACCGGCACCACCGAACTGCACGCCGAGCTGGAGAGGGAGCTCGCCGCCTTCTGCGGTTTCGAGTCGGCGCTGGTGCTCTCCTCCGGATACGCGGCCAATCTGGCCGCCGTCACCGCGCTCAGCGACCGGGGCACCCTGGTGGCCTCGGACGCGGGCAACCACGCCTCCATCGTGGACGGCTGCCGGCTGTCGCGCGCCGATACTGCCGTCGTCCCGCACTCCGACCCGGACGCCGCCCGCAAGACGCTCGCCGCCCACCGGGGGCGGGCGCTGCTGGTCACCGACTCGGTGTTCTCGGTCGACGGGGACGCCGCCCCGCTCGCGGCGCACGCCGAGGCCTGCCGGGCGGAGGGTGCGGCCCTGCTGGTGGACGACGCGCACGGCCTCGGTGTCCTGGGAGAGGGCGGCCGCGGGGCGCTGCACGCCGCCGGGCTCGCGGGGGCTCCCGGGGTGGTCGCGACGCTGACCCTCTCGAAGTCCCTGGGCAGCCAGGGCGGTGCGGTGCTCGGCCCGGCCAAGGTGATCCGGCACCTGGTCAACACGGCGCGGACCTTCATCTTCGACACCGGGCTGGCCCCGGCCGCGACGGGCGCCGCACTGGCCGCCCTGCGCCTGCTCCAGCGGGAACCGGAGCGCGCGGACCGCGCCCGCGCGGTGGCCGCCGAACTGTACGGGCGACTCACCGCGTCCGGCCTGACCGCGGCCCGGCCGGACGCGGCCGTGGTGTCGGTACGGGCCCCGTCGGCTTCGGCGGCACTGCGCTGGGCCGCCGACTGCCGCGAGGCAGGTCTGTCCGTGGGGTGCTTCCGGCCGCCGTCGGTGCCGGACGGCATCTCCCGGCTGCGACTGACCGCGCGGGCGGATCTCACGGGGGACGAGATCAGCCGTGCGGTGGAGACGATCCTGGGGACCGCTCCGGCCGGAGCCACGGACCGCTGAACGGAGCCGTTACGGGCGCTCCTGCGTGCTGCGTTCCTACGTCCCGAGATCCGCACGAACGGAGACGAGGAAGCCGTGCCAGGCCGGCCCGGTGAAGAGGACGGCCGGGCCGTCCGTCCGCTTGGAGTCGCGGACGGCGAGCAGGCCGCCACCGAGGACGGCCGTTTCCACACAGTTGTTCATTCCGGTGCTGCGGCTGCTTCGCCGCCACCGCGCGCTGTTCAGAAGTCCGCCTGTGGATAAGGGGGTTGCGGACACGGAGGTGCCTCCTTACGCGTCGTCAGCGAGGGCGCTGATGAGATCCGACGAATCGCGGGGCGGGAGGGCGTGCGCCTGGATGGTGCGGAACGCGGCGCTGTACGCCTCAAGGTCTTCCTTCCGCTCCAGATAGAGGCTACTCGTCAAATGGTCGAGTACCACCACATCCAGATCGGCGATGTTCGGAAATGAGAAGATGACGAACGGTCCGGTCAGGCCGAGATGTCCCCCCACGCTGAACGGCAGGACCTGAAGCCGCACTTGGGGCAAACGTGCCACCTCCACCAGGTGCCTCAGCTGTTCCTCCATCACCCCCGCCCCGCCGATCGCGCGCCGCAGCACCGCCTCGTCCAGGACGGCGCTCAGCTCCAGCGGCGGATCCGCCCGCAGCACGGACTGACGCGTCAGCCGTACGTCGACCAGCGCCTCCACCTTCGGCTCCGGCAGCCCGCCCAGTGCGGCCCGGGTCACGGCCCGCGCGTACTCCGGGGTCTGCAGCAGTCCGGGCACCACCGACAGTTCGACGGTGCGGGCCGACCGGGCCCCCGCCTCCAGGCTGATGAAGTCCCGGTACTCCTGCGGCAGCAGTCCCCGGTAGTCGTGCCACCACTGGCGCCCGCGCCCGGTGTCCTCGTCCGGCGCGGGGCCCGCCGCCGAGACCGAGAGGGCTTCCAGCAGGGCGCGCTGCTGTGCGCTCACGACGTCTTCTCCGTAGACGTCGAGCAGCAGCCGGATGTCCTCCACCTTGACGCCGCTGCGCCCCGTCTCGATGCGGCTGATCTTCGACTGGTGCCATCCCGCGAGCCGGGCCGCCTCACCGCTGGTGAGTCCGGACCGGTCGCGAAGGGCACGCAGTTCCTCGCCGAGCTTGCGCCGGCGCACCGCGGGACCGTGCTGCACATCCGCCTCCTTCCACCGGCACAGGTCGCACCAGTCTGCCGTCCAAATACGCTCTTCCGTAGCAGAGTTCACCGCATTGAGCGACAGATATATGCATATCTTGAGGGATCGGCGGAAACGACGGGACGATGGGTGGCACTCTGGCGTCCAGCACAGATCCGGGGCGGCTTCGCCCCGGTGGGAAAGGGACCGTCGCCATGGCAGATCACCAGGAAGCATCCGTCACTCTGCCGAGCGATCCCGCCTCGGTCGCGGCCGCCCGCCGCTACGTCGCGGAGGTGCTGGGAGAGTGGGGACTGTCCGAGGGCACCGAAGCCGCCGACAGCATCCGGCTCATCGTCTCGGAACTGGCCACCAACTCCGTGCAGCACACCTTCGGCCAGTCGCCGACCTTCACCGTGGACATCCGCCTGGAGCGCGAGGAATGGCTCCGCATCGGGGTCACCGACAGCCACCCGCGCTGGCCCAAGCGGCTCCCGGCCGCCGTCCAGCAGGACAACGGCCGGGGGATGGTCATCATCCGCTGGCTCGCGGCGGAGGCGGGCGGCCGGCTCTCGGTCAGCCCGACCGAGGACGGGGGCAAGACCGTGTGGATCGCCCTGCCCTGGACGGCCGCCGGCGCTCCGGCGAGGACGCGTACGGGCTGCTGAGGCCGGTCGGGACCCGGCGTGAGGGCGGTTCGGGCCCCGCGCGAGGCCGGTCAGGCCTCGGCGCGCTCCGACACGCTGCGCTCGATGCACAGTTCGTTGCCCTCGGGGTCGGTCAGGGTGACCCAGCCCATGCCGCCCTCCCGGCGGTGGTCGCCCTGCAGCTTCGCGCCGAGCGCTATGAGCCGCTCGACGTTCTCGTCGCGGGTCCCCGTGGTGGGCTGGATGTCCAAGTGGACCCGGTTCTTGGCGGACTTGCCCTCCGGCACCCGGACGAAGAGCACCCCGGGCACGCCCGGCTGGCCCGGGTCCAGCAGGATCTCGTCGTCGTCCGGCTGGTCGTCGGGGTGGATGGGGAAACCGGTCACGGCGGACCAGAACTGCGCCAGCCGGTACGGCTCCTGCGCGTCGAAGGTGATGTGGCGGACGGGGTTGACGAACATGCTGCTCCTCGTGGGGGGCTCCGTATACGGAACCGGGCCGTGCGACGCCCGGAGTTGAACCGGGTACCTGCTCGAAACGTGGGTTAACTCAGCGGAAAAGCGCGGCCCCTAGCGTAACGGCCACGTTCCTTCCGCCAATGGTCACCCATGGGCCGGCAAAGCGGCGGTGGGCGGGACGGAAAGTCTTTCCTTGTGTTGGGCAAGACACGCTTGGCTCGGATATGTGCAGGTCAACAAAGTGTTGACGGCCCATAAGGTCGGCTCGGCGCGATGTTGATCATGTCCCGGAAGCTTGGTGATTGCTGTGCAGCTGACCCCCCACGAGCAGGAGAGACTGCTCATCCACGTGGCCGCCGACGTGGCCGAGAGACGCAGGGCGCGGGGCGTGCTCCTCAACCATCCCGAGGCGATAGCCCTGATCACCGCACACATCCTCGAAGGAGCCCGCGACGGGCGGACGGTGGCCGAGCTGATGGCCTCCGGGCGGACCGTGCTCTCCCGCGAGGAGGTCATGGAGGGGATACCCGAGATGATCCACGACGTCCAGGTCGAGGCGACCTTCCCGGACGGCACCAAGCTCGTCACCGTCCACGACCCCATCGTCGACAAGCGGGTATCCATATGATTCCCGGCGAAATCGCCTACGGGGACGGCCCGGTGCGCCTCAACGAAGGCCGGCCCGTCACCCGACTCACCGTGCTCAACGCCGCCGATCGGCCCGTCCAGGTCGGCTCGCACTACCACTTCGCCGAGGCCAACCCCGGCCTCGACTTCGACCGCACGGCCGCCCGCGGACTGCGCCTGGACATCGCCGCGGGCACCGCCGTCCGCTTCGAGCCGGGCATCCCGGTCGCCGTGGCCCTCGTACCGCTGGCCGGGCTGCGCACCGTACCCGGACTGCGCGGGGAGACCGGAGGGCCGCTCGATGGCTGAGATATCGCGCCAGGTCTACGCCGACCTCTTCGGGCCCACCACGGGCGACCGCATCCGTCTCGCCGACACCGACCTCTTCGTCGAGATCGAGCAGGACCTCGGCGGCGGCCCCGGCCGGGCCGGCGACGAGGCCGTCTTCGGTGGCGGCAAGGTCATCCGCGAATCCATGGGCCAGGCCCGCACCACCCGCGCCGAAGGAGCCGCCGACACCGTCATCACCGGCGTGGTGATCCTCGACCACTGGGGCATCGTCAAGGCCGACGTGGGCATCCGCGACGGCCGGATCTGCGGCATCGGCAAGGCGGGCAACCCCGACACGATGGACGGTGTCGACCGTGCGCTGGTGATCGGCCCCGAGACCGAGATCATCGCCGGCAACGGGAAGATCCTCACCGCCGGCGCCGTCGACGCCCACGTGCATTTCATCTCCCCGACCGTGATCGAGGAGGCCCTCGCCTCCGGCATCACCACCCTCGTCGGCGGCGGCACCGGCCCCGCGGAGGGCACCAAGGCCACCACCGTCACCCCCGGACCCTGGCACCTGGCCCGGATGTTCGCCGCGCTGGAGGCGCACCCCGTCAACATCGGCCTGCTCGGCAAGGGCAACACCATGTCCCGCGAGGGCATGTACTCCCAGCTGCGCGGCGGAGCACTCGGCTTCAAGCTCCACGAGGACTGGGGATCCACCCCCGCCGTCATCGACGCCTGCCTCACCGTCTGCGAGGAGACCGGCGCCCAGGCCGCCATCCACACCGACACCCTCAACGAGGCCGGGTTCGTCGCCGACACCCTCGCCGCCATCGGCGGTCGGACCATCCACTCGTACCACACCGAAGGCGCCGGCGGCGGGCACGCCCCCGACATCATCACCGTGGTCTCCGAGCCGAACATCCTGCCCAGCTCCACGAATCCGACCCGGCCGCACACCGTCAACACCGTCGAGGAACACCTCGACATGCTGATGGTCTGCCACCACCTCAACCCCGCCGTCCCCGAGGACCTGGCCTTCGCCGAGTCCCGGATCCGGCCCTCCACCATCGCCGCCGAGGACGTCCTGCACGACCTCGGGGCCATCTCGATCATCTCCTCCGACGCCCAGGCCATGGGCCGCGTCGGCGAGGTGATCCTGCGCACCTGGCAGACCGCCCACGTGATGAAGAAGCGGCGCGGCTCCCTGCCCGGCGACGGGCCCGCCGACAACCACCGGGCCCGGCGCTACGTCGCCAAGTACACGATCAACCCCGCCGTCGCCCAGGGCCTGGCCCGCGAGATCGGCTCCGTCGAGACCGGCAAACTCGCCGACCTGGTGCTGTGGAAGCCCGCCTTCTTCGGGGTCAAGCCCGAACTGGTCATCAAGGGGGGCCAGATCGCCTACGCGCAGATGGGCGATGCCAACGCCTCCATCCCCACCCCGCAGCCGGTCCTGCCGCGCCCGATGTTCGGAGCGTACGGGCGGGCCCCCGGCCACAACTCGGTGAACTTCACCGCCCAGGCGGCCCTCGACGACGGGCTGCCCGAACGGCTCGGACTCGGCAAGGAGTTCGTCGCCATCGAGAGCACCCGCAAGGTCACCAAGGCGGACATGCGCAACAACGACGCCATGCCGAGGGTGGAAGTCGACGCCGACACCTTCACCGTCACCATCGACGGCGAAGTGGTGGAACCGGCCCCGGCGGCGGAACTCCCCATGGCCCAACGCTATTTCCTCTTCTGAGAGCAGGGGCCTTCCCATGAGCCTCGCCACTCTGCTCGTCCTCGCGGACGGCCGCTTCCCCGCCGGAGGGCACGCCCACTCCGGCGGGGCCGAGGCCGCCTGCAAGGCGGGCCGGATCCACGACGCCGCCAGCCTGGCGGAGTTCTGCCGGGGCCGGCTGCACACCGCCGGGCTCGTCGCGGCCGGCCTCGCCGCGGCGGCCGCCCTCGGGATCGACCCGGCCGCCCTCGACGAAGCCGCCGACGCGCGGACCCCGTCGCCCGCGCTGCGCGCCGCCGGGCGGCGGCTCGGACGCCAGCTGATGCGGGCCGCCCGCGCCACCTGGCCCGGCGCGGAACTGGACGCGCTGGCCGCCGCGTTCCCGCGCGGGGCGCACCAGCCCGTGGTGCTCGGCGTCACGGCCCGGTCGGCGGGGCTCGGGCCGCTCGACGCCGCGCACGTGGCGGCGTACGAGAGCGTGAGCGGGCCGGCCACCGCCACCGTACGGCTGCTCGGCCTGGACCCCTTCGAAGCGAGCCGGGTCCTGGCCGGGCTCGCCCCCGCACTGGACTCCGTGTCCCGGCAGGCGGAGCGGGCCGCCCTGCGGGCCCGCGCGGAGGGTCCGCACACCCTGCCCGCGGCCTCCTCGCCGCTGCTGGACATCGCGGCGCAGGCCCATGCCGACTGGCCGGTACGCCTGTTCGCCTCCTGACCCGGCGCCCGGCCGCTCCGTACGCCCCACCCCGTACGCCCCACCCCGTTCGCCCCACCCCGTTCGCCCCGCCCCGCATCCCCCCTGCTTCCGCCCAAGGAGTCCTGCCATGCACCTCGACCACTCCCTCGGCGGTGTGACCTTCCCGCACCGCCACACCCACAGCGCCGAGCCGCTGCGGGCCGACGGGACCCGCCGGGCCCTGCGCATCGGCCTCGGCGGGCCCGTCGGCTCCGGCAAGACCGCCACCGTCGCCGCCCTCTGCCGGGCCCTGCGCGCGGAACTGTCCATGGCCGTGGTCACCAACGACATCTACACCCGTGAGGACGCGGAGTTCCTGCTCCGCGAAGCCGTCCTGCCGCCCGAGCGGATCAGCGCCGTGGAGACCGGCGCGTGCCCGCACACCGCCATCCGCGACGACATCTCCGCCAACCTGGAAGCCGTGGAGGAGCTGGAGGAGGCCTTCCACGGGCTCGGACGGCTCGACCTGATCCTCGTCGAATCCGGCGGGGACAACCTCACCGCGACTTTCTCCCGGGGCCTGGTCGACGCCCAGATCTTCGTCATCGACGTGGCCGGCGGCGACGACATCCCGCGCAAGGGCGGCCCCGGCGTCACCACCGCCGACCTGCTCGTCGTCAACAAGACCGACCTCGCCCCCCACGTCGGCTCCGACCTGGGCCGGATGGCCCGCGATGCCGCCGAGCAGCGCGGCGAACTGCCCGTCGCCTTCCAGTCCTTGCGCGGCGAGGAGGGCGTGGCCCCGGTGGCCGCCTGGGTGCGCGAGCGGATCGCCGCCTGGACCGCCCGGTGAGCCCTACGGTGATCCCCGCGGCCCTCCCCGCAGTGACGGGCGCGCCCCCCGCCCGCCCCCCGGCCCCCGCTCCGGCCGGCCTGCGCGCCACCGCCCGCATCGGCGCCGCCGCCGACGGGCGGGGCTCCACCGCCCTGCCGCTGCTGGCCGGGGAGGGGCCGCTCGCCCTGCGCCGCACCCGGGGCGGGCCCGGCGAGGCGGGCGTCATGCTGGTCGGCGCCATGAGCGCCCCCCTGGGCGGAGACCACCTCAGGATCGAGGCCACCGCCGGACCGGGCGCCCGGCTGGTGCTCCGCTCCGCGGCGGCCACCCTGGCGCTGCCCGGCCGCCGCGGGGAACCCGCGCGGTACGACGTACGGCTCCGGCTCGACGACGGGGCGGCGGTGCGCTGGCTGCCGGAGCCCCTCGTCTCGGTGCGCGGCAGCGACCTGCGGGTCCACGCCCGCGCCGAACTGGCCCCCACCGCCCGGCTCCTGCTGCGCGAGGAGCAGGTGCTCGGCCGCACCGGGGAGGCTCCGGGCCTGCTGCGCGCCCGGCTCACCGTGACCCGGGACGGGAAGCCGCTGCTCGACCAGGAGCTGGCCTGCGGCCCCGGCGCGCCCGGCGGCTGGGACGGTCCGGCGGGACTCGCGGGCCACCGGGCGCTGGGCCAGCTGCTGGTGGTGGACCCGGAGTTCGCGCAGGCCCCGCCGCGGGCCGGGATGCTGGGGGAGTTCGCGGCGGTCACCCCGCTGGCGGGACCCGCCGTCCTGGTCACGGCCCTGGCCCCGGACGCCCTGCGGCTCCGCGAACTGCTCGACTCCGCCTGCGCCGCCTACGGTTGGTGAACCCGGCCGCCGCCGCGACGCGACCGCCGGCCGGCGACCTGCGAACCCGGGACGAACCCGACACCGCTCAGCGGTACACGCATTTCCGGATATCGGGTTGGCAAAGAACCGCCCCGCGCTCTGTCGCCCGCTCCTGGTCAGGCGGAAGTATCCCCAGCACATGCCGACGCACATCCACACCGGCACGAACCACGCCGCCCACGGCGGCAGATGACGCAGGGGGAACAACCACGTGATACGCAACGCGGTGCTGGGGAGCGCCGCCACTCTGGTCACCGGCACGCTGGCGGCGAGCCTGCTGCTCGCCCCGTCGGCGTCGGCCTCCTCGACCTTCTCGTCCGGCCCCTCCGGTCGCGACAACCCGATCGCCGAGGCGTTCGGCACCCAGATCGCCGCCGCCCGTGCGGCGCGCGCCGGGATCGACTGGAAGGACTGCCCGCCCGACTGGGGCTTCGCGGCGCCCATCCAGTGCGGCTTCGTGAAGGTCCCGCTGGACTACAGCAAGCCCTTCGGCAAGACGATCGAGCTCGCGGTCGACCGCGCCGTCAGCACCGGCACCAAGGAGGAGCGCCAGGGCGCGCTCATCTACAACCCGGGTGGCCCCGGCGGCTCCGGCATGCGCTTCCCGCGCCGCATCACCACCAAGAGCCCGCTGTGGGTGAACACCGCGAAGGCGTACGACTTCGTCGGCTTCGACCCGCGCGGCGTCGGCCACTCCGCGCCGATCTCCTGCATCGACCCGCAGGAGTACGTCAAGGCCCCCAAGGCCGACCCGGTGCCGGACAGCAAGGCCGACAAGGACGCCCAGCGCAAGCTCGCCGAAGAGTACGCGGACGGCTGCAAGGAGCGCAGCGGCGAGATGCTGCCGTTCATGACCACGCCGAACGTCGCGCGTGACCTGGACGTCATCCGAGCCGCCCTCGGCGAGAAGAAGCTGAACTTCCTCGGCGTCTCCTACGGCACCTACATCGGCGGCGTGTACGCCACCCTGTTCCCGACACACGTGCGCCGCATGATCGTCGACAGCGTGGTGGACCCGTCCCGCGACAACATCTGGTACGAGGCCAACCTCGGCCAGGACGTCGCCTTCCAGATGCGCTGGAACGACTGGGAGGACTGGGTCGCCAAGAACGACGCCTCCTTCCACCTCGGCACCACCCGCGCCGAGGTCGAGGCCAAGTGGCTGAAGCTGCGCGCCAAGGCCAAGGCCAACCCGCTCGGCGGGATCGTCGGCCCGGCGGAGCTCATCGGCTTCTTCCAGAGCGCCCCGTACTACGACTCCTCCTGGGTGCCCGTCGCCCAGACCTGGGCCGCCTACGAGGCCGGTGACGAGCAGGCGCTGATCGACGCCATCGCCCCCGACATGAGCGACATCCAGGGCAACGCCTCGGCGGAGAACGGCAACGCGGTCTACACCGCCGTGGAGTGCGCCGACGCCAAGTGGCCCACCAGCTGGTCCAAGTGGGACCGGGACAACACCAAGCTGCACGCCCAGTACCCCTTCATGACCTGGGCCAACGCGTGGATGAACCTGCCCTGCGCCACCTGGAAGTCCAAGCAGCACAACGCGATCGAGGTCGGGGTCGGCGCCCACCGCGGCCTGCCGCCGGTGCTGATCGTTCAGTCCGAGCGTGACGCCGCCACCCCGTACAAGGGCGGTGTCTCGCTGAACAAGCGGCTCGCCGGCTCGCGTCTGATCACCGAGCAGAACGCCGGCTCGCACGGTGTCACCAACCTGGTGAACCCCTGCATCAACACCCGGGTCGACACCTACCTGCTCACCGGCAAGGTCGACGCCCAGAACGTGACGTGCGGTCCGCACGCCACTCCGGTGGCCCCGGCCCCCGTCTCCGCCAAGCTCGTAGCCCCGGCCCCGGCCGCCGACAAGCAGGCGATCGACGAGCTCCCGGCCATCCGCTAGCCGGACCGGGCGGGCAGCGCCCCGCCCGGCCCACGGCACCGCACGGGAGAAGGCTCAGCGCGTCCTGCGCCGGGCCTTCTTCCGTGCTTCCTCCGCTTCCGCCTTGACCTCGGCGGCGTACCGGTCCACGTACTCCTGGCCGGACAGGGCGAGGACCTCGTACATGATCTCGTCGGTGATGGCCCGCAGCACGGCCCGCTCGCCCTCCATCCCCTCGTACCGGGAGAAGTCCAGCGGCCGCCCGAAGCGGATCGTGACCCGGCGGATGCTGGGGATCTTCTGCCCGGGCGGCTGGATCTCGAAGGTTCCGACCATCGCGCACGGGATGACGGGCACCGCGGCGCCCAGCGCCATCGCTGCTACTCCGACCTTGCCTTTGTACAGCCGCCCGTCGTGTGAGCGGGTGCCCTCCGGATAGATGCCGAGCAGCTCGCCCTTGGACAGCACCCCGAGCCCCTCGCGGAGCGCCGCCTGACCGGCGTCCTTGCCGGAGCGGTCCACCGGGATCTGTCCGGCGCTGCGGAAGAAGGCGGCCGTGAGCCGTCCCTTCACTCCCGGTCCGGTGAAGTACTCGGCCTTCGCGAGGAAGGTGATGCGCCGCTTGAGGATCGCGGGCATCAGGAAGTGGTCGGAGAAGGAGAGGTGGTTGCCCGCGATGATCGCGGCCCCGTCCTCCGGAATGTTCTCCAGTCCTTCGATGCGGGGCCGGAACAGGAGCCGCAGCAGCGGCCCCAGGATCACGTGCTTGAGCAAGTGGTAGAACACCAAGCGGCTCCCGTCGACGTCCCGTGGTCACGGACATCCTACGGACGGTCAGCCCGGGGACGGAGGGGGCGTCGGCTCAGGTACCGCCCGAGGCCGCCATGCCCGCGGTGAGCAGCCCCAGCACGACCCAGCCGAACCACAGCCAGCCGTTGCTTCCGAGGGCCACGGAATACGTGGCGATCGCCACCAGAGAGGCGAAGGTCATCACTGCCATCGCCTTCACGGATCCGGTCATGCCCCATGGTGGCGCCTCAGGGTGCTCCCGCGCTACTGGCCACGCGCTTGGAGCGAGGCGAGATACGAGTTGTAGGCCGCCAGCTCCTGGTCCCCGTTGCGGTCCTCGGACCGGTCGGAGCGCTTCGCCGCCCGCTGTTCCGAGTGGTACCACTGGTAGACCAGCGCGATCAGCACCAGCACCGAGGGGATCTCGCTGAAGGCCCAGGCGATGCCGCCGCCCCACTGCTGGTCGAGCAGCGGGTCGATGCCCAGGGAGGCCGGCGGGTTCGCGTACGTCTTGATCATCGGCTCGCTGGCCATCATCAGCGCGATGCCGAAGAAGGCGTGGAAGGGCATTCCGGCGAACAGCTCCAGCATCCGCATCACGTAGCCGGGGCGGTGCGGGCCCGGGTCCACGCCCATGATCGGCCAGAAGAAGACGAGGCCGACGGCGAGGAAGTGCACCATCATCGCGATGTGACCGGTCTTCGACCCCATCAGGAAGTCGAAGAGCGGGGTGAAGTACAGGCCGTAGAGGCTGGCGATGAACATCGGGATGGTGAACACCGGATGGGTGATCACCTTCATGTACCGGCTGTGCAGGAGCATCAGCAGCAGCTCGCGCGGCCCCTTGTGGCCACGGGCCGCCGGCGGCAGCGCGCGCAGCGCCAGCGTCACGGGCGCGCCCAGCAGCAGCAGGATCGGGCTGAGCATGCTGATCACCATGTGCTGGACCATGTGCACGCTGAACATGACCATGCCGTAGTCGTTCAGCTTGGTGCACATCATCAGGGCCACGCTCAGCACGCCGATGGTGAAGGCGAACGTCCGGCCGACCGGCCAGGCGTCCCCGCGCCGGCGCAGCCGCACCACGCCCCACCCGTACAGCGCGAGGCCGAGGAGCGAGCCGATCAGGAAGAAGGCGTCGAAGGAGAACTCCAGCCCGCGCCCGAGGGTGAAGGGCGGCAGGTCCATGTCGTGCATGTCCATGCCGTCGTGCGCGAGGTAACTCAATCTCTTCACTCCCTTGACCCGTGGTGCCCCACCACAGTAATGCCGCCCCCGGACGGGAATCGTCCGGGGGCGGCCATTACGGGAGTGACACGGAGAAAGGGGGAAAGATCACAGGACGTTCTGCGCCTCGGCGTACCGCTCGGACGGGACCGTCTTCAGCGTCTGCACCGCCTCGTCGAGGGGGACCATGACGATGTCCGTGCCGCGCAGCGCCGTGAGCATCCCGAACTCGCCCCGGTGGGCCGCCTCCACCGCGTGCCAGCCGAAGCGGGTCGCCAGGACGCGGTCGTACGCCGTGGGGGTGCCGCCGCGCTGGACGTGACCGAGGATGACCGGCCGGGCCTCCTTGCCGAGGCGGTCCTCCAGTTCGACGGCGAGGCGGTTGCCGATGCCGGCGAACCGCTCGTGGCCGTACATGTCGGTGCCGCCGCTCTCCAGGGCCATCGAGCTGCCCTCGGCGGGCTTGGCGCCCTCGGCCACGACGACGATCGCGAAGCGCTTGCCCTGCTCGAAGCGTTCGCCGACGATCGCCGTCAGCTCCTCGATGTCGAAGGGGCGCTCCGGTACCACGATGGCGTGCGCGCCGGCCGCCATGCCCGAGTGCAGGGCGATCCAGCCGGTGTGACGGCCCATGACCTCCACGACCATCACGCGCTGGTGGGACTCGGCGGTGGTCTTCAGCCGGTCCAGCGCCTCGGTGGCGACCCCGACGGCGGTGTCGAAGCCGAAGGTGACGTCGGTGGAGGCGATGTCGTTGTCGATCGTCTTCGGGACGCCGACGATGGGCAGACCGCCCTGCGAGAGCAGGTTCGCGGCCTTCAGGGTGCCCTCGCCGCCGATCGGGATGATGGCGTCCAGGCCGAGATCGGCGACGTGGCCGCGGGCCCGCTCCACGCCGTCGCGCAGATGGGCGGGCTGGACCCGGGAGGAACCCAGAATCGTTCCGCCACGGGCCAGGATGCCGCTCACGGCGTCCAGGTCGAGCTTGCGGTAGTCGCACTCCAGCAGGCCGCGCCAGCCGTCGTGGAAACCGATGACCTCGTCCCCGTGGTCGACGACGGCGCGGTGCACGACGGAGCGGATGACGGCATTGAGGCCGGGGCAGTCGCCTCCGGAAGTGAGCACACCTATGCGCATGGCAGGGAGGACCTTTGCAACGTGGGCCGACGACCGGACCACGTCGTCCGGTTGGAACTACCCAGCACCCTACAAGCGGATCGAGGGTGGACTGAACCATCCTCCACATGCTGGTCAGATCAGTCGTACGAAAACACGTCGGCCCGGACCCCAGCAGGGGAATCCGGGCCGAACAGCGGGTGCCGCGGGGGCTACGCGGGCTGCGTGGCCGCCGCGATCCGCTCGGCGCGCAGCGCCTCGTACCAGCGGTCGTCGATGGGCGGCAGCGCGTTCACGTCGAGGGCCAGCTTCAGCAGCAGGTCCGCGATCTGCGGGTTGCGCGCCAGCACGGGACCGTGCATGTACGTGCCGAACACCGTGTCGTTGTACGCGCCTTCGGTGCCGTCACCGGTGCCGTTGCCGCGGCCCATCGTGACCCGTGCGAAGGGCTTGGCCGTCGGGCCGAGGTGCGTGACGCCCTGGTGGTTCTCGAAGCCGGTCAGCTGAGGCAGACCGAGCCGCGGGTCGATGTCCCCCAGCACGTCGCCGACGCAGCGCTCGCCCTCGCCGCGCACGGTCACCACGTCCAGCAGGCCGAGGCCCTGCTGGCGCTCGCCGACGTCGTTGACGAACTCCTGGCCCAGGATCTGGTAGCCGGCGCAGACGGAGAAGACGATCGCCCCGTTCGAGACGGCGCGCTCCAGACCGCCGTCGCGCAGCAGCCGCTCCGCGGCCAGCCGCTGCGGCCGGTCCTCACCGCCGCCGATCAGGTAGATGTCGCCCGAGGTCGGGATCGGCTGGTCGCTGCGCACGTCCACGCGCTGCACGTCCAGGCCGCGCCGGCGGGCCCGGCGCTCGACGACCAGGGCGTTGCCCTGGTCTCCGTACGTGCTGAGCAGGTCGGGGTAGACCCACACCAGACGCAGGCTGTTGTCGCTCATGCTCTTGTCCTTACGGGTACTAGTTGCCGACGCGGCGGCGCACGTCCTGGAAGGCGGTGTAGTTGGCGATCAGCTCGATCTGTCCGGGCGGCGCCAGCTGCACGGCCTCGTCGAGGGTCTCGCACACCCGGAAGTCCAGGCCGGCGACTTCGAGGCGGACCGCGAGGTCCAGCTTGCGGTCGCCGATCACGAAGATGGGGTGGCCGGCCAGGCGCGGGTAGTCCACGTCCCACAGCCACGAGGTGTCGGTACCGTCCGCACCGCGCGCGTTGACCGACAGGATCACCGGGGTCGGCGGCGGGTCGATGAGGGAGAAGGTCTCCAGCCAGCCGGCCGGGTTCTTCGCGAGCAGCAGCCGCAGTTCGCGGCCCTGGAAGCTCACCACGTCGTAGCGTCCGGCGACGGCCTGCACCTGGTACATCCGCTCCAGCGCCACCTGCGGCGGAACGCCGAAGACGGCTGCCACGGCGGCCGAGGTGGCCGCGTTGGCCTTGTTGGCGCGGCCCGGGAGCTGGAGGCTGATCGGCCAGGCGCTGCCGTGCGGGTCGAGCACGTGGTCACCGGAGAGCACCCAGCTCGGGGTGGGACGCCGGAAACCGCACTCGCCACAGAACCAGTCGTCGCCCGGACGCTGCATGACGCCACCGCAGGAGGGGCACGACCAGGCGTCGTCCTTCCACTCCTGGCCGGCGGCGACCCACACCACGTTCGAGGAGGAGGAGGCGGCCCACACGATCAGCGGGTCGTCGCAGTTCGCGACGACGACCGCCTTGGAACCCGAGAGGCCCTCGCGCCACTTCTCCGCGAGCATGCGGGTCTCGGCGGCGCGGTCCAGCTGGTCGCGGGAGAGGTTCAGCAGGGCGATCACCTTGGGGGTGACGTCCCGGGCCACTCCGGCCAGGTACTTCTCGTCCACCTCGATGACGCCGTAGCGGGCGTCCGAGCCGCCCGCCAGGGCGGAGGTGATGCCCGCGGGCATGTTCGCGCCCAGTGCGTTGGAGACGACCGGACCGCTGGCCCGCAGGGCCTCCGCGATGAGCCGGGTCGTCGTGGTCTTGCCGTTCGTCGCCGAGACGAGGACGACGTCGAGATGCTGCGCCAGCGCGCCGAGGAGATCGGGGTCGAGCTTGAGCGCGACCTTGCCTCCGATCACCGATCCGCTTCCGCGTCCCGCGGCCCGCGACACCGCCGCCGCGGCCTTGCCCGCCGTCACGGCCAGCTTGGCCCGCGGCGAAAGCGGCTCTGTGTTGCCTGCCATCGTCCCTTGTCCTCCTTGCGTCGGTCGCCCCCAGCCTATCCATGACCTGCCCGCGCCCCGACCGCGGCGCCCCCGGTCTGCCGAAGATCTCCTCATATAGTCGCCCGTCGTGGCCGTCGTAGGCTTACCGCCATGCGACAGCGTTCCCTCCCCGGTACCTCCGGCATCGTCCGCACCATGAGCCTGCTGGGCGACCCGGTGCTCCATTCCGCTTGCGCGGAGGTCACCGAGTTCGGCCCGGCCCTCGACCGGCTCATCGAGGACATGTTCGCCACGATGTACGCCGCGCAGGGCGTGGGCCTCGCCGCGAACCAGATCGGCGTCGGGCAGCGGGTGTTCGTATACGACTGCCCCGACGACGAGGACGTCCGCCACGTCGGGCACATCGTCAACCCGCGGCTGGTGTCCGCCGAGGGTGACGAGTTCGCGGGCCCCGAGGGATGCCTGTCCCTGCCGGGGCTGGAGGCGTCGACGGTCCGCTTCGACGAGGCCGTCGTGGAGGGGTTCACCTCGGACGGAGCGGCGGTGCGGGTGGCGGGGACCGGGTTCTTCGCGCGGTGCCTGCAGCACGAGTGCGATCACCTCGCGGGGGCGGTGTACGCGGAGCGTGTGACCGGGCTGCGGTCGCGCAAGCTGCGGCGGCAGATCCGGAAGACCGACTGGGGTGCGGCCGGGATCCACGCGCTGGGTGAGTGAGGGCCCGGCGGGGCCGGGGCCGGGGCCCCGGGGCTCTGCCCCGGACCCCGCGCCTCAAACGCCGGCGGGGCTGGATGTGCCCCGGTCGGCGCCGGGTGTGACCGGGTGGGCTCAGAAGCCCGGGCCGTCCGCTCGGTTGCCGGCTGTGGCCAGGCGGCCCCAGAGGAGGTCGGTGAGCGCGCTGACGAGTTCCGTGCGGGCGCAGGGGCGTTCGCCGAGCCACCAGTCGCCCGCCGCGTGCATCATGCCGACGATGCCGTGGCCCCAGACCCGGGCCAGGCGTTCGCCGCCGGGGCCGAGGTCGACGCGTTCGCCGATCACCTGGGCCAGTTCCTCGCCGAGGCGGCGCAGCAGCGGGGCCGAGTGCAGGCCGACGTCGAAGCCGCGCTCCGGGGCCTGGGAGTCCTCGGCCGGGTGCATGAGGAAGCGGTAGACCTGGGGGCGGGCCTCGATCGCGGCGAGATAGGTGTCGAGGGTGGCCTCCACCCGGCTGCGCCGTTCGGCGGGGGCGTCGAGGGCCGCGCGCAGCGAGTCGAGCAGGGCGTCCGTGTGCCGGACGGCCAGGGCCTGGTAGAGGCCGGCCTTGTCGCCGAAGTGGCGGTAGAGGATGGGCTTGGTGATCCCGGCCTCCGCCGCGATGGCGTTCATGGACGCCTTGGGGCCGTCCCTGAGGACGACCCGGTCGGCGGCCTCCAGCAGCTCCCGCCGCCGGCGCTCGGCCGCTCCCGGCTCGCCGGACTGCCGTGTGGTCTCCATGCCGTGTCTCTCCCCGCCCTTGCGATGTCCTTCAGGCCCACGCAACGTAACACCCCGCACACCCTGGTGATCTCATCGGCGGTCCGTCATCGCTGCTGCTTGACAGTGCTTACCGGCCGGTAACAGACTGGAGTCGGCGTAAGGGTTACCGTTGGTAACCGCTTGTTGGGCAGGCGAGACGAAAGCTGGAGGGGACATGGCGGAGTTCACCATGGAGCTGAACGACGACCAGAAGCAGGTGCGGGACTGGATCCACGGCTTCGCCGCCGACGTGATCCGCCCCGCGGCCGCGGAATGGGACGAGCGCGAAGAGACTCCGTGGCCCGTCATCCAGGAGGCCGCCAAGGTCGGCATCTACTCCCTCGACTTCTACGCCCAGCAGTTCTTCGACCCCACCGGCCTCGGCATCCCGATGGCCATGGAGGAGCTGTTCTGGGGCGACGCGGGCATCGCGCTGTCGATCGTCGGCACCGGACTCGCCGCCATCGGCGTCGTCGCCAACGGCACCGAGGAGCAGATCGGGACCTGGATCCCGCAGATGTACGGCACCCCCGACGACGTGAAGGTCGCCGCCTTCTGCTCCTCCGAGCCCGACGCCGGCTCCGACGTCGGCGCGATGCGCACCCGCGCCGTGTACGACCAGGCCACCGACGAGTGGGTGCTCAACGGCACCAAGACCTGGGCGACCAACGGCGGCATCGCCAACGTCCACATCGTGGTGGCGGTCGTCGACCCGGAGCTGGGGACCAAGGGGCACGCCTCCTTCATCGTGCCGCCGAACACCCGGGGCCTCTCCCAGGGGCAGAAGTTCAAGAAGCACGGCATCCGCGCCTCGCACACCGCCGAGGTGGTGCTGGAGGACGTACGGATCCCCGGTTCCTGCCTGCTCGGCGGCAAGGAGAAGCTGGACGAGCGGCTCGCGCGGGCCCACGAGCGGGCCAAGGCGGGCGGCGGGGAGCGAGTGAAGAACGCGGCCATGGCCACCTTCGAGGCCTCCCGCCCCGCCGTCGGCGCCATGGCGGTCGGCACGGCGCGCGCCGCGTACGAGGTGGCGCTGGACTACGCGAAGACCCGTACGCAGTTCGGCCGGCCCATCATCGACAACCAGGGCGTCGCCTTCCAGCTCGCGGACATGCGGACCTCCATCGACGCGGCCCGGCTGCTGGTGTGGCGGGCCTCCTGGATGGCGGTCGCGGGCAAGCCCTTCACCTCGGCCGAGGGCTCGATGTCCAAGCTGTTCGCGAGCGAGACCGCCAAGAAGGTCACCGCCCAGGCGGTCCAGATCCTCGGCGGCAACGGCTTCACCCGCGAGTACCCGGTGGAGCGCATGCACCGCGACAGCGCGATCTACACGATCTTCGAGGGGACGAGCGAGATCCAGCGCCTGGTGATCGCGCGCACGCTCTCGGGCATGCCGATCCGCTAGCGCGGGGCTGGAGCGGGGAAGGGGCCCGGGGCCGCCGCGTGGCGGCCCCGGGCCCCTTCGCGCGCGGTGCCGTGTCCGGCGGGCCCTCGGGGCGCCCGGGGGCCCGGCTGCCCCGTTCAGGGGCGCAGGAGGGCGTCCAGGGCGCGGGTGAAGAAGAGGCGGGCGGCGGCCGCCACGAGGGGGTCGAAGGGGCGGCCCAGGCCGCGTACGCGCAGTTCCTCGCGCCATTCGGCCTCGCAGCCGCCCCGGGGTGAGGGGCGCAGCTCGATCTCCGCCCGGCCGAGCACCACGCGCCCGTGTTTGACGAGCCGGACCAGTCCCGCCGAGCCGCCCCGAGGGGGCTGCCAGAGGGTGACTTCCATGGGGTCGTCGAAGGTGATGCTCCCCACGCCCGTACGCATGGTGAAACGCGTGCCGGTGTGCGTGGGAGGCGGCGTTTCGATGATCGCCCGGGTGAGCGGGACGGCCGCGCCGTGGCGTTCCCAGTCCGTCAGCCTCCTCCACGCCTCCCCGGGGTCGAGAAGTGTGTGCCGAATGATCCGGATAGCGGGCATGAGCGCATCGTAAGCGGGCATACACACCCTGAACTGGGCGGCGAATATGGGTTCCGTCCGGGGGTGGCGATCAGTAATACTCACCGCCACCGTGGATCGCGGATTCGACCGGGTGACCACCGGCCTTCCCGCCCCACACTGCGAGGAGGTGCGCCATGTGCTCCCACCAGCCCCCCTGCCCGTCCGCCGAAAGCGTCGATCATGACGCCGCACGCACCGTGGCCTTCCACCCCGAACAGGGCTGGAACCTGCTCTGCAACGGCGCCGTCGTATTCGACGACACAGGTGAACTGCTCCCCGACGGCCGCACGGTGGAACCCCGCCGCCCGGCCCTTGTTTGAGCGAGGAGGCAGCATGCGCCAGCAGCTGATCCGAAAGCCCGTTCCGAAGCCCGCACCCCGAGACCTGGATCTGCGCACACCGTCGGGCAGACCCCTCCCGTACTGACGGGAGCCCAGGAGTTACACCACGGCGCCACCGGCCCGGCCCCCGCACGGGGTGGGCCTCAGCCGGTGGACGCCGCCGCGCCGCCCAGGAAGGCGCTCTCGTACGCCTCGTCGCCGATCGCTGCCCTGGCCTGCCGTTCGCCCTGGTCGCGCAGGGCCGTGAGCGACGGGGAGCCCATCTGCGGCCGCCCCACCGTGCGCCACCAGGCGTGCCCCGTGCCCAGCAGCCGGGCCGCCAGCTCGCCGTCTCCCAGGGCCGCCACCGCCGCCGCCAGCAGGTCGAGACCGAGCGCGATCCCGAAGCGGTCGCCCAGCAGCCGTTTGCCCGAGAGCATCGCCCGCGCGTGCCGGGCCGCCTCCCCGTGGTGGCCGAGCCCGAACGCCGCCACGGCCAGGATGTAGTCCGCGTACGCCCGCAGCCAGCGCTCGCCCAGCTCCGCACAGGCCTCGCGCAGACCCCGCGCCTCCCGCTCGGCCTCCTCGAAGCGCCCGAGGTCGCACAGGGCGTAGCCGGTGGCCAGCCGGCACAGCAGCCAGCCCACGCCGCTGGGTCTCCCGCCGTGGCCCCCGCGCGCCCGGGGGCCGGCGAGCGCCAGGGCCCGTGCGGGATCGCCCGGCATCAGCACCGCCACCGCGTGCAGGTACGCGGCGCGCAGCTCCGGCTCGGGGTCGGCCAGCGTGGCCGCGGCGCCCGTGCACGCCTTGCCGAGCTCCTCGGCCGTGGCCAGGTCGCCCTGGAGCAGGTTGGTGAGCCCCAGGGCCCACAGGGCCTGGACGTACGCGGCCCCCGACCGCGGGCCCCGGCTCAGGGCCCGTTCCAGGAAGGACCGGCCCTCGTCGACGTGGCCGCAGGAGAACCAGAAGAACCAGAGCGCGCCGGCCGTCTCCAGGGCCGCCGTCGGGTCCGAGCGGAGCAGGTGCTCCAGGGCGGTGCGCAGCTGCGCGTGCTCGGCGGTCATCCTGCGGTACCAGTCCACCTGGCCGGGCCCCATCCAGCCCGGGTCGGCGGCCTTCGCGAGCGCGGCGTACCAGTGGGCGTGCCGGTCGGCGACGACCCGCTCCTCGCCGAGCTCCGCCAGCCAGTCCTGCCCGTACTCGCGGATCGTGTCCAGCAGCCGGTAGCGGGCGCCCGCGCCCCGTTCCCGGCTGCACCGGACCACCGACTTCGCGACCAGGCCCGCCAGCACCCGCTCCACCCGCGCGGCGGGCAGGGGGCCGCCCGAGCACACCGCGCGCGCGGCCGCGACGTCGAAGTCCCCGGTGAAGACCGAGAGCCGGGCCCACAGCAGCCGCTCGACGGGTTCGCACAGCTCGTGGCTCCAGCCGATGGCGGTGCGCATGGTCTGGTGCCGGGGGAGCCGGGCGGTGGTGGTGCCGGACAGCAGGTCGAAGCGGCCTTCGAGGCGCAGGGCCATCTGCTCCAGGGTCCAGAGCCGCATCCGGGCGCCGGCCAGTTCGAGGGCGAGGGGGATCCCGTCCAGACGGCGGCAGATGTCCGCGGCGAGGGCAGCCCGGTCCGGGTCGGCGAAGGCGGACGCGGCCTGCGGGGTGGCGGCGAGGGCGCGGGCCCGGAACAGCGCGAGGGCGTCGCTCTCGGGCCCGTCGCTGGGCAGCGGGCTGACCTCGACGAGGTGCTCCCCGGGGGTGCGCAGCGGCTCGCGGGTGGTGATCAGCACCGTCAGGCCCGGGGCGGACTGCAGGAGTTCGCCCACCAGGTGCCGGCAGGCGGCCACCAGGTGCTCGCACGTGTCGAGGACGATCAGCAGTTCCTTGTCGGCCATCCACGCGCACAGTTCCTCGTCCAGGGGGCGCGGGGACTGGTGGGCGAGGCCGATGGTGTGCGCGACGGTGGCGGTGAGCAGGTCGGCGTCGCGCAGCGGCGAGAGCTCCACCCACCACACGCCGTCGGGCCTGCGCTGGCGGGGGTCGGCGGCGGCCCGCAGGGCCAGCCTGGACTTGCCGACGCCGCCGACGCCCGTGAGCGTCACGAGCCGCCGCTCGCGCAGCAGGTCGGACAGGAGGCCGAGTTCACGCTCACGACCCACGAAGCTCGCCGTTTCCGGCGGAAGGTTTCCCGGCACGGCGCCAGAGTCTGGTGCAGGATCGCCGTCCGCGGAATCTGCCTGATTGTTGTTGACCGAGTACTCACCGAACACGGGAGTATTCTGCGCGATCTTCTTTCTCCGTAGTGCCGTTCGGGCCACATCGGAACGAACGGATGGTCAGGAACTGCTCCGCGGCCCGGGGTTCAGGAGGCCAGTGCGACCCGATGTTCGGCGGAGAAGGCCCCCCAGCTGCCGTCGGGCAGCCGCGCCCGGAGCTTCACGGTCCATACGGTTCCGGGCGGTTCGGCGACCGTGAGGCGGTGCTCCGCCCGCCCGGCCGGGACCGCGCCCGCGCCGAACTGGATGACGGTGGTGGGGCGGCCGTTGACGTACAGCTCGTACTCGCTGGTCTCCCGGCCGGTCGCCGGGGGCGTCCAGGCGAGGGTCACCTCGCCCGGTGCGGCGGTCGCGGTGAAATCGCCCGGGGCGGTGCCGGTCCGCTGCCCGGGCCCGGGCGGGGTGGTCACGTCGGCGGCGGGGCCGGCGGGGGAGGAGTTGTCGGCTCCGTCGCGGGCCCGGACGGTGAAGGTGTACACGCTGTCGGGCCGGAGGTCCTCCAGGACCGTGGTGGTGACGCCGGGGCCGACCGTGTGGATCCGGGCGTCGCCCTGGTAGACGTCGTACGCGGTGACGCCCGTGTCGTCGGTGGCCGCGGCCCAGGTGAGCCGGGCGGAGGTGGGCCCGAGGGCCTGACCGGCCGTACGGGGCGGCGGGGTCGGGGGCAGCCGGTCCTCCGCCTTGGCCGCGGGGGTGGTGGCCGAGGCCGTCGCACCGGCCGGGGAGGTGTTCCCCGCGGCGTCCCGGGCGCGCACCGTGAACGCGTAGGCCGTCTGCGGGGCGAGGTCGGTGATGTCCGTCATCGTCTTGTCGGCGGGCAGCTCACGGATCAGGCGGTCCGCCTGGTAGACGAGGAAGGAGGTCACCCCGTCGGCGGGCGCGGGCGACTGCCACATGACGTGCACGGTGGTGGCGCTGCCGGCCTGGGCCGTGAGCCCGGCCGGGGCCGCCGGGGGCTTGGTGTCGGAGGCTCCGCAGGCCGTCAGTGCGGCCGCAAGGGCCAGGGCGAGGGCGGGAGTCGTTCCCCATGCGTGCCGCCGCCGGGAGCCGCTGTGCGGGTGCCGTGCGGTGCTCGGTGCGGGGTCGTGCACGGCGGGCGCCCTCTTCTTCCGGTGCGGTTCGGGTCTTCCGGTTCCTCGGGTCTTCCGGTTTCTCCGGTTTCTCCGGTTTCTCCGGGTCTTCCGGCTCCCCGGAAAGGTCTAGACATATATGGCATGCTCCGCGGCGGCCGGGCAAGACCCCTGCGCCGCCCCTTCCCGCCGGCGGTGCCCGGTTCGTGTCCTCCCGCCCCCGTCTGGCATTATTGCGAGCTCTTTGCAATAACAAAGGAAGTGCACCAGATGAAGGCCCGGACCGTACGGGGAATGGCCGGGACGACCGCGGCCGCGGTGATCGTCGCGGGCGCGGCGGCCTGCTCGAACCCCGGGGGAGGTGCCGCGGCGGGCGCCGGGGCGGCCGACTCCGCCGTGGTCGGCATAGCCACCGAGCCGGAGAGCCTCAGCCCGCTGCTGGGCTACGGCAAGGACGGCAACTCGAAGATCTTCGACGGACTGCTGGCGCGCGACGCCGACATGAAGCTGAAGCCCGCGCTGGCCGAGGCCCTCCCGCAGGTCTCCGCCGACGGGCTCACCTACACCTACGCGCTCCGCAAGGGCGTGCGGTTCAGCGACGGGCGGCCCTTCGGGGCCGAGGACGTCGTCTTCACCTACCGGACGATCCTCGACGCGAAGACGAACAACGCGTCCAAGTCCGAGCTCGACGCGATCGCGGACGTCACGGCGCGGGGCGACGACACCGTCGTCTTCACCCTGAAGTACCCCTACGCCCCCTTCGCCGAGCGGACCGTCCTGCCCATCGCCCCCGAGCACCTCGCGGGCGGACAGGACGTCAACAGCGGCGAGTTCACCACCAAGCCCGTCGGCACCGGACCGTACGTGCTCACCGCCTGGTCCAAGGGCGAGAAACTGAGCTTCAAGGCCAACCCGACCTACTGGGGCGGCGAGCCGGCGGTGAAGAAGTTCACCATGGCGGTCATCAAGGACGACGACGTACGCGCCACCCGGCTGCGCTCCGGAGAGCTGGACGGGGCCGTCCTGCCGCCGAACCTGGCCAAGGGGTTCGCGGCCGGCAAGGGCGACAACGGCGGCAAGGGCGATGCGGCAGGCAAGGCGTGGAAGACCTATGCCGCCAAGACCTTCGACTACCGCAACGTCACCCTGCCGACCGAGAACCCCGTCACCGGTGACACGGCCGTCCGCCAGGCCCTCGACATCGCCGTGGACCGCGCCACGATGGTCGACAAGCTGCTGGAAGGCGCGGGCAAGGCCGCCTACGGCCCCGTCCCGACCGGCAGCCCGTGGTTCACTGCCGGCACCGAGCGCCCGTACGACCTCGCCCGGGCGAGGAAGATCCTCGACGACGCCGGCTGGGTCCCCGGCGCCGACGGCATCCGCGCCAAGAACGGGGTCCGCGCCGCCTTCCCGCTCTGGTACACCACCGGCGACAAGATCCGCCAGGAGCACGCGCTGGCCTTCGCCTCCGACGCCAAGAAGGCCGGCATCCAGGTCACCACCGAGTCCGGCAGCTGGGAGGTCATCGAGCCCCGGATGCGGACCGACGCCGTCCTCGCGGGCGGCGGCTCCCCGGCCGACCCGGACTTCGACCAGTACCTGACCCTGAACTCCGCGCTCGCGGGCGACGGCTTCAACAACATGGCCCGGTACGACAACCCGGCCGTCGACAAGGCGCTGCTCGAAGGCCGCCGCAGCGCGGACCCGGCCGTGCGCAAGGCCGCGTACGACACGGTCCAGCGCGAGCTCGTCAAGAACCCCGGCTACGTCTACCTCACCCACATCGACCACCTCTACGTCGTGGCCGACCGGTGGGACGGACCCTCCACCCAGACCGAGCCGCACGACCACGGGCTCGGAACCGGCCCCTGGTGGAACGTCGAGACCTGGAAGCCGAAGCAGAAGTGAGCCGTCCCCACCGCCTCCACCGTCTCCCGTGGGGGCCGATGGCGCGCATGGCGGGGCGGCGGACGCTGTTCGCCGGGCCGGTGCTGGTCGTCGTGACCTTCGGGGTGTTCGCTGTCGCCGCGCTGTCGCCCTTCGACCCCGTCAAGGCCTACGCGGGCACCGCCGGCCTCACCGCCTCCCAGGCCGGCCTCGACCAGCTGCGGGCCAACCTCGGCGCCGACCAGCCCCTCCTCGCCCGCTGGTGGGAGTGGCTCACCTCGGCGCTGACCGGGGACCTCGGCACCTCCGCCGTGATGCGTCAGCCCGTCTCCGACGTCATCGCGCAGCGGCTCGGCTGGTCGGCGCTGCTCGCGCTGTGCGCCTTCGCCGTCGCCGTGCTGCTGGGCACCGGGCTCGGCGTCCTGGCCGCACGCCGGCAGGGCGGGCGCCTGGACCGGGCCGTCTCCGGGCTCGCGTACACCCTCGAAGCGGCCCCGGCCTTCTGGCTGGGCCTGCTCGCCATCTGGTTCTTCTCGGTGCGCCTGGGCGTGCTGCCGTCCGGCGGCCTCACCGACGCGGGCAGCGACGTGGTCACCGCCGGGCAGGTGGCCCGCCACCTGGTGCTGCCCGCGCTGGTCCTCGGCATCTCCCAACTGCCCTGGTTCTTCCTGTACGTCCGGCAGGGCGTGGCCGACGCGCTGGAGGAGGATCCCGTACGGGGCGCCCGCGCGCGGGGCCTGGGGGAGCGTCGGGTGCTGCTCGGGCACGGGCTGCGCTCCGGCATGCTCCCGATGCTGACCCTGATCGGGTCGCGGGTGCCGGAGCTGATCACCGGCGCGCTGCTGGTGGAGACCGTCTTCAGCTGGCCCGGCATCGCCGCGGCCACCGTGCAGGCCGCGACCTCGGTGGACTTCCCGCTGCTGGCCGCGCTGACGGTGCTGGCCACGGCGGCCGTGCTGGCCGGAAACCTGCTGTCCGACCTGCTCTACGGGCTGGCGGACCCGAGGGTGGGCTTCGATGGCTGACACGACGACGGCCGGAGCGGTGCTCTGGCGGTCCCGCGGGCGCGACCGGAGCTCCACCCGGACCCTGCGGGTGCGGATCTCGGCGGTGATCGTCGTGCTGATCGCGCTGGCGGTGCTGCTCGTGCCGCCGCTGGTCCAACTCGACCAGCAGGCGGTCGACTTGTCGGCAAAGCTGCTGCCGCCCTCCTGGGCCCATCCCTTCGGCACCGACGACGTGGGCCGCGATCTGCTGCTGCGCTGCGTGTACGGGCTGCGCGTCTCCCTGCTGGTCGGGCTGGTGGCGGCCCTGGTCGCCACCGTCCTCGGCACGGCGGTCGGCGCGCTCGCCGGAGCGCTCGGCGGGTGGCCGGACCGGTGCCTCATGCGCGTGGTGGACGCGCTGTCCTCGATCCCGCACCTGCTGCTCGGCATCTTCATCGTGGCGATGTTCCGGCCGGGGGTGTGGCCGGTGGTCGTCTCCGTGGCCCTGACCCACTGGCTGTCCACGGCCCGCATCGTCCGCGCGGAGGTGCTCTCGCTGCGCTCGCGGCCCTATCTGGACGCGGCCGTCTCGGGCGGCGCCTCGCGGTGGCGGGTGACCGTACGCCACCTCGTGCCCGGAGTCCTGCCGCAGGCCGGGCTCGCCGCCGTACTGATGGTCCCGCACGCCATGTGGCACGAGTCGGCCCTGTCCTTCCTCGGCCTCGGCCTGCCGGCGCACCAGGCGAGCCTGGGCAACCTGGTCCAGACGGCCCGCGGTTCGCTGCTCGCCGGCGACTGGTGGCCCACGCTCTTCCCCGGGCTCCTCCTGATCGTCCCGACCCTGGCGATCGCCGGCCTCGCGGGCGCCTGGCGCGAGCGCCTCAATCCCCGCCGCCGCTCGGAGCTGACGCTGTGAAGACCCCCATCCCCGCGGCGCCGGTGCCGGTCCCGGAGCCGGGCTCCGCCCGGCCCGTACTCGCGCTGGACCGGCTCTCCGTGCGCTTCCGCATGCGCGGCGGCCGGTACGTCGAGGCCGTCACCGACGCCACCCTCGCCCTGGCTCCCGGCGAGTGCCTCGCCCTCGTCGGCGAGAGCGGCTGCGGCAAGTCCGTGCTCGCCTCCGCCCTGCTCGGCCTGCTCCCCGGCAACGCCGAGACCGCGGGCTCGGCCCGGCTCGCCGACGGGACCGACCTGCTCGCCCTCGACGAGCGCACCCTCGCCCGGACCGTCCGGGGCCGCCGCGTCGCCCTGGTCCCGCAGAGCCCCGCCGCGCACCTCACACCGGTCCGCACCATCCGCTCCCACCTGGAGGAAACGGTCCGCGAGCTGACCGGCACGTTCCGAAAGGGACGGTCCAGGGCGGAACTGCGGGACGCCGCCGAAGCGGCGGCCGAGCGGGCGGCCTTCCCCGCCACCCACCTCGACCGCCATCCCCACGAACTCTCCGGCGGGCTCGCCCAGCGCGCCGCCACCGCGCTCGCGCTGATCGGCGAAGCACCCCTGCTGCTCGCCGACGAGCCGACCACCGGCCTCGACCGGGACCTCGTCCACCGCACGGTCGACGAGCTGCGCGCCCACACCCGGGAGGCCGGCCGGGCGCTGCTGATGATCACGCACGACCTCGCGGCGGCCCACCGGATCGCCGACACCGTGGCCGTCATGTACGCGGGCCGCATCGTGGAGACGGCCCCCGCCGGATCCTTCTTCGGCGCTCCGGGCCCCCGCCACCCCTACGCGCGCGGCCTCCTCGACGCCCTCCCCGAGCGGGCCTTCACCCCCATCCCGGGCGCCCCGCCCGAACTCGGCGCGCTCCCGGCCGGCTGCGCCTTCGCCGCCCGCTGTCCGCGCGCCGATTCCCGCTGCCGGGCCGAGCGGCCATCGCTCACCGAAGGGGTGGCCTGCCACCATGCTTGAGCTCACCGGCATCACCGCCGGCTACGACCGCCGCACCCCCGTCGTCCGCGGAGCCCGCCTGAGCCTCGCCCCCGGGGAATCCCTCGGACTGCTCGGCCCCAGCGGCTGCGGCAAGTCCACCCTGGCCAGGGTCGCCGCGCTGCTGCACCGGCCCGACCGGGGGACCGTGGCCTTCGACGGCCGCGCCGTGGCCGGCTTCCGGCACCGGGCACCGCGCGCCCTGCGCACCTCGGTCGGCATGGTGTTCCAGCAGCCCCGGCTGGCGGCGGACCCCCGGCTCACGCTGCGCGAGCTCGTCGCCGAACCGCTCCGGGCGACCGGCCGGCGCGGCGAAATCGACGCCACCGTCCCCGGGTTGGCGGACCGGGTCGGCCTGGGCGCAGACCTGCTCGGCCGCCGGCCGCACGAGGTGAGCGACGGGCAGCTCCAACGGGCCTGCGTGGCGCGGGCCTTGGTGCTGAGACCGCGCTGGCTGGTGTGCGACGAGATGACCGCCATGCTCGACGCGTCGACCACCGCCGCGCTGGTCGGCGTAGTGGAGGAGTACCGGGCGGAGTCCGGTGCGGGCCTGCTGGCGGTGGGGCACGACGCCGTACTGCTCGGGCGCTGGTGCGGGCGAACGGCCCACTGGGACGAGATCGTCAAGGACTGAACGCCGGTCACGGACCGTCAACACCCGTTTGGCGGACACGGGTTTCGCCCGAAGGGCCCTCCCGCTGCGCCACCATGGCGGCGCGTAAGGAGGTGTTCCGATGGTGATCTCCCTCTCCGTCCTCGTCCTGCTCCTCGTCCTCGCGTGGATCTTCCTGCGCGGTGGCGGCCTCAAGCTGTCGCACGCGCTCGTCTGCGTCCTGCTCGGCTTCTACCTCGCGAGCAGCAGCCTCGCGCAGACCATCCACAACGGGGTCTCGGCCACGGCGAACGTGGTCAGCGGCTTCAAGCCCTGAAACACCGCGAGTTGATCAACTGTTGCGCCTTCGTGAATCATCCGGCTCTTCCATGGACTCCTCAGGCAGTGCGATCTAGCGTCTGGCCCCGGCGCGATGTCAGACGCAATGTCAACAAAGACCGAGGGCAACCGAGGTCAAGGGAGGAAGTCCGGATGTTCCGAAGAGCGCTGAACTGCGCCGCGGCACCCGCTCTCGCCGCATGTGCGGTGTTGTACGGGGTCGCGCCGGCCGCTGCCGAGGAGATACCCCTGGCCCCGGGCCACCGCCTGGTCAGCCATTACGACGGCGCCCCGGCCGCGGCGGCGCCGCTGCCCGGCGAGGCCCCGCCGCAGCACCCCTTCCTCGCGCCGAACGGCCGCAGCGGCATGCACTCCGACGCGGCGGGCAGTGCCACCTCGCCCTGGTCGGGACCGCTCGGCAAGAACCCGGAGGTGACCAGCGAGAAGATCGCCGCCCTCGGCGGCGAATGCGCCACGGCCACCTTCGACTCGGGCGGCCGGCCGGTCACGGTGTGCGGCACCTTCGGCGGCTTCAAGGTCAAGCTGCTGGAGCCCCGTACGCTCGCCACGCTCGCGGAGTACCAGCTCCCGCAGCGTTCCTCGACGGTCCAGGCGATCACCTCGCTCGACTTCTCGAAGATCTTCAAGGACACCTCGGGCGGCGCCTACTTCTACCTGGACAACCAGGACCGGGCGGTGCTGGCGGATTCCCGCCAGCACATCCTGAGGCTCTCGCACGTACAGAAGCCGGACGGATCCTGGACGTTCGAGGTCGACAACGACTGGGACCTGACCGGCCAGGTACCGCACGACTGCGTCGACTGGACCAACCTGTGGCCCACCGGCACCTGTGACCCCGTCACCTCGGTGATGCCCGACTGGAACGGCCGCATCTGGTGGGTCACCCGCCAGGGCCGCGTCGGCACCGTGGACCCGGCGACCTCGGTGATCCGCTCGATCCGGCTGGCGGGGGAGGAGATCCAGAACTCCTTCTCGGTGGGCGAGGACGGCGTCTCCATCGTCACCGACCACGCGCTCTACAGCTTCACCGCCTCCGCCGACGGCACCCCCGTCGCGCAGTGGCGCCAGACCTACGACCGGGGTACGGGAACCAAGCCCGGCTCGGTCAACCAGGGCTCGGGCACCACCCCGGACCTCTTCGGCAACGGCTACGTCGCGATCACCGACAACGCCGACGACCGGATGAACGTGCTGGTCTTCAAGCGGGGCCTGGACGTGCCCGAGGGGCAGCGGCTGGTGTGCAAGGTCCCGGTCTTCGGATCGGGCGCCTCGACCACCGACAACTCCCTGATCACCTGGGGCAACAGCATCGTCGTCGAGAACAACTACGGCTACGAGAACGTCACGTCGCTGGTCCTCGGCAAGTCGGTCGTCGGCGGCGTCAGCCGCATCGACGTCCGCGCCGACGGCAGCGGATGCGACACGGTCTGGCAGAGCGCGATCCGCTCGCCCTCCGTGGTCCCCAAGCTCTCCACCGCGAACGGGCTGCTCTACTTCTACGAGAAGGAGCCGAACTTCTGGGGGATCGACGCCTGGTACCTCACGGCCGTCGACTTCCGCACCGGTGAGCGCCGCTGGCGTCAGCTGACCGGCACCGGCCCGCTGTACGACAACAACTGGGCCCCGATCACGCTGGGCCCCGACGGGACGGCCTACGTCGGCGTCTTCAACGGCATCGTCGCGGTCCGCGACGGCGGCTGAGTCACCGCGGCGGCTGAGTCATCGCGGGGACCCGTCCACCGGACGGGTCCCCGCCCGGGGCAGCCGGCCGACGCGCTCGATGGCCACCATCGCCGCGTCGTCGCCCAGGAGGCCGTTCGGCGTGTGGGCGAGGAGGTCCGCGCACAGATGGCGCAGGAGGGCCTCCGGGCCGTCGCCGGGCCAGTCCGCGGCCCGCTCCGGCAGGGGGTAGAAGGCCCCCGACGCATCACGGGCCTCGATGACGCCGTCCGTGTACAGCAGGACCACGTCCCCCGGCTCGAAGGCGAAGGACTGCGGGGTGAACCCGGTGTCCACGAATTCGGACAGACCCAGCGGCGGAGCCGGATGGTCCACCTGGAGGGGGACGACGCGGCCCGCGCGCAGCAGCAGCGGCGGCGGGTGCCCGCAGCTGACCACCCGCAGGGACGGCTCCCCGTCGGGAATGTCGACCACGGCCGCGGTGGTGAACCCCTCGTCCGGCCGGCCGGGGCCCGCGGAGCCGTCCGCGCCCCGGTCCGGGTCGGCGGCCACGGCGGCCTCCAGGTAGGCCACCAGCCCCGGCAGGTCGGCCTCCAGGTGGGCGGCGGCCCGGAAGGCGCCGAGGACGACCGAGGCCTCTCCGACCGCCTCCAGCCCCTTGCCGCGGACGTCGCCGATGATCAGCCGGGTGCCGTCGGCGGTACGGGCGGCCGCGTACAGGTCGCCTCCGATCTGCGCCTCGGCCTGCGCCGACAGGTACACCGAGGCGATCCGCAGCGGGCCCATCCGGTCGCGCAGCGGTCGTAGGATCACCTGCTGCGCCGCGACCGCCACGGAACGCAGCTGGGTGAGCTGCCGCTCGTGCACCTCGCGCAAATGTGCGAAGAAGGTGACGAAGGCGGAGATCAGGACGAGGGCGATGATCTGGAAGGTGTGGTTGAGGTCCGTCAGCGAGGTGCGGGCGATGGCCACGCCCACCTGCGCGAGGACCGCCACGGCGCCCACGCACCCGGTCGTGCGCGGTCCGGCGAAGGAAGCGGTGAGGGCCGGGGCGGCCACCAGGAAGGGGCCCAGGTGGACCTCCGGCGGGGCCAGGACGTCCACCACCGTGACGATGGCGATCAGCAGGAACGGCACCGCGAGCAGCACCGCGCGCGATTCCCGGAACCGGCTGGTGCGTGGGTGCGGCGCTGAGGGGGCCATGCCTCCTGCATACACCGCGCACGGCCGGGCGGCACCCGCTCCGGCCGTGTGGCCGGGGCGGGTGCCGCCCGTGTGGTGTTCAGGGTGCCGGGGGCGTCAGCTCACCTGGAGGGTGACGTCGTCCACGACGAAGGAGGTCTGCAGGGAGGCGTCCTCCAGGCCCTGGAACTTCAGCGTGACCGTCTGGCCCGCGAACTGGGAGACGTTGAACGTCTTGAGCTGGTAGCCCGCGGCCGCGTTCACGTTGGACAGGGTCGCCAGCGTCTGGCCGCCCACCGAGACGGTGAAGGTGTCGTAGACCGTGTTCTCGGTCTCGGCGGTGTCGATGTGCAGGTAGAAGCCGAGCTGGTACGAGGAGCAGCCGGTCGGGATGGTCACGGACTGGGAGGCGTTGTCCGTGCGGGTCGTGCCGTAGCCGTTGAGCCAGGCCTTGTACGTGCCCCCGTGCGGGGTCTGGCCGGCCTGGTTGGTGATGACGTTCGAGGTGGTCGTCCACGGGGTGGTGCCGCTCTCGAACCCGCCGTTCGCGACGAGCTGGCGCGGGGTGCAGGAGGGGCCGGTGCCGGTGACGGTCAGCGTGTAGGTGGTGGTGTGGCTGACCGAGCCGGCGCCGGTGACGGTCAGGGTGTAGGTGCCGGGCGCGGTGCTCGCGCCGACCTGGACTTCGAGCGTCGAGGAGCTGCCCGACTGGACCGAGGCGGGGCTCAGCGAGGCGGTGGTGCCGGCGGGGGCGCCGGTCACCGACAGGGCGACGGTCTGGGCGGCGCCACTGGTGGTCGCCGTGTTGATCGTGGAGCTCGCGCTGCCGCCCTGGGCGGCGCTGCCGGTGGCCGGGGAGGCGCTGATCGAGAAGTCCGGGCCGGGGGTGGTGCCGCCGACGGCCTGGTTCCAGACGGTGTAGGCCACGCCGTCCGCGCTGCGGTCCAGGACCGTGGCGCTGATGTTGTTCGTGGTGTCGCAGGAGGCGTGGTAGCAGGGGTCGTACGCCGCGTTCGCGGTGCCGCCCCACTTCGCGGCCTGCGCCGAGGTCTTGCGGGCGCTGGCACCGGAGGCGTAGCCGGAGGTGGCGATGCCGCCCTGCTGGAAGGAGTAGTCGTCACTGCGGCCCTGGCCCTCGGTGTTCTCCTCGGGAGCGAGGTTCAGCGAGGTCCAGTAGGCCTTGAGCGGGGCGGCCGCCGTGGAGTTGACGTTGTTGATGAAGTAGCCGCCGTTGGTCGAGCCGACCATGTCGAAGTTGTAGTAGGCCTTGATGGCCGACTTCTGGGTGCTGGTGAGCTGGTTGACGTAGAACTTCGAGCCGTTGAGGCCCTGCTCCTCGTCGGTCCACCAGGCGAAGCGGACGTGCTTGGTCATCGTCGGGTTCTTCTGGGCGAGGACGAGCGCGTTCTCCAGCAGGGTCGCGGAGCCCGAGCCGTTGTCGTTGATGCCCGGACCCGCCGAGACGCCGTCGAGGTGCGCGCCGAACATGATCGTCTGGTCGGCGGGGCCGCCGGGCCAGTCGGCGATCAGGTTGTTCGACGGGTAGGTGCACGAGCTGCAGTACTGCTCGGTCACCGTGTATCCGGCGGCCTGCAGCTTGCCCTTGACGTACGCCAGCGACGCCGTGTAACCGGCGCTGCCCGCACGGCGGTTGCCGCCGTTCTGGGAGGCGATCGTGTTGAACTGCGTCAGGTGCGCCTGGACGGCGGCCACGTCGATGTTCGGCGCGCCGGGGTTGGGCGTGGTGCCGCCGACGGTGAGCGCGTAGTCGACGGTGTGCGCGAGGCTGGTGCCCTGACCCTTGACCACGACGGTCGAGGATCCCGGAGCCGCGCTGGAGGAGGCGGTCAGCGTCAGCGTCGAGGACTGGCCGGACTGCACGGTGGCCGGGCTGAAGGAGGCGGTGACGCCGGCCGGGAGGCCGGACGCGGTGAGGGTCACCTGCTGGGCCGTGCCCGTGGAGATGGCGGTGGCGACCGTGGTGGTGGCCGAGGCGCCCTGCTGGACGGTGCCCGAGGACGGGTTCAGCGCCAGCGAGAAGTCACTCTCCTGGCCGCTCGGGGTGCAGGTCGGGTCGGCGGCCTGGGCGGGCACGCTGATGGCGTCCCAGGCGCCCTTGGTCTTGTTGAACAGGTTGCAGGTGCTGTCCAGCGACTTGGCGGAACTCAGCGTCGCCGTCCGGTACTTCTTGTAGGACATGCTGGAGGTCTTCAGCAGCATGCCGCCGTAGAAGATCTTGCCGGCGTTCTGGATGCCCACCCCGGTCAGCGTGGACTGGTTGCAGGTGCTGCTGTTCGGCTTGCCGCCGCCCGGGCTGGTGCCCTCGGCGAGCAGGTAGAACCAGTGGTTCATCGGGCCGGCCGCCGCGTGCACCTCGGTGCCCGGTATGGAGGAGCTGTAGCAGGCCGGGTCGTTGTTGACGGCCGCCGGGTTGTACATGTTCCGGATCGGCCCGCTGCCCACGAGGTTGATCGTCTCGCCGACGAGGTAGTCCGGAGTGTCGTACGGGGAGGGCTGGTTGATGTAGGCCTCGGTCAGCGCGCCGAAGATGTCACCGGTGGCCTCGCCGAGCCCGGACTCCTGGCCGCTGGTGCCGCCGGGGGTGTTGGAGTCGATGGCGTGCCCGTACTCGTGGGCCACCACGTCCACGCTGGCGATCCACTCGTTCGCGTTGTTGTGGCCGATGGTGACCGAGCTGCCGTCCCAGTACGCGTTCACGTCGTTCAGCCCGACCTTGGCCGGGAAGCTGCGGCCACTGCCGTTGACGCCGTTGCGGCCGAGCCACTGGCTCAGCATGTCCCACTGCTTCTGCGCCGCGAACATCAGGTCCGTACAGCCGGTCTCCCTGGAGGTGGGGTTGCCGGTGCCCCAGGAGTCGGTGGACTTCGAGAAGACCGTGCCGGAGCTGTAGTCGGCGCAGCTCAGGGCGGTCCGGTTCGGGTCGCGCAGGGAGTACGTGCTCCCGGAGGCCGTGGTGTCGATGGTCAGCGGGTTCGGGCCGTTCCACTTGCTGTTGCCGCTGCCCGCCACCACCTCGTCGAAGCTGTCGACGAACTTTCCGGTGCGGGCGTCCACGAACACGTGGAGCTTGCTGGGCGCCTTGGCGGTCCGCCCGATCAGGACGGTCTCCCAGGCCAGCACCGGCTTGTCGTCCTTGATCTTGACGACGAGCCGGCTGCTCTCCACCTTGTCGGTCTTGACCTGGCGGCCGCGCGATACGGTCTCGGCGGCCTGGGCCGAGAACGACGCGGTGGTGGCCACGTCGATCACGGTCGCGGAGGCCGACTGGAGGGCGCGTACCCGGCCCTGGCCGTCGGCGAGGACGACCGCGTCGCCGCCGACGACCGGCAGGCCGCGGTAGCTGCGCTCGTACGCGACGGAGTAGAGGTCCTTCACCCAGGGGGTGACCAGGCGCCGGTCGTACTGCTGCTGCGGGGAGTTGACCAGGCTGTCGAGCCCGCTGCGCACGGCCGCGTCGGCCGCGGCGACGGCCCGTTCGGCAGCGGTGGGCGGGAGGGGATCCGCGTTCTGCGAGGCGGTGGCGGTGGTGGCCAGCGTGCCGGCGAGGCCCGTGGTCAGCACCATGGCCGCGAGGGCGGCCAGCCATCTGGTGGGCTGCAAGAGTCCACTCCGATCGTGTGGGGGGATGGAACGGGGCGGGGAGGTGTGCGAAAGGCGGTCTGGCGTTCGCGGCCGAGTATGGGCGTGTCCATGACGGGATCGGGACATCCCTGCGGGCATAAGACCGGCGTTATGGTGCCGACGGATGGCGCTGCGTAAGCTGCCGGGATGCAGCTGGAGTTGAGACATCTGCAAGCCGTCTGCCAGATAGCGGAGACCGGAAGCCTGGGGGGCGCGGCGCGGATCCTCGGGATCTCCCAGCCGGCGCTCTCCGCCCAGTTGCGCAGGATCGAGCGGGTCACCGGCGGCGAACTCTTCGTCCGGGGGCGGCTCGGGGTCGAACCCACCCCGCTCGGCCAGTTCGTCCTGGCCAAGGCCCGCCGGGTGCTCAGCGAGATGGACGCCCTCGGCTCGGAGGCGCGGGCCCGCACGGCCGACGCACCGCTGCGCCTGGGCTGCATCCTGCTGGTGCTGATCGACGGACTGATCGCCCGGCAGGACCTGGTCCTGTCCGGCCGGGAGATCACCGTGGACCTCGAGGACTCGGTGACCGCCCTGGTGCGGATGCTCGGCGCGGGCCGCTACGACGTCATCGTGTACGGAGAGGTGAACGACCACGAGGTGCCGCTGCCCGCCGGAGTGGCGGCCCGCACCCTGGTCCCCAAGGAGCCCTTCTGCATCCGCATGTCAGCCCGGCACCCGCTGGCCCGGCTGGAGGCCCTCGATCTCGCGGACCTCGCCGACGAGCAGTGGATGACCCTGGTCGAGGACGACGACGGCGGACCCGAGGCGCTGGTCGAGGCCTGCGCCAAGGCCGGCTTCGTCCCCGCACTGCGCTACCGGATCACCGACCGCATGATGCAGTACGACCTGATCTCCGCGGGCCGGGCCGTATCGCTCAGCCAGCCCACCGCACCCGCCGTGCCGGGCACGGTGATGCGCCCGCTGATCGGGGCCCCGATCACCGGGCGCATCCGGCTGGCCTGGAACCGCTCGACGGTCTCGGCCGGCCAAGCGGAACTCTTCTACCGGTCGGCCGCCTACGCGTATCTGGCCAATGTGGACAACAACCCCTTCCACCGGGCCTGGTGGGACGAGCATCCGGAAGCCCATCCCGCCCAGGACTGACGTCATTTCATACTCCGTACATGGAACGGGTATTCGGATCCCTTTACGCTCTCCGCAGGGCAGCGGCCGGCACACCATTCTTTGCGAGGTAGGGGGGCGCCTTCGGGGAGCAGGAGGAAATACCCATGAGCAAGAGAGCCCGCACCCAGGTCAGCCGGAGAGGATTCCTCGCCGGCACCGCGGCGGCCGCGGCGGCCGCCACCGTGCCCGCGATCGGACAGGCGGCCGCGGCCCCTGCCGCCGCCGGCCGCCCGAACATCCTGCTGATCGTCACCGACGACCAGTCCAAACAGACCGACTGGGCACTCCAGAAGACCATCGGCCGGCTAGCCGGCCAGGGCGTGAAGTTCAACCACGGGCACGTCACCACCCCCCTGTGCTCGCCCTCCCGCTCCTCGGTGTTCTCCGGCCGCTACGCCCACAACCACGGGGTCCGCAACAATGCCTCCTCGGCCGTGCTGGACCAGAACACCACCGTCCAGCGCTATCTGAAGCAGGCCGGGTATCGCACGGGCCTCTTCGGCAAATACCTCAATTCCTGGAACATCGCGGACGCGCCGCCGCATTTCGAGGAATTCGCCCTGCTCCAGCCCGGATACGTCGATGCCAAGTGGAACGTCAACGGGGCGGTCCAGACGATCAACGGCTACACCACGAACATCATCAGGAACCGGACGCTGAGCTCTCGGTCGACGACGCCGTCCAGGCCTTCAAGGACAAGCTGGCGGCCACCGGACAGCTCGACAACACCCTCGTGATCTACATCGGCGACAACGGCTTCGGCTGGGCCGACCACGGCTGGACCGCCAAGTCCGTGCCCTACAGCCCCGCCCACGAGGTGCCCTTCTGCCTCTCCTGGCCCGCCGGAGGCCTCGGAGCCGGCACGGTGGACAACCGCATCGTCGCCAACATCGACATCGCGCCCACCATCCACGCCGCAGACCCCCACCAGCTGGTCAACAAGCTGTACCGGGCCACCCCGACGCAGGAACGGAACCTGGGCATCCCCGCCCTGGCCGCCCAGCTCGCCGCCGACCGGGTCGGCTAGCCGCGGGGCCGTCCTCCGCTCGACCTCCGGCCGGGCGCCGCTCGCCCGCGCCCGGCCGGACCGGCACCCATCCGTACGCTCACCGGAGCCCCTCATGTCCTCCTCCTGCTGCACCCCGGGCCACGACTCCCCGGCCGGTGCCCGCACCCTGCTCGCCGCGCCAGCGCTCCCCGCGCCCCGGCCCGTACGCGGTCTGCTCGACCTGCCCGGGGGCCGGTTCCTCATGGGCACCGAGGAGGCGGACGGGTTCCCGGCGGACGGGGAGGGCCCGGTCAGGGAGGTGGAGGTGGCACCCTTCCGGATCGCGCCGACCACGGTGACGAACGCCCAGTACGCCACCTTCGTGAAGGCCACCGGACACGTCACGGAAGCCGAGGACTTCGGCTTCTCCTTCGTCTTCGCCGGTCTGCTCGCGGCGGAACTCGCCGGCACCGCACCGGCCGTGGAAGGAGTCCCGTGGTGGCGGGCGGTGTCCGGCGCGAGCTGGAAGCGGCCCGAGGGGCCCGGCTCGTCCATCGCCGACCGGCAGAACCATCCCGTCGTCCACGTCTCCTGGAACGACGCGACGGCCTACTGCGCCTGGTCCGGTACCCGACTGCCCACCGAGGCCGAATGGGAGTACGCGGCCCGCGGCGGGCTGGAGCGGCGCCGCTACCCCTGGGGCGACGAACTCGCCCCGGGCGGGCGGACGATGCTCAACATCTGGCAGGGCGACTTCCCCACCCTGCACACCGGCCCCCACCTCGGCACCGTCCCCGTGAAGTCCTACCGCCCCAACGGCCACGGCCTGTACAACACGGTGGGCAACGTCTGGGAATGGTGCTCCGACCCGTTCGCCCCGGGCCACCCCTCCCGCGCGATGCGCGGCGGTTCCTTCCTCTGCCACGACTCGTACTGCAACCGCTACCGGGTCGCGGCCCGCAGCTCCAACACCCCCGACAGCTCGACGTCGAACATCGGCTTCCGGGTGGCGGCTTGAGGGGGATCAGGTCGCGGGCACGACGAGCCCGGCCACGTGATCGGTGACCATGTCGAGGATCTCGGCGGCCGCCTTGTCGTCGCCGAGGACCAGGAAGTTCAAGGTCACCCCGTCCGTCATGGCCGCCAGATAGCGGGCCAGCACGGTCACCGGCACGCTGAGCTCGAACGGGTGGATGAGGCGCAGCTCCTCGAGCAGCACGGTGTACGCGTCGCAGTAGGACTCGTACTGCTTGCGCGCCAGGTGCCCGAACTCCGGCTGGCGCAGCGCGTACTGGGTGAGCTCGTAGGTGAGCATGTGCGCGCCGGGACTGGCCGCCACGTGGTCCCAGTACGCCTGGAAGCCGGCCCGGACGGTTTCCCGCAGGGTCGGCCTCGGCAGGATCGCGGCCTTCACGAGGGTGACGTAGTGCGCCGTGATGGTCTCGATGACCGACTCCAGCAGCGCCTGCTTGGAGTCGAAGCAGTAGTGGAAGACGCTCAGGGAGACGCCCGCCTCCGCGGCGATGGACCGGGTCGTGGTCCTGGACACCCCGTCGCGGGTCATCGCACGGATCGCCGCCTCCGTCAGCTGCCTGCGCCGGTCGGTCAACGGCATCCGTGCCATGTACGGGTTCCCCTTCGTTCCGGTGCGCCCCGAGCGGGGTGTCCGCGGGCACCGGCCCCGGACACCCCGCTCGACGCCGTCAGCTGCTGTATACGCCGACTTCGTACAGGGAGTAACCCCACTGCGTACCGCGTCCCGCTCCGTGGACGCGCACGTACCGGGCCGGGACCCCGGCGAACTGCGCCGTGTCCAGGCCGCCGTCACCGCTCGCCGTGGACCAGGCCGTCTGCCAGTTCGTGCCGTCCGGGGAGAGCTCGATGCGGTACGACCTTCCGTACGCGCGCTCCCATTCGAGCGTGACCCGCTTGACCAGGGCCGGTGAGCCCAGGTCGAACTGCACCCACTGGTCGTCGCTCCAGTCGCTCGCCCAGCGGCTGCCCCGGTCGCCGTCCACGGCCCTGCCGGGCGCGTAGCTGATGAACGGGTTCCACTCGGCGGAGCTCGCCGAGGCGGCCGTGCCCGCCGCGAGGTTCACGCCGGCCTTGTGCTGCTCGGAGTTGCCCCAGGTGCGCAGGTAGGACTCGGCGCCCTTGAACAGGTCGTCCACCACGCCCTGTCCGCCGGTGAGCCGGATGTCCTCGATCCAGTCGGGCACCAGGCCGTAGTGGGAGGCGCCGTCGGTGTTGAGGTCCCACGTGCGCTGGCCGGTGGTCACCTTGTCGATGACCGAACCGCCGTCGGTGCTGCGGAAGGGGTACGTGACCGGGTTGGGCGTGTTCGCCCCGCGCGGGCCGGGCCAGCCGCCGACGCCGTTCATGTCGGTTCCGTAGCCGTAGCCGACGTTGTACTTCTCGCGCAGCGCGTCGGTCCGCTTGGCCTCGGCGCTGAAGCCCTCGGAGCCGCCCATGTACGCGGCGGCGAAACCGCCGAGCTTGTAGAGCCGCTCGGTCCAGCCCAGGTCCATCCAGCTGTGCGAGGAGATCACGCCGGGGTACGACTCGGTCTCGAGGATGTCGAAGGCCTGGCCGGCCGCCTTCACGCTCATGTGGTCGAGTTCGAGCATCATCTTGCGTTTCATCATGCCGCGCACCGCGTAGTCACCGAGGTCGGTGAGGCCGCGGGTGTTGCACTGGGCGCCCGAGGCGTACGAGGGCACGCTCACGCCCGCCGGCAGCTCCTTCTCGGCGGCGGCCGCCGGGGCCAGGCCGATGGGGTTGTCGTGCTGCGGGCCCGCGCACGCTTCGGTCTTCCAGAAGGTGCCGGTCGACAGGAACTGCCCGACGTTGATGGCGGTGCCCAGCGCGCCCTCGTCGAAGCGGACCCCGCACAGGGCGTTGTCGAACTTGTGGCACAGGAACATGCTGCGCACGCCGAGGTTGTACAGCTCGTCGAGCCCGCGGTCGATGTCCTGCCTGCTGCACTGCGCGATGTCCAGGATCTGCTTGCAGCCGAAGGGCTCGGAGGTCTCGACGCCGAGGACCACGGCCAGCTTGCCCTGCTTGATCACCTCGCGGGCCTGGGCGGAGTCGGTGACGATGCGGAACCAGCCCTTGCCGGCGCCGCCGTACATCTTGTCGACGTAGGCCTGCATGTCGTAGGTCTTCTTCGCCTCCAGACGGATGGCGGTCATCTCGTCGCAGCTGCGGTCCTTGAAGAAGTAGACCGAGCAGATCACCCCGTTGGTGACGAGGTCGTTGACGAGGACGCGCTGACCGCCGCGCCAGGCGCGCTCGATCCAGGCGTAGTAGTTCTGCTGGTGGGTCAGCGAGTCGTGCGCGGGCCAGTCCTTGAAGGTGGGCCAGCCGTCGGGGTCGTGCTTGCCGTCGCCGCCCTTGGTGATGAAGTCGAAGATCGCGAGGCTGCCGTCCGGGTAGTGCTCCGGACAGTCCTTGAGCGCGTCGGCGATGCCGGCGTCGGAGAACGGCTTGCCGCAGATCAGGCGGCCGCCGAAGCCCTCGTTGGACATGATGTGGTCGTGCGCGTCGACGAAGCCGCGGACGTTGCCCTGGGCGTCGGTGCCCTTGAAGGGCTCACCGGTCACGTTGACCTGGGAGTCGGGCGCGGGCCGTGCGGTGGGGTTCCACCAGCCGTTGTCCGCCGCCGCTCCCGGGACGGGGCCGAGCACCATGGCGAGCAGGCCGAGGAGCAGGGACAGGATCGCGAACGGCTTGCGCCGGCGGCGGGATCGTGGTTCCGGTTCCGGTCGTCGCCTGTGCGGGTCTGGGGTCATGGCCACTACTCACGTCCTCGGTCGGCGGAGGGCGCGGTCGAGGACACGGTCCACCGGAGGCGTGGCCGCCCTGGCACCTGTTTGTCATGTCCCGCGCAAGCATTGTGTCGAGAATCGCTACTGCCGGGTACAGAGTCAAGAGTCCGGGTCACATGACCTGATGGATCGTCACCCTACTGGCCCGGCGGGCCGCCGTCAGCGGTATCCGGAGGAACGGGCGTAGCGCCCGGGGGTGGTGCCGACGACGCGCTTGAAGTGCCGGGTGAAGTGGGACTGATCGTAGAAGCCCGCCGCGACCGCGACCTCGGCGGCCGGGAGGCCGTCGAGGAGCAGCCGGCGGGCCAGGGAGACCCGGCGCGAGACGAGGTACTGGTGCGGGGCGATGCCGAAGGCGCCGCTGAAGGCGCGCACCAGGTGCGCGGGGTGGGCCTGGAGCAGACCGGCCGCCTCCTCCAGGGACAGGCCGCCGGCCGCCCGCTCGTCGAGCAGCTCGCGCAGGCTCCGGGCGAGGCCGGAGCCGGGGCCGTGGCCGGGCCCGCTGCCCTGGCCGGGGCGTGCGGCCCGGGTGTCCGGGAGTTCGAGGCGGGGCCGGAGCAGCGTGCGCAGCCGTTCGCCGATCAGGGCCAGCCGGCTCTCCGCCTCGAACTCGTCGCCGGGAGCGTCCAGGACCCGGTGGAGCTGCCCGACGCGGCGGCGCAGTACGGGGTCGGCGAGGTCGGGGCCGTCCACGGCGGCGCCGATGAAGCGCTCGTCCAGCACGGTCGTGTCCAGGTAGACGACGCGCTTGCGGAACCCGTGCGGTGTCGCGGCGGAGCCGTTGTGCGGGACCTGCGGCGGGAGCAGGCTCACGGTGTCGTCCGGGGTGCCGCGCGCGTGCCGGTCCAGGTCGTAGCGGACGGCGCCGTCGTCGACGATCAGCAGGGTCCAGGAGTCGTGGACGTGCATGGGGTACGCGTGCGCGGTGAAGCGGGCGTGGAAGACCTCGACGACACCCGCGACCCGCGGACGCCAGGCCGAAACCTCCTGCTGGGGCTGCACGCAAAGAACGTACAAGACCGTGCGCGGGGACGCCCGGCAGTCTCGGTGCATGAGCGACGAGAAGCAGACCGACGAGAAGCGGACCGACGAGAAGCAGACCGACGAGAAGCGGACCGACGAGAAGCGGACCGACGAGAAGCGGACCGACGAGAAGCAGAGCGACGGGAATCAGGACGAGAGCCGCAGCGAGGAGGGCGAGCGCGACGCGCCCGTGCGGTTCGACACCAAGATCGCGGTGCTGCTCCGCGAGGACCTGGAGACGTGGCAGCGGCTGAACGTCACGGCGTTCCTCGTCAGCGGGCTCGGTACCGCGCTCCCCGAGGTGATCGGCGAGCCGTACGAGGACGCCGACGGGACCCCCTACCTGCCGATGTTCCGCCAGCCCGTCCTGGTCTTCGAGGGCGGGAAGGAAACGGTGACGGCGGCGCACGAGAGGGCGGTGCGGCGCGGGCTGCGGACGGCGGTGTTCACCTCGGACCTGTTCGGCACGGGCCACGACCGGGCCAACCGGGCGGCCGTGGCGGCGGTGGGCAGGGGGCAGCTCGATCTGGTCGGGATCGCCGTCCACGGGGCGCGCAACGCGGTGGACAAGGTGCTCAAGGGGGCCCGCATGCACGGGTGAGCGCTGCCGGTGAGCGCTGCCGGAGGAGCCGGTGGTGGGATGTCGTTTCGGCCACCGGGTGAGGGGAGCGGGGTCGTTGCGGAGGCGCCCCCAGGGGTCTGCGCGCGTGGTGCTGGAGCCCCGCGCGGCGCTGTACGGAGCCTCCCTTCATCGGGGCGCGAGCCGCTTCCGGGTGCTGTTGTGAAGGTTGCCCGGGGCTCCCGGGAGGCCTGATCCCTGCCCCCGCAACCGAAACGCGCCGCGTCGCACGAAACGTGCCTCCGCCGCGCGTTCACGTGTTCTCCGTTTCTGCTTCACCGATCCGTGTGCCCCAGAGCCCTACGCCCCGTGGATTGTCATGCCCGCGGCCATGGGTGGGTGGCCGTTTTCCGGCCACGCACGGCTTGTGGGGAAGGGGGGCGGTCCGGTGTCTCAGCCACGTTTTCTGTTCGTGTCCTGGGTGGATGGAGAAAGACGTCAGACGCCTGCGCCTATGGCGGGGGGACCGCACGCAGTGCGGGGGGACGGCGGTCACGGCAGCCATGGAGGCCACGGCAGCCACGGCGGCGGGCCCGACGGCGTGACCTGGCGCCTGGTCGGCTCCAACAATCACGAACTCGGCCGCAGCCCTTCCGTGTTCCACGCCCTCGGCGCCTGCTGCACGGCCGTCGAACGGCTCCGGTCGCGGATCGCCGAGGCCGTCCCGATCGTGGTGATGTCCGGTCCCGGTTCCGGCGTCGGCGCCTGGACCTGGCAGCTCGCCCTCGACGACCAGTGCGTGGCCGTGGCCGTGCGCACCTTCCGCCGCCAGCGCGAATGCCGCCACAGCCTCCAGCTGTTCCTGTCCGCCGCCGCCGAGGCGCAGGTGGCCTCCGGCGTCACCCACACCCGTCGGCTGCGCGGTCTGCGGCTGCCCGGTGCCGGGGACGCCCCGGGGCTGGCCCTGCGCGGGGGAGGCCTGCGATGACCGCGACCACGGTGATCCCCCCGGCCGCCCCCGAGGACGAGCACGTCACCCCGCGCGCCCTCGCCCGGAGCGGCGATCCGGCCGACCGGATCTTCCGCGGCTCGGCCCGCACGGCCGGCGCCGCCGTCCTGCTCGTCATGACCCTGGTGGGCGTCTTCCTCGGAGTCCGCGCCCTGCCGGCCCTGGACGATGCCGGCTGGGCCTTCTTCACCACCTCCGCCTGGGAGCCCGACTCCCACAACTTCGGTGTGGCGGCGGTCCTGGTCGGCACCCTGCTCATCGGCGGCGTCGCGATCCTCTTCGCGCTGCCGCTGGCGATGGGCACCGCCCTCTACATCACCGAGTACGCGCCGCGCCGCATCAAGCAGACCCTGATCAGCCTGGTCGACCTGATGGCCGCGGTGCCCAGCGTGGTCTACGGCCTGTGGGGGCTGTTCCTGTTCCAGCCGCACGTGGTCGGCCTGTCCCGCTGGCTCACCACCTACCTGGGCTGGTTCCCGCCCTTCGCGGTCGACGGGGACGACCCGCGCGACCCGCTCAACCCGAACACCTTCTACACCTCCTCCACCTTCATCGCGGGCATGGTCGTCGCCCTGATGGTGACGCCGATCGCCTGCTCGGTGATGCGCGAGGCCTTCGCCCAGGCGCCGCCCGGCGAGCGCGAGGGCGCCTTCGCGCTCGGCGCCACGCCGTGGGGCGTCATCCGCTCCGTCGTCCTGCCCTTCGGCAGGGGCGGGATCATCGGCGGCACCATGCTCGGGCTCGGCCGCGCGCTGGGGGAGACGATCGCCGTCTACCTGATCATCTCGCCGGTCTTCGTGATCCAGCCGCACATCCTCCAGAACGGCGCCATCTCCGTGTCCGCCCTGATCGCCCTGCGCTACGGCTCGGCCAGCCCCCTCGGGATATCCGCCCTGATGGCGGCCGGCCTCACCCTCTTCCTGATGACCCTGGTGGTCAACTTCATCGCCTCCTCGGTCGTGGCCCGCAGCCGCTCCGGAGCGGGGGCCGACGCATGACCGCCCTCACGCACCGGCCGCACGGCCCGGGTACTGCCGCGAAGGGTGCTCCCGGCGCTCCCGGCGCTCCCGCCCTCGCCACCGTCCGCCCGCCCGTGGTCCTCGACGGCGCCGGGGTCCCGCCCGAGCACCGGCGCAACACCGCGACCCTGCACGTGCGCGACGTCCTCGCCATGGTGGGCGCGGCCGCCGCCGCGCTCGCCGTGACCGCCCTGCTGTTCGGCCGGCTCCTGCCCTTCAACGCGCCGCTGGGCTTCGCGGTGGTCCTCTACCTGGCCTTCATGGCGCTCTACGCCGTCCTCGTGTCCCTCGACGAATCCGCCGCCACCGTGCGGGCGCGCCTCGCGCAGGCCCTCGTGCACAGCGTCGCCGCCCTGCTCATGACGGCCCTGGCGTTCGTCGTCGGCTACGTGCTCATGCGCGGCTGGGACGCCCTGGCCCACCTCAACTTCTTCACCGAGGACATGGCCGCCACCGGCCCGCTGGAACCGCTGACCCAGGGCGGGGCGCTGCACGCCATCGTCGGCACCCTGGAACAGATCGGCATCGCCCTGGCGATGTCCGTGCCGCTGGGGCTGGCCTGCGCGGTGTTCCTCAACGAAGTCCCGGGCCGCTACGCCCGGTTCGTCCGCACCATCGTCGAAGCCATGACCGCGCTGCCCTCCATCGTGGCCGGCCTGTTCGTCTACGCGACCTGGATCCTGCTGCTCCAATTCGACAAGTCCGGCTTCGCCGCGGCCCTCGCGCTGTCCGTGATGATGCTGCCCATCGTGATCAGGGCCTCCGACGTGGTGATCCGGCTCGTGCCGGGCTCGCTGAAGGAGGCCTCCTACGCCCTGGGCGCCGGTCAGTGGCGCACCGTGTGGACCGTGGTCCTGCCCACGTCCCGCTCCGGACTGACCACCGCCGTCATCCTGGGCACCGCCCGCGGCATCGGGGAGACCTCCCCGGTGCTGCTCACCTCCGGCGTCGCCAACGCGCTCAACGCCAATCCCTTCGACGGGCCGCAACTCTCGCTGCCGCTCGCGGTCTTCAGCCTGGTCCAGTCCCCGGAGAAGTCCATGATCGCCCGGGGGTTCGGCTGCGCCGCCCTGCTGATGGCGCTCGTGCTGCTGCTCTTCGTGCTCGCCCGCGTCATCGGCGGCAAGGCCCCGGGCCAGCTCGGCCGCGGCGCGCAGCACCGCCGGGTCCTGGCGTCCGCCCGTGACGTCGAGCGGATGCGGGCCCGGGCCGCCGAGCGGGACCTCGCCCTGGCCGAAGAGGAGGCCGGGGGGCCGGAGCCACAGGGGTGGCAGGCGCTACCTCCGCCCCGGGCGTAGCCCCCCTCGCTCCTCGCGGCCCGCGCCGCGTCCATTCGTACGATCTGTGACCGATCAGGAGAGTTACCCATGCCCGGACGACCCCCGGCACACCCGGTGCGTGCCCCTTCGGGCGGCCGCACACCCGACCGGCGCGGCCGCCTCCGCGTCCGCGGACTCGCGCTGGTCCTGGCGGCGCTGGCCGCCGTGCTCCCCGGTGCGGTGCCGGCCGCCGCCGAGAGCTACGTACCGGTCTCCGGCGCGGGTTCCACCTGGAGCCAGAACGCCCTCGACCAGTGGCGGGCCAACGTCAAGCAGTACGGCATGACGGTCAACTACAGCGGTACGGGATCGTCCGACGGCCGCAACCAGTTCCGCAACGGCACCGTCGACTTCGCGGTCTCCGAGATCCCCTACGGGATCAAGGACTCGGGGGTCGTCGACCCGCCGCCCGCGCGGAAGTTCGCCTACATGCCGATCGTCGCGGGCGGCACGGCCTTCATGTACAACCTCAAGATCGGCAACCGCCGGGTCACCAACCTCCGCCTCTCCGGCGAGGTCGTGGCCAAGATCTTCACCGGCGTGATCACCACGTGGAGCGACCCGGCGATCAAGGCCGACAACCCCGGCCTCGCGGCCTCCCTCCCCGCCCGCAAGATCGTCCCCGTCGTCCGCTCCGACGGCTCGGGCACGACGGCCCAGCTGACCAAGTGGATGAGCACGGAGCACGGGGCCCTGTGGGACGCCTACTGCGGCAAGGCCGGCCGCTCCACCCCCTGCGGCCAGACCTCCAACTTCCCCACCATCGCGGGCCGCGGGTTCGTCGGCCAGTCCGGCTCCAACGGCGTCTCCGGCTACGTGGCCCAAGAGGGCAACATCGGCACCATCACGTACGTGGAGTACTCCTACGCGGTCTCCACGACGGGCTTCCCGGTCGTCAAGGTCCTCAACAAGTCGGGCTACTACACCGAGCCCACCGCCCAGAACGTCGCCGTGTCCCTCGGCAAGGCGGAGATCGACCCCGTCGACCTCACGCAGAAGCTGGAAGGGGTCTACGCGGGGGCCGACCATCGCACCTACCCGCTCTCCAGCTACAGCTACATGATCATCCCGACGGCGCAGGAATCGAACTTCAACCCGCAGAAGGGCAAGGCGCTCGGCGCCTTCGCCTACTACTTCCTCTGCGAGGGGCAGCGCTCCGTCGACCGGCTCGGCTACTCGCCGCTCCCCATCAACCTCGTCCAGGCGGGGCTGGAGCAGGTGCGCCGCATCCCCGGGGTGACCGTGGCGAACATCGACATCAAGAACTGCCGCAACCCCACCTTCTCGCCCGACGGCAGGAACACCCTGGCCGAGACCGCCCCGATGCCCGCCGCCTGCGACAAGCAGGGCGCCACCCAGTGCGAGACCGGCACCGGCGGCAACAAGACCCCGACGCAGACCGGTGGTTCCGGTGGCGGCGGGGCGGCCTCCGGCGGCGCCGCTGCCTCCGGCGGTGGTACGGGCGGCACGGGCGGCGCTGCCACGGGTGGCACGGGCGGCACGGGCTCCGGCGGAGCCACGGGCGGCTCCGCGGCCTCGGGCGGCACGGGCGGTGCCGACGGCGCGAGCGGCGCGGGAGCCGCCACCGGCGGTACGGGTGAGGCCACGGGCGGCGACGGTACGGCCACCGGGGGAGTGGACCCCGTCACCGGACAGCCCCTCGCGGCCGGCGCGGCCGACCTGTTCGGGATCCCCGTCACCACCTCGACCGGCATCGGCGGGACCCTGCAGACCGTCCTGATGGTGCTCGGCGCCCTGATCCTGCTGGCCGTCACGGTCGCCCCGCCGCTGCTCACCCGGCGCCTGGCTCGGCGCGGCCGCACGGGAGGCGGGTCCTGATGCGCACCCCGTTCGGCATGCCGTCCGGTACCCGGCTCCGCACCCCGCGCCGCACGCGGCGGATCCGGCTGCTCTTCGGCTCGCTCTGCCTGGTCCTGCTGCCCGTGGTCGCCACCTCCGGGCCCGCCGGCCTCGGCCCGCAGGCCGCGTACGCGGCAGGCGGGGAGGGTTCCGAGGTCACCGTGTCCGGGTCCGGCGAGTTCGCCGACCTCAAGGTGACGGTCGGCCAGACCCGCAACCTCGTCGGCCAGGTCGTCAAGATCTCCTGGACCGGCGGCAAGCCCACCGTGTCCGACACCGCCTACAGCGCCAACTACCTCCAGATCATGCAGTGCTGGGGCGACGAGCCCACCGGCCCCGCCGTCGACCAGTGCCAGTTCGGCGGTTCCTCCGCCCTCGGCGCGGGCGCGGGGAACCAGGCCGGGGCCTACACCAACACCCGCCAGCTCAACTACGGCGCCAACCTCCAGGATTCGGAACGCGAGCCGCTGCCGCCCCCCACCCCGAGCGGGATCTCGTACGCCCCCTTCCGCACGGTGGGCGGGGACCCGGTCAGCCCGGGCAACTGGAACGAGTTCTACGACGTCAACAGCACCAACGAGGTCCCGTACGCCCGCACCAACGCCCGCGGAGCCGGCGAGGTCTGGTTCGAGACCCAGACCACCGTCGAGGCCCCCGGCCTCGGCTGCGGCTCCGCGGTCACCGGCCCCCAGGGCGCCGTCGGCGGACGCGGGTGCTGGCTGGTGATCGTCCCGCGCGGCGAGAAGGAGGTCGACGGCAGCCCGCACACCGCGCAGTCCAGCGGACAGCTCCAGTCCTCCCCGCTCAGCCCGGCCAACTGGAAGCAGCGCATCGTCGTCCCGCTCGGCTTCGAACCCCTGGGCAGCTACTGCCCGATCGGCGCCGAGGAACGCGGCACCATCGGCAGCGAGATGGCCGCCGAGGCCGTCACCCGCTGGCAGCCCGCCCTGTGCCGGACCGGTGGCAAGGCCATCTACGGCTACGCCCAGGTCCCCGACGAGACCGCCCGCGTCAAACTGCTCTCCGGCACCCCCGGGCTGGTCTTCCTCGGCCGGCCCGCGCCGGCCGACCCCGTGCGCAAACCCGTCTACGCGCCCGTGGCCCTCTCCGGCATCACCATCGGCTTCTTCATCGAGAGCCAGGCCGGATTCGCGGCGCCCGACGAGGTCAAGGCCCGCAACGGAACCCGGCTCGGCAGCCTGCGGCTGACCCCGAGGCTGGTGGCGAAGCTGCTGACCGAGTCCTACCAGGACGGCAACTCCCGCTTCGCCGAGAGCACCGCGAAGAACCCGGTGAACCTGGGCCGGGACCCGGAGTTCATGAAGCACAACCCCGCCTACGCGGGACTGGACTTCGGCGGCAAGCTCGGTGACGCCCTGGTCCCGCAGCCGCTCGCCGACACCACCCGCCAGCTGTGGGACTGGGTGTCCCGGGACCCGGCCGCGCGGGAGTTCCTCGACGGCACGCCCGACAACACGGGCGCGCACGGGGACACCGCCTACGCCGGCATGGCCGTGAACCCGAACTACCGGGGGCTGTCCGTGCCGTTGGACACCTTCCCCAAGAGCGACCCGTACTGCCAGGCGTTCCCCGTGGAGCACCCCGAGTCCCCGCTCTGCATCCAGGACAAACACCCCTACGCCACCGACATGCACGCCGCCGCGCGCGCCGCGAGCCGCGGGGACACCCTGGCCCGTACCTCCTGGGACGCCACGGCCACCCCGCCCTCGTACAAGAAGGACCCGCCGCAGCTCGCCGGTTCGCGCGCCGTGCTCGCCGTCACCGACACCGCGACCGCCGACCGCTACGGCCTGGTGCGCGCCGAACTCCTCAACGCGGGCGGCTCGTTCGTCGCCCCCGAGCCGGCCGCCCTGATCGCCGCCGCGAGCGCCCGCAAGGCCGGGGCCGACGGGGTCAGCTCTCCCGACCCGGCGGCCGCGGACCCGGCGGCGTACCCGCTCACCGTCCTCACCTACGCCGCCACCGTGCCCGCCGACCTCACCGAGGCGGAGGGCAAGGACTACGGCGCCATGCTGGCCTACGCGGCCGCCCAGGGGCAGACCCCCGGCGTGTCCGCGGGCAGCCTGCCGCACGGCTACGCCCCGCTGCCGGAGGCCCTGCGCGCCCAGACCCGGGCGGCGGCGCAGCGGGTGAGCACCGAGGCGGGCAAGAAGCCGACGCCCACGCCGGAGCCCTCGGCCCCGACGGCCCCGGCGCCGGGCACCGCGGGCGGCACATCGTCCGGCACGGGCGGCGCGGCGGTCGCCGGCGGATCCGGCTCGGCCGGTACGGGGACCTCCGCCTCCGGAGCCTCGGCGGCGGGCGCCGGCTCCGCGGCGGGCGGCGCGGCCGCACCCGGCCCCGCGGCGGCCTCACCCAGCGCCTCCGCGGCGGCCACCGGCGCCGCGGGTGCCACGGGCGCCACCGGCACCTCGGGCTCCCCGGCCGCCCAGGCGGCGGGAACCACCCCGGACTGGGTCGTCGGAGCCATCCGCAACGTCCTGCTGATCTGCCTCGTGGTCGGGGCGCTCGCGGCCTTCGCGGGACCGCTGCTCCCGCGCTTCCTGCCCGGGGCCCTGCTCTGGCTGCGGTCGCTGCGGGGGGCCGCGGGGGGAGCGGCCGTCGCGTCCGGCGGGCCCGCGGACCTGCCGGCGGACTGGGCGACGCACAAGAAGACCGGCCCGAGGGACTGGAGCCCGCCGGACCAGGACTGAATCCGCTCCCGTCCCGGCTCCGTACGACGAGAGGAGGTGGTGCCCGGCGACGACCGTCTGACCAATCCGCGCCAACGGAACTTCATCCCACGCGCGCCGGGCACCACCCCGGGCGCAGCCTAGCTGAGGGGTCATCCCAAGTGAACAAGAAGAAAATCGCCTTCGGCGTCTCGGCCTTCGCTCTCGCGGCCACCATCGCGGGCGCCGGCCTCGCCGCCGCCGACCCGTCGGGCCCGCCGCCGTACCGCCAGCTCTCCGGCGTCGGCTCCGACACCACCCAGGACGTCATGAACGGTCTGGCCGCGGCCATCACCGTGAACGGCCAGAAGGTCATCGGCTCCTACGACTCCACCGGCTCCGCCAACATCACCACCAAGGACCCGGCGGTCAACGCGAACTGCACCATGGCCCGCCCGAACGGCTCGGGCGCCGGCCGCTCCGCGCTGCTCACCTCGCTCCAGGCGGGCAACGGCTGTCTGGACTTCGCCCGTTCCTCCTCGCTGAACCTGGCGGCGGCGGCCCCGGGCCTGACCTACGTGCCCTTCGCGGTCGACGGCGTCACCTACGCCATCACCCCCGGCTCGGCGATCCCGCGCAAGCTGACGCTGACCGACCTGAAGGCGATCTACCACTGCGACCCGAACTACGTGGGCACGGGTCCCAACTACGCCATGACGGTCTACCTGCCGCAGGCCGGCTCGGGCACCCGCGGCTTCTGGGAGTCCCAGATGGGGATCACGGACGCCGACGTCGTCGCCGGCATCTACCCCTGCATCAAGGACAAGAAGGGCACCACCCCGGTGCAGGAGCACGACGGCCGCCTCCTCGACGACAAGTCGATCGTGCCGTTCTCCATCGCCCAGTACCAGTCGCAGTCCTCGCAGACGATCGCGGACCTGCGCGGCCGCGCCATCCTCGGCACGGTCGACGGGACCTCGCCCACCGTCCTCAACAGCGGGTTCGGCGTGAAGCGCGACGTCTACAACGTGATCCCGACCAACAAGGTGGCCACGGCTCCGTGGAGCACCGTCTTCGTCGGCGCCAACTCCGAGATCTGCAAGCAGACCTCGGTGATCAACACGTACGGCTTCGCCACCAGCCCGAACTGTGGCGACACCACCAAGCAGACCCCGTGACCCTGATCGCCGCCCGAGCTTCACATTCTGGAGACGTTGTGTTGAAGAACAGAGTTATGCGGACCATGGCCCTGGGGGTCGCCGCCGTGACCACCGCCTTCGCCGCGGGTCTGGCCGGAGCGGGCGCCGCGTACGCCGCCCCGATCGGAACGATCGAGATCAACCCGGCGACCGGCGCGGACACGTCCGGCATCGCGTTCACCACCTCGGCGGCCTGCCCGGCCAATGCCACCAACGTGCTGGTCACGGTGGCGGGTTCCGGCTTCCCGGCCGAGGGTCTGAACGTGGTCGGCAACTCGCCCATCGCGACCTACCCGACCGCCGCCAACGGCGGCATGGTCATCCCGCTCACCTCCACGATGCGGGACTACGCCAGCCAGGCGGGCTTCACCACCCTCCAGGGCAAGTACGACTTCACCGTGATCTGCCGGACCGCCTTCAACGGCACCAGCCTCGGCGACTACACGGGCGCGATCTGGTTCACCTCGAACACCACGTACCAGAACACCGACCCGGCGGTGAAGACCGACACCGTCACCTCCCTCGCGGTCACCCCGGCCGGTCCCGCGCAGGCGGGCACCCCGGTCACCCTGACCGCGGGCGTCACCCCGGCCGGCGCCGGCGGCACCGTCCAGTTCAAGGACGGCGCGGCCGACCTGGGCACCCCGGTCACCGTGAACAACGGCACCGCGGCGCTCACCACGTCCAACCTGACCGCCGGTACGCACAACCTGACGGCCGTCTTCACGCCGGCGAGCGCCTCCTACAACGGCTCGGCCTCCGCCGCCGTCTCCTACGTGGTCACGGCCGCTGCGGCCACCGCCACCACCACCGCCCTGGCCGTCTCCCCGGCCGGCACCGCGCCGCAGTTCAGCCCGGTGACCCTGACCGGTACGGTCACCCCCGCGGGCGCGGCGGGCGCGGTGAAGTTCACCGACACCGTCGGCGGCTCCACCGTCACGCTGGGCACCGTCCCGGTCGCGAACGGCACCGCGGTGCTGAACACCAGCAGCCTCCCGGTGGGCGACCACTCCTTCACCGCCGTGTTCGTCCCGGCCGACGCCGGTGCCTTCCTGGGCTCCGACTCGGGCGCGATCCCGTACGTGGTGGGCGCCTTCGCCGGTGTCTCGGCCTCCGAGACGATCACCACCACCGTCAACTCGGGCGCGCTGGCCATCAGCGTCGCCAACCCGCAGGTCACCCTGCCCTCGCCGGTGCTCAACTCCGACGGGGACCTGCTGACCACGGCCGGCTCCATCAACCCGGTCACCCTCACCGACACCCGCGCCGGCAACCCGGGCTGGACCGTCAGCGGCCAGGTCACCGACTTCTCCGACGGTGCCACCCACGCCATCAACGGCCAGAACCTGGGCTGGAGCCCCAAGCTCGTCGACAAGGCGCCCGCGCAGACGGTGACGCCCGGTTCCGCCGTCCCCGCCGCGCACGGTGCGGCCACCGGCGACTCGGGCACGGCGGGCCTCAAGTCCGCCCGCACCCTCGCCAACGGCACCGGTCTCGGTACCGCGCACGTCACCGCCGACCTGGCGCTGAACGTCCCGACGTCCACGGTCGCCGGTACGTACTCCGCCACCCTCACGCTCACCGCCATCTGATCCAGGCATGAGCTCCGGGCCGGAGCGGACCCCGCCTTCCCGCGGCCCGCTCCGGCCCGCCCCTGACGCCTGGACCCACCGCACCCCTTCCCCTGGATCGGACGCCCGAGCCATGAACCCCACCGCCCCCGCCGCCCGGCGCGGCCGCCGCCCCGGCGCGCCGGCCGCGGCCGCCCCGCTCCTCGCCCTCCTCCTCGCCCTGCTCGCGCTGGTCTCCACGGCGCCGGCCCGGGCCGCGACCTCGGCCCCGGCCGCTCCCGGCGAGGACCGCAAGTCAACCTTCGGCGTGCAGCCCGCCGGGCCGAAGGGGCCCGACGCCCGGCCCCACTTCTCCTACGGGGTCACCGGCGGAGCCACCACGCGCGACCAGATCGCCATCTGGAACTACGGCGAGGAGCCGCTCACCCTCGCCGTCTACGCGAGCGACGCGGTCAACACCCTCGACGGCGGCTTCGACCTGCTCCCGGCCGGCCAGGCCCCGAAGGACGCGGGCAGCTGGATCAAGCTGGAGAAGGACAAGGTCACCGTCCCGCCCAAGGGCAACGTCGTCGTCCCCTTCACCGTCACCGTCCCCCGCGAGGTCACCCCCGGGGACCACACCGGCGGCATCGTCGCCTCGCTCGCCGCCGGAGCCCAGGACAGCCAGGGCAACAAGGTCAAGCTCGACCAGCGGGTCGGCGCCCGCGTCTACATCCGCGCCGCCGGGACCCTCACCCCGCGCCTGGAGGTCCAGCAGGTCGCCGCCTCGTACGAAGGATCCGCGAACCCCTTCTCCGAGGGCTCGGCGACCGTCACCTACACCCTGAGCAACACGGGCAACGTGCGGCTCGGCGCCCGGCAGGCCGTACGCGTCAACGGCCTGTTCGGCACCTCCGTCACCGCGGACGGCGTGAAGGACCTCGGCGACCTGCTGCCCGGCACCTCGCTGAAGATCACCGCCAAGGCCGACGGGGTCGCGCAGGTGCTGCGGTCCTCCGCCGTCGTCTCCGTCCAGCCGGTCGCCGCCCGCGACGGCGTGGACCCCAAACTTCCGTCCCTGACCCGCTCGGTGTCGCTGTGGACGGTCCCGTGGGCGCTGCTCGCGATGGTCCTCGTGATCACCGGGGGCGGGCTGTGGGTGTGGCGCCGCAGGCGCCTGGCCCGGGCCGCGGCCGCCGTGTCGGCCCGCCGGCGTGCCACCCGCGACCCCATCGATACGAACGAACGCCAGAACGCCAAGAAGGAGCCCATCGTGCAGTTCACCCGCCTCAGCCGGCGATCCGCGGCAGGCGCCGCGACTGCGGCCGCCGCCGCCCTCGTGGGCCTGGCCCTGACCGTGCCGACCGCGGCCCACGCCGCCCCGGCCGGCACGGCGAAGATCAACCCCGCCACCGGCAACGACGGCAGCAGCGTCGACCTGACCACCTCGGCCGCCTGTCCGGAGCCCGCCACGAACGTCCTGGTCACGGTGGCCGGCAAGGGCTTCCCGGCCGAGGGCCTCAACGTGGTCGGCAACTCGCCCATCACCACGTACCCGCCGGCGCCGTCGGGCGGCATCAACGTCCCGCTGACGATGACCATGCGGGACTACGCGAGCCAGGCCGGCTTCACCACCCTAGAAGGCCGCTACGACCTGACCGTCGTGTGCCGCAAGGCCTTCGGCACGGAGACCTACGGGACGTTCGCGGCCTCCCTGTGGTTCACCTCCAACACCGAGTACCAGACCACGGACCCGGGGACGGGCAACCCGACGCCGACGCCCACCCCGACCCCCACTCCCACCCCGACCCCCACCGCGACGCCCACCCCGACCCCGACCGCCACCCCGACTCCGACCCCGACCCCCTCGGAGTCCGCGTCCCCCACGCCCACCCCGTCCGAGACGGCCTCCCCGTCCGCGTCGGCCTCCACGGGCACGACCACGAGCGGCGGCAGCAGCGTGGGCGTCTCCACCAACGTCTCGGGCGGAGCCTCCGGCGGCGCCGGCGGCTCCGGCGGCGGCCTGGCCAACACCGGCGCCGACGCCACCACGGTCGGCCTGCTCTCCGGAAGCCTCGTCGTCACCGGCGGCGCGCTCGTCTGGTGGGCCCGCCGCCGCGGCCTGCTGACCTTCGCGGGCAACTGACCGCGGCATCCGCATCCCCGCGGCACACGCATCCCCGCGTCACACGCGTTCCCGCGGCATCCGCGTTCCCGCAGCATCCGCTTCCGCATTCGGAGAAGACACGATGACAGCCACCTCCGCCCCGCCGGTGGACGTGCGCCCCGACCCCGCCGGAGCCCCCGGGGCCCCGGCGGGGCGTACGGGCCCACCCGGCCTGTGGGCCACCGGCGCGGCCCTGGCCATCCTGGGCGCCCTGCTCCTCGGCTTCGTCGCGGAAGTGGGCCCGCTCGGGCACCTGCGCCACGAGCGGGACCGCCGGGTGGGGTACGCGCAGCTGCGGGAAGGGCTCGCCAACGCCACCGCGCCGCTGGGCCCGACCACCCCCGGCACCCCCGTCGCCCTGCTGGAGATCCCGCAGATCGGGCTCCGCGAGGTGGTCCGCGAGGCGACCACCTCCGGGGTGCTGGCCTCCGGGCCCGGCCACCGGCGCGACACGGTCCTGCCCGGCCAGCCCGGCACGAGCATCCTCATGGGCCGCCAGGCGGGCTACGGCGGCCCCTTCGCCCACATCGCCGACCTGGCGCGCGGGGAGACCTTCCTGGTCGTCACCGGCCAGGGCGAGCACACGTACAAGGTGCTGGGCGTGCGCCGCGCGGGCGACCCGCAGCCGGCCCGGCCGACCGGTGACGCGGCCCTGCTCACCCTGATGACCGCGGACGGGACCCCGTACGTGCCGGACGGCGTGGTCCACGTCGACGCCGAACTCACCACGCCCGTACAGCAGTCCGGCGGCCGCACCCCGGGACGGCTGGCCGCGGACGAGGCCCCCCTCGGCAGCCAGACCTCGGCCTGGTTCCCGCTGGTGCTGTGGGCGCAGGCCCTGCTGCTCGCCGCGGCGGCCCTGGCCTGGGCGCGGATCCGCTGGGGCCGCGCGCACACCTGGCTGGTCGGCTTCCCGGTGCTGGCCGCCCTCGGCCTGGCGGTCGCCGACCAGGCCGCCCTCCTCCTGCCCAACCTCCTGTGAACGAGGCCGTGATGACGACGCAGACGCTCCCCCTCCCCGCGCTCCCCGCAACGGGAGCGTCCACCCTCGACGCCCGGGACGTCTCGGCGTGGTTCGGCGGCCGCAAGGTCCTCAACCGCGTCTCCCTGACGATGCCGGGCGGCCAGGTCACGGCCCTGATCGGTCCCTCGGGCTGCGGGAAGTCCACCTTCCTGCGGATCCTGAACCGGATGCACGAGCTGATCCCGGGCGCCGAACTGGCCGGTGAGGTCCTGCTCGACGGCGAGGACGTCTACGCCCGCGGCCGCCGCCTCACCGACGCCCGCCGCCGGATCGGCATGGTCTTCCAGAAGCCGAACCCCTTCCCGGCGATGTCGGTCTACGACAACGTCACGGCGGGCCTCAAGCTGACGGGCATCCGCGCCTCGGGAGCCGAGAAGGACGCCCTGGTCGAGGAGTGCCTGACCAAGGCCGGGCTGTGGAAGGAGGTCCAGGACCGGCTCCGCCAGCCGGGCGGCGCGCTCTCCGGCGGCCAGCAGCAGCGCCTGTGCATCGCCCGCTCCCTCGCGGTCCGGCCGCGGATCCTGCTGATGGACGAACCCTGCTCGGCCCTGGACCCCACGTCCACGCGCCGCATCGAGGAGACCGTCCGCGAGCTGGCCGACGAGGTCACCATCGTGATCGTGACGCACAACATGCAGCAGGCGGCCCGGGTTTCCGACCAGTGCGCCTTCTTCCTCGCGGAACAGGGCACGCCCGGCCAGATCGTGGAACACGGACCCACGGAGGCCATGTTCTCCGCCCCCGCCGACCCGCGCACCTCGGACTACGTCCAGGGCCGCTTCGGCTGACCCCGGCGGCCGGACCCCGCGGCGGATCATTACATTGGGGCACATGTCCACGCTCCCTGTGATCCTTCTGCTGTCGGGGAGCCTGCGCGCAGGCTCCTCCAACGAGACCGTCCTGTGCACCGCACGAGCGGTGGCCCCCGCACGCGTGCGGACGGTCTTCTACGAGGGGCTGGCGGACCTCCCGCACTTCAACCCCGACGACGACGCCGCACCGCTGCCGGGCCCCGTGGCCCGGCTGCGCGCGGCGATCGCCGAGGCGGCCGGGCTCCTGATCTGCACCCCGGAGTACGCCGGCACCCTGCCCGGTTCCTTCAAGAACCTGCTGGACTGGACGGTCGGCGGCACCGAGATCTGCGACAAGCCCGTCGCCTGGGTGAACGCGGCGGCCCCCGGGCGCGGCCAGGGCGCGGAGGCCACCCTGCGGACCGTCCTCGGCTACACCGGCGCCGACATCAGGGACGAGGCCTGCGTACGGATCCCGGTGGACCGCAGGACGGTCGCCGCGGACGGCACCATCGCCGACGAAGCCGTACGAACCCAACTCGCCCGGATCCTCACCCTGCTGGCGGCCGAGGGCTAGGTGTATTGCCCTGTGAGGTTGGGGACGCGGCTGGCGGGTGGTTTGCCTGCGAGTGCGGTGTGTCCGCGGTGGTGATTGTAGGTGTGGAGCCATCGGGGGAATGCGTCGCGTCGTTCCTGCTCTGAGCGGTAGGGGCGGGCGTAGGCCCACTCCTCGGCGAGGGTGCGGTTGAGGCGTTCGACCTTGCCATTGGTCTGGGGTCGGTAGGGCCGGGTTCGCTTGTGGGTGATCCCGGCTGCTGCCAGGGCGTCCCGCCAGAGGTGGGATTTGTAGCAGGAGCCGTTGTCGGTCAGGACGCGCTCGACGGTGATCCCGACGCTGGTGAAGTAGGCGTGTGCCCGCTGCCAGAAGGCGGTCGCGGTTTCCTTCTTCTCGTCGGTGAGGATCTCGCTGTAGGCGAGGCGGGAGTGGTCGTCGACGGCGGTGTGGATGTAGCTGTAGCCCAGGCGGGGCCGCTTTCTGCGGCCGGCCTGGCGGCCGAGGGTCTTGTGGCCGCCGCCGTCGGGGATGTTGCCGAGCTTCTTGATGTCCACGTGGACGAGCTCGCCGGGCTTGGCGCGTTCGTAGCGGCGGATGACACGGCCGGTGGCCCGGTCCAGGTGGGACAGGCGGGCCAGCCCGAACCGGGTCAGCACGCGGTGGACGGTCGAGGGCACCAGGCCCAGCAGGTGGGCGATACGGGCCGGTCCCCACCGCCGGGTGAGTCGGACCTTGATGATCCGGCGTTCAGTGCGGGTCGGGGTCCGGCGTGGGCTGTGGTGCGGGCGCGAGGACCGGTCGCTCATGCCTGCTTCAGCGTGGGAGCGGTAGCGGTCGGCCCACCGCTGGGCGGTCGTCGGCGAGACCTGGAAACGCTCGGCGGCCCGCCGAAGCGGCCAGCCGTCCACGACCACACAGCGGGCAAGGCGCAACCGTCCGGTCTCGGTCAGGGGTGCATTACGGTGGGGCATGAGGGCCTTCTGTCGTTCGGTGTAGACGTCGCAATCCACACCAAACCCGGAAGGCCCTCACCCGTTCAAGATCCCTCAGCCGAGACCTGCATCACCCGTCCACAATCTCCCGGGACAGAACAGCTAGGCCGTCCCTTCCGGGCCGGGTTTGAGGCGGCGCAGGGTGTAGCCCTCGTGCGCCGGGTCCAGGGGTCTGGTGGCCTCCTTGAAGAGGTGCTCGGCCCGCTCGTAGGACAGGCGGCGCCGGCCCGTGTCCGGGCAGAGGTCGGCCGGCCCGGGGGTCCGGGCCGGTCCGGGCCGCCGGTCGGAGAGGAACAGCGGGCCCCGGGTGCGGCCGGCCAGCAGCCCGGGCAGGAGCCGGGCCGTCCCGGAGCGCCAGCTCACCCAGGTCCGGCCGGCGCGGGCCCGGCGGTCCTCCAGGTCCAGGTCCTCCACGTTCAGGGACAGGACGGTCGTCACCCCCGCCGCCGATTCGTACAGGAGCCGCCACAACGTCCGCTCCCGCAGCGGTACTTCGGGGTCGCTCCACAGTGCGTCGAGCTGCGCGGGCCCCAGGGCGGACGCCCGCGGGCGGGTTTCGGCGCGCCGCTCCAGCCCGGCCGCGAGCTCGTCCAGGCCGGCCCAGGCGCCGAAGGACCGTACGGCCGAGCGGTGCCGGTTCCAGGTCGTGGCCGCCGCACCGCCCCAGGCGGCCGCGCACACCCGCGCCACCTCCTCGGCCGTCAGCCGGGACAGCGGTGTGCCGTCGCCGAGGTCCAGGCGCAGCCGCCGCAGGGTCTGGCCGTACGAGCGGACCGTCGCGGCGTCCAGATCCGCCCGGCCCAGGAACCCGGCCGCGGCCCCGCCGAGGGTCGGGCCCGGTCCCGGGCTGCCGGTGGCCGGTACCTCCCGCGCGCGCCGGTGCAGGAAGGCGCGCTCGGCGGCGTTCCTGGCGAGGGCCGCCGCCCGGAGGAACTCCTGCCGCGCCTCCGGGCCGCGGCCCAGGCGCAGCAGCAGGTCTCCCCGGACGCTGGGGAGGAGGTGGTAGTCGCGCAGGACGGGATCGGCGACCAGGGAGTCGACCAGATCGAGGCCCGCCTGCGGCCCGTACGCCATCCCGACCGCCACCGCCCGGTTGAGGCGGACCACCGCCGTCGGCAGCAGCCGGGCCAAGGCCCCGTACAGGGTCGCGATCTGCGCCCAGTCGGTCTCCTCGGCGGCGCGCGCCTGCGCATGGCACACGGCGATCGCCGCTTGCAGCATGTACGGGCCGGGGGCCCCGCCGGCCTCCCGCGCGCGCAGCATCGCGGTGAACCCGCGGCGGACGAGCAGCTGGTCCCAGCGCCCCCGGTTCTGCTCGTGGAGCTGGACGGGCTCGCCCGAGGGCCCGGTGCGCGCCGCGGAACGGGAGGCCTGGATCTCCATCAGTGCGACCAGGGCGTGCACCTCGGCCTCCCGGGGGGCCAGTTCGGCCAGCAGCCGGCCCAGCCGGAGTGCTTCGAGGCAGAGCCCGGGGCGCATCAGATCGTCGCCGGAGGTGGCCGAGTAACCCTCGTTGAAGATCAGGTAGATGACCTCCAGCACCGAGGACAGCCGCTCGGGCAGCTCCGACTCCTCCGGCAGGTCGAAGGGCACGCGGTGCTCGGCCAGGGTGCGCTTGGCCGTGGCGATGCGCCGGGTGACGACGGCCGCCGTGACGAGGAAGGCCCGTGCGATCTCCTCGGCCGTCAGACCGCCCAGCAGCCGGAGCGTGAGCGCCGCACGGGCCTCGGTCGGCAGCACGGGGTGGCAGGAGAGGAACATCAGCCGCAGGACGTCGTCCTGTTCGGGCTCCTGCGGCTCCTGCCGCTCCTGATGCCCTTCCAGCGCGTGGGCGAGCTGTTCCTGCTTGTCCGTCAGCACCCGGGAGCGCCGGATGTGGTCGACCGCCCGCCGTTTGGCCGTGGTCGTCAGCCAGGCGCCGGGGTTGTCCGGGACCCCGGCGCCTGGCCACTGTTCGAGCGCGGCGACGAGCGCGTCCTGGGCCAGTTCCTCGGCCAGGCCGACATCGTGCACCATGCGCGTCAGCGTGGCGATGATCTTGGCCGATTCGAGCTTCCAGACCGCGTCGATCGTCCGCGAGGTGTCCGGCACGGATCAGGGGCCGAAGACCTGCTGGACCACGCTCTCGCCGTCGCCGACGATCCTGCGGAAGCGGCGGGCCAGCTCGATCGCCTCTTCCCGGGACCGGACCTCGATCAGCGCGAAACCGGCCACGGCCTCCTTGGCCTCGGCGAACGGCCCGTCCGTCACGGTGATCTCCTCGCCGGAGGAGGCCACCAGGATGCCGCCCGGCTCCAGCCCGCCCGTGGCCAGCAGCACGCCGGCCGCGGTCAGCTCCTCGATGAACTTGCCCATCTCGGCGAACAGCCGCTCGTCGGGGGCGGTGTCGGAAGGCCTCGTCGTCATCAGGTAGCGCATGGGGACTCCTCGTCTCGTGGTGCCGAGCTGCTGCCCGCACCTTGCCTACACGTCGAACCGGCGATGTGACAGGGAACGCGCCCATTCCCCGTCACTTTTCTGGTTCGACGTATCAGCGAGAACCGAACGAGAGCCGCATACGACGAACCCGAGAGGTACCCGCCATGAGCACCCAGGCCCCCACCGCCACCACCGTCTCCTCCGCCACCCGCTCCTCCACCACCGCCGCCACGCGCTCGCTCCTCACCTGCGCGGTCGTGGCCTCCCCGCTGTGGGCGGTCGTCTCCCTGACCCAGGCCGCGACCCGTGAGGGCTTCGACATCACCCGCCACCCGCTGAGCGCACTGAGCAACGGCAGCCTCGGCTGGCTCCAGATCACCAACTTCCTGCTCGCCGGAACCCTCCTCGTCCTCGGGGCGAGCGGCCTGCGCAGGGCCCTGCGCGGCACCCCGGGAGGCACCTGGGCGCCACGGCTGGTCCGGATCGGCGGCATCGGCATGATCGCCGCGGGAGCCTTCGTCATGGACCCGGTGGACGGCTTCCCCGCGGGAGCCCCCGCCGCCGAGGCCGCCACGCTCACCTGGCACAGCTACGCCCACTTCGCCGCCGGGTCGGTCACCTTCACCTCGCTGATCGCCGCCTGCTACGTCCTGGGCCGCCACTTCGGCCGCGCCGGGAACCGCCCGTACGCGCTCGCCTCCCGGGTCGCCGGTACCGCCCTCCTGCTCGGCAACGGCTGGGCGATGAGCGGCGGCCGGGCCGGCACCCTGACCCTGGCCGTCGGAGCCGTCACGGCGATGCTCTGGATCTCCGCGGTCGCCCGGCACGGCCGCCGCGGCCTCTGACCGGCGCCGGCCGGGGAGCCCGGCCCGTGGGGCGAGCGCACCGCTCGCCCCACGGGCGTGCGCGGGGACCACTGGATAGACTTGCCGCGGGAGGCGCCTGATGGGCACGGCAGCGAACCGGGGCCTTTATACGGGCCGTGCCTCCGGCCTGATCGGGAGGCAGATCGCCGGCTACCGGATCGAGCGGATCATCGGCCGGGGCGGCATGGCCGTCGTCTACGAGGCCAAGGACCTGCGCCTGGACCGTACGGTCGCGCTCAAGCTGATCGCCCCGGAGCGCGTCCGCGACGAGGTCTTCCGGCGCCGCTTCGCCCACGAATCCCGGGTCGCCGCCAGGATCGAGCACCCGCACATCGTGCCGGTCTTCGAAGCCGGCGAGACCGACGGGGTCCTCTACATCGCCATGCGCTACGTCGCCGGGCCGGACCTGCGGATCCTGCTGGACCGGGACGGCCCCCTGCCCGTCCCGACCGCGCTGCGCATCGCCGCGCAGGTGGCGTCCGCGCTCGACGCGGCCCATGAGCACGATCTGGTGCACCGGGACGTCAAACCCGCCAACATCCTGGTGGCCGAGGGCACCGACAGCGAGCACCCGGAGCACATCTACCTCACGGACTTCGGACTGACGAAGAAATCGCTGGCGCTCACCGGGTTCACCACGGCGGGCGAGTTCGTCGGCACGGTCGACTACATGGCACCGGAACAGATCTCCGGGCGCCCGGTCGACGGCAGGTGCGACGTGTACAGCCTCGGCTGTGTCGTCTACGAGTCCCTCACCGGCGGGCCGCCCTTCGTCCGGGACGACGCCCCCGCGCTGCTGTGGGCGCACCAGTACGACAAGCCGCCTCCCCTGACGGAGAAGCGGCCCGATATCGCGCCGGCGGCCGGCGCCGTACTGGAGAAGGCTCTGGCGAAGGTTCCGGAGGACCGTTACGACTCCTGCCTGGAATTCGTGGCGGCGCTCCGTGCGGCCACCACCGTCACCGCACCCTCCCGGGCGACGGCTCCGCAGACCGCGGAGCCGGGGAGCGGGGCGCCGCCCAGGGAGCCCCCGGACTGGGCCCGGCCGGTGTTCACAGTCCCAGGGAGATGGCCAGGCGGGTCATCTCCGCCGTGGTGTTGATGTTCAGCTTGGCCCGGATGCGGCGCAGGTAGGCGTCGACCGTGTGCTTGGAGAGTCCCATCGAGCGGGCCGTCTGCATGTAGGTGCACCCGGCGGCGATGTGACGCAGGGCCTCCTGCTCGCGCGGGGCGAGGACGGCGGCGGGGGCTTCGGCGTGGGGCGCGACCAGGGTGAGGCTCATGGGACTTCCTCCGGAACTTCGGATCGGTCATCACGGCTGCTCGCACCTTTGAAAGCAGAGGACATATCCACGAATGTGGGTGTATGTCCGTGTTAAAGAGCTTGTCGGTGGGAGTTCATCAGCGTGTCCGTCGTCTGTCACGGGCGTGTCACAGGGAAGGGGAGAAGGTCCTCAGAACCCTACGAGGGACTGCTCGGCCCAGATGGTCTTGCCGAAGAGGGTGTGCCGGGTGCCCCAGCGCTGGGTGAGCTGCGCGACCAGCAGCAGGCCGCGCCCGCCCTCGTCGAAGATCCGGGCACGCCGCATGTGCGGGGCGGTACCGCTCGCGTCCGAGACCTCGCAGATCAGCGTGGTGCCCTCGTGGATCAGCCGGAGCTGTACGGGCGGCTCGCCGTAGCGGATGGCGTTGGTGACCAGTTCGCTGACCACGAGCTCGGTGACGAAGGCGGCCTCGTCGAGCCCCCAGACCGTCAGCTGATCGGTGGCGTTGCGGCGGGCCTGCGAGACCAGGGAAGGGTCGGAGGGCAGGTCCCAGACGGCGACCTTGTCGGTGTGCAGGGCCCGGGTCCGGGCGACGAGCAGGGCCACGTCGTCGTCGGGACGGTGGGTGAGCAGAGCCGTCAGCACCCGGTCGCAGACGGTGTCCAGGGTGGAGGCGGGCCGGATCAGGGCCGCGAGCATGCTGTCCAGGGCCTCGTCGATGTCGTGGTCGCGGGCCTGCAGGAGCCCGTCGGTGTACAGCGCGAGGAGGCTGCCCTCGGGAAGTTCGACCTCGACGGTCTCGAAGGGCAGGCCCCCGAGGCCCAGCGGCGGCCCCGCCGGGACGTCGAGCAGGTACGCGGAACCCTCCGGGGAGACCACGGCGGGCGGGGGATGACCGGCCCGGGCGGCGGTGCACCGGCGGGTCACCGGGTCGTACACCACGTACAGACAGGTGGTGCCGATGCCCCCGGCCGCCTCCCCGCCCGTCTCGTCCGCCGCCAGGTGGATGATCAGGTCGTCGAGGTGGGTGAGCAGCTCGTCCGGCGGCAGGTCGACGTCGGCCAGGGTGCGCACCGCGGTGCGCAGCCGGCCCATGGTGGCGGAGGCGCGCATGCCGTGGCCGACGACATCGCCCACGACCAGGGCCACCCGGGCGCCGGACAGCGGGATCACGTCGAACCAGTCGCCGCCCACACCGGCCTCGCCCGCGGCCGGCAGATAGCGCGAGGCGATCTCCAGCGCCGACTGCACGGGCAGCGTGTGGGGGAGCAGGCTGCGCTGCAGCGTCATGGTGCTGGTGTGCTCCCGGGCGGTCCGGCGCGCACGGTGGATGCCGGTGGCCGCCCTGGCCGTGAGCTCCTCGGCCAGCCGCAGGTCCTCCGGGTCGAAGGGCTCCTGGTTCTGGTGACGGCTGAAGACGGCCAGGCCCAGGGTGGTGCCGCCGTCGCGCAGCGGCACCAGCATCATCGAATGGGTCCCGTACTCGCCGATCCAGCCGGCCGCGGGATCCTGCGCGACCCACCGGGCGACGGCCGGGTCGGCGGTCCCGTACACGGCGCCCCGCCCTGCGGCCAGACATTCCGCCGGGGGCGACAGCGCCGGGTAGACGATCGTCTCCCCGACCGCGAACCGGGACTCCCGGCTCCCGCCGAGGACCGACCGCACGGCACTGCGGGACAGCGTGCGGGCACCCGTCCCGGGACTCCGGGCCGGTCCCTCGCCGCGGAGGGAGGGCTCCAGCAGGTCGACGATCGCCAGGTCGGCGAGCCGGGGGACGGCGGCATCGGCCAGGTCCTGCACGGTACGGGCACTGTCCGGACTGGTGCTCGTGCCGGTGCCGGTGCCGGAGCCGGTGCCTCCGGTCCGGGCGCCGGCGAGGGTCGGCGGGAGCGCCTGCCGCGGGGCGGTGTCTCCCGCGGCCTTGTCGTGCGCGGCCAGGTACACGGCCCGCACCCGGCCGTCCGGACCCGGTACGGGGGCCAGCGAGGTCGCCCAGCCGTGCGCCGCGCCCGCGCCGGGCGGCCGGACGAAGCCGTCCACGGACTGCGGTTCGCCGGTCTCCAGCACCCGGCGCATTCCCCGCTCGGTCTCCTCGCTCACCGGGTCGGGGGCGATCTCCGACAGGCGCAGCCCGTGCATCTCGGCCTCCGTGAGGGAGAGCGCGCGGTGCATGCCCGCGTTCGCCCGCACCAGCCGCAGGTCCTCGTCGAAGACCGCCAGGACGCAGGGGGACCGGTCGAAGGCCCATTCGCCCAGGGGCCCGTCCCAGGAGGCCCCGGGCGCCCCCGTCACGGCGGACATCACGAACCACTCGGCCGTTCCGCCGGCGGCCGCCCTGCGGTGCGCGAGCAGTCCCGCGTCCAGCCGTCGGCCGTCACGGTGGCGCAGCGGGACGGTGCCGCTCCACCGCTCCTGCCCGGGCGCGACGGGGGGCGCCGCGGTGTCCGTACCGCCGGATCCGGCTGACCGGTCCGCGAGCAGATCCGCGGCGGGCAGCCCCACGACCTCCGAAGGCGCGTAGCCGAGCAGCCGGCGGGCCTCCTCGCTCCACCCGGTCACGATGCCCTGCTCGCTGACGGTGGCGGTGGCCGTGTACGCCGCCCCCGGGGAGGCGTGCGTGGTCCGGGCCTGCCGCTCACCGGGAGGGGTGGGAAGTTGCTCCATCGCCGCTCATCTCGCCTTCGCTGGCCAGGGGCTCCACTGACAAGCATCGTCCGGCGCGGCAAGGAGCACCAACGCAGTGCCGTCCCGTGCCCGGGCGTGCGAGGACGCGGGCCACGGGGTCATCCGGCCGGGGCGGTGGCCGCCGGAGCCGCAGGGGCGGGGACCGGTTCCCCCGGGGCCGGGGTGGCCGACGCGCTGGGTGAGGTCTCCTTCGCGACGCGGCGGGCCGGGACCCGGGAGGACCGGCCGTCGAGCTTGGCCACCGGCAGGTCCAGCAGCCGGCGCTCCTCCGCGGGGACCAGCGCGCGCGGGTCGACCGGGGCGCCCAGGACCGCGAGCCGGGCGAGCGCCAGCACGAAGGCGTGACCGTCGTCGGGCACCTCCCCGGTGACGGGGACGACGTGGACGTCGCCGCGGTCGGTGAGGTTGCGGCGTACCGAGGTGAGGAGCGAGCTGCCGCCGGTCACCTGGAGGAAGACGCGGGCCCCCTGGTCGTAGGCGGTGCGGACGGCGTCGCCGAAGCGGACCGGTACGGACGCGTGCCGGACCCACAGGGCGCGCAGCCGGTCGGGGTCGAGGCAGACCTCCGCGTTCACGGACGAGACGAACGGCACGGTGGGGATGCCGATGCGGCGGGTGGCGAGGCCCGAGCGCACGGCCTCCTCGGCGCGGGCCAGCCGAGGCGAGTGGACGGCGTTCGACACGTCGAGGGCCGCCGTGACGACCCCGGCACCGGCGCAGACCTCCCGCAGGGCGGCGAGACCCTCCGGGGTGCCACCGACCACGACCTGCCGCGGTTCGTCGAAGCAGGCGAGCCACACGTCGTCGATGCCGTCGGCGAGCCGGCGGCAGGTCTCCTTGTCGGTCCGCACCGCGAGCATCCCGCCCCGGAGCCCGGTCTCGGCCCGGCGCAGGGCGGCGCCCCGGTGCACCAGCAGCCGGACGGCGTCCACGCTCGTCAGCGCTCCGGCCGCGGCGGCGGCCGCGAACTCTCCGGCACTGTGCCCCAGGGCGAGGTCCGGGGTGATCCCGCAGTCGGCGAGGACCCGGGTGGCGGCGATCTGGACGGTGCCGAGCAGCGGCTGGCACGTCTCGGTGGCGGCGAGCCCGCGCCCGAGCTCCCCGTTGTCCACGGGGAACGCGGGGGAGGCGTCGGACGCGCGGGAGGCGCGGGCCGCGCGGGACGCATGGGCCGAGGGGGCCCCGGAGGCCTCGCCGTACAGCAGGTCGGCCAGGTCGAAGCCGAGGTCGGCGCGGGCCACGGCGCTGAGGACGCAGACGGCCGAGCGGTAGGCGGGGAACCGTGCGTACAGGTCCCGCATCATGCCCGGCCGCTGACTGCCCTGGCCGGGGAAGAGGAAGGCGGTACGGCGCTGCGCGGCCGGCAGCGGGGCGTCGGCGGCGAACGCGCCCTCGCCGAGGTCGCCCCGGGCTCCCGCGAGCAGCTGCTCACGTGCGCGGCGCAGGCGCCGCAGGAACCCGGCCGTGCCGGTGGCCACGATCGCGAGCCGGGCCGACAGCGGAGCCCGTGCGCCTAGGGTGTGGGCCACGGCCGCCAGCGGCGTACGGTCCGCCGCGTCGAGTACGTCGAGTACCGCGCCGATGTGCCGGTCCAGCAGCTCGGGGCTTCCGGCCGAGAGGAAGAGGAGCTGGGGCTGCCCGGTGCCTTCGGCGCCTCCGGTGCTCCCGGTGTCCGCGGCGCGATCCGGAAACCGGGCGTGCTCCGGAAACCGGGCGCGGACCGGTTCGGGGCGCTCCTCCAGCACCACGTGGACGTGGGTGCCGCCGGAGCCGAACGAGCTGACGGCGGCACGTCGAGGGGCGCCGCCGCCCGGAAAGGGCCGCGCGGTGTCGGCGAAGCGCAGGCCGGCGGCGGAGAGGCCCAGGTCGGGGTGGGGGGTGGTGGCCGGCTGCGGGACGACCGTGCGGTGGTGGACCACCAGGGCTGTCTTGATCAGTCCCGCGATGCCCGCCGCGGACCGGGAGTGCCCGATCAGGGCCTTGCCCGAGGCCAGGTAGCACAGGGCCGGGTCGTCGTCGGGGTACTCGGTGCGCAGCCGGCGCAGCGCTTCCGCCTCGGCGCGGTCCCCGGCGGCGGTGCCGCTGCCGTGGGCCTCCAGGAAGCCCACGGAGGACGGGGCGACCCCGGCGTCCTCGTAGGCCCGGCGCATGGCGCGGAGCCGGCCTTCGGCGGTGGGGACCAGGGGGCCGGGGGAGGCGCCGTCGTTGGCCGAGCCGATGCCCTTGATCACCGCGTAGACGCGGTCGCCGGAGGCGAGCGCGTCGGCGAGGGGCCGCAGGACGACGACACCGGCGCCCTCGCCGAGGACGAACCCGTCGGCCTCCGCGTCGAAGGGGCGGCACACCCCGGCGGCGGACAGGGCGCGGAGCCGGGAGAAGCGGAGCAGGTCGTCGGGGGTGAGGCTGAGGTACACGCCGCCGACGAGGGCGATCCGGTAGCTGCCCTGACGCAGGTGGGCCATCGCGGTGTCGAGGGCGACGAGCGAGCCGGAGCCGGCGGCGTCGATGGTGACGCCGGGTCCGCCCAGGTCGAACTGGCGGCTGACCGTGCCGGAGGCCGTGCCGAGCGGGCTCCCGGGCAGGGCGAGGGCCTCGGCGGTGCCGCAGGGGCCGGCCGGCGCCCTGAGGGCCTCCGGGAAGCCGCCGCCGTCCGCGGGGTCCGCCGTGCCGGCCGGGGCGAGGGTGCGCCCGTGGCCCGTCACGAGGTCCTTGTGGTCCGGCGCCGACAGCCCGAAGAAGACCCCGGTGTTCTCCCGGTCGAAGTCGCCGCGGCCCATCCCGGCGTCGTCGAGGGCCTCGCGGCTGACGTCGAGGAGCAGCCGGTGCCGCGGGTCCATGGCCCGTGCGCGGGCGGGCGGCACCCCGTAGTGCAGGGCGTCGAAGCGGTCCACGGAGTCCAGGAAGGCGACCTGGTCCGTAGGGGCGGTGGCGGCATGGGGGGCCGATCGGTCGCCGGGGGCGTGGAGGGTCCCAAGGTTCCAGCGGTCCCCCGGCACGGCGGAGAACTGCCGTGCCCCGCTCAGCAGGAGGTTCCAGTAGCCGAGTACGTCGGGGGCGCCGGGAAAGCGGCAGCCGAGTCCGGTGATGGCGATGTCGGTCATGGCGGTCTGCCTCCGGTCCGGATGGCGCGGCGCTCCTGTGGGGTGCAGGACGGTCGCTTTCCACCGTGCCCGGAGGCGGCCCGAGGCCGTAGACCCGGCTATTCGTTACTTGACAGGCGCCGCGGTCGCCTCCTGGAGGTGGGCGGCGATCATGGCGACGTCGTTGGCGATGTCCAGGATGCCGCTCGGGTCGGTCGTCGGGGTCGAGGCGCCGGTGACGCCCGCGTAGAACACGTCGAAGGTCCCGTCGCCCTTGTCCAGGTAGCCGGCGATGGTGATGGCGCCGATGCCCAGGCGGTCGTTGAGCGCGTCCAGGCCGACGGCGGCGCCGGTCTTGGCGAACACCTTCCCGCGCGCGGGGCAGGTGCGGCAGTTCTCGGCCAGCAGGCCGTCGACCCCCAGGATCGGCAGGGCCTCGCGGAAGCGGCGCGCCTCGGGCGAGCGCAGCCAGTACGTCAGCATCTGGATCTCCGCCCGCGGCGTGGACCGGTCGACGGGGTTGCCGCCCCGCCCGTCCAGGAGCTGGACCTGCGCACGGTCGACCTTGGCCTGGTCCAGGAAGGAGGCGAGGACGGGGAAGCCGTCCATGCACGCGCGGCTGCCGGTGGTGACCGCCATCAGGCACATGCCGAGGTTGGCGCCCAGGTTGTGGCTCACCTTGAGGATGAGCTCGGCGTACTCGGCGAAGGGCGGCGAGGTGTACGCGGCCACCCGCGCCCGGCCCCCGTACCCGGCGGGCAGCCGGCCCACCGGGTTCCCGCCCACCGGATCCGCGGTCACGTCCACCCCGGCCCGTTCGAGGGCCTCGATCAGCGCGGTCCGGCCGAAGGCCGACGGGTCGGCGATGGGGGAGACCTTCAGCACCGGCGCGGCCCCCGCCGCGATCGTCCCGGACAGCCGGATCCGGGTGCCGTCGTCCGAGGCCGTCACCGTGACGGCCGTCGGCTTGCCCGCCGCCACGGTCTTCACCGTCGAAGTGACCCGGTACGGGGCGACCTTCGGCCGCCAGTCCAGCCGGGCGGGCGCGTCGGCGCGGTCGCCGGGGGTGGTCGTCAGGTCGATGAGGTTGTCGTTGAGGATCAGCGGGGTCGGGGTGGGGACGAGGACCGGCTCGGGCCGGAAGAGCCGGTCGTCGACGATCACGTTCCCGTCGATGCGGGTGATGCCGGAGTCGCGCACCTGGCGCGCGAGGAGGTCGATCCCGGCGAGCGGGTTCTGTGGGGTGAGCGTGGCACCGGGGACGTCGTCGGCGTAGGTGTGGTCGAGGTCGGTGAAGGCGACCGTACCGTCGGGGCGGGTCCTGCCGCCCATGGTCAGGTCGCCCTGGGCGACCAGGGCGAGGTCGCCGGTCAGGGTGGCGCCGCGCCGCTCGCCCACCGCGTAGAGCGGGGTCACGAAGCGGTGGTCGGCGCCGAGGGCGTGCCAGGCGCCGGAGACGCTGAACAGCTTGGCCGTGGATCCCGGGATGAAGAGCTGATCGGGGAACCGGCTGTGGATGGTCCGACCGCTCTCCGGGTCGACCTGGAGCAGGCCCCACTGGGCGTTGCGGTACCCCGGCTTCCGCATGATCTCCGTGATCCGGGGGTCGAGCGGGTCGGTGCCGCTGCTGTCGGTGCCGCTGCTGTCGGAGGGCGTGGGCGACGTGGCTCCGGCGGCCGTGCCAGGGGCCAGGGCCAGGGCCACGAGCAGGAGGGCCGCGCATCCGGCGGCCGTGCGCCGGCGCGGGGACCGGGGGTGCGTTCCTCGTGGCACGGCGAGCCCCGTTCGTCCGGGCGGCCGGATCCGGGGACCGCACCCGGTCGCGTGTACCCGGCGGTACGCAGGGTTCCGCCAGCGTGGCACGCCCGCATCCGGCACGCACCTCGCCCGGGCGCCGCCAGCGGCGGATGCGGCCCGGGAGAGGCGGCGTACGTTGGGAAGGGGAGGGCGCGGGAGGGGACGACGGTCGCGGTTGCAGGAAGGGCTGACCCATGGCGCACACGGCTGGTGCTCACGGCACGCACAAGGTGGCGCAGTTCCTGGACAGCCCGTTCGTGGGGCTGTCCCCCTGGATCGTCTTCGCCCTCGTGGTGGGGCCCGGACGCTTCGAATGGGCGGTGGGGCTGGCCCTGGCCATCTCCCTCTGCCTCGTCGTCGGCAGCCGTCTGCTGAACCCCGGTTCCTCGCTGAAGATCCTGGAACTCGCCGACGTCGTGTTCTTCGCGATCCTCACGGTCGTCGGGGTCTTCGCCAGTGACGGCACGCGACGCTGGCTGGAGACCTACGCGGGCGAGATCGCGAACGTCACCCTCTTCGCCGTCGCCCTCGGTTCCATCCTGGCCGGGGTGCCCTTCACCCTCCAGTACGCCCGGGAGCAGGTCGACCGGAAGTTCTGGGACACGCCGGTGTTCAAGCGGACGAACTACGTGATCACCGGGGTCTGGGGGCTGGCCTTCCTGGTCAACGCGGTGGTGGGGGCGTACGGCGACCTCGTGCTGCGCGACCCGGAGAACATGTGGACCGGCTGGATCATCCAAGTCCTCACCATCGTCGCGGCCCTGCGCTTCACCCGCCGGTACCCGGAGGCCGTGCGGGCCCGGGCCCGCGCCGAAGGACCGGCCCCGACCGGCTGACGCCGCGCACGGACCGGGGGCCCTCTCGCACGGACCGGGGGCCGCCGCGGATCTCCGCGACGGCCCCCGGTCGTACGAGGCGGTGGATCAGCCGGTGAAGCCGGCCGTGATGGAGGTGAACTGCCAGTCGCTCTGGGCGATGCCGGAGCAGGTCTCCTGCAGGCCGCCGCCGGGGCAGCCGCGGTCGCGGTTCACCGACCAGAAGGCGAGGCGCGCGATGTGGTGGGAGTTGGCCCAGTTGCGGATGTCGGTCCAGTTCTGGACGGTGGTGGTCTCCTGGGTGTCGCTGATGCCGTTCATGCCCGAGATGCCGATGTGGGAGTACGCGGTCGCGTCGTCCCAGCCGTAGGTGGACTTCAGCTTGGCCTTGAGGCCCTCGGTCGCGCTGACGGTGCTGGCGTACATGTCCGTCGAGGCGTTGCCGAAGTCGAACGGCATGATCGTGAAGACGTCGATGCCGGCGTTCAGCGCCTTGGACTGCTCGATCAGGCGGTTGCCCCAGCTGGTCGGGCCGGTGGTGGAGGTGCCGAAGGTCAGGATGGTCTTCAGGCCGGGGTTGTTCTGCTTGACGATCTTGAGTGCGCCGAGGATGCGGTCCTGGACCACGGCGTTCTCGAACTCGTCGGTGTTCTCTATGTCCACGTCGATGGCCTTGAGGCCGTAGGCGGAGATGACCTGCTGGTAGGCCCCCGCCAGGGCCTCGGCGCTGGAGCAGTTGGGGCCGAGCTTGTTGCCCTGCCAGCCGCCGATGGAGGGCACGATGTCGCCGCCCGCCGCGCGGATCGAGGCGATGGTGCTCTGGTCGATGCCGCCGGTCAGCGGGCGCTGCCCGTCCCAGGACGGGTTGCAGCCGCCGGAGGAGAGGATGAACGCCATGGTGAACCACTTGGTGCCGGTCGCGTTCATCACGGTGGTCGCGCTCGGCGGGTTGCCCCAGCCGAGGTAGAGGTACGGCGCGGCCTGCTTGAAGCCGGTCGGCGGCGTGGTCCCGGTGTCGGTGGTGACGTTGACGGTGTTCGAGGCGGCCGAGGTGTTCCCCGCGGCGTCGCGGGCGCGCACGGTGAACGCGTAGGCGGTGCTGGGGGTCAGGCCGCTGACGGTCGCGCTGGTGGTGCCCGAGGTGGCCACCAGCGCGGCGCCCTGGTAGACGTCGTAGCCGTTCACGCCGACGTTGTCGGTGGACGCGGTCCAGCTCAGGGAGGCCGTGGTGGAGGTCTTGCCGGTGGAGGTGAGGCTGCCGGGCACGGTGGGCGCCTGGGTGTCGACGCTGCCGCCCGGGCCGTCCAGGGTGATGTCGTCGGCGTAGTAAGTGCCCTGTCCGTACCAGCCGTTGAGGTAGACCTCGGCGCTGGTCTGGGAGGCGCCGGTGGTGAAGGCGACGGTCAGCTTGGTGTAGGCGGACGCCGAGGGGGTCCAGGTGGAGGTGCCGCCGGTGACCCCGAGGTAGACGTAGCTGCCGCGGACCCAGGCGGAGAGCGTGTAGCTGGTGTTGGGCTGGACGGCGACGGTCTGGACGCACTTGGCGTTGTCGCTCGCACTGGCCGCGCCGGCCAGTGCCTTGCTCCCGCCGTGCACCGGCGAGCCGACCACGGAGCCCAGCCCGCCGGAACAGGACCAGCCGGCCGTGCTGCCGGACTCGAAGTCGCCGTTCGAGAGGATGTTGGCGCCGAAGGCCGCCCCGGGAGAGGTCAGCACCGCCGCCGCGCCGAGCAAGGTCGCGCCGAGGGCGCAGGCAAGCCGGGTTCGGGTTCGGGTTCGGTCAGGGGTACGCAAGGAAGTGCCTCCAGTGGGAATGGGGGGACGGCGTGGAGCGCGAAGCGTGGGCGTGCGGCCCGCCGGTGACGTGGGGGGACGGGGCGGCGGGTCCGTGGGTGGGGGGCCTGCGACCGGGCGGGCGTGGGGAGTTGACGTCGTATCCGCTTCGTGGCCGGGAACCTAATCCTCCGGAAGGACCGCCGTCAACAGGTCTGGACCAACTGATAGGTGGTTATCTCAATCGGAAGGTTTACTAACCTTGACGCTTGACAAGCCTCCCGCCCCTTCGGAAGCATGTCGCGGTGCCAGCCTCCCGCCCCCACCACGTCGCCGTCCTCGTCCTCGAGGGGGCGAAACCCCTCGACGTCGGCATCCCCGCGCAGGTGTTCACGACCCGCGCGAGCATGCCCTACGAGGTCCGGGTGTGCGGCGCCGCCCCGGGACTCGTGACCGGCGGCGACGGCCTGTCGTACGCCGTCGCCCACGGCCTCGAAGCCCTCGCCTGGGCCGACACCGTCTTCGTCCCCGGCTACCGGTTCCCCGACCGCGAGGACCCGCCGAAGGCCGTCGTCGACGCGCTGATCGCCGCCCACGCACGGGGCGCCCGGCTCGCGGCCATCTCCACGGGAGCCTTCGCCCTCGCCGCCACCGGCCTGCTCGACGGCAAACGGGCCACCACGCACTGGCACTACACCCGGGCGCTCGCGGCGAAATGGCCGCTGGTCCGGGTCGACGAGAACGTCCTGTTCGTCGACGAGGGCTCCGTGCTGACCTCGGCCGGAGCCGCCTCGGGCATCGACCTGTGCCTGCACGTCCTGCGCAGCGACCTCGGGGTGGCGGCGTCGAACCACACGGCCCGGCGGCTGGTCGCGGCCCCCTACCGCAGCGGCGGCCAGGCGCAGTACGTCCCGCGCAGCGTGCCCGAGCCGCTCGGACCGCGGTTCGCCGCCACCCGCGAGTGGGCGCTGCACCGGCTCGGGGAACCCCTCACCCTGGAGGTGCTCGCCCGGCACGCGGCGGTGTCCCCGCGCACGTTCTCGCGGCGGTTCGCCGAGGACACCGGGTACACGCCGATGCAGTGGGTGATGCGGGCCCGCATCGACGTGGCCCGCGAACTGCTGGAGCGCTCGGAGCGGAGCGTGGAGCAGATCGCCGCGGACGTGGGCCTGGGCACCGGCGCGAACCTGCGGCTGCACTTCCAGCACATCCTGCGGACCACGCCGAGCGAGTACCGGCGCACCTTCGCCCGGGGCGAGTGACCCCGCCGTGCGTGACCGGGGCGAGCGGAGCGGCAGCGGTGGGTGACCGCGGCGAGTGACCGGGCGAGCGGCCGGGGCGCCCCGGGCCCCCGCCGCCTCGTGGCGCGATCCTTGCGGACCGTGGCGATCGCGCCGCTGTCGCGGGCGCCCCCGACCGGCGAACCTGGTGACGAACCCAAGGGACAGGGAACAGGGAGACACCATGACTCGCATCGCCATCAACGGATTCGGCCGCATCGGACGCAACGTGCTCCGCGCTCTGCTCGAACGCGACAGCAAGCTCGAGATCGTCGCGATCAACGACCTCACCGAGGCCGCCACCCTCGCGCGGCTGCTCGCCTTCGACACCACCTCCGGCCGGCTCGGCCGGCCGGTGACCGTGGACGGGGACGTCCTCGTCGTCGACGGCCGCCGCATCAAGGTGCTCGCCGAGCGCGAGCCGGCGCAGCTGCCCTGGGCCGAACTCGGCGTGGACATCGTGCTGGAGGCCACCGGCCGCTTCGCCACGGCCAAGGCGGCCGGCGCGCACATCGAGGCGGGAGCCAAGAAGGTGCTCGTCAGCGCACCGGCGGACGGGGCCGACATCACGCTCGCGTTCGGCGTGAACAGCGACTCCTACGACCCGGCGCTGCACACGATCGTCTCCAACGCCTCCTGCACGACCAACGCGCTCGCGCCGCTGGCCGCCGTACTGGACGAACTCGCGGGCATCGAGCACGGGTTCATGACCACGGTGCACGCCTACACGCAGGAGCAGAACCTCCAGGACGGTCCGCACCGCGACCCCCGGCGCGCCCGCGCCGCCGGCGTGAACATCGTGCCGACCACGACGGGCGCCGCCAAGGCCATCGGCCTGGTCCTGCCCAACCTGGACGGCAAGCTCTCCGGCGACTCGATCCGCGTCCCGGTTCCGGTGGGATCCATCGTCGAGCTGAACACCACCGTCGCCCGCGACGTGACCCGCGAGGACGTCCTGGCGGCTTACCGCACCGCCGCCGAAGGTCCGCTCGCCGGCGTGCTGGAGTACTCGGACGACCCGCTCGTGTCCTCCGACATCACCGGCAACCCCGCCTCCTCCATCTTCGACTCGCAGCTCACCCGCGTCGAAGGCCGCCACATCAAGGTGGTCGCCTGGTACGACAACGAGTGGGGCTTCTCGAACCGGGTCATCGACACGCTCGAACTCCTCGCGAGCCGCTGAGCCCCGGCTCCCGCTCACCCCGCGCGCCGCGGACCGTTTCCGGTCCGCGGCGCGCCGGCTTTTACCGTCCCTTCCCGGCCATGCGCAAGGCTTGAACCAGAAAATCCTTGATGTCGCACTAGACTGGCGGGTTGTTTGGCGCTGGACCGGAACAACCTGGGCAGACCCGGGCTCCGCCCGGCGACCCGGAGGCTTCCGGGAACACGACGCGAGGGCCGATGGCAGCCACACCAGAGCACGGTGAAGTCACTCTGCTCGACGACGGGACCGGGCTCAACGAAGGGCAGGGGCCCGACGCCGGGGAAGGGCCCGGGGAGTCCGGCAAATCGGCCCTGTTCTCCGCCGGACCCGCCGCCCCGACGCGCACCCTGGTCGACGTCTTCGAGGCCTCCGTACGGGCCCACCCCGACGAGCTCGCCCTGGACGACGGGGCCACCCGGCTGACCTACAGGGCGCTCGCCGCTGAGGTGGAGCGCCGCCGCCAGGCCCTCGCGGCCGCCGGCGTGGGGCTCGGCGACCGGGTCGGCGTCCGCGTGCCGTCCGGGACCAACGAGCTGTACGCGGGCATCCTGGCCGTCCTCGCGGCGGGCGCCGCCTACGTGCCCGTGGACGCCGAGGACCCGGACGAGCGGGCCGACCTGGTCTTCGGGGAGGCCGGAGTACGGGCCGTGCTGGGCGCCGGCCAGCGCATCGAGGTCGCCGCCCCGGGCAAGGGCGCCGGACCCTCCCGAGGGCGCGGCGCCCCCGCCGCCCGGCCCGGCCCCGAACACGACGCGTGGATCATCTTCACCTCCGGCTCCACCGGCAAGCCCAAGGGCGTGGCCGTCAGCCACCGCAGCGCCGCCGCCTTCGTGGACGCCGAGGCCGCGCTGTTCCTCACCGAGGAGCCGATCGGCCCCGGCGACCGGGTCATGGCCGGACTGTCCGTGGCCTTCGACGCCTCCTGCGAGGAGATGTGGCTGGCCTGGCGCTACGGCGCCTGCCTCGTGCCCGTGCCCCGCTCGCAGGTCCGCAGCGGCGCCGACCTCGGCCCCTGGCTGGCCGAGCAGGAGATCACCGTGGTCTCCACGGTGCCGACCCTGGCCGCGCTGTGGGAGCCCGAGACCCTCAACGAGGTCCGGCTGCTGATCTTCGGCGGCGAGGCCTGCCCGCCCGAGCTCACCCAGCGCCTGGTCACCGAGGGCCGCGAGGTCTGGAACACCTACGGCCCCACCGAAGCCACCGTCGTCGCCTGCGCCTCGCTGCTGACCGGCGAGGAACCGATCCGGATCGGCCTCCCGCTGAACGGCTGGGAACTGGCCGTCGTCGACGAATCCGGCGAACCGGTGCCCATGGGCGGCAGCGGCCAGCTCGTCATCGGCGGCGTCGGCCTGGCCCGCTACCTCGACCCCGAGAAGGACGCGGAGAAGTACGCCCCGCTGGAATCCCTCGGCTGGGAGCGCGCCTACCGCAGCGGCGACCTCGTCCGCGCGGAACCCGAAGGACTGGTCTTCCTGGGCCGCGGAGACGAGCAGATCAAGCTCGGCGGCCGCCGGATCGAGCTCGGCGAGGTGGACGCCGCCCTCCAGGCCCTGCCCGGGGTGGCCGGCGCGGCCGCCGCCGTCCGCACGGCGCGCAGCGGCAACCAGCTCCTCGTCGGCTACCTGGTCACCCAGGACGGCTGGGACCACGCGGCGGCCGTCACCCGGCTCCGCGCCGAGCTGCCCGCGGCCCTCGTACCGCTGCTCGCACCGGTGGAGGAGCTGCCCACCCGCACCTCCGGCAAGGTGGACCGGGGCGCCCTGCCCTGGCCGCTCCCGGAACTGGAGACCAGCGGCCCCACCGAGCAGCTCTACGGGACCGAGGCCTGGCTCGCCGAGCAGTGGAGCGAGACCCTGGGCGTGGCCGTCACCGGCGCCGCCGACGACTTCTTCGCGATCGGCGGCAGCAGCCTCGCAGCCGCCCAGCTCACCACCCGGCTGCGCACCCGCTACCCGAGCGCGGCCGTCCTCGACATCTACCAGCAGCCCACCCTGCGCAAGCTGGCCCGGCACCTGGAGAAGTCCGCACAGGACGACGGCGCCGTCCGGACCATCGCGCCCGTGCCGCCGCGGACCAAGGTGATCCAGTCCCTGCTGCTGCTCCCGCTGTTCACCCTGGTCGGCCTGCGCTGGACGGTGGCCGTGCTGGCCCTCGGCAACGTACTGCACTGGTTCGGGGCGTATCCCTGGGCGCCGGCCGCCTCCTGGTGGCTCGTCGCCGCCGGGGCCGCACTGCTCTTCAGCCCGCCCGGCCGCCTCGCGATCGCGGCCGGCGGCGCCCGGCTGCTGCTGCGCGGGGTCAAGGCGGGGCGCCACCCGCGCGGCGGAAACGTTCACCTGCGGCTGTGGACGGCCGAGCGGCTCGCCGAGTACTCCGGCGCGACCTCGCTCACCGGCTCCTGGCTGGAGCGCTACGGGCGGGCGCTCGGCGCCAAGATCGGCCCCGAGGTGGACCTGCACTCGCTGCCGCCCGTCACGGGCATGCTCAAGCTCGGCCGCGGCTGCGCCGTGGAGTCCGAGGTGGACCTCTCCGGCCACTGGCTGGACGGGGACCGGCTGGAGATCGGCGCCGTGAAGGTCGGCGCGGGCGCCGTCGTCGGCACCCGCAGCATCCTCTTCCCCGGCGCCCGCGTCGGCAAGCGGGCCGAGGTGGCCCCCGGCTCCGCCGTGGTCGGCCAGATCCCGACCGGCCAGCGCTGGGCCGGAGCCCCCGCCGGCAAGCTCGGCAAGGCCAAGCGGAACTGGCCCAAGGAGCGCCCGCCGCGCGGCCTGCCCTGGCGCGCCGCCTACGGGGCGGCCGGCTTCTGCCTCACCTCCCTGCCCGTGCTCGCCGCCCTGCCCGCCCTCCTGGTGGCCGGCCGGTTCGTGCCCGCCGACGCCGGATTCGGCCGGGCCCTGGCCGGAGCGCTGCTCGCCGTGGTGCCGGGGGCGCTCGCCTTCGGGTTCGCGTACGCGGCCCTGATCCTGGTCTCCGTACGCCTGCTCAGCCTCGGGCTGCGCACGGGTGTCCATCCGACGCACAGCAGGATCGGCTGGCAGGCCTGGACGGTCACCCAGCTGATGGACCTCTCCCGGGAAACCCTCTTCCCGCTGTACGCCGGGCTGATCACACCGGTGTGGCTGCGGCTCCTCGGCATGAAGATCGGCCGGGGCGCCGAGGTCTCCACCGTGCTCGCGCTGCCGAGCCTCACCACGGTCGGCGAGGGCGCCTTCCTCGCCGACGACACCCTGACCGCCCCCTACGAGCTGGGCGGCGGCTGGCTGCGGATCGGCCACTCCGAGATCGGCCGCCGGGCCTTCCTCGGCAACTCCGGAATGACCGCTCCGGGCCGTTCCGTCCCGGACGACGGGCTGGTCGGCGTCCTGTCCGCCACCCCGAAGAAGGCCAAGAAGGGCAGCTCCTACCTCGGCCTGCCGCCGGTGCGGCTGCCGCGTTCCACCGCCGACGCCGACCAGAGCCGGACGTACGATCCGCCCGCACGGCTGCTGTGGGCCCGCGGGCTGGTGGAGCTGTGCCGGCTCGCCCCGGTGTTCTGCTCGGCCGCGCTCGGCGTCCTGACCGTGGCGGCGTTCTGCGCGCTGGCCGCGGCGGACGGGCCCGGCCCGTGGGTGACCGCGCTGGTGTCCGGAGCGGTCCTGCTCGCCGCCGGGGTGGGCGCGTGCGTGGTCGCGGCGGCCGCGAAATGGCTGCTGGTCGGCCGGCACCGGACCGGCGAGCACCCGCTGTGGAGCGGCTTCGTGTGGCGCAACGAACTGGCCGACACCTTCGTCGAGGTCCTAGCCGTGCCCTGGCTGATCGGCTCGGTGCCCGGCACGCCGGTGCTGTCCCTGTGGCTGCGCGGACTCGGTGCCCGGATCGGCCGGGGCGTGTGGTGCGAGAGCTACTGGCTGCCCGAGACCGACCTGGTCACCCTGGGCGACGCGGTCAGCGTGAACCGGGGCTGCGTGTTGCAGACGCACCTCTTCCACGACCGGATCTTGAGGACGGATACTGTGGTCCTGCGTGAGGGCGCCACCCTGGGCCCGGGCGGAATCGTCCTGCCCGGGAGCACGGTCGGGGCCCGCAGCACACTGGGTCCCGCCTCCCTCGTGATGGCCGGGGAATCCGTTCCCGCCGACACCCGCTGGCTGGGCAACCCGATCGAGGCGTGGCGGTCCTGAAGGGCGGGTCCGGGCGTTGCCAACGGGGTGTCCGGGCCCGGCACCACCAGCACGTCGTACGAGCACAACGCAGGGAGCGGAAGCGGCAGTGAACGGCCAGAAGACAGCGGCATCGGACCCGTACTTTCCGGCCAACGGCGACCACCGTTACCGCGTGCACCGGTACGAACTCGCTCTGGAGTACCGCCCCGGCCCCAACCGGCTCGCCGGGACGGCCCGGCTCAGCGCGATCGCCGGACGGGCGCCGCTCACCGAGTTCCACCTCAACCTGGCCGAGTTCAAAATAGGCCGGGTCCTGGTGAACGGCCGGGCACCGCACTACAGCCACCGCGGCGGCAAACTCCGGATCCGGCCGCCCAAGCCGCTGCCCGCCGGCGCCGCCTTCACCGTCGAGGTGCACTGGGCGGGCAACCCCACACCGGTGCGCAGCCCCTGGGGCGGGCTCGGCTGGGAGGAACTGACCGACGGCGCGCTGGTGGCCAGCCAGCCGGTCGGCGCGCCGTCCTGGTACCCGTGCAACGACCGGCCCGCGGACAAGGCCTCGTACCAGATCTCGGTCAACACGCCCTCCGCCTACACCGTCGTCGCCGGCGGCCGGCTGCTCACGCGGACGACCCGTGCCTCCACGACCACCTGGGTGTACGAGCAGCCGGCGCCGACCTCCACCTACCTGGTCGGCCTGTCCATCGGCATGTACCAGACGGTGCTGCTCGGCGACCCCGGGCTCGGCGGGGTCCCGCAGAGCGCCCACGTACCGGCGCACCTGCTGCCCCGCTTCTCCCGCGACTTCGCGCGGCAGCCCGCCATGATGCAGCTGTTCGAGGAGCTGTTCGGCCCCTATCCCTTCGGCGAGTACGCCGTCGTCGTCGCCGACGAGGAGCTGGACGTGCCGGTGGAGGCGCAGGGGCTCTCGCTGTTCGGCGCCAACCACGTGGACGGCGTACGCGGCTCCGAGCGGCTCATCGCCCACGAGCTCGCGCACCAGTGGTTCGGCAACAGCGTGACCATCGCCGACTGGCGGCACATCTGGCTCAACGAGGGCTTCGCCAAGTACGCGGAATGGCTCTGGTCGGAGCGCTCCGGCGGCCGCACCGCGCACGAACTGGCGGCCGCCGCGCACCGCTTGCTGTCCGGACAGCCGCAGGACCTGCTGCTGGCCGACCCGGGACGCAAGCTGATGTTCGACGACCGCCTCTACCAGCGCGGCGGCCTCGCCGTGCACGCGATCCGCTGCGCACTGGGGGACGGCCCGTTCTTCCGCATGCTGCGGGAGTGGGCCACCGTGAACCGCCACGGTGTGGTCACGACGGCCGGGTTCACCGCGCACGCGGCGCGCTTCGCGACCGGACCGCTGGAGGACCTGTTCACGGCCTGGCTCTCCGAGCCGGCCCTCCCGCCGCTGCCGGCGTCGGCCGGGGCGCTCTAGATGATTGATTCCAAGGCCTTAGTGGTCGTAGGCGGTCAGTGATCGGATGACTGGTCCACCGGTCTTGTGGTTGTGCCAGATCGCGGCGGTCAGGGCGAGGAGTCGCTGTAGGACGCGCACGGTGACCCCGGCGGGCGTGCGGCCGCCGTGCCGTTCGAGGTCGAGTTGTCCCTTGAGGGTCTGGTTGACCGACTCGATCAGCTGGCGCAGTGGCTTGAACAGCTCGGCTCCGGCCCGCTCGGGTTCACCCTTGCGGGCCGGCCTCAGCAGCCGGACGCCCAGGTCGGCGAGGTCCCTCTCGAAGGCACGGCCGTAGTAGTTCCTGTCCGCCAGCAGCGTCGGTGGTGGCCGGTTTGCGAGCAGGCCCGGGTCGACGTGGAAGATGTCCAGCAGCACTTCGCGTTCGACGGCCTTCGCTCCGGTCAGCGCGAAGGCGATGGGCAGGCCGTGCGGAGTGCAGACCAGGTGCAGGCGCAGGCCCCAGAAGAACCGTGAGTGGCTGGAGCAGTAGCCGTACTCGGCCCATCCGGCCAGGTCGGAGCGTTTCGAGGTCTCGCGGGAGCGTCCGCACTCCACGGGTGTGGAGTCCACGATCCACACGTCATCGGTCCACAGGGCGGTGTCGGTGGCCAGCTCACGCAGGACCTGCCTGACCAGGCCCGACGCCCGTCGCAGGCGCTTGTTCCAGCCTGGCTGCTGGGGCAGGTACGGGAAGAGGTGCCGCAGGTGAGCGTGGGCGTGGCGCAGCCAGCGGGCCTCGGAGACGAAGCCCAGCAGGGCCTGCATCACCGCGAGGGTGACCAGTTCCGCATCGCTGAGCTTCGGCTCCAGGCCGACCCGCGGGCGCCACGGAGCAAGATGCGGCGAAGCCTTCAAAAGGTCATCGACCCGCACGTACAGTGCAGTTGCGAGGGTGTCTATCTCGGTCGTCACAAACTGAGATTGGGCACCCTCGCGTCCGTACGGCTACCCCTTGGAATCAATCATCTAGAGCCTGGCCGTCCTGCACGAGATCCGCGACGAACTACGCGATTTCAACCGGGACATGGACCGTCCGAACGCCGGCCTGACCGAGGATCAGGGTCAAGTCCAGGGGGACCGCGAAACGCCCCGCCCGGTGAGCCGCACCCTGGGGGCGCGGTGGGCCGGGCGGGGCGTACGGCGGGGCGGGTCAGTACCTGAGTGCGGTGCCGAGGGTGGCGCGCACCTCGCCCGAGAGCTTGTGGGTGCTGCGTGCGGTCGCGTCCTTGGTCTGGCCGGCGGGCACGTCGGACACGGTGACGACCACCGTGTCCAGCGGATTGCCCGAGGCGTCCTTGTAGTCGACCTGGACGGCGAAGGACTTCGTGGAGCCGTCGGTGTTGCGGGCCGTGACCGTCACGGCCGACAGCCCGTCGCCGTCGGTGCTGACGCTGCCGAGCGTCACCGCGTCCTTGGCGTCGACACCGTCCTTGACCTCGTCCAGCTTCTTCTTCGCGGCCGCGGTGGCCGAGTCGACCGCGTCGGCGGCCTGTGACTGGACCGAGGCGGCGGCCGAGGCCGCCTTCGACACCCCGGCCGAAGCGTTCCCGTCGGAGTCGGAGCAGCCGGCCGTCGTGGCGAGTACGGCCGCTGCGAGCAGGGCGCCGCAGGCGCCGCGGACCTTCGTGGGGGTCAGGGGCATGTGACGCCGACCGAGGCCGCGACGAGGGTCTCGTCGAACTTCTGGATCTGGGGCTTCAGCTGGGTCACGGCCTCGGATCCGGTGGTGTCGCCCGGCAGGTTCCCGAAGCCGGACTTGAGGTCGCCGACGGCGGAGCCCACGGCCGACCGCTTCGCGGATTCCAGGTCCTTCAGGGAGGAGGAGACCTTGTCCCAGTCCGTCTGGACCGCATCGACGGCGTCCTTGACCTGGTCCTTCGTCGCGGAAGCCGGGTCCAGCGCCGCCAGCTTGGCCTGGTCCGCCTTCAAAGTGGAGAGACCGGTGCAGAGCTCCGAGGCGGCCTGGGTCGCCTGCTCCTTGGGGCTCGGGTCGTCCGAGGAGCACGAGGTGAGGAACAGGGCCGCGGCCGCGCCCAGGGCCGCGGTGATCGGGAGACGCTTCATGGAAATCCTTCCCATTTCGGAACTTCTGGATAAAACCTGACATACAAACTAATGGGCTGCATCCGGGGGAAGTTCGGGCCGCCCGGCTTCCACGGCCGCCACCGCCTCGTCGACGGTGTGGTGGACCCCGTGCGCGCCCAGGTGGTCGCCGAGCGGGTGGCCGGCCAGTTCCGCGGCGGCCGACGAGCGCAGCCGGGCCAGGTGCAGGGCGAGGCCCCGCCGGTCGAGTTCCTCGCGGAGTTCCTCGAGGGTGTCCAGGACGGGAACGCCGAGCTGGTAACAGGCGGTCAGGTCCAGGACGACGGCCCGGGGCGCCACCGGGGCGCTCCGCAGCCGCTCCAGCACGGCCAGCCGCACCCGGTTCACGTTGCCGAAGAAGAGGCTGCCGTCGGGACGTACGACGAGGACGGCGGGATCGGCGGCGGCGTCCTCGTGGCCGGCGGTGTCGCCGTACAGCCGGGTCCCGGGCAGCCGGCCGAGCACGGCGACGTTGCGCCGGCTCGCGGCGCCGATGAACAGCACGAGGGAGAGCGCGACGGCGAGCAGCAGCCCGGGCAGCAGGTCGAAGAGGAGCACGCCGAACAGGGAGGTGAGCGCGACCCAGAGGCTGCGCCGGTCCAGGCGGAAGTAGCGCCGGAGTTCGCCGACCCGCAGGAAGCCGCGTACGGCGAAGATGACGATGGCGCCGAGGACCGGCTCGGGCAGGTCCGTGAACAGAGGGGTGAGGAAGGCGCCGGTCAGCAGGATCAGCCCCGCCGCGATGAGCGAGACCATCGGGGTCCGGCCGCCCGCTCCGGCCGCGGCCGCGCTGCGGGAGGCGCTGCCGGAGACGACGAACCCGCGGAAGAACCCGACGGCGATGTTGCTGAAGCCGATGGCGGCCATCTCCCGGTTGGCGTCCACCTCCTGGCCGTGTTCCCGGGCGAAGCGGTTGGCGATGCTGAAGGCCTCGGCGAAGACCACGAGGGCCACGCCCAGCGCGCCGCCGAACAGCGCGATCCAGTCGGCGGCCGGGATCCCCGGCAGGTGGGGGACCGGCACGGCCGAGGGGATGCGGCCGACGGTCTCGACGCCGTGGCCTTCGAGGTCGAGGGCCGCCGACAGGAGGAGGGCCGCCACCAGGACGATCAGCGAGGCGGGGAGGCGGGGCGCGAAGCGTTCCAGCAGGAACAGCAGGGCGAGCGCGCCCGCCCCGACGGCCAGGGTGACCAGGGACCAGTGGGGGGCTCCGGACAGTACGGTCCACAGCCGCTCGAAGAAGTTGCCGTCACCGCCCGGCACTCCGACGACTTTCGCGGCCTGCCGTACGACGATGGTCAGGGCCATGCCGAACAGGAAGCCGACCAGGGCCGGTTCGGCGAGGAAGTTGGTCAGGAAACCGAGCCGGGCCAGCCCGGCCGCCAGCAGGACCGCGCCGACGATCACCGCGAGGGCGGCCGACAGTCCGACGGCGTCCTGCGGGGAGGGGCTGACGGCCGAGACGGTGGCGGCCGACAGGACGGCCGCCGCCGAGGTGGCCCCGATGAGCAGGAAGTTGGAGCGGCCCAGCAGCGCGTAGACGAGGAGGGCCACCGGGGCCGCGTAGAAGGCGTTCTGCGGGGGGACCCCCGCGATCTGCGCGTAGGCCACGCACTCCGGCACGATCAGGGCCCATGCGGTGAGGGCGCCCAGCGTGTCGCCCCGCAGCCGTCTGCCGCGGTAGCGGCGCAGCCAGGGGGGCACGAACCCCGCCACCGTCTTGTCCTGCGGTCCTGCCGTCCGCGGAACGCTCACCGCTCGGGCCCCTTCCTCAGCTCGGCGAAAATTCCGCACGGGGCGGCGGGCGCCGCTGTGGCCCGGGACCGGGGGAGGAGCTCCCCCGGTCCCGGACCACGGCGTCGGCTCGGGCGGCCGGTCCTCAGGCAGCGAAGACCTCGCGGAGCTGCTGCTCCTGCGCGCCGGAGAGGTTGGAGCGGATCAGCTGGGCCTGCCCGCCCGGGAAGGCGCCGCGCACCCGCTCGACCACGGCGTCCGAGGAGAGCAGGAACAGTGCGGAAGTCCCGGGCTTCACCTCGGCCTTGATCTCGTCGATGAACTGGTCGTCGATGCCGACGTCGGACAGTGATCCGCCGATGGCCCCGGCCGCCGCACCTACGGCGGCGCCGAGCAGCGGCACGAAGAACAGGAGCCCGAAGAGCATTCCCCAGAAGGTGCCGGAGAGCGCGCCGGCTCCCGTGAGGCTGTTCAGCTGCTGGGTCTTCGGCTTCTTGGCGTCCTCGCGCCAGGTGACGACCGCCGCGTCGTGCACCTGTATCAGCTGTTCCTTCTGCAGGGCGAGCAGGGCGGACTCCGCCTGCTGCGCGCCTTCGGGAGTGGTGAACTTCCAGACGGTGAGAGTGGTGGATGCCACGTAACGCTCCAGTTCATGGACGGTGTTGCTTGGCGTCCAGTACAACTCACAATCGGACAATTGACCACAATTGACACAGCCGTGACTCTTTGTCATCTCCCGAGCCGTCAGCGTCATTCGCCCGTTCGGCCGTACTCGGCCCTACTCGGCCGTTCGGCTCACGGCATGAGGTGGTAGTCGGGGAAGTTGCCCGGCAGGCGCTCGTCCGCCGGGCCCCGGGTCACCGCGCGGACCAGCAGTTCCCCGCCCACGAACGCGCCGCGCCACGAGGCGCCGAAGCCGCCGAAGAGCTCCTCGCGGTCGCCGCGGGAGCGGGGTGCGCCGTGGCCGACCTTGAACGCGCGGATCTGCGGTGCCAGCCGGTCGTAGGTGGACCTGTCGTCCGTCGACAGGGTGGCGACGAGCGCCCCGTTCGAGGCGTTCATGGCGGCGAGCAGCTCGGCCTCGGTGTCGACCAGGACGATGGTGTCCACCGGGCCGAAGGGCTCCGCGTGGTGCAGCGGTGAGGACGGGGGAGGGCCCAGGAGCGTGACGGGCTGGACGTACGCCGAGGTGTCCTGGCCGGGCAGGAACCGGGCGTCGGAGAGCCGGCCGCGGTGCAGCGGGACGGCGCCCCGGTCGATCGCCTCGGCCACCTGGTCGTGCAGGTCCTTGGCCTTGGCCGCGTTGATCACCGGCCCGAAGTCCAGCTCCGGGTACGGGTCGTCGGGGTGCTCGACCGCGAGCGGGTGCCCGATGCGCAGGGTGCGGGCCGCTGGCAGGTAGGCCGTCAGGAACGCGTCGAACAGGGACCGCTGGACGACGAAGCGCGGGTAGGCGGTGCAGCGCTGCTTGCCGTAGTCGAAGAGCTTGGGGATCACCGCCGTCAGCGCGTCCCAGTCGGTGTGGTTCCAGATGCCCCAGGTGTTCAGGCCCTCCTGTTCCAGGATGTGCCGCTTGCCGAGGTCGGTGACGGCCGTGGCCACCGCGGCGCCGGTGTCGCGCCCGCCGACGAAGGAGACGCAGCCGATCTCGGGCGCGCGGACGAGCGCCTGCGACAGCTCGCGTCCGCTGCCGCTGACGAGGGTGACGGGGATCCCCTCGCGGGCGGCGAGCGCACAGGCCAGGGTGAGACAGGCGACGCCGCCGTCCGTCGGAGTCTTGGCGACCACCGCGTTGCCCGCCAGCGCCTGTACGAGCATGGCGTGCACGAGCACGCTCATCGGGTAGTTCCAGCTGGCGATGTTGGACACCGGCCCGTCGAGCGGGGATCGGCCCGCCACCATGGGCTCGATGCCGTCGACGTACCAGCGCACGCCGTCGATGGCCCGGTCGACGTCGGCGAGGGCGAGCCGCCACGGTTTGCCGATCTCCCAGACCAGCAGGAGCGCCAGTAGCTCGCGGTGCGCGGCCAGTGCGTCGAGGGTCGCCGCGACGCGCGACCGGCGCTCCGCGAGCGGCACGTGGCGCCAGGCTCGGTGCTGGTCGAGCGCGGCGCGCACGGCCTGCCGGGCGGTGACCCCGTCCAGGCGCGGCGGGCCCGCGATGGGGCCGCCGTCCACGGGGCTGGTGGCGGGCAGTGCCAGGCCGTCCGCCTGCCAGGTGGAACCCCAGAGGTTCAGGACGCGGTCGTCCCGGAACGCCTCGGGCGCGACCCGGAGGCAGCGCTGCCATGCCTCGGCCCAGGTCGTACCGGATTTCACGACGAGGTGGGCGGGATTGCGGGTGGTTGCCATTCGGTCTCTCCGCTCTCGGTGCACGGTCGGGGGCGGGGCGCCGGCCTCAAGTCTCCTTTCCTTAAAAGTTGTTGCACGCCCCCTGGACATCACCCATGGGATACGGGATAACAATCCTTCATACAGTATGCGTCGACTGTATGCAATGTACAGATGACGGGAGGCGAGGAGGCGGGGCGGGTTCATGAACTGAGTCCACGCGGGGCCGCGAGCGCACGAAAAGGCATGGGGCAGGGGGCGCTGTCCAGATCCTTCGAACGCAAGGGGTGCTTGAACACATGACAACCACCGACTACGCAACGCCCGTCGCCTACAGGGAGGTGACGGACGCCGGAGGCCGCCTGTACCGCATCGGGGAAACCGACCGCGACATCATGGGACGTCCGCGCTGGACGATGGTGCTCTTCCCGTGGATGGGCATGCTGGGCATCAGTTCCTCGGAGTACGCGTTCACCTCCGCCGAGGAAACGCTGAGCGAGGCCCATCTCTGGTCGAGCGGCCACATCTTCTGGCTGATGGGCGTCTGGGTCTTCTTCCAGGCCGCCGTCGCCTTCCCCGCCGGTCAGCTGCGCGAGAGCGGAAGGCTGCCCGCGCGGTACGCCATGATGCTGGGCGCGCTCGGCACGGTGCTGGGCTACCTCTCCCTCGCGTTCGCGCCGCACGTGATCGTGGCCTACATCGGATTCGGCATGTTCAGCGGCATCGGGGCCGGCCTGGTCTACGCGACCTGCGTGAACATGGTCGGCAAGTGGTACCCGGAGCGGAAGGGCGGCAAGACCGGCCTGGTCAACGGCGGTTTCGCCTACGGCTCGGTGCCCTTCGTCTTCCTGTTCACCTCGGTCCTGGACCTTCACAACTACAAGGTGCTCTTCACCTGTGTGGGCTTCGGCCTGTGTGCGCTGGTGGCGGCGGCGGGCTGGTTCTTCAAGGACCCGCCCAAGGGCTGGTGGCCCGCCCACGTGGACCCCCTGAAGGTGTCCGAGGACCCGCGGATCCGGCGGGCCCTGGCGGTCAACCCGCCGGCGGCGAAGCAGTACACGCCGCGGGAGGCCGCGCGCACGCCGCTCCTGTGGATGATGTGGTTCTGCCTGCTCTGCACGGCCGGCATCAACATCTTCGGCATCGCCTTCCAGGTGCCCTTCGGCAAGGACATGGGCTTCGCGGGAGGAATCGTCGCCACGGCGATGTCGCTGAAGGCCATCGTGAACGGCACGGGCCGCGGGGTGATCGGGTGGATATCCGACCGCTACGGCAGACGCAACACGCTGGTCATCGTCTGCCTGGTGCTGGGGACCGCCCAGTTCGGGGTGCTGGTCTCCGGGTCGATGGGCAGCATGCCGTTCTTCCTCTTCTGCTCGATGGTCTCCGGATTCGGCGGCGGGGCGATCTTCCCGCTCTTCGCCGCCATGACCGCCGACTACTTCGGCGAGAACAACAACGCCTCCAACTACGGGATCGTCTACAGCTCGAAGCTGATCTCGGGCCTGGTCGGCTCCGGCATGGGCGCGGTGGTGGTCGGCGCGTGGGGCTACGAAGGAGCCTTCGTGATCGCCGGATGCGTCGGACTGATGTCGGCCGTACTGGCGGTGTTCCTCAAGTCCCCGGGCCTGCCGAAGGGATGACCTGGGCGACGGCCCTGACGCCGCTGCCGGTGTCAGGGCCGGGCCCGTACGCGAGACGACGTACACGTGACGGCGTACAAGCGGCGACGTACAAGCGACGACGCACAACCGAGGTGGCGATCATGAAGAAGGCCCTTGAAGGCGTCCGCGTCCTGGACATGACGCACGTGCAGTCCGGCCCCTCCGCAACCCAGATCCTCGCGTGGCTCGGTGCCGACGTGGTCAAGGTCGAGCCCCCGGGCGGGGACATCACCCGGCGCCAGCTGCGCGATCTTCCGGACGTGGACAGCCTCTACTTCACGATGCTCAACGGCAACAAGCGCAGTGTCACCCTGAACACCAAGACCCCGCGCGGCAAGGAGATCCTGACCGAGCTGATCCGCGGCTCCGACGTCATGGTCGAGAACTTCGGGCCGGGCGCGGTCGACCGCATGGGCTTCACCTGGGACCGCATCCGGGAGATCAACCCGCGCATCGTCTACGCCTCCATCAAGGGCTTCGGCGAAGGCCCGTACACCGACTACAAGGCGTACGAGGTCGTCGCCCAGGCCATGGGCGGCTCGATGTCCACCACCGGCTTCGAGGACGGACCGCCGCTCGCCACCGGTGCGCAGATCGGCGACTCCGGCACCGGGATGCACGCCGTCGCGGGCATCCTCGCCGCCCTCCTCCAGCGCACGCACACCGGCCGCGGCCAGCGGGTCAACGTGGCCATGCAGCATGCCGTGCTCAACCTCTGCCGGGTGAAGCTGCGCGACCAGCAGCGGCTGGCCCGCGGACCGCTCGCGGAGTTCCCGAACGAGGACTTCGGCGACGAGGTGCCGCGCTCGGGCAACGCGAGCGGGGGCGGCCAGCCCGGGTGGGCGGTCCGGTGTGCGCCGGGCGGGCCGAACGACTACGTGTACGTGATCGTCCAGCCCGCCGGCTGGCAGCCGGTCAGCGAGCTCATCGGCCGGCCCGAGCTGTCCGAGGACCCCGAATGGGCCACGCCGGAGGCCCGGTTGCCCAAGCTCGGCAAGATGTTCCAGCTCATCGAGGAGTGGACGAGCACGCTCCCCAAGATGCGGGTGCTGGAGACGCTCAACGCGCACGGCATCCCCTGCGGGCCGGTCCTGTCCACCAAGGAGATCATCGAGGACGCCTCGCTCATCGCCAACGAGATCGTCGTCGAGGTCGAGCACCCCGAGCGCGGTACCTACGTGACGGTCGGCAGTCCGCTGAAGCTGTCCGACTCCCCGGTGAAGGTGGAGCGGTCCCCGCTGCTGGGCGAGCACAACGAGGAGGTCTACCTGCGCGAGCTGGGCCTCTCGCCGGAGGAACTGCCGCTCCTGAAGAGCCAGGGGGTGATCTGACCCGTGGCCGCGCCGCCGACACCCGACGGCGGGACGGTCACCGACCGGCTCGTGGAGTCCAACCGGTCGTACGCCGCCGGATTCACCGGCCCCGGCACGGGCGCCCGCCCGGTCCTCGGCGTCGCGGTGGTGTCCTGCATGGACGCCCGGATCGACCTGCACGCCGCGCTCGGCCTGGAACTGGGCGACTGCCACACCCTGCGCAACGCGGGCGGTGTGGTCACCGACGATACGATCCGCTCCCTGACGATCAGCCAGCGCGCCCTCGGCACCCGCAGCATCGTCCTGATCCACCACACCGGCTGCGGTCTGCAGAGCCTGACCGAGGACTTCCGGCTCGACCTGGAGGCCGAGGTCGGCCAGCGGCCCACCTGGGCCGTCGACGCCTTCCGGGACGTGGACCAGAACGTACGGCAATCGATGCGGCGGGTGCGCGGTTCCCCGTTCCTGCCCCGTACCGACGACGTACGGGGCTTCGTCTTCGACGTGGAGACCGGCCTGCTGCGGGAGGTCGCCCCGGAACCGGAGCAGGGGCCTGGGTCGGGGCCCGGGCCGGAGCGCGGGGAGCGCTGAGGCGTCAGCCCTGGGCGGCGCGGGCGGCCAGCTGCTTGCGGTAGAAGCCGGTGGTGCGCTCGGTGTGCTTGCGCATGACCTCGCTCGCGCGGTCGCCGTCGCCGGCGGCGATCGCCTTGATGAGCTGGGCGTGCTCGTTCCAGGCCTCCTTGCCGCGGGGCTGCGCGATGGGGGCGTAGTACCAGCGCACCTTCTGGCTCACCACCGAGATCAGCTCGGCGAGCACGGCGTTCCCGCCCATCGAGGTGATCGCGGTGTGCAGTGCGGTGTTGGCCGCGACCAGGCGTGCGACATCCCCCTCGGCGAGCGCTTCGACGCCCTCGCGCTGGAGCTCGCGCAGCCCCTCCACGTCCTCGGGCTTCGCGTTCTCGGCGGCGAGCCGGGCGGAGTAGGTCTCCAGCACGGCGCGGACGCTGAGGAGCTGGACGGCCTCCTCGTCGGTGGGGGAGTGGACGAAGGCGCCCTGGGCGGGGCGCAGGTCGACCCAGCCGTCGGTCTGCAGTCGCTGCAGGGCCTCGCGGACCGGCTGGCGGCTGACGCCCAGGTACTCGGCGAGTTCGGCCTCGACGAGGTGCTGCCCGGGCTTGAGGGAGCCGCTGACGATCAGCTCGGTCAGGGCCTCGTAGACGGCCTGGCGCAGCGGTGCCGGGCGGGTGACCCGCAGGGACGCGGCGGCCGTGAGTGCCTCGCGCATGATTGCCCCGTTCCGCCACCGGGACCGTGGGCCGACGGCTCTGTCGAGTGGAGCCGACGGGAGGGTTGCCGGCGGCGGCCCGAGTATACAGGTTTTGGTATGCAAAATGGCGGCGAAGGGGAGGGTGGGACAGGGTCCGGAACGGCGGTCGATCCTCACTGAACACTGTATACAGAAGCCTGTATGCGGTATCGTCTCAGTCCCCTGCACGCATCGCTATCGGCTCTTGGGGGAGCGATCATGACGACCAGCGGGAGTGACGTGACAGTCGAGAACGTGGTCCGAGGAGTGGCGGCCGGCCATCGGGGCGAGCGGGGCGCACTGCTCCCCGTACTGCACGCGGTCCAGGCCGAGTTGGGGTACGTACCGCAAGAGGCGATCCCGGTGCTCGCCGACGAGTTCAACCTCTCCCGCGCGGACGTCCACGGAGCCGTGACCTTCTACCACGACTTCCGCCGCGAGCCCGCCGGACGCACCGTCGTACGGATCTGCCGCGCCGAGGCGTGTCAGGCCCTGGGCGCCGAGGAGTTGGTGGGCTACGCCCGCGCGGCCGGACTGGCCCTGGGGGAGACGACCCCGGACGGCGCGGTCACGCTGGAACAGGTCTTCTGCCTCGGCAACTGCGCCCTGGGGCCCGCGCTCGAGGTGAACGGACGACTGTACGGACGCGTCGGACCGGCCGCACTGGGCGCCCTCCTCGAAGGAGCGGCCTCCTCGTGAACGTGTCACCCGGATCCAAGGTCAAGGTCTACGTTCCCCGCGACTCGGCGGCCAGGTCCGTCGGCGCCGACGCGGTTGCGGACGCCCTGCAACGCGCCGCGGCCGAGGGCGAGACGGGCATCGATCTGGTGCGCAACGGATCGCGCGGCATGCTCTGGCTGGAGCCGCTGGTCGAGGTGGTGACCCCGCGCGGCCGTGTCGGGTACGGACCGGTGACCCCCGCGGACGTGCCGGGCCTCCTCGCCGCCGGCATGCTCGACGGCGCCGAACACCCGCTGCGGCTCGGCATCGTGGACGAACTGCCCTGGCTGGCCCGCCAGACGCGCGTCACCTTCGCCAGGATCGGCGTCACCGACCCCCTGTCGGTGGCGGACTACCTGGAACACGGCGGCCTGGTGGGCCTGCGCGCGGCCCTGGAACGCGATCCCGCCGACGTGGTCGCGGAGGTCACCGCATCGGGGCTGCGCGGCCGGGGCGGCGCCGGCTTCCCGGCCGGCATCAAGTGGAAGACCGTACTCGGCTGCGCGGACGAGCTGAAGTTCGTCTGCTGCAACGCCGACGAGGGCGACAGCGGCACCTTCGCCGACCGCATGGTCATGGAAGGCGACCCGTTCATGCTCATCGAGGGCATGATCATCGCGGCCCACGCCGTGGGCGCCACCGAGGGCTACCTCTACATCCGCTCGGAGTACCCCGAAGCGGTGGCCACGATGCGCGCGGCGATCGCCGTCGCCCGGGAGCAGGGATGGCTCGGGAAGGCCGTCCTCGGCTCCGCGCTCGACTTCGACCTGCACGTACGCGTCGGCGCCGGCGCGTACATCTGCGGCGAGGAGACCTCCATGCTCGAAAGCCTGGAGGGCAAGCGCGGCACGGTCCGACCGAAGCCGCCGATCCCCGCGATCGAGGGACTGTTCGGCCGGCCGACCGTGGTCAACAACGTCCTCACCCTGGCCACCGTCCCCGTCGTCCTCGCGGCCGGGGCCGCGGCCTACCAGGAGCTGGGCGTCGAACGCTCCCGCGGCACCCAGGTGTTCCAGCTCGGCGGCAACATCGCGCACGGCGGCATCGTGGAGACAGCCTTCGGCGTCACCCTGCGCGAGCTGGTCGAGGACTACGGCGGGGGCACGTACACCGGACGCCCGGTGCGCACGGTGCAGGTCGGGGGCCCGCTCGGCGCCTACCTGCCGACGTCGATGTTCGACCTGCCGATGGACTACGAGGCCTTCGCCGCGGCCGGGGCGATGGTCGGCCACGGCGGTCTCGTCGTCTTCGACGACCGCGTGGACATGGCCGCCCAGGCACGCTTCGCGATGGAGTTCTGCGCCGAGGAGTCCTGCGGCAAGTGCACCCCCTGCCGGGTCGGTTCGGTGCGCGGCGTCGAGGTGATCGACAAGATCATCGCCGGTGAGCAGCGCGACGAGAACCTCGCGCTGCTCGACGACCTGTGCGACCTGATGACCGAGGGTTCGCTGTGCGCGATGGGCGGGCTGACCCCGCTGCCCGTACGCAGCGCCCTCACGCACTTCCCCGACGACTTCCTCGGCGGCCGCCGGAGCCTGGAGATCCAACCCGTACGAGCGACCGGCACCACGGCCGCCATTTCGACGGAGGGACGGGCATGACCCTGCTCAAGGAACCCGACTACGGCACCCCGGAGCGGCCCGGCGAGGCAACGGTCTCGGTGGAGGTCGACGGGATGCGGGTGAGCGTCCCGGACGGCACGTCGGTGATGCGCGCCGCCGCGCTGGCCGGGATCGACATCCCCAAACTGTGCGCCACCGACAGCCTGGAGCCCTTCGGCTCGTGCCGGCTGTGCGTGGTGGAGATCGACGGCCGGCGGGGCACGCCCGCCTCCTGCACCACACCGGTGGCGGACGGGATGCGGGTGAGCACGCAGACCCCGAAGGTGGAGAAGCTGCGCCAGGGCGTCATGGAGCTCTACATCTCCGACCATCCGCTGGACTGCCTGACCTGCCCGGCCAACGGCGACTGCGAGCTCCAGGACATGGCCGGCGTGGTCGGCCTGCGCCAGGTGCGCTACGGCTACGAGGGGGAGAACCACCTCGACGCCGAGAAGGACACCTCGAACCCGTACTTCGACTTCGACCCGTCCAAATGCATCACCTGCTCCCGCTGCGTACGGGCCTGCGGCGAGGTGCAGGGCACCTTCGCGCTGACCATCGAGGGGCGCGGCTTCGCGTCCAAGGTCTCGGCCGGCGCCGGCGAGAGCTTCATGGACTCCGAGTGCGTCTCCTGCGGAGCCTGCGTGCAGGCCTGCCCGACGTCCACGCTCCAGGAGAAGTCCGTCGTCGAACTCGGCATGCCGACCAGGTCGGTGATCACCACCTGCGCCTACTGCGGCGTCGGCTGCTCCTTCAAGGCCGAGCTCCGCGGGGACCAGGTGGTACGGATGGTGCCCCACAAGGACGGGGGCGCGAACGAGGGCCATTCCTGCGTGAAGGGCCGCTTCGCCTTCGGATACGCCTCGCACCCCGACCGGATCCTGAAGCCCATGGTCCGCGAGCGGATCACCGATCCGTGGCGCGAGGTCGAATGGGACGAGGCGATCGGCACGGTCGCGCGCAGGATGCGCGAGCTCCAGGCGCGGTACGGGCCGAGCTCGATCGGCGCCATCTCCTCCTCGCGCTGCACCAACGAAGAGGTGTACGTCGTCCAGAAGATGGTCCGCGCGGCCTTCGGCAACAACAACATCGACACCTGCGCCCGGGTCTGCCACTCCCCGACGGGATACGGACTCAAGGCAACCTTCGGAGAGTCGGCCGGCACCCAGGACTTCCGGTCGGTGGCCGAGGCCGACGTGATCGTGGTGATCGGGGCCAACCCCACCGACGGGCACCCGGTGTTCGCCTCGCGGATGAAGCGCAGGCTGCGGGAGGGCGCCGAGCTGATCGTGGTCGACCCGCGCCGCATCGACCTGGTCCGCTCCCCGCACATCCAGGCGGCGCACCACCTCCAGCTCAAGCCGAGCACGAACGTGGCCGTCGTCAACGCGATGGCGCACGTGGTGGTCACCGAAGGCCTGGCCGACCTGGCCTTCGTGGCCCAGCGCTGCGAGGGATTCGCCGAGTGGGCGGAGTTCGTCGCCCGCCCCGAGCACAGCCCCGAGGCGACCGAGGCGATCAGCGGCGTACCGGCCGGGGAACTGCGGGCCGCCGCGCGGCTGTACGCGGCCGCGCCCAACGGGGCCATCTACTACGGCCTCGGCGTCACCGAGCACAGCCAGGGCTCGACCATGGTGATGGGCATGGCCAACCTCGCCATGGCCTGCGGCAACATCGGCCGCGACGGGGTCGGCGTGAACCCGCTCCGCGGCCAGAACAACGTCCAAGGATCCTGCGACATGGGCTCCTTCCCGCACGAACTGCCCGGCTACCGGCACGTGTCCGACGACGCCGTGCGCGAGGTGTTCGAGAAGCTCTGGGGCGGCACGATCCTGTCCGAGCCGGGGCTGCGGATCCCCAACATGTTCGACGCCGCGATCGACGGGACCTTCCGGGGCCTGTTCGTCCACGGAGAGGACATCGCCCAGTCCGACCCGAACCTGGGGCACGTCACGGCCGCCCTGGAGGCCATGGAACTGGTCGTCGTGCAGGACCTGTTCCTCAATGAGACGGCGAAGTTCGCGCACGTGTTCCTGCCGGGGGCCTCGTTCCTGGAGAAGGACGGCACCTTCACCAACGCCGAGCGCCGCATCAACCGGGTCCGCGCGGTGATGAAGCCGAAGACGGGCAAGCACGAGTGGCAGATCATCAGCGAGATCGCCACCGCCATGGGCTACCCCATGTCCTACGAGCACCCGGCCCGGATCATGGACGAGATCGCCGCCGTCACCCCGACCTTCACCGGTGTCTCCTTCGAGGTCCTCGACAAGCTCGGCAGCGTGCAGTGGCCGTGCAACGAGTCGGCGCCGGAGGGCACCCGGGTCATGCACGTCGACGAGTTCGTCCGCGGCAAGGGCAAGTTCGCCGTCACCGCGTACGTGCCGACGAACGAGCGCAGCACCCTCCGCTTCCCGCTGGTCCTGACCACGGGACGGATCCTCAGCCAGTACAACGTCGGGGCGCAGACCCGCCGGACCGGCAACGTCGCCTGGCACCCCGAGGACGTCCTCGAACTGCACCCGCACGACGCCGAGACCCGCGGCATCAGGGACGGCGACCTGGTGACCCTGGCCAGCCGGGTCGGGCGGACGACGCTGCACGCGGAGATCTCCGACCGGATGCCGGCCGGCGTCGTCTACACCACCTTCCACCACCCCGTGACGGGAGCCAACGTGGTGACCACGGAGAACTCGGACTGGGCGACCAACTGCCCGGAGTACAAGGTGACCGCCGTCCAGGTCGGCCTGGTCCACCCGCTCCCGGCGGGGAACTGAGATGGCGGGCACCGTGCCGCCGGAGTCCAGGATGGCCAACGACATCGCCGCCCATCACGGCCACCTGGCGCCCGGAGCGGCCGCGGAGGCGATCGCGGGCCATCTGCGCCTGTTCTGGGACCCGCGCATGCGCACCCGGCTGTCCGCGCACGTCGACGCCGGCGGGGACGGGCTCCACCCGCTGGTGGTCGCCGCGGTGGGACTGATGCGCTGACCGGCACCCGCCGATACCCTTGGCCGCCCCGTGGCACCCAGCTAGGAGTCGCTCATGCTCTTCCGCCAGCTCGAGTACTTCGTGGCGGTGGCCAGGGAGCGGCACTTCGCGCGGGCGGCGGAGTCCTGCTACGTATCGCAGCCCGCGCTCTCGGCGGCGATCGCCAAGCTGGAACGGGAGCTGAACGTGACGCTCATCAACCGGGGTCACAACTACCAGGGCCTGACCCCGGAGGGCGAGCGGCTCGTCGTGTGGGCCAAGCGCATCCTCGCCGAGCAGGACGCCTTCAAGGCCGAGGTGGCCGCCGTCCAGTCGGGGATCACCGGGACGCTCCGGCTGGGCACGGACCCCACGGCCTCGACGACCCTGGCGCTCCCCGTGGCCGCGTTCTGCGCGGCGCACCCGCTGGCCAAGGTGCAGGTCCGCTCCCGCCTGTCGACGAAGGAACTGCACCGCCAGCTGAGGGAGTTCGAGCTGGACGTGGCGATCGCCCACTTCGATCCCGGCGACCAGGACGGCCTGCAGGTCGTCCCCCTGTACCAGGAGCGGTACATGCTGCTGATCTCCGCCGACCAGCTCACGCCGCAGAGCGCCTCCACCATGACCTGGGCGGAGGCCGCGCAGTTGCCGCTCGCCCTGCTGACCCCCGACATGCGGATCCGGCAGATCATCGACCGCGTCTTCGCGGAGAAGGGGCTCGTGGTGAGCCCCCAGGTGGAAACGGACTCGATCGCCTCCCTCCACGCACACGTGGGGGGAGGCGGCTGGGCGAGCATCGTGCCCCATGCCTGGCTGAGCGCGATGCCCGTGATCGGCCGGACGCGGGCGCTGCCCCTGGTCGACCCGGAGGCCGGTACGCAGATCTCGGTGGCCATCCACGCGGCGACCCCCGGCTCGGTCGCCGCGCGAGCCTTCGTCGACGCGGCGAAGGGGCTGGCGCTCGACGAGTTCTTCGACCGGGCCCGGCCGGACGGGCCCCGCGTGAGGTGAACCGAGTGGTGACGCGGGCGGTGAGCCGGGCGCCTCGAACCGGAAGGCCGGCCGGCCGCGTCACCGCGCGTACCGGGCCTCCACCGCCTGCCGGTCGAGCGCACCCTTGGCGGTGTGCGGCAGCTCGCGTACGAGGTCCAGCCGGTCGGGCACCTCGAAGGGCGCGAGCCGGTCCCGGGAGTACCGCAGGATCTGCTCGGTCCCCACGTCCTCCCCCTCGCGCACGACCACGGCGGCCCCGACCCGCTGCCCGTAGACCGGGTCGGGGACGGCGAACACGGCCACCTCGCCGACTCCCGGGCATCCGGCGATGATGTCCTCGACGTGCTCGGGCGAGATCTTCTCGCCACCGCGGTTGATGAGGTTCTTGATGCGCCCGGTCAGGGACAGGTACCCGTCCTTGTCCAGCGAACCCAGGTCACCGGTGCGCAGCCACCCCTCCACGAAACTCCGGGCCGTCTCCGCGGGGTCGTCGAGGTAGCCCCGGGTGACCGTCGGACCGTGCACCCACACCTCCCCCTGGGCGCCGGCCGGACACGTACGCCCGTGTGCGTCGACGATCCGCAGCTCCACTCCGGAGGACCGGCCGACCGACCCGTGCTTCAGGGGTCCGCGCGCCGGCAACGGTTCGCTGGCGGCCTGGTGCGTGGACTCGGTCATGCCGTACGCGGACAGCAGGGGCGCCCCGAAGGTGCGCTCCAGCGCCCGCTGCGTGGCCGTGTTCAGGGGGGCGCTGCAACTGCGGATGAACTTCAGCCGCGGCGCCCGCGCCCCCGGGAAATCGGTCTCGGCCCGGTTCAGGAGGACCTCGTGGATGGTCGGGACCGCCGTGAACCAGGTGGCGTCCACCGCCCGGACGTCGTCCCAGAAGGTGCGCGCCGAGAACCGTCCCCGGGCGGGCAGCAGCACGCGACCGCCGCCGGCCAGGGACGCCAGGAGCGAGGCGAACAGCCCGTGGCCGTGGAAGAGCGGCATCACCGCGACCGTCCCGTCCCCGGGCCCCAGCTCGTAGGTGGCGCAGATGCCCCGTACGGAGGCGGCCACGTTGGCGTGCGTCAGCGGGACCATCTTGGCGCCCGCGGTGGTGCCCGCGGTGAACAGCACCAGCGCGTCCTGCTCCGAGAGCCCGCGCGCCGCGCCGCCCGCGGGGCGCAGCGGCGGGGTCCCGGTGTCCAGGGAGACCGTCGCGGTCCCGGCCCGGGAGGCACTCACCCGCAGCGGCCACGCCGGCACGCCGGTCCCCGCGGCCGCCCGGGCTCCGATCGCGGCCGGGCCGAGCAGGAGCGCCCGGGCGCCGAGCGCTTCGAGCCGGGCGGTCAGCTGGGATCCGGGCAGCGCCGGGTCGAGCGGAGCGACCACCAGCCCGGCCCGCGCGGCGCCCAGCAGGGCGACCACGAACTCGGCGTTGTTGGCACAGAGCAGGCCCACCGCGTCGCCCCGTCGCAGACCGGCGGCGCCGAGCCGGGCCGCCACCTCGCCGGCCAGGGCCGCGAGGGCCCCGTAGGACAGGTCCACCCGGTCCCCGGTGACGACGAGCGCCCGGGCGTGCGGACGCGTCCGCACGTGCGGGTCGAGCAGATCGGCCAGCCCCGTGATCGCGGGCGGCCGGTACTCGCCCTGGTGCTCGCTCCCGTCGCACACGGATGTCTTCGCCGGAACGGCCATGACCCCACCTCCCACGCCACGTCTGATGAAGCAGTCCCCAGCGAGCCTGCGGCCGGGGGAGGTGCACGTCCAATACGCAACGGCGAACGCGCGATAACGGCTGCCTATCAAGGGAGTTGGAAGCCGGGTCCGGGGCCTCGCGGCAGCCGTCGATAGACGCCGGTTATCAGGTGGTCGCCGATGCGTCTTGGACGCGCGGAGCCCAGGTCGGGAAGGTGGAACGAGCAGCCGCACCGCAGGACCCGTCCAAGGAGGACCTCGGATCATGACCGCCCCCTCGACTCCGGAGACAGCGGCGACCGCCGACGTCCCGACCGAGCTCACCGACGGCTACCACCTGGTCGTCGACGCGCTCAAGTTGAACGACGTGGACACCATCTACGGGGTGGTCGGCATCCCGATCACCGACCTGGCCCGCCTCGCCCAGGCGCAGGGCATCCGCTACATCGGCTTCCGCCACGAGAGCAACGCGGGACACGCGGCGGCGGCGGCCGGCTACCTCACCAAGAAGCCCGGCGTGGCCCTGACGGTCTCCGCACCGGGCTTCCTCAACGGGCTCGTCGCGCTGGCGAACGCCACCACCAACTGCTTCCCGATGGTCCAGATCTCCGGCTCCAGCGAGCGCCACCTCGTCGACCTCAAGCAGGGCGACTACGAGGAGATGGACCAACTCGCCGCGGCGCAGCCGTTCGTCAAGGCCGCCTACCGGGTGAGCCGGGTCGAGGACATCGGCCGCGGCATCGCCCGGGCACTGCGCACCGCGATCTCCGGGCGCCCCGGCGGCGTGTACCTCGACATCCCGGCCGCGGTGCTCGGCTCCATCATGGACGCCGGGGCCGGCGCGGCGACCCTGAGCCGGCTCGTCGATCCCGCACCGCGCCAGCTGCCCGCACCGGAGGCGGTGGACCGGGCGATCGAGCTCCTGGCGGGGGCCCGGCGGCCGTTGATCGTACTGGGCAAGGGCGCCGCGTACGCCCAGGCGGACACCAGGATCCGCGAGTTCGTGGAGTCCACGGGCATTCCGTACGTACCGATGTCGATGGCCAAGGGCCTGCTGCCCGACGACCACCCGCAGTCGGCGGCCACCGCCCGCTCCCTGGCCCTGAAGAAGGCCGACGTCGTCGTACTCGTCGGCGCCCGCCTGAACTGGCTGCTGAACCACGGCGAAGCACCGCAGTGGAACCCCGACGCGAAGTTCGTTCAGGTGGACATCGAGCCCCGGGAACTGGACAGCAACCAGCCCATCGCGGCACCGCTCGTCGGAGACGTCGAGTCCGTGCTCGAAGCGATCGCGGAGCGGACCAAGCCCGGCCAGATCAGCGCCCCCGCCGCCTGGCGGGAGGAACTGGCGGCCCGCTCGGCGCAGAACGTCGCCAAGATGGCGGAGCGGCTGGCGGCCGACCCGCACCCGATGCAGTTCATGGGCGCCCTCAGGGCCGTGCGCGACGTCGTGCGCGAGCGCCCGGAGACGTACATCGTCAACGAGGGCGCCAACACCCTGGACATCGCGCGCAACGTGATCGACATGCACGTACCGCGCCACCGCCTCGACAGCGGCACCTGGGGCGTCATGGGCATCGGCATGGGGTACGCGATCGCCGCCGCGGTCGAGAGCGGTGCACCGGTCGTGGCCGTGGAGGGCGACAGCGCCTTCGGCTTCAGCGGCATGGAGCTGGAGACGATCTGCCGCTACGGGCTGCCCGTCGTGACCGTGGTCATGAACAACGGCGGGGTCTACCGGGGCGACGACGCCAACCCGCTCGACGAGGCCCCCTCCCCGACGACGCTGATGCTCTCGGCCCGTCACGACCTGATGATCGAGGCCTTCGGCGGCAAGGGCTACCGCGCGACCACCCCCGCCGAGGTCACCGCCGCCCTCACCGAGGCACTGGCCTCCGGCGGGCCCGCGCTCATCGACTGCGCCATCGACCCGTCGGCCGGCACCGAAAGCGGCCACATCGCCCACCTGAACCCCAAGGGCATCACCGTCGGCAACATCGTGCCGCCCAAGAAGCAGCCGTCGAAGAAGTAGCTTCCGCCCCCTCACGAGAAGGAATCCACCATGAGTGACCCGAGCCGCAAGCCGCTCGCCGGAATCAAAGTGATCGACTTCACCGGGGTCCAGGCCGGCCCCGCGTGCACCCAGATGCTCGCCTGGTTCGGCGCCGACGTCGTCAAGGTCGAGCGCATCGACGGCGGCGACGTGACCCGCCGTCAGCTCCGGGACATCCCCGACCTCGACGCCCTCTACTTCACCATGCTGAACAGCAACAAGCGTTCGCTGGCCATCAACACCAAGTCACCCGAAGGCAAAGAGGTCATGGAGCGGATGATCCGCGAAGCGGACGTCCTCGTCGAGAACTTCGCCCCGGGCGCGATGGACCGCATGGGCCTCGGCTGGGACCGGATCCACGCGCTCAACCCGCGGCTCATCTTCGGTTCCGTCAAGGGCTTCAACGACGACTCGAAGTGGAACGACCTCAAGGTCTACGAGAACGTGGCCCAGGCCGCCGGCGGCGCCGCGTCCACCACCGGCTTCTGGGACGGCCCGCCCACCATCAGCGGTTCGGCCCTCGGCGACAGCAACAGCGGCATGCACCTGCTGATCGGCCTGCTGACCGCGATCATCCAGCGCAACGCGACGGGCCTCGGCCAGAAGGTGTCGGTGTCCATGCAGGACGCCGTGCTCAACCTGACCCGGGTCAAGCTCCGCGACCAGCAGCGCCTGGAGAAGACCGGCTACCTGGAGGAGTACCCGCAGTACCCGAACGGCGAGTTCGGTGACGCGGTGCCCCGCGGCGGCAACGCCGGCGGCGGCGGCCAGCCGGGCTGGATCCTGAAGTGCAAGGGCTGGGAGAACGACCCCAACGCCTACATCTACTTCACGATCCAGGAGCAGAACTGGGCCCGCACCTGCGAGGCCATAGGCAGGCCGGAATGGACCGCGGACCCGCAGTACACCACCGCCTCGGCCCGCCAGCCGCACATCATGGACATCTTCGGCGAGATCGAGAAGTGGCTGGCGGACAAGACCAAGTACGAGGCGGTCGACATCCTGCGCACCTTCGAGGTGCCCTGCGCCCCCGTGCTCAGCATGAAGGAGCTCGCCGCCGACCCCGACATGCGCAAGAGCGGCACGATCGTCGAGGTCGAGCAGAAGGAACGCGGCACCTACCTGACGGTGGGCAGCCCGATCAAGTTCTCCGGCTTCACGCCCGAGATCGAGGGCGCGCCGCTGCTCGGCGAGCACACCGACGAGGTGCTCGCCGGCCTCGGCTACGACGCGGACGCCATCCGCAGGCTCCACGAGGGCCGGGTCGTCGCCTGACCCACCCGAACCGGAAACCCAGGTGCCCTGCACGCGGTCCTCGCGTGCAGGGCACCTGGGCGTGTGCGGTGGTGTCAGGCCGGCCGCGCCTTCTCCCGGGCCCGTCGCGCGGTGACGTCCCGGATGACCGCGCCGCAGTGGCCGGCCGCGCCGTCGGGACCGGCCAGCAGCACCACGCTGAACTCGATGGACAGCCTGCGGCCGTCCGCCCCCACGGCGGGCACCGCCAGCAGATCGGCCTCCCCGTACCGGCTCGCCCCCTTCTCCATCGCGCTCACGAAACCGTCCCCGTGACGCTTGCGGTGCTTCTCGGGGATGATCAGGTCCAGGCTGCGCCCGGCGACCTCCGCGGCGGAGTACCCGAAGATGCGCTCGGCGCCCCGGTTCCAGTAGCGGATCAGTCCTTCGCGGTCGACGATCACCATGCCGTCGGGTGCCTGGGCGGCCATGCCCAGCACGACTTCGGGATCGAGCTCCGTCATGTCTCTCCTCGATTCAATGTCCTTGGAACATGGCTGAGGCGGGGCCTCTCCGGCGCAGGGGGCGCTCCCCGCCGGTAGAGACCCCGCCGCCGTGCAGCGGGGAGCGGGTCAGCCCCGGGAGGCCGCGGCCCGCAGGGCGATGCGGTGCTCGCCCGCGTACACGTTCATGGAGGCGCCGCGAAGGAATCCGACGAGGGTCAGGCCCGTCTCCGCGGCCAGGTCGACCGCGAGGGAGGACGGGGCCGACACCGCCGCGAGCACCGGAATGCCCGCCATCACCGCCTTCTGCGCCAGTTCGAAGGAGGCCCGCCCCGAGACCAGCAGCACGGTCCGCGACAGCGGCAGCATGCCGCCGCGCAGGGCGCGGCCGACCAGTTTGTCGACCGCGTTGTGCCGGCCCACGTCCTCGCGGACGTCGACGAGCTCGCCGTCCTCGGTGAACAGCGCGGCCGCGTGGAGCCCCCCGGTCCGGTCGAAGACCCGCTGGGCCGCCCGTAGCCGGTCGGGGAGACGGGCGAGCAGTGCGGGATCCAGCCGGACCGGGGGAGTGTCGTGGATCGGCCAGCGGGCCGTCGTGCGGACGGCGTCCAGGCTCGCCTTGCCGCACAGGCCGCAGGACGAGGTCGTGTACACGTTGCGTTCGAGCGTGATCTCGGGCAGCACCAGGCCGGGAGCCGTCCGCACGTCGACGATGTTGTACGTGTTGGCTCCGCCGGCCGTGGCTCCCGCGCAGTACAGGATGTTCCGCAGCTCCTCGGCGCTGCCCAGCACCCCTTCGCTGACGAGGAATCCCGCCGCCAGGGCGAAGTCGTCGCCCGGAGTGCGCATCGTGATGGCCAGGGGCCTGCCGTTGAGCCGGATCTCCATGGGCTCCTCGGCGACGAGGGTGTCGGGCCGGGTGGAGACCGCGCCCTCCCGGATGCGGAGCACCTTGCGTCGTTCCGTGACCCGTCCCACGGCGATCACGCCGTCCGCAGCGCGAGCAGGTCCGAGATGGCGTGGACGGTCCGGAGCGTCTGCACGGGAACCCCGGTGATCTCCGCCAGCTCCACCACGGCCGCCAGCAGCACGTCGAGTTCGAGCGGCTTGCCGCGCTCCAGGTCCTGGAGCGTGGAGGTCCGGTGGTCGCCGACGCGTTCCGCGCCGGCCAGCCGGCGTTCGATGGAGACCCCGACCTTGCAGCCGAGGGCCTCGGCGACCGCGAGGGTCTCCGTCATCATGACCTCGATGACCTTGCGCGTGCCGCCGTGCAGGCACATCTCCCGCATCGTGGCCCGGGACAGCGCACTGATCGGGTTGAAGGAGATGTTGCCGAGCAGCTTGACCCAGATGTCGTTGCGCAGGTCCTGTTCGACCGGGCACTTGAGGCCGCCCTCCTGCATGGCCTCGCTGAACGCGAGGCAGCGCTCGGAGAGGGACCGGTCGGGCTCGCCGATGGAGAAGCGGGTGCCTTCGAGGTGGCGCACGACCCCCGGACCCGCCAGCTCCGTCGCCGCGTAGACCACGCAGCCGATGGCCCGTTCGGGCGCGAGGACGGCGCTGACCGCGCCGCCGGGATCCACGCTCTCGATGCGGTGGCCCTCGTGCGGTCCGCCGTGCCGGTGGAAGTACCACCAGGGGATGCCGTTCTGGGCGGCGATCACGGCGGTGCCCTCGTGCAGCAGCGGCTCGATGAGCGGCCCGCACGCCGCGTACGAGTTGGCCTTGAGGCCGAGGAAGACGTAGTCGACCGGACCGATCCCGGCCGGGTCGTCGGTGGCGTGGGCACGGGCGGTGAAGTCTCCGCGGGGGCTGAGCACCCGGACCCCGTGCTCCCTCATGGCCGCCAGATGGGGTCCGCGGGCGACGAGGTGCACATCGGCGCCCGCCCGGTGCAGCGCGGCACCGACGTAGGCGCCGATCGCACCGGCGCCCAGAACTGCGACTTTCACCATGTGGCACTCCGTTCGGTCGAGGGTACCGAGGAACTGCCGAACGTTGTCGACGAAATATTGTCTACAGGATGGAATCCTGGTCGGCAAGGGCTGACGCAGGCCGGGGGAGGGGGAGTTGGCCGTCCGGGTGGTCGGCGCGGTGCGCCGTAGACTGTAGGCGAAAGACAATCCATCATGGGGTTTCGCTACGCAGCCGACGGCGCTGCCCAGGAGGGGACCGCGATGTTGTCGACAGGACTGCCGCAGGGGGCGGTGCCCAAACTCGAACGGCCCGGCCCGCTGCGTGACCGCGTCTACGGGGCCCTGCTGGAGCTCATCACCACCCGCGCCCTCCAGCCCGGGCAGCACCTCGTCGAGAGCGAACTCGCCGGACACCTCGGGGTGTCCCGGCAGCCGGTACGGGAGGCGCTGCAGCGTCTGAGCACCGAGGGATGGGTCGATCTGCGGCCCGCCCAGGGGGCGTTCGTGCACGAGCCGACCGAGGAGGAGGCGGACCAGCTCCTCACGGTCCGCACGCTCCTGGAGGCCGAAGCCGCCCGGCTGGCCGCCGCCCACGCCGGCGCCGAGGCCGTCGCCGCGCTCGAAGAGCTGTGCGCGCAGGGGGAGCGGGCCGTCGCCGCGGACGACGTGGACACCGCGGTCAGGGCGAACGCCCGGCTCCACGCGAAGATCATGGAGCTCGCGGGCAACGCCGTCCTCGCCGAGCTGGCCGCGCAGGTGGACCGGCGCGTCCGCTGGTACTACACCCCCGTCGCCCGCCAGCGGGGCCACCAGTCCTGGGTGGAGCACCGCGAGCTGATCGCGGCGATCGCGAACCGTGACGGGCAGGCCGCGACGGCGATCATGCGCGCGCACACGGAACACACCCGCAAGACGTACCACGAGCGGGACAAGTAGCCGGTCACGGCGGGGAGGTCCCCTCCCGTGTCCCATTTCACCATCCGACATGTGGGAAGGCGCGCCCGTTCCCCGGCCGCCCGCCCTACTGTGGGCCTCGCAGCTGGTTCGCCCCCGTCCGCCAGGCGGGACGCGTCGTAAGAGGGAACCCGGTGGGAATCCGGGACTGCCCCGCAGCGGTGAGCGGGAACGACCGCCGTCATACGCACTGGGACCTGAACCGGTCCTGGGAAGCGACGGCCATTAGGTGCCCGCCGGGAGACCGGCAGGCGAGCCCGCGAGTCCGAAGACCTGCCCGTTGCCCGTGAGCGATCGACCGCGCACGGTTTCCCGGTGACCTCGTGGGCGGGTCGGCGTGCACCTCAGGCGGACCCTCCCGTCGCGTACCCCAGCCGTACGCGACCCCGGCGGTCCGCCCGTTCCGGCACCCTTCGCCTCCGCGACCCGTCACCGGGTTCATGGAGACACGCTCGCGAAGGAGAGTTCCGTGACCACCGAGTCCGCAGCCGCGCCCGTACGGGCCACCGTGTACGGCTACCCCCGCCAGGGACAGAACCGCGAACTGAAGAAGGCGGTCGAGGGCTACTGGAAGGGCCGCGTCAGCGCCGAAGCCCTCCGGGAGACCGCCCGCGACCTGCGCCGGACCAACTGGGCCCAGCTCGCCGGGGCCGGCATCACCGAGGTTCCGACCGGCGACTTCTCGTACTACGACCACGTCCTGGACACCACGGTCATGGTCGGCGCGATCCCCGACCGCCACCGGGCCGCCGTCGCGGAGGACGCCCTGGACGGCTACTTCGCGATGGCGCGCGGCACCCAGGACGTGGCCCCGCTCGAGATGACCAAGTGGTTCGACACGAACTACCACTACCTGGTCCCCGAACTCGGACCCGACACCGTCTTCACCGCCGAATCCGCCCGACAGGTCGCGGAGTTGAAGGAGGCCCTGGCCCTCGGTCACACCGCCCGCCCGGTCCTGGTCGGACCGGTGACCTACCTCCTCCTCGCCAAGCCCGCACCCGGCGTGGCCCCCGGCTTCGAGCCGCTCGCCCTGCTCGACCGGCTGCTGCCCGTCTACGCCCAGGTCCTCGCGGACCTGCGCGCGGCGGGCGCCGCATGGGTCCAGCTCGACGAACCGGCCCTGGTCCAGGACCGCACCCCGGCCGAACTGAACGCGGCGGCCCGCGCCTACCGCGAGCTCGGCGGCCTCACCGAGCGCCCCAAGCTGCTCGTCGCCTCCTACTTCGACCGGCTCGGTGACGCCCTGCCCGTCCTGGCGAAGGCACCCGTGGAGGGGCTCGCCCTCGACTTCACCGACCGGGCCGCAGCCAACCTCGACGACCTCGCCGCCGTCGGCGGCCTCCCCGGCAAGCGCCTGGTCGCCGGCGTGGTCAACGGCCGCAACATCTGGATCAACGACTACCAGAAGTCGCTGACTACCCTCGGCACCCTCCTCGGCCTCGCCGACCGGGTCGACGTGGCCGCGTCCTGCTCCCTGTTGCACGTCCCGATCGACGCCGACGCCGAGCGGGACACCGACCCGCAGATCCGGCGCTGGCTCGCCTTCGCCCGCCAGAAGACCACCGAGATCAGCACACTGGCCCGCGGACTGGCCCGGGGCACCGACGCGATCGCGGCCGAACTCGCCGCGAACCGGGCCGGCCTGGCCTCCCGCACCGCCTCCCGCATCACCCACGACCCGGCCGTCCGCGCCCGCACCGCGGCGATCACCGAGGCCGACGGCCACCGCGCCCAGTCCTACGCCGAACGGGCCGCCGCCCAGCGCGCCCACCTCGGCCTGCCGCTGCTCCCCACCACCACCATCGGCTCCTTCCCGCAGACCACGGACCTGCGCACGGCCCGCGCCGACCTGCGCGCCGGACGCATCGACACGGCGGCCTACGAGGACCGCATCCGCGCAGAGATCCGGGAGGTCCTCTCCTTCCAGGAGAAGACGGGCCTCGACGTGCTCGTGCACGGGGAGCCCGAACGGAGCGACATGGTGCAGTACTTCGCCGAGCAGCTCACGGGCTACCTCGCCACCCAGCACGGCTGGGTCCAGTCCTACGGCACCCGTTACGTCCGCCCGCCCGTGCTCGCCGGGGACGTCTCCCGTCCCGACCCGATGACCGTCCGCTGGACCACGTACGCGCAGGCGCAGACGGCCAAGCCGGTCAAGGGCATGCTCACCGGCCCGGTCACCATGCTCGCCTGGTCCTTCGTACGCGACGACCAGCCCCTCGGCGAGACCGCGCGCCAGGTCGGACTCGCCCTGCGCGACGAGGTCGACGACCTTGAGGCGGCCGGTACTTCGGTCATCCAGGTCGACGAGCCCGCCCTGCGGGAAACCCTGCCGCTGCGCGCCGCCGACCACGCCGCATACCTGGCGTGGGCCACGGAATCCTTCCGCCTCACCACCAGCGGCGTCCGGCCGGACACCCAGATCCACACCCACATGTGCTACGCGGAGTTCGGGGACATCGTCGAGGCCATCGAGCACCTCGACGCCGACGTCATCAGCCTGGAGGCGGCCCGCTCCCACATGCAGGTCGCCGACGAGCTCGCCGGCGCGGGCTACCCGCGCGAGGTCGGCCCCGGCGTCTGGGACATCCACTCCCCCCGCGTCCCCTCGGCCGGTGAAGCGGCGGCCCTGCTGCGCAAGGGACTTGGGGCGATCCCCGCCGAACGCCTCTGGGTCAACCCCGACTGCGGTCTGAAGACCCGCGGCTGGCCCGAGACGAGGGCCTCGCTGGAACACCTCGTCGAGGCCGCCCACCGGGTGCGCGCGGAGGTCCCGCCGCACGCCTGATCCCCACGGACCGGCCGGCACACGGGACGCCCGTGTGCCGGCCGGGCGGGGGCCGTCCGCGTACGGGCCGGGGCCCGGCTCAGCCGGCCGCCGGGTGGCCGCAGCGGAACAGCGGGTCCCCGGTGTCGAAGGGGACGTCCTCCCGGGAGTCCGCCACGGCGGCCACGGAGGAGGGCAGGTCGAACGGGAGGCTTCCCGTCGCCGGCGCCCGACCGAGGGCCGCGTCGAGCACCAGCTCGTCGGCGGCCCCGAACTCCCCCAGGAGGAAAACGGATCGGCCGACCAGCGGCGTGAGAACGGCGATCCGGACCACGGCGGCGTCGGCGTCCTCGGGCCGGTCCACGACCGTGCCGTACCGGGCGGCGACGGCCGGTACGACCTGCTCGGCCACGGACAGTTCCTCCACGCCCCAGTTCCGCGGCGGGAGGGTGGTGATCCCGGGGGTCTCGGTGCCGGTGATGGCGTTGAAGTCGGTGCAGACGACTCCGTCGAAGCCGTACCGCTCGCGCAACAGGCCGGTGATCACGTCCCGGTTGAAGTTGGCGCCGACCTCGCGCAGGCCCGGGGTGGGCGACGTCGGCCCGGCGGCAGACCTGGTCGACCGTGGTGCGCTCGAAGCCCTGCTGCTCGAAGAGGTCGAGCGCCGCCGTGCGGATGGTCTCGCGGGTGCGGGCCTTCTTGCGGTCGCGCATGCCCGGTTCCGCCACGGGGGCGTTCTCCTGCATCGGTGTGCCGCGCTCATCACCCACGACATCGGACTGCTCTACGGCCGGGCCGAGCGCATCGCGGTCATGTACGGCGGCCGGATCGTCGAGACCGGCCCCACCGCGACCGTCACCGAACATCCCGCCCACCCCTACACCCCTACACCGCCGCGCTGCGCGCGGCCGTGCCCGAGCCGGGCCGTTCCCTCGGCGACACCGGTCTGCTGCCCGCCGACCCGCCGTCCCCGCTGGCCCCGCCCTCCGGCTGCCGCTTCCGCACCCACTGCCCGCTCGCCGACGCCCGGTGCGCCACGATGGTCCCCGGCTCCTGAGACCAACGCGACGATCCGACCGGCATCTCGCGAGGAGACGCCGGCCGGATCGTCGGTGGTCAGGCTGCCCGGGCGTCAGTGCACGGGCACGGCGGAGGCGGGCTCCCTTTCCGCGGTGTCGTCCTGATCGGTGCGGCCGATGTGGTTGAAGGCGAGGTTGAGCAGCACCGCGGCGACGCAGCCGGTGCTGATGCCCGAGTCGAGGATGATGCGCATGCTCTCGGGGAAGCCGTGGTAGAAGCCCTCGCTGGCCATGGGGATCACGCCGATGCCGAGGCTGATGGCGACGATGAGGACGTTGTCACCGCGTTCGAGGCCTGCCTGGGCGAGGGTCTGGATGCCGCTGGCGGCCACCGTGCCGAACAGGGCGAGACCGACGCCGCCGAGGACGGGCTGCGGCACCAGGGAGACGACCGAAGCGAGGAACGGGCACAGGCCCAGCAGGATGAGGATGCCGCCGCTCGCCGCGACGACGTAGCGGCTGCGGACCTTGGTGATGGCGACCAGACCGACGTTCTGGGCGAAGGCGCTGGCGGCGAAGCCGTTGAAGACGGGGCTCAGCGCGGTGCCCAGGCCGTCCGCGCGCAGCGCCGCGGCGAGGGTCTTCTCGTCCGCGGGCTTGTCGACGATCTGGCCGAGGGCGATGACGTCGGCCGTGCTCTCGGTCATCGAGACGACCATCACGATCATCATGGAGATGATCGCGGCGGCGGCGAACTGCGGAGCGCCGAAGTGGAAGGGCGTGGGGAAGCCGACCACGTCGGCGTCGGCGACGGCGCTGAAGTCCGCGAGCCCCAGGGGCAGGGCGATCAGGGTGCCGGCGAGGAGCCCGAGCAGGATGGATATCTGCTTGAGGAACCCGCGCAGCACCCTGCGGAGCACCACGGTGATCAGCAGGGTCACCGCGGCGAGGCCGATGTACTTGACGTCCCCGTAGTCCGCGGCCCGCGGGTTGCCGCCCTGGGCCCAGTTGAAGGCGACGGGCAGCAGGGACAGGCCGATCAGGGTGATGACGGTGCCGGTGACGACGGGCGGGAAGAACCGGATGAGCTTGCAGAACCAGGGGGCGAGCAGGAAGCCGAACAATCCGGCCACGATCACGGCGCCGTAGATCACGGGCAGTGCGTCTTCGGGGCCCTCGGCCTTGGCGATGGCCAGCATCGGGGCCACTCCGGCGAAGGAGACGCCGTTGACGAAGGGGAGGCGCGCGCCGATGTTCCAGAAGCCGAGCGTCTGCAGCAGGGTGGCGATGCCCGCGGCGAAGAGGCTCGCGCTCATCAGGAACGCGATCTCGCCCTGGCTCAGTCCCACACCGATGCCGACGACCAGGGGCGGGGCGACGACACCGGCGTACATGGCCGCCACGTGCTGGAGGCCGGCGCCGAGGAGCTTTCCGAACGGCAGGGTCTGGTCGACGGGATGCTTCGCGGCGGGGGCCGCGGCCGGGTCCGGCGCGGGGGGAGGGGTGGAGCCGGGCGTGGCGGTGGGCGACATGGAAGGTACCTCCAGGACTGCTGTGGCACGGCGGTGCCGGAGGAGGGGCGCGCTGGGGCGCGACCGATGCCTCGGGGGCCGTGTGGACTGGTTCGATGACGCAGTCGAGCGGGCGACAGGAGGGCCCGGGGGGCATGGAGGTGCCCTGAGTGACGGGGAACGGGGGAGTTGCCCGAACCCGGGGTGCCGTGGGGTGAGCGAGCCCCGACGGCCCTGCCGAAGACTGCATGAACGGATCGTCCACGATGCGGAAAGCAGTTTCCGTATGGCTGGGTGGCTCTAGTGCCTCACGCGGCGGGGGTCGTGTCAAGACCCGGGATGCGGGAGGCGGGCGGGGTCAGGCTCCCTGCGGGCGCAGCCGCTGCCACAGCTGCCCGTCGATCCGGTCGAGGAAGGCCAGGGCCTCGCGCTCGACGGCTTCGGCGGCGCTGCCGGTCCGGCCGTGGTTGTCGATCCGCTGGTACTCCAGGTGGAGCTGCTCCAGGGCGCGTTGGATCTCCGCCGGCTCCACGGGCACGATCTTCGCGACGGGGCGCACGTAGTTCGGCCACCACCCGGTGACCGCCTCCCGCAGCAGCACGCGCAACTGCCCCGTCCTGCCGCACGCCCCGACGAAGCAGGCGGGCGGCGGCCGGAGCACCTCGAAGAGCGCCTGGGTCTGCCGTCCCGACCCGCGCCAGCGGTTGCGCCGTTCCGCTTCGGCGTAGCGGTCGCGGGTCATACCGACCCCCGTGGCCGCCTGCTCCACCGTCAGCCCGAGGAGCGTCCGGCACTGCAGGAGCGTGGCCGGTTCGCCGAGCAGGTCGCCCGGCGCACACCACAACGCGGCGGCCAGTGCCTTGATCTGATGACCCGTCGGCACCTGTGCCCCCTGCTCCCAGGCCAGGAGCGTGCCGGGGTGGAGCGGGTGTCCCTGGAAGGCCGATACGGCCCAGGCGACCTGGCCGTGCGTGAGTCCGAGCCGCTCGCGCACGCCGGCAGCGCGGCGGGGGTCCAGTGGGGGATAGGGGGATATTTCGCCCTCGGAAGGTCTGTGGAGATCGTCTTGGGATGGCATAGCCGCACACCGTAGGGCGACGGCGAGCCCCAGCCAAGGCCTGCGGAATCCGCGGGGTGCCCGGGGCGCCGGTCTACGCGCGCCGAAAGGCCCCGGTCAACGGGGATTGTGCGTACATCCAAAGAATCGAAGGAATCGATTCGCCGCCCTGGAGGAGTTGACGGCCGGGGGGTCGGTTCGTAGGGTCGCAGTCGTCCACAGTGGAAAGTAAATTCCGCAATGAGGAATCTGACCGTTCTCCGTACCCCGGATACCGGCACGATTTCCGTATCCCTCCGGGCAAGTCCGTCCACTTGTCCGGCTCTTCCGGCCGTGCTTGCTCCACCCCGACCGTCCCCGCCGCCCGCCGGCCGGGAGGTCTCTCGGAGGGACTCTCCCCCTTGCGCTCCCCTATGCCCTTCACGCCCGAACGCTCCGCTTCGACCCTCCCCGTCCATCCCGCGGACGAGGTCCTGCCCCTGCGGCGGATGGTCCCCGCCGCCCTGCAACACGTGGCCAGCATGTACGCGGGCCTCGCGGCGCCCCCGCTGATCATCGGCGGCGCCCTGGGCCTGACCGCGGCGCAGCTCACCGTGCTGCTGGCCGCGAGCCTCGTGGTCGCGGGCCTGGCCACCGTGGCCCAGACGCTGCGGTTCTGGGGCGTCGGGGCCGGGCTGCCCGTCACCAACGGCGTCTCCTTCGCCGTGGTGTCACCGGTCCTCGCCGCCTCCGTGTCACAGGGGCAGGACCCGCTGCCCCTGGTGTTCGGCGCCACCCTCGTCGCCGGGGCCGTCTGCTTCCTCCTGGCCCCGGCCTTCTGCCGGCTCCTGCGCTACTTCCCGCCCGTCGTCAGCGGTTCCGTCATCACACTGGTCGGCCTCTCGCTGCTGCCGGTGGCCGGGGAATGGGCCCGGGGCGGCGACCCCGCGTCCTCCGGCTACGGCTCGCCGTCCAACCTCGCGCTCGCCGCCGGAACCCTCGCCTTCACGCTCCTCCTCCACCGGCTCCTCAGCGGACGCTTCCTGCAGCGGGTCGCCATCCTGCTCGGCCTCATCGCCGGCACGGCCGCCGCGGTACCGATGGGCAAGGTGGATTTCCAAGCCCTCTCCCAGGCACCGCTGTTCGCGCTCCCGGAGCCGTTCGCCTTCGGCGCCCCGCAGTTCGAGGTGCCGGTCATCGCCACCATGCTCGTCATCATGCTCGTCTCCATGACGGAATCCACCGCCTCCCTGATCGCGGTGGGATCGGTCGTCGACCGGCCGGTCGACGACCGCGTCATCACGGGCAGCCTGCGCGCCCAGGGGCTGGGCACCGCACTCGGCGGCGTCCTGGGTGCCTTCGTGAGCACCGCCTACGCACAGAACGTCGGCCTGGTCGCGATCAGCCGCATCCGCAGCCGGTACGCGGTCACCCTGTGCGGAGCGATCCTGGTCCTCATGGGCCTCGTGCCGGTCCTGGGCTCGCTCGTCGCGCTCGTGCCGCTGCCCGTGCTCGGCGGGGCGGCGGTCGTCTTCTTCGGCTCGATCACCGTCGCCGGGATCCGGACCCTGGCCAAGGCCTCCCTGGGCACCGGGCACAACGGCATCATCGTGTCCGTCGCCCTCGCCTTCGGTCTCTTCCCCGTCGCGTCGGCCGACTTCTACGAGCGGCTCCCCGCGCCCGTCGCCCTGGTGCTGGGGTCGGGCATCACGGCGGGATGCCTCGTCGCCGTCCTCCTCAACCTGCTGCTGAACCACTTCGGCCGGGGCAGCGAAGCCAACGAGAGCCACGTCCCCACCGCCCAGGTCAACGCCTACGACGGCATGGGCGGTTCACGCGCTACGGGGGGTGGGGCCCGTACCGCCGGGTGAGGTCCCGTCCGGCCAGGTGAGCGGGTACCTCTCGCGCCCGGCCCGGTCGACCCACCGGAGCCGGTCCCGTACGACACCGCGCCGGCTCTCCGGGGCCCGCTCCGCCAGCCTGCCCAGCAGGTCGCGCATCCTGCGCAGGGCCATCGGGGAGCCGGCGGCGACGTAGAGGAGGTCGTCGACGGCCGTCCGCAGGTACCCCTCCCAGTCGGGCACGGGGACCGTCACCCGCAACCGGCCGGCCCCGTCGGCGAAGTGACCGATGCTCAGCTCGCGTCCGGCGAGACGGGTCAGCAGGTCCTCGATGCGGTCCAGGCTCTCCACCGCCGTGGCCGGGTCGTTCACGGCGGGGGAGAGCGCGCGCAGCGCGATGTCGGCGAGGAGTCTGAAGGGCAGATCGGGGTCCTGGCCGAAGGTGCGCTCGACCCCGGTCTCCAGGGCGCCGCGCAGCACCGCCTCGGGCACCTCGCCGCCGGTCACCTCGGCCAGCGCCATGCCCCGCGACACGGTCGCTCCCGGGGGGACGAGGAAGGCGATGGAGCAGTCGCGCTCCCTGGCCGCGCCGACCAGGGCGCGTACGTTGATCTGCTGGACCACCACCGCCGGTCCCGACCACAGGACGGCCGTGGCCCCGGCCGCCACGGGCGGTGGGGCCGGGTCCGGGTCGGTGTCCGGGCTCGAGTCCGGGTCGTACGGCCGTCCGTACAGGTCGTCGAACAGCCGGTGCGCCCGCATGGCGATCGCGCTCAGGGAATGGCCGAGCTGGATCGACTGGAACGCTCCCGTCTGCAACGACCGCATGAGCGCGAGCGCGATCAGGGTGAGCACCATGGCGGTGCCGGGAACGAGGGTCGAGACGGTCGCCCTGCGGGCGCCGACGGCCAGCCCCGAGGTGATGCTGAAGACGAACACGCCGACGGTGAAGGCGAACGCACGCCACACGATCGGGTCGTCCCGGAAGAGTCCGAGGCGCGGGGTGAAGGTGGTGGCGGAGAACTGGACGACCAGGAACAGCATCGAATAGATGATGCTCACCAGGCTGATGACACCGAATCCGAGGGTGAACAGGAGCGTCACCACGGGTCCGGCGTCCACCTGCGGACCCAGCGAGAGCCTGGGGACCAGCACCCCCAGGACCAGCCCGGCGACCGCGCAGACGAGCTGGGCCAGATCCCTGCGCATCGCACGCCTCGGGCGGTGGAAAGCCGAGCCGGACATCCAGCCTCCTCCAGGTCCCGGTGAGATGTGCACCCCTCCGATGAGGATGCAACCACGGGAGCCCCGAGAGCGGGCGGGCGAAATGCCGGATACATCTGATTTCGTGGAGTCTTGGCGTCTGGGAGCGGTCCGTGTGCGGAGGGAGGCTTCCCCTGTCGTACGTCTGGTGTCAACGGGGCTGCCGCACAGCGGATTCCGGGCGCCGGATAGGGTCGGGGCGTGATCACGGCCGGAGCTGCATCCAGCGCGAAGCGGGTCCGCCGGCCGGCGGGTGCGCTGCGACTGCTGTGGCCGGCGGCCCTGTTGTTCGCGCTGCTCTACACGCATGCCGCCGGAGCCGACACCGCCTCGGCGCACGTCGCCCGCGGGGCCGTCCCCGTCGCCCACCTGGATGCCATCGGGGCCGGTGCCGGCGACACCCCTGACGCCGTCGGCATCGCCGACCCCCACGGCGCCGGGGCGCCCCACGGGCACGGCGACGGCGGCGGGCACGCGCACGCCGCCGAGGCGTGCGTCTCCGGCCACCCCCAGCAGGGTGCGGAGCTGCCCGAGCCGCCGATGGTTCCCCTCGGCGATCAGTCCCCCGCCGTCGCCGCGATGCGGCCGGCCCGGTGGGAGCGGACCGCCGCGTCCGGCCTCCCGCCCTTGCGAAGCGTCCTCGGCTCCGTGGTGCAGCAGGTATAGGACCGGGCACTTTGCCCCGCTCTGATCTGACCTGACCCGACTCTCATCGCAGACCCCGGGCCGCCCTCGCGCGGTCGGCCGGGTGATGAGCCATGCACGCAGCACCAAAGGAACTCGCACGTGACTTCGACCCAGCTCTTCGGCGCCCGGACCGCGGACACCTCGCCGGACTCTCCCGCCACGGGACGCGCCGCCCGGCGCAAGCACCACGCCGGCATGGCCCGGCGGCGGTCCCTGGCCGCCCGGTACCTCGGCTACGTCGGCTACTTCGTCGGCGCCGGCCTCATCAGCGGCGCCGTCGTCCACCACCCGCTCGACCCCGACCGCTACACCCGCATCGCCGTGTACGGCGCCCTCGTCTTCCTCGCCGCGACCGTCCTCAACGAGTTCGTGCTCACCAGGGAGCGCCCGGGGCTGCCCCGCCTGCTGCTGGTGATGGGCGCCTCGCTGCTGCTGTCCTTCGGCATCGGCATGCTCAGCGGCGGCTTGCAGCACTTCGACGACTTCCCCGCCCGCGGAGCCGTCCTGGTCCCCGCCGGGCTGGTCGTCTCCTTCGTCGCCTACGTGATCAAGGACGCGGACACCCCGGCACGCCGGATCTTCGGCGTCGTCGGCCTGGCGGTCCTCGTCACCGCGTCCCTCGCCTTCCTCGGCCTGCGGGAAGTCGCCGCCTCCATGGAGAGCGCGTCCTCCGGAGGCGGCCACAGCCACGGCACCGCCGAAGAACCCGCGGCCGACGACCAGGCTCCCGCCGCCACCGCCCCGGCGAGCCCGGCCCCCGGAGCGTCGCCCACCGCGAAGCCCGCTCCCGCGGCCCCTTCGCACGCGGACGGTCACGCCCACTGAGCCCAGAGGGCCCCGCACCCACGGGTGCGGGGCCCCGCCGTTCAGGCCCCGCGCAGTGCGGAGCGGCCCGCGAAGCGGGCCGAGGAGCCCAGCTCCTCTTCGATCCGGATCAGCTGGTTGTACTTGGCCGTCCGGTCGGACCGGGACAGCGACCCGGTCTTGATCTGACCGCAGCCGGACGCCACCGCCAGGTCCGCGATGGTGGTGTCCTCCGTCTCGCCCGAGCGGTGCGACATCACGGCCGTCCAGCCAGCCTGGTGGGCCGTGGCCACGGCGGCCAGCGCCTCGGTCAGGGTGCCGATCTGGTTGACCTTGATCAGGATCGAGTTGCCGGCGCCGGTGCGGATGCCCTCGCGCAGCAGCGTCTCGCTGGTGCAGAACAGGTCGTTGCCGGTGAGCTGGCAGCGGTCGCCGACGCGGGCGGTCAGCTCGCGCCAGCCCTCCCAGTCGTTCTCCGCCATCGGGTCCTCGACGGAGAGGATCGGGTAGGCGTCGATCAGCTTGACCAGGTAGTCGACGTTCTCCGACGGGGTGCGCCGCACTCCCTCGCCCGCGTAGTCGTAGACCCCGTCGCGGCAGAACTCGGAGGACGCCGGGTCCATGATCAGGCCGATGTCGGTGCCGGGACGGTAGCCGGTGCGCTCGATGGCGGCCATCACGAAGTCGAGGGCCTCCTCGGCGGTGCGCAGCGCGGGCGCGAAGCCGCCCTCGTCGCCGACGCCGGTGGAGTGGCCGGCGGCCAGGAGGTCGCGGCGCAGGGTGTGGAAGACCTCGCGGCCCATCCGGACGGCTTCGGCGAAGGTGTCCGCGCCCACGGGCGCGATCATGAACTCCTGGAAGTCCAGCGGATTGTCGGCGTGGGCCCCGCCGTTGACGATGTTCATCATCGGCAGCGGCAGGAGGTGGGCCTCGGCGCCGCCGAGGTAGCGGTACAGGGGCAGGCGGTGGGCCGCCGCGGCGGCCTTCGCGGCGGCGAGGGAGACGCCGAGGATCGCGTTGGCGCCGAGCCGGGACTTCGTGGCGGTCCCGTCGAGGGCGATCAGGGCGGCGTCGAGACCGGCCTGGTCCGCCGCGTTCCGGCCCCGTACGGACGTCGCGATCTCCCCGTTGGCGTGGGCCACGGCCCGGTCGACGCCCTTGCCGTGCCAGCGCGTCGCGTCCCCGTCGCGCAGTTCCACGGCCTCCCGGGCGCCGGTCGAGGCGCCCGAGGGGACGGCGGCGCGCCCCAGGGATCCGTCCGCCAGGACGACGTCGACCTCGACCGTGGGGTTGCCCCGGCTGTCGATGATCCGGCGGGCGGTGACGGTCTCGATGGTGGTGCCGGCGATGTCGGTGGTTCCGGCTGCCTGTGTGGACATGGGTGGTTCCTCCCCGTTCCAGCGTGTCGTGGCCCCGGCTGCGACAGCGCTGGCGCTGAGCCCGACAAGACGCTCGACCGCGACGGCGCCATGACCACCAGCGACCTCGCCGCCGATCAGCGCGTACGCCCCCAGTCGATGGCCCGCGCCGTGGGCCTCCTCATGGAGCAGAACCTGATCACCCGCCGCGCGCACCCCACGGACGGCCGCAAGTCGCTGGTCGAACTGTCGGACGCGGGCCGGGCCGCCCTCGAAGCGGAGCGCGGCCGCAGGGCCGGCTGGCTCGCCCAGGCCATCGAGGCCGAACTCACCGATGAGGAGCGGGCGGTACTGGCCCACAGCGCCACCCTGCTGGAACGCCTCGCCACCCGCTAGCACCCCGGCGGAGCCGAGCCGGCGGCTCCGGCGCCCCGGCCTCAGACGTCCCGGCGCCGGACGGCGGTCACGGCGACGGCCACCGAGACGAGGGCCCAGGCTCCGAGTGCGATCCAGGAGCCGGTGACGGTGCCCGGGTGGGCGCCCAGGCTGGTGTGGGAGTCCGGGTTGAGGGTCAGTCGTCCCTGGGCGGCGAGCGGCAGGTGGTTGCCGATCTCCTTCAGGGCCCGGTACCGGTCGCCGCCCAAGAGCAGGGGCAGGATGAAGAGCATGCCCACGACCGCGACGATCGAGGCCGTGGCGTGGCGCAGGACGGCCCCGAACGCCATGCCGATCAGGGCGCACACCGGGACGACCAGGGCGTAGGCCGCGACGGCCCGCAGGCAGCCGGGGTCTTGGATCGAGAGCCCGACCTGCCGGGAGGCCAGCATCGCGTTGACGGTGAAGAACGAGGTCACGGAGACGACGGCGCCGAGCAGGAGCGCGGCCGCCGCGACCAGGACCACCTTGGCCGTGATCACCGCCCGCCGGTCGGGAACGGCGGCGAACGTGGTGCGGATCATCCCCGTCGCGTACTCGCCGAAGACGGTGATGGCCCCGAAGGAGGCCGCGGCCAGTGCCATGACGGCGGCTGCGACGCTGCTCAGACCGTGGAACAACGGGTCGTACAGGTAGGGGGGTTCGCCGGGAAGCGGGGGATGCGGCTGGTCGATGTACGGCAGGTCGGAGTGGACGCCGTTCACGTTGATCGCGATCGCGACCACGGCGCTGAGCGCGAGCACCCAGTAAGTCGACCTGAGTGAGCGCATCTTGATCCACTCGGCGGCGAGCAGGTCGGTGAACCCGGCCGCCGCGGGTTCGTCCGCCCGTTCGGAGCGCCGGGTGCCGGACGGAGCCGGTGTGCTCATCGGGGTTCTCCTGCGAGGTATTCGACGCTGTCGGCGGTGAGGGACATGAAGGCCGACTCCAGGGACGGGGCGTGGGTGGCCAGTTCGTGCAGCACGATGCGGTGCCGGTGGGCGAGGTCGCCGATCCGGGCCGCGGTCAGGCCGGTGACGCTGACGGCCGGGCCGCCGTCCCGTCGCACCGAGGCACCCTCGGCGAGCAGTACGGCCTCCAGGGCCGCCGGGTCGGGAGTGTGGACCGTCACCCCCCGGGAGGCGTGCCGCGCGGAGAACTCCGCCAGGCTCGCGTCGGCGATCAGACGGCCCCGGCCGATGACGAGGATCCGGTCGGCGGTGTGCTCCATCTCGGCCATCATGTGGCTCGAGACCAGGACGGTGCGGCCCTCGGAGGCCAGCCGCCGGAACAGTCCGCGTACCCACAGCACGCCCTCGGGATCCAGGCCGTTCAGGGGCTCGTCGAACAGCAGCACCGGCGGATCGCCGAGCAGGGCGCCCGCGATGCCGAGGCGCTGCTTCATCCCGAGGGAGAACCCGCCGATCCGGCGGGCCGCCGCCTTCGTCAGCCCGGCCTCCCCCAGGACCGCGTCCACCCGGGACAGCGGGATGCGGTTGCTTCGGGCCAGGGCGGACAGATGGGCCCGCGCGCTCCGTCCGCCGTGCACGTCCTGGGCGTCCAACAGTGCGCCGACGTGGCGGAGTCCGCGCGGGCGGCCGGCGAAGGGAACCCCGTCCACGGTGACGGTCCCGCCGGTCGGCGCGTTCAGGCCCAGGACCATCCGCAAGGTGGTGGACTTGCCGGCGCCGTTGGGGCCGAGGAAGCCCGTCACCCGGCCCGGTTCCACGGTGAAGGTCAGGTCGTCGACGGCGAGGGTGTCGCCGTACCGCTTGGTCAGCCGAGTCGATTCGATCACGGGGTCCACGCTGCCGGTACGGGCACGGCCCGTGCGTCGGCCGGTGGTTCACATCGCGGAGCCCCGCGGGTGGCCCGGGGGATTAGGTCCGTGGGCCAATGCCCCGGCGGGCGGGCGCGGATACGATCGGACGATGACGGCTGCTCCTCGTCCACCGCTGCTCAGACGTGTGCCACCGGGTGCGTGGGTGGGTGCCTTCTGGGTGGCGCTCATCCTGGTGCGCATGCTGCAACGGCCGGACGAGCTCCGTCACCTGGTCCAGTACGACGGCAACATCGAGGACGCCCCGCTCCTGGTCACCGCTGTCGTCACGACCCTGGGCGCGCTGCTGCTGGTCCGGGCGCCGCTGGCCGCCGTGGCCGTCGCGCTGGCCGGCTCCGTGTTCTCGATCGGGATGGCGGTGCGGGAGACGACCTTCGTCCTGTTCCTGCTGGCCGACGCGGCCGTGGGCTACACCGCCGCGACCCGCTCGCGGCGGGTCTCGGTGCCCGCCGCCCTGCTCTGCGTCGCCACGCCGGCGGGCTACGCGGCCTGGCAGCTGGCCCGCGGGTACTCCTTCAACCCCTCGGCGCCCGCCGGGCTCGCCTTGACCGTCGCCATCGCCTGGCTGATCGGCAACACGATCCGTCAGGACCGGGCCCACGCCGACACGGTGCGCTCCCAGGCCACCCGCCAGGCGGTCACCGCCGAACGGCTGCGCATCGCCCGCGAACTGCACGACATGGTCGCCCACAACATCGGCATCATCACCATCCAGGCCGGTGTGGGCAGCCGGGTCATGGACACCCAGCCCGCCGAGACGCGCAAGGCCCTCGACGCCATCGAGGCCACCGGCAGGGAGACCCTCGCCGGCCTGCGGCGGATGCTCGGCGCCCTGCGCAAGGGCGAGGACGAGGCGGCGCCGCTGGATCCGGTCCCCGGTCTCGCCGCCCTCGGCCACCTGGTCGGGCGCAGCGCGGCCGCCGGTGTCCGGGTCGACGTGCGCCGGCTGGGGGAGCGGCGCGAACTGCCCCCGGACGTAGACCTGGCGGCCTTCCGCATCGTCCAGGAGGCGGTCACCAACGTGATGCGGCACTCCGGCACCCGGGACTGCACGGTGACGGTCGACCACCGCCGGGGCGAGCTGGCCGTCGAGGTGCTCGACCGCGGCCGCGGCCCCGGTCGCGGGGACGGCGCCGGCGGCTCCGGATACGGCATCGTCGGCATGCGGGAGCGAGTCGGCCTGCTGCACGGCGAGTTCAGCGCCGGCCCGCTCCCCGACGGCGGTTTCCGCGTGGCGGCCCTGCTGCCGATACCGGTGGAGGCGGCACGGTGATCCGGGTGGTGCTGATCGACGACCAGCCGCTGATCCGTACGGGCCTGCGCGTGCTCATCGCCGACACCCCGGACCTGGAGGTGGTCGGGGAGGCCGGGAACGGCGCCGACGCCGTGGAGCTGGTGGCCCGCCTGCGGCCGGACGTCGCCATCATGGACATCCGGATGCCCGGCACGGACGGGATCGAGGCCACCCGCCGGATCGACGCGGATCCGGCGTCCACGACCCGCGTGCTGGTCCTCACCACCTTCGACGACGACGAGTACGTCTACGGTGCGCTCCGCGCCGGCGCGAGCGGTTTCCTCGTCAAGGACATGCCCCTGGAGTCCATCCTCGACGGGGTCCGCGTCGTCGCCGCCGGGGACGCGCTCATCGCGCCGAGCGTCACGCGCCGGCTCATCGGGGAGTTCGCGGCGCGGCCCGATCCGTCCCCCGGTGCCCGGCCGGGGGGATCCCCGGGAGCCCGGCGGGCGGCCGCCGGCGGCATCACGGACCGGGAGCGCGAGGTCCTGACACTGGTCGGCCGCGGCCTGTCCAATGCGGAGATCGCCGGGGAGCTCACCATCAGCGTGGCCACCGCCAAGGCCCACCTCGCACGGCTCTTCACCAAACTCGACGCGCGCGACCGGGTCCACCTCGTGATCCTCGCCTACGAACTCGGCCTGGTCGCGCCCCCGGGGTGAGGGCCCCGTCCTTCAGCGCTTCGGGCACTACGCGCGGAGTGAGCCGGGCCGGCCAGAGCGGCCCGGCTCGCTCCGCACCGAAGTCAGGACTTGGGAACGGTGTTGATGTGGTGGGTTCCGGCGCCGTAGAAGCCGTCCACCGTTTTCTGTACGTCCGCCGGGGAAACGGCTTCACCGGCCTTGTAGTAGAACCAGTTGACTTTCATGTTCCAGGTACGCGAACCACCGGTGAAGGGAAGATCGATGAACCAGTTGCTGAAATGCATGTCCACCTTCTCGCGCGGGACGTATTTGCCGGAGCTGGTGAACAGGTCCTTGCCGTCCAGCGAATAGGTCGCCTTTCCGTCCATGAAGGTGATCATCATGATGTGCCAGCCCTCGAGGCGCTGCTTCTTGAGCGCGTGGGTGACCCGGTCCGGCGGATCGGCCTTGAACCAGCTCGTGGTGTCGAGCTGCGGACCCACCGAACCCCAGCCGCCGTTCGGCAGGTACTCGAAGTCCAGTTCGCTGTAGTTCGGCGAGGAGTCCGAGGCGGAGATCGGGAAGAAGGTCTCGACGACGTGGTCGCCGTTGCGGCCGCTGACGGGCTTGTCGCTCAGGTAGACCCGAGCGGCGTAGGTCCCGGTGAAGAGGGGGGTGCCGGTGGTCTGCACCTCGACCTGCTTGGTGCCCTGCTTGGTGCCGTCGGTGGAGGACTGCAGCTGAAGGACCCTGCCGCCCTGGGCGGTCGCGTCGGACGGGAAGCTGGCGCCGGCGGACGTCCAGGTGTCCTTGATCCCCGGGCCGCCCCCACCGGTACGGACCTCCCAGCCGTTGGCGCCGAGCGCGGGGTCGTCGGGGCCGCTGTACTGGAAGGTGTCGAACAGGGTTCCCGGCGGTCCGGACGGGGTCGGCGAAGCGCTCTTGGCGGGCGCGGCGTCATCGCGGCCGGGTCCGCCGGATCCGCTGCTGGTGCACGCGGCGAGTACGCACAGGAGGGCGGGCAGCGTGAGCGCGGTCCACGCGCGGCGACGAGAGGTGCGGCGGGGGTGACTCACACGGGCTCCTTGGGGCGTAGGGGCGGTGCAGGACACGCCCTTACATGAAGATCAGTTGCTGATCACATGAAGTGGTCATCCTAAGGTTCGGGCGGACCTTCGAGACCACGGCCTCCGGGATCACCGTCATCGCCGCCCCGTCGAAACCGCCCGGCCGAATGCGGGCCGATCAGCATCCGCAACTGTGCGTACAGGCTTACCGGCTGGTACTGCCAATTGGTATTCCAATCCGATTACGACGCAGGGGCAGACCGCTCCAAAAGCGCACATCGGGCCCAAGTCGATTCGGGCGGGTGCACTAGCGTTCGCCCTGCCATCCCACGGTCTACGTACCCTGCCCTGAAAGGCCCCGCAAGGTGCGCTCAGTCATCAGTTCCCATGAACACGGATCGGCGCACCAGGAACAGCCTGAAATGTCCGGGTCGAGCTTCGAGGGGCCCCTGCCCGACCCGGTTTTCGTCGACCAGTCAGGTCTGCGCGGCCGTCTGCTGCGGGGTCTCGGCTGGCCGGTCTCCGTGGTCGGCGCGGTCCTGGCGGTCGCCATGGGCAGCAGCCTGATCGGCCTCCAGGCGGACGCCCCGGCGATGGGCATACCCGTACAGCCCTCGCGGTCGCCCGGCTCGCCGCCCTCACCTGCGCCCTCGGGCACCCCGGCGCCGTCAGCGTCCGTGGCGCCGTCATCGCCGTCCGCCTCCCGGACGGCCACACCGTCCGCGCCACCGCAGACGAAGCCGTCGGCCACCACGTCGAAGCAGGCGGGCACCACGCCGAAGCCGTCGGCCGCTCCGTCGAAGTCCGCGGCGGCCAGCCCGAAACCCCCGGCCGTCAAACCGAAGCCCACGGCGAGCACGCCGAAGCCCATGGCCGGCACACCGGACCCCACGGCCACCACGCCGCCCGGCACGAGCCCGTCGGGCCCGTCGGCCAAGAACCCCTGATCGTCCGCACCACCCATCTCCAGGAGCGTCATTGTCCCGCCATCAGCGCCGCCGGCAGTCCCTGCTGAGGCCGCGCCGACTGGCCGCGCCGCCGCTGCGCTTCTTCATGCCGCTGTCCCTGCTGGCGTGCCTGCTTGCGCTTCTCGTGTTGCGCGGCCTCGCCACCAACGAGGCCTTCCACGACGACCGGGTCGCCATCTCGGTCGACAAGACGACCGTGCCGCAGCACCTGCTCAAGGGTGGTCCGGTCATCGACGCGCGCGGCAGCAAGAACGAAAAGCCCGTGAGCTATCACATCCCCGACCGCACCGTGGTGCTGAGCTTCGACGACGGTCCCTCCCCGGAGTGGACTCCGAAGATCCTCAAGGTGCTGGAGGCCCACGACATCCGTGCGTCCTTCTTCGTGACCGGCGCCATGACCACGCGCAACCCGGATCTGATCCGGCAGATCGTCGCGGGCGGCCACGAGATCGGTGTGCACACCTTCACGCACGCCGACATGGCGTTGCAGTCCCACGGCCGGATCGGCTGGGAGCTGGCGCAGACGCAGCTGGCGCTGGCCGGAGTCGCGGGCGTGCACAGCGCGCTGTTCCGCCCGCCGTACTCCTCCGACGCCTCGGCGATGGACGACTGGAACTACCCGGTCATCAAGTACGTGGGAGCACGCGGCTACCTCACCGCGTTCATCGACCGGGACACCGACGACTGGAAGCGTCCCGGTGTCGACGCGATCGTCAAGGCGGCCATGCCGGCCACCCCCGGTGCGGGCGAGATGATCCTGCTGCACGATGCGGGTGGCGACCGTACCCAGACCATCGCCGCGCTCGAGCAGATCATCACCAAACTGCAGGCCCAGGGCTACCGCTTCACCACCATCTCCGACGCGCTCGGCGCCTCCAGCGCCACCGTGCCGGTGACCGGATTCCAGCTGTGGGCGGGCAAGGGCTACATCTGGGCCACCCAGGTCGCCGTGCACACCCTGCCGGTGCTGGTCGGGCTGCTGGCCCTCGTCGGCTTCCTCAACTTCGGCCGGTTCGGCCTGATGCTCGTCCTCGCACCGATGCACGCCCGCCGCGCCAAGCGGCGGGACGCCTGGGGAACGCCCGTCACCGAGAAGGTCACGGTCCTGGTCCCGGCGTACAACGAGCGCGAGTGCATAGCCAACACCCTCAACTCCCTGGCCCTCAGTGACTATCCGATCGAAGTCATCGTCATCGACGACGGCTCCTCGGACGGCACCGCGGACATAGTCGAGGAGATGAACCTGCCGTTCGTCCGGCTGATCCGCAAGGCCAACGGCGGCAAGTCCAGCGCGCTCAACACCGGTATCGCGGCCGCCTCGCACGAGATCATCGTGATGATGGACGGCGACACCGTCTTCGAACCGTCCACCGTGCGCGAGCTGGTCCAGCCCTTCGGTGACGCCGGGATCGGCGCGGTCGCGGGCAACGCCAAGGTCGGCAACCGTGACAGCCTGATCGGCGCCTGGCAGCACATCGAGTACGTCCTCGGCCACAACCTGGACCGCCGGATGTACGACATGCTCAACGTCATCCAGACCATCCCCGGCGCGGTCGGCGCCTTCCGCAAGGAGGCCCTGCGACGGGTCGGCGGGATGAGCGACGACACCCTCGCCGAGGACACCGACATCACCATCGCCGTGCTCTGCGACGGCTGGCGGATCGTCTACGCCGAGGACGCCCGCGCCTGGACCGAGGCTCCCGCCAGCCTCCAGCAGCTCTGGTCCCAGCGGTACCGCTGGAGCTACGGCAGCATGCAGGCGATGTGGAAGCACCGCGCCGCGGTGACCGCCCGCGGCCCGGCCGGGCGCTTCGGCCGGATCGGGCTGCCGCTCGTCGTGCTGTTCGGCGTGATCGCCCCGCTGCTGGCGCCGCTGGTCGACCTGTTCCTGCTGTACGGCGTGTTCTTCGGGGACGCCGGGATCACCCTCACCAGCTGGGGCGGCTTCATCCTGCTCCAGGCCGCACTGTCCTGGTACGCCTTCCATCTCGACCACGAGAAGCCCTGGTACCTGATCAGCCTGCCGATCCAGCAGCTGGTCTACCGGCAGCTCATGTACATCGTTCTGCTGCAGTCCGCGATCACGGCGATGACCGGTGGTCGCCTGCGCTGGCAGAAGCTCCGGCGCACCGGCGAGGTCGCCGTACCCGTGGAGGCCTGACCGTGACCGGATACAACAACCCCGGGCGCCATCAGGACACCGTCCAGTTGAGGGTTCCCGAACTCCTGCGGCAGCGCTGGGAGGCGGACTGGGAGCCCGAGCCGCAGCCGCGGCCGCGGTCCGAGCAGCAGCCGGAGCCGGAGCCGGAGCCGCAGCCGCCGGCCCCGCGCAAGGGCGGCCGGGACCGCTACCTCGACCTGCTGCGCGCGCTGGCCCTGGTGCGCGTGATCTTCTACCACAACTTCGGCTGGTTCTGGCTGCCCCTCGTCTTCCCGTCGATGGGCGTGATGTTCGCGCTGGCCGGTTCGCTGATGGCCCGCTCGCTCAGCCGTCCCGCCCTCGGCGTGATCCGCGGCCGACTGCGCCGACTGCTGCCGCCGATGTGGCTGTTCGGCGCCGTCCTGATCACCCTCCAGCTCCTCGACGGCTGGGGTCCCGACTCCGAGGGCCACCCCACCTGGTGGTGGACCAAGATGGCGTTCTGGATCCTGCCGCTGAGCACTCCGCCGTTCGCCGAGGAACTGCCCGGGTTCGGCCGCGTGGGAGGCAGCTGGGCCCTGCAGATCACCGTCCCGCTCTGGTACCTCCGCGCCTACCTGTGGTACGTCCTGCTCTCGCCGCTGATGCTCTGGGCGCTGCGCCGGCTTCCGTGGGTGACGCTGTTCAGCCCCCTGGCGGTGCTGATCGTCATGAACTCCTTCTTCGCCGACCAGGAGTTCGTCTACGGCCGGGTCTGGGAGAGCGCCAACGACTTCGCGATGTTCGGTTCCTGCTGGATCCTCGGCATGGCCCACCAGGAGGGGCTGCTCAAGAAGATCCCGCAGTACGTCCTGCCGTCCATCGCGCCGCTGGTCATGGTGGCCGGCTTCTGGTACCTGCAGACCCGGCCGGTGGACCCGACCGTACCGACGGACATCGAAGCCTGGCCGATCGCCCAGGCCCTGTGGTCCCTGGGCTTCGTGGCCATCCTGCTCCACGTCAGCCCGTCCTGGGACCAGTGGCCCAGAGTGCTGGAACGCTGGAACGGCCTGGTCAGCCTGCTCAACTCGCGCGCGGTCAGCGTCTACCTGTGGCACCAGGTGGCACTGGTGGCGGCGATCCCGCTGATCGACCCGCTCTGGAGCGTCCCCTTCTTCTACGACAACCTCCAGTGGCTGCTGACCAGCCAGTGGTTCACCATGCTGGTGGCGATCCCGCTGATCGGCCTGCTGGTCCTGACCTTCGGCTGGATCGAGGACGTGGCGGCCAAACGCTCACCGCGGCTCCTGCCGTACCCCCGCCGCCAACGGGGCAAGCGCCGGTCCTCCGACTGACGGAGCTCCGCCGGCCCCCGGCGCGTCAGCGGACGGCGCCCCGGGGGACGGCGAAATCGGTCAGCCGGGCCGAGCCCGGCGCGAGCTCCCGCCAGGAACCGGGGCAGGCGAGCACCGCGATCGCGGACGTCGGGAACTTCTCCGACAGGCGCGCCATCGCCCCGGCCTCCGCGGCGCCCACGGCCTCCCGCGCGAGGCTGACGGCCAGTTCCTCCATGCCCGGGTTGTGGCCGACGAGCAGCAGCGTCCCCACCTCCTCGGGCACCTCGGACACCACCTCCAGCAGTTCCTCCGGCTCGGCGGCGTACACCCGTTCGTCGAAGCGCACCGGGACCTCGACGCCCAGCTCCCCGGCCGCCAGTTCCCAGGTCTCGCGGGTCCGCCGGGCGGTGGAACAGATCACCAGGGCGGGCAGGCAGCCGGCGTCGCGCAGCCAGCGGCCCGCCGCGGGCGCGTCCCGCAGACCGCGCGGGCCGAGCGGCCGCTCGTGGTCGTCGACGTCGGGCCAGGCGGACTTGGCGTGGCGCAGCAGCACCAGGCGGGCGGCGGACGGCGCGCTCATGATCTCAGCCTCATGGCCCCAGCCTCCCACGGTCCACCCGGCCGGCGAGGCCGGTGCGGGGAAGCACGTCCGGGACGTACGGCGGGGCGTCGATCTCCACCCATACGCACTTTCCGCCGTCCACCGGCTCCGAGCCCCACGTCCGGGCCAGCCGTTCCACGATGACCAGCCCGTGGCCTCCGGGCCGCGCCGGGTCCGACGGGTGCCTGACGGCCGGCGCGACCGGGTTCGCGTCGGTGACCTCGATGCGCAGCCCTTCGGCGGTGCGGCGCAGGAGGAGCGAGCGGGGCCCGCCCGCGTGCATGCAGGCGTTGGCCACGACCTCGGACACCAGCAGCAGGGCATCGTCCGCGGTCTCGTCCCCCGGCCCGCGGTCACGGTGGCTGCCGGCCTGCGGCAGCCACTGCCACTCGGCCAGGGCGGCGCGGGTGAAATCCCGGCAGCGGCTGACGACATCGGTGGTGTCGTGCAGCACCAGACGCCGGGTCTGTTCCGGTGACCGGTGCTCACTCATCGTGCTCCTCCGCTACGCGCGCCGGCGACTCTCCAGCGCCGCATCCACATCGGGGTGCAGCGGGAACAGCCCGACCACGCCCGTGATGTGCAACATGCGTTCGATCGGCTGGTGGAGGCCGATCAGTTCGAGACTGCCACCCGCTTCCTGGACCGCGAGCCGACTGTGCAGCAACACGTTCAGTCCCGTGGAATCGCAGAAGTCCAGCCCGCTGAAATCAACGAGCAGCCGCTGCCCACCACCCGCCCGGGCGGCTTCGAGAGCCATCCGCAAGGGTTCGGCTGTGTCGTGGTCGAGCTCGCCCGCCAGCGCCAGGACGGTGGCCCCCTCGACGGGCCGCACTTCGACCGCGAAGCGGTCGTCGTCCGCCGTGGCCATCGTGCACCACCTTTCACATGTGGGGCTGGTTGTAGTACCGGGCGAACTGCTCCAGGTAGGTGGGTCCGCCGCCGTACTTGGCCTGGTCGAACTCGGGAGCGTTCTTGATCTGCTCCTTGCTCCGGTCGACGTAGACCTTCTCCTCGGCGGTGTCGATGCGCTTGATGGTGCCCGCCGGGAGCAGCACGTGCTTGCCGAAGATCCAGACACCCGTGTCGACGACGACGTGGGACGCTCCGACGTCCTCCGAATGCTTGTCGATCTTCCCGATGCCGCCGTCCGTGGCCTCGACCTTGTAGCCGACGAGGTCGATCCCCTCCCGGTACCCGGCGTCCTGGTGGTAGCCCCAGATCTCTTCCGTGCTCATGGCTCGTGCCCTTCTCTGCGTCGCCGTCCCCCCAGGCGTCTCCCCAGAAAGCACGCGGCCACGCACCGCGGCTCCCTCCGGCGGGCCGCACGCGGGGGTTTTCCGCCCGGGCGTTCGGGCAGGCACCGTATGAGACCCGGGAGGCGATGTCGCATGACCGAAGGCTCGATCCCCTACCTCCCCCCGGCCCGGGTCACCGTGCTCGGGGTCTACCCCGCCGACCTGCCGTTCCGCATCGTGGAGATCGACGGCCAGGTGGTCGGCACCGCCAGGTCCATGACGGACGTGGTCCTGACCGCCGCGGCCGCCGGCATCACCATCCACGACCTCGACGACCCGGACGAGGTCCGCTGGGTCGGAGGAGGGAAGTTCCACTGGACCGGGTGATCGCCCGGACGAGCGGGGCGGACGCTACATGGGGTCCATGGTTCCGCTGCCCGGGCCGTTCTCCTGCTCGCTCTTCCGCCGGATGTGCAGGGCCTTCTCGATGAGCCGCTGCCGCTCCGCCGGATCCGCCGCGCGCTGCGCCGCCTGCTCCAGTTCCTGGGCCTTGTCACGCATCTGCCGGGCACGCTGGCTCGGCTGGCTCTCGTTGGTCATGACCGATCCTCGGTTCGGGGGAATGCGGTACTCCTGCGGTACTGGACCCTCCCAGCCAATCAGCACCCCACCGCACCCGCCACCGCGGATCCCGGAGCATCCGTGCGTGCGGTCGGCCGCCCGTCAGCTCCGCGCCGTCGTCTCCGCCAGGCTGTCCACCACGTCGCGGAGGCGTCCGTGACGCCGGCGGGCGGCCCGCTGCTGCGCCGCGCCGGTGCCTTCGGTGCGCAGGACGTCGAGCAGGGTGTCGGCGAGGGACAGGTCCCCGGAGGCGGTGAGCCCCGGGGCCGCCCGCTCCCGCAGCCGGGCGACCAGGTCCCGGGCCGGTACGGAGGCGCCGGTGAACGGATCGAGTCCGTCGCCGGCCAGGCCGTGCGCGGCGGCGCGCCGGTGGGCTTCGCGGAGCCTGGCCGGATGCGGTTCCGGGGTCGGGCGGATCTCGGCCGACTCCGTCCGCAAGGTGGCGGCGAGGCCCCGTACGAGGACGGCCAGGAGCACCACGGTGTCGAGGCGGGCGTTCACGTCGGCGACGCGGATCTCCAGCGTCGGCACGTGCTCGGACGGGCGGGCGTACCAGTAGATCATCCGCCGGTCCAGCACCGTGCCGCTGCGCACGAGCTCGTCGGCGCAGCGTTCGTACGCGGCTTCGTCGAGGACCGGGGCGGGCCCCACGGTGGGCCAGCGGGCGTGCTCGACGGCGCGCCAGCTCGCGTAGCCGGAGTCCCGGCCCCGGTTGAAGGGGGAGTTGGCGGCGAGGGCCTGGAGCGTGGGCAGCCACGGGCGCATCCGGTTGGCGAGGTCGAGGGCCTCGGTGCGGCAGCCGACTCCGACGTGCACGTGGCAACCGCACACCGCCTGGTCGTAGTCGCCGAGCACGGAGGCGAAACGGGCCGCCATCCTGCGGTAGCGCTCGTCATGGGTGACCGTCAGGGGATGCTCCGGCGGTATGACCGGCGTTCCGGCCGCCAGCAGCAGGCATCCCTCGGCGGCCGCGGCGCGTCCCACCTCGGTACGCAACCGGGCCAGCTGGGCCCTGAGCGCGCCGGAACTCGCGGTGGGTCTGGTGCACACCTCCACCTGGGCGGTGAAGAACTCCGGCTGCACCAACGGGCCGAGCGTGCACGCGGCGGCTGCTATGACCCGTGGTGCGCGGCCCACCGGGGCCCGGCTGCGGCGGTCGACGAGCAGGAACTCCTCCTCCACGCCCATCGTCGGCACGGTGAGCCGTGCGAGGCCGCTCCCGCGCGGCGCGGAGTACGGGCCGGGCGCGGCGGAAGTCCCGTCCGACGCACGGGTGAGTACGGTCGGTGGCATCGCTGACCCCCTCCGCCCGGATCCTTCCCGGGCACCGGCTCGGCTACGGCTTCGGCTTCGGCTTCGGCTTCGGCTGCTGACGTGCGCCTACCCAGCGGCGCCCCGCTCACGCGGGCACCGACCGTCAGACGCATTCCGGTACGAAGGGGAGCCAGTCCCGGTCCGGAGCGGAAGGGATCACCGTGTAGCTGGCCTCGGGAAGCTCGTTCCACACGCCGGGAAGGTCCCCCAGGGGTTCGGAGACCACGATGCGCGACGCGTCGGAGATCTCGCGGAGGAACTCCACCTCGGGGTGGAGGTGGCGGACGGTCTCGGCGCGGCTGCTGTAGAAGAGCGAGCGGGCCGCGCCCCGGCTGGCGTACCGGAAGGCCCAGAGGCGCTCGCCGTCGCTGATCGCCAGGGTCATCTGGAGCGGTTCCGCGATGCCGTGCTCCTTGCCGAGACGCTCCACGAGCCCGGCCATCCTGGCCACGGCACCCGGGACGTCCTGGTCGAGCCCGAAGGTGACCGCCAGGTAGAACATCACCTCGGAGTCGGTGGACCCCTCGATGGACGGGAAGAGGGCCGGGTCGACGGCCAGACAGAGGTCCCGCTGCAGCCGCGGGAAGTCCGCGATGGACCCGTTGTGCATCCACAGCCACCGGCCGTGGCGGAAGGGGTGGCAGTTGGTCTGCTGGATGGCCGAGCCCGTCGAGGCGCGTATGTGCGCGAAGAACAGCGGTGAGCGGACGTGCGCGGCGAGCTCGCGCAGGTTGCGGTTGTTCCAGGCCGGGGCGACGTCCCGGAAGACGGCCGGTGTGCCGTCCCCGTTTCCGGCGGTTCCGCTGTACCAGCCGAGGCCGAAACCGTCGCCGTTGGTCGTCTCCACGCCCATCCGGGCGTGGAGGCTCTGGTTGATCAGCGAGTGTTCCGGCCGGTAGAGCACGGCGTCGAGCAGCATGGACGAACCCGAGTAGGCGAGCCACCGGCACATGCGGACCATCCCCTTCGCGGCCTGCTCCGAGCGTAACCCCGCGACCGGCGCGCCTCTCCCGGGCCGGCCGCGCGGCGGGGTTTGCCGACGGCCTGGGCGGAAAGACACCGGGTACGGGAGGTGGAGGGCCCACAGGCGGTGCTGCACCCGCCTCCCGGCCAGACAGCGCCCGAAGGTGCTGCGGGCAGCCCTGGGAGGAACCATGACCCGGCGAGTCCACGAGGTGATGACCGGCAGTCCGGTGACCGTCGAGAAGCTCACGTCCCTGGCGGAAGCCGCGAGGGTGATGCGGGACGCCGGCATCGGGGACGTCCTGGTCGTCGACGAGGGCCGGCTTCACGGCATCCTGACCGACCGCGACCTGGTCATCCGGGCCATGGCCGAGAGTCTGGATCCCGCCGAGACGACGGTACAGGCGGTCTGCAGCTCCGGACCGGTGACCGTCAAGCCCGGCGACGACGTGGACCAGGCCGCCGACCTCATGCGACGGCACGCGCTGCGGCGCCTGCCCGTGCAGACCGAGGGCGGTGAACTCGTCGGCGTCGTGACGCTGGGGGACCTCGCGGTGGAACACGATCCCGGATCGACCCTCGCGGCCATCTCGGCCGCGGAACCCGACAGCTGAGGCGTCAGCCTCCCTTGCGTTGGTCGGCGCGCAGGTCCTGCTCGATGTCGCCCGGGATCCGCAGTTCCTGGGGTCGCGCGCCGGCCGCGATCGAGCCGGACGAGCGTGGGCAGGCGCGGGACCGAGAAGGCCATTTTCGACGACCGCGGAATCACCATGACGAACGCAACCACCCGCACCGAGGGGCACGCACGGACCGTGCAGCCGACCCGCCCGCTTCCGGCGGACCGGGGCCCGAGACCCGGCCCCGCGGCCGGGTCCCCTGCCCGGGCCCGTCCCGGCGCCGGAGCCCGTCACCTGAAGGCGGCGGCGCGCGGTCACCGCAGCCGGGCCCCGAGTTCCTTGATCACTTCGGTGACGGCCGCCTCCGCGCCCTCCGAGACGGCGAACATGTTCAGGAAGCCGTGCACCAGACCGTCGTAGGTGCGGACGAAGACGTCGACTCCGGCGTCCTGCAGCGCGCGGGCGTAGGCCAGGCCCTCGTCGCGGAGCGGATCGTAGGCGGCCGTGGCGATGACGGCGGGCGCGAGCCCCGCGTGGTTCGCGGCGTGCAGGGGGGAGGCCCGTACGTCGGTGGCGACGGAGGCATCACCGCCGAGCAGGATCGTCGTGAGGTCACGGAGGTCCCGCAGCGTGAGCAGATAGCCCTCCCCGTTCTCGGTGTGGGAGGGGTAGTCGCCCGAGCCGCGGTCCGTCGCCGGGTAGGCGAGGAGCTGGGCCGCGAGCGGTTCCCCGGCGTCGCGGAAGGCCAGGGCGACCGATGCGGCGAGGGCCCCGCCCGCGCTGTCGCCCGCGAGGGCCATCCGGTCGCGCCGGCCGCCGTACCGGTCGCTGTGGTCGGCCGCCCACCGGGCCACGGCGAGGCAGTCCTCGAACGCGGCCGGGAACGCGTGCTCGGGGAGCCGCCGGTAGTGCACGGCGACCACGACGGCCCCGAGATCGCGGCACAGACGGCGGGCGACGTGGTCGTGGGTGTCGAGGTCGCCCACGATCCAGCCGCCGCCGTGGAAGAAGACGACGGTCGCGGCAGGCCCGCCGGAGTCGGGTCGGTAGACCCGCACCGGTACGGGTCCTGCGGGGCCCGGGACCGTGTCGTCCACCACGGATCCGACGCCGATCGGCGTGCTCGGCGCCACCAGGGCGTTCGACCGGCGTTCCGCCTCCCGGAGTTCCGCCGGGTCGGCCGTGACGATGCGTTCCCCCGGGCCCGCCGGGACCTGCGAGAGGAGCGCTGCGATGGACGGGTCCAGGGGCATGGCGAAAGGCCTTCCGGGTGACGGGGGCGCGGGGTCTTCAGGGCTGCGGGCGTGCGGGGTCTTCAGGACCGCCGGTACGGATCGCGCCCGCTCAGCCCGACCGCCCGGTCCAGCAGCGGGGCGTCCTCCGGTACGGGGACGACCGGGCCGAAGATGTCACCGCCGCCGCCCCCTTCCTCCGCCGCGGCCACGAGGAAGGCGTACGAGGTCTCCAGCGCGGCCCGATCGGGTGCGTACTCCTGGCCGGTGGCCCGGGCCAGGTCCCAGCCGTGGATGACCAGTTCGTTGACGGCCACCAGCCCCGCGATCCCGCCCGGCAGGTCCACGCCGCCCGCGCGGGTCATGCCGGTCCAGGCGGCCGGATCGGTCCAGGCCTCGGCCAGTTCGCCGAGGACCCGGGGGAGCGCCTCGCGCCAGTCGGCGGGGAGGGTGGGCACGGCCGTGTCGGGGGCCGTGTCCGTCGTGGGGCCGAGGTCCTTGCGGCCCGCGTCGCGGAACGCGACGGCCAGGCCGGCGATGTGGCCCAGCAGGTTGCCGACCGCGTAGTCGGGGCAGGGCGTCGGGCCGGCGATCCGGGCGTCCGGGACGCCCGCCGCGAGGCGGGCCACGATCCGGGCCTGCGGTCCGAGGTCGAGCATCGTCGTGTCGGTCATGTGCCGCTCCTTCGGGGCGAGGGTTCTGGAGGGTAGACCGGCGGCGCCGCCCGAACTCATCGCTCCACGGGCGGGACGTCCACCCCCACACCCGGCCGGGGCCGGAGGGCCGGCCGCGCGGCCCGGCTGGGCATCCGCTCAGGGGCAGCTGATGCGGATGTCCCCGGGGTCGGTGGTGCAGGTGTCGGTGCCCATGCCGCCGTTGGCGGTGTCGTTGGCGCCGACGCCGTCGGTGGTGGTCAGGCGGTCGTTCCCGTAGTAGCCCGTGAGGGTGTCGTTGCCCGGACCGCCGTTAAGGGTGTCGTCGCCGAAGCCCCCGTCGATGTTGTCGTTGCCGGGCCCGCCGTGGACGGTGTCGTTGCCGTAGCTCGCGCGGACGGTGTCGTTGCCGCTGAGCCCGCAGATGACGTCGTTGGAGTAGCCGCCGTTGAGCGTGTCCGTACCGCTGGTGCCGATGATCGTGCAGCCCCGGGAGTTGTTCACCGAAGTCGACGCGCCGGCCGTGTTGTTGGCCGGGTTCGGGTCCTGGGGCGTGGCGGTGGCGGAGGCGTTGTTCGTCAGGGTGCCGGTGGCACGCGGTTCGGCCGTCACCGTGACCGTGGCGCTCGCACCCGGTGCGAGGCTGCCGAGGGCGCAGTTCGCCGAGGTCGCCGTGGTCGTGCAGGTGCCCTGGGAGGGAACGGCCGACAGGAGGGCGCCGCCGGCTCCGGAGAGCGTGTCGGTGAGCGTCACGCCCGTCGCGGTCACCGTGGACGTCGCGGCGTTGGTGACCCGGACCGTGTAGGACGCCTGGTCGCCGATGCTCACCGTCGTCGTGCCGGTCTTCGTCACCGACAGGTCGGCGGCCGGCGGGGGCGGCGGCGTGCTGCCGCCGCCTTCGTAGCGGGCGATGCCGAAGGCGCCCAGCCCGGCCAGGCCCGCGGCCACGATCTTCCCGTCGGGCTGCACGAGCAGTCCCCGGATCTCTTCCCCGCCCAGCATGCCGGTGTACACCCGGCCGTCACCGCCCCCGAAGCCGGTGTCCAGGCTGCCGCTCGGCAGGTAGCGGGCGAGGGCGAAGTCGGAGGCCTCCTGGCTGTCCGGGTCGTCGGCCGTGCCGCCGACCAGGATCCTGCCGTCCTGCTGGAGCGTCATGTCGTACGCCGTCGCCGTGCTGAGGGGCCAGACGGTGGTGACCCGGCCGCCGGTGCCGAAGGCGGCGTCGGGGCTGCCGCCGGAGGTGAACCGGGCCAGGGCGAAACCGGTGTTGGTCGACCCCGCGGCGACGACCGCGCCGTCGGACTGGACCGCCACGGCCCGGCCGAAGTCCGTACCGCCGAAGTCCGCGGTGGCCATGCCGTCGCCGCTGAAGGACGTGTCGAGGCTGCCGTCGGACAGGTAGCGGGCCACGCCGAAGTCGAAGGCGGTACTGCCCACGTAGCCGACTGCGACGAACCTGCCGTCCGCCTGGAGCGCCAGGCCGGTGGCCTGCCCGCCCGCGTCACCGGGGAAGGCGGGAGTGAAGCCCGCCACCACCGTGCCGTCCCCGCCGAAGGACGGGTCGGGGCTGCCGTCCGCGTTGAGGCGGGCCAGCGCGAAGCCGGCCCCGCCGCTGAGGCCCACCGCGAGGATCCTGCCGTCCGGCTGGACGACCAGGTCGGCGGCCCCCGAGGCGCTCCCGAACGCGTCGACGCGCACGAGTCCGGCCGAGCCGAAGCCCTGGTCGAGCGTGCCGTCGGTGTGGTAGCGGGCGACGGAGAAGAAGCAGCAGCCGCCGCCCTCGTCCGGAACCTCCGTACGGCCGGCGACCACGATCTTCCCGTCGGAGGGCTGTACCGCCACCGCCTCGGCCTGGTCGTCACCCCCGAAATCGCTGGTCACCCGGCCGTCGCCGCCGCCGAACCCGGTATCGACGCTGCCGTCGGCGTTGTACCGGATCAGCGCCATGTCGAACGGGACGCCCGGCCCCGTGACGCGGCCGGCCACGACCAGCTTGCCGTCGCCCTGCCGGGCGACGTCCAGACCTTCGGCGTAGTCCCACGGCCCGCCGTCGTCGGGGAAGTACGTCTGGACCTTCCCGGAGCCGCCGGCGAAGCCGGGGTCCGGATCCCCCGGAGCCGCCAGCGCCGTTCCGGGCAGCGCGAGGACCAGCGCCAGCGCGGCAGCCGCCACCGTGGCCGCCCGTCCACCGCTGCGGACGGGGCGGCGGCGGCCTTCGGGTGGGCGGGGGTGTGAGTGGGTCATGGGCGTACGGACCTCCGAGTCGCCGGGGAGTGAGCAGGCAGCAGCTTCGTGCCGGACGTGCGCCGGGCGGCCGAGGCGCGGGCGGGCTGAGCCCTCCGGGGGCGGTGATCCACCCCTGTGGGCGAACTGGCGGAGGATCTTCATTTCGGCGGGCCCGGGGACTCCCTCGAGCGAAGGAGGTTCCGCCGAGGCGATGAGTCCGAGGCCGCCCGCGGGTCTACCCCTTGACGGAGACGATCCGACCGATCCGACCGATCCGACCGACTCACCGGGAGCACGCCATGGGCCTCATCCACATCGAGCTGTTCGCGACCCTCGACTTCGTCGGGCAGGCGCCCGGCGGCCCCGACGAGGACCCGGTGGGGTTCCCGTTCGGCGGCTGGCAGGCACCCCTGCTGGACGAGGTCGCCGGGGCGCAGATCGGCGCCGCGTACGAGGGCACGGACGCCCTCCTGCTCGGGCGCCGGACGTACGACATCTTCGCCGCCTACTGGCCCCACCAGGAGGGCGGCGAGGACGACGAGATCGCCACGCTCTTCAACAGGGTCCCGAAGTACGTGGCCTCCCGCGGCCGGCCCGACCTCTCGTGGGCCGGGTCCACGCACCTCGGCCCGGACCTGGCCGCGGCGGTGCGCGAGATCCGCGAGCGGCACGAGCACGTGAAGGTCGTCGGGAGCCTGAACCTCGTGCAGACCCTCCTGCGCGAGAAGCTCTTCGACCGGCTCGACCTCTGGGTGCACCCGATCGTGCTCGGCGTCGGGAAGAAGGTGTTCGAGGACGGCGCGGTGCCCACGAACCTCGCACTGCTCGCACCCCCGGTGGCCAGTCCGAAGGGCAGCGTGTACCTGCGTTACGGGCTCGCCGACGGCATTCCCGCGACGGGCGACATGAGCGCCCCCGCTCGCGGCGCCGCGAGCGCCTGATCACGCCCCGCGCCCCGTGCCCGGCGGCCCGAGGGGCCCGCGCCCCCGGCCGTCGGGGGGCTGTATCACCCGTGCGCGGATACCCTGGTAGATGTGATCGAGTCTGGACGGTCGCGGCTCCGCAGGCGCCGCGGCCAGGGAAGACTTGTGCGGCTGTCGCCGGTCTTCCTGACCGTCGTCATAGCCAGCCTCGCGTACACCACCCCGCCGGACATGGCCTTCAGTCGCCTCCTGCCCGCGGCGCCGGCCCTCGCCGCTGCCATGTGGCCGGTGCTCCCCACCGTCCTGCTCGGGACGGTCTGCCTCTTCCTGATGATCGGCCTCAGCCTCGTCTTCCCCGATCTGGGGACGTGGTGGACGGCCTCGGGAATCATCGCGGTGACCGTGGCCGCCGCGTACGGAAGCCACGTCCGGCTCCAGCGGGAGCGCACCCTCTTCCAGGTGAGGCTCGTGGCCGAAGCGGCGCAGCAGGTCGTGCTGAGCCCCATGCCCCACCGCATCGGCGGCATCGAGATCGAGTCGCTCTACCTCGCGGCCGCGGCGGAGGCCCGCATCGGCGGGGACTTCTACGAGGTCGTCGACACGCCGTTCGGCGTCAGACTGCTCATCGGTGACGTGCGGGGCAAGGGACTCCCGGCCGTGGGGGCGGCCGCGGCGATCGTCAACGCCTTCCGGGAGGCGGCCTACGGCGAGGCCGACCTGGTCGACATCGCCCGAAGACTGGACGCCAGCAGCACCCGCTACAACTCCGCCTTCCCTCCGGAAGGGCCGATGGAGCGCTTCGCGACGGCCCTCCTCGCCCAGATCCCGCACGGGGGCGGGCGCATCGACATCCTCAACTGCGGACACCCTCCGCCGCTGATCCTGAACCGCGGGAAGCTCCGTGTCCTCGAATCGGCCACCCCCTCCCCGCTGCTCAGCCTCGCGGAGCTGATCGGGGACCACTACACCGTCGACACCTTCGGCTTCGCGCCCGGTGACGTGCTGCTCCTGTACACCGACGGGATCGCCGAGGCCCGCGCCCGCGACGGCGAGTTCTTCCCGCTGACGGCGTGGATGCGCCGGCAACCCGCGGCGCCGCCGCGCGATCTGCTCACGGCCCTGCACCGCGATCTGCTCCGCTACAGCAGAGGACGCCTCGACGACGACATCGCGGCCCTGGCCGTACGCCTCTCCGTACCCTGAGCGGCCGATGGGGTCAGGCGTGCGTCGCGGCGCCCCGCGCGCGCGGCAGCGGCGCCCCGCTGAGCGGACTCGAAGGGACGGAACAGGCCCTCTTGACCGTGAAGTGCACCTGGAGCACTCCGGTCCACACGAGCGCCGAGCCCAGCAGGTGGAGCATCACGAGGAGCGCGGGCAGAGCGGTCACCGACTGCACCAGCCCCACGAGGCCCTGGCCCAGGAGTACGGCCAGGAAGGCGACCGCCTTGCCGCGCGCGGCGCCGAAGCCGTCCTTGGGCAGGGCGAGGAGCAGGGCTCCGGCCAGGACCAGGACCGTCGCGGCCAGCAGGCCGTGGACGACCGTCACGGCCGTCCAGTTGAAGGGCATCCGCGCCACGTCCGAGGAATCGCCCGCATGCGGGCCGGAGCCGGTGGCGAGCGTCCCCACGAAGACCAGCAGGGCCGTCACCGCGACCAGGGCCGTCGACAGCGACCGGACCCGCGCGACGGGCGCGGCGCCGGCGGCATCGGAATCGGCATCGGAATCGCCATCGGCACCGGTGCCGATGGCGGGGTCGGCATCGGCGCACGCCGCGTGCCAGGTGTACACCGCGGCGGTGAGCAGCAGCGTGGCGGCGAGGAAGTGCGCGGCGACGATGTACGGGCTCAGCCGCATCCATACCGTCACTCCGCCGACGACCGCGTTGAGCACGACGATCCAGAACTGCGCCCAGCCGCCGCGCAGCACCGCGGGCATGGGCTTCTCCTGGAGGCGCGCGGTGATGATGACCCAGCCCACCACCGCGCACAGCGCCCCGGTCAGGAGCCGGTTTCCGAATTCGATGGCGCCGTGCACCCCCATTTCCGCGGTGGGGGCCAGCGTTTCTCCCGTACACATGGGCCAATCGGTACAGCCGAGACCGGAGCCGGTGACGCGGACGATTCCGCCGGTCACGATGATCGCGATGCTCGCCACGACCGACCCCAGCGCGGCCACTCTGACGCTTCTCGCTCCGAGTGAGTACCTGTCGGCAAGCCATGAGAGGGGAGTGCGCACGATCAGCCTTTCCTTGAGTCGCTTGTACGCGCCGTCGGGCGGGACCTCAGCGTACGCCGCGCGCCCACCCCGGCCTGACGGTGCGTCGCACACTCAAGGGGATCGCCGGACCCGGCTGTTCCGGGAGGAGCGGGCTTCCTCAGACCACGGAGAGCAGGTCCACCACGAAGACGAGCGTGGAACCCGCCGGGATCAACGGCGAGGGCGACTGCTTCCCGTAGCCGAGGCGCGGGGGGATGATGATTTCGCGCCGGCCGCCGACCTTCATCCCCCGGATTCCCCGGTCCCAGCCCTTGATGACCCGGCCGCCCCCCACGGCGAACTTGAAGGGCTCGCCCCGGTCCCAGGAGGCGTCGAACTCCCTCCCGGACTCGAAGGTGACCCCGACGTAGTGCACCCGGATGACCCGGCCCGGCTTCGCCTCGGCGCCGTCCCCGACGACGAGGTCGCGGACGGTCAGCTCCTGGGGAGCCTCACCCCCGGGAAGCTCGATCTCGGGCTTCGTCAGTTCGCTCATCGCACCCTCATCACTCTGGTCGCTCCATGCGGCAGACGATCACGCCACCGGGAGCGCTGATCGGCCGAAGTACATCAAACCCCACGGAACGCGCCGGGCTTCCCGGAGCCGGGTCCCGGCGGTCAACGGGCGAGGGAGACCGCGAAGGCCTCGAAGCCGTGGCGGCGCACGACGTGGGGCACGACCAGGATCATGGCCTCGGTGGCGCGGGCCGTGGTGATGTCGCCGAGGTCCTCGATGCGTTCGGGCCGCCAGCCCAGGTCGCCGAGCAGGCCGGTGACGGTCCTCTTCGCGTCTTCGTCGTCGCCCGAGAGGTAGGCGGTCGCCGGGGTGGCCAGGATGTCGGGAGCGGTCATGACCATGAAGAGCATGGTGTTGAGGGTCTTGACCACGTGGGTGTCGGGGAGCGCGTCCCGGAGCTTCTCGGCGAGGCTGCCGCCGGGGTAGCACAGGTCACCGGGCAGACCGTCACCGTCGGTGCGGGTGGCGTTGGAGACGTCGATGAGGATCTTGCCGGCGAGTTCGGCGCGCAGGCCGGTGAGGCGCTCCAGGGAGCTGTTGCCCGGCGTCGCGTTGATCACGATGTCCGAGGTGCGGGCCGTGGTGCGCTGGTCGGCGAAGGCGATCCGCCGGGCGGGTCCGGTGAGGCGGGCGGCGGAGTCTTCGGGGCTCCTGCTGCCGAGGGTGACGTGGTGTCCGGCCGTGGAGAGCTTGGCGGCGAGGTTGGTGCCGACGCGGCCGGCGCCCAGGATGCCGATGCTGGTCATGCGGTGATGCTCCTTGCGGTATCGGGAGTGCGGAAAGCGCGGAGACGGCCGGTCAGGCGATCGGTGAGAGGACCTTGAGGGCGGCGGTGTGGAGGCCGGGGGCGGCCGCCAGGAAGTCGCGGCTGCCGGTGTTCCAGGGTTCGCCCGCCAGGTCGGTGACGGTGCCTCCGGCCTCCGAGACCAGGAGGGCGCCGGCGACCAGGCCGGAGCGGACGTCGGAGAACTGCCAGAACGCGTCCATGCGTCCGGCGGCGACGTGGATGAGCTGCATCGTGGCGGGAACGGACACGCGCACGACCAGGCCGTTGACGAGCATCGCGGTGACGGAGTCACCGATCCGCCGGAAGGTCCGCTCGTCCTCGCCGGGCTTGGCCTGGCCGGTGCCGACGAGCGCGGCGCCCAGGTCGGTCTTGGCGGACACCCTCAGGGGCCGGCCGCCCAGGCGGGCACCGCCGCCGGCGACGGCGGTGTAGGTGTCGCCGGTCAGCGGCAGGTGGACGACGGTGAGTACCGGCCGGTTGTCGCTGACCAGGGTGGCCGTGACGGCCCAGTCGTCCAGGCCGTGGACGTGGTTGATGTTGCCCTCGGCGGGGTCGACGACCCACCACTCGCCGGGCGGGAGCGCGCCGCCGGCCAGCTCGTCCTCGGCCCACCGCGACCCAGGCCGGGCCCGCAGCAGCGGTTCCCGCAGCACGTCCAGCACCGCGGCGTCGTTGGCGTGGATCTCACCCACGACCTCCTCCAGGCTCACGCCCCGGGCGTGCGGGGTGAACCGGTCGCGCAGCGTGACACCGGCGGCCTCGACCGCGGCCGTCACGTCGGACAGGAGCGTGGTGCCGGCGGCGAAGGGCATGGCTGTGCTGTTCATGGTGGCTCCTCGGTTTCGGTCTGAGCGGGGTGGTCGTCCCGCCCCCCGCACTTCGAAACTAGGACCCTCAGTCATTAACGACAAGTGCATGCTTGTCACTCGTAGAATTACTGGCATGCAACTGGATCTGAACCTGCTCACGTCCCTGGACGCCCTGCTGGAAGAGGGCAGCGTCGCCGGCGCGGCGGCCCGCCTCCATGTCACCCCACCGGCGATGAGCCGCTCCCTGGGACGCATCCGCAAGGCCACCGGTGACCAGATCCTGGTCCGCACCGGCCGCAGCATGGTGCCCACCACCCGGGCGCTGGCCATCCGTGCCGAGGTCCACGCCCTCGTGGAGCAGGCCCACCGGCTGCTGTCCGCGCGGCAGGAACTCGACCTGGCGACTTTGGACCGGGTGTTCACCGTGCGCTGGCACGACGCACTGACGGCTGCGTGCGGCAGCGCCCTGACCTCGGCCGTCCACCGTCAGGCTCCCGGCGTCCGGCTGCGCCTGCCCGCCGAACCGGGAACGGACGACGCCGAGTTGCGCCGGGGCGAGGTCGACCTCGAATCGAGCTCCGGCACCCCGGCGCTTCCCGACATCCGCCACCGCCTCATCGGCAGGGACCGGCTGGTCGTCGCCGTCCGGCCGGGCCACCCGCTCACCGCGGGCCCGCTGACCCTCGAGCGCTACGCGGCCGCCGAGCACCTCACCGTTTCGCGGCGCGGGAGCCTCCGCGACCCCATCGACGAGGCCCTGACCGCACACGGCCTCGAACGACGCGTCGTCGCCGCCGGGCCCACCGCCGCCTTCGCACTGCAACTGGCCCTCGACACCGACCTGGTCGTCACCCTCCCCGACGCGGTCACCCGCACGGCCCGGGAACGACTCGGCCTGACCACACTGCCGCCGCCGCTCCCGCTGCCCGACGTACCGCTGTACCTGCTGTGGCATCAGCGCTACGACGACGATCGCGCCCACGTCTGGCTGCGCGAGCTGGCCACCGACACCGTCCGGGCCCTGTTCGCATGACCCCGCGCGTCCGCCATCGGCCCCCGTACGGGAGCGGGGCCGTCTCGCGGGCGCTGGTCAGGAGACCGGGTCGAGCAACGAGGCGAAGGCCGCGGGGAGTTGCTTCCAGCCCTCCCTCCCGGCCGTGTACTCGGCTTCGGTCAGGAGGCAGGAGTCCAGGAGCTGTTCGAGCCCGTCGCGGTCCAGGCCGGGCGAGGTGAAGACCAGGTGCTGGCAGCAGTCGCCGTGCTCGGGGTCCCAGTCGAGGGAGGCCGCGGCCCGGCGCATGGCGGGGACCAGGTCCCAGGCGGCGTCGGGGAGCGAGGCCAGCCAGGGGCCGGCGCCTTCCACGCTGAGCGCGCCGCCCGCGGCGTCCCAGGCGAGGAGGGTGTCGGGCCGGTCGGCGAGCCAGAACCGGCCGCGGCTGCGGGTAGCGGCGCAGCACAGGTCCTCCAGGGCCTCGTAGAGCCGCTCGGGATGGAAGGGCCGGCGGCGCCGCCAGACGAGCGTGGCGACTCCGGCCTCGTCGGCTTCCTGGGGGAGGAGCGCGCAGGCGGGGTGCTGGGCGGCCGCGGCGCTCTCCACGTCGAACCCGGCGAACGCCAGGCGGGTGAGCTCGCTGGAGCCCGTGGGCACCTGGCGGGCGGTCGGGTGCAGTTGGGCGAGCAGCGCGCGGTCCTCGGCGTCGGCCTCGCCGCTGTCGGCGATCGCGAGGACCGGCGCGTACTCCAGCTGGCGGGCCCAGGTGTCCCCGACGGTCCGCCGGTCGGTGGCGGCCGCGGCGAGTCCGGCCTCGGCGAGGTCGTCCCCGTTGCCGAGGCAGGGCAGGACGAGCGCGGGGTCGACGGCGGTGATCACATTGGTGAGTTCCAGCAGGTCACCGGCGTGGGCGGCCACGACCTCGGCCATCGCCCTGGGCTCGACGGAGTCCCAGAGTTCCACGACGGCCAGGCGGGTCACCCCACCGGCGGCCAGCCGCTCCAGCTCGGGGACGAGGTCCTCGCGCAGTGCGCAGCAGGCGCAGTCGTTGACCAGCGGCGTCTCCTGGGCGGAGATCGCTCCCCCCGAATCGCGCAGCGTGCGCAGCACGTTGCCGCCGGTCGCCGAGGACGGATCGTGGTGCAGCGCGATGCTTCCCGGTACGGCGCGAAGCAGGTGCTCGACGGTCTCCTTGCGCGCGTCGGCGTGCATCCCGCCGACGATCACGACGGGGAGGGTCACTTGGGCCCTCCGTAGCGGCGCTCGAAGCGTTCGACGCGGCCGGCGGTGTCCAGGACGCGGGCGGTGCCGGTGTAGAAGGGGTGGCTCCGCGAGGAGATCTCGACGTCGATGACGGGGTAGGTATTGCCGTCCTCCCACTCGACCGTCTTGTCACTCGAGGCGGTGGAGCGCGTGAGGAACGCGAAGTCGGCGGCCTTGTCGCGGAATACGACGGGCCCGTAGGCGGGGTGGATTCCGGGCTTCATGGGGTTGCTCTCTCTGGGGGAGGGGGTCAGCGCTCTTCGCGGAAGTCGACGTGCCGGCGGACGACCGGGTCGAACTTGCGCAACACCATCCGGTCCGGGTCGTTACGCCGGTTCTTGCGGGTGACGTAGGTGTAGCCGGTGCCGGCGGTGGAGCGGAGCTTGATGATCGGGCGTACTTCGTTGCGTGCCATGAGGAACAGTATACGGAAATGGCAATCGTTTTCAATAAGGGGTGGATGGCGCTACCAGGAGGACTTGGTCACGCCGGGGAGGAAGCCGGCGTGTGCCTGCTGCCGGGTGCGCACGCGGGAGAGTCCGAACGTGCGCAAGTAGCCGCGGGGGCGGCCGTCGACGCTGTCGCGATTGCGCACCCGGGTGGCGCTGGCGTCGCGCGGCTGCCGGTGCAGCTCCGCCAGCGCGCTCCGGCGGTCCTGCTCGGTGGAGGAGGGGCGCCGGACGATCTCCTTCAGTTCGGCCCGCCGTGCGGCGAACCGCTCGACGATGTCCTTGCGCTTCTCGTTCCGCGCGATCTTGCTCTTCTTCGCCATCAGACCTTCACTCCTCGCGCCCGGATCCGGGCCACGGCGGCCTCGATGCCGATGGCGTCGACCGTCTTGATCCCCTTGGTGCTCAGGGTCAGGCGGACATTGCGGCCCTCGCTGGGTAGCCAGTAGCGCTTGTTCTGGATGTTCGGATCGAAGCGGCGCGACGTGCGCCGGTGGGAGTGGGAGATGCTGTTGCCGAACCCGGGCTTGGCGCCGGTCAGTTGGCAGTGTGCGGACATGGGTGGATCCTGCCCCTCTCTGGTCATCGCTTATTGGCAATGGAAACCATATCCATATACTAGCGCCAGCGATGTCGTGGAAGGGTGGAGGGAGAGGGCCCGGGACCTTGGCCGAGGCCGGATCCCGGATCCCGGATGCGGCGTGCGGCCGGACTAGCCTCCGATGTCGCGCCTCCGGACATCGTCCAGCGTTTCGCGTCGTACGAGCGTCCGCGCCGTGCCTTCGTGCACCGCGATCACCGGGGGCCGGCCGACCATGTTGTAGCCGGAGGCCATGGACAGCTGGTAGGCGCCCGCCACGGGAACGGCGAGCAGATCTCCGGGACGGACGTCGCCCGGCAGTTCCACATCGCAGGCGAGGACGTCCCCGGCTTCGCAGTGCCGGCCGACGACCGTCGTCGTACGCGGGGCGGCCGTCGTGTGGCGGCCGATGAGGCGGGGCGCGTAGCGCACCCCGTACAGGGCGGGGCGCGGGTTGTCGCTCATGCCGCCGTCGACGGCGACGAAGACGGTGTCCCCCGTGTGTTTGACGGCCAGTACGCGGTACAGGGCGACTCCGGCCGGCCCGACGACGGCGCGCCCCGGTTCGATGACGAGGCGGGGCACGGGCAGGCCCGCGGCGGCGCAGGCCTCGCGGAGCCCGGCGCGCATCCGGCGGGCGAGCGCGGGGAGATCGAGGGCGGGTTCGCCGGGCCGGTAGGCGATGCCGTGGCCGCCGCCCAGGTCCAGCTCGGGCAGGACGACGCCGTGCGCGTCACGGACCCGGGCCATCAGCCCCACCATGCGGCGGAGCGCCACCAGGTAAGGCTTCACCTCGGTGATCTGCGAGCCGATGTGGCAGTGCAGGCCGGTCAGTTCGAGCTGCGGTTGGTCGAGTACGCGCGCGATGGCGTGCTGCGCCGACCCGTCGGCGAGCGAGAGCCCGAACTTCTGGGCCTCCGTACCCGTACGGATCTTGGCGTGGCCCCCGGCCGAGATGCCCGGCACGACACGCACCAGCACCTTCTGATGCCCGTCGGGTCCGACGGCGGCCGCGATCCGGGCTATCTCGGACGGGCTGTCGATGACGATCCGCCCCACGCCCAGGCGCAGCGCCGCCTCCAGGTCGTGCGGCGACTTCGCGTTGCCGTGCAGCACGATGCGCTCGGCCGGGAACCCCGCGGTCACGGCGAGCTCCAGCTCCCCGGCGGAGCACACGTCCAGGCCCAGCCCCTCCTCCTCCACCCAGCGCACCAGTGCGCGGGAGAGGAACGCCTTGGCCGCGTAGAGGACTTCGGCCTCGGGGAGGGCGGCGCGGTAGGCGCGGCACCGGTCGCGGACCTCGCCCTCGTCCAGTACGTAGGCCGGTGTGTCGAACCGGTCGGCGATCTCCGCCAAGGACACGCCGCCGACGGCGAGGTCGCCGTGCGGCAGCCGGGTCGTGGACGCGGGCCACACGGACAGTTCGCCGGTGGCGGTCAGGGCATCGGGGAGGTCGGTGATGGTCATGGTGCGGGCCCCTTCAGACGGTCCGGGCGGTGACGTCGGGATCCCGCGGCACGGGTGCGGTGCCCGGACCGGTCGCCGTCGGCATCGCTTCCGCTTCCGCCATCGCCACCGCCGGGGTGACCGCGGGAGCGGTCAGCGTCGGATCGACGGTCAGCAGCGTTGCTCCGACCGGCCCGGCCATCGCGCGGAGCGCGGACTCCGAGAGCCGGATCCACGGCCGGCCGGCGCCGAGCGTGGCCGCCAGCCGCTCCGCGGTCGTGAAGCCCACGGCGGTACGGGCCCCCAGCGGGGTGCGGAACAGGCGCACCACCACGTCCGCCCTTCCCGGCAGGACCGGCACGTACAGCGGTCCGGCCGGGACGCGTTCTTCAGGCTCCGGGTCGTCGGCGTACAGGAACAAACACATGGGGCCCTCCCAGAGGAACCGCGAATGGCAGGTGAGGCCCCGGACGCGGGGAGGCGGCCGGGGCACGACACCGAAGCTATCCCCGCCTCCCCGCGCTGATGGTCCCCTCCTGACGGTCCCTTGACGGCGGGCGGCCAAGTCCATACGCATCACTGACGGCCCGGGGCAGAGGGCATCGGGAACCCACCCTGCCCACCGCGGGCCCCAGTTTCATCGATGATCGTGCCGTGCTGGCCCGCGACTGGCCCGGATCTTGCATCGGCCCGACCGGCGCACTGGGTGAGCTGCTCCCTGCGAACGGGTTCGGTAGCGCACGGTGAACTGGGGCGGACCCGCGCGGATGTTGGACGGAGGGGCGGGCGCTGTTGTGCCGTCCGCCCCTCCGGCACGGGTCGACGGATCAGGCCGTCGCAGGCTGCTTCCGGGTTTCGGGCAGCGGCGGCGGCTTGAGGCGGCCGGTGCGGTGCAGCACGTACAGCGCGGTGGAGCAGGCGAAGCCGAGGGCGGCCAGCGCGGCCCACGGCAGTGCGGACATCCCGGAAGCGCGGGCGGCGTCCAGGGCCGCACCGATGCCCAGGTTCCCCAGGGCGATGCCGATGCCGCAGATGGTGTTGTACAGCCCGTAGTGGGTGGCGACCAGCTGGTCGCCGGAGAGTCTCACGATCGTGTCCATTTCGAACGGGTAGGCGATCATCGTGCCCAGGGCCAGCAGCAGGGCGGCGAGTGCCGAGGGCACGGCCGCGAGCAGCCAGCGCCCCGCCCCGCCGTCCGGCACGGGGACGGCCGTGGCGATGAGCAGCGGGATGAACGCGGCGCCCATGGCGAGCAGTCCCCACGTGAGGGCCCGGCCCGGCTCCGTCCGGGCCGTGCACCAGGCCGTCACCTTGGTCTGGAAGAGGATCGTGCTGAGCCCGGATACGGCGAAGAGCATGGCCGCGGCGCCCGTACCGAACGTCCCGTCGCCGCCCAGGCGCCGGACTTCCAAGGGCAGGGCGAGATACACCTGGAACGTGAGCACGTACGAGCCGATCATGGCCACGGAGAAGAGCAGGAACGGGCGGTTGGCCAGGATGCCGCGCCATTGGGTGAGCACGCTCTCGCGCGGGACCTCCGCCCGGGCCTTCGCGTCGTTGCCCCGGCGGGCGGGCAGGGCCCGGATCTGCACGATGCTCAGCAGAGCGAAGATCGCGGCGGCTACCAGGCAGGTGATGCGGAAGTCGACCCCCGTCAGCACCATGCCCACCAAGGGGCCCAGCAGGATGCCCGCCTGGTAGAAGACGTTGAACAGGGCGAAGGCCTCGACCCGGCGTTCACCCGCGTCCGCGGCCAGGTAAGCCCGGGTGGCGGGGTTGAACAGGGCTCCGGCCAGCCCTGTCGCGGCGGAGGCGGCGATCAGCGCGGGCACGGAGTCGACCAGCCCGAGGGTCGCGAAGCCCACGATGCGCAGCGCGAGCCCGGCAATGATCATCGGCTTGTAGCCGAACCGGTCGGCCAGCGTCCCACCGATCAGGAACATGCCCTGCTGGCTGAAGTTGCGTACGCCCAGGACGAGTCCGACGAGCCAGCCCGCCAGCCCGAGTGATCCTGAGAGGTGCTGAGCGAGGTACGGCATCAGCATGTAGAAGCCGAGGTTGATGGTGAACTGGTTCACCATCAACAGCTGGACGCTGTGTTCGTAGGAACGCATTTGTACCAGGGTGCTCTTCACCGGGCGCCCTCTTCCACTGCGGTGGAGTCCGGGTTCGACTCGGACTCATCGGCGAGGGTGAGGGGGTCGACCACGGTGGTGCACCGCGTCCAGCGAGTGACCTCCTTCTCGTCCATGCGGCCCACCGTCTCCGGTTCGACGGCGGGCGGCCCGTCGAGCAGCCCGTGGGCGGCGCAGTAGTCGTCGTCGTAGACCGTGCCCAGGTAGCGCTGCGGCCCGTCGGGAAAGACGGCGGCGATACGGGCGTCCGCGGGCAGCGTGCGGGCCAGCCACCCCGCGACCAGGGCGACCGCTCCCACGCTCCAGCCGCCGGTGGCGTAATGGGATGCCGCGAGCCGGCGGCAGGTCCACACCGCTTCGCCCGGGGAGACCCAGTGAACCTCGGAGAAGTTCTCGTACGCGACATTGCGGGGGTAGATGCTGGAGCCGAGGCCGCGCATCAGGCGGGAGCGGGCCGGCTGGCCGAAGATCGTGGAGCCGATGGTGTCCACGCCGACGAGCTCCAATCCCGGGTAGAGCTGTTGCAGGACGCGGGAGACACCCGCGGAGTGACCGCCGGTCCCCACACTGCACACCAGGACGTCGATGTGGCCGAGTTCGGCTGCCAGCTCAAGTGCCAGCGGTGTGTACGCGGTGGTGTTGTCGGGGTTGTTGTACTGGTCCGGGCACCAGGAGCCCGGGTGCTGCTGCATCAGCCGGGTCACCCGGTCGCGGCGGGCCTGCTGCCAGCCGCCGGTCGGGTGGGGCTCCGAGACGAGGTTGACCTGTGCCCCGTACGCGGTCAGCAGACGGTTCATGGACATCTCGAGCCCGGGGTCGGTCACCAGAGTGACCGGATGGCCGTAGACCATCCCGGCCAAGGCGAGGCCGAGGCCGAGGGTGCCGCTGGTGGATTCGATGATCCGGGCGCCGGGGAGCAGCTCGCCGCGGGCACGGGCCCGCTCGACCATGTGCAGGGCCGGACGGTCCTTGATCCCGCCCGGGTTGAAGCCTTCCAGCTTCGCCCAGAAGCCGCGGCCTTCCCGGGTGAAGGGCTCGGATACACGGAGGAGCGGTGTGTTGCCGACCAGCCCGGACAGGGAGGACCGGGCGGACGGGGAGTCAGCAGTGGGAAGAGCGGTCATCTTTTCGGCTCTCATGCGTAGATGGCTGTTTGTGTGCGCATCTCGCCGACTGCTGCGGTCAGGTGCGGGAGGGAGATTCCTCCCGCGTCCATCGGGCAGCAACGGCGGCGGCCGGTAAGGGCGGCCGCACGGATGAGTTCTAGATTCGCCACCGGCAATCTCTTATGAGCGTGAAGCGCCCCGCATTGACTGCCAGACGTCCGGGAACCGGCCGGCGCCGGGCCTTGGGGAAGCTGATGGTGACGCCGGTAACGGCTGGGATTGCGGCGGCCGGGGTCTGAGCGGGCGCTGGTTTCGCCTCAGCCAGGGAGCGGCCGGCCGGAAGGCAAAGTTCAGCGGAGTCCGGCACCTGGGGTGCACCGTTCGTGAATTCGGCGGTGCGGTGGTGGGGCGGTGCGAGGGTCTCTCCGTGGGAGTGCCCGGCTGTCTGAGGATGGACCACGCAGATGACCGCAGCGATCGTCACTGCGGCGAGAATGCAGGCGGCCAGCGCGCTCCGCATTCGGCCGGCTGCACCGTAGACAATCTTGAGCGGGTGGAACGGCACAATTCCTCCGTGCGGTGCCCCTTCTCGGTAACTCCGAAGAAGGAAGCACACAGAGATCGATCAGGTCGGGGAGGCGCCGCCGACAGTCCCGTTCAGATCTGTGAACCATAGAGGTGCGGGGGTCCGATTCCACCGGACGCACCGAAGACGGCAGCTGAGGTCAGCCGCATGGTTCAACGGGGAGTCGACCAGCTCGAGGAGAGCCCCAGGACCTAGATCTGCAGGACCGCCGGCCCTCTTGATGCCGCCGACGGCGGACGGTTCGCCCGGCCGTCGGCCGCGGGAACCCGGGGGGAGACGTGATCGCAGCGCACGTCGTAACCAAGAGCATCCGGACAGGTGATCTGCCTCGTGGCAGCGGCCTGCTGTGACTGTCCGGGCATGCACTGTTCGGCCGGATGCTCCGACGTCTTCGTGGCGACCTCGTCAGCCACCGCGGTGGAATGAAAAGCGACGCTCTGCGAAATCTCGCCAGAAGCGGCAGGTATGTGGCTGGAATTCAACAGGGCCGTGGAGGGACCGGTTGAGTGGTGCGGTGAATTCTCGGCGCTGACGCCGTGTGCGTACACGAGGCCCACCATCAGCAGGGTCAGCCAAAGGGCGCGCAGCGGGCCGGTGGATACCTTAGCCCGCAGAACACCGATGGGTGACCGCGCCGTAATCATGCCGTGATCGTAGTCGATTCCGCAGACCTGATGACAACCCCCCTCTGCCTGATGCGAGTTGACCTAGGTGCGCGGCTCAGGTGTCAAGGTCGGCGAGCCAGTTCAGGGCTTGCAGCCCCGGCATGAAGCAGTACTCGCCGCCCCGGGTGACGACGAACCGCGGCAGTCCCGGCAGGCGCCGGCGTACGGGGCGGCCGGGAACGGTGAACGTGCCGGTCTCGTCGTTCGCCCCCACGATCGGGTCCTTTTCGGTGTAGCCGATGAAGATCCCGTCGTCGTCGAGGACGCCGTCGGGCAGCATCGGGCCGTAGCTGGTGCCCCGTCTCAGCAGGCGGTGGAGGTCGACGTCGATGATCTCGTTCTTGAGCGCGTCTCGCGGATTCATCCGCCGGGCGTGCGCGCCCGCCGGGCACTTGAAGCCGCGCTCGTCCTCGTCGAAGTAGAGGAAGTCGTTGTTGCGCTCAGGGTCCCCTCCCAGGGCGGGGTCGTCCCGATCGGGGCAGAGCACCAGTGGAGCGCCGCTCGGCCAGCGTCCGACCATCTTCGCCGCGAGGAGCTCCTCGGCCTCCGGTCCGTCCGAGTGGTCGCGGAGGTACTGCCGGAATGCAGTCCGCCGGGGGTGACGTTCTTCGGCCACCACGACACCTCCGCCCGGATCATCCGGACACTGAGCCGGATGAACAGGAACGCCCCGAGGAAGCCCAGAAGGAGGAAGAGCAGTGGCTGCTTGCCCGGGTCGACGATCTGGCGTTGGTACCAGTCGCCCATCGGTCAGGCCCCGCGCTTGGCGGGGCGGCCGCGGCGCTTCCGGGCGTAGACCAGGAACCCGGCGAAGGCCACCACGGAGGTGATGGCGCCCGCCAACGTGGCGCCGCGGAACCACGGCGCTTCCACGTCCATGACCCGCTGCCCGGCGTGCGACGCGCTGCCGCCGCCCGCCACCACGCTCAGCGTCCACAGGTTCGGCAGGGCGAGGACGACGGCCAGGGCGAGCCAGCCGGCCGTGACCTTCCAGGGCCGCCTCTTGTTCAGACCGACCCAGGCCACCATCAGGGGCAGCAGAGTGCAGGCGATGCCGAAGACCAGGCCGAGGATCAGCCCTGTGCCCAGATGGCCGTCCACCGCGGCGCCCACCCGTTGGGACCACCAGCGGGGGATGGTGGCGGCCAGGACGAAGTAGGCCGCGACGAGGACGACCAGCGTCCCGCTGCCGAGCAGTACGCGTCGGCGCCGGCCAGGGCCGGTGCCCGTCTGCTGTGACGTCATGATCCGATGCTGGCACCGGACCGCCTCGCGCGCAGTGCGAGGGCCCTGATGGTGTGGTGCCGGGCGCGCGGCCGGGCCGCGTCTTACGGTGGGCCCGTGACGGAACATGTGGCGGGCGCGGTGGACGCGCGGACGGCCGCGGCCCAGCTCAAGGAACGGCTCTACGCGACGATCACCATGATCTCGGTCGTCATCGGGCTCGCGGGAAGCGGGCATGTGGAGGTCGTCGGTGCGGCGGCGACGGTCCTGACCGCCTCGGTGGGTCTGTGGCTGGCCGCGCTGGTCGCCGATCAGCAGGCCCATCGTGTGATGCATGGTGCTCTCGCCCGGGGACGCGAACTGCGCGCGATGCTCTTCGTCAGCAGCCCGCTGCTGCTGTCTGCGGTGGGCCCGCTCGTTCTGATCGGCGTCTCGGCACTGGGAGTGATGGGCCTGGACACGGCCCTTGTGACGGCCGCCGGGGTCAACATCGCCACCTTGTTCGCCTGGGGGTGCTACGGAGGGATCCGCATGGGCGGAGGGGCGGCGTTCGCCCTTCTGGCCGGCGGGATCGACGCGGCGATCGGCACGGCCGTCGCTGTGGTGAAGGCCGCCGCCGGCCACTGACGCCTGACCGCGCCATTCCCTTTGCGCAGCGTCACTTCGTCAGGCGGCGTCACTTCGTCAGGGTGAGAGGACGAGGCGGACGGGGTCGATCGCCAGATCCAGGCCGAGTCCGCCCGTGGCCTCGTGGACCCGGGCCGGGAGGTCGGCGTCGGCAGGGTCGAAGGCCAGGTCCGCGCCCACGCTCAGGGCTCGCCTGCGGGCCGCCGGCAGCGGGTCGAGGGCGATGATCGGCACTGCCCCGGCGAGGCGGGCGATCTGCACCGGGTACACGCCGAGCCCACCCACTCCCCAGAGCCCGATGCTCTCCCCGACCTGGAGCCTGCCGTGGTGGGTCAGTCCGGAGTAGGGCGTGGACACGGCGTCAGGGATGATCGCCGCCTGCTCGAAGGGCAGGGCGTCCGGGATGGGGACGAGTGACTGGTGGCGGGTCACGGTGTACTCGGCCTCCACGATGGTGCCCGCGACCTCGTGCCCGAGTGTCACAGTGGTCTGATCGGGGTCACGGGTGACGGGCATGGGCAGGGTGCCGTCGATGATGTGCTTCGGCCGCTCCCGTCGCACATGCGGCTGAGCCGGTGTTGCAGAGCGTCCACCGGGAGCGTTGCGCCGTTTCGTGCAGCCCATCCGTGACAACGACCGGCCGCCACAATCAGCTTCACGTCACGTCGTCGCGTCCGCAGGAAGGTCGGGGCGGGACGGCGGAGTGCCCTCCTTGATGGGCAGGGTGATCACCATCGTCAGTCCGCCGCCGGGGGTGTCCTCGGCGGTGAGGGTGCCGTTCATGGCCTCCAGGAAGCCTCGGGCGACGGCCAGGCCGAGACCGACCCCGGCGCCGGCGGGCGCGTCTCCGTACCGCTGGAAGGGTTCGAATATCCGGACCTTCGCCTCGTCGGGGACGCCGGGGCCGCGGTCGACGACGCGCAGTTCGAGGCGGTCGGCGAGGACGCTGGCGGCGACGAGGACGGTCTGACCGGGCGGGCTGTACTTGACGGCGTTCTCGACGATGTTGGCGACGGCCCGCTCCAGCAGGCCGCGGTCGACGGCGACCATGGGCAGGGTCTCGGGGATGTCGAGGACCACGCTGTCGTCGGGCACGCCGGCCAGGCCCATCGGGACGACCTCGTCGAGGTCGGTTTCCCGGATGAGCGGGACGACGGTTCCGGTCTGGAGGCGGGACATGTCGAGAAGGTTGCCGATCAGGTGGTCGAGGCGGTCCGCGCCGTCCTCGATGCCTTCCAGGAGGTCGGCCCGGTCCTCGTCGGACCATTGCACGTCGGTGGAACGCAGCGAGGTGACGGAGACCTTGATCGAGGCGAGCGGCGTACGGAGGTCGTGGCTGACCGCGGCGAGCAGGGCCGTACGGATCTGGTTGCCCTCGACGAGGCGGCGCGCCTCCTCGGCCTCGTCGACGAGGCGCTGGCGGTCGAGTACGACGGCTGCCTGGGCAGCGAAGGCCCCGAGGACGCGTCGGTCCTCGGCCGGCAGGACCCGGCCGGTGAGGGCCAGGGCCATGTTCTCGCCGATGGGCATGTCGACGGAGGCGTCCTCGGGGCGGGAGACCGGGTTCCGGCCGGTGCTGCCTGCGCAGGTCCACGGGTCCACGTCGCTGTCGCGCTCCAGCAGGGCGACGGATTCCATGGCGAAGGTCTCGCGGACCCGCTCCAGCAGGGCGTCGAGGGCCGTTTCGCCGCGCAGGATGCTGCCCGCGAGGAAGGAGAGGATCTCGGATTCGGCGCGCAGCCGGGCGGCCTGGTGGGTGCGGCGGGCGGCCAGGTCGACCACGGACGCCACGGACACGGCCACACCGACGAAGATCGCGATGGCGACGATGTTCTTGGGGTCGGAGACGGTGAACTCGTGGAGCGGCGGGGTGAAGTAGTAGTTAAGGAGGAGCGAGCCGAAGGCTGCCGAGGCCAGGGCCGGGAGGAGTCCTCCGAGCAGGGCCGCCGCCACGGTGAAGGTGAGGAAGAGCAGCATGTCGTTGGCGAGCCCGAGGTCGGGGACGACCTGGTTCAGCACCAACGCGAGCAAGGCGGGGCCGGCCACGCCGATGAGCCAGCCCCAGATGATGCGGGAGCGGCCGAGCCGCGCGCTGCGGGCGACGGGCAGGGTGCGGCCCTTGGCGGCCTCGTCGTGGGTGACGATGTGGACGTCGAGGTCGGGGCCCGATTCGCGGGCCACGGTGGCGCTGACGCCGGGGCGGAAGACGGACTGCCAGGAGCGGCGGCGGCTGACGCCGAGCACGATCTGCGTGGCGTTGCAGCCGCGGGCGAACTCCAGGAGCGCGTCGGGGACGTTGTCGCCGATGACGTGGTGGAAGGTGCCGCCGAGGTCCTCGACCAGGGTGCGCTGGACGGCGAGTTCCTTGGGGGAGGCGGCGGTGAGCCCGTCGCTGCGCGCGATGTAGACGGCGAGGACCTCGCCGCCGGATCCCTTCTCGGCGAGGCGGGCGGCGCGGCGGATGAGCGTACGGCCTTCCGGGCCGCCGGTGAGGCCGACGACGATGCGTTCGCGGGCCTGCCAGGTGGAGCGGATGTTGTGCTCGCTGCGGTACTCCTGGAGGTACGCGTCGACCCGGTCCGCGACCCACAGCAGCGCGAGTTCGCGCAGGGCGGTGAGGTTGCCGGGCCGGAAGTAATTGGAGAGGGCCGCGTCGACCTTGTCGGCCTTGTAGATGTTGCCGTGCGCCATGCGGCGGCGCAGCGCCTGGGGGGACATGTCGACCAGCTCGATCTGGTCGGCACGCCGTACGACCTCGTCGGGGACGGTCTCCCGCTGCCGCACGCCGGTGATCGTCTCGACCACGTCGCCCAGCGATTCGAGGTGCTGGATGTTGACGGTGGAGACGACGTCGATGCCGGCCCGGAGCAGTTCCTCCACGTCCTGCCAGCGCTTGGCGTTGCGCGAGCCGGGGACGTTGGTGTGGGCGAGCTCGTCCACGAGCGCGACGGCGGGGCGCCGCGCGAGGATCGCGTCCACGTCCATCTCGGTGAAGACCGATCCCCGGTACGCCAGCTCGCGGCGCGGGGTCTGGTCCAGCCCGTGCAGCATCACCTCGGTGCGCGGACGGTGGTGGTGCTCCACGAAGGCGACGACCACGTCGGTGCCGCGCTCCACCCGGCGGTGGCCCTCCGAGAGCATCGCGTACGTCTTGCCGACGCCGGGGGCCGAGCCCAGGTAGATACGAAACTTGCCGCGTCCCATGGTGGTTACGTCATTCCTCGAAGCGGTAGCCCATGCCGGGCTCGGTGATCAGGTATCTCGGGTGCGAGGGGTCCGCTTCCAGTTTGCGGCGCAGCTGGGCCATGTAGACCCGCAGGTAGTTGGTGTGTTCGGAGTAGGTGGGTCCCCAGACGTCGAGCAGCAGCTTGCGCTGGCTGATCAGACGGCCCGGGTGGGTGATGAGGATTTCCAGGAGGTGCCACTCGGTGGGCGTCAGCCGCACCGTGCGGTCGTTGCGGATCACCTTCTTCGCGACCAGGTCGACGGTGAACTCGTCCGTCGTGACCACGGCCACCTCGTGGGCGGGCGCCGGGACCTCCCGGCGGCGTACGGAGGCCCGTAGCCGGGCGAGGAGTTCGTCCATGCTGAACGGCTTGGTGACGTAGTCGTCGGCCCCCGCGTCCAGGGCGCGGATCTTCTCCTCGGAGGTGTGGCGGGCGGAGAGGACGAGGATCGGTACGCCGCTGGTCTCCCGTACCTCCTTGATCACGTCGATGCCGTCCATGTCGGGCAGACCGAGGTCCAGCAGGATGGCGTCCGGCTTGCGGGTGGCCGCGAGCCTCAGGGCGGTCTTTCCGTCGGAAGCCGTCTCCACCCCGAACTTCCTTGCCTCCAGGTTGATCCGGAGCGCGCGGACGAGCTGGGCGTCGTCTTCCACCACCAGCACCTTGATCATCGGTGTGGGGCCTTCCTCTTCCAGTGGGTACGGGTCGGAGCCGGCGGGAGGTCTGGGGCACTCCCAGCGATGGCCGGGGAGTTCCGGGTCCCGCCGGCTCCGCACACTTGCCATGCGGAACGTCAGCTCTTGGTCAGTGCCCTGAGGGCGGTGTTGAGTTCGAGGACGTTGACGCGGGGTTCGCCCATGAAGCCGAGGGTGCGGCCGGTGGTGTGATCGGCGACGAGCTTCTCGACCTGCTTGACGTCGAGCTCGTTCTGCTCGGCGACGCGGTGGATCTGGAGCTTGGCGTACTCGGGGGAGATGTCGGGGTCGAGGCCGGAGCCGGAGGAGGTGACGGCGTCGGCCGGTACGTCCTCGGGCTTGACCTGGTGGCCGGCGGTGGAGTTGTCCGCGATGACGGCGTCCTTGGCAGCGATGACCTGGGCGCAGAGGGTGCCTTCCTCCGCCTGATCGGTGCACTTGCCGTTGACGGCGCCGTTGTCGGCGGAGCGGTTGGTGGCGCCGGAGAGGATCAGCGAGTACTGGGTGTTGACGCTGTTGGAACCGAGGCCGTTGGAGGGGCGCGGCTGGAACCACCTGAGGTCCGGCTTGGCCGCTTCCTCAGCGTCGTTGGGGTCCTTCTTCGGGAGATTGTAGGTCTGCCCGATGAGGGAGGAGCCGACGACCTGGCCGTTCCCGTCCTTGATCTCGGAGCCGTTGGCCTTGTTGTTGAACACAGCCTGGGCGATCCCGGTGACGGCGAGCGGGTAGAGGACCCCGCAGACCACGGTCAGAACGAGAAGCGCTCGGAGGCCCGCGCCGATCAGGCGTGCGGTGTTTCCTACGGAGTTGTTCATGACGGATCAGCACGCACCTAATCAGGAGAGGCCGGGGATGAGGGTGATGAGCAGGTCGATGAGCTTGATGCCGATGAACGGGGCGATGAGGCCGCCGAGTCCGTAGATCCCGATGTTCCGGCGGAGCATCTTGTCTGCGCTGGTCGGCTTGTACTGCACGCCCTTGAGGGCGAGCGGGACGAGCACGATGATGATCAGCGCGTTGAAGATGACCGCGGAGAGGATCGCCGACTCCGGGGATGCCAGGCCCATGATGTTGAGCTTGTCGAGGCCCGGGTAGACCACGGCGAACATGGCCGGGATGATCGCGAAGTATTTCGCGACGTCGTTGGCGATGGAGAAGGTGGTCAGGGCGCCGCGGGTGATCAGCAACTGCTTGCCGATCTCGACGATTTCGATGAGCTTGGTGGGGTTGGAGTCGAGGTCCACCATGTTCCCGGCCTCTTTGGCGGCCGAGGTTCCGGTGTTCATCGCGACGCCGACGTCGGCCTGGGCGAGGGCCGGGGCGTCGTTGGTGCCGTCGCCGGTCATGGCGACGAGCTTTCCGCCGGCCTGTTCCCGCTTGATGAGGGCCATCTTGTCCTCGGGGGTGGCCTCGGCGAGGAAGTCGTCGACGCCCGCCTCCTCGGCGATGGCCTTGGCGGTCAGCGGGTTGTCTCCGGTGATCATGATGGTCTTGATGCCCATGCGCCGCAGCTCGTCGAAGCGTTCGCGCATGCCCTCCTTGACCACGTCCTTGAGGTGGATGACACCCAGGACACGGGCCCCGCGCTCGTCCTCCACAGCCACCAGGAGCGGCGTACCGCCTGCCTCGGAGATGCGGTTGGCGAGGAGGTCGGCATCCTCGGAGACCCGGCCGCCCTGTTCCTTGACCCAGGTGATGACGGAGCCCGCAGCGCCCTTGCGGGTCTTCTTGCCGTCCACGTCGACACCGGACATGCGGGTCTGCGCGGTGAAGGGGATCCATTCGGCGCCGGTCAGTTCACCCTGGTGGCGTTCGCGCAGGCCGTACTTCTCCTTCGCGAGGACCACGATCGAGCGGCCCTCGGGGGTCTCGTCCGCGAGGGACGAGAGCTGCACGGCGTCCGCCAGCTCGGCTTCCGTCGTGCCCTTGACCGGAACGAACTCGGAGGCCTGGCGGTTGCCGAGGGTGATCGTGCCCGTCTTGTCCAGGAGGAGGGTGGAGACGTCGCCGGCGGCCTCGACCGCGCGCCCCGACATGGCCAGGACGTTGCGCTGGACCAGGCGGTCCATGCCCGCGATGCCGATGGCGGAGAGCAGGGCGCCGATGGTGGTCGGGATGAGGCAGACCAGCAGCGCCGTGAGCACGATCATCGACTGCTCGGCGCCCGCGTAGATGGCGAAGGGCTGCAAGGTGACCACGGCCAGCAGGAAGACGATGGTGAGCGAGGCGAGCAGGATGTTGAGCGCGATCTCGTTCGGCGTCTTCTGCCGGGCCGCACCCTCGACCAGTGCGATCATCCGGTCGATGAAGGTCTCGCCGGGCTTCGTCGTGATCTTGATGACGATCCGGTCGGAGAGCACCTTGGTGCCGCCGGTCACGGCGGAGCGGTCGCCGCCGGACTCCCGGATGACCGGGGCCGATTCACCCGTGATGGCGGACTCGTCCACGGACGCGACGCCCTCCACGACGTCGCCGTCGCCGGGGATGATGTCGCCGGCCTCGCACACGACCAGGTCGCCGATACGGAGCTCCGTGCCGGGGACCTGTTCCTCGGCGGCGCCGTTGAGGCGGCGGGCGACGGTGTCGGTCTTGGCCTTGCGCAGGGTGTCGGCCTGGGCCTTGCCCCGGCCCTCCGCGACTGCTTCGGCGAGGTTGGCGAAGATGGTGGTCAGCCACAGCCAGACGGTGATCGCCCAGCCGAACCAGTCGGTCGGGTCCTTGATCGCCAGGATGGTGGTGACGACCGAGCCGATCAGTACGACGAACATGACCGGCGACTTGATCATGACGCGCGGGTCGAGCTTGCGGACAGCGTCCGGGAACGACTTCAGTAGCTGCTTGGGGTCGAAGAGGCCGCCGCCCACGCGACCGGAGTCCGGCTTGTGGCCGGTGGGTACGTCCTGGTGCGGAGCCCTGGTAGGTGTGGCGGTGCTCATGATGCGAGCCCTTCGGCGAGCGGACCCAGCGCCAGGGCCGGGAAGTAGGTCAGACCGGTGATGATGAGGATCGTGCCGACGAGCAGGCCCGTGTAGAGGGGCTTGTCGGTGCGGAGCGTGCCCGCTGTCTCGGGGACCGGCTTCTGCTCGGCGAGCGAACCGGCCAGCGCGAGGACGAACACCATGGGCAGGAAGCGGCCGAGCAGCATGGCGATGCCGATGGTGCTGTTGAACCACTGGGTGTCGGCGTTCAGGCCGGCGAAGGCGGAGCCGTTGTTGTTGGCGCCCGAGGTGTAGGCGTACAGGATCTCGGAGAAGCCGTGAGCGCCGGAGTTCGTCATCGAGTTGCCCGGGGTGGGCAGCGCCATGGCCGCCGCGGTGAAGCACAACACCAGCGCGGGTGTGATGAGGATGTAGCAGGCGGCGAACTTGATCTGGCGGGTGCCGATCTTCTTGCCCAGGTACTCGGGGGTCCGGCCGACCATCAGGCCGGCGATGAACACCGCGATGATGGCCATGATCAGCATGCCGTAGAGCCCGGAGCCGACGCCGCCGGGCGCGATCTCGCCGAGCTGCATGCCCAGCAGCTGGATGCCGCCGCCGAGGCCGGTGTAGGAGGAGTGGAAGGAGTTGACCGCACCCGTGGACGTCAGGGTCGTCGCCACGGAGAAGATCGCGGAGGCGGCGATGCCGTACCGGGTCTCCTTGCCCTCCATGGCGCCGCCCGCCACGTCGAACGCCGGTCCGTGGTGGGCGAACTCGGTCCACATCATCAGCGCGGTGAAGCCGATCCAGATGGTGGCCATCGTGGCGAGGATCGCGTAGCCCTGCTTGACCGAGCCGACGAGCTTGCCGAAGGTGCGGGTCAGAGCGAAGGGGATGAGCAGGATCAGGAAGATCTCGAAGAGGTTCGAGAACGGGTTGGGGTTCTCGAAGGGGTGGGCGGAGTTGGCGTTGAAGTAGCCGCCGCCGTTGGTGCCCAGCTCCTTGATGACCTCCTGGGAAGCCACCGCCCCGCCGTTCCACTGCTGCGAACCGCCCATGAACTGCCCGACTTCGTGGATGCCGGAGAAGTTCTGGATGGCGCCGCAGGCGACGAGGACGACCGCGCCGATCACGGAGATCGGGAGCAGGATCCGGACGACGCCGCGCACCAGGTCGGCCCAGAAGTTGCCGAGTTCACCGGTGCGGGAGCGCGCGAAGCCCCGTACGAGGGCCACCGCGACGGCCATGCCGACTGCCGCCGAGACGAAGTTCTGGACTGCCAGGCCGCCGGTCTGGACGACGTGGCCCATGGCCTGCTCGCCGTAGTACGACTGCCAGTTGGTGTTCGCGACGAAGGACGCGGCCGTGTTGAAGGCCTGGTCCGGGTCGATAGCGGAGAAGCCGAGCGAGCCGGGCAGGATGCCCTGGGCCCGCTGGAGTCCGTAGAGGAAGAGGACGGAGGCCACGGAGAAGGCGAGGACGCCGCGGAGATAGGCGGGCCAGCGCATCTCGGCCGACGGGTTGGCGCCGATGGCCTTGTAGATCCACTTCTCCGGCTTGTAGTGCTTCTCGGAGGAGTAGACGCGGGCCATGTGGTCGCCCAGCGGGCGGTAGGCCAGCGCGAGCGCGGCGATCAGTGCGAGGAGCTGGAACGCACCAGCGAGAACGGGACTCATCGGTGGCTAGAACCTCTCCGGGTACACGAGGGCGAGGATGAGGTAGCCGAGCAGGGAGACGGCCACGGCGAGGCCGACGATGTTTTCGACGGTCACAGCTTGGTCACCCCCCGGGCGACGAGAGCCACCAGCGCGAACACCGCGACCGTGGTGACGACGAAGGCCAGATCGGCCATCGTGAGCTCCTGAGTGAAGAGGAAGAAATGAATCGGCCAGCTGGCCGATGACGAGACAACCGTGTCTTCACCCAGGTGTTAAGACGCCTTGACGTGGTCCTTACGGCGGGACGGGAACCCTTAACGCCGTCCTTACGGGGAAGGCCGCTCGCGGGGTCGCTCCAGGGGTCAGCCCTGGTGCGAGAGGCCTGCCGTGTCCAGCGCGGAGCCGGCCTGCGCGGCCAGTGCGACGGCGACGAGGCGGGCTTCCTCGGAGGGCAGGGGACGGCCCGGGATCGGGTCGAGGAGGAAGCGGCCGTAGTAGTGGCCGCCGCCGGTGACCCGCAGTTCGGTCTCCCCGTCCGGCCAGCCGGCGTACTCGGTGATCCGGTTCCCGCGGCGGAGCCACAGACCGCCGCCGTGCTCCAGGCGCGGCAGATTCCCCATCAGGGTCCCGTACTCGAAGCGGCAGCCGCGCAGGCCCAGCAGACCGACGAGCTCGCGGCGCACATACTCGGCCACGTCCTCGGGCGAGCCGCAGCCCTCGGCGAGCCGGGCGGTTCCCTGGAGGCTGGACAGGTGCGCGGCGTCGGTGACCACGACGGCCTGGAGCCGGCGTGCGCGGACGGCGAGCTGGGAGACGATCAGGCCGACGCAGAGCAGCAGGACGGCCGTCTCGATGTCGGCGCGGTCGGAGATGGCGAACCGCTGGTAGGGCCGGGTGAGGAAGAAGTCGAACCAGGCGGCGGCCGAGAGCGCGGCGATCGCTCCCGCCAGCCGGCTGCCCAGGCTTGCCACCGCGACCACCGCGACGACGAGGATCAGCGCCGCGTTCGTCGCCGACAGGTCGGTACGGAAGGGCGCGAGCGCGAGCGCTGCCAGGAAGGGCACCACGAGGCCCGCGACCAGCGCGATGCGGTCGCGGAACCGGTACCAGAAGCCGGACATGTGATGCCTCCCGTCCGGACCCGCCGCTCTTGCTTTCCAGAGCGTTGATCAGAACTTGTCGGGCTTGATCAGAGCGAACACCAGGTAGCCGAGCAGTGCCAGGGCGATGAGCAGGCCGACCAGGTTCTCCGCGTCCATCAAGTCTTCTCCTCGGGTGGTTGTGGCGGGGCAGGTGCCGCCACAACCAGCCTGCCTCTCCGTGGAGCCGGGGCAACGCGCCGCTGCGCCCTTTTGACGGCCTTCATACGCCGCCGCCACCTGCGCGTATGGAACACGTGAAGAGCGGCGGGGGAGCCGTATGGATAGCGCCAAGAGTGCTGGCGGCGGTCCGGCAGGCCTCCGACGCTGTCCTCACTTTGCTCATTCGGAGGGAACGGCGACATGGCCATACACATGGGGAAACCGACCGCGGCGGTTCAGGGGCCGGGCCAGGAGGAGCCCCCTGATACGGGCGCGGGCGGGGCGGGGGACCGGCACAAGCTGACCGCCCTCCAGGGTCTGGCCGCGCTGTCGCTCGACGCGATGGCCTCCGTCGCGTACGGGCCGGAGTCGATCGTGCTGGTGCTGGCCGCGGCCGGTGCGTACGGCCTCGGTTTCACTCTCCCCGTCACTCTGGCCATCGCCGCGCTCCTCGCCGTCCTGGTGGCCTCGTACCGGCAGGTGATCGCCGCGTTCCCCGACGGCGGCGGCTCGTACGCCGTGGCGAAGAAGCACCTGGGCCGGCGTACGAGCCTGGTGGCCGCGGCCTCGCTGATCCTCGACTACGTGCTGAACGTCGCGGTGTCGGTCACCGCCGGCGTGGCCGCCCTGACGTCCGCGTTCCCCGGCCTGCACGGTGAGCGGGTCTGGATCTGCCTGGCCGTGCTGGTCCTGGTCACCGCCGTGAACCTGCGCGGGGTCGTCGACTCCGCCAAGGCCTTCCTCGTGCCGACCGCGCTCTTCGTCGGCTCGATCCTCGCGATGATCGTGGTCGGGCTCTTCCGCGACGGCCCGGTCAGCACCGCCTCCGCCGCCGGTCATGCCTCCGCGCTCGGCGAGGGTGCCACGACCGTAGGCGTCCTCCTGCTGCTGAAGGCCTTCGCGGCCGGCTGCTCGGCCCTGACCGGTGTCGAGGCCGTCGCCAACGCCGTGCCCTCCTTCCGGGCCCCGGCGGCCCGCCGCGCGCAGCGCACCGAGGTCGCACTCGGAGTCCTCCTCGGGGTGATGCTGATCGGCCTGTCGATCCTCATCGGCCGCTTCCACCTCCAGCCCGTCGAAGGCGTGACCGTCCTCGCTCAGCTCGCGGACGCGTCCTTCGGCCACAACGCGGCCTTCTACGTGGTTCAGTTCGCCACCATGGTGCTCCTCGCGCTCGCCGCGAACACCTCCTTCGGCGGCCTGCCCGTCCTGATGAGCCTGCTCGCCCGCGACAACCACCTGCCGCACTTCTTCGCCCTCAAGGCCGACCGTCAGGTCCACCGCCACGGCGTGGTCTGGCTGGCGCTCGTCTCGGCCGTCCTGCTCGTCTTCTCGGGCGGCGACACCAACACCCTCGTCCCGCTCTTCGCCATCGGCGTCTTCGTCGGCTTCACCATCTGCCAGGTCGGCATGGTCCTGCACTGGCGCGGCGCGCGTCCGAAGGGCTGGCAGGGGAAGGCCGCCCTCAACGGCTTCGGCGCACTCCTGACCGGTGTCGCGGCGGTCGTCGTCACCGCCACGAAGTTCACCGAGGGTGCCTGGCTGATCGTCCTCGCGCTGCCGCTGATCGTCCTCGGATTCGAGAAGGTCCACCGGGCCTACGCCGAGATCGGCGAGCGCCTCGAACTCGGCCGCGTCCCGCAGTCGCCGCACCGGGCCCGGTCCCTCGTCGTGGTTCCCGTCTCCGGACTCTCGAAGCTGACCTGCCAGGCCTTGACCGCCGCTCGCTCCCTCGGCGACGAGGTCCTCGCCGTGACCGTCACCCACCCGGCCCCCGAGGACCGGGAGGCGGCCGAAGCACTGCGCCGGGACTGGGAGTTGTGGAAGCCCGGCGTCGAGCTGACCGAGGTCTCATCCGACACCCGGTCGCTCGGACGGCCACTGTCCGGCTACGTGCGGGAGCTCGCGCGGACGCACCCGGATGCCCAGGTGACCGTACTGATCCCGGAGACCGAGCCCGCCCACCTGTGGCAGCGGATGCTCCAGAACCAGCGGGGCTCCGTCGTCGCCCACGCCGTCCGTCGCGACACCGACGCCGTCATCTGCCGACTGCGTTTCCGGATCACCGACGGCACACGCTGACGCGCCCTTGACGGCGGCTTGACGCGCCTCGTGCGCCGCCGTCAAGAAGGTGCCAATTCCCCCGCCCGGATGGGAATCCTCCCCGGAACGGGCAGTAGTTTCCTGCCTGTTGCGCCGCCGGGGTCTCGCCTACTCACGTGACGGCCGAGGGGGTCCATGGAGGGCAGTCCCCGGCGGCGACACCCCTCTCCCGCGCCGCCCCGGCCACGAACTGCCGGGGCCCCGCCACACCCACCCCGAACTGAATCAGAAGGTCGCTTCATGCCTCCCGCCGCCTCCGCGCAGCACGTTCCCCCGGGTCTCGGTACCCCTCCGCGGACTCCGGTCAACCGGCCCTCTCGGAGACGACCCGGCCAGGCGAACGTGGTGGACCCCGAGCTTCTCGCCGCCTCTGCTCGGGAGGCCGTGGCAAAGCTCCACCCACGCGAACTGGTGAAGAAGCCGGTGCTGTTCGTCGTCGCCGTCGGATCCGTCCTGACCACGCTGTCGGCGCTCTTCCACCCGTCCGTCTTCACCTGGGTGATCAGCGTCTGGCTGTGGCTCACCGTCCTGTTCGCCAATCTGGCAGAGGCGGTCGCCGAAGGCCGCGGCCGAGCCCAGGCCGAGTCCCTGCGCAAGGCGCGTACGGACACGGTGGCGGTGCGGCTGAACCACTGGACGTACGGGGCGAACCTGCGCGGTGCCGAGAGCGAGGTGGTGACGCCGGCCGAGCTCCAGCCCTTCGACTTCGTCCTCGTCGAGGCCGGCGAGCTGATCCCGGCCGACGGGGATGTGGTCGACGGGGCCGCGATGGTGGACGAGTCGGCGGTCACCGGTGAATCGGCCCCGGTCCTGCGGGAGTCGGGCGGCGACCGGTCCGGGGTGACCGGCGGTACGACCGTGCTGTCCGACTCGGTCGTCGTACGGGTCACTTCGCGTCCCGGGAACAGCTTCATCGACCGGATGATCGCCCTGGTCGAGGGCGCCACCCGGCAGAAGACTCCCAACGAGATCGCGCTGAACATCCTGCTGGCCGCGCTGACCGTCATCTTCGTCCTGATCGTGGTCAGCATCCAGCCGATGGCCGCCTACGCGCACGCCGCCCAGTCCACGACCGTCCTGGTCGCCCTCCTCGTCACCCTCATCCCCACCACCATCGGCGCCCTGCTCTCCGCGATCGGCATCGCGGGCATGGACCGGCTCGTCCAGCGCAACGTCATCGCCATGAGCGGCCGGGCGGTGGAGGCGGCCGGCGACGTGAACACCCTGCTCCTCGACAAGACCGGCACCATCACCCTCGGAAACCGCGAGGCCGCGGCCTTCATCCCGCTGCCCGGCACGGACCACATCAAGCTCGCGGACGCCGCCCAGCTGTCCTCTCTCGCCGACGAGACCCCAGAGGGCCGGTCGGTGGTCGTCCTCGCCCGGCAGTACGGGCTGGAGCCGGTGGCCGTGGAGGAACTGAGCAACCCGCGCTTCACCGAGTTCAGCGCCCGCACCCGGATGAGCGGCATCAACCTGAGCTGGGACAACGGCGCGGGCTGCGCCATCCGCAAGGGCGCGGTGACACAGGTCTGCGACTGGGTGGTGGCACGCGGCGGGACGGTTCCGACCGAGGCCGCGGAGTGGTCGGCCGCCGTCTCCGAGTCCGGCGGGACCCCACTGCTGGTGGCGGTCCACGACTGGGACGGCCCGCGGGTCCTCGGGATCATCCACCTCAAGGACGTGGTCAAGGAGGGCATCCGGGAGCGGTTCGCGGAGCTGCGCGCCATGGGGATCCGTACGGTCATGGTGACCGGGGACAACGAGCTGACGGCCCGCGCGATTGCCGCCGAGGCCGGTGTCGACGAGTACCTCGCGGAGGCCACCCCCGAGGACAAGCTGGCCCTGATCAAGCGGGAGCAGGAGGGCGGCAAGCTCGTCGCGATGACGGGCGACGGCACGAACGACGCGCCCGCCCTGGCCCAGGCCGACGTAGGCGTGGCCATGAACACCGGCACCTCGGCTGCCAAGGAGGCCGGGAACATGGTGGACCTCGACTCCAACCCCACCAAGCTCATCGACATCGTCGAGATCGGCAAGCAACTCCTCATCACCCGAGGCGCCCTGACCACCTTCTCGATCACGAATGACGTGGCGAAGTACTTCGCGATCATCCCCGCGATGTTCACCACGGCCTACCCCGGTCTCGAAGCCCTCAACATCATGGGCCTGCACAGTCCGACCTCCGCGATCACCTCGGCGATCATCTTCAACGCCCTGATCATCGTCGCCCTGATCCCGCTCGCCCTGCGCGGAGTCCGCTACAAGCCGGCCTCCGCACACGACCTGCTGCGCCGCAACCTCGGGGTCTACGGCCTCGGCGGCCTGATCCTGCCCTTCGTAGGCATCAAGCTCATCGACCTGCTGGTGTCCACGATCCCCGGCCTCGGCTGAAGTCCGGCAAAACCGCGTCAGAGGGTCGTCAGGGCGCTTGAGCGCCGCGCCGCGGGCCAGTTGGATGGACGACGTGGCGCCGCGGTCAACCTCGGATCAGCAGGCGCCCCGGCCCGTCCGCGTTACGGGACACCCGCGCTACGCGCTACGGGATCACACTCCACCGCACGGCTGAGCCCCGGCTTCTTCGGCCGCCGCCACCGTGCCCGTCCACTGGATCCACTCATGCCTTCGTTCCTGTCCGGCCGGACCATCATGGTCACCGGTGCCACCTCCGGCATCGGTTACGAGACCGCCCGCCAGCTGGCCGAGAGCGGCGCCACCGTCCTTCTCCACGGCCGCACCCCGGACGAGGCCCGGTCAGCCGTAAAGCGCCTCCTCGCCACCGCCGACGTAGACGCGGAGCTCCTGCGGCCGTGGGCCGCGGACTTCACGCGGCTCGACGAGGTCGGACGGCTCGCCAACCGGGTCATCACCGGTCACCCCTACCTCGACGTCCTGGTCAACAAGCCCCTGTACGGACCCGAGGGCGCGACGCCCGCCGAGGGCGCCGCGCACGTCGTGCGGCTGTGCGACCCGGCCGTCGAGATCGTCAACGGCGCCTACTACGACCGGGGCGAGCGGATGCAGCCCGCCGCCGCGGCAACCGGGGACCGCAGGGTCAAGCGGCTGAACGAGCTCGCGGACCAACTCGTCGGGCAGTCCGCCTGACCGCGCCCCACCCATCCTCTCCACCCCCCGGCCACCAGGCCGGCCGGCGCCGACGCTCAACGGCGCCGGCCCCCCGCGGGGGCGGCCCACCGTCCCGGGCCGCCCCCGCCCTCTCCATTTCTCCGACCGAGGCGGCATCCGTCGTGATCGAGCTCCTGCCCTCCCGGTTCCAGCGCATCGATCCGTGGGAGCGCATGGTCTACGTACACCAGGGGCCCGCCCTGGCCGCGCGCCCGGCTCCCGGCGTCACGGTGCGCTGGCTGACTCCTCAGGACGCAGCGGCAGTGGTCGCACTCGGACCCGGGGCGGCCTGGATCCACCGGACCTGGGGCGGCCCCGAGCAGCTCGCGTCCTCAGGCCTCTGCTGGGGTGCTTTCCACCGGGGCCGCGCCCTCTCGCTCGCGCAGGCGGCGTGAGCCCGTGGTCACCGCAAGCCGGACACCTTGAAGACCGTGTGAGCCGTCTCGCGGTCGATGCGCGCGGCCAACCCGCACAGGGCAGTGGCGCCGTACCGCAGCGAACCGCGCCGGATGGAGGTGCGGGTGTCCTTGTCCAGACACCGCCACATCGCCGGATTGCGTACGAGCACGGTCGGGTCGATCTCGACCCACCCTCCCTCCGTGTCCCGGAGGACCAGCCGCTGGGACACCGCGTCCGACCACTGGACCGAGACGAGGCGGTCGGTGCGGACACTGCGCTCCACGAGCAGCCCGCGGGCGCTCAGCAGGCCGGGCCGGATGGAGACCCTGGGCGGCAGCATGATCACGAAGACGAGGACGGTCAGCCCGCCCCAGAGGGCGCCGCGGACCACGTCGAGTCGGCCGGTGCCTGCGTCCATCAGGAACAGGGCAGTGCCGAGCAGGGAGGCGACGCCGATCGCCGATCGTCGCTCGCCGGCCCAGTGGATGTCCTGCGCGAGCGGGCCGGGAGGCCCCGCGTGTCCGGTCCGTATGCCGCTCTCCGACCGAGTGATTCGTCGTCCCATGCGTGCGACGTTAAGGAGGACCGGGCCCTTGGCAGCGCATCCTGACGGACTGCTGATGCCTCGGCGACGAGATCTTGACGGGGTGCCGGCGGCTGCGCGGGAAGCCCCAGTCGGGTGCCGTATGGAGGTCGTCAAGCTCGCGCTCCTCGCCGTATGGACGCTGTCAAGGCGTGCCGGGACAGCGGGAAATGGTTGTTTCATCGACTGACGTACGAGAGGAAGGCGGCACGTCGGTGCCCCGGGTGTTGGTAGTGGACGACGAACCGCAGCTCGCGCGGTTGCTGGTCATCAATCTGAAGGCGCGGAAGTTCGACGTGGACTGCGCGCCGGACGGGGGCACGGCCCTGGACGCCGTGGCGAGGCGCCGCCCGGACGTGGTCCTGCTCGATCTCGGTCTGCCCGACATGGACGGGATCGACGTGATCAAGCGGCTGCGGGTGTGGTCGCGGGTGCCCGTCCTCGTGGTCTCCGCCCGCCACGGCTCCGAGGAGAAGGTGCGGGCTCTGGACGCGGGCGCCGACGACTACATCACCAAGCCCTTCGGCATGGACGAACTGATGGCCCGGCTGGGGTCGGTCGTCCGCCGAACGCCCGCGCACGCCCCGGTCGCCACGAGCGAATCGGTCGTCGAGACCGAGGAGTTCACCGTCGACCTGATCGCGAAGAAGGCCAGGCGCGGAGGGAAGGCCATCAGGCTCACACCGACGGAATGGCACCTGCTGGAAGTCCTGATCCGCAACAAGGGCCGGCTCGTCAGCCAACGGCGCCTGCTCCAGGAGGTCTGGGGCTCCTCCTACGGAACGCAGACCAACTACCTGCGCGTGTACATGGCCCACCTCCGGCGGAAGCTCGAAGCGGACCCCTCGCACCCGCGCCACCTGATCACCGCCCCGGGTAGGGGGTACCGCTTCGACGCGTGAGGGCGGCGCCCCGAATCGGGGCACCGCCCTCCGTGCCTAACAGCGGGGCTTGCTGCCGTGGTTGGCGGCCTTCTTGCGGCGGGACCTCTTCTTGCGGGCGCGCTTGGACATGGCTGTGGATCCCTTCAGGCGGTGTGGCCGACGAGGAGGTCGGCGAGCTTGTTGAGGCGCTTGACGGTGCGGTCGTCGGTGGCGGCCGGAGCCGGGGCGACGCGCTCTCCGCGGTCGTAGTAGGCGCCGTTGACGATTTCGGTGTACGGGTCGCAGAGCCGTACGACGTGGGCCGCGCCCTCGGCTGCGGACTCGCCCTCGTTCCCGTAAAGGGGGAGAAGGCCGGTCTCGCAGATGCCGGGGTGGACGGAGACGGCGGTGACGCGCGGGTCGGCGGCGAAGACGGTCAGCGCGAGCTGGGACTGGGCGTAGGCCGCGAGGCGCGAGTAGCGGCGGATGCGCTGCGGGTCGTTCCACTGGATGGCCGCGGTGCGGTGGTGGGAGGAGGAGACGTTGACGACTCGCCCGCCGGGGTCGGCGGTGAGGGAGGCTGCTAGGAGATCGGTCAGGAGGTAGTGGGCGAGGAAGTTGACCTGGAAGGAGATCTCGTTGCCGTCGGGGGTGAGGGTGTGGCGCTCGGGCGCTGCGATGGCCGCGTTGTTGACGAGTACGTCCAGGCGCGGGTGTTCGCGTGCGACGGCGTGGGCGAGGTCCTCGACCTCCTCCAGGCGGGCGAAGTCGGCCGCGAGCGGACGGAGCAGGGAGCCGTCGACGCCGGCGGTGGCGATCAGCCGGTCGGCGGCGGCGCGGGCCTCTTCGGGTGTACGGCCGTGGAGAAGGACGGTGGCACCGCGCTCCGCGAGCTGGCTGGCGGTCTGGTAGCCGATACCGGAGGTGGCGCCGGTGACGAGGACGGTACGTCCGGACAGGGATGAAGGCATGTCGGGTTCCTGGATCCTGGAAGCGGGCATGGCCGGCGAGCCCGGCGCCCCGGCACGTGGCGGGGGTGCGGGCTCGGCTCATGCGGTGATGGTCGAGACGTGTTCCGGCAGCCCCCGGTGAAGGGGGGCGGGTACGTCGGTATCGCGCGCGGCCGGTGTCAGAAGGCCGGGCGGACAGCGGGCGCTGCAGGCTGCGGAGAGGTGGCCCCGGCGCGACGGATACGTCGTGACGGTGGCCGGTCTTCGTAGCGCGGACCGCTGTTCATGTCCTCATCCCAGCGGATCCGGGAGGGGCGGACAAGGCTCTGAACGGGTCCTTGACGGCCTTCTGACGTGCTTCGGTCGACGGAATCACGGCCGGGTTCGTGCAGGTGGTCAGGGCGGCATCAAAGATCGACAACGGGGCGGAAGGAACGCGTCAGGGGGCGTTGTCGTGGCCGTCGGCCCGGTGCAGAGTGATGTGGCGACGGAGCCGGATCCGGAAACGGATGAGGTCCGGTGGCGCGCGGTTGGTGGGCGGTGACCTGAACACCGCCGGGGAAACGCATGGCCCCACCGTGGGGGTACGGGCCGATGCGACCGCGCGCCGGTCAGCCGTCGCACACCACATGAGCCGTCCGGCTCCAGCGGGGGACTGGGTCGGACGGCTCGCGTGGCCAGGACCGTGCCAACACGTCACCGTGCCGAACGGCCGCCGCACCCGCTACGAGCTCGCCGACGAAAGCCTCGGCCACGCACTCGACGACCTGCGCACCGCCGTAGTGGCCATCGAAACCGACCGCACCTGCCCGGACACCGCCGAGAAGGGGTGCTCCTGACGATGGCCGCAAACATGTCCATATCCCTCGGGCCCTTCCCGGCCCGGCGGGACGCGCTCACCCGCCGGATGCGGCTCCTCGTGGCCGCGACCATCGCCTGCAACGTCATCGAGGCGATCGTCGCCATCACGGCCGGCACCCTCGCCTCCTCCACCGCCCTGATCGGCTTCGGCCTCGACTCCGTCATCGAGGTCCCCTCCGCCACCGGCTGCGACTGCTGCGGGTGAGGTGCCGAGTGCCTTGAAGGGCGGAACCGGCTCAGCCGACTGCCGCCCGGGCAGGCGGGGATCCGGCGGCAGCGGGAGTACGTCCGTTACGCCATCGGGAGGGTGGTCGTTAAGGACGCGTCAGGATTGGCTCAAGTGCGGGCATAAGTGATCAGGCTGCGTACGCTTGCTCAGCCGTCGACGTCGATGGCTGATTCCTTGCCGTACGACAGGAGCCCACCACGATGGCCACCCCTGCCCGCACGTCGCGCCTGCGGGCGTGGATGCTGGAAGGCTTGACCGCCGAGAACAGTTCGCCCGCCGCCAAGGAGGCGGCGGCCCAGCCGCACGGCCGTCCGTGGTGGCGGGTGATGTGCCTGACGGGCCTCGACTACTTCTCCACCCTCGGCTACCAGCCGGGCATCGCCGCACTGGCGGCCGGGCTGCTGTCGCCCCTGGCGACCATCGTGCTCGTCCTGCTCACGCTCTTCGGCGCGCTGCCGGTCTACCGGCGGGTGGCGGAGGAGAGTCCGCACGGCGAGGGCTCGATCGCCATGCTGGAACGGCTCCTGACGTTCTGGAAGGGGAAGCTGTTCGTCCTGACCCTCCTCGGGTTCGCGGCGACCGACTTCCTCATCACCATCACCCTCTCCGCCGCGGACGCCACCGCGCACCTGGTGGAGAACCCGCACCTCACCAGTACGCTCCACGGTCACGAAGTACTGATCACCCTGATCATGATCGCGTTGCTCGGCGCCGTGTTCCTCAAGGGGTTCAGCGAGGCCATCGGCGTCGCCGTGGTCCTGGTGGCCACCTACCTCGGCCTGAACGTCGTGGTCGTGGCCGTCGGCCTCTGGAACGTGATGACCGAACCGCACGTCATCACCGACTGGACGACCGCGCTGACCACCGAGCACGGCAACCCGTTCATGATGATCGCCATCGCCCTCGTCGTGTTCCCGAAGCTCGCGCTCGGCCTCTCCGGATTCGAGACCGGTGTGGCGGTCATGCCGCACGTCAAGGGCGAACCCGAGGACACCGAGGCGAACCCGGCCGGCCGGATCCGCGGTGCCAAGAAGCTGCTGACGACCGCGGCCATCATCATGAGCGTCTTCCTGATCTGCTCCAGCTTCATCACCACGCTCCTGATCCCGGCCGATCAGTTCAAGCCGGGCGGCGAGGCGAACGGACGCGCCCTCGCCTACCTGGCGCACGAGTACCTGGGCTCCGCCTTCGGCACGGTCTACGACATCTCCACCATCCTCATCCTCTGGTTCGCGGGCTCCTCTGCGATGGCCGGCCTGCTCAACCTGATGCCGCGCTACCTGCCCCGCTACGGCATGGCCCCGCACTGGGCCCGGGCCCTGCGCCCGATGGTGATCGTGTTCACCCTGGTGGCGTTCCTGGTGACCTGGATTTTCAACGCCGACGTCGACGCCCAGGGCGGCGCGTACGCCACCGGCGTCCTCGTCCTGATCACCTCGGCCGCCGTCGCCGTGACCATCGCCGCCCGCCGCGCGGGCGAGCGCGGTTGGACCATCGGCTTCGGCATCATCTCGGCCGTCTTCATCTACACCACGGCCGTCAACGTCGTGGAGCGCCCCGACGGCGTGAAGATCGGCGCCTGCTTCATCGCCGGCATCATGGCCCTGTCCCTCCTCTCCCGCCTCGCGCGCGTCTTCGAGTTGCGCGTCACGGACGTGGAACTGGACGACATGGCGCAGCGCTTCATCCGCGACACGTCCAACCGCACGATCCGCTTCATCGCGAACGAGCCCGACAACCGGGACCTGGAGGAGTACCGGCAGAAGAAGGAACAGATCCGCGCGGACAACGACATCCCGCCCGGTGACGACGTGATGTTCGTCGAGGTCACCGTCCTGGACGCGTCCGAGTTCGAATCGGGCATGCGGGTCCGCGGCGAAGTGCTCCACGGCCGTTACCGAGTCCTGACCCTGGAGAGCTCCAGCATCCCCAACGCCCTGGCCGCGTTCCTGCTCCACGTACGTGATGAGACGGGCCAGCGCCCCCACATCTACTTCGAGTGGACCGAGGGCAACCCGATGACCAACTTCCTCCGCTTCTTCCTCTTCGGCCAGGGCGAAGTCGCCCCGGTCACCCGCGAGGTCATCCGCGAAGCCGAACCCGACCGCGCCCGCCGCCCCCACGTCCACGCAGGCTGACGTCAGGCGACGGGGCGTCAAGAAACCGACAGGAATCCCGCCGGCTCCTCGACGCGAGGAGGATCCGGCGGGATTCTCACTGCTGTGACCATCGACTGGCGTCCCGACCGCGGCATCCACAGGACCGTACTCGCCCTCGGGGCGGGCGGCTTGGTGGTCGTCACCACCGGCGCCGCCCTCGACGTCATGTGGCTATTGGGAATCGGCGTTTGGGGGCTCATCGCGGCGATGGTGATCGAGCTCGTCTACCGACCTTAGTGCGTGTTGTGGGAGGCGGCCGGCACCGTCGTCCCGGCTATTTCAGAAGCCGAGCTCCGCACCCTGTGAGGTGAAGTGATGTGAGGCTACGCGGCCCGGCCGGGGAGTGCCTGGCCGCACGGCCGCCGCCCCCCAAGGCGGTGGCCGTGCGCAGAGGGGATGCGAAAGCGCCGCTGTCGCGTCCCCGCAGGCGTCCTCCGCGTCTACGGAGCCGGTGAGCCGGCACTCCGTCTCGAACGCGCGCAGGACGGAGGTCGGAGCTCTGCGCGTCGGCGTTCTGCGATGGGGCTCCGGCCCGGCCTCGGTAATCCGTTCCGGCTCGGGGACTGGGAGCCCGGGAAGGGCGGCACCTTGCGCGGGCTGCACCGCGCCGGGACCACTTCCCACTGGGACAATAGGACCAGGGCTCAAGGAGGGGAAGACCGACCGTTCCGCCGGCCGCGACAAGATGAGGTCGGCTCAGCGGGAGGGCCCCGCTCTGCGACGCCCGCGCCCTGTCGGGCCGGCGGGGATGAGAGTGGTGACGTAGGCGATCTCGGGCGCTAGCTGTGTTGTGGGCGCGTGCGTTGGAGCGCAGGGCGACGAACGCGACGTCCACGGAGCACTGTCAGCGCTCCGCGAGGATCCCCTTGGACGGGTCCTTGCGGAACCGGGCGTCCGAGGACCGCCTCGGGTGAGGCTTCGAGTCCGGAGAGTTCGTCCAGGCGGCGCAGGCCCGCTTCGGCGAGGCTGAGCCGTGCGCCGGCTTCCTCCCGCTGCGCCGGCGGAGTGCCGTCGGCATTGGCGACGGGGAGGGACAGGGCCGCGGTCAGCGGCATGACGCCCCGGGTGCCCGCCCGCGACAGGACCGCGGGCACCCGCGGGTCCGACTGGACCATGACCTGGACAGCGGGGTCAGCACGGAGGCCACGTACCCGACCACGGCCGCCGAGCGTACTGACGCTGCGCAAGTCCGGGTGGGACTGGGCATTCACCCGGTGCGGAGATGTCGCCGAGACCGGATAGGCAGTGGCAGCGCATGATCATCGGTGCAGTCGTGATTGAGCAGCAGGGACTGTCGTCATCGAGTCATCGGCCGGGACCTTCGGCCCAGATGAGGTCCTGAGGGACCCTCTGCTGTCGGGCGCCGCGGTGACAGCGTGGAGCTGTCCCCAAGGAGCAGTCAGCGTGGAGGAACCATGGAAAGCAACCGTGGCGGTCCGGCACTCGGATCGGTCATCGTCGGCGTCGACGGGTCCGGGCCGGCCCGATGGGCGGCGCTCTGGGCCTCGGACGAGGCCGCCCGGCGCAGGCGCCCCCTGCACATCGTGTTCGGGTCCGACATCGACGGCCGCGTCCTCGATCTCTCGGACGAGGACCTGGAACGGGTCAGTACCGAAGGTCGTGAACTGCTCGAAGGCACCGCGCAGGCTGCGCAGGCCCGCCATCCCGCGCTCTCCGTGACGACGGAGCTCAGCCGCAGCGGACCTGCCATGAGCCTGCGCCGGGCCGCAAGCGGCAGCGGCACCCTCGTCGTTGGTCATCGGGGTCCGGGCGGATTCAGCTCATTGACCCTGGGCTCGGTCGGGCTCAAGGTCGTGGCGGAGGCCCGCACGCCCGTGGTCGTCGTCCGGGGGAGCGAGGAGGCGGCCGGGCACGACGTCGTGCTGGCCGGCGTCCGTGACGAGCGCGACCTCGATTGCGTGCGTCATGCGGCGCGGGCGGCCGAACTGCGCAAGGCCTCACTGCGACTGCTGCACGTCCGGAGCATCCTGCAGTCCGTCGGCTCGGCGGTGCGAGAACTCAGGGGCCTGAACGAGGGCGTCGGCCATCACGCGCAGTCGAGTCTGGCGTTCGTCGCGGAGCAGATCCGGGACGAATTCCCCTCTCTGACCGTATGGGCCGACTCCGAGGAGAGCGTGTCCGCGGCCGGGGCGCTGGTGGAGGCGTCCCGTCACGCGGATCTGCTGGTCATCGGCGGGCGCCGGAAGCCCGGATACATCGGCCGAACCCTGGGGCGCGTGACGCACAGCCTCGTGCACCATGCGCACTGCCCCGTCGAACTCATCCCCCGCCACGGCGACGAAAGCAGGAGTGAGGCGTCATGACGACGAGCGAAGTCGGTGAGATCCTCGTACGCATCGACCCTTCGGAGAACTGGTACGCGGTCTTGGCGCGGGCAGCCGCCGAGGCCGAGACGCGCGGGCTCGGGCTTCGGCTCGTCCTGCCCGCAGCCCCTCAGGCCGATCCGCACCGTGCTGACGGGAGGCTGGGCGCCGGCAACAGCTGCCGGGGCCGGCGTCCCCGGAGTGTGGAGGGGTGGGGTGAGGAAGGCGCGCGCCGAACCGAAGACGGCGAGGACTGCCTCCTGTAGCACGCCGCACGCGTGGAGCCCGGCCGGGCTCCACGCTGGCCGGGCTGCATCGCCTGGCCGAGGAGCGTTGCGACCGAGCTAGGGCGCGTATTCGGTCGTGATCAAGGGCCGGTCCGGGTGAGGTCCTTGATCCAGATCATTGAGGCGCGCAGGTGGAGGCCGGCGAGGTAGCTCTCGGGTGTTTTGTCGTATCGAGTGGCGATGCCTCGCCAGGCCTTCAGCTTGTTGATCAGGCGCTCGACGGTGTTCCGCTCCTTGTAAAGGTCGGCGTCGTGGGTGAGTGGCCGGCCGCCCCTGCGGCCTTTGTTCTTCCGGTTGGCGGCCTGGTCCTTCTTCTCCGGTACGACTGCCTTGATGCGGCGTTTGCGCAGGTAGGCGCGGTTGCCGCAGGACGAGTAGGCCTTATCTGCGGCGACTGCGCCGGGCCGGGTGCGGGGACGACCAACGGGCCCGCGGACCCGCACTTTGTTGAGCACGGGGATGAACTGCGGGCTGTCCGCGGCCTGCCCTGCGGTCAGGATCAGGGCCAGGGGCCGACACCTGCGGTCGGCAGCCAGGTGAATCTTGCTGGTCTGTCCGCCTCGTGAGCGCCCGAGCAAAGCAGCTTTCAAGCGGAGCTTGCGCCGTCGCCGGACGCGCCGCCGTTCGGGCCGGCCGGGATCAGCGACGTCGCCGTGTCCGTCTTGTTCCGTCGCGCCGCCCCCTTTTGCCGGGCCGCCTCCGCCTCGAAGGCGGCCTTTTCCAGAGCGTCCAAAACGTCCTCCTCCAGACGCATTCCGGCCGCGTCGTGATGGGCACGGACCGTCGTGGAGTCAACGCTGACCAGCGACATATCCACCCTGCTCCGCCCGGCCGCCTCGGCGATCAGCCCCTCCAGCAGCGCCTCGAAAACTCCGGCGTCCCGCCACTGCCTGAACCTGTTGTGCACGGTAGACCAGGCGCCGAATCGGCCCGGCATCTCCCGCCACTGCGCTCCCGAGCGGAACTTCCAGATCACGCCCTCGAACTGTTGCCGCAGCCGCTCTGGATACGGGCCGTACTCACCGACCGGCAGATACGGCTCGACGAACCCCCACTCGTCGTCCGTCAGTTGATCACGTGTCATGTGTACCGGACTACCGGATCCGCCCTCACAGCGAAGGCGGATCCGACAAACCGATCACGACTCAATACAGGCCCTAGGGGCGGGGCCATTCTGCTGTGCGGAGTGGCGTGGGGGCGCTGTAGCGTGTTGGAGTTCCTGCGCCAATGTTTCGGTGGCAGTGACCGGACTTCCTGTTCCTTCTGTGTCGATCTTGGGGTGACGTCTTATCAACCAGGCCATGTAGTCGTCCGTGTTCCCCGCGTGCTGTGTTGTCGCACGTGTCCGGGGGCGGACGTCGCGCTGGCCTGAGTTGCGTCACCCCTCCCCGATTCCTTTGGATCAGGAGTTCCCGTTCGTCCTCACCGCGCTGCCGGCCATCCAGGAGTCGACCGGCGCCGGACCGGTCGCGGTGCAGTGGCTGACCACCGCCTACTCCCTGCCCGTCGCCGTCGGACTGATCACCGGCGGACGGCTCGGTGACATCCACGGCCGCCGCAGGCTCCTGCTCATCGGCACCGTCGTGTTCACCGCCGCCTCGCTGCTGTGCGGCCTGGCCGCCGGCCCGGGCGTGCTGATCGGCGCCTGCCTGCTCCAGGGCGTCGGCGTGGCCGTGATGATCCCGCAGGTCCTGGCGACCATGCACGTCACCTTCGAAGGCCACAACCGCAGCAAGGCGTTCGGCCTGTACGGGGCCGTCATGGCCATCGCCAACGTCCTGGGCCCGGTCCTGGGCGGCGTACTCACCCAGGCCGACCTGTTCGGGCTGTCCTGGCGGCCGATCTTCCTGGTCAACGTGCCCGTCGGGCTGGCTGTACTCCTCCTCGGACGCAGATTCATCCCCGAGTCGGCGACGCAGGCAGGGCAACGCCCCGCTGGTGACCCTGTCCCTCTTCCGGATCAGGCAGTTCTCCGGGGGCATGGCCACGGACCTGATGCACGGCCTGCTGTGCGGCCTGTTCTTCATGACCTGGACGCTGTACCTGCAGCGCGGACTCGGCATGAGCCCGCTTGAGGCGGCCGTGGCCTTCGTGCTGCTCTCCGTGGGAGAACTGGGCGGCGCGACCATCGCGGCGAAGACCGCCGGACGTTTCGCCCGCCGTCTGCCGCAGGCCGGAGCTCTCATCGCGACCGCTGCGATGGTCGCCTACGGGCTCCAGATCGGCAGCCACCAGGCCGACCTGACCCTGCTGGCGATGACCCCTCCGGTGGTGCTGATCGGCTTCAGCCTGGGCATGGTCTCCGGCCCGCTCGCCGATCTGTCGCTGGCCAGGGTCCCGCACGAGGACGCCGGCTCGGCCTCGGGCCTGTTCAACACCGCCATTCACCTGGGCATCGCGCTGGGCACCGCGCTCACCGCCGTGGTGTTCTTCGCCATCACCGGCGGCTCTCCCGACGGCGCGGTCAGCCGCGACGCGTTCGTCACCGTGCTGTGGTGGGTCTGCGGCCTCCTCGCCCTGATGTGGGCCCTGATGTTCTGCCTGAGCCGTCCTCGACCTCCCCGCCCTCGGGATCCGGGAAGGGGCGCAGCTGAACCTGGCAGACCCCGTGCCACCCGCATCACTGCGGATGCTGCCTGTTTCCCGGGACTCAGGGGTGCGGTACGACCGCGACCGGGGCCGTGGAGTGGTGGAGCACGGCGTGGGCGACCGGGCCGAGGTGGGTGCCGATGGCCGAGCGGCGGATCCGTCGGCCGACGACGACCAGCGAGGCGTCCGCCGAAGCCTCGATGAGATGTCCGGCGGCCTGCCCCACGGAGCATTCCTCTTCGACGCGAACCCGGGGGTACTTGCCGCGCCACGGCCGCAGTGCGTCGCCGAGCGCGGTTGCCGTGCCGGCCGCCAGGCCGTCCCGCACCTCGGGGGCGAACAGCGCCGGGTCGAAGGAGAAGGCGGGCGGCATGTTCCAACTGTGGATCACACGCAGCGGGGATCGCCGCGAGGCCGCTGCGTCGAAGGCGTGGTCGAGGAGGTTGTCGCACGGGCGGGAGAGGTCCAGCCCGAGCACGACCGGCCGGTAGGCGCCTTCCTGCGGCCCGTTGCCGGCGGGCATCGGCAGATAGGCGGTGTCCGTCCAGGCGCCGGGCCGTACGACCACCACGGGGCGCTCGGCGTGGGCGAGTACGGCCTGGGACACGGATCCGACGAGGAAACCCGCCATGGCCGCCAGCCCGCGCGAGCCCAGTACCAGCAGTTCGGCCCCCTGTGCGGCAGCGGCCAGGACGGTCAGGGGCCGGCCGTCCACTTGCTCCGTGGTGATCTCCAGATCGGGGTGCCGCTCGGCCAACTCCTGCGCCACCTCACGCGGAATGCGCTCGCCCCAGTACTGAGGGGAGGGCGTGGCTGCGGCCTGCGACGCGTAGCCGTACGACGGGATCCACTCCTCCACCGCGTGCAGCAGTTTGAGCGGGAGTCGGCGCCGCTGGGCCTCACGGGCGGCCCACTCAGCGGCTGCCAGCGATGCGGGGGACCCGTCGAGGCCCGCGATGACCGTACGTGACATGGTGTCTCCTCCAGAAGCGTGAAGGGCAGAGCGACGACCGCCGTCGGCGGTGTGCGTCCCACCCTTCCGCGTCGGGCCGTAGGGGGCGATGGTCCAGGGGGCCCGGGAGCCGGGCCGAACGGTCCTCTGTCGCCCGGTCTGCCGGAGCCCGCACGAAGTCGCCGGAGCTCCCAAGAGGTAACGCGGGCAACGGGACTTGCGCGTACCGTGGTAGTCACTTGTGCGGGATGAGGGCCACGGCGTCGGGGCCGGTGTTCTACGGTGTAGGGGAGATCAGGCCGTAGTGGCCGTCCTGCCTCTGGTAGAGGACGCATCCTCGTCCCGTGGCCGAGTCGACGAAGAACACGAAGGCGAGCCCCGCGATACGCATGCGGTCGACGGCCGCGTCGATGCCGCATTCAGGGGCGGCGGCCGAACTCACGCTCAGCAGGGGACCGGCTTCGTACTGCTGGCTGTCCCCGCCGGCAGAGGCCACGCGGTACCCGCCGGTCTGGCCCTGGCGGTAGACGACGCAGTCGGCTCCCGATGTCATGTCGGTGAACAGCCAGAAGTCGTAGTCCATGGACTCCATGTCGATGACGGCGTCTTCGGGGGTCTGCCGTCCCAGGCCGCATGCCTTCTGGCGCACGATGTGGGGTTCGTCAACCGGCGGCGGCGGTTGGTTGTGGTCGGGACGATGGTCTCGTCCGCAGTGCTGCCGGGCGCTGGCGAGGCGTGTGGCCAGTCGCTCCTGCAGGAGATCGACCGCCTCGAACATCGTGTCCGCGGCACAGTGGGCGCGCACCGGGTGGCCGTTCACGTTCACCACGGCCTGGGCGATGGCGGGACGGCTCGCCGATGGGTTGGCCGTCTGCGTGAGCTTGGCACGGACGGCAAGGACCGGTGGCCCCACGTGTGCGATCGCTGCCAGCATCTTCGCTTGGACGTACTCGGACGCGCCCTCGGGCACTGGCCCTCGCTTGTTCACCAGGACGTCAACCTCTGGACGGGACTTGAGATGGCTCATGTGGATTCCTCCTCCGTCGGCATCAGCCTCGCTTCGGGCAACCTCCTCCGGCCAGTGCCAACCGGCCCGGCTTGGGGGCCATCCGTACCCGGGCGCGAAGCCGACAGGACCCGGCCGCCGGATCCAAGGTCTCCTTCGGTGCGCGGACGCGCTGAACTCCGTTGTGGTGAAGGACGTTTGGTCACTTGGTGTGGGCCGTTCGCCCCCGGGCACGCCGCTCTCCGAGCGAGGACATTGGCGATGGGCAGGCGCACGGCCTGCTGTGAGGAAAGGGTTCCACGTCATGGCTCTGCACCAGCACCGTCAGCCCGGGATGTCCCTCGCAGGGTGGCGAAAGGCCGCCTGGGCCACAACGGCGTCCGACAGCGCGTTTGATGAGCTTGCCGCACCCGTGGCCGTAGCGCGCATCGCGGCGACGACCCGCCTCCTGACCTCGTTCACGTTCCTCTGGGCCTTCGGTGACAAGGCGTTCGGCTGGGGGTACGCGACTCCGGCGGGCAAGGGTTGGATCGACGGCGGTTCTCCCACCAAGGGCTTCCTGAGCCATGTTGCCGCCGGTCCGCTGGAGGGAACCTTCCACGCCTGGGCCGGGGCGGCCTGGGCCGACTGGGCTTTCATGCTGGGGCTGCTCGGCATCGGCATCGCTCTGGCGAGCGGTGTCGCCCTGAGGGCCGCCGCTGTCGCGGGTACCGCGATGATGGCGCTCATGTGGGCTGCCGAGTGGCCTCCGGCCCGGCACCTTTCGGACGGCAGCCTCAGCATGTCGACGAACCCTCTGGTGGACTATCACGTCCTGTACGCGGCTGTTCTGGTGATGCTGGCGGTGATCGGAGCCGGGCGCTTCTGGGGGCTGGGCACCGCTTGGCGGAGCCTGCCCGTAGTCCGCCGCAACCGGTGGCTCCTGTAGCGGAAGCACCGGTCCGGGGCCGCGGCGACCAGGCCGGCCCCGGAAGCCGGAGATCCTGCGGAGCTCGTCAGCCCCGGCGCCGAAGCTGTCCGGCACCTGACCGCCCGCAAGGCCACCGGCTGGAACCGCGACAGGGCCCCTCGTCCGGCGAGGAGGTCGTCGACCGAGTGGGCGTCGGGAAGGGATGAGCGGCCCTGGGGGAGGGACTGTTGGCCCCTGTATGGCAAGGCGTCCAGCGGCGAAGGTGAGTTCAGCGGCGCCGGTTCCCCCGGCCGGCGCCGCTCCCCTGCCGACCGACCCCGATGCTCCGGCATCAGTACGGAGGACAGACCTGTGAAGCGCACCCTCGTTGTCGGAGTGGACGGATCCCCGCAGAGCCGGGCCGCGGCGGACTGGGCCGCACGGGAGGCCGTACGGCGCGACCTGCCCCTGCACGTGGTCCACGCCTGGCTGTGGCAGCCGCTCGCAGCACCGATCGTCCAGGACCGCGACACCGAATCCGGCCGGGCCGATGACCTCCTGAAGGAGGTCGAGGGCGAGCTCACCCACCGGTACCCGGGACTGGCCCTCACCACGGAAGTGCTCTCGGACGTGCCGGTGCCGGCCCTCCTGCGCGCCGCCAGGGAAGCGGAGTTGCTGGTGCTCGGCACGCGCGGGCACGGAGCCCTGGTCGGGTTCCTGCTGGGCTCCTACGGGCGGCAGGTGATCGCCGCCGCCGAGTGCCCCGTCGTGTCCGTACGCTCCGCGCACGGCAGGCCGGTGGCCGCGCCGGAGGAGGGTGAGGTCGTCGTCGGGCAGCAGGGCGGGGTTCAGGAGTCCGCCGAGGTACTGCGCGTCGCCTTCGAGGCCGCCGCGGCGAGGAAGGCAACGCTCCGTGCGGTCCGCGCCTGGAGCCTGCCCCCGGTCTACGGGTACAGCCCCGGGTCGATGTGGATCGCTGATCAGTTCGGTGGTCTGGAGCCGTACGAGAAGGCCGCGCTGGAGCAGGCGCTGGAGCCGTGGCGGCTGAAGTACCCGGAGGTCGAAGTCGTCGCGCACGTGGAGCAGGGAAGCGGGGGCCACGTGCTGCTGACCGCGGCGTCCGACGCGCAGCTGCTCGTCGTCGGCCGCCGGGTCCGCGAGTCGGCGGTGGGGGCGCACATCGGGTCGGTGGCCCATGCCGTCCTGCACCACTCGGTCTGTCCTGTGGCGGTGGTCCCGCACGCCTGACCCGGCCCAGGTCAGGCGGAAGGCCGGGCGCGCGACTGTACGGCGTGCCCGGCCCTCCTGCGTGCCCGGCCGCCGGCTATTCGGCGGCCCGCGCGGGGTGCTGGCTCGGCGGTGTCAAGGTGTGGCTGGCGATCACCGCTGCCTGGACGCGACGCTCCACGCCGAGCTTGGTGAGCAGCCGCGAGATGATGTTCTTGACGGTCTTCTCGGCGAGGTAGAGCCGGTTGCCGATCTCCCTGTTGGTGAGCCCCTCGCTGACCATGACGAGGATCTCCTTCTCCCGGTCGGTGAAGCCGGGCAGGCCCGTGACCTGGTCCTCCTTGGGCACGTCGCCGCGCATGCGGGCCATCAGCCGGGTCGTGGCTCCGGGATCGAGCATGGACTGGCCGGCCGCGACCGTACGGACGGCGGTGACCAGGTCGGTGCCGGTGATCTGCTTCAGCACGTAACCGGAGGCGCCCGCCATCACCGCGTCGAGAAGGGCTTCCTCGTCGTCGAAGGAGGTGAGCATCAGGCAGGCCAGTTCGGGCATCTTCGAGCGCAGCTCGCGGCATACGCTCACGCCGTCGCCGTCCTGGAGCCGTACGTCGAGGATCGCCACCTGGGGGCGCAGCGCGGGGATGCGGATCAGGGCCTGTTCCGCCGTGCCCGCCTCACCGATCACGTTCAGGTCCGGCTCCGCGTCCAGCAGATCGTGCACCCCTCGCCGTACGACTTCGTGGTCGTCGAGGAGGAAGACCGTGATCGGCGGCTTGGTGGGGGAGGGGGCACCGCTGTCGGTCATGACGCAACTCCTTCGCCTGGGTTCGTGCGGGGCGCCCGAACTCCAGCATCCTGCCTGTCCCAGGGGCCGAACGGACAGGGCCGATAGGCCCTCATCCGGCGGCCTCCCCGAGCAGTGGGCCTTCGGGGAAAGGGACCTTCGGCCCTGGGTCGGGGGCATGTGGACCTTCCCGGCGCCTGTTCGCGTGCGGTGAGCTGGTGCCGCAAACGGGGAAAGGCGCGGCTCGTCCGCAGGGCCGCACGCAGCGTGGAGGTTCCATGACGACCACCTTGATCGACCTGAGGGCCGCGGTGAGGAACGAAGGCGACGTGCGCGTCACGTTGGCCGGAGAACTCGATTTCCATACGGCGGGGCTGGTGGAACCGCGCCTCACCGACCTCGCCGCATCCGGTCACCGCAGCCTCGTCCTGGACCTGTCCGGGATCTCCTTCTGTGACAGCTCGGGCATCGGCCTGTTCTTGCGTGTCGACCAACGCTGCCGCTGGGCCGGAACCCGGCTCCGGCTGTGCGGCGTGCCACCTCTGGTGGCCAAGTCGATGCGGGTCCTCGGTGCCGACCGCGTGCTGCGCATCGTGGCGGCCTGAGCGCGGCGGCATCCGAGACTGGTGCCCTGGTCGGGACCATCCGGCCCTGGTTCCCGTGGTGATCGGGAGGGAGGCTGGTGACGCGGAAGCCGCGAACGATCGATACCGGATGGAGGTGCGGATCATGGACCAGGACGGCATAGGACGCGTGGGCGGTCGCACGGGCGATACGACGACCGGCCGGCGCATGCGGGAGCTGGACAGGGCCGAGGCACTCAGGCTTCTGGGGACGGTGTCCCTGGGGCGCATCGTCTTCACGCAGTCCGCGCTGCCTGCCGTCCGCCCGGTCAACCACCTGGTCGAAGGCGAGGACGTCATCGTGCGGATCCACGACGACGGGGCGCTCGCCTCCCTCGTGGCTCCGGCCGATGTCCCCGGTGTGGTGGTCGCCTACGAGGCGGACGCCATCGATCCCGTCACCCACCTCGGCTGGAGCGTCGTGGTCACCGGCTACGCGTGCCTGGTGACCGACGCCGACGAGGCGGCCCGGTTCGCGGCTCTGCTGCGTCCCTGGGTGGGAGACTCCATGACCGGAGCCCTGCGGATCCGCCCCGACCTCGTCACCGGATTCCGGCTGGAGGCGGAGCGGACGCTGCCCGAGTCCGCTTGCCTGGGCTGATCGAGTCGGGTCCGTCAGCTCCCGGTGGGGAGCGGCGCCCGCCAGACGAGCCGGCTGCCCCCATCGTCGGGGGTGTCGATGATGAAGGACCCGCCCAGGCTCTGCGCCCGGTCGTCGAGGTTGAGCAGACCGCTTCTGCGGCCCTGGGCCGGGACGCCCCTGCCGTTGTCGGAGACCGTCAGTATGATCTCGCCCGGTTCGGCCTTGAGGGCCACGGAGACCCTGGTCGCCCCCGCGTGGCGCGCGGCGTTGCTCAGGAGCTCGCCCAGCGCCGCCATGACGTGGTCGGCGACCTCGGACGGGACGTCCGTATCGAGCAGGCCCTCCATGCTCAGACGCGGTGGATGGCCGAGGGTGGTGGCCGCCTCGCCGACGGCCCGGGCCGCGCGGGCCCGCAGACCCGGTCCGCTCTCGCGGTCCTTGGTGCGCAGACCGAAGATCGTCGAACGGATGATCTTGATGGTTTCGTCCAGGTCCTCGACGGCGCGGCTGACGCGTTCGGCGGCCCCCTCGTGCTCGACGAGCCGTGCGGCGCTCTGGAGGGTCATGCCGGTGGCGAAGAGCCGCTGGATGGCCAGGTCGTGCAGGTCCCGTGCGATCCGGTCGCGCTCCTCCAGCAGTGCTATCTGTTCCGCGTCCCGGCGCCGCTCCGCCAGCTCGAGGGCGATGGTCGCCTGACCCGCGAAGGCGACGAGCGGCTCGAGCTCGTTCTCGCCGAAGGCGGGCTCTCCGGCCGGGCGCGCGAGCAGCAGTACGCCCCTGCTCTCCCGGCCGGCGGTGCCCAGCGGGACCGCGACGGCGGGACCCAGCCCGCCCTGTGTCTGCGCATCGGCCGGGTAGCGGTCGTCGTCCGAGGCGTGGAGGACCGTGACGGGTTGCCCGGTGCGGTGCGCGGTTCCCGAGAGGGTTCCCGCATAGGGGACGACGAGTCCCTGTCTGGCCTTGCTGTCCGCACCGGCCGCGAACTCCACGAACAGCCCCTCCGCGCCGGGGACCGGCATGGAGATGTCCGCGATCCGGGCCCCCGTGATCTCCTGGGCCCGCAGCGCGATGAGCTCCAGCACCGCCGGACGGGGACTGCCGGACAGCAGGCTCTCGGTGATCTCCGCATTGGCCTTGAGCCACAGCTGCTGGCGCTGGGACCCTTCGTAGAGCCGGGCGTTGTCGATCGCCACGCCCGCCGCCACCGAGAGGGTGGAGATCACCGTCTCGTCCTCGGTGTCGAAGTCGAACCCGCCCCGCTTGTCGGTCAGGTAGAGATTCCCGAACACCTCGTCCCGCACCCGGATCGGTACGCCGAGGAACGTGCGCATGGGCGGGTGGTGCGGCGGAAACCCGTACGAGGAGGAGTGGGCGCCGAGATCGGTGAGGCGCAAGGGCTCCGGGTGGTGGATGACCTCTCCGAGCAGGCCGTGACCGGCCGGCAGGGGACCGATTTCGGCGATGGCCTCCTCGTCGAGCCCCACGGTCAGGAACTGCGACAGGGTGCGGCCGTCGGGGCCTATGACCCCGAGCGCCCCGTAGTCGGCGTCGACGAGCAGGGCCGCTGCCTCCACGATCCGCCGCAGCACCTGGGCCAGGTCCAGTTCCCGGCCCACCGAGACGACGGCCTCCAGCAGACTGTGCACCCGGTCCCGGGTGCCGCGCACGGCGTCGATGCGTACTTGGAGCTCGTCGAGCAGCTCGTCCAGCCGCATCCGAGGCACTTGCGTCAACGGATCCCCCACACTCACGTGATTCCCCTTCGCTGCCCGCCCCGTCCGGCGCCAGCGTATCGGTACAGACGGTCCCGAAGGGGGCATCGGCTGCGGGCACTGCGAACGGGGGAGCGGACGTCCGGTGAGCCGGAGGGCGAGGTCCGGGCCGGCATCCCGACACGGGATTGCGATGCGAGAGGCATCCTTGCGCGCGGACGCGTGCCGTGACCGACTTGATCACGGCACTGGACGGCGAGAGGACGGACACGGCGATGGGTCTCAAGAAGGCGGTCTACGAGAGAGAGCTGCTGCGGCTCCAGACGGAGCTGGTCAAGCTCCAGGAGTGGACGCGTGCGGAAGGCGCCCGGCTGGTCGTCGTCTTCGAGGGCCGTGACGCCGCGGGCAAAGGGGGCACGATCAAGCGCGTCGCCGAGCACCTGAACCCCCGTGTCGCGCGCATCGCGGCCCTGCCCACGCCGACGGAGCGGGAGCGTTCGCAGTGGTACTTCCAGCGGTACGTCGAGCATCTGCCCGCCGCCGGCGAGATCGTCCTCTTCGACCGCAGCTGGTACAACCGCGCCGGGGTGGAGCACGTCATGGGCTTCTGCACGCCTGCCGAGCACCAGCGCTTCCTGCGCCAGTGCCCGCTGTTCGAGCGGATGCTGATCGAGGACGGGATCCTGCTCCGCAAGTACTGGTTCTCCGTAAGCGACGCAGTGCAGGAGGAGCGGTTCCGGCGCCGCGCGCAGGACCCGCTGCGCCGGTGGAAGCTCTCCCCGATGGATCTGGAGTCCCTCACCCGCTGGGAGGCGTACTCGAGGGCCAAGGACGAGATGCTCGTCCACACGGACACGGCCGACGCCCCGTGGTACGTCGTCGAGAGCGACGACAAGCGCAGCGCACGGCTCAACATGATGGCCCACCTGCTGTCCTCGGTTCCCTACGAGGACGTGGCCGTACCGTCGCTGGCCTTGCCGCCGAGGCCGCCGTCCACGGGCTACGAGCGTCCGTCCAAGGAGCTGCAGACCGCCGTACCCGACCACGCGGCCACCCTCGGCAAGGACTGAACGGCGGCAGAGTCCGGCGCACTTGGTGGAGGTGGCCGAGAGTTCCGGCGGCTCGCCGCCTTCCGCCGCCGCGAACTCTTGCCGGCCCTGGGCTGTCTCCTGGGCGTCCTCGTGCTCGGCATCCGTGCACGTGACGCAGTCCCCCCCGGGCACCGTTCCAGCTGCGGCACACGACGAGGAGCACGTCGTTCCCCGCGATACACCCGCCAGGGCATCCGGCTCGCCGCCTGTGGTGCGTACGCCCTCTCGGCAGCCGCCGTGGACAGCCTGCGCTCCGTCTTGAACGAGTCGAACTCGCCCGCTGGGCCTGTCTCACGGGGGTGGGAGACGGCGCGATGTCCGAGGCCTCCGCCTGACACGTGGGCCGGCGAGGCACCCTTGCCTCCGGGGGTGTGCACGGCGCTCAGGAAGGCCTTCCGGTTGCCTGTCGCTCAAGGGACGTGGCGACGACGAGCGCCAGCATGCCGACGGCCACCATGATCAGCCCGACGACCGTCCGGTTGGCGCTCTCCCACTGCCGGTCCACGGCGAACGCCAGGATGGCGCCGAGACCGATGGACGTGATGGCGCCGACGGCCAGCAAGCCCGTCATGTCATTCACCGACTTTCGTGTCGTGCCCGGATCCGCATTTCCGTGCTCGCCCCGACGGTCCCGGATACCGGGAGTGGTCGAGCAGGTACCCAACGTCCCTTCGCGGAGTCGAACGGCGCCTCCGCGGGTGGCCGCGCGCTTGGCCAAGGCACGGGCAGAGGGCCCGTCCGGCCCTACGAAGGGCCGTCCGGCCCCTCTCGGAACCGGTGCGGGACAAGCCAGTGTGAGAGATGAGCGCGATATCGCCGAGGAGGCTGGTGGCAGTCATGGGTTCCTACGTGTACGACTTCGCCGAGGGCAGCCGGGACATGGCCGATCTGCTCGGAGGCAAGGGCGCAAACCTCGCGGAGATGGCCCGCATGGGCCTGCCCGTGCCGCCTGGCTTCACCATCACGACGGAGGCCTGCCGCGTATTCCTGGCTACAGGTGAGCTGCCCGCAGGCCTGGACCGCGAGGTCGCCGAGCACCTGGCGGCGCTCGAGAGGGCTGCCGGCAAGCGGTTGGGACAGGTGGACGACCCGCTGCTCCTCTCGGTCAGGTCGGGGGCGCGGTTCTCCATGCCGGGCATGATGGAGACCATCCTCGACATCGGTCTGAACGATCTCTCGGTGCTCGGCCTGGCCAAGGTCCCCGACCGGGAGCGGTTCGCGTGGGATTCCTACCGCCGCCTCGTGCAGATGTTCGGGAGCACCGTCATGGGCGTCCACGGCTCCCTCTTCGAAGACGTGCTCCGCCGGGTCAAGGATCAGCACCGTGTCGTAGACGATTCCCAACTGGACGTATGTGACCTCATGCGGATCGTCGAAATGTTCAAGGACCTCATCCTTGAACGTACGGGGAGTGAGTTTCCGCAAGACCCGACCGAGCAGCTGCGGCAGGCGATCCTCGCCGTCTTCGCGTCGTGGAACGGTGACCGCGCTCACCTCTACCGTCGCCGCGAGCACATTCCGGACGGTCTCGGGACAGCGGTCAACATCCAGCGCATGGTCTTCGGGAACCTCGGCTCCGATTCCGGCAGCGGAGTCGCGTTCACGCGCGACCCGGCCACCGGGCGCCCCGGCCCGTACGGCGACTACCTGCGCAACGCCCAGGGCGAGGACGTCGTCTCCGGTGTCCGCGACGCCGTACCGCTGCAGAAGCTGGCCACGCTCGACCCGGTCTCGTTCGCCCGGCTGCGCGGCTACATGGGGCAGCTCGAAACGCACTACCGGGACTTGTGCGACATCGAGTTCACGATCGAGCACGGCGTCCTGTGGATGCTGCAGACCCGTGTCGGGAAGCGCACCGCGCAGGCGGCCTTCAGCATCGCCTCCCAACTGGCCGACGAGGGCCTCATCTCCACTGACGAAGCGCTGGCCCGAGTCGACGGCGACATGCTGGCGCGGCTGATGTTCCCCCGGTTCGACACAGGCGTCGCGGCTCCCGTGCTCACACGCGGCATCCCGGCCTCGCCCGGCGCGGCCGTGGGCGTGGTCGTCTTCGACTCCTCGGAGGCGGTTCGGCGGGCGGCCGCCGGAGAGGAAGTCGTGCTCGTACGGCAGGAGACCACGCCCGACGACCTCCCGGGCATGGTCGCCGCTCAGGCGGTGCTCACGAGCCGTGGCGGCAAGACCAGCCATGCGGCGGTGGTGGCGCGCGGTATGGGCAAGGTCTGCGTCTGCGGGGCCGACGCGCTGTCCATCGACCTGGGGGCACGACGATTCTCCGTCGGCGATGTCGTCGTCTCCGAGGGCGAGACCATCTCCGTGGACGGCTTCGAAGGCCTCGTCCGCCTCGGCGCGGTACCGCTGGTGGACTCCGCGGTCATGCGCTACTTCGAGGCGGGCTCACCCGCGCCGGACGCCACCGCGCAGGAGGGCGTACCCGAGGTGCACCGCCTCATGGAGCACGCCGATGCCACCCGACGCCTGGGGGTACGGGCGAACGCCGACACACCGCAGGACGCGGCCCGAGCACGCCGGTTCGGCGCAGAGGGCATCGGACTGTGCCGTACGGAGCACATGTTCCTCGGGGATCGCCGTCCACTGGTGGAGGCCATGATCCTCGCACCCACGGAGAACGACCGCGAGGTCGCGCTGGCCGCACTCCTGCCCTTGCAGCGCGAGGACTTCACCGGAATCCTCGCCGCCATGGACGGCTTGCCCGTGACCATCCGGCTGCTCGACCCGCCCCTGCACGAGTTCCTGCCCGACCGGACGGACCTGGCCGTACGCCTTGCCCGGGACGAAGCACTGGGCCGGACACAGGATCCACACGACACCGAGCTGTTGGCCGCAGTCACGCGCATGCACGAGGAGAACCCGATGCTCGGCCTGCGGGGCGTCCGACTGGGTCTCGTGAAACGGGGCCTGGTGGCCATGCAGGTGCGTGCCATCGCAGAGGCCGTCGTTGCCCGCAAGCGGGCGGGAGGCGATCCGCGTGCCGAGATCATGGTCCCGCTCGTGGGCGCGGTCGAGGAACTCCACCTCGTGAGGCAAGAAGTGGAGGAGATGCTGTCCACGGTCACGCGCGAGACGGGGGTCTCGGTGACCTGTCCGATCGGAACCATGATCGAGCTGCCCAGAGCAGCCCTGACCGCCGGTCGTATCGCGAGCCAGGCGGAGTTCTTCTCCTTCGGAACGAACGACCTGACGCAGACCACATGGGGCTTCTCCCGCGACGACGTCGAGGCCGAGTTCTTCTCCGCCTATCTCGACAAGGGAATCTTCGAGACCTCCCCGTTCGAGACGATCGACCGGGAAGGAGTCGGACGCCTGGTCGAGATCGCGGTCCGTGAAGGTCGTGCGGCCCGACCCGACCTCAAGATCGGCGTGTGCGGGGAACACGGCGGTGACCCCACCTCCGTGCACTTCTTCCACGAGGCCGGACTCGATTACGTATCCTGCTCGCCGTTCCGCGTCCCCGTCGCCCGCCTGGAGGCCGGCCGTGCGGCCCTGTCGGCACGGTCTGCGGACGCGACGAAGTGACACGCCACCCAGGTCGGTGAGTCTGCCGCCGTGCTGGTCGGCGTATCGGCTTTGGCCGGCCGGTGGATCCGTCGGGGCCAGTGGACGATCGACGTGATCTGGCAGGCTGTTTCGGCCATGCTCTGGTCGCCACCGGCACTCGCGTGGGCCGAGGAAGGTCGAGGCGGAATCAATTCGGTCTGTGGACCGGCGATGTGCGTCTCGAGAGCAGGGCAACGGTGCCTGACCGGTCGTTTGTGCAGGTCAGGCACCGTACTCAACTTCTTAGAAGAAGCCGAGTCTTTTGGGGGAATAGCTTACCAATAGGTACTTGGTCTGCTGGTGGTACAGCAGCGGAACCCATACTGACCAGGGAAAACGGCAGTCGATGGGTTTGGGTCTCCGCCACGGTCTTACATGCAACGAGATTCCAGCGCCGCAGGCCCCGGCGATCACCCGGGGCCTGACGCGTGAGGGCTTCAACTTCACGCCGACGCCATCGGCCGGCTGAGCTTCGGTGACCTGGGGCTGGATCCAGATCGCCGACTTCTTCGTCGCCGGCGCCCTGCTGATCGCCGGTGCGGTCGGGATGCGGCGCTCGGTGTCAGAAGGGCCACGCCGACGTCCTGGTCGCCCACACCCTCGCGGAGGACGAGGTGAAACGGTCCAGGCCGACCGTCAGTGAGCGTTCACATTCAGGTCATTGCAATGATTCGACGGGTCTCGTTGCGTTTAGCGGCATGCGCATTGCAATGATGTCTCTCAAGTGACCTGCAGGAACGCGTTGATTGAGCGCACAATCGGTTGCCGAGGTGCCGAACGCAACATAGATTTTCTTCTGTCGCGAACAGCAGGGATTCCAGCGGTATTGAGTCCGGCGCGACCTTCCAGGCCGTCGACACGACCGCGGTCCATCCCCATCTACCCAACTGATCAGGAAGCGAGGCATCCCTATGCGCATTGCGATTGGTGAATTCATCAGCCTGGACGGCGTCGTTCAGGCCCCGGGGCATCCGGACGAGGACACCGACGGCGGTTTCGCGCACGGTGGCTGGAGCCATCCGTTCTTCGACCCGGAGGTGATGGGCGGTGCCCTGGCCGAGTGGCAGGCGGACACCGAGGCCCTGCTGTTCGGGCGCCGCACCTGGCAGACCATGGCCGCGGCGTGGCCGGCACGGGCCGGCGACCCGTTCGCCGACCACATGAACAGCGTCACCAAGTACGTCGTGTCCAGCACCCTCGGCGAGGACGAGCTGACGTGGAACAACACCACGTGCATCCCCGGAGATCAGGCCCTGGACCAGATCAAGAAGCTGCGCGAGGCCGAAGGCCGCGACCTGGTGGTCATGGGCAGCGCGTCCCTCACCCGCACCCTGCTGGCCGAGGGGCTGGTCGACGAGCTGCGGCTCATGATCTTGCCGGTGCTCGTCGGTGGCGGTAAGACGATCTACCCGGCGGATGGCCACCTCCGCACGTTCGAACTGGTCTCCACGGTCGTCAGCGGCACCGGAGTGCACGTGTGCACCTACCGGCCGAAGGCCGGGGCGTAGTCGGCAGGCGTACGAGCCCATGCCGACCAGGCGGGAGGTCCAGTAGACGGGTCAGTAGCCGATGGTGAAGCGACGTTGGACGAAGCGCGGCAGCTCCGCCTCGTCGACGAGGGCGACAGCGGCGTCCTCCATGGAGATGCGGCTGCGCCCGTCCGCGTCGAGGGTCCTGTGCAGGAGCGCGTCCGAGTCGGCCCGTACGACTCCGGGCGCGATCTCCAGGCTGCCGGCGCCGCCATCGACTGAGAATCACCAAGGGGCGCGGTGAGCGGCTGAGGGCTGCGACGTGAGATGCGCGTGGAAGGCCGGCGCCAGTGCTGCCGGCCCTGCGGAAGATGGCCCTGGCCTGACGTCGGTTCGGCGGGCGGCAACCTTTTGCGGAGCTGTGGCGACTGACGGGCGACCCGAAGGCGATCGCACCCACGGATCGTCCGATCACACCGCCGCATGCTGCTGCGCACCGCTGACCAGAGCCGGTGTGCGAGGCAGGCTCGGAGCGAGGAGCCCCCCATGAACGAGACGGATACCACCGCGCACGGTCGCGGTCGGCGCACACGCGCGGCCGGTGGCGAGCGACGTACGCGTGGACGCCACCGCCGGCGCTGGACGACGATGGGTCTCGCGCTGGGCGTGCCCGGTGTGCTCGGCCCCTACCTGCTGTTCGTGCAGGCCGACTCGGAGGCCGCGACGTTGGATTCCGACGCCTATTACGAGGTGGTGTCCGTGCGCAGCGACAAGGTGCTGGACGTGCCCGGCGCGGACACGTCGGACGGCGCCCGGACACGGCAGCAGAGCCGCGTGGCCGGTGCCGCGAGTCAGCACTGGCGGCTGAGGCCGACGGGGGACGGCTACTACGAGCTGGAGAACCGCAGCAGCAAGAAGGTCCTCGGTGTGCGGGGTGCCTCCATACAGTCGGCGGCCGCCATCGAGCAGCAGTCCGGCCACGGCGAGGCCGCGCAGCAGTGGAAGATCGAGAAGGCCGGCGGTGCGGCGGTGAAGATCGTCTCGCGGAGCAGCGGCATGGTGCTGGACGTGTGGGGCGGCTCCAGCGGCGACGGCGTGCCGCTCGTCCAGTACGCGGACCATGGCGGCACCAACCAGCGGTGGAAGCTGGTGAAGGCGGTCGGCTCGGGCAGGTACACCTGGCACAACGTGCAGATCGTCGGTGGCGGGTTCGTCACCGGGCTGGTCTTCAACCCCGCCCGCAAGGACCTGCTGTACGCGCGGACCGACATCGGCGGCGCCTACCGCTGGGACGCGACCGCCGCCCGCTGGATCTCCTTGACCGACTGGATCGGCGGAGCCGACTGGAACCTGCTGGGGATGGAGAGTCTGGCGACCGACCCGGTCGACCCGAACCGCCTGTACCTCGCGAGCGGCACCTACACCAACGACTGGGCGGGCAACGGTGCGATCCTGCGCTCCAGGGACCAGGGCAGGACGTTCCAGCGCACCGACCTGCCGTTCAAACTGGGCGGCAACGAGGACGGCCGGTCCATGGGCGAGCGGCTGGTGGTGGACCCGTCCGACCACGGCACGCTCTACCTGGGTACCCGCAAGAACGGGCTCTGGCGCAGCACCGACCACGGCGTGACGTGGAGCCAGGTCGGCAGCTTCCCCGTGAAGGACGGTGCGAGCAGCGGCGTCGGCCTCTCCTTCGTGACCTTCGGCCCGTCCGGCAGCCGGACGATCTACGTCGGGGTGGCCGACAAGACCACCTCGCTGTACCGCTCCACCGACGGCGGCAGTACCTGGCAGGCCGTGCCCGGCCAGCCGAAGGGGCAGTTGCCGCAGCACGGTGTGCTGTCCGGCGACGGCTCGCTGTACCTGACGTACACCAACGCGCCGGGCCCGAACGGCGTGACGGCCGGTTCGGTGTGGAAGCACACGCCGTCCACCGGGGGCTGGAAGAACATCTCGCCGTCCAGTGGCGGTTACGGGTTCGCCGGCCTGGCGGTCGATCCGCAGCGTCCGTCCACGGTGATGGTGACCACGCTGGACCGCTGGTGGCCCTCGGACGAGATCTACCGGTCGGCCGACGGCGGCGCCTCCTGGAAGGCGCTCGGCGCGACCTCGGTCCGGGACAGCTCCGCAGCGCCGTACGTGGGCACCGGCATCGGTCACTGGATGGGCGCCCTGGCCATCGACCCCTTCGATTCCGGGCACGTGCTGTACGGCACGGGATCGGGGATGTGGGGCAGCAACGACGTGACCGCGGCGGACAGCGGGCGGGCGACGCACTGGACCATCCCGGCGAAGGGGTTGGAGGAGACCGCGACGCTCGGGCTGATCAAGCCCCCGGGTCTTCCCCTGATCAGTGCGCTCGGCGATGTCAGCGGCTTCCGGCACGAGGACCTCACCAAGGTGCCCGCCAAGGCGCTGTCCGGGCCGCTGTTCACCAACACCACGGGTATCGACTTCGCCCAGTCGAAGCCGCGGTTCATGGTGCGGGTCGGTCTCGGTGGCGAGCAGCACGGCGCCTACTCGGCCGATGGCGGCGTCGGCTGGGTACCGTTCGCCGCACCGCCGGTGCGCGATGCGGGCGGCGGTTCCGTGGCCGTCTCGGCTGACGGCGCCGCCGTGGTGTGGACCCCCGCGGGCCAGGCTCCGTTCCGTTCGGGCAGCCGTGGCTCGGCCTGGACAGCGGTCTCCGGTCTGCCCAAGGACACGGCCGTCGTGGCCGACCGGTCGGCGGAGAACACCTTCTACGCCCTCAGCGGCGGAACCTTGTACGCCAGCACCGACGGCGGGAAGCACTTCACCGCCCGGGCCACCGGTCTGGTCGGCGGGCAGCTCAAGGCGGTTCCGGGCATCGCAGGTGACCTGTGGATCGCCGGCGGGGGCAACGGACTCCTGCACTCCACCAACGGGGGGAAGAGCTTCGGCAAGCTCGGCGGCGTGGAACAGGCGAGCGGCGTCGGCTTCGGAAAGCCGGCCCCGGGTGCCCGGTACCAGGCGCTGTACCTCAGCGGGAAGGTGAAGGGCGTCACCGGGCTGTTCCGCTCAACCGACGGCGGCTCGGTCTGGGTCCGGATCAACGACGACCAGCACCAGTTCGGCGGGATCGCCGTCAACGTCATCAGCGGTGACCCCGACGTGTACGGGCGGGTCTACCTGGGCGCCTACGGCCGTGGCGTGGTGTACGGCGACCTGTCCTGATGCTCCGGGCCCGTGGGCGGGCGGCGTCCGCGCCGTCCACCCACGGGCCCGGCGAAGCGGCACGGCCTCACCGTGCAGGGGTGAAGCCGCCCCAGACCGAGAGGGCACCGCGGGGACCGCCGGCGTCGACGCGGTAGCCGTCGTGCTCGACCTCGCGTGTGCCGGCGGCGTGGTTGTACTGGCCGGCGAAGACATGCTGTCCGGCCGGTACCGTGCGGCCCGGCTTGAGGATCCAGCGGTAGACCACTGCTCCGCCCTCGTTCTGCACGGTGACGGTGAAATCCTCGGCGGGCAGCGTCCGCCAGCTGCCGGTGTTCTGCACCCCGCCGGTCTGCGTGATGCGCAGTTCCACGGTGAGTGCGGTAAGCGGTTGGGTGGACTTCAGGGTGACGTTGCTCTGCGCCCAGAAGCTGTTGCTGTTCGTGCCCAAGGAGCCGGCCGACGACAGAGGCCCGTCCTGGACGTGCGCGTTGCCCGGCCGGGCCGAGCCCGCGGCGCCTGATGCCGAAGGGCTGGGGGCCGTCGGGGACGAACGGTCCGGCGTCGTCGGGCGGCCGGTGGCGGGCGCCGATGGTGTCGATGGTGTCGGCCGGGGAGTCCCGGACGGCTCGGAGGGCGCGACGGGCGCGACGGGGGTGGCCGAGACGTCCGGCCGGGCCGGCGGCGACTGGACGATGGCGGCGACGGCGAAGCCGCCGACCGCCAGAGTGCCGGCCGCGGCCAGGGAAGCGAGTGCGATCCTGGGCCAGGGCCTCGCACCCGAAGACTCGCGGTGGCGGACGGCGGCGCCGGACATGCCGCGTTCCACGCGTGCCAGGATCCGGGCACGGTCGGGCTGGTGGGCCTCGGCGGCCTCGCGCAGCCGCCTGGTGAGTTCCTCGTTCAACGGCTCCTCCTCCCCGCCAACAGTTCCCCGGCTGCTCCTGTACTGCCCAGCATCCGTTCCAGCTCGGCCATCCCCTTCGAGGTCTGGCTCTTCACCGTACCGACCGATATTCCGAGCGCCAGAGCGGTGTCCTTCTCGGACAGGTCGAAGGCATGCCGCAGGACCACGCACGACCGCTTCCGGAACGGCAACCGGGCGAGAGCGGTCCGCACGTCCACCACGCCGGCCACGTCCGGACCGTGCAACGGCTCGGCACCGCGGGACCAGAACAGGGCGATCCGGCGGCGCTCGCGCACCGTGCTGCGGATCCGCGACCGTGCCAGGTTGGCGACCACGCCACGGGCGTAGGCGAGCGGGTACTCGGCCTGGCGCAGACGGTCCCAGCGCTGCCACAGCGCGAGCAGGGCGTCCGCGGCCAGATCGTCGGCGCCGTCCGCCTCGCCCGTCAGGAGACGGGCGAACCGGGCGAGTTCGGCGTAGTGGCGTTCGAAGAAGTCGTGGAACTCCGCGGACGCGTCATCGAGGACCATGTCCGTTGGTCGTCCCCTCCGCAAAATGTGTGCGCTAACATCCGGGCGGCAGCGTACCAGTGCCCGGTTGGCCGGGGCGCGCCGATGCGTCGTGCCCCGGCGCTGCCCCCGCCGCGGTGGGTCTCAGTGCGCGGCGAACTGGACCCTGGTCGGTTGTGCGACGTTCGGCAGCAGCGCGGTCCCGTCGACCGTCAACTGCTCTCCGTAGATGTCGGTGATCCTTATCGCGCCGCCGCACCCACCGCCGTCGGCGGAGAGGAAGTAGTTGTAGTCGGTACGGGGCAGCTTCCGCCAGCCCTGGCTGGTGCGTACCTCCAGCCGTGCGACCGGATTCCGGTGGTCGATCACCTGGATGCCGCACCAGTGGACGCTGGACCCGGTCTTGTACCGGAGGGAGAGGGCGTCGGACGTGCGGGGGCTCACCAGGCTCCAGGTGATCGGGATGCGGCCGACCTTGAGCTCGGCCAGTTTCGCGAAGGCCTGTTCGCTGAGGTCCAGTTGTCCGGGCGCGCAGGGGAGCGGGCATTCGTTGGTGATCCGGACCGTGATCGAGGCGCCGTTCGCGGCGCGGACGCGCACGTACGCGCCACAGGCCCTGGACGACTCGTAGTCGGTGGTGTTCATCGCCGCGATCATGAGGTCGTCGCTCGGGCCGAACAGGCAGGCGCCGTTGCCGTCGGCGGCGGCGTAGGCGGTGGCGACGCCCTTGTAGGTGGTATCCGGCCGGATGCGTCCTGCCGACGGTGCCGGGGTGGATGCCGCCGGTGGGGTCTTCTTCGCCGCAGGCGGGGGCGCTGCCGCCTCGGTGGTTGTTGCGGCGGTCGCGCTCGGGGTCGCCGCGCTGGGCGAGCCGGCCGCCGGGGGTGCGGGGCTCGTCGGGGCCGAGGACGCGGCTCCCGTAGGGGTGGCGGCGGGGGCGGCCACGTCGGCCGCAGCGTCGGCGCCGGCCCCGGCCTTGGGGCGGGGGAGCATGGCCGTCACCAGGCAGAAGAGGACGCCTGCGGCCGTCAGTATCACCGCCGTACCGAGCATCAGCCTGTGTCTGCGCCTGCGCTGCCGCGCGGCCTGCCGTGCAGTGTGCATGTCCATCCGTTCGAAGATCCGAGTCGAGGTGCACTGCCTGGTCGCCGCAGGACGCGAAAAGGTTGCCGACGGTGGGAAGCAGGCGCGCGGCGGGTCCTTCAGGGCGGCCGGGCAGCGGTGCACGAGACCTTCTTCGAGCGGATCGTCGACGCGCGAGCGGGGCCGCGGTCAGCCTGCGGCCTTGCGCTTGTTGTAGACGTCGAAGCCGACGGCCGCCAGCAGTACCAGGCCCTTGATCACCTGCTGGTAGTCCGTGCCCACGCCGACCAGCGACATGCCGTTGTTCAGCACGCCCAGCACCAGACCGCCGATGATCGCACCGAGGACGGTGCCCACACCGCCGCTCGCGGAGGCGCCGCCGATGAAGGCGGCGGCGATCGCCTCCAGCTCGAAGTTGATGCCGGCTTGTGGCGTACCTGCGTTGAGCCGCGCGGCGAACACCATCCCGGCCAGGGCCGCGAGGACGCCCATGTTCACGAAGGCGAGGAAGACGACCCGCTTGCTCTTCACCCCGGACAGCCTCGCCGCCGCCTCGTTCCCGCCGATGGCGTAGGTGTGCCGGCCGAGGATCGAGTTGCGCATCACGTATCCGAAGCCGACCAGCAGGACGCCGAGGATCAGCAGGACGATCGGCACCCCGTGGTAGCTGGCCAGCAGCAGTGTGAAGGCCACCACGGCCGCGGTGATCGCGCCGAGCTTCACCAGGAACAGACCGGTCGGGAGCGGTTCCAGCCCGTACGAGGCGGCCCGCCGCCGTCCGCGCACCTCCTGCAGGATCGCGACGGCCAGTACCACGAGGCCCAGCAGCAGGGTGAGGTTGTGGTAGTCGGTGTGGGGGCCGACCGCCGGGAGGAAGCCGCTGCTGATGTTCTGGAAGCCCTTGGGGAACGGCGCCACCGACTGGCCCTGCAGGAGGATCTGGGTCCCCCCGCGGAACAGCAGCATGCCGGCCAGCGTGACGATGAACGAGGGGATCCCGAGATAGGCGATCCAGAACCCTTGCCAGGCTCCGGCGAGAGCCCCGATCAGCAGTGCGGCCACCAGCGCCACGGGCCACGGCGCGTGGTGTTTGACCATCATCACCGCCGCGGCCGCCCCGACGAAGGCGGCGAGCGACCCGACCGACAGGTCGATGTGCCCGGCGATGATCACGATCATCATGCCGATGGCCAGGATGAGGATGTAGCCGTTCTGCTGGATCAGATTGGTGATGTTGAGCGGCTGGAGCAGGATGCCGCCCGTCCAGAACTGGAACAACAGCACGATCAGCGCCAGCGCGAGCAGCATCCCGTACTGGCGCAGGTTGCCGCGCAGCGCTCGGGCCAGTACGGCACCGGCCGACGGTCGTCGGCCGGGCTCCGGTGTGCGGGGCGTGGTGTCTGGGGTGGTCTGGGTCTGGGCCATGCCTCACACCTGCTTGTCGGGGTATGCCGCGCTCATGGTCATGAGCCGCATGAGGGATTCCTGGGTGGCGTCCGCGCGGGTGACCTCACCGGTGATCCGGCCTTCGGCCATGGTGTAGATCCGGTCGCACAGGCCCAGGAGTTCGGGGAGTTCGGAGGAGATGACGAGCACCGCCTTGCCCTGGGCGGCGAGTTCGGCGATGACCGTGTAGATCTCCGCCTTGGCGCCGATGTCGATGCCCCGGGTGGGTTCGTCGAGGATCAGCACCTCCGGGTCGGCGAAGATCCACTTGCTGAGGACGACCTTCTGCTGGTTGCCGCCGCTGAGTTTGCCGGTCTCCGCGAACACGGAAGGGGCCTTGATGTTCATGCTCCGGCGGAACGATTCGGCGATCCGGGTCTCCTCGTGCCGGTCGACCCAGCCCCGCCGGGCGACCTTGCCCAGGGCGCTCAGAGAGATGTTCCGGCTGATGTCTTCGCCCAGATTGAGGCCGAGCTGCTTGCGGTCCTCGGTCACGTAGGCGATGCCGTGCCCGATCGCCTCAGGCACCGTCCGGGTACGGATCTCCCGGCCGTCCAGCCGCACCCGGCCGCCGGTCCACCGCCCGTACGAGCGGCCGAAGACGCTCATGGCCAGTTCGGTGCGGCCTGCGCCCATGAGGCCGGCGATGCCGACGATCTCGCCTCGACGGACGTTGAGGGAGACGCCGTCGACCACCTTGCGACGGTGGTCGATCGGGTGTTGGACGCTCCAGTCCTCGATCTCGAAGGCGACCTCGCCGATCTCGGAGGCGCGCTCGGGGTAGCGGTGTTCCAGGTCGCGGCCGACCATGCCGCGGATGATCCGCTCCTCGGAGATGCCCTCGGGACCGATCGCGATGGTCTCGATGGTCCGCCCGTCGCGCAGGATGGTGACGGCATCGGCGACCCGGGCGATCTCGTTCAGCTTGTGCGAGATGAGGATGCAGGAGATGCCCTGTGCCTTGAGTTCGAGGATCAGGTCGAGCAGCTTGCGGCTGTCCTCGTCGTTCAGGGCGGCCGTCGGTTCGTCCAGGATGAGCAGCTTGACCTTCTTGGCGAGCGCCTTGGCGATCTCGACCAACTGCTGTTTGCCCACGCCGAGATCGGCGATCCTGGTGTGCGGGCTCTCGTCGAGTCCGACCTGCCGGATCAGTGCGGCGGCGTGGGTCAGCGTCTTGTGCCAGCTGATGACGCCCCGGGTGGCGTGCTCGTTGCCGAGGAAGATGTTCTCGGCGATGGACAGGTAGGGCACCAGCGCGAGTTCCTGGTGGATGATCACGATGCCGCGCTGCTCGCTGGCCCGGATGTCCCGGAACCGGCAGGGCTCGCCCTCGAAGTAGATCTCGCCCTGGTAGCCGCCGTGGGGGTGGACCCCGCTGAGTACCTTCATCAGCGTGGACTTGCCGGCGCCGTTCTCACCGCAGACGGCGTGCACCTCACCGGCGGCGACGGTCAGGTTGACCTCGGAGAGGGCCTTCACACCGGGAAACGTCTTGCTGATCGACCGCATCTCGAGAACGGGTCGGGCCATGGTTGTGCATCCGTATCGTCGGGGCGGTGCGGCGCCGGGCGGTCCCGCGGGCGTCGCACCGCCGTTTCTTCGTCGCCGGACCCGTCGGTCGGGCTCCGTGGGCTACTTCAGCTGGTCCGCGGTGTACTGGCCGCTGTCCACCAGGACCTTCTGGTAGTTCTCCTTGTCGACGCTGACCGGCTGGAGCAGCTGCGCCGGTACGGTCTTGACGCCGTTGTCGTACTGGGCGGTGTCGTTGACCTCGGGTTTGCCGCCCGTCAGTAGCGCGTCGCCCATCTGGACTGCTGCCTTGGCCAGTTGGCGGGTGTCCTTGTAGACGGTCTGGGTCTGCTCGCCCGCGATGATCGACTTCACCGAGGCCAGCTCGCCGTCCTGGCCCGTGACGACGGGAATGGGCTGGCCTGCGCCGTAGCCGACGCCCTTGAGCGAGGAGATGATGCCGATCGAGATGCCGTCGTACGGCGAGAGCACGGCGTCGACGCGGGCGGCGGTGTACGACTTGCTCAGCAGGTTGTCCATCCGGGACTGGGCGAGGCCGCCGTCCCAGCGCAGCGTGGCGATCTGGTTGAAGGAGGTCTGGCCGCTCTGTACGACCAGCTTCTTGTCGTCGATGTACGGCTTGAGGACGCTCATCGCACCGTTGAAGAAGAACGTGGCGTTGTTGTCGTCCGGCGAGCCGGCGAACAGCTCGATGTTGAACGGGCCCTTGCCGTCCTTGAGGCCGAGCTTGTCGACGATGTAACTGCCCTGGAGGACGCCGACCTTGTGGTTGTCGAAGGTCGCGTAGTAGTCGACGTTCCCGGTGCCGCGGATCAGCCGGTCGTAGGAGATGACGGGGATGTGGGCGTCGGCGGCCTTCTGCAGCACGTTGGTGAGCGAGGAACCGTCGATGGCGGCGATCACCAGCAGCTTGGCGCCCTTGGTGATCATGTTCTCCACCTGGGAGACCTGGTTCTCCACGACGTTGTCGCCGTACTGGAGATCGGTCTTGTAACCCTTGGCCTGGAACTCCTTGACCATGTTGTTGCCGTCGTTGATCCAGCGTTCCGACGACTTGGTCGGCATCGCGATGCCGACGAGGCCGCCTTTGGCCTCCCCGCCGGCCCCACCCTCGCCTGCTCCGTTGGCGCTCTGGCCGCAGGCTGCCAGCGACAGCGTCAGGCCCAGGGTGACAAGGCCCGCTGAAAGCTTCCGCACAGTTCCTCCAGTGATGTTCCGCGACCGGCACGGTGCGACCCGGTTGGGAGAAGCCGGAAGCGGTCGAGCGGGGCCGGCCGGGAGTCATCTCCTCGCACTGTGTGAAGTCCGGGTTCGCGGCGGCTCCGGCCTGGCGATACCTGAGTGTTAACGCTCACAAGTGTGCCGTCAAGGGTCTGTTCGGATCGCCGTTGGGCCAACCACGAGTGGACCGGATCCTGGTTCTGGGCACCCGCCGGCCTACCGTCGGCCGTTCGTCTGCTCGAGGACGGGAGTGTGACGGGGTTTCGCGGGGCCCGCCCCGCCCGGTGTGTCGGTTCCGTGCCGCACGTCGCGGTCGGATCCGGCAGCCGGCTGAGGGTCCCATGGCTGCGGTGGAGAACAGATCCGGGGCCCGAGGCGGGCTTGGGCAACGTGGCCGCCCGGAGCCCCGCGACGACTCGACCGCCCTTGGGGATTCGCGACTCGATCGCCTTGTAAGGCAACCTCGGCGAGGTCGCCTGCGAGAACAGTGTGACGACGACCCGGTGGAGGGGATCGTGTGCGGCCAGAGCCGCTTGCCTTCAGGTGGGCCGTGCCGTGCCGTTACGGGTTGAGGTCGACTTTCTGGGCCTCAACTCCATTAAATCGGCGTGTGGTTGACCGTACCGATTCTGCTTCAGTGATCCGGCGGATTCTTGTAGAAAATCTTGACAGTCGCTCAGGCCCCTGGTCTCTTGCCTCCAACGCCCATGTGTGAGCTGCAAATTGTTAGCGCTAACAATCCTCTGGCGTCCCCCACCACCCTCAGGGGCCACACCTTGTCGCCGCTCCGCCGCTCCGCCGCTGCGATGCGCCGTGCGGCCGGATCCGCAGGCGCCGAGGGCAGGTCGCCCCTGCCCAAACCGTGTGACAGCTCATCCGGTCACAAAGGAGATCTCAAATGCGCAGACAAAATTCCAGCCGCAGCCGCCTGTCCACGGTGCTCGCCGCCGCGGTTGCCGCCCTGGCCGCGTTGGCGGCGCTGCTCGTCGCCGGCCCGGCTCAGGCGGCCACCACCGGCGACTTGCGCGGTGTTGCTTCCGGCCGCTGTCTCGATGTGGCGGGCTTCAGTCAGTCCGACGGCGCGAACGTGCACGTCTGGGACTGCCACGGTGGAATCAACCAGCAGTGGACGTTGACGGGCAGCAGCCGGCTGACCGTGTACGGCAACAAGTGCCTGGATGTCCGGGGCGGCGCCACCACGTCCGGGACCCCGGTGCAGATCTGGACGTGCAACGGCAGTGAGAACCAGCAGTGGCGGGTGAACCCCGACGGCACGATCGTCGGCGTGCGGTCCGGGCTGTGCCTGGAGGTCTCGGGCTGGGGTACGGCCAACGGCACGGGGGTGCAGATCTGGTCGTGCCACGGTGGCACCAACCAGAAGTGGACGGGCCTGTCCGGGGCGAGCAACGCGTGTGCTCTTCCGGCGACCTACCGGTGGACCTCGACGGCTCCGCTGGCGCAGCCGTCGAACGGGCAGCTCGCGCTGAAGGACTTCAGCACCACCACGTACAACGGCAAGCACCTGGTCTACGGGGCCACCTCCAGCGGAACGGCGTGGGGCTCGACGGTGTTCAGTCCCTTCACGAACTGGTCGGACATGGGGGCGGCCACCCAGACCGGGATGAACGAGCCCGCGGTGGCGCCGGAGCTGTTCTACTTCGCGCCCAAGAACGTCTGGGTGATGGTGTCCCAGTGGAGTCAGTGGCCGCTCTACTACCGCACGTCCAGCGACCCCACCAACCCCAACGGCTGGTCCGCCGCGCAGCCGCTGTTCACCGGCAGCCTGCCCGTGGGACCCGGGGACCGGAGGGACGCCCCGATCGACCCGACCATGATCGCCGATGACCAGAACATGTACCTGTTCTTCGCCGCCGACAACGGCAAGATCTACCGGGCGAGCATGCCGATCGGGAACTTCCCGGGCAACTTCGGCTCCTCGTACACGACGGTCATGAGCGACACGACGGACCTTCTGTTCGAGGCGCCGGAGGTCTACAAGGTCCAGGGCCGGAACCAGTACCTCATGATCGTCGAGGCGCAGGGTTCGAACCGCTACTTCCGCTCGTTCACGGCCTCCAGCCTGGACGGTCCGTGGACCGTCCAGGCCGGCAGCGAGAGCAGCCCCTTCGCGGGTCAGGCCAACAGCGGTTCCACCTGGGCCAAGGGCGTCAGCCACGGTGACCTGGTCCGCAACAACCCCGACCAGACCATGACCATCGATCCCTGCAACCTGCAGTTCCTCTACCAGGGCCTCCCCACCAACACGCCGGAGGGCACCGAGTACCTGAAGCTGCCGTACCGGCCGGGCCTGCTCACCCTTCAGCGCTGACCCGCCTGAACCGCGCTGATCGCGATGGGGTGCGGTCCGTCGACGCGTAGCCGAGCGGTTCACGGCGTGGGCAACTCCACCTGCTGACCGATACCCACCGCACCGGGGAACCCCAGCCGCGCATCGGCTGGGGTTCCTCATCCTGTACCGGCGGCCAAGGCGCGGCGGAGCCGGGCCGTGGAACGCCACGGCCCGGCTCTTGGGTGCACCGGCTCAGCGGGCGCCGAGGAGGTGTTCGAGGGCGAGCTGGTCCAGCTGCTCGAAGGCCATGCCGCGGCGGGCGGCGGCGTCGACGTCGAATGTGTCGAAAGCGGTCGGGTCGGCCAGTAGCCCGGCCAGGCCGTCCGCGGCGGTGGGGAGGGCCAGTTCGGGCAGCCGGGAGGCGGCGAGCGCGGCCTGGACCTCCGGATCCGACCGGAAGGCGCGGGCACGCTCCGCCAGGATCAGGTAGTTGCGCATGCAGCCGGCCGCCGAAGCCCAGACGCCGGCGGAGTCCTCGGTGCGCGGCGGCTTGAAGTCGAAGTGACGGGGGCCGTCGTAGCCGGCCGACTCCAGCAGGTCGACCAGCCAGAAGGCCTGGCGCAGGTCGCCCGCGCCGAAGCGCAGGTCCTGGTCGTACTTGATGCCCGTCTGGCCGTTGAGGTCGATGTGGAACAGCTTGTCGTGCCACAGGGCCTGGGCGATGCCGTGCGGGAAGTTCAGCCCGGCCATCTGCTCGTGGCCGACCTCCGGGTTGAGGCCGACCCGCTCGGGCCGCTCCAGTTCGTTGATGAACGCCAGGGCGTGGCCGATGGTGGGCAGCAGGATGTCGCCGCGCGGCTCGTTGGACTTGGGTTCGATCGCGAAGCGCAGGTCGTATCCCTGGTTCTCGACGTACTCGCCCAGCAGGTCGAAGGCCTCCTTCAGCCGGTCGAGGGCGGAGCGCACGTCCTTGGCCGCGCCCGACTCCGCGCCTTCGCGGCCGCCCCAGGCGACGTAGACCGAGGCGCCGAGTTCCGCGGCCAGGTCGATGTTGCGGATCGTCTTGCGCAGCGCGTACCGGCGCACGTCCCGGTCGTTCGCGGTGAAGGCGCCGTCCTTGAACACCGGGTGGGTGAAGAGGTTGGTGGTGGCCATCGGGACCTTCAGCCCGGCCGTGTCGAGTGCGGTGCGAAAGCGCTTGACCGCCTGCTCGCGGGCGGCTTCGCCGGCGCCGAAGGGGATCAGGTCGTCGTCGTGGAACGTGACGCCGTAGGCGCCGAGCCCGGCCAGCCGCTCCACGGTCTCGACCGGGTCGAGGGCGGGTCGGGTGGCGTCGCCGAAGGGGTCCCGGCCCTGCCAGCCGACGGTCCACAGGCCGAAGGTGAACCTGTGCGCGGGGGTGGGGACGAGCGGGTCGCTGGTCATGAGGCGCTCCGGATCTGGGCCGAGGGCTATTTGTAATGGCGAAAAACAAATTAGTATGCCGAGACGCCAGAAGGAACCCCACCGGAGGAACGCATGTCTGCTCAGCGTGTCGTGATCGGTGTCGACAGCTCGACCCAGTCCACGAAAGCCCTCGCCGTCGACATCGACACAGGCGCCGTCGTGGGCGAGGGCCGTGCCGCGCACGCCGTCAGCGCGGGCGCCGGACGCGAGAGCGACCCCGAACAGTGGTGGCGGGCGCTCGGCGAGGCCATGGCGGGCACCGGCTGGGCGGATCGCGCCGCCGCCTGCTCGATCGCCGGTCAGCAGCACGGCCTGGTCACCCTCGACGCGGCCGGACGGCCGGTGCGCCCGGCACTGCTCTGGAACGACGTCCGCTCCGCCCCGCAGGCCGCCGAACTCGTGGCCGCGTTCGGCGCGGCAGAGCTCGCCCGCCGCAGCGGAAGCGTCCCCACGGCCGCCTTCACGGCGGCCAAGTGGGTCTGGCTGCACACGAACGAGCGTGCCGCCGCCGACCGCGTCGCGGCCGTCCGGCTTCCCCACGACTTCCTGACGGAGCGGCTGACCGGTGAGGCGGTGACGGACCGCGGAGACGCGTCGGGAACCGGCTGGTGGGGCCCGGACGGCTATGACCAGGACCTCCTCGGCCGGATCGGCCTCGACCCCGGGCTGCTGCCGCAGATCCTGGCGACGGGAGCCCGGGCGGGCGTCGTCCGGCCCGGGATGCCGCTGCGCGAAGGCGCACTGGTGGCGACCGGGACCGGCGACAACATGGCCGCCGCCCTCGGCCTGGGCCTGACCCCCGGACGTCCGGTGCTGAGCCTCGGCACCTCCGGCACCGTCTACGCCGTCGGCCGGACCCGGCCCGCCGACCCGAGCGGAACCGTCGCCGGCTTCGCCGATGCCCTCGGCGGCTGGCTGCCGCTCGCCTGCACGCTCAACTGCACCCTCGCCGTCGACCGCTTCGCCACCCTCGTCGGCCGCGACCGCGAGGACGTCGAGGGAGGCGGCACGGTGGTGGTGCTTCCCTACCTGGACGGCGAGCGCACCCCCGACCTCCCGGGCGCTTCCGGCCTGGTCCACGGCCTGCGCCACGACACGACGCCGGGCCAGCTGCTCCAGGCCGCCTACGACGGCGCCGCCCACGCCCTGCTCGCGGCCCTGGACGACGTGCTGCGTGCCGGAGGTGAGAACCCCGCCCCCGACGAACCGCTCCTCCTGATCGGAGGCGGAGCCCGCGGCAGGGCCTGGCAGAGGACCGTCCTGCGACTGTCCGGACGAGCGGTCCAGGTGCCCGAAGCCCGGGAACTGGTCGCGCTCGGGGCCGCCGCCCAGGCCGCCGCACTGCTCACCGGTGAGCCCGCCGACGCCGTCGCCCGGCGCTGGCGGACCGCAGAGGGCCGGGTACTGGAGCCCGTACCCCGTGACGACGACACGCTCGAACGGATCACCAGTACGCTGCGGCGGGCGCGGGCCCTGCAGGAGGTCCCGCCGGGAGAGCGATAGGACGGTCGGGTCGATGACGGGGACCGGCAGGGCGAGCGGGGGCGCGGAAGCCGCGCCCGCCTCGCAGCAGGGGATGCGCCGGCGGAACCTCGCGGTGGTGATCGGCGTGGTCGCCGCGCACGGACCGCTCTCCCGGGCGGACGTGGCCGGGCACACGGGCCTGACCAGGCCGGCCGTCTCCTCCATGGTCGACGAGCTCATCGGCCGGGGAGCGCTGACCGAGACGGAGACCGCGCCCAGCGGACGGGTCGGCCGTCCCGGACGGGCGCTGGCCCTGAACGACCGGGGTCCCGCCGGCCTCGGCCTGGAGATCGGCGTCACCCATCTCGCCGCGTGCGTCGTGGACCTGCGCGGTGAACCCCGGGTCTGGCGTCGCGTGGAGCGGGCCAACGCGGGCCGGCCGGCCGGGGACGTGCTGGCAGAGGCTGCCGCGCTGGGCGCCGAGGCGGAGTCCGAGGCCGCGGCCCTCGGCCTGCATGTCGAGGGCCGCGTCCTGGCCGTGCCGGGGGTGGTGCCGAACACGCCGAGCGGGCTGGTCGCGAACGCGCCGAACCTCGGCTGGCAGGCAGTGCGCCCCGCCGACCACTGGCCCGACCCCGATACCGCGCCCGAGCCGGAGAACGAAGCCAATCTCGGGGCGCTTGCCGAGCAGTGGCACCGGGGCGACCCCGCCGAGACCTTCGTGCACGTCTCCGCCGAGGCCGGAATCGGTGCCGCACTGGTCATCGGCGGACAGCTGTTCCGGGGCGCCCGCGGCTTCGCGGGCGAACTCGGCCACCTGCCCGTCCACCCGGAGGGCGCCCCTTGCGCCTGCGGGGCACGCGGCTGCCTGGAGCAGTACGCGGGCGAAGCGGCCGTACTGCGCGAGGCCGGGCTCGGAGACGTCGGCGACCCGGTGGCCCTGCTCGCCGAGCGGGCAGCCGCCGGGGACGCCGCCACCCTGCGCGCCCTGGACCGCGCAGGCCGGGCCCTGGGCCTCGCCCTGACATCGGCGGTGAACCTGATCGACCCGGACGGCCTCGTGCTGGGCGGCGCCTACACCGAACTCGCCGACTGGCTCCTCCCGTCGGTACGCGCCGAACTGGCGGCGAGGGTCACCGTCAGGCCCTGGAACCCGGAGGCGGTAAGCCCCTCCGCCCTGGGGCGCCGCGGACCGGTTCTGGGTGCGGCATGGTCGACGGTCCAACAGATCATCGCCGACCCCACCCGCCTGCCCATCCGCTGACTGGTGCTGTGACCGGAGAGACTCACCGTGGCAGGACGCCGGGCACGGCCCGGCGCCCGGTGCGATCGAACACGTACAGCTGCCCCAGATCGACCGGCAGCGGAACCCGGGCACCCACCCGCACCCGGACATGGGGTCCCGTGCGCACCACGAGATCGCTGCGCACCGTCCCCAGCCGTGCCGGAGCGGTGTTCGCGTCAGTGCCCTGAGCTGATGCCGGCGGCGCCTCCTGGACCGCGACCGAACCGGACAGCCGTTCCATGGCCCGGTCCCTGAGTCGGCTGAGGCCGCTCTGGTTCCTTCTGTGGCTGCGCCTGGGACCCGGGCTTCGAGCGGTTCACAGCCCCAGTGCCAGCCGGTAGTACGCCTGGTTCCAGCGGAGGTCGCGCCGGAACTGCCTCGGGGTGGTGGTCTCGTCGATGAGGGCGAGTTCGAGGCGGAGCATCTCGGCCAGGTCGTCGAGGTGGTCCGAGGTCAGGGCGGTGCTGAGGACGGTGTGGTGCGGTCCTCCGGCCGTCAGCCAGGATTCGGTGGAGGTCCGCAGGTCGGGGCGGGGCCGCCAGACCGCGCGGGCAACGGGCAGGGCGGGCAGCGGGTGAGGGGGCGCCACCACGTCGATGTCGTTGGCGATCAGGCGGAAGCGGTCGCCGAGGTCGGCGAGCCCGACCACCACGGCCGGGCCGGGGGCCGCGTCGAACACCAGGCGCACCGGGTCCTCCCTCCCGCCGATGCCGAGGGGGTGGATCTCGCAGCTGGGCCTGGCGGCGGCGATGGTGGGGCAGACTTCCAGCATGTGCGCACCGAGGATGAGCTCGTTGCCGGGTGTCAGGTCGTAGGTGTAGTCCTCCATGAAGGAGGTGCCGCCCGGGCGGCCGGTGGCAGCCACTTTGAGGGCGCGCAGGAGGACGGCGGTCTTCCAGTCACCCTCTCCTCCGAAGCCGTATCCCTGGGCCATGAGCCGCTGCACGGCGAGGCCGGGCAGCTGGCGCAGTCCGCCCAGGTCCTCGAAGTTGGTGGTGAAGGCTCCGAACCCGCCCGTTTCGAGGAAGGTGCGCAGGCCGGCTTCGATGCGGGCCGCGTAACGCAGCGCGTCGTGCCGTTCGCCGCCCGGTCGCAGTTCCGGCGCCAGGTCGTACAGGTCGGCGTACTCCTCGACGAGGGAAGCCACCTCGGTCTCGTCCGCGCTGTCGACGACCTTCACCAGGTCGTTGACGCCGTAGGTGTTGACGGAGACGCCGAAGCGCAGCTGGGCCTCGACCTTGTCGCCCTCGGTGACGGCCACGTCGCGCATGTTGTCGCCGAAGCGGGCGACCTTGAGGGTGGCCAGTTCGGATCGTGCGGCGGCCGCCCGCGCCCAGACCGCGACGCGTGCGCTCGTCACCGGATCGGTGACGTGGCCGGCCACGGTCTTGCGGGGTACGCCGAGACGGGTCTGGATGTGCCCGAACTCGCGGTCTCCGTGGGCGGCTTGGTTGAGGTTCATGAAGTCCATGTCGATGGTGTCCCAGGGCAGGGCCACGTTCGACTGGGTGTGGAGGTGCAGCAACGGCTTGCGCAGCGCGTCCAGTCCGGCGATCCACATCTTGGCCGGCGAGAAGGTGTGCATCCAGGCGATGAGCCCGATGCACCGGTCCTCGGCGTTCGCGTCGAGGCACACCCGGCGGATGGCGTCGGCGTCGGTCAGTACCGGCTTCCACACCACACGCGCGGGAATGCCGGAGGCGTCGGCCAGCGCGGTGGCTATCTGCCGCGACTGTTCGGCGACCTGCTTCAGCGTCTCCTCCCCGTACAGGCCTTGGCTGCCGGTGAGGAACCAGATCTCCTGGGCGGGGAATGTTCGGCTGGGCACATGGACTCCTGAAGGTGACGTCCCGCAGCGCTGGTGAGGGCGCCGCGAGGGTGGGGACTCGGGAACGGAAGCGGGGGCGGGGGTCAGCCCGCGGTGTGGGCCGTGTCGCGGACGTGCCTCAGGCGGTGCAGCAGGCCACCAGTGGCGAAGTGGTCGTGCAGGAGCCGGTATTCGGCGAAGAGGGCGTCGTAAGCGTCGGCCCGCGGGGCGTCGGGCCTGTAGACGGCCGGCAGCCGGCGGCCCATGGCGGCGGTGGCCGTCCGTACGTCGGCGTGCGCGCCGGCGGCTACGGCGGCGTGGATGGCCGACCCGAGGGCGGGGCCCTGGTCGGACGCGGCGAGGGAGACGGGGCGGCGCAGCACGTCGGAGTAGATCTGCATCAGCAGTTCGTTCTTGGCCAGTCCGCCCGCGACGATGAACTCGTGGACCGGTACGCCGCCTGCTTCCAGGGTCTCCACGATGACGCGGGTGCCGAACGCGGTGGCTTCGAGCAGCGCGCGGTAGACGTCCTCGGGGCGGGTCGCGAGGGTGAGACCCACGATGACGCCGGAGAGGTGGTGGTCGACGAGGACCGAACGGTTGCCGTTCAGCCAGTCGAGGGCGACCAGTCCGTGTCCGCCGACCGGCTGGCCGGCGGCCTTCCGGGTCAGCAGGGTGTGCAGGTCCTCGCCGCGCTCGGCGGCCTCGGCGAGGTAGTCCGACGGGACGCCCTGGTCCAGTACCCAGGCGAAGATGTCGCCGACCGCGCTCTGGCCCGCCTCGTAGCCGTAGGCTCCCTCGACGATCCCGCCGGCCACGACCCCGCAGATGCCGGGGACGTCGGCCAGGACGGGGGCGTTCACGACGTGGCAGGTGGAGGTCCCCATGATGGCGAGCAGTTGTCCGTCCTCTACGGCCTGGGCCGCCGCCGCGGTGACATGGGCGTCGACGTTGCCCGCGGCCACGGCGATGCCGGGGCGCAGCCCTGTCCACGCTGCCGCCTCCTTACTGAGCGAGCCCACTCGTGAGCCCAGAGCGGAGAGGGGGAATTCGAGGCGGGTGCGTGCGAAGTCGGCGAACCGGGGGTTCAGTGCGGCCAGGTACTCCTCGCCCGGGTAGGCGCCGTCCTGGTGGATGCCCTTGTATCCGGCGGTGCAGGCGTTGCGGGACTCGGTTCCGGTGAGCTGCCACACGATCCAGTCGGCGGCCTCGATCCACCGCGCGCAGCTTTCGTAGACGAGCGGATCCTCCTCCAGGACCTGGAGCGCCTTCGCGAACTGCCACTCGGCTGAGATGCGGCCGCCGTAGCGGGCGATCCACTTCTCCCCGCGGGCGTGGGCGATTTCGGTGATGCGGTCGGCGTGGGACTGGGCGGCGTGGTGCTTCCACAGCTTGGGCCACGCGTGGGGCCGTCCGGCGAGCTCGGTCTCGGCGAGGGGAGTCCCGTCGGCCCGCGTGGGCAGGACGGTGCAGGCGGTGAAGTCGGTGGCGATGCCGATCACCGCGGAGGGATCGATCCCCGCCGCCGCCAGGGCCTGCGGGACGGCGTGACGCAGTACGTCCCGCCAGTCCTGGGGGTGTTGCAGCGCCCAGTCCGGAGGCAGCGGCGCACCGCCGTGCGGCAGGTACCGGTCGATGACGCCGTGCCGGTAGGCGTGGACCGCCGCGGCCAGCTCCTGACCGTCGCTGACCCGCACCACCACGGCGCGGCCCGACAGCGTGCCGAAGTCGACGCCGACCGTGTACTGCTCCGATTCCTCGGAAGGCGGGGTGGGCGCGAGGAGATGGGGTGACGTCAACAGAGTGCCTTTCGAAGGAGCCGTGGGCGGCACGCGGCGCGGCCCGGCAGCCGGAGATGCCGTCCCGACCATCCTGGCGGTCGGCGGTGGATCCGATGAGCTTGCAGTGTGAGCGCTAACAATGTCGATAGGCAAGAGGTCTGCGTGGATCATGCGGGAGGCCCCCTTGGTACGGCGGCCTTCGTATACGGGGCCTCGCCTTGATGTTTGCTTGATTCGAGGCGGGTTGAGGTTTCCGATTCGAGTAGCGGGGTCGATGGTCGCGCGAACGGACGGAGTCCGCCTTGTTGCCGCACGCGACGCGGTAACGGACAGGTAACGCGCGCAAAGGGGTTGAGAACCCGGCTTGTTAGCGCTCACAATGCGACGGCGCCCCCTCAAGGGCATCCCGCTCCTGTCACCCCGCCCCCGGCCCCGCCCCGCCCCTGACCGCGGGCACAGCCCGGCACCGGCCGTGCGGAGCCTCATCCGTAGCCCCCGAAAGGACACCCGTCATGGCTCGCAGAGCAGCCCTCGTCCTCACCGCCGCCCTTCTCGCCTCCTCGGCGTTGACCGCCTGCTCGACTGAGGGCCCCGCCTCCGCCCCGGCCGCCGGGGCCAAGACGGGCTCCGGCGGCACGATCACCATGGGCTTCGCCCAGGTCGGCGCCGAGAGCGGTTGGCGCACCGCCAACACCAAGTCCGTCCAGGAGGCGGCGAAGAAGGCCGGGATCGAACTCAAGTTCTCCGATGCTCAGCAGAAGCAGGAGAACCAGATCAAGGCGATCCGCACCTTCATCCAGCAGAAGGTCGACGTGATCGCCTTCTCGCCGGTCGTGGAGTCCGGCTGGGACACGGTGCTGAAGGAGGCCAAGGACGCGGGCATCCCGGTCATCCTCACCGACCGCGCCGTGGACACCAAGGACACCTCCCTCTACAAGACCTTCCTGGGCTCGGACTTCGTCAAGGAGGGCAAGTCCGCGGGTGAGTGGCTGACCGGCGCGTACGCGAACGAACAGGGCCCGGTCAACATCGTCGAGCTCCAGGGCACCACGGGCTCCGCCCCCGCCAACGACCGTAAGGCCGGCTTTGCCGACGCGATCCGCGCCGACGGCAAGTTCAAGATCGTCGCCTCGCAGACGGGCGACTTCACCCGGGCCAAGGGCAAGGAGGTCATGCAGGCGTTCTTGAAGTCCCAGAAGGACATCGACGTCCTCTACGCCCACAACGACGACATGGCCCTCGGCGCCATCCAGGCCATCGAGGAGTCCGGCAAGAAGCCCGGTACGGACATCAAGGTGATCTCGGTGGACGGAATCAAGGACGCCTTCGTCGCCATGACCGAGGGCAAGATCAACGTCGTGGTGGAGTGCAACCCGATGCTCGGCGACCAGCTGATGGAACTGGCGAAGAAGGTCGTGGCGGGGGAGAGCGTGCCGACCCGGGTCGAGACCCAGGAGGGCGTCTTCACGCAGGACCAGGCCGCGGCCGCCCTGCCCTCCCGGAACTACTGAAACGACAGGTTCCGGTGCCGGAGGAGGCCCGGCTCCGGTGCCTCCTTCACCATCCGGAGCCCGCTCCACCACCCCACACATGAGAGGAGGGCGGATGGCATCTCCGTGCACCCCGCCGCCCACGGGCGCCGGCGGCCCGCGCCCGGTCCTGGAAGCCCACGACATCCGCAAGCAGTTCCCGGGCGTGCTCGCCCTCGATGGAGTCGCCCTGCGGCTCTTCCCCGGTGAGGTGCACGCCCTGATGGGCGAGAACGGCGCCGGGAAGTCCACCTTGATCAAGGTGCTCACCGGCGTCCACTCCGCCGACGGCGGCACCATCCTCGTGGACGGCCGGCCCCACGCTTTCACGGACCCCCTCCAGGCGCAGCGGGCCGGCATCAGCACCGTCTACCAGGAGGTCAACCTCTGCCCGAACATCTCGGTCGCCGAGAACATCCTCATCGGGCGCGAACCGCGCCGGTTCGGCCTCATCCACTGGTCCGCCATGCGGCAGCGGGCGGCAGAGCTGCTGACGGAACTCGACCTCGACCTGGACGTCACCAGTCTGCTCGACTCGCACTCCCTGGCGGTGCAGCAACTGGTCGCCATCGTCCGGGCGGTGGACGTCTCCGCGAAGGTGCTCGTGCTGGACGAACCCACCTCCAGCCTGGATCGCGAGGAGGTCGCCCAGCTCTTCACCCTGGTGCGGCGCCTGCGGGACCGCGGTGTGGCCATCCTGTTCGTCACACACTTCCTCGACCAGGTATTCGACCTCTGCGACCGCGTCACCATCCTGCGCAACGGGCGCCTGGAAGGCGAGTACCCCATCGGTGAACTCACCCCGGTGACGCTGGTGCAGCGCATGATCGGCGGAGAACTGGCCACCCTCGACCAGCTGTCCAGCCGTGCCCATGAGGAGGCGGCCGAACGGGCGGCCGGCGAGCCGTTCCTCCAGGCACGACAGCTGACCCGTACGGGCTCGATCGAACCGTACGACCTCGACATCCACGCCGGCGAGGTCATCGGACTGGCCGGCCTCCTGGGCTCGGGCCGCACCGAGGTGGCGCGCCTCCTGTTCGGCGCGGACAGCGCGGACGCCGGAGAAGTGAGCATCGAGGGCAAGAAGGTACTCCTGCGCACCCCCCGGCACGCCATCGCCCGGGGCATCGCGTTCTGCTCCGAGAACCGCAAGTCCGAGGGACTGGTGGGCGAGCTCACGGTCCGCGAGAACATCATCCTCGCGTTGCAGGCCGCCCGCGGCTGGACCAGGCCGCTGGCCCGTGCGAAACAGGACGAACTGGCACGGCACTGGATCGAATCCCTGGACATCCGCCCCGCCGACCCCGAAGCGCAGGTGCGCCACCTCAGCGGAGGCAACCAGCAGAAGGTCCTCCTCGCGCGCTGGCTGCTGACCGCACCCCGGCTCCTGATCCTCGACGAACCCACCCGGGGCATCGACATCGGAGCCAAGGCGGAGATCCAGAAACTCGTGGCCCGCCTGGCGGGCGAAGGCACCGCGGTGCTGTTCATCTCGGCGGAACTCGAAGAGGTCCTGCGCCTGAGCCACCGCATCGCCGTGCTCCGCGACCACCGCATGGTGGCCACCCTGGCGAACGACGACACCGTCACGCCCGAACGCCTCCTCACGACCATCGCCACCGGAACGGACTCATGACCACCCAGCCCGCCAAGTCCGAGGCGGCCGCCGCGATCGGGAGACGGCTGGCCGGCCACCGCCTGTTGTGGCCCGCGCTCATCCTGCTCGCCCTGCTCCTCGGCAACCTCGCCTTCCACCACGACTTCTTCTCCGTCCGCGTACGCGACGGCCACCTCTACGGCAGCCTCATCGACATCCTCCAGTTCGGCGCGCCCCTCATCCTGGTGGCGCTCGGCATGACCCTGGTCATCGCCACCCGCGGGATCGACCTCTCGGTGGGTTCCACCGTCGCCATCGCCGGCGCCCTCGCCTGCGGGCACATCTCCACCGCCGCGCGTCCCGGCAGTGTCGCCACCATGCTCACGGCCGTAGCCCTCGCACTCGGCGTCGCACTCGTGCTGGGCCTGGCCAACGGCTTCCTGGTGTCCGGGCTGGGGGTGCAGCCCATCGTGGCCACCCTGATCCTCATGGTCGCGGGCCGAGGCGTCGCCCAGCTGATCACGGACGGCCAGATCATCACGGTGACCAGCGCCCCCTACAAAATGATCGGCGGAGGCTATTGGCTGACCTTCCCGTTCGCCGTCCTCCTGGCGGCCGCCCTCGTCGCGCTCACCGCCTTCGTCACCCGCCGCAGCGCACTCGGCATGCTGATCGAGTCCGTCGGCGGCAACCCCGCCGCCAGCCGCCTGGTCGGCATCCGCGCCGGCGGCCTGCTCGCCCTGGTCTACGTCTTCAGCGCGCTGTGCGCCGCCGTCGCCGGGCTGATGATCAGCTCCAACGTCTCCAGCGCCGACGGCAACAACGCCGGCCTGTGGATCGAGCTCGACGCGATCCTCGCCGTCGTCGTCGGCGGCACCGCACTGACCGGAGGACGCTTCTCCCTCGGCGGCACCGTCCTGGGCGCCCTGATCATCCAGACCCTGTCCACCACCGTCTACACCCTCGGTGTCCCACCCGAGACCACCCTCGTCTTCAAGGCCTTCGTCGTCATCGTCGTCTGCCTCGTGCAGTCCCCGGTCTTCCGGGCCAAGGTCCTGCGCCGCAGGACGACCACTCCCCGATCCCACACCACGGCGGGCGCCGCCCCGCAGCAGCAGGAGGTACGCGCATGAGTACCGGCATCGCGAGCGCCGCCGCGCACCTCACCCGCCCCTTCGCGACCGTGTCCCCGCGCACCCGCACCCGTATCCCACTGATCGTCACGGCCGTCCTGCTGGCCGTCATGTTCGGCGTCGGATCGGTGCGCTACGAGGGCTTCCTCTCCGCGCAAGTCGTACTGAACCTGCTGATCGACAACGGATTCCTCCTGGTCGTCGCCGTCGGGGCGACCTTCGTCATCCTCACCGGCGGCATCGACCTGTCCGTCGGCTCCATGGTGGCCCTGTCGACCATGCTCACCGCCTGGCTGGTCGAGTCGCACGGCTGGCCCCTGGCCACCGTCATTCCACTGGTCCTGCTGGTCGGCGCCGCGAGCGGGACGCTCATGGGCTGGATCATCCACACCTTCGAGATCCAGCCGTTCATCGTCACCCTGGCCGGCATGTTCCTCGCCCGCGGGCTCTGCTACACGATCAGCACCGAATCCATCACGATCAGCGACCCCACCACGGCGGGAATCGCGCAGACCCGGCTGTACGGCCCGGGAGGACTGTTCGTCTCGATCCCGGTGGTCATCGCCCTGGCCGTGCTGGTGATCGCCTTCGTCGTCCTGCACCACACGCGCTTCGGCCGCAACGTGTACGCGCTGGGCGGCAACGAGTCCTCCGCACGCCTGATGGGTCTTCCGGCGGGCTCCACCAAGATCGCCGTGTACGCCGTCAGCGGCCTGTGCTCCGCGCTCGGTGGCCTGATGCTGACCTTCTACATGCTCTCGGGCTACGCCCTCCACGCCATGGGCATGGAGCTCGACGCGATCGCCGCGACCGTGATCGGCGGCACGCTGCTGACCGGAGGCTCCGGCTTCGTCCTGGGCACGGCCCTCGGTGTGCTCGTCCTCGGCACGATCCAGACCGTGGTCAACTTCCAGGGCACGCTCAGCTCCTGGTGGACCCGGATCGTCATCGGTGCCCTGCTGCTCGTGTTCATCGTGCTGCAACGCCTGATGATCGGCCGCCGCCCTGCCGCCGACTGACCCCGCCGCCGACTGACCCCGGCTCCACAGCCCACCAGCCCGCGCCACCGCGTTCGCGCGCCGCGATCACAGCTTGCCTCCGGGCGCGCCCGCCGGCGGACCGACTTCCAGGGAATACCGCCATGGAACACGCATACGAATCTGTCGACCAGGCCTCCGAGCCCGGACAGACGGCCGCCTGTCCGCGGACGGCCCGCCCCCTGCGCCTGGACGATGGCGGAACGGGGGAGAGGTGGCGGTTCGGCTTCCCCGGCCGGGCCCGCGCGGAGGTCCACACGCGCGGCGCCCGGCTCCGTTCCCTGATCCTGCCGGACCGCTGGGGCCACACCGCCGACGTGGTACTCGCGCCCCGCGACCCCGCCGCCTGCGAGGGCTCCGCACGCTACTTCGGTGCGGCGGTGGGCCGTTACGCCAACCGCATCGCGCACGGCGGGATCGTCGTCGACGGAGTCGCCCACCAGCTCGCCACCCAGGAGACCGGGCACACCTTGCACGGTGGTCCCGACGGGTTCGACCAGCGCCTGTGGCGGTGCGAACCCTTCCACTCGGCGCACCGCACCGGTGTCCGTCTGTTCCTGCACAGCCCCGACGGCGACCAGGGATTCCCCGGTGCCCTGAACGTGCGCCTCACCTACACACTGGACCGCGACGACAACCTGACGATGTCGTACCAGGCGGTCGCCGACGCACCGACGATCGTCAACCTCACCAACCACGCCTACTGGAACCTCGAAGGGGAGGGGCGCGGCAACGTCCTGGCCCACCACCTCCAGGTCGCGGCCCCCCTCTACACCCCGGTCGACGCCGAGTTGATCCCCGAAGGCCCTCACCGCCCGGTCAGCGACACCCCGTTCGACCTCCGCCGGCACCGGCGCCTCTCCGACGTCCTGACCCATACGGAGGCTCAACTGGCCCTGGCGGGAGGCGGCTTCGACCACAACTGGGTCCTCGACGGCGCCCGGCGAGCCAGTCCTCGACAGGCCGCTGTGCTGTACGCCCCCGCATCCGGCCGCCGCATGGAGGTGCGCACCACGGAACCGGGCATCCAGGTCTACACCGCGCAAGGCCTGACCGGTGACATCACGGGTAAGGCAGGCAGGCCGTACCACGCCTACGCGGGGGTCGCGCTGGAGACCCAGCACTTCCCGGACTCCCCGAACCGCGCCGACTACCCGACGGTCGTCCTGCGCCCGGGCGAGCTGTACCGGTCGACCACGATCCACAGCTTCACCACGGTCACCGCCTGAGAGGGGTGGCGGCGGCCGTAGCCGCTGTCCGGTGCCGGGGGGGCACCGGACAGCGGCTACGGCGCGTGCGCCGGCTTCCCCCCGAACGAGGTGCCCCCGGGTCCCCGGCTCCCTGCGGAAGGGGCCAACCGCCGTCCGCGTGGGGGTCATTCGCCGAGGGGAGTGATCCTGCGGGCCGTGCTGGCGCGCACGATGAGCTCGGGCGCCACCACCAGATGGGTCGACTCGTCGGTCCTGCCCTCGATGTGGTCCAGGAGCAGCCCGATGCTGTCGCGGCCGAGTGAGGCGAAGTCCTGGCGGATCGTCGTCAGCGGGGGCGGGAAGAACTCCGCCTCGGGGATGTCGTCGAAGCCGGCGACCGCCACGTCCTCCGGCGTGCGCAGGCCCGCTTCCCGCAGGGCCCGTAGGACACCGAGGGCCATCTGGTCGTTGGCGACGAACACCGCGGTGAGGCCGGCTCCCTGCCCTCGTGATGCCAGGACCCGCCCTGCCAGCTGCTGGCCGGCCTGGTATCCCGACAGCGGACTCCAGTCGCCGCGCAGCACGGGCGGTACCTCGGCGCCGGCATCGCGCAGCGCGTCCTCCCACCCCTGTGTGCGGGCCTCGCTCTCGAGCCAGTCGGGGGGGCCCGCCACGTGCCACACGGTGGCGTGGCCCGACGCGAGAAGATGCTCCGTGATCATGCGGGCGCCGAGGTTCTGGTCGAGCGACACCCCCGGCAGGTCGAGGGTGTGGCCGCCTTCCACGGTGACCACGGGGCACGGTGCTTCCAGGGCCGCCAGGGCGCGCACCGCGGCGCGTTGCGGAGTGACGGCGACGATCCCCTCCACCCCCCACCCGGCGAGGTGCTGCATGGCTTCCGCGAGGGCTGTCTGCGTGGCGGTCCGAAGCGTGACGGCGGATGTCAGGTAGCCGCGGTCCCGAGCGGCCTCCTGCACTCCCGCCACGGTGCTGGCGGGGCCGTGCAGAGTGGTGTTCACCGCGATGACGCCCAGCGTGTGGGTCCGGCGGGTGGCCAGAGCCCGGGCCGCCGAGTTGCGGCGGTACCCCAGCTGCTCGATGACCTGAGTCACCGCTGCACGGGTCTTGGCGCTGACGTTCGGGTGGTCGCTGAGCACCCGTGAAACGGTCTGATGGGACACGCCGGCGACGCGCGCGACGTCCGTCATCGTGGGCGCTCGCGAGACGTCTGGGAGCTGGGTCAACTCTCTATCCTTTCCTCATCGAGCGGCCTTCCCTCAAGGTACCGAACCAGCCGCGGCCCGCACACATCTCGGACCGGCCGGAAGATTGTCGACCAGGTATAGATGTTGGCGTTCACATTATGCAGCGTTGATCGCACGTTGTGGGCGGGAATCTTCTCGTACCTCTTGAGATTGCTGCTTGTTAGCGCTCACAATCTGATCGGGGCGGCTGAGGTAGGCCAGCTGTGATGCCTGGAGCGGCCCCCGATCAGTCCAGCCCACTCATGCGCGGCCGCGGGGCCTGCCGGACGCCGGTCCCGGAGGAGCCGGCCGCGCATGCCGGAGAGACGGTGAGAGCGTAGTGAGCGAGAACTTCCTGGGGGACCTCCGTCGTGAGGTCCTCGCGGCGAACCTGCGCATCCTGGAGGCCGGTCTGGCGACCCTCACCTGGGGAAACGTCAGCGGAGTGGACCGAGATGCCGGCGTCTTCGTCATCAAGCCGTCCGGGGTCTCTTACGCCGACCTCACCGAGGAGGACCTGGTGGTGGTGGCACTGGAGGACGGGCGGGTCGTCGAGGGACGCCTCAGGCCGTCCACCGACACCGAAACCCATCGGTGCCTCTACCGGGCCTTCCCCTCCATCGGCGGAGTCACCCACACGCACTCGACGCACGCCGTTGCCTTCGCCCAGGCGCGCCGCCCGATCCCCGTACTCGGCACGACGCACGCCGACACCTTCAACGGGCCCGTCCCCGTGACGGAGGACCTGACCGCCGAGCAGTGCGCGCGGGACTACGAGTACAACACCGGACAGGTGATCGTCGCCCGCCTCGACGGCGACCCCCGGCTGGCCGACGAGGTTCCCGGGGCACTCGTCTCCCGACACGGACCCTTCACCTGGGGTGCCACCGCGAAGGCGGCGCTTGAGAACGCCGTCGTCTGCGAGGCCGTGGCGGAGATGGCGCTGCACACGCTGGCGCTGGGGTCCCGCTTGGGGGAAGCCTCCGAACCGCCGAAGCACCTGCTGGAGCGGCACTTCACCCGTAAGCACGGACCGGATGCCTATTACGGCAACGCTCCTCACGCCCCGGGCGTCTGAAGCTGCGCACCGGCTCGCGAGGTGGCGAACTGTTCTCGGATCAAGGGGCGGTCAACTACCGGTCCAGGTACGTGACTTGACGTGCCAGGCAGGCGCCTGACTTGATTGGGAGCGCTCCCACTCTGAGCCCCCGCCCCCCGAGGAAGGCTTCATCGTGCCTCCTGTCACCTCCGCCCACGGCGTGCCACGTCGCGTGGCCGCCGTGCTTGCCGGCCTCGCGCTGGCCGTCGGCGGCCTGTCCGCGACCGCCCTGACCGTTCCGGTCGCGGCTGCCGCCACCACGGCTGCCGCTGCCGGCACACCCGTACGGGTCAACCAGCTCGGCTACCTGCCCGACGGCCCCAAGCGGGCCACGGTGGTCAGCTCCGCGACCGCCCCACTCGCCTGGCAACTGCGCGACGCCTCCGGCACGGTGGCCGCCTCGGGTGCCACCACGGTGCGCGGGTCCGACCAGGCGTCCGGCCAGTCCACGCACCTGGTGGACTTCGGTGCGTACACCGGCACCGGAACCGGCTTCACCCTGGTCGTCGACGGCCAGAGCAGCCACCCCTTCGACATCTCCGCATCGCTGTACGACGGACTGCGCGCCGACAGCATGTCGTTCTTCTACCAGCAGCGCAGTGGTATCGCGATCGACGCGGCTCTGGCGGGCGGCAGCGCCTACGCCCGACTCGCCGGGCACTTGGGCGTCGCCCCGAACAAGGGCGACGTCAGCGTCCCCTGCCAGGCCGGGGTGTGCGACTACCAACTGGACGTGCGCGGTGGCTGGTACGACGCGGGCGACCAAGGCAAGTACGTGGTCAACGGCGGCATCTCCGTCTGGGAAATGGTCAACTCCTACGAAAGGGCCAGCCGTTCGGGCGGGGACGCGGCGCTCGGCGACGCGACGCTGCGGGTGCCGGAGCGTGGCAACGGGACGCCGGACGTGCTGGACGAGGCCCGCTGGGAGCTGGAGTTCCTGCTGCGGATGCAGGTTCCGACCGGGAAGCCGACGGCCGGGATGGCCTTCCATAAGATGCACGACGCCAAGTGGACTGCCCTGCCGACCCGGCCCGAACTCGACTCCGAGCAACGTGAGCTGCACAAGCCGTCGACCGCCGCGACGCTGAACCTGGCGGCCTCGGCCGCGCAGTGTGCCCGGGTGTACGCGCCGTACGACTCCGCGTTCGCCGCGCGCTGCCTGGACGCGGCCCGCCGCGCCTGGACGGCTGCCAAGGCCAACCCGAACGTGCTTGCTCTCGCGAGCGACAACGCCGGCGGCGGTGCGTACGAGGACGCAGACGTCTCCGACGAGTTCTACTGGGCGGCGGCGGAACTCCTGGCCACCACTGGCGAGTCGCAGTACCGGGACGCCGTCACCTCCTCCGCGCACCACGCCAAGCCCGTCGACGGGTTCTGGTGGGGCGGCACCGCGACGCCCGGCCGGATCACCCTCGCCACGGTCCCCGGCGTGACCCTGCCTGCCGATGACGTGGCCCGGCTGCGCGGCCGGCTGACCACGGCCGCCGATGGCCACCTGTCCACCATGGCCGGACAGGGCTACGCGGTGCCCCTCGCCGCCACCGGGTACGTGTGGGGCTCCAACAGCTCCGTCACCAACAACGCGATGGTGCTGGCCGTCGCATACGAGCTCACCGGGCAACAACGCTATCGGGCAGGCGCGCTGGAATCCCTGGACTATCTGCTCGGCCGGAACGCACTCGACCTCTCCTACGTCACCGGCTACGGCGATCGTTACTCCGCGAACCAGCACCACCGGTTCTGGGCACACCAGAACGATGCCTCGCTGCCGCACCCGCCGGCCGGTTCCTTCGCAGGCGGGCCGAACGCGGGGCTGGAGGACCCGGTGGCCAAGGAGAAGCTCGCGGGCTGCGCACCGGCGGCGTGCTACGTGGACGACATCGGCTCGTACTCCACCAACGAGGTGGCCATCAACTGGAACGCCTCGCTGGCCTGGCTGGCGGCCTTCGCGGCTGAGCGGCGCAGCGCTCCGGCGGCGCCCGTGGTTCAGGTGGCACCGGCGGCAGTGACGGTCCCGGAGGGCGGTTCGGCGCCGGTGGGCGTGCGGCTCTCGGCCGAGCCCGCGCAGAACGTCACGGTGACGGTGGCCCGGAACTCCGGCGACCAGGACCTGTCGGCAGCCGCGAGCCTGGTGTTCACCCCGGCCGACTGGGCGACGGCGCAGCAGGTTTCGGTCTTCGCCGCGCAAGACGCCGACGGGTCCTCGGGCAGCGCGACTTTCACGGTCGGTGGTCCAGGCGTGCAGCCGGCGACGTTCACGGCGACGGAGGCGGACGACGACGCGTCGGCGGCCTCCTGCACGGTGGCGTACCGGATCGACAACGCCTGGGGCAACGGCTTCACGGCGACGGTGACCGTGAGGAACACCGGAACCTCGGCGGTATCCGGGTGGACCATCGGCTGGAGCTTCGCAGGTGACCAGCGGATCACCAACGGCTGGAACGCCACGGTGAGTCAGTCGGGCAGCACGGTCACCGCCCGGGACACCGGATGGAACGGAACACTGGCACCCGGCGGCAGCGTGAGCTTCGGCTTCCAGGCGACGTACTCGGGTACCAACGCCATGCCGGCGCGCTACACGCTCAACGGAGCACTCTGCTCCTGAACGATCGTCACGTCCCGCCCACCCGGCGATGAACGACGGAGTGGAGCCAGGATCGTCCCGGCTCCACTCCAGGGCGGGTCGTCAGGTACGGGTCCAGCGCTGGTTGCTGCCGCCCGAGCAGGAGTAGAGCTGGATCAGGGTGCCGTTGGCGGTGTTGTTGCCGGCGGCGTCGAGGCAGAGGCCGGACTGGACTCCGACGATGGATCCGTCGGAGGTGAGGCGCCATTTCTGGTTGTCGCCACCCCAGCAGCTGTAGATCTGGACCTTGGTTCCGTTGCCGGTGCCGGCGGCGTCCAGGCACTTGTTGCCGTAGACCCTGAGCTCGCCTGCGGCGGTGTACGACCACTGCTGGTTGGTGCGGTTGTTGCAGTCCCACAGGTTGAGCTGGGTGCCGTCGGTGGTGCCGGCACCGGGCACGTCCAGGCAGCGGCCCGACCCGACGCCCTTGATCTGTCCAGAACCGGGCGAAGGGGTCGGAGTGGGAGTAGAGGAACCGGCGTTGAGTGCGTTGAGGACGGAGGAGTAGGCGGCCTTCTTGCTGCCGTCACCGTTGAACAGCAGCGGCGAGTGCTCCGGTCGCCAGGAGTCGGTGTCGCGCACCCCCCAGACGGTGATGCCGAGGCAGCGCGGGACGGCCAGGCAGTCGTTGGTCACGTTGGCGTAGGTCGTGCCCGAGGCTCCCTGGATGTCGAGTTCGGTGACGGCCACATCGACGCCGAGGGCGGCGAAACTCTGCAGGGTGGTGCGGAAGTTGCTGTTGTAGGGGCTGTCGCTGTTGAAGTGCGACTGGAAGCCGACGCAGTCGATCGGCACGCCGCGCTGCTTGAAGTCCCGGACCATGGCGTACATGGCCTGGGTTTTGGCCCAGGTCCAGTTCTCGACGTTGTAGTCGTTGTAGCAGAGCTTGGCGGCCGGGTCGGCGGCGCGCGCGGTGCGGAAGGCGGCCTCGATCCAGTCATTGCCGGTGCGCTGCAGGTTGGAGTCGCGTCGGGCTCCCGAAGTGCCGTCCTCGAAGGCCTCGTTCACGACGTCCCACTGGCCGATCTTGCCCTTGTAGTGGGCCATCACGCCGTTGATGTGGTTGTTCATCGCCTGGCGCAGCGTGCTGCCGCTGAGGCTCTGCATCCAGCCTGGCTGCTGGGAGTGCCAGGCCAGGGTGTGGCCGCGCACCTGCTTGCCGTTCTGCACCGCCCAGTTGTAGACGCGGTCACCCGCGGCGAAGTTGAACTGGCCCCGCTGGGGTTCGGTGGCGTCGATCTTCATCTCGTTCTCGGGCGTCACCGAGTTGAACTCGCGGCCGGCGATCGTCGTGTACGCCGAGTCGCCCAGCCTGCCCGAGGCGATGGCGGTACCGAAGTAGCGGCCGCTCTGCGCCGCCGCGCTGCCGAGCGTGCTTTCGGCGGCGTGTGAGGTCGGCGGCGCCACCAGTGCGGCGGCCACACCGAGGACGCCGACGACCAGGGCCGCACACAGGCCGCCGGTCTTCCGGCGGACGGTGGGTGGGGGAATGGCTTGTGAGCCCATGAATGAGCCTCCAGAAAGAAGTCGCGGAAAGGTTGGATCGCGGCATGGTGAATCCGCGTGAACGACGCCCGCGCCCATGGGAAAGGGACGCTCATGAGCGCGTAGAGATCCGAGGACGGCGCCCGGAACCGGACACGGACGGGCCACACCGCCTCGCCCATCAGTCTGGAAACCCAGCCGAAACAAGTCAAGAGTTTCGAAAGTATTTCGAGAATCTATATCTCGGGGGCGCTTAGTGGTCCCTTTTCGTTGAATGGTCCTCATCGAAAGTATTTCGATGAGGACCATTCAATCGGGATCTGACGGAAAGCTGTGAACGAGTATTTCCTTCAGTCGGCATCGCCGGTAATGGCGGCCTGGTCACGGCGGCCTAGGTCAGCGCACGCCCGTGTTGAACCCCAGTGCGGGGTTGGCGTTCCGGACGAGGGACTTGGCCTGCTCCGGCCACCACACGCCGGCCGCGGGATCGACGATGCCGTACTCCGGGTCGATGGTGCCGCCCGGGATGCCGCGGTTGCACTGGCCGTCGGACTGACCGACGGTCTTGATCCAGAGGTAGGCGTCGACGAGCGGGACGCCGGTGTTCGCGGTCGGCCGGTCGCCGACGCCGCGACCCGGGGCGTTGCACCAGGTTTGCGGGTCGCCGCTGTACTTGCCCGCGGGCGGGGTCCAGGCGCCCTGGCCGTTGCGGCTCGTGTCGACGACCAGGTGGGTGAGCTCCTGCGTGGGCGGGGTACCGACGTTCTGCTGGAACCAGCGGTCGGTCCAGTGCCACGTGGACGGATCGTCCACGTTCACGGAGTTTCCCGGCTGCCCGTCGTTCGGTGCCGCGGGGGAGTAGTACTGGCTCGCGCACCAGTCGGCGTGCCCCCTGCCCCAGTCCGGGCCCTTGGTGGCGAACCACAGGCACTGGGAGACCCAGGTGCCGTAGTGGGTGGACAGGTCGGTGGCCAGATGGTTGGAGACGTTCAGCGAGAAGCCCTGGGTGCGGGTGACACCCGCTTGGAGGAGGCGTTGTGCGATGTCGCCGACGCTGCGCCAGTGGCTGTTGCCGGCGTCAAGGTAGACGACGCTGTTCGGCTGCTGCCCCAGGGCGTCGATCGCGTGGTTGAGGTCGGCGAAGCGTCCTGTGGTGATCGCGCCGGTGGGGTCGCTGCCGGGACCGCAGTCGGAGGGGAGGTTGGCCAGCCCGTCCGGTTCGAGGATGACGACGGCCTTGCTGCGGCCGAGTCCCCGGGCGAAGGCGCTGATCCAGGCCTGGTACTCGGCGTCCGACTGCGCACCGCCGGAGGAGTACTGGGAGCAGTCGCGCAGCGGGATGTTGTAGGCCACCAGGACGGGAACCGTCCGGGTTCGCCCGGCGCGGCGCACCAGGTCGCGTACGCGGGATTCGACCTGCTTCGGGGTGCCGTCGGTGAACCAGGCAGCCTCTGGCCAACTAGCCAGCTTCGCCATGGACTTGGCCCCCTCGAAGTCCCGGTGAAGGAAGTCGGTGACGGCCTGGTGGGCCGCATCGCTGTCGGGATCGACGTAGAAGCGGGTGTTCGTGGGAAGCGTGTGGGAGGCCGGCGCGGAGTTCGCCTCGGCTGAGGCCGGGGCGGCGGCGCCGAGGAGCAGCGTGAGTGCGCTCGCTGCCAGGGCTAATCGGTACAGGGGGATGGGCACGGGGCTCCTTCGGTAGGGGTTCGCCCTTCGGCGAGGGAAGGGGGTCAGTAGCCGTGGATCATCTTGTAGGCGACCTCCGGCAGGAACTGCCCGGCCGAGGAGCCGGCCCCGACGCCGCAGTCGCCGTCGGACTCGCCGGGGACCTTGATCCACAGCAGCATCTCGGCACCGCCGCCGCGCTGGCTGGGAGTACCGATCCGGCGGCCTGCGGGGTTGCACCACTGGCCGTTGGAACCGTTGCCGTTGCGGCTGGTGTCGACGACGAACGGCTTGGTGTAGCCGTATGAGCCCAGGGCGGAGTTGACTGCGTTGCCGTACGAGGTGTTCTGGCTGGTGCTGAAGTAGTTGGAGACGTTCAGCACGAAGCCGCGTGCCCCGCCGACACCGGCGGCGGCGAGCTGGCGCGCCATGGTCGGGGCGTCGACCCAGCCGGGGTTCCCGGCGTCGAGGTAGACCCAGGTGTTGGGTGCCTTGGCCTTGAACTGGTCGATCGCGTTCTTCAGCATGGCGTTGCGCTCGGCGATCTGGGCGGCCGTCATGCAGCTCTCGTGGCCGAGCGCGTCGGGTTCGAGGACGACGACGGCCGGGCGGCTGCCGATGCCACTGGCGAAGGCGGCGATCCAGGCGTCGTACGCGGCGCGGCTCCCCGCGCCGCCACCGGAGTGACCGGCGCAGATGTCCCGGTGGGGGATGTTGTATGCGACCAGGATCGGCAGTTTGTCGTAGGAGTCCGCGCGGCCGACGTAGGCGCCGGTTGCCGTGCCGATGTCGCCGCTCCAGTTCCCGAACCAGCGGGCTGCCGGGGTGTTGGCGATGGACGTCCGGATCGCCGCCGCCCGCCCGTCGCCGGGGTTCGCGTTGGTCCATCGCAGGGCGGAGTTGTCGGGGTCGGCGTAGAAGCCGCTGGTCATGGCGGTCGGGTCCGCGGCGTACGCCGGGCCCGCGTTGATCACGGCGAGGCCGGCGGCGAGGACACCGGCCAGCAGGGCGGATGTGGCTCGGACGGGCTTGCGCATGGTTCTTCCTCCGGTGGGGTGGGGAAGTGGAAGCGCTTCCAGTTTTGGTGTGGGGTCGGACTGCGCTGATGGGATGATTGGGGCCGTCGTCAGGGTGTGTCAAGTGGTTGAACGCGGAAGTACCGTCTTGAGTCGGTGTGGTGCCATTGGTTGGAAGCGCTACCAAATCGAGACCGAGGGCGGCACCGGGTGCAGGTCCGAAGTCGGGGCGGTGATGGAATCATGGCCGCTGTTCGCTGTTCGCTGTTCGCCGTCCGCGTGAGTCCGAGGAGCAGTTCTTCCATGGAGCCGTCACCCAAGCGCATGCCGACTCTCGACGAGGTGGCCGCACGAGCCGGCGTGTCGCGCACGGCGGCCTCCCGGGTGATCAACAACGCCCCGCACGTCAGCCGCGCCAAGCGGGAGGCGGTCCAACGGGCGGTGCGCGAACTGGACTTCGTGCCCAACCCCTCCGCGCAGGCCCTCGCGAGCCGCAGGGTCGGAGCGGTGGTGCTCGCGCTCTCCAGCGACGAGCCGGGGCTGTTCGCGGACCCGTTCTTCGCGGAGGTCATCGTCGGCGTCAGCGCGGCGTTGGAGCAGACCGAACTGGAACTGATCCTGCTCCTGGCCAACACCCCCCGCGGCCGGGAGAGGTTCGAGCGGTTGCTGCGCTCCCGCCGGGCCGACGGCGTCATGCTGATGGCGCTGCGCGGCGACGATCCGCTGGGACGCCTGGGCGAGGAGGTCGATCTCCCCGTCGTCTTCGGTGGACTCCCGCTCATCGGGGAGCCCACCTGGTACGTGGACGCCGACAACCGGGGCGGCGCCCGCCTGGCCGCCGAGCACTTCGCGCGCACCGGCCGCCGACGCCCCGTCATGATCACCGGACAGGTGGACACCAGGGCCTCCGTCGCGCGGGAGGAGGGGTTCACCGACGGTCTGACGCTGTCCGGCCTGCCGCTGCTCGGGGTCGAGCCGGGGCAGTTCACCGAGGACGGCGGCGCCGAGGCGATGGAGCGACTGCTCCGGGCGCACCCCGATCCCGACGCGGTGTTCGCGGCCTCCGACGCGATGGCCATCGGCGCTCTGCGCACCTTGCGGGAACGGGGGCTCCGGGTGCCCGAGGACGTCGCGGTGATCGGCTTCAACGACCTGGCGAGCGCCCGGCACACCAGCCCGCCGCTGACCACGGTCCATCAGCCGGTGCGGGCGCTGGGCCAGGAGATGGCCAGGATGCTGGTCAGTGCCATCGAGGGACACCGCCCCACCCCGCTGATCCTCCCGACCCGCCTGACCGTGCGCGAGTCCGCTCCCGATCTGCCCGCGTCGGCCTGATCGGCGGGCGCTTCCGGCAGGGCCGGCCCGATCTGACGGGAGCGCCTCCCACTCGACTTCCCGTCGCCGCGATCGGCCCGTGGCGATCGGACTCGGCGCCGGGTCAGATGAATCGCCACAGGTGGTCGCTGGTGCCGTTGTCGTCCCAGAGAACGGTCTGTGCTCCCTGGGCGGTGGAGGCGCCGGAGACGCCGAGGACGCGGCCGCTGTCGGCGCACTGGATCCTGAAGGTGTCGCCGCCGCCGTGGCGCAGGCGCCACCGGTGGTCGGCGGCGCCGTTGTCCGCCCACTGGACGATCCGGGCGCCGTTGGCGGTGTCGCCGTTCTCCACGGCGAGGACCTTGCCGCTGTGGGAGTTGCGCAGGCGCAAGTGGCCGCCGGTGTCGATTACGGCCGTCCAGAGATGGTCGGCGGTGCCGTTGTCGTCCCACTGGATGGCGAGGCCGCCGTCGGCGGTGGCCATGTCCCGCACACCGAGCACCCGCCCGCTGGCGACGTTCTGGATGCGCCTGGCGCCGTCGGGGACGAACTGCCACTGGCCGGCGGGGGCGCCGCTGTCGGGCACCTGTACGGCTGCGGCGCCGTTGGCGGTGGAGCCGCCTTCGATGCCGAGCAGCTTGCCGGTGTGGACGTTCCGAAGCTTGTGGTACCCGTTGCCGGCGTCGACGACGGTCCACCGGTGGTCGGCGGTGCCGGTGTCGGTCCACTGGAGGATCGGGGCGTTGTCGGCGCTGGACATGTCCTTCACACCGAGGACCTTCCCGCTGTTGAGGTTGCGCAGCCGCAGTGCGGCGCCGTCGGCGATGAGGACCCAGTTGTGGTCGGCGGTGCCGGAGTCGGTCCACTGCAGAGCGAGGCCCCCGTCGGTGGTGGACATGTCCCGGATGCCGAGGACGAGTCCGCTGGCCGTGTTGACGAGACGGAAGCCGGGACTGTCGGTCCGCCAGTAGACGGTGTAGTTGAAGCCCTGGGCGTCGTGGAACGGGGCGAGGTCGACCTTCGCTCCGTTGGCGGTGGCCGTGAAGGCGAGGGCGGTGCTGCTGGTCCGGGTGATCGAGGAGGGGGCCAGGACCGGGAGGGAGGAGAGTGCGGTGCTGCCGTAGTTGCCGGCGAGGACGGAGGGGCCGTAGGTGATCGCCGCGACACCGGGGTTGTCGTTGGCGGCCTGGAGGGCCACGCGCATGGGGAGCTTCACGGTGACGGTATCGCCGGAGGCCCAGGACCGGGTGAGCGTGGCGTAGGTGCCCGGACCGGCCGTGACGGTCTGGGCGACGCCGTTGACGCTGACGGTGGCGCCCGAGGCCCATCCGGGGATGCGGACGCGCATCGACCAGGTCCCGCCGGCGCCGCCGGTGACCTTGAGCGTCGTGGTGTCGTCGGCCGGGTAGGTGGTGGTCTGGGTGACGGTGATGCCCCGCTGGGTCCAGTTCAGGACGGAGGGGAGGAACAGGTTCACGGTGAGGGTGGTGCTGCCGTCGTGGAAGTAGACGGAGTCCATCAGCTTGGTGTTGGACTCGATGCCCGTTCCCTGGCAGCACCAGAACGTGCCGTAGTCGGTGCTCCAGGTGCCGCCGCCCCACGCCGGGCCCTTGCCGCGGCGGCCGCCCGGGTTGAGGGGGGTGAAGTAGGTGACGTGCCCGTGCGGGTCGGCCGGGTTCTGGGCGCCGATGACGTGGTTGAGCAGCGTCTTCTCGTAGAAGTCGAAGTACGAAGCCCGGCCGGGGTCCAGCTGCCACAGTTCTCGGGTCAGCTTGAGCATGTTGTAGGAGTTGCAGAGCTCGCAGGTGTCGGGGACGAGGAAGCCGGAGATGGCGTTCGGGGCCCGGAAGTGTTCCGCCTGGCTGTTGCCGCCGATGGCGTAGGTGTGCGAGGTGGTGCAGATCGTCCACGCGTTGGCGGCGATGTCGCGGTACCGGGTGGTCCCGGTGGCCTTGTACTCGCGGACGGCTCCGATCCACTTGGGCACCTGCGTGTTGGCGTGCAGACCGTTCAGTTGGTCCAGGTTCGCGGCGAGCGGGTCGAAGACCGCCGCATGGTCGAAGCGCTGGGCGGTGGTCAGCCAGCGTGCGTCGCCGGTCTGTTGGTAGAGGTCGGCCAGCACCTCGTTCATGCCGCCGAACTCGACGCCCATCAACGACTGCATCTTGCTCTGGCTGAGCGCACCGGTGCGCCGGTCGACCCAGCCGGCGAGCGCGAGGAGCACGTCGCGGGCCTGCGTGTTGCCGATGAGGCGCCATACGTCGAGCAGACCGGCCATGGTCTTGTGGACGCAGTAGTACGGGACGTTGCCGTTGGTCAGCGTGCCTGCTTCGAGGCCGTTGAAGTCGGCCTCGGGAAAGCCCGACAGGTAGCCGGCGGAGAAGCCCGCGGTGGAGTTGTTGGCCTGGCACTTGGCGAGTTCGGCCACCATGCGGTCGGCCTTGTCGCGGCAGGTGGCGTCCCCGACCGCGGCGTAGGCCTGTGCCCATGCCGTGAGGAAGTGGCCCTGCACGTGGGTGCGGAAGGGGAACGCAGGGTCGTCCCAACCTCCGGTCGGGGTCGCGGCGTTGGTGGAGAGCCGGTGGTTGGCGCGGAAGTTGTACAGCAGGCGGTCGACGTCGATGAAGCGGAGATAGGCCAGGGTGCGGTTCTGATTCTCGAGCCAGCGGCTGCTGGTGAGCCGGACCTGACCCAGGTCGAACGGGAACGCCGACACTCCGACGTCGGACCTGACCGGGGGCGTCTGCGCCGTGGCGGAGGCGCTGTTCAGTACGGGGCCGACAGCCGCGGCCACGGCCGCGACGCCGGTCGCCTTGATCACGGCGCGGCGGCTTAAGGGGGGAACCGGCATGGCGAACTCCGTGGTCCGTGAGAGATGAGGGTGCCGCGCACAAGGGCTGTCGGGCTTCGACCGGCGGCTGCGAGGTCGGCGTCGCTGCGGCCGCCTGCTGCGCATGAGTGTTAACGCTCACAATTAGCGTGTCAATACCTTCGACGGGGGTGCCGGCAAGGCCGTCCCACGCACCGCGCGCAGCTGTTCCAGGCGATCGATCCGCTCCGGCGGCGTGCATCGCGGCCACGTACACCGAGGTCAATGGGGGTCGACTGGGTGGGAGGTGAGGTGCGAGGTCGCAGGTGACGGACGCGGACCGCCACCTGGTCGTGGCGTCAGCGACGTCAGGGCCTGCCTGGCGGTTCCTGCCGGCCCGGGTACGTGATGTCGAACCACGTGAAGCGGGCTTGGCTGGTGGAGGGGCGGCCGTTGGAGGTGGCGTAGAGGCCGAGCTGGATGCTGGTGAACAGCGGTCTGAGGAAGGTGGCTTCGATGGTGGCCAGGTCCTCCCAGAGGCCGTTCGGAGCCGCGTGGGCGAAGGTGTGGCTGAACCCGCGGATGCGGACCCCCAGGCGAACGGGCCCCGGGGCGAAGGAAATGCCGGCCAGGACCTCGGCCCCGCGGCGGAGGCTGAGTCCTTCCGCGGTGCTGAGGAAGAGGAGATGGGTGTCGTCGTCGAGGACTACGGCGAGGCCCGCCTCTTCGTCCGGTGCGGCGGGGGCGAAGTGCAGTTCGGTGGAGACGTCACAGTCGGGCTGTTCCTGGGGGCGAGCCAGGAGGGACGGGGTGGTGCGTTCGCCGAGGCGTTCGGGGCGGAGCTGGAGGCGGAGTCCGTCGCCGGTGGTCCAGAACCGCGCGGGTGGGGTGCGCAGGGTGCTCCAGTCGGCGGCGAGGGTGGCGAAGTCGTCGTGGAGGGGGCGGCGGAGGTCGGTGTGGTCGACGGGGGAGAAGACCGGCCAGCCCTCTGCCCAGGTGATCCGGCTGAGGAAGGTCTCGCGGCCGAGGGCGGAGCCCGGGCGGACGCCCAGAAGGACGGCCCGCCAGTCGCCGTACGGGGTTTGGACGAGGTCGGCGTGCCCGGTGCAGGTGACCGGCCCCTCGGCGGGTGGGAGCACCGGGTTGCCGGGGGCGCCCTCGTAGGGGCCGGTCACGCGGTCGGCGCGGGCGGCCACCACGCTGTGGTCCACATCGGTGCCGCCCTCGGCGGTGAGCAGAAGATAGCTGCCGTCGATCTTGTAGAGGTGCGGGGCTTCCGACCATCGGGCGCCCGGGTGGCTTCCCGACCACAGGACGTGCTCCGGTCCCGTGAGTCGTCGTTCGTGGGGAAGGTATTCGCGCATCCAGATCTCGGTGCGGCCCGCGGCTTCGTCCAGGACTCGTGCGGCGGTGAACCAGGCCCGGCCGTCGCTGCCGTCCCCCTGCCCGTCGCCGTCGCCGTCGCCGTCGTCCGGCCCGCCGTCGAAGAACAGCGACGGGTCGAAGCCCTCGCCGTCCAGCCAGTTCGGCTGCGACCACGGCCCCGCCGGGTCGGTCGCCGTGACGACGAAATGGCCGGGGCCGTCCATCAGCGTGCAGACGAGATGGAAGACCCCGTCATGGTGCCGGATCGTCGGCGCGAACAGGCCCCGAGAGGGCCCGCACCCGCCGAGGTCGAGCTGGGACGGCCGGTCGAGCGCGGAGCCGATGCGCCGCCAGTTCAGGAGGTCGCGGCTGTGGAACACGGGAAGGCCCGGGAACCATTCGAAGCTGGACGTCACCAGGTAGTAGTCCGCGCCCACGCGGCAGACGGACGGGTCGGGCCGGAACCCGGGCAGCACGGGCTCACAGAAGACGGGATCGTCGAACGACATGGTCATGGAACCGGGACGATCTCGACCGGCACGGACAGCACCCGGTCGGCCGCCGGGTGGCGTACGGGGCCCTCCAGAGTGAAGGAGCCCTGGAGCGGCAGATCGCCGCTGGACCGTCCGACGGCCACGCCGATCTCCCCGGGCTCCACTCTCCTGCGCAGGTCGAGCCCGGTGAAGGAGGTCCGGTCGGCATGGACGGAGAAGGTGATCCGGGCGGCCGCGCCCGGCTGCAGCTCGACCCTGGCGAATCCGGCGAGCCACCGCTGCGGCCGGACGACGGACGCCACGGGATCGGAGAGGTACAGCTGGACCACCTCGGTCCCGGCCACCTCGCCGACGTTGCGTACGGTGACCGAGACGGAGACGGCCCCGTCCGTCGAGGCCACGGGATCCACCGACAGCTCCGAGCAGCCGAAGCTGGTCCAGCTCAGCCCGTGTCCGAAGGGGAACAGCGGGGTCGGGTCCACCGAGCTCCAGTCGGTGTGCCCGCCGAGCCTCGCGTGCAGGTAGGTGCCGGGCTGGCCGCCGACCTGGCGGGGGATGGAGACGGGCAGCCGCCCGGACGGTTCCGCGGCCCCGCTGATGATCCGGGCCAGCGCCGTCCCGCCCTCCTCGCCTGGGAAGAAGGCCTGCACCACGGCCGATGCACGCTCGGCCAGCGTGCCGAGTGCGTAGGGCCGTCCGGAGACGAGGACCAGGACGGTCGGCACCCCGGAGTCCAGAACGGCGTCGGCGAGCGCGGCCTGGTCGCCGGGCAGGTCGAGGGTCTCGGCGTCGCAGCCCTCGCCGGAGGTGCCCCGGCCGAACATGCCGGCCCGGTCCCCGAGCACCAGCACGTTCACGTCCGGATCGGCGTCGGTGACCGTGAACCCGGCAGTGGTGAGCGCCTCACCGAGCGTCGGGATCTCCAGCCCGAGATCGCCGGGCAGGGCCACGTGGTTGGGGAAGGAGTAGCAGCCGAGGAAGGACTGGGGGTCGTCGGCGTACGGCCCGCTGATCGCGACCCGGCACGGCCGCAGCGGCAGGATGCCGTCGTTGGCCAGCAGCACGGTGGACCGTTCGGCCAGGAGCCCGGCCAGTGCCCGGTTCTCCGGCGGGTCGAGGTCCACCGGCTCGGCCTTGACGGGTTCCCAGTCGGGGTCGAGCAAGCCGAGTTCGGCTTTCTGCAGCAGGACCCGTTCCGCGGCCCGGTCGATGAGCTCCTCGGCCACGGCTCCCGACCGGACGAGTTCGGTCAGCGGCTCGCCGTAGCAGCGGGCCGTGGGCAGCTCGACGTCGATTCCGGCGGTCAGCGCCAGCGCGCCGGCCGCGCCCCGCGATCCGGTGACGCCGTGCCGGGTCTCCAGGAAGGAGACGGCGTAGTAGTCGGCGACGACCACACCGCTGAAGCCGAGTTCACCCCTGAGCAGCTCGGTCAGCACCCGTTCGTCGGCGGCCACCGGGACGCCGTCCACGTCGGTGTAGCTGTTCATCACCGACCGGGCCCCTCCCTCGCGCAGCGCCCGTACGAAGGGCTCGACCAGTACGTCGGCGAACTCGCGCGGCCCCGAGGAGACGGGGGCCATGTTCCGGCCGCCGCGCGAGGCCGAGTACCCGGCGAAGTGCTTGAGCGTCGCCACGATCCCGGCGCCTTCCAAGCCCTGCACGTAGGCGGTGCCGATCGCGCCGACGAGATAGGGGTCCTCGCCTATGCACTCCTCGGTCCTGCCCCACCGGTAGTCGCGGACCACGTCGAGCACCGGAGCCAGCCCTTGGTGTACGCCGACCCGCCGCATCCCCGCGCCGATGGCGGCGGCCATCTGGCGCACGAGCCCGGGATCGAAGGACGCACCCCAGGCCAGCGGCCCGGGGAAGACCGTCGCCCCGAACGTCATGAACCCGGTCAGGCACTCCTCGTGAGCGACCGCCGGGATCCCGAACCGGCCGGATCCGGTCACCTGCCGCTGGAGCGAGGCGAGCCGCTCCATCCCGGCCTCCGCGGTGATCGGCGCGGTGCCGTACACCCGGGTGAGCTGGCCGAGCCCGTGGGTGACGATGTCGTCCAGGCCGGGCGCGGTCTCGCCGGAATCGTCCTCCATCGGCGCGACCGGTGCGCCCGGATCCGAGGGCAGCGCCCAGAAGCCGGTGAGCTGCCCCGCCTTCTCCTCCAGAGTCATCCGTTCCAGCAGATCGGCGACCCGTACGGACGCGGGTATGAGGGGGTCACGCCAGGGCTCGGTCAAGGAGTTCTCCTAGGGGGTGTCTTGCCGATCGGGCCGGATCAGGGAGCGGTGTCTGGCACCGTGCATCGCAAGGCGGAGGAGGGAGTCGATGCGGAGCATCGGCGAGTGACGACAACGCGGCGAGGCGCGGTGCCAGACACCGCGAGCCCGGCCTGATCGGCAAGACACCCCCTAGGGACTTCGACGACACGGCCTAGAGACGGGGCGGGGCGGTGGAGAGCCGGACCTTGAGCTCGGTCGAGAGCTCCATCCGGGGGCTGACCAGCGGCTGGCCGTCCAGGAGCTGGAAGAGCGTGCGGGCCGCGAGCCGGCCCATCTCCTCCAGCGGCTGGCGCACCGTCGTCAGTGGCGGTGACAGCCATTCGCACATCGGCAGGTCGTCGAAGCCGACCACGCTGAGGTCCTGCGGGATGCTCAGCCCACCCTGCCGGGCGGCCTCGTAGACGCCCATGGCCTGCTGGTCACTGCCGGCGAAGACGGCGGTCGGCGGATCAGGCAGGGCGAGCAGCTCCCGGGCGCGCTGGAACCCGCCCTCGTGCTGGAAGTCGCCGAACCGGATCAGGTCGCGGTCGACCTCGATCCCGGCCCGCTCCAGCGCGGCCCGGTACCCGTCGATGCGGGCCTGGCTGCAGAGCATCTCCTTGCGCCCGCCGATCGCGGCGATCCGGCGGTGCCCCAGCTCCAGCAGGTGCTCCGTGGCGGCGAGGCCGCCCGCCCAGTTGGTCGCCCCGATGCTCGGCACACCGTTGCCCGGCAGGTCGATCGGGTCGATGACCACCAGAGCCACCCCGGCCTGTTCGACCTGGGTGCGCTGAGCCTGGGTGACCGAGGCGGTGACGAGGATGACGCCGTCGCTGTGGTGCAGGACCGGCAGTGCGGCCCAGCTCGACGGCGTGGCCTCGCCCGGCGGGACGAGCGACACGACGGTGCCGACGCTCCGCTGGGCGCACTCGGCCTCGACGCCGCGCAGGATCTCCACCGCCCACGCGCTGTCCAGACCACCGATGATCAGGTCGACCAGGCCTGACCTGCGGGCCCTGGCCTGCCCGCCGGGGTGGAGGTAGTTGTGGGAGCGCAGCAGGCCCTCGATCCGCTCGCGTGTCGAGGGTGCGACATCGGAGCGGCCGTTGACCACTTTCGACACGGTGGCCTGGGAAACCCCCGCCTCCGCGGCGATGAGGGCCAGGGTCGGACGCTGCTCGGTCAACTTCTCTCCTCTGCGCGAACGTCTTGGGCTCACGACAGGTATCGCAAACTTTCGAAGAGTTTCCGGTCGGCGTGACCAGGTTGTCAAGCTCCAAGTGCGTTGCTGTCAAAGGGAAATCGGTAATAAGGCTTGACCGGTGGGCCGCGCGTTCCTAGTTTGTGGCAGCACCGAATCGAGGATGTTGCGAAACAGTTTCGAAGTCGAATCGCATTCCCCCACCCCCCGGAGGTCCCATGGCCAGCACACCCCCGAGCCGACGAAGCTTCCTGGCGCTCTCGGGCCTGACCGCGCTGTCCGTCGCGCTGACCGCGGCCTGCGGAGGCAGGGACACCGGCTCGGGGCCGGCGGCCGACGGCAAGGTGACCTTCGCGTGGTGGAACATCGCCACGACGGAACCGGGAAAGTCCCTCTTCCCCCAGATCTCCTCGGCGTTCACGGCCGCCCACCCCAACATCACGATCAACACGACCTCGTTGGAGAACGAGGCGTTCAAGTCCAAGCTGGCTGCCACCACCTCGTCGGGCAAGCTTCCCGACGTCTTCCAGACCTGGGGCGGCGGCGTGCTGCGGCAGCAGGTCGACGCGGGGCTGGTCGAGGACCTCACCGACGTGCTCGGCTGGTCGTCCGAGCTCACCCCGGTCTCGCTGCAGGCCTATCAGTTCGAGGGCCGGACCTACGGGGTGCCCTACGACGTCGGCATGGTCGGCTTCTGGTACAACAAGAAGCTCTTCGCCCATGCCGGGATCACCGCTCCGCCTGCCACCTGGGCCGAGTTCCTGGAAGACGTCAAGAAGCTCAAGGCGGCGGGCGTCACTCCGATCGCCCTCGCGGGCAAGGAGAAGTGGCCCGGCCACTTCTACTGGGCCTACCTCGCGATGCGGGTCGCAGGCCTCCCCGCGCTGGAGCGGGCCGCGACCACCAAGGACTTCTCGGGCGCCGGCCTCGTCCAGGCAGGCACCCACCTCGAGGAGTTGGTCGACCTCCAGCCGTTCCAGACGGCCTTCCTCGGCGCCGGCTACTCCACCCCCGGAGGCCAGGCCGCGACCATGGGCAACGGCAAGGCCGCCATGGAGCTGATGGGGCAGTGGGGGCCATCGGTACAGAAGGACGCGGGCGCCGATCTCGGAGCGGACCTGGGCTTCTTTCCCTTCCCGACGGTCGACGGCGGGGTCGGCCGCGCCACCGAAGTGCTCGGCGGTGGCGGCGGCTTCGCGCTGCGCAAGGGCGCGTCGAAGGAGGCGCTGGACTTCCTGAAGTTCTTCGTCCTGGAGAACGAGTCCAAGCTGCTGGCCTCCAACGGCTACCTGCCGGTGGTCAAGGGCGCGGAGAGCCAGCTCACCGACCCCAACCGGAAGGCGGTTGCCGAGAGTCTGGTCAAGGCGACGGGCTTCCAGCTCTACCTCGACCAGGCCTACCCGCCGGCGGTCGGCCAGGAGATCAACGACAGCGTCGCCGACCTCATCGCGGGCAAGAAGACGCCCGAGCAGGTGACCCGGTCGATCACCGAGGCTGCGAAGGGTGCCTAGCTCCGTGTCCACCCTGACCAAGGAGCGGACGCAGGACGCCGGGCCGGTGCGCCCGCCCGCCCCGTCACGGTCGCGCCTGCGCGGTTTGGCAGGCTGGGCGTCGGTCGCCTGGTTCCTCGTCCCGGCTCTGGTCCTCTTCCTCGTCTTCGTCCTCGCCCCCATCGCGGTCGCCGTCTACACCGGCTTCTTCAAGTGGGGCGGGGTCGGCCCCCTGGAGGACTTCGTCGGCTTCGGGAACTACGCCAAGCTCTTCAGGGACCAGGTCTTCCTCGGCGATCTGGAGCGCGGGCTGTACCTGATCGCGCTGTCGGTCACGGTCCAGTTGCCGTTCGCGCTGTTCACCGCCGTCCTGCTCAATCAGAGGCTGCGCGGCCGGGCCGTCTACCGGATGCTGTTCTTCGCGCCGTACATCCTGTCCGAAGTGGTCACGGCGGTCCTCTTCACGATGATCTTCCTTCCCGGTGGTGGTATGGCCGACCATCTCGCGGGCGCCCTCGGCCTGGAGGGGCTGCAGGGCAAATGGCTCGCGTACCCCTCGACGGTCATGCCGACCCTGTTCGTGGTCATGACCTGGAAGTACTTCGGGTTCCACATGATGCTCTTCCTCGCCGGGCTGCAAAGCATCCCGGGCGAGATCCTCGAGGCCGCCTCCATCGACGGCGCCGGCGCCTGGCAGCGCTTCCGGCACGTGACGCTGCCGTTGCTCGGCCCGACGATCCGGATCAGCGTCTTCCTTTCGGTCATCGGTGCCATCCAGCTCTTCGACCTCGTCTGGGTCATGACCGCGGGCGGGCCCAACCACTCCTCCGAGACGATGGCGATCTCGATGTTCCAGTTCGGGTTCAAGCGCTACCAGGTCGGCTACGCCAGCGCGATCAGCGTGGTGCTGTTCATGATCAGTCTGGTCTTCTCCCTCTTCTACCAGCGCTACGTGCTCCGCCGTGACCTGAGCGGGGCCGTCACACCGGGAGGTGGCCGATGAACGCACGCAGGACGGCACGCGGCCTGTCGCTGCACGCCGTGGTCTGGCTGATCGGCGCGTTCGTCGTCGTGCCGCTGGTCTACGCGGTGATCTCCGGGTTCAAGAGCACCGGCGAGCTGACGACCAACCCGTTCGGGCTGCCGGAGCACTGGAAGACCGGCAACTACGCCGGCATTCTCGGCGACGGAATGTTCTGGCGGCAGATCGCCAACAGCGCGGGCATCGCGATCGGCACGGCATGCTGCACGGTGATGGTCGCGGCGATGGCGGCGTTCGTACTGGCCCGCTACGCCTTCCGGGGCAGGGAGCTGTTCTACACGCTGTTCACGATCGGGCTGATGTTCCCGTTCGCGGTGGCCGTCCTGCCGCTGTTCCTGCTGCTGCGCACCTTCGACCTGCTCGACAACCCGCTCGGAGTGATCCTCCCGCAGGCGGCCTTCGGGCTCCCCATGACGATCATCATTCTGCGCGGCTTCTTCCGGACCATCCCGGCAGAGGTCGAGGAGGCGGCCGTCATGGACGGCTGCGGCAAGTTCCGCTTCTTCTGGAAGATCCTGCTGCCGATGGCACGTCCGGCGCTCGGCACGGTCTCGGTGCTCGCGATCGTCGCGAGCTGGAACAACTTCTTCCTGCCGCTGCTGGTGTTCAACGACCCTCAATGGCAGACGATCCCGGTCGGCGTCCAGCAGTTCCAGGGTCAGTACTCGACCGACTACGCGCTCGTTCTCGCCTACATCGTGCTCGCGATGGTCCCCGCCCTCGCCTTCTACGCCGTCGCCGAACGGCAGTTGATCGGCGGACTCGCAGCGGGCGCCACCAAGGGCTGAACCGTCCCGCATGACCTGCACTCCCGAGGAGACGTCGTGAAACGCCTGTCGCATCGACCGCAATATTGTTAGCGCTAACAATCCAGGCCGTGGCCGCGCTCGCACCTCTCTCATCTGGACCTCGGCGAAGTGGCACGCCTGGAGTGCCCGGTGCACCAACGCTTCGGCATGTGCGGCCGCCTTCACTCCCATCCCGCCCCAGACCCCCTGACACGGCCGCTCGGCGGTTCGTCGGGGTCACCTCACCCCCGCCCCCAAAGGAGCTCTTCTGATGTGGTTTCGCCATCCGCCACGGGTCCTGAGACTCGTACTCGCGGTCCTTTCGTCCTTGCTGCTCGGGGCTGCTCTCCTCGGTACCCAGCCCGCCGTCGCCGCCACCGCGGCGACCGTCGACCCCAACGCCTCGTACGTGCTGGTCAACCGCAACAGCGGCAAGGCCCTGGACGTCTACAACCTGGGGACCAACGACGGCGCGCGCATCACCCAGTGGACCAGGAACGACCAGAACCAGCAGCTGTGGCAGTTCGTCGACTCCGGAGACGGTTACTACCGCATCAAGTCCCGCCACTCCGGCAAGGTGCTGGACGTCTCCGGCCGGTCCACCGCCAACGGCGCCTCGATCGTCCAGTGGAGCGACGTGAACGGGACCAACCAGCAGTGGCGGCCGGTCGACAGCTCGGACGGCTACGTGAGGCTCATCGCGCGCCACAGCAACAAGGCCCTCGAGGTGCAAGGCGGGTCCACCGCCGACAACGCGAACGTCGTCCAGTACGACGACTGGGGCGGCACCAACCAGCAGTGGCAGCTCATCAAGGTCGGTTCCGGCAACCCCGGCCCGTGCGGTCTTCCGTCGACATACCGCTGGACCTCAACGGGCGCGCTGGCGCAACCCAAGGCCGGGTGGGCCTCACTCAAGGACTTCACCGTCGCCCCCTACAACGGCAAGCAGCTCGTCTATGCGACGACGCACGGCGCCGCGGGAACGGGAGCGGGCTGGGGTTCGATGAACTTCGGCCTGTTCATCAACTGGCCGGAGATGGCCTCGGCCAGCCAGAACACGATGTCGAACTCCGTCGTCGCGCCCACGCTCTTCTACTTCGCGCCGAAGAACATCTGGGTGCTCACCTACCAGTGGGGAGGCGGGAGCCCCTTCTCCTACCGGACGTCGAGCGATCCCTCCAACCCCAACGGCTGGTCGTCACATCAGGTGCTCTTCTCCGGAAGCATCACCGGCTCCGGAACAGGACCCATCGACCAGACGCTCATCGCTGACGGCACGAACATGTACCTGTTCTTCGCCGGTGACAACGGCAAGATCTACCGGGCCGGCATGCCGATCGGGAACTTCCCGAGCAGTTTCGGCTCGACCTACACAACGATCATGAGCGATACGACGAACAACCTGTTCGAAGCCCCGCAGGTCTACAAGCTTCAGGGCCAGGACCGCTACCTCATGATCGTCGAGGCGATCGGCTCGCAGGGGCGCTACTTCCGCTCGTTCACGGCCACCAGCCTGGACGGCTCATGGACACCCCAGGCCGCGACCGAGAGCAACCCCTTCGCCGGCAAGGCCAACAGCGGCGCCACCTGGACCAACGACATCAGCCATGGCGAACTGATCCGCACCAGCGCCGATCAGACCTTCACCGTCGATCCCTGCAACCTGCAGTTCCTCTACCAGGGACGCGACCCCAACTCCGGCGGTGACTACGGCCAATGGCCCTACCGGCCGGGTCTGCTGACACTGCAGCGCTGACGATGTGACACGGGTCCGGCTCCGATGAGGAGCCGACCCTGAGCACCGGGTTCACGGGGTGGCCGGCCCACCCCGTGAACCCGGCTGCGACATCAACGAGACGCTCATCCGCCAGACTGCCGACTCGATGGTCAGCTCAGGCATGCGTGACCTCGGATATCAGTACGTCGTCGTTGACGACTGCTGGTTCGACCCCACTCGCGACTCCGCCGGCAACTTGCAGGCCAATCCGTCGAGATTCCCCAGCGGCATGAAGGCGCTCGGCGACTACCTGCACACCCGGGGCCTGAAGTTCGGCCTCTACCAAGCACCCCTGGACCGGACCTGCGCCCAGTACTTCGGGTCCTATCCGGGCGCCACCGGCAGTCTCAACCACGAGGTCCAGGACGCCCGGCAGTTCGCCGCCTGGGGTGTCGACTATCTCAAGTACGACTGGTGTTCCCCCACCGGCACCATCGACGACCAGGTCCGCACCTTCGCGAAGATGCGCGACGCCCTGGCGGCCGCCGGCCGGCCGATCCTCTACAGCATCAACTCCAACAGCATCCACGAGAAGACCGGCCCGCAGCCCAACTGGGGCGACGTCGCCGACATCTGGCGCACCACCGAGGACATCACCAACGTCCGGAACTCAGGTCAGACCAACGGCTATCCGATGGGCGTCCAGAATATCGTCAACGTCAACGCGCCGTCGGGCTACGCCAAGCCGGGGCAGTTCAACGACCCCGACATGATGGTGGTCGGCCGGGGCGGCATGACCGACACCGAGATGCGCAGCCACTTCGCCCTCTGGGCGATGATGGCCGCTCCACTGATCGCGGGCAACGACATGCGGAACATGGACGCTGCGACCGCCACGATCATGAAGAGCCAGAACCTGATCGCCCTCAACCAGGACCCGCTCGGCCTCCAAGTGCCTGGACGTACCCGGCAACTCCACGGCCAACGGCGCCTACGTCCAGATCTGGACATGCAACAATGCCGCCAACCAACGGTGGACGCGTCCGACCGTGGCGATCTCCTCATGACACCCGAGCGGCATGGTCTCGAGTAGGAACGTCTACGCGACCGGCCGGCGGTGGGTTCTTGCCGACTTGCCTGCCAACTCGCCGGACCCCAGGTTCCTCCACGGCCCGCACGTCCCCCTTCATATTCGTCACTGTGGCTGTGGAAGATCCACGGTGAGCGTCCGATCTGCGAAAACAAGTGAGTGAACCTGTGACCGCCAGGGCCGTCGGAGGGTCTGGTTCAGTGAACCAGGACGTCCCTGTCGGGTTCGGGACCGGAGAGGACCAGCCAGCCGCAGGCCGTGGTGCGGGGTGGGGTCACTGCGGGAGGACGACCAGGATGCGGCCGCGGCTGCCGGCGTCGACGCGGTCGTGAGCCTTGGCGATGTCTGCCAGCTCGTAGCGGTCGCCGACCTCGACGGTCAGGGCGCCCGCGGAGGCCGCAGCGGTGAGATCGCGTGCTGCCTGGTGTTTCGCCTCTTCGGGGAAGTCGTCGCTGCCGATCAGACGCAGGATGACGTTGTTGAACAGCAGGGGCCAGAAGGGGATCTCGGTCCGGTCCGTGCTCGTCGCGTAGGCGGCGATGACCGCGCCGTTCGCGACGACGGCGTTGTCGAGGTCGGCGTTGGCGGACAGGGACACCTCGACGATCCGGTGCACGCCCCCGGGCGCGTACGCGCGGATCGCCGCCGCGGGGTCCTCCTGGTCCAGGGCCACGGCGTGGGACACGACAGCCGGGTCGACCTGTGCGAGATCCGCGCCGCGCCGGACGGTGGCGAGCACTCTGGCCCCGCCCCAGCGAGCGAGCTGCGCGGCCAGGGAGCCGACCCCGCCCAGGACGCCGTGCACCAGCACGAGCTTGCCGTCGACCGGGCCGTCGGCGAACACGGCGCGGTGGGCGGTGATGCCGGGGATGCCCAGGGTTGCGCCGAGTTCGTCGCCGAGGTGGTCGGGCAGCGGGACGGCCAGACCGGCGGGTACGACGGTGTACTGGGCGGCCGTGCCGAAGGGCCGGTAGGACTGGGCACCGTACGTCCACACCCGCTGTCCGACCCGGCGCGCGTCGACCCCCTCGCCCACGGCATCGACGACGCCGGCGGCGTCGCTGTGCGGGATCACCCGTGGGTAGGGCATCGACGAGCCGAGCCAGCCGCGCCGCTTCTTGGTGTCGCCGGGATTGACACCGGAGACGGTGACGCGAACGCGGACCTCGCCCGGGCCGGGGGTGGGGTCGGGCAGCTCGCCGACGCGCAGCACGTCGGCGGCGGGGCCCTGTCGGTCGTACCAGGACGCAATCATGGGCGGCTACCTCCGGGGCTGGTCAGCTCACAGGTTGTCCGAGCGTAGAGGGGTCCGTCCCGGCGCGCGCGGTGACCGGCTCGTCACCGTCCAGAACCTCGTGTAGCCAGGCGCGTTCGGCGCTGTTGATGGCGCGGGCGGTCAGCAGCATGCCGCGCCGGTAGGGGTCGGCCATGTCCTCGGCACGCAGCGGCTGGTCGCCGTCGTAGAAGAAGCTCGCCGGCTCCTCCAGAAACTCCAGTCGCCGCCGCAGCACCGCGTGCTGTTCGGCGACGTCCGGCAGGAGGGACAGGAACGCCAGCACGGTGAAGAACCGCGTGAAGTCGCTGATCTCGTGGTCGGCGGGCCTGCGCAACCGCTTCAGCAAGTCGGTGCGCCCGGTGTCGGTCACGCTCAGTATGTAGCGGGCCGTACCCCCAGCCGGGTCCGTGCGGCGTTCCAGCAGGCCCGCCGCGGCGAGACGCTTGATCGCCGGGTAGAGACTGCCGTCGCTCACCGGCCGGGTGTAGCCCGTCAGCTCCGAGAGTCGGCGGCGCAGTTCATGTGGACTCTGGAAGAGACCGTCACCGAGGGCGACACGGTGGCCGCCCGGTTCACCATGCGCGGCACGCATCGGGGCGAGTTCTTCGGAATCCCGGCCAGTGGAAAGACGATCTCGGTCCAGGCTGTGAACTTCTACTACCTGGCCGACGGAAAGATCATCAAGGAGCGGGGTCAGCCCGACCTCCTCGGGGTGATGCAGCAGATCGGCGCCGTGCCTGCGCCTTGAGAGCGCGGGTTCGTCGGTGACCCTGCCGGACGTCTACGGGTTCCGGCGGTGCGAGTGTGGTGCGCCAGGACCATGCCCTGGCGCACCACACTCACTTCCATGTCTCCGCGTGACCGGTCAGCTCTTCGTGTCCGGTCTCGACTCGGCGGCCGGGAGGCCGGCGATGGCCACGAGGCCGGCGATGGCCACGAGCATCAGCACCGTGCCGATGACCGTGGCCCGTGGAGGACGGTGTCGCCGCGTTCGGCTGGAGTTTCGGCGCGTGGGGTGTGGCCCACGCCCCGCCGGCCTCCAGAGGCTGGGCCCGTACTGCGGGCACTTCGTCGATCCACTTCGGGGACTTCTCCTGCGGCGACGCCCAGTCCGCTCGGATCCCCGCCTCCGCATACCGGTCTGTGCGCGCTTGGATGTCGGGAACGGTGATCGGCGACAACTGCGCCTCCCCTGCCATCCGCTGGACGTGCCCATTCCATGAGCTAGGGACTTTGTTGCCGTGCTCCGCGGACCCCTCCGACGCCGATGTTGACCTATTGCTGACGCTGGAGGATCTACTGCCGGCCGTCACCACGCGTGGACGATCACATCTTGCCTGAGCGCGGGTCTCTCCTCGTGGGGCCTTGAAGCGGTGCCGCGTCGTTCGCTGCGTAGGCGGCGTGGACGCGGCTACGGGCTCCGAAGACGGCCGGCGTCTGCTGGTATGCGTGGTGGGCCGGTGGTCACGAAGGTCCGTGAATGGCCCGGATCTTGTTCGTGAAGTGGGATCTCGGAGTCGAATGAACCATGGAATCACGCGGCTTCGGTCGCTATTCCGAGGCGTGGGCACAGTGCCTGACCGGTCGTTTGTGCAGGTCAGGCACTGTGGTCAACTTTTAGAAGAAGCCGAGCTTCTTGCGGGAGTAACTCACCAGAAGGTTCTTCGTCTCCTGCTGGTACAGCACCTGCACCCGTGCTGACCAGGAAAAACGACAGTTGGCGCTGCATTCTGGCGGCGCCTGGTCCGGAAATGGTCCGGATCTTGGTGTGGCTGCGCACACCCAGGCCATGTCTCGGTTGCAGTGGCAGCGATTGGGGGCGATCGGGACCAGACGAGCCAGGTGGGCGGGGCGCCCGGATGCGGGCCACGCAGCAGAGTGAGGTGCACGGCCGGCCAGTCGACGCCTTGGAAGTGGACGTGGGGCAGGACTGCTCTGGTGGCTGCGATGTTGTCGCCGGGCGGCACGGCCCAGTTCTGCGGGCCGCGCCGGTCCGGGGCGTCAGTGGCTGTGGCCGCCGCCGGGCGCGGTCTCCATGGACGCCGCGACCTCGCGCAGGCCGAAGAAGGCGAGGGTTGCCACTGCCTCGATGCAACCGGTGAGCTTGGCCTGGTCGATGTTGCCGAGGTCGGCCGGGTAGGTGGCGAGCATGTCCTTGACGGTGCTGGACATCAGGATGCCTCCGTTCCCCGCGGGGCCGGCGGATCCGGGGCGGGCGCCGTTCGAGCCCTCGGCACCTCCAGCTAACCCCCGCCCGCGCGAACGCGCCCGGCCGCACCCTCGGGGTGCGGCCGGGCGCGTTCGGTGTGAAAGGTCAGTGGTAGGCGTGGACGACGGCGTGGCCCTTGCCGCGGCCGATCATCCACTTGTTGACCGGCGTGGTGATCAGGAAGGCGACGGCGAAGCCGCCCAGCAGCGCGGTCCAGAACAGCGCGTCCGACAGATGGGCGTCCATCGCACCGGGGACCAGCGCGATGATGCCGTTGTCCACGAGCTCCATCACCGCGATCGAGACGGTGTCGGCGGCCAGCGCCACCTTGACGGCGGTCTTGAAGTCCAGGCCGGCCTTGCGGACCGCGAACAGGGTGAAGGAGTAGCCGAAGACGAACGCCAGGGCGATCGCAAGGACCATGGTGGGCACGTTGCCCCACATCAGGGCGGTGCCGATGACCATGCCGAGGATCTCGCCGATGGCGCACCCGGTGAGGCAGTGCAGCGTCGCCTTCGCGGCTGCCCCCCAGGTCACTCCGCCCATCTGGTGCCCGGCGTGACCCTCGTGCGCCTGGTGCGCGGTGTGGTCGTGCGCGGTGTTGGTGTGGTGTGCGCTGTGGTCCATGACAGTCATCCCCATTCCCGTCCAGTGTGACCCCGCTCCCGCGGCCCCACATCACAAACCGTATACCCCCCAGGGGTATTCCGCGAGGGGTTGAGGGCAGCAAAGGCGGAGGGGTGTGGCAGGCCTTGCGGCCGCACACCCCTCCGCCGGTGGGTCAGTTCTTGCCGAGAAGGCTGTTCATCCTGGTGATCTCGGCGGTCTGGGAGGTGATGATGGCATCCGCCATCGTCTTGGCGTCGGGGAAGGCGCCGTCGGTCTTCTCCGTCTTCGCCATCGCCACAGCACCTTCGTGGTGCTTGATCATCATTTCCATGAAGGCGGTGTCGAACGCCTTGCCCGACGATTCCTTCAGCTTGTCCATCTCCTCGGCCGTCATCATCCCGGCCATGCCGTGCGGGGAGTGGTCCATGGCTCCCTCGGCGGGAACCTGCTCGCCCCAGGAGGTCAGCCATCCGGAGAGCGTCTGGATCTCCGGGTCCTGGGCCTTCTTGATCTCGTCGGCGAGCTTCTTGGCCTCGGCGGACTCCGCGCGCGTGGGGGCCAGGTCGGCCATCTCCACGGCCTGACGGTGGTGGGGGATCATCCCCTTCGCGAAGGCGACGTCGGCGGCATTGTGCTGCCCCTGCGCGGCCGGAGCGGACGAGACGGCCGACGGCGTCGACTGCCCGGCAGAGGTGTCGTCACTCGACCCGCAGGCGGCGAGGACGAGCGAGGCGGCGCCCGCGACGGCGACGATGGCGGTGCGGCGGATGAGGTTCTTGTTCATGGTGATGCGACTCCTTGATGCGCAGCCTTGGGCGGGCATGCGCCGATGCGGAAGTGAGGGCATGGCCGGAGCGCGGCACACTTCACCCGGCAGAGCCGGGAGACGGGGTGCCGTGCGGGCCGCTCTATATCCGCAGGAGTTGCAGATCGGCCAGGTCGGGCGGCGCGCGCCCGATCTCAGGAGTCCCGGCATTGCTGCCGAGCGGCGTCACAACCGCAGGAGTGACGCCGAGGGCGGAAGCCAGCGCGGGCGGTACGTAAGGGGCGCCGACGCCGGCCGCCGCGCACATCGCATCAGCATGATCCGCATGGCCCGATCCACCATCGGTGTGCGAGCAGTCCCCGACCACCTGATGGCTGGTGTTCTCATGGGCCATCGCCACGCCGTGACCGCCGACTGCCGTCGGCGTCTCTATGGGCGCTGGTCCCGGGCTCAGCCCGTGCATCGCAAGCACACCGGTCAGCACCGCCAGAACCAGCAGCACAAAGCCGCGCCCGACAGGGCGGCGGCTCGGCGACTGGACGGCGGAGGTCATGCGCTCATCCTACGAGCAGGCCCCTGGTGCGGCCCGCCCAGCCGTCGGGTGTCCGTCAACCGGGCGGCGCGGAGCAAGACCAAGAGAGGGTCGGAAGAGGCTCGGGTCGCCGATTCGCGGCCACAGCTCGTTCTCCCTCAATAGTGGAACCAAACCGCGGCTGAGGCGGGCCGTACCTGAGCGGTTGGAACTCGCGGCCAGGAACGGCACGGGTACTCCTGGCGGCATTGATCGAGGGGCGCTGCGGCTCAGCACGGTCGACAGCCCGTCGCGGTGATGGGCGGGCGCGCGGCACTGTGCAGGGGCGGTGGCCGTCGTCACGCGGGCACGCACCCGGCCACCAGGCTCACCCTTCGTCGCCGCCGACGTCGCGCGATCTTCTTCGGAGCCGACTCTGTCGCCCTCGGCTGGCCGGCTACGGGTCTACCTGACAGCTATGGCTGTACCGCTTGCCAGGGGCGCGTCAGTGCTCGGATCGCACTGTCCCCTCATTTGTCGATCGCCCTCCCCTCGCTCTTACATACCCCCCAAGGGTATGTTACCTTGCTCCGCGAAGGTACCCCCTAGGGGTATGATGCAGAGAAGGGTCAGGGCAATGTCAACCGTCAATCCCCGGCGCTGGTGGGCACTTGCCGTGCTTGCCGCCGCGCAGTTCATGGTCATCATGGACACCTCCATCATCGGAGTCGCACTCCCCGAGATGCAGAAGGACCTCGGCTTCTCGCAGGGTGAGCTGCAGTGGGTCTTCAACGCCTACGTCATCGTGTTCGGCGGATTACTCCTGCTCGGCGGTCGTCTCTCCGACCTCGTCGGAGCTCGCAAGATCTTCGCCGCCGGATGGGCGACCATGATCGTCGGTTCGATCGTCGCGGCCGCCGCACAGACGGCTACGGTCGAGATCGTCGGCCGTGCCGTCCAGGGCATTGGCGGCGCGCTGATCGCACCCGCCGCCATGACCCTGCTGATGATGCTCTTCATGCACGACCCCAAGGAGCTCGGCAAGGCGATGGCGCTGTACGGCGCCGCTGCTCCCGCCGGCGGTACTGCGGGTGTATTCCTCGGTGGTGTCTTCACCGAGTGGATGAGCTGGCAATGGGTTTTCATCATCTACATCCCGATCGGTCTCGCGACCCTCGCCGCCACCAAGCTGCTGCCGGACGTTGCGTCCCGACGCGGTTCTGTGGATGTCCTGGGTGCGGTCGCCGTCACTGCGGGTCTCGCGCTCGCCGTGTTCGCTGTCGTCCGGGCGCCCGAGGTGGGCTGGGGCTCCACCGCCACCGTCCTGGAGCTGATCGGCGCGGCCGTTCTGCTCGCCGCCTTCTTCGTGATTCAGAAGTCCATCCGTGAGCCGCTCATGCCGCTCAGCGTCTGGCGGGTCCCGCGTCTCGGCTCGGCCAACCTCGCGATGACGCTGCTCGGTGCGGCGTGGATCCCGATGTGGTACTTCCTCAACCTGTATCTGCAGCAGGTCCTCAACTACGGCGCATTCGCGTCCGGCGCCGCCCTGCTCCCCATGACCGTCCTGTTGATGATCTTCATGACGGCGATTACCGCACGCCTCATGGGCAAGTTCGGTGCGAAGCCGCTGATCGTCGCCGGCCTGTTGGCCCTCGCCGTCGGGCTGGTCTGGCTGTCGGCGGTGGAGCCGACTGGCACCTTCCTGGTCGACGTCCTCCCGGCCTCGCTCGTCGCCGCGCTCGGCATGGCGCTCGCCTACATCCCTGCGATGATCGCCGCCATGTCCGGAGCTCCCCAGGAGCAGGCAGGTCTGGCCTCGGGCATCGTCAACACCACGTACAACGTGGGCTCGGCCCTCGGCCTAGCCGCTCTGACCGCTCTTGCCACCACGCAGGGGGCCGGTGAGCTCGGCAACCTGCCCGCCCTCACCGACGGCTTCAGTGCCGCGTTCCTCGGTGCCGCCGCCATCGCGGCCGCCGGCGGCGTGATCACTCTTCTCGTCATGAAGGGAGACAAGGCTGCGGCGACCGCAGCCGCCCCCGCGCCGCAAAGCGAGACCGCCGGGGTGTGACGTACGGGCTCGTCCGTACTCGGCAAGGGGTCGCCCGATGTCCTCCCAGGACATCGGGCGACCCCTTTCTGCTCCCCGTACCTGACGCAGACGGCCGGACGGACCGGCCCATCAGACAGGAGACCCCATGGAAGACAAAGACATCCGAACCCGTGCAGTGCATGTGGTGAATCGGCCTTTGCCGCACGGCAGTTGGCCGCTCTCCGTACCCCTGGTGCAATCGTCCGCCTTCGCCTTCGACTCCGCGAGCGAGCTGGCCGAAGCCATGGCCAGCCCCGACGGCCAGTACGTCTACAGTCGCCGCGGCAATCCCACCGTCCGCGCCCTGGAGCACACCCTCGCGGACTTGGAGGGCGGGGCTTCGGCCATAGCCTTCGCCTCGGGCATGGGAGCCATCAGCGGCGTCCTGCTGGCGCTGCTACGCCCCGGCGATCACGTGATCGCGCAGCGGTGTCTATACGGAGGGACATACGCCGCCCTGACCGACCTGGCGGACCGCTACGGCGTGGACGTCACGTATATCAGTGGTGACGAGGTGGCCGAGTTCGAGGCGGTCGCAGGACCCCGGACCCGGCTGCTCCTACTGGAGACCATCGCGAACCCAACGGGCCAAGTCCCTGACCTGCCAGGGCTGCTGGCTGCCGCCCGAAGCCGGGGAGTCATCAGCGCCGTGGACAACTCCCTCGCGTCGCCCGTCCTGTGCCGGCCCATCGAACTCGGCTCCGACATCGTGCTCCACTCCACGACCAAGTATCTGGCCGGACACTCCGACGTCCTCGGGGGCGCGGCCATCTTCGCGGATGACGGACTGCGGCAGGAGGTATGGCCGCGGACAGTCGAACTCGGGGCTAGCGCCGACCCGTTCGCCGCCTGGCTGACCCTGCGCGGGATCCCGACGCTGCCCCTGCGGATGCGGGAGCACTGCGCCAATGCCGAAGTCCTGTCTGCGCGGCTGGCTGCTCATCCCACAGTCACGGCCGTCCACTGGCCCTGGCTCCCCGCCCACCCCTCGTACGCCACCGCCCGTAAGGCGCTTTCCGGCGGGGGAGGGCTGCTCTCCTTCGACCTGGCCGGCGGGCGGGAGGCGGGTCGGGTGTTCGTGGAGGGAGTGCGGGTCGCGCGGCTCGCGCTGTCCCTGGGCGGCGTGGAGACGCTGGTGACGCATCCGGCCAGCACCTCCCATCGAGAGCTGGGGGAGGAGGCGTTGGCGGCTGCCGGTATCGGAGCGGGTCTGGTGCGGATGTCGGTCGGTATCGAGGACCCCGACGACCTGTGGAGGGACATCGAACAGGCTCTATCCAAGCTTGTTTTGGCTTGACAAAATAAATGAACGATTCGTAGATTGGTTCATGCCAAGGAAACACTGCTCTACGTCAAGGGGGGCGCGTGATGCGCTACTTCGAGGACTTCCGGACCGGTGATGTCCACGAGCTGGGCACGATCACCGTCACCGCCGAGGAGGTGCTGGAGTTCGGAAAGCGCTTCGATCCGCAGCCCTTCCACACGGACCCGGAGCTCGCCGCCCGGTCGCCGTTCGGCGGTCTGATCGCCAGCGGCTGGCACACCGCCTCGATGTTCATGCGGCGCTACGTGGACGGGTTGCTGGTCCACAGTGCGTGCACCGGGTCGCCGGGGGTCGACGAGATCCGCTACGTGCGCCCCGTCCGCCCGGGAGACGTCCTCGCCGCCCGAGTGGAGATCCTCGGGTCCCGCCCGTCACCGTTCAACCCGACCACCGGCATCGTGCAGCCCAAGTGCCTGCTGGTCGACGGGGACGGGGCGGTCGTCTTCAGCATGATCCTGCACAGCATCTTCCAGCGCCGGCCCGCCGGTCCCGACGCCTCGCGCTCCGGGACGAAGTCCGCGGCAGACGACCCGGTCGCCTGCGTGCGATCCGTGGCTTGACCGCGCCGGACCGGGGCCCCTTGCGGATTCCATAACTGCTTGTACCCATCTCACCCGATGTGAAGGGAGACCTCCTGTGGAGGCCGTATCCCGCACCGCCCAGTGGACCGCCGCAGCGCGAGCCCTGGAGACCGACCGCGAGGACCGGCTGTTCGCCGATCCCTACGCGCGCACCGTCGCCGACACGATCGGCTTCGAACTTCTGGAGCGCTACGCCGGGGCGGGCACCGTGCCGTTCCTCGCCATCCGCACCACCTACCTGGACCGGGCGATCGTCCGGGCCGTCGAGGAACACGGCATCCGCCAGGTCGTGTTCCTCGCCGCGGGCATGGACACCCGCTTCTTCCGGCTCCCGTGGCCCGACGGCGTGACCGTCTACGAGCTGGATCGCCCCGCGCTCCTGGAGGCGAAGGCGCAGATGCTCGCCGATGAGCCCGCCCCCGCCGGACGTACCCGCGTCATTGTGCCGGTGGACCTCACGCAGGACTGGACCGGTCCGCTCAAGGAGGCCGGGTGGCGCAGTGACGAGCCGGTGTTGTGGGTGGTCGAAGGGCTCCTCTTCTTTCTCCCGGAAGGCGCCGTGCGCAACCTGATCTCGACGCTGGCCGCCCACTCCGCGCCCGGCTCGGTGCTGCTCGGAGACGTCATCAGCCGCGCCGCGCTGGACAACCCGCTCTCCCGCCCCTTCCTCAAGTGTCTGAAGGAAGACGGCAACCCGTGGCTGTTCGGCACGGAGACCCCCGAGCAACTCCTCGCCGACTGCGGCTGGGACGTGCGCGAGGTGCGGCAGCCGGGAGAACCGGGCGCCGACTTCGACCGCTGGCCGTACCCGGTTCCGGCTCGCAGCGTTCCGGGCGTCCCCCGTTCCTTCCTGTTCACGTGTGACCTTCCGACCTCCGAGGCGGCGGCATGAGCGGCACGCACGAGTTCCACCAACGGGTCATCAGCGATGCCGGAGCCGCCGTACGCGGGCTCACCGTCGCCCTCGGCGAACGGCTCGGCCTGTACCGCGCCCTGGCCGAGGCCGGCCCCCTCACCGCGGCAGGGCTCGCCGAGCACACCGGGATCGCCAAGCGGTACGCGGAGGAGTGGCTGCACGCACAGTTGAGCGCCGGGTACGTCGAGCGCCACCCGAGCGCCGATACGTACACGCTCCCCGCCGACCATGTGGCGGTACTCGCCGACCCGAAAGCCGTCACGTTCGCCGCAGGCTTCTTCACCGCCCTCAAGGCGCTGTACGCCACCGAGGACCTGCTCGTCGACGCGTACCGTTCCGGTGACGGCGTCGGCTGGGCGGAACACGACCCGGCACTGGACACCGGGATGGGCAGCTTCTTCCAGCCCACCTATGAGCACCGGCTCGTTCCCGACTGGCTGCCCGCCCTGCACGGGGTCACCAGCAAGTTGGCAGCCGGCGGCACCGTCGCCGACGTCGGGTGCGGCGTCGGGCACACCACGCTGCTCATCGCGAAGGCGTTCCCCCAGGCGACCGTGCACGGTTTCGACTACTCCGAGGAAGCCATCTCCATCGCCCGGCAGCTAGCCGAGGAGGCCGGACTCTCGGACCGTGTCGTCTTCGACGTCGCCTCGGCCGACGACTACCCCGGCTCCGGCTACGACCTGGTCACCTTCTTCAACGCCCTGCACGACATGGGAGACCCGGTCGCCGCCGCGCAGCACGTACACAAGTCCCTGGACGGTGACGGGACATGGATGCTCGTCGAGTCGAACGTCTCGCCCGCGGACATCGACACGCAGACGCCCGCCGCCCGCATGTTCATGGCGCTGTCGGCCGTGATGTGCCTGCCCGTGGCCGTCGCCCAGCGCGGCCCACACGCGCTCGGCAACCACTCCGGCGAGAAGGCGTTCCGTGCCATCGCGGAGGAGGCCGGCTTCACCCGCTGGCGGCGCGCGACCGAGACCCCGGTCAACGCCGTGTACGAAGTCCGGCCCTGAGTCTTCGCTCGCCGCACCCCACCACACACCGAGGGAGTCTCCATGGGCGTCGCCGCCCCCCTGCCCGTCAGTGACCGGTTCCTGGAAGTCCTGGAACGACTGAGCTCGCGCTCCATCGAGGAGTACTACAACCCCTACCAGCAGTTCGACTGGCCCGAGAAGCTCGAAGAGGGCCAGCTGTGGATGACCCCCGAGCTGCTCACCGTCTACGGCACGCCCTTCTACGAGGAGCTCGGCGAGGAGACCATTCACCGCCTTTCCAAGTGGGAGAGCATCAACTTCTACAGCCTCAACGTGCACGGCATCCGTGAGCTGCTCATCGAGGTGGTCGGCCGGATCCACATGCCCGGCTTCGAAGTCCCCTCCGACTTCTTCCACCACTTCATCGGCGAAGAGAACGAACACATGTGGTTCTTCGCCGAGTTCTGCCGCCGGTACGGCGACAAGATCTACGGCTCGACCGCCATGCGCGCCGACTCCGCGTGGGAGCCGGAGGTGGAGAACTTCCTGGTCTTCGCCCGGATCCTGTTCTTCGAGGAGCTCGTCGACCACTACAACATGCGGATGGCGCAGGACGAGGCCCTGTGTCACACCATCCGCGAGGTCAACCGCATCCACCACCAGGACGAGTCCCGGCACATCGCCTTCGGGCGCGAGCTGGTCTCCCTGCTGTTCAAGCGGATGAAGGACACCGTCTCCGCCCAGCGGCTCGCCGAGGTGGAGGCGTACCTCAAGCGGTACGTCGTCTACAGCGTCAACTCCCTCTACAACCCGCATGTCTACCGCGACGCCGGCATCGCCGACCCACTGGCCCTGCGCAATGCGCTGGTCGCCGACGAGGGCCGCCGTCCGTACGAGCGCAAGGCCATCCGCAAGCCGCTCGGCTTCTTCCTGAAGACCGGGATCTTCACCGACGACGTACTGCCCGTCGTCTGAACGAGCCGTCCGTCGTCCGAGAGGTGACTCCACCATGACCGTGACAACAACCCCTGCGAGCGTCGGGGAATCGAGGGGCCTGCCGTCCCTCGGTCCCGAGGGAACCGCCCTGCTGCGGCTCCTCGACGACACCTTCGAGAGCTGGGGCGTGAACGCAGGCGCCCGCCCGATGACCATGCCCCCACTGCTGCCGGCCGCCGACCTGGCACGCCTCGACTACTACGACAACTTCCCGCACCAGGCTGTCGTCGCTGCCCCGCTCAACCTGGCGGCAAGGGAATCCAGCGAGTTCTGTACGGACAGCGGCTGTTTCCCGTGCACGGCGCTCCAGCCCGCAGCGCTCGGACTCCCCTCGGCGTCCTGCTACGCCGTGTACATCGACCACCAGGGCCGTCAGGTCGCGGACGACACGCTGGTCACCGTCGTCGGCTGGTGCTTCCGTCAGGAGGAGTACTACGAGGGCCTCCGCCGGCAGCTCGGCTTCCGCATGCGGGAGGTGGTGGCCATCGGGACCCGCGAGCACGCCGAGTCCCACCTCGCTTCGTTCACCGCGCGCATCCAGGCCTTCGCCGAGGCACTGGACCTGCCGCTGCGCAAGGAGGCCGCCTGCGACCCGTTCTTCGACAAGGGCAGCTCGAAGGCGGTGCTTCAGCGACTCACCCCGGTCAAGCACGAGTTCCTGTACGAGGATCTGGCGATCGCCTCGGTCAACACCCACCGCAACTTCTTCGGTGACCGCTGTGAGATCACGCTGGCGTCGAGCGGCAGCCCGGCCTTCACCAGCTGCGCCGCGTTCGGCCTCGAGCGCTGGCTGTCCGCGCTGACCAGGCGCCACGGCAGCTGGGAGGCGGCGACCGAGGCCGTCCTGCGCGCGAACGCGGCCGGGCCGGCGATCTGACGTGCGGACCCGACCCGTCGCCCCGCCGGCGGGCGGCCTGGGCTGGGCGAATCTAGGCATGGACATCGTGTCCGTCACCCGTGTCCGCCGACTGCTCGCCGAGTACGGCGAGGACTTCTTCGATCGGATGCTCACCCCAGGCGAACTCGCCGACTGCCGAACTGCCTCCGGGCTCGACCTACTGAGTCTGTGCGGCCGGATAGCGGCCAAGGAAGCAGCCTTCAAGACCCTCCGCGTGCGGGGCAAATTCCTCCCCTGGCTCGACATCGTCGTGCGGCGTTCCGAAGGGGGCTGGCCCCTCGTCGAGCTCCGCCGGGGCGCGGCCGAGATGGCCGCGGAGGCCGGCATCGCCGAGATCACCGTGTCCATCAGCCATGACGTGGACTACGCGGTAGCCGTGGCCGCCCCGGTGCTCCATGCCGGCTCGGCGGGCTACCCCCTCACGCCGGGTCTTCCGGATCCAGCCGGTGCCCTTGGCGTGACCCCCGCAACCAACACCTCATCCATAAAGAGCACTTCAAGGAGAACAACCATGTCCGACGGTCTGCAGCAGGTGAAGAACTGGCTCCTCGCCCGTCACACGGAGCGCGACGACATCGCCTCCGACCTGGACCTCATCGAGAACCGGCTCATCGACTCGCTGTCCTTCGTGGAGTTCGTCTTCCTGCTGGAGCAGCAGAGCGGTCGGTCCATCCAGATGGAGGCCCTGGAAGTGGACGAGATCCGCACCCTCGCCGCCATCGAGTCGCACTTCTTCCCGGTCGAGGTGGGGCAGGCATGAGCAAGCGGCTGTTCACCTCAGAGTCGGTGACCGAGGGGCATCCCGACAAGATCGCCGACCGGATCAGTGACACGATCCTCGACGCACTGCTCCGTGAGGACCCCACCTCGCGGGTGGCTGTGGAGACCTTGATCACCACCGGCCAGGTCCACATAGCCGGCGAGGTGACGACCAAGGCCTATGCGCCCATAGCCGCCCTCGTTCGTGAGGCCATTCTCGACATCGGCTACGACTCCTCGAAGAAGGGCTTCGACGGCGCCTCCTGCGGGGTGTCGGTGTCCATCGGGGCGCAGTCGCCCGACATCGCCCAGGGCGTCGACACCGCATTCGAGAAGCGCGTCGGCGGCGCGGGGCCGAGTGACGAGCTCGACAAGCAGGGAGCGGGCGACCAAGGCCTGATGTTCGGCTACGCCTGTGACGAGACGCCCGAGCTGATGCCGCTGCCGATCCACATCGCGCACCGGCTCTCGCGCCGGCTGTCCGAGGTCCGCAAGGACGGGGTCATCCCGTACTTGCGTCCCGACGGCAAGACGCAGGTCACCATCGAGTACGACGGTGATCAGGCGGTGCGCCTGGACACGGTGGTGGTCTCCTCGCAGCATGCCGCCGACGTGGACCTCGACGCACTGCTGGCTCCCGACATCCGCGAGTTCGTCGTGGAGCACGTGCTGAACCAGCTCGTCGAGGACGGCATCAAGCTGGAGACCGAAGGGTACCGGCTGCTGGTGAACCCGACCGGGCGCTTCGAGATCGGCGGCCCGATGGGCGACGCCGGTCTGACCGGTCGCAAGATCATCATCGACACGTACGGCGGGATGGCCCGTCACGGTGGCGGCGCCTTCTCGGGCAAGGACCCGTCCAAGGTCGACCGTTCCGCCGCGTACGCGATGCGTTGGGTGGCGAAGAACGTGGTCGCCGCCGGCCTGGCCTCGCGCTGCGAGGTCCAGGTCGCGTACGCGATCGGCAAGGCCGAGCCCGTCGGCCTCTTCGTCGAGACCTTCGGTACGGGGACGCTGCCGGACGAGCGCATCCAGGAAGCCGTGTCGAGCGTCTTCGACCTTCGGCCGGCCGCGATCATCCGCGATCTGGACCTGCTCCGCCCGATCTACGCCCAGACCGCCGCGTACGGCCACTTCGGCCGCGAGCTGCCGGACTTCACCTGGGAACGCACCGACCGCGTGGACGCCCTGCACCGGGCCGTTGGGGTCTGACATGCGCATCGTTGTGACGGGATCCATCGCGACCGACCATTTGATGACCTTCCCCGGCCGGTTCGCCGAGCAGCTGCTCGCGGACCGGCTGGACCGGGTATCCCTGTCGTTCCTCGCCGACAAACTGGAATTCCGACGCGGCGGAGTAGCGGCCAACATCGCCTTCGGTCTGGGAACGCTGGGACTGAGGCCTGTCCTGGTGGGCTCTGTGGGCCGAGACTTCGAGCCGTACCGGGTGTGGCTCAAGGAGCACGGCGTCGACACCGACTCCGTTCGGGTCAGCGAGACGTGCCACACCGCGCGTTTCGTCTGCACCACCGACCGGGACCAGAATCAGATCGCGACGTTCTACGAGGGCGCCATGGTCGAGGCCCGGGAGATCGACCTGCGGGACGTCGTCGCACGGGCCGGTCGCCCCGATTTGGTGCTGATCTCGCCCGACGACCCAGAGGCCATGCTCCGCCATACGCGGATCTGCCGTGAGCTGGCCATCCCCTTTGCCGCGGATCCGTCCCAGCAGCTGGCGCGACTGGAGCGGCCGCAGGTTCGGGAGCTGGTGGACGGCGCGAGCCGGCTGTTCACCAACGAGTACGAAGCAGCCTTGCTGTGCGAGAAGTCCGGGCTCACCGAGGAGCAGGTCCTGGGGCGGGTCGGCTCCTGGGTGACCACCCATGGCGAGGGTGGCGTACGAATCCACACTGCGGGCAGCACGCCGTTGACCGTGCACGCGGTCGAGGTCGAGGAAGTCGTCGACCCGACCGGTGTCGGCGACGCGTTCCGGGCCGGGTTCCTCGCCGCCACGGCGTGGGGTGTGTCCGAGCGGAGCGCGGCTCAGCTGGGCTGTGCGGTCGCTGCGACCGTCCTCGATTCCGTGGGTACGCAGGAGTACCGGTTGTCCGGCGAATCGTTGATCTCGCTGCTCGGCATGGCGTACGGCTGCCGGTACGAGACGGAGCTGACCGCACACCTGTGGGGGTTGGCATGAGACGGTCTCTGAGGGAGGAGCTGGCGCAGCGGGTCGTGGTGGCCGACGGAGCGATGGGAACGATGCTCCAGGCAGCCGATCCGACGCTCGACGACTTCATGGGTCTCGAAGGCTGCAACGAGATCCTCAATGTCACCCGGCCCGACATCGTCCGGTCGGTCCATGACGAGTACTACGCCGTGGGTGTGGACTGCGTCGAGACCAATACCTTCGGGGCCAATCTCACCGCCCTCGCCGAGTACGGCGTGGAGAGCCGGGTCTATGAGCTGTCCGAGGCCGGAGCGCGCATCGCCCGCGAAGCCGCGGATGCGTTCACGGCGAAGGATGGAAGGCCCCGCTGGGTCCTGGGCTCCATGGGCCCCGGCACCAAGCTGCCCACGCTCAAGCATGTGGCGTACGAGCCCTTGCGTGAGGCGTACCAGGAGAATGCCGAGGGTTTGATCCGAGGCGGCGCGGACGCGCTGTTGGTCGAAACCTCCCAGGACCTCCTCCAGGCGAAGGCGGCCGTCATCGGCGCGCGACGGGCGCTGGAGTGGTGCGGAATGGGCGACCTGCCTCTCATCGTGCAGGTGACGGTTGAAGCGACCGGCACGATGCTGCTGGGTTCGGAGATCGGTGCCGCGCTCACCGCGCTGGAGCCCCTGGGCATCGACATGATCGGTCTGAACTGCGCGACCGGGCCGGCGGAGATGAGTGAGCACCTGCGTTATCTCGCGCGGAACTCCCGTATCCCGCTGTCCTGTATGCCCAACGCGGGCTTGCCGGTCCTCGGCAAGAACGGCGCGCATTACCCGCTGTCCGCGAGCGAGCTCGCCGATGCCCAGGAGACCTTCGTCCGCGAGTACGGACTCTCCCTGGTCGGCGGCTGCTGCGGCACCACCCCCGAGCACCTGCGCCAGGTCGTCGAACGCGTCCGCGGTCTGAACCCGGCCGTCCGCGACCCGCGCCCCGAGCCCGGTGCCTCCTCGCTCTACCAGACCGTCCCGTTCCGCCAGGACATCTCGTACATGGCGATCGGCGAGCGCACCAACGCGAACGGGTCGAAGAAGTTCCGCGAGGCCATGCTCGAAGCCCGCTGGGACGACTGCGTGGAGATGGTCCGCGACCAGATCCGCGAAGGCGCGCACATGCTCGACCTGTGCGTGGACTACGTCGGCCGCGACGGCGTCGCCGACATGCAGGAGCTCGCCGGCCGCTTCGCGACCGCCTCCACCCTGCCCATCGTCCTGGACTCCACCGAGGTCCCCGTTCTGCGGGCCGGCCTGGAGAAGCTCGGCGGCCGCGCCGTCATCAACTCCGTGAACTACGAGGACGGCGACGGCCCCGAGTCCCGCTTCGCCAAGGTCACCCAGCTGGCCCAGGAGCACGGCGCCGCGCTGATCGCCCTGACCATCGACGAGGAGGGCCAGGCCCGCACCGTCGAGCACAAGGTCGCCATCGCCGAGCGCCTCATCGAGGACCTCACCGGGAACTGGGGGATCCTCGAGTCGGACATCCTCATCGACACCCTGACCTTCACCATCTGCACCGGCCAGGAAGAGTCCCGCAAGGACGGCATCGCCACGATCGAGTCGATCCGCGAGCTCAAGCGCCGCCACCCCGACGTCCAGACCACGCTCGGCCTCTCGAACATCTCCTTCGGCCTCAACCCGGCCGCCCGCGTCCTGCTGAACTCGGTCTTCCTCGACGAGTGCGTCAAGGCCGGCCTGGACTCCGCGATCGTCCACGCGTCCAAGATCCTGCCGATCGCCCGGTTCGACGACGAGCAGGTCACCACCGCCCTCGACCTGATCTACGACCGGCGCGCCGAGGGCTACGACCCCCTGCAGAAGCTGATGGCCCTCTTCGAAGGCGTCAACACCAAGTCGATGAAGGCCGGCCGCGCCGAGGAACTCCTCGCCCTGCCGCTCGACGAGCGCCTGCAGCGCCGCATCATCGACGGCGAGAAGAACGGCCTGGACGCCGACCTCGACGAGGCCCTGCAGACCCGCCCCGCCCTCGACATCGTCAACGACACCCTCCTGGAGGGCATGAAGGTCGTCGGCGAGCTGTTCGGCTCCGGCCAGATGCAGCTCCCCTTCGTCCTCCAGTCCGCCGAGGTCATGAAGACCGCGGTGGCCCACCTGGAACCGCACATGGAGAAGAGCGACGACGAGGGCAAGGGCACCATCGTTCTGGCCACCGTCCGCGGCGACGTCCACGACATCGGCAAGAACCTCGTCGACATCATCCTGACCAACAACGGCTACAACGTGGTCAACATCGGCATCAAGCAGCCGGTCTCCGCGATCCTCGAAGCCGCGCAGGAACACAAGGCCGACGTCATCGGCATGTCCGGCCTGCTGGTCAAGTCCACGGTGATCATGAAGGAGAACCTGGAGGAGCTCAACCAGCGCAAGCTGGCAGCCGACTACCCGGTCATCCTCGGCGGCGCCGCCCTCACCCGCGCCTACGTCGAACAGGACCTCCACGAAATCTACGAGGGCGAAGTCCGCTACGCCCGCGACGCCTTCGAAGGCCTGCGCCTCATGGACGCCCTCATGGGAATCAAACGCGCAGTCCCCGGAGCGAGCCTGCCTCCGCTCAAGCAACGCCGAGTACCACAACGGAAACCCCTGCTCGGTGTACGTGAACCCGAGGACGCCGGCCGCTCCGACGTTGCAGTCGATGTCCCCGTACCCGAGCCGCCATTCCTCGGCTCCCGCGTGGTCAAGGGCATCCCGCTCAAGGACTACGCCTCCTGGCTGGACGAGGGCGCCCTCTTCAAGGGGCAGTGGGGCCTCAAGGACGCCGACTTGATCGAGTCGGAGGGCCGACCGCGTCTGCGTGGCTGGCTGGACCGGTTGCACACCGATCAGCTGCTTGAAGCGGCGGTCGTCTACGGGTACTTCCCCTGCGTGTCCAAGGGCGATGACTTGATCGTCCTGGACGAGGACGGAGGCGAGCGGACGCGGTTCACGTTCCCCCGCCAGAGCCGCGGCCGTCGCCTGTGCCTGGCCGACTTCGTCCGCCCCGAGGAATCGCGGGAGATCGACGTCGTCGGTTTCCAGGTCGTCACCGTCGGCAGCCGGATCGGCGAGGAGACCGCCCGCCTCTTCGAGGCGGACGCCTACCGTGACTACCTGGAACTGCACGGGCTTTCAGTGCAGCTGGCCGAGGCACTCGCCGAGTACTGGCACGCCCGGGTGCGGGGCGAACTCGGTATCGAAGGGTCCGACCCCTTGTCCATGGAGGGAATGTTCCGCACCGAGTACCAGGGGTGTCGCTACTCACTCGGCTATCCCGCCTGCCCCGAGCTGGAGGACCGCGCGAAGATCGCCGAGCTGCTGCGGCCCGAGCGGATCGGCGTCCACCTCTCCGAGGAGTTCCAGCTCCACCCGGAGCAGTCCACCGACGCCATCGTCATCCACCATCCCGAGGCCAGCTACTTCAATGCCGGGGGCCGCCGGTGAACCACGTACCGGCCCCCGCGGCCCATTGCACCGACCGGAGCACGAGGAGCGTTCTTCATGCCTGCTGAATTCACCGATTTCAAGGTCGCAGACCTTTCCCTCGCCGCCTTCGGGCGCAAGGAGATCACCCTCGCCGAGCACGAGATGCCCGGCCTGATGTCCATCCGCCGAGAGTACGCGGCGGCGCAGCCGCTGGCCGGGGCCCGGATCACCGGCTCCCTGCACATGACGGTGCAGACGGCCGTGCTCATCGAGACGCTCGTCGCCCTGGGCGCGGACGTCCGCTGGGTCTCGTGCAACATCTTCTCCACCCAGGACCACGCGGCGGCCGCCGTAGCCGCCGCCGGCATCCCGGTCTTCGCCTGGAAGGGCGAGACGCTGGAGGAGTACTGGTGGTGCACCGAGCAGGCGCTGACCTGGCCCGGGCACGCGGGTCCCAACATGATCCTGGACGACGGCGGTGACGCCACCCTGCTGGTCCACAAGGGCGTCGAGTACGAGAAGGCCGGAAGCATCCCCGACCCCTCGACCGCCGAGAACGACGAGATGCGCGTCGTCCTGGATCTGCTGCACCGCACGTCCCTGAAGTGGACCGAGCTGGCCTCGGAGATCCGCGGTGTCACGGAGGAGACCACGACGGGCGTCCACCGCCTGTACGAGATGCAGCAGGCCGGCGCGCTGCTGTTCCCGGCGATCAACGTGAACGATGCCGTGACGAAGTCGAAGTTCGACAACAAGTACGGCTGCCGCCACTCCCTGATCGACGGCATCAACCGCGCCACGGATGTCCTGATCGGCGGCAAGGTCGCCGTCGTCTGCGGCTACGGCGACGTCGGCAAGGGCTCCGCGGAGTCCCTGCGCGGCCAGGGCGCCCGCGTCATCGTCACCGAGATCGACCCGATCTGCGCCCTGCAGGCCGCGATGGACGGATACCAGGTTGCGACGCTGGACGACGTGGTGGAGATCGCCGACATCTTCATCACGACGACCGGTAACAAGGACATCATCATGGCCGCGGACATGGCCAAGATGAAGCACCAGGCGATCGTGGGCAACATCGGCCACTTCGACAACGAGATCGACATGGCCGGCCTCGCGGCCGTCGAGGGCATCGTCAAGGACGAGGTCAAGCCGCAGGTCCACACCTGGAAGTTCCCCGACGGCAAGGTCCTGATCGTGCTGTCCGAGGGCCGTCTGCTGAACCTCGGCAACGCGACCGGTCACCCGTCCTTCGTGATGTCGAACTCCTTCGCGGACCAGACCCTGGCCCAGATCGAGCTCTTCACCAAGCCCGAGGAGTACTCCACCGACGTCTACGTGCTCCCCAAGCACCTCGACGAGAAGGTCGCCCGCCTGCACCTCGACGCCCTCGGCGTGAAGCTGACGACCCTGCGCCCCGAGCAGGCCGCGTACATCGGCGTGGACGTCAGCGGCCCCTACAAGCCCGACCACTACCGCTACTGAGCCCCATGACAGTTCTCGACGAGATACGTGACCCTTGGCTTCCGGACCGGCTATTGCGAACCGAACGCGACGCGTTGATGCCGCTGTTGCGTCGAACCCCCCCGGAGGCATACGCGCTACGCACGGCCTGCCCTGGCTGGACGGCCCGGCAGGTGCTCGCCCACTGCGCGGCGGCCCTGGTGCGGATTGTCGAAGGACGGTTGGAAGAGGGCGTGTTCCTCCCCGAGGCCAACGCGGCGGACGTCGCCGAACGCGAACACTGGCCGTTGGCCCAAATCCTTGACGAGTTGGAGCGGGGCTTCACCGAGGCCGGCCCGGAGATCGCGGCGGGCGACGGCACGCTGGACGCGGTGGCGCTGGGGGAGTGGGTCCATGCCGGCGATGTCCGTGACGCGTTCGGGGAGCCGGGAGCTTACAGCGGGGACAGCCTGACACTTGCCCTGCCTCTCCTCCGCATCACTAGCCGCAAGCGGGAGACACCTCGGCTGGTCGCACAGCTCAATGGTCTGGACGACCTCTTGGTCTTGGGCAACAAGATTGAGGGACGGCCCGCGGCCCGTTTCCACGGCGACGCGGCGACGCTGATTCGCCTCTACTCGGGCCGTCCGCTGGTCGCGACCCGTTACGAACTCACGGACGCGACAGAACAAGAACTGCTCATCTACCGCTGACGAACCCGAGCCGGTCCGTCCGTCATGGCAGGCGGACGGACCGGGGCCTCATTCGATCTTCACTACCTGGAAGGCTTCTGCCATCCGGCCCGCCGGCAGTCCCGCTGCCCTTGCGTGTTCCCCCAACCAGTCCCGTAGCAGCCCCGCCAGGTCGTCGAAATGGGCCGTCTGTGAGGTGTGGATCCGCAGAGCCTCGACCTTGCGTTCGAAGACGGGGGTCACGTCGATGTACTGGTTCGGCGTGGGGCCGGTCATCAGCCACAGCTCTGGCACGATCCAGGGCTCCAGTCCTTCCTCCTTGAGGAGGGAGGGATGCGCGAAGGGATTGCGGGCCTCGGGGTAGATCGCACGTAGGGCGGCATCGCCGACCGCGCGATGGTCCGGGTGCAGGTCGGCTACGCGGGCCCAGTTGATCTCCGGACTGGGGATGACGGCGCGCTGCGGGCGCACCTGTCGGATCACCCGGCAGAGGTCGCGGCGCAGCTCGACGCTCGGTTCGACGAAGCTGTCGGGGTAGCCGAGGAAGCGGACGTCCTCGACGCCGCTCCGCTTGGCCGAGTGCACCTGTTCGGCTCGCCGGAGGTCCCCCATCGCTTGGCGGGGGAGCTGCTCGTCGTATCCGCCGGCCCCGCCGTCGGTGACGATGCAGTACGTGACCCGCGTCGTGCCCTGGGCGATCCACCGCATGACCGTGCCGCTGACACAGAACTCGATGTCGTCCGGGTGTGCGGCCACCACCAGCAGGGATTCCGGGGCGCTGCGGTCTGTTAGATCGGTCGCGAAGTGCTCCATGGGCTCAGCCTGTTGTGCCTGGTTGCCGCTTGCAAGGCAACTCGTCTGGCGTACTTGCGACATGACACTTCTACGCCAGACAAAAAATTGGTAGCTTCAAATAATTGATTGAATCGCGTATGCATGGAATCCGGAGGCACCGGCATGTGCAGGATTTTCGGCTCCTTCTCGGCCGGCGCGGCGCGCCCCGACCCGGGCGAGCTCGCCGCGGTCTCCGCCCGCCAGCGGCACGGTGGTCCCGACGAGCACGGCGTGCTCAGCGGGGCCGGCTGGTCGCTCGGGTGTGACCGGCTCGCCGTGACCGACCTCCGCGGTGGTCGGCAGCCTTATCGGCTGCCCCACTTGCCCGGAATCGTCGCCGTACTCAACGGCGAGATCTACAACCACCGCGCGCTCCGGCGTGAGCTCGCGACCCGTGGCCACCGCTTTCCCGACATGTGCGACGGCACCTTGCTGCCCGCGCTCTACGCCGAGTACGGGCCGGCCTTCGCCGAGCGGCTCGATGGGATGTTCGCCGTGGCCGTCCTCGACCTGAGGGCGAGCCCCCTGCTCGTCCTGGCCGTCGACCCCATGGGGATGAAACCCATCCACTATCACCGGGGCGCGGACCGTTCCTTCCGCTTCGCCTCCGAAATCCCGGCACTCCTGGCCTTCGAAGGGGTACGGATCACTCCGCGCGCCGACACCCTCGACACGGTCCTGGCCACACGGACGCCCTTCTCCACGCAGACTGCCCTGGAAGGCATCAGTGTCATGCCCCCGGGCGCGACCGCTGTCGTCAGCCCTGGGCGGGAACCGGCCGTACGGCGGCGGCCCATGCAGCCGGCGGCGCCGTCAGAGGCCGGCTTCGGCACCGAGGACGTGTTGCGCCGCGAAGTGCGACGCCTCGCCCGAGCCGATGTGCCGGTCTGTGCCCTCACGAGCGGTGGTCTCGACTCCGGCCTGGTGACCGCGCTGGCAGCAGAGTGCGCGCGTGAAACCGGTGCGCCGTCCCTGCACACCTTCCATCTCACCTACCAGGGCCGATGGCCGGGCTCGGAGCACATCCATGCCCGCGCCGTCGCCCGGCAGGCCCGGACCGTCCACCACGAAGTGGCGCTGGATCCCGGGGAGCTGGGATCACTGCTCACCCGCGCCACCCGGCATCTGGGGCAGCCGAACGCCGACCCCATCGCCCTGAGTACGTACGCCCTCTTCCGGGCCGTGCGAGAGGCCGGCTTCACCGTCGCTCTCACCGGGGACGGTGCCGACGAGCTGTTCGGTGGATATGCCCGGATGCGGGAGGCCCTGGAGGCCCCTGCGGGTGGTGACTGGGCCGCCTCGTACGCCGATGCGTTGTCCGCGGCACCCAGGATGCTCCGCGAATACCTCTACACCCCCGCGTACCGGGCCTACATCGCCGAGGAAGGTTCGGCTGCCGACCGCATCGTGCGGGAGCTTCGCTCCGTGCGTACGGACCGGCTCACCGCGATCACCTCGTTCGAGACCCGCTGGCGGCTGCCCGCCTACCACCTTCGCCGAGTCGACCACCTGAGCATGGCGTGGGCGGTCGAGGCCCGGATGCCGTTCTGTCAGCCCGCTGTCGCCGCGCACGCCCGGGGGCTCCCTTCGGCCGCTCGACGCGGGAAGTCAGCGCTGTACGAGGCCGGGCGCGACCTGCTGCCCGCCACCGTGCTGAACCGGCCCAAGCAGCCCTTCACCCTGCCCGTGACCGCGATGCTCAGCCCTGGTAGTCCCCTCCTCGAGCCCGTGCGGGAGCTCTTGTCTCCGGACCGGCTCTTGCGGGGCGGCCAGGTCCGGCCCGACCGGGTGCAGCGCCTGCTCGCCCGGCAACTGGAACGGCCTTCGGACCAGGACGCGCTCACCCTGTGGGCGCTGGCCACCCACGAACTGTGGACAGAAGTCGTCCGGGGGATGGGTATCCCGGTCGGATGCGCCGCGTGAACGGAGCGGTCGTCCCGTGATCGCGACAGTGGTGAGGGCCGCGGGGGCTCCCGGCCCCACCCTGGTCGTGGAGCTGTCCGAACTGCCCCTAGGCGCACTGGCGTTACATACGGAACTCCGCGCCCTTCGGGAGAGCTTGGAGGGGTCTGGCTACGACCGCCTCGCCAAGATCGCCCTCTACGGGCCCTCGGGCGCGCCCGGCACGGACCTGGACTATCGCTTCGTCCAGGCCATGCCGGACGGCAGTTTCGACTTCCGTACCGGGTGCGGTCACTCCCTGCTTGCCTGTGTAGCCGCCGCCGGGTCGTCCGGTGCTGTCACCGTGCGGGCCGTCACGACCGGAGACGAGGTCGTCTGCGTGTCGGAACAGCCTCGCGGAGGGGCTACAGACATTTACACGCTGCACTTCTTGCGGGCGCCGGACGCACCGGGCGTGCTGCCTACGGGCCGGCCCCTCGACCGGCTCGACGGCGTTCCCGTTTCCCTGGTGAAGTACGGAAACCCGTATGTCTTCGTGGACGCCCGCGACCTGGGGATCCGTAGCCGCGACCAGCTCTTCGCCAGCGGGGAGACGGTACTGCGCCGGCTCCTGGCCCTGCGAGCCCTCGCCGCCGAGGTGCTGGGACACCCGCCCCACTCCGCCCTGCCCAAGATCGCTGCTGTCGACTACTCCGCGGCCACCCCCGCTGTGCGTGCCGTCACCGTCGGGGGTTGGCATCCCTCGCTCGCGCTCACCGGTGCCACTGCCCTCGCCGCGGCGGCCGCGCTGTGCGGTACGGTCGTGCGCCCGCTCGACGGAGTCGTCGACACTCCCGGCGGCCCGGTCACGGTCTCCTCCACGCCCAACCGGGTCAGCGTGCACCACAAGCGCGCGACCGTTCTCCGACGGCTGGAGCTGCCGTGGCGTATCCACGCAACGGCGTGAATGCGCAACCCTTCTGGGGGACTCCCCGCTTCCTGTCTCTGTCACGCTGATGTGGAGCCCCCGTCCGGATTACCGGACGGGCGTCGTGAATTCGACCGCATTCGCATCCCAGCGGGGAGACCGAGCGAAGAATGAAATTCGAAAATCTGAGTGTTGTCGTCACGGGTGCCTCGCGCCATTTCGGCCGGGCGCTCGCCATCGGATTCGCGCATTTGGGAGCCGAGGTGTACGTCTCGGCGCGGACCGTGGAGTTGGCCGAGCGAACCCGTGCCGAGGTCATGGGGTCCGCACGCGACCGTATCCATGCCTTCGGCTGCGACCTCAGCCGACCGGCGGAGATCAGGGAGTTCGCCCGTCAGGTCGGCGAACACACCGACCGGGTGGACCTGCTGGTCAACAACGGTGCCCGTTGGCTGGACGCCGTCGATCTGGAGGACGCGTCGGACGACGCGATCGTGGAGACCATCGAGTCCACGGCCGGCGGCACGGTCCTGATGGTCAAACACTTCCTGCCGCTTCTGAGGTCGTCCCAGCGCCCCGACATCGTCAACATGGTCGCCGTACGGGACGCCGGCGGATCCTCCGCGGCGGCGGCACACGAGGCGTTCTGGACAGCCAAGAGTGCGCAGGCCGGTTTCGCCGACATCCTTTCACAGCGACTGAGGCCTTCCGGTGTCCGGGTGTTCTCCCTCTATCCCCCCGACTTCTCCACTTCCGACCCGCGATTCGCCGAGTGGGACGGAATCAAGGCGGACGACGCGATGCGCGACGAGAAGCTCACCACCCAGGCCCTCTTCGAATGCATCGTCTACGCCGTCGAGCAGCCGCGTGACTGTTTCATCCGCTCCTTCCATTTCGAGCCTCGCTGAGCACTTCGCACCACAGCGTCAAGGAGGTCCCATGAGCACCCCCTTCTGGATCACCGCGACCCCGCCCGCCACACACGGTGAACTCCACATCGGTCACCTTGCGGGACCGTACGTCGCCGCCGATGTTCTGTCCCGCTACCTGCGAGCCGAGGGCGAACCGGTCCTGTTCACCACCGGTACCGCCGACCACACCAGCTCCGTACACGTACGCGCACTGCGGGCCGGTCGCAAGCCGGAGGAGGTCTCCGAGGGCTACCGGGCCGCGATCACCGCGGACTGGCTGCGCTCGGGCATCGAATTCGATCACGTCGTGCGCCCGCGTCAGGACCGGGGATACGGGCGCTGGGTGGCGGATCTCTTCCAGCGGCTGCACGCGGAAGGCGTCATCGCCGCGCGTACGAGGCTACTGCCGTACTGCGAGCCGTGTGACCGTTGGCTGTACGGCGCGCACGTCACGGGGTCCTGCCCGCACTGCGCAGCCGTCAGCGATGGCGGGATGTGCCACGAGTGCGCCCGCCCCAACGACGGCGGGGACCTCGTTGAGCCCCACTGCGCCGTGTGTGCCACCCCGGCAGTGCCCCGGCGCTGCCGCCGCCTCTACATCCCGCTGGAACCCTTCCGCGAAACACTCGCCGACTACTGGGCCGCCACCGGCCTGCCGCCCCGCCTCGCCGCACTGTGCGAGTCGCTGGTCGAGGACGGTCTGCCGGACATCGCCGTTTCGCATCCGGCGGAGTGGGGGCTGAGCGTCCCGGTGGACGGCTTCCCCGAACACCGGATCGACGGCTGCTTCGAGGCAGCCGCGATGCATCTCTTCGGCTACGGCAACGACCGGCCGCTGCCCGAACGCACCATCCACTTCTGTGGGTTCGGCCACGCCTTTTGCCACGCCGTCTTGCTGCCGGTCATTCTCTTGTCCCAGGGCATCAAGCTTCCACAGGAATTCTGTGTGAACGAGTCGTTCGTCATCGAGGACAAGGCCATCGTCTCCGGCTCCGATCACAAGGTGTGGGCGCTGGACCTCCTTACCGAGTACGGGTCCGACACGCTCCGCCGGCACGTCCTGCAGGCTCGCCCGCTGGGCCGGCGGACGGTGTTCCATGCCGACCGGCTCGGTGCTGCCCGAAAGGAGTTGGACGAGAACTGGAACAGCTGGTTGTCCCGGCTGTTCGCGGCGGTACGGGCAGAGAGCACGGGCCTGGCTCCCGCGGTGCTACCCGGTGGTACCGGCTGGGACGTTCTGGCGCGGCGACTGCTGAGGGCGGTGGAGGATCTGCGTGAGGCGTACGGCCCTGACACCTTCGATCCCCGCAGGGCGGTCGCCGTGCTCGATGAAATCGTCCGCTTGGTGTCCGACTTCGGCCACGTCAACGCCCACGAGACATGCCGCCCCGCGGCAGACTGTCGTAATCTGCCGGCCCTGTCCGCCCAACTGATGGTGGCCTCTGCACTGAGCGCCTGGGCCCGGCCGGTGATGCCGGAGGGCGCGGACCGTCTGGCGGCGGCGCTCAAGGCGGCGCCCGGGCGCCCCGTATCCGATGCGGCACTCGCCCCGCTCCCGCCCGGCAGCCGGCTGGCCCCACCGTCGGGTCCGATTTTCGGCTTCTGACCGGGCGGCCCCGGCAGGCCCCCTGACGCAAGACAGTAAATCGGCAAGATTCCCCCCTTCGCCGCGTGGCGCGCCGGCCGGCCACGCGGCGGGCGCAGGGCACGTGGCCCGTTCCCATAGGAGCTCCACGTGTCTCTGCGCGTCGCCATGCTCAGTGTCCACACCTCGCCGCTCCACCAGCCCGGCACCGGGGATGCGGGCGGCATGAACGTCTACATGGTTCAGCTCTCCCGCGCTCTCGCCGAACAAGGCATTGAGGTAGACCTCTTCACCCGCTGTCGCGGTGAGAGCCGGCCGCCCCAGGTCGATCTCGCCCCGGGTGTACGGGTCCGCCATCTGCACGCGGGGCCACGCGCCGCCCTCCCCAAGGAGGACATGCCGGGGCTGGTGGTGCCGTTCTCGCTGGCGCTGATGAAGGAGAGGCGGCGCTACGATCTGGTCCACTCCCACTACTGGCTCTCCGGCCAGGCCGGCCGCATCGCCGCCGCCGGTTGGGGGATACCGCTTGTACACACCGCACACACCCTCGCCCTGGTGAAGAACGCCGCCCTCGCCGCCGGCGACACTCCCGAGCCCGAGCTGCGGATCCGGGGCGAGCAGCAAGTCGCGGCCTCTGCGGACAGGCTGATCGCCAACACGGCAGACGAAGCAGGGGCGTTGCGGGGCCTCTACGGGGCGTCGGCGCCTCGTGTCGACGTGGTCCGACCGGGCGTGGATCTGAACACCTTCCGCCCCGGTGACGGTCGGGCAGCGGCGCGGGCGCGACTCGGGTTGCCCACCGGGGCCTTCATCCCCGTGTACGCGGGACGAATCCAGCCACTCAAAGGGCCCGACGTGCTCGTGAGAGCGGTCGCCGAGCTCCTGAAGACCGACCCTGCGCTGCGCAGCCGTCTTCTTGTCCCGGTGGTCGGCGGACACTCGGGCGCCGGACCGGCCGGCGGACCCTGGGATCTGGCGCGTGAGCTGGGGGTGGCGGACGTACTCCGGTGCTTCCCGCCCGTGGCGCAGGCGGAGCTGGCGGACTGGTACCGGGCGGCGGACGTCCTCGTGGTGCCCTCGCGCAGTGAGTCCTTCGGGCTGGTCGCGCTGGAGGCGCAGGCGTGCGGAACCCCCGTACTGGCGGCGGCCGTCGGTGGACTGTCGACGGCGGTGTGGGACGGGGTGACCGGAGTGCTGGTGCCCGGCCACGATCCGGTGGACTACGCCCGCCGCCTGCGGTGGTTCGCGCAGCACCCCGAGGCCGTCGTGAGCATGGGCGGGGCCGCGGTGCGCCATGCGCGGGCGATGAGCTGGCAGGCCGCGGCCACGCGGACGCTGGAGGTGTACCGGCGCGCACTGTGTGCGCAGCGGCCTGCCGGAACGCAAATGAGGCAGGAGCGACGGCACGCTCCTGCCTCTCCGGCGCTTCCCTCCTGGAGGGTGGAGAAGGCCGGAATACCAGCCTAACATTTCTTTTGGTCTGACCAAAGAACTGGAACTATAACGTCTGTGTGAACTCTCGCAGGATCGTGGCGTGTTGACGTCTCTTGTCTCATCCACGCCATGGCGTTTCCACGCATGGAGGAATGCTGGATTCAGCCTTGGGGGTGCGACAAGAATAGAGATGTCTTCAAGGGGAGCCCGGCGGCACGGGGCCTACGAAGGCGGAAATCACATTCCACATTCCTGGAGGAATCATGTCTGCTGGGCACACCACCGGAATTCGCAAAACGGCCGGCCAGTTCGCCCTCGCGCTCCTGCTCTGTACCGCGGTCGCCGGCGGAGCGGCGGTCGCCGTATCCCCCTCGGCGACCGCTTCGCAGCGCTCGGTGGCCGAGGGTTCCGACCCTGGTGCTCCGTCCCCGAGCCCGTCGAACGGAAACGGCTGGGACTCCGCCAAGCAGGCCCTGGCGTCGGCGGACGGTGCCGACACCCCGGTGCCGTCTCCGACTCCGTCGAACGGAAACGGCTGGGACTCCGCCGAGCCGGCCCCGGTGGCTCCGGGCAATTGACGCCGACGAAGCGCGCCCCGTGATCGCCGCTCCAGGCGAGCACGGGGCTTTTCGGCCTTGCGGTCCGAAGCGGTGCGTTAGCATTCGCCACTGTGCAGGTCGGAATCGGGCAGGAATCAGTCGAGCCAGCCGAGCCGATAGGCGCGTACGCCGGCCTCGAAGCGGCTCGACGCACCGAGCTCCTGCATCACCTCGGACAGCATTCGACTCACTGTCCTCAGCGAGACTCCCAGACTTCGGGCGATTTTTTCGTCCTTCATGCCCGAAGCCAGCATTCTGAGAGCGGCCCGCTGCTGTTCGGACAGGCCGTCCCCGCCGCGTTCGGCAGCGACGTCGTCGCCGTACGGAGTCGCCGTGTGCCAACAGTGCTCGTACAGCGCCAGATACGAGCGGACGAGCGCCGGTCCGCGAGCCAGGATCGCGCCGGCGGCCCGGTCCTCGTGGCTGACGGGGAGAACGGCGAACTGCTGATCCGCGATGATCATGTTCATGGGGACCGCGGGGGACAGTCGGATCTCGACGCCCACCTCTACCCGGCGGCGCAGCATCTCGGCTGCCTCCGGGGATGCGGTGATGCGTTGGTGGTAGACGGCGCGGATGCGCACGCCGTTCTCGATCTGCCTCAGATCCCGGCTCAGTACGCGGTCCGCGACCTCTCGCACAAGGGCGGTCACGTGCATGGACGCGAGGTTGTGCTGGATGACATCCGTGATGTCCTCCAGCGCCTGCTGGATCCTCCGGTAGTCACTGAGGAGCTCTACCTCGACTTCGGAGCCGTTCAGCGAGCCGGGCCGAAGAAATCTCCCCACCAATGCTTCGAGGGTGGCGTAGGCGCGGTCGGACTCGTCCAGATGCTCCCGGAGACGCTCCCGCTCCTGCTGCAGCATGCGGAGAAGGGCGATCTCGGGGTCGACCACGGCAACCGTATCCGGTCCGGACTCCCAGGTGCCCGCCTGGAGATCGGCACGTGTGGCGTGGGTGGTGCTGGTCGGCACGATGAGGCCGAGGGCGATCAGTTCCGCACGTCGCTGCTCGTACTCTTCCGGCGGTAACTTCAGCTCATCGAAGACCTCGTCGAGATTGGACACCCCGCGCTGGCGGAGTTCCTGGTAAAGCGCGAGAACCCTCTCGGCCGACTGGATACCGCCGCTGTCGTCGCCCGTCGACATTGCGAAGTGACCCCCTGATCATAAGAACGCCCGCCACACCTTGTCACACACCAGGACAAGAACTTCTGGCCCCGAGGTGGCTTGTGGGGCACTTCACGCAGGGTCCTCCGGCGTGCTGCTCCTCGCGTCCAGCCAGCCGAGACGGGCCGCCTTGACCCCCGCCTCGAAGCGGCTCGCGGCCCCCAACTCCTGCATGATTTCTGAGAGGAGGCGACTCGCGGTGCGCAGGGACACCCCCAGGTTGCGGGCTACCTCCTCGTCCTTTACGCCGGAGGCGAGCATGTGAAGTGCGGCTACCTGCTGTTCAGACAGCCCGTCGCCGCCGCGCTCGCTAGGGGAGTCCTCCCCGTGGGGCGTCGCGCCATGCCAGCAGTACTCGTACAGCGCCAGGTACGAGCCGACCAGTGCGGATCCCCGCGCGATGATGGCGCCCGCGGAGAGATCGTGCAGGTCGACGGGTAGGAGGGCGAAATTCTCGTCCGCGAGGAACATGTTCATCGGGACTACAGGGGAAAGTCTTATTTCCACCCCCAGTTCGGCTCGATCTCGCAGGTGCCGCGCCATGTCCGGTACAGAGGCCGCGCGGCGGCCGTACATGGCTCGCACCCTTACGCCGCGCGCCAGCTGTCGTCGATCTTCTTCGAGGGTCTGGTCGCTGTCCTCGCGACCGACCGCTCCTGTATGCATGGTCTGACGGTCGTGTGCCACGGACTCGGAGATTCCGGCTCGCTCCAGGAGGACTCGGCTGAGGTCGGTCACGATCTCGACCCCGACCTCACGCTTGGGTGTGGCGCCGGCCCGCAAGACGGGCCCAGCCAGAATGTCCAGGGTGTCGTGGAAGCGGCCGGTCTCTATCAGCCGGTTCTGCAGGCGTTCCCGTTCGGCTCGGAGGAGCCCGAGCAGTGCGATCCCCGGTTCGACGGCAGCGCGGCTGTCTCGGGCCCCGTGATGATCAAGCAGGCCGAGCGCGGAAAGCTCGGCCAGGCAGCGCTCGCGCTCTTCGGTCGAGAATCCGAGGGAGGCTCCGATCTTTTCGACCCCGGACTCCGGGCGCTCACGAAGCTCGAGGTAAAGCGCGAGTGTCTGGTCGCCCACTCGCGGACCGATCCCGTACCTGCTCAGAGTGCAGCACCCCCTCCGGACTCAGGCTCAATCCCCCGCCGCACGGAGGCAGTCGGGGCACAAGCCCTTGAACACTACATCCGCTTCACCCATCTGCCACTCCTCGAGACCCTCGCCGATCGCTTTCGGCACCTCGGATTCCACGTTCTCCACCCGACCACAGCGCACGCAGAGCGCATGCTGGTGAGGTGTGCCTGAGATCTCGAAGACGGCCGGCAGTCCAGGGCGGTCGAACTTTGTGGCCAAGCCCGTATCGAGGAAGTGGCGGAGCATCTCGTAGACGGCCTGGCTGGTCAGGGTGCCGAGCCGCTCACGGGCGGTCGCGGTGATGGTCTCGACGTCCATGTGGCCACCCGCTGCCATGACCTGGAGCACCTCCAGGCGGGGCCCTGTGACCCGCAGTCCTACGTCGCGGAGGCGCTGGATCACCGCCTCGCGGTCCGTTGACACCTGCACGCCAGCCACTCCTCCGCCACCTCTGTCAGCAGGTGCCCATCACCTGGTCGGGCCAAAGGTTTGAGGGCATCGTACCTCTTGCCTCCCCGACTGGGAGAGGAGTGGGCGGAGTCGGTCGCTGTGGTCGTCAGGCGTGGGCCCGACAAACGAGGAACACGCTCTCGGTCCGCTCGTCGATGCGGCGGCGGCGTCGGCCCTCGATGCGGAGTCCGGCCGCGTGCAGCTCGTCCGTGAGTCGTTGCGGGTCGATTACCCACTTGTCGGTGGTCAGGACCACACGCTCGGAACTCGACTTGCCCGTCCGGACCGCGCAGTACGTGATGCGCTCGCTCATGTCCGCCAGGTCGAAGACCTGGCGAGCCACCACCCACTCCTCGATTCCGTCGAAGCGGGGAACATGGAAAGCCCAGGTGCGGTGGGGATCCTCGGACAGCCCCCGCAGCTGGTGCGCCGTGTAGTCGAGGGCGAGCGCGCCGCCGGGGTCCAGATGTGATGCGATCTCGCGCAGTAGTTCGGGGCGGACCCGTGGTGAAACCGCAGAGACCATCGTCCCGGCGAGCAACGCCAGACGGTACGTGCGCCGCAGGTGCAGCTCCGCGAGGTCGGCGCGGGTGGGGATCACCAGCTGCGACACCTGCGGCCCGATCCGCCGGCCCCACGTCTGGAGCCGTTCCAGGCTCGAAGCGTCCCGGTCGACGGCCTCGACGAGGAAGCCGTGCCGGGCGAAGGGAACGGCGAGTCGACCAGCCCCGGAGCCGAGGTCGAGGACCGGGCCGCCAGTGGCCCGAGCCAGCCTCAAGTAGCGGACGATGTCGGCGCTGTGGGGGCCGAGCAGCGCGTCGTGCAGCCACACCGAGTCATTGTCGACGGGAGAGGTCGACTCGAGGCCGGGCAGGTATTCCGCGGTGGCGTGGATGCTGGTGCCCAGCGCCTCACACCGTCCCGTGTATTCGGACGGCAGGACCGGCGCAAGCGCTGCAGGCACGACGGGCAGGGAAGTGCCGCTCGGTGTGTGCATCGCTCCTCCAGGGGCTCGTTCGGTCCAGCGGTCCCGGCGAGGTGCCGTGCCGCCGGGGCCGCGCCGTTGAGGAAATCCTGTCCTGTGGTGCGGGGGCGGACCAGCGGAAAGGGCTGCGTGAACACGCGATGGCGTGGATCTGCCACGGTCTGGAGCGATGCGGGGTGGCGGCGATGACCCAGTGGCAGGTCAGAGAGTGCGGCCGAGCCGGAGAGGCGTGACGAGGGCGAAGTCGTGGTGCATGAAGAACGGCAGCGCAGGGTCCTTGTCGACGGGAAGGCTTATCCGCTGTGAGGTGGCGCCGTACGCGACCATCCGTATGGTGACCGCCGCAAGCAGTGCTGTCCCCACGCCCTTGCGGCGCCGGCCGGGAGCGGCGCACAGGGCGTATATCTCGCCCTGGGTCGGAACGGCGACGCCGCCTGAGGCAACACCGTGGATGTTGCCGTCCGGGTCCACGGCGACCAGCCAGCCCAGCCAGCCCGGGGCCCCGCCGGGCATTTCGATTTCAGCTCTTAGACGGGGCAGGGCGCACTGGTCGGAAACCAGCCGTTCGGTGTCGGTCCGTCCGAGAATTTCGCCGTAGCTGTCGCGAATCCCCACGGCGAGAAGTCGAGAGATTGATGCTGCGTCGTTAGATGCTGCCGTCCGGACGTGAGCCAGCAGCATATGTCCATACCTCTCGCCGTTCCCGGTCCTGCGCTCGCACGAGCCCACAATAGCGGGGAATTCGAGCGAAGGAAGTCGATGGCAAACTTACGAATTCGCTTAGTAATTAGAGTGGTTGGGGGTAGGGCTGCTAACCCGGCACCGAACAACAGGCGAGGATCAGCGGAGTGATGGCGCCCGCCGCTGCCGTGACCGCGAACAGCCCACGCAGGACGGGGTGTCCCGAACGGTGCGGAGTGAGGATGCGGCGCATGCGCAGAGCTGCCGAGGGGCCGCTCGCCGCGAATGCCGCGCGCGGTGATCGTCCGACTGCCAGAGTGTAGAGCGCCGTGGCCAGTGCCTCCCGTGAAGCGGCACGCATCGCTTGATCGTCCGCGGCCATCTCCAGCAGGAGTGGAACGGCCCTTCCGCCGAGCCGGGCCAGCGGCAGTCGGGGGAAGGTGGTTGCGTAGGCCATGGCCGCCGCGACGAGCAAATGATGGCGGCCGGCGATGTGGGCCCGCTCGTGGCAGAGGGCGGCGGCCAGCTGAGGTTCCGTCAGGGCAGTGACCGCCCCGGACGAAACCACCACCTGGCGCGACCGTCCGGGAAGGCAGTAGACCGCAGGGCGTGGGTCGTCCAGGACGGTCGCTCCGAGCCTCGCGTCGTAGCGGCCGACCAACTGCAGCAGTCCTGCGTGTCGGGACCGGGCTCGACGCGCCCTCAGGACCTCACGCAGGAAGCTGGTGACGGGCAATACCAGGACGGCGAGAGCGGTAGCCGCTGCGGCGTATTCGAGACCGGTCGCATGTCTCAGCTGGTGAAGAGAGGGGAGGGTCAGGGTCAGGGCCATGTCGACGATCCGGTGGCTGACCCTGCCGGGGAGTAGCAGTTGTGCCGGGATCAGGGCCACCGCGAGCGCGAAGATCAGGCCGCATGCCGTCCACACGGTGAGCGCCAGTCGCGGAACCTGCTGGGCCCAGCGGGCGCGTGCCAGCGTCCAGGGCAACAACGCGCCTGTGGCGAGGGCGAGTCCGAGGGGAGGTAGGACGTGATGGTTCATTGCCCGCACCGGGTGCCGCCGGCCGGGCGGTCGCGTCGGGCGGCGCGCAGTACGGCGTCCAGCGTTTCCACGTCCTCGTGGGACATGCGTTCCACGAAATGCAAGAGGGCGGCCTCGCGGTTCTGGCTGTCCCCGAGTGCGTCCTGCATGAGACCTGCCGTGTACTCCTCGCGACTGCGGACCGCCTCATAGAGCCACGCGCGACCGGCTTTCTCGCGACGCAGCCATCCCTTGCGGTGAAGGATGTCGGCAACCGTCATGACGGTCGTGTAGGCGACCTGGCGCCCCCGGTTTATGTCGTCGACGATCTCGCGGACCGTGGTGGGGCGTTCCCACAGCCACACCCGGTCCATGATCTCGGCTTCCAGCTCTCCCAGTCGGCGCACACGCGTCCCCTCGCCCCTCGCTCCTCGCGAGCGGCTCATCGTACGGGCCGCCACCGAAGAACCGACATACCCCCGGTGGGTATTGTAGTGTGATGCGCCGTCAACACCACGGACCGACCCCGCAGCGTGGTCTTCTTCGCTCGGGGGCGGTCCGTGAGACGTGCGTGCGGGCTGTGAGATCAGGCCCGGATGAGCCGGGCGATGGCTTGCGAAGCCTCGCCCACCTTCACCTTCGCCTGGTCCCCACCCGCGGTGATGGCCTCGGTGACGCAGCAGCTGAGGTGTTCGTCCAGCAGGGCCACCGCGCACGACTGCAATGCGGCGTTGATCGCGGCAACCTGCGTGAGGACGTCGATGCAGTAGGAGTCCTTGTCGACCATCCGCTGGACCCCTCGGACCTGTCCCTCGATTCGGCGCAGGCGTCTGATGATGACTTCCTTGCTCTGTACGTAACCGGCCACGGGAGGCTCCTCAGTTGTCGGCGGCCTGGAAGCCGCGCAGTCGCAGGCTGTTGCCGACGACGAAGACGGAGGAGAAGGCCATGGCCGCTCCGGCGATCATCGGGTTGAGCAAGCCGGCCGCGGCGAGCGGCAGGGCGGCCACGTTGTAGGCGAAGGCCCAGAACAGGTTCGAGCGGATGGTGCCGAGCGTCTTGCGAGCGAGGCGGATCGCATCCGCCGCAGCCCGCAGGTCTCCTCGTACGAGCGTCAGGTCACCCGCTTCGATGGCGGCGTCCGTGCCGGTTCCCATGGCCAGGCCGAGGTCGGCCTGGGCGAGAGCGGCCGCGTCGTTGACGCCGTCGCCGACCATCGCGACGCTGCGGCCCTCGGCCTGCAGCTTCTTGACGACATCGACCTTGTCCTGGGGCATGACCTCCGCGATGACCTCGTCGATCCCGACTTCGGCGGCGACGGACTCGGCGACGGCCTTGTTGTCACCGGTGAGGAGGATCGGCTTGAGGCCCAGGGCGCGCAGGCGCCGGATGGCTTCCGCGCTGGTCTCCTTGACCGCGTCGGCGACCTCCAGGACCGCGCGTGCCTCTCCGTCCCAGGCCACCGCGATGGCGGTGCGGCCGGCGGCTTCGGCCTCAGCCTTGGCGCGCTCCAGTTCCACGGGCAGCTCCATTGCCCATTCGGCGAGCAGCTTCTCGCGGCCGACGAGAACGGCGTGGCCTTCGACGACGCCCTGCACGCCCAGTCCGGGGATGTTGGCGAAGTCCTCCGGGACGGGCAGCGCGCCGACATTGGCGGCGGCGCCGGCAGCGACGGCCTGCGCGATGGGGTGCTCGGAGGCATGCTCCAACGCTCCTGCCAGGCGCAGTACTTGGCTCTCGTCGGTGCCGTCCGCGGTGTGCACGGCGAGCAGAGTCATCTTGCCGGTGGTGACCGTACCGGTCTTGTCCAGGACGATGGTGTCGACCTTGCGGGTGGTCTCCAGTACCTCGGGTCCCTTGATCAGGATCCCGAGCTGGGCGCCGCGGCCCGTGCCGACCATGAGGGCGGTGGGGGTGGCGAGGCCCAGGGCGCAGGGGCAGGCGATGATCAGTACGGCGACGGCGGCGGTGAAGGCGGCCGCGAGGCCGGAGCCGGTGCCGAGCCAGAAGCCGAGGGTGGCCAGGGCCAGACCGATGACGACCGGCACGAACACGGCGGAGATCTTGTCGGCGAGCCGCTGGGCCGCGGCCTTGCCGTTCTGTGCGTCCTCGACCAGCTTGGCCATCCGGGCCAGCTGGGTGTCGGCGCCGACGCGGGTGGCCTCGACCACGAGGCGCCCGCCGGCGTTGAGGGTGGCGCCGGTGACGGAGTCCCCGAGTGAGACCTCCACGGGGACGGACTCGCCGGTGAGCATGGATGCGTCCACCGCGGAGGAGCCCTCGACGACGGTGCCGTCGGTGGCGATCTTCTCTCCGGGGCGTACCAGGAAGCGGTCGCCGACTTGCAAGTCGGCTGTGGGTAGGGTGACTTCGCGGCCGCTGCGCAGTACCGTCACTTCCTTGGCGCCGAGTTCCAGCAGCGCTTTGAGGGCGGCGCCGGCCTTGCGCTTTGACCTGGCCTCGAAGTAGCGGCCGGCGAGGATGAAGGCAGTGACCCCGGCCGCCGCCTCCAGGTAGATGTTTCCGGCGCCGTCGGTGCGGGCGATGGTGAACTCGAAGGCATGGGTCATCCCGGGCGTGCCGGCAGTTCCGAAGAACAGAGCCCACAGCGACCACAGGAACGCGGCGGTCGTACCCACCGAGATCAGTGTGTCCATGGTGGCCGCGCCGTGCTTGGCGTTGGTCCAGGCGGCGCGGTGGAAGGGCCAGGCGGCGTACGTGACGACGGGCGCGGTCAGAGTGAGCGAGAGCCACTGCCAGTAGTCGATCTGCAGGGCCGGGATCATGGCCATGGCGATGACCGGCAGGGCGAGCGAGACGGCGGTGACGAGCCGGTGGCGCAGAGGGCGCAGCTCGTCGTGCTCGTCCGGGTCCTCCCCGCTGCCGGACGAGCCGTTCGTACGGGGCGGCGCAGGCTCCTGCGCCGTGTATCCGGTGGCCTCGACGGTGGCGATCAGGTCCGCGACGGAGATGTCGGCGTCGAAGGTGACCTTGGCCTTCTCGGTGGAGTAGTTGACGGTCGCCTCGACGCCGTCCATGCGGTTGAGCTTCTTCTCGATGCGGGCCGCGCAAGAGGCGCAGGTCATGCCGCCGATGGCGAGCTCGACCTGGGCGACGCCGGGAGTGATGGTGGTCATGAGGGCTGCTCCTCGTTCGAGCGCGGGGTGGAGGCCGGGGCCCGGCGGATGGACGGGGCCCCGGCGGCCAGGTTGGTCGGGGTCGGGCTGGGTGTCAGACCCGACCGGTCAGCTCGTAGCCGGCGTCGTCCACCGCCACGGTGATCGCGGCGTCGTCGGGGTCGCCGGCCGTGGTCACGGTGACGAGGCCGCCGTCCACGTCCACGTCCACGGAGAGGACCCCGTCGAGCGCGCTGACCGACTTGGTGATGGCGGTCTTGCAGTGGCCGCAGGTCATGCCCGACACGCGGTAGACGGTGGCGGTGCTGTCGACGACGGCTGTGGCGGTCGTCGATTCGCCGGCGTTCGTGCTGCAGGTGCCTTCAGGGGTACAGCAGGAAGACATGGGCTTCTCCTTGATCGATTCAGATACCCACAGGGGGTATCCGGACTGTCTTCAGATATACCCCCCAGTGGTATCTCTCCGCAAGTGCTCCCTCGGCTTGACTTGGTACCCCCCAGGGGTATGGTGGGCTTCTGGAACCGCTGGACGCGGCACTACGTCGTACGGGAGAGCAGCCATGAACACCGGAGTGAAGACCGCCGTCTTTGCCGCCGCACTCGCAGCGACTTTCGGGGCCGCCTACGGGGTCGGGGCGGGCGTAGGACCCGTAGGTACACCGGCGAAAACGGAACATGCGGGCCACGCGGCACCGGCGTCGACCGATGCGGGCGCCGCCGGGCACGGAGCTCACGAGGAGGTCGCCCAAGGGTCGGTGGCCGGGGGCCTGCAGGTGTCGGAGGGCGGCTACACGCTGGCCCTGGATACCCCGCAGATCGCCGTGGGTCCGGGTGAGCTGAAGTTTTCGATCAAGGATGCGGAAGGCCGCAAGGTCACCGCCTACAAGACCGAGCACGGCAAGGAGCTGCACTTCATCGTTGCCTCACGCGACCTCACCGTCTATCGCCATCTGCACCCGGTGCGTGCGGACGACGGGACGTGGTCGGCGCCGGTCGACCTTCCTGTGGCGGGGGCGTACAAGGCCTTCGCCGACTTCGCCCCCGTTGCGGAAGGCGCGAAGGGCGTCACCCTCGGCGCTGACCTGTCGGTGCCTGGGGCGTACGCGCCGAACCCAGTGCCCCCGGCCGTGACGGCCGTGGAGGTGGAGGGCTATCAGGTCGCCCTTGGCGGGACCCTCGCCCCCGGTAGGGCCGGCGAGCTCAAGCTTACGGTCAGCAAGGACGGCAAGCCGGTGACGAACCTCGAGCCCTACCTCGGGGCGTACGGCCACCTCGTCGCCCTTCGCGATGGAGACCTCGCCTACCTGCACGTTCACCCCAACGAGGGCGGCCCCGGGCCTGACGTCTCCTTCACTGCCACGGCTCCGAGCGCAGGAACCTACCGGCTCTTCCTGGACTTCCAGCACGAGGGCAAGGTTCGGACGGCAGCTTTCACGGTCCAGGCAGGCGGATCCGTCTCCCCGGCGGCGAGCACCGCCACCGCCGAGCCGGGTGGGCACTCCCACTAGAGTGGCGGGGGTGGCTCCTGGAGGAGGGCTCGCAGTACCTTGTGAGCCTCTGCGGCACGCGGCCGGAACCGGCCATGATTCTCGGCTCGGTGGATGTTGCCTGACCCTCACCTGTTAAGAGGTGCCTCCGCCCGTTGCTCGGGCGGGGGTACCTATGCACTTGCCCCGACGTTCAGTGGAACAGATGGCTGCACCCCATCGTTGCGCATATACCCCCTGGGGGTAAAACGCCGATAGGGAAGAAGGGATCGCCTCGTGCACGGCTACACCGCCAACAAGGACGACATCCTCAAGCGGCTGCGCCGCATCGAAGGCCAGGTGCGTGGTCTGCAGCGGATGGTCGACGAAGACACCTACTGCATCGACCTCCTCACCCAGGTCAGCGCCACCACCAAAGCCCTGCAGTCCTTCGGGCTGGCCATGCTGGAAGACCACCTCCATTCATGCGTCGCGGATGCCATCGCGGAAGGCGGCGACGGAGCCCGCGACAAGGTCCAGGAAGCCTCCCAGGCCATCGCCCGCATGGTTCGCACCTGATGGGATCAGCCGCGTAGGGGCTCCCGTACGGCGGTGACCAGCCAGGAGCTGCTGCGAAGCCACACCGCTCCGTCCGCCTCGTGATCGCGCAGGGCGACCGTGGAGGCGTTCTGCACGCATTCGCGGGCCTTCTCCAGCATCGGGCCTGACAGATCCAGTCCGAGTGCCTGGCCGAGGCCGGCGCGCTGGGCGGCGAGCCGGGTGGTGCGGCCTGCCCCGCAGTCGATGTCCGGCACGCAGTCGGTTTCCGAGATGGCCGCAGCCTCCAGGAGAGGATGGTTGAAGCCGTCGTTGATGGAGTCCCGGCGTTCTTGGCTGCGGGCCCATTGCTCGCCCTCGTAGCCGTTCCGTACCTCTGCCTGTGCGGTGTTGGCGAGCCGGCGGGGCCGTCCTGGCGAGTTCCGCATGGGGTGTCTGCGGGGTCTCGGTGGCTTCCTTCGCGCACGTACCAGGCTGCGTCGGTGACGCCGCTGGGCAACTCTGGCACTGTCGTCCTCACCCGCGCTTCCCATACGGCACACGTACTCGACGGCACCCCCGTCGCACACGACTCGCCCATGACGCACTCTGCAGGCGTCCCCCGCACCGCCCAAGGTCTGCCGTCAAAGTGATCTCGGGTTGTGCGCCATGGTGTTGCAATTCGCCATCGTCGAGCGCTGACGACTGACTCGCGTGCTCGCGGCGCCGACCGCTACGCCGCACACCGGCCTCCCTGCCTCCGAGGGGCCGCTTCACTTCGCGGGTGCCATACCTCCGACAAGCCCGCCTGGATCGAGGGTGCCCGAATCCGCCGTCCGGACGGCGTTGAAGCTCCACACGGGCTGACGGGCTGACGGGCGCGGGTGACGGCGCCGGACCGGGGTAGTGGTCCCGCGCCGTCCCCCTGGGGTCAACTCGCCTACAGGACGCCGAGGTCGGTGAGGATCTCGTCGGCCGCCCGCCGGCCGGACTCGGCGCCGCCCTCCATGTAGCCCTGGGCCACCTCGGAGGTGTGTTCGCCCGCGAAGTGGGTGTTGCCCTGTCGGACGCCCTCGTAGCCCGCGTACTGGTGGGCGTACCCGGGGGGCCATGCGGAGTACGAGCCGCCCGCGTTCGAGTTGAGCGGCCAGGCGGCGAGTGTGGCCTTGCCGGTCCAGCGGGCGGTCAGACCCGGAAAGACCGGTTCGAGCTGGGCGAGCGCCGCCTGCGCGTAGGCGGCGATCTGCGGGTCGGCCGCCGTGCGGAACGGTGCGGACGGGGTGAAGTCCGCCGCGTGGCTGCCGCCGGTGTAGACCGTGAGGATGCCCTTCACGCCGGACTGGGCCCTGCTGGAGTCCCAGGACGTCTGGTAGCCGGTGTCGCTCATCGTGCTTCCGGTTGCGAGCCCCCACGGGCCGGAGGCGTTCCAGTGACGGGTGTTGAACTGCATCGACAGCTTGCAGTTCTGGCCCATCGTCATCGCGGCGATGCCGCCCAGCTTACGACTGTCGAAGCCGGCGGCGGACAGGTTCAGCTGCTGGAGCACGCCGACCGGCAGGGCGAGCACCGTGTGATCGGCGAGCACCGTCTGCGGGCAGCCGTCGACGGTGAAGGTGAGCGACTGGCGGCCGCCCGCCGCGGCCGCTACCTTCTTGAGCCGCCAGCCGTGGCGTACCGTCCCCGGGGGCAGGGCCGCGGCGATGGCCTGCGGGATGCGCTGGTTGCCACCGCGGACGCGGTAGCGGGTGTCGCTCTCCCCGAACAGCGCGAAGCCGGTGGGGGTGGGCTGGTAGGCGAGGAGCCCGACGATGCCGAGCGCCGAGGAGGCGCTGGTGTCCACGCCGAACTCGGTGGTGTAGGCGACGTCGAGGAGTTGCCCGAACGGCGAGCTGTGCCCGCCCGGGACACGGGTGGCGATCCACTCGTGAATGGTCATGTTCGACAGGGTCACCGCACCGGGGCCGTTGACCGAGTTCCAGGCGACGGGCCAGTTGAAGGTGGCCTCGTCCTGCTGGAGGACCGGCTTCAGCTTCTTGAAGTCGGCGCTCGCCTGGGCGTAGGTGTAGTACGCGCCGTCGAAGCGGTAGACCTCGGTGGAGCCGGCGGGCTCGGCGGCGCGCAGGTCGTCGAGGGGCAGGCCGAAGCGGGAGGCGAGCGACTGCATCACGACGTGCGGGGTGTCGATCATCTCGCCGCCCCACTCGGAACTCTGCCCGTCGGCCCAGTAGGAGCCGGCCGGGTTGGAGTACATCCGGCCGCCGACCCGGGTGTCGGCCTCGTAGACGGCGCAGGCGATGCCGTGGTCGGCCAGTTGGAGGGCGGCGGAGAGCCCGGCGATGCCGGCGCCGATGATCGCGACCACTGGCGGGGCGGTGGAGGTGGTGGAGGCGTGGGCGCTGGAGGCCGCGGCCACGCCCGTGGTGGCGGCCAGGCCCAGGCCGGCGGCGAGCCCGCCGAGGACGGTGCGGCGGGAGGGCGCCCCGGTCTCGGCCTGACCGGCGGCGGCGATCTCGGCGGTGGTGGCGTGTTCGGCGACGATCCGGCGCAGCATACGGGCCGGTGCGGTGCGTGCCATGTACGGCTCCTTCCAAGGGGGGCCGGTTCCCTGGGGAGGGGAACCGGGAGCGGCGGTGGCGCGGTGTCACCGCCTACGAGGTGAGGGGCCTCGCGCGGAGGGCTCGGAGATCAGCCCTGGTAGCGCGCGGGGCGGCGGAGCTGCCAGCGGTCCAGTTCCTCCAGTTCGGCGGCGACCCGGAGGAGGACGGCCTCGTCCCACGGCCCGGCGATCAGCTGGCTGCCGACAGGGAGGCCCTCGGCCGAGGTGAAGGTGGGCAGGCTGACGGCGGGCTGCCCGGTGATGTTGCAGATCGAGGTGAAGGAGATCATCTGCGTCTCGGTGGTGCGCGGGCCGCCGGGGTCCGCGTTGGCCTCCTTGAGCAGGGCGTCCACCGGCGGCGGCAGGCACGCCATGGTGGGGGTGAGCAGCAGGTCGAACTCCTGGCCCCACTGTGCGCGGACCGCGCGGGCCTCCTCGGCGAGCAGGTTCGCGGCGCGGGTGTACTCGCCCGAGTGTCGGCCGGCGGCCCGGTCCATCCGGAACCGCAGGTGCGGTTCGGCGAGTTCCGGCTGCTGGTACGGGGCGGCCCAGAGCGCGGCGTCCAGGACGGTCTGCGCGTAGCCGACGATCGCCTCCTCGCTGAAGAAGCGCGGCGCGGCGGGGGCGACGTGGTGGCCGAGGGAGACGAGCAGCCGGGCGGTGTGCTCGACCGCCTCGACGCAACTCGGGTCCACGGGGAGGCCGGTGGGCGCCTCGGTGAGGAGGCCGATCCGGAGGCGTCCGCCGTCGCGGCCGACCTCGTCGAGGTAGGGCCGCTCGGGCGCGGGTGCCTGGTACATGGCGAGCCGGTCGGGTACGGACATCGCGTCGAGCAGCGCGGCGGCGTCCCGGGTGGTACGGGTGATGGCTCCCTCGACGGTGGCGTGTTCCCAGCCCGGCACCTGCTGCGGGACGCGGCCGCGGCTGGGCTTGAGGCCGACCAGGCCGCAGGAGGAGGACGGCATACGGATCGAGCCGCCGCCGTCGTTGGCGTGGGCGACGGGTGCGAGGCCCGCGGCGACGGCTGCGGCGGCGCCACCGCTGGAGCCGCCAGAGGAGTGCTCGTGGCTCCAGGGGTTGCGGGTGCTGCCGAAGCGGCTGTTGTCGGTGGTCGACAGGAGGCCCATCTCGGGCGAGTTGGTGCGGCCCATGAGGAGGAACCCGGCGTCCAGCAGCCGGCTGATCACCGGCTCGGTGAGGGTACGGGGGCGATCGTCGACCCCGTACGAGCCGTAGGTCGCGGGCTGGCCCTCGACCTGGGTCAGCTCCTTGACGGGGACGGGCACTCCGTGGAAGGGCGCGAGGGGGCCGCCGTCGACGACGGCCTGTTCGGCGCGGCGGGCGGCGGCGAGGACGGCGTCCTCGTCGAGCCAGGTGAAGGCGGCGAGCTCGCCGTCGTGCTCCGCGATCCGCCGGAGGTAGGTCTCGGCGACCTCGACGGGGCTGAGGTCGCGCCGGCGGATCGCCGCCGCGAGGTCGGTGGCTGAGGCGAACGGATCCATGGTGAACGGCTCCAAGGGAGTGGGGGCGGTCAGCGGACCGCGAGGATGTCGTCGAGACGGTCGCGTAGGCCCGGCTCGTTCGGCGCGTCGAGGACGACACTTCCGGCCTCCATCACCACGACGCGGCGACTGTGGTCGAGGAGTGCGCCCGCGTGCTGGTCGACGAGGAGGACGGCCACCCCGGCGGCGGCGATCGCGCCGAGGGCCTCCAGAACGTCGGCGACCACGGAGGGCTGGAGGCCCTGGGTCAGTTCGTCGACCGCGATCAGGGTCCGGCCGGCCAGCATCGCCCGTGCGATGCCCAGTTGCTGCTTCTGCCCGCCGGAGAGCGTCCCGGCCGGCTGCCGGGCGCGGTCCGTGAGCAGCGGGAAGACGGTGTACGGGTCGACGGCCGGGGCGACCTCGCGGCGGCGGGCGAGGCGGAGGTTCTCGGCGACCGAGAGCGCGGGGAACACGCCCCGGTCCTCGGGCATCAGCGTGGCGCCGGCCCGGGCCAGGAGTTCGGGACGGCCCGGGGGCAGGGTCCGGCCGTCGAGGGCGACGGCGCCGGCGTGCCGGTCGGCGAGGCCGAACACGGTCCGCAGCAGAGTCGTCTTGCCGGCGCCGTTGCGGCCGATGAGGGCGGTGATCTCACCGCCGCGCACGGTCAGGTCGGTCGGCCGGACGACGGCGGCCTGACCGTATCCGCCGGCGAGGCCCGTCAGTTCGAGCATCAGCGCACTCCCAGATAGGCGGCGCGGACGGCCGGGTCGGCGGCCACCGCGTCGAGCGGACCGCGGGCGAGGACCCGGCCCTCGGCCAGGACCACGACCTCGTCGGCGAGTTCCCGCACGATGTCCATGTCGTGCTCGACCACGAGCAGGGCGCAGCCGGTGCGCCGGTTGACCTCGCGGAGTTCGCGGGTGAGGCGGCGGGCGTCGTCGGGGCCGAGTCCGGCGGCCGGTTCGTCGAGGAGCAGCAGTCGGGGGGCTGCGGCGAGCACCATGGCCAGCTCCAGGCGGCGGCGGTCGGCGAGCGGGAGGGTGCCGGCCGGCCGGAGTTCGTCGTCGACGAGGTCGCGGAACTCGGCGGGTGGATCGACGGGTTCGGACGCCTCGACGCGGGCGAGGCGGAGGTTGTCGGCCGGGGAGAGTTCGGCGATCACGCTGGGGATCTGGAACATCCGGCCGACGCCGAGCCCGACCCGGCGGTGGACCGGCAGGCCGGTCGCGTCGGTACCGAAGAGGCGCAGGGTGCCGGCGTCCGGGGCGAGTTGTCCGGCGACGACGTTCAGGAAGGTGCTTTTCCCCGCGCCGTTGGGTCCGATCAGGCAGACGCAGCGGCCCGCCTCGACGGTGAGGTCCACGCCGGCGAGCACCTCGACGGGGCCGAAGGACTTCCGGACGCCGGTGACGGCGAGCGGGACGGAGCCGTCCTCTCCCCGGCGGCCCTCCTGGGCCGTACGGCGCGGGGCGCGGCGGGCCACGGCCGGCAGGCGTACATCGGGGCCGGGGCCGGCGAGCAAGCGGCGCGGGGCGGCGGTGAGCCCCGCCGGTGCCACCTGGACGACCAGCAGGAACAGGGCGGCGAGGGCGAGCACGTACCAGCCCTGCCAGGTGGAGCCGAGGAACTGCTGGCCCACGGTGACGGCGACGGCGCCGACGAACGGCCCCACGGTGGACTCGCGCCCGCCGAGGGCCAGCCAGATCAGCACGGACGTCGAGAGACCGAGACCGAACACCTGCGGTGACACGAGCCCGGCGACGGGTGCGTACAGCGCTCCGGCGAGGGCGGCGACGGCCGCGCTCACGGCGAAGGCGGTGGCCCGCACCCGGGTGCCGTCGATGCCGCTCTGGGCGGCCCGGTCGGGGTTGCGGGCGGCGGCGACGAGGCGGGCGCCGAAGCGGCCGCGCACGACCAGCACTCCGCAGACCGCCACCACGGCCGCGACGGCGCCGAGGGTGACGTAGTAGGAGGTCACCACGTCCGGCCCGGAGACGGACAAGCCGTTGGTGCCGCCGGTGACGGGGGTAAGGGTGGTGGCGGCGCGCTGGAGGAGCAGTCCTACGCCGATGGTCAGGAGGATCAGCGGCGCGTCGGGGACCGGGGCGGCCAGGCCGATGCGGACGACGGGCAGGGCGATCGCCACGGCGACGACGACGGCCGCGGCGACCGTCAGCGTCCAGGGCAGGTCGTGTTCCTGGCCGAGGGCGACGGCGTACGCACCGAGGCCGAAGAACGCGGCGTGTCCGACGCTCAGCAGTCCGGCCCTGCCCCAGCTCAGGTCGAGGCCGTAGGCGAACAGGCCGTAGCAGAGGCCCAGGGTGAGGGTGGCGACGGCGAAGGCGTCGAGGCCGAAGGGGGCGGCGATCAGGGCCACGCCCGCGACTGCGGGCAGCGCGATGCGCAGCGTACGGCGCAGCCTGCCGGTGGGCGGGGGCGCGGGTGGAGCGGGGGCGGTCACGCGCAGCCCTCCTTCGGGGTCGTGTCGGCGACCATCGGGTGGGTGCGGGTGACGGTGTAGGCGCCGTCGCGGCCGATGGTGACCTCCCTCATGTCGGCCTGGAAGACGTGGTTGGAAGGCTCGAAGCGCGTCCCCTTGCCCAGCGGGCTGTCCAGGGACAGTCCGCCGATCGCCTTGTTGACGGCCTGGGGGTCGCTGGAACCGGCCTTCTCCGCGGCGGCCAGGAAGAACGTGACGCCGAAGTAGGCGTTTCCGGCGACCTCGGGGATCGGGGCCTTCCACTGGTGGGCGGCCCGGTAGTCCTTGACGAAGTCGCGGTTCTCGGCGTCGTCCACCTGGTCGCTCCAGCGGACGGTGTGGGTGCGGCCCGCCACGAGCGCGCCGAGCGCCGGCTGGAAGTCGGCGTCGAGGGGGGCGCCCTCGAAGCCGAGCTCCGGGGTGAGGAGGCCGAACTGCTCCGCCTGCTTGCTGAAGGTGACCGCGTCCGCGCCGACGACCATGGAGAGGACCGTGTCCGGCTTGGGCGACGTGAGTCGGGCGATGACCGGCTGCCAGTCGGTCTGGCCGAGGGGGCTGTACTCCTCGGCGACCACCGTGCCGCCCGCCTTCTTCACCAGCTCCCTGGCGACGCCGGCGTAGAAGCGCGGGTAGTTGTAGTCGGAGCCGACGAGGGCGACCTTCTTGCCGTACTTCTCGACCAGCCCGGGGACGGTCGGGGTCAGCATCTGCCGGGTGGACTCGCCGAAGCCCCACTGGTAGGCGAAGCAGTGCTCGGTGTCGCCGAGGATGGCGGTGCCGAAGGGCACGTGGGCCTCGTCGGCGACCCTGCCGACCGCTTCGGCGGTGTCGCCGGTGATGGTGCCGAACAGCATCGTCACCTTGTCCTGGCGGACCAGGCGGCGGGCGAGCTGGGTGGAGTTGGCCGGGTCTCCGGCGTCGTCCACCACGACGTACTCCACGGGTCGGCCGTGCACGCCGCCGTCGGCGTTGACCTTCTTGACGGCCAGTTCGAGGCCGTTGCGCAGGGCGGTGCCGACCTGGGAGACGGGCCCGGTGAGCGGGACGACCACGCCGATCTTCACCGGGCCGCCGGCGGCGGCCGGGCCGTCGTCGGCGGAGAGGGCCGCGCCCTGACAGCCGGTGAGGGTGAGGGCGAGGGCGCCGGCCAGAGCGATGGCGGCGGTGCGGGCCACGGGTGTCACGCGGCGATCGCGGGCGCGGGGGTACGACGGAACCATGCGGAGAACCTTCCGATCCAGGGGCGCGAGCGCAGTGCGGCGATCGCGACGACGACGGCGTAGAAAAGGGCTTCGGCGAGGGTGTCGGACAGCCACGTACGCAGCAGGACCGACAGCGCGGAGATCAGCAGCGCGGCGCCGGCGGCAGTGGCGAGGGCGCCGGGGCGGCTGAGCAGCAGGCCGAAGAAGACGGGGACCAGCAGGCCGAACCCCATGCTGGGGTTGACGGCGAGCACGGGGCTGTAGAGGGCGCCGGCGAGGACCGCGAGCAGGCCGCCGATCGTGAAGGCGATGGCGCGCATCCGGCGGGGGTCGGTGCCGAGCAACGCCGCCATGGCCGGATTGTCGGCGACAGCGCGCAGCCGCAGGCCCCAGTCGGTGCGGTGGGCGGCGAGCAGGACGAGGCCGATGACGGCGATCGCGGTGAGCGCGCAGACCAGCCGGTAGGCCGGGTAGGGGGTGCCGAGGACGTCGAGCGTGCCGTCCACGGGGACGGTGACGGTGCGGGAGGTCCCGGTGTAGAGGAGTTCCGCGCCCTGTCGCAGGGCCATGCCCAGGCCCCAGGTGACCAGCATCGCGGCCAGGCCGTCGGAGCCGGGGCGGCGCAGCAGCAGCCGCTCGATGATCAGGAGCAGCGGCGCGCCGACGGCGAGGGCGAGCAGGGTGCGGACGCCGAAGGGGGCGGTGGTCGCGGTCGCGGCGACGTAGGCGCCGACCATGGCCAGGTCTCCCTGGGCGAGGTTGACGACCCGGGTCGCCGCGAAGATCACCGCGATGCCGACCGTGAGCAGGCCGTAGAGGCCGAACTGGCCAACGATGGCCAGAAGTACATCCATCTGTTACCGCCTGTGTGCTTCCGGGTGCAGCGGGGACTCTGCGAGCATCTGGTAATCCCGTGGTGGGCACTGGTCCGGCAGCGCAGAGTTCTGTGCCCGCAGTGCGCGGACCGGACGGCGCGAAGGATGCGTCCGGTGCGGGCGGCGTGGGAGGAGTACGACATGCCGGTGGAGCGACGCGACGACGGCAACCTGGTGTTCGGCTATCTCGACACCGCCTCGGCGGATCCGTCGGGGGCCTCGGACACGGTGCTGGTCCGGGCGCGTACGGGCGACGAGGGGTACGCCGCAGAGATGCGGCCGAGCCGGTTCGGCGCGCTGAGCGGCTGCGACATCAGCGGGGAGCAGGCGATCCGGGTGATGCCCCGGCCTTCCCCCGAGGCACCCCTGCCCGGCCATCTCCTCGGCCTACTGGTGTCGGGGTGCGGTGAGCTGGAGCAGGACGGGAGGCGGGCGGCGCTCGCGCCGGGGGACTTCGTCCTTTACACGGGCGCGCGTCCGTTCCGGCTGGAACTCGGCTCCGGCCACCGGTACTTCGTGCTGTCCCTGGACGCGGGGACGGCCGGGCAGGTCGCGACCGCGGCCGGCGCGGTGACCGCCAACGCCGAGCTGCCGCGCTCGCCGAGCGGGCGGGTGCTCGCGGCGGTGGTCGGCGAGCTGGCCGAGGGGGCGCACGGGTTCGGCCCGCTGGCGCGCCGGGACATGGGCGAGCACGTGTCGGCGATCCTGCGGACGCTGCTGCGCGAGACGGGCGGCTCGGGGTCGGCGTCCGGCGGAGTGATGGCGGGGGCCCTGGACCGGGTCCTCGCCCACATCGACGACCGGCTGGCTGAGGACCTGTCGCCGGGGTCGATCGCGGCGGCGCACCACATCTCCGTACGCCATCTGCACGCGCTGTTCCGGGAGTCGGGGGCGACGGTGAGCGATCACGTGCGGCGCCGTCGGCTGGAGCGGATCCGCCGGGACCTGGTGGATCCGGCGCTCGCCCACCTGCCCGCGTACGTCCTCGCGGCCCGCAGGGGGCTGGGCGAGGCGAGCCACTTCAGCCGGGTGTTCCGGGCGGAGTTCGGTCTGTCGCCGCGGGCTGTACGGGAGCAGGCGCGCACGGGCCCGGGACAGGAGCGGGCCGGGTCGTGAGACGGGCGCTGCGTCGGGTCGGTCACGCGCCGGCCGCGTGGCCGATACCGGTCTCCGGCCCGCCACTGCCGCCCGGGCTCTGCTGCCTGTCGGCCTGGTGTGTGGCATGGGAGCAGCGGGCCCAGTCAGGCAGAGTGCCTTGGACGGGTCGAGGAAGCCCCGGTGAGGTCCTTGGCCCCGGGCCCGGCCGGCCGGAACCAACTCCCGGCACGTCGCCCACACATCAGGCTCGGCCGTCTCCCAGCCTTGAACCACAGCAACGCGTCTGGCCCCGCCACTGACGCGGCGGGGCCGGAACCCAATATTTTCACCAGTCTTCCAGGGGTGTCGGCCGCACGGGTGCCGGTCAGCCGAGCGCCCGGCGCCCCGAGATCGCGGCGCCCGGATCCCAGCCGCGCCGGGGTACGGAGTCGAGCAGCAGGCGCGTGTACGGGTGTTGTGGTGCGTCCAGTACGTCGCCGGTCGGGCCCGATTCCACGACCCTTCCCGACTTGAGCACCAGCACCTCGTCCGCGATGTGCCGGACCACTGCCAGATCGTGGGTGACGAAGAGATAGCCGATGCCCGCCTCGCGGCGGATCGTGGAGAGCAGTTCGAGGATCTGCGCCTGGATGGAGACGTCGAGCGCCGCGACCGCCTCGTCGAGGACGAGGACGCTGGGCTCCACCGCGAGGGCGCGCGCGATGGCCACGCGCTGGCGCTGCCCGCCGGAGAGGCGCCGAGGCAGTGCCGAACCCTCGCGCTCGCCGAGGCCGACCTGCTCCAGGAGCTCGGCGACCCGGGCCCCGCGCGCGGTGGTGTCCAGCTGGGTGTGGAGCCGTAGGACCTCGTCCACGCATCCGGCCGCCGTGACCCGCGGGTCCAGCGACAGGTACGGGTCCTGGAAGACCATCTGGATCTCCCGGGCCCGGGAGAGGCGTTCGGCTCGGGTGCGGACCCGCGCCGAACGGTCCCGGCCGCCCAGGCGTACGGTGCCGGCGTCCGGGCGCTCCAGCCCGACGAGCATGCGGACCGTCGTGGTCTTGCCGCTGCCGGACTCCCCGACGAGGGCGAGGGAGGTTCCCGGTGCCAGGGTGAACGACACGTCGTCGACGGCTGCGTGGTTCCCGTACCGCTTGCACAGCCCCTCGACGACGAGTCCTTGCGTCGCGACGGTTCCGACGGTCACAGCGTGATCCCTTCGTCGGCGCGGTGGCATGCGGCGAGCCCGTCGCCGTACCGCGCAAGTGCGGGTGTTTCCCCGGAGCAGCGCGGCAGCGCGTGGGCGCAGCGCGCGGCGAAGGCGCAGCCGGGCGGCTCCTCGGAGAGCGAGACGGGGCGGCCGGGGATCGGCCGGGGGGCCGGTGAGCCCCTTTCGATGCGCGGGGTGGAGGCGAGCAGGCCCGCCGTGTACGGATGGCGCGGCCGTTCGAACAGCTCGTTGGTGCCCCGCGTCTCGACGATCCGGCCCGCGTACATCACGTACACGCGGTCGCAGATGGCGGAGGCCAGTTCCAGGTCGTGGGTGACGAAGAGCAGGCCCGTGCCCCGCTCGGCCCGCAGCCGGGTGAGGATCGCGATGATCTCCGCCTGGGTCGTGACGTCCAGGGCCGTGGTCGGTTCGTCGGCCACGAGCAGGGCGGGTTCGGACGCGAGCGCCGCGGCGATGACCACCCGCTGGAGCATGCCGCCGGAGAACTCGTGCGGACGGCGGCGCAGTGCGCCCCGGGGGTCGCGGATGCCGACCGCGTCGAGGAGTTCCTCGGCCCGGGCGGTGGCCTGGGCGGCGGGGGTTCCCGCGGCGCGGAGTCCCTCGGTGAGGAAGTCGCCGACCCGGCGCAGGGGGTTGACGGAGGCCCGTGGGTCCTGGAAGACCATCGCGACCTGCCTGGCCCGCAGTTCGGTCCGCTCGGCGCGGTTCATGGTGAGTACGTCCCGGCCCGCGACCCGGACCTGTCCGCTGGTCCGGGCGCCGGCGGGCAGCAGTCCGAGCGCGCTGCGGCAGGCCACCGACTTGCCGGAGCCGGACTCGCCGACCAGGCCGACCGTTTCTCCCGGCAGCACCCGCAGGCTGACCCCGTCCAGGATCGGCCGGGCCGCCTTGTCGTCCGGCAGGCGGATGCCGAGCCCGTCGATCTCCAGGACGGGCGGGCCGACGGCCGGTGCCTTCTCCTCGGTCATGGCGTTCACCGTTCTCGCCTCGCGATCCGGTCGGCGAGCCCCTCGCCGACGATGCCGAACGCCACCACGGCGAGCACGATGCACGCCGAGGGAGCCAGGGCGGGCAGCATCGCCCCTTGCTGGACGGCCGACTGGCCTTCGTTGATCATGGCTCCCCAGTCGGCGGTCGGCGGTTGCACACCGAAGCCGAGGTAGGAGAGCGCGGCCAGGTCCATCAGCGCGTACCCGAAGTTCATCGCGGACTGGGCGAAGAGGGTCGGGGCGATGTTCGGCAGCAGGTGGCGCAGGCACACGTTCCAGCCGGAGAAACCCTGCACCCGGTACGACTCGATGTACGGGCGGGCCTTCTCCTGGCGCGCGATCCCGCGCACCAGCCGTCCCACGTACGGCGTGTAGGCCACCGACATGGCGATCACCGGCGCGGTCATGCCGGAGCCGACGACGGACACGAGCAGGATCGCGAGCAGCAGGCCGGGGATCGCGAAGGCCATGTCCATCGAGCGGGACAGGACCGAGTCCGCCCAGCCGCCGCGCCAGGCCGCCGCGACGCCGAGCAGGGTGCCGAGGAGGGTGGAGACCCCGACGACGAGCATCGGCCCGAGCAGACCGGTGCGGGCGCCGTGGAGCAGCCGGGACAGGATGTCCCGCCCGGACTGGTCGGTGCCGAGCAGGTGCTCGCCGGTGGTTCCGGCCAGGGGCGAGGAGAGGTCGAGGACCTCGGGGTCGTACGGGGAGAGGAGGGGGGCGAGTACGGCGACCAGGATGAGTACGGCGAGCACTGCGACCGAGGCCGTGAACATCGGGCCCTGGCCCAGCCGGCGCAGGGAGCGCAGGCCGGGCCGGCGGCGCAGCGGCGTGGGCGCCACGCCGGCCGGTGAGTCGGCGGGATGGGTGGTGAGGGTCATGGGGAGCCTTCCCCCCGGAGGGACAGCCGGGGGTCGATGAGGGGAGCGAGCAGGTCGACGGCGAGGTTCACCAGGACGAAGGCCGTCACGCTGAGCAGCGTGATCGCCTGGACGACGGCGAAGTCCTTGGCGGACACCGACTGCACGAGCAGGGAGCCGAGCCCGGGCACGTCGAAGGCGGTCTCCACGATCGAGGTGCTGATGAGCAGTCCGGCGAGCATCGTGCCGCCGACGGTGACGACCGGACCCAGCGCATTGCGCAGGACGTGCTTGCGGACCACGGTCCGCGCTGCCACACCGCGGGCGTGCGCCACCTCGACGTGCTCGCGGCCGAGTTCGTCGAGCATTGCCGAGCGGGTCACCCGGGCGAGCAGACCCGCGAAGGTCAGCGCCAGGGCGAAGGCCGGCAGCGTCAGGTGGTACAGCCGGTCCGAGAAGCCCACGGGGGTGCCGCCCGGTCCCGGGAACCAGCCCAGCGAGACGGAGAAGAGCGACACGAGCGCGATGGCCGTGACGAACGAGGGGGTCGCCGTGGCCACGCCGGTGCCGAGGAGCACCGCGCGGTCCAGCGGACCCGGGCGCAGCGCGGCGAGGATGCCGGCCGCCACGCCGAGGACGGCGACCAGCAGGGCCGCGTACCCGACGAGCACGGCGGTGCCGGGCAGCCGGGAGCCGATGAGCTCGGTGACGTCCTGGTGGTACTGCCCGGAGCGCCCGAAGTCACCCTGCAGGACACCGCCGAGCCACTTCGCGTACTGCACGGGCAGCGGATCGTCCAGGTGGTACTCGGAGCGCAGGGCCGCCACGGCCTCGGGGGTCGCGGGGCGGCCGTGGAGCAGGAACGACACCGGGTCGCCGGGGGCCAGGTGAAGGGAGCCGAAGACCACGAGAGAGGTCACGAACAGCACCGTCACCAGGCCGAGGAGCCGTCCGACGAGGTAGCGGGTCATTTCTTCGGGGCCCCGATCTTCGCGGCCCACGGGTAGTACAGCTGCACGATTCCGGTCGGTGCGCCGGTCACCCGGTTGCCGAGGAAGACCGAGTAGGGCGCCTCGTACACGGGGATGATCGGCAGTTCGCGCATCGCGATCCGCTGCAGCTCGGCGGTCCGCTCCGCGCGCGCGGCGGGGTCGGGCTCCGCGTTGGCCCTGTCGAAGACGGCGTCGTACTCGGTGTTCGTCCAGTTGCCGTAGTTCCCGAAGTCGCCGGTGCGCAGGTACTGGTAGAACTCCAGCGGGTCGGGGGTGTTGTCGTATCCGTTGGTGATGACCAGGTCGAGGCCGGCGCGCGCGTTCGGGTCGACGAAGATGCTGCTGTACGCCTCCGGGGGGATGACCTTGAGCCGGACGTCGAGGCCGATCTGGCGCCCGGCGGCCTGGACGGCGTTGGCGACGACGCTGATCTCGGGCGCGAGCGTGCTGGTGGCCAGGGTGATCGTGCGGCCGGTCGCCCCCGCCTCCTGGACGAGCTTCTTCGCCGCTTCGACGTCGTACGCGGGCTCGGGCAGCGTGTCGTAGAGCGCGGCGGTCTTCTCCGGGGACAGCGCCCAGGCACCGCGTGCGGCGGGGGCCTTGGCCGGTGTGCCGATGCCGCCGGCGGCGGCCTTGACGATGTTCTTCCGGTCGAGGGCCAGGGACAGGGCCTGGCGGACCTTGAGGTCGCCGAGCGTGCCCTGGAAGTTGAGGACGGCCAGGTCGGCCGCGGCGGTGTTGGGACCGAACAGCACGCTCCCCTTGCCGCCGGCGCGCAGTTGGGCGAGCGAGGCGGAGGGCACCATGTACCCGCCGTCGGCCGTGCCCGAGAGGAAGGCGTTGGACCGGGCGGCGGGGTCCTCGATGAAGATGAACTTCACCCGGTCGGACTTGGGGGTCAGCGACCGGTCCCAGTAGTCGGGGTTCTTCTTGAGGGTGATGCTCGCGCCCTGTGTCCACCGGTCGAGGGCGAACGGGCCGGTGCAGTTGACCGTGCCGTTGGGGGTGCCGTAGTCCTTGCCGGCCTTGGCCAGGGTCGCCGCGCTCTCGATGGTGCCGGGGGAGGCGGCCATGAGCTCGTGCAGGAGGACGTCCGGCCGGGAGAGCCGGAGCGTCACCTCCAGGGGGCCGGTCTTCTCGATGGCGGTGACGTTCTTGAACACCGAACCCCAGGGCGATCCGGTCTCCGGGTCCATGTGGCGGCTCAGGGAGGCGACCACGTCCTCGGCCTTCATCGTCGTCCCGTCGTGGAACTTCACGTCGGGCCGCAGCGTGTAGACGAGCGTCCGTGGATCGGGCTGGGCGTACTTGACCGCGAGACCGGGTTCGATCTTCATGTCGGGCGAGACCCGCAGGAGCTGCTCGCAGACGTTCGCGAGCACGGTGTTCGGCGGGTAGTCGTACGCGAGGGCGTAGTCGAGCGTGTAGGGCTCGGCGTACAGGGACCAGGTGAAGGAGTCCAGTGAGCCCTGTGCGGGCGGCGAGGTGGCGGTGACCTGGTAGCCGCCGGCGTCGGCGGACTGGTTGGTCGAGGCGCCGGAACAGGCGCTGGCGGCCGCGAGTGCGGCCGTACAGGCGAGGAGCGTGATGGTCCTGGGCGTGCGCATGCAGACCCACCCCTTTACGGGTGTAGTGACGGGCGCTGGGGGATGGAGCGAGTATTAATGCGGGAACGTTCCCGCACAAGGGCTTGCGGGAACGGTTTGGCGCAGGTCGGGAGGGTGGCAGCATCAACCCCATGACCGATCTTTCAGGGCATGACGGGGCTGCCTCGCAGCCTGCTCGACGCGTCCGGCTCGTCGACGTGGCCCGCGAGGCCGGACTGTCCAAGACGACCGTCTCGGCGGCGCTCAACGGCACCGGACGGCTCTCTCCCGAGGTACGGCAGAAGGCGCGCGATGCCGCACGCGCGATGGGCTACCGGCCCAACGCCACCGCGCGCCAGTTGCGCACGGGGCGGGCCCGGCTGATCGGATACATGGTCGGGGAGCTTGCCGACACCCCTTGGTCCTTCCTGGAATCTCCGTACTTCGCCAGGCTGACCGGAGCCACCGCCGCGACCGCGCTGAAGCGCGGATACGCCGTGGTGCTGCTGCCCGCCGGCTCCCTGCAGAGCGAGTGGGCCGGCCTGCCGCTGGACGCGGTGGTCGTGGCCGACCCCGTCACCGACGACCCGGTCGTCGACGACCTGCTCGCCGCCCGGATCCCGGTGTTCAGCGACCGCTCCGTCGAGGGGCGGCCGGGTGCGTACTGGGTGGACGTCGAGGCCGTCACGGCCGTGTGCGGGACCATGGACCACCTTCTGGAACAAGGGGCCCGGCGGCCTGCGCTGGTGCTGCCCGACAGCGCGACCCGGTTCCATACGGGGGTGCTCGCCGCCTACCGCGACTGGTGCGCCGCGCACGGCGTGGCGGAGCGGGTCGTACACGCCGGGGACCCGGGCAACGGTCCGGTCGTAAGGGCGGTCGAGACCGCCCTGGCGGGTGACGGCGAGGGGCCGGACCGCGTGTGCCCCGACGCCCTCTTCGTCGTGGCCGAAGCGAGCCCGCCCCTCGTCCTGGCGGCGGCGCGCCGCCAGGGCTACGAGGTCCCAGGCGATCTGCTGCTCGTCTGTGTCAGCGAGGACGTGACGGCGGAGCACACCGAGCCGCCGGTGACGACGCTGAGCTTGCGGCCCGAGGCGGTCGCGGTGGCCGGCATCGAACTCCTCGTGGCGGTCCTGGAGGACGGGCGCCGGGAGTCGGCCGGGGTGCTCGTGCCGACCCGGCTCGACGTACGGGCATCCTCGGTGCGGCGCCCTCAGGCGGTGCCGCACCTTCAGACGGAGTGGACGAGCCTGCCGCCGACGTAGGTCCGCTCCACCCGGGCCTCGGCTATCTCCTCCGGGGGCGCCGCGAAGATGTCGCGGTCCAGTACGACCAGGTCGGCGAGGTGGCCTGGGCGCAGGCTGCCCGCATCGTCGAGGCCGTTCACATGGGCGGAGCCGGCCGTGTAGGCGGCCAGCGCGGTCGCGAGGTCGAGGCGCTGTTCGGGCAGGAAGACCCGGTTGTCGGCGGTGGCCTCGGGATCCTTGCGGTTGACGGCGACGTGGATGCCCTCAAGAGGGTCGGGGCTGCTGACGGGCCAGTCGCTCCCGGCGGCCAGGGTGGCGCCGGCCCGCAGCAGATCGCCGAAGGGGTACTGCCAGGCGGCACGTTCGGGGCCGAGGAAGGGGATGGTCAACTCGTCCATCTGCGGTTCGTGCGCGGCCCAGAGCGGCTGGATGTTGGCGATGGCGCCGAGCCGGGCGAAGCGGGGGAGGTCGTCGGGGTGCACGACCTGGAGGTGGGCGAGGTGGTGGCGGTTGCCGCGCGGGCCGTTGGCGGCGACGGCGGCTTCGAGTGCGTCGAGGGCCTCGCGGACGGCCCGGTCGCCCAGGGCGTGGAAGTGGATCTGGAATCCGAGGGCGTCCAGTTCGGCGGCGTACCCGCGCAGCGCCATCGGCTCGACGAAGCTGAGGCCGGTGTTGGCCGTCGCGCAGCCGCAGCCGTCCAGGTACGGGGCGGTCATGGCGGCCGTGAAGTTCTCGGCGATCCCGTCCTGCATGATCTTCACGGAGCCGGCCCGGAAGCGGCCGTGGCTCAGCTTCTCCCGCAGCGCGACCAGTTCCTCGATCTGCTCGGCGCCGCGGTCCCGGTCCCACCAGAGCGCGCCGGTCACCCGGGCGGTGAGCGATCCGTCCCGGGCGGCGCTCACGTAGGCGTCCGAGGGATCGGGCTTGCCGCCGAAGACGCCGAGCAGCGCGTCCTGCCAGCCGGTGATGCCGAGCGAGTGCAGGAGTTCCTGGGCTCGCAGGAGGCCGACCAGCCGGTCGGCGGGGGTGCCCGCGGGCACAAGCCGTGAGACCAGTGCGGTGGCGCCCTCCTGGAGCACTCCACTGGGACCGCCGTCCGGCTCCCGTTCGATGCGGCCGTCGGCCGGATCGGGGGTCTCGGCGGTGATCCCGGCGAGCTCGAGCGCCCGGGTGTTGGCCCAGGCGCCGTGGTGGTCCCGGTTGACGAGGAACACCGGCCGGTCCGGGAGTACGGAGTCCAGCAGTTGGCGGGTGGGCAGGCCTCCGTCGAAGCTCTCCATCGACCAGCCGCCGCCGGTGATCCACGCGTGGTCCGGGTGGGCGTCCGCGTAGGCCCGGATCCGGGTCAGGTACTCCGCGACGCCGACCGTCCCCGTCAGATCGCATTCGGCCAGCTCCGTACCGCCGTAGACGGCGTGGATGTGGGCGTCCTGGAACCCCGGGATCAGCAGCTTGCCCGTCAGGTCGACGACCTCGGTGCGGGGGCCGATGAGCTCCCGGACCTCGTCGTGGCCGACGGCCGCGATCCGGTCGCCGACGACGGCGAGCGAGGTCGCCCGGGTGCGGGCCGGATCGACGGTGAAGACGGGGCCGCGGGTGAAGACCAGATCGGCCTTGTCCATACGGAGCTCCAGTACATGAGGCGACGGTTGGTGGAGACATGGAAGCGGGACGGCCGTTTACACGTCAATGGTGTTGACGTAAGGTCCGGCCATGGCCGAACGAGTGATTCCAGAAGGCGGGCGTCGGCGTCACCGACCGACCAAGCAGGGCGCCGTACTCTCGGAACGGCTGATCATCGACACAGCCCTGCGCCTGGTCGCGCAGCACGGCGCGGCGGCGCTCTCGGCGCGCAGGCTCGGTGCGGCGCTCGGCGCGGATCCCAGCGCCCTTTACCGCTACTTCCGCAACACGGACGCCCTGCTCCTCGCCCTCTCCGACGAGCTGATCGGCCGCGCGCAGGAGGGCTGGTCGGCCACTGGTGACTGGCGGAGCGACCTGCGGGCCATCGGGCTGCGCATCCACGCCTCCTACCAGTCCAACCCCCAGGCCGCGCTCCTCACGGCCCACCGCACGACAGGGCGCCCCCACGAGACGCGGGCCGTCGAGGCGATCCTCGGCATCCTGCGTTCCGGAGGTTTCCCGGACGCCCTCGCCGTGCGGATCTACCACGCCTTCGTCGACCAGGCCCTGGCCTTCGCCGCCCAGGACGCTGCCGCGCTCGCCCTGCCGGAGGCTGCGCGGGAGTCGGACGAGGAGGTCTGGCACGCGGTGTACGGCAGGCTGTCGCCCGAGACCCACCCGAACATCGCGGCGACCTTCCCGCTGCTCGCCGCCGACATGCGCGACAGCGGTTACCCCTTCGCACTCGATCTGATGCTCGGCGCGGCGGCGGCGCTCCGCCCGGCGGCGGACGGCGGCTGACCGGTGGCCTCGGCCGAACGCCGAGCACCTGCCCGAACGGTGGCCCGCCGCACGCGCAGAGGCGCTGATCAGCGGGCTCGCCGCACGTTTCGAACCCAGGGCGCGGTGGACCGAGCAGGAGATCCTCTACAACTGGGAGGCGCCGGGGGAGCCCGGAGAGCAGGGGCCGCCCGGCTCCGGCGCGCTGGAGCCAGCTTATGTCAACACCATTGACCTTGTTACGTGCCGAAGGGTCTCATGGGCGGCACCTCGGAGGGTCCGTGTGCTCGGACGCCTCCGCGATCCGAAGGAACCCCCATGGACCACCTCACCTCGCTCAGGGACGCCGAGCCCCGCCCGTTCTGGCTCGACGACCCCCGCCGCCCGCAGGCCGCCCCCGCCCTCGTCGGGGCCACCACCTGCGACCTGCTCGTCGTCGGGGGCGGTTACACCGGCCTGTGGACCGCCCTCCTCGCCAAGGAGCGCGACCCCTCCGCCGATGTGGTGCTCATCGAGGCGGACGAGACCGGCGGCGCCGCCTCCGGCCGCAACGGCGGCTTCTGCGAGTCCAGCCTCACCCACGGCCTGCACAACGGCCTCCAGCGCTGGCCCGGGGAGATCGACCTCCTGGAACGGCTCGGGCGGGAGAACCTCCAGGCCATCGAGGACGCCGTGGACCGCTACGGGATCGACTGCGACTGGGAGCGCACCGGCTCCATCGTGGTGGCCACCGAGCCCTACCAGCTCGCCGGCCTCGTGGAGGAAGCCGAGGCCGCCGCCCGCTACGGGGGCAAGCCCGTCCTGCTCGACGGCGAGGCCGTCCGGGCCGAGATCGACTCCCCGACCTTCCTGGGCGGCATGTGGAACCAGCACGACACCGCCATGGTCAATCCGGCAAGGCTCGCCTGGGGACTCAAGCGTGCCTGCCTCGCCCTGGGTGTGCGGATCCACGAGCACACCGCGGCCACCTCGCTCGCCGAGCACGGGGCCGTGATCGGTGTCCGTACCCCCTACGGCCGGATCACCGCGCGTCGCGTCGCGCTCGCCACCAACGCCTACCCCTCCCTGGTCCGGCGCCACCGCCCGTACACCGTCCCCGTGTACGACTACGCGCTGATGACCGAGCCGCTGACCTCGGAGCAGCTCGCCTCCGTCGGCTGGACGCGCCGCCAGGGCTTCGCGGACAGCGCGAACCAGTTCCACTACGTCCGGCTCTCCGCGGACAACCGCATCCTGTGGGGCGGATACGACGCCGTCTACCGCTACGGCGGCCGCGTCCGCGCCGAACACGACCGGCGGCCCGAGACCTTCGCCACTCTCGCCCGCCACTTCTTCACGACGTTCCCGCAGTTGGAGGGTGTGCGCTTCACCCATAGCTGGGGCGGAGCCATCGACACGAGCACCCGTTTCTGCGTGTTCTTCGACACGAGTCACCACGGGAAGGTCTCCTACGCCGCCGGGTTCACCGGCCTCGGCGTCGGCGCCAGCCGCTTCGGCGCCGAGGCGATGCTCGACCTCCTGGCGGGCGAGCGCACCGAGCGCACCGACCTGGAGATGGTCCGACGCAAGCCCCTGCCGTTCCCGCCCGAGCCGGTCCGGTCCCTCGGCATCGGCATCACCAAGTGGTCCATGGCCCGCGCCGACCTCAACCAGGGCCACCGCAATGTGTGGCTGCGCAGCCTCGACCGCTTCGGCCTCGGCTTCGACAGCTGACGCTCCGCCGCACTGCGCGTTCCCCGTGCGGCCCTCCTCGTCGGAGCGGTCGGCTACGACGGCCTGTACATCGCCGCCGCGTTGATCAAGCTGCTCGGCGCCGCCTCGGTGATCCCCATCAAGACGGTCCGCTGAGGGCCGGGGCACGAACCACCACCCCACCCCTCTGCCGGAGCACATACAGCCATGAGCTCGCCGGCCTGCGCGTCCTGATCTCCAACGACGACTCCATGCAGGCGGCCAAGGACAGCAACTCCGACGGACTCGGCCTGTACGAACTGCGCCGCGCGATGTGCGTGGCCGGCGCGGACGTGGTCGTCATCGCCCCGTGGCAGGTCCAGTCCTGCAAGGGCGCCGCCGTCCGGCCGCCGCCTTCCCGAGCACCTACCCCGACAGGAGATCCCATGACCGACGATCCCCTCGTCCGCACCGGCCACGGACCGGTGCGAGGCGAACGCCGCGCGGACGGAAGCCTCCGCTTCCTCGGCATCCCGTACGCCCGCCCCCCGGTCGGCGAGTTCCGCTTTGCCACCCCCGTGCCCCCTGCGCCCTGGACCGAGCCGCTGGACGCCACCGCGTACGGCCCGACGGCCCAGCGCCGCCCGTTCGCCGAGGTCACGACCATCCCCGAGCCGTCCATCCCCGGCGAGGGAGTCCTGAACCTCAACGTCTTCACCCCCGACCTCGCCCCCACCGAACCCTTGCCCGTCCTCGTGTGGATCCACGGCGGCGGATACGTGGCGGGCTCGGCCGCCAGCCCCTGGTACGACGGGTCCGCCTTCAGCCGGGACGGCGTGATCCTGGTGTCCGTCGGCTACCGGCTCGGCGTCGAGGGTTTCCTTCACCTGGAGGACGCTCCCGACAACCGGGGCGTGCGGGACTGGATCGCCGCCCTGGAGTGGGTCCGCGGCAACATCGCGGCCTTCGGCGGCGACCCGGGCCGGGTCACGATCGCCGGACAGTCGGCGGGTGGTGGCGCCGTCCAGACCCTGCTGGCCGTGCCTTCGGCTCAGGGCCTCTTCCGTGCGGCGATCTCGGTCTCCGGAGCGGTCATGGACCCCCGGGGCAGGGATCTGGCCGAGGTGGTGTCGGCGCTCTTCGCCACCCGCGCCGGGGTACCGGCCACCGCCGCCGCGCTGCGCGACCTGACGGACGACGAACTCCTCGACCTCCAGGAGCGGCTGGACTGGCCGGGCCCGGAACGGTACGGGCTCCCGATGGTGGTCCTCGCCCCCTTCGCCGACGGCGAGCTCGTCCCCGCGCCGGTGCCGCAGACGCTCATTGACGGCGCGGCGGGTGCGGACGTACCGCTGATGCTCGGCTTCACCGCCCACGAGTTCCACGTGCTCGGGCCCGAGGTGGGCCAGGCCCTCACGGACGAGCTCTTCCGCGCTCCCGCCCTCGCCCTGGCCGAGGCCCGCGCCCACGCCGAACGTCCCACCTGGCTCTACCAGTTCGAGTGGACCGCGACGGCTCCCGCCTATGAGGGCCTGGCACACCACTGCGTGGACCTCCCGTTCGTCTTCGACCTCCTGGACGCCCCGGGCGTCGTCGAGGCCCTGGGGGACGACCCGCCCCAGCCTCTGGCCGACGCCATCCACGCGTCCTGGGTCGGGTTCATCAGAGATCTCGACCCCGGCGCGTCCTGGCCTCGCTACACCCCCGACACCCGCGCGACCCGCATCTGGTCCGCCCGGCCCCACACCGCGCACGACCCCCTGCGGGAGGTGCGGGAGGCCTCGGTGCAGTGATCGAGTACGCCGGCCGCCGGCCGCATCAGCTCATTCGCGGAGTCAGGCGAGTGATCGCCACGTGCGGTTCAACGCCTCCCGGAACTGCTCGACCTCCTCGTCGGTCAGGTCGGCGACCATGCGCCCTTCGAGTCCGCGAGCCGGCTCGGCGTACTCCTCGAGCAGTCGGCGCCCCGCGTCGGCGAGCAGGATGAGGCGCTCGCGGCGGTTGGCGGGGTTGGGTTCGCGATGGATCAGGCCGCGGCTCTCCAGCGCGCGGACCATGTCCGCCATGGACTGGGCGGTGACGAAGGAGTCGCGGGCGAGCTGTGCGGCGGAAATGCCGTCGTGCCGCTCCAGCACGGTGAGCGCGGTGTACTGCAGCGCCGTGATGCCGGCGGGCTTGAGCAGCTCCTCCAGGCGGGCCCGCACCGCCAGCTCGGTCCTTTTGACCAGGTAGAGCAGCGAGGTGCTCACGTTCGTCCTCCATGGTGACGGCCGGTCGGGTGCCGCCGGGACGGCGACGCGTACCACCCTAGAGCATTGACAGGAATCCTGTTGATTGCCCAGACTGCCGTTCATCAGGATTCCTGTCGATCCCGGCTCGTTGCCGGCGCCTTCGGCATCCCCACCTTGCTCACGAAAGGCACCCTCCATGGATCTGCACGGGAAAGTCGCCGTCGTCACCGGCAGCGGGCGCGGCCTCGGGCTGGGATACGCCCAGGCCCTCGCCGCGGCCGGAGCCGCCGTCGTCGTCAACGACGTCGACCAGAACGCGGTCGACGCCGCCGTCGCCACGATCACGGCCGCGGGAGGCAGGGTGGTCGGCGTCGTGGCGGCGGTGGGCGACAGTGCGGCGGCCGAGGAACTGGTGGACACGGCGGTGCGGGAGTTCGGGCGCCTGGACGTGCTCGTCACCAACGCCGGCATTCTGCGAGACCGCGTGTTGTGGAAGATGACCGACGAAGACTTCGACGACGTCGTCCGCGTGCACCTGCGCGGCACCTTCACCTGCGCCCGCGCGGCCGCCGTCCGTATGCGGGAGCAGGGCACCGGCGGCCGGCTCGTCCTCATCTCCTCGCCGGCGGGTCAGCGCGGCAACTTCGGCCAGACCAACTACGCCGCCGCCAAGGCGGGCGTCGTCTCCATGGCCCGCACCTGGGCCATGGAGCTGGGCCGCGCCGGCATCACCGTCAACGCTGTCGTCCCCGTCGCCGCCACCGAGATGACCAAGACCATCCCGGCCTTCGCGCCGGTCATCGAGGAGGCCGAGCGCACGGGCAGCCCCCTGCCCGACTGGCTGCGCAAGGACGAGGGCCTCGGCACCGTCGAGGATGTCGCCGGCCTGATCACCTTCCTGGCCTCGGACGCCTCCGACGGAGTGACCGGGCAGGCGATCGGCATCGGCGGCGACCGGCTGGCACTGTGGGCGCACCCCAAGGAGAAGGCGGTCGCCTTCGCCGACGGGGGCTGGAGCGCCGACATGATCGCTGCCCTCTGGCCGGGCGGTGTAGGGGCCGAGGCGGAGACCTTTGGCATTCCGGCGCCCCAGGCTCCGGTGGCATGAGATGGGTGACCTCACGCTTGACCTGGACCGGCTGACGGCCATCGACGTGCACACGCACGCCGAGGTCTCCAAGGACGGCCACGGGGCGCTGAGTCCCGAACTGTTCGGCGCCTCCGAGAAGTATTTCAAGGCCCACGGCCACCGGCAGCCGACCATCGAGGAGATGGCCGCCCACTACCGCGAACGGCGCATGGCCGCCGTGGTGTTCACCGTCGACGCCGAACACGCCACGGGGCACCCGCGGATCTCCAACGAGGAGATCGCGGAGAGCTGCGCCGCCCATGCGGACGCGCTCATCCCCTTCGCGAGCATCGACCCGCACAAGGGCCGCGCGGGCGCGCGCGAGGCGCGGCGCCTCGTGGAGGAACATGGCGTCCGCGGCTTCAAGTTCCACCCCAGCATCCAGGCGTTCGCCCCGAACGACCCGATGGCCTATCCGCTGTACGAGGCCATCGAGGAACTCGGCGTGCCCGCGCTGTTCCACACCGGCCAGACCGGCATCGGCGCCGGCGTCCCGGGTGGCGGCGGCATCCGGCTGAAGTACTCCAACCCCATGCTGGTCGACGACGTAGCCGTCGACTTCCCCGAACTGCGAATCATCCTTGCCCACCCCTCCTTCCCCTGGCAGGACGAGGCCCTGGCGGTGGCCACCCACAAACCGCACGTGTACATCGACCTGTCCGGCTGGTCCCCGAAGTACTTCCCGCCGCAGCTCGTCCGGTACGCCAACACCCTGCTCCAGGACAAGGTCCTCTTCGGCTCCGACTACCCCGTCATCACCCCCGACCGGTGGCTGGCCGACTTCGAGAAGCTCGACATCAAGCCCGAGGTCCGGCCGAAGATCCTCAAGGAGAACGCGGCCCGCCTGCTCGGCCTGCTCAGGGACTGAAGGAACTGAAGAAAACGAAGGAGTCGCCGTGTTGAACCAAGGCATCGGCTCTTGGCCCACGCGCCGGGCCCGCAAGACCCCGGACCGGGTCGCCCTCGTCCACGAGGACCGCTCCTGGACCTACCGCGAGCTCCACCAGCGCGTCCTGCGCCTCGCACACTCCCTGCGGGAGCTGGGCGTGGCCCGGGGTGACCGGATCGCGTACCTCGGCCCCAACCACCCCGCCTTCCTGGAGACGCTGTTCGCCGCCGGCCTGCTCGGGGCGGTCTTCGTCCCGCTCAACACCCGTCTGGCCGCCCCGGAATTGACGTACAACCTGTCCGACTCGGGCAGCGTCGTCCTCGTCCACGCGCCGGAGCAGGCCCTGGCCGCACGCGCGGCGGCCGACGAGGCCGCAGTGCGGCACCGAATCGCGCTCGACGGGCCCGACGAGGGGGTCCTCGGCTACGAGGAGTTCCTCGCCGGCGGAGCTGCCGCGCCCCTGGACGAGAGCGTGGCGCCGCAGGACACCTGCATGATCATGTACACCTCCGGGACCACGGGCCGCCCCAAGGGCGCCGTCCTCTCCCACCACAACATCATCTGGAACAGCGTCAACGTCCTCGTCGACACCGACCTCACCGGCGACGAGGTGACCCTGGCCGTCGCCCCCCTGTTCCACACCGCAGGCCTCAACATGACCTGCCTGCCCACTCTCCTCAAGGGCGGCCGGGTGGTGCTGCTCGGTGCCTTCGATGCCGAACGCGTACTGGAGACCATCGAGAACCAGCGTGTGACGTACATGTTCGGCGTCCCCACGATGTACGACGCCATGGCCGCCCGGCCCCGCTGGGCGACGACGGACCTGTCCAGCCTGCGCACCCTCAACTGCGGCGGCGCACCCGTTCCCGCACGCACCATCGCCACGTACCTCGCCCGCGGCCTCGCCTTCAGCCAGGGCTACGGCATGACCGAGGCGTCTCCCGGAGTCCTCTTCCTGGACAGGGAGCAGACCTCGGCCAAGGCCGGCTCCGCGGGCGTGCCGCACTTCTTCACCGACATCCGCGTGGTCCTGCCGGACGGCCGGGACGCCGAACCCGGACAGCGTGGTGAGGTCCTCGTCCAGGGCCCCAACGTCATGACCGGCTACTGGGGCCGGCCGCAGGACACCGAGGCCGCCTTCGCCGGCGGCGGCGAAGGCCACTGGCTGCGCACCGGCGACGTCGCCCGGACCGACTGCGACGGGTACGCCTACATCGTCGACCGGGTCAAGGACATGTTCGTCTCGGGCGGCGAGAACGTGTACCCGGCCGAGGTCGAGGATGCGCTCCTCACCCACCCGGCCGTCGCCGAATGCGCGGTCATCGGGGTGCCCGACCCGGTCTGGGGCGAAGTCGGCCGCGCCGTCGTCATCCTCAGGCCCGGAGCTCGCGCCGACGAGCACGGCATCCTCGGCCACCTGCACGGAAGGCTCGCCAAGTACAAGATCCCCAAGTCCGTGGTCCTCACGGACACCCTGCCCCGCACGGCCTCCGGAAAGATCATCAAGCCCGCCGTGCGCGACACCCACGCGGGCGGTCCCGCAGACCACCCCCACCGCTGAAGCCCCGCTCGCCGGCCGCACTCAGCGCTGCCTGCGCCAACGAAAGGTCCCTCCATGCCGACCATCGCCAACGGCCTCGACGAACTCAAAGCCCTCAGCGGAGCCGACCTCGGCCGCACCGAATGGTTCGACATCACCCAGAAGCGGGTGAACACCTTCGCCGACGCCACCGACGACCACCAGTGGATCCACACCGACCCGGAGAAGGCGAAGGACGGCCCCTTCGGCGGCCCCATCGCCCACGGCTACCTCACCCTCTCCCTCATCATTCCGCTCTTCGGTGAGCTGCTCACCATCACCGGCGTCTCCATGAGCGTCAACTACGGCCTGGACAAGGTCCGTTTCCCCAGCCCCGTCCCGGTCGGGGTGAAGATCCGACTGCACGGCGCCGTCGGGACTGTGGAGGAGGTCAAGGGCAACGGCGTCCAGATGTCGCTGACGTTCACCGTGGAGGTCGAGGGCAGCGACAAGCCGGCCTGCGTGGCCCACGCCGTCTACCGCCACTACGCCTGATCGTCCCAACTCACGCAGGGCCGTTGCCGCGTCCGCCGCCGCACGAGGGAGGCCCTTTCCCGGACCACGGGTGGACCGCACGCGTTCGAGGCCGAGCCTCGGATCGCGCGTGCGGTCCTCGGCACGCCCGTGGGCGGGCAGGACGGGCCCCGGAGCCTGATGCCCGGGCGGAAACCCCGACCCACCCGGGTCAGTAGCCCCGGGCCGCCCGCATGCCCCTTCCGCGGGCGATCCTCGACGCCGCGTCGGAACCGAGAAGGTCGAGGACCTCGCGGGCGCGGTGCGGCTGGGTGGACGCGGCCAGTACGGCCCCACTGAACACCGAGCTGATGGCGGCTTCGCCCGGCAGGGGGCCGATGACGAGGACGCCCGGCAGGTCCATGAGCTCGCTGTGCTGTTGAAAGGCCAGGTCGGCTTGGCCGGACGACAGCAGGCTGCCCGCGGGCACCCCCGGCGGGGCTTGGACAAGCCGGTCCCCGAGCGTGTCGGCGAGATCCAGACGGGTGATCAGGTCGATGAGGGACGTACCGCTGGGGCCTGTGGAGTAGGCGATCCGCTTCGCGGACAGAAGAGCGGCTCGCAGATCGGATTCCGAGCCGAGTGCCGGAACCGGTGTTCCCTCCGGCACGGCGGCGACGACCTGGGAGACCCACAGCGGGCGCACCGTACCCCCGAGGAGGCGCCCTTCCTTCTCCAACGCGGCCAGTGCTCCGTCGGCGAGCACGAGCAAGTCTGCTTCGGCGCCCTCGCGCACCCGCCGTGCGATCTCCACCCCGCCGGCAGACTCGAAACGCACCGGAATCCCGTGAGCGAGTCGGATGTGTTCGGAAAGCTCGCCCACTATCGGCCGCGTCGCCATCGAGGACAGCCCAGAGATCTCTTGGTTCACGTTGTCTCCTTGGTGTCCGGCGGTTGCTACGGCGCCCGTTCGGGCAGCGGGGCGTCCTCTGCGAGACTGCGGGTGTGAGCACAACCCGGAGCACCGCGGCTGGAAAGGTCCTCAAGGTCCTCGAGGCCTTCGATCGCGAGCACACGTCGCAGACACTGTCGCAGATCGCCCAGCGCACAGGTCTGGCCTTGAGCACCACGCACCGAGTGGTCGCGGAGCTGGCGGAATGGGGAGCGCTGGAGCGGGACGAGGAAGGGTCGTGGCACGTCGGGCTGAGGCTCTGGGAGATCACCTCGGGATGCCCCCGTACCCAGATCCTGCGTGACGCGGCCTTGCCGTTCATGCAGGACCTCTACGAGGCGACTCACGAGAACATTCAGCTCGCGGTGCGCGAGGGTACAGAGCTCGTGTTCGTCGAACGTATCACCGGTCATCGATCGGTGCAGCTGTTGACCGCGGTCGGGACCCGGTTCCCCGTCGGCTCCACCGGGATGGGCCGGGTGCTGCTCGCGCACGCACCACGGGACATTCAGGAGGAGGTCCTCGAATCGCCGCTGCGCGCCTGGACCCCGCACACCGTCACCGACCCGAAGACGCTGCGTGCGCAACTGGACCGTATCCGCCGCGAGCAGGTCTTCATCAGCGACCGGCAGCTCTCCGAGGATACGGTCGCGGTGGCAGCGCCTGTACGGATCGGCCGGACCGGGCCGGTCAGTGCCGCTTTGGGGATCGTCGTCGCGGCGAGCGGTGCGAGCAATGTGCGCGGGCTGCGCGAGCCCCTTCTGAGGGCCGTCCACGGGATCTCCGACGAGCTCGGCCGGCGCGCCCACGCGACGGTCTGACCTTCGAACGGCCTTCCGCCTGACGGAAACACCGGCGACCGGCGGCGGCTCCGGGTGTCAACGTTCGGGGTGTTCCGAACGTTCGCAGTTGCTCAGGAGATGCCATGGCCGACGCCACCGTCGACACCGTTGCCTCGGTTCCCGTCGCCATCATCGGTGGTGGTCCGGCCGGCTTGATGCTGGCCCACCGGCTCGGGCGAGCGGGGGTCGAGACGATCGTGATCGACACCCGCTCCCGGCGCGAGATCGAGACGACGCAGCGGGCCGGCATCCTCGAGGCCGACGCAGCCCGGGACCTGGTCGAGACCGGCGTGTCCGACCGGGTCCTGCGGGAGGGTCACGAGCACGAGGGCGTCGAGATCCGGGTCGGTGGTCGCCCGTACCGCATCGACTTCAAGGAGCTGGTCGGCCGGTCGGTATGGCTCTACCCGCAGACCGACGTGTTCACCGACCTGGCCGACGCCCGGGACCGCGACGGCGGCACGGTCCACTTCGGCGTCAAGGACACCGAGGTCCTCGACATCACGACCGACGCTCCCCGGGTCCGCTACACGGCGCCCGACGGGTCCCGCCAAGAGATCCGGGCGCGGTACGTGGTCGGCGCGGACGGCTCGCGCAGCATGTGCCGCGATCTGGTGCCCGAGGACCGCAGGGTGCGCTACGGCAAGGAGTACCCCTTCGCGTGGTTCGGCATCATGGCCGAGGCGCCGACGAGCGCGCCCGAGCTGGTCTACGCCCACTCCGAGCACGGGTTCGCGCTGATCAGCCAGCGCACCGAGACCGTTCAGCGGATGTACTTCCAGTGCGACCCCGACGAGTCCGTCGACACCTGGCAGGACGACCGCATCTGGGAGACGCTCCAGGTCCGGGTGGCCGGTCAGGACGGCTTCCGTCTCCATGAGGGGCCGATCCTCGAGAAGACGGTGCTGCGGTTCCGCTCGTTCGTGCAGGAGCCGATGCGCTGGGGCTCGATGGTGCTCGCGGGCGACGCCGCACACACGGTGCCGCCGACCGGCGCCCGCGGGCTCAACCTCGCACTGCACGACGTGAAGGTGCTCGCCCCAGTCCTGGTGCGAGCACTCGGCAGCGCGGGCGAGGCCGTGCTGGACGACTACCAGCCGCGCGCCCTGCAGCGGGTCTGGCGGGCGCAGAACTTCTCCTACTGGATGACCCAGTTGCTGCACACCGCGCCCGGCGGCACTCCCTTCGACCTGCGGCGCCAGCTCGGCGAGCTCGACAACGTGGTGGGCAACCGCGCCGGGCGCGCCTACCTCGCCGAGCAATACACCGGCTGGCCCACCGGCTCCCACGGCTGACCCCGACGACCAGCAGGAGAGAACACATGATCATCGACTGTCACGGTCACTTCACCACCGCGCCCCCGCAGTTGGCGCAGTGGCGGGACCGCCAGGTGGCCGCGATCGGCGCCGCCGGGCACGCGCCCGATCCGGACGACCTGGTCATCACCGACGACGACCTGCGTCACGCGATCGAGAGCAACCAGCTGCGGCTCATGGACGAACGCGGCAGCGACCTGACGATCTTCTCCCCGCGCGCCAGCTTCATGGCCCACCACATCGGCGACTTCGAGGTCTCCAAGGTGTGGGCGCGGATCTGCAACGACCTGATCCACCGGGTCTGCACGCTCTACCCCGACCGCTTCGCCATGGGCGCGATGCTGCCGCAGTCGCCGGGCGTCGAACCCGCGACCTGCCTGCCCGAACTGCGCCGTGCGGTCGAGGAGCTCGGCGCGGTGACGGTCAATCTCAACCCCGACCCGTCGGGTGGCAAATGGACCGCGCCGGCGCTGACCGACCGCAGCTGGTACCCGCTCTACGAGGCGATGGCCGAGTACGACATACCCGCCATGATCCACGTCAGTACGTCGTGCAACCCGGCCTTCCACACCACCGGCGCCCACTACCTCAACGCCGACACCACGGCGTTCATGCAGCTGGTCCAGGGAGACCTGTTCGCCGACTTCCCGACGCTGCGGTTCGTGATCCCGCACGGCGGCGGCGCGGTGCCCTACCACTGGGGCCGGTTCCGCGGCCTGGCGATGGCGCTGGGCAGGCCGGACCCCGAGACGCTGCTGGACAACGTCTTCTTCGACACCTGCGTCTACCACCAGCCCGGCATCGACCTGCTCACGCAGGTGGTACCCAGCCGGTCCGTCCTGTTCGCCAGCGAGATGATCGGCGCGGTCCGCGACATCGACCCGAGCACCGGTCACCACTTCGACGACACGAAGCGGTACGTCGAGGCCACCGCGCACCTCTCCGACGAGGAACGCGCAGCCGTCTACAGCGGCAACGCCCTGCGCGTGTACCCCCGCCTCGCCGCTCGGCTCGCCGCGGCCGGCCACTGAAACCCAGGAGAAGAACGCATGGAACACACCGAGCTGGGTGTCGTCCACACATCGATCACCCGCGCCGATCCGGAGGCCGTCGCCGCGCTGTCGGCGTTCGGCGTCGCGACGATCCACGAGGCCATGGGCCGGGTGGGACTGATGCGCCCCTACCTGCGCCCCGTCTACTCCACGGCCCGCCTGTGCGGCACCGCGGTGACCGTGCTGCTGCAGCCCGGCGACAACTGGATGTTCCATGTCGCCGCCGAGCAGATCCGCGAAGGCGACGTCGTGGTCGCGGCCTGCACCACCGAGAGCGAGGACGGCTTCTTCGGCGACCTGCTCGCCACCTCGTTCCGCGCCCGGGGCTGCAAGGGCCTGATCATCGACGGCGGTGTGCGCGACACGGTCGACCTGGAGGAGATGGACTTCCCGGTCTTCGCGCGGGCCATCAATTCCAAGGGCACGGTCAAGGCGACCCTGGGCTCCGTCAACGTGCCGGTGGTCTGCGCCAACGCACTGGTCAGGCCCGGCGACGTCGTCGTCGCGGACCGCGACGGTGTCGTCGTGGTACCGCGCGAGCGGGCCGCCGAGGTCGCCGAGGCGTCGGCCCGGCGGGAGGCCAACGAGGACGGCAAGCGCGCGCGGTTCCGCGCCGGTGAACTCGGCCTGGACATCTACGGAATGCGCGGCCCGCTGGCCGAGCTCGGACTGCGCTACGAGGACTGACGATGACGACGACCTTCGACAAGACCCCCGGCTGGCTGGACTGGTACGCCGATCCGAGCCGGCCGCGGTTCCAGGTACCCGAGGGCGCTGTCGACGCCCACTGCCACGTCTTCGGCCCGGGCGCGGAGTTCCCCTTCGCCCCCGAGCGGAAGTACACGCCCTGCGACGCGTCCAAGGACCAGCTCTTCGAGTTGCGCGACCGGTTGGGCTTCGCCCGTAATGTCGTGGTGCAGGCGACCTGCCACGGCGCCGACAACAGCGCCATGATCGACACTCTGCGGGCCGCGGGGGGCCTGGCCCGGGGCGTCGCGACGGTACGGCCGGGCATCTCGGACGCGCAGTTGAGGGAACTGCACGAGGCCGGCGTCCGCGGGGTGCGGTTCAACTTCGTCAAACGGCTCGTCGACGCGGCGCCGCGGCAGGACCTGTGGGACGTCGCCCGGCGGATCGCACCCTACGGCTGGCACGTCGTCGTCTACTTCGAGGCGGCCGACCTCGCCGACCTGCGTGACTTCTTCCTCTCGATACCGGTGCCGCTGGTCATCGACCACATGGGGCGGCCCGATGTCACCAAGGACGCGCACGGCCCGGAGTTCGAGACGTTCCTGAACTTCATGCGGGCGAGACCGGACATCTGGTGCAAGGTGACCTGTCCGGAGCGGCTTTCGGTGAGTGGACCGCCCGCCCTCCAGGGGGAGCGGGAGTCATACCGCGATGTCGTGCCGTTCGCCCGGCGCGTGGTGGAGGAGTTCCCCGACCGGGTGCTGTGGGGCACCGACTGGCCACACCCGAACCTCACCGGCCACATGCCCGACGACGGTCTGCTCGTCGACTTCATCCCGCACATCGCGCCGACGCCCGAGCTGCAGCGGAGGCTCCTCGTCGACAACCCGATGCGCCTGTACTGGCCGGACGCGGACTGACCCACCTCACGATCGGAGCCCCACCATGTCACTCGACAAGACCTACAAACTGGTGCCAGGAACCACCATCTTCGACGCCGAGCAGTCCGCCAAGGGGTACCACCTCAACCAGTTCTGCATGTCGCTGATGACGGCGGAGAACCGCGCGCTCTACCTCGCCGACGAGCGCGCCTACCTGGACGCGTGGCCACTGCGGGAGGAACAGAAGCAGGCGCTGCTCGACCGCGACCTCAACGCCGCCATAGGCGAGGGCGGCAACATCTACTTTCTCGCCAAGTGGGGCGCGACGCTCGGGCTGTCGTTCCAGCAGATGGCGGGATCGATGACCGGCATGACCGAGCAGGAGTACCGCGGCATGATGGTCGGCGGCGGCCGCTCCGTCGAGGGGAACCGGATCGACCACGCCGTCCTCGAAGCGGCACACGCCGACCCGACGCCCCCCGCCGGGCACGCCACGATCACCGGCGCGGTTTTCACCTCGCACGTGCCGGCCATCGGCGCGGCGATCGACCACCACAAAACCGGCGACCCCTATTGGGTGCCGGTCTTCGAGGGCTACGAGTTCTCCAAGCAGTGGGAGAAGGAGAACCTGCCCGACGTGGTCTTCTTGGTCTACAACGACCACGCCACCACGTTCGACCAGTCGCTGATCCCGACCTTCGCGCTCGGCACCGGAGCGGCCTACTCCACCGCCGACGAAGGCTACGGACCCCGCCCGGTGCCGGGCATCAAGGGCGACCCTGACCTGGCCGCGCACATCGCGCACTCGCTCATCAGGGACGACTTCGACCTCACCCTTGTCAACGAGATGACCGTCGACCACGGCTTGACCGTCCCGCTGTCGCTGATGTTCGGGGACGTCGAGGAGTGGCCGTGCAAGGTGATCCCGTTTCACGTCAACGTGGTGCAGTACCCCGTGCCCTCGGGTGACAGGTGCTTCCGGCTCGGCCAGGCGCTGCGCAAGGCGATCGAGTCCTACGACCGGTCGCTGAAGGTCCAGGTGTGGGGCACCGGCGGCATGAGCCACCAGTTGCAGGGTCCCCGCGCCGGCCTCATCAACCGGGAATGGGACAACGCCTTCCTCGACAAACTGATCGCGGACCCGGTCGGGTTGTCGCAGGTCCCGCACCTGGAGTACGTGGAGGAGGCGGGCTCGGAGGGCATCGAGCTGGTCATGTGGCTGATCGCCCGCGGTGCGATGAGCGACCTCGACGGGTCAGGACAGACCGAGCTCAAGCACCGCTTTTACCACGTGCCGGCGTCCAACACCGCCGTCGGCCACCTGATCCTGGAGAACCACCCGCGGGCCCAGAAGCCCGCTGAGAAGGAGTGACCGGCATGACCGACGACCAGACCATCCGGATCGCCCTGGCCGGAGGAGGCGCCTTCGGAGCCAAGCACGCGGCCGCGCTCAGGCGGATCAAGGGCGTGGAGGTGGCTGCCGTCGTGAGCAGCACCCTCGAAAGCGCCCGGAACTTCGCCGCGGAGCAGGGCATCGGCCGAGGCGTCGCGACATTGGAGGAGGTACTGGCGATGGACGACATCGACGCCGTCATCCTCGCCACGCCCACCCCCCTGCACGCCGCGCAGACGCTGGCCTGCCTCGAAGCGGGCAAACACGTCCAGACCGAGATCCCGCTGGCCGCCTCCCTCACCGACGCCGAGGCGTGCCTGGAGGCACAACAGCGCACCGGACTGGTTGCGATGGTGGGGCACACGCGGCGCTTCAACCCGAGCCACCAGTGGGTACGGCGGCGGGTCCAGGCTGGAGACTTCAACATCCAGCAGATGGACGTACAGACCTACTTCTTCCGCCGCACCAACCTCAACGCCCTCGGCCAGCCGCGCTCCTGGACCGACCACCTGCTGTGGCACCACGCCGCGCACACCGTCGACCTGTTCGCGTACCAGACCGGCTCGCCGATCGTGCAGGCCAACGTGGTCCAGGGTCCGATCCACCCCGAGCTCGGCATCGCGATGGACATGTCGATCCAGCTGCGCGCGGAAAGCGGCGCCATCTGCACCCTGTCACTGTCGTTCAACAACGACGGGCCGCTCGGCACGTTCTTCCGCTACATCGGCGACACCGGCACCTACGTCGCGCGCTACGACGACCTGGCGACCGGCAAGGACGAGCCGATCGACGTGAGCGGGGTCGACGTCTCGATGGACGGCATCGAACTGCAGGACCGCGAGTTCGTCGCCGCCATCCGCGAGGGCCGCGAGCCGAACGCCTCCATCGCCCAGGTGATGCCCTGCTACCGGACGCTGGCGGCCCTCGAGGAACAGCTCGACGCCATCCCGGTCCCGTGACCACGGCACCGGCGGCAGGCCCGGGCGCTGAGCATCAGCTGCGGCCGGGCAGCTCGGCCAGCCCGTAGAAGACGATCCGCTCACACTCTGACAACTCACCGTCCGGCTGTCCCGGTGGGGCCGTGCAGCAGGGTCATCTTCTCCGCGTCGAACAGGATGGGTCCAGCCTGGTGTTTCGAGGAGTCGCGGCGGAGCGCGTTCATCGGTGTCAGCAGCACGCGGCGGCTCGCCGCGCCAGCCCACCGATGTGTCGGGAATCGAAGGCCCGGACCCCCCAACGCTCCTCGGGTACCGAAAACGGCTGGTCAGGGCCTCGCGAGGAGGAGGGCGAGGAGATCACCCGCATCTATTCCCCCCAGATCCTCCCCAGTGGACGCTGCCTGGCGGGATGCGCGTCGGCGTGCGTCGGCCGGGCCGGTCCCGCGCAGTCGGGTGCTCGGGCAGTGACATGCGCTTCAGGCGCGGTGCGCTCACGATGAGGGGGACCGGCGACAAGGAGTGGAGCATGACCAGTCCGGGTGAGCGGTCCCGACGCGGGCGGGCCGTCCGCAAGAGCGTCAGCCGTGCTTCGCACGGACGGTGGACAGCGTCGACCGACCGGCCCGATCCCGTCGGGGTGCTGGAGCGGCAGGCGGTCGACCGGCTCCCGGAGCTACTGCCGATCCGCTACGGCCGGATGGCGGCGTCGCCGTTCGCGTTCCTGCGTGGCGCGGCCGCGGTCATGGCGGCCGACCTGGCCGCCCAGCCGGACACGGGCCTGACCGTCCAGCTGTGCGGGGACGCGCACCTCTTGAACTTCGGCATGTTCGCCTCGCCCGAGCGGTCCCTGCTCTTCGACCTCAATGATTTCGACGAGACCCTGCCCGGCCCCTTCGAGTGGGACGTCAAACGGCTCGCCGCGAGTGTCGCGGTGGCCGCACGCCAGAACGGTCACGGCGACGACTGGGCCAGAGGATCGGCTCTTTCGGCGGCCCGGTCCTACCGGCAGACCATCAGGGAACTCGCAGGGCAGGGCGAACTGGAGGTCTGGTACCACCGGATCGACACCGCCGATCTGCTGCCCCTCATCCGCAAGCCCAAGCTGCGGGGCCGGGTCGAGGCCGGCCTGGCGCGCGCCCGCCGCCGTACCAGCCTTCGTGCTCTGGAGAAGCTGACCGAGGTCCGCGACGGCGGCCGGCGGATCGCCCACGATCCGCCGCTGCTGGAACCGCTGGACCGAGCCGAGTCGCAGGCCGTGGGCGCGGTCTTCGGCGAGTATCGCAGCACACTTCCCGAGGAGCGCCGCCTCCTGCTGGACCGGTACCGATTCGTCGACGCGGCACGGAAGGTCGTCGGTGTCGGGAGCGTGGGGACCCGCTGCTACATCGTGCTGCTCACCGGCCGCGACGATGACGACCCACTCTTCCTGCAGATCAAGGAGGCAGGTCCCTCCGTCATGCAAGGCCACCTCCCGGCCGACGGCCATGATCACCACGGTCACCGGGTCGTGGCGGGCCAGAGGCTTCTGCAAGCCACCAGCGACATCTTCCTCGGCTGGATGAGCGGCCCCGAGGGGCGCCACTTCTACAGTCGGCAACTGCGCGACATGAAGGGATCGGCCGAAGTCGCGACCATGTCCCGGGTCGTCCTCGGCCAGTACGCCGGGCTGTGCGGCAAGTCGCTGGCGCGCGCCCATGCCCGCTCCGGTGACCGCATCGCCATCGCGGGCTACCTGGGCAGCGCCGACACCTTCGACCGCGCCGTCACCGACTTCGCGCTCCGCTACGCCGACCGGACCGCGGCCGATCACGCCTTGCTGACCGGCGCCGTCGCCGATGGCGCCGTTACAGCCATCAGCGGCGTCTGAGCGGCCCGGCTCCGGGCGGGTCCCGCGCAGCGGAAGCCGATGTTGCCGGTGGAGGACTCCGGGGTGTTCTGCATCCTCGCCGAGACACGGTAGCGGCGACAGTGGGAGGCGTGGCAGAGGTACGAACCCCTCGCGCAGGGCGCGGGCCGAGCCGGCCGGGGGCCCGCCGGGTTCTCACGCGGGCCCGTGGCTGCCAGGTGGGGGGAATGGGGAGGACCGATACATTTTCGCCGCCGCCGTGAACAGGGTGGCCTGGGGACCGAAGCAGGCGCCTGCCGGGCATAGGCCCAGGTCAGGCGCCTTCTTTAGCGGGCTTAGAAGAAGCCCAGCTTATTCGGCGAGTAGGACACCAGCAGATTGTCCATGTAGTGGGATCTCGGAGGCAAATGAACCATGGAATCACGCGGCTTCGGTCGCTCTTCCGAGACGTTTGTACAGTGCCTGACCGGTCGGTTGCGCAGGTCAGGCACTGTGCTCAACTTTTAGAAGAAGCCGAGCTTCTTGGGGGAATAACTTACCAACAAGTTCTTCGTCTGCTGGTAGTGCTCCAGCATCATCTTGTGGGTTTCCCGGCCGATGCCCGACTGCTTGTAGCCGCCGAAGGCCGCGTGGGCGGGGTAGGCGTGGTAGCAGTTCGTCCAGACGCGGCCCGCCTGGATCGCTCGGCCCGCGCGGTAGGCCGTGTTGATGTCGCGGGTCCAGACGCCGGCGCCCAGACCGTACGCCGTGTCGTTCGCGATGCGCACCGCGTCGTCGAAGTCCTGGAACGAGGTCACCGACACCACCGGGCCGAAGATCTCCTCCTGGAAGATCCGCATGCGGTTGTCGCCCTCGAAGATGGTCGGCTGGACGTAGAAGCCGCCCGCCAGTTCGCCGCCGTGCTCCACGCGCTGCCCGCCGGTCAGGATCTTCGCGCCCTCCTGCTGCCCGATCTCCACGTACGACAGGACCTTCTTGAGCTGCTCGGCCGAAGCCTGCGCGCCGATCATCGTGTCCGTGTCCAACGGGTGGCCCGGGACGATCAGTTCGGTGCGGGCCACGGCCGCGTCGAGGAAGTCGCCGTAGCGGCCGCGCTCGATCAGGGCGCGGGAGGGGCTGGTGCACACCTCGCCCTGGTTGAGGGCGAACATCGTGAAGCCTTCGAGGGCCTTGTCCCGCAGGTCGTCGTCGGCGGTCCAGATGTCGTCGAAGAAGAGGTTGGGGCTCTTTCCGCCCAACTCCAGCGTGACCGGCTTGAGGTGCTCCGCCGCGTACTGCAGGATCAGCCGCCCGGTGGAGGTCTCCCCGGTGAAGGCCACCTTCGCCACGCGCGGGCTGGACGCGAGCGGCTTGCCGGCCTCCTCGCCGAAGCCGTTGACGATGTTCACCACACCCGGCGGCAGCAGGTCGGCGATCAGGCTCATCAGGTAGTGCACCGACACCGGCGTCTGCTCGGCCGGTTTCAGCACCACCGTGTTGCCCGCGGCCAGGGCCGGAGCCAGTTTCCACACGGCCATCAGGATGGGGAAGTTCCACGGGATGATCTGGGCGACCACCCCCAGCGGCTCGTGGAAGTGATAGGCCACCGTGTCCTCGTCGATCTGACTGAGGGCCCCCTCCTGGGCGCGCAGTGCGCCCGCGAAGTAGCGGAACTGGTCGACGGCGAGCGGCATGTCGGCGGCCAGGGTCTCGCGGATCGGCTTGCCGTTCTCCCAGGTCTCCGCGACCGCGAGCGCCTCCAGGTGCTGCTCCATCCGGTCCGCGATCCGCAGCAGGATCGTGGAACGCTCGGTGATCGAGGTGCGTCCCCACGCGGGCGCGGCGGCGTGCGCCGCGTCCAGTGCGCGCTCGACGTCCTCGGCCGTACCGCGCGCCACCTCGGTGAAGGTCTCGCCGGTCACGGGGGAGGGGTTGGCGAAGTACCGCCCGAGGGCGGGCTCGACGTACTCGCCGCCTATGAAGTGGCCGTAGCGGGACGCGTACGACATGAGCGCGCCTTCGGTGCCGGGCGCAGCGTAACGGGCCATGGAGGGACCTCCCCTTGCCGGGCGCCGGCCGCCGTCGGCCGGTGCTCGCCGCGAGGCTAGGGGCGGGCAGGTTGCCGGTACGTTGCACGGCCGCGCGGCGCACGGGCCGCGGGCGGTGGTGCGAAGCCTGCGGTGGTCGCGGCGCTGCCGGTCGTGGTCCCCTCCGGGACGGTGCGGGAGCGTCCGGTCGGCCGCTGCGCCGACAACTCCCCACGAGGTGAGAGGAGTTCCGCGTCGATGGCCCGTACGCGGGCCAGTGCGGCCGTCCGGCCCGCCGCCGGGAGTACGGCGGCCAGGGCCCGCCAGACGTCGATGTCCTCCGCGCCCCACGGGCCGCACACCCAGTCGGTCAGCAGCCCCGGGTCGGCCCGCGCGATCACGGCGGCCCGCGCCTGCTCCTCGATGCGGCGCCGGAGCCGGACGATGCCGGGCGCCGTGGAAGCGGGCAGCAGCGGGCCCGGGTAGCGGGCCAGCGCCGCCGAGACGGCGCCGCAGGCCAGGTGGCGGGTGACGGCGGTGAAGTCGGCCTCCAGCGGCGCGGCCGTGCGGTAGGGGCGGGAGAGCGGGGCCCGGGGGCCCAACAGGCCGCGCAGCCGTGACATTTCGGCGCGCAGGGTGACCGGTGACACCGACTCGTCCTCGTACAGGGCGATGGCCAGTTCCTCGCCCGACAACCCCTCCGGGTGGTGCGCGAGCAGCGCCATGATCTCGCTGTGCCGCCGCCCGAGCCGGACCTCGCGGCCGCCCCCGGTCAGCAGCGCCTCGTCGCGGCCGAGCGCGGCGAGGAAGTCCCCGGGCGCCGGGGGAGCCGGATCGAGCAGGGCGAGCCGGGCCTCCGCCGCGCACGCGACCGCCCGCACGAAGGCGAGGGAGTGCGGATGGGCCAGCCAGTCGCCCCCGGTGACGTCGATGGCGCCGAGCACCCTTCCGGTGCGCGGATCGCGGACCGGAGCCGCCGCGCAGGTCCACGGGTGCACCCGACGGCTGAAGTGCTCGGCGCCGAAGACCTGGACCGGCTCACCGACCGCCACCGCCGTGCCGGGGGCGTTGGTGCCCATCGCCGTCTCCGCCCAGCGGGCGCCCGGCACGAAGCCGAGGCCCTCCGCACGCCGCATCGTGGCGGGTTCGCCCTCCACCCAGAGCAGGCTGCCCCGGGCGTCGCACACCGCCAGCAGATGGGCCCCGTCCGAGGCGAAGGCGCCCACGAGGTCCCGGAACAGCGGGAGCACCCGGGCCAGCGGATGCTGCTCCCGGTACGACCGCAGTTCCGCCCCGGCCAGCTCCACCCGGGGCGTGCACTCCGGGCTGACCCGGGCCCGGGCGCAGCGGCGCCAGGACCTCGCGATGACCGCCCGCACCGGGGCCTCGACCCGCCCGTCCTGGGTGAACGCGGCGTGGGCCCGCCGTAGTTCCCGCGTCCGCTCGGCGGGGTCGGCCCCGCCCGGCAGAGCCACCGAAGGATCGTCCATGTCACCCTCTCGCGGTGCCTTGGTACCCGGAGCGCCCCATCGTCGTACCGGCCCGACGCCCCGGCAAGCGGTACGTCGGCCAGTGCGGGGCGCGGGTCGGCCGGTCCCCGTCGGTGTGCCCCCCCCGGGGCGGGGCCCCCAGCCCCCTAGGCCGTCTCTTTCGGATCTTGCCTGGCCCGCGCCGCCCGGCACCGCACCTCGCCGCACTGCCGAGGCACCCGAGTACGTCCAGTACGCGGGAGCCCCGGCAGCGCGGCGAGGCACGGCACCGGACGACGCGGGCCTGACCGGCAAGATCCGAAAGAGACGGCCTAGGCCTCCGGGTCCTCCTCCGGGTCCAGCGCGGCCAGCGCCGCCGCCGGGTCGTTGGAGGACGGGCCCGCCGGGAGCCAGTGGTCCGCCGCCCGGCGGTACGGCCACCAGCGGCCCTCGCGGCCCAGGCGGAGCTGGCGGTCACCGCCCGGTTCCGTCCAGCGGGACCGGATCCGGCGGAGCACCGGGGCGGCGGCGCCGGCGCCGGCGTCAGCCCCGTCGGGCCCGTCCGTCCCGTCGGGCCAGGCCGATGCCAGTGCGGCCCGGGCCCGGGTGAGCGATGCCCGGTCCGGGCTCCAGCCCTCCTCCAGCACCGCGACGGCCTGCGCCCCGCCGAAGCCCCAGGCGAGTACGGCCCGGTCCATGGCCGCCCGGTCCCTGTCGGAAGCCGCCGACAGGCGGGAGCGGACCCGAAGGTCGTGGGCCTCCGCGGTGAGCCGTACGGCGTCGTGGGCGGTCGTCGGCTCGGGCTGCGGGGCGCGCTCCGCGTGGGCCGGAGCGAGCGCTTCCGCGAGCAGCCCGTACGCCTGCGCCGCGGCCGCCTGCGCCAGGAACTCCACCCCGTCCACATCCAGCCCCGGCGGCTCCGACCCCGACTCCGTGTCCAGCGTCGGGGGCTGGCCCGGCGCGTCCGGCAGCGCCGCGGGCGGGGGCAGCGGGGGCAGCGCGGAAGCCGCGGCGTACACGTCGGACGCGAGCACGCCGAGGGCGCCGAGCATGCCGAGGGCGCCGACATCGCCGGCGGGATCCGAAGATCCGGCTTCCGCTTCCGCCGTGCTGCGCTCCTCCAGCTCGGCCACCAGACCGGCCTCCGCCCGCCCGCGCAGCAGCAACAGCACGAAGGGGTCCTGGTCCAGCAGTCGCGCCACCTGGTAGCAGAGCGCCGCCGTGTGCGGGCAGTGGTCCCACTCCTCGCAGTCGCAGCGCGGGTCGAGGTCGCCGATCCCGGGCAGCAGGTCGATCCCGGCCGCCGCCGCGTCCTCCACGAGCTCCGGCGGTACCTCCCGGTCGAGCAGCGCCGCGATGTGCCCGGACTCGGCGGCCGCCATGCCGAGCAACCGGTCCCATTCCGCTTCCGTGAACTCCTGCACCAGCACGTCGGTCCTGTGCGCCGTCCCGTCCGGATCGCGCACCACGGCCGTCAGCCCGCCCGGCCGTACGGACACGGCCCCGACGGCGCCCGAACGCGCGTACCGGCGGCCCTGCTTGACCTGCTGGCCGTCGAGCGCGCTGTCCTCCAGGGCGCGCAGCCAGGCATGGCCCCACCAGGTCTGGGCGAAGGCCCGGCCCGGCGCGGGCGGGAGGGGCGGGAAGGTCTTCTCGTACGGGTCCCTGGCGTACGGGTCCTTGGCGTTCATCCGTGTCACTCCCCGGAGGCGGTCGGGCGGAGCGCGACGAGTTCCGTCAGCTCCGCGTCGCTCAGTTCGGTCAGCGCGGCCTCGCCGCCCGTGAGCACGGCGTCGGCCAGGGCCCTTTTGCGTTCGAGGAGTTCGGCGATCCGGTCCTCGACGGTGCCTTCGGCGATGATGCGGTGGACCTGGACGGGCTGGGTCTGCCCGATGCGGTAGGCGCGGTCGGTGGCCTGTTCCTCGACGGCCGGGTTCCACCAGCGGTCGTAGTGGATGACGTGTGCGGCGCGGGTGAGGTTGAGGCCGGTGCCGGCCGCCTTGAGGGAGAGCAGGAACACGGGTGCCTCGCCGGCCTGGAACCGGTCCACGAGCTCCTCGCGGCGCGGAACGGGCGTGCCCCCGTGCAGCAGTTGGGAGGCGATGCCGCGCGCCGTCAGATGGCGTTCGATGATGCGGGCCATCGTCACGTACTGGGTGAAGACCAGCACGGAGCCGCCCTCGGCCAGGATCGTGTCGAGCAGCTCGTCGAGCAGCTCCAGCTTGCCGGAGGCCGCGCCGGTGGACTCCTTCGAGCCGTGCGGCTCCTTCGTGTACTGGGCGGGGTGGTTGCAGATCTGCTTGAGCGAGGTGAGCAGTTTGACGACGAGCCCGCGGCGCTCCATCCCGTGCGCCGCGGCGATCGCGGCGAGGGTCTCGCGCACGACCGCCTCGTACAGACCGGCCTGTTCGCGGGTCAGGGACACGGTGTGGTCGGTCTCCGTCTTGGGCGGCAGCTCGGGCGCGATCCCGGGGTCGGATTTCTTGCGGCGGAGCAGGAACGGTCGGACCAGCGCGGCCAGTCGGGCCGCCGCCCGCGGGTCGCGGCCGCTCTCGACCGGCTCGGCGTAGCGCGTGCGGAAGGTGCCGAGGCGGCCGAGGAGGCCGGGCGTGGTCCAGTCGAGGACGGCCCACAGCTCGGACAGGTTGTTCTCGACCGGGGTGCCCGTGAGGGCCACGCGGGCCGCCGACGGGATGGTGCGCAGGGCCTTGGCGGTCGAGGAACGCGGGTTCTTGACGTGCTGGGCCTCGTCCGCGACGACCATGCCCCAGCGCACGGCGGCGAGCCGGGGCGCGTCCAGGCGCATGGTGCCGTAGGTGGTGAGGACGAATCCCCCGGCGGGTTGGCCGGCCGGCCCTTCGAGGTCGCGGCCTGCGCCGTGGAAGCGGCGCACCGGCGTGCCGGGGGCGAACTTCTCGATCTCCCGCTGCCAGTTGCCCAGCAGCGAGGCCGGGCAGACCACCAGGGTCGGGCCCTCGTGCCCGTGCTCCTGGCGGTGCAGGTGCAGGGCGATCAGCGTGACCGTCTTGCCGAGGCCCATGTCGTCGGCGAGGCAGGCGCCGAAGCCGAGCCCGGTGAGGCGGGCGAGCCAGCGCAGGCCGCGGAGCTGGTAGTCGCGCAGGCCGGCGCGGAGGGCGGCCGGGGCTTGGACGTCGGGCTGCGCGTCGCCGTGCCCGCGGTCCGCCTGCTCGGGGTCGGCCTGCCCGCGGTCCGCCTGCTCGGGGTCGGCCGTGAGGAGCGTGCGGAGCCGTTCCAGCGGACCGGTGGCCTCTACGTCGTACCGCGTGCCGTCGAGCTCCGCCGAGCCGGTCAGTACGGCCGCCAGCGCATCGGCGGCCGTCACCTCGCGGTCCTGGCGGGCGAGGGCCCGGGCCCGGCGGGCCGCGGCCGGATCGATCAGGACCCACTGGTCGCGCAGCCGGACCAGGGGCCGCTTCGCCTCGGCGAGCCGGTCCAGTTCGTCGGAGGTCAGGTCGCCCTGGCCACTCAGGGCATAGCGCCAGCCGACCGGGTGTGCGGAGGCGGCGGAGAGCGGCCCCGGCAGGCCCGGCAGGCCCGGCAGGTCGGAGCCGGGGGCGGGCCGGCCCACGACGGCCCGCGCGGTGAGCGTACGGGCGAGCCCGCGCGGCCAGTGCACCTGCACCCCGTCGGCGGCCAGGGCACCGGCGGCCTCCCCGAGCAGCTCCGCGACCTCCTCGTCGGCGAGGTTCACGGCGTCGGGGACGGCGGCGCCGAGCAGCGGCCCGAGCGGCGGCCACAGGCGGGCGGCACGCCGCAGGGCCCGGAGCGCGTCCAGGCGGGCACCCGGCGGGAAGGCGGCCGCGGCGGCTCCGGATCCGGCCCAGACGTCGGCCGCGTCCGCGACGAGCGTGGCGTCGGCGAGGCCGTGCATCTGCAGGACGGCGCGGAAGGCGGCGGGTTCGGCGTCCGGGTCCACCTCGATGCGGAGCGAGACGCGCACCCCGGCGTCGTGCCCGGCCGCGACCTCCGCGGCCCAGTCGCGCAGTTCCGGGTGGAGCCGCGGCGGGCGGGCGGCGTAGGCGGAGCCGCCGGCGGCGGCGGGTGCGGCGGGGGAGCGGGGCAGGGTGTCGGCGACGGCGTCGAGGAAGGCGCGCAGCAGCGGCTCCGGGGCGGGCAGCCGCGGCGGGGCTGCGAGGTCGAGATCCTCGCCGGTGCCGACCGGTACGCAGTGCGCGTCGGGCGGCATGGCCGCCGCCAGCTCCCGGACCTCCTCCAGGTCGGCGGCGTCCAGCGGCCCGAGCCGCCAGGCGTCGTACCCGGCGGGGCTCAGCCCGGGCAGCAGCAGCCCGCGGGCCGCGAAGCGCAGGGCCAGCAGGGTGGCGGCGCCCCAGAAGGGCGCGGCTCCGGCCGATGCGGCGGACCGGACCCGGGTGAGCAGCGGCAGGGCTTCGGCGAGGGGCAGGACGCTGGCCGGCACGGTGGTGCGTCGCAGGTCGGGCGTGACGACGGTGAGCTGCTCGGGGGTGCCCAGGCCGCCGAGGCGGAGGCTTTCGGCCGGGTCGGGCCGCCAGAAGGCGATCCGGCCGTCGCGGGCCGGCTCGGCGGGGAGGAAGACGGCGGAGCAGGGGATGAGGCCGGAGATCGTTGGGAGCACGCATTCCTCAAACTTGACTACCGGATACGGAGTGGCCGAGAGTAACCCACCGGCGGCCGCCCCGGCCCGAGGCGGCGCGGTGACCCGGGTCACGTCCGCGGCCGTTCGCGCTGGCGGGCGCGCGCGAGCGGAACAGAAACGCGCGAACGGAACGGAAGCGCACGAGCGGAACGGAAACGAGGAGGCGGGAACGCGGGGGCCGGAGCGCGCGTTGTGTGGGGTAGTGGCCGACGGAGAAAGAGGGTGCCGCAGATGTCCACGAGCGGAAAGATCGCGGTTGCCGGTGTGGTGGCAGCCATCGTGCTGTTCTGGGCGGTCGGGTTCTGGGCCGGGCTGCTGGTCCTGATCGGCGTCCCGGTGGCCGCCTACCTGCTGTTGGACTCCTCCCAGCGTCGTAGGCTGCGGGGCATATCCAGGAAGCAGATCGGCCGCTGACGGCGGCAGGGGGGTCAACCATGAGCACGGCAGACACGGCGAGCACGACAGACACGGCAGGCGCGGCGAGCACGGCGCAGGTCGCGGCGGTCAGCAGCAACGGGGTCTACTCGTTCACCAAGCCCACGCGCGAGAGCATCACGCTCCTCCAAGGGCTCGGGGTCGAGGGGGACGTCCACGCGGGGGTCACGGTCAAGCACCGTTCCCGGGTGGCCCAGGACCCCACGCAGCCGAATCTCCGGCAGGTGCACCTGATCCACCGGGAGCTCTTCGAGGAGGTGGCCGAGGCCGGTCACCAGGTCGAGCCGGGCCAGCTCGGGGAGAACGTCACCACCGAAGGGATAGACCTGCTCGCCCTGCCGACCGGCACGCTGCTGCGCCTCGGTGCGGACGCGGTGGTCGAGGTGACCGGGCTGCGCAACCCGTGCCTGCAGATCGACAACTTCCAGCACGGACTGCTCAAGCAGGTGGTGGGCCGGGACGACGAGGGCAACGTGCTGCGCAAGGCCGGAATCATGGGCGTGGTCCACCGCGGTGGCACCATCCAGCCCGGCGACACCATCGAGGTCACCCTCCCCCCGACGCCCCACGTGCCCCTCGACCGGGTCTGACCCGCCGCTCCGTAGGGTCCGCAGCCGACGCCACCGGATCGCTCAGGCGATCCACGCGCGAAGCCGCTCGCTGAGCACCACGTCATGGGGCAGCCGCTCCAGCTCGTGCGCCGGAACGTCCACTCCGTGCTCCCCGAGGACGCCGGCCAGGTGGCCCCAGTGTCCGGCGGCCACCTGCTCCTGCGTCATGCCGTCGAACGGCTCGTCCGGCCCGACCACCGTCCGGGCCGTCTCCTCGATGTCCTCGGCGGAGGTCAGCGCGGGGACGCCCGACGGGCCCGAGCTGCTCCAGCCGCGATCGTCGAGCAGCACCACACCGCGGCCGTCCGCGAGTACGGCCTCCAGCCGTGCCGACACCGACAGCTGCCGGGCGTTCGTAGCGCCGGCGTCCAGATCGGTGTACGTGACCAAGCGGGTCACCACGGTCATGCCGTCCTCCTGTCGGCTCGCCCCACGTCCGGCCCGGTTCCGTGAGCTTCCCGGTGCGGCCTGCCGCACCTGCTCCTGCTCACGGAGTCTCGGACCCTACACGCGGCGCCCCGCCCCACCCCGCGCGACTCAGTAGTAGTCCCGCATCAGCTCCGTCGCCCACTCCGGCTGGCGGTGCTCGCCGCGCGGGCCGAATTCCGTCATGTACGGCTTGAGGTCGAGCACCGGAGTGCCCTCGACCGCGTCCAGCCCCTCCACGTGCAACTCCGGGCCGTCCGCCGCCAGGACGTCCACCTTCAGGACGCGACAGCGCGAGAGGCCCAGCCGGTTGGGCCGGTTCTTGCCGCGCTGGGCGAAGATGCCGACGAGCGGCCAGTCCGGATTGCCCCGGGGGCGCCGCGCGCCCGTCTCGATCCTGTCCTCCGGAACCCGGTCGAAGTGGAAGACCACCTCGACGTGCGAGAAGTCCTCCAGCCCGTACAGGGCTTCCGGACCGAACCGCTCCCGGTCCAGGCGGATCACCGCCGTCTCCCGCCCCCAGTCGTCGTCGACGACCTCCGAGCGGCCGCCCACGACCGTGCCCACCGGGACCACTTCCACCGGATCCATCAGCGCATCCTCCCCCTCGCGCCCAGCTCACACATCGAACACCTCACACCCCGCACCCCGCACCCCAAACCCCGCACCCCCGCACGCGGCTCACCCGCGCCACACCACACAGCATCACGGCCCCGGCCCGGCCCCGCTCAGGCGGGCCGCACCGCGACCCGGTCCAGTGCCGCCAGCAGCTCCGACAGCTCCGGAAGCTCCCCCTGGGCCTCGTGCGGTACGGCCAGCACCTCGCTCGGCTCGTCGTCGAGCAGGACGAAGGCGGCCCCGCCGGTGCGGGCCACCAGCGACCACCCCGGCCCGTCGACGCGCAGCGTCCGCGCCTCGTCGCCCGCGAAGGACGACCGCACCCTGCCGGGCGGCGGCGGGCTCTGCGTGTACCCCAGGGCCTCCGCCAAGGCACGTGCCAGCCCCGGGTGCGCGGCGGCCGCGGCCCCGCCGTCCGTGGCCACGCGCTCGCTCCAGTCGGCCCACTCCCGGGCGATCTGGTCGGCGCCCATCCGCCGCTGCACCGGCCCCCAGGTCTCGGCCGACGGCGGGGCCAGCGGCACCCGCCCCGTACCGTCCGCGCCCTGCTCGGGATCGTGCGGATCGGGGATCCCGGCCGTGGCCACCGCGAGCGCCATCGGCCAGCCCGCGAGCGAGATCACGATGGACCGCTCGTCGGGGGACAGGTCGTACTCCATCCCGCAGTCCCACGAGGCGATGGCCATGGCCACGAGCGAGACGTCGTCGACCACGACGGTCCAGCGCGCGCCCTCCTCGTCCTGCCCCAGCACCAGGCCGTACCCGGCGGCCGCCGGCGGCACGCCCAGCAGCGAGCAGGCCTCGGGATAGTCGTCACCCAGGATGCTCGGGAACTGCGCGGGGGTCAGCAGCACGGCGGTCAGCACGTACAGCGAACCGCCGTCCTCCTCTTCGGACACGTGGCCTCCCGGTCGTTCTCTCGTCGGCGCACCCTAACCAGCGAGTAACCACCGCGTCGAGAGCTGGCGGGAGGCGATTTCCACGCCCGTCACCTGCACGGTTCGCCGGTCGTGGTCAGGAGGTGCGGACCGCCAGCGCGAGGAAGCGGGAGTCCTCGTCGGCGTACGAGGTCATCCGCCAGCCCGAACCGGCCAGCAGCGGGCCGAGGTTGTGCTCGGCGCGCATGTCGTCCGGGGTCAGTTCGCGGCCGTGGCGCGCCGCGAGGGCCGCCCGCCCGATCGGGTGGAACAGGGCGAGCCGTCCGCCCGGGCGGACGACCCGGGCGAGCTCGCGCAAGTTGGCCCCGGGGTCGGGCAGATGGGCGACGAGACCGGCGGCGAACACGGCGTCCAGCACCCCGTCGCGCAGTGGCAGCCGGGCCACGTCCGCCAGCAGCAGGGCGCCCTCCGCGTCCCGGCCCGCCTCGCGCGCGGCCGTCAGCATCTGCGGGGTGACATCGGCGCCGAGCACCGCTCCCGACGGTCCGACGGCCGCGCGGAGCGCGGTCAGCGCCCGCCCGGTGCCACAGCCCGCGTCGAGCACCCGGTCCCCGGGGCGCAGTCCGAACTCGCCGACGGCGGTCGCGAAGGCGGGCCCGTCCCCGGGGAACTTGCGGTCCCAGCCGGCCGCGCGCGCCCCGAAGAACTCCTGGACGTGTCCGCGGTCCCGACTCTGGTCCTGCGGCCGGTCCCGAGCGGGGTCCAAGGCGGGGTCCAGGGCAGGGTCCCGAGCCGGGTCCCGAGCCGGGTCCTGCGGCGCGTCCTGCGACCGGTTCCGGGTGTGGTCCTGTGTGCGGTCTTCGCTCATGTGCCCATGATCCCCCACCGGGGCTCCGGCACATGCCTGCGGAACGTGTGCAAGGTGGTACGTGGTGTGATCGAAGATGAACGTATCTCTGTCATATTCCAGCAGTTCCAGTGGCTTTCGAAATGCGGCCCGTGTTCGCTCCCTCACCCGGACTAGCTTCCGTGGCCATGGGACACCTGGACCACGCCGCCTATGGCTGGCTTACCCCCGCGCTGTCATACGTGATGGCTTCGATCGGCGCCGCCCTCGGCCTGCGCTGCACCGTTCGCGCGCTCGCCGCGACGACCGGAACCTCCCGCCGCAACTGGCTCCTCACGGCGGCCTCGGCCATCGGCACCGGGATCTGGACGATGCACTTCGTCGCCATGCTCGGCTTCCACGTCACCGGGACCGAGATCCGCTACAACGTGCCGCTGACCATCCTCAGCCTCCTCGTCGCGATGATCGTCGTCGGCGCCGGGGTCTTCGCCGTCGGCTACGGGAAGGACCGCGGCCGGGCCCTCGTCCTCGGCGGCCTCACCACCGGCCTCGGCGTCGCCAGCATGCACTACCTCGGCATGGCGGCCCTGCGCCTGCACGGCTCGGTCTCCTACGAGCCGCTCACCGTCGGGCTCTCCGTCGCCATCGCGGTCGTCGCGGCCACGGCAGCCCTGTGGGCGGCCCTCAACATCAAGTCCCCGGTGGCCGTCGCCGTCGCCTCGCTCGTGATGGGCGGAGCCGTCAGCAGCATGCACTACACCGGCATGCTCGCGGTCGCCGTCGAGGTCACCCCCTCGGACGCGGTCCTGCCGGGCGCCACCGCCATGCAGTTCATCTTCCCGCTCGCCGTCGGCCTCGGCTCCTACCTCTTCATCACCTCCGCGTTCGTCGCCCTCTCGCCGACCGCCGACGAGCGGGAGGCCTCCGCGATGGCCTCCGCCGACCTGCGCCTGGGAGAGCGGGCCGCCGCCCCCACCCCCACCGGCTGAGGCCCGCCGCCACCAGGGCGCCGCTGATGCCCGCCGCCACGCCACCGCCCCCGCGACCGCCACGTACGTACGCACCGCCCGGAACGAGGAGCCCATGCGCAGACCCCGCAGAACACCGGAAGCAGCGGCGTCGCGGCCGCCCGCGCCCGCGCCGGCGGGTGGCCGCGGCAAGGGGCCGGGCCGCCGGGCGCACGCCGGGCCGCCCGCCGAGGAGCCCGTGGGGCGCGCGGCCTCCGACGTGCTCGGGGCCATACCCGGCGGGGCCGGGGGAGGCGGTCGCGGCCCGCGCCTGCGGCTGCGTCCCGCCACCGTCCGGGCGAAGATCGTCTCGCTGCTGATGGTGCCGGTGGTCTCCCTGCTCGCCCTCTGGGCCTTCGCGACCGTCGACGCGGCCCAGGACGTCGCCCGCCTCACCCGTGTCCAGCGCGTCGACCGCGAGCTCCGGGCACCGGTCGAGGCCGCCGTGACCGCCCTGCAGGCGGAACGGCGCACGGCCGTACGGCTGCTGGCCGACCCCACCGCCGGCCAGGCGGCCGCCGCCCAGGCCCCCGGCCAGACGGCCGCCCTGGACGAACAGGCGCGCCGCACCGACGGCGCCGTACGGGCACTGCGGCTCGGCGACCACAACACCGTGGCCGACTCCGGCGACTACCGCAGCGACATCGTCATCCGGCTGCGCGACTTCGTCGCCGCCGCCGAGGGACTGGGCCCGGCCCGCAAGGACGTCGCCGGGCACCGGGCCGCCCCGGAAGCGGCGTACGAGACGTACACCCGGGTGATCGACGCGGCGCTGGAGGTCGGCGGGGCCCTCTCCGGAGGAGGGCAGGACGCCGAACTGGGCGTCGACGCCAGGGTCCTGCTGGAGTTCGCGCGGGCCGGGGAACAGCTGTCGCGGGAGGACGCCCTGCTGACGGCTCCGGGGCCGCGCACCGCCGAAACGCTTCGCCGGCTGACCGGCGCGGTCGAGACCCGCCGTGCCCTGACCGCCACCGCGGCCCGGGACCTGCCCGCCGCACAGCAGGACGCCTGGCAGTCCGTGGCCAAGAGCGCCGCCTACGCCGACCTCACCGGAGCCGAGGACCGGGCACTGGCCGCCGCGGCCGGTGCCGCCACCGCCGGCCCGCCCCCCGGCTGGGAAGCCGCGTACACCTCCGTCGCCGGCTCGATGCGGGAGATCACGGACGCCGCCCACGCGGCATCCGCCGACCGCGCCGACCCCTTCGGCGCGGGCGCGCTGAGTCCCGCCGGAGCCGCCGTCCTCCTCGGCCTGGCCGCCGTGGCCGCCTCGCTCGTCATCTCGGTCCGCATCGGCCGGGCCCTCGTCGTCGAACTGGTCTCGCTGCGCAACACCGCGCTGGAGATCGCCCACCGCAAACTCCCGCAGGCCATGGACCGGTTGCGCGCCGGTCAGGACATCGACGTGGCCGCCGAAACCCCGCGGGGACCGGCCGCCGACGACGAGATCGCCCAGGTCGGCGAGGCACTGGCCACGGTCCACCGGGCCGCGCTCAGCGCCGCCGTCGAACGCGCCGAACTGGCCAGCGGCGTGAGCGGGGTCTTCGTCAACCTCGCCCGGCGCAGCCAGGTCCTGGTGCACAAGCAGCTCACCCTGCTCGACTCGATGGAGCGGCGTGCGGACGACCCGAACGAGCTCGGCGACCTCTTCCGCCTCGACCACCTCACCACCCGGATGCGGCGGCACGCGGAAAGCCTGATCATCCTCTCGGGCGCCGCCCCCGGGCGCGCCTGGCGGATGCCGATCCCGCTGACGAACGTCGTACGGGCCGCCGTCTCCGAGATCGAGGACTACCCGCGCGTCGAGGTCCGTCAGCTCGCCGAGGCCGCCGTGGTCGGCGGAGCCGTCGCCGACCTCACCCACCTGCTGGCCGAACTCATCGAGAACGCCACCCAGTTCTCCCCGCCCCACACCAAGGTCCGGGTCAGCGGAGAACCCGTCGGCGCCGGATACGTCCTGGAGGTCGAGGACCGCGGGCTCGGCATGGGCCGCGAATCCCTCCAGGAGGCCAACCGGCGCATCGAGCAGTCCGAGGCCCTCGACCTCTTCGACAGCGACCGGCTCGGGCTCTTCGTGGTCAGCCGCCTCTCGGCCCGCCACGGTGTGAAGGTGCACCTGCGCATGTCACCGTACGGCGGCACCACCGCGGTCGTACTGCTCCCCAACTCCCTGCTCCAGGGCGCCCTGACGGCCGCCTCCGCGCAGCCCGAGGAGGAGCACGCCGCCGCGCCGGCCCCGACCCCGGCTCCCTCGCCCGAGCCGGTCGCCGAACCGGTCCGGGAGCGGTACCGGGAGCCGTCCCAGGCCATCAGCGTCGTACGGGACGACCCGCGCGGGGTCCCGGTCCCGGACCGGAGCCCCGTACGGGAGGAGCCCCGGCCCTCCCCGGTGGCCCCGCTGCGGCCGCGCGGCTCCGCGGGCGCGGTTCCCCGTACCCCCGCCCCGGCGGTCACGGCGGCCCCCGCGGGCCCGGCCGCCTCGGTCACCGAACTGCCGCGCCGCGTCCGGCAGGCAAGCCTCGTCCCGCAGCTGCGCGAGGCCCCCGCTCCCAAGGCCCCGGCCGGGGTCCGGGGGGCGGAGGCGCCGCCCGGCCGCAGCCCCGAGCAGGCGCGCGAGCGGATGGCGGCGTACCGGGCGGGCTGGGTGCGGGGCACCCAGGCGAGCGGCGAAGCCGGCCCGGACGGTCCGAGCCGTGCGGGCGGCGCGGGCGGCACAGGCAGTACTGGCGAAGGCGAAGGAGCACGGTGATGATCGAACATCAGAGGATCGACCTCGACGGCGTCCGCAGGTCGGGCGAACTCGACTGGCTCCTGGACGACCTCGTGGTCCGGGTGCGCGAGGTACGGCACGCGGTGGTCCTGTCCAACGACGGCCTGGCGGTGGGCGCTTCGAGCGCGCTCAGCCGGGAGGACGCCGAGCACCTGGCGGCCGTGGCCTCCGGCTTCCACAGCCTGGCCAAGGGCGCGGGCCGGCACTTCCACGCCGGAGGCGTGCGCCAGACGATGGTGGAGATGGACGAGGGCTTCCTCTTCGTGGCGGCCGCCGGAGACGGCTCCTGCCTGGCCGTCCTCAGCGGCGCCGGCGCCGACATGGGGCTCATCGCCTATGAGATGGCCCGGCTGGTCAAACGGGTCGGCGAGCACCTGTACACCCCGGCCCGGTTCGCGGCGCGGCCGCCGGCCGCCGGTTGAGGGCGGCGGCCTTGAGCACGAACGGCCGGTGGTACGACGCCGACGCGGGCCCGCTCGTCCGTCCGTACGCCATGACCGGCGGGCGCACGAAGCCGGGACCCCACGGGGTCCGGTTCGACCTGATCGCACTGGTCGTCGTGGACCCGGCGGGAACGGACGAGGCGGCCGAGTCGCTGCTGGGACCGGAGCACCGGGCGCTGCTCGGGCTGTGCCGGGACGAGACCCAGTCGGTGGCCGAACTCGCGGCGGACGCGGACCTGCCCGTGGGCGTGGTGCGCGTACTGCTCGGGGACCTGCTGGAGGCCGGGCACGTCAAGGTCAGCCGGCCCGTGCCGCCCGCACAGCTTCCGGACGAGCGGATTCTGCGTGAAGTCATCGAGGGATTGCGAGCGCTGTGATGGGACTGCACGACGACGACGGGCCGGCGCCGGCCGCCGAGGGCGGAGAGGAACTGGCCGCGCTCGCGCTGAAGATACTCGTGGCGGGCGGCTTCGGAGTCGGGAAGACGACCCTGGTCGGCGCCGTCAGCGAGATCCGGCCGCTGCGCACGGAGGAACTGCTCAGCGAGGCCGGGGAGCTGGTCGACGACACGGGAGGGGTCGACCAGAAGACGACCACCACCGTGGCCATGGACTTCGGGCGGATCACGATCAGGTCGGGGCTGTCGCTGTACCTGTTCGGGACCCCGGGGCAGGACCGGTTCTGGTTCCTGTGGGACGAGTTGTCCCAGGGGGCGCTGGGTGCGGTGGTCCTCGCCGACACGCGGCGGCTGGAGGACTGCTTCTCGGCGGTCGACTACTTCGAGCACCGCAAGATCCCCTTCGTGGTGGCCGTCAACTGCTTCGCGAACGCCCGGCGGTACGCCTCGAACGAGGTCGCGCGGGCGCTGGACCTGGATCAGGGGACTCCGGTGGTGCTGTGCGACGCACGGGACAAGGACTCGGGGAAGGAAGTGCTGATCCGGCTGGTGGAGTACGCGGGACGGGTGCACACGGCGCGGTTGCTGGAGTCGGTGGAACCGCGGGCCGATTCGGTGTGAACCGGCCCGCGGTGCAAGGGTGTTGCCGGGTTGCGGGGCTGGTGGCCTGGTGGTGCGGGAGTCGGGCAGGGTTGCCGTCAGTCGGCCACGCCGGCGGCCGAGATCACCTTGTCGATGGTGACGCGCACGAGGAGCTCGCCGGGGACGGCGTTGCGGCGTCCGAAGGCCTCGCCGTTCTCCGCCCCCATGTAGCGCGCGCCGATCCTGGTCGACCAGGGGAGCATCGCGTCCAGGTCCTCGCTGATCTCCGCGCGGCCCTGGAGGACGACGTAGGAGAACGGCGGCCGGTCGTCGTCCACGCAGAGGGCGACGCGGCCGTCGCGGGCCAGATTGCGCCCCTTGACGGTGTCCTTCCCGGTGTTGAACACGAAGGAGTCGCCGTCGAGAACGAACCAGATGGGAGCGATGTGAGGGCTTCCGTCCTCACGGACGGTGGACAGTTTCCCGGTGCGGGTGGAGCGGGAGACGAACTCCCGCCATTCCTCTTGAGTCATCTTCTTCACCATGGGTCCATCCTCCTTGCCGGAAAGCCGCTGGTGGGGAAGGCTGGCGGCACGACTATGCGGGGTGGGGCGCGGCCGGTTGGACCGCGTCGACGGGGAGGGACTGTATATGGCGCTGGACAAGCAGCTGGACTGGCTGCTGGACGACTTGACGCGGCGGGTGCAGCAGGTGCGGCACGCGGTGGTGCTCTCCAACGACGGCCTGGTGACGGGCGCGAGCGCGGGGCTGGCACGGGAGGACGCGGAGCACCTTGCGGCCGTCGCGGCGGGGCTGCAGAGCCTGGCGAAGGGCTCGGGGCGGCACTTCCGGGCGGGTGAGGTCCGCCAGACGATGGTCGAGTACGACGACGGGGTCCTCTTCGTGATGGCGGCGGGCGCGGGCAGTTGCCTGTGCGTGCTGAGCGCCTCCGAGGCGGATATCGGGCACGTGGCGTACGAGATGACGCTGCTGGTGAACCGGGTGGGGGAGCACCTGGGTGTCGCCGAGCGGCGAATCACCGGGGGCTGAGGCAGGGGGCGGCGGCCTTCGCCCGTTCCGGGTTGTCCACAGGCCCCGCGCGCCGTCGTTGCTCTGAGTTACGTTCTTCACACACAGTAGTCACTCTGGTGGGGAGAGCGCGATGACACAGACGCAGACGGTCGAGGCGCCGCGGACGGCGGAGTCCGCGGTGGCGGGGTGCGGAGAGGTCGCCGGGCTGCTGGGCGGTGGGCGGGCCGCCGGGGAACTGGGGCTGAGCCGAGTTGAGTTCGCCCGCGCCGTCCAGCTGGGCCTGGTACGGGCCGGACCCCAGGGGCCCGCCGGGGCCGCGCGGTACACCCGGACCGAGCTCGACCGGGTCCGGTCGGCCGGGGGGTTCCCGGAGACGCTGCGCGAGCGGGTGGAGACGGTCGCGGGAGCGGCGGCCGCGGCCGCCGTCCTGGGGGTCGGCCCGAGCCGGTTCACCCGGCTCGCCCGCTGCGGACACCTCACTCCGGTGGGATACCGGATCAACCGCTACCGGGCGGTGGTGTGGCTCTACCTGACCGCGGAGCTACGGGACTTCGCGGCCCGCGAGCCCGGGATGCTGCGGGGGAGCGCGCCGCCGGCCGACCGGGAGCTGATGGCGGCCGGGGCCGACCTACGGCCCCGGAAGTGGCGCGAACGGCACGTCGGGCTGTTGCTGAGACGGACCGCCGACCCCTGGGAGCGGGCTGCCGTACTGGCCTCCGTGCTCCCCGAGGACGACGTGCGCGCGATCGTGCCCGACCCGGCGGAGCGCATCCTGCTCGGGGCGCTCGCCCCGCCCCCGCCCTACGGGCACCCGCAGGTTGCGGCGGCCGCCGAGGTGGCGGCCCGGCTGCTGCGGGCCGGGTCGCCGGACGAGACCGGCTGGTACCGCACGAGCCTCGACTTCGCCCTGACCGGAGCGAGGGGTCAGTCGAAGTCGACGGGGGAGAGGGGGCCGACGTAGACCCAGGCCCCGTTGTCCCGGGCGAAGGAACTGTGCTCGTGCAGGGAGCCGGTGTGCCGGCCCTCGCGGTAGTGCGCCCGGAACTCCACCGCGCCCTCCGTCTCGAACATCCCGCCGCGCTCGGTGGCCAGGATCTCCAGCCGTTCCCAGCGCTGGGCCGGATCCAGGTCGAGCACGCCCGGCCTGGTCGACGGGTGCCAGGAGCGCAGGAGATAGGCGGTGTCGCCGACCGCGAAGGCGCTGAAGCGGGAGCGCATCAGCAGCTCGGCGGTGGGCGCCTGCCGCTCGCCGGAGTGGAAGCGGCCGCAGCACTCCGGGTAGGCGGCGGGCAGCCCGCAGGGGCAGGGGACGGCTGGAGCGGGAGCCGGGGTGGGCATGGAAGCACTCAGTTCTTCGGGGAGGGGAGGGACTACTGCGGGGACACGGCCGGCTTGGACGCCTTGGCGCCGTACGGGCGGAAGAGCCCCTCCTGGACCACCGACACCAGCAGCTTGCCCTCGAGGTCGTAGATGCGGCCGCGGGCCAGGCCCCGGCCGCCGTGCGCGATGGGCGATTCCTGGTCGTACAGGAACCACTCGTCCGCCCGGAACGGCCGGTGGAACCACATGGCGTGGTCGAGGGAGGCCATGTCGAAACCGCGCATGCCCCACAGGGGCTCCACGGGGATGCGCACGGCGTCGAGGAGGGTCATGTCACTGGCGTAGGTGAGGGCGCAGGTGTGCACGAGCGGGTCGTTGCCCAGCGGGCCGACGGCGCGCATCCACACCGCGCTGCGCGGATCGGCGTCCTTGAGCTCCTCGGGGGTCCAGCGGAGCCGGTCCACGTAGCGGATGTCGAAGGGCTGGCGGCGGGCCATCCGCTCCAGCGCCTCCGGCAGCGTGCCCAGGTGCTCGCGGATCTCGTCCACGACCTTCGGGAGCGTGTCCGGGTGCGGGAACTCGAGGCGGGGAGGCAGCTGGTGCTCGATGCTGCCCTCCTCCGGCTGATGGAAGGAGGCGGTCAGATTGAAGATGGTCTTGCCCTGCTGGACCGCGGTGACCCGGCGGGTGGTGAAGGAGCGCCCGTCGCGCACCCGCTCCACCTGGTACACGATCGGCACTCCGGGGATGCCGGGGCGCAGGAAGTACGAATGGAGGGAATGGACGGGCCGGTCGCCCTCCGTGGTGCGGCCTGCCGCGACCAGCGCCTGGCCGGCGACCTGGCCGCCGAAGACGCGCTGGAGGGACTCCTGGGGACTGGCGCCCCGGAAGATGTTGACCTCGATCTGCTCCAGGTCGAGCAGATCGACCAGCCTCTCGGCGGGGTTCGTCATCAGAGGATCTCCACTGTCGGGCCCGGCCGCCGTGAGGGCGCCGGTCGGTTGCGGGTCGGGGTTCGGTTGCGGGGCGGGTGCCCGCCCGCGCGGAGCCGGAGGGAGGCCGGGGAAGCCCGGCAGGTCAGAGCTGGCCGAGTTCGCCGACCGAGGTGACGCGCAGGACCGCACGGCCCTCCTCGTCGGAGGCGGCGAGGTCCACCTCGGCGCTGATGCCCCAGCCATGGTCCCCGTTGGGGTCGGCGAAGGTCTGCCGGACGCGCCACAGGCCGTGCGCCGGGTCCTCCTCGATCTGGAGCAGCTTGGGGCCGCGCGCGTCGGGGCCCGTGCCCAGGTCGTCGTACTCGTCCCAGTAGCCGTCCATGGCCTCGCCCCAGGCGTCGGCGTCCCAGCCGGAGTCGCCGTCCAGTTCGCCCAGCACGTTGACGTGGTCCAGGGCCGCCAGCTCCACCCGGCGGAACATGGCGTTGCGGACCAGGACGCGGAAGGCGCGGGAGTTCGCGGTGACCGGCTTGACCTGGTCGGCCTTCTCCTGGGCCTGCTCCGCCGTCTCCACCTCCGGGTTCGCCAGCTGCTCCCACTCGTCGAGCAGGCTGGAGTCGACCTGCCGGACCAGCTCGCCGAGCCACTCGATCAGGTCCTGGAGGTCCTCCGACTTGAGGTCGTCGGGGATGGTGTGGTCCAGCGCCTTGAACGCGCTCGCCAGGTAGCGCAGCACGATGCCCTCGGTGCGCGCCAGTTCGTAGTACGAGGTGAACTCGGTGAAGGTCATCGCGCGTTCGTACATGTCGCGGATGATCGACTTCGGGGAGACCGGGTGGTCGCGGACCCACGGGTGGCTCTTGCTGTACACGTCGTAGGCGTGCAGGAGCAGCTCTTCGAGGGGCTTGGGATAGGTGATCTCCTGGAGCCGCTCCATCCGCTCCTCGTACTCGACCCCGTCGGCCTTCATCGCGCCCACGGCCATGCCGCGTTCCTTGTTCTGCTGGGCGGCGAGGATCTGGCGCGGGTCGTCCAGCGTGGACTCCACCACCGAGACCATGTCCAGCGCGTAGGAAGGGGACTCCGGGTCCAGCAGGTCGAAGGAGGCCAGCGCGAAGGTGGACAGCGGCTGGTTCAGCGCGAAGTCCTGCTGGAGGTCGACGGTCAGCCGGATCGTGCGGCCCTCGGCGTCCGGGGTGTCGAGCTTCTCGACGACACCGCCGTCCAGCAGCGAGCGGTAGATGGCGATGGCCCGGCGGATGTGGCGCAGCTGGGCCTTGCGCGGCTCGTGGTTGTCCTCCAGCAGGTGGCGCATCGCCTTGAAGGCGTCGCCGGGCCGGGCGATGACCGACAGGAGCATGATGTTGGTGACCTTGAAGCGCGAGGTCAGCGCCTCCGGGTCGGCGCCGATGAGCTTCTCGAAGGTGGTGTCCGACCAGGCCACGAAGCCCTCGGGGGCCTTCTTGCGGACCACCTTGCGGCGCTTCTTCGGGTCGTCGCCCGCCTTGGCGAGGGCCTTCTCGTTCTCGATGACGTGCTCGGGCGCCTGGGCCACCACATAGCCGGCGGTGTCGAAGCCGGCGCGGCCGGCGCGGCCGGCGATCTGGTGGAACTCACGGGCGCGCAGCGTGCGGACCCGGGTGCCGTCGTACTTGGTCAGCGCCGTGAACAGCACGGTGCGGATCGGGACGTTGACGCCGACGCCGAGGGTGTCGGTGCCGCAGATGACCTTCAGCAGACCGGCCTGGGCCAGCTTCTCCACCAGGCGGCGGTACTTGGGCAGCATGCCCGCGTGGTGCACGCCGATGCCGTGACGGACGTAGCGCGAGAGGTTCTGGCCGAACTTGGTGGTGAAGCGGAAGTTGCCGATCAGCTCGGCGATCTTGTCCTTCTCCTCGCGGGTGCACATGTTGATGCTCATCAGCGACTGCGCCCGCTCGACCGCCTGGGCCTGCGTGAAGTGCACGATGTAGACCGGGGCCTGCCGGGTTTCCAGCAGCTCGGTGATGGTGTCGGTGATCGGCGTCGTGACGTACTCGTACGACAGCGGGACGGGCCGGGTCGCGGAGCGCACCACCGAGGTGGGCCGGCCGGTGCGCCGGGTCAGGTCCTCCTCGAACCGCTTCATGTCGCCGAGCGTCGCCGACATCAGCACGAACTGAGCCTGCGGCAGCTCCAGGATCGGGATCTGCCAGGCCCAGCCGCGGTCCGGCTCCGCGTAGAAGTGGAACTCGTCCATCACGACCTGGCCGATGTCGGCGTACTTGCCGTCGCGCAGGGCGATCGAGGCCAGCACCTCGGCGGTGCAGCAGATCACCGGCGCGTCCGAGTTCACCGAGGCGTCGCCGGTCAGCATGCCGACGTTCTCGGTGCCGAAGAGCTTGCACAGGTCGAAGAACTTCTCGGAGACCAGCGCCTTGATCGGCGCGGTGTAGAAGGTGACCTTGTCCTGGGCCAGAGCCGTGAAGTGCGCGCCCGCCGCCACCAGGCTCTTGCCGGAGCCGGTCGGGGTGGAAAGGATCACGTTCGCGCCGGTGACCACCTCCATCAGCGCCTCCTCCTGAGCCGGGTACAGGGTGATGCCCTGGTCCTCCGCCCACGAGGAGAAAGCCTCGAAGAGGGCGTCGGGGTCGGCGTTCGGCGGGAGCTGATCAATGAGGGTCACACCCCCCATCTTGCCTGGCTTCCCCCCGGATCAGGGAACCGGCGGACAGAAGGAAGATCATCGGCGGTACGCTGTGCCGTCGATGCGGCCCGAACGACACCGTCAACAGGGCCCGACCAGCACACCACCGGGGCGGGGAACGACCATGATGGGTCCGGCGCACTCACTGTCCGGGGCAGCGGCCTGGCTGGGGGTGGGCGCCGCGGCGGCGGCCTCCGGGCACCCGATGCCCTGGCCCGTCCTCGTCGTCGGCGCGCTCATCTGCGCCGGAGCCGCCCTCGCCCCCGACCTGGACCACAAGTCGGCGACGATCTCCCGCGCCTTCGGTCCGCTCTCCCGGGGCCTGTGCGAGGTGGTCGACAAGATCTCCTACGGGGTCTACAAGGCCACCCGGGCCCCCCGCGACGCCCGCCGCACCGGCGGCCACCGCACCCTGACCCACACCTGGGTCTGGGCCGTCCTGATCGGCGCCGGATCCTCCGCGATCGCCGTCACCGCGGACCGGTGGGGCGTCCTCGCCCTCCTCTTCATCCACCTGGTCCTCGCCGTCGAAGGCCTGCTGTGGCGGGCCGCCCGCATGTCCAGCGACGTCCTGGTCTGGCTGCTCGGCGCGACCAGCGCCTGGATACTGGCGGGCGTGCTCGACCAGCCCGGCAACGGCTCCGACTGGCTCTTCACCGCCCCCGGCCAGGAATACCTGTGGCTCGGCATCCCGATCGTGCTCGGCGCACTGGTCCACGACATCGGCGACGCCCTGACGGTCTCCGGCTGCCCGATCCTGTGGCCCCTGCCCATCGCGGGCAAGCGCTGGTACCCGATCGGCCCGCCGAAGATGATGCGCTTCCGCGCCGGCAGCTGGGTCGAGCTCAAGGTCCTCATGCCCGTCTTCATGCTCCTCGGCGGAGTGGGCGGAGCCTCGGCCCTCGGCTTCTTCTGAGGCCCGTAGCCTGGAGGGATGCCTGAAATCCATGCGCTCTGGCCCCTGGCGCCTTCCTCCGAGACCGACTGGCTGACGGAGCTCTGCGGGGACGGGACCCTCGGGTTCGCCCCGCCCCGCGGGCCGGACGCGGCCTGGGTGCTGAACGCGATGTACGAACACACCGGCCGGGTCCCGGGCATCTCCCACCACGAGGCGCGGCAGGCGGCCATCGCCGCGGGCGCCGTCGAACCCAGCCGTTTCGGCGACATCGACCTGGAAATAGGGATCACCACGGGTGGCGGACTGGGGCGCGCGGAACACCCGGGGCCGCGGTACCGCCGCCTGCGCTGGGCCGAGCTGTCCGCCCGCTGCGGGGACCCCCTGGTCCCGGAAGGGAGCTACCCGTCCCTGCACTGCTTCCCGTCCGCGAAACGGGATGGCAGCTGGCCCCTCGGTATCCGGCCGCCCACGGAAGGCAGCCTCGACCGCCCCACGTGGGACCGGCTGATCGACCTGCTCACCGCCCATGCCCCCGACGGCGCGCACACCCGCTGCCTGGCGTACTACAACCCGTTGATGCTGGCCGCCGTCGACTTCGACGCGCTGCACGTCCGTGCGGGCCGGCTCGGGGACGCGCACGCCCTCTACGACAACCCGGAGGCGGACTTCAGCCCCTCCAACCTGTGGGCCGAGGACCGCTCCTGGATCGTGTACACCGACTACGACCTCTGGGCCACCAAGGTCTGCGGCCCCCGCACACTCGTCGACGCGCTCCTCGCCGACCCCGAGATCGAGGCCGTCCGCCTGCCCTGGACCACGTAGGGAAGTCCGGGGGCAGGCGGCGCGGCGGTGGTCAGCCGTGCCAGGAGCGCCACAGGGCGGCGTACGCGCCGTCGGCCTCGACCAGGGCGTCGTGCGGGCCGAGCTCGGTGATCCGGCCGCCCTCGACCACCGCGATCACGTCCGCGTCGTGCGCGGTGTGCAGCCGGTGCGCGATCGCGATCACCGTGCGACCGTCCAGCACCCGGGCCAGCGAGCGCTCCAAGTGCCGTGCCGCGCGCGGGTCCAGCAGCGAGGTGGCCTCGTCCAGCACCAGCGTGTGCGGATCGGCCAGCACCAGCCGGGCCAGCGCGATCTGCTGCGCCTGCGCCGGGGTCAGGGCCGCCGCGCCCGAGCCGACCTCGGTGTCCAGACCGGCGTCCAGCGCCCGCGCCCAGTCCTCCGCGTCGACGGCGCCGAGCGCCGCCCACAGCTCGGCGTCACCGGCCTCCGTGCGCGCGAGGCGCAGGTTGTCCCGCAGGGAGCCCACGAACACGTGGTGCTCCTGGTTGACCAGGGCCACGTGCTCGCGCACCCGCTCCGCCGGCATCTGCGACAGCCGCGCCCCACCGAGGGTGATCTCGCCGGTCCGTGGCGCGTAGATGCCCGCCAGGAGCCGGCCCAGCGTGGACTTGCCGGCGCCCGAGGGCCCGACGAGGGCCATCCGGGTGCCCGGCGGCACCGACATCGACACCTGGTGCAGTACGTCGACGCCCTCGCGGTACCCGAAGTGCACCCGGTCCGCCCGGACGTCCCTGCCATCCGGGGAGACGGCCGCGTCGCCCGCGTCGGGCTCGATCTCCCGCACGCCCACCAGCCGGGCCAGCGAGACCTGCGCGATCTGCAGCTCGTCGTACCAGCGCAGGATCAGACCGATCGGGTCGACCATCATCTGCGCCAGCAGGGCGCCCGTGGTCAGCTGCCCCACCGACATCCAGCCCTGGATCACGCAGTACCCGCCGATCATCAGCACCGAGCCGAGGATCGTCACATAGGTGACGTTGACGACCGGGAAGAGGACCGTCCGCAGGAACAGCGTGTACCGCTCCCACGCCGTCCACTCCTTGATCCGCCGCTCCGACAGCTCGATCCGGCGCCCGCCGAGGCGGTGCGCCTCGATGGTGCGGCCCGCGTCCACCGTCTCGGTGAGCACCGCCGCGACCGCCGCGTACCCGGCGGCCTCGGACCGGTAGGCCCGGGGGGCCCGCTTGAAGTACCAACGGCAGCCGATCACCAGCACCGGCAGCGCCACCAGCGCGGCGAGTGCCAGCGGCGGCGCGGTCACCGCGAGCGCCCCGTAGAGCAGGCCCGCCCACACCACGCCGATGGCCAGCTGCGGGACGGCCTCGCGCATCGCGTTGGCCAGCCGGTCGATGTCCGTGGTGATCCGCGACAGCAGGTCACCGGTTCCCGCACGCTCCAGTACGCCCGGCGGCAGGCCCACCGACCGCACGAGGAAGTCCTCGCGCAGATCGGCCAGCATCTCCTCGCCGAGCATCGCCCCGCGCAGCCGGACCAGCCGCACGAACAGGGTCTGGACGCCGAGCGCCAGGGCGAACAGCAGGCCCACCCGGCCCAGATGGAGTTCGCGCGCCCCTTCCGAGAGCTGGTCCACGACCTGGCCCAGCAGGTACGGGCCGACCATGGAGGCGATCACCGCGACCGTGTTGACCGCCACCAGGACCAGGAAGGCCCGCCGGTGGCGGCGGAACAGGCCGCGCACGTAGCCCCGTACCGTCGCGGAGCTGCCCACGGGCAGGGTCGCGGCCGTTTCCGGGGCGGCCGGATCGTAGTCCGGCGGCGCCACGCCGATCATGCGGATTCCTCGATCTCTGTCAGTACGGATTCCAGCCGCGGGAGCCGCTGTTCTTCCCCGGTCCGCTGTTCTTCCTCGGTCTCGCGGGTGACGACCGCCCGGTAGCGGGGGTCGCCGTGCAGCAGCTCGCGGTGGGTGCCGCTCGCCGCCGCCTTGCCCTCGTGGATCAGGACGACCCGGTCGGCGCGGTCCAGCAGCAGCGGCGAGGAAGCCAGTACCACCGTCGTGCGACCGGAGCGCAGGGCCGAGATCCCGTCCGCGATCCGGGCCTCGGTGTGCGAGTCGACCGCGGAGGTCGGCTCGTCCAGCACCAGCACCTCGGGGTCGGTCACCAGGGACCGCGCCAGCGCCAGCCGCTGGCGCTGCCCGCCGGAGAGCGAGCGTCCGCGCTCGGTGATCCGGGCGTCCATCGGGTCGTCCACCCCGTCCGGGGCGGACTGCAGCAGGGCGTCCAGCACGTCCGTGCACTGGGCCGCGGCGAGCGCCTCCGGCGGTGCCACGGCTCCGGACGCCGGTACGTCGAACAGCTCGCGCAGCGTCCCGGACAGCAGGACCGGATCCTTGTCCTGTACGAGGACCAGCGTGCGCGCGGTGCCGAGCGCGAGCTCGTCCAGCGCGACCCCGCCCAGGAGGACCGAGGGCCCGGCCGCCGCGTCCATCGGGTGCCCGCCCAGGCGCTCGGCGAGCCGGCCCGCCAGGTCGGGGTCCCCGCACACCACGGCGGTGAACCGGCCCGCCGGGACCAGTAGTCCGGTCTCCGGGTCGTACAGGTCGCCGCCGGGGGCCGGGGCCCGCGCGGCCCCGGTGGCGACGACGGGCTCCGCGGCCGCCTCCGCCTCCGCACCGGCCTCCGTCTCCGCACCGGCCTCCGCCGGGGCGCCGGTCCGGGTCAGCGACAGCACCCGGGCGGCCCGTTTGGCGGAGGGACGGGAGAAGGAGTACGCCATGGCGATCTCCTCGAAGTGCCGCAGCGGGTAGAGCATGGTCGCCACCGCGCTGAAGGCGGCGACGAGTTCGCCGACGTCCAGCCGCCCGTCCAGGACGAGCGCGGACCCGTACCAGACCACGGTGACCAGCAGCGCGCCCGGCAGCAGCACCTGGATCGCGGAGATCAGCGCCCACATCCGGGCACTGTGCACCGCTGCCTCGCGGACCTGCTGCGAGGCCTCCCGGTAGCGGCCGAGGAACAGTTCCTCGCCGCCGATGCCGCGCAGCACCCGCAGCCCCGCCACGGTGTCCGAAGCCAGTTCGGTGGCCTTGCCCGCCTTCTCCCGCTGGACGTCGGCGCGCCGGGTGGCGCGCGGCAGCAGCGGCAGGACGGCCAGGGCGAGCACCGGCATGCCGAGGGCCACGACCACGCCGATGGTGGGCGCGTAGAACAGCAGGACGACACAGCCGATGACCAGGGTCAGGGCGGCGGCGAGGAACCGGGAGACCGCCTCGACGAACCAGCCGATCTTCTCCACGTCGCCCGTGGACACGGCCACCACCTCGCCCGCCGCGACCCGCCGGGTCAGGGCGGATCCGAGCTCGGCGGTCTTGCGGGCGAGCAGCTGCTGGACCCGCGCGGCGGCGGTGATCCAGTTGGTGACGGCCGTACGGTGCAGCATCGCGTCGCCGACCGAGATCGCGACGCCGAGCAGCGCGATCAGGCCGCCGACCCACAGCAGCCGGCCACCGTCGCCGTCCACGACGGCGTCGATGCCCAGGCCCACGGTGTACGGCAGCCCCGCGATGCCGCCGAAGTGCAGGAGCCCCCAGCACAGGCTTTTGGCCTGTCCGCCGAGTTGGCCCCGCCCCAGCCACCAGAGGAAGCGGGGGCCGGAGCGAGCGTCGGGTACCCCTGGGTCCGGATACGGAAGATCGCTGATCTGCATGACGCCCCATGACTGGTCGAGTGTTTCAAACCGTGCAAGGTTCGCGTTCCGGACCGGTCCGGGGCAATCGATTTTCCGGTGGCCACAGTGCTTCGCAGCAGGGTCTGCTCACCGGACGCGCCGAAGCGGGTCCGGTGTCCGCTGTCAAGGCACGAATTCCCGAGACATGACATGCGGTCTTTCGATCATGCCTAGTGGAAGGAAATTTCACTCCGCACGACGGCTTGGGAGAGACGCATGGCGACGAACCCCGATACCCTGCGCGAGATCGAGCGCTGGGCGTCCGCTGACCGAATGCCGGAGGAATCCGACGGCATTTTCCTCGCCCGGTCCATAACGGAACACGTGCGGCGGACAGGGAAGCATTTCCTTTCCGGTCGAGCGCTGGCGCGATGGGATGACATCAGGCGACGGCACGGGACGAACCGCCCGTTCCTCAGCGCCTTTCTCGACTGCGCCCTCGACAAGCACGAGGGGCGTTTCCAGAACCGCACCTACCTCGCGCTGCCGGTCCTGGAGCTCCTCCTGGACGACCGGCAATCCGCGCTGAACGCGGACCGGATGTCCACCCTGCTGATGGCCGACGTGGTCCGTTTCGAGATCGAGGCGGCGGCCGGGGCACCCGAGGTCCCCGGCCGGAACCGGCCGGATGCGGCGACGCTGAGTACGCGGTTGAGGCATGCCCTGCGACTCGTGACGACGGGGCTCGGTCAGCCGGAGGACGAAGGCCTTCCGTCGCGGCTGGCGCACACGCCCCGGTCCCGCCTCGAAGACCTGGTCGATCGCCTGCCCCGGCCGCCGGCGACGGACGGCGCCCGCTGGTTCGACCTCACCGTCCAGCCCGTCTACGTCGTTCATGACGAATACTTCTTCATCCGTGTCCTCCAGACCCACGAAATGAATTTCACCGCAATAGCGGCAGCCATGAAGAAGGTGATCGGGGCGCTGCGCGCGGGGAATCCGGAAGCGGCCGTGGAGCTGCTGGACCGCGCGATCGTGATGTTCGAGCGGGCCGCGACGCTCTTCCGCGTCGTGGCCACGATGAGGGCGGAGCAGTTCTCCGCCTTCCGGCAGTACACCCAGGGTGCCAGCGCCATTCAGTCCGACCAGTACAAACGGTTCGAGAGCCTGTGCGGTGTCCCGCCCGTACCGCGCCTGCAGTCGTCCGCATTCACGAGCGTGCCCGCCGTACGGGCCGAGGTGGAGGATCCCGGCCACGACACCGTCACCCGGGCCTATCTCGACCTCCGGAACGAGGGGCGTTTCGACCGCGCGCGGTGGAGCCGCCTCGACACGGCGATCAGCCGTCTGGAGAGCGGGCACCAGCGGTGGAAGTCGGCCCATCGCGGGCTCGCCGCCCGCATGCTCGGCGACGACCGTGGTTCGGGCTACACCGACGGCGTTCCCTACCTGACGCAATGCCTGGGCAACCGACTGTTCTGGCAACTGGACATGGGCCACCGGACATCGTCCCCTGATGCGTGAACCGTCCGTCATTGCGGCGGTGTTGCAGGTTCGTGGCCATCGGGGCGAGGAGGTTCCCGCAGGTGGGGCCGGGCTTCTACGGTCCGTCGGGAATCACGACCAAGGAGTGTCCCGCCATGCCCCTCGACCTGTCGGACGAGAGCCAGTACGACCGTGCCCGCCTGCGGCAGTGGGCGCGTGGCCGCGCCCGCTCCTCCGGGGTGGACCGCCGCGACCTGCTCAAGCTGTTCGCTGCGGGGGCCGCGGCAGGCTCTCTCGGTCTGGGTGCGGCCGGCACCGCCGAAGCCTCCGCACCGGGCGCGGCCGGGAGCGGGGCAGCCGGCGCCACGACGGCCGCTGCCGCGGCGCCCGGGACCGTGAAGCCGCTGCCGCCGGAGCTGTTCACCCTCCGGGGCACCAACGCGGAGACGAACTTCGCCGCCCTGCGCGGCACCGGCCACCTGACGCCCCTCGACCGGTTCTTCGTACGCAACCACACCGTCACCCCGCGCCTCGACGCGCACGACTGGCGGCTGAAGGTCTGGGGCGACGCCCTGACCGGCGGGCCGGTCGAATTCTCCTACGAGCGGCTGCGCGCGCTGCCGGCGGTCGAGCGGACCCTGTTCATCGAGTGCGCGGGCAACGGCCGCAGCTTCTACACCACCCAGCAGGGCCGGCAAGTGAGCGGGACCGCGTGGACCCTCGGCGCGATCGGCGTGGCACGCTGGCGCGGCGCCCGGCTGTCCGACGTCCTGAGGCGGGCGGGCCTGGCCCGCGGGGCCGTGGACGTGCTGCCCCGCGGGCTGGACGACGAGGTCATCACGAACGGGGTGAACCTGGGCCGGGTGCGGCGCCCACTGCCCGTCTCCAAGGCCCTGGACGATGTGGTCCTCGCGTACGAGATGAACGGCGAGCCGCTGCCGCCCGACCACGGCGGTCCGGTCCGCGTGGTCGTACCGGACTGGATCGGCATCTCCTCGATCAAGTGGGTCGGGGACATCGAGGTGAGCGGGCAGCCGCTCTACACGCCGTGGAACACCGACCTGTACCGGCTGTTCGGGCCCGACCAGCCGCCGCAGGGCAGTGCCCCGCTGACCCGCCAGACCCTCAAGAGCGCCTTCGAGCTGGAGCACGGCGCGACCGTGACCGCCCACCGGCCGCGGCTGCTGACCGGGCGCTCGTGGTCGGGCGCGGCGCCCGTGCACCGGGTGGAGGTCAGTACCGACGGCGGGGTCCGCTGGCAGCGGGCCCGGCTGCACGACGCCCCGCGCCGGGGCAGCTGGGTGCGCTGGTCACTGCCGTGGACCCCGCGGACCACCGGTCCGGCCGCGCTGCTGGCGCGGGCCAGCGACGCCACCGGCCGGACCCAGCCGGAGACCACGGCCCACAACACGCAGGGCTACCTGTTCGACGCGGTGGTACGCCACCAGGTGACCGTGGTCTGACAGTGGTCTGACAGTGGTCTGACCGGAGCGGCCGAGCGGGCTCCGCCACCCGCCCCTAGGGGCGGGTGGCGCGCTCCAGTTCCAGCAGCGCCGAGTAGTAGCTGCGGCCCGTGGCCCGGTCCATGCCCACCTCGCACATCCGGTTCGCCGACAGGTGCGCGTCGAATTCCCGCGCCGTCACCTCGGCGGCCTCGCGCGCCGTCGCCGACTCCGTCAGCTCCGGGTGCAGCATGCCGCGGTCGCCCGCGAAGGCGCAGCACCCCGCGTCGTACGGGACCACCACCTCGTCGGCGCAGGCCTCGGCCACCTTCCGCAGCTGTGCCTCGTCGTCCAGGTGCCGCATCGAACAGGTGGGGTGGAGCACCGCCGAGCCCACCGTGCGCCGGACCTCCAGGTGCGGCAGGAGCTCCTCGGCCGCCCAGACGATGGAGTCGACGATCCGCAGGTCGGCATGGAGCGCGCGGTTGTCGTCCGTCAGGTACGGGACCACCTCGTGCGCGATGCCGAGGGTGCAGGAGGACGCGTCGACCACGAGCGGCAGCCGCCCGCCGGCCGTCCAGCCCCAGGCGGCCTCCACGATCCGGTTGGCCATCACGCGATTGCCGGCGTCGTACCCCTTGGAGTGCCAGATCGTCGCGCAGCAGGTGCCCCGGACGTCCCCGGGGATCCACACCGGCCTGCCCGCCCGCTCCGACACCGCCACCACGGCCTCGGGCAGGGAGGGCCCGGACGCGGCGTCGGGGCCGCCGAAGATCCGGTTGACGCAGGCCGGGTAGTAGACCGCGGCGGCGCCCACACGCCGGGTGGCGGGCAGTTTGCCGGCCGCGGCGCCGGGGACCTGCGGCAGCCACTCCGGGACCAGGTCGGGCCGTACGGCCTTGCGCGCGGCCCCCGTCACGGCCCGCAGGATCCGGTCCCCGACGGCGTCGGTGATCTTGTCGGCGGCGGCCACGGCCAGCCGCGCGGCCACTTCGACGGCGCCGAACCGCAGGGCGGCGAGCTCGGCCGCGCGCTCCTCGCGCGGGCTGTGCCGGCGATGGCGGAAGTCCTTCATCAGGGCGCCGGTGTCGATGCCGACCGGGCAGGCGAGTTTGCAGGTGGAGTCGCCGGCGCAGGTGTCCACGGCGTCGTACCCGTACGCGTCGAGCAGACCGTCGAGGACGGGGGAGCCGGGCTTCTGGCGCATCATTTCCCGGCGCAGCACGATCCGCTGGCGCGGGGTGGTCGTCAGGTCCTCGCTGGGGCAGGTCGGTTCGCAGAACCCGCACTCGATGCAGGGGTCGGCGACGGCCTCCACCTGCGGGATCGTCTTGAGGCCGCGCAGATGCGCCTGGGGATCGCGGTCCAGGAGGATCCGCGGGGCGAGCACCAGGTCCGGGTCGATGACCCGCTTGGTGCGCCACATCATCTCGGTGGCCCGGGACCCCCACTCCAGTTCCAGGAAGGGGGCCATGTTGCGGCCGGTGGAGTGCTCGGCCTTCAGAGAGCCGTCGAAGCGCTCCACGGTGAGCCGGCAGAAGGCCTCCATGAACGCGGCGTACCGCTCCACGTCCGCGGGCCGGGCGGCGTCGAAGGCGAGCAGGAAGTGCAGGTTCCCGTGGGCGGCGTGGCCGGCGACGGCGGCGTCGAAGCCGTGCTCCGCCTGGAGTTCGAGGAGGGCCTCGCAGGCCTCGGCCAGCCGGGACGGGGGGACCGCGAAGTCCTCGGTGATCAGGGTGGTGCCGGAGGCGCGGGCGCCGCCGACGGCGGTGACGAAGGCCTTGCGGGCCTTCCAGTAGCCGGAAATGGTCTTGGCGTCGCGGGTGAAGGCATTGGTCACCGAGGCCACCGGGGTCACCAGGTCCAGCCCGGCCAGCACCTCGGCGGCCCGCCGCTCGTACTCCGCGCGGCCGGCCTCGTCGGGGGCCCGGAACTCCACCAGCAGTGCGGTCGTGTCCTTGGGCAGGGCGGCCCAGTCGGCGGGGACGCCCGCGACGCTCACGGAGGCGCGCAGGGTGTTGCCGTCCATCAGCTCGACGGCCAGCGCCCCCGCCTCGTTGAAGAGCGGTACGGCGGCGGCCGCGGCGGGCAGCGAGGGGAAGAAGAGCAGGGCGCTGGTGAGCTCGCGGTCCAGCGGCAGCGTGTCGAAGACGACCTCGGAGATGAAGCCGAGCGTGCCCTCGGAGCCGACCATCAGCCCGCGCAGGATCTGCACCGGGGTGGCGCCGTCGAGGTAGGCGTCGAGGCGGTAGCCGGTGGTGTTCTTGATCTTGTACTTGGCCCGGATGCGGGCGACGAGCTCCGGATCGGCCTCGATCTCCTTCTTGATCTCCATCAGGCCGTGGCACAGGGCGGGCTCGGCGTGCTCCAGCTCCTCGTCTGCGAGTGGATCGGCGGTGTCCACGACGGTGCCGCTCGGCAGGACGAAGGTGAGGGAGGACAGGGTGCGGTACGAGTTCCTCGTGGTGCCCGCGGTCATGCCCGAGGCGTTGTTCGCGACGACTCCGCCGAGGGTGCAGGCGATGGCGCTGGCCGGGTCCGGGCCGAGGACCCGGCCGTGCCGGGCGAGCGCGGCGTTGGCGCGCACGACCGTGGTGCCGGGCTGGATCCGGGCCCGCAGGCCCGCTTCGAGCACCTCGACCCCGGCCCAGTGGCGGCGGACGTCGACCAGGATGTCCTCGCCCTGGGCCTGACCGTTGAGCGAGGTCCCGGCGGCCCGGAAGACCACCTCGCGCTGCTTGCCGTGGGCGTAGGACAGGACGGCGGAGACGTCGTCGATGTCCTCGGCGATCACGACGACCTGCGGCAGGAACCGGTACGGGGAAGCGTCGGAGGCGTAGCGGACCAGGTCGGAGACGCCCGAGAGCACCTTGTCGGCGCCCAGCAGCTCGGTCAGCTCGCTCCGCAGCGGCTCCGGGGTGCCCGTCGAGGCGCGGTCGGGCACCCGGTCGGGGGCGGGGCCGCTGAGGGTGCGCGGGCGCAGGGCCCCCGGCTTCGGTTCCAGCAGTGGCATCTGCAGCCCCTCAACTCGCGCCGTGTCGGTTGTTCTCACTCGTTCGGCGCAGCCCCGGCCCGGTCCCGGCCGGACCGTCGCCCGTCAGCAGCCGTGCTCCGCCGGAGCGTCCGCCAGAGCGTTCAGCAGGCCGCCGAGCACCTCGCGCTGATCGGCGGTCAATGGAGCCAGGATCTCCTCCGCGGCTCCGGTTCGCGCGTTGCGCAGGCGGCGCAGCGTGGCGCGGCCGGTGTCGGTGAGCTCGATCCTTATGACACGGCGGTTCGCCGGGTCGGGCACGCGGCGGACGCAGTCGGCGCTCTCCAGGCCGTCGACCAGCGTGGTCACGGCACGGGGCACCACCTCCAGGCGGGCGGCGAGGTCCGCCATCCGGGGCGGCCGCGCCGCGGAGAGGTGGGCGACGGTGCGCAGCAGCCGGGACTGGGCCGGGGTGATGCCGAGCGGCTCCAGATGGCGCTTCTGGATGCGGTGGAGCCGCCGGGTCAGGCGGAGCAGCTGCTCGGCGAGCACGCCGTCGGTCGTGTCGGCGCTGTCGGCGGCGCCGGAGCCCTGGCTGCTGTCGGTCTCGGAAGCGGTGCTCATGCTGCGGTCCTCATAATGGGAACGATATCAGGACCAGATTCATTGTGAGTATAGGTAACAATGAGCTATGCTCATTCGAGTCTCGTCACCTGTCATGAAGGAGGCCCATGCGCCCCAAAGAACCCGAGTGGGAACCCTCGAAAGAATCCCTCGACCCCAGCGGCCCCGCGCCGGACGAGCGGCCGCGCGAGCTGCGCCGCATCGTCGGTCTCTTCCGGCCCTACCGGGGCCGCCTCGCCGTCGTCGGCGTGCTCGTCGCCGCCTCCTCGCTGGTCGGAGTCGCCACCCCCTTCCTGCTGAAGGAGGTCCTCGACGTCGCGATCCCGCAGGGCCGGACCGGGCTGCTCAGCCTGCTCGCCCTCGGCATGATCGCGACCGCGGTCGTCACCAGCATCTTCGGCGTGCTCCAGACCCTGATATCCACCACCGTCGGCCAGCGCGTCATGCACGATCTGCGCACCGCCGTCTACGCACAGCTCCAGCGGATGCCGCTGGCCTTCTTCACCCGTACGCGCACCGGCGAGGTGCAGTCCCGCATCGCCAATGACATCGGCGGCATGCAGGCCACGGTCACCTCCACGGCGACCTCCCTCGTCTCGAACGCGACGGCCGTCATCGCCTCCGTCGTCGCGATGCTCGCGCTCGACTGGCGGCTCACGCTCGTCTCGCTCGCCCTGCTGCCCGTCTTCGTGTGGATCAGCCGCCGCGTCGGCGGCGAGCGCAAGAAGATCACCGCGCAGCGCCAGAAGCAGATGGCCGCGATGGCCGCGACGGTCACCGAGTCCCTGTCGGTCAGCGGCATCCTGCTCGGCCGCACGATGGGCCGCGCCGATTCGCTCACCACCTCCTTCGCGGAGGAGTCCGAGAAGCTCGTCGACCTCGAAGTGCGCTCCAGCATGGCCGGGCGCTGGCGGATGTCCACCATCGGCATCGTCATGGCCGCCATGCCCGCGCTCATCTACTGGGCGGCCGGCATAGCCCTGCAGACCGGTGCCCCCTCGCTGTCGGTCGGCACCCTCGTCGCCTTCGTCACCCTCCAGCAGGGCCTGTTCCGGCCCGCCGTGAGCCTCCTGTCGACCGGCGTGCAGATCCAGACCTCCCTGGCGCTCTTCGCCCGCATCTTCGAGTACCTCGACCTGCCGGTGGACATCACCGAGCGGGAGAAGCCCGTCCGCCTCGACCGCGCCAAGGGCGAGGTCCGCCTGGAGGACGTCCACTTCGCCTACGACGCCAAGAGCGGCCCGACGCTGACGGGCATCGACATCACGGTCCCGGCCGGCGGTTCCCTCGCGGTGGTCGGCCCGACCGGATCCGGCAAGAGCACCCTGAGCTACCTCGTGCCCCGGCTCTACGACGTCACCGGCGGCCGGGTCGCCCTCGACGGGGTGGACGTGCGCGACCTCGACTTCGACTCCCTGGCCCGCTCCATCGGAGTGGTCTCCCAGGAGACCTACCTCTTCCACGCCTCCGTCGCCGACAACCTGCGCTTCGCCAAGCCGGACGCCACCGACGAGGAGATAGCGGAAGCGGCCCGCGCGGCCCAGATCCACGACCACATCGAGTCCCTGCCCGACGGGTACGACACCCTGGTCGGCGAGCGGGGCTACCGGTTCTCCGGCGGCGAGAAGCAGCGCCTGGCCATCGCGCGCACCATCCTGCGCGACCCGCCGGTGCTGATCCTCGACGAGGCCACCAGCGCCCTGGACACCCGCACCGAGCACGCCGTGCAGCGCGCCATCGACAACCTCTCGCAGGGCCGCACGACCATCACCATCGCCCACCGCCTCTCCACCGTCCGCGACGCCGACCAGATCGTGGTGCTCGACGGAGGCCGGATAGCGGAGCGCGGCACCCACGAGGAACTGCTGAAGGCCGACGGCCGGTACGCCGCCCTCGTCCGCCGCGACCAGGAGAGCGCGCTCAAGCCGGAGACGCCGGCGTCCGGCGGGCTCCTCGGGGCGGTCGGTTCCGAGATGCGCAAGGCGGATCTGCTCAAGCCCGGGACGTTCAAGCCGGACACCCTGCGCGGCACCCAGCCGACCCCGGTGAACGTGTGATCGTATGACCGGCACACGGGTCGGATGCCGGGAATCAGGCGGTTCGCGGGTTAGCGTGCCCGCATGCGTCATGAGAACCGGCCGCCGTCACCGCGCCGTTCCCGGCTCACCCGCCGGGGCAGGCTGGCGCTCTTCCTCGGCACCGTCCTCGGGCTCGGGGCAGCCCTCCTGATCCCCCTGCTTCCCGGGGAGCAAGCGCCCGAGAAGCCGCGCCAACTGCTGATCCCCGAAGGCTGGCGGGCCCCACAGGTCTACGCCGCCATCGACCGCGAACTGAAACTCCCGGCCGGCTCCACCAAGGCCGCGGTCGCCACGACCGCCCTGCCCCTGCCCGCCGAGGCGAAGGGCAACCCCGAGGGGTACCTCTTCCCGGCCACCTATCCGGTGACCTCGCAGTCCACCCCGGCCTCGCTGCTCACGTACATGGTCGAGACGGCCAACAAGAGCCTCGCCACCCGGGCCGTCGCGGACGGCGGCAAGGCCCACGGGATGACCCCGTACCAGACGGCCACCCTCGCGAGCATCATCGAGGCGGAGGCCGAGACCCGCGGGGACATGGGCAAGGTCGCCCGCGTGGTGCACAACCGGCTGGCGAGATCGATGCCGCTCCAGATGGACTCCACCATCAACTACGCGCTGAACCGTTCCACGGTGGACACCAAGCTGAGCGAGACGAAGATCGACAGCCCCTTCAACACGTACGAACGCCAGGGCCTGCCGCCCACCCCCATCGACAGTCCCGGTCTGCAGGCCATGGCGGCCGCGGTGGCCCCGACCCCCGGAGACTGGCTCTTCTTCGTCACCGTGAAACAGGGAGACACCCGCTTCTCGGCGACGTACGAGGAGCACAAACGGCACGTGGCCGAGTTCAACCGGATCCGGGCGACCTCGCGCGCGGCCTGAGCGGCCGGGCGGGCGAGGGTCAGTGCGCGCCGGCCCCGGTACGGGTGAGCAGGCGGTGGATCTCGCGTACCGCGGCGCCGCCCGCGCGGTTGGCGCCGATGGTCGAGGCCGACGGGCCGTAGCCGACCAGGTGGATCCGCTCGTCGCGGACCGCGCGGGTGCCGTCGAGCCGGATGCCGCCGCCCGGCTCGCGCAGGCGCAGCGGAGCCAGGTGGTCGAGGGCGGGGCGGAAGCCGGTGGCCCACAGGATCACGTCCGCCTCCACCAGGCTGCCGTCCGACCAGGCGGCCCCCGTCCTCGTGAGGTGGTCGAACATCGGCCGGCGGTCCAGGACGCCCGACTCCAGTCCGCCCCGGACGGCCTCGTTCAGGGGCAGCCCGGTGACGCTGACCACGCTCCGGGGCGGCAGCCCCTGCCGTACCCGTTCCTCCACCAGGGCCACCGCCGCACGGCCCTGCTCCTCGCTGAAGCTCCCGTCGCGGAACACCGGGGGCCGCCGGGTGGCCCAGGTGGTCTTCGCCGCCACCTCGGCGATCTCCAGCAGGTGCTGCACCGCCGAGGTGCCGCCGCCCACGACGATGACCCGGGCTCCGGTGAACTCCGACGGGCCCGGGTAGTTCGCCGTGTGCAGCTGACGGCCCCGGAAGAGCTCCTGCCCCGGGTAGCGCGGCCAGAACGGCCGGTCCCAGGTGCCGGTGGCGTTGATCAGCGCCCGCGCCGACCAGGTCCCGGACCGGGATTCCACCAGCAGCCGGCCGTCCGCCCCGTCGCGTACGGCGGTCACGTCCACGGGCCGGCGTACGTGCAGGCCGAAGCGGTCCTCGTAGGCGGCGAAGTACTCCGCTATCACCTCGGAGGACGGCCGCCTCGGATCGGCGCCGGTGAGTTCCATCCCCGGCAGGGCGTGCATGCCGTGGACCTTGCCGTAGGTGAGCGAGGGCCAGCGGAACTGCCAGGCGCCGCCCGGGCGCGGCGCGTGGTCCAGGACCACGTGGCCGATGCCCGCCCGCGCCAGGTGGTAGGCGCCGGACAGACCCGCCTGTCCCGCGCCCACGACGACCACGTCCACGTCCTGCACCGCGTCCTGCACCGCGAAATCGTTCACGGTTCTACCAACTGGGGGCGGCGCCGAGATCTTCCCGGACCCCGCCGGTCCCGGCCTCAGCGTGCGAGCAGGCCGCGCGCCGCGAGCTCCGGGGTCACTCCCTCGCCGAACCAGTACGCCTCCTCCAGGTGCGGATAGCCCGACAGGACGAAGTTCTCGATCCCGAGCGCGTGGTACTCCTCGATCCGGTCCGCCACGTCCCCGTGGCTCCCGACCAGGGCCGTACCGGCACCCCCGCGCACCAGGCCCACCCCGGCCCACAGGTTCGGGGAGATCTCCAGCTTGGCCCGCGAGCCGCCGTGCAGGGCCAGCATCCGCTGCTGGCCGACCGACTCGCTCGCGCCCAGCGCCGCCTGCGCCGTGGCGATGGACGCGTCGTCCAGGTCGCCGAGCAGCCGGTCCGCCGCCGCCCAGGCCTCCTTCGCCGAATCCCGGGAGATGGTGTGCAGCCGGATGCCGAACTTCACCGTCCGGCCCCGCTCCTCGGCCAGCGAGCGGATCCAGTCGATCTTCTCCTTCACTTCCTGTGGCCGCTCGCCCCACGTCAGGTACACGTCCGCGTGCTCGGCGGCCACCGGACCCGCCGCCGCCGAGGACCCGCCGAAGAAGATCTCCGGCAGCGGGTCGGGCGGCAGCGCCGTCAGTCCGCCGTCGATCCGGTAGTGCTCGCCGTGGAAGTCGAAGGGCCGACCGCCCCAGACGCCGCGGACGACCGAGAGGAACTCGGCCGTGCGGGCGTAGCGCAGATCGTGGCCGAGGTGGTCGCCGAACCGCCGCTGCTCCGCCGAGTCGCCGCCCGTCACCACGTTCAGCAGCAGCCGGCCGCGCGTGATCCGCTGGTACGTCGCCGCCATCTGCGCGGCCAGCGTCGGCGAGATCACCCCCGGCCGGAAGGCCACCAGGAACTTCAGTCGCTCGGTGTGCTGCGCGAGCGCCACCGTCGTCAGCCAGGCGTCCTCGCACCAGGTGCCGGTCGGGGTCAGCACCGCCTCGAAGCCGAGGCGTTCGGCCGCCTTCGCGATCTGGGCGAGGTACTCGATGTCGGGCTCGCGCACCCCGGCGGCGGCGTGGTTGTTGGCGTAGGCGTGCCGGTCGACCAGGGTGCGGCCGTCGCCGCCCGTCGGCAGGAACCAGTGCAGTCGTACCGTCATCAGGAGTCCTTCCCGTACGCGCGCGCGGGGGTGGTGGAGGGCGGCAGGTCCCGGTTGAAGCGGGTGTCCACGAAGTCCTTGAAGACGACCTTGCCGGGGATCAGCTTCAGCTCGGCGAAGGTGTCGGCGATCTTCTGCTCGGAGGCCACGGCCGCATCGTCCACGGCCACCGGCACCCGGGTGCCGTTGCTCCGCTTCACCGCGTCGAAGGCCACCTCGTACGGCAGTCCGGTCTCCTTCGACCAGACCTTGGCCCACTCCTCCGGGTGCTTGAACACCCAGTCCTGGGCACGCTGGAGGCGCTCCAGGTAGTCCCCGATGGCCTTGCTCTTGGCCTCGTCGGCCAGCGCGCCGGGCGCCGCCACCTGGAAGCCGAGCCCGTTGACGATCCCCTCGCCGCTGGTCAGGATGCGGGCGCCGGAGCGCAGCACCTGGGAGGTGTACGGGTCCCAGACCGCCCAGGCGTCGACCTTGCCGCTGTTGAAGGCGGCCAGCGCGTCGGCCGGCTGGAGCAGGGTGATCTGCACGTCGGCCGGGGTCAGACCGGCCTGCTGGAGGCTCGCGATGAGCTGGAAGTGAGCCGAACTGCCCTGCGCCACCGCGATCTTCTTGCCGCGCAGCTCGGCGGGGGACTGGAGGGTGGAGTCCTTGGGGACGAGGATCGCCTCGCCGCTGGAGGAGCCGTGCGTGGCCGCCACCACCGCGATCTTCGACTTGGCCGCCGCGGCGAAGACGGGCGGGGTGTTGCCGACGCCGCCGATGTCGACGGCCTTGGCGTTGACGGCCTCCAGCAGCGGCGGACCGGAGGTGAAGGTGGACCACTTGATCTCGTAGTCGAGCTTGTCCAGCTCGCCGGCGGCCCGCAGCAGCGACTCGTAACCGCCCTTCTGGTCACCCACGTTGAGGGTGACCTTGGCGCCGCTCTTCGCGCCGTCCTTCGCGCCGGCGCCGGTGTCGGCGGCCGAACTGCCGCCGCAGGCGGTCAGGACCACCGACAGCGGAAGCAGCGCGGCGAGCAGGGGCAGGGTGTGACGTCTCATGTCGCTTCTCTTCGATCTCTCGTACGGGAACCAGGGCAGGGGAAGCGGAGGGGCCGGTCGGAGCTCAGCTGACGCCGAGCTCGGCCAGCAGCCGGGCGCGCAGCGCCGCGAAGCCGGGGTCGCCGACCGAGCGCGGCCGCTCCAGCGGCACTTCGGCGTCGTGGGCGATGCGGCCCCCGTCCATCACGAGCACGCGGTCGGCCAGCAGGACCGCCTCGTCGACGTCGTGCGTGACCAGCAGCACCGCGCAGCCGCGCCGCTGCCACAACTCGGCGACCAGCCGCTGGGCCTTGATCCGGGTCAGCGCGTCGAGCGCGCCGAACGGCTCGTCCAGCAGCAGCAGATCGGGCTCGCGGACCAGGGCGCGGGCCAGCGAGGCCCGCTGCGCCTCGCCGCCGGACAGGGTCTTCGGCCAGGCGTCGGTGCGGTGCTCCAGCCCGACCTCGGCCAACGCCCGCTCCGCTCGGCCGCGTTCGGGACGCCGGGCAGGCCGAGCAGCACGTTGCGCCAGACCCGCTTCCAGGGCATCAGCCGGGGGGCCTGGAAGGCCACCGCCCGGCGCTCGGGCACCAGGACCTCGCCCTCGATCTCCCGGTCCAGGCCGGCGAGCACCCGCAGCAGCGTGGACTTTCCGCAGCCGCTGCGGCCGAGGAGCACGGTGAACTGCCCGGCCCGCAGGGTCAGGTCGAGTCCGTCGATGACGGCCCGGCCGTCGAAGGACCGGGTCAGCCCCCGGACCCGTACCGCGGTATCGGACGGCTCCGCCGTGACGCCGGTGCTGGTGCCGGCGGTGCCGGTGGTGGCGGCAGCGGTCACTGGCCGGTGAAGGTCGGTCGCCATTGCAGCAGCAGCCTTTCGAGAGCGCGGACGATGAGGTCGGCGGTGAGGCCGAGGAAGGCGTAGACGACGAGGCAGACGACGATGACGTCGGTGCGGAAGAACTCGCGGGCCTGGTTCATCAGGAAACCGATGCCGGCGTCGGCGTTGATGGACTCCCCGAACGCCAGGGCCAGCCAGCCGGTGGCCAGGGAGTACCGCAGCCCGGTCATGAACCCGGGCAGCGCGCCCGGCAGCACCACGTGCCGCACCAGGCCCCAGCGGCCCAGCCCCAAGGCCCCGCCCGCTTCGATGAGTTGCTCGTCGACCCCGCGGATCCCGGCGTACACGTTCAGGTACAGGTGGAAGGCCGTGCCGAGGGCGATGAGCGCCACCTTCGGCGCCTCCCCGATGCCCATCCAGATGATGAACAGCGGAATGAGACCCACCCAGGGCACCGTGCGCAGCATCTGCACGCTCGCGTCGATCAGGTCCTCGCCCAGCCGGGAGAGCCCCGACAGCAGCGCCAGCACCGTCCCCACCGTCCCGCCCAGGACGAGACCGATCGCCACGCGCTGGAGCGACACCCCCATCGCCGCGGGGAGTGTGCCGTCCCCGATCAGGCCGGCCGCGGCGCTCGCGATGGTCGAGGGCGGCGCGAGCACATCGGCGGGCAACCAGCCGAGGCTGCTGGCCAGTTGCCAGGCCGCGAGCAACAGGAGCGGTCCGGTGGTGCGCCGTACCCAGCGGGGCGGGGAGCGCCGTTTCGCCGAGGCGGGTACGACGGGCACGAGCGCGGGGGCGCGGCCGACCGGATGCGCGGATGGAGATTTAGGCGAAATATCCGGCCGTGCATGGCTGGTGAGGGTCATGGGTGCTCCACGGAAGGGGAGGGGAGGGGAGGGGAGGCGAGGGCGAGGGGCGGGGCAGGAGGGTGCACGCGCCCGTCGGCCCCCACGCCGGTACGGAAGGTGGAGTGCCGGGCCGCGGAGCCCGGAGACCCGGAGCCGCGCGGATCCGGAGCGGCGGAAGGCCGGGGCAGCGGAGGACCTGAGCCGCGGAGGTCCGGGGCTCGGGTGATCGGCGGCTCGGGGAATCAGCGGCTCAGGGGACCGGAGGCTCGGGGAATCAGCGGCTCAGGGCGTGCGGAAGGAGAGCGCGGAGCGCTCGCGCCACAGGTGAAAGGGCGTCAGTAGCCGCGGCAACACGCGGCGGAAGCCACCCGCAGCAGGTCGATGTGACCGCGCGTGGTGAGCATGACGGGACGCAACATGCGGCGAAACTCAGCCATTCGCCCGCCCCGGGTCAATGGCGTCCCGCCCCCTGGGATTCCGATCTCTCCCGTCGGGACGCGCTCCGTCAGGGGCGGTGCGCGCGGAGGGTGGCCAGGACCGGGTCCCGGGGCTGGAGGGTGAGCCCCGGGAGGACCCTCGCACGGGTCGGGCCGCTGTCCAGGTGGAAGCGCTGGGCCACGACGGCCAGCACCAGGGCGGCCTCGACCAGGGCGAAGCGGGCGCCCAGGCAGGCGCGCGGGCCGCCGCCGAAGGGGAACCAGGCGTGTTCCGGGATCCGGTGGGCGCCGGTCGCGCCGTCGTCCCACCGCTCGGGGCGGAAGGCCTCCGGCTCAGGGAACCAGCGCTCGTCCCGGTGCATGGACCACGGGCTGATCCACACCGACAGGCCGGCCGGGACCGGGCGGCCGCCGAGCGTGGCGCCCTCCCTGGCCACCGCGGAGATCAGCCAGATCGGAGGGTAGATCCGCAGCGCTTCCTTGACCACCTGCTGGGTCCAGGGCAGCCGCGCGTAGTCCTCGTACGTCGGCAGCCGGCCGCCGAGCACCCGGTCGAGCTCCTCCGTCAGCCGCTCGCGTGCCTCCGGTGCTCCCGAGAGCAGTTGCCAGGCCCAGGTCAAGGTGGTGGACGTGGTTTCGTGGCCGCCGATGTACAGGGTGATGGACTCGTCCCGCAGCTCCGTGGGCGACAGCGGCCCGCCGTCCTCGTCGCGGGCGGAGAGGAGCCTGCTGAGGAGGTCGTCCCGCTCCTCGCCGGCCGCCGAGGCCGTCTCGTGCTCCCGGATGACGTGCTCGATCTCGCGGTCGAGCACGTCCACGGCCGCGCGCATCCGGCGCCGTCCCGGAGTCTGCACCCAGGGCGGCAGGAACATCGTCACGCCCCGGAACTCGGCGCTGAGTTCGCGCTGCGCGGTGGCCATGGCCGCGCTGATGGGCGCCTCCCGGCCGGCGGCATCGCTCCCGAACAGGGTGCGCACCGCGATGCGTTGGGTGAGCCCGGCCATCTCCCGGTGCACGTCGATCCGTGCGCCGTCGCTCCAGCCCGAGACCAGCGCGTCGGCGCACTCCACCATCGTGCCCGCGTACGCGCGCACTTGGCGCGGGCGGACCGAGGGCTGGACCAGTGCCCGCTTGCGCCGCCAGTCCTCACCGGTGGCCACGACCACCCCGTTGCCCAGCAACTGCCGGAAGGCCCAGCCCAGTTCGGTCGGGCTGAAGGTGGACTCCACGGCGCCGAGCAGTTCACCGGCGTGCTCCGGCAGCGAGACCAGGACGTTGCGCTGCGGGCCGAGCGCCCACGGCACCCAGTCCCCGTACTCGTCGCGCAGCGACTCGAAGAAGGCCAGCGGATCGCGGGCGAAGGCGGGCAGGTTCCCCACCAGGGGCCAGCGGCGCGGTCCGCGCTCGGAGCCCGGGGGCGTCAGGGTGGCGGTCACCCCGGCATGGTGACAGCGCGGCCCCCAGGACGCCAGAGCGCGCCGGAACCCCGAGCCGCCGCCGAAGTGGTCCGGCGGGCCCGGGGCTCACTCGGCGTCCGGACTGCTCAGGCCGCCTGCGCGGCGGTGAGCCAGGTGTAGGCGCTCTCCGCGCTGAACTCCGTCTGACCGGAGGGGAAGAGCAGCCCGGCCGCCGCGAAGGCCGGGTCGTCGGCGGTGGCCGCCACGTACGGCACCGCCACGCACCGCATGCCCGCCGCCTGCGCGGCCAGGGCGCCCGGCGCCGCGTCCTCGACGACCACGCAGTCGGCGGGGTCCGCGCCCAGCCGGCGCGCCGCCTCGAGGAACACGTCCGGGGCGGGCTTGCCCTGGGCGACCTCCTCGGCGGAGACCACCGTGGTCAGCAGCGCGTCCAGCCCGGTGCCCACCAGGACCGCGTCGATCGCCTCCCGGGAGGAGCCCGAGGCCACCGCCATCGGAACGCCCTCGGAGTGCAGGCGCCGCACGAACGCGCGCATCTCGGGGTAGGCCTCGGTGCGGGTCCGGGCGAGCTCCAGGTAGGCGGCGTTCTGCTCGGCGAGCAGCTGCTCCACCGGGGCCGCGATCCCGTACTCGTCCCGGAGGATCTCCAGGGTTTCCCGGGTGCCGATGCCGATGTACCGGGAGTGCTGCTCCCAGGTGAAATCGGGGACCCCGTGGCGCTCCAGGGTGCGCCGCCCGGACTCGTAGTAGTTGGGCTCGCTGTCCACGAGGGTGCCGTCGAGATCGAATATGACGGAGATCATCCGTTGTGCCCGTCCTGCCGGTGCCTGTCTTGTTCCTGTCCCTACCATCTTGTCAGTGTTTGCGCGCCGCCCGTCCCACGGACTCGACCAGGGGGAGCAGCCGGTGCGCCACCCGTTCGCGCAGCGCGACCTCGGTCCGGGTGCGCACCACGCCGGGCAGCCGGATCAGCTGCTGGATGACGTCCTCCAGATGCGCGTTGTCCCGCGCGGCCACCCGGGTCAGCAGGTCCCCGCCGCCGGTGATGGAGAAGGCCTCGATGATCTCCGGTACGGAGGCCAGCGCGTCGCCGACCTCGTCCAGGTGCCCCTGGGTGACTTCGATGTGCACGAAGGCCAGGACGGGATGCCCGAGCGCCGCGGGGGAGAGGGCGGGGCCGGTTCCGGTGATCACCCCGGTGCGCTCCAGCCGGTCGAGCCGCGCCTGGAGGGTGCCGCGCGCGACGCCGAGGATCCGGGCGTACTCCCGGACGCTGGTGCGCGGCTGCTCGATCAGCAGGCGCAGGATCCGTGTGTCGAGCTCGTCCACCGCCATGCCGCGACTGTACCAACGCGACCCCGAAATCATTACGTACCCGATCAAACCCCCTGTGACCTGCGGTGGTGCCGGGGTCGCCGGGGCGGCCGGGGCAGGAATCCGCTGGTCCGGGCGCGGTACTCGGCGTAGCCGGGGCGGTCCGCCATGTGCCGCTCCAGCAGGCGTTTCCCGCTGCCGCCGATCAGCAGGTACGACATCACGAGCGGGGAGACCACCGACACCGCCACCGCTCCGCCCGAGGTCCAGGCGGTCAGCGACAGCCCCCACCACACGCAGAAGTCGCCGAAGTAGTTCGGGTGCCGGGTCCAGGACCACAGCCCCCGGTCCATGATCCGTCCCCGGTTCGCGGGATCGGCCCTGAACCGCGCCAGCTGGTGGTCGCCGACCGCCTCGAAGAGCAGCCCGCACAGCCACAGCGCCGCACCCGCCACGGCCAGGACTCCGGGGCGCCCGGTCGCGTACGCCGCCGCCTGCACGGGCAGCGAGACCAGCCAGACCAGGGCCGCCTGGAGCAGGTAGACCATGCGCAGCGCGTACAGGTTCCGGTGGCCCGGGGCCTTGGCGAGCATCCGCTCGTAGCGCGGGTCCTCGCCGTGCCCCCGGCCCCGCCACGCGATGTGCCCGGCCAGCCGCAGGCCCCACACCACCGCCAGGACCGCAGGCAGCGGGTGGCGGCCGCCCGACAGTGCGTACGTGACCACCGCGACGGCGACGAAGCCCAGGCCCCAGGCCACGTCCACCACGCGGTGCATGCGCAGCCGGACCCCGACGGCGAAGGCGGCCAGCATGACGGCGAGGGCCGCCCCCGCCGACACGGCCAGGTTGAGCCCGAAGGCGCCCCAGTTCACCGGGGACCGCCGTCCACCGCGAGCCCCTCCGGGGCCGTGCGCGTCAGCAGGAACTGGTGCACGTCCAGGTAGCCCGAGGCGAACCCGGCCTCGCAGTAGGCCAGGTAGAAGGTCCACATCCGCCGGAACGCCGCGTCGAAGCCCAGCTCCGCCACCCGGTCGGCCCGCTCGGCGAAGCGCTCGCGCCACAGTCGCAGCGTCTGCGCGTAGTGGGACCCGTAGGCCTCGGAACGGGTCACGCGCAGCCCGGTGTGCGAGCGCGCCGTCTCCTCCACCACCCGCACCGACGGCAGCATGCCGCCGGGGAAGATGTACTTGTGGATCCAGGTGTACGTGTCCCTGGTGGCGAGCATCCGCTCGTGCGGCATGGTGATCGCCTGGAGCGCGACCCGCCCGCCCGGTGCCAGCAGCCGGTCCAGGGTGGCGAAGTACACCGGCCAGTACTCGGCGCCGACCGCCTCGATCATCTCGACGCTCACGATGGCGTCGTAACTCCCCTCGGCCTCCCGGTAGTCGCACAACCGCACCTCGACGCGGTCGGACAGCCCGGCGGCCGCGATCCGGCGCAGGGCCAGCTCCCGCTGCTCCCGCGACAGGGTCAGGGTGACCACGTGCGCCCCGCGCCGGGCCGCCCGGACGGCCAGCTCGCCCCAGCCCGTGCCGATCTCCAGCAGCCGGGTGCCGGGACCGGTCCCCGCCAGGTCCAGCAGCATGTCGATCTTGCGGTGCTGGGCCTCGGCGAGCTCCTCCCGGCCGGCGGGCAGAGTGCGGAACACCGCCGAGGAGTAGGTCATCGTCGGGTCGAGGAACTCGGCGAAGAGCTCGTTGGACAGGTCGTAGTGGCGCTGGATGTTCGTCCGCGAACCGTCCGGGGTGTTGCGCTCCGAGGCCGGGTGCCGGGAGGCCCACAGGCCGCGCAGCCGCTGGAGCGGAGCCGGGACCAGCCCCGTCACGTGCCCGGCCAGCACGGTCAGGACGGCGACCGGGTCGCGCGCGTCCCACTCCCCGGCCAGGTACGACTCGCCGAAGCCGATCAGCCCTTCGGCCGCGATCCGGCGTTCGAAGGCGTCCGGGTCGTAGACCGCCATCGCGGGGCCGCCCCGCCCCAGGGTCCCGTCCGGGCCCATCCGGACCTGGAGCGGCAGCCGGTCCAGGGCCCGGCGGATCAGTAGCCGCCCGACGGCGGCCCTGGCCCGGGAGCAGGGCGGTACGGCCGGGGCGGCGGTGGTGGTGGTCGACGTGCTCACTTCAGGCCCTCCTGGGGTACGTGTCGGGGGCGCGGCCGGACCGGCAGCCCGCGCAGCCACAGCCGGACGCCGTGGTAGCGGATGCCGACGCTGACGGCGGCGGTGGACCAGGGCCGGCGCAGCGCGGCGCGCAGTAGTCCGCGGGCGCCGGCGGGGCGGCGTACGCCGCGGACGGTCGCGGTCAGGCGGGCACCGTCCGATCCGCCGGCCAGCCGGACGGTCAGGGCCAGGTGTTCGCCCGGTTCGGGCAGCCGCATGCGGTAGGCGCCCTCGACTCCGAGGAAGGGGGAGACGTAGAACTCCTTGGGGACCGGGGTGGCTTCGCGGTCGCCGTGGTCGGCCCGGGCGGTCTCCGGGGGGAGCAGGTAGCAGTGCCGTTCGCCGTACGTGTTGTGCACCTCGGCGACCACCTGGCGCAGGGAGCCGTCCGGTCCGTGACACCAGTACACGGTCAGCGGGTTGAAGACGTGGCCGAGCACCCGGGCGTGCGCCAGCATCAACACCCTGGAACCCGCCGGGAGTCCGGCGCCGCGCGCCGCGAGGAAGGCGTCCAGTCCGGACCGGATCGAGGGGGCGCCGCCGCCGAAGTGGTCACGCGCCTCGAACCGGGCGAGCGGCCGCAACGGCCGGGGGAGGCGCGGCAGTCGGTCGAGGTCCACCAGCCACAGGTACGTCCGGTGCCGCAGCCGGTAGCCGCTGCTTCTGCTTCTGCTTCTGCTTTCGCTCTCGCCTTCGCCCGACCGGACGTGCCGGACGTCGGCCAGGTAGAGGCGGGGCTCCGCCGGGCCGGGGCTCACCACGTCACCCCCAGCGCGGCGGCGGCCTCCACGCCGGAGCGGCAGCCGTCCTCGTGGAACCCCCACCCGTGATAGGCGCCGGCGAAGGCCGTCACCGGCCCCGACAGGGCCGGCAGGAGCCGCTGGGCCGCCACCGACTCCGTGGTGTAGACGGGGTGTTCGTACTCCATCTCCGCCAGGACCGATTCCGGCCGCACCGCGTCGCCCGCGTTCAGCGTGACCACGTACGGCTCCGGCCCGTCCAGCCCCTGGAGCCGGTTCATGTCGTAGCTGACCCGTACGTGCGCATCGGCCGGCCGGCACCCCGACAGCCGGTAGTTCCAGCAGCCCCGGGCGCCGGGGGTGCGCGGCAGCACCGAGGTGTCGGTGTGCAGCACGGTCCGGTTGCGGGAGTAGCGGAAGGCGCCGAGCGCGGCGCGCTCCGCGTCCGTCGGATCGGCCAGCAGGCGCAGCGCCTGATCGGCGTGGACGGCGACGACCACCGCGTCGTAGAGGTCGGTGGCCCCGCCGGCGGTGGTGACCGACACACCCTGGGGGGTGCGCGCGAGCGCCCGTACCGGCGCGGCCAGGTACACGGCGTCCAGCCGTTCGCGGACCCGCTCCACGTAGCGCGCCGAGCCGCCCTCGACCGTACGCCAGCTCGGCGAGCCGCCCACGGACAGCAGGCCGTGGTGCTCCAGGAACCGGAACAGGTACCGGGCCGGGTACCCGAGCGCCGTGTCCGGCGGGCAGGACCACACCGAGGCGACGAGCGGGATCGCGAAGTGCGCGGTGAAGTAGGCCCCGAATCGGCCCCGTTCCAGGAAATCGGCCAGGGTGATCTCGGCGGTGCCGGTGGCGGCCAGCAGTCTCCGGGCCCGCCGGTGGAACGCCGGGATCCGTGCCAGCATCCGCAGGTACCGCGGGTTCACGGCGGACCGGCGGCGGGCGAAGAGCCCGCGCGGCCCGCGCGCACCCGCGTACTCCAGCCCGCACCCCTCGCAGTGGACCGACAGGCTCATCGTCGTCGGCCGGGTGGCCACCCCCAACTCGCCGAAGAGCCGCAGCAGGTGCGGGTAGGTGCGGTCGTTGTGCACGATGAACCCCGAATCGACCGCGCGCACCACCCCGTCCGGCCCCTTGAGGTCGTGGGTGTGCGCGTGCCCGCCCAGCCGGTCGTCCGCCTCGTACAGGGTCACCTCGTGGGAGCGCGCCAGTACGTACGCCGCCGTCAGCCCCGACACGCCCCCGCCGATCACGGCCGTGCGCGGGCGCGGCGCCCCTCGTTCGGTCATCGTGTTCCTCCCTCGTCGCCCCGTCACCCGGGGCACCCCGGCACCCCTTCTTCGGAGCCGAGGGGGGTCTTGGATGTGCCGTTCGGGGGAATCCCGCATCCGATGCGGCGCGCCGCGGCGAATCGGAAGGAGGGGGCGGAGGTACCGAAGAGCAGGGCACGAAGAGCGGAGACAGCCATGACGGGCAAGAACTGCCTGGTCACCGGGGCCAGCGGATACATCGGCGGACGCCTCGTACCCGAACTCCTGGACGCCGGGCACCGGGTCCGCTGCCTGGCCCGCACCCCGGAGAAACTGCGCGACCACCCCTGGGCCGGGGACGCCGAGATCGTCCGGGGGGACGTCACCGACCCCCCGTCCCTCGCGGGGGCGATGACCGGCATCGACGTCGCCTACTACCTCGTGCACTCCCTCGGCACCGGAGCCGGCTTCGAGGAACGCGACCGGGACGCCGCCCGGGCGTTCGCCGAGGAGGCCCGCGCCGCCGGGGTCCGCCGCATCGTCTACCTCGGCGGCCTCACCCCCGCGGGCATCCCCGTCCGGAGCCTCTCACCGCACCTGCGCTCCCGCGCCGAGGTCGGTGAGGTCTTCCTCGCCGGATCCGTCCCGGCGACCGTGCTGCGCGCCGCCGTCGTCATCGGGTCCGGGTCCGCCTCCTTCGAGATGCTGCGCTACCTGACCGAACGGCTTCCCGTCATGGTCACCCCCAGCTGGGTCGGCACCCGCTGCCAGCCCATCGCCGTCCGCGACGTGCTGCGCTACCTCGTCGGCAGCGCCGGCATGCCGCCCGAGGTGAACCGGGCCTTCGACATCGGCGGGCCCGACGTGCTCACGTACGAGGAGATGATGCGCCGCTACGCCACCGTCGCGCGGCTGCCCGCACGCCTCATCCTGCGCGTCCCGATGCTCACCCCGAGGCTGTCCAGCCACTGGATCGGCCTGGTCACCCCCGTGCCGAGGGCGCTGGCCCGGCCGCTCGCCGAATCCCTGCGGCACGAGGTGGTCTGCGCGGAGCACGACATCGCCGTCCACGTCCCGGACCCGCCGGGCGCGCCCATCGGTTTCGACGAGGCCCTCACACTGGCCCTCCGGCGGATCCGCGAGGCCCGGGTGACCACCCGCTGGTCCTCCGCCGCCGTCCCGGGCGCGCCGAGCGACCCGCTGCCCACCGACCCCGACTGGGCCGGCGGCAGCCTCTACACGGACCGCCGCGAGCTGACCGTCGAGGCCCCCTCCGCGGCGCTGTGGCGGGTGGTGGAGGGCATCGGCGGGGAGAACGGCTGGTACTCCTTCCCGCTCGCCTGGGCCGTACGGGGCTGGCTGGACCGGCTCGTCGGCGGAGTCGGCATCCGGCGCGGCCGCCGGGACGCCGCGCGGCTGCGGGTGGGGGACTCCCTGGACTTCTGGCGGGTGGAGGCGATCGAACCGGGCCGGCTGCTGCGGCTGCGCGCCGAAATGCGGCTGCCGGGGCTGGCCTGGCTGGAACTGCACGCGGATCCGCCGTCCCCGGGGGAGACCGGATCCCGCTACCGCCAGCGGGCGCTGTTCCATCCGCACGGCCTGCTCGGCCACCTGTACTGGTGGAGCGTGTCACCGTTCCACGCCGTCGTCTTCGGCGGCATGGCGCGCAACATCGCCCGCGCGGCCGAGCGTGCGGGCGATGCCGGTGAGGGTGCGGGTGCGGCGTAGCCCCGTGGGCGGGGGCTCAGCGGCCGGCCGGTGCCGCCCGGCGGCGCTTGACGGCGCTTGACGGCGAAGCCCAGGCCGGTGGCGGCCACCGCGGCCAGCGCGCCGCCCGCTGCGATCAGCGCCGGGTGGGCGCCCTGCCCGTACTCGGCACCGGTGGCGACGCCGCCCTCCATGTTGGTCCGGAGCTTCGGGGCGGGGCCGTTCGGGTCGAGGATCTCGGCGAGGAACCCGGCGTCCGCGGGGAGCTTCGGGTGCGTGCGCCGGGGCGAGTGCCGCTCCGGCGAGGGCGGTGATGACGACGGCGGTACGGACGGCGGCGCGGCGGGACGTGCGGAAGGACACGAGTGACTCCGTGGAGTGGGGGCGGCCTCGTGGGCCTGCCGGGAAGGGAAAGGGCCGCATGCCGCGTGCTCGGTGTGGGGCCACGAGCCCGGGCGGGCTGCTGTGACGAATCCAGGAAGCGGATGGCATGGATGCGTCCGTTCCGTGTCGCGGATTTGTGACGGAATCTCATATTCCTTTCTGCTTGAGGCAGTTACCGGCCACTTGGTCGTCCGGCCCGGCTGCGCCCACCGTCCCGGGCGGGCTCCGCCCACGCGCGGCGGCGCCCCCGCATCCGCGCGGGGGGCCGGCGGCGAAGTACCTCACGACACCCGTCCCCCATCCCCCATCCCTCACGCGGAGCGAACCCCATGAACGTCGCGGTGGTCCTCTACACCTCCGACCTCCGGCTGCACGACCATCCGCCGCTGCGGGCCGCCCTGTCCTCCTCTGCGCAGGTCGTGCCGCTCTTCGTGCGTGATCCGGCGGTCGCCGCCCCGCCCAACCGGCTCGCCTTCCTCGCCGACTGCCTCGCCGGCCTCGACGCCGGGCTGCGCTCCCGCGGCGGCCGCCTCGTCGTACGGTCGGGCGACCCGGTCGCCGCGACCATGGCCCTCGTACGGGAGGCCGACGCGGACGAGGTGCACATGGCGGCCGGAGTCAGCGCCTACGCCCACGCCCGCGAGGAGCGGCTGCGCGAGGCCCTCGAAGCCGAGGGGCGGCGGTTCCACGTCCACGACGCCGTGATCACCGCGGTGGCCCCGGGGGCCGTCACGCCCACCGGGTCCGCCGGAGCCGGCCACTTCGCCGTCTTCACCCCGTACCACCGCCGCTGGTCGGAGCACCCCCTGCGGGCCGCCGCCCCCGCGCCCCGCGCCGTCCCGGTGCCCGACGCGATCCGCTCCGAGCCCCTGCCCGAGCGCGCCGCCGTCACCGGCACCTCCCCGGGCCTCGCCCCCGGCGGGGAGCCCGAGGCGCGCCGGCTGCTCGCCCGCTGGCTGCGCGCCGGCATCGACCGCTACCCCGAGACCCACGACGACCTGGCCGGCGACGCCACCTCCCGGCTCTCCCCGCACCTGCACTTCGGCACGCTCTCGCCCACCGAGGCCGCGCACCGCGCCCGCGCCGCCGGAGGCCCCGGCGCGGAGGCCTTCGTACGGCAGTTGTGCTGGCGCGACTTCCACCACCAAGTGCTCGCGGCCAGGCCCGCGGCCGCCGCCGCGGACTACCGGGACCGCGGCGACCACTGGCGCACCGGCCCCGCCGCCGAGGAGGAGACCAGGGCCTGGAAGGAGGGCCGCACCGGCTACCCGGTCGTGGACGCGGCCATGCGCCAACTGGCCCACGAGGGCTGGATGCACAACCGCGGCCGGCTGTTGGTCGCGAGCTTCCTCACCAAGACCCTGTACGTGGACTGGCGCGTCGGAGCACGCCACTTCATGGACCTCCTCGTCGACGGGGACCTCGCCAACAACCAGCTCAACTGGCAGTGGGTGGCGGGCACGGGCACCGACACCCGCCCCAACCGGGTCCTCAACCCGGTGCGCCAGGGCCTGCGGTACGACCCCGACGGCGGCTACGTCCACCGCTGGGTCCCCGAGCTGGCCGGACTCCCCGCACCCCGCGTGCACGAGCCCTGGCGGCTCCCCGGCCTGGAACGGGCGCGCTACGACTACCCCGACCCGCTGGTCGGCCTCGCCGACGGCCTCGACCGCTTCCGCAGGGGCCGCGGGACGGAGCCGGGACCGGCGGACGGGCCCGGACCCACGGACGGGCACGGACCGGTGGCCGGGCGCGGCCCCACGGACGGGCCGGGATCCGGGTGACCGCCCGGGGCCCCGCCGCGCCGTACGGTGGAGGGGTGGAGCCCGAACCCCCGCAGCCCCCGCCCGTCGCCCTCGGCACCGGGGCGGTCGCCCGGCGCCTCGGGGTCTCGCCGACCACGCTGCGTTCCTGGGAGCGCCGCTACGCCATCGGCCCGGACCGTCGCGAAGCGGGCCGGCACCGGCGCTGGACCCCCGCGGACATCGCCCGGCTGGAGCTGATGTGCCGCCTCACCGCCCAGGGGGCACCCCCGTCCGAAGCCGCCCGGGTGGCCCGGGGAGCCGCCGCCCCGGACGGCCCGGCCGCGGCCGGGCCCGCCGCCGCGACCCCCGGAGGGCCCCGCGCGCTGCGCCTCGGGGACGTCCGCCCGGAGTGCAGGGGGCTCGCGCGGGCCGCCGTACGCCTGGACGCGCCGGCCGTGGAGGACCTGCTGGCGGCCGTGCTCGCGGAGCTGGGCCCGGTCACCGCCTGGGAGGAGGTCATCGCGCCGACCCTGCACGCGGTGGGCCGCAAGTGGGCTTCGGCGGGGGAGCGTTACGTCGAGGTCGAGCACCTCCTGTCCTGGTACGTCTCCGCCGCCCTGCACCGGATCCGGCCCGCCCCGGAGCCGCTCCCGGCCCCGCCGGTGCTCCTGGCCTGCGCGCCGGGGGAGCAACACAGCCTGCCGATGGAAGCGCTGGCGGCCGCGCTCGGCGAACGGGCCCTGCCGGTACGGATGTTCGGGGCGGCCCTGCCCGCCGACGCCCTGCGGGAGGCCGTCCGGCGCACGGGTCCGCGGGCCGTCGTGCTGTGGGCGCAGTCCCGTACGACCGCGGACGCCGCGCTCGCCCGGGCGGTGGCGGGCATCGAGTGGGGCCCGCGCGGCGCCCGCGGCCACTCCGCGCTGCTGCTCGCCGGGCCCGGCTGGGGCGCCGCGGGCGCGGCCCCGCCCGCCCGCGCCGAGCGGCTGTTCGGGCTCCGCTCGGGGCTGGCCGTCATCGAATCGGTTGTGGCACCCCGGGCTCCAGGGACTGCTCCAGGGACTTCCGCAGGACGTGCAGCGCCCGCCGCATGTGGCTCTTGACGGTGCCCAGCGGGAGCCCGGTGCGGTCCGCGATCTGCGACTGGGTCAGGTCCGCGTAGAAGGCGAGCCGCAGCACCCGCTGCTGCGCCGAGGGCAGCCGGGCCAGCTCGCCGAGCAGCAGCACCCGTTCCACGACCCGCTCCGGGCCCGGCTCCGGTTCCGGCCGGCACTGCGCGCAGACGCGCGCGGCGGCCTGGACCACCCGGGCCCGCCGGGTGCGGGCCTCCAGGGCGTCGGCCACCTTGTGCCGGGTGATGCCGGTCAGCCAGGCCCCGAGACCGCCCGGCCCGGGCCGGTACCCGCCCCGGCCCCGCCACGCGGCGAGGAAGACCTGCTGGGTCACGTCCTCGGCTTCCCGCTCGTCACCGAGCGAGCGGGAAGCCAGCCCGTGCACCAGCGGCCGCCAGCGCCGGTACACCGCTGCCACGCAGTCCTCGTCGCCCGCCGCGAACCCCGCCGCCAGCCGGGCGTCGTCCTGGTCGTCCATGCCCAGAGCCTCGCGAGCGCGGCCCCGCCGGCCAACTTGCACCGCTTGCGCATCGATTCCGCGACGCACGACCGGCACGGCGGCACTGCAGGGACTGCGCCCCGGTGCCGCAGGGACTAGGGTCCGAAGGGTGAGCGACCTGCTGCTGGTGAGGCACGGCGAGACCGCCTGGAGCGCGACGGGACGGCACACCGGGCGCACCGACGTCCCGCTGACCCCGCACGGGGTCGAAGAGGCCATCTCGCTCTTCCCGTACTTCCGGGACAAGCACCCGGCCCTGGTGCTGACCAGCCCGCTCCGCCGGGCCGCTGCCACGGCCGAGCTCGCCGGCCTGAGCGGGGGCGTCACGGACCCCGACCTGTACGAGTGGGACTACGGCGGCTACGAGGGCGTCACCACCGCCGAGATCCAGCGCGAGCGCCCGGCCTGGTCCCTGTGGACCGACGGGGTACCGCCCGGCGACGAGGAGCACCCCGGCGAGAACGCCGCCCAGGTCGGCGCCCGCGCGGACCGGGTGCTGGCCCGGGTGGCCGGGGTACTGGGCGAAGACCGGGGCAACGTCGTCCTGGTCGCCCACGGGCACCTGCTCCGGGTGCTGACCGCTCGCTACCTCGGCCTGCCCCCCGAGGCCGGACGGCTCTTCATGCTCCGGACGGGCACCTTCAGCGCCCTGTCCACGGAGCACGGCCTGCCGGTCATCGCGAGCTGGAACTCCCGCCCCTGGGGCACGCGGCCCCCGGGAACACCGGCCCTGGGAACTCCCGCCCCCGAACCCGTACGCCCGCCCCGGTAGCGCTCCCCCCGCCTCGCGCGGGGGCGCCGTCTGCGTGACGATGCGTACATGGCCCACGATGGCTCGGACGGCGTGCCCCCTGAGAGCCCGGAACCGCTTCCGGGAGCGGGGGCCGTCACGGACTCCGCCGGCGCGGACGCGGAACCCGGGCTGAAGGCCAACGCGATCGGCTTCCTCGACGCGCTCGTCATCGGCCTGAACTCGACCTCGCCCGCCTACTCGCTGGCCGCGGTCATCGGGCCGATCGTCGCGCTCGCCGGCATCTACGCGCCCGGCGTCATGCTGGCCTCCTTCGTCCCGATGCTGTTGATCGCCGCCGCCTTCTACTACCTCAACAAGGTCGACCAGGACTGCGGGACCACCTTCTCGTGGGTGACGCGCGCCATGGGCCCCTGGGCGGGCTGGCTCGGCGGCTGGGCCATCGCGATGACCGGCGTCCTCGTCATCGGCTCGCTGGCCGACGTGGCCGTCCACTTCGGGCTCCTCGCCGCCGGACTCGACGGCTGGGCCGGGAACGAGGCACTGCGCCAGGGCCTGACCGTCGTCGTGATCCTGGCCATGACCGCGATCTGCGTCATCGGCACCGAGATGTCGGCCCGGCTCCAGGACGTCCTGATCCTCGCGCAGGTCTTCTTCCTGCTGGTCTTCGCCGTGGTCGCCCTCTACCGCGTCTACGCCGGCACCAGCAGCCTCGACGGCACCAGACCCGCGCTCGAATGGCTCAACCCCTTCGGCGCCGGCGGCGCCGCCCTCACCGGCGGACTGCTGCTCGGCGTGTTCATCTACTGGGGCTGGGAGTCGGCGGTCAATCTCACCGAGGAGGTCGAGAACTCGGCCACCGCACCCGGCAAGGCCGGCATCTGGTCCACCGTCGTCCTGCTGGTGACGTACCTGTCCGTCGGCTTCGCCGTCGTCGGCTACGCCGGGACGGAGTTCCTCGCCGAGAACGCCGGCGAGGAGGAGGCCGTCTTCGCGGTCCTCGCGCACGAGGTCATGGGCGGCTGGGACTGGGTCGTCCTGCTCGCCGTCTGCACCTCCGCCCTCGCCTCCACCCAGACCACGATCATCCCCGCCTCCCGCACCGCCCTGTCCATGGCCCGCCGGCACGCGCTGCCGCCGAAGCTCTCGCACATCCACCCCAGGTTCCGGACCCCGGACGTGAGCACCTGGTGGGTGGCCGGCATCGCCATCGCCTGGTACCTCGCCGTCAACCAGATCAGCGAGAACGCCCTCCTGGACTCCTTGACCGCGCTCTCCCTGCTGATCTCCTTCTACTACGCGCTCACCGGCCTGGCCTGCGCCGTCTACTACCGCCGCCACCTGCTGGAGAGCGTGCACAACTTCCTGCTGATCGGCCTCGGCCCGGTGCTCGGCGCCGGCCTGCTGGCCTGGCTGCTCGTGCAGTCGGTCGACGACATGTCCAACCCGGAGAACTCGGCGAGCGGCGTCTCCTGGTTCGGGCTCGGCCCGCCGCTGGTCATCGGGATCGGCATCGCCGTCGTCGGCGTCCTCGTCATGTGCTTCTGGCGGATCAGGGACGGCCGGTTCTGGCAGGAGCGGCGCGGCGTCGCCGACCCGGCCCTCGTCCACGCGCCCAAGAAGCCCCGGAGCCCGAAGGTCCCGAAGCCCTGACCGCCACGGCCCGGTACCCCGCAGAGTCGCGGTAGCCCGCAGTCCCGCAGTCCCGTAGCCCCGCGTCATCCCGCAACACCGGCCGGAAGCCGGAGAGGAGCCCCGATGTCCGTCGTCCTCGGGTACGACGAGTCGCCCGGCGCCGAGCGCGCCCTGCGCGTGGCCCTGGAGGTGGCCGCCGCCTTCGGCGAGCCGCTCGTCCTCGTCTACGGGGCCGCCGCCCCCGGCCCCACCGGCGAGGAGTACCGCGCGCACCGGGAGGCCGTCCGGGAGGCCGGCCGCAGCGCGCTCTCCCGGGCGGTGGAGGCCGCCGACGAGGCGGGAGTGCCGTCCACGGTCGTGGTGGCCGACGAGAAGCCGGCCCAGGCGCTGCTCGCCGCCGCCGAACGGCACGACGCCCGGGTGATCATCGTGGGGAGCTGGGGCGACAGCCCGATCCGCGGCGCCCTGCTCGGATCGACCCCGCACAAACTCCTGCACCTCTCCCCGGTCCCGGTCCTGTGCGTCCCGACCGAGCACGCTCCCGGGGACTGACCCCGCCGCCCGCCTCCCGGATGTGAAGAGCGGTATGCCGCCGGGCGGGTCCGTTGGTCTTCCCGTGGCCGAAGATCACCGCTTCTTTCTGCGCCATTGGCCCAGTAGGAGCGGGTCGAGTTGAGCCATTGCCCCTGCGGATGCTTATCTGTGTCCTATCCATGTATCTACGGCGCCGCGCAGCGCCGGACGGCAACGAAGCCGATCCGGACCGTGGCGCCTTCGCCGTGCCCGTCCACCGCCCACCACCCCCGGGCGGAAGCGGGCCCGGCGTGCTCCATCGCAAGGGGGGCGGCACACCGCCGTGAAGAGGATGTTCGTGGCTCCGGATCCGGGGCGCGCAAGACTCAGGAACGCGTCCCGGGCCGTCATCGGCGTCGCTCTCGCCGTGGCCGTGGCCGAGCTCTGCGGGCTCTCGCTCGTCGCGTCGATCACCGGGGGACTGGCGGCCCTGCTCGCCCTCTTCACCGTGACCGACTCGACCGTGCGCGCCCAGCGGGTGACCACCGCCCTGCTGCCGGCCGCCGGCTTCCCCGTACTGGCCCTGGCCACCACCCTGCACGGCGTACCGCTCGCCCGCGACGCGGTGTTCGTGGCCGTGGTCTTCGCCGGCGTCTACGCCCGCAGGTGGGGGGTGCGCGGCCACGCCCTCGGGATCTTCGCGTTCATGAACTTCTTCATCACGCAGTTCCTGCACGCCCGGCCCGGACAGCTGCCCGAGCTCTACGCGGCCGTCGCCCTGGCCCTCCTGTCGGCGGGCGCCGTGCGGTTCGTGCTGTGGCCGATCGAGCGCCGCGTGCCGCCCGCCGCCGTACCGCCCGCGCCACCCGGGACCGGACTGGCCCGGCCGACCACCCGCCAGGCCTTCCAGGCCACGGCCGCCTGCGCGGTCGCGCTGGGCATCGGCCAGACCCTGTCGGAGGACCGCTGGTACTGGGCGGTCGGCACCGCCTGGTGGATCTTCGTCAACACCGCCTCGCGCGGCGAAACCCTGGTCCGCGGATTCCGCCGGGTCCTCGGCACGGTGTTCGGGATCGGCGCGGGCCTGCTGATAGCCATCCCGCTGAACGGGGCCCCGGCGCCCACGGCCGTCCTGGTGGCGCTCTGCGTCTTCGGGATCTTCTACACGGCCGCCGTGTCCTACAGCTGGATGATGCTGGCCGTGACGGTGATGGCCGGCCTGCTCTACGGACTGCTGGGCGTACTCGATCCGGGCCTGCTCGTGCTGCGCCTGGAGCAGACGGCCGTCGGTGCGGTCTGCGCCGGGCTGGCCGTCATCCTGGTGCTCCCGGTGACCACCCACGCGACCAACGACATGTGGATCCAGCGCGCCCTGCGCTGCGTGCGCACCTGCACGGCCGAGGCCGCGGCCCGGCTCGCCGGCTCCCCGGTCGCCGACCCCGCGCCGCACGCCGCGGAGCTGGAACTGTTCCTGGGCCGGGTACGGCTCTCCCTGGCTCCGCTCGTCCACCCGCTGAGCCCCTACCGCGGCCGCAAGGCCAGGGCCCGCCGGGTCCTCGCGCTGCTCGACGAGTGCGCCGTGGAGGTCCGCGGGCTGGTCTCGGTGGCGGCGGACCCGGACGCGAGCCACGACGCCCGGCTCGCGGCGGCGTGCTGGCGCGTGGAGGCCGCGGTGGAGGCCCTGCTGACGCCGGAAGCGGAACGCGCCTCGGAGGCGGAGCTCCGGCCGGCCGCGGCGGCCGCGCACCCCGGGCGGGTCGCCTCGGGGCCCGCGCTGGCGCACCTGCACGGTCTGGAGCGGCTCCTGGCCCAGCTCGACGGACCCCTGCGCAGCACGTCACGCGCCCCGCTGGTGGGCGCCTGACCCCGGCGTACCGGACACGTCGCGGCCGCCGTCGAGGACTCCGGCCTTCGCGAGGCTGAAACCGAGTTCGGCCCTGCTGCGGCTTCCGAAGCGGGTCGAAGCGCGTTTGATGTGCGCGCCGATGGTGCGGGTGCTCAGGCCGAGCCGTTTGGAAATGGCCTCGTCCGTATGCCCCTTCACCATGAGTTCGAGAATCGCGTGCTGGATTTCGTCGGTGAGCCGGGGAGGGCGGTGTCCCGTCGTGTCGAACTCGACGGGGACCGCCCGTTCCCACACGGCCTCGAAGGTTTTCACGAGGTACTGGATCAGGCCGGGTTCGCGGATTTCCAGGGCGTACGCCTCCTTTCCGCTCTCGGTCAGGACCGCGATGAACGCGGCCGACCGGTCGCACACGATCAGCCGCTCGAACCGTTCGCCCACCGTCCGCACCTCGGCGCCCTCTTGGGTGACCCGCTCCATGTGGGCGAGCGTCGGGCCGTGCGCGCGGACGGTGTGTCCGTAGATCGTGCGCTGGCGAACTCCCCGGCCGGCCAGGGAGAGATCGCGGGGCAGCGCGCCGGCCAGCGCCCCGGAGGGGCGGCCGCCCTCGGGGTGCGCGCTGAGCAGCTCCTGCGAGCAGGTCTCCAGGGCTCCCTGGACGGCGGTGTCGATGACCTCGCGGCCGATCAGCGGCTGTACGTGGGCCTTGTGGCGCTGGCGTTCGTGCCGGTAGACGGCGTCCAGCGGGGAGAGGGAGGCGATCAGCGTGTCGAGCGCGGCCCGCTGGTCCAGGATGGCCCGTTTGATCGGCTGCGCCAGGGTGATCGCGGCGACCGAGGGCGGTACCGGGAGATGCTCGGGGGAACCGTCCAGTTTCCGCAGCAGCCCGAAAGCGATCAGGCACTGCGGAACGGTCCCCGATAAGCCGCCTTCGCGCAATGCCCTTCGATAGCCGGCCGCGCAGTCGCCGCAGACCGACGTACAGCCGTCCATGTCGGGATGTGCGGTGTTGGTGTTCATCTGGACCCCCTTCTTGTTCCGGCAATGCAAGATCAGGATGCCCCGGCCCGTTGGCCGCGGGGGAGGGGAACGGCAGGATCCTTCCTGCCTGATGATCGCGAAATGACCCACATGACCGGTGGCGGGAGTGGCGACGGTGAACCGAGACATCCGTTCCGAGCGCAGGGTTCCGCCGGCGGGACCGACCGAGGCGCTGGACATGCTGGCCCGGGCGCGCAAGGCCGTGGACGACGCGTACGGCTCCGACGATCAACTCGCCCGGGTGGCGCTGCACTTGATCGACTGCGCCGCCGACGCCTCGGCCCTGCTCTCCCGCGAAGGCGGCCTGGATGCGGCCCGCGAGGCACTGGGCTCCGCCCGCTCCGCGGTGGTCGCCGCCACCGCCGCGGTCCACGTGATCCACGACGCGACGCGCGTCGTCGTGCCCACGGAGCCCGTCGGTGAGGCACAGGGCCGCACTGGTGCGAACTCCAGGTTTTGAGCCGGGGTCGTCGCGGCGGTGGGGTTGGTGGTGTGGGTGTCGGTCGGACACCCGGAGGGGTCCGATCAGGGCTGGGGCATCGCCGGGGCGATCGCCGGCTTCGCCGCGCTGGGGGTCGGGCTGTGGCAGCTCAGGCTCAGCACACGGGCCGCGTCGAGCCCGGCGTCCACCCCGGTGGCGCTGACCGCGGAGGGTGGCTCGGTCGCGGCGGGCGGAAGCGTCCGCGACGCGCGAGCGCGTGACACCGCGCCCGGTACGGGTGGGGGCGCGGCGACGGGCGGAACGGGCATCTCCGCGAGCGGCGGATCGATCGCGGCCGGGGGCGACGTCGATGGATCCGGCGCCCACCGGGGCCCGTGAAGCCCCGCTGGTGGCGGCGCGCGGCCGGCTCTGCCGACGCCGTCCCGACCCCCCCCGAAGCCGATGGGCCTCCCGGAGCAACCTCGCGCATGGGTACAAGGCGGCCGGGGACCTCGGCCGGGCGGTACGTCTGTACGAGCGGACCCTGAACGGCTGGGAGCGGGTGCTCAGTCAAGGTCATCCGCTGACGGCGAAGGTGCGGGAGAATCTGGGACGAGCGCGGTCCTCGTAGCCTCCCGGCACTGCTGCGGATGGTACGACTCCCCAAGTCCCCTCCGCAGGCCGATCGATGAAGATCACACGGAGGAGTGTTCCGGGCGCGCCTTCCGCACGCCGCTGACCTGCGGCGTGTACAACGGGTGATTGTTCATTGCACATTCATCCGGCATGGCGCCCACCCAGGGCGCGCGGGGTGGACCTGGTCGGATCGGACAGGGGGTAACCGCCCGGAATGGAAATACTTCAAGAGCGTTCCAGTACCGCTCACGTGTGGGAAGCGGCCGAGGAGTTCGTCCGGCTGTTCCACAGGGAGAATCCGCACGCGGGTGATCCGCGCGAGCGGCTCGCCGCCGTACGGGCCGAGCTCACCGAGACGGGCACGTACCGGCACACTCCCGAGGAGCTGGAGCACGGCGCCCGCGTCGCGTGGCGCAACAGCAACCGCTGCATAGGCAGGCTGTACTGGAACTCGCTGCGCGTCCGGGACCGCCGCGGGCTCACCGATGCCGACGGGATCGCCGAGGAGTGCTTCGAGCACCTGCGCGAGGCCACCAACGGCGGCCGGGTCCGGCCCACCATCACGGTCTTCGCCCCCGACGCCCCGGACCGTCCCGGCCCGGTGATCTGGAGCGAACAGCTGGTCCGGTACGCCGGCTACGGCGACCACCCCTCGATAACCGTCGGCGACGCCCGCAACGCCGAGCTCACGAGCGCCTTGCTCGCCCTCGGCTGGTCCCGCGGCCCCGGCACCCCCTTCGATCTCCTCCCGCTGGTCGTCCAGGGGGTCGACGACAAACCCCGCTGGTTCGACGTCCCGCCGGACGCCGTGCTGGAGGTGCCCATCGAGCACCCCGACGGAGCGGCGGGCGGTGACGGCTGGTCGGACTGGGGCCTGCGCTGGCACGCCGTACCCGCGATCTCCAACATGTGCCTGGAGATCGGCGGCATCCACTACCCGGCGGCGCCCTTCAACGGCTGGTACATGGGCACCGAGATCGGCGCCAGGAACCTCGCCGACACCGACCGCTACAACCTGCTGCCCGCGGTCGCCCGCCGCATGGGCCTCGACACCGCCAGCGACCGGTCCCTCTGGAAGGACCGCGCCCTCGTCGAGCTCAACCGTGCGGTGCTGCACTCCTTCGACCGGGCCAAGGTCACCATCGCCGACCACCACACGGAGTCCCGGCGCTTCCTGACCCACCTGGAGAAGGAGGAGCGCAAGGGCCGTGACGTGGGCGCGGACTGGTCCTGGATCGTGCCGCCCATCTCCGGGTCGGCGACCCCGGTCTTCCACCGCACCTTCGAGGACCGGCCGAGCTCGACCGCGTACGTCCACCATCCCGGCGCCCAGGAACGGGCCCAAGGGCGGGATTTGGTCTAGACCTTCTGTTACCGTCGCTCACGAACGGATCCGGAACGGCGGAGAGGGGCCTCCCGTGGGCGACGCGGACAGTGGTGTGGGCAGTACGGACCGTACGGCCGACAGCGGCGGACACCTGGCCTGGATCGGCTCGTTCACCTCGGGGGGCGGCCGCGGTGTCACCACCGCGGCCGTGGATCCGGCCACCGGAGCGCTGACCCCGCTCTCGGCCACGGACGCCGTCGCGGACCCCTCGTACCTGGCCCATGAGCGCGTCACCGGCGTGCTGTACGCCGTGAGCGAGACCGACGAGGGCGCCGTGGGCGCCTTCTGGACCACCGCCGCGGGGCTCGTCCCCCTCGGCGCGGTCGTCCGCGTCGGCGGCTCCGGTCCCACCCACCTCAGCGTGGCCGGGCGCCGGCTGCTGACCGCCAACTACACCTCGGGCAGCGTCAGCAGCCTCCCGCTCGCCGCCGACGGCTCGATCGGGGAGCCCGCCGCCGTACTGGCCCACCAGGGCTCCGGCCCCGACTCCGGTCGGCAGAAGGGCCCGCACGCCCACCAGGTGCTGCCCGCCCCCGGCGGCCGCTGGGTGCTGAGCGTGGACCTCGGCACCGACTCGGTACGGGTCTGCGCGCTCGACCCGGCCACCGGAGCCCCGGTGCTCCACGCCGAGACCGCACTGCGCGCCGGGACCGGCCCCCGGCACCTCGCCTTCCACCCTTCCGGCGAGGTGGTCTACGTCCTGCACGAGCTGGAGCCGCAGCTGACCGTCTGCCGCTGGAACGGGGAGTCGGGCGACCTCCAACCGGTCGGCGAGGTTCCGGTCGCTTCCACGGGCGCTCCAGGGGCCGTCGCGGCCTACCCCTCGGCGATCGTGGCCTCGCCCGACGGCCGTTTCGTCTGGGCGGCCGTCCGCGGGGCCGACACCATCGCCACCTTCTCCCTCGCCGGCGGCGCGGAGAAGCCGCTGCTCACGAGCACCGTGCCGTGCGGCGGCAGTTGGCCGCGCGATCTCGCCGCCGACCCGTCGGGGCGCCGGCTGTACGCGGCCAACGAGCGCTCCGGCGACGTCACCTGGTTCGACGTGGACCGGGTGACGGGCGAACCGCGCCGGGCCGGCTCGGTGGCCGTGCCCGCCGCCACCTGCGTGGTCTTCGGCTGAGCCCCCGTACGGCACCGGTCCGGCGCCGTACGCACGAGGGCCCGCGCCCCGGCTCGTTCGATTCGGAACGGTCCGGGGCGCGGGCCCTCGTGCGTACGGCATGAGCCGGGGAGGTCAGTGGGCGGCGGCGCCCTGGGTGATCCCGAGGGCGGCGGAGTACTGCGCGACGGCCAGCTTGCCGAGCGCGGGGTACGCGCCGAGCACGTCGGCGGCGCTGCAGCCGGCCTCCTTGCAGGCGGTCTCGAGGAGCCCCTCGGCGGCCTCCGGGCCGACCAGGTACGGGGCCAGCGCGAGCTGGGTCGAACCCTCGCGGCGGAGCTGGTCGGCGATCGCGGCCACCGAACCCTCCTCGTCCAGCGCGGCGGCCATCACCGGCACGGCGAGACGGGCGGCCAGCAGCATGCCGGTGATGCCCGCGGCCTGGACGGCCTCCTCGCCGCCGGTGGTGGCCAGGACGATGCCGTCGGCGGCCGTGGTCACGCTGAAGAGCCTGGCCCGGTCGGCGCGGGCCAGACCGGCCTCGGAGAGCCGCACGTGCAGCCCCTCGGCGAGCAGCGGGTGCGGACCGAGCGGGTCGGCGAGTTCGGCGGCGGCCGAGGAGTCCATCAGGGCCTGGCGCATCCGGCGCAGCAGATCCCCGTCGGGGCCGGCCAGCAGGGGAACGGCCACGGCGTCCGGTCCGGTCGGCGCGGGCACCTCCTGACCGGCGGCGCGGGCGGCTTCTGCGCGCGCGGCGCGGTCGCGGGCGACGGCGGTCAGCACGCCGGACAGGGACGGGAACTCGGTGGCGTCGTCACCGTCGAGGAAACCGACCCGGGCGTCCAGACCGGGCAGCTCGGAGCGGCCGATGCTGATGATCTCTTCCGCGAGCCCCCGCGAGGCGGCCGAGGGGGCACCGGGCACGGCGAGCACCAGCGCGGGCGCGCCCTCGGGCGCCACCGCGGGCTCGGGCCGGCGGTGCCGTCCGGTCTGGCGGGGTCGCGGCATTCGTACGGGCAGGCCATTTGCGGGCCCAGTGGGGGAGCTCATGGCGCCGCATGCTACTGGTTTATCGAAACCGGGTGTTCGGGCAGGGCCTTCTACGGCGGCTTCTGTCCGTATTTATCCGAGGAATGTCAGATACCGCTCAGCTCTTCGGTCACCCGGTCCGTGACGCGGCCGGTCACCCCGTGGCGGGAAGCCGCCAGTCCACGGGCTGCGCGCCCTGGCGGACCAGCAGGTCGTTGGTCCTGCTGAACGGCCTGGAGCCGAAGAACCCGTTGTCCGCGGACATCGGCGAAGGGTGCACCGACTCCACGGCCGGCAGATCGCCCAGCAGCGGCCGGAGGTTGCGCGCCTCGCGCCCCCACAACACCGACACCAGCGGCTTGCCGCGGGCCGCGAGCGCGCGGATGGCCTGCTCGGTCACCGCCTCCCAGCCCTTGCCGCGATGGGCGTTGGGCTTGCGCGGGGCCGTGGTGAGCGAGCGGTTCAGCAGCAGGACGCCCTGCCGGGTCCACGGGGTCAGATCCCCGTTCCGGGGCTTGCCCGTGCCGAGATCGGCGTGCAGTTCGCGGAAGATGTTGTCGAGGCTCGGGGGCCACGGGCTGACTTCGGGGGCCACGGAGAAGGACAGGCCGATCGCGTGCCCCGGCGTCGGGTACGGATCCTGCCCGACGATCAGCACCTTCACCTCGTCGAAGGGCTGCTGGAACGCGCGCAGCACGTTCGCCCCCGCCGGTACGTAGGTCCTGCCCGCCGCGATCTCCGCGCGCAGGAAGTCGCCCATCGCGGCGATCTGCGCCGCCACCGGCTCCAGAGCACGGGCCCAGCCCGGCTCGACGATCTCGTTCAACGGTCGTGCTGCCACGGTCGATCACTCTACTGGCCCAGTCCGCCGCCCGGTGCCACCCCTCGGGCGGGCGCAGCGTCCCGCGGCGCCTCCCCGGCCGCCGTTGTCGCTTCGATACCTGTTCGCAACGGGTTCGATTGCTCCAACTCCCCGTCCCGGGCGTCACATTCAACACCGATGACGTACGAGGGAGACGGTATGGAGCCCCACGAGGACCGCACGCCCGGCACACCCCGCACGCCCAGCCCACTGCGCACGCCCAGCACCTCCGGCGCATCCCGCAGGGCCCGTCCGGCCCGGCGCAGAACGCACGGCAGACTGACCGCCGCGCTCCTCGCCGGCGGCCTCCTGCTGACCGGCTGCGGAGGCGGCGGCTCGAACCGCAGCGCCGACGGGGAATGGAAGGGCGGCGACTCCAGGCCGCGGCCGTCCGCCAGCCGCCCCGGCGGAGAAGGCGCGGAAGGCGAGAGCGACGGGCGGCGCCCCACCGGACCGCCCGCCGACTACCTCTCCACCTTCGCGCTCGACGTGGACACCGCGAGCTACGGGTACGCCCGCCGCACCCTCGCGGACGGAAAGCTCCCCGACCCCGCCACCGTCCGCCCCGAGGAGTTCGTCAACAGCTTCCGGCAGGACTACCGGGAGCCCGACGGCGACGGCTTCTCCGTCACCGTGGACGGAGCCCGCACCACCGAGCCGAACTGGTCGCTGGTCCGCGTCGGCCTCGCCACCCGCGTCGGCAACGGCGGGGCGGACGGCGCCGAGGCCCGGCCGCCCGCGGCGCTCACCTTCGTCGTGGACGTCTCCGGATCCATGGCCGAGCCGGGCCGCCTCGACCTCGTCCGCACCTCCATGGGCCTGATGACCGACGAGCTCCGCGAAGACGACTCGGTCGCCGTCGTCACCTTCAGCGGCAAGGCGCAGACGCGGCTGCCGATGACCCGGGTCGAAGGCCACCGCGACCGGATCCACGAGGTGATCTCCGCACTGCGCACCGCCGATTCGACCAATGTGGAGGCCGGGGTCACCCGCGGGTACGAGGTCGCGGTCGAGTCGCTGCGGCCCGGGGCCACCAACCGGGTCGTCCTGCTCTCCGACGCCCTGGCCAACAGCGGCGCCACCTCCGCCGACACCATCCTGAACCGGATCGGCGAGGCCCGGACCAAGCACGGGATCACCCTGTTCGGGGTGGGCGTGGGCAGCGAGTACAACGACGCCTTCATGGAGCAGCTCGCCGACCGGGGCGACGGGCACACCACCTACGTCTCCGACAAGGAGGGGGCCCGCAAGGTGTTCTGCGAGGACCTCCCGGCGCAGGTGCAGCTGCGGGCCCGCGACGCGAAGGCGCAGGTCGCCTTCGATCCGCAGACCGTCGAACGGTTCCGGCTGATCGGCTACGACGACCGCCGCGTCGCCGACGGGGACTTCAGGAACGACCGCGTGGACGGCGGAGAGGTCGGCTCCGGCCACTCCGTGACCGCCCTGTACGCGGTCCGGCTGCGCCCCGGGGCCACCGGACACCTGGCGACGGCGACGGTGCGCTGGCTGGACCCGCGCACCCGCGCGCCGCACGAGGAGTCCGGCAAGATCGAGGCGACGGAGCTGTCCGGCGACGTGTGGACCGCGGCGTCCACGCGCTTCCAGATCACCGCGGTGGCCGCCTACTTCGCCTCCGCCCTGCGCGAGCGCGACGGCGGCTGGGAGCGGGTGCCGGGCGCCGTCCCGCTGGTGAGCCTGGCCAGGCACGCGGACCGGCTGGCCGGGAGCACCGAGGATCCGGCCGTACGCCAGCTGGCGCAGGCCGTGCAACAGGCCCGCGGGCTCACCGGCTGAGGGCCGGTGCCCGTATCCGCCTCCGCGTCCGTACCGGGCACGGAGGCGGATGCGGGCCGCCGCGGCTAGCCGTTCAGCACGGCGGCCCGTACGCACAGGACGTCGGGGAGGTGCTCGGCCAGCAACTGCCAGCTGTCCCCGTCGTCGTTGCTGGCGTACAGCTCGCCGTTGCGGTTGCCGAAGTAGATCCCGGCCGGGTCCGCGTCGTCCGTGCAGAGCGCGTCGCGCAGCACCGTGCCGTAGTGGTCCCCGGCCGGGAGGCCCTTCGTCAGGGGCTCCCAGGTCGTGCCCGCGTCCCGGGTCCGGAAGACCCGGCAGCGGTGCTCCGCGGGGACGCGGTCGATGTCGGCGTTGAGCGGGAAGACGTAGGCGGTGCCCGGCCGGTGCGGGTGGGCGGCCACCGCGAAGCCGAAGTCGGAGGGCAGGCCGGCGCCGATGTCCGTCCAGCGGGTCCCGGCGTCGTCGCTGCGGTAGACGCCCCAGTGGTTCTGCAGGTACAGCCGGTCGGTGTCCCCCGCGTCCTGGGCGATCTTGTGCACGCACTGGCCGAACTCGGGGTCCGGATCGGGCAGGAACACCGCCGAGACCCCGCGGTTGGACGGGGCCCAGCTCGCCCCGCCGTCCGTGGTCCGGAACACCCCGGCCGTGGAGACCGCCACCGTGACCAGGTCCGGGTCGCGCGGGTCGGTGATCACCGTGTGCAGGCCCTCGCCGCCGCCGCCCGGGACCCACTTGTCCCGGGTCGGGTGCTCCCACAGGGGGCGGACCAGCTCGAAGGACTCGCCGCGGTCCGCGGAGCGGAACAGCGCGGCCGGCTCGGTCCCGGCGTAGACCACGCCGGGGGCCTCGGGGCCGGCCGGATGGAGCTGCCAGACCCGCTCCAGGGAGGCTCCGGTGTCCTCGGGGAACTTCACGGCGGCCGCGGCGGGCTCCCGCCAGGTCGCGCCCAGGTCGTCGGAGCTGAAGACGGACGGTCCCCAGTGCGTGCTGTCCCCGGCGACCAGCAGCCGGGGCGCGCCGCCGCGCCGGTCGACGGCGACCGCGGAGACCGCCTGGGCGTTGAAGTGGGGCTCTGAGAACTCCCAGGTGCCGCCGGAGTCCCGGCGGCCGATGAACAGTCCCTTGCGGGTTCCCGCGAGCAGTACCACGTCGGTCATGGCCGACACCTCCGGACGTCTTTGTCCTGCACGGCAGCTTTCCAGCCAGTCTGCACCCGGCCACTGACAGCGGCCGGGCGCCGCGCGCGAGCCCGCCCGTTCATACGAAGGGTCTCGTACTACGAGAGATTTCGTAGTACGGTGAATCTCGTACTTAGCGACCGGTTCCCCGGTGCGCTTCCAGTCGCCTCTGGAGAGCCTCATGAGTGCTGCCCCCGTTTCCTTCGCCGCGCTGTTCCAGCCGTGGACCATCCGCTCGGTCACCGTCCCGAACCGGGTGTGGATGGCCGCCATGTGCCAGTACAGCGCCGAGCCCTCGGGCCCGGACGCCGGCGTGGCCAACGACTGGCACTTCGCGCACTACGCGGCCCGCGCCACCGGCGGCACCGGTCTGATCATCCAGGAGGCCACGGCCGTCGCCCCCGAGGGGCGGATCTCCCCGTACGACCTCGGCATCTGGAACGACACCCAGGTCGAGGCGCTGCGCCGGATCGTCTCCTTCGTCAAGAGCCAGGGCGCGGTCCCCGGCATCCAGCTCGCCCATGCCGGCCGCAAGGCCTCCACCGACCGCACCTGGAAGGGCGGGCAGCCCGTCGGCCCCGAGGCGCACGGCTGGCTGCCCAGCGCCCCGAGCCCCGTGCCGTTCTCCCCGGACCACCAGGTCCCGCACGAGCTGACGGTCGGTGAGATCCACGACGTCGTCGAGCAGTTCGCGGCCGCCGCCCGGCGCTCGCTGGCCGCCGGCTACCAGGTCGTCGAGATCCACGGCGCCCACGGGTACCTGCTCGGCGAGTTCCTCTCCCCGCACAGCAACAAGCGCACCGACGCGTACGGCGGCTCCTTCGAGAACCGCACCCGTCTCGCCCTGGAAGTCGTCGACGCCGTACGGGCGGTGTGGCCCGAGGAGCTGCCGCTGTTCTTCCGGATCTCCGCCACCGACTGGCTGGAGGAGGACGGCTGGACCGCGGACGAGACCGTCCGGCTGGCCGGGCTGCTCGAGCGGCACGGCGTGGACCTCCTCGACGTCTCCACCGGCGGCCTCGCCCCCGGAGTGACGATCCCGGTCGGCCCCGGCTACCAGGTGCCCTTCGCGGCCCGGGTCAAGACCGAGACCACCCTCCCGGTCGCCGCCGTGGGTCTGATCACCGAGCCGGAGCAGGCCGAGAAGATCCTGGCCAACGGCGAGGCGGACGCCGTCCTGCTGGGCCGGGAGCTGCTGCGCGACCCGTTCTGGGCCCGCCGCGCGGCCGCCGAACTCGGCGCGGAGATCCGTACGCCCGAGCAGTACCACCGCTCCTGGTGAACCGGTGCGGCGCGGGGACGGGGGTCCCGCGCCGCACCCGCCGTTCGGCTCCGTTCCTACGATGGTTCTCGTACGATGGAGGCGGAGACCAGGCATCACCCAGCGAGTGGAGTACGGACATGACGGAACGTGACGCGGCCCGTGTCCTCGCCCACCCCGAGGCCGCCGAGATCCGGCTCGAAGGGGTCCTGCACGCCCTCTCGGACCCGGTCCGGCTGTCCATCGTCCGCGATCTCGCGGCCACGGACGCCGAGTTGGCCTGCTCGTACTTCGAGCTCCCGGTCACCAAGTCCACGACGACGCACCACTTCCGCGTCCTGCGCGAGAGCGGTGTCGTGCGCCAGTGCTACCGCGGCACGGCCAAGCTGAACGGGCTGCGCCGCGCCGAGCTGGCGGAGCTGTTCCCCGGACTCCTCGACGGCGTCCTCGCGGCGGCCGCCGCCGAGCAGGCGCGCGACGACGGCTGAGGCGACCCGCCCGGCGCGTCAGCCCGGGGCGTTGGCCCGGCGCATCACCCCGGTGCGTCAGCCCGGGGCGTCAGTCCGTGCCGCCCGCCGCCGCGAGCAGGCCCTCCCAGTCCGGGATCTTGACGGAGCGCCGGCCCAGCGACCGCCCCAGTTCCGCCTCCGCCGTCTCGATGGCCAGCCACCCCGGCCAGCGGACCGGCCGCAGCCCGGCCTCCCGCAGGGCCTCCAGCGGGTCCCGCTCCCGGTCGCGCCGGGCCAGCGCCCCCGCGTCCTGGAGCAGGGAGGAGGCCGTCTCCTTCGCGCAGGGCCGGTTGGTGCCGATGACCCCGGTCGGGCCGCGCTTGATCCAGCCCGCCACGTACTCGCCGACGGAGGCCCGGCCCGCCCGGAGCACCCGGCCCGCCGCGTGCGGGACCGTACCGCGCCGCTCGTCGAAGGGCAGCCCGTCCAGCGGGACGCCCTGGTACCCCACCGAGCGCAGCACCAACTGCGCCGGGACGTCCTCGTAGACCCCCGTGCCGGTGACTCCGCCCAGGCCGTCGGGGGCCGTCCGCTCGAAGCGCATCCCGGTGACCCGGCCGTCCGGGCCGCCGAGCACCTCCACCGGGCGCAGGAAGAACCGCAGCGCGATCCGCCGGTCCCCGCCGCCCGCCGGAGCCGCCGCCCAGCCGCGCAGCACCTCCACGTTGCGCCGGTTCACCGCGGGCAGGGCCGCGCCCGGGTCCGCGTACGCCGGGTCGAGGGCCAGTTCCGCCGGGTCGGCCAGTGCGTCCACGCCCGGCAGCGTGCCCAGCTCGCGCAGCTCCTTGGTGGTGAACTTGCCCTGCGAGGGCCCGCGCCGGGCCACCATGTGGACATCGCGCACCCCGCTGGCGCCGAGCGCCCCCAGGGCCGGCTGCGGCATGTCGGTGGGGGCGAGCTCCGGTACGCCGCGGGCCAGGATCCGCGTCACGTCGACGGCCACGTTCCCGGCGCCGACCACGATCGCCGCATCCACCCCGGGCAGCCCGAAGGCCTCGGCCGCGGCGTCCGGATGGCCGCTGTACCAGGCCACGAAGGCCGTGGCGGAATGCACCCCGGCGAGGTCCTCGCCGGGGATGCCGAGCATCCGGTCCCGGGCCGCGCCCACGCAGTACACCACCGCGTGGTACAGCTCCAGGAGCCGGGCGGTGGGCAGGGCGTCCCCGCCGACCTCGACGTTCCCGAGGAAGCGGATCCGCTCGTCCTCCAGCACGGTGCGCAAGCTGCCCTGCAGGGACTTGATCTTCTCGTGGTCGGGGGCCACCCCGTAGCGCACGAGCCCGTACGGAGCCGGCAGCCGGTCGAGCACGTCGACCCGGATCCCCGGCACCTCACGCTGCTGTACGAGTGTCTGTGCGGCGTAGACCCCGCTGGGGCCCGATCCGACGACGGCGATACGAAGCACGGCGGAGCTCCTCCCGCAGGTGTTCCCAGCATGACACCGGGTGCCGGGGCCGTCAGCCCATCGCGCGCATCCGGTGTATCTCGGCGCTCTGGGTGGCCGCCACCTCGTTGGCCATCTCCTCCACGGCGGCGTTGTTGCCGGCGGCCAGGACCTCGCCGGTCATCTTCAGGGCGCCCTCGTGGTGGGCGGTCATCAGGGCGAGGAAGAGCCGGTCGAAGTCCGCCCCCCTGGCGGCGGCCAGGTCCTTGAGCTGCTGCTCGGTGGCCATGCCGGGCATCGCCGCGTGGTCGTGGCCTCCGGGGGCGGCGCCGGGCGCCGGGTTGCGGGCCACCCATCCCTCCATCGCGCCGATCTCGGGCTTCTGTGCGGCCGCGATCCGCTCGGCGAGCCGCTTGACCCCCTCGGCGGAGGCCCGGTCGGGGGCCAGCGCACTCAGGGTCAGGGCCTGCCCATGGTGTTCGATCATGTTGCGCACGTACGCTCGGTCCGCCGCGTTGGGGGTGTCGTCGGGCAGCTCCTTCGCCGCCTGTTCGGGGGAGAGGGTGCGCGCCTTCTCGCCGGGTTTGCCGGGGGCGATCACCGCCGGCTTGCCCTGCGCCGCGGTGTCCGCGGTGCCGCCGTCGCTGCAGCCGGTGAGGGGGAGCAGGAGCCCGAGGGTCAGGGCCGCTCCGACGATTCGCCCGAGTGAGACTTTCGCCATGTCCATGCAAAGGACCATACTGCCGGGGTCCGCGTTCCGTTCCCACCACGGGCGGAACCGACCGGACCTTTGGGAGGGCACAGTGACCTCGATGCACACCAGCAGAGCGCGGCGCAGATCCCTGGGAGTGGCCGCAGCCGCGGCCGGACTCCTCACCACGTTACTGGCGGCCGGACCCGCGGCCGCCACCCCCGACCCGGGAGACCTGCTCCCGGGCGCGGGTGCGCCGCAGAGCGCCGCCACCGCGGCCGGCGCGGGACGGGAGCTGGCGCCCGGCGAGATACCCGGCCAGGACGAGATCGTCCACAGCCGCAACATCAAACCCCTGGCCAACATCCCCAGTAGCGACCCGACCCAGATCAACTCCGACATGGCGTTCCAGGGCAAGTACGCCTACGCGGGCAACTACAACGGCTTCGTGATCTACGACATCGGCAACCCCAAGGCGCCGAAGAAGGTCACCGAAGTCCTCTGCCCCGGCGGGCAGAACGACATCTCGGTCGACGGTGACCTGCTCTTCCTCTCCACCGACTCCTCGCGCAGCGACGACTCCTGCAACAGCGTCTCGCAGCCCGCCACGGAGAAGTCCTCGTGGGAGGGCATCAAGATCTTCGACATCAAGGACAAGAAGAACCCCAAGTACATCAAGTCCGTCGAGACCCCGTGCGGCTCCCACACCCACACGCTGGTGCCGGGCGGCCGGAACGCCTACCTCTACGTCTCCTCGTACAACCCGAACGACGCGTTCCCCGACTGCAAGCCGCCGCACGACGGCATCTCGGTCGTGAAGGTTCCCAAGAAGAGCCCGACGCAGGCCGCGGTCGTGGCCTTCCCGATCCTCTTCCCGGACGGCGGCAACCCGGGCGGGCCCACCAACCCGGGCGTCTCCAAGACCACGGGCTGCCACGACATCACCGTGCTGCCCTCCAAGAACCTCGCCGCGGGCGCCTGCATGGGCGACGGCATCCTCTTCGACATCAGCAAGCCCGAGGAACCGCGCGTCATCGACCGGGTGCAGGACAACGTGAACTTCGCGTTCTGGCACTCGGCCACCTTCAACGAGCGGGCGAACAAGGTGGTGTTCACCGACGAGCTGGGCGGCGGTGGCGGCGCCACCTGCAACGAGGCCACCGGCCCCACCCGGGGAGCCGACGGCATCTACGAGATCACCGGCCGCGGCGACCAGCGCAAGCTCGTCTTCAAGAGCTACTTCAAGATGCCGCGCATGCAGGCCGACACCGAGAACTGCGTGGCCCACAACGGCTCGCTGATCCCGGTCGGCGGCGGCCGCGACATCATGGTCCAGGCCTGGTACCAGGGCGGCATCTCCGTCTGGGAGTTCACCGACTCCACCAGCCCGAAGGAGATCGCCTACTTCGAGCGGGGTCCGCTGACCACCGACAAGCTCGGCCTCGGCGGCTCCTGGTCCGCGTACTACTACAACGGGCACATCTACTCGAACGACATCGTCAAGGGCCTCGACGTGCTGAGGCTCGACGACTGGCGCACCGACAGCGCCAAGTGGGTGTGGCTGGACCGGCTCAACGTGCAGACCCAGCCCGACTACCGCTGACGCGGAGAGGGAAACGTTCCGCCGGGCGGTCCACCGTCCGGCGGAACACCCAACTCCCAGTCCAGCCCGTACCGCTGGAACAGCTCGGCCCGCAGCCGGGCCGCCGGCATCGGCGCGCCCGGCAGCAGCACCGCCACCACCGCGCCCATCAGCAGCGCCCGCAGCAGCGGGTAGTCGATGTCCACCTCGGCCGATCCGTACCGCACGACGGTGTCCCGCAGCAGCTCCGCGAGCCGCTGCTGCTCGGCGCACTGGACGAAACCCTCCGCCTGCAAGATCCCCGCCATATGGGTCCGCATCAGCCGGGGCCGGTCCATGGCCAGCCCCAGGATCGCGTCGATGGCCCGGGCCAGCCGCTCCCGGCCGGCGTCGGGCCCCTCGGGCCGGGGCTCCCGCTCCAGCGCCGCTTCCAGCGTGAGGTGCATCAGCCGGTGCACGGCGGACTGCAGGAGCTGGCGCTTGCCCGGGAAGTAGTAGGACACCAGACCGCGGGCGGCTCCCGCCCGGTCGGCGATGTCGCCGAGGGTGGTGGCCTCGAAGCCGCGTTCCCCGACGAGCTCGACCGTGGCTTGCAGCAACCGCTCCCGGGAACGCCTGCGCAATTCTTCATTGACCGATGCGCTGCGCGGGGACATGCTTGCTCCTGCGTTGACTGGCTCGCGGCCAGTATACTCAGCGCGCCGGACCGCCTGCTCTGGGCGACACGGGGGATCGCCCAGAGCAGGCACCGTCCGAGACCGCGAGCGCCACGATCACCACACCGAGCAGCCAGCCCGCCAGGACGTCCGAGAACCAGTGGACGCCGAGGTAGATCCGGGTGAAGCCGACCCCGAGCACCGAGACCGCGGCCAGGAGCAGCGCCAGGGCCGCGACGGACCGCGCGAGCGGGCGGGAGACAGGGCGGGAGAACCGGCCGGGGAACCCGTCGGAGAACCCCTCGGAGGACGGCCGCGCCGGACCGCGTACGACCAGCCGTACGAGCAGGCCGCAGACCACCGTCGCCGTCAGGGCGTGCCCCGACGGATAGGCGGCGTAGTCCGCGGAGACGATCGGATCCGGCCATACCGGCCGCTCCCGCCCCACCCAGAACTTCAGCCCCTGACTCACCGCCGAGGCCGCGAGGGTGGCCAGCGCGATCCGCAGCGCACACCGGCCGCTGCCCCGCCACCACAGCCACAGGCAGGCCGCGCCCGCCAGGGCCCGCATGGTCCACGGGTCCCACACCCAGTCGCTGAGCACCCGCACCGGCCGGGTGACCCCGGCATGGGAGACGGCGTAGGAGTGCAGGGTCCGTGCGATCCGGCCGTCGAGGGACATCAGCGGACCCCAGCGGACGGCCACCAGGACCGTCAGCACGATCGACGCGAGCGCCGCGGCGGACAGCGCGCACGCCAGGGGGGCCGGCAACCGTACGTGAGCGCTCCGCATCCGCCGATCCTCGCATCCGGCGGCGTCGATGCCGCGTAAGGGCGGCCGCCCCGCGATCCCCATCGGCCGCCCTCAGGTCAGTGCGCTGAGTCCCGGTCCGAAGGCCACCAGCACCGGCACCGCCGGAGCCAGCATCGCCAGGGCCGTCAGCCGCATCCGGCGCACGGCCGACAGGCGGGGCGCGGCCGCCAGCAGCCGCCGGACCCGCTCGGGGACGTGGGCGTGCGGCGCGGGGGACGGGCCGAAGACCCCGCGGTCCTCGTTCAGGCCGATCAGTGCCAGGGCCGTGGTCAGCCGCCCGTACCGGCGCGAGGCCACGTCGTCGGCCGCCAGCTCCACCAGCCGGTGCATCTGCGCCTCGAACGCGGCGAAGACCGGTACCTGCGGGAATCCCCCGGACAGGGCCCGCGAGCAGTGCAGCAGCCAGTCGTGCCGGGCCGCCGCGTGCCCCTGCTCGTGGGCCAGTACGGCGTCCAGCTGGCTCCCCTTGAGCCGGCCCAGTGCCGCCGTCGTGACCACCAGCCGCGGGACCGGACCCGGCAGCCACCAGCTGTCGGGCCGCTGCCCCTCCAGGACCACGAGCCGCGCCCCGGTGGCCTGCTCCCCGGGCAACAGGGGGGCCCGCAACTGCAGTTCGGCGCCCTGCGCACGCCTGCGGGCGCGTGCCCGCAGGATCTCCCGGGCCAGCATCCCCCCGGTCCACAGCCCGCCGCCCGCCAGCGCGACGGCGGTGCCCGCGGCCCAGAGCCCGCCCGCGGCGTCCAGCGCGTAGGCGTCGACCACCCCGTGCGGCGCCGGGGCGAACAGCCGGCCCCGGACGGCCTGCCAGGCGGCGGCCGCGCTCAGCAGCATCGACAGGGCGAAGCACAGCAGCACGGCGCCGACCACGCACTGCCACACCCACAGGGCCACGACGGGTTCGTGCTCGGGCCATTCGGCCCGGGCCAGCAGGCGGGGTGCGAGCACCGCGGTCAGGGCGCCGAGCAGCAGGAGAACGGCGGGGACCATCATGGGGCTCAGCCTAGGAGCGTGCGACTACCTGCGGGTATGGTCCGGGCCAAGGGTGACGCAGGACACGTTTGCCCCGCGGCCTCACATCGTGAGCAGCATCGCCAACATGCCCATTCCCATGGCCAGTCGGCAGGCCCGGATCACTTCCGCCGGTCCGGCGGGCGCTCCGGTGCCGCCCGCGGCGCCGACGGTGACCAGCCGGGCGCCGCCCAGCACCACGTACCCGGCGTAGTAGACGAGCAGCAGGCCCGTGAGCAGCGGCAGCCCGGCGCCCTGCCCGTGGGCGTGCCCCGCGGACCCCGATGCCGCGCCCGTGCCCGTACCGGCGGCCAGCGCCATGTAGACCATGGTCAGCGAGCCCACCAGGTGGTGCGCGTGGTGGGCGCCGCCGCGCAGCAGCCACAGTGCGTGCAGCGCCGCCCCGCAGAAGACCGCGCCGAGCACGGGCGCCTGCCAGCCACCGCCCAGCCGCAGCGGCACCGCCATCAGGGCCATGCCGAAGCCCATCGCCGCCTCCCCGGCAGCCGGTCCGCCGCCGGCTCTCCCCGCGCGCCGCAGACAGTACGCCCCGCTCACCGCGCAGAGCAGGACGAGGAGCCAGGCGGAGACGGAGGTGGAGAGGGACGTGGCGGGACCGTGCACGGCGGAACCTCCCGGTTCGTCGGCTTCACCGGAAGAGATGCCCCCTTCACACGGCCGTCACGCCGGGCGAGGTTAGGCTCTGTGCGACCACCGGAAGATGCACGTCGCAGACCTCGCGCAGAACGGAGCCCTCGATGCCGAGCGCCGCCCCCCACGTCTTGACCTACCGCAGTGCCGTGGAGGCGGACATCCCGGAGCTGGTGGCGCTCGTGGAATCGGCGTACCGGGGAGACGCGAGCCGCGGGGGCTGGACCACCGAGGCGGACTTCCTGGACGGCCAGCGCACCGACGCCGAGGACGTGGCCCGGATCGTCGCGCACCCCGAGGGCATGCTCCTCGTGGCGGAGCGCGCCGGCGAGATCGTCTCCTGCTGCCACCTCGAACACCGCGGTGACCACGTCTACTTCGGCATGTTCGCGGTACGGCCCGGTCAGCAGGGCGGCGGGCTGGGCAAGGCGGTCATGCTGGAGGCGGAGCGCCGCGCCCGCGAGCAGTGGGCGGCCAAGGAGATGCGGATGACCGTGATCAACGTGCGGGAGGAGCTCATCGCCTTCTACGTGCGCCGCGGTTACGAGCGCACCGGCGAGATGAGCCCCTTCCCCTACGGGGACGAGCGGTTCGGCGTCCCGCTCCGCGAAGACCTGGCTTTCGAACTGCTGGTCAAGACGCTGTAGTCGCGGGGACGGACGGGGCGGCGGGGCGGTGCCCGCGGGCCCGTCCGCCGGCCCGCCGTGCGGGTCCGCCGCCCCGCCGTCCGTCGTGCGCGGTCCTCAGGCGGTGAAGCGGCCCGTGGAGCGGATCTCGGGGAAGTCGGTGAGCACGCCGTCGAGTTCGAGGGCCCGCGCCAGCCGCAGCCGCTCCAGCGTGTTGACCGTCCACCCCGTCACGCGCAGCCCGGCCTCGTGTGCCGCCTCCACGGTGTGCAGGGTGAGGTGGCCGATGTTGAGGGCCACCGTCTCCGCGCCCGCCAGGGCCGCCCGGGCGACGACCTCCCCGGCGTCCGCCGGGGTCTGGTTCGCGTAGAGCACGGTCCGTACGCCCGGCACCAGCCGGGCCGCCTCCACGAGCACCTCGTCGCGGAAGGACGCCACTTCCACCCGGCCGGTCAGATCGCGGCGCAGCAGCAGCTCCGCGAAGGTCCCGACGGCGGCGAGGTCGTGGACCTGGATCCGGAGCGGGGCGCGGATCGCGTCGAGGACCTCGTCCAGGACCGGCACGTGCTCGCCGTCTCCGGCGTCCAGTTCGCGCAGTTCGGCCAGGGTCATGTCGGCCACGGCTCCCGAACCGCCGGTGGTCCGGTCCACCTCGGCGTCGTGCAGGACGACGAGGGCGCCGTCCTTGCTGAGCCGCACGTCCAGAGCGACGACGTCCATGCCGGAACGTTCCGCGCGGACGAACGAGCGCAAGGTGTTCTCCGGTTCGACACCCATGACCCCGCGGTGCCCGATGGTGAGGAAAGTCAAGGTTCTCATCCTTCCGTCGACGGCGGCTCCCCGCGCGGTCGCGGTGTCCCGACCGGCCGCGCGCGATGTGAGGCGCATGCTAGTGCGCCCCGCGTGCGATGAAACCGCCTTTGCGGGGGCTCCGCAACGCCGTCCGGCCGCTTCCCGGCGGGCCCGCCGGGGGCTGGGGAGCCCCCGGCGCGGCTCGCGTGGTCACCCGGGGGTGGGCGCGTCCCCACCGGCTTGACGTTCCTGCCCGCCCAGTCCTTCCAGGTCCGCGAGCAGCGCCCGCGTCAGCTCCAGTTCGGCCAGGTGCTGGCGCTCGCTCCAGCGCAGGGCGAGGACCGGGAACGCCCAGTCCGGCTCGGCGGCCGCGTGCGCCATGGCCTCCCGTACGGCGGCCAACTCCTCGGTGGTGCGCTCCAGATGCTCCGTCACCATGCCGCGCAGCCGCTCCGGCTCGGCCAGGTGACCCAGCCAGACCCGCAGCAGCAGCCCGTGCTTGAGCACCGGGGGCCCCGCCTCGGCGACGTCGGAGGCCCAGCCGGCCAGCGCCTCGCGCCCGGCGGGGGTGATGCCGTAGCGGCGTTTGGCCCGCGCCTCTTCGGGCCCCGAGCGCACGGAGGCCGCGTAGCCGAGCTCCTCCAGGCGGCGCAGTTCGGCGTAGATCTGACTGATGGCCGGGGACCAGTAGAAGAAGCGCAGCGAGGAGTCCGCCCACTTCTTCAGTTCGTAGCCGGTCCGCTCCCCGGGGAAGGAGAGCAGGCCTAGTACCGCCCACGCGGTCGGTGGAAGCTCTTGCTTCTTCGGCTTCTGACTACTAGTCATATTTCGAATTGAAGTGAGACCCGGCACGGGACGCGACCCTGGAGGCACCGTGAAATTCTCCGTCATCTTCGAGGCTCAACTGGCCGACCCGACCGTGGAACGGGAGCACCAGGTCATCCGGGACTGCGTCGAGCAGGCGGTGCTCGCCGAGCGGATGGGGTTCGACCGCATATGGGCCGTGGAGCACCACTCCTTGAAGTGGTACGCCCACATGAGTGCTCCCGAGATCTTCCTGACCTGGGTGGCGGCCCGGACCAACACCATACGCATCGGGCACGGGGTCGTGTGCATGCCCTTCGCCTTCAACCACCCCGTCCGGGTCGCCGAGCGGGCCGCGATGCTCGACCTGCTGTCCGGCGGGCGGGTCGACCTCGGGGCCGGGCGGGGCGGCACCGTGCAGGAGACCTCGCTGTGCGGGGTGGACAAGGACCGCACCACGGCGGAGGTGGAGGAGGCGCTGCGGATCATCGGGAAGGCCTGGCAGGAGGACGAGCTCGAGTACCACGGGGAGCTCATCGACATCGATCCGCACCCCATCCTGCCGCGACCGAGCCAGCGGCCCCATCCGCCGCTGTTCCTCGCGTGCAGCCGGGCCGAGACCCTGGTGCAGGCCGCGGAACTGGGCGTGGGGGTGCTGGTGATGGGGTTCGCCGGGCCCGAGTCCATCGCGGGGATGCGGTCGGTCTACGACGCGGCGATCGCCGGCCGGGACGGCGGCCGCTTCGTCTCGACGGCCGTCAACGACCACTTCTCGGTGCTCTGCCCGACGATCGTGCTCGACGACCCGGAGGAGGCCCGCCGGATCGGGATCCGGGGGCAGCGGTTCTTCGCGCAGTCCATCGGCCACTGGTACGGCGGGGCGGGGGTGCCGGACGAGGCAGTGGTCGCGGGCGCCGACGAGGGGGCGGAGATGCGCAGGGCGGCCGAGCAGGTGGTGGCCCGGCTGCACGAGCAGGACATCCCGGTGCGGCCCACCGCGACGGCCACCTTCAACGCGGACCACGCCTACGGGAGCGCGGACGAGGCGATCGCGTACGTGGAGCGGCTGCGGGAGGCGGGGGCCGACGAGATCATGTGCCTGATCCAGATGGGTACCGTGCCGCAGGAGGCCTGCCTGGAGACCCTGCGGCAGTGGGGCGAGAAGGTCATCCCGCACTTCGCGAACCAGCGGGCGTAGGGGCTGCCGCCGTGACGGATGTGGCTGATGGGATCTATGGGGCCTACGGGGCGGATGGGGCGGACGCGGTCGACCGGGCCAGCGGGGCCGATGGGGCCAACGGGGCGGACCGGGGTGACCGGGTCGATGGGCCCGACCAGGCCGACCGCCCCTCCCGGGGTGACCGGCTCGATGGGCCCGACCGGGCCGACCGCCCCTCCCGGGGTGACCGGCTCGATCCCGCCGTGCGGCCCTTCGTCGACGCGCTGGCCGCTCTCTTCCCCGATCTCGGGGGCCGCGTCACCGACGCCGACGAGGCCCGCCGGATCCTCGCCGCCGTGCCCGCGACGGCCCGGCCGGCCGTCGTGGGCGCCGTGGAGGACCGGGAGGTTCCCGGGCCGGCCGGGGCGCCGCCGGTCCCGGTGCGCGTCTACTACCCCGAGCCGGAGCGGTGGCCGGGGTCCCGGCCGACCGTGGTGTTCTGCCACGGGGGCGGCTGGGTCCTGGGCGACCTCGACGGCTACGACGCCACCGCGCGGGCGCTCTGCCGGGCCTCCGGGGCCGTCCTGGTCTCCGTGGACTACCGGCGGGCACCCGAGGCCCGCTTCCCCGCCGCCGTCCACGACGCGTACGCCGCCCTGTGCTGGGCCGGCGCGCACCTCGACCAGCTCGGCGGGGACCCGGACGCCCTGGTCGTGGCGGGCGACAGCGCCGGCGGGAACCTCGCCGCCGCCTCCTGCCTGCTGGCGCGCGACCGCGGGGGCCCCGCCGTCGCCCTCCAGGTGCTGATCTACCCGTGCCTGGACGCCGCCCGGGACACCGGGTCCTACCGGAGCAACGCCGAGGGCTACTTCCTGACCGCGGCGCACCTGCGCTGGTTCTGGGAGCAGTACCTCGGCCCCGGCGGCGACGGCGGCCATCCGCTGGCCTCCCCGCTCGCCGGGGACCCGCACGGGCTGCCGCCCGCGTACGTGGTGGTCGCCGGCTGCGATCCGCTGCGGGACGAGGGGGTGGCGTACCACCACCGGCTGCTCGGGGCCGGGGTCCGTTCGGCCCTCGACTCCCACCCCGGGATGTTCCACGGGTTCCTCGCGCTGGCCGGAGTACTCCCCGAGGCCCGTCAGGCCTTGGCGCGACTGGGCGAAGTCATCGACTCCACGCATAAGAACGGGAAGACTTCCGGTGAAACCGGGGGTGACGCAGGATAATTTCCCGGATCTCCTCTTGAGTGGGAGAGCCTCACCCGTTTACGCTGTGCCGACGTGAGGTTCTCCTGTGGAGGAAGTGACATGACGGAAACTCTTGTGCCGGGTATCGGCGGTGCCGTGATAACCGCCGGTGTACGGGTGGTCGACCACCCGGCGTGGCCCGAGCTCAAGGCCGCCGTGGAGGAGATCCGGCCCTGGCAGTCGGCCGACGGCTCCATCGACTTCGAGCGCGAGGGGCACCACGCCCGCATCGCCGCCCCGGCCGCGGTCGAGCGCGTGATCGAGGGCATCGAGACGCTGTCGCCGCTGCTCCCGCACGGCGCCGCGTACCACGCGGCCCTCATCGGCGACCTGCGCAAGTGGGCCGACGGCGGCTTCGGCGTGCCGGACTTCCTCGACTCCCTGCTGGCCTTCGCACCGGCCGCCGAGCGCGCCGACGGGCTCCAGCACCTCGTGGTCTTCCCGATGTACACGCAGAACGGCAACCCGGACCGCAACCTCGAAGCCGTCGTGCTGAAGATGGTGTGGCCCGAGTGGCTCTCCGAGCTGGAGCGCACGCGCTACGACAACCCGCTCTTCCTCGGCATCACCTTCGAGGACTTCACCCCGGGCTACGACACGCACTCCGCCGTGCTCTTCCCGGAGACCATCGCGGTGCGCGAGGCCCCCGAGCGCTTCACCTGGGGTGGCATCTTCTGCGACCGCGAGGCCGCCCGCTACCGCAAGGTCACCGAGGCCGCCGTGGACATCCTGGGCATCGAGCTGCCCGAGGACATCGCCCGGATGGTCGAGGACCAGGAGCGCTGCGAGAAGGCCTTCGTCCTGTGGGACATGGTCCACGACCGCACCCACAGCCACGGTGACCTGCCGTTCGACCCCTTCATGATCAAGCAGCGCCAGCCGTTCTGGATGTACGGCCTGGAGGAGCTGCGCTGCGACCTCACCGCCTTCAAGGAGGCCGTGAAGCTGGAGTCGGAGGGCAACGAGCACGGCCGTGACGTGCAGTACGCCGTCCTCTTCGACCGGATGTTCCGCTTCCCGGTGTCCGGCGACCGCAACCGCAACTACGACGGCCTCGGCGGCCAGCTCCTCTTCGCGTACCTCCACAAGCACGACGTCGTGCGCTGGACGGACAACAAGCTGAAGATCGACTGGATGCGCGCCCCGCAGGTCACCAACCAGCTGTGCGCGGAGATCGAGGACCTCTACCGGGCCGGCATCGACCGCCCGAAGCTCGTCCACTGGTTCAAGGCGTACGACCTGGTGGCCGAGTACCTCGCCCCCCACCCGGGGTCCAAGTGGGCCAAGGGCCCCGACGCCCTGGACCTGACGCAGCCGCCGCGCAAACTCGTGGACGACGTGCTTCCGGACGAGTTTCCGCTGAGCATGTTCTATGAGGCCCTGGCCAAGAAGCTCAAGGGCGTGATCGCCTCGACCAAGGGCATCACGGCAGGGAACGCCGCGGACCGCGAGACCGCCGCGCGGGTCGCCGCGTGAGCGCTCGCCCACAGGAGGCTGCACAGATGAACGGCTCCGGTAACGGAAACGGGAAGCTCCACGGGGCGGTAGTGGCGGTGGCGGGGGCCGGCGGGCCCGCCGGCCACGCCACTCTGCTCCGCCTCGCCGAGGCGGGAGCCGTGGTCGTCGCCTCCGACGCCGACGCGGCCCGCCTCGCCGAGGCCGTGGACGCCGCGCGCTACGCCCACGGCGGCGCCACCATCACCGGTGACACCGTCGACCTGCTCGACCTGGACGCCACCAAGGCCTGGGCCGAGCAGACCGAGAAGGAGTACGGCCGCATCGACGGCCTGGTCCACCTCGTCGGCGGCTGGCGCGGCAGCAAGACCTTCACCGACGTCGACCTCGCGGACTGGGCCTTCCTGGAGAAGCTCCTCATCCGCACGGTCCAGCACACCTCGCTCGCCTTCCACGACGGGCTGCTGCGCAGCGACCGCGGGCGCTACGTCCTGGTCAGCCAGTCCGGTGCGCACAAGCCGGTCGCCAACAACGCCGCGTACAACGCGGGCAAGGCGGCGGCCGAGGCCTGGACGCTCGCGATGGCGGATTCCTTCCGCAAGGCGGGTGGCGAGGACGGTCCGGGCGCCGCGGCTGCGATCCTGGTGATCAAGGCATTGGTGCACGACGCGATGCGCGCCGAGCGTCCCACTGCGAAGTTCGCGGGCTTCACCGACGTCAAGGAGCTGGCCGAGGCCATCGCCGGCGTCTGGGAGCGGCCCGCCACCGATGTGAACGGACAGCGCCTGTGGCTCACCCCCCAACCGTGAAGACCGGTGTCGTGAAGACCGCGATACGCAAGTCCGCCGCGAAGACCGATGCCCGTCGGCACCACGACCCGGCGGTGCGCGGTTTCGCGAGCGACAACTACGCCGGGATCCACCCGGAGATCCTCGCGGCCATCGCGCTCGCCAACGGGGGCCACCAGGTCTCCTACGGCGACGACGAGTACACCGAACACCTCCAGCAGGTCTTCCGCGGCCACTTCGGCCCGGACGCCGAGGCCTACCCGGTCTTCAACGGCACCGGCGCCAACGTGACCGCCCTGCAGGCGCTCACCGACCGCTGGGGCGCCGTGATCTGCGCCGAGTCGGCGCACATCAACGTCGACGAGGGCGGTGCGCCCGAGCGGATGGCGGGCCTCAAGCTGCTCACCGTCCCCACGCCGGACGGCAAGCTCACCCCCGAGCTCATCGACCGGCAGGCCTGGGGCTGGGAGGACGAGCACCGGGCGATGCCGCAGGTCGTCTCGATCACCCAGAACACCGAGCTCGGCACGGTCTACACCGTGGACGAGGTCCGTGCCATCTGCGAGCACGCGCACGCCAAGGGGATGAAGGTCCACCTCGACGGTGCCCGGATAGCCAACGCCGCGGCCTCGCTCGACGTGCCGATGCGCAGCTTCACCAACGCGGTCGGCGTGGACGTGCTGTCCTACGGCGGCACCAAGAACGGGATGATGGCCGGCGAGGCCGTCGTCGTGCTGAACCCGGATTCCGTCCGGCAGATGAAGCACATCCGCAAGATGTCGATGCAGCTCGCCTCCAAGATGCGCTTCGTGTCGGTGCAGTTCGAAGCGCTCCTGGCGAAGGACCTGTGGCTGCGCAACGCCCGCCACGCCAACGCGATGGCGCAGCGGCTGGCGGCCGGGGTGCGCGAGACGGACGGGGTGGAGATCCTCTACCCGGTGCAGGCGAACGCCGTGTTCGCGCGGCTCCCGCACGAGGTCACGCGGCGGCTGCAGGAGCGCTACCGCTTCTACTTCTGGGACGAGATCGCGGGCGACGTCCGGTGGATGTGCAGCTTCGACACCCAGGAGGAGGACGTGGACGGCTTCCTCCAGGCCCTCAAGGAAGAGCTGGCCCGCTAAGACCCGCCGGCCCTTCCTCGTACCCCACGTCATATATCTATAGGCATGCAGATTAATGCATGAGTATGCTCCTGGATCATGGAATTGATCCAGGAGCATACTGACCTTGCCGCCTATCTGGCCGCCGATGACGTGGTCGATCACGGCCATCCGCTGGTCGAAGAGACCGCCGATGCCCTCTGGACCGCCACCGGCGATGCATATTCATACGCCAAGGCGGCCTTCGAGTTCGTCCGTGACGCCATCCCGCACTCCGCCGACTCCGGCGACGACCGCGTCGCGTGGCGGGCCTCCGACGTCCTCGGGACGCGCAACGGGATCTGCTACGCCAAGGCCCACGCGCTGACCGCGCTGCTGCGCGCCCGGGGCATCCCGGCCGGCCTCTGCTACCAGCTCCTGGGCGACGACGACGGATCCAACCTCGTCATCCACGGCCTCGTCGCGCTGCGCCTGCCCGGCGGCGAGGACTGGTCCCGGGTGGACCCCCGGGGCAACAAGCCGGGGGTGGACGCCCAGTTCACCCTGGACCGCGAACAACTCGCCTTCCCCGTCCGCCCGGAGCTCGGCGAGATCGACTACCCCGTGCTGTACGCGGCTGCGCACCCGGCCACGCTCAAGGCGCTCCAGGAGTCCGCGGACCGGCCGCAGTTGTGGCGGAGCCTGCCGACGGGCCTGTAGGCGCCGGGCTCGTAGCCGCCGGACCCGCAGTCACCGGACCTGTAACCGCCGGACCCGTAGCCGACGGCTGCCCCGTGCTCGACGGCCCGGTGGCCGCCGGGCCGGAGGCGGCCACCGCGCCCGGGGTCGCGTCCCGGTCCCGGCCGCGCGCCGCCACCGCGGTGTGCAGCAGGGCCGCGGCCAGTTGCAGGGCGGCGATCGCGAGCACCAGGATCCAGGGCGGTACGGCTGCGGCGAGCCCCACGAGCGCGGCGCCCGTCGATGCCGCCGTCACCTTCAGTCCGGCGCCGAGCGTGAACACCTGGGTCCGCGCCTCCTCGGGCGCGAACTCCGAGCGGATGCGCAGGGTGGCCGTCAGCAGCGGGCCGTCGCACACCCCGGCGGCCGCGAACGCCACCGCCGTGAGGGTGACGGACGGGGTGAACGCGGCCGCCGTCAGCGCCACCCCGGTCGCCGCCATGGCCCAGCGGGCCAGCCGGCCCGGCGGCACGGACGTGATCCGGCCCAGGGTCAGGGAGCCGGTCAGGGCGCCCAGCGCGAAGGCGGTCATGAGCACCCCACCGCCCCCCGGGCTGCCGAGGGTGGTGGCCAGGAGCACCGCGGTGGTGGTGAGCGCCCCGATGCCCACGAAGGCCAGGGTCGTGGCCGAGGTGACGGCCCGCAGCTCCCGGACCCGCCACAGGGCGGCCAGTCCGGAGCCCAGGCCGGCCCGGGGTGCGCCGGGGGCGGGCCGCCGGCCGGGGTTCGCGTAGGGAAGGGTCGCCGCCAGGACCGCGGCCAGTGCGCCGGACGCCGCGAGGAGGGCCATCGCCGGCCCGGCCGAGCCGAAGGCCGCGACCAGGCTGACGGCCGCCGGAGCGGTGACCGCGGCCCCGTTGTAGGTCGACGCGTCCCAGCCGTACGCCCGGTCCCGCGCGGCGCCGGGCGGGACCAGCCCCGCCACCAGGCTCGACAGCCCGCCCGTCACCATCGGCCCGCAGGAGCCGCCGAGCACCGCCACCGCGAGCACCACCGGAGTGGGAGCCCGCCCGAGCAGGAACGCCAAGGCGGCCACGGCCGTGGTGAATCCCGCCAGGGCGCCCACGTGGAAGAGGCGGGGCCGGCGCGACCTGGCCGCGGCGGCGCCCGCGAGGGGAGCCGCGAGCACGTGCGGGGCCAGCCAGGCGGTCAGCACGAACGCGCCGTGGGCGGCGCTCCCGGTCCGCTGGAGGGCGAGCAGCACGACGGCCATGCCCATGCCCTCGGAGGCGAAGCGCGCCGCCAGTGCGGCGGCCAAGTACCGTCCGAGCCCCGGCATTCCGGCCCCTTTCGCCAGGTGACGTGGCAGAGGGGTGCGAGGTTACGCCATACGGGTGTAGGGCGAAAGGATCGCGATTTTCGGTCAATAGGAAACTTTCCTGTCTGACATCGTTGTCAGCTTGGCATGCGCATGAGTATCTTCGGCCGCAGGAATCCCCCCACGGACCCGACACGGCCCCCCAGGGCCTCCCACGGCCCCTCCGAAGGACCCCCCACCTCCGATCTCCGACCCCCGACCGGAAGGCGCTTCATGCGTTACGGAGTCCCCGCCGGGCTGCTCGCCGCAGCCCTCGGCCTGGTCACGGCGCTGACCCTCGCCCCCACCTCCGCCGCCGTCACCCCCGACACCCCCACCCCTGCCGTACTCGCCGCCGCCCCCGCGGCCTTCGCCCACCCCGGAGTCCTGAACAGCCGCGCCCAGCTGGACTTCGTACGGGCCAAGGTGCAGGCCGGGCAGCAGCCGTGGAAAGCGGCGTTCGACGACATGCTCGCGAGCCGGTACGGGTCGCTGTCCCGGACGCCCAAGCCGCGCGAGATCGTCGAATGCGGCTCCTACTCCAACCCCAACCTCGGCTGCACCGACGAGCGGGAGGACGCCATAGCCGCGTACACCGACGCGCTCGCCTGGTACATCACCCGCGACGCCCGGTACGCGAAGAAGTCGATCGAGCTGATGGACGCCTGGTCCGCGCGGATCAAGGACCACACCAACAGCAACGCCCCGCTGCAGAGCGGCTGGGCCGGCTCCACCTGGCCGCGCGCCGCCGAGATCGTCAAGCACACCTACACCGGCGGCTGGCCGGGCCAGGGGCGCTTCGCCACGATGCTGCGCGAGGTCTACCTGCCCGAGGTGATCGGCGGGAGGCCGAACAGCAACGGCAACTGGGAACTGATCATGATGGACGCCGCCGTCGGCATCTCCGTCCACCTCGACGACCGCGCGAGCTACGACAAGGCGCTGGCGGTCTACCTCGGCCGGGTGCCCGCCTACTTCTACCTGGCCTCCGACGGGCCGCAGCCCGTGTATCCGCCGCGCTCCACGATCGACACCAGGAGCGAGCTGATCGGCTACTGGCACAACCAGAGCACCTTCGTGGACGGTCTGGCGCAGGAGACCTGCCGGGACTTCGGCCACACCGGAATGGGCATCGCGGCGGCCATGCACGTGGCCGAGACCTCGCGCATCCAAGGGCGCGACCTGTACCCGGAGTTCAAGGACCGCTTCCGCCACGCGCTGGGCTTCCACGCCAAGTACGAACTCGGTGAGGCCGTGCCCTCCTGGCTGTGCGGCGGGAGTCTGGCCAAGGGGCTCGGTCCGGCGACCGAGGTCGGCTACAACGCCCTGCACACCCGGCTCGGCGTCACGATGGAGAACACCCGCCGGCTCACCGAGGGCCGCCGCCCGGCCGGAACCGAGAACCACTTCGAGGCGTGGGAGACGCTGACCCACGCGGAGAACCCGAACTGACGCATCCCTGACCCGCGACGCACCCCCGACCCCCGACGCACCCCGACGCGCGACCGCGGCCCCGCCCGATGACGGGCGGGGCCGCGGTCTGCCGTGAGGCTCAGCGGGTCTCGGCAGGCCTCAGCCGGCTTCCTTGACCTGCTCCGGGGTCGGCGCGGTGCCGCCGAGGTGGGCCGGCAGCCACCAGGAGTCCTCGGCGCCCTTGGGCTTGGCCGGGTAGGCGGCCTGAGCGGCGTCCAGCAGCTCCTGCACGCGTCCGCGCAGCCGGCGGGTGATGGCCCCGGCGTACTGGTCGGCGGGCGCCTCCAGCGGCTCGCCCACCCGCATCGTCACCGGGATGTGGCTGCGCTTGAGGTCCTTGGGGCGGCCCTTGGTCCACATCCGCTGCGTCCCCCACAGTGCCACCGGGATCAGTGGGACACCGGCTTCCTGGGCCATGCGCGCCGCACCGGACTTGAAGCTCTTGAGCGTGAAGGACTGGGAGATCGTCGCTTCCGGGAACACGCCGATGATCTCGCCGGAGCGCAGCGAGTCGAGGGCGTGCTGGTAGGCCGTCTCGCCCTGGGCGCGGTCCACCGGGATGTGCTTCATCGCGCGCATCAGCGGACCGGACACCTTGTGCCGGAACACCGACTCCTTCGCCATGAAGCGGACGAGTCGCTTCTGCGGGCGCGCGGTCAGCCCGGCGAAGATGAAGTCGAGGTAGCCGATGTGGTTCGACACCAGAACGGCTCCACCCTTGCGGGGGATGTTCTCGGTGCCCTTCATGTCGATGCGGACGTCGAGCGCACGGAAGAGGGTGTGCGCTGCTCCGATGACCGGGGGGTAGACGAGCTCAGCCATGGTGGGGAGACCCCGCTTTCTGCCTGGAGGTGCTCCCGGCCGGAAGTTACGGCAGCGTAGGTACGCGGCCATGGGGATCGTGCCCCATACGGGAGCCGCAGGCCAGCCCAGACGCCCGTGCCCGGCGAGATTCTCGTCACGCCGGGAATGCGGCGGGCCCGCGGGGCGCTCCGATCAGCGTATGACCGTACCGGGATGATGGGCGAGGGCCCGTACGGGCCGGGCGACGACGGAGCGGGGGGCGCGGGTGCGCACGGGCGAACGGGACGAAGGCGCGGGCGAAGGCCTGCTGGGCATCGCCGAACTGGGCGCGGAGCCGGGGGAGCGGGCCACGCTCGTGCAGTTCTCCAGCGCCTTCTGCCAGCCCTGCCGGGCCACCCGGCGGATCCTGGACGAGGTGGCGGCCATGGTCGGGGGCGTCCGGCACATCGAGATCGACGCCGAGAAGAACCTGGACCTCGTACGGGCCCTCGGCATCGAGAAGACCCCGACCGTCCTGGTCCTGGACGCGGCCGGCCGGATCGTGCGGCGGGCCGTCGGGATGCCGCGCAAGGCGGACGTGATCGCCGCCCTGGGCGCCGCCGTGTGACGCGGGCGCGAAACCCGCCCGGCCGCGGGCGCCGGGGGCGTCCGGTGAGCCGGTACGCGCGTCCGCACGCAGCGTGACGCGCCCTACATCTGCCCGTTGAGGCTTGACTGCGTACACGAGAGATCGCCAGGCTTGCGATATGCGGTATGAACTCCTGCTTTACGGACGGGGCACCTCCTGATGACGGCTCCGACTGCTCCGTCCCCACGGGCCGACGTGGGCCTGCCCGGCTCGCCCGCGCTGTTGCGCTCGGTGTTCCGCCGGCACGCCGCGGGCGTCGCCGTGATCACGGCCGAGAGCGGTGGCCGGCCGGCGGGCTTCACCGCGACCTCGCTCAACTCCGTCTCGGCCGACCCCCCGCTCCTGTCGTTCACCATCGGCACCGGGTCCTCCAGCTGGCCCGCGATACGGGACTCCGAGCACCTCGGGGTCCACATACTCGGCGAGCACCAGGGGGAGTTGGCGGGCCTGTTCGCCCGCAACGGGGCCGACCGCTTCGGGGCGGCGACCGACTGGGCGCCCGGCCCGCACGGGGTTCCGGTCCTGGGCGGCGTGCTGGCCTGGCTGGTGTGCCGGGTGGTGGCGCGGGTTCCGGCCGGCGAGCACCGGGTGATCATCGCGGAGGCGGTCGCCGGGGACCCGGCGGGGGACCCCGTGGGGGATCCGGCCGGCGAGGGCCGTCCGCTGCTGTACCACCAGGGGCGCTTCAACGCGTTGAGGGACTGAATCGTCCCTGCTGGGGCCGGTTCCGCCGGCGTTGGCCAGATCACAGTTCACCGGCCTTGCAACCTGGCGGCACCCGCTGTGTACTGACGAGTAACATTCCCGAACGGGGCGCGGGCCGCCCCGGCGGGAACGGCCCGAGATGGCGCCTATGCTGCCTGAACAAGGCGGTACCAGAAATGTCGATGCGGTAGGAGAGCCGGCGTGAGCCTGAGGATCGTTGTCTGTGTGAAGTACGTGCCCGACGCCACTGGCGACCGGCAGTTCACCGAAGACCTGACCGTCAACCGTGACGACGTCGACGGCCTGCTGTCGGAGCTCGACGAGTACGCCGTCGAGCAGGCGCTGCAGATCGCCGACGAGGCCGACGACGCGGAGATCACCGTCCTGACGGTGGGCCCCGAGGACGCGAAGGACGCGCTGCGCAAGGCGCTGTCGATGGGTGCCGACAAGGCCATCCACGTCGAGGACGACGACCTGCACGGCAGCGACGTCATGGCCACCTCGCTGGTGCTCGCCAAGGCGATCGAGAAGGCCGGTTTCGACCTGGTCATCGCCGGCATGGCCTCGACCGACGGCACCATGGGTGTCCTCCCGGCGATCCTGGCCGAGCGCCTGGGCGTCCCGCAGGTCACCCTGCTCTCCGAGGTCAAGGTCGAGGACGGCGTCGTCACCGGCCGCCGCGACGGTGACTCCGCGAGCGAGCAGCTGGAGGCTTCCCTCCCGGCGCTCGTCTCGGTGACGGACCAGTCGGGCGAGGCCCGCTACCCGTCCTTCAAGGGCATCATGGCCGCCAAGAAGAAGCCGGTGGAGTCCTGGGACCTGGAGGAGCTGGAGATCGAGTCCGACGAGGTCGGTCTCGAAGGCTCCTGGACCGCGGTCGACTCCGCGACCCAGCGTCCGGCCCGCACCGCCGGCACGATCGTCAAGGACGAGGGTGAGGGTGGGAAGTCGCTGGCCGCCTTCCTTGCGGAGCAGAAGTTCATTTAAGAACTGTCTGGCCGGCCGGAAGTTCATCCAGAGCTTCGGTCACCTCTCGATACCCCCTGACTACTTCGCATTCGCAGGAGCATCCCCATGGCTGAAGTCCTCGTCTACGTCGACCACGTCGACGGCGCCGTCCGCAAGCCCACCCTCGAACTGCTGACGCTGGCCCGCCGCATCGGCGAGCCCGTCGCCGTCGCCCTCGGCAACGGCGCCGAGGCCACCGCCGCCGTGCTCGCCGAGCACGGTGCCGTCAAGGTCCTCACCGCCGACGCCCCGGAGTTCTCCGACTACCTCGTCGTGCCGAAGGTGGACGCGCTCCAGGCCGCGTACGACGCCGTCTCCCCGGCCGCCGTGCTCGTCCCCTCCTCCGCCGAGGGCAAGGAGATCGCCGCCCGCCTGGCGGTCCGCATCGGCTCCGGCATCATCACCGACGCCACCGACCTGGAGGCCGGTGACGAGGGTCCCGTCGCCACGCAGGCCGCGTTCGCCGCGTCCTTCAGCGTCAAGTCCCGCGTCTCCAAGGGCACCCCGGTCATCACCGTGAAGCCGAACTCGGCCCCGGTCGAGGCCGCCCCGGCCGCCGGCACCGTCGAGGCGCTCGCCGTCACCTTCGGCGCCCTGGCCACCGGCACCAAGGTCACCTCCCGCACCCCGCGCGAGTCGACCGGCCGCCCCGAGCTGACCGAGGCCGCGATCGTGGTCTCCGGTGGCCGCGGCGTCAACGGCGCCGAGAACTTCCACATCATCGAGGCCCTCGCGGACTCCCTCGGTGCGGCCGTCGGCGCCTCGCGCGCCGCCGTGGACGCCGGCTGGTACCCGCACTCCAACCAGGTCGGCCAGACCGGCAAGTCGGTCTCCCCGCAGCTGTACATCGCCTCCGGCATCTCGGGCGCGATCCAGCACCGCGCCGGCATGCAGACGTCGAAGACGATCGTCGCGATCAACAAGGACGCCGAGGCTCCGATCTTCGACCTCGTCGACTACGGCGTGGTCGGCGACCTCTTCGCGGTCGTCCCCCAGCTGACCGACGAGATCAAGGCGCGCAAGGGCTAAAACCCTGCCGCAGGCGCTGACCTGCGGGTAAGTGGTCTCCGGGGCCGTGTGGTGTTTCTCACCGCACGGCCCCGAGTCGTTTGTCCAGGACGGCGGAGGGACCATTGACTGAGCGGAACCCCGTGACTAAATTCTGTAATGCGGATCTAAGATTCCGTGAAGCGGAAAAGAGGAGAGTGCACGATGGGTCAGCAGGAGAAGGTGGCGACGAGCCTCGCAGGCGCGGTCAGCGAGGGCATCAGCGCTTCCCTCAAGCCGGTGGACGCGGAACTCGCGCGCCACTACCCGGGCGACCCCGGCACCCGTCAGCCCATCCACACGGTCTACGTGCCCGGTGACGTCTTCGCGGCGGACACCATCCGCACCTGGGGCGACCAGGCCCTCGCGGCCCTCGACGAGCACGCCCCGGACGCCGCCACCTTCGCCAAGGTGCTCGGCATCTCCGACGAGCTGGCGGTACCGGTCTACGACCGCGTCCGCGCCAAGCTCGCCTCCGAGCCCATCGAGGACCTCCGCGTCGACTTCGAGGACGGCTTCGGCGTCCGCTCCGACGAGGAGGAGGACCAGGCCGCGGCCCGCGCCGCCCGCCTCGTCGCCGAAGCCTTCTCCAACGGCACGAACGCCCCGTACATGGGCATCCGGATGAAGTGCATGGAGTCCAACGTCCGCGACCGCGGCATCCGGACCACCGACATCTTCCTCTCGGGCCTGCTCGCGCACGGCGGACTGCCCGAGGGCCTGGTGCTGACCCTGCCCAAGGTCACCTACCCCGAGCAGGTCACGGCCTTCGTGCAGCTGCTGGAGGCCTTCGAGACCGCCCGCGGCCTGCGCCCGGGCCGGATCGGCTTCGAGATCCAGATCGAGACCAGCCAGTCCATCCTGGCCTCCGACGGCACCGCCGCGGTCGCCCGGATGATCGAGGCCTCCAAGGGCCGCGCCACCGGCCTGCACTACGGCACCTTCGACTACAGCGCCTGCGTCGGCGTCTCCGCCGCGTACCAGTCGAGCGACCACCCCGCCGCCGACCACGCCAAGGCGATCATGCAGGTCGCGGCCGCCGGCACCGGTGTGCGCGTCTCCGACGGCTCGACCAACGTGCTGCCGATCGGCACCACCGAGCACGTCCACGAGGCCTGGAAGCTGCACTACGGCCTCACCCGCCGCGCCCTGGCCCGTGCCTACTACCAGGGCTGGGACATGCACCCGGCGCACCTGCCGACCCGCTACGCGGCCGTCTTCGTCTTCTACCGCGAGGGCCTCGAAACCGCCGCCGCGCGCCTGAAGGCGTACGTCGCCAAGATCGAGGGCGACGTCATGGACGAGCCCGCCACCGCGAAGGCCCTGGCCGGCTACCTGGTCCGCGGCCTGGACTGCGGCGCCGTCGGTGCCGACGAGGTCACCGCCCTCACCGGCCTGACCCGCGCGGAACTCGACGCCTTCGCCATCCCGCGCCGCTCGGCGACGCTGACGGCGACCGCCTGAGGCGAGTAGCCCCGTACAAGGCCCGGCCGGCCTGCCCCCGGCCGGGCCTTCCGGCGTCTCAGGAGCCCCCTGCGAGCAGCCAGAGCCGCACGGTGCCGTCGTCGCAGGCGGCGGCCAGCAGGCTTCCGTCGGGGGAGAAGGCCGCCGAGGTGGCACCGGACTCGGCGCCGTCCAGGAGGCGGGCGAGGGGGAGGCCGCTCGCCCGGTCCCACAAGCGAAGGGGGGAACGGCCGGCAGGCCGCGACGCCGCTCCGCGTGTCCCAGACCAGGACCTGTTGCCCGACAACGGCGAGCAGCCTGCCGTCCGGTGAGAAGAGCACCTCGGCGCCGTGGTCCGGATTGCCGGACCAGCGGGGTCGTCCCGCGGGACGACCAGATCCCGGGCGGGGCGCCACCCGGGCCGAGGTCGACGCCCCAGGCCGGCATTCCACGCGGGACACCCAGGTCTGCTCGCTCCTCCCGGGTGGCCGGGTCCCACACGAGCAACCGGTTCGCGTCGCTCACCGCGATGATCAGTGAACCGTCGGGCGAGAACCGCACCCGGTCGAGGGCCACGGCGGCCGCCTGCGGGTGAGGCGCCGCCGCCCGCAGTGCCGGCAGGGGAACGGCGACGCGCTCACGCAGGGCTCCCGCCAGCGCCGCGGTCCCGCTGGAGGCCGGGGCCGACACGGGCGTCGGGTCCGGTCCGGCGCGGTGCAGGAGAACGATCTGATCGTCTCCGCCGGTCGCCAGCAACCGGCCGTCCGGGGAGAAGCACACGGCGTTGACGGTGTCGCCGTGCCCGAGGAGGTCGGGTCCGGACTGCCGGCCGGTTCTGGTGTCCCACAGCCGGGCCGTCGCGTCGTGACTTCCGGTGGCCAGCAGCCCGCCGTCCGGCGCGTAGGCCAGGGCCTCCACGTTGTCGGAGTGGCCGGTCATGACCGGTCCGACGAACTGGCCGGTAGCCGTGTCCCACTGCCGGAGGGAGGCGAATCCGTCGGTGGCAGCCAGCCGGCTGCCGTCCGCCGAGAGGGCGACGACCTCGGACAGCGTGCCGCCGGCGGCCAGGTTCGGGCCCACCGGGAGGTCCGCGTCCAGGCCTCGCACGTGCACCTCGTCGCCGTCGCGGACGACGCCGAACAGCCGTCCGTCGGAGAGCAACCTCAGCCTGCCGAGGTCCCGGGACCCGGTCCAGGGGCGGGGAGAGGGCAGTGGGGTCCAGGACACGGGGTCCCACAGGTCCACGACTCCGTCGTCCCGGAGCGTGACGATCCGGTCGCCGAGGGGAGAGAAGGCCACGTGGAGGACGGGGGTGGAGGACTCCCAGTAGCCGTTCGCCCGCACCCCCTCCGCCCGCCCCTCCGAGACGCTCCACAGTCGTACCGTGCCGTCGTTGCCGGCCGAGGCCACGGTCCGGCCGTCGGGGGAGAAGGCCACGTGCCGGACCAGGCGGGTGTGCCCGATGAGGCGTTGCGCGATCCGGAACTCCTCCGTGCCGGTCGGGGCCGTCAGGGTGGGCGCGGGGGTGGTGACCCGTCCGGGTAGGGTCCTCGCGCGGCGGACTCGGACGCGGCCGCAGGGGCCGGGGCCGGTGACGGCGCGCGGCGTCCGTACCCCGGGTCGAGGGCGGCCAGTTCCTGCCACCGCCGGCGCCACGCCTCCAACTCGGGCGCGCCGTGCGGGGGAACGGGCTGCTCCCGGCCGAAGGAGTCGTAGGCGTACAGGATCCGGACCAAGCCCATGAGCCGGTCCAGCCGCAGCAGGCGCTCACCGCGGAACGCGTCGCTCTGGGTGGCCACCGGAAGCCGGATGCCGGTCCCCGGCCGCTCCGCGCGGGCCGCGATCTCGCGGTACGAGTGCTTGCCGCGATCGATGCGCAACCGGCGCAAATCCGCCGCGAGCGCGGTGAGTTCATCCTTGAATACGGGCGCGTTCTCCATCGGTGACCAGGCTAGGGCCGTACGGTGCTGCTCCGCCGGACAATCCCGAACAGCACGGAACACCCGGGGCATCCGCCCGTGTCCGGAGCCGTTCGGGGCCGGTGCGGGTTCGTTCGGCCCGTGCGGTGCACAGGCCCGTGGTGCGCTGAAATCGGTGCATGACCACACCGGAGCCCCGTACGGGCGAGCACCTCGATCAGCACCCCGATCCACCGCTCCTGACCCTGCACGCCGCCGTCGTGCTGGTGGCCGCCGTGCTCGTCGGGTTCACGGCGGGCGGGCTGAGCCGTCTCGGCGGAGTGCCCGGCGCCCTCGCCGTGCTCGCGGGGCTCGGTGCCGCAGGCGGGGCCGTGCCCGTGCTGCGGGGGCTCATCCGGTGAACGGTGGGAGCTCGCCCGAGCCGCGGGGGATCAGGCGGGTGGGGAGTTCGATGCGGGCCGGGGGGAGGTCGGCGCCCGCCAGGCGCTGGAAGAGGCGGTCGGTGGCCACCCGGCCCAGGGCCGCGGCGTCCTGGGCGATGACCGTGATGCCGGGGTTCAGCAGGTCGGCGAGTTCGAAGTCGTCGAAGCCGACCAGGGCCACCGGGCGGGGCAGGGACGCGAGGACGCGTACGGCCGTGACCGTCACGCGGTTGTTCCCGGCGAAGAGGGCCGTGACCGGCTCCGGGCCGGACAGCATCGCCCGGGCGGCGGCCGAGACGCGCTCCGGGGCCGTCGTACCGAGGGAGACCCAGGAGCCGTCGACCGGCAGGCCGGCGTCCGCCATGGCCGCGCGGTAGCCGCGGAGCCGCTCGGTCGCCGTGTGGATGTGCGGCTGGTCGCCGATGAAGCCGATCCGGCGGTGGCCGCCCGCGATCAGGTGGGCCACCCCGTTCCGGGCGCCCCCGAAGCTGTCGGACAGGACGACGTCCGCGTCGATCCGGCCCGCCGGGCGGTCCACGAACACCGTGGCCACCCCGGCCTTGATCTCCGGCTCCAGGTAGCGGTGGTCGTTCCCGGCCGGGATCACCACGAGCCCGTCCACCCGGCGGGCGCACAGCGCGAGCGCCAACTCCCGCTCGCGCTCCGGGTCCTCGTCGCTGGAGCCGTTGATGAGCAGGGCGCCGTGGGCGCGGGCCACCTCCTCCACGGCCCGGTTGAGGGGGCCGTAGAAGGGGTCGGAGAGGTCCTCCAGGACCAGGCCGACGGTGGCGGTACGACCCTTGCGCAGGACGCGCGCACTGTCGTTGCGGCGGAAACCGAGCGCGTCGATGGCCTCCTGGACCCGCTTCTCGGTGTCCGGGGTGACCCCCGGCTCCCCGTTGACCACGCGGGACACCGTTTTGAGGCCCACGCCGGCCCGGGCCGCCACGTCCTTCATGGTCGGCCGGTTGCCGTAGAGCGGCTCGGACGGGCGGCGGGTGTGGGGCACGGTGTCGGACCTCCGGAAGGACGGGCGCTGCGGCGCTGCGGGCCCGGCACTGCGGACAGGCCCCTGACCTTGAGGATAAGCACTCGGCGGAGCGCCGGGGTTTCCGTGGCAGGGTGGTGCGGGCAAGCCACTGGGGGCATCGGGAGAGGGGTAGACGTGATTGTCTGGATCAACGGCACCTTCGGCGCCGGGAAGAGCAGCACAGCGCGCGAGCTGACCGGCCTCCTGCCGGAGAGCACCTTGTTCGACCCGGAGTTCATCGGTGACGCGCTGCGCGTGCTGCTGCCGCGCAAACGCCTCGCGGAGGTGTCCGACTACCAGGACCTGCCGAGCTGGCGGCGGCTCGTCGTGGACACGGCGGCGGCGATGCTCGCGGAGCTGGGCGGGGTGCTGGTGGTCCCCATGACGCTGCTGCGGCAGGAATACCGCGACGAGATCTTCGGCGGGCTCGCGGCGCGCAGGATCGCGGTGCGGCACGTGCTGCTCGCCCCGGAGGAAACGATCCTCCGGGAGCGGATCGCGACCCGGGAGGAACCCGGGGCGGCGGCGGACGCGGACCTGCGGGTGCGGCAGTGGGCCTACGACCACATTCCGGCCTACCAGCACGCGCTGGGCTGGCTCGCGGCCGACGCGCACGTCATCGACAACGGGACCCTGACCGTACGGGAGACGGCCGAGCGGATCGCCGAGGCCGTACGCACCGACACGGCCCGGGTCTGCGACATCGTGCAGACCCCGCAGCCGACGCGCGAGACGGTCGCGTCCGGGGTGCTGCTCTTCGACGACGCGGACCGGGTGCTGCTGGTGGACCCGACGTACAAGCCGGGGTGGGAGTTCCCCGGCGGGGTCGTCGAGGCCGGGGAGGCCCCGGCGTGCGCGGGGGTGCGGGAGGTCGAGGAGGAACTCGGGCTCGTACTGGAGCGCCTCCCGGAGCTCCTGGTCGTGGACTGGGAGCCGCCGGGCCCCCCGGCGGGCTACGGCGGCCTGCGGCTGCTGTTCGACGGGGGCCGGCTGTCGGCGGCGCAGACCGGACGGCTGCGGCTGCCCGGACCGGAGCTGCGGGCCTGGCGGTTCGTGACGGAGGAGGAAGCGGCGGACCTGCTGCCGCAGGTGCGCTACGAGAGGCTCCGGTGGGCCCTGCGGGCCCGCGAACGGGGCCGGGCGGCGTACCTGGAGGCGGGACGGGCGGTTCCGTAGCGAGGAGTGGGAAGGGGGCGGGGAGGGGCCGGGAGGGACCCAGGCCTCGTCCCCGTTGGCCGGATCAGGCTGTCGGGGCCGCTGCTGCCGCTCGGGCCGCCGCCAGGAGGGTGGCCGCGGTGTCCGAGGTCAGGGGGTCGCCGTGGCCGAAGCAGGCCACCGAAGGGGCCAGCGCGGCGAGGCGGAGCATCGACTCGACGGCCCCGGCGCGGTCCACGTTGAAGACCCCGAGCATCACCTGGCCGACACCGGCGACGCAGTCGCCCGTGAACAGCACGCCGTGTTCCGGGAGATGGACGCCGATGCTGCCCGGGGTGTGACCCGGAGCGTGCACGACGACCGCGCCGTCGCCGAAGGGGAGTACCTCGCCGTCCTCGACCTCCCGGTCCACCCGGGTCGGCGGTGCCTGTCGAACCGTCAGGCCGTGTGCGTACAGCGGGAGTTCCCAGTCCAGCAGCACCGGCTCCGGGACGGGCCGCTCGCCGCGGATCACCGGCGCGTCGAGCGCGTGCGCCAGTACCTCCGCGCCCCGGCGGGCGGCGAGTTCGCCCGCCGCGCCGACGTGGTCGCGGTGGCAGTGGGTCAGGACGATCCGCTCCAGCCGCTCCGGCAGCAGCCCGAGGGACCGTATCGCCCCTTCGATCGCGTCCGCCGAACCGGCGTGACCCGCGTCGATCAGGGTCAGGGCGTCACCGTCGCGCCAGAGGTAGGCCTGGCCGATGGGGTAGCGGAGCATGTACAGGCGGTCGGGGACGACTTCTACGAGATCCATCACCCGAACGTACGGGGGCGGACCACGCCGACGGCGCAGGTTGCGCCGTCAGCGTGGTTCGCTCCTGGCGGAGCGCCGGGCAGTGTCCGTGACACCGCCCGGGGCGCCGTCAGGCGCGCTTGGACTCCGCGTAGTTGAGGAGGAACAGCGCCTCCGTGACCGACAGGCGTTCCAGCTCCTCCGGGGAGACGCTCTCGTTCACCGCGTGGATCTGCGCCTCCGGCTCGCTCAGGCCGATGAGCAGCATCTCCGCTTGCGGGTACAGCTCGGTCAGCGTGTTGCACAGGGGGATGGAGCCGCCCATGCCGCTGATCTGCATCTCCTGGCCGGGGTAGGCCACCTGCATGGCCTGCGCCATCGAGGCGTACGCGGGGCTGGCCGTGTCCGCCTGGAACGGCTGCCCCTGGCCGACGACTTCGAGCTCCAGGCGCGCCTTCCACGGGGTGTGCGCCACCAGGTGCGCCTCCAGGAGCTTGATCGCCTCCGCCGTGTCCACGCCCGGCGGCACCCGCAGGCTCACCAGCGCGCCCGCGCTCGCGTGCACCGAGGGGGTGGCACCGACCAGCGGCGGGGAGTCGATGGCCAGCACGGTGACGGCCGGCCGGGACCACAGCCGGTCCGCGATCGTGCCCGCGCCGATCAGCTCGACCCCGTCGAGCACCTTCGCGTCGGAACGGAAGTCGGCCTCCGGGTACTGGAGCCCCTCCCACACCGCGTCCGAGGCCAGCCCGTCCACCGTGGTCGAACCGTCCGGCGCGCGCAGCGAGGCCAGCAGCTGGATCAGGGCGGCCATCGCGTCGGGGGCGACCCCGCCGAACATGCCGGAGTGCAGGTTGCCGCCCAGGGTGTCGATCTTGACCTTCAGCAGGCACATGCCGCGCAGGGTCGCGGTGACCGTCGGCAGGCCCGTACGGAAGTTGCCCGCGTCGCCGATCACCACAGCGTCGGCGGCCAGCAGTTCGGGGTGGGCCGTCGCGTACTGCTGGAGACCGCCGGTGCCCTGTTCCTCCGAGCCCTCGACGATCACCTTCACGTTCACCGGGACGCCGCCGTTGGCCTTCAGGGCGCGCAGGGCGAGCAGGTGCAGGATGAACCCGCCCTTGCAGTCGGCGCTGCCGCGGCCGTACCAGCGGCCGTTCCGCTCGGTCAGCTCGAAGGCCGGGGAGATCCAGGCAGCGTCGTCCAGCGGGGGCTGCACGTCGTAGTGCGCGTACAGCAGGACCGTCGGGGCGTCCGCCGGGCCGGGCAGGAACCCGTACACCGACTGGGTGCCGTCAGGGGTGTCGAGCAGCGCCACGTCCTGGAAGCCCTCGGCGCGCAGCGCGTCGGCCACCCACTTCGCGGCGGCCTGGCTCTCGCTCTGGGGGAACTGGGCCCAGTCCGCCACCGACTGGAAAGCCACCAGCTCGGACAGCTCCTGCTTGGCGCGGGGCATCAGCGAGGCGACGGTCTCGGCGATCGGATGAGACGGCATGGGCACGCTCCTCTTGGGTGCGACGTTGGTGTACGTGTACGGGTTACGTATACGCCTCCCGCATGCGCGGGGTGTGCGTATGCGGGCTACGGCAAAAGACTCTTCCGATCCTCGCACAACGGGGCAGTCGATCTCGCGCCGTAGGATTTCCCCGGCATCGGAGCAACGGCATGAACCGCATGATCAGGAGCAGCAGCACATCGTGAGCAGCGACGAGAGCGACAGCGGCGACGTACGCGACGCGGCGGCAGGACAGACCGCTCAGGGGGCGGACGCGCAAACGGCCGGGGGGACCGGCGAGGTGTGGGACGTGGTCGTGGTCGGGGCGGGGCCCGCCGGGTCCTCGGCCGCGCACGCGGCAGCCTCCGCGGGACGGCGCGTTCTGCTGTTGGAGAAGGCGGAACTGCCCCGGTACAAGACCTGTGGCGGAGGCATCATCGGCCCCTCGCGCGATGCGCTCCCGCCAGGTTTCGTGCTCCCCTTCAAGGACCGCGTCCACGCGGTCACCTTCTCGCTGGACGGGAAGTACCCCCGGACCCGGCGCTCCAAGCAGATGTTGTTCGGGCTGATCAACCGGCCCGAGTTCGACGCGGCGCTGGTCGCCGAGGCGGAGAAGGCCGGCGCCACGGTCCGTACGGGTACGGCCGTCGCGCGGGTGGAACAGCACGGGGCGTCCGTGCCCGACCGGCGGACCGTCGCGGTGGTCCTCGCCGACGGCGAGACCGTGCTGGCCCGGGCCGTGGTCGGCGCGGACGGCAGCGCGAGCCGGATCGGCGCGCACGTCGGCGTCGAGATGGACCAGGTCGACCTCGGCCTGGAAGCGGAGATCCCCGTCCCGGAGACGGTCGCCGCGGACTGGAAGGGCCGGGTCCTCATCGACTGGGGGCCGCTGCCCGGCAGCTACGGCTGGGTCTTCCCCAAGGGCGACACCCTCACCGTCGGGGTCATCTCCGCGAAGGGCGAGGGCGCCGCGACCAAGCGGTACCTGGACGACTTCATCGCCCGGTTGGGCCTGTCCGGCTTCGAACCGGCACTCTCCTCCGGGCACTTGACCCGCTGCCGGAAGCCCGGATCGCCGCTTTCGCGGGGGCGGGTCCTGGTCGCGGGCGACGCGGCCGGACTGCTGGAGCCGTGGACCCGGGAGGGCATCTCCTTCGCGCTGCGCTCGGGGCGGCTCGCCGGGGAGTGGGCCGTGAAGATCTCCGAGGCCCAGGACGCCGTGGACGCGCGCCGCCAGGCCCTCAACTACGCCTTCGCCGTGAAGGCGGGGCTGGGTGTGGAGATGGGTGTCGGCAAGCGGATGCTGGAACTCTTCGAGGCGAAGCCGGGCCTGCTGCACGCGGCGATCACCGGTTTCCGGCCGGCCTGGCTGGCCTTCGCGCGGATTGCGCGGGGGTCGCTGACGCTGGCCGAGATGGTGCGTACGTACCCGCTGGCGCGCAAGGCGCTGCACGTGCTGGACGCACGGCAGGCACGGACCCGGGGCGGGGCCGGCGTCGAGGCCGGCGCGGAGTCCGGGTCCGGGGCCGGTGCAGGGTCCGGTACCGGTACCAGCCCCGGTGCGGGTGCGGGTGCGGGTGCCGGGGAGCAGGACGGGGCTCAGGGAGGGGCCAAGGGCTGAGCCCGGGCTGATCCCCCGCGACTGAGCGCAGGGCTCAAGTCGCCGTCCCCGGTGGGGGAACGGTGGCATCGAAGTGCGGAGTGTGGCGGTCTTGCCGGGCGTACCGGCGAGGCCGCCACCGCGTTTTCGGGGCCGGGCGGCCGGGTGGCCGGGTGGCCGGGTGGCCGGGTGGCCGGGTGGCCGGGTGGCCGGGTGGCCGGGACGGTACGGGCTGGGGTGGCGCGGCGACGGGGTGGTGCGGGCCGGGCTGGCGCCGGGCCGGGGTGGCGCGGCGACGTGGTGGCGGTGGGGGATGGTCCGGCGACGTGATGGTGCGGGCTGGTGTGGTGCGGGCCGGAGTGGCGACGGTGTGGTGCGGGCCGGAGTGGCGACGGTGTGGTGCGGGCCGGAGTGGCGACGGTGTGGTGCGGGCCGGAGTGGCGCGGGCCGGGGTGGCGCGGCGACGGGGTGGTGGGGGGATGGTCCGGCGATGTGATGGTGCGGGGTTGGGTGGTGTTGAGGGCGGCGGGTGCCGGGGCCGGCGGGGTGGGGTGGTGACGGGAGGGTGCCGGGGCCGGTGGGGTGGGGGGTTGGTCAGGGGGTGAGCGTGATGCGGAAGACCGGGTGGTCGGGGGCGGCGGCGCGGAGCTCGGGCTCGGAGGACTTCGCGGTGACCCCGTTGAAGAACCGGTTGACCTCCCAGCCCCACTTCTTCAGGTAGCCGCGCAGCACGACGGCCTGCTCGGCGGGGTCCGTGAGCTCGGTGACGGTGAAGGCGTGCACGGTGCGGCCCAGCCGGAGTTCACCGCCGCCCGCGGCACGCATGTTGCGGACCCACTGGGAGTGGCCGCGGGCGGAGACCAGGTAGCGGGTGCCGTCCTGGTGGTACGGGTTCACCGGGATCCGCTGCATCTTCCCGGAGGTGCGGCCGCGCACCGACAGCTCGGCCGTTCCGGCCAGGCTCATGCCCAGGCGGGCCAGCTTGCCGATGAGGGCGTTGAAGCGGATCCCGAGCGGGCCGGCCTGGACGTAGTACGGCTTGGACGCGTTCATGGTGGCCTCCGAGGCGTTTGGGAGAGCACTGCTCTCGCTTGAGAACAGTGTGCACGGATCGGTGCTCCAAAACAAGAGCAGTGCTCTCTGAATAGATCGGCGATCTCGTTGGTGGGCAGTGCTCTGCCCGCGTGGCACACTGAGCCCCATGAGCACCGTGCGAGGGGCGAGGGAACGAGCCCGCATCGAAGTCACCGCCGCCATCAAGGACGAGGCGCGCCGCGCACTCGCGGCGGAGGGCGCGGCCAAACTCTCGCTGCGCGCCGTCGCCCGCGAGCTGGGCATGGTCTCCTCCGCCCTCTACCGCTACTTCCCCAGCCGCGACGAGCTCCTCACCGCCCTCATCGTCGACGCCTACAACAGCGTCGGCGCCGCCGCCGAGGACGCCGACACCCGCTCCCTCGCCGCGGGCGGCACCCCCCGCGCCCGCTGGGCCGCGGTCTGCGCGTCCGTCCGCGCCTGGGCGCTGGAGCACCCGCACGAGTACGCCCTCATCTACGGCTCGCCCGTCCCGGGCTACACCGCCCCGCCCGACACCGTCGGCCCCGCCTCCCGCGTGGGCAACGCCCTCATCGGCATCGTGCGCGCCGCCTACGAGGGCCGCGGCATCGCCCTCCCGCCGCTCCCCGCCGAGCTGCGCCCCGAGGCCGCCCGGATGGCCGCGGACTTCGCCGAAGGCCTGCCCCCCGAGGCCGCGGCGGCCCTGGTCGCCGCCTGGGCGCAGCTCGTCGGACTGATCTCCTTCGAGCTGTTCGGCCAGTTCAACCGGGTCGTCGAGGACCGTGACGCCTTCTTCGCGCACGCCTCCGGACAGCTGGCGCACGGGGTCGGACTGCCCGCCGTATAGGGCGGGGCGGGGCCGTTCCGGCCGGGACGGGGAAAGTTCGCTTGTCAGTTCCTCGTACGGAAGCAGGGGAATCGGCCCTGGTGCGCCCGGCGGCCCGTCTAGTGTTCCTCGGGCCGGGGTCCTGTCCCGGTTGCCGTCCCAGGCGCCCGGCCATCGCCCCGGCGCCGCCCCCGCCGCCGCCCCGAGGAGCAGTCATGACCCGCGCCGCGAAGGCCGTTTACGCCGTCCTGGCCACCCTCTTACTTGCCGCGCCGGCGCCGGCCGTCACCGCGTCGGCGAGTTCGGAGCCGAGCCGCACCCAGGCCCGGACCCCGGCGCCCGCCCCGGCCCCCGATTTCAGACCGGCGCCCCGGGCGGCCGGCGTACGGGGCCTGGAGATAGCCGTCCCGGCCTACGTCTGGGCCGACGACCAGATGCTCGTCGATCTCACCGCCACCAGCCCGGCCGCCTCGGTGGTGGTCCTCAACCCGGGCAACGGCGACTCCCCGTTCGACGCCCCCTGGCGGGCCCGCGCCGACGCGCTGCGCACCGGCACCACCGCCACCGGCGAGAAGACCAAGGTGCTCGGCTACGTCCACACCGACCACGGCAACCGCGACATCGCCGCGGTGAAGGCATCCGTGGACAACTACCTGAAGCCCGTCGACGGCGGTGACGGCCGCCTCCACGTGGACGGCATCTTCTTCGACGTGGTCAGCCGCGACTGCGGCCCGGCCAACGCCACCCGCGACCACTACGCGGAGCTCCGCCGCTACGTGCAGGACACCATGGAAGCCGTGGCCCCCGGCACCTCGGACCTGGTCGTCAACAACCCCGGTACGGCCATCGCCGACTGCTACCTGGAGCCCGGCCGGCGCACCGCCGACGTCTTCGTCACCTTCGAGGACAGGTACGCGGCCTACTCGGGCGCCGGCTGGCTCGGCGGCAACGTCTTCAACGCACTCACCGGCTACCGCTCCGGCGCCGAACTCGACCCGAGCGGCACCGCGTTCTGGCACCTCGTACACGACGTGCCCGACGCCACCGCGATGCGGGCGACGCTGCGCACGGCCTTCGAACGCGGCGCGGGCTACGCCTACGCCACCAGCGCGCAGATGCCCAACCCCTGGGACGCCCGGCCCGGTTGGAAGTACCGCGCCCAGACCTGGTACGCCTCAACCCTGGGCTGAGCCGCACTCCGTCCGCGCGACGGCGGTGATCTCGACGGCGCTGATCTCGACCGTCCGGCCGTCGGGGTCCACGAGCCGGTGCCGCCCCGGGGCGAGCGGTGGCCGCGCCGCGGCCGCGTCGACGGTCAGCCCCAGCCGCAGGGCGCCGGTGAGACGGTCGTCGCCGGCGGGATAGAGCTCCAGGACCATGCCGTCCGGGAGGACGGCCGCGTAGTGGTCCGGTCCGCGGCCGTGGCGTTCCGCGGTGAACACCAGGCCGAGGTCCGCGTAGAACCGGCGGCAGTCCTCCAACCGCGGTGTGTACAGCACCAGAAGCGAGAGCCGGGCCGTGGAATCCATGCGGCCCAGTCTAGGAGGCCGGCTCGGAGGCCCTAGGAGCTGCCGAGGTCCTCGCGGACGGCGGCTTGCGGGCGACGGGTGAAGCGCCACAGGACCTGTGTGACCCGGAGGACGAACGCCGTCGCGGCCAGCACGCCGCCCACCGTCGCCAGGGTCCGGTCGGTCGCGGGGGAGAGGTCGAAGGCCAGGGCGGGGCCGTACAGCGCCGCGAAGACGAGTCCGGCCGCGAAAACGCCGCTGACGAAGGCGAACACGATCTCGATGGTGACCGCGTCCCGGTCGGCCTGACTGCGTAGCTCCATGCACGCAGTCTCGCCGCCCGGGCCGCACCACGGCAAGACACCGCCCAGGCGTCAGATTCCGGCCGTGTCCACCCAGAGCCGGGCCAGTTCCGCGTCGCCCGTCACGCCCGGTCCGGCGAGCGGCTGCCGGTTCCACAGCGCCGAGTAGAGCCAGGAGGCCTCGCCCGTCAGCGTGCAGTCCGCCTCCGTGCCGTCCGTGCCGTAGGCGTCTCCGCGTACCGTGCGCGCCGGCTCCGCCGACAGGTGTACGGTCCACACCGCGCCCGTGTCGGAGGCCCGTACCCGCATCACCCGCGGCTCCGCCGTCCGGACCCGGCTCTGCGGCCGCGCGTGGAAGCCGGTCAGCAGCTCGTCCACCCCGTCCTCCGCGAAGGCCGGGTCCACCGCCCCGAAGGACACGCCCAGCGCGGCTTCCGCGTCCATCCGGTGCACGGTGGTCTCGTGCGCCTGGCGCCGCGCCCAGAAGGCCAGCGGCGAAGGCGGCGCGGTCGGCAGGAAGGTCCAGCACTGGGCGTCGGCCGAGGTCCCGGTCAGGGTCCGCACCAGCGTCGCGTGGCCCTCGCGGAACCAGGCCAGCAGTTCCGCGCCCACCAGCTCCGGCGCGTCCGGGAACGGCGCCCGCTCGGTGAGCCCCTGCGCCACGTACCCGGTGGCCCAGCGGTGCACGGAGCCCGTGTGGCGCAGCAGATCGGCCACCCGCCACTGCGGACAGGTGGGCACCAGGGCATCCGTACCGGCCCGTTCGGCGATGTCGGCGAGCTGCTCGCCCTCGCGGGCCACGGTCTTCACGTAGCTGATGATCTCCATGCCAGGAGTTTCGCAGCCGCCCGCGGGGACGCACAACGAAGGATGATGGAGGTCACGGAGGAGGTGACAGGGCAGGTGGCGGAGGCCAGGGAGCACCCGGACGGCGAGCTCTTCCCGCGCGAGCGGGCCGAGATCGTGCCCGGGGCCGTGCACGTGCCCGACTGGCTGGGGCCCGAGCGGCAGCGGGAGTTGGTGGAGGCCTGCCGGGAATGGGCCCGGCCGCCCGCCGGGCTGCGTACGGTGCGCACGCCGGGCGGGGGGACGATGAGCGCCCGGCAGGTGTGCCTGGGGCTGCACTGGTACCCGTACGGATACGCGCCCACCGCCGTCGACGGGGACGGCGCCCCGGTCAAGGCGATGCCCGACTGGCTCGCACGGCTGGGGCGCAGCGCCGTGGCCGCGGCGTACGGGCAGGCTCCGGATCCGGGCGTCGCGTACGACATCGCCTTGGTCAACTTCTACGAGGGCGACTCCCGCATGGGCATGCACCGGGACGCCGAGGAGCGCTCGGAAGCCCCGGTGGTCTCGCTGAGCCTGGGTGATTCCTGCCTCTTCCGCTTCGGCAACACCGCCTCGCGCGGGCGTCCGTATCGGGACGTTGAGCTGCGCAGCGGGGATCTGTTCGTCTTCGGCGGGCCCGTCCGACGGGCCTTTCACGGCGTGCCGAAAGTCCTGCCCGGCACCGCTCCGCCGGGCCTCGGGCTGACCGGGCGGCTGAACATCACGCTCCGGGTCGGCGGGCTCCGCTAGCAGGCGGCGCCCTCGACGCTCCGATCATGCGAGGATCGCTGTCATGAACGGCAACGGGGCCCCGCGGCGGGTGGGGGATGTGACCACGGTGTCCGCTGGGACGGACGGGATGGACGGGGCGGGCGGGACGGGCGGGACAGAAGCAGCCGGCACGGCCGAGGGATCCGGCAGGGCCTCGGCCTCGGCTTCGCCGTCGACCTCGGAATCCGCCTCGGCTTCGGCGTCTGCCTCTGCTGCGGCCTCCGCCGCGACTTCCGCCGCGGCCTCCGCCTCCGCCGCGGCCGGCTCCGCACGGACCAAGCTGGAGCGGGGCCGTGGCGCGCTCGGGCCGGCGCTGGAGCTCGTCCACACCGGCCGGGCCCCGACCCGCGCGGTCCTGACGGCCGAGCTCGGTGTCACGCGCGCCACCGCCGGCGCCGTCGCCGCCGAACTGGAGGCGCTCGGCCTGATCCGCGTGGACTCCCGCCCCGGCGGGGCCGGCGGAACCCAGGGCCGCCCCTCGCACCGGCTCTCCGTGGACGAGAACGGCCCGGTGGCGCTGGCCGCGCAGGTGCACTCGGACGGGTTCCGGGCCGCCCTGGTCGGCCTCGGCGGCCGCATCGTCGCCACGGCTCCCGGACGGGTGCCCGTGTCGGCCGACCCCGCACAGGTCCTCGGTGCGGTCGTCGAAGCCGGGGCCGCGCTGCTCGCGCAGACCGGCCGGCGCTGCATCGGCGCCGGCCTCGCGGTGCCCTCGGCGGTCGCGGAGCCGGAGGGTACGGCGCTGAACCCGCTGCACCTGGCCTGGCCCGCCGGATCCCCGGTGCGGGCCATCTTCGCCGACTGCGTGAAGGAGGCCGGCATCGACGGCCCGGCGCTGACCGGCAACGACGTGAACCTCGCCGCGCTCGCCGAGCACCGGCACGGCGCAGGCCGCAGCGCGCAGCACCTGCTGTGCGTGGCCACCGGGCACCGCGGGGTCGGCGGGGCGCTCGTCCTGGACGGCCGTCTGCACAGCGGGAGTTCGGGCCTGGCCCTGGAGGTCGGCCACCTCACCGTGAACCCGGAGGGGCGCGCCTGCCACTGCGGCAGTCGCGGCTGCCTCGACGTGGAGGCCGACCCGCTGGCCTTCCTCACCGCCGCCGGGCGCACCCCGGGCCCGGAGGTGTCCCTGCTCCAGCAGGCCCGTGACCTGCTGCGCGAGGAGTCGGCGGACCCGGGCGTACGGGCCGCCACCGAGGAGCTCATCGACCGGCTCGGCCTCGGCCTCGCGGGCCTGGTCAACATCCTGAATCCGGACCGGATCATCCTGGGCGGACTCCACCGCGAGCTGCTCTACGCCGACCCCGAGCGGCTGCGCGCGGTGGTCGCGGACCGCAGCCTGTGGGGGCGCAGCGGGGGCGTGCCGATCCTGCCGTGCACGCTCGACCACAACAGCCTGGTCGGCGCCGCCGAACTGGCGTGGCAGCCGGTGCTGGACGACCCCCTCGGGGCCCTGGGCACGGCGGCCTGACCGCCCGTGCCCCCTCCGGCGGCTGCTGCGGCCGGAGGCTACCCGGGCCGGGCGCCGACCGAGGCGGTCACCGACAGGCCGGCGGAGACCGGCTCGGGGGGTGCGGCGACGGGCGGGGCGGGCGCGGGGTCCCGTACGGCCTTCTTCTCGGGCAGGAGCACCGGCTTCCCGGGCGGGAGCACCGGCTTTTCGGCCAGGAGCACCGGGTGGCCTTCCGGTGCGGCCGGGCCGGGGGCGGCGCGCAGGGAGAACCACACCACCTTGCCCGGGCAGTCCTCCTGCTGCCGGGCCCCCCACGCCTCGCTGAGGGCCTCCACGAGCGCGAGCCCGCGGCCGGAGGTCTCCAGGGCGTCGACCGGGGAACCGTCCGCGGGGCGGGTGGCCCCGGCGGCCGCCGCGTCCCCGGAGGACCCGCGGTCAACCGAGGCCCCGCAGTCCCCGGAGTGCCGGAGCATCGGGAGGCGGGGGTCGCTGTCGTAGACGGAGACGGTCAGCCGGCCGAGGCGCAGCTCGATCTCGACGGTGCACGTCTTGTCCGGCTGCGCATGGCGGTGGACGTTGCTGAGCAGCTCCGTCACGCCGAGCGCAGCCCGGTCTATGAGCGGATCGAGCTGCCAGTGGCGCAGTTGCGCCGAAACGATTCGGCGGATCTGTCCGATCCGCAAGGGCAGGGCCTGCAGTTCGACGACGCAGTGCCTGCGGGAATGACTGATCACGGCTGCGACTCCCCGACATCAGTGTTACGGGTGCTGCACCCTCGGTGACGCCTCCCCAGGGTCACCCACTGTGGGCCGCTGTGCAACCGAACGCGATCGAAAGGGATCCGCATGGATACCCAAAGTGACCGTTTGTGCAGGTGAGGGGGGTACATTGCGAAAGCGGGCGGCGAAAGGCGAAGAGGCGCCGGGCCGGCCGAGGACTCGGGGACATCGGGACATCGGGACACACGAAGGAGCACGGCGCATGAGCACCACCGGCACGACCGCCACGACCATCGACGTCGACCGCAGCGACGCGGACTACCGCGCGTGGCTGAAAGAGGCCGTCCGCAAGGTGCAGGCGGACGCGAACCGCTCGGCCGACACCCACCTGCTGCGCTTCCCGCTCCCCGAGGCCTGGGGCATCGACCTCTACCTGAAGGACGAGTCCACCCACCCGACGGGCTCCCTCAAGCACCGCCTCGCCCGTTCCCTGTTCCTCTACGCCCTCTGCAACGGCTGGATCCGCCCCGGTCGCCCCGTCATCGAGGCCTCGTCCGGTTCCACCGCCGTCTCGGAGGCGTACTTCGCCAAGCTGATCGGCGTCCCGTTCATCGCCGTCATGCCGCGTACGACGAGCCCGGAGAAGTGCCGGCTCATCGAGTTCCACGGCGGCGAATGTCACTTCGTCGACGACTCGATGAAGATGTACGAGGAGTCCGCCGAGCTCGCCGCCCGCACCGGCGGCCACTACATGGACCAGTTCACGTACGCGGAGCGGGCGACGGACTGGCGCGGCAACAACAACATCGCCGAATCGATGTACCAGCAGCTGCGGTTGGAGCGTTACCCCGAGCCCGCCTGGATCGTGGCCACGGCCGGCACCGGCGGCACCTCCGCGACGATCGCCCGCTACGTGCACTACATGCAGCACGACACCCGCATCTGCGTCCCGGACCCGGAGAACTCGTGCTTCTTCGACGGCTGGACCCAGGGCGACCCCCACGCGACGAGCGATTGCGGCTCGCGCATCGAGGGCATCGGCCGGCCCCGGATGGAGCCGAGCTTCGTCCCCGGGGCCATCGACCGGATGATGCGGGTCCCGGACGCCGCGAGCGTCGCCGCGTGCCGGGCGCTGGAGCGGGTGATCGGCCGCAAGGCGGGCGGTTCCACGGGTACCGGGGTGTGGAGCGCGCTGAAGATCATCTCGGAGATGGTGGCCGAGGGGCGTACGGGCAGCGTCGTGACCCTGCTCTGCGACGGGGGTGAGCGCTACCTCGACAAGTACTACTCCGACGCGTGGCTGGCGGAGCAGGGGCTCGACATCACCCCGTACGCGCGGACGCTCGACACCATGCTGGCGACCGGCGTGTGGAGCGAGCCCGTCGGCTGAAACGTTTCCCTGGCCGGGGCGAGGTCCGCTGGCTACCCTGTGCTGACGTTGGACGGGGTACGGCGCGGGGTGGGGAGCCATGGCGGAGTCGGCGGACGGCGGGACCGGAGCGCAGGGCCAAGGCGGGGGCGGCGAGGGCTCGTTGGCCTGTCCCCGGTGCGGCCGGGAGGACCAGGTGCTCGGCGTGTCCGCCGCGTACCTGCGGGCCAAGGCCAAGCTGAGCGTGGAGAGCAGGGGCGGCGACGGCGACAACGTGACGACCCGCGAGGAGAACTCGGCGCTGGCCAAGGCCCTCGCGGTCGCCCCGGACGAGCCGGACGACAGCGCCATGGGCTGCCTCGGGGCGGTGCTCGTCCTGGTGGCGATCGGCGCCTTCGTCTGGGGCGGGATGGCGGGGAAGTGGTTCGAGGGCGGCACGCCCCCGCGGTTCTACGGGGGCGACGGCGATCTTCCCTTCGGAGTCGAGGACCCCACGACCTATCTGGGCTGGATCTCGGCGGCCTCGCTGCTCCTGGCCCCCCTCCTGATGGCCCTGTCGGGCCGGGCCGTACGCGCCTGGCGCCGCAAGACCGAACCGGGCCGGGTCGCCGCCGACCGCGTCTGGGCGGAGGCCTCGTACTGCGGCCGCTGCGGCACGGTCCACTTCCCCGGCGAACGGGCCATGACCTTGCAGGAGTTCCGCACCCGCGTCTGGACGGCGGGCGGCTACGGCGACCTGGCGGTGCGACACCCCGCGATCTGAACCACGCCGGGCCCGCCGCGATGCCCCCGTAGGCACGGAGGCGCCGACCCGAAGGCCCCTCCTGGCCGGCGCCCTTACTGATCCGACCCGCGGCGCCGTGCAGCCAGGCGCAGGTCCAGGGTGCGGATCGCCGAGCGGAACGAGTGGCCGAGTCCCGGCCGGGCCGCGGTGAGGGCGAAGCGGACGGCGGTCGGGCCGTCCGCGGCGAAGGTCCACTGGACGTGGGTGCCGGAGCCGGAGGGGGTGAGGCGCCACTCCTCCAGCAGGGCCCGTATGCCGGGGGCGTTGGTCGCGTCGACCCGGTACGCGTAGCGCCGCTCCGGGTCCGCGGCCATGATCGTTTCCTGGAACCGGACCCCGCCCGCCAGTTTGATCTCGCGCCCGGCGCCGCCGTGCGTGGGACGGGCCAGGGTGACGGCCCGGAACCAGCTCGGCCAGCCCTCGACCTCCTCGGCCAGCGCCCGGTACACGTCCTCGGGAGCCGCCGTGGTCCGGCCGGTGAAGACCAGGCGGGTGGGGGCGACCTCGATGAAGTCCAGTCCTACGGGGCGGAGTCGGCGGGCCATGGCGGCACTCCCTCGGTTCGGCGGACGGACGGTGGCATCCGGCGGGCTGTCACCTTAGCTGTCGGTCCGTCAGTTGTCCGCCACGGGGTCGCCCGGCGTGGAGTTGTCCGCCACGGGTCGGCCGGCATGGAGTTGTCCCGCCACGGGGTCGGCAGGCGTCGTCCCGGCCGGCGCGGCGGCGAAACGGGTTTTGCGGCGGCGGAGCCGTTTCGCCGGCCGGGCCCCGGCCGGGACAATGCCGTACATGCTTATCAGAGCAGCGCACATCGACGAGCTGTCCCTCCTGCAGGACATCGAGCGGGCCTCCGGCGAATGCTTCCGGACCATCGGCATGCCGGAGATCGCCGACGACGAACCGCTTCCGCTGGAGGAACTCCTCGGCTACCGGCGGGCCGGCCTGGCGTGGGTCGCGGCCGAAGGCGCCGGGACGGGCACCCCGGTCGGCTACCTCCTCGCCGACCGGGTCGACGGGAACCTGCACGTCGAGCAGGTGTCGGTGCATCCGCGATGCGCTCACCGCCGCATCGGGCGCTCCCTCCTGGAACACCTCGCGGAGCGGGCCCGGGCCGAAGGAGCCGCCGCACTGACCCTCACGACCTTCACCGACGTGCCGTGGAACGCCCCGTACTACGCCCGATGCGGATTCCGGACCCTGGACGAGAGCGGCCTCGGACCCGGCCTGCGCGACATCCGTGACCGCGAGGCCGTACACGGCCTCGACCGCTGGCCCCGGGTGTGCATGCGCCGGGACCTGCACCGGGGCGGGGGGTGAGGAGCGCGCGCCTGCTCGGCTCAGCCGCCGTCGTAGCGGGTGCCGTCGAACCTGTAGGGCCAGGACACCTCGGCGCCGATGGACACCTGGCCCCGCCCGGCCGGGATCTTGAGCACCGTCATGCTCAGCTGGGTCTGCGTGTAGCTGTTCCAGGGAATGCCGGTCGTCCCGGTCCATCCGCTGGGGGCGAACGTCCGGTAGCGGCCGGGTCCCATGCCGACGGTGAGCGTGTTCACCGACAGGCAGGCCACCAGCGCACCGCCGTCCACGGTCCGCCAAACGGGCCCGTACGGAGTGCGCGTGGGTTCCTGCGCCATCGTGAGGGACTTCGGACTGCCGAGCCGCTCGGGCAGCCCCTTGCGTGCGTCCGCGAGCTTCGCACGCGCCGCCGCGATGTTCGCGTCCCATCCCGGATCCGAGGAGTCCGTACCTTCCTTGCCGTTCCGGTAGTCGTAGTAACGGCCGCACACCTCGGCCGGATCCGCGCCCAGCTGTGAGGTGTCACCACCGGTGACGGCTTGGCCGTCGGGTCCGACTGCAGGCTCGGGCAGTGCTCCGACGGTTGGCGCGAAGGCTCTGAAGGCTGCACGCCACGTGCCGTCCTCGCCCTCGTGGTGGAGGGACCACCGCAGTTCGACCGCATTCTGCGCGGCACCGACCGTGTGGCTGCTCATCTCGCCCGCGGCCAGGATCCACCGGTCGCCGGCGCGCGTACCGGTGCCGGCCCAGGCATGGACAGCCGGTGCGACCTCGGGCGAGTTGGTGGGCCCGGGCGGCGAGCTGGTCCCGTACTTCCTGCCGTTCTCGGCGGCGGCGAGCTGTTGGTCCAGCCACGGACCGTCCGCGTACCCCTTGATCACCTCGGGGTCCTGGCTCTCCTGCTCGGCGCGCTTGTCGACTTCCTCGGCCAGACGGCGGGCCTCGTCCGCGGTCAACGGCTTCACAGCGGCCGACGAACCCTTGCTTCCGTCCGCGGCGGTTGCCGCCCCGGAGCCCTTCGTGGCCGACGTGCTTTCGCATCCGACCGCCCCAAGTACCACCACTGCAGTGACCAGCGGCATCAGACGCCTCACCAGTTGCCCCCCGCTCAGCCAACAGAACGCTCACGTGATCTTGCCTCAGGTGTCGGCGCAGCACCTTGCGATCAAGCCACTCGACCAACTCCGTCTGCTGGGGAGGCTGCGGGGCTGGAGCAGGCCGGTCGACATCGATCGGGCGGACGGCCGCCGGCGGCGCCCCTGCCGCGGGGCGGCGTCCGGTCAGAGGTCCGGGAGATCCGTTGGGTAGAGGAGGGTGAGGTCGTCCTTGCTTGGTTCCGGTAGTTGGGCGACCCGGCCCGCGTGCCGCTCGACCATCGACTCGAAGGTCTGACGGGCGGTGCGGCCGTTGCCGAAGGCGGGGCCCTTGGGCAGGTCGGTGAAGTACGTCAGAAGGGCTTCGGAGGTCTTCTCGCCGAGCAGGTACTCGTGCTCCTCGGCCTGCTGCTCCACGATCCGCAGCAGCTCCCCGGGGCCGTAGTCCCCGAAGGTGATGGTCCGGGAGAAGCGGGAGGCCACCCCCGGGTTCACGGTGAGGAAGCGGTCCATCTCCGCCGTGTACCCGGCGACGATCACCACCACCGCGTCCCGGTGGTCCTCCATCAGCTTCACCAGCGTGTCGATCGCCTCGCGCCCGAAGTCGCGGCCCGAGTCCTCGGGCGCCAGCGCGTACGCCTCGTCGATGAACAGCACCCCGCCGCGCGCCCGGTCGAAGGCCTCCTGCGTGCGGATCGCCGTGGACCCGATGTGCTCGCCGACCAGGTCGACCCGGGACACCTCCACGAGGTGGCCGCGCTCCAGCACCCCGAGGGAGGCCAGGATCTCCCCGTACAACCGGGCCACGGTGGTCTTGCCGGTACCGGGGGAGCCGGTGAAGACCAGGTGGCGGCGGACCGAGGCGGCCTTGAGCCCCGCCTGCTGGCGGCGCCGGCCCACCTCGATCATGTCGGTGAGCGCACGGACCTCGCGCTTGACGCTGTCCAGTCCCACGAGCGCGTCGAGGTGCCCCAGCACCTCGACCGAACCACGGGCCGCGGGCTGCCCGGTCGCGGCGGCGGCATCCGTTTCGTCGGCCGGCCGCTGGGCCGGCACCCGCTCGGCCGTGCCCACCGCGACGGGGCCCGGCGCGGCCGACACCGTACGGATCCCCGTACGCTCCCCGGCCGCCGCCACGCCCGCACCCGCGCCCGCACCCGCGCCCGTGCCGGGGCCCGTGCCGGAGGCGGACCGGGCGGCGAGACGCGGCCCGGACTCGTCGCTCGTGCAGTCCTCGGCGACCGGGCCGTCCTCCGCGAACTCGTAGCCCCCGCGCGCACAGCGCTCGGTGTGGCAGCGGTGCAGGGAGGTGCGGCAGCCGTCGATGACGTGGAAACCGAAGCCCGCGCTGCCCGTGACCCGGCACGCGGTGAAGGTGCCGCGCCCGCCGGCGGACACGTAGAAGCCGGCTTCGGCGGGGGAGGTGACCGTGCACCGCTCCAGCGTGGGATCCGCGCCCTTGGTGACGATCACACCGGTCTGGACGGAGTCGATGGAGCAGTTGGCGAGGGTGCCGCCGCTGCCGTGGTCGCGGAACCAGGCTCCCGTCGCCGCCTCGCGGATCCGGCAGTCGTCCAGCTGGGCCGTCGCCCCGTCGCTCACCGAGACGGCGGTGTTGCGCACTTGGGAGATGTCGCTGTCCACGACGTCCACGCGCGAACCCCGGTCCAGGACGAACAGCGCGTCCGGTACGTCGTGCACCCGGCAGGAGTCCAGCGACACCCCGGCTCCGTCGCTGATCCAGACGGCGGGATAGTCGCCGGTGCTGTCGTGGATCTCGCAGGAATCGGCGACGACGCGAGTGCCCGGATCCCACACCGACAGGCCGTTGCGGCCGAAGCGGCGGACGCTGGTGCGGCTGAGCGTGAGCACCGAACGGGAGCGCAGGTCGACCGCGTTCTCCGGGATGTCGTGGATGTCGCAGCCGGCGAGCGTGAGCACGGCGTCCGTGTCGAGGGTGACCCCGTCGGCCGAGGTGCGGTGGACCGCGCAGTCGGTGAGCACGGCCGTGGCCCGGGCGGCGATCTGCACGCCGGCGCCCTTGATCTCGTAGACCTCGCAGCCCAGCGCCTCCAGGCCCGAGCCGTCGCCGGTCACCGCGATGCCGGCGCCGGTGGCGTGGTGGATCCGGCAGCGCTCCAGCCGGGGGCGGCCACCGCCGCGCACGGAGACCCCGGTCTGGCCGGCGGCCACCACCTCGCAGTCGGCGAACACCCCGCCGCCGCCGTCCAGTACGGCGATCCCGATCCCGGCCGGGTTCTCCACCGTGCAGCGCCGGACCAGCGGCCGCGCACCGCTTCCGCGGACCTCGATGCCGGCCGCCGACCGGGTGCTCACCCGCACGTCGGTGAGCTCGGGGGAGCCGTCCTCGACGAGGAGCGCGGGCGCCGTCGGGTCCTGACCCTCCAGATGGATGTCCTGGATGACGGCCGAGGCGCGGACGGTCAGCGCCACCCCGTCGAGCGGCGCGATCCGCACCGAACCCAGCGAGCCCTCCGGGCCGCGCAGGGTCACGGCGTGGTGCAGCACCAGATTCTCCCGGTAGGTGCCCGGCGCGATGGACAGGACGTCGCCGTCGCCCGCCACGGCCAGCGCGGCGGTCAGCGTCGGATAATCACCGGAGCGGCGACGCCACCGCGAGGAACCGCCGTGCGTCACCTGGACCGTGCCCTGAGCCATGGTGCTGTCGTGCCCCCACCCTCGTGTTCCGTAAGTCCGCCTGCCGGCCGGAGCTGCGGCTCCGGCGCTCCACCGTAGCGCGCGCGGGGCCGGTGAGTTGCCAGGTCAGCTGCCCGCATCCGCCCGGCCCCAGTCCGGCCCCGCCGCGGCCCACGCGCGGTCCAGCCGGATGTACCGCCGATGCATGAGCCTACGTACGACCAGACGGCGAAGCGTCTCCACGAGCGCGGCGATGACCAGGGCCGCCGCGAGACCCGCCATGCCCGCGTGGAAACTGGCGGAGGAGGGGTCGAGGGGCTGTCCGACGAGCCGGCCGTGGGTATCGGTCCATATCCGGAACCGGTCGCCGGGATGCGGCGGTTCCTCCGCGGCCGGCACCGTGCCCTGGTGGTTGCTGCCGTCGGGCGCCGTCCACGAGGCGACGATCTGGGTACGCTGCGGGGTCTGGCGCTGCGCCGCCGGTTCGGTGGCCGCACCGAGGAGCGGATCCGGGGTCGGCCGGACCACCACCGCCGGTACGAGATGGCGCTCCTCCCGCTGTTCGCGCGCGGCCCGCTGCAGCGTGCCGTCCACCCGCAGGCCGGCGGCCCAGCCGATGGCCGGAGCCACCAACAGGACGCACAGCAGCGCCGCGAAGGCCACCCAGGCCTCGAAAAGATCCGTCTGGCGGCGCAGCGGATTGCGCCGCCAGCGCCACACTCCCATTGCTGTCCGCACGGTCCGGCTCCCCCTACTTGTGCCAGTCTGCGCCCTGCCTGCCGTCCCAGCCTCCCGCATGCCCCGGCCACCCGCATTCCGGGACGCGCGAGACGTGTGTCACCCGATCCGGTGCTCACGTCCCGAATGTTCCAACGGGCAGGCGGGGGCGGTTGGTTCCAGGGTGACGCGAGAGCCCCTCGAAGGTGTCATTCCGGGTGGTCTCTCCGGCCCTGTGGAGGGCCCGGCGGGATCCTCAGCAGGCCCTCAGGCCAGGACGCGGACCTCGTCGCCGACCCGCAGCGTCCCCAGTTGGACCGGCACCAGCTGTCGGCCGAAGGCCAGCGACTTCCCGATCCGCCGGTGCCTGGCCAGGGTCTGGAGCGGCTCCTTGCCCCGGATCGCCGTCGTCTGGTCGGTGGTCGTCACGACGCAGCGTCCGCACTCGCGCGCACCGCGGAAGACGGCGTCGCCGATCGCGACGCGCTGCCAGCCGTCCTCGGCCCACGCCTCGGCCCCGGACACCACCACGTTCGGGCGGAACCGGTTCATCGGGAGGGGGCCCTCGTCCGGATGGCTTCCCCGGGCGACCAGCGCGTTGAGCGCGTCCAGCGAGGCGAGGGTGGTGATCAGCAGCGGATAGCCGTCGGCGAGGCTCACGGTCTCGCCGGGCAGCGCGTACTGGGGATCGACCGGCCGGCGTACGGCGGGGTCGTCCAGGTGCACCAGGTGCGCCGGTACGCCCAGGTACGCGGTGAACCAGTCGGCGGCGGCCGGCGCCGCCGCCACGGTCTCGATCTTCTTGCCGAAGAGCATCACCGGCTCCAGCGGACCCCGCTCCGGGACCTCCACCGTCAGATCCGCCATGCCCGGCGCCGAGACCTCGAACCCGCCGCCCCCCAGCGGACGGGCCCGCGCCAAGGCCAGCCTGGGCTGCTGGCGTTGGGTGATGACCGCGCCCTCCCCGTCCACCACCGCCCACCTGCGGTCACCGGACAGACCCCAGGGCTCCACGGCCACCTCGTCGGGTGCCGTCCCCGCCACCGATTTGACGGGATGGACGTGGAGCGCCTGGACATGCAGTTTCACCATGGGGAAATACTGCCAGCCGTCCTCACGGACTCCGCGGCGACCTCGTCGGAGAGGGCCGGCCGGCCGAGGCGGTCAGTAACCGCGTCCCTGCGGCTGGTACGGACGCCCGTACGGGTCCTCGAACGAGGCGGCCGGGACGGGCGCGGGCTGCGCCTGCATCGGACGCGGCGCCGCCGGTCGCATCGCCTCGTACCCGGTGCCCGTGGCGACCGGGCGGGGCTGCTGCGGCTGGGACTGCGGGATGTACCCCGTGCGGGCCGCGAACGGCTGCGGCTGCGGCGGGACGTACGGCACCGGCGCCTGCTGGAGCGGCATCGGCATCGACATGGGCTGCGGCATCGGGGCCATCTGCTGCATCTGCTGCATGTGCGGCATCTGCTGGGGCGCGGCCTGCTGCTGGTACGGGTACCCGTACGCCGGGGCCTGCTGCTGTTGTTGCGGCCGGGCGGGCGGCAGCGCTGCCGGCAGTGCGGGGAGCGCGGACGCGAGGGCCGGGAGGTACCCACCGCTCGAGTAGCCGGCGCTCGGCGAGTCGTAGGCGGCGGGGACGCGGATCGGGGCGATCTGCGGAGTGCCGCGTTCGGCGACGAGGGAGTCGTAGATAGGGGTGTCCGGGAAGGAGGGCGCGGAGTAGTAACCGCCGCCATAAGTGGAGCGGGGGGAGGTCATGGACCTAAGTTAAGCCCACGACTTCACCGGGTCCATAGCGAGGTGCCGCCAACACCGCCCTGACCTGCATATTCGCAGGTCAGGGCCACAGCTTTCACTTGGCGTTCACGTGCACGATTTGGTCACTTCCGCCCCGTCTTGCTCCTACTCGTACTCACCGGTTGGGTGATGCACGAATATGCCGCAGGCCTCGTGCTGACGAAGCGTCACAACCCCGTGACCTCGGACGACGTCAAGTCGAAGGACGGAGTCCGGTTTCAGGCGTCGCCGGGGCGGGCATATGTACGGCCCTTCCATGCCGCTCCGCGTCCGCGGTAGTGCTGCACGGCCGAGTCGACGGTCATCAGGAGGTAGAGCAGCGCGGTGAGCGGGAGCAACGGTGCGAGGGCCGCCGGCTGGCGGTAGTAGCGCAGCATCGGCAGGTACGTGCCGGCCATCAGCAGCCAGGCCAGGCCGCCCGCCCAGGCGACGGCGGGCCGGCCGGCGGCGAGGCCCGCGAGGAGCGCGGCCGGCGGCACGAGGTAGACCAGGACCAGCCCGGCCACCGTCCCGGCCAGCAGCGCGGGGTGGTGGCGCAGTTGCGCGTAGGCGCTGCGGGAAACCATCCGCCACAGGTCCGCGAGGGAGCTGTACGGGCGCACGCTGTCGACCCGCTCCGCGAGGCCGAGCCAGATCCGCCCGCCGGTGCGCTGGACCGCCCGGGCGAGCGAGACGTCGTCGATGACGGCCTGCCGGATCGACTCCGGAACCCCGGCCCGCACGGCCGCCTCGGTGCGCAGCAGGACGCACCCGCCGGCGGCGGCCGCGGTGCGGGCCGCGGGGCGGTTGATCCAGCGGAAGGGGTAGAGCTGGGCGAAGAAGTACACGAAGGCGGGAACGATCAGCCGCTCCCAGACGCTGACGGCGCGCAGCCGGGCCATCTGGGAGACCAGGTCGAGGTCGGCCGCCGTCGCGGCGGAGACCAGCTCGCGCAGGCTGTCGGGTTCGTGGGCGATGTCGGCGTCGGTGAGGAGGAGGTAGTCGGGGGCGGGGCCCGGGCTGGAACCCGGGCTGGAACCAGTGCTGGGGCCGGGGCTGGAGCCGGGGTGGTGCGGGCCGCGGGCGGGGCCGGAGTGCGGGCCGGAAGCGGGGTTGGACCCCGAGGCGGAACCGGGGTCGGCATCCGGGCCGGGGCCCGGCCCGGCATCCGGAGCGGAGCTCAGGCCGGAGCTCAGGCCGGGGTCCGGAGCGGGGCTCAGGGCAGAGCTCAGCCTGGCATCCGGGCCGGAGCTCCGGCCGGAGCTCAGCCCGGAATCCGGGCCGGAGCTCAGGCCGGGGTCCGGAGCGGAGCTCAGGACGGAGCCGGTGCAGGCGTGGGTGATGCCGTGGCGCAACGCCCAGAGTTTGCCGGTCCAGCCGGCGGCGGGTTCGCCGGGGGAGAGGATCGTCAGGGGCAGCCCGCCGGGGTGCGCGTCGGCGAGCCGCCGGGCGAGGTCGGCCGTGCCGTCCGTACTGCCGTCGTCGACCAGGATGACCTCGGCCGCGCCGGGATAGTCCTGCGCGAGGAGCGAGGGCAGGCTGTGCGGCAGCACCTCGGCCTCGTCCCTGGCCGGGACCACGATCGCGACGGACGGCCAGCGGGCGGGGGCGTGCCGGGGAGGCAGGCGCGTATCGGTCCGCCAGAACATGCCCTGGCCGAGGGTGAGCCAGAGCCAGACGGCGAGCGAGACGCACGCGGCGACGAGGAGGTAACCCATCCCGGCAGTCTGCCGGGACCGGCGCCGCGGAGGGTGCCGGGACACCGGCGTTCGGCGGTCCGGGTCGGGGCGCCTACGCGGCCCCGACCCGGGAAGGCGGTCCCGTGCGGCGCCGGGCGCAGGACCGGAGCGGGCGCCGGGTGCTAGGCCGTCTCTTTCGGATCTTGCCTGGCCCGCGCCGCCCGGCACCGCACCTCGGCGCACTGCCGAGGCACCCGAGTACGTCCAGTACGCGGGAGCCCCGGCAGCGCGCCGAGGCACGGCACCGGACGACGCGGGCCTGACCGGCAAGATCCGAAAGAGACGGCCTAGGCGGCTGCCGCTTCTGGGCGGGCAGGCGGGTCGGCGGGCAGGCGTCGGGCCGCTTCATGGCGGGGCGCGCGGTGCGGGGCGCAAGCGCGGTCCCGGGGCGGTGACAGGCCGGGCGCGCGAGCGGCTTTCGCGGCGGGTGTGGGCGCGGCCGCACCGTCGGGCGCCGGGGTCCGACGGCACCCTCGCGTCGCCGCCCGCGGAGCGGCCATGTGGTGAGAGCGAGTGCCGGAAGCGGTATGGCGGACGGGAGTCTGGCGACGGGCCCCAGGCAGTCTCTTTCGGATCGTGCCGTCAGGTCCGCGTCGTCCGGCACCGCACCTCGGCGCGCTGCCGGGGCTTGCGCGGACCGGACGTCATCGGGTGCCCCGGTCGGTGCGGCGAGGTGCGGTGCCGGGCGGCGTGGGCCGGGCGGGATCCGGAAGGGACGGCCTGGGTGGGGCGAGGCCGTCCGGGGCGTCGCGCCGCCGGGGGAGGGGTCGGGCGGCCCCGTGCCCGCCGCTTCGTGCTCGGTGGGCGACGGAGTGGCGGGTCCGTTGCCCCGGGTGGGGTGGGGGGATCGATTAAGGTGACCAAGTGAAGATCGCCCTCATGGACTCCGGTATCGGCCTCCTCGCGGCGGCCGCCGCGCTGCGGCGGCTGCGGCCGGACGCGGAGCTGGTGCTGTCCAGCGACCCCGACGGGATGCCCTGGGGTCCGAGGACTCCGCAGGACCTCACCGGGCGGGCCCTCGCCGTCGCGCGGGCCGCCGCCGCGCACCGGCCGGACGCGCTGATCGTCGCCTGCAACACCGCTTCCGTACACGCCCTGCCCGCGCTGCGCGCCGAACTGGAGCCGTCGATCCCGGTGATCGGGACCGTACCGGCGATCAAGCCCGCCGCGGCCGCCGGAGGGCGCGTGGCCATCTGGGCCACCCCCGCCACCACCGGCAGTCCCTACCAGCGTGGCCTGATCCGCGACTTCGCAGCCGGCGCGCGCGTCACCGAGGTGCCCTGCCCGGGGCTGGCCGACGCCGTCGAGGCGGGCGACGAGGACGCCGTCGTACGGACCGTCGCCGCGGCCGCCGCGCTGACCCCGGCCGACGTCACCGACGTGGTGCTCGGCTGCACCCACTACGAGCTGGTCGAGGCCCCCATCAGGGCCGCGCTCGACCGGCGCACCGGCGGCGGCGCGTACGTCTTCCACGGCTCCGCCGAGCCCGTCGCCGTCCAGGCCCTGCGCCGGCTCGGCGCCCGCCCGGAGCCCGGCCTGCCGTACACCGGCAGCCTCACCGTCCTGCTCAGCGGCCGCCCCGGCACGCTCCCCGAAGCAGCCCTCCGGTACGCCGAGGGCCGTCTGCTGACCGGGCGGAGCGCCGGCGTGGGCGAAGCGGTCGCAGGACCCGTCCCGGGCTGAGCCCCGACCAGCGGCGCGGCCCCGGCCGAAGAGGCCCGGCACGCGGGTCGGCCGGGAGGTGCGCCGGTCAGCTGAACGCGCGGCGGTAGGCGTGGGGGCTGACCCCGGTGGTGCGCTTGAAGCGGTCGCGGAAGGCGGTGGGCGAACCGAAGCCGACCTGGGCGCCGATGCGTTCGACGGAGTGCTGCGTGGTCTCCAGGAGGTGCTGCGCCTGGCGGACGCGGGCTCGGTGGAGCCACTGGAGCGGGGTGGTCCCGGTCTGCTCGCGGAAGTGCCGGATCAGGGTCCGCGTGCTGGTTCCGGCGCGGGCGGCGATGTCGGCGAGCGTGAGGTCGGAGGCCAGGTTCTCCTGCAGCCAGGACAGCAGGGGTTCCAGCACGGAACCCCGCGGGGTGGGCGCGTGGTCGTGCACGATGAACTGCGCCTGCCCGCCCTCCCGCTCCAGGGGCATGACGGACAGCCGGGCCGCGTCGGCGGCGACCGCCGAGCCGTAGTCCTTGCGGATCATGTGCAGGCACAGGTCCAGGCCCGCGGCAGCGCCGGCCGAGGTGAGGATCCGGCCGTTGTCCACGTACAGGACGTCCGGATCGACCTCGATGTCCGGGTAGGTGGCGGCGAGGAGATCGGCCGCCATCCAATGGGTCGTCGCCCGCAGGCCGTTCAGGAGCCCGGTGGCGGCCAGCGGGAACGTCCCCGAGCAGATGGAGGCGATGCGCGTGCCCTGCCCGGCCGCCACCAGCAGCGCGGCGCGGACGGCGGGGGAGAGCGGAGCCGTGGGGACGTCGGTACCGGGCACGATGATCGTGTCCGCGCCCTGGAGTCCCTCCAGCCCCCACGGCGCGCGCAGGCTGAACGAACCCGCGTCGACCTCCGGCTGCTCCGCGCACACCCTGATCTGGTAGCCCGGGCGGCCGTCCGGCAGGCGGGTACGGGTGAAGACCTCGATCGGGGTCGACAGATCGAAGGGGATCACCCGGTCCAGGGCGAGGACGGCGACGGTGTGCATGGCCAGAACATACCCGGTCGATGAGCTGGCTGACGGGGCCACGTGATGCTCGGACCGCAGCTCTGTACAGGTCAGAGGGGTGGGCGGAGGACTAGGGGCGCTGTGGCGTTATCCCGTTGGAAGGTGTCATTAATGCCACTGGGGCAGCGGGCGCCGGACCCATAGCGTCAAGGGTGAGCCCGGACCGGCACGGACCGGGCCGCCGCACGCGGAGGAACCCTTCATGCACGCCCAGATCGTCCTGTTCGACGGCTTCGATCCACTCGACGTCATCGCCCCCTACGAGGTGCTGCACGCCGGGAGCTTCGCATCCGGCGGCGCGGTGAGCGTGGAACTGGTCTCCGCCGAAGGGCCGCGCGAAGTGGTCAGCGGCACCGGGGGACTCGTGCTGCGCGCCACGGGCGCCCTGGACCCCGGCCGCGCGGGCCTGGTCCTGGTTCCCGGCGCCTCGGGCCGTGTCGGAGAACCCGGCGAGGTCCCGGACCTCGACGCGGGCGAGGGGCAGTGGCGCCAGGACGAGTTCATCCCCGTCCTGATCGGCCGCACCCTGACCACCGAGCTGCCCGCCCTGCTCGCGGCGGCGATGGCCAACCCGCGGATGACGGTCGCCGCGGTGTGCGGCGGCTCGCTCGTCCTGGCCATGGCCGGCCTGCTGGAGGGCCGCCACGCCACCACCCACCATCTGGGCCTCGACGCGCTCGACGCCACCGGCGCCCGCGCCGTGCGCGCCCGCCTCGTCGACGACGGGGACCTCGTCACCGGCGCCGGTGTCACCTCCGGGCTCGACCTGGGGCTGTACCTGCTGGAGCGGGAGGTGGGCCCGAGGATCGCGCAGGCCGTGGAGGAACTGTTCGCCCATGAACGCCGCGGCACCGTCTGGCGCGAGCGGGGCCCGGTCCCCGCCGGTTTCTGACCGGCGCACCCCCGCGCCCGGTACCGGTGCCCGTGCCCGCCCTGCCCCGTCCCGACCCTCGAGGAAAGAACCACAGCATGTCCATGCCCCTGTCCGTTGAAGGAACCCGGGACCTGACCGTCTCCACGCCCACCGGCCGGCGCCGCGCCACCGGCCTCCGGACGGACGCGGAGCCGCGCCCGTGACGAAGCTCTTCCTCTCCCTCCACGTCCTCGCCGCCGTTCTGGCCATCGGGCCGGTCACCGTCGCCGCGAGCATGTTCCCCGCGGCGCTGCGCCGCGCCACGGGCGCATCAGGCGACGGTGCCCCGGGCGACGGCACCCCGGGTGACCGCGACGCCCTCGCGAACCTGCGGTTGCTGCACCGCGTCTGCCGGGTCTACGCGGCCGTTGGTACCGCGGTTCCCGTCCTCGGGTTCGCCACCGCCAGCAGCCTCGGCGTCCTCGGCAGCGGATGGCTGATCGTCTCGATCGTGCTGACCACCGCCGCGGCCGCGGTCCTCGCCCTGCTGATCCTTCCGGGCCAGGACGCCGCCCTCAGTGCCCTGCAGGGGCACGGGCAGGGGGAGGAGCACGAGCCGGAGCAGGGTCCCGGTCCCGGTCCCGGTTCCGCTGCCCGGTCCGCCGCTCGCCTCGCGATGCTCACCGGGGTCTTCAACCTGCTGTGGGCCACCGTGACCGTCCTGATGATCATCCGCCCGGGCTCCACCACGGGAGCCTGACGGTTCCGCACCGCCGTCCGGGGCCTACGCCTCCCGGGCGGCGGCCGCCCCGGCCGTCGCGAGGCGCCGGGCCAGTTCCCGTAGCCCGGCGGCGTCCAGTACGTGGTCCCCGTAGCCCGGTACGGGTACGTGCAACGGGGCCGTCCAGGACTCCGGGACCGCCGCCGCGCCGTACCGCGCCCCGGCCAGGGTGCCGGTCACCGCGGCCACCGTGTCGGTGTCGCCGCCCAGGTCCACGGCGGCCCGTACGGCCTCCGCGAAGCCCGTCGTGGTGCGCAGCGCCCACACCGCCGAGCCCAGGCAGGGCCACACCGCCCCGTTGAACTCGGTGGCCAGGTCCGGATGCCAGTCGGGGGCCAGGACCCGCGCGTACCGCTCGCGGTGGTCCGGGTGCACCTGTTCCAGCGTCGCGGGCAGCGCGCGGAGCGGGTCGCCATCGTCCAGGGCCACGCGTACGAGCTCGTGCAGGACGGCCGTCCCCTCCCAGGCGGCCCGGTCCCCGTGGGTGAGCGCCGCGATCCGCCGGGCGGCGGCCATGGTCGCGTCCCGCCCGGAGGGGGCGAAGTACACCGCCGAGGTCGAGGCGCGCATCAGGGAACCGTTGCCCGCCGCCCGCGCGTTGAGCTGGAAGTGCAGCGCGGCGGCCAGGTCCCACGGGTCGCCGCCGGTCAGCACGATCTCCGTCTGCAGCCCGATGTCCTTGGGGTCCCCGGCCGCCCAGCGCCGGAACCGGTCGAAGACGTCGGGGAGTTCCAGCCCGCCGCACTCCAGCAGGGACTCGCCGACCAGCACCGCCATCTGCGTGTCGTCGCTGGCCTCGCCCGGATCCCAGCCGCCGCCCCCGCGCATCTCCTCGCCGCGGGCGCTCAACTGCCCGGCGGGCCCGAACTCGTAGGGCGCACCGAGCGCATCCCCGACCGCCGAGCCGAGCACGGCGCCGACGGCACGGTCGAGCCGCTCGATCCGCTCGGCACGGTCGGTCCCGTCGGTCACGGGGCCTCCTCCTTCGGTGCGGGGGATGCGGAGTCCAGCAGGCCGCGGGCGAAGGCGTCCAAGTCGTCCAGCCCGGCCGCGGCCAGGGTGGTCGGGGCGCCCGTCAGGAGGTGGAGGACGGCCCCGTGCAGCGCGAGGGTGAGGGCGCGGGCCCGCTCCGGACCGGCCGGCAGTCCGGCGGTCGCCAGCAGGTGCCCGAACGCCGCGAAGTCGGCCGCCGCGATCGGGTCCAGCAGCGCGGCCAGCCACGGTCGCCGGGTCGCCTCCGCCTGGAGCTCCATGTACGCCACGACGCGCGGCCGACCGGTTCCGGCCGTATCGCGGAGCAGTCCGGCGAGCAGCGCGGCGAGTCCGGCCCGGTCGCCCGGCCCGGGGCCGGCCCCGGCGAGCCGGGCGGCGAGTGCCCGGTACTGCTCCAGGCAGCGCTCGGCGACCGCGCGCAGCAGGGCGTCGCGGGTCGGGAAGTAGTTCTTGGAGGTGCCGAGCGGCACGTCCGCCGCCGCGTCGACGGCCCGGTGGGTCAGGCCCCGCCCGCCCGCCTCGGCGAGCACCTCGATGGCCGCGTCGCGCAGCCGGTCCCTGCGATCCTGGTTCACCTTGTCAGCTTAACCACATCCGTGGTACCACAGATGTGGCACCACAGTTGTGGTGGTCGAGCGAGGCCGACTCGAACGAGGGGGTGCGCCATGGGGGAGAGTGCTCGGGGCAAGGGTGCGGAGCGGGGTTCCGCGGTGGTCGTCGGCGCCGGGGTCGGCGGTCTCGCCACCGCCATCGGCCTGCGCCGGGCCGGATGGGCGGTGGCCGTTCTGGAGCGCCGGGCCGTGCCGGAGCGGTACGGCACCGCCTTCGGCATCCACCCCACCGCCCAGGCGGCCCTGGACCGGCTCGGCCTCGGAGGCGCGCTCCGGGAGCGCGCGGTCCCGTACCGCGACGCGCTGATCCGGCGCCCCGACGGCCGGGTGCTGGCCGCCCTCCCGCTGGAGCGGATCGAACGCAAGGCGGGCCGCCCCGAACTCCTCATCTCACGGCCCTACTTGATCGACGCGCTCCTCGCCGAGCTCGCACGGCTCGGCGGCACGGAGATCGCGTACGGCCGGCCCTACGAGGCTTCGGCCGCGCGGGGCGCCGACCTCCTCGTCGGCGCCGACGGGATCCACAGCGCGGTCCGCGCCGCTCGCTTCGAGGGCGGGAGCCGGCCGCACGAGCTCGGCACCACGGCCTGGATCGGCACCGCCGGTTTCGAGACCGGCGTCTACGGCGAGACCTGGGGCCGGGGCCGCTTCTTCGGGATGACCCCGGTCGAACCCGGTCGTACCAACTGGTACGCCACCGTTCCCGAGGCCACCACCGCCGACGAATTGCGGGCCGCCTTCGCCGGCTGGCACGACCCCATCCCGCGCGTGCTCGCCGACACCGACCCGCAGACCTGGATCCGCTACCGGATGCGCCACCTCCACCCGGCGCTGCCCGCTTTCACCCGCACGGCCGGGCCCGGGCCGGTCGCGCTCGTCGGCGACGCGGCGCACGCCATGACGCCGAACCTCGGCCAGGGCGCCTGCACCGCGCTCCTCGACGCGGAGGCCCTCACCCGGGCGGTCGCCGCCCGCGGCCCCGGGGGCCTGCCCGCGGCCCTGCGGGCGTACGAGGGCGAGCGCCGCCGCAGCGCCCAGCGGGTGGCATTCGGCTCCCGGACCCTGCACCGCTTCATGACCGTCCGCCGCCCGGCCCTGCGCGACGCGCTCGTCGGCCTGCTACCCGGCTAGCGATTCGGGTCAAGAGGCCGGTGGCGGCCCTGGGGAACGTGAGTACGCTGCTACACATGACGGGTCACCCGCCGGGGCCGCTCTGGACGGGCCGGGCCTCCAACCGTGTGCAGTGGCTGCTCGCCGGAGCCGGTGCGGCCTTTCTGGCGCTCGGGATCGAGATCGCCGTCGACCACGCCTGGGACACCGGGATCGTCGCGCTGCTCATGGCGGTGATCGGCTGTCTCGCCGCGGGCCTGCTCATCCTCTTCGGCACCCTCGCCTTCGTGCACGCCGCCGTCACCGTGGACGCCGAGGCCGTCGAGGTGCGCTGCGGGCACATCGGGCTGCCGCGCCGCAGGATCCGGCTCACGGACGTGGAGGCGGCCGAGTACGTGCCCCGGATCACCCCGCAGCAGTGGGGCGGCTGGGGCTACCGCTGGCGCCCCGAGCGCGGCACCGCCGTCATCGTCCGGCGCGGCGAGGGGCTGGAGCTGCGGCTCGGCGACGGCAAGCTCTTCACCGTCACGGTCGACGACGCGGAGAACGCGGTCCGCGTGATCCGCACCCATCTGCGTGCGCTGGCCCACTGACTCCGCCACCGGCACAGCGAGGGGACGTACACTCCGCCAGATGAGCAGCAGTGCGACCCGCGCGGCCGGGAACGAAGCCGGGAACGATGCCGGGAACGACCGAGGGCCGGTGCCGGTGCGGGAAGCCGTGGCGGGTACGGCCGGGCGGCGGTGGGCCGGCCGGCTCGCGCGGCCCGCGTGCGCCGTCCTCTCCGGAGTGCTCCTCTACCTGAGCTTCCCGCCCCGCCCCCTGTGGTGGCTGGCCCCTCTCGCCCTCGCCCTGCTCGGCTGGTGCCTGTACGGGCGCCGCGCCCGGTCCGGTTTCGGCCTCGGCGTGCTGCACGGCCTCGGCTTCCTGCTGCCGCTGCTCGTCTGGACCGGCGAGGGCGTCGGCCCGGTGCCGTGGCTGGCGCTCGTCACCCTCGAATCCCTGCTGATCGGCCTCACCGCCCTCGGCATCGCCCTCGTCAGCCGGCTCCCCGCCTGGCCGCTGTGGGGCGCCGCCGTCTGGATCGCCGGCGAGGCACTGCGCGCCAGGGCCCCCTTCGGCGGCTTCCCCTGGGGCAAGCTCGCCTTCGGCCAGCCCGACGGGGTCTTCCTGCCGCTCGCCGCGCTCGGCGGCACCCCGCTGCTCTCCTTCGCCGTGGCCCTGTGCGGATTCGGGCTGTACGAGGTCCTGCGCGTCGGCGCCGACACCCGCCGGGCCACCGCCGCGCTGCTCGCCGCCACCGCCGTGGCCGCCCCGCTCGCCGGGGCGCTGGCCGCCCGGCCGCTGGTCACCGACGCCGCCGAGGACGGCACGGTGGTGGCCGCCGTCATCCAGGGCAACGTCCCGCGCGCCGGATTCGACTTCAACGCCCAGCGCCGCCAGGTCCTGGACAACCACGCCAACCGCACCATCCAGCTTGCCCAGGACGTCAAGCTCGGCAAGGTGGCGAAACCGGACTTCGTCGTCTGGCCGGAGAACTCCTCCGACATCGACCCGTACGCCGAGCCCGACGCCTACGCCGTCATCGACAACGCGGTCAAGACCATCGGGGTGCCCGTCGCCATCGGCTCCGTACTGGCCCCGGAGACCGGCCCGCTGCGCAACACGATGATCCTGTGGGACCCGGTGAAGGGCCCCGTCGACACCTACGACAAGCGCAAGATCCAGCCCTTCGGAGAGCGCATCCCGATGCGCTCCTTCGTCCGGCTCTTCAGCTCCGACGTGGACCGGGTGCAGCGCGACTTCGGCCCCGGCAAGGAGCCCGGGGTCTTCGACATGGCGGGCAGCGGGATCGGCATGGTCACCTGCTACGAAGCCGCCTTCGACGACGCCGTCCGCTCCACCGTCCAGGCCGGAGCCCAGGTCATCGCCGTGCCCAGCAACAACGCCACCTTCGGCCGCACCGAGATGACCTACCAGCAGCTCGCCATGGACCGGGTGCGGGCCGTGGAGCACAGCCGGACGGTCCTGGTGCCCGTCACCAGCGGGGTCAGCGCCGTGATCCGGCCCGACGGCAAGATCGTGCAGCAGACGAAGATGTTCACGGCCGACGCCCTGGTCGCCGAGATCCCGCTGCGCTCCGCGCAGACCCCGGCCACCCGCTTCGGCCCGCTCGCCGAGTACCTCCTGCTGGCCGTGGCCGCGGCCGGACTCGGCTGGACCTTCGCACGCCGGACGCGCAAGGCCTCGTAGGGTCGGGGAATGACCACACCTGACTTCATCCGCACCCTGCGCGCCACCGCCGGGCACCAGTTGCTGCTGCTGCCCGGGGTGACCGCCGTCGTCGTCGACGACCTGGGGCGGGTCCTGCTGGGCCGGCGCGCCGACACCGGCCGGTGGTCGGTGGTCGGCGGGATCGCGGAGCCGGGGGAGCAGCCGGCCGACACGGCGGTGCGCGAGGTGTACGAGGAGACGGCGGTGCGGTGCGTACCGGAGCGCGTGGTGCTGGTGCAGATGCTCCCGCCGACGACCTACGCGAACGGGGACGTCTGCCAGTTCCAGGACATCACCTTCCGCTGCCGGGCCACGGGCGGGCAGGCGCGGGTCAACGACAACGAGTCGCTGGAGGTGGCCTGGTTCGCACCGGACGCGCTGCCGGAGCCGCTGGAGTCCTTCGCGGTGGAGCGGATCCGCCAGGCCCTGCGGGACGAGCCGACCTGGTTCGAGGCCGCCGACGCCGCGGCCCCCGGCCTCTGACCGCCCCCGCCCCGGCCCCGGCGGGCCGGGCTCAGCCGTTGTCGGACGCCTCGCGGTAGAGCTCCGCCGCCTGGTCGCCCATCACCGCGCTGTACGAGACCTCCGGCACGGTGCCGCCGCCCTCGTGGCCCCCGAGGACGCCCGCGACGGCGCCGTCGACGAGCCAGGGGCTGCCGCTGGTGCCGCCGCCGAGGTCCGGGCACTCGATGCGGCGCTGGGTCCCGGAGAACAGGGTCGTCGCGTTGGAGCAGGACAGCGGGGACTCGTCGCGGCTCGGGTAGCCCACGATGGACACCGTGGCGTCGGCCGGCTGCCGGGCCGCGACCGGGAAGCCCCCGACGAGGTCCTCGACCGGCCGGCCCTCCAGCGGGGCCACCGTAACGAAGGCGATGTCGGCGTCGGGGTCCTCGCCGTCCGTCCAGCCCGGGGCCACGTACATGCCGGTGAGCTTCCACAGGCCGTACGGGGCTTCGCCGTCGCGGTAGCCGGGGGCGAAGTAGGTGGTGTCCAGGCTGCCCAGGCAGTGCGCGGCGGTGACGATCACGTCCCGGTCCTCGCTGCGCACCACGGACGCGGTGCAGAAGTGTCCGCCGTCGAGGCCGCCCGCGAACAGCGCGCCGACCCGCGCGGACGTCGCATCGGCCGCGGCCGTGCGCGTGACCCCGAGCGGCGGCTCGGCGAGCGCGTCGGGGAGGTCGACGCCGATCAGGGCCGTCATCACGGCCAGCGCGAGCAGGACCCTGGAAGCGCGCCGGCCACGGGCACGGGCGCGGGAGCGGCGGTCCGGTCGGGAGGGAAGGCGCTGGATCATGCTCCGAGCCTCACGGGGGAACCTGTGACCGGGACCGCGGAATCCTTGTGAATCCCCTGTGAATCGGCGGGCGGACGGACGGCCGGGCAGGCCTCCGGACCTCAGCCGCGCCGCTCGTACACCGTCACCCGGCGGCCGCGGACCTGCCGGTCCTCCACCACGGTGAACTCCGCCCGCAGGACGGCCGCCTTCGCCCGGTCCGCCGCGGAGCCCGAGGGCTTGGCAGCCGCCTTCCCCGAGTCCGTCACCAGGAGGACCCGCCGCTGTTCCCGCAGGGCCGCCGAGATCCGTGCCGGGGAGGCCTCCTCGCCCTTCAGGGTCCCCGACTCCGCGGGGTCGCGGGCCAGCGCGACGTCCCGCAGGCCGGTGAACGCCCCGGGTGAGACCAGCGCGGTGTCCCGCCGGGCCGCCGGGACGAAGAGCACCGCGTCGCCGTCCCGCTTCAGCGCGGACACCTCCCCGGCCACCGCCAGGACGTCGTCCACCCGGCTGGCCGGGGACCGGTCGGCCAGGGCCACGGGCAGCAGCGCCACCGCCGCGACCGCGACCAGGGCCGGCACGAGCGCGCCCGAGGCCCTCGGGTACCGGGGCGCGAGGGCCCGTACGGCCGCGCCCAGTGCCGCACCGATCAGCAGGGCCAGACCCAGCATGGAGAACAGCACGTACCGGTCCAGGAACAGCGGCTGGACCAGGGAGGCGGCGGCCAGCCCCAGCAGGGGCACCGCCAGCAGCGGCAGTCCGACCGAGGCCGCCGTCAGCCGGGCCGGGAGACCGGCGTGCGGCCCGCCCCGGCGGCCCGCCCACGCACCCAGCGCGCCGACCGCGAGCAGGACGCCCGGGCCGATCATCATGTGCCAGGTCAGCGGCGGGATCCAGGAGACCTGCCCGGACTGGGTCCGGCTGAACAGGATCAGCGGCAGCGCCCCCGCCACGGCCGCCGCGGAGGCGAGCAGCCATGGAGCCACGACACCGCGCCGGGCCCGCGTCCACCACAGGGTCACCGCGTGGGCGGGCAGGATCAGCAGGGAGAACCAGTTCAGCAGGGCGCAGACCAGCACGAGAGCCCCGTACGCCGTCCAGCGCGGCCACGTCCGCCGCGCAGGACCGGCTCCGCCGCCCGCGATCAGCGAGACGAGCAGCAGGGTCGACAGTCCGGCCCCGCCCGCGATCAGCGCGTACGCCCGGCCCTCCTGGAGCTGGAACTGCACGGCCGGCAGCAGCCCGAGCGCCAGGCCGCCGCCCAGCCCCGCCCACGGGCCCGCCAGCCGGCGCCCGATCAGCGCCACACAGCCGGCGGCGACCGACACCGCCAGCACCGAGGGCAGGCGCAGGGTGGTCGTGCTCGCCCCGAACACCTCGAAGAGCAGGTGCATCAGCAGGTAGTACAGGCCGTGGACCGCGTCCACGTTGCCGAGCAGGTGCCAGATCTCGCCGGCGGAGCGCTCCGCCACCTGCCAGGTCGCCGCCTCGTCCCGCCACACGCTGTTCTGCCGGGAGAGCCCCCACAGTCCGAGCGTCAGTGTCCAGAGGACCGGCACCAGCCACACGAGGTACGGCCGTCGCAGGCCGGTTGATATGTGGGAACTCATGAAAGCTTGACGATCCTCGGGCAACTGTTCGGGCGGAAAGCACCAGTCTATGGACGATACGGAGGGTTCCCCGACCGGCTGTTGTGCACGACGGAGCGTGATCAAGCGGCCCGCCCGCCCCTAGCCTCGCGGCAGCAAGGTGCGCAGCAGGCACGCAGCAGGCACGCAGGAGCACGAACGAGGGGCGGTACCCGGTGAACTGGCTGATCCACGACTACCGCGAGAGCGATCTCGCGGCCGTTGTCCATCTGATCGACACCACGGCCGAACTCGGCCAGGAGTCGGTCTTCTCACTCGCCGAATGCATCAGCGCCCTCACCGACCGGCAGCCCTGCGTGGTCGCCGTCCACCAGGGCGTCCCCATCGGCGCCGCCCTCGCCTGCGTCACCGGCGAACGCGCCTGGGTCATGCGCATCGCCATCGCCTCCGGCTGGCGCGGCCGGGGCCTGGCCAGTGCGCTGCTCGTGGAGCTGGAGCGGCGGCTGATCGCCGCCCGCGTCGGGCGCATCGCGTACGTCCTGCCCGAGGAGGACCTGCTCGGAGAGGGCCTGCTCAACGCCGGCTACACCCGGCAGCCCGCCGTCGCCTACTTCGAGAAGACCGAGCCGCTGCACGGCCCGGCCGCCGGTCTCCTGGACGACCTCGGCGGCCGCTTCCTGCCGAGCGACCTGTGGGCCAAGGTCGCCGGCATGGAGACGGAGAAGGACCTCATCGAGCGGCGCGTGGTGCTGCCGCTCGCCGAGCCCGAACGGGCCGCCGCGCACGGGGTGCGGCCGCCGCGCGCCATCACCCTCTTCGGCCCGCCCGGCACCGGCAAGACCACCTTCGCCCGGGCCATCGCCTCCCGGCTCGGCTGGCCCTTCGTGGAACTGCTGCCCTCCCGCCTCGCCGACGAGGGCAACCTCGCGGCCGCGCTGCGCGACGCGTTCGCCCGCATCGCCGAGCTGGAAAGGGTGCTCGTCTTCATCGACGAGGTCGAGGAGATCGCACCCGTGCGCACCGAGCCCGCCCAGCCCGGCGGGATCCACGGCGTGACCAACGAGCTGCTCAAACTGATACCCGGCTTCCGCGAGGGCGACGAACGGCTGCTGGTCTGCGCGACCAACTCCATCCGTTCCCTCGACCCGGCCTTCCTGCGCCCCGGCCGCTTCGACTACCTGATCCCGATCGGCACCCCGGACGCGGGCGCCCGCGCCGCGATCTGGGGCCGGTACACGGCGGGCCGTCCCGATGTGGACGTGGCGGCGCTGGTCGAGGCCAGCGAGCTGTTCACCCCGGCCGACATCGAGCACGCGGCGCGGATCGCCGCGCAGGTGTCCTTCGAGCGGGACCTGGAGGCGGTGGGCGCGCGCGGCGCGGCGGCGGCCCAGCTGGGCGCGAGCACCGAGGACTACCTGGCGGCGGTGGCGCAGTGCCGCCCGACGGTGACCCCGGCGATGACGGGAGAGTTCGCGGCGGACATCACCGCGCACGCCCGCTTCTGACGGGGCGGCGCCCCGAAGGGAGCCGCCCGAGCCGCCCGCCCGCCACGGACGGGCAGGCGGAAATGGCCCGCAGCCACTCCCCAAAGCGGCTGCGGGCCTCCCGCACGGACTTGGCATCCGTGCGGGACGGCCACGTTCCGTTGGGGTGTATCGCCGGCTGGAACGTGGCAGTGAAGGTGCCGGGAGGGCCGCATCCCTGATGCCCTCGCCGACACCTTCGAGTCAACCAGGGGCGGGGGTGGCGGCGCCTCGGCCGCACGGCCACGATCGCCCCGGCCGGAAGGACCGGTCCGCGTGCCCGGGCCGTTGGCCGAAAGGGGGACCGGGGTTAGCGGGTGTCTTGTCGGTCGAGCCCGGCCTGATCGGCAAGACACCCGCTAGGGTCGGGCCATGGCCTTCGTCGTCTTCATGACCCTTCCCGGGCTGGCGCTGCTGCTCACGGCCATCGCCTTCCTCGACCTCACGCTGGAACGCGCGGGCCGCGCCGGACTGCTGCCCTGGCGCTGGAACGGCCGCAAGGGACAGATGTCCTCGACCGGCTTCGAGCAGCTGCACGCGAGCTTCTCGCCCGGCAAGCAGAACGAGCTCAAGGAGCGGCAGAGCGCGCTGATCATGCGCGACGACGAGGAGGACGGCGCCCCGCCCCGCTCCCGCGTGGACCTCGACGGCGGGCGCGCGGTGATCCGGCTGTCTGCCACCGTCAGGGGCGGCAGCGGTACGTGAACTCCGCCGCGGCCGTGCGCCGTACCGGCGAGACGAGCTCCAGCTCGGCCTTCGCGGGGTGGGTGCCCGCGCCCTGGAAGGTCCACAGCAGGTGCAGCCGGGCCTCCTTCCGGCCGCTCGGCACCCGCTCCCTGAGCTGCTCCGAGCGCGTGCCGTCACTGCGCAGCCAGCGGTAGGTGAGGACCCCCGGCCGCCCGTTGGTCCGTACGACGGCCACCACGTCGGCGGTCCCGTCGCAGCCGGGACCCTTGGCGTCGGCGGCATCGGTGGACACCGCCAGGTCCCGGACCTCCAGGGCCGGGCCGTAGCGCTGCCAGCCCAGGTAGCAGAGGACCCCGATCAGGACCACGGCGGCCAGGGTGTAGCGCCGCCACTCGCTCCGCCGGCGGGGGGCCGGGGCCGCGTACAGCGGGAACGGCGCGGGCAGCGCGGCCGTCACCCCCGGTCCGAAGCGCAGGACCGACCCCTCGACCCGGTCGGGCACGGCACCGGCCGGTACGTCGAACCGTGCGGTCGGGCCGGTCCGTTCGGCCGGTCCGGTGATCCAGTGGCTGCCGAGCACGGTGGCGCTGTAGTCGTCGTCGCCCTGCGGGGCATGGGGATCGCTCATGCCGGCTTGCACCCCCGGATGTAGATGCTCTGGACGGAACTCTGGTTGGCGGCGGCCGGCTGCGTGGTGGCGCGGACGCTCCAGTAGCAGCCGGCGCCCTGCGCGAAGGTGTGCGCGAGGGTCTGCGTACCGGGGCTCCCGGCTCCGAACGCGACCGTCTGGCGCCCGTCGGGCACGGTCAGGGCGCCCTTGTCGTCACCGGTGAACCACTCGACGACCAGGGTGTACGGGCCCGCGCCGTCGCTTTCGACGGAGAAGGCGGCCTCGGTGGTACCCGGGGCCGTCTGCCGGAAGGACGTGACGTTCACCGCGGAGATCTTGACCTTCGGGGTCGGGGTCGGCGTCGGCGTGGGGGTCGCGGACGGGGTCGGGGACTTGGTCACCGTCCAGCTGGGCTTGGGTGTCGGCGTCGGCGTCGCCGTGGGGGTCGGCATCGTGTAGCTCGGACTCGGGCTCGCCGACGGTGACGCGGACGGGCTCGGTGTCGCCGTCGGTGACGCGGACAGGGTCGGCCCGGGCGCCGGCGTGGCCGGGCCGGGCGCCGACGCGCTCGACGTCGCGAAGGCGTTGAGGGCCATCGCGCCGCCCGGCTCGGAACCCACCGCCTGGTAGCCGAGTACGGCCATCAGCCCGAGCACGAGCGCAGCTCCCGCCGCGAGCAGCCCGCGCCCGCCCGGGGACCAGCCCGGGGGAGGCGGCGGCAGGACCGTCGTGGCCAGCGCGGTGACGCCCTGCGCCGGGGCGCCCGCCGAGGGGAACAGCAGGGGCAGCAGGGCCGCCAGCGCGGCCAGCTTGCGCTGTCCGCGCTCCTCCCACTGGGGCCCGTACGCCGCCAGGGCCACCGCCTCCAGCTCCGCGACGAACGCGTCGGCGTCCCCGGGCCGTTGTTCGGGCGCCTTCGCCAAGCCCCGCCGGATCAGCGGGCGCACCGGCTCGGGCGCCTCGGTCTCAGGGACCGGCGCCTCGATGTGCTGGACGGCGAGCTCGGCGAAGTTCTGCCCGTCGTACGGCTTGCGGCCGGTCAGGCATTCGAAGAAGGTCGCCGTCGCCGCGTACACGTCGGCCTCGGGCGAGGCGGGCCGGCCCTGCCACTGCTCCGGGGCCATGTACGCGGGGGTGCCCGCCGCCCCGGGGGTCGTGCCCAGGGGGGTGGCGATCCCGAAGTCCACCAGCTTGGAGGTCCCGTTGGCCGCGATCAGGACGTTCGCCGGCTTGTAGTCCCGGTGGACCACACCGGCCCGGTGGGCGTCGGCCAGCCCCAGCAGGGAGCCCTTCAGCAGCACCAGCGCCGCTTCCGGTCCGGTCCGTCCGCACTGCTTGAGCAGGGCGTTCAGCGGGATGCCGTCCACGAGCTCCATGACGATCGCGGCGCCGCCGGGCGCCTCGACGTACTCGTACAGACCGACCACGTAGGGGGAGCGCAGGGCGCCGAGCAGTTGGGCCTCCGCGCGGAACTCCCGGACGAAGACCGGGTTCTCGAGCATCCGGTCGTTCAGGTACTTCACCGCGACGGCCGTGCCGGTGCCCTCGTGGACCGCGAGGACCACGCGGCCGCTGGCGCCCGAACCGAGCTCGCGGACCTCCGAGTAACCGGGAACCGACCACACGCCGTTCATGCCTTCCCCCTTGCCGTGGCGTGACCGCGCCCCGGAGCCGGTCGTTCCATGGACCGGCCAGTACCTGGGACACATTTCCGCCACGGCCGGTTCCCTGCCGGAGGGCCGGGCGTCAGGCAGCCGCTGCCCGCGCCCCGATCATGGAGTGCAGCCGGTCGGCCGCCGCCCGGCCGAACTCCGGATCGTTGATGTGGGTGTCGTAGTCGTGGATCCGGGCGGCGCTGCCCCGCAGTCCGTCGCGCAGTGCCGAGAACAGTGCCCCGTCGGCTTCGGGGTCGTGGTAGGGCCCGCCGGGGGCGCCGAGCGTGGACAGTCCGCGCAGCGGGACGCAGACGGCCGTGGGCCCGGTGGCCGCACGGAGTTTGGCGGCGACCCGGCGGCCGAGTTCGGCGCACTCGGCTTCGGTCGTACGGATCACCGTGATCGAGGGGTTGTGGACGCGGACCCGGCGGTACCGGACCCGTTCGGGCAGGCTCTCCATCGGGCCGAACTTCACCATGTCCAGCGCCCCCAGGCTCACCACCTGCGGGATCCCGGCCCGCCCGGCGGCGCTGAGCCGGTCGGGTCCGGCGGTCAGGATGCCGCCGCACAGCTCGTCGGCGAGCTCGCTGAGCGTGAGGTCGAGGACGCCCGCGAAGACCCCCTGGCCGGCCAGGGTCTCCAGGGTCCGCCCTCCGGCGCCGCTGACGTGGAAGACCAGTACCTCGTAGCCCAGTTCGGTCAGGCGTTCCCGGGCCGCGTCCACGCCGATCGTGGTCACGCCCGCCATGCTCGCCGCGATCAGCGGCCGGGGCCCCGAGCCCAGCAGGGCCGGCCGGGGCAGCTCCCTGGCGGAGCGCGCGAAGGAATCGGCCATCCCGGCGACGGCCGCGACGGCATTGGCCAGGACCGGCGCCGAGATGCTGTTGATCCCCGCGATGTCCACGACGCTGTACATCATCGTGATGTCCGCCGATCCGACGTACGGGGCCACGTCCCCGGACGCCATGGACGAGACCATCACCTTCGGAACGCCGAGCGGCAGGGCGCGCATCGCCCGCGTGGCGATGGAGGTCCCGCCGCTGCCCCCGATCGCGAGGACTCCGTGCAGCCGGCCTTCGGCGTGCAGGCGTAAGAGGGTCGCTTCCGCGCCCCGGGCCATCGTGGTCACGGCCGCACCCCGGTCGGCGGCCGCGCGCAGTTCGGACAGTTCCGTTCCCGCTGCCCGCGCCACCGCTTCGCGCGGTACGTCGGCGGGCACCCGGGGCTCGTTCATGATTCCTGTGTCGACCGTGATCACTTCGACGCCGGTGCGCAGCAGCCTCTCGCGCAACCAGCCGTACTCCACACCCTTGGTGTCCAGGGTTCCCACCAGCACGACGTTCGTCATACGTGCAATGTCCATGCAGGTGGGGTTTGTTGGCAAGTAAAGGTCAGGTCAACCCTCGTTTACCAGAACGTCCAACAACCTTTCCAGAAAAGGAATCTGAGACACCACCAGCTTGTTTCTGGCCACCTCGGGGGCGAACCACTCCACCCGGTCCAGCTCGGGGAACTCCGCCGTCCGCCCCGACTTCGGCGGCCATTCCATGGTGAAGGTGCCGTGCACCGCGAGGGCCGGATCCAGGTCCGCGCGCACCGCCCAGATGGTCACGAGCTTCCCGCCGATCATCCGCACCTCGCCCAGCGGCAGGTAGGGACCCTCCGGCGGGGGCAGCCCGACCTCCTCCGTGAACTCCCGTCGGGCCGCGTCGCGCGCGCTTTCCTCGGGCCCGTACTCGCCCTTCGGGATCGACCAGGCGCCCGCGTCCCGGCGCTCCCAGAACGGTCCGCCCATATGGCCGAGCAGGATCTCCACCCCGGCTCCGGGGCGCTGACGGAACAGGAGCAGTCCGGCACTGCGCTTGGTGGTCACGGCCCCATCCCTACCCCGTCCGGGCGCGACTCAGGCGGCGGCTCCGTGGCCGTGCGGGCCCTGGCGCCGGCTCAGCGGTCGTGCGGGCCCGGGCGGCGGCTCAGTGGTCGTGCGGGCCCTGGCGGTGGACCGGGCCGTGGGCGTCCGCGCAGTGCGAGTCCGCCCGGTCCTCACCGGGGCGGCCGACCGTGAGGAAGGAGTCCTGGGCGTGGTCCACCTGGAGGGTGGTGTGCGTGATCCCGTACTCCTTCGCGAGCAGGGCCTCCAGGTCCCGGCGCACGGCGTGGCAGTCGCCCTCCGGCGCCACCAGCACGTGCGCGGACAGCGCCGCCTGCCCCGAGGTGATGGTCCAGATGTGCAGGTCGTGGACCTCGGTGACCGGAGGCTGCCCGACGAGGCGGTCGCCGACCGTGTCCGGGTCCACGTGGGCCGGAGCGGCCTCCAGCAGGATCCGGCCGGACTCGCGGACCAGTCCGTAGCCCGCCTTGACCATGAGGACGACCACGACGAGCGAGGCGATCGAGTCGGCCTGCCGGAAACCGGTGGTGAGCACGATGAGACCGGCGACCGCGGTGCCGATGAAGGCGAACAGGTCATTGAGGATGTGCTGGTAGGCGCCCTCGACGGCCAGGGAGGTGCGGTTCGCCTTCGAGATGCACCAGGCCGCCACGATGTTGACGACGATGCCGGCCAGCGCCGTCACCAGCACCAGCCCGCCCTCCACGGGCGGCGGATCCAGCAGCCGCCGTACGGCCTCGTACGCCAGCCAGACCGCCAGCAGCAGCAGGGTGAGGCCGTTGGCCTGCGCGGAGAGTATCTCCGCGCGCTTGAGGCCGTACGTGAACCCACCGCGCGCCGGCCGGGCGGCCAGCCGCATCGCGATCAGCGCGAGGACGATCGAGACGGCGTCCGTCAGCATGTGCGCGGCGTCGGAGATCAGGGCCAGCGAGTGCGCCAGGACACCGATGACCACCTCGATGGCCATGAAGCCCGCGATCAGACCGAGGGCGATGCCGAGCCAGCGCCGGTCCGCGTCCGCGGCGACCCCGTGGCTGTGACCCGCGTGCCCGTGCCCGTGACCTTGACCCTCGTGACCGTCGTGGCCCTCGGGGCCGACGGTGCCGTGGTCGTGCGGCGCGTGATCGTGCGCGCTCATGGTGTCCCCCGTGGGTCGTGGCGAATCGCTTGCGCGTTCCGCTTCGCCTGAAGTGAAGCGCACCTCACGGCGATGGGCAAAGGCTGCAACGGGGACCGTTGTCATTACCCATAACGGCTGCCTGACCTGCGGTTATGCCGGGCGCTCCGGATCGTGGGAAAATCGCCCCATGGCCCAGCGCCCCGGTGTGCCGACCGCGCCAGAGCTCCTCCTGGAAACGGACAGGGGTTCCACCGCGATGAGCCCGCGCCGGACGTACCACGTCGGCCGGGACCCCCTCTGCGAGATCTGCCTCGACGACGCCCGCGTCTCCTGGCACCACGCGATCCTGCGTCCGGACGGCGACCACTGGACCCTGGAGGACGAGGACAGCACCAACGGCACGTGGGTCGACGGCCACCGCGTCCACGAGTGGGCGGTCGGCGTCGGCAGCGAACTGCGCTTCGGCAGCGCCGCCGACGGACCCCGCGTCCGCTTCGCCGAACCGGCCACCACCTCCCGGCCCTCCTCGGTCTCCCGCCCGGACATGACCAGCACCTTCCGGCGGCCGACCTCGGTCCGCCCGCTGGCCCCCCGGGCCGCCGTCCGCATCGGCCGCGCCCCCGACAACGACCTCGTCATCGACGACCTCGTCGTCTCCCGCCACCACGCCGAACTGCACGCCCGCCCCGACGGCAGGTACGAGATCGCGGACCTCGGCAGCCACAACGGCACGTACGTCAACGGCGCCCGCCTCACCGGGACCGCCGCCATCGGCGAGGGCGACATCGTCGGCATCGGCCACTCCGCCTTCTGCCTGGTCGGCGACCAGTTGCAGGAGTACGTGGACACCGGCGAGGTCTCCCTCGACGTCCAGGACCTCGGGGTGGCCGTCGACAACGGCCGCAAGACCCTCCTCGACCACGTCTCGTTCCCCGTCGGCGCCACCACCCTGCTCGCGGTGGTCGGCCCCAGCGGCGCCGGCAAGTCCACCCTGCTCGGCGCGCTGACCGGCCTGCGCCCGGCCGACCACGGCACCGTCCTCTACGACGGCCGCGACCTCTACCGGGACTACGCCGAACTGCGCAGCCGCATCGGCCTCGTCCCGCAGGACGACATCCTGCACGCCCAGCTCACCGTCCGCCGCGCCCTCGCCTACGCGGCCGAGCTGCGCTTCCCGCAGGACACCGCCAAGGCCGAACGCGAGGCCCGGGTCGACGAGGTGATCGGTGAACTCGGCCTCCAGCAGCGCGCCGACCAGCCCATCCACAGCCTCTCCGGCGGCCAGCGCAAACGGGTCTCCGTCGCCCTGGAACTGCTGACCAAGCCGTCCCTGCTCTTCCTGGACGAACCCACCTCCGGGCTCGACCCGGGCATGGACCGCTCGGTGATGAACATGCTGCGCGGCCTCGCCGACGACGGCCGCACCGTCATCGTCGTCACCCACAGCGTGCTCAACCTGAGCGTCTGCGACCGCCTCCTGGTCCTCGCGCCCGGCGGCCGCATCGCCTACTACGGGCCTCCGGACGAGGCGCTCGGCTTCTTCGGCTTCGACCAGTGGCCCGAGGCCTTCGAAGCCTTCGAGAACGAGCGCGAGCGCGACTGGGCCGGGGAACACCGGGCCTCACCGCTGTACCGCCGCTACGTCGACGTCGCCGGCCGGGTCCCGCTCGCGGGGGCCGGCGACCGGGCCGCGGGCATCGCGCCGAAGCCGCCGCCCAAGGCGCAGAGCTGGGGTTCGCAGCTCTCCACCCTGATCCGGCGGTACGCCGCCGTGCTCAGCGCCGACCGCACCTTCCTGATCATCATGGTCGCCCTGCCGTTCGTCATGGGCGCCATGGCCCGCGCCCTGGCCGGCAGCGAACTCACCGCGGAGACGGCGCTCAACGCCCTGTTCATCCTGTGCGTGGGCGGGGTCCTGACCGGAGCCGCCAACGCCGTCCGCGAACTGGTCAAGGAACGCGTCATCTACCAGCGCGAACGCGCCGTGGGGCTCTCCCGGTCGGCCTACCTGATGTCCAAAGTGGTGGTCCTCGGCGCCATCACCATCGCCCAGGCGGTGGTCCTCACCCTCGTCGGCCTCGCCGGGGTCAAGACCAACGCCCCGGGCGGCAAGGGCCTCTTCCTGCCCCCGCTGATCGAAATCACCTTCGTCGTCGCCCTGCTGTCCGTCACCGCCATGGTGCTCGGACTGCTGATCTCCGCCCTGGTGTCCAAGGAAGAGGTCACCATGCCGCTGCTGGTCCTGCTCACCATCGTGCAGGTCGTCTTCTGCGGCTCCCTGCTGAAACTCACCGGGGTCCCCGTCATCGAACAGTTCGCCTGGTTCGTGCCGGCCCGCTGGGCCATGGGAGCGATGTCGGCCACCATCGACCTCGGCGCCATCGTCCCCGGCAAGATCACACAGGATCCGATGTTCGACCACAAACCCCGGTTGTGGCTCATGGAGGTGGGGGCGCTCGCGGGCCTGGCCGTGCTGTTCGGCGTGCTCGTGGGCCGGGTGCTGCGCCGCCACGAGCCGGCCATCATGCGGAAGTAGCCGCGATGACCAGCCCCGGCCAAGCCGCGGACTTCCGGCCCACCCACATCGTCCCGCAGGACGGACTCCCCGCGTGGGAGACCCCGGACCTGTCCCGCCCCACGACGCCGCTCGATGCCTTCCTCCCCGTACGGCTGCTGACCCGGCGCGGGGAATGGGGGGAGATCCTCTGCGCCAACGGGTGGTCCGCCTGGGTGGACGGACGCCTGCTCCTCGCGGTGCCGCAGCCCCCGCCGACCGGCGGGCGCCCGCTGACGCGCGTCGAGGACCCGCAGCCGCTGCTCACCCGGTGCGCGGAGGAACTGGAACGCTACCGGCGGGCCGTCACCGACCTCGCGGCCGGGCGGCTCGACCCCGAATCCTTCCGGCGGTCCCTGCGGGGACTGCGGGTCGGCGTCGTCGTCGACGGGGAGTCCGTGTGGCTCTACGACGAGACGGCGGGACGGTGGATGTACGGGGACGGGACCCGCCTGGCCACCTACGCGGTCGTCGCGGGACCCGGTGCCCCGCCCGCGCCGCAGACGCCGCCGCAGGAGGCCGACACCGAGGGCCAGGGCGACGTACGAGATGTTCCGCATGTTCCGCACGAACCCACGAAGATCGTGGAGCTGCCCCGGCCGGAGGCGGGCTGATGGGCTCCGATGCGGGTGCGGAGCCGTTCCGCGGGCGTGAGTCCGACCTGCGGGGGCGGCGGATCGCCGGGTACGTGGTGGAGGCCGAGATCGGACGCGGCGGGATGGCGGTCGTCTACCGGGCGCACGACGTCCGGCTGGACCGTACGGTCGCGTTGAAGCTCCTCGCACCCGAACTGGCGCGCAACGACGTGTTCCGGCAGCGGTTCGCGCACGAGTCGAAGGTGGCGGCGGCCATCGACCACCCGCACATCGTGCCCGTCTTCGAGGCGGGGGAGACCGACGGGCTGCTGTACATCGCCATGCGGTACGTCCCCGGCCAGGACCTGCGGGCCATGCTGGACCGGACGGGCCCGCTGCCCGTGGAGGCGGCGGCCCGGATCGCCGGCCAGGTCGCCTCGGCCCTGGACGCCGCGCACGCCCACGACCTGGTGCACCGGGACGTGAAGCCCGGCAACATCCTGGTCGCGGGCGGTACCGACAGCGAACACCCCGAGCACGTCTACCTGACGGACTTCGGGCTGACGAAGAAATCGCTGTCACTGACCGGGTTCACCAGCGTCGGGCAGTTCGTCGGGACGCTGGACTACGTGGCGCCCGAGCAGATCGCCGGGAAGCCGGTCGACGGCCGGTGCGACGTCTACAGCCTGGCGTGCGTGGTCTACGAAACCCTGGCCGGCGGCCCGCCCTTCGAGCGCGACGACGACATGGCGCTGCTCTGGGCCCACCAGTACGATCCGCCGCCGGCGGTGTCCTCGCGGCGGGAAGGCCTCCCGCCGGGGGTGGACGAGGTGCTGGCGCGGGCCCTCGCGAAGGCGCCCGAGGACCGGTGGGGGAGCTGCCTGGAGTTCACGGGGGCGCTGCGGCGGGCGGGCGCCGGGGAGGGCGCGGGCCCCGGAGTGGCGGCGTTCGTCCGCCCGCCCGCCCGGGCGGCCTCCGACGGGCCGCCGCCACCACCGCCCAGGTGGGCGCTGCCGGTGTTCTAGGGCCGTGGCGGTGCTCGGGCGTCCCGACGACAGGCCCTAGGGCGCGTATTCGGTCGTGATCAAGGGCCGGTCCGGGTGAGGTCCTTGATCCAGATCATTGAGGCGCGCAGGTGGAGGCCGGCGAGGTAGCTCTCGGGTGTTTTGTCGTATCGAGTGGCGATGCCTCGCCAGGCCTTCAGCTTGTTGATCAGGCGCTCGACGGTGTTCCGCTCCTTGTAAAGGTCGGCGTCGTGGGTGAGTGGCCGGCCGCCCCTGCGGCCTTTGTTCTTCCGGTTGGCGGCCTGGTCCTTCTTCTCCGGTACGACTGCCTTGATGCGGCGTTTGCGCAGGTAGGCGCGGTTGCCGCAGGACGAGTAGGCCTTATCTGCGGCGACTGCGCCGGGCCGGGTGCGGGGACGACCAACGGGCCCGCGGACCCGCACTTTGTTGAGCACGGGGATGAACTGCGGGCTGTCCGCGGCCTGCCCTGCGGTCAGGATCAGGGCCAGGGGCCGACACCTGCGGTCGGCAGCCAGGTGAATCTTGCTGGTCTGTCCGCCTCGTGAGCGCCCGAGCAAAGCAGCTTTCAAGCGGAGCTTGCGCCGTCGCCGGACGCGCCGCCGTTCGGGCCGGCCGGGATCAGCGACGTCGCCGTGTCCGTCTTGTTCCGTCGCGCCGCCCCCTTTTGCCGGGCCGCCTCCGCCTCGAAGGCGGCCTTTTCCAGAGCGTCCAAAACGTCCTCCTCCAGACGCATTCCGGCCGCGTCGTGATGGGCACGGACCGTCGTGGAGTCAACGCTGACCAGCGACATATCCACCCTGCTCCGCCCGGCCGCCTCGGCGATCAGCCCCTCCAGCAGCGCCTCGAAAACTCCGGCGTCCCGCCACTGCCTGAACCTGTTGTGCACGGTAGACCAGGCGCCGAATCGGCCCGGCATCTCCCGCCACTGCGCTCCCGAGCGGAACTTCCAGATCACGCCCTCGAACTGTTGCCGCAGCCGCTCTGGATACGGGCCGTACTCACCGACCGGCAGATACGGCTCGACGAACCCCCACTCGTCGTCCGTCAGTTGATCACGTGTCATGTGTACCGGACTACCGGATCCGCCCTCACAGCGAAGGCGGATCCGACAAACCGATCACGACTCAATACAGGCCCTAGTCCCCTGCCTGCGGGTCAGCCCTTTTCGGGGGAGGGCGTGCACACGACGTGGGCCGTGACCTCGGCGTGCGCCGCCGAGGCGTACCAGCCCCTGCGGCCGTCCGCGTCGACGACGGGGTGGGAGGCCAGGACGGTGTGCCGGAGGGTGCCGTCGCGGCCGTGGTCCCAGTGGGTGGTGGAGTACCCGCCGGACTGCACGGCCGTGCCGCGCGGACAGAACACCCTGCTGACGGACACCGCCTGCGCGGAGGCGTCCTTGCGGCCGGTGTCGCCGGAGAGGTGGCGGGCGCCGGGGCCGGTGGCCTGGGTGGGCAGGGCGGTGGAGAGGGTCAGGGCCAGCGCGGAGAGGGCGATCAGGCCAGCGGCGTGAAGCGGCCGGAACAGGCCTTTGGTCATGTTCACGGAGACGAGCGTGTCATGCGGAAACGATCCCCCGATGAGACGATCTGCGACTGTTCACTCGAACGGCGCAACGGGTGATCGGGGTGGTCGGCCCGGCCTCCGGTGCGGGTGCGGGCGGCCTGGTCAGCGGGCGGTGGGACCGGCTTGACCGGCGGGACCGGCCGGAGCGGCAGGCTCGGCGGGGGTCCGGCGGCCCGGTTCGCCCCGGCGGCGGGGGAACAGGGCGCCGAGGAAGCCCGCCACGGCGCCCGCGAGGAAGGCGAGCCCGACCGTGCGCCAGAGCAGCGGGCGCAGCTCCACCTCGCCGCTGAGGTCGTCCACGTCGCCGAGGCCGAGTAGCGTCAGGCCGAACTGGGCCTGGATCCGGGCCAGCAGGCAGACCACCAGGGTGGCCAGGGCCAGGGCGACGGCCAGGTGGAGGGCGTGCTGCCAGGGGCGGACGTGCGCGGGCGAGCGGGCGGCGGCCAGGGCGCCGGCGGCGAGCAGGAGGACGACGGCCAGGACGACCAGCCACCACGCCCGGGAGTCCCGCTCCGCGAGCGAGGCCACATCGATGGTGGACAGGTCCGGAGTCGTGCCGGAGCCCTTGCCGGTGACGCGCAGCACCTCGTCCAGGACCTGCGGTACGGGCAGTCCGAACGGCCCCTCGGCCTTGCCCTCCCAGGCCCCGCCGAAGCCGAGGGTCAGGGCGGGCCAGACCAGGTTGGGCAGGCCCAGCAGGATCACCGCCAGGGTGCGGTCCGCGTGCCCCTGGGTCCCCGCCACGACCAGGCCGACGCCGATCCCGAGGGCGACGTAGGCGAGGAGCAGCGCGACCACGGCGAACGCCGCCGGCCGCACCGCCGCGTGGAAACGGACCAGCCCCGCCGGGAGCGGCGCGCGCCGCGACACCAGCAGGGAGATCAGCAACAGGCCCAGAATCCACAGCAGTCCGAAGCCGAGGCTCGCGGGGATCGCGGCCTCGAAGCCCACGGTGGGGCCGGCGTCGAGGACTTCGCCGATGTCACCGAGGACCGAATCGCCGGTGGAGACCGCGAAGTTCTGGCAGGACAGCAGGGCGACACCGGTCAGCGCCGCCAGCCAGAGGATCACCAAGGGCACGGCGCGGGCGAGGAGTTCGCGCACGCCCGCCACCGCACGGTTGTGCAGCGGGCGCAGGAAGAGCCAGCCGGCGGTCAGCGCGCCGGCCAGGCTGACGGAGAGGGGGAGTACGGACAGGCTCGCGTCGGCCCCCGCCAGGAAGCCGGCCCCGCCCGTCACGTCGACCGACCCGCCCGCGGCCATCAGGACGACGGCGGCCACGACGTGCGGGAACGCGCCGCCGGGCAGATCCCCGGCGCCGGCGAGGGCGAGCCCCGCGGCGGCGATCGCGGCCATCACCGCGAAGGCCGCGAGAACCACGACGAGGGCGTCCCGCCAGGCTCGCGCGGCCGGTGCCGTTGTAGGGCTCACCCTGCCACCGTAGGCAGCTCCGCTTGCGGCCACCACCCGGACGGCGCACACAATGGTCGCCAGGAGTGCATGAAATCCGGAGATTTCCGCTGATGACCCGTGGAAGCTCCATAACGGACGGTCCGTGGAACCTCCACGGACCGTCCACGGAGCTACGACCCAAGGGTCCGGCAACGACCCAAGGGTCCGGCAACGACCCGAGGGTCCCGCAATGACCGAAGGGTCCGGCTACGACCGAAGGGTCCGCAGCGGAACGTCCACAGGGGACCGGAACCCCTCCGCCTGGGAAGAAGAGCCCGTGACCACTCAACCCTCCGGCCAGCAGCCGCCGTGGCCGACACAGCCGTCACAGCCGCCCTCGCAGCCGCCGTCGTCCTCGTCCGGGCGCCCCACGGGCCCGCCGTCCGGGCCCCTCTCCGGGGGTCGGGAGGGGCCTCCGCCCCCTCCGCCGCCGGCCCCTCCCGGAGGATCCGGGAGCGGGGTGCCCCCGGGGCCCCCCGAGCCCCCGCACAAGCCCTGGTGGCGCTCCGTACCCCGGCTCGCCACCACGATCGTCGCCATCGCGGCCGCCGTGACCCTGGCCGTCGTACTGACCAGGCCCAGCGGGGGCGGGGGTACCACCACCTCCGCGGGCAACGAGGTCTTCCTGCAGCCCGCGGCGGCCTCCGGGCCCGACCCCTTCACCGAGTCCACCGCCGCCAAGCAGGCCACGGCGCCGCCCGAGACCCCGCCGCCTTCGAAGCCCGAGTCGCAGGTCCCGTCGAAGCCGGAGTCGAAGGCGCCGTCGCCCACGGGAACGACGGCCACCCGCAGTGTCAGCGGCGCCTCGCCCGAGCTGTACGGGGGCACGCCGGCGGTGCCCGCCTGCGACGTCGAGAAGCAGATCCGGGTGCTCTCGGCGCAGCCCGCCAAGAACGCCGCCTTCGCCTCGTCGCTCGGCATCGCGCCGACGGCCGTGCCGGGGTACCTGCGCTCCCTCACCCCGCTCCAGCTCCGGGTGGACACCCGGGTCACCAACCACGGCTACGTGGACGGCCGTTCCACCAGCTACCAGTCCGTGCTCCAGGCCGGGACCGCCGTGCTCGTGGACGACCGGGGCGTGCCGCGGGTGCGGTGCGCCTGCGGCAACCCGCTGGGGCCGCCGGTGGCGCTGAAGGCCAACCCGAAGCGGTTCGGACAGCCTTGGACCTCGTACCAGCCCTCGCAGGTCGTGGTCATCGCCCCGTCCGTGACCATCGTGAACAAGTTCGTGATCTACGACTACCACGACCGCCGCTGGTTCGAGCGTGACCGGGGCGACCACCGCGGCCGCCACGACAGGCCGGTCCCGCCGCCGGTGATCCCGACCCCGATCTTCACCACCCCGCCGCCGTCGCCGACGTTCACGTCGCCGTCCCCGACCTTCACTTCGCCTTCCCCGACGGTCACTTCGCCCTCGCCGACGGTCACCTCCCCGTCGCCGACCTCGCCGTCGCCGTCGGTGTCGCCGTCCGAGTCTCCGTCGGAGTCCCCGTCCGAGTCCTCGTCGGAGTCCCCGTCGGTCTCGCCTTCGGAGTCGGCCTCGGAGTCCCCGTCCGAGTCGCCCTCGGCGTCGCCTTCGGAGTCCGTATCGGCGTCGGTGACCGGGTCAGAGTCCCCCTCGGAGTCCCCCTCCGAGTCACCGTCCGTCTCGCCCTCCGTCTCGCCGTCGGTGTCCGAGTCGGCCTCCACCTCCACCTCCGCGTCCGCGGACCGGCCGTCGCCGACGCCGTCGCCCTCGAAGAGCGCGGTGGCGCCGACGCCCTTGCGGCCCTCGGAGGCGCAGGAGCCCCCCGCGACCTCGGCGCGGCCCGAGCCGCCGAAGCCGAAGCTGACGCCCCCGCCGTTGATCTCGCCGGAGCCCGAACTCCCGCCGCCGCCCCCGCCGCCCCCGCCGCCCCCGCCGACCCAGGCGCCCCCGCCCCCGCCGCCGCCCCCGCCGACCCCGGCGCCGGTCACCTCGCTGATCGTGCCCCCGGTAGGACCGGGAGCCAGTACCGACCAGGGTTCGGACGGAGGTCCGGCCGCCGGTAACGGCAACCAGTAGGGTCCCGCACGACACGAAGACCTCCCCGAGGGCCGATGGCCCCCGGGGAGGTCCGGTGCTGTGTCTCGGGCCCGGGGCGACATTCGTACAAGACCGAGGGCGGCGGCCCGGCCATCCTCCGGTGCATGGGTATCTACGACGCTAGGCACGTGCACGGGATGCACGGAACGCATGGGATGCACGTGGTCCACGACGGCCCGCGGGAGGCGCCGCCGCTGGTGCTCGTCCACGGGTCGGGGGCCTCCGGCAGCTCCTGGGGCCCCGTGGTGCCGGCACTGGCGGGCCGGCATCACGTCATCTGGATCGACCTCCCGGGTCATGGCCGGTCGGGGCCCGCGCCCTCGTACGGCGTGCCCGAGCAGGCGGCCGTCCTGGCCGCGGCGCTCGATGAGCTCGGCCTGCGTCCGGTCACCGTGGCCGGGCACTCCAGCGGCGGCTACATGGCCACCGCCCTCGCCGAACAGCGCCCGGACCTGGTGGGTTCGCTCGCACTGATCAGCAGTGGCCCGAGCCTCGGCGCGCTCCTGCCGCAGCCCGCCGTCCTCCGGGTCCTGCTCGACCCGCCGTTCGGCCCGCTCCTGTGGAGGGTCCGATCCGACGGGATGATCCGCCGGGGGATGACCGCGGTGTGCAACCGCCCGGTGGACATCCCGGACGACCTGGTCGCCGAGGTACGGGGCATCGACTACCGCACGTTCAGGACGGTGATGCGCGAGAACAGCGCGTACATCGCCGAAAGGAGCGTCCCCGCACGCCTGAGCGCACTCGACGTCCCGGTGCTGGTGATCTTCGGCGCTGCCGACCCGCGCTGGGACCCGTCTTCGGCGCACGACTACGACACGGTGCCGAGCGCACGGGTCGAGCAGCTGCCCGACGTCGGGCACTTCCCCATGCTCGAAGCTCCGCAGGCCACCGGTGAGTTGCTGCTGCGCTTCGCGGCGGCGAGCCGCTGACCCCCATCGCCTACCCTGACGCTGTGAGGTCCACCGCACCACCACCCGACTGGGCGTCGGTGGAGGTCGCCGTGCCCCGGCAGCCGGGCCGGCTGCCGGGTGTCAGCATGGCCGGGTTCCGCCAACGTGATCCGGTGCACGTGGACATCGCCATGGTCGCGCACCCCTCGGTCACCCTGCTCGTGGACCTGAGCGGCGAAGACAGCCTTGCCCACGACGCCCACGGCCGGCGCGTGTGCGGCAGCACGGTCGTCGGGCTGGTGCCGGGCGACCTCCGGCTCGGCAGCCGGGCGGCCGGCGGGATCGAGTGCCTTCAGATCCGGTTGTCACCGGCCCTGGCGGTTGCGGTGCTCGGCGCATCGGCCGACCTCAGCGGGACGGTGGTCTCCCTGGAGGACGTCTGGGGCCGCGACGCCGGACGAACCGAGGAAAGGCTGCGGGCCGCCCCGTCGTGGGACGAGCGGTTCACGATCGCGGCCGACGCCCTCGGCCGACGGGCGAGCGCCCGACCGTCCCGACCGTCGCTGGATCCGGAGGTGGCCGCCGCCTGGCGGCTGATGCTCACCAGCCGGGGACGGGTGCGCGTCGACGGCCTGGCGAACGAGGTGGGATGGAGCCGCAAGCGCCTGTGGTCCCGCTTCCGCTCCCAGATCGGCATCACCCCCAAGCAGGCCGCCCGCCTCGTGCGCTTCGACCACGCCGCCCATCTCCTCGCGGCCGGTGACGCCGCCGCCCAGGTGGCGGCCGCGAGCGGCTACGCCGACCAGGCCCACCTCCACCGCGAGGTCAAGGCCTTCACCGGGGCGACACCCACGGCCGTGGCCGCCGCGCCGTGGCTCGCCATCGATGACGTCGCGTGGCCGACCCCGGTCACGGACCTCACACGGTCGACGCCTGCGATACGTAGAGTTCCGGCGAAGTGAGCAGAGACCGCCGGGGACTCGTATGCCGGCGTGGACGACGGTGCCTGTCCGGTCAGGGTGCCGCGGGGGCCGCGAAGGCGTTGAAGAGTGTCCGGGTGCGGGTTCGGACGGCTTCGTCCTGGTGGATGATGCGGTCTTCGACTCCCGAGCGGACGATCCTGGCGTCGCTGTCAGCGAGGGCCGCAAGCCGGCGCAGGTGGTCGCCGGTCAGGGCGGTGGCGCCGAGGGCTTCCAGGGCGTCGCAGGCACCCGCCGGATCGGCGTCCGATGCGGCCGACCGCAAGGCGGCCGCGGCGAGCGCCGTGAGGTCCAAGGAGGCGGGTTCCGCCACGGCCGTGAGGGCCACCACGGCTGCCGGCGCCTGCACCGGATCGTCGAGGGCGGCTTCCAGACGGGCGGCGAGCGGCCGCCCCGCCGCGCCGAGGAGCGCCGCTGCACGGGCGGCCCGCACCACCGACCACCGGGACCAGGGGTTGCGTTCGGCGCGGGCGAAGACCGAGTCCAGAATGGCGACCGCCCCGTCCGCTTCCCCGGTGACGCGCCACAGAGCCTCGGCGAGAGCCGTGTCCGTGTCCAGCGCGGGCGTGGTACCGCCGTCGGATCCGCTGAGCGCCTCGCGCAGGGCCGGCGCCAGCGCCCTTCCCTGGTGACCGAGCGCACCGGCCATCCCGGCGGCCTCCCTGAGCTGACCGGCTCCACGCCGAAGGTGCTGTTCGAGGCAGTGCAGCAGGGGCGCGCGCTCGCCGACGAGGTCGTACAAGGCCTTCGCGGCGGCGAGGACTCCCTGTTCGGCCGCTGCCCGCAATGAGGTGACGGCCTGGACGCGATCCGCTGGAGCGCAGCTGGTGGCCACGCAAGCGACGGCCCTGGAGGCCTGGGGATAACGCGGGAGCGCCGCGCACAGTTCGGGCAGCGCCGGCGCCGCGTCGGCGCCCCACCCCGCCAGCAGGTTCGCCAGCTGCCACGGCTCGTTGCCCCTCAGGGCCTCGGGCCGGGAGAGGCGGACCCGCACCGCGTCGAGGAGGGCGGCATCGAACGGGAAGGCGGAGTCCAACGGGCTCCGGAACCCGGCGGCCGCGTCGAGGGCCCGTGGGCGCCGTTCGAGGCCGGCGGCCAGGAGCGGGGCCGCCTGTGCGGGCGCGATGAGCACGAGCGCGGCCAGGGCCCGGTCCGCGTCGTCATCGTCATGGTTCGGGTTCCTTCGGGCGAGTGCGGCGAGGACGTCCGCGGCCGGTGCGGCGACGTTGCCCAGCCGGCCGAGGAGGGATGCCATGTCGACGACCGACTCTTCGTCGACGGCCGCCGCACGCAGACTCCGCACCAGTCGCCGCGGGGCACCGCGGGAGAGCATGCAGGCGCGGTCGGCCGCCCAGAGGCCTTCGGTCCGTACCTCGGCCCGGTCATCGTGCAGAGCCGCATCGACCAGCGCGAACGCCGCCTCGCGTTCCGTGGGGCGGCTCCGGCCCAGGAGCGCCTCGACGACGGCGGTCAGCGGCTCGCCGCGTTCGAGGTCGAGGTCGGAGCGCAGAGCGTCGGCGGGCAGCAGGGACAGCACCGTCGTGTGCATGGCCTCGGTCCACGGGGCGTCCGCGTCGAGGCCGGCGAAGAGGGCGGCCATGCGCACCTCGGCGGGCTGGGACGGGCCCAGGAGGGTGGCGGCCAGCGCGGCGCCGCCCTGCGGGTCGAGCCGGGCGACCCCGGCCAGCACCTCCGCGCGCACGGCGGGTTCGGTTTCCGCCTCCCAGCGCGTACGCAGTGAGGGCAGCGCGATCTCGGTCGTGCGGGTGTGGGAGACCGCCCAGGCGGCGGTCCGGCGGACGGTCGGATCGGCGGCGGCCAGCAGCGGTAGGAGCAGCGGAAGCTGTTCGGCCACGGCCGCCCGTACCGAACCCGGTGCCATGCCGTACTCGTCCTCGCTCTCGGCCATCCCGCCGAGCAGCCCCAGGACGTCGGCTGTGCGGTGACCGGCTGCCGCGATCCTGGCAAGGAACGGCGCCGCTTGCGCACTTGCGGGGTAGACCGTCCCCTGGTGCAGCAGGCTGCCGTACAGGTCCGACAGCGCCTCGTCCGCCGCATCCGCGTCGGTTCCGGTGAGTGCCCGCAGCAGATCGGGGATGTCCCCGGCGCTGCCGTACGCATGGGACGAGGAGGGCCAGGGGCGGGCACCCAAGCCGTCGAGCGGGTGTACGAGATCCATGTGGAGCATCGTCCCGGCCACGTCTGACATCCATCTCCGGGCGGCCCACTACAGGGTTCGCCGGGGCAGGCCAGGAGAGTGGACTCCTCATCGCCCCGTCCAACCGGCCGAGCGAAGGACAGGGCGATGAGAAGAGGCCGTCTCACATGTGGCCCGTACGTGTAGGTTCCGATTTGGCTTGCCGCCTGGCCCTGCGCTGACCTGCGGCTTTGATGGTTGTCCAGGTGACTTGTCAGCTCATTCGTCCAGCGAACGTGTCGGATTCTTCAGCGGAGACGGCCCGTTCGGGCAGTGCACAGACCCATCTGATGGTGGCCATGAGAGAGTGCTGCGCATGACGACTTGAAGAGCACCGACTGGGCGGCAGCGCTGGGTAAAGGTCGCGACCTGGGACACGGTCAGGCACGGCGATCGCCGAATCTGCGCTGCCTGCGGGACACCCGTCCGCTCCTACCAGTTCCGCCTCTATGAGCCTGAGTCCTCGATGTTCGAGCGGTGCGTCGGCTTGGCATGGTGTTCCGGGTGCCGGATCTACTCCGGTGCGATGGTCCAGATTCCCCGAACGCGTGTTCTCGTCGACGCGCTGGGATCCCTGCCTGCGGACGAGTGTGTTCGACTGCGCCGCAGCGAGGCGAAACTGATCGACTATCTCGATCGCCAAGGCGACCGGTAGTCGTGATCCACATCCAGAGGGTGACCGGTGATTTGATTCGCTGTTCAGGACGCAGCGGACGCGTCCGGAAGTTGGCTGAGGTTCGCTCTTTGCCCAGGGAGCCTGCTCTTGGAGGTAGGTCGCCGTCCTGTTGAAGCGGTGCATCCGTAGGATGGCGTCATGACTGCCGATGTCCCGCTCACCCGAGAGTCGTTCCGGCGGCTCCAGCCGATCAACGTGCCCAGCCCGGTCTCTCAGTTGCCGGATCGGGTCTGGACTGACGAGGACTGGGACCGGATCCGGCAGGGTTATCGAGCCCGGGACATGGATGAGAAGTGGAACGTCTTCGCTGAAGGCGCTGTCCTGTTCATGCATCGGAGTTGGACCGGTCACGGTGTCTATCAAGCGACCTTTGCCCCCGTGGCTGGCGGCGGGAGGAGGATCGCCTCTGCTGTGGTGGAGGCCGATGGTGAGCGCTATCGGGGCATGGGCGACGAGTATGACTGCCTGATGATGGAGCTGATCATCAGCGCCATCGTCCTTGGGGAGCCCGCCGCCGACCTCCGGGCCGGTCTCGTGGAGTTGACTGCCCGGTCTTCGGGGAAGAGTGATCTTCCCTCGGGCGTGGTGGAACACAGTGTTCTTGGGTTGCGCTCGGGATCGTAGGCGTTCTGGAGCGCTTTCCAGCCTTCTTGGCGTGGTTTTGTCCAGAAGGGGCTGTCGGCTTGCTCAGGCCGCAGTGCGGCGTTGGGTTTCGTGGCGGGCGGCGCGTCGGCCCTCAGCCGTGAACGTATAGAAGGTGCGACGCTTACCGGGTCCGCGGCCTGGGGTGGCTCGGCTCATCCAAGCAACGTCGCCTTCCGGGCGGCTGGTGAGCCATCCTGCGCATTCAAGCCGTTTGAGCTGGGGATATAGCGTTCCTGGATCGAGCCTGGTGCGTGCGACGACCTCGGCTCCGTAGAACTCCTCCTGCGGTCGGGTGAGCAGGTCACGCAGAAGGATGAGCGTCGGCCTGCTGATGCGGATGCGCTCGACAGCGATGTCGCTGAAGGGGGAGGGTGGGCCGGGATTGCGGCGGACCCTGAATCTGGCATGGGCGGCTTCCAAGGCGTGATCGTCGGGCGGGGTCGTGATGTGGTCGTGGCGGAGCGAGGCGGTAATGAGGGCCTGGACTTGGTCCGATTCGAGCCCGCGCAGCAGCCGACGACCCTGTTTGGTGGGCTGCTGAGGGCTGCCGAAGGCTGCCCGGTCGAAGAGCTTCGTGCCGATGTCGCGTTCCAGTCGCTTGAACTGTGTGACCAGCGCGTTGGGTTCGGCCTTCAGGTGGTGGCCGGCGCTGTCGAGAGACGGGAAGCGCATGGCGATCTGGAAGCGGTGGAGGCGGAGCCAGCCGTGGAGGGTGCCTTCTACGGCCAGCCGGACGTCACGGGGGAGGCTGGTGTCGATCTTGGCGGTCATGATGGTGCGGCTGTGCACTCCTGGGGGGCGCAGGGGGATCTTCAGGTGCTTGAGGCGTCGGCGGACCGTCTCGTCTTCGGTGCCGAGTTCTTCGGCGATGTCGAGGGTCGAGCGCTTATGGGTGAGGTATTGCTCGCGCAGCCATGTCTCGTCGATGGGGAAGGGCTTGCGGGTGCGGCGGACGGTGAAGCCGAGGGCGCGGGCTTGGACGACGGCGATGTGGCGGGGGATTCCGGTCTCCTGTGCGATGCGGGTCAGGGTCTTGTCGCCGTCGACGTACTGGCGTTGCAGGAAGGCCGTGGTGAGGACGTCCTTGGCCCGCTGGTGGAGGCGCCAGGAGCCGACACTCGATGACCTGCCCCACTCGCGGGGTTCGCGGGGGACCTGTTCGAGTGCGAACCGGATATGGGTGAGGGTGGTGTCCAGTGCCCTGGCTGCCTCTCGGGGGGCCCGCTGTTCGGTGATGGCGATGCGGCGTACCTCTTCCAGGTCGATGTCGTCGAGGTGTCGGCCGGGGAGGTCGAGTCCATCGGCGCATTGTTGTGGCGGTTCCCAGGTCAGGGGCTCGTCGATGTTCAGGTCGTCCAGGATGTCGATCGCGTGCTGATGGAGGGCGTCTCGCTGGTCGAGGGTCAGAGAGGGCGGGAAGGCGAAGTACCGGGAGCGGTCGGGCGCGGATCGCAGGGCGAGGGAGTGGCGTGGATCGGTGAGGTCGGCGCCGGTGAGGAGCTGGTTGAGGTAGCGCTGGGCGTTGAGGTAGCGGGGGACCTGGGTGGTCTTGGCGCTGAGCTGTTCACCGGGCTGGGTGCCGGTGCGGAAACAGAGCTCGCGCCACTGGTCGGGGCTGATCGGGGCCGCGGGGATGAGGCGCCGCCGGCGTTCGTAGTCGATGGGGCTGCCGTGGTCGTCGAGGTGGTGGGCGAGGTTGCAAAGCGCGGTGAGCACGTCTGGGCACCCGGACTTGAGGGCTCGCTGCAAGGTGACGGTCATGGCGTTCGGCAGGTGCGGTCCCAGCCGATCGGTGACGCCGCGTGCCCGCAGGACCGGTTCCCCGGGCAGCAGGAGTAGTGCGGCCGCGATGCCGCGGAACAGGTTCTCCTGCATCCCCTCCCGGGGCATGAGCCGCACTGTCCAACCGGGCCAGAGGAGCTGCGGAACGTGCCGGATGCGTGCACTCGCGCTGTGATCACCGGGTGCGGGGACGCGGGCGCGTGGGGTGGATGAGGAGAAGCGGACGCGGTCCAGGGCGCCCATGATCTGGTCGCCGGCGTGCAGGAACAGGCGCTGTGTGCCAGGTGAGAGCTGGGACCACTGCTCCGCGGTCATGCCCCGGGGGATCACCTTGTTCGGGGTGTCACGCCGGGATCGCAGGCCGTGGATAGCGTGGGCGGCGAAGGCGTCGTCGGATGTGTCGAGGAAGGGCAGAGCCGCGTGGGCGATGACACCGCTCACGGCGGCGCCGAGCGGCTTGACCCGGTCGGCGGGAGTCCGTGTGGCCAGCGGCCGGCGGTGCCAACGTTCTCGGATCACCAGGCCCATCGCCTGGATGTCGTTGTCGTCGATCGTGTGCATCAGCCATGACGTGCACTGGTTCAGGTCGGCCAGCACCGTGTGGGCCGTGGACGGGGCGGCGAGCAGGATGTCGACGCGGCGCTGGGCGGCGAGCAACGGATGATCGGAGCCCAACGGCAGAAGCTCGGCGCTGGTCAGGTCGGTGCCGCAGACCGACGCGAGCCGGGATCCGAGGGTGCAGGTTCCCGCCGGGAACCGGAGGGTGTGGCCCGGCAGCCTGACGCGTACTCCTTCGCCGCAGCCAGGACAGGTGTCGTGCAGCAGGGCCTCGTGGACGGTGCAGGCGAAAGTCCAGGGCAGCCACCACTTCAGCAGCCATCGTCCCTCCCGTTCGGCGAGGCACTGGGGACAGAACCGGCATCGCCGCTGCCGCCGGGGGCCGAAGGGAAAGCCACTGCCGATCACCGCCCGATCGAGATGGCCGGCCGGAAGACCGGTGCGGACCTCCAGCTCGCGCAGCACCGAGACGGGCAGGTCGCTGACCAGCAGGCGGGTGAGGTAGCGCCGGGGCAGGCCCAGGACGCGCAGAAACGCGGAGAACGTCAGGCCGTTGCGGCGGCCCAGCGCTTCCAGCCAGCTGTCCAGGCTCTCGCCGTCCAGGATCGGCATCCGCAGGGGCAGCACCCGTGTCTCGGTCACGAGGCATCACCGAGCGCGGAGGTGATCTTCGCGTGGGCGATGGTGGCGGCCAGCTGCTTGCGTGCCTGCTCGGATGCCTCATCGAGCCGGATGCCGTCCAGCACTTCGCGGGTGATGGCTTCCGTGCCGGTGCGGATCGCGCGGTAGCAGCCGCGCATGAGCAGCGTGAAGTACGACCCGATGTGGCCGCTGGTGCGTTCGAAAAGGTAGTCGGCGTTGCGCAGCAGCATTCCAGGCCGGTGCTCGGCGAGGACGAGCTGGCGTTCGGTTGACTTGATGAGGCTCTTCCAGTGGCGTCGCCCGTGGTCGGTGTCGAGACGGAACGGATCGACGCCCAGGCGGGTCCAACGTCGTGCGGTCTGGGCCAGGGCCACGTTCTTGCCGGTCAGGCCGTCGGCGAAGAACCGCCGCTCGGCCAGGCCGACACCGACATAGATGAAGGTGACCGGCAGTTCGTTGGCGAGCCACTTGAGGTGGTTGGACACGGCCAGGCCGTCGCGGCGGTCCAGGTCGATGAAGTGGATGTCGTCGATGATGCCGAGCTGGGTCTCGCAGGACAGGACGCAGTCCAGGGCGTGACTGGCCAGGGCGGCGGCGTTCGCCCGGTCGGTGGCAGGGTGGCCGTAGTACTCGCAGATCATCCGGTTCAGCGTTCGTAGGGTGGTGTTGGAGGTCAGACCGACGCGGAAGACGGGGATGCGTTCGTGTCCGGCCTCGGTGACCGTGGACAGACGGCGCATCTGCTGGCGGTCGAAGTCGCGGCCGAACAGGTTGGCGATGGTGGTCTTGCCCAGGCCCGGCAGCGCGTCGATGACGGCGGCAGAGCGGATGCGGTCGCCGTCTTGCCGGTTGCTGGCCACGATTTGTTCGAGTTCGTCGTGGATGCCCGCGAGCTGCGGCGTCTGTACGATGCCGAAGTTCGCGTGCCAGTCGTGCCGCGAGTCGTTGTAGTCCTCGGCTGCCGCCTCGCCCAGCGCAGCCAGTTGGGCCCGGCTCAGTGTCTCGGGCCGCTGCCGTGGCGGGGCGTCGGCGAAGCGGCGCCAACCCTCCTTGCGGGAGAGGCTGAACAGGTTGGGCTGCCTCACTCGATCACCTCGAAGGCGTCGGCGTAGAAGTCGTCGCCCTCGGGCGCATCGAACAGTTCGTCTTCCTCGTCGCTGTCTCCGGCCGGCAGCTCGGGCACCAACTTCAGTTCCGGAGGCGTCAGGGGGCCGGACTGTTCGGGCAGCACCGGCAGGGACAGAGCGACACGTTCTGCCGACAGCCGCACCGACATGCGGCGTTCGCGCCGGTCGGTGACCATGCCCTGGTCCCAGCGGGCAAGAAGATCCACGAGCGCCTGCGAGGCGTCGATGTGCCGGCCCTCGCGTGCGGCCAGACGGCGGGCATAGGCGGCGGCCTCCCCGCTGAAGGCCATCTTCAGCGCAGGGGCGTGTTCCCAGAGCAGCGGATGCCAGGAGTCGTCGGCCGGGTCCTGGAAGTAGACGAACCGCACGTCGTCGGGGTTGACGTGGATCGGCCACTGCCGTCCGAGGCCGGGATAGGGGCTGGGCGCATTGCGGTAGCCGTCCAGCGCGGGCCCGTTGTAACGCAGGCCATCGACCTCGACCCCGTAGTGCTGGACGGTGCGCGGCTTGATCGCGAGGAACTGGAAAGCCAAGTCCGGAGAGGCCGGCATGCGGAGCCGTCCGGCGCGGGCCAGACCGATGCGCAGCATCTCCAGCGGGGACAGCGACAGCTTCGGCCACTGCGGGATGACCAGCCCGTCGTGCTCACGACGATGGTAGACCTCCGTGATCCACTCGCGGATGATCTCCTCCACCTCGTGGATGAAGAAGAACGCGGCGTCCTCGACCGCCTGGCCGCGGCTGTGGACGTCGGGCCCCTTGTAGGCGGGAAGGTGCTGGATCAGCCCCTCCCGCAAGGTGCGGAAGAAGCGTTCGACGGTCGGCTTATCCGTGGGCTTCTTCGGCTGGGCGGGCTGAATGGACATCCCCAGCCGGGTGCAGACGCCGATCACGTGCGCGGACATGAACGCTCGCCCATGGTCGATGACCAGCGTCTCCGGCGGACACAACCCGCCGCCCGGCACGAGTCTGTCCTCGCTGAACACCACTTCGTCCCACAGTCCGTGGTAGGGGGCCAGCGCGGGCCGGACCGTGTCCTCCAGCGGAGGGCAGACCGCCTCGAACAGCACGCCAGCGACGTCCATCGCCTTGGTGGAACAGGCCGTCACCCGCAGGCCGACGATGCAGCGTGAGAACAGGTCCTGGGTGACGGTGAGCTGAAGCGGAACCCAGCGGCAGGTCACCGGCTCCATGGCGTAGATGTCCAGGTCCTGGGTGTCGAGCACGACGTACTCACCGGGCCGGGTGGCCCGCAGCCGCCCGTAAGTGCCCTGCGGCCTCTCCGCGATCGAGCGGCGGGCCTTGGCACTGCCGGAGACCGCGTTCGTGCCCTTGGCCAGCCAGGCGAGCCGGGCGTAGGCCGTGCTCCGGGACGGGACCGGAACACTCCCCTTGCCATACTCGCCGTTCAGGCGTTCCTCGGCCCGCAGCAGCAGGGCCGACCTCGTCGGGGTCGAGTCGGTCACCGACTCCGCCATCACCCGGCGCACCGCTTCCTCCCACCGGGGATCGACGCTTGAGGTCCTCCCCGCGCGGGCATCGACGAGACCGGCCTCGCCGCTTTCCCGGTAGGCGGTCAACCACCGCTCAAGCGTGCGAGCCGAAACACCTAGCTCAGCCGCCTTGGCCGCAGTCCGGTCCTTCAGCGGAAGATCGGGACCGTAGGCGGGCCTGGGCTCAGCCGGCAGAGCACGGCCTGGGTGCCCTGACCGGTAGCCGCTGAGCACCTCACGGACGTGCCCCGCCCGTTTCTCCAGCCGCTGACGCTGGTAGGCCGACAAGCCAGCCAGCAGCATGCCAACCCCGTCCGCGGCGGCCGGTGCAGGATCACCGATCGACCGGGCTCCAGCGGCCAGCCGCCCGAATGGAACGGAGCTGTACTCGCCGGTCCGTTCGTTGCGGATCGTCGCGTGCAAGCCCTCGATGTCCACGACCTCGACGACGTCACCGCCGAAGAAGAGCCGGGCCCCCGGGAAGAGTGTCATTGCGTAGGCGTTCATGCCGCTACCCGGATTCGGCTCGCACGGTTCAGTGGAGCACGCAGGTCGGTGACGAGCTTGCCGGACCAGAGCAAGTGCAGGATGACCGGACGGACGATCTCGCGCGGCTGTCCGGCCAGCGTGGCCTCCGCGCCGCCGATCGTCGGCTGGTCCACGGCGACCTCCAGAACTCGCGCAATGAGCGAGGTCTCCACCAGGTCGCGGCGCCGGTAGCCGGCCAGGAAGCGCACGTTCTCCACGACGGCAGGCACGGCTCCCGACCAGGTCTCATAGACCCAGCCGCGACGTGAACACACCTGGCGTGTCCAGTCGAACTGTGCGATCACCTTGGGATCCTTCATGCGAGAGGGGGCTTTGACGTCCACGACAGTCACCAGACCGTCGGCATGGACGAGGAACAGATCGGGAACGTGGCGACGGATGCGCGTACCGTCCGAGCCGACCAGTTGGAAGGGTTGGGCCGCGATCTCCGTGACGTCATTGGAGAAGTCGGCGATCAGGATGCGGGCGAGTTCCAACCGGCTCTCGTAGGCCACCATCCGGCCCGTTGTCGATGCGTGGTACCAGCCCGAATAGTGCTTCCGGCCCCGGTACCAACGGAACTCGCGTACGGGGAGTCCGCCGGCGATCTCGTCCACCGAGATCCGGTCGAGCTCGGCCTCCGCCAGCCGTCCGTTGCTCCGCCGATACGTGGCTTGGACTGTCCGGCTATCTGTCGCGTCCTCGACGCCTGCACCAGTCCCCATGGCCGCCCCTTCGTGTCCGATGTCTTCGACACCAGGACACTGGCCCCCACCAGCGCTAGCCTGGGCGGAAAGGCGGGCAAACCAACCGAAGGACTGGACCAGAGTGCCCCAGCATGACGCTGGGGCACCGAACCGGGTGGAGACTCAGCCGAGCGGGTCGGACGACAAGTCAATGACAAGTCACTCGGACAACGACATCTCTATTCGGAACCTACAGTACGGAGGCGCCTCTTAGCGGACGCGGCCGTACATGTTCGGGTTGTACGCGCTGAAGTTGGAGACGCGGACCTGCTTGCCCGGGCGGGGGGCCTCGATGTACTTGCCGTCGCCGAGGTAGATGGCGACGTGGTGGATGCCCGAGGCGCTGCCGTTCGAGGTCCAGAACACCAGGTCTCCGCGGCGCAGTTCGGAGCGGGAGATCGGGGTGGTGGCCCGGTACTGATCGGAGGCCACGCGGGGGAGGGTGATGCCCGCCGAGCGGTACGCGGCCTGGACCAGGCCCGAGCAGTCCCAGCCGCGGGGGCCGTTGCCACCCCAGACGTACGGGTCGCCGATGTGGCTGTTGGCGAAGGAGATGGCGCCCTCCGTGCCCTGGCGGATCGGCGTTCCGGAGGAGCCCGAGGAGCCCGAGGGGCCTGAAGAGCCCGAGGAACCGGACGAGCCGGAGCCGGAGCCGGAGCCGCCGGCGAAGCGCTCGTACTTGTCCTTGTGCTGGGTCCAGCGCCACCAGCCGGTGGCGTCCTTGTACCAGTACACGCGGTCCGTCGCGTCCCAGCCCGCGCGGCCGCGGAAGGTCGGCTCGGAGGTGCGTACGGAGGCGGAGGAGGCAGACGAGGAAGAGGCGGAAGAGGCGGCGGAGGAACCGCCGCTGTTCGCCACGTACTTGCTGTAGTGCTGCGTCCAGCGCCACCAGCCGGTCGCGTCCTTGTACCAGTACTTCGAACCGTCCCAGCCCGCGTGCGCGGGGGCCGGCTCGGCGGACGCGGCGCCCACTCCGGTGCCCATCAGCAGCGTGGCGCCGACGGCCGCGACCACGGCGCCGCGCAGGGTGCAGCGACGGCGGCGGGTCGCGGCGGCCGTCATGGCCGTCGTGCCGCGCGCGCAGCCGGTGCAGTCACAGCTGTCGGGTATTTCTTCGGTGAACTCGGGCGTGCGCATACAAGATTCCTTATCCATCAGGGGTGTTGTCAACGCGCGTCGGCGGCAGGGCCGCGCGCCGTGTAGAAGGCCACGGTCAAGTCCTTGACCAGGGCCTTGCGTTCGTAGTCGTCTAGGCTCACGAGCCCGCGGTCCGACATCCGGTGAACGGTGTCGTCGACGGCGTCGAGCACGGAGGTGAGGACGGAGTCCCGGTGCCGGGCGTCGATCGAGGCGACCCGGCGGCGCTGCATCGCGGCGGCGACCTCGGGGGCGTACTCGACGTGCAGCGGCCGGGCGGAGAAGACTTCGACGCCGACGGCCTTGCACTCGGCGGCGAGCAGCCGGGTCAGCTCGTCGCCGACGGCCTCGGTGTCGCGCAGGGTTTCCGGTCCGTCCGGTTCCGGGCCGAAGGAGTCCGCGGGCATCCGGGACAGCACCCGGGCGGTCGTGGACTCCACCTGCCCGCGCAGGTACGCGATGTGGTCGTCGACCGCCAGCAGCGCGCGGGCGGTGTCCCTGACCCGCCATACGACGAGGACGACGGACCGCAGTGCGGTGCCCTCGGAGTCGACGACGCAGAGCGGCTCGCTGCGCCAGTGGCGCAGCCGGACGTCGACGCGGGTGTGGCGGGGCAGGGGGTTGGACCAGATGAGGCCGGTGCGCCGGATCGTGCCGCGGTAGCGGCCGAAGAGGGTCAGCGACCAGGCCTGGCCGGCGCGGCCGCGCCGCAGTCCGCCGAGCGCGGCGAGTGTGAGGAGCGCGCAGCACGCGACGACGGCCAGGGGCCAGGCCTCGGCGGGGGAGGGGGAGGCGGAGGGGCGGAGCTCCTCGAACCGGGCGAGGGCGGCGGCGCCGCCCGTCGCGAGCGCGGCGGTGAGCACGGCCCACCAGCCGGAACAGGCCCGCGCGGGGTGTTCGGTGAGCTCGGGGTCGAGCACGGCGGGCAGGGTCCGGGGGTGGGCCGGGGCCGCCGCCGTGGCCGTGGCCGGAGGTGCGGGCCGGGGTATGGCCGCGCGGACGGAGGCCTGCCGAAGGGTGTCCGGGTCCGCCGGTGCGGTGCCGGACCGGCGGGGGCCGCGGGGGCCGCGCGGGCCGCCAGGTGCGGCCGGGCCGTGGGCGGCGTTCGGGCCCGCGGCGGTCGCGGTGCGGGAGCCGGCCGGTCCCTCGTCACGGAACAGGGGGCCGAGGACGAGCGGATCCCGGTACGGCCGCACGACCAGACTCCCGCGCCCGGTACGGGAGCCGGAGCCGGAGGCAGGGCCAGGGCCGGAGGTCGGACCCGAGCCCGAGCCGGAGCCGGAGGCAGGGCCAGGGCCGGAGGCGGGACCAGGCTCGAAGGCCGAGCCTGAACCGAAGGCCGAGCCAGAGCCGGAGGCCGACCCGGAGCCGGAGGTCGACCCGGAGCCGGAGGTCGAGCCGGAGTCGAAGGCCGACCCGGAGCCGGAGGGCGAGTCATGGCCGGAGGTCGCGTCATCCGAGGTGTCGGCGGCGGAGCGGGCCGAACCGGTGCGCGGGGTGAATATCTGTCCGGGGGTTCGGGCTTCTTCCTGTGCCCTCTCCGTCCCTTCCTCCACTCCTCCCCTCGGTATGCCGGCCGGTTCTCCGGTCGTCTTCGGCACTTGCGACAAGCCACACCCCACACAGCCGTGGGCGTCAACGCCCCCGTTCCCGGGGGTTCCTGACGCCAGTAAAGATGATCACGAACGGATCGATCTTCGCGAAATCGTACAAGTCACCTATTCGGCGAAAGTCGCGACAGGCCGGGACTTTGGTCCTTTTTCGTCCCGCCAACCGATGCCCAGGGGTGTCGCTAGCGCACAACGGGGGCAGGGACCGTTCGCCACGCCGTCGCGTTCCTTCGCCCACCGCGAACCCGCGCCCCTTCCCGTACCGTCCCGGCAGGCTCCCGCAAGCCGTCGCAGACCATCGCGGACCGGCGCGGACCGTCGAAGGGTGAGACCCTGAGGGTGTGGCCGAAAGGGGAGTGACCCCCCAGGTCGAGTGGCCTGCCCGGACGGACACGAGCCTCGCGCTCAACCACATGGGCACCTTCGACTGGGACCTCGACAGCGGGCAGATGTTCCTGGACACCACCGCCCTCGAGGTCCTCGACCTGCGCCCCGGGGAGTTCACGGGCACGCCCGCCGGACTGCGGGCCCGCCTGGCGCCCGGCGAGGAGGCCCGCCTCGACGCGCGCGTCGAGCAGGCGCTGACGACCGGACGCACCCACTACGGGGCCTACGTGCGCAGCCGCGACCGGGAGGGAGCCCCGGGCTGGACCCATGTCCAGGGCCGCATCCTGCGGGACCCGCACGGACGTCCGTACCGGATCATCGGGATCCTCCGCGATGCCGTCCACGACCCGGGCGAGCCCGGCGCGGCCGGCGAGCGCGACGAGGGCCGGCGCCGGATGACCGGGGTCATCGAGCGGACCACGGCGATCCTGGCGCACGCCCGCACCGTCAACGACGTCACCGACGTCCTCAAGGACCCCGAGGCCCTCGGGCACCTCGGCGCGGTCAGCGTCATGCTCGGCGTGGTCGACGGCGGCCGGATCCACCTGGTCGCGGAGGGGCAGCTCGGGGCGTACGTACCGGAGACCGAGTACACGCGGATCGACGCGCCCCTGCCGATGAGCGAGGCGGTACGGACCCTGCTGCCGGTGTACCTGGGCTCCCGCGAGGAGTTCCAGCGCCGCTACCCGGACCTGTGGCCGTACATCGAGCCGCTGGCCGTCCGCAGCGGGGTCTACCTGCCGTTGATCGCCCAGGGCCGGCCCGTCGGCGCGCTCGGGCTGCTCTACACGCGGGACGGCGACTTCGACGCCGAGGAGCGCAACGTGCTGATGGCGCTCGGCAGCGGCATCGCGCAGAGCCTCCAGCGGGCCATCCTCTTCGAGCAGGAGCACGACCTCGCCGAAGGCCTCCAGAAGGCCATGCTGCCGCGCAGGATCCCGGAGGTGGCGGGTGCGCTGATCGCCGTGCGGTACCGGGCCGCCCGGATGGGGCGGGACATCGGCGGCGACTGGTACGACGTGGTCCCGCTCGGCGAGGGCCGGGTCGGCGTGATGATCGGCGACGTGGAGGGCCACGACACGGACGCCGCCGCCGTCATGGGCCAGCTGCGCATCGCGCTGCGCGCGTACATCGCCGAGGGCCACACGCCCGGCGCGGCCATGGCGAGGGCCTCGGCCTTCCTGCGGGACCTGGAGACGGAACGCTTCGCCACGTGCACGTACGCCGACATCGACCTCACCAGCGGCATGGCCCAGCTGGTCCGTGCCGGGCACCTCGACCCCGTGGTGCGGCGCGGCGACGGCAGTTGCCACCGGGTGCAGGTGGCGGGCGGGCTGCCGCTGGGCCTGCCGGAGCGTGAGAAGGATGCGTCCGGTGCGGGCGGCGCCGGAGGCGCGGGTGTTTCCGGCGCCACCGGTACGGGATACCCCGTGACCAGCCTCGAACTGCATCCCGGGGACACCCTGCTGCTGTGCACGGACGGTCTGACCGAACGCCCCGGCGGCGATCCCGACACCGGTGTGCGCGAGCTCATGGACGCGGTCCGGGACGGGCCGGCGGACGTGGAGGAACTCGCCGACGTGCTGTGCGACCTGGTCGGGGACTCGGGCGGCGGGGACGACATGGCCCTGCTCCTGCTGCGCCGGCGCGGCACCCCGCTCCCGCGCGGCGGCGGCCCGCTGCGCCACCGCCTCGTCCCCGGGGACCCGGACGCCCCGGCGATGGCCCGCCACCTGATCCGGGCCGCCGCGGCGGCGTGGGGCGCGTGGGACAAGGCCGACGAGATCGAGCTGGCGGCGGACGAGCTGATGACCAACGCGCTGGTCCACACGGACGGCGTCGGCGGGGTCAGCATGCGGCTGACGCCGGAGGGCCGGATCCGGATCGAGGTGGAGGACACCAGCAGCGCGCTGCCGCGCCGCCGGGAGGCCGACGACTGGGCGGTGTCGGGGCGCGGCCTGATGCTGGTGGACCGGCTCGCGGATGCCTGGGGCGTGGAGCCGCGGGGCGGCGGGAAGTGCGTGTGGTGCGAGTTCGCCGTCCGCTCTCCCGCCCTCGTCGAAGTCGGCGTCCCGGATCCCGGCCTCCCGGATCCCGGCCTCCCGGATCCCGGCCTCCCGGATCCCGGCCTCCCGCCACGGGAGCCCGGCGCCGGGTAGGCGCGCGGGCCCGCCGGGGGAGGGTGGCGCGGAGGGGGAGCCGCGAAGGATGGGTTTCGCGGGCTACTCGGCCGCGTACGGGCCCTGCGCGCCCTTGGCGATCTGCATCGCCGTCAGCCCGCGCACGAAGCGGATCGCGAGGACGGAGGCCGCGAGTAGTACCACCCCGTACCCGGCGGCTGCGGTGGCCGCGGTCGCGAGCCCGTCCGCGTCGTCGGCACGGTCGTGGAGGAGGTCGAAGACGCGGTTGGCGAACAGTGCCGTGATCCACACCAGCCACCACGTGGTGATGGGGGCCGTCGATACGGGACGGCCGGCTCCGTCCGGCCCGCGCAGCAGGCTGGCGGCCCATATCTCCTTCGCCATCTTGTAGGGGATGCGGAGGAAGGCGAAGGGCACGAACCAGCCGCCGATGGCCCAGGCGGCGGACCGGGTGACCGCGTGCCGGCCGAGGATCAGGGCGTTGTGGTGGACGCGGTGGAACCAGGTGACGAACAGGGCCGCGGTGACGATCAGCAGGGGAATTTCCAGCAGACCCGCCAGGGCCATCAAGGTGTCCGGCAGGGTGCCGCCGTCCTCGGTTCCCGCATCCGGGTAGCTCCCGTCCCGCAGGGCCGCGCCGAGGTACAGGCCGGTTCCGGTCAGGAGCAGGGCGTACAGGCCGGAGAGTGCGAGCAGGACGGTCGTGGCCGTCGCGAGCCCCCCGGGCGGGCGCAGCAGAGCGAGGGGCTCCGGGGCGAACTCCGGCAACGGCTCGTCGACGGGCTGCGGTGAGCCGGTCGCGCTGAAAGACATGAAGTCGTACCCCCGGAACAGGTGACATGCGGAGAAGGACCGCCGGCCCGCCGCCATGTGGTCACGGTCGAAGATGTGGCGGGGCCAAGATTTCAGACCGCACCTTTGGACGACTTGGCTCGCCCCCGGACGGATTCCCGGGGTCGGTCGGAGCCGGTCGGATCGGGTCGTCGGCTCCGGTCGAAGCCGGCCGGATCCGGCTGGATCCGGTCGAGGCGCCGGTACGGGCGAATGGCTGACAGTCACCGGACTCGCGCTGTGGTCATGTACTCATATGCACGGGGCTGGTCGATGCTGCCTGGATGTCCCCCCTGCGCCCGCTGTTGCCCGTCGTGCTGCCGGCCTTGCTCACCGTGCTGCTCGTGGCCCCGGCGGCCCCGGAGGCCCACGCCTCCGGGAGCGGCAAGGGCGAGGGGATCGAGACGGCCCGTACCACCCGGCAGATCGCCCCCGGGGTGCGGCTGGAGTCGTACGACCGGCTCGAGGCCGACCGGTGGCTGCGCATCGACGAACTCGACGTGCAGTTGGCGGGTACGGGTACGGGTACGGGTATGGGGACGGGTACTGGTGGGAGTACGGGCGCGGGCTCCGGTGTGCGTGCGGAGTACCTCGGCGGCCGGGGGCTCGCCACCGTCTCCGACTCCGCCGCCCGGCATCCCGCCGGGCCGGGCCGCCGCGTGGTCGCCGCCGTGAACGGTGACTTCTTCGACATCCGGGGTACGGGCGCCCCGCTCGGCCCCGGCATCGGCGCCGGACGGCTGCTGCACGCGGCCTCGCCCGGCGCCGGACAGGCCGTCGGATTCGGCGCCGACGGACCGGGCCGGGTGCTCCGCCTGGCCCTCGACGGGAGCGTCACCCTGCCCGGTGGCGCGGTCCGCCCGCTCGCCGGTTTCAACACCGCGCGCCCGCCCGCCGAGGGCTTCGCCGCCTACACCTCCGACTGGCCGGCGGACGGACTCCCCGTGTCCGGGCCGGCGGTGGAGCTGCGGGACGGACGGGTCGCGGCCGTGCACGCGGCCGTACGCGGGCCCGCGCGCCGGGAGCGTCCCGCACCCGGAACCACCCTGCTGGTCGCGGCGGGCACGGCGGCGCCCGAACTCGCCGCCCTGCGCCCCGGGGACGCGGTCGCCGTGGCGGCCCGGCCGGTGGCGGTCGGGGGCGGGCGGCTCCCGGCGAGCGCGGTCGGCGGCCGGGAGGCGCTCGTGGTGGCCGGGGTACCGCGGAACCACGACGGCAAACCGAACAACGCGGCCGCGCCGCGCACCGCCATCGGCTTCTCCCGCGACGGCAGCCGGGCCCGCCTGGTCACCGTCGACGGCCGCCAGCGCGACAGTGGAGGCATGACCCTGACGGCGCTCGGCCGGCTGATGCACCGTCTCGGCGCCCACGAGGCCCTCAATTTGGACGGCGGGGGCTCCTCGACCCTGCTCGCGGCGCTGACCGGGGAGTCGGCCCTGGCCGTGGAGAACTCCCCGTCCGACGGCCACCGACGCCCGGTCCCCAACGGTCTGGTCCTGACCGCCCCGGCCGGGACCGGCCGCGCCGCGGGCTACCGGATCGAGCCAGTCGGCGGTGCGGCGCGCTCCTTCCCCGGGCTGACCCGGACCCTCAGGGCCACCCCCTACGACGCGCTCCTCGGCCCGGTGCCCGCGCAGGCGGCGGCTCCGGGGTGGTCCCTCCCGGAGGGCCGGGGCCGGATCGATTCCAGCGGGGCCCTGCGCGCGTCGGGCCCCGGTCCGGTGGAGGTGCGGGCAGCCCTCGGAGCGGCGAGCGGGGCGCTCCACCTCGACGTGCTCGGGGCGCTGACCCGGCTCCGGGCGGTGCCGGAGCGGATCGGACTCGCGGAGGAAGGGGAGACCGCGCGCTTCGTCCTGACCGGGTACGACGCGCAGGGCGCTGCCGCCGTGGTCGAACCGAGCGACGTGGAGCTCGACTTCGACCGATCCCGGTGGACGGTGGCCGAGGACGGTCGCGGCGGCTTCACGGTGACCGCCCGAGTCCCGAACGCGACGGGTGAGTTGCGCGCGACGCTGCGCGGGGCCCCGGCTGCCGCAGGCACGTCGGGTACGTCGGGCACGTCGGGTACGTCGGGTACGTCGGGTACGTCGGGCACGTCAGGCACGTCAGGCACGTCGGGCACGTCGCGGATGTCAGGCACGTCGCGCATGTCAGGTCCATCGGGCACGTTAGATGCATCGGGCCGGGCGGCCACCTCGGCAGCCTCACGAACCTCCGGCGCCTCCCTGGCTCCGGCCCGGCTGGCCCTGGGGGTGGGCCTGTCGGACGTGCCGCTCGCGGATCTGGAGGACGCCGCCCGCTGGACCGGTTCCGGAGCCGCGCCCGGGGAGGGCCGCCCGGGCCGGGGGCTCGCCCTCGCACCGCCCGCCGGGGGCGGGACCGCCGCCGCGACCCCGCCCCGTCCCCTCCGGGTCCCCGACCTGGCCCGCTCGCTCTCCCTCTGGGTGCACGGCGACGCCTCCGGGGCCCGGCCCGCGGTGGAACTCGCCGACGGAGAGGGGGCCGCCGTCACCCTGCGCGGCCCCGCCGTCGACTGGACCGGCTGGCGCCAGATCGACCTGCCGCTCCCGGCGATGGCGGAGCGCCCGTTCGCCGTGACCCGCCTCGCGGCCGCCGCCCCCGCGGCCACCCGCACCAAGCCCCGAGCCGAAGCCGAAACCAAGCCCCCCGGCGAAGCCGGCGCCAAGGCCCCCGCCGAAGGCGTGGCCAAAGCCCTGGGCGAAGCCAGCGCGAGGCCTCCCACTGGAGCTGCCGTCAAGCTCTCCGCCGGAGGCGTGGCCAAAGCCCTGGGCGAAGCCAGCGCGAAGCCTCCCGCTGGAGCTGCCGTCAAGCTCTCCGCCGGAGGCGTGGCCAAGGCCTCGGGTGAGGCCAGCGTCAAGGCCCTCGCCGGAGGCGCGGTCAAGGCCTCGGGCGAAGCTAGCGGCAAGGTCTCCGCCGGAGGTGTGGTCAAAGTCCTGGGTGAGGCCAGCGCGGATCCCTCCGCTGGAGCTGCCGCCAAGGCCTCGGGTGAGGCCAGCGTCAAGGCCCCCGCTAAGGCCCCGGCCAAACCCTCGGGCGAAGCCAGTGGCAAGGCCTCCGCCGGAGGCGTGGTCAGAGTCCTGGGGGAAGCCAGTGCGAAGCCCTCCGCTGGAGCTGCCGTCAAGGTCTCCGTCGGAGCCGCGGCCAAGGCCTCGGGGGAAGTCAGCATCAAGGCCCCTGCCAAAGCCCCGGGGGGAGCCAGCAGCAAGGCCTCCGCCGGAGGTGTGGTCAGAGTCCTGGGCGAGGCCAGCGCGAAGCCCCCCGCCGGAGCTGCCGCCATGGCCCCCGCCGGAGCTGCCCCCGAGGCTCCGGGCAAGCACGTCGCCCCGCGGCTGCTGCTGGACACCCTGGCGGCGCGGACGCCGCCGACCGGGGTGGTCCGTACGGCCGGCGGCCCTGATCCGATCGTGGCCACGGCGGCCCGGGTGGACTCCCGGCCCTGGCGGTTCGCGGTCGCCCCCGCCGGTGCCCGGCCGGCCGCGGCCTCCGCCCGGACCGGGGCCGTCGACTTCGCGCTGACCGGCACCGGCCGCCCGGCCTTCGTGCACCGGGGCGTACGGTTCCTGCCGCTCGGCTCCACGCGCCCCACCCTCGCCGGCGGCGGGCTGGAGCGGATCACGGCCCTGCGCGCGGCCCTCGCGACGGCCGCCCGGGAGCCGGGCACGGGTGCGCTGGCCGTCGTAGAGCCGTACGCGCCGCAGGCCGTCGACCGCAAGGAGGCCGCCCTGCGCATGCGCCTCCTTGCGGAGTTCCGCCGGGCCACCGGCAAGCGGGCCGTGGTCCTCACCGTCGGCGCCCCCCGCTTCGCGGCCGGCCGCACGGAGGGCGTGCTCACCGTGGCGGCCCCGCGCACCGGCCGCACGGTGATCGGCGCCGACGCCTTCGCCGCGGGCGACTGGCTCTCCGTACTGCCTGCCGCCGGCCGTTGACCCGGCCAACCGGCGGACCGGCCAAGCGGCGCCCCCGCCAACCGTCCAACGGGCGGAGCGGTGCCCCGGCAACCGGTGACCCCTCCGACCGGCGGACCGGCCAAGCGGCGCCCCCGCCAACCGTCCAACGGGCGGAGCGGTGCCCCGGCAACCGGTGACCCCTCCGACCGGCGGACCGGCCAAGCGGCGCCCCCGCCAACCGTCCAACCGGCGGAGCGGTGACCCCGGCAACCGGCGAACTGGCCAAGCGGCGAACCCGCCAACCGGTGGACCGGCCAACCGATGGACCGGCCAACCGGCCAACCGGCCAACCGGTGGACCGGCGGACCGGCGGACCGGCGCCCCCGCCAACCGTCCAACGGGCGGAGCGGTGCCCCGGCAACCGGTGACCCCGCCGACCGGCGGACCGGCCAAGCAGCGCCCCCGGCAACCGTCCAACCGGCGGAGCGGTGACCCCGGCGGGCCGGTGCCCCCGCCAACCGGCGAACCGCCCAACCGGCGGACCCGGCAACCGGCGGACCCGGCAACCCGCGGACCCCGCCGACCGGCGGACCGGGGAACCGGTCAGGAACGGAGAAGCGCCGGTCGCCCGTCCGCCCGTAGCGTGAAAGTCATGGACATCAACCTTTCGCAGTGCTTCATCGCCGTCGATGACCACGACACGGCGATCCCCTTCTACCGGGACGTCCTCGGTCTCGAGGTCCGCGGCGACGTCGGCTTCGAGGGGATGCGCTGGGTGACCCTCGGGTCGCCCGCGCAGCCCGATGTGGACATCGTCCTCGAACCGCCCGTCGCGAACCCGAACGCCTCGCCCGCCGACCGTGAGGCCATGACGGAACTGCTGGCCAAGGGCCTGCTGCGCGGTGTCATCTTCAGCACCGACGACTGCGACGCCACCTTCGAACGCATCCGCGCCGCCGGCGGCGAGGTGCTCCAGGAGCCGATCGACCAGCCGTACGGTGTCCGGGACTGCGCCTTCCGCGACCCGGCCGGCAACATGCTCCGGTTCCACCAGCCGCGCAAGCGCTGAGATCCACCGCCCCTCTTACCGGGCGCCGCCCCCGGACGACACCGCCGATCGGGTAGACAGGGGAGCGTTGCCGCGACCGCGCAGGCGGCGCCGGCCAGACCGAGCGGCGCCGGCCCAACAGTATGGAGACACGATGAGCAAGGTCACGAGGACGGGCGCGCAGTCACCCGAGCCGCACGCCGCCGACGTCCACGACCTGATCCGCGTACACGGCGCGCGCGTGAACAACCTCAAGGACGTCAGCGTCGAGATCCCCAAGCGCCGGCTCACGGTCTTCACCGGTGTGTCCGGCTCGGGCAAGAGCTCCCTGGTCTTCGACACCATCGCCGCCGAGTCGCAGCGGCTGATCAACGAGACCTACAGCGCCTTCCTCCAGGGCTTCATGCCGACCCTGGCACGGCCCGAGGTGGACGTGCTCGACGGGCTGACCACGGTGATCACCGTCGACCAGCAGCGGATGGGCTCGGACCCCCGCTCGACGGTGGGCACGGCCACCGACGCGAACGCGATGCTGCGCATCCTCTTCAGCCGGCTCGGAAAGCCGCACATCGGCTCGCCCAAGGCCTTCTCCTTCAACGTGGCCTCGATCAGCGGGGCCGGCGCGGTCACCCTGGAGCGCGGCGGGCAGACCGTGAAGGAGAAGCGCACCTTCAGCATCACCGGCGGCATGTGCCCGCGCTGCGAGGGCCGGGGCGCGGTCAACGACATCGACCTCACCGCGCTGTACGACGACACGAAGTCGCTCAGCGAGGGCGCCCTCACCATCCCCGGCTACACGATGGAGGGCTGGTACGGCCGCATCTTCAGCGGCTCCGGTTTCTTCGACATGGACAAGCCGATCCGCAAGTACACCAAGCGCGAGCTGGCCGACCTGCTCCACAAGGAGCCGACCAAGATCAAGGTCGAGGGGATCAACCTCACCTACGAGGGCATCATCCCGAAGCTCCAGAAGTCGATGCTGTCCAAGGACGTCGAGGCGCTGCAGCCGCACATCCGGGCCTTCGTGAAGCGCGCCGTCACCTTCAGCGTCTGTCCCGACTGCGACGGGACCCGGCTCAGTGAGGGGGCCCGGTCCTCGAAGATCAAGAAGATCAGCATCGCCGATGCCTGCGCGATGCAGATCAGCGACCTGGCGAAATGGGTCGGTGACCTCGACGAGCCCTCGGTGGCCCCGCTCCTCGCCACACTGCGCCAGACCCTCGACTCGTTCGTGGAGATCGGGCTGGGCTACCTCTCCCTGGACCGGCCCTCGGGCACGCTGTCGGGCGGCGAGGCCCAGCGCGTCAAGATGATCCGCCACCTCGGCTCCTCGCTCACCGACGTCACCTACGTCTTCGACGAGCCCACCGTCGGCCTGCACCCCCACGACATCCAGCAGATGAACAGCCTCCTGCTGCGGCTGCGCGACAAGGGCAACACGGTGCTCGTCGTGGAGCACAAGCCGGAGACGATCGCGATCGCCGACCACGTCGTCGACCTCGGCCCCGGCGCGGGCCAGGGCGGCGGCACCATCTGCTTCGAGGGCACCGTCGAGGGGCTGCGGGCGGGCGACACCATCACCGGCCGGCACTTCGGCGACCGCGCGAGCCTCAAGGAGACGGTGCGCGAGCCCAGCGGAAAGCTGGAGATCCGCGGCGCGAAGACGCACAACCTGCGCGGCATCGACGTCGACGTACCGCTCGGGGTGCTCGTCGTGGTCACCGGCGTCGCCGGCTCCGGCAAGAGCTCGCTCGTCCACGGCTCGATCCCCGCGAGCGACGGCGTGATCTCGGTGGACCAGGGCGCGATCCGGGGTTCCCGGCGGAGCAACCCGGCCACGTACACCGGCTTGCTCGACCCGATCCGCAAGGCCTTCGCCAAGGCCAACGGCGTCAAGCCGGCCCTGTTCAGCGCCAACTCCGAGGGCGCCTGCCCCGGCTGCAACGGCGCGGGGGTCGTCTACACCGACCTGGCGATGATGGCCGGCGTCTCCACCGTCTGCGAGGAGTGCGAGGGCAAGCGCTTCCACGCCTCGGTCCTGGAACACCACCTCGGCGGCCGCGACATCAGCGAGGTCCTCGCGATGCCGGTCACCGAAGCCGCGGAGTTCTTCGCCGACGGCGAGGCGCGCACCCCGGCCGCGCACAAGATCCTGGAGCGGCTCGCGGACGTCGGTCTGGGCTACCTCAGCCTCGGACAGCCGCTCACCACGCTCTCCGGAGGCGAACGGCAGCGGCTCAAGCTGGCCACGCACATGGCGGACAAGGGTGGGGTCTACGTACTCGACGAGCCGACCGCGGGCCTGCACCTCGCCGACGTCGAGCAGCTCCTCGGGCTCCTCGACCGCCTCGTGGACTCGGGCAAGTCGGTGATCGTGGTCGAACACCACCAGGCGGTCATGGCGCATGCCGACTGGATCATCGACCTCGGCCCCGGCGCCGGCCACGACGGCGGCCGGATCGTCTTCGAGGGCACCCCCACCGACCTGGTCGAAGGCCGCGCCACCCTCACCGGCGAGCACTTGGCGACCTACGTGGGCGCCTAGCGCATGTGCCTCAGAGCTGTACGAGGGTGACCTCGGTCGCCTTCACGCTGGTCCACACCGCGGCGCCGTCGACGATTCCCAGTTCGGCGGCGGCCTCGGGGGTGATCTCCGCGACGAGGTCGGGCGCCTGGTCCGAGCCGACGAGCACGCGCAGGCGGCTGCCGACCGAGGTGATCTCCCGTACGGTTCCGGGCCAGACGTTACGGGGGCTGCCGCCCGGGCGGTCCCGGTGCACGGACACCGCCTCGGGGGCGATGATCGCGAGCGCCTGCGCCCCCTCGGGCAGCGCCTCGGCCACCACCAGGCGGCCTCCGGCGGCGAGTCGCAGCCCGTCGGCCGAGGCCGTGCCGGGCCAGGCGTTGCGCCCCAGCATCCGGGCCACCCACGGGGAGCGCGGGTGCCGGGTCACCTCGGCGGGCGGAGCGTCCTGCAGGGTCCGCCCGTCGGAGAGTACGAGGACCCGGTCGGCCAGGGACACCGCCTCGACGGGGTCGTGCGTGACGATGAGGCAGACCCCGCCGAAGCCGGCCAGATGGGTGCGCAGGGTGTGCCGGACACGGGCGCGGGTCGTCTGGTCCAGGGCGGCGAGCGGCTCGTCGAGCAGCAGCAGCCGGGGCCGGGCCGCCAGCGCGCGGGCCAGCGCCACCCGCTGGGCCTGCCCGCCGGAGAGCTGGGCGGGCTTGCGGTGGGCGAGGTGCCCGACGCCGAGCCGGTCCAGCCAGGCCTGGGCCTCGGCCCGGGCCGCGGCCCGGGGCACCCGGCGGGCGCGCAGCCCGTACGAGGTGTTGGCGAGCGCGCTCAGGTGCGGGAACAGCGCCCCGTCCTGGGGGACCCAGGCGACCTGGCGCCGGTGCGGGGGCAGGTCGGTCACGTCGGCGTCGCCGAGCCGGAGCTCGGCGTGGGCGCGGGGGGTCAGGCCGAGGAGGGCGCGCAGCAGGGTGGTCTTGCCGGCGCCGTTCTCGCCGACGACGGCGATGGTGGTGCCGGGTTCGGCGTCGAGGGTGAGCTCGTTGAACCCTGTGACGGTGGCGTGCAGCGGCCAGTGCCCGTCGTCGGCGGCGGTTCCGGCCGAGGGCCGCGCCTGCTCCGCGGCCGCCGGGGCGGCGGGGGAGACCGGACCTCCGGGCGGTACGTAGTCCACGGGCGCCGGGCCGGTGGCCTCCTCGGCGACCACGGACGCACCGGGGGCCTTGCCGGCGAGGGGCGTTCCCGTCCACCTTCCGCGCAGGGCGATGAGTACGGCCATGGCGATCGCGAGGAGCAGCAGGGACACGGAGGTGGCGGCTTCGGGCTGGTCCTGGAGCAGCAGGTAGACCTGGAGCGGCAGGGTCTGGGTGGTGCCCGGGAGGTTGCCCGCGAAGGTGATCGTGGCGCCGAACTCGCCGAGCGCCCGGGCCCAGGTCAGCGCGGCTCCGGCGACCAGGCCCGGGGCCACCATCGGCAGCGTCACGGTGAAGAACACGCGCAGCGGCGTGGAACCCAGGGAGGCGGCGGTCTCCTCGTAGCTCGGCTTGAGCCCGCCGAGCGCGCCCTCCAGGCTGATCACGAGGAAGGGCATCGCGACGAAGGTGGCCGCGACGACCGCGCCGGAGGTGTGGAAGGGCAGCGTGATGCCGAAGGTGCCCTCCAGCCAGGGGCCGAGCAGCCCGCGCCGGCCGAAACCGAGCAGCAGGGCCACACCGCCGACCGTGGGCGGCAGCACCATGGGGAGCAGGACCAGCGAGCGCACCAGCGCCTTGCCCTTGAACTCGACCCGGGCCAGCAGCCAGGCGAGCGGCACCCCGAGGACGAGGGAGAAGCCGAGTGCCCACAGGGACACGACCAGCGAGAGCCGGAGCGCCTCGACCACACCGGGGCTGGTGAGGTGCGAGCCGAGATCGCGCCACTGGGTGCGGGTGAGGATGCCCACGAGCGGCATCAGCAGGAACGCCACGGCGAGCAGCGCGGGGAGCGCCAGAGCCACGGGGGGCCGGGCGCGGCGGGTACGGAGTCTGCTCATGTGGGTTCCTGGCCGGGGGTGTAGGGACGCCGCCGGGGACGTCGGAACGCCCGGGCGGCGTGTGCAGCGTAGTGCGGCGGGGGCAAATGGAGAGGGACCGCCCGTCCCCCCGGACCGGGCGGTCCCTCTCCGTCAGCGGACCCGTCAGGTGATTACGGCTTCTGGAAGCCCGCGTCCTGGAGGATCTTCTGGGCCTCGGGGGTGCTCAGCCAGGTCACGAACGCGGCCGCGGCCTCGGTGTTCTTGGAGTCCTTGAGCGTGGCGGCCGGGTACGAGGCCACGGCGTTCTCGGCGTCCGGGATATCCACGACGGCGACCTTGTCACCGGACTTGAGGGTGTCGGTCTTGTAGACGAGACCGGCGTCGGCCTCGCCCAGCTCGACCTTGCTCAGCACGGCGCGGACGTTGGGCTCCTGCGAGACCGGCTTCACCTCGATCTTCTGGGCGTCGAGGATCTGCTTGCTGTAGCGGCCGACGGGGACCTCGGGCGCGGCCAGCACGACCTTGATCTTGGTGTCGGCGAGGTCCTTCAGGCCGGCGACCTTGAACGGGTTGCCCTTGCCGGTGGCGATGACCAGACGGTTCTTGGCGATGATCGCCGGGTCGCCGGTCTGGGCCAGCAGGCCCTCCATGGTCTTGGTGTCGGCGGTGACCAGCGCGTCGGCCGGTGCGCCCTGCTTGACCTGGGCGGCGAGCTCCTGTGAACCGGCGAAGGAGAAGGTGACCTTGGTGCCCGGGTGCGCCTTCTCGTACGCCGCGCCGGCGGTCTTGAAGACGTCGGTGAGGGAGGCCGCGGCGAGGACCGTCAGGTTCGCGGGCTTGACCGCGCCGGAGGCCGAGGCGCTCGGGGAGGCGGCGGACGCGTCCTTCTTGTCGTCGCCGCTGCCGCAGGCTGCGAGCGCCGGCGCGAGCAGGGCGGCGGAGAGGGCGAGCACGGCGGTGCGGCGGTTCAGGGGCAGGATCCGGGACATGAGCTGGTGCTCCTCGGTCGGGTCGGCGGCCGGCCTGGTGCCGGATCCGCGCGGTGGTGACCCGCGCCGGTGACGGGCGGAGCGGGTGGGGACGCGTCGTACTGAGCGGTACTCGGCGGTACTCGGCGGTACTCGGCGGTGCTCGGCGGTGCTCGGCGGTGCCGAGCGGAATGGCTGAGCGGTAGGGAGGTCTGTTGAGCGGTACCGAGATGCCGAGCGGTGCTGGACCGGGCGGCACCGGGCGGGGTCAGGCGTGGTCGATGTGCACGCTGGTCGACTTCACGCGGGCGGTGGCCCGCATGCCGACCCGCAGCCCGAGCTCGTCGACGGCCTCCCGGGTGAGGAGCGAGACCAGGCGGTGGGGACCGGCCTGGATCTCGACCTGGGCGGCCACGTCGCCGAGCTTGACGGCGGTGACGATGCCCGGGAAGGCGTTGCGCACCGAGGTGTGGGGCTCGCCGTCCTCGGTGTGGGCCCCCTGCGCCACCTCGACGGAGAAGGCGGCCAGGGCGCGGCCGTCGATCAGTCGGCGACCGCCCTCGTCGCGATGGGTGGCGACGCGGCCGGCGTCGGCCCAGCGGCGCGCGGTGTCCGGGCTGACGCCCAGAAGGCGGGCCGCCTGACCGATGGTGTAGGACTGCATGTGCGACAAGGTAGGGGCACGTGTGCAGCATTTGCAATTCCATTGGGATGATATCCATGGCAGATACCACCGCACTTGTCGTAACCGCCAAAAGCCGTTCCGTTTCTACGGGCCCGGCCCGGCCCGGCCGGCCTCGCTAGAGTCGGGGCATGGCTGAAGAGGGAACCGCAGGTGTGGGGATGGGGTCGGGGTCGGCGCGGGTCGACGTGTGGATCTGGTCGGTCCGGCTGACGAAGACGCGGGCGATCGCCGCCACGGCGTGCCGGGCGGGACACGTGCGCGTCAACGGGGAGCGCGCGAAGCCGGCTCAGGCGGTGCGGGCCGGGGACGAGGTGCGCCTCTTCCATGCGGGGCGCGAGCGCATCGTGGTGGTCCGGCGTCCGGTGTCCAAGCGGGTCGGAGCTCCGGCCGCCGCGGAATGCCTGACCGACAACAGCCCGCCGCCGCCGACCCCGGTGGAGGCGGCGGTGGTCGGCATCCGCGACCGCGGCGCGGGCCGCCCGACCAAGCGGGAACGCCGCGAGATCGAAACCCTGCGCGGCGGCCGGTAGGGGCCGGTGGCGGCGGAGGGTCGAGGAGCGTCGAGGAGCGGCCCCGGAGGCTCCGCCCGGTAGCGGCGGAGCCTCCGGGGCCGCCGATGCGTGCGCCCGCGTGGGTGTGCGCGTATCACCTATGTCGACTTATCGACCTGTTCCGGGCTAGGCCGCCGTGCGGTTCCCCGCCCCCGACCGGCCGGGGAAAATTTCTGCAAGCCATTGCGGCGGTTCTCCCCATAAAGGGTTCATGAGGGCTGCCCGGATGCGCCCGGTGGCGAGATCTCCGGTTCACGAGGGCTTCACGTGCTGGTGACAGGCCGCTAACCTCCCCGCAAAACCTTGCGGCAAGTTTTCAATGCCGCGGAGCCGCAGGGCTGTTGGGCCCCGCTTCGAGGAGCAGACCTTGAGATCACGTACGCGATCACATCCCAGAGGACGGTCCACGGCCCTGGCCCTGGCCCTCGCGGGATGCCTGGCGGCCGCACTGCCCGCCGCCGGAGCCTCTCTCGCCGAGGCGGCCCCTGCCGCCGCGACGGCGTCGGGTGACGGCACCGCGACCGTCTTCTACTACACCAAGACCCGCAACTGGACTGCCTACAACCTGCATTGGGCACCCGACGGCGGTAGCTGGACGACCGTGCCCGGCACCGGGATGGAAGCCGCCTGTACCGACTGGGTGAAGAAGACCGTCAGCCTCGGCGCGGCCGCCGGCCTCCAGGCCACCTTCAACAACGGCCAGGGGACCTGGGACAACAACGGGGGCAAGAACTACGCCCTGGGCACCGGGGCCATCACCGTCAAGGACGGGGTCGTGGCCCACAGCGACCCCTGCGCCGCGGACCCCGGCAACGGAACGGGAACCGGCGCGAGCGCCACCGTCTACTACGCGACGACCACGGTCGGCTGGCCGACCGTCAACCTGCACTGGGCCCCGACCGGCGGCTCCTGGACCACGGTCCCCGGCACGGGCATGGACCCGGCGTGCGCGGGCTGGGTCAAGAAGACGGTCCCGCTCGGCTCGGCCGCCGGACTCGCCGCCACCTTCAACAACGGCAACGGCATCTGGGACAACAACAACGGCAGGAACTACGCCCTCGGCACGGGCCTGTCCACCGTGAAGGACGCCACGGTCACCGCGAACACCGCCGACCCGTGCGCCGCCGTCGTCCCCGACACCACCGCGCCCACGGTGCCCACCGGCCTGCGGGCCGCCGCCACCGACGTGTCCACCGTCGTGACCTGGGACGCCGCCACGGACGACCGGGGGGTGACCGGCTACCAGGTCACCCGCTCGGGGGGCACCAAGGGCACCGTCGTCACGTCCGTCACCTCCACGGTCCTGACCGAAACGGCTCTGGAGGAGCGCACCGCCTACACGTACACGGTCAATGCCGTGGACGAGGCCGGGAACCTCTCCGCCGCCTCCGCCGCCGCGGTCGCCACCACGGGCACCCGGCCCCCGGCCCCGGCCGGATCGGCGCCGCTGGGCGGAGACCCGCGCAAGGACCCGATCTACTTCGTGCTCACCGCCCGCTTCAACGACGGCGACAGCGCCAACAACCGGGGCGGCAGCCAGCACGTGAAGTCCGGGAACGCGGCGAACAACGACCCGATGTTCCGCGGGGACTTCAAGGGCCTGGTCGAGAAGCTGGACTACGTCAAAGCCCTCGGCTTCTCCGCGATCTGGATCACCCCGGTCGTCCTGAACCGCTCCGACTACGACTACCACGGCTATCACGGCTACGACTTCTACAAGGTCGACCCCCGCCTGGAATCGGCGGGCGCCTCCTACCAGGACCTGATCAACGCCGCCCACGCCAAGGGCGTCAAGATCTACCAGGACGTGGTGTACAACCACAGTTCCCGCTGGGGAGCCAAGGGGCTGTTCACCCCGACCGTCTACGGCGTGCGCGACGCGCAGTGGTCCTGGTACTACGACGAGAAGCAGGCAGGCTTCGAGTACGACGGCCTCACCGTGGATCCCAAGAGCGGAAAGTCGTACTACAACGGCGACTTGTGGTCCACGGCCGAACCGGCCGGCAACACCTGCGTCAACTGGGGCGCGGCCACGCAGTACAAGAGCGCCGAGGGCTACACGATCTACAACTGCCAGTGGCCGAACCCGACCTCGGGCATGTTCCCCAAGGCCCTGTTCCACCAGTGCTGGATCGGCAACTGGGAGGGTGAGGACGCCCGTTCCTGCTGGATCCACGAGGACCTCGCGGACTTCAACACCGAGAACGCGACCGTCCAGAACTACCTCATGGGCGCCTACGACAAGTACATCGACATGGGCGTGGACGGCTTCCGGGTCGACACGACCGTGCACATCCCCCGCGTCACCTGGAACCGGCGCTTCCTGCCCGCCATCCAGCAGCGGGTGGCCCAGCAGTTCGGCGCCCAGAAGGCCCAGGACTTCTACGTGTTCGGCGAGGTCGGCTCCTTCGTCAACGACAAGTGGAACCGCGGCTCGGCCAACCAGTCCGCCCAGTACTACACCTGGAAGGAGTCCGCGACGTACAGCGCGGACGACGCCACCGCCGCCGTCCAGCAGTACACGACCGACAACGACCCGGCCAAGCAGCCCACCAGCACCAACGCCTTCCTCAACGGGAACCTCTACCACGCCCCCGACCACAGCAGGTTCTCCGGCATGAACGTCATCGACATGCGCATGCACATGAACTTCGGGGACGCGAACAACGCCTTCCAGAACGGCAAGGACTCGGACGACAGCTACAACGACGCCACCTACAACGTCGTCTACGTCGACAGCCACGACTTCGGCCCCGGAAAGTCCTCCACCCGCTACGCGGGCGGCACCGACGCCTGGGCCGAGAACATGGCCCTGATGTGGACCTTCCGCGGCATCCCGACCCTGTACTACGGCTCCGAGACCGAGTTCCAGGCCGGCAAGCAGATCGACTGCGGCCCGACCTGCCCGCTCGCCGGCACCGGCCGCGCCTACTACGGGGACAAGATCGCGGGATCGGTCACCGCCTCCGGCTTCTCGAAGGTCGCCGCGGCCACCGGCCCCGTCGCGGCCACCCTGGAGTCCCCGCTCGTCAAGCACGTCCAGCGGCTGAACGAGATCCGCCGCGCCGTACCCGCGCTCCAGATGGGCCAGTACTCCACCGAGGGCGTCTCGGGGGGCATGGCCTTCAAGCGCCGTTACACCGACACCGCCACCGGCGTGGACAGCTTCGCCCTGGTGGCCGTCACCGGGGCCGCCACGTACACGGGCGTACCCAACGGCACGTACAAGGACGCGGTGACCGGCGACGTGAAGACCGTCACCGGCGGCGCCCTGTCCGTCCCGGCCCCCGGCAAGGGCAATCTGCGGGTCTACGTCCTCGATCTGGGCGGCAGCAACGCCGCCCCCGGCAAGGTGGGCGCCGCCGGCCCCTACCTGAAGTAGCGGGGAGCGGCGGGGCGGGATGCCGCCCGCCCCGCCGTCGTTCGTGCATGTGTTCGAATGGCGCGCTATTCTGGATCCATGCACGCACTGCAGGGCTCGCTCTTCGACCAGGCCGACGAGATCCGGCTCGGCCCCCTGGTGGGCGTCCGGCGCACGGAGCTGGGCGCCGGCGCCTGGGTGGATCACCTGCCGGGCTGGCTCACGGGCGCCGACGCGATGTTCGAACGGCTCGCGGCGGACGTCCCGTGGCACGCCGAGCGGAGGCGGATGTACGAGCGGGACGTCGCGGTCCCGCGCCTGCTGGCCCACTACGGCGCGGCCGACCCGCTGCCGCATCCCGCCCTCGCCGAGGCCCGGGCCGCGCTGAGCGGCCACTACGCCGACGAGCTGGGCGAACCCTTCACCACGGCGGGACTGTGCCTCTACCGCGACGGCCGCGACAGCGTCGCCTGGCACGGCGACCGCACCGGCCGCTCCGCCACCGAGGACACGATGGTCGCCATCCTCTCGGTGGGCGACCCCCGCGACCTGGTCCTGCGCCCCCGTGACGGCGGCCCCACCCTGCTCCGCCTCCCCCTCGGCCACGGCGACCTGGTGGTGATGGGCGGCTCCTGCCAACGCACGATGGAACACGCCGTCCCCAAGACGGCCCGCCCGGTCGGCCCCCGCATCAGCGTCCAGTTCCGCCCGCGCGGAGTGAGCTGAGCCGACGGCTGCGGATGTCGATGCCGATGTCCTACGCCGCGTCGAGTTCCTTGGGCGGGCGGGCCGCCGAGGCCGCCGCGTGGAGGGAGCGCAGGGCCAGCAGCAGGATCCCGATGTCGTCCAGGTAGACCGGGTCCGGGATCAGATCCACCGGGGAGACCGTGTACGCCACGGCCGCCCAGAACAGGGCCTTGTCGCGCAGGGGGATGCCCGCGTCGCGCAGGAGCCTGCGGGCCGCGAAGACCCGTACGAGGAGCACGGCCGCGGTGACCGCCAGGCCGGCCGCGACCACCGCCGCCACGACGATCCAGACGGTCGTCGTGTCCATCAGGCGCCCTGGGTCCGGAGCCGGCGGCTGACTTCGCCCAGCCCTTCGGAGAGCGCGTCGAGCTGTTCGGGGGTGAGGACGTCCACCAGGACCTCCCGCACCGTGGTCACGTGCCCCGGCGCGGCCTCCTTCAGCCGGGCGCGGCCCGCCTCGGTGAGGACGGCGTAGATCCCCCGGACGTCGGACGGGCAGGTGCGGCGGCTGACGAGGCCCGCCTTCTCCATCTGCGTGACCTGGTAGGTCAGGCCGCTCTTGGAGTTGACGAGCCCGTTGGCGAGCTCCGTCATGCGCAGTTCGCCCTCCGGCGCCCTGGCAAGCCGCACGAGGATCTCGTACTGCGGGTGGGAGAGTCCGGAGTCGTCCTTGAGCTGCTGATCGAGGCGGCGGTTGACCAGGGCGGAAGCGGCCAGGAACCCCTGCCAGGCGCGCATCTCGCGGTCGTCCAGCCATTTCGTTTCAGCCATGGATCCAGGCTACACGCGGCGTTCCAATTTGAATCAGCGGCGGATGCGGGGCTAGGGTCGGGGAGTAATTCGAATTTGAACAACCAGTGTGACCCATGTGACCCATGTGATCCATGTGATCCATGTGATCCATGCGGACAAACCGCCCCCTCGGGCCGCCCGACCGGAAGGACCCCCCCATGACCAGCCCCTCCGTCACCACGCCGAAGCCGCGAGCCGGCGAACCGGCCGCGCTCCTCGCGCGCGCCGCCGCCCCGGCCCTGTCCACGCCCGCCCACGACGTCGGCCTGCTCCTGCTGCGCGTGGTCCTCGGCCTGACCATGGCCGGCCACGGCGCGCAGAAGCTCTTCGGCTGGTTCGGCGGCGGCGGCATCAGCGGCACCGGGCAGTTCTTCACCGCCAGCGGATACCCGGCGGGTGATGCCATGGCCGTCCTTGCCGGTCTGACCGAGACCCTCGGCGGGCTCGGCCTGGTCCTCGGGCTGCTCACGCCGCTGGCGGGCGCCGCGCTGGTCGGCACCATGATCAACGCGATCGCCGTGCACGGCGCCGGCTCCTTCTTCGCCCCGGAGGGCATCGAGTACGAGCTCCTGCTCACCGCCGGCGCCGCCGCCCTCGCGCTCACCGGACCCGGCCGGTACGCCGTCGACCGCTTCCTGCCCGTCCTGCGCGGCCACCGCCTCGCCCACGGCGCCCTCGCGGTCGCCCTCGGCATCGTGACCGCGGGCGTGCTGCTCCTCGTACGGAACTGAGCCGTCCCGGGGGCGGCGCCGCGCGGGGACCCGGACGGGCTGATTGAGTGCGGGCATTCGGGGGAAAGTGCCCTAAATGACACAACCCATCGAAGACTACGCACTCATCGGCGACCTGATGACCAGTGGGCTGGTCGGCCGTGACGGGTCCATCGACTGGCTGTGCCTGCCGCGCTTCGACTCGGCCGCCTGCTTCGCCGCCCTCCTCGGCGACGAGGAGAACGGCCACTGGCGCATCGCCCCGGCCGCCGCCCCCGATGCCGCCCGCTGCGCCCGCCGCGGCTACGTCGACGGCACGCTCGTCCTGGAATCCTTCTGGGAGACCGAGGACGGCGCCTCGTTCAAGGTCATCGACTTCATGCCGCAGCGCGACACCGCGCCCGACCTGATGCGGATCGTCGAAGGCCTCACCGGCGAATCGACCGTGAGCAGCACCCTGCGCCTGCGCTTCGACTACGGGCACGTCGTGCCCTGGGTCCGGCGCGGCGGCAACCGCGAGGGCGACCGGGTCGCCGTCGCCGGACCCGACGCCGTGTGGCTGCGCAGCGAACCTTCCGTGCACACGTGGGGCGAGGGCATGAGCACCCGCTCCGAGTTCACCGTCGCCGCCGGCGAGCGCGTCGCCTTCGTGCTCACCTGGCACCCCTCGCACGAACCGCGCCCCGAGCCCCTGGACCCGTACGCCGCCCTGGACCAGAGCCTCGCCGACTGGCGGGAATGGACCGCGCAGTGCACGTACGAGGGCCCCTACCGGGAAGCGGTGATCCGCTCCCTGATCACCCTCAAGGCCCTCACCTACGCCCCGACCGGCGGGATCGCGGCCGCCTCGACCACCTCCCTGCCGGAGGAGCTCGGCGGCGTCCGCAACTGGGACTACCGCTACTGCTGGCTGCGCGACTCCACCCTCACCCTCGGCTCCCTGCTGGCCACCGGCTACCTCGACGAGGCCCGGGCCTGGCGGGAGTGGCTGCTGCGGGCCGTCGCCGGCGACCCGGCCGACCTGCAGATCATGTACGGGATCGGCGGCGAGCGGCGCATCCCGGAGAGCGAGCTGCCCTGGCTGAAGGGGTACGCGGCCTCCGCGCCGGTCCGCGTCGGCAACGCGGCCGTCGACCAGCTCCAGCTCGACGTGTACGGAGAGGTCCTGGACTCCCTCTACGTGGCCCGCTCCGCGGGACTCCCCGCCGAGTGGCACTCCTGGAAGATCCAGCTCGCGCTCCTCGACTTCCTGGAGCAGAACTGGCACCGCCCCGACGAGGGGCTGTGGGAAGTGCGCGGCCCGCGCCGCCACTTCACGCACTCCAAGGTGATGGCGTGGGTCGCCGCCGACCGGGCCGTGCGCACCCTGGAACTCAACCCCAAACTCCCCGGCGACGTGCAGCGCTGGCGCACCATGAGGGAGGCGGTGCACCGTGACGTGTGCGAGAACGCCTACGACCCGGAGCGGCGCACCTTCACCCAGTACTACGGCTCGCGCGAGCTGGACGCGGCCACCCTCCTCATCCCCCGCGTCGGCTTCCTGCCGCCCGACGACCCCCGCGTCGTCGGCACGGTCGACGCGGTGCGCGAGGAACTGGGCCGCAGCGGCCTGGTCCGCCGCTACAGCACCGAGGGGCTTTCGGTGGACGGCCTGCCCGGCGACGAAGGGGCCTTCCTCGCCTGCTCGTTCTGGCTGACCGACGCCCTGCACCTGACCGGGCGGGAGAAGGAGGCCCGGGAGCTCTTCGAGCGGCTGCTGGCCGTACGCAACGACGTGGGACTCCTCGCCGAAGAGTACGACCCCGTCTCCGGACGCCAACTCGGCAACTTCCCGCAGGCGTTCAGCCATGTCGGCCTGGTGAACACCGCGCTCACCCTGGGCGGAGGCAGCCTGGCGGCGGGCCAGGTGTGAGGGGCGGGCGCCGGGCGGCGCGGTTCCGGGCGGCCCAGCGGCTGCCGCCGCCATCCGGGCCTGCCCGGTGGAGTCCATGGCGGCGAACCGCTCCTGGCTCGCCCGGACCGCCGCCGGATCCAGCCCGGCGAGGATCCGGTCGGCCTCGGCCCGGGCCTCGCCGGCGGAGTCCCGGCTGATGATGTGCAGCCGCAGCCCGAAGCGGACCGTACGGCCTGCCGCACGGGCCCGCTCGCGCAGCCGGTCGATGCGTGCGGCGACGGCCGACGGCGGCTCGCCCCACAGCAGTTGTACGTCGGCCTGCCGGGACGCGACCTCCTCGGCCGCGGGCGAGGCTCCGCCGAAGTACAGCGGGACCGGGGGGCGCAGCTCCGGATCTGAGCCGGGCTCCCTCGATCTGCAGGTGGGTGCCCTCGTGATCCACGGACTTCCCGTCCAGGAGGTCGCGCAGCACGGCCATCACCTCATCGGTGCGGGCGTAGCGCTCGTCGTGCGCCAGCCCGTCCCCGTAGGCCCGCTGCTCGGCGGGATCGCCGCCCGTCACCACGTTCAGCCCGAGTCGGCCACCGGCGAACCGGCGGAAGGCGTCCGCCTGTTGGGCGATCAGCGTGGGGCTCGCGAACCCCGCGCGGAACGCCACGAGGAAGCCGATCCGGGTGGTGTGCTGCGCGAGCGCGGCCGTCCCCGCTGGTGGGCAGGAGCCAGGCCTACGGGGCGGCGGTGGCGCGTGTACGGGGAAGTGCGGGCAGGAACGCGGGAGTCCGCGCGACCGGAGGGGCGGCCGGGGCCAGCCCTGCGGGCAGGGCTGCGGCCGCCGCGAACGGCGCGGTGGAGGAAGAGGTGAAGGGTGCGCCGAGAGGCGCGGACTCATCCGTACGGAGTTAGTTACGGCGGATCGGTGAGATCAACAGCCGTGCGTACGGGAAGCGGCAGCCCGACAGAGCATGGTCGACACACGCAGCAGATCCACGTGACGACGCGATGCGAGTACGGGGGCCATGGGGTGCATCCTGTCGGTGTCCGGGCGGTACCGACGAGCGGGGTCCGGATGGTGGACGGAATCGTCCCAGATGCCGGGCGAAGGTGAGATCGGGGCTGCTACCGGCGGCGGTTGAAGGGGAGCCGGCCGAGGACCACGGCCATGCCGCAGGTGTCCGTGAGGGCGGAGAAGACGAGCCCGGCCGCGATCCCGGCGCTGAGCAGCTCGAACGCCGGGTGCACCAGCAGGCCCAGGGCCAGACCGAGGAGGACGAGCGCGCCTGCGGTCAGCCGGACCTGGCGCTCCATGGCCCAGACCCGGCGGGGTCCCCCGGCGGGGTAGTCGAGCGGATGTCCGTGAGCCGTCCAGGAGGTGGTGCCGCCGCTGAGGCTGGTGGCCGCGATGCCGTGCCCGGCCAGGGTCCGGGCCGCGTTCTGCGAGCGGGTCCCCGAGGCGCAGACGAGCAGCAGCTCCTGCTCCTCCGCTGCCTTGCGCAGCTCGGGCAGGGAGCGGCCGATCCGGTCGAGGGGGATGTTCAGCGCGCCGGGGAGGTGGCCGGAGGCGTACTCGCCGGGGGTGCGGACGTCGACGATCCGGAACTCGGCGTGGCGGGCGTGGGCCTGGCCGGCGTCGAGGAGGGCGGGGCTGCTGCTCATGGTGAACGGGCTCCTTCGGGAGGCGGGAACCGCCGGGGCGGAGGCGGAAGCGGAATCGGGCGGACGGCGGTGCGGAGGTGCCGACGTACGGGGATGCACGACGGTACGGGGGATGCGGCGGGACCGTGGGACCTCGGGGGTGCGCCGGGGCGGCGGGGGCGCCGGGGCGTCGGCCGCGGGGCGGGCGGTTCGGGGCAGGCGGGCGTCAGCGGGGACAACAGGAGCGCGACAGGAGGCGCTGGGTGACGGCCATGGCGCGGAGCATAGACGAAGTGGTGGAGTAGGCGAGACACCCGTTCCATCATTCGGGACGGCGGACGGCGGACGGCGGACGGCGGACGGCGGACGGCGGACGGCGGACGGCGGACGGCGGACGGCGGAGGCCGGCGGCGGGCGGCGTGCGACGGACGGCGGTGCGGCGCTCAGCGCCGGGGGCCGGTCCCCGTCCGGGCATCCTCCCGGCGCCGCAGCAGCTCGGCGCCGGCCGCGTCGGCGGGCAGGAAGGCCTCCAGGTGCAGCTCGGCCAGGGTCACGTCCACGGCGGTCGAGAACGAGGTCAGCGTGGTCAGCAGCCGGAGCTCCCCGGCGGAGGTCCGCAGCCGCAGTGGCACGGCGAAGCCGAGGTGCTCGGCCGGGTCGGACCCCGAGCGTGCCCCCGGGGGCGGGGCGGCAGCCGTCAGGTATCCGTCCAGTTCCTCCGCCAGCGCCTCCAGTTCCGGATCGGGGTGTGCCGAGGCGCGGGTGCGCAGGCTCTCCGTGATGTGCCGTCCCCAGGCCGCCAGGTTCACCACGCGCGGCCCCATCCCCTCCGGGTGCAGAGCGAGCCTCAGCACGTTCACCGGCGGAGTGAGCAGGTGTGCGGCCGCGCCCTCCGTCAGCACGTCGAACGCCGCGTTCGCCAGGACGAGTTCGCCCCGGGGGCCGGCCACCACCGCCGGATACGGGAGGTGCCCGGTCAGGATCGACCGCAGCGCCTCCATGGCCGGCCCGATGGACGCGGCGTCCCGCGCGGACTCGGCGTACAGGGGTGCGTAACCAGCGCTGAGCAGCAGGGAGTTGCGCTCTCGGAGGGTGAGCCCGAGGGATTCGGCGAGCCGTACCACCATCGCCCGCCCCGGGGTCGAGCGGCCGCTCTCGATGAAGCTGAGGTGGCGCTGCGTGGTCCCGGCGAGGGTGGCCAGCTCCAGCTGGCTCATCCGCCGCAGCGCCCGGCGGCGCCGCATCTCGCGGGCGAAGGGGGGCGGTTCGGCGGAGACGGTGGTGGTCATCTCCCCTTTCTAACCGCCGCCCCGGCGGAGCCGTCGATTCCCCGGAGGGAATTGCCGCGCGTGTTCGGGCGGCGCAGCATCGGCGTCATCGGAATCGGATCGGAGCCGGCATCGGAGCCGGTGCCCGAGCCGGATCCGGAAGCGGATGTCGGACGACCGGCCGGAGGCCACCATGCGCGCGTACCACCTGGAGACGTTCGGCACGATCGAGGGCATCGTCCTGCGGGACCGCGGCGGCCCCCGCCCGGCCCCGGCCGGTCCGACCGGGATCGTGGTCCGCGTCCGGGCCGCCTCCCTCAACAAGCGCGACCTGCTGATCCTGCGCGAGCGCTACCCGCTGGCCGCCACGCCCGGGGTGGTCCCGCTGAGCGACGGCGCGGGCGAGGTGGTCGCGGTGGGGGAGGCGGTGACCCGCTTCGCGGTCGGCGACCGCGTCTCCTGCACCTACTTCCCGCGCTGGCGGGACGGCAGGATCACCCCGGACCTGGTCGACCAGCCCGGCTGCACCCTCGACGGGATGCTCTCGGAGTACGCCGTGCTCGACGAGGAGTGGGCGGTCCGCCTCCCGCACCACCTGACCTGGGAGGAGGCCGCGACCCTGCCGTGCGCCGCGGTCACCGCCTGGAACGCGCTGACCGGCGGCGAGGGCGGAGCGCCGCTGCCGGGGCAGAGCGTGCTGACCCTCGGGACCGGTCCCGTCGCGCTCTTCGCCGTGCAGTTCGCGAAACTGCTGGGCTGCCGGGTCGTCTCGACCACGTCGAGCGAGGAGAAGGCCGACCGGCTGAAGGCGCTGGGCTCCGACGCGGTCCTGAACTACCTGCGCACACCCGAGTGGGGCTCCGCCGTCAGGGAGTTGACCGAAGGTGGCGCCGACCTGGTGGTGGAGACGGGCGGCCCGGACACCATCGAGCAGTCGGTGCGCGCCAGTTCGCTCTACGGGCGGATCGCCCTGCTGATCACCGCCAGTGCCGCGAAGTCCGGGATAGAGATCTCGCACGCCGCGTACGCCTCCAGCCTCGCGACGATCCGGCGGGTGTTCGTCGGCAGCCGGACGCAGTTCGAGTCGATGAACCGGGCGGTCGCGACGCACGGGCTGCGCCCGGTGATCGACCGGGTGCTCCCCTTCGAAGAGGCCCGCGAGGCCTACCGCGGCTACGCCGAGGACGCGCCCTTCGGCAAGGTGGTGATCCGCGTCGGGGCCTGACCCCGCGCCCGGGGCGGCCGTACGGGAAGAGGTGCGGGGCCACGGGACGCGCACCCGTGGCCCCGCACCTCACTGCGACCGGTCGACCGCTACGCGGAGCCGGCGGGAGCCGTGGCCGCGGCCGAAGCCGGGTCGTCCTCGTCCTCGTCCACCGGGATGGTGACCAGCCAGCGGGTGTCCTTGTGCGGACGCAGGTACAGCGCCCAGTACAGGGTGGCGACGGCGGTGATCCCGCCGGTCCACAGCAGGTACTGGGTCTCCTGCTGGGTGAGGATGTACGCGAACACCAGGATCAGCACGATCGGGACGGCGGGCCACAGCGGCATCCGCCAGGCGGCGCTCTCGCGGTGCGCCCCGCGGCGGCCGGCCAGGGCGGCCACGGCGACCAGCAGGTACATGCCGGTCACCGAGACGCCGGTGACCCCGTAGAGGGTGTCCAGGTTGACGAAGCACATCGCCGCGCCGGGGATGCCGACGAGCAGGGTGGCCACCCACGGGGAGCCGAACCGGCCGAGGCGCGAGAGCGCGGAGTTGACCGGCGCGGGCCAGGCCTTGTCGCGGGCGGAGGCGAACAGCACCCGGGAGTTCTGGATGACCATGACGATGCCCGCGTTGACGATGGCGAGGGCCACGCAGAGGCTGACGAAGGTGCCGACGGCCGAGTTGGACCAGGCGGTCACCATGGTGCCGAGGTCGCCGGAGGTCAGGGCCTCCAGGTCGGGTGCGCCGAGGGTGATGGCGATGACCGGGACCAGGATGACGGCGGCGGAGATGGCGAGGGTGGCCAGCACGGTCCGCGGGACGTTGCGGCGCGGGTTCTCCAGCTCCTCCGAGAGGTAGACGGCCGTCGAGAAGCCCTGGGTGACGAAGAGTGCGATGGCGAGCCCGGAGACGACCATCATCGCGGTGACGGTGGAGGTGCCGCCGCCCTCCGCGGCCACGGTGCCGTGCACGAGGGCGCCGGCGCCCCGCTCGCTGTGGGCGAAGCCGAGCACGGCGACGAGCCCGGCCGCCACGACCTCCAGGACGAGGAAGATGCCGGTGATCCAGGCGTTGGCCCGCAGGTCGAGGAGGCCGGCGAGGGTGGCGAGCAGCATCACGCCGGCGCCGGCGGCCGGGGCCGGTACGTCGATCACGGGGGCGAGGTAGTCGGCGGTGCCCATGGCGATCACGGGCGGCACGATCATCACGACCAGCAGGGACAGGACGAAGACCAGCCAGCCGGCGAGCCGCCCGGACAGGGTGGACACCATGGCGTACTCGCCGCCGGCGCTGGGGATGAGGGTGCCCAGCTCCGAGTAGCAGAACGCGACCCCGATGCAGAGCAGGGAGCCGATCGCGATGGTGAGCGCGGTCCAGGTGCCGAGGCTGGAGAAGAGGTCCGGGACCACGACGAAGAGGGTCGAGGCGGGCGTCACGCACGAGAGGGTGAGCAGGGTTCCGCCGACGACGCCGATGGAACGCTTGAGCTTCTGGGGCACGGGACCGGTGGCGGGGGAGAGGGCCTGAGGAGCGCTGATCGTGTCAGTCATCGGTGCGGTGTTCCGATCGGCAGGTGCGGTGAGTGAGCGCGGGAGCGGTATCGCCTCCGGGGCGGTGGTGGGCACGTCTGGTTCGGTGGCTCCCGGGCCGAATGGAATATCCGCGAGATCCGCAGGTCAATAGCTGTTCACCTGCGGATTTCGTCGTCCGGAGGCGGGTCGGCTGCCGTGTGCGTCATGAACGCCGTGTAAACGCTGCGCGATCACCGTGTGCGATAACCGCAGGTGACCGTGGGTGAATTTCCCTCTGCTTTGCCCACCCGCCGTCCTTCCGTGTCATGGGGCGGAAGGGGAGGCCGGGATCCGCTCCAGGACGCCGCCCGCGAAGACGTCGTAGAGCGGGAGCGTCTCCAGGTGGACGTAGCCGATGTGGCATTCGCAGACCGCCAGGGGGCAGGCGCGCGGGCGCAGGGCGGCCCGGTACGAGCCGTCGTAGAGGTTGCCCAGCTCCGCCTTGACGAAGTGACAGCGCCGGACCGTGCCGGCGCCGTCCACCGAGATCACCGAGGCACCCGTGCGGCACGGCAGGCCCGCCGAGCGGTGCGGGTGGCGGCTGAACGGGAAGAGCGGGTCCAGGGCGGTCCACTCGGCCGCCTCCGGGTCGGTGTACGCGTGCCCCTCCGCCGCGTTGACCCACAGGTACACCTCGGGCGGCAGCGCGGCGCGCAGCCGGCGGGCCTCCGTGAGGTGGTCGGGCAGGCCGACCACGCCCACGCTGAACCGCACCCCGGCGGCGGCCAGTTCCCGGCACTTCCCCAGGAAGCGGTCGTACGGGGTCTGCCCCGGGTGGTACGTGCACCAGAGCGCGAGCGTGTCCAGGTCTGCCCCGGCGGTCCAGCCGGTGCGGCCGCTCAGGTTGGTCTGGATCGCGACCCGGCGCACGTGCGGCAGGTGCGACAGCTCCACCAGGGCGCGCCGGTACCAGGAGCGGACCAGGCCCTCGCCCCACGGGGTGAACAGGACGGACAGCCGGTCGCCGGTGTTCCCGGCCGCCCACCCGGTGAACCGTTCCAGGGCGGCCCGGTCGGCGGCCAGCAGCTCCCGGCTGTCGCGCCGTTTGGCGAACGGGCAGTAGGGACAGTCGTAGTCGCAGGAGGACAGCGGGCCCCGATAGAGCACGGTGAGGTCCATCGAGGCCCCGCTCAAGGCCCCGCCAAGGGCCGCGCTCGGTGCCCCGCTCAGTGCCCCGGCCCCCGTCACTTGCGCTCGTACGCGGCCATCGAGGCCCGTACGTCCGCCGAGAACAGTGCCGGGCCCGCGGCGTCCGAGTGCGCCAGCCCCTCCGGCGTCAGCCGCAGCAGCTCCGCGTCATCCACGAGCCAGCCGCGCTCCGCGAAGGCCGCCAGCTCGGCCGGGAAGTCCTCCCACGGACCGCTCCCGAACCGCTCCCGGTACTCGTCCACCGGCATCCCGTGCGCTTGGAGCAGGGACTGCAGCAGGTGTCGGCGCCGGGCCTCGTCCGCGTCGATCCGGCGGCCGTGCTCGGCCCGCGCGAAGTCCTCCTCGGGGCGGCTCACGTAGTCGTCGATGATGCCGCGGATCTCGCTCATGCCGACCGCGTAGTCGAAGGAGTAGTGCAGCTCGGCCGTGTAGGAGCGGGCCCCGCAGCCGAGGCCGATCATGCCGTCGGTCTGGCAGGCGCCCGCCGCGACGTCCTGGTCGGCGCCCTCCGCGGGCGCGTCCGCCCGGCGGAACATCCGCATCGACACCTGCTCGTACCCGGCGGCCAGCAGGTGGTCCCGTCCGGCCCGGTACAGCCGCAGTCGCTGTTCGTCCCATCCGGCGGTCGTGGACTCGCCCGGCCTGCGCCCCAGGCCCGTCAGGGGGCGCACGTACAGCGGGTAGAGGTAGAGCTCCTCCGGGCGCCAGGCGAGGGCCGCGTCCAGCGAGTGGCGCCAGCTCTCCGGCGTCTGCCCGTCGATGCCGTAGATCAAGTCGATGTTCAGGACCGGTATCGCGGCGTTCCGGATCCGGGCCAGCGCCGCCTCCACGTCCGCCCGCTTCTGCGGACGCACGGCCGAACGCGCCTCGGCGGGCACGAAGCTCTGCACGCCCAGGCTGAGCCGGGTCGTCCCCCGGTCGGCCAGCACGCCGAGCCGGTCCGCCGTAGCCGTGGCCGGCGAGGCCTCCACCGACAGCGGGACCGCCCGCAGATCGGCGCCCGCGCTCTTCTCCGCGATGTCGCAGAGCCGCTCCAGCTCGGAGGCCGTCAGGAAGGTCGGCGTCCCGCCGCCGAAGGCGGCCGCCGTGAACCGCACGGGCTCCTCGTCGCCCAGCGCGCGGCGCACCGCCGTCGCCTGCCGCTCCAGCGCGTCGAGATAGGCCGTGGTCAGCCCCTCCGGGGCGCCGATCCGGGTGAAGAGGTTGCAGAATCCGCAGCGCACCTCGCAGAAGGGAACGTGGAGGTAGAGCGAGAGCGAGTCCTTGGGCTGTTCCGCCCACAGCCCGCGCAGTTCCGGCCGCTCGGGCAGTGGCCGGTACGCCGTCTTGTGCGGATAGGCGTACACGTAACTCTCGTACGGAGTCGATGAGTTCGTCGCATGGTTCATCGGGGGCCGGGCTCCTCGTGGTTCAGGTGGAACTGTGCGTACGGGACCGTCCAGACCGCCTCGTGGGCGAGCCGGTGCCCCGTGTACCCGTCGTCCCCGTACGTGGTCCCGTGGTCGGAGCAGACGATCGCGAAGCAGCCGCGCCGCGACCGCATCGCGTCGAAGAGCCGCCCGATGTGCCGGTCGACGTACTCCAGTGCGGCCGCGTGCGTCTCCCACGAGTCCCCGTCCGCCGCGGTCGCCCCGGGGGAGTGGAACCAGTTGGGCTGGTGCATGGCCGACACGTTCAGGAAGAGGAACAGCCGTCGGTCGCGCGGCAGTTCGGCGACAACCCGCTCGGCGCGGGACACCTGCGCCTCGAAGGAGGTCGCCGACGCCACCCCGAACTCCGGTTCCCAGTGAGACTCCTGGAACATCCCGGGCAGTACGGAGCCCAGCGAGGCCGCCTTGTTGAAGAAGCCGACGCCCCCCCACGCACACGGTCCGGTAACCCGCCCCGGCCAGCCCCGACACCAGGTCCGGGGTGTCGAACACCCAGGTGCGCCCGGCGGTGGTCTCACTGCCCGGGAACCGGGCGGCGAACAGCCGCGGATGCGGGCCCGGCCCGTCGGGGGTGGGCAGGAAGCCGGCGAACATGGCCTGGTGGGAGGCGTAGGTGAAGCTCCCCGGCGCGTGCCGCCGCTCCCACGCCCCGCCGGGCAGGTGCGCCGCCAGGTTCGGGATCCGTCCCTCGGCGGCCAGCCGCGCGGCCACGTCGTGGCGCAACGTGTCGAGGGTGACGAGCAGCAGGTCGTCGCGGCCGACGACCTCGTTCATATCGGGGTCTGGCTCTGGTTCCGGGTCAGGGCCGGGGTCTGGTTCTGCTTCCGGGTCAGGGCCGGGGCCGGGCGCGGGGTCAGGGGTGGACGGGAGCGTGTGCATGCTGTTCCTGTCGTACGGCGGCCACTTGGGCCGCATAGGTGTCCTGGCCCGCGGCGGCCGAGCCGGGCAGTCCCGTCAGCCCGGGCAGCAGGTCCCCGAAAGCGTTGACCTCACCGACGGCGAAGCTCCGCCAGCCGAGGGCGGGCAGCAGGTCGACCCCGACGCAGAGCGTGCGCGGGAAGGCGGACGCGGCCCGCTCGCAGACGGCGAGCGCGTCCGCCTCCCAGCGGCCGCCCGCGGCCGTCACCGCGGCGACGGCCGCGCCGAGATCGCCGCGGGCACCGCCGAGGTGCAGGTTCGTGAGCGGACCGGCCGCGGTGCGGACCACGGCGTGGGTGGCCCGGCCGCCGATGACGACCACCCGCAGATCGGCGGAGCGCCCCTGCTGGGAGGCCTTCGGCAGCCACCGCTCGATGTGCAGGCCGTCGGGGGCGAGGGCGTCGACGATGGCGCCGATCACCCGCTCGTCCTCGTACCGCCGCAGGCGCAGCGAATTGTGCAGCGCCCCCGAAGGGGCCCGCTCCACGGAGGTGGTGGCGCGGATCCGGCCGCCCGCGCCCGTCTCCACCGCGAGCACCCCGGAGGCCGAGGAGCCGTGCGCGAGCTTCACGAACGCCCGGCGGTAGCCGGGGAGGGCGAGGACCGCCCGGACCTCCTCCCAGCCGCGCACCGGGGCGCGGACGGCGGCCGGGCCCGAGGTCGGGGAGGCCGGGACGGGCGTCCCGGCGGCCGCCAGCACCCCGTGGCAGAGCCGCTTGTCGAAGAGCACCGCGAGCTCGTCCGGATCGCCCGTCAGCGTGCCGCCGGCCGAGCGCACCCCCTCCGCGACCAGCCGCACCGCCTCGGTGAACCGGTGGTACCAGCGTCCCGTGCCCTCGACGCGGGTCGCATCGGCGGCCCCGCGCAGCAGGCGCTCCACCTCGGGGTCCTCGCCGGGCGAGTCGATGCGTACGCACTCGCCCGCCCGGAAGACGGCCCGGCCGGTCAGCACGTCCAGCCAGGGAACCACCCGCGCTCCGGGCAGTCCGGCGGCGCGCACGGCGTCCTGGAACAGGGTGACCCGGCGGTTGCCCGGATTGCCGACGACGGCGAAGGGCGCGGCGGGGCAGACGGCGGGCGCGTCGGCGGGAGCGCCGGCGGGAGCCGTACGGCTCACTCCGCCACCGCGACGTAGCGGTACTCGGTCTTCTCGCCATCGTCGTCCACGTCCGCACTCTGCGGGTCGCCGAGGTCGACCTCCACGCCGTGCGGGGCGAGCGCCGCGCGGAGCCGCTCGCGGAGCGGCTCGCTGACGTAGTGGTGGTGCAGGTCCAGCTTGCCGAGGTGGGTGAGCGGGCGGCCCGCCAGCAGCGCTTCGACGCCCGCGTCGTCCAGGATCCCCATCGAGAGGTCCAGCACCTCCAGTCGCTCGACGACCGGAGCGGCCGCGAGCGCGGCGGCGACCTCGTTCTGGATCTCGCTGTTGCGCAGCGCGAGCCGGCGCAGGGACGGCAGCCGCTCCCCGGTCAGGAACGGTTCCAGGTCGCCGGCCTCCGCGTCCCCGCCGTACTGGGGCGTGCCCAGCCACAGGTCGAGCTCGGTGAGCGCGGGCAGTTCGCTCGCGGCGACCCCGCGCACCACCTCCCGGGGCAGCCCGCCGGCCTCGACGCGGAGCACGCGCAGCGCCTCGTGCCGCACGGGCGGGAAGGCCAGGCCCTCGCCGCCGCGCACGCCGAACTCCTCCAGCGCGGGATACGCCCGCAGCAGCGGGCCCACGTCCGACTGGTTGATCCAGGAGATCTCGCACTCCTCGAAGGTGATGTCACCGACGAACAGCGCCCGCAGTGCGGGGAACTTCGGAGCGGCTTCGACGAGCGCCTCGACGATCCCGGCGCTGGAGGCCTCGTACGCCTCGGACCAGCCGCCCACGATCAGGGCGCGCACCTGCCGGGTGTCCACGGACCCGGTGAACCGGGCGAAGGCCTGCGGCCACTCCTCCTCGGCGTCGTAGGTGTCCACCGAGATCCGCCAGGCCACGGCTCCGGGCTCCGGCAGGGCGCGGGTGTCCTTCGGCCCCGGGAAGTCGAAGGCGGGCAGGCCGCCGAACTCGCTCAGGTGGGTCCCGATGGTCATGTGCCCAGCTCCTGACGGTATGGCCGGTGGTGATGCCCGGCCGTGCGTGTCGTCCGACAACAGTTCTACCAAGCCCCACCGACACTCACGGCGGCCGGAGTCCGCCAGTCCGCGGCCGGCGCACGGCCGGGCCGCGGATCTTCCTGGGTGTCATGCGCCCGACGCTGCCAGGGCGGGGTACGGGCGGGTGCCCGCACTGGCACGTGCCCGTGAACGCCGGTGGGCGGCCCTCCTCCAGAGGGGCCGCCCATCGGCGCGCGACGTCCGGGTCAGCGCTTGCGGTAGCCGCGCGCGTCCTCCGCGGCGGCCAGGACGGCGTCGAGGTCGCCGCCGATCGCCGAGGTCAGGGTGATCGCCACGGCGCCCTCCAGGAACGGCGCGTCCACGATCCGGGCGCCTTCGGGCAGGGGCGAGGGCTCCTCGCCCAGCAGGGCGTTCACCGTCAGCACCGCACTGCCCATGTCACACAGCACGGCCACGCCCCGGCCCTCGTCCACCGACCGGGCGGCCGCCGTGATCAGCTCCGCGCTGGTGCCGATCCCGCCGTCGGGGGTGCCGCCCGCGACCGCCAGCGGAGCCGGCTCCACCGAGCCGATCAGCGCGCCCGCCAGGGCGGCCACGGACTCCGCGACCGCCTTGCTGTGCGAGACGAGCACGATGCCGACGCGGCCGGTACGGGTCTTCGGCGCCTGCCGTTCCATCGGCTCCGCGGCCACGGCCGGCTCCTCGGGGGCGAGTTCCGCCTCGGGCGCGTCGACCGCGGCGCGCAGGGCCTCCATGAGCAGGGCCACGGAGTTGGCCCCGGCGTCCTGGTGGCCGATGCTGCGCTCGCCGAGGTAACTGGCCCGGCCCTTGCGGGCTTCGAGCGGTTCGGTGGCGTCGGCGCCCGCGCGGGCCGCCCGTACGGCTTCGTCCAGGGCCTCGCGCAGCGGCCGGTCCGCCGCGGCGGATTCGGCCAGCGCCGTCACCGCCGGGGCCAGGGCGTCCACCAGGGTGGCGTCACCGAGCTCGGCGCCGCCCAGCTTCTGCACCGACTTGAGCCCGGCTCCGAGCGCGGCGCCCAGCTCCGCCACGGTCGGCGCCCCGGTGTGGCCGAGCACCTTGCCCGTGCGGCGCAGGGCGGTGCCGAACAGCGGGCCGGAGGCGCCGCCCACGGTGTTCGTCAAGGTGGCGCCGGCCAGCGTCAGCAGCGCCCCCGGAGTGGCGGGCCGCTGCTCGGCCACGGCCGCGCCGACGGCGCCGAAGCCCCGTACCAGATTGGCCCCGTGGTCCCCGTCGCCGATGACCGCGTCCAGCTCGGTGAGGCGCGCGCTGTCCCGCCGCACGAGGCGGTTGGTCTCGGCGATCCAGCGGCGGAAGTAGGCGGTGTCCATGGGGGTGTCCAGCGCGGCGGCCGGGGGCGCGGAGGGCGTGGAGGTGGTCGGGCTGGCGGGCGTGGCGGTCATGGAGAAGGGCTCCTGGAAAGTGTCGGGAGGGAAGAGCGGGCGGGGTCAGCAGCCCCAGCGCAGGGACGGGGTGTCCACCGGCGCGTCCCACAGGCGCAGCAGCTCCTCGTCGGCGCGGCACAGGGTGAGGGTGCAGCCGGCCATGTCCAGGCTGGTGACGTAGTTGCCGACCAGGGACCGGGCCACGGTGATCCCGCGCTCGCCGAGCACCCGCTCGACCTCCGCGCGCATGATGTACAGCTCCACGGGCGGGGTCCCGCCCAGGCCGTTGACGAGGAGGATGACGGGGGCGCCGGCCGCCTCCGGAAGATCGTCGAGGATGGCGTCGAGCATCGCCTCGGCGGTCTCGGCGGCGGTCATGATCGTGCGGCGTTCGCGGCCGGGCTCGCCGTGGATGCCGATGCCCAGCTCGATCTCGTCCTCGCCGAGGGCGAAGTTGGGGCTGCCCTTGGCGGGGGTGGTGCAGGAGCTCAGGGCGACGCCGTAACTGCGCGCGTTCGCATTGACCTTGCGGGCGACCGCGGCCACCTCGGCGAGCGGAGCACCCTCTTCGGCGAGCGCGCCCGCGATCTTCTCCACGAACAGGGTGGCGCCGGTGCCGCGCCGGCCGGGCCCGTGCTCGGTCCGGGCGACGGCCACGTCGTCGTCCACGACGACCTGCTCGACCTTGACGCCCTCGTCCTCGCAGTCCTCCGCCGCCATCGTGAAGTTGAGGATGTCGCCCGTGTAGTTCTTCACGATGTGCAGGACGCCCGCACCCGCGTCGACCGCACAGGTCGCGGCCGCGATGTTGTCCGGCACCGGGGAGGTGAACACCGGTCCGGCCACGGCCGCCGCCAGCATGCCGCGCCCGACGAACCCGGCGTGCAGCGGCTCGTGCCCGCTGCCGCCGCCCGACAGGAGCGCGACCTTCCCGGCCGGCTCCCCGGCCGCTCCGGCGGCCCGCGTGACGATGCCCTTCTCCGCCTCGACGCGGAGCCCCGGGTGAGCGGCGGCCATTCCGCGCAGTGCGTCGGAGACGACACTCTCGGGGGAATTGATGAGCTTCTTCACGGGGGCCTCTTTCCTTGAAAGGGGAACGCGGAACGGGTAACTCGTCACGCCGGTCCGGAGCGGAAATAGGAATTGCGGGACGGTATTAAGTCGGCACCGTCGCCGATCCGCCACCGCTTCCGGGGCACTTGGCTGGAACTTTACCCCGGTGAACCTGTGGAACAGTTCGGGTCCTTGGTCCCGGATCGGGGCGCGGAAGGGCCCGTCCGCAAGGGGGACCGTGCATATCTCGGGTGCGGCCGAAATCCGTGATAGGGATGAATAAGCAAGCGGAAATGAATTCGCAATGAGGAGGATTCACGTGAAGACCGTCGGTACGCGCATGATGATCAGCCCGCCGAAGTACGTGCAGGGCGCCGGGGCGATGAACGACCTGGGCGAGCACACGGCCCGCCTCGGGACGAACGCCGTGGTCCTCGCGGACAAGGGTGTCTGGGGCTTCGTGGACACGGCCGTCACCGCTTCCCTCTCCGGAGCCGGGGTCAAGCTGACCAAGGAGGTCTTCGGCGGGCTCTGCACCCAGAAGGAGATCGACCGGGTCGCCGCGGCCGCCCGGGCCGCCGGCGCGGACGTCATCATCGGCATCGGCGGCGGCACCGCCATCGACACGGCGAAGGCCGTGGGCCACGCGCTCGGCGACATCGCCGTCGTGTCCGCGCCCACGGTGGCCTCCACCGACGCGCCGACCAGCGCGCTCGCCGTGATCTACACGGAGTCGGGTGCCTTCGAGCGCTACTCCTTCTTCCAGCGCAACCCCAACCTGGTGCTCGTCGACACCGCGCTCGTCGCGGGCGCGCCCAGCCGCTTCATCGTCTCCGGCATGGGCGACGCGCTCGCCACCTGGTACGAGGCCCGGGTCTGCGTCGCCGCCCACCGGGTCGCCATGGCCGGCGGACTCGCCACCGAGGCCTCCCTCGCGCTGGCCCGGCTGTGCTGGGAGACCCTGATGGAGTACGGCCCCCAGGCCCGGCTGGCCGCCGAGGCGCACGTGGTCACCCCGGCGCTGGAGAAGGTCACCGAGGCCAACACGCTGCTCTCCGGCCTCGGTTTCGAATCCTGCGGCCTCGCCGCCGCGCACGGCATCCACAACGGGCTGACCGTCTCGCACAAGGTGCACGGCATGATGCACGGCGAGAAGGTCAACATCGGCACCCTCGCCCAGCTGGTCCTGGAAGGCGCCCCGACCGACGAGCTGGACACCTACCTGCGCTTCAGCCGCGCCGTCGGCCTGCCCACCACCCTCGCCGAGATCGGCCTCGGCGACCCGGACCGCGAGGAGCTCCTCGCGATCGGGCGCGCGGCCACCGCGGAGGGCGAGACCACGCACAACATGCCGTTCCCGGTGTCCCCGGAGATGGTCGCCGACGCCCTGATCGCGGGCGATTCCTACGCCCGCGCCTACGCCAGGAGGTAGCGGCGAAGGCGGGGCGCGGGCTGCTCGTCGAGGGCGGCCCGCGCCCTACGGGGCCGTCCTACGGGGCTCCGCGCGCGGGCCGTCCCCCGCGCCGCGGGCCTCGTGGGGGACGGTCCGGTCCGGGTCGTGCCTCTCCGGGTCCTGGCTCTCCGGGTCAGCCCTCTCCGGGTCCGCCCGGCTCGGGTCCGGCCGGCTCGGGTCCGCCCGGCTCGGGTCCGGCCGCTCGGCGTCCGCCCGGTCCGGTGCGGCCACCTCCGGGGCGGACGTGCGGGACGCCAGCAGCAGGGCGATGTCGTCCGGCCGGTCCGTGGAGTGGCCCGCCTCGGCGACCAGCCGGTCCGCCGTCTCGGTCAGCGGAGCGGGACCCGCGTCCGCCAGTGCGGCGCGCAGCCGCTCCACTCCCAGGTCGATGTCCGTGCCCGGGATCTCCACCAGGCCGTCGGTGTACAGGGCGAGCACCGCCCCCGGCTCGATCCGCAGCCGGGTCACCGGATAGGTGGCCCCGGCGTCGACGCCGAGCACCATCCCGCCCGCCAGGTCCAGCACCTCCGTCCGGCCGCCCGGATGCCGCAGCAGCGGCTGGGGATGCCCGGCCCGGACGGCGAGGGCGAGGCCGGACGCCGGGTCGAGCAGGACGTAGCAACAGCTCGCGAACTGACCCGGGTCGAGGTCGATGAGCAGCTCGTTCGTGCCGCGCATCACCTGCTCCGGTGTATTGCCTCCGAGCGTGAAGGCCCGTACGGCGCTGCGCAGTTGGCCCATCGTGGCCGCGGCCGCCACCCCGTGCCCCTGGACGTCTCCGATGATCAGTGCGAGCTGCCCGCCGCCCGCCTCGATGACGTCGTACCAGTCGCCGCCGACGTCCATCCCGGCGGTGCCGGGCAGGTACCGCCCGACCGTGACCACGTTCTCCCGCACCGGCAGCCGGTGCGGGAGCAGCGCCGCCTGGAGCCCGCGGGCCAGCGCGGATTCGCTGTCGTAGCGCCGGGCCCGCTCCAGCGCCTGCGCGATCAGCCCGGCCAGCGCGGTGAGCACCGTACGCTCCTCCGGGCTGAACCCGCGCGGGGCGTCGAAGCCGAGGATGCACGAGCCGACGGGCCGGCCGGAGGCGATCAGGGGGAGGAAGGCGCGGGCGCCGACATCGGCGTCCAGCTCGATCCCCGGGTAGGCGGCGGCCAGGTGCTGCATCGACTCGAAGAACAGCGGACGGCCCGAGGTGAGGGTCTCCACCCCGGGCAGCCGCACGTCCAGCGCGACCCCGTCGAACCGGTCGAGGAAGCCCTGCGGGAAACCGGTCTCCCAGGCCAGGTGCAGGTGACCCTCGCCGAGCAGGTAGATCGCCAACTGCCGTCCGCCGAAGGCCGGGAGCAGCTCGTCGGTGACCACCATCGACACCTGGCGGGCCGTCACCGCCTCGGTCAGCGCGATCGCCAGGGCCACCGGCCGGTACAGGGCCGAAGCCCGGTCGGCGGGCGAACCCAGGCCCGGGGAGCCGAGCCCCGCGCCGGGCCGCATCAGCGACTCGGGTGCGTACGTGGGTGGTTCGGCCTCGGCGATGGTGACGGTGACCCCGTCGATCCCGGGATGCAGCCCCACCGAAAGCCAGTGGGCGGAGGGTTCGGATCCGCGCCGCGGGGCGTGGAAGTGCACCGGGGCGGGGGAAAGGAACACGGCTCGGAAGTGGTCCTCGTAGGCGGGGTGACCGAGCCAGGGCAGCGCCTCCCACAGCAGCCGCCCGGAGAGTTCCGCCCCGTTGGAACCGAGCAGGGTCGTGGCGGTGGAGCGGGCGCGGGAGTTGGTGAAGCCGATCACGCCCTGCCGGTCCACGGACAGGACGGCCAGGTCCAGCCGGTCCACGGCGGCGCGGGCACCGGTGGAGCGGTCCGAGGTGGCGCGGTCCACGGCGGAGCCGTCCGCGGGACTGCCCGGGCGGTCGCCCGGAGTCCGGCCTCCGGCGCCGCCCGTCGTGCCGTCCGCGGGGCCGCCCGCCGGGCCGGGACCGGGGAAGCACACCGGGTCGCCCTCCCAGGTCACGGCGGCCCCGCCCGCGGCGAGCGCGGCCAGTTCCCCGGCCAGCCGGGCGGCCACCGCGCGCAGCCGCTTCCGGTCGCCGGGCCCGACCGGGACTCCGGGGGTCGCGGGGCGCAGCACGAAGAGCACGCCGTAGCGCTCGCGGCCGCGGGTCACGGGCTCGTAGAGCGAGCCGAACGGGAACGGCAGGCCGGCCATCAGCTGGGGGAAGCGCCGCATCGCCGATTCCGCGTCCGGCAGGTGCACGGACTGGCCGGACCGGTACGCCTCGGCGACGGGGTACGGGCGGTTCACGTGCATCCGCCACCAGGGGCGGAACAGCGGGCCCGGCAGCCCGGTCACGGCCGCCATCAGCATGAGCCCTTCCGTGCCGGAGCGCAGGTAGATCCCGCCCGCGTACCCGCCGGCGGCCCCCACGGCATCGAGAGCGGCCCGCGCGAGCGCCTGGGCCGTGGCGTCGGTGACGGGGCCGCCGGTGTCCGGTCTCGCCGTCACCCCTCCAGAATGCGCTCGGGGTGGCGCTTCCGCACACCCCGCGGACGCTCCTTTCCGGCATCGCCTCCGCCGTCAATTCCGATTAACGGACGCGGGACGGCGCAATTCGGAATTCTGTGCCCTGAATGGCGGAAGGGATCATGCCGGGTTAGCGTCGGCTGATGATCGCTCTCGTGGCACATGACCAGAGGAAGAACGACCTGTTGAATTGGGTGCGGCGCAACCACCGTGCCGTGACCCGGCACGGACTGGTGGGAACCAGCTCCACCGCACGACTGCTCAGATCGGAACTGGGCTTGCGGATCAGGTCGGTTGAGTCCGGCCCGCACGGCGGGGACCAGCAGATCGGCTCGATGGTCATTTCCGGCGACGTCACCTCGCTCGTATTCTTCTGGGACCCGTTGTGGTCCGCCCCGCACGTTCACGACGTACTTGCCCTCGTACGCATTGCGGTGCTCCGCAATATCCCCGTCGCCCTGAATCCGGCGAGCGCGGAGGCCATGTCCGAGGACGGTTTCTCCTTCGAAAGCCACTCCGTCCCCCCGCTCGCGGCCGGCGCCCGCTCCCGCTAACGCGCCACGGCCACGGCCACCGCCGCCACCGGCCCGCCCCATCGCCCCCGGCCTTCGGCCGATCGGCCGAAGGCCGGGCGGGACCGGTGGGCTGAAAGGCCCTGCCGATCAGGGACTTTGCCCGGTCACCGCCCCTCCTCGGACTGCTTAGGTTTGCCTTAGTGGATTCGAACAAGGAGGTCCGGTGCCGTCGCTCAACGACAGCCGTCCAGGGACGACCGTACGCATCACGGGGATCGACCCCGGTCAGGCCGGCGGGAGCCGGCGCCGGCTGCTGGAGTTCGGCTTCGTACCGGGCGCGGACGTCACCGTGATCGCCCGGGGTGCGACCGGAGGCCTGCTCGTCGGGCTCGGCGACACCCGGGTCGCGCTGGACACCCGTACCGCCGGCCGGCTGAGGTGCGCCGGATGAGCTGTCACGCCACCGGGGCCGGGACCGGTGCGACCGCCACTGCGGACCGGCGGACCGGTACGCCGTTCGTCGCCCTCGTCGGCAATCCCAACGTCGGCAAGTCGACCCTTTTCAACGCCCTCACCGGCGCCCATCAGCGCGTCGGCAACTGGCCGGGCAAGACCGTCTCCGTCGCCCAGGGCGACTGGCGCACCGCGAGCGGCGGCCGCCCGCTGCGCATCGCCGACCTGCCCGGTTCGTACAGCCTGCTGCCCGACTCCCCGGACGAGGCGCTGGTGCGCGACGTGCTGACCGCGCCGGCGGGGGAGCGGCCCGACGCGGTGGTCTTCGCCCTCGACGCGGCCAACCCGGCCCGCAACCTGTACCTGCTCTCGCAGATCCTCGACACCGACATCCCCGTCGTGGTCGCGCTCACCATGACCGACGTCGCCGCCCGGCGCGGCGCACGCCCCGCCACGGAGGCGCTGGCCCGCGAGCTCGCGCTGCCCGTCGTACGGGTGGAAGGGCGCTCCGGGACCGGGCTGGACCTGCTCGCCGACACGGTCTGCGAGGCCCTGGACGCGAGTGGCCCTCGCCCCGGGCGGACCTCCGCCTGGGCGGCCGGCTCGCCCGTGGCGGCCGAACTGGCGGAGCTGGCCGAGGCGGCCTCCGGGCTGACTCCGCACCCCGCGCGGTGGCTGGCCGCGAGCCTGCTCTGCGGGGAGCGGCCGCCCGCGGTCCCGGCGGCGCTGGCCGAGCGGGCCGGGGCCGCGGCGGACCGCCTCGCGGCGGCCGCGGCGGCCGCGGAGCAAGGCCACCCCGACGGCGATCCCGACGCCGACGGCGATCCCGACGCCGACGGCGATCCCGACACCGACGGCGATCCCGACACCGATACCGACGCCGAGCTGCTCGTCGCCGAGGCCCGCTACGCCTGGGCACACGCCGTCATCGAACGCGCGGCGCCCCGCCCGGCCGGGGCCCGGCCCACCCTCACCGACCGGGTGGACCGGATGCTGCTCTCCCGCGGCTTCGGCATCCCGTTCTTCCTCGCCGTCATGTGGGGCGTCTTCCAGGCCACGACCGTCCTGGCCAAACCCCTCCAGGACGGCCTCGGCGACTTCGTCTCCGGACCCGTCAGCGGCGGCGCCGACCGGCTCCTGGAAGCCGTCCGCGCGCCCGGCTGGCTGACCGGACTGCTGGTCGACGGTCTGATCAACGGGGTGGGACAGCTACTCACCTTCGTCCCGCTGATGATCAGCATGTTCCTGCTGCTGGCCCTGCTGGAGGACTCCGGCTACTTCGCCCGCGCCGCCTTCGTCGCCGACCGCCTGATGCGCACGCTGAGGCTGCCCGGCCGCGCCTTCCTGCCGCTCGTCGTCGGCTTCGGCTGCAACGTCCCCGCCCTCGCCGGCACCCGGATCCTCAACCGCCGCTCGCACCGGATGCTCGTCGGCCTGCTCATCCCGTACATGAGCTGCACCGCCCGCCTCGCCGTCTACGTGATGATCGCGGGCGTCTTCTTCGGCTCGAACTCCGGCACCGTCGTCTTCTTCCTCTACGTCGCCTCCGTGCTGCTGGTGGTCGGCATGGGGCTGATCCTGCGCCCCCTGCTGTTCCGGGACATGAAGGAGGAACCGCTCGTCCTGGAGCTGCCCCCGTACCGGCTGCCCACCCTGCGGGTCACCGGCGCGCAGGTCCGGCAGAAGCTCGCCGCCTTCCTGCGCACCGCCGGCGGCATCATCGTCGCGACCGCGGCCGGCGTCTGGCTCCTCATGGCGGTTCCCGCCGCGGCCGGCCACGGAGGTTTCGGCAAGGTCGACGTCGAACAGAGCGTGTTCGGTACGGTCACCCGCGCCACGGCGCCCCTCGTGGCCCCGGCCGGCTTCGGCGACTGGCACGCCACGGCGGCGCTGGGCACCGGCCTGATCGCCAAGGAGGGCGTGATCTCCACCCTCGCCCAGACCTACTCGGCCGAGGAGGACGGCGATCCCAGGCTCACCGCGAGCCTGCACGCCACCTTCGAGGAATCCTCCGGCGGGCACCAGCGGGCGGCCGCCCTCGCCTTCCTGGTCTTCATCCTCGCCTACACCCCCTGCTTCGCCACCCTGGCCGCGCAGCGGGCCGAGATCGGCACCCGGCTGACCGCCATCGGCTTCGGCGTCCAACTGGCGGCGGCCTGGCTGCTGTCCGTCGGGGTCTTCCAGCTCGCGAGGCTGTGGTGGTGAGCAGGACCGGCGGGCCCGGGGAGACTGCTGCCACCGGCCCCGGCATGCTGCGCCGCATGCTGCGCGCCTTCGAGGAGGCGGCCCCCGGCGAGGGGCTCGCGCAGATCGCCGACCGGCTGGGCATCGACCGGGCCGAGGCGGCGGACCTCGCCGCGTACTGGGTCCGCAAGGGCCGGCTGCGCCGCGAGGAGATCGGCGGCCGGGACTGCGGAGGCTGCCTCGCCGCCACCCGCTCCTGCACGGCCTGCCCAGGCGGCGCCCTCCCTCCGGGCCCGGGCGGAGCCCCCGCTCCGGCCCGCCCGGTCCTGGTCGCCCTGAGCCCCGTACGCCCCGCACGGCCGGGGGCCCCGAACCATTAGGCCCTGACGGCCCGGTGCCGCTTCGCGTGCGACCAGGTCACCGCGGTCATCAGGCCCGGTATGGCCAGCAGCGGGGCGAGGCGAAGCCCCACACGGTCCGCGCCGCACCGCTCGACAGATGCGTACGGCTTTCGACGGTGAAGAGGACCACGAGTTGCGACAGTGCCCCCACGACCAGGAGGCCCGAAGCGGTCCAGGCGAGCGGGGCGAGCGGGGCGAGGACTCAGGGGCGCAGCGGCCGCCACCGGTCGCTGACCAGCAGCACCGGAAACAGGGCGGCCAGTTCGGCCAGGACGGCGAGCCCGACCACGTAGGCGATGCCGCAGCCCGGGATGTCGTAGACCTCGCGCAGCACCTGGTCGCCGTAGCCCACGTAGACGCCGGATGCCAAGGCGACGCGCCACAGGCCGGACGGGACGGCGCACAGGGCGACGGCGTGCGCGGCCCCGCAGGTCGTACGACTGATCCGAACGCCTCCCCCGTCCGGGGGAGGTCCGGGGGTGGGGGCCGTCGGCCGGGGCCGTGGGCGGGCAGGCTTGCGGACATGCGACAGCAGTACGACACCACGTCAACGTCCCCGCCGGCCTTCTCGGTCGCCGATGCCTTCACCCTGCGCACTGCCCTGGACGCCCTCGGCGGTGTCCGCGGTCTCGACACCCTGGACATGGCCTGCGGACACGGCAGCACCACCCGGCTGCTGGCGAGCGGCGGGGCGCGCAGGACGGTGGGCGTCGACAGCTGCCCCGAGCGCATCCGCCGGGCCCGGGAGTCCGGTGCGGACCTCGCGCACGCCGTCGAGTACGTCGTCGCGGACGCGGCGGCCGGCATGCCGGCCCTGGGGCCGTTCGACCTGGCCACCGCCGTGTACCTGTTCAACCAGGCCCACGACCGCACGGCCCTGCACGCCATGTTCCGCGCCGTGCGCGCCAACCTGCGCCCCGGCGGGCGGCTGCTCGCCATCGTGCCGAACCCGGGGGCCTTCCCCTACGCGGACTGGGCGCCGTACGGGATCAGCGTCGTCGAGCGCTCCCCCGGCGGGGACGCCCCCCTGCTGCGGGCCCGGCTGGAGACCGACCCGCCGGTGCCGTTCGAATGCCGCGAGTGGGCCCACGCCGACTTCGCGGAGGCCGCCGCCGACGCCGGCTTCGCCACCGTGACCTGGCAGCCGACCCGGACTCCGCCCGCGTGCGAGATCCGGGACGAGACCTACTGGGCCCGCTACCGCACGGCCCCCGTCGGCTCCCTGATGAACTGCGTGGCCTGAGGGGCGGGCCGACCCTTCGGCCCAGCCCGAAACGTTGGACGTCGCCGCCACGCAGCTTCCAAGCTCGTGTCACTCGCCGGATGGCTGAGCCCATCCTTGACGGAAGGACGTCCCGGTCGTGAAGCTCTGGAAGACATTCCTCATCGGCTTACTCGCCACCGTTCCGCTCACTCTGACCGGAGCGGCAGCGGCCGGCACGGCCCCGGCCGGCGCCGCGCCGGCCGATCCCACGCGCCGGGCAGCCATGACGGCGCTGAGTGCGGCTCAGCCCCTCGACACTGTCGACTGCTACGACAACATCACCATCAGGGGAGCGAACGGCCAGTTCGTCTCTGCCGAACTCGGGTACGCGGGAGCACGCTACGGCGAGCTGCGGGCTCGCGGTACGGCGATCGGCCCCTGGGAGCTGTTCGGCCTCTGCCGGACCCGGGACACCGGGTATACGGTCCTGTGGTCGGAGGCCAACGGCCTCATCGTCTCGGCGGAACTCGGTTACGGCGGGTCCGACTACGCGGAACTGCGTGCGCGCGCCACGGAGGTGGGTCCGTGGGAGGAGTTCTACACGTCCACCCCACCCGGTGAGGGGAACACGGCCTTCTGGTCCTACGCCAACGAGGGCTTCGTTTCCGCCGAACTCGGATACACCGGCGACGGCTACGCCAAGCTGCGAGCCCGCTCGTCGACCGCCGGTCCCTGGGAAACCTTCCGCTGGTAGTTCGCCCGGTTCACCCGAGCCGGTGGAGCTGAAGGGCTCGCGCCTGCGTGTCCGGCCCTACTCCGCGCCCCGCCCCGCCCCACGGGTCGGGGCCGGTCCCTTTTTTCGGGCCCCGAGGGTCATCGGGACGGTCATCGGACGGGGACGGGGTGAGGGGGCCCGTGGCCCGCCCGGTGCGCCGCGGCTCAGGACTCGGCCGCCGCCGCGCGGACCAGCTCCACGATCCGGTCGCGGGCCGCCCTGCCCTCCGGGAGCGGCAGCAGCGGGTAGACGTGCGGCATCCCCGGCTCCTCGATGAACTCCACCTCGGCTCCGGCCGCCCGTGCCCGGTTCAGCAGTTCGCGGCTGTCGGTCGTCAGGACGTCCCGGGTGCCCGTGAACACCGTCAGCGGGGCCAGCCCCGCGAACGACCCGTGCAGCGGGCTCACCCGGGGATCGTCGGCCGCCAGGTTGCCGGCGTACAGCCGCCCGGCCTCCCGCAGGCCGGGCCGGGCCAGCATCGGGTCGCCCGCCTCGATGGCCGCCTGGCCGGGGTGGCTCATGGACACGTCCAGCCAGGGCGAGATCAGCACGATCCGCGAAGGCTGCGCCCCGTTGCGGTCGCGCAGCCGCTGGGCGGCGGCCAGCGCCAGCCCGGCGCCCGCCGAATCCCCGAGCAGCACCGTGCCACCGGCGCCCCCACTGGCGATCAGGCCGCTGAGCAGGTCGGCGGCGACCGGGACGGTCCGGTCCGCCGTTCCGCGCGGGGCCAGGATGTACGCCGGTACGACGACCCGGGCCTGCGCCTGCGTGACCAGGGTGCGGATCAGCGACCAGTGCGCCCGGACCAGTTCGTTGATGTACCCGCCGCCGTGCACGTACAGCACCCGGGCGGCCGGTTCCACGCCGAGCGGCGAGACCTCGTACACCGGCCAGGCCCCGACGAACGTCCGCGAGACCTCCGCCACCCGGCCGAGCGAACGCGGGGGCAGGTGCGACGCGGGGCGCCGCATCGATTCCGCCACCCGGGTACGGACCGCCTCGGCGCTCCCGAACCGTCTTCGCCGTCCCGCCGCGATCAGCGCGACCGAAAGCGCCCTGCTGCGCAGACTCGGCACGCCCCTCACCTCCCCATTCCCGGCCCGGACCACTCCCCGGCCCCTGCCCGTCACCTGAGGAGCATAGGCGTGAAGCTGGGCTGTGGACCCGCTTAAGAAATCCTCGATGGACTGATCACCCGCAGGTCGGCAGATTGGTGCCGTCCGAACGCTGCCCGGCCCGCACGCCCCGTAGCGCTTCCTTCCGCATGCCTGGAGCCACCCCATGAAGGCACTCGTCAAGCACAAGGCCGAGCCCGGGCTGTGGCTGATGGACGTCCCCGAGCCCGAGTACGGCCCCGGCGAGGTGCTGATCAAGGTGCTGCGGACCGGCATCTGCGGGACCGACCTGCACATCCGTTCCTGGGACGGCTGGGCGCAGGGCGCCGTCAAGACCCCCCTCGTGCTCGGCCACGAGTTCGTCGGCGAGGTGGCCGCGCTCGGCGCGGGCGTCACCGGCATCGAGGTCGGTGCGCTGGTCAGCGGCGAGGGCCACCTGGTGTGCGGGACGTGCCGCAACTGCCTGGCCGGGCGCCGCCACCTGTGCCGCAGCACGGTCGGGCTCGGAGTGGGACGCGACGGCGCCTTCGCCGAGTACGTGGTGCTGCCCGCGCAGAACGTGTGGGTGCACCGGACCAAGGTGGACCTCGACGTCGCGGCGATCTTCGACCCGTTCGGCAACGCCGTGCACACCGCGCTCTCCTTCCCGCTGGTCGGCGAGGACGTGCTGATCACCGGCGCGGGCCCGATCGGGATCATGGCGGCGGCCGTGGCCCGGCACGCGGGAGCGCGCAACGTGGTCATCACCGACGTCAGCCCGGAGCGTCTGGAGATCGCCCGCAAGGCCGGCGCCACCCTCGCGCTCGACGTCTCGAAGGCGACCATCGCCGACGCGCAGGCCCAGCTCGGCCTGCGCGAGGGCTTCGACATCGGCCTGGAGATGTCCGGCCGCGGCGAGGCCATGCGCGACATGATCGACAACATGACGCACGGCGGCCGGATCGCCATGCTCGGCCTGCCGGCGCAGGAGTTCGCCGTCGACTGGGCCAAGGTCGTGACCTCGATGATCACGATCAAGGGCATCTACGGCCGTGAGATGTTCGAGACCTGGTACGCGATGACCGTGCTGCTGGAGGGCGGGCTCGACCTCAGCCCCGTCATCACCGGCCGGTACGCCTACGGGGACTTCGAGGCCGCGTTCGACGAGGCCGCGACCGCCCGCAGCGGCAAGATCATCCTGGACTGGACCCAGGCGTAGCGATCCGGGCGCTGCCGCCCGCCGCGTCCAGCCCCACAGACCATTTCCCTCCGCCGGGCCCCGCATCACCCTCCCCCCTCCGCGGGGCCCGGCCCCCCTCCTTCCGCCGCACCAGGAGAAAGAGAGCACCGCACATGTTCGAGACCGTCCGCGCGGACCTCCGTACGACCCTCGACGAGATCCGCGCCGCGGGTCTGCACAAGCCCGAGCGCGTCATCGGCACCCCGCAGAACGCCGCCGTCGCCGTGACCTCGGGCGGCGCCTCCGGCGAGGTCCTCAACTTCTGCGCCAACAACTACCTCGGTCTCGCGGACCACCCCGAGGTGGTCACCGCGGCGAAGGAGGCCCTGGACCGCTGGGGCTACGGCATGGCCTCCGTGCGCTTCATCTGCGGTACGCAGGAGGTGCACAAGGAGCTGGAGGCGCGGCTCTCCGCCTTCCTCGGCCAGGAGGACACGATCCTCTACTCCTCCTGCTTCGACGCCAACGGCGGAGTCTTCGAGACCATCCTCGGCCCCGAGGACGCGGTGATCTCCGACGCCCTGAACCACGCCTCGATCATCGACGGCATCCGCCTCTCCAAGGCACGCCGCTTCCGCTACGCCAACCGCGACATGGCGGAGCTGGAGACCCGGCTCAAGGAGGCCACCGAGGGCGGCGCCCGCCGCAAGCTGATCGTCACCGACGGCGTGTTCTCGATGGACGGTTACGTCGCCCCGCTCGCCGAGATCTGCGACCTCGCGGAGCGCTACGACGCCATGGTCATGGTCGACGACTCGCACGCCGTCGGCTTCGTCGGCCCCGGCGGCCGCGGCACCCCCGAACTGCACGGGGTCATGGACCGCGTGGACATCATCACCGGCACCCTCGGCAAGGCGCTGGGCGGGGCCTCCGGCGGCTACGTCGCGGCCCGCGCCGAGATCGTCGAGCTGCTGCGCCAGCGCTCGCGCCCGTACCTCTTCTCCAACTCCCTCGCCCCGGTCATCGCGGCGGCCTCCCTCAAGGTCCTCGACCTGCTGGAGTCGGCCGACGACCTGCGCGAGCGGCTCGCCGCCAACACCGCGCTCTTCCGTACGAAGATGACCGAGGCCGGCTTCGAGATCCTGCCCGGCGACCACGCGATCGCCCCGGTGATGATCGGCGACGCGGCGGAGGCGGCCAGGATGGCGGAACTCCTGCTGGAGCGCGGGGTCTACGTGATCGGCTTCTCCTACCCGGTGGTCCCGATGGGCGCGGCGCGGATCCGCGTCCAGCTCTCGGCCGCGCACTCGACGGCCGACGTGGAACGCGCGATCGCGGCGTTCATCGACGCGCGGGCGGCCCTGGCGTCCCTGGCGGGCGCCGAGAACTGAGCCCGGGCCGGCCCCGGTGCGCGGGGTGCGGCGCCGGGGGCCGGCTCCCGGACCCCTGCTCCTCAAACGCCGGAGGGGCTGGATCTTCCCGGGCCCTCCGGCGTTCACGTGCGGGTTGACGCCGGCCAAATCCAGCCTCGCCGGCGTTTGAGGAGCAGGGGTCCGGGGCGGAGCCCCAGGGGGGTCGGGCCCCGCCCGTTCGGTCGGCCCGGCCGACCCCCACGGGCTGCGAGAATGGCAGCGTGATCGACCCACGGAGGCTGCGCATCCTGCGGGCCGTCGCGGACCACCGTACGGTGACCGCCGCGGCCGCAGCGCTGTACCTCACCCCCTCCGCCGTGTCCCAGCAGCTCGCGGCGCTGGAGCAGGAGACCGGGCACGCCCTGCTGACCCGCAGCGGCCGGGGCGTCCGGCTCACCGCGGCCGGGCAGATCCTGCTCGGGCACGCCCACGAGGTGCTCGCCCAGCTGGAGCGGGCCGAAGCGGAACTCGCCGCCTACGCGGGCGGCTCGGCGGGCGAGGTCACCGTGGCCGCCTTCGCCACCGGCATCGCCGAAGTGCTGGCCCCCGCGATCACCCGGCTCGCCGCGGACCACCCCGGGATCCGGCTGCGCGTACGCGACGCGGAGGGTGACCAGAGCCTGTTGCTCCTGCTCGACGGGGAGGCGGACCTGGCGCTGGCCGTCGAGTACCGGGGAGCCCCGGGCGCCGACGACGGCCGACTGTCCGTGCTTCCGCTCTACGCCGAGCCCTTCGACGCGGTCCTCCCGGCGGGGCACCCGCTCGGGGACCTGCCCGAGGTGTCCCTGGCCGATCTCTCCGATGCGGACTGGGTGGGCCAGTACCCCGGCAACCCCTGTCACGACGTGATGCTCCTCGCCTGTGAACTGGCGGGCTTCCAGCCCCGGTTGGTGCACTCCTCCGATGACTTCCGGGCCGTGGTGGCCCTGGTCGGCGCCGGCGCCGGAGTGGCCCTCGTGCCGCGCTCGGCGCTGCGCGGCATGGACCTCAAGGAGGTCCAGGTCCGTCCGGTGTCCGGTCCGGCGCCCACCCGGCGCGTCTTCGCCGCCACCCGGCGCGGCGCCGAGGCGCACCCGCTGATCGCCCCGGTCCTGGCGGCCCTGACCCGTGAGGCGGACCGGCTCCCGGAACACTGACACGCCCTGGGAGGTCCCGGTCCCGGCCTAACCGAAGGCCTGCTCGACGGCCCGCCCGGAGCCCTGGCCGACCGTGAAGACGGCGTCGGGCGCGGCGTGGTCCACGGGTCCGGAGTAGCGGGCGCCGGCGCGGGACACGGCCTCGGCCGGATCCAGGTCCCGGCCGAGGTGGGTGAGGACCAGCCGCCCGGCGCGGGCCGCGCGGGCGGTGTCGCCGGCCTCCTCGGGGGTGTGGTGCACCGGTACGCCGCCGACCGGGTGCGCGGAGCTGTCGGCCTCGCAGAGCAGGAGCGTGCAGTCCTCGGCGAACCGGGTCAGGGCCGGACAGGGCGCCGTGTCCCCGGAGTACACGAGGGACCGCCCTCCCGACTCGGCGCGCAGCGCGAAGGCGGGCATGCCGTGGGACACCGCCCGGCTGGTGAGGCCGAGCGCTCCGGCCCGCGCGCGGTGGCCGTCGTACAGCTCGTGGACCTCGAAGGCGGCCTCGACCGGGCTGCGGTCCGGGCCGTTGGTGAGGAAACCCGCCAGCCGTTCGGCGATGCCGGGCGGCCCGTAGAGGGGGAGCGGCGCGGGCCGTCGTACGTCGGCGTACAGCAGGCCGTAGTACGCGGTCAGCAGGTCGGCCGTGTGGTCGGCGTGCAGGTGCGAGATCCATATGGCATCCAACTCGCCCAGCCCGACGTGCCGTTGCAACGGCCCGAGCGTTCCGCTGCCCGCGTCGACCCAGACCCGGGCGCCGCCGCCTTCGAGCAGGTAGCCGGAGCAGGGATTGTCGGCGCGCGGGTAGGGCGTCGCGCTGCCCAGGACGGTGAGCCGGAGAAGATCGTCTGCCATCCGGGGAGTCTAGGATGCCGACCCGCGACCGACCCGCGACGGCCCTGCGGCGTCCCCGCGACCGCCCCGGGCCGGGCCGGCTGCCCCCGGGCGCCGTGCGGTCAGGCGCGGATGATCTCCACGCCCGCCGCCTCGAAGGCCTCGGCCACCGAGGGGGACAGGCCGGTGTCCGTCACCAGGACATCCACGGCGTCGGTGGCGACGATGCGGGCGAAGGCGCGGACGCCGAGCTTGCTGGAGTCGGCGGCGATCACCACGCGGCGGGCGCGTTCGCAGAGCAGCCGGTTCATGGCCGCCTCGTCCTCGTGGCGGGTGGCGGCCCCGTCGGCCGGGTCGAAGGCGTCCACGCCGACGACGGCGGTGTCCACGGTGAGCTGCCCGAGCACCTCCATGGCGAGCGGGCCGGTGAGCTCGTAGGACTGGGGCCGGGCCACGCCGCCGGTGAGCACGATCTTGAACTGCGGTCTGATGACCAGCTCGCCCGCGATGTTCAGCGCGTTGGTGACCACGGTGAGCGCGGGGGAGCCGGTGGCGAGGTCGGGGCGGGCGGCCAGCGCGCGCGCCACCTCGGTGGTCGTGGTGCCGCCGGTCAGGCCGATCACCTCGCCGGGGACGATCAGCGCCGCGACGGTTTCGCTGATGCGGCTCTTCTCGGCGGCCCGGCGCGAGGTGCGGTAGCGCAGCGGGAGTTCGTACGAGACCCCGTGCAGGACCGCTCCGCCGCGCGTGCGGACCAGCAGCTGCTGCTCGGCGAGCTGATCGAGGTCGCGCCGGATGGTGGCGGCGGACACGCCGAGGGCCTCGGCGGCGGGTTCCACTTCCAGCTCGCCCCGCTCCACCAGCAGGTCCAGCAGTGTCTGCCAGCGTTCCTTGCGGGTCATCGGCCGCCCTTCCGGTCGTGTCTTCGACATGCGCGTCGCCGTTCGTTTCGGCGCTCCCACTTGGCCTACACGTCGAGATTAACGCAGGAGATCATCCCTCAGATGCTTGAAGTTGCGCGAAAGGGCCCAGTATCTTGCAAGAACACGCATTCACGAGGGCACGCACCGCGCTAGGGAGCCGCCATGAGCCATGTCGCGTACGAGTTGGGCACGCAGCCCGCATGCTGGGAGCGGGCCGCCGAACTGGCCCCGGAACACCGGGCGGCGCTGCCACGGCCGGGGGAGCGTACCGCGATCGTCGGATGCGGGACCTCCTACTACATGGCCCAAGCCGCCGCCGTGTTGCGCGAGGAGGCGGGACAGGGCGAGACCGACGCCTTCCCCGCCTCGGAGTTCCCCCGCCACCGGCGCTACGACCGGGTCATCGCGCTGACCCGGTCCGGGACCACCACCGAGGTCCTCGACCTGCTGGCCGGGCTGCGGGACGCGGGCGTGCCCACCACCGCCGTCATCGGGGACCCGGCCACCCCCGTCATCACCCTCGCCGACGAGCTCGTCGTCCTGGACTTCGCCGACGAGCAGTCCGTCGTCCAGACCCGCTTCGCCACCACCGCCCTCACCCTGCTGCGCGCCCACGTCGGCCTGCACAGCCCGTCCGTCGTCGCCGACGCGCGCGCCGCACTCGCCGACCCGCTCCCCGCGGAGCTGGAGACCCGGGGGCAGTTCACCTTCCTCGGGCGCGGCTGGAGCGTCGGACTCGCCAACGAGGCCGCCCTGAAGATGCGCGAAGCCTCCCTGGCCTGGGCCGAGTCCTACCCGGCCATGGAGTACCGGCACGGCCCCATCAGCGTCTCGGCGCCCGGCACCGCCACCTGGTCGCTCGGCGACGCCCCCGAAGGGCTCGCCGAACAGGTCCGGGGCACCGGAGCCCAGTGGGTGGCCGGGCACCTCGACCCGCTCGCCGAGCTGGTCCGCGTCCACCGCCTGGCCATCGCCGTCGCCGCCCACCAGGGGCTGGACCCGGACGCGCCGCGCAATCTGACCCGGTCCGTCATCCTCACCACGGGCGAGGAGGCCGTCCGATGAGCCTCGTCCCCGCCGGCGGGCTCGTCCTGGACGCCGCCGCCCAGGGCCGCGCCGTCGCCGCCTTCAACATCATCACGCTGGAGCACGCCGAAGCGGTCGTCGCGGGCGCCGAAGCGGCCGGACTCCCCGTGGTGCTCCAGCTCAGCGAGAACGCCGTCAAGTTCCGGGGCGGGGCGCTGCTGCCGATCAGCCGCGCGGCCGTGGCCGTCGCCGAGGCCGCCGGGGTCCCGGTCGGGCTGCACCTGGACCACGTCAAGAGCTCCGAACTGCTGCGGCAGGCCGTGGACGCCGGTTTCAGCTCGGTCATGTACGACGCCGCGCACCTCTCCTACGCCGAGAACCTGGAGGCCACCCGCTCCGCCGCCGACTGGGCGCACGTCAACGGGCTCTGGATCGAAGCCGAACTGGGCGAGGTCGGCGGGAAGAACGGGGCCGCGCCGCTGGACCCGCACGCACCCGGCGCCCGTACCGACCCCGACGAGGCGCGGCGGTTCGTCGCCGACTCCGGAGTGGACGCGCTGGCCGTCGCCATCGGCAGCAGCCACGCCATGACCAGCCGGACCGCGGCCCTGGACCACGTGCTGCTCGGCCGCCTCGCCAAGACGGTCGACGTACCGCTGGTCCTGCACGGCTCCTCCGGTCTGCCGGACGCGGAACTCGCCGCGGCGGTCGCCGGAGGCATCCGCAAGGTCAACATCGGCACCGCGCTGAACGTGGCGATGACCGAGGCCATCCGCACCCATCTCACCCCCGCGGATCCCCGCCCGTATTTGGCCGCTGCACGGGAGGCCATGACGGCGACGGCCGCCGCTATGATCAGCGCCCTGAACTGACCGGAACGCGTATCGGGGGGACTGGATGGACGCACAGCGGGGCCTCAGCAGCAGACGGCGGCTTCTTCTGGGACTGGGGGCCCCGCTGCTGCTCGGCGCGGCGGGTCTCGGCTACTCGATGTGGCCCGAAGGAGAAGAGGCGGAGAAGGTCCGCACCGATGTGGCGCCGCTCAACCGGCGTTTCTGGACCGCGCTGGGCGACGTGTCCGAGGCACACTGGCTGGGGTACGGCATAGGCGAGTCCGGCAGCGACCGGACGGTCCCGAGCCCGGACTCCCGGATGCGCCTGGTGGGCGTCGCCCATCTCAAGCAGGGCACGGCGAACCGCATCATGCGCGATCCCGCCCACCACTTCGAGGTCGGCTCCCTGGCCGGGATGCCCGCCCCGCTGAAACCGTACGTTCCCTCCAGCGCGGCCTGGAAGCAGAGCCAGACCTACGACAAGGTCGCCCTGGAGGAAGGCCTGGACGTGGTCCCTTCGGGCACCTTCCGCTTCGACGGCATCCGCGACCTCGTGTACTTCGACTACGTGTTCCTCTACAGCTGAGCGGCCACAGCTGAGCGGCGGCCCGCGGGATTCCTCCCACTCAGTGGGAGGACGGCCGCGGCGGCATTGAAGCCGCGCCCCGGGCGGTGTTTCGTCGGATGCCGAGCAGAGCAGGCGCCGCCGAGGGAAGGCCACCGCACATGCCGCAGCAGCAGCCCCAGCACATGCCACCGCACATGCCGCAGCCGTATCTCCCGCACCGCTTCGGGGTGTTCCTCGCCCCCTACCACCGGCCCGACGGCGACCCGGCGCTCCAGCTGCGCCGGGACCTCGACCTCGCCGCCGACCTGGACCGGCTCGGCTACGAGGAACTGTGGGCCGGCGAACACCACTCCGCGGGATACGAGATCATCGCCTCGCCCGAGCTGTTCCTCGCCGCGGCCGCCGAACGCACCGGCCGGATCATGCTCGGGACCGGGGTCAACTCCCTTCCCTACCACCAGCCGTTGATCCTCGCCGACCGGATCTGCCAGCTCGACCAGCAGTCCCGGGGCCGGGCCATGCTCGGGGTCGGGCCCGGCCAGCTGCCCTCGGACGCCTTCATGATGGGCGTCGACCCGCTCCGCTCCCGCGCGATGACGGCCGACGCCCTCGACGCGATCGTGCGGCTGCTGCGCGGGGAGACGGTCACGGCCGCCACCGACTGGTTCGCCCTGGAGGAGGCCCGGCTCCAGCTCGGGCCCTACCGGGGCCGGGATCTGGAGGTCGCGGTCGCCTCCGCCGTATCGCCGACCGGGGCGGTGCTCGCGGGACGCCACGGGGTCGGGATGCTCTCGCTCGCCGCGGCCGACCCCGCCGGATACGCGGCGCTCGACGCCAACTGGGCCGCCCACGAGCGGGCCTGCGGCGAAGCCGGCCGCGCCGCCGACCGCACCGCCTGGCGGCTGGTCACCCCGGTGCACCTGGCCGAGACCCGCGAACAGGCCCTGCGCGAAGCCGAGTACGGCACGCCCGGCATCGTGGACTACATCGAGAAGCTGAGCGGTACCCGCCTGGGCGGCTGTGCCACCCCGGCCGGCGCCGTCGAGCGGTGGACCACCGAAGGGCTGCCCACCTTCGGCAGGGCGGTCATCGGCACCCCCGAGGACGCCGTGCTGCGGATCGAGCAACTCGCGGACAAGACAGGCGGGTTCGGGACCTTCCTCATCCTGCGGCTGGACCTCGCGGAGCCCGCCGCCGCCCTGCGCAGCCTGGAGCTCTTCGCCGAGCGGGTCGTCCCCCGGCTCACCGGCCACACCGAGGCGCGCCGCGCCAGCCTGGAGTGGGCCGGGCGCAACAGCGAACGGTTCATCGGGACGACGCGCCGGGCCACGATGGAAGCCATCGCCCGCAAGGGAGAGGTCCGTTGAGGGCTGCGGTGCTCGAAGACGGCCTGTTCCGGGTACGGGAGCACCCGGATCCGGTGCCCGGCCCCGGGCAGGCGCTCGTGGAGACCGTCGCCTGCGGGATCTGCGGCTCCGACCTGAGCGCCGTCGCGCACACCGAGGAGTTCCTCCGGGCCTCCCGGGACAGCGGAACCACCAGCTTCCTCTTCGACCCGGGCCGGCCGCTGGTGATGGGCCACGAGTTCTCCGGCCGGGTCCTGTCCTACGGGCCCGGCGCGACCGGCCCCGAACCGGGCACCGGCGTCGTCGGCCTGCCCTGGGCGGTCGACCCGGGCGGGGTCGTGCGCACCGTGGGCTACAGCAATGCCTTCCCCGGCGGATTCGGCGAGCGGATCGTCGTACAGGCGCAGGCGCTGCTGCCCGTACCGCCGTCCCTGGACCTCGGGCTCGCCGCCCTCACCGAGCCGCTGGCCGTGGGCTTCGGCAACATCGCCCGGAGCGCGGCGGGGAAGGACACCCCGGCCGTGGTCGTCGGCTGCGGCCCGGTCGGCCTCGGGGCCGTCGCCGCGCTGCTGGAGCGGGGCGCCGGACCGGTGGTGGCCTCCGACCCGTCGGCGCTGCGGCGGGCCGCCGCAGCCCGGCTCGGCGCGCACGCGGTGGTGGACCCGGCCGAACAGGACCCCGTACGGCTCTGCGCGGAACGGGCGGGAGCCCGCCCGCGCCCCACCGTGGTCGTGAACTGCGTGGGCGTGCCCGGCATGCTGAACCAGCTCCTGCACACCGTGCCGCGCGGCACCGAGATCCTGCAGATCGGCGGGGTGATGACCGAGGACGTGATCCGGCCGGTGGTCGGCATCTACAAGGACGTCACGATCCGCATGTGCCTGACCTATCCGCCCGAGGAGTTCGGTGCCACCCTCGCCCGCCTCGCCGACGGCCGCATCGACCCCGCGTCCCTGGTCACGGGAGAAGCGGGCTTCGGCGGGCTGGACGCGGCCTTCGCCTCGCTGCGGCGGCCCGAGGAGCACATCAAGGTCCTGATCCGGCCCGGGCACGGCGGAATCGGGGTGACGGCCCGCTGAGCATCCGCCGATCGGGTCCACTGCCCGGCCGCTGACCCTTCCGGATTCTTGGAACAGGTTCTAGTCTGCCCCCGCAGCGGCGGCGGCGGACGGCCGCGCGACCTGAACCACGAGAGACCCGGAGGGGCCGTGCACCTCGAATACACGCCTGAGCAGCAGCGGTTGCGCGCCGAGCTGCGCGCCTACTTCGCCGAACTGATCCCGGACGACGTCTACGCGCGGTACGAGGACCCGGCCGCACAGAAGCGCTTCTACCGGGAGACCATCCGCCGGCTCGGCAGCGACGGCTGGCTCGGGGTCGGCTGGCCCAAGGAGTACGGCGGGCGCGGGATGTCGCCCATGGACCAGTTCATCTTCTTCGACGAGGCCGCGCAGGCCGTCGTACCGCTGCCGCTGATGGCGCTCAACACCGTCGGGCCGACCATCATGCAGTTCGGCACCGACGAGCAGAAGGCCTACTTCCTGCCCAAGATCCTCGCCGGGGAGATCGACTTCGCCATCGGCTACAGCGAGCCCGACGCCGGCACCGACCTCGCCGCCCTCAAGTGCAAGGCGGTCCGCGAGGGCGACGAGGAGACCGGCACCTACGTGGTCGACGGGCAGAAGATCTGGACCACCAACGGCGACACCGCCGACTGGGTCTGGCTCGCCGTCCGCACCGACCCGGACGCCCCCGCCCACAAGGGCATCACCATGCTCCTCGTACCGACCTCCGACCCCGGCTATTCCTGCACCCTCATCAACACCCTGGCCTCGCACGACACCACGGCCAGCTACTACGAGAACATCCGCGTCCCCGCGAGCCGCCGCGTCGGCCAGGAGAACAAGGGCTGGCGCCTGATCACCAACCAGCTCAACCACGAGCGCGTCACCCTCGCCGCCCACGGCACCATGGCCATCCGCGCCCTGCACGACGTCCAGCGCTGGGCCGCCGAGACCAAGCTCGCCGACGGCCGCCGGGTCATCGACCTCTCCTGGGTCCGCGGCCGCCTCGCCCGCACCCACGCCCGCCTCGACGCGATGAAGCTGCTCAACTGGCAGATGGTCAACGCCGTCCAGGACGGCAACCTCACCCCGCAGGACGCCTCCGCCGTCAAGGTCTACGGCTCCGAGGCGCGCAGGGACGCGTACGCCTGGCTGATGGAGGTGGTCGGCGCGGCCGGCTCCCTCAAGGACGGCTCCGCGGGCGCGGTCCTGCACGGCGAACTGGAGCGCGGCTACCGCAGCGCGGTCATCTTCACCTTCGGCGGCGGCAACAACGAGATCCAGCGCGAGATCATCTCGTGGATCGGCCTGGGCATGCCGAGGGTCCGCCGCTGAGGCGGCCCGTGCGGGAGGGCGCGGCAGGTCAGTCGCGGTAGGCGGTGGTCGCGATCCGGACGAACGAGCGGATCAGCGGATTCGTGTCGCCCTCGTTCCACGCGACCACCACCCGGCTCGGCGGCATGTCGGTCAGCGGTACCACGGTGAGGCCCCGTCCGGGCCGGTGGGCCAGGAGGGTCATGCCGACCGTGCCGTTCCACAGGACCGCCTGCCGGCATTCCTGGACGGCGCGCACCACCGGACCCTCGCGGGGCCGACCGCCGTTCCAGTACGTCTGCCAGACGGGATCGGTTCCCTCCGGGAACAGGAACCAGCGGCGGTCCGCCAGGTCGGCCAGCGTCAGGCTGCCGCCGCGGGCCAGGGGATCGTCGGCGCGCAGCAGTGCCCCCACCGGGTCGGCGCGCAACGCGTGCACGGACAGGCCGGTCTCGTCGAACGGCGCGCGGGTCAGGGCCACGTCCACCCGTCCGGCGTGCAGCCCGCAGGTGGGATCGGTCAGGTCGGTCTCGCGGACCCGCACCTCGACACCCGGATGGTGCCGGCGGTACTCGTCGGCCAGCCGCGCCGCGGCCGGATCCGTACTGTCACCCAGGACGCCGATGGTCAGGGTCGTGGCACCGGCCGCCGCGGCCACGCGCACGCGCACCCGGTCGGCCCGGTCGAGCAGGGCGCGGGCCTCGTAGAGCAGCACCGCCCCCACGGGGGTGAGCGCGACGCCGGCGGAGGACCGGTCGAACAGCGCTGCGCCGAACTCGGTCTCCAGCTGCTTGATCGCCCGGCTCAGCGGCGGCTGGCTCATGTGCAGCCGGCCGGCGGCCCGGCCGAAGTGGAGTTCCTCGGCGACCGCCACGAAATAGCGCAGCGTGCGTAGTTCCATGGCACCCGACGATACCCATGAGGTATCGAGGTCGCCGAGCGGGTCTTGGACAGCGGGGCGTCCCCGGTGGTGGACTCGACGCATGAAGAACGCGTACTGGATCGTCGCCGGCCTGCTCGCCCTGCTCTACCTGTACGGGGGCGTACTGAAGGTGGTCCGGAGCCGTGAGCAGCTCCGGCCGATGATGGGCTGGGTGGACAGCACCCCGATGCCGGCCGTCCGGGCCATCGGCGTGATCGAGGTGCTCGGGGCGATCGGGCTGATCCTGCCGCCGCTGACCGGCATCGCGCCCTGGCTGGCCATGGCCGCGGCGATCGGGTTCGTCGTCCTGCAGATCGGCGCGACCGTGGTTCACCTGCGCCGGGGAGACCGGCAGATCACCCTCAACGCCGTGCTCTTCGTCGCGGCGGCCGTGACCGCCTGGCTGGCGACGGCCTGGCTGTGACGGCGGGGCGCGTTCAGACCCCCGGGTTCCGGGGCCCCGGCGGCCTGGTGCCGGCGGACGGCGTGCGGTTTGCTGGAAGGCGTACGCACAGAGAGTTGTGGCAGCACGACCGGTCTCCGCACCGACGGGGGCCGTGGCACCTCAGGACAGCCGCCGGGCCGAGCTGATGGGGGAACACCATGACCGCCGCGCACGAGATCCCGGACATCCTCTCGCAGGAGTTCGCGCAGAACCCCTATCCGGTCTACCGGGCCCTGCGCGAGGAGGCGCCGCTCTACTGGCACGAGGGGACGCGGAGTTGGCTCCTCTCGCGCTACGAGGACGTCTCGCGGGCCTTCAGGGACAAGGAAGCCCTGTTCACCACGGACAACTACGCGTGGCAGGCCGAGCCCGTGCACGGCAAGACCCTGCTCCAGATGAGCGGCCGCGAACACGCGGCCCGCCGGGCCCTGGTCGCCCCGGCCTTCCGCGGCAACGCGCTCCGGGACACGGTCGTTCCGATCATCGAGCGCAACGCCCGCGAGCTGATCGCCGCCTTCCGCGACTCCGGGTCCGTCGACCTGGTCAGCGGATTCGCCTCGCACTTCCCCATCTCGGTCATCGCCGACATGTTCGGACTGGACCGCTCCGGCCAGGAGGCCCTCAGCGGCTGGTACCGGGCCTTCGTGGCGTTCATCGCCAACCTCGGCGGGGACCCGGAACAGGCGGCCGAAGGCGCCCGGGCCCAGGCCGAGTTCGCCGCGTACATGCTGCCGGTCATCAGGAACCGGCGGGAACACCTCGGAGACGACCTGCTGTCCGCGCTCTGCACCGCCGAGGTCGACGGCGTGAGCATGAGCGACGAGGACATCAAGGCGTTCTGCAGCCTCCTCCTCACGGCGGGCGCCGAAACCACGGACAAGGCCATCGGCGGCATCTTCGCGAACCTCCTGGCCCACCCCGACCAGCTCGACGCCGTACGGCGCGACCGCGGACTCGTCGACCGCGCCTTCGCGGAGACCCTGCGCTACACCCCCCCGGTCCAGATGATCATGCGGCAGACCGCCGTCGACGTGACCATGAGCGGCGGCACCATCCCGGCCGGATCCACCGTCACCTGCCTGATCGGCGCGGCCAACCGGGACCCCGGCCGCTACAAGGACCCGGACAGCTTCGACCTCCACCGCGACGACCTGACGGCGACCACCGCCTTCTCCGCGGCCGCGGACCACCTGGCGTTCGCGCTCGGACGGCACTTCTGCGTCGGCGCGCTGCTGGCCAAGGCCGAGGTCGAGATCGCGGTCGGCCAGCTCCTCGACGCGATGCCGGACCTGCGCCCGGCCCCGGGGTACGACCCGGCCGCCGAGGGCGTCTTCACCCGCGGGCCGAAGTCCCTGCGGGTGGAGTTCACACCGGCCGCCGGCTGACGCGCCGCCGCTTCCGCTCCGGCACCCGCTCCCGCCCCCGCTCCGGCACCCCGCGGGCGGCCTAGACCTGGCCGGCTCCACCGTCCACGAAGAGTTCGATCCCGGTGATGAAGCTGCTCTCCCGGGAGGCGAGGAACAGGGCCGCCGCGGCCACCTCCTCGGGGCGTCCGGCCCGGCCGAGCGGGACTCCGGCGGTCGCCCGCTCGCGTACGTGCGCCGGGGCGCCGGCCAGGGCCGGGGTGTCGATCGGGCCCGGGCTGAGGGTGTTGACCCGGATCGCGCGCCCCGCGAGCTCCAGGGCCAGGCTGCGCGCGAGGGACCGTACGGCCGCCTTCGTGGCGGCGTACACCCCGTACCGCGGGGACGCCGAGGAACCGGCGGCCGAGCCCAGCAGGATGACCGAGGCACCGTCGCGCAGCAGCGGCAGGGCCCGTTGGACGGTGAAGAAGGCGCCCCGGAAGTTGAGGTCCGAGGTGGCGTCGAACTGCTCCTCGGTGACATCGGCGAAGGCGCCGGGCGGGCCGCCGCCCGCGTTCACGACCAGGACGTCGATCGCCCCGCAGTCCGCGGCGGCGACCGCCGCGCAGAGCCGGTCCAGGTCCGCGACGCGGGAGGCGTCACCGCGGACGGCCACCGCGCCCGGGCCCAGCTCGCGGACCGCCGCGGCCAGTTCCTCCGGCCGCCTGCCCGTGACGAAGACCCGGGCGCCCTCCTCCACGAAGCGCCGGGCCGTCGCCAGGCCGATGCCGGACGAACCGCCCGTGACGACGGCGACCTGTCCTTCGAGCTGTCCCGTGCGTTCCGTACGTTCCCTGCGTCCCGTCCGCATGACCGTGCCTCCGCGTCCCGAGGGGAGGCGGGTGCGGTCCGCCGGCGGGACAGCCTAGTGGCGCCTTCGTGCGTGCGTGCGGCCCTTCGGTGGAATGCTGGAAGGGCCCACAGCGACGGGGGAGGACCCGGACATGGACCAGAGCGCAGGCCCCGATCCGGGCCTCTACGGACCCGGCTCCGTGACCTGGCAGTGCCACGGCGACCCGGTCATGTGGATCGCCGGGGTCCGCGCGCTCTACCTCCAGGCCCTGCACCCGCGCGCGGTCCGCGGCGTCATGGAGAACAGCTCCGCCTTCAGCGGGGAGCACGGCGGGGGCGACGCCTGGGGACGCCTGCTGCGCACCGCCGACTTCGTCGGCACCGTCACCTACGGCACCACCGGGGCCGCCGAGCGGGCCGGCGCCCGCGTCCGCAAGATCCACACCATGCTGTCGGCGACCGATCCGGCCACCGGCGCACGGTTCCGCGTGGACGAGCCCGAGCTGCTGCTCTGGATCCACTGCGGCCAGATCGACAGCTTCCTGCACGTCCTGCGCCGCTCCGGGGTGCCGCTCACCCCCGCGCAGGCGGACCGCTACGTGGCCGAGAACCGCGTCAACGCCCGGCTCGTCGGACTCGACCCGTCCGGGGTACCGGGGGACACCGCGGCCCTCGCCGCCTACTTCGAGCGGATCCGCCCCGAGCTCGCCGCCGGACCCGACGCCCGCGCGGTCGACGCCTTCCTGTGCGCCCCGCCCATCCACCCCCTCCTCGTCCCTGGCCGAAACCTGGTGTGGCGCCCGCTCGCCGCCCTCGCCTACGGGTCCCTCCCGGGCTGGGCGCACCAGCTGTACGGCCGCCCCGCACCGGCCCCGCGCAGCGTCACCCGCCGCCTGCGTCTCACCGGTAGCCTGCTGCGCAGCATTCCCGCAGGTCTGCGCTGGCAGCTGCCTCCAGGTCACATCTTGAAAGCGATGCGCCGCATGGGCCCCGGGAGCCGCCCCGCGCCGTACACACTGCGTACATCAGCGGCCATACTGGACCGGCCGGGGAGGGCGTAGCACGACACACGGGGGCGACTTCAAGACATGGCGGAGTCCAGACTGATCCACGGCCGGTACCGGTCGCTCGATCTGATCGGCCGCGGAGGCATGGGCGAGGTGTGGCGGGCCCGCGACGAGTCGCTGGGCCGGCAGGTCGCCGTCAAATGCCTCAAGCCCCTCGGACCCGAGCAGGACACCCACTTCACCCAGGTGCTGCGCGAGCGGTTCCGCCGCGAGGCGCGCGTCGCCGCCTCCCTCCAGCACCGCGGCGTCACCGTCGTCCACGACTTCGGCGACGACAGCGCGGCCGGCGGTCCCCTCTACCTCGTCATGGAGCTCCTCGAAGGCCGCAACCTCAGCCAGCTCCTGGAGGACAACGACGCGCGCCCGCTCCCCGTGGACGTGGTCGTCGACATCGCCGAGCAGATGGCGGCCGCCCTCGGCTACACCCACGACCAGGGCGTCGTCCACCGGGACCTGAAGCCCGCCAACATCATGCGGCTCACCGACGGCACGGTGAAGATCTGCGACTTCGGCATCGCCCGGCTGGCCGCCGACATCGGCTTCACCGCCAAGCTCACCGGCGGCGGCATGGCCATGGGCACCCCGCACTACATGTCGCCCGAGCAGATCGCGGGTGGCGAGGTGGACCACCGCAGCGACCTCTACTCCCTCGGCTGCGTCCTGTACGAGATCGCCACCGGAGCCCCGCCCTTCGACCTCGGCGACTCCTGGTCCGTGCTGGTCGGCCACCGCGACACCGCGCCCGTGCCGCCGCGCGAGCACCGCCCCGAACTGCCCGTCTCCTTCGAGCGGCTCGTGCTCGACCTGCTCGCCAAATGCCCGGAGGACCGGCCGGGCGACGCCCGCCACCTGCACCGCCAGCTCGTCGAGGCCCGGCTCGGCCCCGGCGCGGCGACCGGAGCGCACCCGCCGCTGCCCGCGTGGGCCGACGGGATGACCGCCGGACGCCGGGCCGGCATCGAGGCCCGCCCCGCGAGCGGGGAGTGGGCCGTCCTCACCGGCTCCTGGACCGCCGCCCGCCCGAGCGGGGAGCACCGGGCGACGGCCGGGGCGGCCCCTGCCGCCGGTGCCGCCGCCGCGACGGCTACCGGCGCCCCGGCCCCGGCCGCGCCGACCGTCGTGCGCCCGCGCCCGGCCGAAGACCCCCGGCTGACCGCCGCCTACGGGTTCCCGCACGGCCCCGGCCCCGCCCCCACCGGCCCGGCCGCGCTCGACGCCGGCCACACGCGGGCCTTCGCCCTCAGCCGGGCCGGCCGCACCGAGGAGGCCCTAGCCGGGTACGCGGCCGTCGCCGAAGGACGCGCCCGGGTGCTCGGCGCCGACCACCCGGACACCCTGGCCGCCCGGCAGGAGGCGGCGTACGAGACGGGCCTGCTCGGCCGCCACCAGGAGGCGTACGAGGGCTACCGCGCGGTGCTCGCCGCCCGCGAGCGGACCGTGGGCCGGATCCACCCCGACACCCTGCGCTGCCGGCACAACCTGGCCTGCGCGCTGGGCGCCCTCGGCCGCTTCTCCGAAGCCCACGCCGCCGCCGCCGAGGTGGCCGCCGACCGGGCGGCCGTCCTGGGCGCGGAGCACGCGGACACCCTGCTGACCCGGTACGAGGTGGCGTACGCGCTGGGCCGCCTCGAACGCTGGGAGGAGGCCCTGGAGGCCTTCCGGCACATCGCGGCCGTACGGGAGCGGGTGCTCGGCCGCGACCACCCCGACACCCTGGCCGCGCGCTACGAGGCCGGGATCGCCCTGGGCCGGACCGGACGCTCGGCCCAGGCCCTGGAGCTGTTCCGCGACCTGGTCCGCGACCGCACCCGCGCCTACGGGGCCGCCGACCCGGAGACGCTGCGCGCCCGGCACGTCCTCGGGGTGAACCTCGGGCGCCTGGAGCGCTGGGAGGAAGCGGTGGCCGAAGCCCGGGAAGTGGGCGAGGCACGGGCCGGCACCCTCGGCCCCGAACACCCCGACACCCTGGTCAGCCGCCGCGAACTCGCCGTCGGCCTCGGCCGGCTGGGCCGCTGGGACCAGGCGCTGCCCGTCTACCGGGACCTCTCCGGCATCCGCGAACGGTCGCTGGGCGACGGCCATCCGGACACGGTCGCGGCCCACGCCGACGAAGCGCACTGTCTGGAGCGGCTCGGCCAGGTGTGTTACCAAGAGCCATGACGACCTCGCGGGGCTTCGGGCACGACGTGTACGACGCGGTGATCGTGGGCGGGGGCCACAACGGCCTCGTCGCCGCCGCCTACCTGGCCAGGGCCGGCCGCTCGGTCCTGGTCCTGGAGCGGCTCGGCCGCACCGGCGGGGCCGCCGTGTCCACCCGGCCGTTCCCGGGCGTCGACGCCCGCCTCTCCCGCTACTCCTACCTGGTCTCGCTGCTCCCGGCGAAGATCGTGCGCGAGCTGGGGCTGGACTTCGCGGTGCGCAGGCGCACCGTCTCCTCGTACACCCCCGTCGAGCGCGCCGGACGCCCCGGCGGACTGCTGGTCGGCGGCGGCGAGGCGCGCACCCGGGAGTCCTTCGCGCGGCTGACCGGCTCGGAGCGCGAGTACGAGAGCTGGCGCGCCTTCTACGGGACCACCGGGCGGGCCGCCGAACGCCTCTTCCCCACGCTCACCGAACCGCTGCCCACGCGCGCGGAGCTGCGGGCGCGGCTCGACGACGAGGCGGCCTGGCGGATGCTGTTCGAGGAACCGATCGGACGGGCCGTCGAGCGGGAGTTCACCGACGACCTGGTGCGCGGGGTGGTCCTCACCGACGCCCTGATCGGCACCTTCGCCGACGCCCACGACCCGGGCCTGGCCCAGAACCGCTGCTTCCTCTACCACGTCATCGGCGGCGGCACCGGCGACTGGGACGTACCGGTCGGCGGCATGGGCGCGCTCACGGACGCGCTGGCGGCCTCCGCGCTGGCGGCCGGCGCGGAGATCGCCACCGGGCACGAGGCGCTGCGCATCGACACGGACGGTACGACCGCCCCGGCCGAGGTGACCTTCCGCACGGCGACCGGCGAGGGCCGGGTCGCCGGCCGGGTGGTGCTCGTCAACGCCTCGCCCCGGGCGCTGGCCGAACTCCTGGGGGAGGAACCGGCGCAGCCGGCCCCCGAGGGGGCCCAGCTCAAGGTCAACATGCTGCTGCGCCGCCTGCCCCGGCTGCGGGACACCTCCGTGGACCCGCGCGAGGCCTTCGGCGGCACCTTCCACATCGCGGAGGGGTACGAACAGCTCGCCCGGGCCCACGCGGAGGCCGCCGCCGGCGAACTGCCCTCCGTACCGCCCTCGGAGATCTACTGCCACTCGCTGACGGATCCGACGATCCTGGGGCCCGAGCTGGCGGAGCAGGGCTACCAGACCCTGACCCTCTTCGGACTGCACACCCCGGCGCGGCTGTTCGAAAAGGACAACCAGGGGGCGCGGGAGGTGCTGCTCGCCGCCACCCTCGCCCAGCTCGACGCCCACCTGGCCGAACCGCTCACCGACTGCCTGGCCTTCGACGCCGACGGCCGCCCGTGCATCGAGGCCAAGACCCCGCTCGACCTGGAGCGCGAACTGCGCCTGCCCGGCGGGCACATCTTCCACCGGGACCTGTCCTGGCCGTACTCGGACTCGGACTCCGGCTCCGGCTCCGGTGCGGGCGGCGGCCGCTGGGGCGTGGAGACCGCCCACCGCAACGTACTGCTGTGCGGCGCGGGGGCGGTCCGCGGCGGCGGCGTCAGCGGCGTCCCCGGCCACAACGCGGCGATGGCGGTCCTGGGGCACTGACGCGCCCCGGCGCCCCGTCAGCCGACGGGGTCGATCACGACGATCGGGATCTCCCGGCTGGTCTTGGTCTGGTACTCGTCGTACGAGGGCCAGTGCTTCACCATCAGCGGCCAGAACCCGGCACGCTCCTCGGAGGTCGCGGTCCGCGCGATGCCCTGGACGATCCTCGGGCCGACCTGCACCCGGACCTCGGGGTGCTCGGTGAGGTTCCGGTACCAGAGCGGGTCCGCGGGGTCTCCGCCCTTGGAGGCGACGATGAGGTAACGGCCGTCGTCCTCGCCGTAGATGAGCGGGGTCCGCACGGGCTTGCCGGACTTGCGGCCGATGGTGGTGAGCAGCAGGGTCTGGGTGTTGTTCCAGTACTGCCCCTCGGTCCCGCCCGAACCGGCGTACAGCTTGACGTGATCCAGGGTCCAGCCCGGCTTGGGGTCGATCGGGTTGTCCCAGTCGATGTCGGTCATATGGACTCGCCTGCCTTCGTGTTGAACGGTCAACGAACCACAACAACGAGTGTCGGCGCCGCAAGGCACGGCCCTGCCACCCCGAGGCGTGTGCCCTATTCCGGCAGCCCGAACCCGTCGAAGGCGAACAGGTCGTCCAGGGCGCGTCGGGTGGCGCGGGCCGGGGTGGCGCGGACGGCGAGGTCGCGGGCGGCCACCGCGAGGGGGTGCGTGAGGGCGGCGACCCGGCCCGCGCGGCGGGAGCGGACGCGCAGGGCGTCGGTGCGGGCGCAGCGGGCCGCGCTGTAGGCGGCCAGGGCGGCCCGTACGTCGGACCCCTCCAGCAGGTGCGCGAGGACGGCGGCGTCCTCGACGGCCTGACACCCGCCCTGGCCGAGGTTGGGGGTCATGGCGTGCGCCGCGTCACCGAGCCAGGCCAGCCGGCCCTGATGGAACCGGGGGAGCGGGGCGGCGAGGTCGTACAGGTCGTGCTGGAGCACGGCCGCCGGGTCGATCCGTTCCAGCAGGGCGGGAACCGGTTCGTGCCAGGAGCCGTAGCGGCGCAGGAGTTCGGCGCGGACGTCGGCGGGCCGGTAGCCCTCGGGGACGACCGCGGTGGCGTAGAGGTACACGCGGCCGTCGGCGAGCGGGACGACGCCGAAGCGCTCCCCGCGGCCCCAGGTCTCGGCGGCGGCGCGCACGGGCGGTCCGCCGGCCGCGAGGACGGTCCGCCAGGCCGTCTCCCCGCTGTAGTGCAGGCCGGGATGGGCCGGGAAGTACTGGCGGCGGATCGGGCTGTGGATGCCGTCGGCGGCGATGACCACGTCGGCGGTGAGGGAGCCGGCCGAGGTGCGGACCACCGGATCGCCGTCCGCGCCGTCCCCGCTGTCCGCGGCGGCCGGCTCGTCCACGGCCGTCACCGCCGTGCCGTACCGCACGGTTCCCCCGGGGAGCTCGGCGGTCAGGGCCGCGGCGAGGGACGGGCGGTACACGGCGAGCGGGGGCCTGCCGTACCGGGCGGTCAGCGCGGCGGAGTCGGCGCGGCTCAGCAGGCGGCCGCCGGGGCGGCGCAGGTCCATGGCGGCCGGGGCGGCGTGCCCCGTCGCGCGGGCGGCGTCGAATCCGATCGCGTCGAAGGCGCGCAGGGCGTTGGGGGCGAGGACGATGCCCGCACCGACGGCGGAAGGCGCCGCCGCGCGTTCGCAGACGGTGACCTCCCAACCGCGACGGTGCAGGGCCACCGCCACCGAGAGTCCGCCGATCCCCGCACCCGAGACCACCGCACGACGTCGCGTCATGACCGCTCACCCCTTGCTCCCCATGGCCTCTACAGGTGTAGAGACCAGTGGCCCGTCACTCTACACCTGTAGAGTGACGGGATGAGTTCCAGTTCCCCCGAGCGCGGAAGCGACCGCAGAACCCTGATCGCGGACTGCGCGATCGACCTCGTGGCCGCCGCCGGGCTGCGGGGCCTGACCCACCGCGCGGTCGACGGCGCGGCCGGGCTCCCGGCGGGCAGCACCTCGTACTACTTCCGTACGAGGACGGCGCTGATCGGCGCCTGCTACGCACGGCTGGCCGAGCTGGACCTCGGCGACTTCGACCGGGGCGCCGCGCCTTCGCCGGCGGACCGGGACGCCGCACCTTCACCGATGGACCGGGACGCCGCCGCCGCGGCGGTCGCCGCGCTGCTGTACCGATGGCTGACCACGGGGCGGCCCCGGCAACTGGCGCGCTTCGAGCTGAGCCTGGAGGCCGCGCGCAACCCGGAGCTCGCGACGGAACTCCACCGGGCCGGCCAGGGCTCGCGCGACCTGGCCGCCGGGATCCTCGCGGCGCTCGGCGCCGCCCGGCCGGCCGAGTCCGCCGAACTCCTCGTCGCCTGGGCCGACGGACTCCTCTACGACCGCCTCGCGGGCGCGCTCGCCCGCACCCGCCCGGCACCCGACCCGGCCGAACTGACGGCCGTGGCCCGCAGGATGATCGACGCGGCCCTCGCCTAGGCCAGGCCTGAGCTTCTGCGGCGCGTGCGGTCTTCAGTCCGCCGAACGGGACCAGCCCGTCGCCTCGATGCGGGAGGCGTCCGCGGGGCGGTCCTCGGCGAAGAGGAGGCGGGCGGGCTCCGAGACGCGCAGGACGTCGACGTAGGCGCCGCGGCCCACGTAGCGGCCCTGCGCGGTGTGGCGGAAGCGCAGGCGGACCTCGCGGCCGGCCCAGGCGGCGAGCGGGGCTTCGAGCCGGTGCCAGATGCGGCCCGACCAGCCGGAGACGGAACCCCGCGGCCACTGTTCGGCGGCTCCGCCGGTGGTGCGGACGGTGGTGAAGGGGAGCGGCTCCCAGGCCTGCCCGTCGGCGGAGGCCTCCAGGTGCAGGGCTCCCGCGCCGGGCACGGTGTCCCACCACAGCGCGCAGCGCAGCCGGGCGGCGCCGGTGGTGGGGGTGAGGGGCGGGAGGGTCAGGGTGCCCGAGCCGCCGGTCTCCATGCCGGAGTACCAGGCCGGGCCGCCGTGCTTCGTGCGGACGGGGACGGCGCGGGCGAAGCGGTTGCCGACGGCGACGCGCGGGGCGCTGCCGGCGCGCCAGGTGCGCACGGGGTGGACGGAGTTGCCCAGGAGGATCAGGAAGGAGTCCGTGGAGGGGTCCAGGACCAGGGAGGTGCCGGTGAAACCGGTGTGGCCGGCGGAGTGCGGGGTGGCCATGGCGCCCATGTACCAGTGCTGGTAGAGCTCGAAGCCCAGCCCGTGGTCGTCGCCGGGGAAGGCGGTGTTGTAGTCGGTGAAGAGGAGCTCGACGGAGGCGGGGCGCAGGATGCGCTTGCCGGCGTAGACCCCGCCGTCGAGCAGGGTGCGGGCGAGGATCGCCAGGTCCCAGGCGGTGCCGAAGACCCCGGCGTGGCCGGCGACGCCGCCCAGCGCGTACGCGTTCTCGTCGTGGACCTCGCCCCAGACGAGCCCGCGGTCCAGCCCGGACCAGGGCGGGCGCTGCACTTCGGTGGCGGCCGTGACCCGGCGCCAGGAGAGCGGCGGGTTGTAACGAGTGCGGTGCATCCCGAGCGGAGCGGTGATCTCGTCCTGGAGCAGGAGGTCCAGAGTGTGACCGGTGATCCGTTCCAGGAGTAGTTGGAGGGCGATGAGGTTCAGGTCGGAGTAGCGGTAGACCGTCCCCGGGGTCTCCTGCGGCCTCACCGACCACAGCAGCCTCAACTGACCCGCCCGCGTCGGCTCCTGGTAGAAGGGGGCCCAGGACCGCAGCCCCGAGGTGTGCGTGAGGAGCTGGCGTACGGTGATCGACTCCTTGCCCCCGCCCGTGAACTCGGGCAGGTACCGGTTCACCGGCGCCTCCAGCTCCAGCCGGCCGCGCTCCATCTGCTGCACGGCCAGCAGGGAGGTGAACAGCTTCGAGAGGGAGGCCAGGTCGAAGACCGTGTCCTCGGCCATCGCGATCCGCTGCGCGGCCGGGAACTCCCGGACCCGGTCGGTGCGGCCGTCGTAGTCGGCGTACCGCACGGCGTCGCCCATCGCTCGGTGCAGCGCCACGGTGCGGCCCCGGCCGGCGAGGACCACGGCCCCGGCGTAGTAAGGGTGTTCGGGGGAGGGGCCGAGGAAGCGCCGGGCCTCGTCCGCCACCCCTTCGAGGTGCCTCTCCAGCAACCCGGCCTGGCGGGCGGACCCGTACCGCAGGCGCAGTCCCTGGAGTGCGCGCCGCTCGGCCGGCCCCCCGGAGGCCCCCGCGGACCCGGGCAGCGCGGCCTGGAGCACGAGCACGCCGCCCAGCGCCAGCAGCCGCGCCCCGAGCCGCCGCCGGGAGAGCCCGCGCCCGTGCCCGCTTCCGGCGCCGCCGTCCGCCCCGGGCCCGCTTCCGGCGCCGCCGTCCGTCCCGGGCGTGCTGCCGAGGTCGTCCGTCCCGGGTCCGCCGCCGTCCGTCCCGGGCCCGCTGGCGCCTCCGGCGGGCGCTGTCGGGCCGGTCGTGCCGGAGTCCTTCGCGTCACCGTCGTTCCCGGCTGCCCCTGGTGCCTTCATGACCGGTCCTCCCGTCCGCCGCCCTGCCCTCTCGAGTATCTGCCCGCTCACGACGCGGGCCCCGCCGTGACCGGCCGGCAAAGAATCTGACGCTGCATCAGAAAACCCCTTCCCTCGGCGGCCGGGCTGCGGCATCCTGCCGCCCATGGAGACGGAGCTGAGCAGAAAACTGGGAATAGAGCACGCCATCTTCGGCTTCACGCCCTTCCCGGCGGTGGCCGCTGCCATCACCCGCGCGGGCGGGTTCGGGGTGCTCGGGGCGGTCCGCTACACCGCCCCCGACGACCTGAAGCGTGACCTCGACTGGATGCAGGAGCACACCGACGGCAAGCCCTACGGGCTCGACGTGGTCATGCCCGCGAAGAAGGCCGTCGACGGCGTCAGCGAAGCCGACATCGAGGCGATGATCCCGGCCGCGCACCGGGAGTACGTCCGCGACACCCTGGCCAAACACCACGTACCCGAGCTCGCCGAGGGTGAGGCCTCCGGCTGGCGCATCACCGGCTGGATGGAGCAGGTCGCCCGCAACCAGCTCGACGTCGCCTTCGACTACCCCATCAAACTCCTGGCGAACGCCCTGGGTTCCCCGCCCGCCGACGTCATCGCGCGCGCCCACGAACACGGCGTCCTCGTCGCCGCCCTCGCCGGCAGCGCCAAGCACGCCCGTCGGCACGCCGAGGCCGGCATCGACATCGTCGTCGCCCAGGGCTACGAAGCCGGCGGACACACCGGCGACATCGCCACCATGGTCCTGGTGCCCGAGGTGGTCGAGGCCGTCGCCCCGCTCCCGGTCCTCGCCGCCGGCGGCATCGGCAGCGGCGAGCAGATCGCCGCCGGACTGGCCCTGGGCGCCCAGGGCGCCTGGCTCGGTTCCCTCTGGCTGACCACCACCGAGGCGGACATGCACTCCCGCGCCCTCACCGAGAAGCTGCTCGCGGCCGGTTCCGGCGACACCGTCCGCTCCCGCGCGCTGACCGGCAAGCCCGCCCGGCAGCTGCGCACCGAGTGGACCGACGCATGGGACGACCCGGAGGGCCCCGGCGCACTGCCGATGCCCCTGCAGGGGCTCCTCGTCGCGGAGGCCGTGTCCCGCATCCAGAAGTACGAGATCCAGCCCCTGCTCGGCACCCCCGTCGGGCAGATCGTCGGCCGGATGAACAGCGAGCGCAGCGTCCAGGCCGTCTTCGACGACCTCACCAGCGGCTTCGAGCGCGCCATCGACCGCATCACCCGCATCGCCGGCCGGGCCTGAAGACCCGAGGAGTGGACAAGATGACCGACACGCCCCCCAACGGCTTCTGGGCCCAGGCCGCCGCCGACCCCGAGCGCACCGTCCTCGTCACTCCGGAAGGCGAGACCTGGTCGGCCGCCCGGCTGCACGCCGACGTCAACCGCCTCGTCCACGGCCTGCGCGCCGCCGGCCTGGAGCGCGGCGACGTCTTCGCCGTCGTCCTCCCCAACAGCGTCGAGTTCCTCACCGCCTACCTGGCCGCCTCCCAGGCCGGGTTCTACCTCGTCCCGGTCAACCACCACCTCGTCGGCCCCGAGATCGCCTGGATCGTCTCCGACTCCGGAGCCAAGGTCCTGATCGCCCACGAGCGGTTCGCCGACGCCGCCACCGCCGCGGCCGACGAGGCGGGCCTGCCCGCGAGCCACCGCTACGCGGTCGGAGCGGTCGCGGGCTTCCGCTCGTACGGCGAACTGCTCGACGGGCAGCCGGACACCGCCCCCGCCGACCGCACGCTCGGCTGGGTCATGAACTACACCTCCGGCACCACCGGCCGGCCGCGCGGCATCCGCCGCCCGCTGCCCGGCAAGCTCCCGGAGGAGACGTACCTCGGCGGCTTCCTCGGCATCTTCGGCATCCGCGCCTTCGACGACAACGTCCACCTCGTGTGCTCGCCGCTCTACCACACGGCCGTCCTGCAGTTCGCGGCCGCGGCCCTGCACATCGGGCACCCGCTGGTCCTGATGGACAAGTGGACCGCCGAGGAGATGCTGCGCCTGATCGACGCCCACGCCTGCACGCACACGCACATGGTGCCGACCCAGTTCCACCGGCTCCTCGCGCTCCCGCAGGAGACGAAGGACGCCTACGACGTCTCCTCGATGCGGCACGCCATCCACGGCGCCGCGCCCTGCCCCGACCACGTCAAGCGGGCGATGATCGACTGGTGGGGCGGGTGTGTGGAGGAGTACTACGCGGCCAGCGAGGGCGGCGGCGCCTTCGCGACGGCCGAGGACTGGCTGAAGAAGCCGGGAACCGTCGGCAAGGCCTGGCCGATCAGCGAGCTCGCGATCTTCGACGACGACGGTGAGCGGCTGCCCGCCGGCGAACTCGGCACCGTCTACATCAAGATGAACACCGGCGGCTTCAGCTACCACAAGGACGAGGGCAAGACGAAGAAGAACCGCATCGGCGACTTCTTCACCGTCGGCGACCTCGGCCTGATGGACGAGGAGGGCTACCTCTTCCTCCGCGACCGGAAGATCGACATGATCATCTCGGGCGGGGTGAACATCTACCCGGCCGAGATCGAATCGGCACTGCTCACCCATCCGGCGGTCGCGGACGCCGCCGCCTTCGGGATCCCGCACCCCTCCTGGGGCGAGGAGGTCAAGGCGGTCATCGAACCGGCCGAGGGCTTCGCGGCGAGCGACGCCCTCGCCGCGGAGATCCTGAACCACTGCGAGCGGCAACTGGCCGGGTACAAGCGGCCCAAGACCGTGGACTTCATCGAGACGATGCCGCGTGACCCCAACGGCAAGCTGTACAAGCGCCGGCTGCGCGAGCCGTACTGGGAGGGCCACGAGCGCGCGATGTGAGGACCGGGCCGGCCCCGCGGGGCCGGCCCTCCGGCCCGCTCCGTCCGTCCGCCACGCCCGGAGTTTCGTGAGAAGTGCCACGTCAGGGGCGTGAAGGGGGTTGTTCGACCGCACAGGGCGGACAGTTCTGGCAAGTTGGCTGATATGAGTACGGCAACCCACAGATCCCCCCTGACCGACTGGACCGTCGTGGTCCCCGTGGTGGCGCTCGTCGCGCTCGTCTTCAGCTGGGGACGCGACCTGCCCTCCCTGGCCGTGGCCCTGGTCGCCCTCTGCCTGGCCGGTGCGGTGCTGGCGGCCGTCCACCACGCCGAGGTCGTCGCGCACCGGGTCGGCGAACCCTTCGGCTCGCTGGTCCTCGCCGTCGCGGTCACCGTCATCGAAGTGGCCCTCATCGTCACCCTGCTGGCCGACGGCGGGGACAAGACCTCCTCCCTCGCCCGGGACACCGTCTTCGCCGCCGTCATGATCACGTGCAACGGAATCGTCGGCCTGTCCCTGCTCGTCGGGGCCCTGCGCAACCGCGTCGCCGTCTTCAACGCCGAGGGCTCGGGCGCGGCCCTGGCCACCGTCGCCACGCTCGCCGTACTCAGCCTCGTGCTCCCCACCTTCACCACGACCAAGCCCGGCCCCGAGTTCTCCACGGCCCAGCTCGCCTTCGCCGCCACCGCCTCGCTCGCCCTCTACGGCCTGTTCGTCGCCGTCCAGACGGTCCGCCACCGCGACTACTTCCTGCCCGTCGACACCAAGCGGATCCGCAAGGAGGCCGCGCAGGCGGCCGCCGCCGCGGCCGCGGGCGAAGAGGACGAGCACGCCGAACCGCCCACCGCCCGCGCCGCCCTGATCAGCCTCGGGCTGCTGCTCGTCGCGCTCGTCGCCGTCGTCGGAAACGCCAAGGCGGTCTCCCCGACCATCGAACGGGGAGTCGCGGACCTCGGCCTGCCCTACGCCGTCGTCGGTGTGATCATCGCCCTGCTCGTGCTGGCGCCGGAGACGCTGGCCGCCGTCCGCGCCGCCCGCCGCGACCGGGTGCAGACCAGCCTCAACCTCGCCTACGGCTCCGCCATCGCGAGCATCGGCCTGACCATCCCGGCCATCGCCCTCGCCACGATCTGGCTCTCCGGGCCGCTGGTGCTCGGCCTCGAACCCGTCCACATGGTGCTGCTCGCGCTGACCGTCGTCGTCAGCGCCCTCACCATCGTCCCGGGCCGCGCCACGCTGCTCCAGGGCGGCGTGCACCTCGTGCTGCTGGCCGCGTACCTCTTCCTCGCCGTCAGTCCCTGACCGCGCCACGACGCCGTACGACAGGCCCTGAGGGCTGTCGTACGGCGTCGCTCAGGTCAGCGCCGCTCGCGCGGCCAGACCACCTTCAGGCCGGGCGAGGTGAGGATGTCCCGCTCGCAGAACCGTGCCTTCACCCAGCGCTCCCGGGAGAAGAGCCGGGTCTGGTCGGCGGAGTGCGGGGAGTTCGGGTTCGAGGACTGGCCGTACGTCAGCAGCGTGCGCGCGACCGGGCAGCGGCCGCCGTCCCAGCCGACCGCCTGGATGTGGCTGGAGCCGTGCAGGACCTCCGGGTAGCCGCCACCCGCCGCGTTCCACGGAGCCTCGATCTTGTTCCAGACGCCCAGGGCCTCCGTTCCGCCGCCCACCGGCAGCTTCTGCCCGCCGCGCACCACGAACTGGTGCTCCCCGAGCGGGGCGTCCGGAGCGATGCCCGCCGCCCTCAGCTCCGTCACCGTGTCGGCGAGGGCCCGCCCGATCCCGGGCGCCGCCCGGTTGAGCGTGCGGGGCGTCCGTACCGGGTCGGCCGCGTCGAAGGGCACCAGCCACAGGTCCTTGGCCGCCGTGTTCGCGGTCAGCTTCCGCCAGAACCGGTCGAAGAGCAGCGCACCGCGGCTCGCGCTGTCGGCCGTACGGTCCCAGGCCGCCAGCACCCCGCAGGCCGCCGACACGTCCACGGCGGCGCCGTCGCTGCCCGTGGCCGTCCCGCCCGGCAGCGCCGCGCAGGCCTTCGCGGCGTCGGCCGCCGTCAGATCACCGGCCGGGACCCGGTTCGCGAACTGCTGCTCCTGCAGGTCCGCCACCGTCAGCCCGCCCCGGCCGGCCATCGCCGCGACGTCCTCCAGGGCGCCCCGGGTCCGCAGCGAGCGCGGGGTCCCGACATTGCCCCAGACCCGCTCGTAGCCGGTGAGCGGCTGCTCCGCGTTGGCCAGCCAGGCGCTGTCGTTGGAGTTCTCGGCGTACGCGGCGTCGCGCAGCGTCGGCGCCCGGCCCGGGCCGAAGACCCCGGGCTGGACCGCGTCCGGATCGGAGCCGGGCGCGCAGTCACCGCGCGAACCGTCCAGCACCGCCAGCCCCGAGGAGGGGTACGTGGCCCTGCCCAGCGGGGTCGAGCAGCGCGCGGCGAGCTCGTCCGTGATCCGGGGGAGCACCTGGGACTGGGTGAAGAGCGTGCCGCCCGCCGCGTCGGCGGCCACCGTGTTGACCCAGGGCAGTCCCTGGGTGCGCCGCAGTGCCTCCTGGACTCCGGCGACCGAACGGGCCCTGCCCATGGCCAGGGCCGTGTCGGAGCCGCGCAGGTTCACGGCGTTGGGGTCGGCCAGCGCGTAGGCGGTGGTCGTGGTCCAGGGCAGCGGGAGGCCGCCGCCGAGGCCGGAGAGGACCGGGCCGTACCGGGTCCACCACTGGGTCCGGGTGACCGGGGCGCCGCCCGCGACCGGGACGCTGACGGTGCGCGGGGTCATCTTCTCCGCCTTGCCGTCCACCAGATAGGCGGTCGGGTCGGCCGGATCGAGGGCCAGCTGGTGCAGGTTGACGGGGGTGCCGGTGGCCACCGTGTGGCTCCAGGCGACCTTCTCGTTGAAGCCGATGTTCACCACGGTGGTGCCGAGCAGCGAGCCGCCCGAGACGTTCAGCTCGCCGGGGATGGTCTGCTGCGACTGCCAGAACCGGCGGCCGCCCTGCCAGGGATAGTGCGGGTTGCCGAGGAGCAGGCCCGAGCCGTTCGCGGTGGTGGAGCCGGCGAAGGCCACCGCGTTGGAGCCCATGTCGTAGCGGGTGGTGTCGAAGAACTCCCGGGCCGCCTCCGCGGCGGCCGCCGGATCGAGGCCGGCCGGGTCGGCAGGGGAGACCGGGGCCGGGGAGACCGCGCCCGGGGGCCGCGCCGAGGTGATGCCGTCGACCGCGCGGCCCTGCCCGCCGAGGACCGAGACGGCCAGGCCGCGGGCGGCGACGTCGGTGGCGGTGACCGGGCGCACCCACCCGGCGCCCTTGCAGGCCGGGTCGGTGATCTGGTTCTGCGCCAGCCAGGCGTTGTAGCCGGCGGCCCAGCCCCGCATCAGCTCCTTGACCTCCTTGCCCGGCCCGGCCGGCGCGGGCACGGCCAGCAGCCTCTCCACGGTGCCGGAGTCCCGCACGCCCCTGAAGAACAGGTCGCTGGACAGGTTCCCGGAGGCGGAGGAGAGCGAACCGTCGGGCACGGCGTCCGGGCCGAACCACCGCGACCGCTCCCCGGACACGGTCAGGAACCCGTCGGCGAGCACGCACACCTGGTCGGCGGCCTGCGCCCAGCCGGTGCCGAACCCGAGATGGGCGTAGTCCCGGGCCAGGATGTGCGGGATCCCGTTCTCGGTGTACCGGATGACGGCGGACAGGCCGCCGCCGGACGGGCCTGAGCCCCGGTCCAGGGCGGCGGCCTCGGGTATCGCCGAGACGGCGGCCAGCAGTGCGGTGCCGGTGAGGGCGACGCGGCGGAGGAGCGGGCGGGCGCGACGGCGTGCGTGGAGTAGGCGCAACGTGCCTCCCAAGTAGCCTGCGGACGGGCGCGATCGCCCGAGCGGGTGGGTGGTGCTGGTGTGCCCCCACACTCATGCAGGCCACCTGACGTCGTGTCAACATGCCGTTTGGTATCCCTGGATGTTCCGGCCGGCCATCCGCGGCGCCCGGGTCATTGACCCGGCCGGCCGCGCGGACGAGGATCCCGCCATGACCCCGGTGCGGAAGAACACGGTCGACGGACTGCTCCACGACAGCGCGCGGCGCGTCCCGGACCGGATCGCGGTCCGCTACCGCGAGCGGACCTGGACCTACGCGGAACTGGACGCGGCCGTCTCCACGGGCGCGGCCGTGCTGCGCGGGCGCTACGGGCTGGCCGAGGGGGAGCGGGTCGCGACCTTCGGGCACAACTCCGACGCCTATCTCCTGGCCTTCCTCGCCTGTGCGCGGGCCGGGCTCACACACGTCCCCGTCAACCAGAACCTCACCGGCGAGGACCTCGCGTACATCCTCGAGAACTCCGGGAGCACGCTCGTCCTCGCGGACCCCGACCTGGCCGCGCGGGTCCCCGAAGGCTTCGCCGTACGCCCGCTGCGCGACGCGCCCGGCTCCTTCCTGGCGGAGCTCGGCGAGCCCGCCGGGCCGGCGGAGCCCGCCGGGCCCGGGGCCTTCGCCCGCTCAGGGGACCCGTCCCGGCTGGCGCAGCTGCTGTACACCTCGGGGACCACGGCCCTGCCGAAGGGGGCGATGATGACGCACGAGGCGCTCTGCCACGAGTACGAGAGCGCGATCGCGGCCCTGGACCTGGCGCAGGACGATCTGCCGGTGCACTCCCTGCCGCTGTACCACTCGGCGCAGATGCACGTGTTCCTGCTGCCCTACCTGGCGGTGGGCGCGCGGAACACGATCGTGGACGCACCGGTCGCGCAGGAGATCTTCGACCTGGTGGAGGCGGGGGAGGCGGACAGCCTGTTCGCGCCGCCGACGGTGTGGATCGGGCTGGCCAATCACCCCGACTTCGCGGACTTCGCGGTCCGTGACCTGTCCGCCCTGCGCAAGGCGTACTACGGGGCCTCGATCATGCCGGTGCCGGTCCTGGAACGGCTGCGGGCGCGGCTGCCCGGACTGGGCTTCTACAACTGCTTCGGCCAGAGCGAGATCGGCCCGCTGGCCACGGTGCTGCGGCCGGAGGAGCACGAGGGGCGGATGGACTCGTGCGGGCGGCCGGTCCACCACGTGGAGGCGAGGGTCGTCGACGAGGACGGGGCCGAGGTGCCGGACGGCACGGCGGGCGAGGTGGTCTACCGCTCCCCGCAGCTCTGCCAGGGCTACTGGAACGACGCCGAGGCCACGAAGAAGGCCTTCCGGGACGGCTGGTTCCGCTCCGGCGACCTGGCCGTCCGGGACCCGGAGGGCTACTTCACGGTCGTGGACCGGGTGAAGGACGTCATCAACTCGGGCGGGGTGCTGGTCGCCTCACGGCAGGTCGAAGACGTGCTGTACACCCACCCGGGCGTGGCCGAGGCGGCGGTGGTCGGCCTGCCGGACGAACGGTGGATCGAGGCCGTCACGGCGGTGGTGGTCCCGCGCGACGGGGTGACCGAAGCGGAACTCCTGGCCTACGCGCGCGAGAAGCTGGCCCACTTCAAGGCCCCGAAGCGGATCCTCTTCGTGGACGCCCTCCCGCGCAACGCGAGCGGCAAGATCCTCAAGCGCACCCTGCGCGACCGCTTCGCGGACCCGTCCTGAGCGGGGTCAGCGGAGTTCGTCCGCGAGCAGCCCCATGGTGAACATGTCGAACCAGCGGCCGTCGCGGCGGAAGACCTGCCGCAGGCGGCCCTCCTCGACGAACCCGACCTTCTCGTAGGCCTTGCGCGCGGCATGGTTCTCGGTGACCACGGTCAGGGTCACCTTGTGCAGGCGCATGTCCTCGAACCCGTAGCGGCAGATGGTCCGCACCGCGTCCGTGGCGTAGCCGCGGCCCCAGTACGCCTTCTCGCCCAGGTAGATGTCGAGCTCCGCGATGCCCTTCTCCGGCTCCGCATCGCGCAGCGCGACCAGTCCGATGAGCTTGCCGTCGGCGAGGGCCTCGATGCCGAGGAGCAGGTCGCCGTAGGAGTTGCGGGGGCGGTCGGTCAGCCAGGTGCGGACGCGCTCCACCGGCTGGGCGTAGTTGTCGTCCATCCAGCGCATGACCTCGGCGTCGTGGTTCCAGCGCCACAGGGCCTCGGCGTCCTCGGGGCCCATCGCCCGCAGTTTCACCAGTTCTCCGAGCGCCATGCCCACCACACCTCTGGTCCATCTCGTGATCATCTTGCGAACCACGAAGTGGTACCACGGCCGGGGTCACATGATCAAACGAATTCCGCTTCGCGGAGTCGGCGCAGGACGAGGTGCTCGTGGAAGAGCCGGCCGACCAGGGCGCCGCCGTAGACCACGAAGCCGACGCCGACCAGCCAGGACTGGACGACCAGGAGGGTGCCGAAGGGGCCGTAGGTCACGGCGTTGGAGGCGATCAGCGGGGAGAACACCAGCTGCGAGAAGACCCGCAGGCCGAGGAGGCCGAGGCTGGTGCACGCGGCTCCCGGCAGCAGGGCGCGCCAGCGGACCCGCCCGCCGAGGAGGATCCACTGGGAGGTCCAGAAGAACAGGCAGGTGCCGATGAGATCGCCCGTGGTGCCGAGGATGGTGCCGGGCGCGTCGTTCGAGGGGGCGGGGATGAGGACCAGCAGCCCGAGGTAGCAGACCAGCAGGGCGAGCCAGACGACGTGCCGCCACATGGTGTGCCAGCGGGCCGTCGGCAGGTCCCAGACCTTCTCGTACCCGGTCTGCACGGCGGAGCCGAAGGTCAGTCCGAAGACGGCGAGGGCGGCGAGGCCGAAGGCGGTGGTCCGCTCCAGCGCGAGGTCGGCGGCGCCGAACAGCATCTCCACCCGCTCCCGGGAGAACTCCGTCACCCCGAGGGCCTGACCGAGCCAGCGGCCGAAGCCCGAACCGCTGCCCGGCGCGGCGGCCGCGACGACGACGAGCAGCGGCACCAGGGTGAGGAAGCCGAGCGCGGCGAAGCCCATGGCCCGGTGCATCAGCTCCATCTCCCGGCCACGGCTCCATGCCAGCCCGGCCTGGGAGGCCTGGAGCCGGTCGTGGATCCGCCGGTAGGTCGAGGTCACGCCTCTGTCCCTACCCGGATGGGCCCGCGCCTTCCCGGGAGGCCCCCGGAGTGGGCCCGAAGGGGTGGATCAGGCGCCGCGGCTCAGCCCTCCCGGAGGTCCACCAGCCGCTTGATCTTGCCGACCGACCGCTCCAGCGTCTCCGGCTCCACCACCTCCACCGTGACCGAGACGCCGATGCCCTCCTTGACGGCCCGCACCACCGAGGCCGCCGCGGCCTCCCGCCGGCCCGGGTCGCTCCCGCGGCGCGCCTCCACCCGTACCGTCAGGGCGTCCAGCCGGCCCTGCCGGGTCAGGCGGAGCTGGAAGTGCGGAGCCAGGTCCGGGGTCCGCAGGAGCACCTCCTCGATCTGGGTGGGATAGAGGTTCACCCCGCGCAGGATGATCATGTCGTCGCTGCGGCCGGTGATCTTCTCCATCCGGCGGAAGGCCGGCCGGACGGTGCCGGGGAGCAGTCGCGTCAGGTCCCGGGTGCGGTAGCGGACGACGGGCATGGCCTCCTTGGTGAGCGAGGTGAAGACCAGCTCCCCGGGCTCTCCCTCGGGCAGTACGGCGCCCGTCAGCGGGTCGACCACCTCCGGGTAGAAGTGGTCCTCCCATATGTGGAGCCCGTCCTTGGTCTCGGCGAACTCCTGTGCGACACCCGGGCCCATCACCTCCGAGAGCCCGTATATGTCCACCGCGTCGATGTTCAGGCGTTCCTCGATCTCGCGGCGCATCTCCTCCGTCCACGGCTCGGCGCCGAAGATCCCCGTACGGAGCGAGGTGGCGCGGGGGTCGATGCCCTGGCGCTCCATCTCGTCCAGCAGGGTCAGCATGTAGGAGGGTGTCACCATGATGACCTCCGGCCGGAAGTCCTGGATCAGCCGGACCTGGCGGTCCGTCATCCCGCCCGAGGCGGGCACGACCGTACAGCCCAGGCGCTCCGCGCCGTAGTGGGCGCCCAGGCCGCCGGTGAACAGCCCGTACCCGTACGCGATGTGGACGATCTGGCCCGGCCTGCCGCCCGCCGCGCGGATCGAGCGGGCGACGACGTCCGCCCAGGTGGACAGGTCCCCGTCGGTGTACCCGACGACGGTCGGCCGGCCCGTGGTCCCGCTGGACGCGTGGATGCGGCGGACCTCGGAGCGCGGTACGGCGAACATCCCGAAGGGGTACTGGTCGCGCAGATCGGACTTGGTGGTGAAGGGGAACAGGGCGAGATCGGAGAGGGAGCGGCAGTCGTCGGGATGCACGCCGGCCTTGTCGAAGGCCTGCCGGTAGAAGGGCACCCGGTCGTACGCCCGGTGCAGGGTCGCCCGCAGGCGGGTCAGCTGGAGCGCCGCCAGCTCGTCCCGGCCCAACCGCTCGCCCTCGTCCGTCGTGTCCGCACCGCCGTCGTGGCCCTGTGTGTACGTACCCATGCCGCCCACCCCTCGTCCGAGTCAACCGACCGATCATTCGGTAGATTGCCGGACGGCGGCGGCCAAATCAATTACTCGAACGAGTGATCGTCTATTGGGATTGCGTCCATGTTGACCTCCCCCTCTTCCACCTGCACCTTTGCCTTCACCGCCGAAGGCCGAACGCCCGCGGGCCGGGCCCCGTCAGGGGTCCCGGCCCGCGGGCGTTCGCCGTGCGGGGTCAGTTCGCGGCTTCCGCCTCCGTGGCCACCGACTTCGCCCACCGGTAGTCCGCCTTGCCGCTCGGGGAGCGCTGGATGGCGGGGGCGATCACGAGCTGGCGCGGGATCTTGTACCCCGCCAGCTTGGTGCGGCAATGGGCCTGTATCTCGTCGAGCGTCGGGTCGGCGGCGCCCTCCCGGATCTGGACCACCGCCGCGACGTGGCTGCCCCACTTCGGGTCCGCGACCCCGGCTACCAGGGCGTCGTAGACGTCCGGGTGGGACTTCAGGGCCTGCTCGACCTCTTCCGGGTACACCTTCTCGCCGCCCGTGTTGATGCACTGCGAGCCGCGGCCGAGGACGGTGACGATGCCCTGCTCGTCCACGGTCGCCATGTCACCGAGCAGCACCCACCGCTCGGAACCCTTCTGGAAGAAGGTCTCGGCGGTCTTGACGGGGTCGTTGTAGTAGCCCAGCGGGACGTACCCGCGCTGCGCGAGCCGTCCCGGCTCGCCGACCGGCACCGGTTCGTGGGTCACCGGGTCGACCACCTGCGTACGCTCGTTGACCTCCAGCCGGAACCCCTTCTCCGGGCCGGAGTCGTTCGTCGCGCGGCCGTTCGAGCCGGACTCGGACGAGCCGAAGTTGTTCAGGAGCATCACGTTCGGCACGAGCGCCTGGAACTCGGCGCGCACCGTCTCCGACATGATCGCGCCGGAGGAGGAGACGCTGAAGAGGGAGGACAGGTCGGTGCCCTTCAGGGGCCCGTTGAGGGCGTCGATGAGCGGCCGCAGCATCGCGTCGCCCACCAGCGAGACGCTGGAGACCTTCTCCTTCTCGATCGTGCGCAGCACCTCCTCGGGCGCGTACTTGCGGTGGATGACCACCCGCTGCCCGTAGTTGAAGGCGATGAACGACGTCAGCGTGGACGTGCCGTGCATCAGCGGCGGCGCGGGGAAGAAGGTCAGCCCGGCGCCCTTCGACGCGACCCGCTCGGCCAGTTCCTCGGGCCGCTTCACCGGTTCGCCGGTCGGCTCGCCGCCGAAGAGGCCGGCGAAGAAGAGGTCCTCCGCGCGCCACATGACGCCCTTGGGCATACCGGTGGTGCCGCCCGTGTAGATGATGAACAGGTCGTCGGGGGAGCGGGGCGGGAATCCGCGGCCGGGCGAGCCGGCCGCTTCCGCGTCCGCGTACGCGACCGGTGCGATCGAGGGCTCCGGCGCGCCCTCGGGGGTCGGCCCGACGCGGATCAGGTGACGGAGCTTCGTCGTCTGCGGCAGGGCCGCCGCGACCCGCTCGGTGAACTCGCCCTCGAAGACGAGCGCGGCGAGGTCGGCGTCGTTGTAGAGGTAGACGAGCTCCTCCTCCACGTACCGGTAGTTCACGTTCACCGGTACCAGGCGGGCCTTCAGGCAGGCGAGGACGGTCTGGAGGTACTCGATGCCGTTGTAGAGGTGCAGGCCCAGGTGCTCACCGGCCTTCAGGCCGCTGTCCAGCAAGTGGTGCGCGATGCGGTTCGCCGCCGCGTCCAGCTCCGCGTACGTGAGGCGGCGCTCGGCGCCGGTCCCGGGGTGGTCCACGTACACGAGGGCCTCGCGGTCCGGGACCACGTCCACGACCGACTCGAACAGGTCGGCAATGTTGTACTCCACCGGTCCTCCTGACCCAGAAAATCCCATGGCTGGTCTGCTCGGCGGTCATTAGAGCGTCGCCAACCCCAACAAGGAAGGGGACCGTCCAAGAAATCTGACTGGGTGTCAGAAAACTATTGAACTGCACCCGCACCTACTGCAACCTGTTCTAGGTCTTGAGACGGGAGGACGGCAATGGGTGGGACAGAACACCTGACCGTGGAACGCCACGGAGCCACGCTGGTGCTCACCATGAACAGGCCCGAGGCGAAGAACGCGCTCTCGCTGCCGCTGCTGGTGGGGCTGTACGACGGCTGGCTGGAGGCCGACGCGGACGACACGATCCGCTCGGTGGTGCTGACGGGGGCCGGCGGGGACTTCTGCGCCGGCATGGACCTGAAGGCACTGGCCGGCAAGGGCATGGCGGGCGACCAGTACCGGGACCGGCTCAAGGCCGACCCCGACCTGCACTGGAAGGCGATGCTGCGCCACCACCGGCCGCGCAAGCCCGTCATCGCGGCGGTCGAGGGCTACTGCGTGGCCGGCGGCACGGAGATCCTCCAGGGCACCGACATCCGGGTCGCGGGGGAGGGAGCCACCTTCGGACTGTTCGAGGTCAAGCGGGGGCTCTTCCCGATCGGCGGCTCGACGGTGCGGCTGCCGCGGCAGATCCCGCGGACGCACGCGCTGGAGATGCTGCTGACCGGGCGGCCGTACGCGGCCGAGGAGGCGGCGCGGATCGGGCTCGTCGGGAGGGTGGTACCGGACGGGACGGCGCTGGCCGCGGCGCTGGAGATCGCGGAGCGGATCAACGCGTGCGGGCCGCTGGCGGTGGAGGCGGTGAAGGCCTCCGTCTACGAGACGGCCGAGATGACGGAGACGGAGGGGCTCGCCTCCGAACTCCTCCGGGGGTGGCCGATCTTCGATACGGCCGACGCCAAGGAGGGGGCGCGGGCCTTCGCGGAGAAGCGGCCCGCGGTGTACCGGCGGGAGTAGTTCCGCGTGCCCGGGCCGGGACCACCCGTTCCGGTGGTGCCGGTCCCCCTGGCCCGGGTGCGGCGCCGTTGCCGGGGGCCCGCCCCCGGACCCCCGCTCCTCAAACGCCGGAGGGGCTGGATGTTCGCCCGGCGGGGCGGGATTCGTCCGGCGGGCCCGGGCGTACGCCCGTCGCCAACGCAGGCACGCCCGTCGCCATCGGAAGCACACCCGGTGCCGGCCCCAACCGTTCTTGGAACCCCACACATCGGAGACCCACCCATGACAGCCGCGTCGCCACCCGAGATCCTCCGCGCACCCCTTGTCGTCGAGTTCCCCTTCACCCGCTCCCTCGGCCCCGTGCAGAGCGCCTTCCTCACTGGGCTGCGCGAAGGGGTCGTCCTCGGGGTGCGGGCCACCGACGGCAAGGTGATGGTGCCGCCCGTCGAGTACGACCCCGTCACCGCCGAGGAGATCCGCGACCTGGTCGAGGTGGGCACCACCGGGACCGTCACCACCTGGGCCTGGAACGGTTCGCCGCGCCCCAACCAGCCCCTCGCCACGCCCTTCGCCTGGGTCCTCGTCCGCCTCGACGGCGCCGACACCGCCCTCCTGCACGCCCTCGACGCCCCCGGACCCGAAGCCGTCAGCACCGGCATGCGGGTCCGCGTGCGGTGGGCCGGGGAGCGGACCGGGGCCATCACCGACATTGCCTGCTTCGAGCCCGCCGGGGACGGCGAGCCGGGCGGGCAGGCGACGCCGCACAGCGGGGAGTTCGCCGACGCCGTCACCGGGATCGTCGCCGAGGCCCGCCTGGACTACTCGTACAGCCCCGGCCGTGCGCAGACCGCGTACATCGCCGGGCTCTCCGAGCAGAAGACCATCGGCGAGCGCTGCCCCTCCTGCCACAAGGTGTACGTGCCCCCGCGCGGCGCCTGCCCCACCTGCGGGGTCGCCACCACCGACCGGGTCGAGGTCGGCCCGGCCGGCACCGTCACCACGTACTGCATCGTCAACATCAAGGCCAAGAACCTCGACATCGAAGTGCCCTACGTCTACGCCCACATCGCCCTCGACGGAGCCGGCCTGGCCCTCCACGGCCGGATCGGCGGCATCCCGTACGACCAGGTGCGGATGGGCCTGCGGGTCGAACCCGTCTGGACCGAAGGCGGCCGCTACCCCGACCACTACCGCCCCACCGGAGAGCCGGACGCGGACTACGACGTGTACAAGGAGCTCATCTGATGGCCCGATACGCCCGCGAGGTCGCGGTGGTCGCCTTCGCACAGAGCGACCACCTGCGCCGCACAGACGAGCTCAGCGAAGTCGAGATGGTCATGCCGGTCCTGCACCAGGTGCTGGCCGCCACCGGACTGAAGGCGGGCGAGATCGGCTTCACCTGCTCCGGTTCCAGCGACTACCTCGCCGGCCGGGCCTTCTCCTTCACCATGACCCTCGACGGGGTCGGCGCCTGGCCGCCCATCTCCGAGTCCCACGTGGAGATGGACGGCGCCTGGGCCCTGTACGAGGCCTGGGTCAAGATCCAGACCGGCGAGGCCGACACCGCGCTCGTCTACTCGTACGGGAAGTCCTCGCCGGGGTCGGTGCGCGACGTGCTGACCCGCCAGCTCGACCCGTACTACGTCGCTCCGCTCTGGCCCGACTCCGTGGCCCTGGCCGCGCTCCAGGCCCAGGCGCTCATCGACGCGGGGGAGACCGACGAAGCCGGGCTCGCCGCGATCGGCGCCCGCAGCCGGGCCTCCGCGGGAGCCAACCCGCACGCCCAGCTCAGCGGCACCGTCGCCCAGGGCGGGTACCAGGTCGCCCCGCTGCGCACCGGCGACTGCCCGCCCATCGGCGACGGCGCGGCCGCCGTCATCCTGGCCGCCGGGGACGTGGCCCGCCGGCTGTGCGAGCGGCCCGCCTGGATCACCGGCATCGACCACCGCATCGAGGCCCACAGCCTCGGGCTGCGCGACCTCACCGACTCCCCGTCGACGCGGATCGCCGCCGAGCACGCGGGCGTCTTCGAGTCCCCGGTGGACACCGCCGAACTGCACGCGCCCTTCTCCTCCCAGGAGGTCGTGCTGCGCAAGGCCCTCGGGCTCGGCGGGGACGTCGCCGTCAACCCCTCCGGCGGAGCGCTCGCCGCCAACCCGATGATGGCCGCCGGCCTGATCCGGATCGGCGAGGCGGCCGCCCGCATCCACCGCGGCGAGTCCGACCGGGCCGTCGCGCACGCCACCTCCGGCCCCTGCCTCCAGCAGAACCTGGTCGCCGTCCTGGAAGGGGACCGAGCATGAGCACCACGGGCAAGGAGCCGGTGGCCATCGTCGGCATCGGCCAGACCAAGCACGTGGCCGCCCGCCACGACGTCTCCATCGCGGGGCTGGTCCGGGAAGCGGCCGCGCGGGCGCTCGCGGACGCCGAGCTGACCTGGGCGGACATCGACGCGGTCGTCATCGGCAAGGCCCCCGACTTCTTCGAGGGCGTGATGATGCCGGAGCTGTACCTCGCCGACGCCCTCGGTGCCGTCGGCAAGCCCATGCTCCGCGTGCACACCGCCGGTTCGGTGGGCGGCTCCACCGCGCTGGTCGCCTCCAACCTGGTCGCCGCCCGGGTCCACCGCACGGTGCTGACCCTCGCCTTCGAGAAGCAGTCCGAGTCCAACGCCATGTGGGGGCTCTCGCTCCCCGTCCCCTTCCAGCAGCCACTGCTGGCGGGGGCCGGCGGGTTCTTCGCCCCGCACGTGCGCGCGTACATGCGGCGCACCGGCGCCCCCGACACGGTGGGCTCGCTCGTCGCGTACAAGGACCGCCGCAACGCGCTGAAGAACCCGTACGCGCACCTGCACGAGCACGACATCACCCTGGAGAAGGTCCAGGCCTCCCCGATGCTGTGGGACCCGATCCGGTACTCCGAGACCTGCCCGTCCTCCGACGGGGCCTGCGCGATGATCCTCACCGACCGGGCGGGCGCGGCCCGTTCGCCGAAGCCCCCGGCCTGGGTGCACGGCGGGGCGATGCGCAGCGAGCCGACCCTCTTCGCCGGGAAGGACTTCGTGTCCCCGCAGGCGGGCAAGGACTGCGCGGCCGACGTCTACCGGCAGGCCGGGATCACGGATCCGCGCCGGGAGATCGACGCCGTCGAGATGTACGTGCCGTTCTCCTGGTACGAGCCGATGTGGCTGGAGAACCTCGGCTTCGCCGACGAGGGCGAGGGCTGGAAGCTCACCGAGGCCGGAGTCACGGAGCTCGACGGTGACCTGCCCGTCAACCCGTCGGGCGGCGTGCTGTCCACCAACCCCATCGGCGCCTCCGGCATGATCCGCTTCGCGGAAGCGGCCCTCCAGGTGCGCGGCCAGGCCGGGGAGCATCAAGTCCCGGACGCCCGGCGGGCGATGGGGCACGCCTACGGCGGCGGGGCGCAGTTCTTCGCGATGTGGCTGGTCGGAGCGCAGCCGCCGGCCTCCTGAACGGAAACCGGATTCCGGGCGGGGTGCCGTACAGGCCACGAGTGACGCACCGTGGCCTGTGCGGCACGGCGTGCGATGGCTAACCTGGCCCCCGGGACGACGAACCGGTAGTACCGGGAGGAGCACGCACGTGGCAGAGAGCATGACGTCGAAGGCGCCGGCCGGCTGGGGCAAGCCGGACCTCGACCTGACCGAGGCGGACTGGCAGTCGAGCAGCCGGGGGGCGGGTGACGTCCAGATCGCCTTCGTGGAGGGGTTCATCGCGATGCGCAACGGCGACCGCCCCGAAAGCCCCTCGCTGATCTTCGCGCCGGACGAGTGGCGCAAGTTCGTCCTGAACGCACGGGGCGGGGAGTTCGACCTGACGTAGACGGCCCGGGCCGTCTCCCGACGGAACGGGTGCGCGGCGCACCACCGGGCGCGGAGCCGCCGCCCCGGTGGGCCCCCGCAAACCCCTTGCCGGACCCGGAGGCTCCTCGGCATCATGGCCGCCATGACGATCACCCGCCGAAAGGGCGATGCCGCGTAGACGGCCCGGCGCGCTGCGCGCCGAACGAGGAACGTACGAGGACCGGAGGCCGCCCGCCTGGGCGCGGGCGCTCCCGCCCGTGGACCGGCTGCCGACCGAGGCGGCCGCGGCCGTGCACTGGGCCCGCCCCGGACGGGCCGGTGAGATCGCGGCCCTGCTGGCCAGGTACCGCGTCTTCCTGAGCCGCCCCGGCCGCCACCTGTACCTGGGCCCCTCCCCGTGCGCCGACTGCCCGGGGTGCTCCTTCGCCGGCGTCGCCTCCGTCCGCGACGAGCTGCGCGACCACCACCGGCTGCTGCCGCCGGTCGGCCGTACCGCCCTGACCCGCGTGCTGCGCGGTCTGGACGACGAGTTCCGCCGCCGCACGATCGAGGACCCGGACCCGCCGGACTCCGGATGGGCCGACCGGCTCGGCCGCCCGCTCGCCTGGTGGCACCGGCGACTGCGCGAGGAGGACCCGGAGCCCGACCGGTCCGAGTACTGGTGACGTCGGGGCATCGCCCCGGGGTGTCGCCCCGGCCACGACTCGACCACGGGTACGGTGGCGGCGTGAGCGGAGAAAACGACCTGCGGAAGCTGCTGAGCGGAATGCGGCCCGAACTGAACGACGGGCTGTACGTGTTCTGCACCATCCCCGGCGACACCGACCCGGAGGCCCTGGCCGGGCTCACCCCCGTCGCCTCCGTCCTGGAACCCGAGGGGCTCACCCTCGTGCTGAGCCAGGAGGACGCCGACGAGGCCGGACTTCCGTACACGTACACCGCCGGCTGGATCACCCTGCGCGTCCACTCCGCCCTCGACGCCGTCGGCCTCACCGCGGCCTTCGCCACCGAGCTCGCGGCACACGGCCTGAGCTGCAACGTCATCGCCGGCTACCACCACGACCACCTCTTCGTGGACGCCGCCCGGGCCGCCGAGGCCGTGGCCGTCCTCGAAGCGCTCGCGGAACGCTCCGCACAGGACTGAGCCGACGGGGAAGCACACTCCGGCGCTCCCCGGAAGAAGATCAGCTTTATTTGCCGCACCGGCCTTGCAGGGCGCGTGCGCGGGCGTACGCTGAACCCCCGAACAGGCCTGGGGGGTACCAGCCATGACGGAACGCCGGACCCGCAAACGGCGCACGATGTTCGAACGCGACACGGAGCTGACCGCCGTCGACGAGGCCCTGGACCAGCTCACGGGCCCGGACGCCGGCGGAGCCCTGCTGGCCTTCTCCGGACCCGCCGGCCTCGGCAAGACCACGCTCCTCGGCGAAGTCCGCCGCCGCGCCCACGCCAAGGCCTGCACCGTCCTCGCGGCCCGCGGCGGCGAACAGGAACAGAGCCAGCCCTTCCACGTCGCCCGCCAGCTCATCCAGCCCCAGCTGGCCGGCACCTCCGACGCGGAACTGCGCGAGGCCCTCGGCAGCTGGTACTCCATCGTCGGCCCCGCCCTCGGCCTCTGCGCGGCCGAACAGAGCGCCCCGCCCGACCCCCAGGGCCTGCGCGACGGACTCGACTGGGTCCTCACCCACCTCGTCGTGCAGCGCGCCCCCGTCGCCCTCGTCCTGGACGACGCCCACTGGGCCGACCCCGAATCCCTCTCCTGGCTCGCCGCCTTCGCCCCGCGCGCCGAACACCTCCCGCTCCTCCTCGTCGTCGCCTACCGCCCCGACGAACTGCCCGCGCACGCCGAGGCCTTCCGTACGCTGCCCGGCCGCGCGGGACACCGCCCGCTGACCCTCGCTCCGCTCACCGCCGAGGCCGTCTCCGGCCTGGTCCGGGAGGCCGTCGGCGCGCACGCCGACGAGGCGTTCTGCCGGGAGGCCTGGGCCGTCACCACCGGCAACCCCTTCGAAGCCGTCGAGCTCACCGCGAAGGTCCGGGACAAGGGCCTCGCCCCCGTCGAAGCCAGCGCCCCGCTCCTGCGCGACCTCGCCGCCGCCCAGCGCGGCAGCGGCCTCGTCGCCCGCCTGCACAGCCTCGGCCCCTCCACCGTCCGCTTCGCCTGGGCCTGCGCCGTCCTCGGCACCGACATCCCCGGGGAACTCGCCGCCCGCGTCGCCGGACTCGGCACCGAGGAAGCCGTCGACGCCACCGGGCGGCTGCGCGACGCCCGCATCCTGTCGGCCGCCGCCGAAGCAGGGGACACCGCCGAGGAAGCGGACGAAGCAGGGCTGGAGTTCGTCCACCCCCTCATCGCCACCGCCATATACCGCGCGATCCCCGAGGCCCTGCGCGTCGCCCTGCACGGAAAGGCCGCGGCGGCCGTCGTCGACGCGGGACTCGGGCCCTCCGCCGCGGCCCGCCACCTGCTGGAGACCCATCCCGAGAACGACCCCTGGGTGGTGCGCACCCTGCGCGAGGCCGCCGGGGAGAACCTCCGGGCCGGTGCCCCCGAAGCCGCCCGCCGCCAGCTCGCACGGGCCCTGCGGGAGCCCCCGGACTTCGACGAGCGGGCGGCCGTCCTCTACGAACTGGGCTGCGCCTCCTTGCTCACCGAGCCCGCCAACACCGTCAACCACCTGCGCGCCGCCCTCGCGGAGCCCTTCGAGGACCCGGCGCTGCGCCAGGGCATCGTGATCCGGCTGGCCCAGGTGCTCTCGCACAGCGACCGCCTGGCCGAGGCCTCGGAATGCCTTGCGCGCGAGATCCCGTACACCCAGGACGTACGCGGCTGGCTGCGCCTGCAGTCCGAGCAGTTCATGTGGGACGCCTTCAACGCCGCCGAGCCGGACTCCCCGGCGCGCTCCCGGCGGCTCGCGAAGCTCGCGGACCGGCTGAGCGGGCGCGACCTCACCGAGCGGTACGTCATAGGGCTGCGCGCCTGGGACGCCTGCCTGCGCGGGGAGCCGGTCGACGTGGTCCTGCACCATGCCGGGCGGGTCCTGGAAACCGAATTCAGCTGGGCGTACGCCGACCGGGGCTTCGAGGTCCCGGTGCTCGTCGCCATGGTGCACATGTACGCCGACCGGCCGGAGCGGGCGGAGGAACTGTTCGAGGCGGGCACCGCCGAGTTCGAGCGGCAGGGCTGGCGCGGGGCGCACCTGTCCTTCGCCTACAGTCTGCGCGCCTACATCCGCTACCGCCGGGGGCGGCTGGCCGAGGCGGAGGAGCTGGCGCGGGCCGGACTGCGCCTCGCCGAGCGCGTCGGGCGGCGTACGCCCGTGCACTGGTACGCCATCGCGATCCTCGTCACCACCCTGCTGGCGCGGGGCCGGGCCGACGAGGCCTGGGAACTGGTCCGCGAGCACGAGTACGGGGAGCCCTTCCCGGCGGCGGTCGTCTTCCCCGACTCCCAGACCGTCTACGCGGAACTGCTGCTGGCCCGCGGGCAGGCGAAGGCCGCGGCGGCGGAGCTGGAGGCCGTGGACCGGCGGCTGACCCCCCGGGGCATCCAGAACCCGTCCTGGTGCCCGTGGCGGCTCCACCTCGCGCGTGCGGTGGCCGCGGAGGATCCGGCGCGGGCGCGGGAGCTGGCCGGGGAGGCGGTACGCCGGGCCCGTGCCTTCGGGGCCGCGTCCGGCATCGGCCAGGCCCTGCGGGTGGCCGCGGAGGTGGCTTCGCCGCAGGACCGGGCCGTCCTCCTGGAGGAGGCCGTGGCGGTCCTGTCGGCTTCGCCGGCGGCCTACGAGCTGGCGCTCGCGCTGGCCGCGCTGGGGGAGGAGCGGGGGGACGCCGACATCCTGCAGCGTGCGGTGGTGGCGGCCCGCGCCTGCGGGGCGGACGGCCTGGTGGCCACCACCACGGACGCGCTGCTCGCCCGCGGCGGCACCTTCCCGTGTCTCCCCGTGCCCGACTCCGGCCCTGCCCCGGTGCACTGACCAGAGGACCCGGTGCGGCGACGGGCCCTCCGGTGCACGGGTGGGCCCTGCGGGGGCGAGGTCCCCTACCCACCCTTCCGCCGTTCCCCGGGGCTCCGCCCCGGACCCCGCTCCTCAAACGCCGGAGGGGCTGGATCTTGCCCGGCGCGGCCCGCAGGCGCAGCCCGGTACCCCTGCCTTCAGCCCGTCCGGCGCTTGAGGACCGGGGTCCGGGCAGAGCCCGGGGAACGGGCGAAGGGCGGGTCGGGGACTTCGCCCGCGCTGCGGCGAGTGGCGCTGCGGGGACTCCGCCCCGCGCAGCGGTGGATCCGCAACCGGCGGCGGGGCCCGAGCAGGGGGTCCGGGTAGGGGGTGGAGGGCCGGGAAACGCGGCGGGGCACGTACCATGGCGGCATGTCCTTCCTCCGCCGCCACCGCGCCGCCACACCCGCCGGCCCGGACTTCGACGTCCTGGCCATGGACCCGGGGGACTGGCCGGGCAATCTCGGGGCCGGGCTGCTGCCCGCGCCCGACGGCAGCTGCCAGGGTGTCTTCCTCCGCTACGACCTGTTCGGCGGACGCGGCCCCGCGATGATCATCGGAAACCTCCCCGAGGGTTCCCCCGCGCGCGACCTCTCCGAGGGCCAGGTCCCCTTCGAGGTGGCCCAGCTCCTCGACGCCCTCGAGAACGACGAGGACGTCGAGGTCACCGGCGCCGAGGACTGCCCCGTCATGCAGGGCGACAACCTCCTCATCGTCCGGAAGATCAAGCTCTCCGAGAGCCGGATCAGCTGCGTGCAGTTCGACCGCAGCGACAACGTGCTGGTCACCATCGCGAGCTGGGACCGGCCGATCACGGACGACCTCTACGCGCTGCTGAAGCCGCTCCCGGCCGAGCTCTTCCAGCAGGGCTAGTCCGGGCGGGCCCGCCCCGCCGGGCTCACGCGCCGTCCGCGATGTCGTTGGCGGCCACGTAGCCGAACGTCATCGCGGGACCGATCGTCGACCCGGCTCCCGCATAGCTGTGCCCCATCACGGCCGCACTCGCGTTGCCCGCCGCCCACAGGCCGCGGATCACCGATCCGTCCGCCCGCAGGGCGCGGGCCCGTGCGTCCGTGACGATGCCGCCCTTCGTGCCCAGGTCGCCCGGCACGATCTTGAAGGCGTAGAACGGCGGCGCCCAGATCGGGGCCAGGCAGGAGTTCGGCGTCACGCCGGGGTCCGTGTAGTAGTGGTCGTAGGCGGTGTCGCCCCGGTGGAAGTCGGGGTCGGTGCCGTTCCACGCCTGGGCGTTGAAGCGGTTGAGGGTGGAGCGCAGGGCGGCCGCGGGCACCCCGATCTGGTGGGCGAGGGCGTCCCAGGTCCACGCCTTCTTCGCCGCGCCCGCCTGGTACCAGGAGTCGGGGAAGACGATCGTCGGCAGGATGTCCTTGAACAGGTACTTGTTGCGGTAGTTCTGATCCACGATCAGCCAGGCCGGGATGTGCGAACCGGTCGCGTCCCGGTCCTTCTCGTACATCACGTGCACCACATCGCTGTACGGGGCCGCCTCGTTGACGAAGCGGGCGCCCTTCGCGTTGACCATCAGGCCCCCGGGCAGGGTCCGTTCGGCCAGGCAGAAGTACGGTTCGTTCGGGAGCGGGATCGAGGGACCCCACCAGGCGTCGTCCATCAACGCCAGGGCCGCACCGGCCCGCTGGCCCGCCCGGATTCCGTCGCCCGTGTTCTCCTTCGCGCCGACCGACCACTGGGTGCCGACCGGCTGCTGCTGATACTGGGCCCGCATCTGCGCATTGTGCTCGAAGCCGCCCGAGCCGATGACCACGCCCTTGCGGGCCCGCACCACGCCCCGTACGCCCTCCTTCTCCACCACCACGCCGGTGACGGCGCCACCCTCCTGGACCAGGTCGACGAGCGGGCTGTTCAGCCACACGGGGACCCCGGCCTGGATCAGACCGGCCCGCAGACCGGTCGCCAGGGCCTGGCCCATGGTCAGCGGCTTCTGCCCGCACAGCGCGGCCGCCGTTCCGCGCGCCAGGCATTCGGTGGACACCGCGAGCCCCTTGGCGCTCACGGCGGCGAGGTTGAGCCACTTGTAGTCCTGGCTGAACACCACCATGCCGGCCGGCACGGGCATGTACGCCGGGTTCAGGCGGGCCAGTTCGGCGCCGAGTATGTTCCCGTCGATCTGGTCGGGCTCGATGGAGCGGCCGTTCGGGAGCCCGCCGGGGAGATTGGGGTAGTAGTCGCTGTAGCCGTCCATGAAGCGGAAGCGCAGCGGGCTGTTGGCCATCACGAAGTCCAGCATCCGGGGCCCGTTGGCGAGGAAGGCCGCCTGCCGGTCCGCGGAGGAGCCGTTGCCGACCACCGCCGCCAGGTACTGCGCCGCCTTCGCCGGGGTGTCGGGCACGCCCGCGCCCAGGATCACCGAGTTGTTGGGCAGCCAGATCCCGGCACCGGACCGGGCGGCCGAGCCGCCGAAGGTCGGGGCCTTCTCGACCACGAGCACGCTCAGGCCCCGCTTGGCCGCGGTGAGCGCGGCGGTCATCCCGGACGCCCCGGAGCCGACCACGACGACGTCGTACTCGCCGAGCGAGGGCTCACCGGCCGCGTGAGCGGCGGCGGTCGGCAGCAGGGTGGCGGCCAGCACGCCGGCCCCCGCCCCGGCCATGACCGTCCGCCGGGAGGGGAGAGCGGAACTCGGATCGGGCCTCGGGTCGCAACTCGGATCGGGCCTCGGGTCGGAACGCGGTACGGAACTCGCTGCGGAGGCGGTTCTCGCGGTCATGGGCAGGCTCCAGCGGAGAGGGGAGTGTGGGGGGTGGATCCAGCATTCTGATGCTGAGTCAGAAAAGGTCTTCGGGGGATCATGTGAAGTCAAGGCATACGCGCCGGTTGCGCTCCGGGCCCGGACGCACGAAATCCCGTGCCGCACACACCGGGTGTGTGCGGCACGGGATTTCGTGGGCGACGACCGCGCGGTGCGCGGCCCGGTCAGCGCGTGCCGACCGCCGCGCGGACCGCCCTGCGGGCCATGCCCGCGTCGTCGTGCAGGCGGCGCAGCAGCAGGCGCTGCTCCTCGCCCGAGGACTGGGCGCCCGCCGGCAGGGCCTGGGTCGGGGTGGCCGCCAGCATCGAGCGCTGCACGGCCGTCTCCGACATCCGGATCTCCCGGGTCAGCACCAGCATCAGGTTGACCAGGAACGCGTCCCGGGCGGCCGGTCCGGCCGCCTGCGCCAGGCGGCTGATCTGGGCCCGAGCGGCCGGGGCGTCGCCCAGTACCGTCCACAGGGTGGCCAGGTCGTAGCCCGGCCGGTACCAGCCCGCGTGCTCCCAGTCGAGGAGTACGGGACCGGTCGGGGACAGCAGCAGGTTCGACAGCAGCGCGTCGCCGTGGTTGAACTGCCAGGGGTTGCCCGACATCTTCACGCCGTGCAGCAGCTTCTGCAGATCGCCGAAGTCACGGTCGGTCAGCAGGCCCAGCTGGTAGTCCCGGGCGATCCGCCGGTCGTAGTCCAGCGGCCGCCCGAACAGCTCGTCGGCGGGCCGCCAGCCGTTCACCTGGCGCACCGCTCCGAGTGCCGCCCGCAGGTCGGCCCGCGGCGGGGCCTCCACCGGATGCCGCTGGAGCGCGGCGACGCGGCCGGCCATCCGCTCGACGATCAGTACGCAGTTCTCCGGATCGGCGGCGATCAGCCGCGGCACCCGGACCTGCGGGCGGTGCCGGACGAACGTCCGGTACGTCGCTATTTCGTGCCGGTACCGCTCGCGCCACTCGGGCGAGTGATCCAGTAATACCTTCGCGACGGCCGTCATCCGTCCGGTGGTTCCCACCAGCAGGACCGACCGGCCGCTGCGGCGCAGTACCTGGACCGGCGCGAACTCCGGACAGATGCGCTGCACGGAGGCGAGCGCGGTGCGCAACTGCGCCCCCTGGGGACCCGACAGGTCGATTCTCCCGCTGAGCGGCTGCGATCCGGTACCCGGCATCCGCCGTGCCCGTACGGCGCCCTGTGCCGGGGCCGCGGGGCGGCCGGGTTCGAGGTAGGGGCCGCCACCCGCGGGGAACGTGCGGTGCGGCCGGACCGGTGCGGACACGGAGGACGTGGCTGCGTACATGGCGTTACGGATCCCTTCGTGCGCCGACGAGTTGCATACGCCGCCCCGCCGGATCCCGTGCATCACCCTGGGGAGTTCCGCCGGTGACCGGGTCGGGGAGGCGCATTCCTACCTGACACCCGGGCGTGGGTGGCGGACCACATTGCGTGCCCTGGCGAACCCTGGCGAATAGTCGCTCGGCATCTGACGGGGGGTTACTGTCAACTCAGCCGAGAACCTGGGGGCTTGACGTGAGCAAAGGTCCAAACACCCGTCTGAACGACCTGTTCGGCCTGGCCGGCTGGTCCAAGGGCGAACTGGCGAGGATGGTCAACCGGCAGGCGGCCTCGATGGGTCACCACCAGCTGGCCACCGACACCTCGCGGGTGCGGCGCTGGATCGACATGGGGGAAACCCCGCGCGAACCGGTGCCCACGGTACTGGCAGCACTGTTCACCGAGCGGCTCGGTCGTGTCGTGACCATCGAGGACCTCGGGTTCGTACGACAACGGCGCACCACCAAACAGCAGCCGGACGGGGAGCAGGAGAACCCCGACGGAATGCCCTGGGCGCCCGAACGCACAGCCGCGGTCCTCACCGAATTCACGGGAATGGACCTCATGCTCAACCGTCGCGGTCTGATGAGCGCGGGTGCCGCGCTCACCGCCGGCTCAGCCCTCAGCAACGCCATGCACGACTGGCTCCACACCGACCCCGCCCGCGCGAAGGACGTGCAGCGCAACGGCGACTCCTTCCAGGCCGACTCCGCGGGCTACGACCGCTACGAGGCCGCGCCCATCGGCTCCCAGGAGATCGAGGCCCTGGAGCGTTCGGTGGAGGTCTTCCGCGCCTGGGACGCCTCCAGAGGCGGCGGCCTCCAGCGCAAGGCCGTGGTCGGGCAGCTCAACGAGGTGGGCGGCATGCTCGCGTACCACCACCCCGACCACCTCCAGCGCAGGCTGTGGGGGGTGGCGGCCAACCTGGCGGTGCTGGCGGGCTGGATGTCCCACGACGTGGGCCTGGAGCCCACCGCGCAGAAGTACTTCGTCATCGCCGCGCACGCGGCCCGCGAGGGCGGCGACCGGCCGCGCGCGGGGGAGGCGCTCTCCCGCGCGGCCCGCCAGATGGTCCACCTGGGCAAGCCGAACGAGGCGCTCGACCTGATGAAGCTGGCGCAGTCCGGCTCCGGCGAGCAGACCCTGCCCCGGACCCGCGCCATGCTCCACACCATCGAGGCCTGGGCGCAGGCCGCGCTCGGCAAGGGGCAGGCCATGCGCCGCACCCTGGGCGAGGCCGAGGACCTGTTCGTGTCCACCTCGGGGGACGTGCCGCCGCCGTCCTGGATGCAGCACTTCGACGAGGCCGATCTGCACGGCATGCAGGCGCTGGCCTTCCGTACCCTCGCCGACCACGATCCCTCGGCGGCGACCATCGCGCAGCAGCACGCGAAGGAGGCCCTGCGGCTGCGGGCCGACGGCCACCAGCGCTCGAAGATCTTCGACTACATCTCGATGGCCTCCGCCTGCTTCATCGCGAACGACCCGGAACAGGCCGACCGCTACGCCCGCCTGGCCCTGGTCTCGATGAACGAGACCTCCTCGCACCGGACATGGGACCGGCTGCGCGAGATGTACCGGCTCAGCGGCCACTACTCCGGATTCGCCGGCATCGAGGAGCTCCGCGAGGAGATCAAGCTGGCCCTCCCGAACAGCCCCGTGGGGCGGGCCTGAGACCGGTGGCCACCCGGGTCCGAGGACGAGAAAGGCCGCGCCTCCCGGCGCGGCCTCGAGTCCCGCGAACCACCTGTCGCCCGCTACGGGCGAACCACCCGCCGCCCGCCTACGAGCCGATCCGGGCCACCAGCACGCAGGCGTCGTCCTCGCGCTCGCCCTCGCCGAACTCCCCGATCACCAGGCGCACACAGTCCTGGGCGGACCGGGCGGCGGAGAAGTGCGGTGCCAGCGCCAGCAGTCGTTCGGTCCCGTCGGCCTTGCTGAACTCGATGCTGCGCGGCGTCAGTCCGTCGGTGTGCAGGACGAGTACATCGCCCACCTCCAGCCGCTCCTCGGCCTGGCCGTACGTGGCTCCGGAGGTCGCTCCCAGCAGCACGCCTTCGGGCGGCAGCAGCGAACGGCCCTGGCCGCGCCGGAACAGCAACGGGGCCGGGTGGCCGGCCTGCGCCCAGGACAGCACCCGGCGCGCAGGATCGTAGCGGCAGCACACGGCGGATCCGAGCGCCGGCTGGACGGAGGTCTCCAGGAGCTGGTTCAGCCAGCCCATCAGCGGGCCCGGCTCGATGCCCGCCATGGCCATCCCGCGCAGGGCGCCGAGCATCATCGCCATGCCGGAGGTCGCGGTCACCCCGTGCCCGGTGAGGTCACCCACCGTCAGCATCGACTCCCCGCCGGGGAGTTCGAGTGCGTCGTACCAGTCGCCGCCGATGAGCGCGCTGGTCGCGGAGGGCAGGTAGTGCGCCGCGACGTCCAGCGCCCTGGTGTTGTCGTGCGGGAACCGCAGGGAGCCGCGCCACGGGGGGAGCACGGCTTCCTGCAGCTCGACCGCCAGCCGGCGCTCGGTCTGCGCGATCTCCTGCCGGCGCTGCAGCGAGTCCCGGGACTCGCGCACCGCCCGCTGGCTCCGGCGCAGTTCACTCACGTCCCGCAGCACGGCCCACATGGAGGCCGTGCAGCCGTCGGAGTCGAGTACCGGCTCGCCCCTCATGTGCAGCGTCCGGACCCGGCCGTCGGCCCGGACGATGCGGAACTCGCCGTCGATCGGCTTGCCGTCCACCAGACAGGCCGTCACCATCGCCGTCAGCAGCGGCTGGTCCTCGGAGAACAGGGTGGATCCCAGTTCGTCGAGGGGCAGCGCGCCGGCCTCGGGGGAGCGGCCGAAGATCTGGAAGAGTTCGTCGGACCAGCTGACCTCGTCGGTCAGCAGGTTCCACTCGGCACTGCCGACCCTGGTCTGCTCGGCCCCGGTCTCGGGGGCGGCCTGCGGCAGCGCGGCGGACTCGGGCGAGGCGGGCGGCAGCCCCTCCTTGAGCTGGCCGAGGTGCGCGCGGAGGTCGTCGAGGTGGTGGACGGCGAGATCGCACAGCGCACGCTGCCAGCGGCCCTGCGCGTCGTCGTCGTCGACCACGGTGTCGCGGCGGACGGCGTCGACTTCTCCGCGGAGCCGTCGGGTCTGCGAGATCAGCGCGTCCACCGACCCTGGCTCGGGGGGTTGCGCGGGGCGGTCCGCGTACAAGTGGGACGGCATCTGAACTCCGATACAGGCGCGGCACGGCCAAGTCTGAGGAGGGACCGGTTCTGAAGGAAGGGCCGGTAACGACTGTTGCACAGCCAGCGACGGCCTGTAAGGCGTTTGGCAACATCCGAGGCAGACTTGCATCTGGCATATGCCTGGGGCCTTCCGGCCCTCCTGGAGCGTGCGAACGAATCCGGTCAGCCCCTGTCGGCGGGACGGCGGGAGAGCCCTGTCGGCCCTTGGTGTTCCCGGGCCGGTGCAGGGTGCCCGGTACCGGGCGGATCGCACCGGACGGGGGGCCGCGACGGGCCCGCCCGGCCCGCACGGCGTGCCGCGGCCGTGCCCTTTCCACCGTCCGCCCGCGGCCGGAAAGCGGCCGTTCGGACGAGGGTGATCGATCGTACGGCCGAGGTGTGCGAGGCCCGCCCGCCGCCGTGCCGGCGAAAGAACCGGAGGACCCGGATCAACGCGGCCGGGCCGGTGCCCCCCGAACGAAGGACCCCGCGCTCCGGCTGCGGCCCGTGCGGTGCGACCGTCGCCGCGGGTGGCCGTATGTCCGATCTTCCGCCCGGAACGTGATCCAGGCTTCCCCCCGCATCGCCGAATGGCTACTCTACGTGCCGGTAATGAGCCGGGGAGGCTCACCGATGCGGGCCGCACAGGGTGGGGACACAACGAACATGACCGGGCAGAGCCATGCGCCGACCGACGGGCAGAGCCGGCGGTCCTTCCTCACCTATCTGATCGCCGCGCCGACCCTCGCCCTCGTCACGCGCGCCGGAGCCGACCTGCTCGCCCCGCAGCCCGCGCACGCCGTGATCCCGACCCTGCCCGCCCCCGCCGACCTGCTGGACCTCGGCGATCTGTTCATCCTGGCGGGCGCCCCCACCTCGGCCCTGCTCGCGCTCGTCGTGGAGGCCGACGGGACCATCCGCTTCCGGCTGCCGCGCGAGGAGGTCGGACAGGGGCTCACCACCGCCGTGGCGATGCTCGTCGCCGAGGAACTGGACGCCCCGCTGGCCGCCGTGCGGGTCGAACTGGACGACGCGCGCCCCGAGCTGCTCTTCAACCAGCTCACCGGATCGTCCAACTCCATCCGCTCCCTCTACGGCCCGGTCCGCCAGTGCGCCGCCACCGCCCGGGCCCGGCTGGTCGCGGCCGCCGCCGTGCGCTGGAGCCTCCCGGCGTCGACCCTGACCACGGCCAACGGCGCCGTCCGCGCCCCCGACGGCCGCACCGCGGCCTACGGTTCCCTCGCCGCGGCCGCCGCGAACCCCGCCCTGATCGTCCTCGGCGCCACCCCCAAGCCGACGGCGAAGCACGCCCTGGTCGGCAAGCCCACCAGCCGGATCGACGCCCGCGCCATGGTCACGGGCGCCCAGCAGTACACCCTCGACCTGGACGTGCCCGGCGCCAAGCCCTGCGTGGTCCGCCGCCCGCCCACGCTCGGCGGCAGCGTCCGCTCCGTCGCCAACCTCGACGCCGTCCGGGCCATGCCCGGCGTCCTGCACGTGGTCACCGTCGCCACCGGGGTCGCCGTCGTCGCCGAGACCTTCGGCCAGGCCCTCGACGCCAAGGCCGCCCTCCAGGTCACCTGGGGCCCGGGCCCGGCCGACCAGCTCTCGGACGCGGCCGTCCGTACGAAGCTGCGCGCCGCCACCCCGCCGCTGCTCGTGCCGCCGCTGCTGACCGCGCACGTGGACGCCGAGTTCGACTTCGCCTTCGTCAGCCACGCCCCGATGGAGACCAACTCGGCCGTCGCCGACGTGCGCGAGGACCGCGCCGAGATCTGGTCCGGGCTCAAGTCGCCGATCGTGGCCCGCGAAACGATCGCCGCCGACCTCGGCCTGCCCCTCGACAAGGTCACCGTCCATGTGGTGCAGGCGGGCGGCTCCTTCGGCCGCCGGCTGTTCTTCGACGCGGCCCTGGAAGCGGCCCGGATCTCCAAGGCCTGCCGCCGTCCGGTCCGGCTGATGTGGACCCGGGTGGACGACACCCGGCACGGCCGGATGCGCCCGGCCACCCACCACAAGATCCGGGCGACGCACCTGCTGGGCGAGGTGCTCAGCTTCGAACACCGGGTCGCCGCCGCGGAGACCGACTTCCGGCACGGACTCGGCGAGATCATCACCGCGACCGCCGCCAGCCTCCCGCTCGGCATCGGCAACGCCACCCTCGCCCAGACCCTGTTCCTCACCACGATCAAGTCCCCGTACCACTTCGGGCTCACCACCCAGGCGCTCACCGAGGTCCCGACCGGGGTTCCCACCGGGTCCTGGCGGTCGGTGTACTCGGCGAACACCCGGGGGGCCGAGGAGATCGTGGTGGACGAGCTGGCCGCCGCGACGGGCCGGGACCCGTACCAGTTCCGCCGGACCTTCCTGAAGACGGCCGCCCAGCGCGCCGTGCTCGACAAGGCGGCCACCGAAGGGGGCTGGGGCCGGGCCATGCCCGCCGGGTGCGCCCAGGGCATCGCCTTCCACGAGGAGTACAAGTCCCGGACGGCCTGCCTGGTCGAGATCGACACCCGGAACCCGGAGCACATCCGCGTCACGAAGGCGGTCATCGCCGTCGACGTGGGCCTGCCCGTCAACCCGCGCGGTCTGGAGGCCCAGATGATCGGCGGCCTGACCGACGCGATCTCCACCACGCTCAAGGCCGGCCTGCACCTGGACAAGGGGCTCCCGCTGGAAGGCAGTTACAGCCAGTTCCACTGGGCGCAGCAGCGCGACACCCCGAAGGACGTACGCGTCTTCGTGCTGCCGGCGACCGGAACCGAGCCGGGCGGGGCCGGCGAGCTGGGCCTGCCCGCCGCCGTGGGCGCGATCGCCAACGCCTACGCCCGGGCCACCGGCACCAAGCCGCGCAGCTTCCCCCTCGACTTCGACGTCGACTTCACCCCTTACCCGCGCTAGCCAGGCCGTCTCTTCCGGATGTTGCCGGGCCCACGCCGCCCGGCACCGCACCTCGCCGCACTGCCGGGGCACCCGAGTACGTCCAGTACGCGGGAGCCCCGGCAGCGCGGCGAGGCACGGCACCGGACGACGCGGACGTGACCGACAACATCCAGAAGAGACGACCTCCAGGAGCCGAGCCGTGCCCTCGCACACCTTCACCGTCAACGGGCAGAGCGTCACCGTGGACGCGCCCGACGATCTGCCCCTGCTGTGGGTGCTCCGCGACATGCTGAACGTGCGCGGCCCGAAGTACGGCTGCGGGGTGGACGTCTGCAAGGCCTGCACCAGCCACCTCGACGGGGTGGACGTCCGCCCGTGCGTGGTGCCGGTCTCCGCGTGCGCGGGGAAGACGGTGACCACGATCGAGGGACTGGCCGACGGCGAGGACCTGCACCCGGTGCAGGAGGCCTGGCTCGAACAGGACGTCGCCCAGTGTGGCTTCTGCCAGCCCGGTCAGATCATGGCGGCCGTCGCCCTGCTGAAGCGGACGAGCACGCCCACGGACGAGGACATCGACGCGATCGCCAACATCTGCCGCTGCGGCACGTACTTCCGCATCCGGGAGGCGATCCGCAGCGCGGCGGCGAAGATGTAGGCGGTTCACCCCATGACACAGGGTTTATATGGGATGAATTGCCACAGTTTTGGCTGATCATGCCTGAATGAGGCGTATCAATGCGAAACGTGTGCTGGTCGGCGAACCGCTCGACACCGCGCGTCTGGGCGAGACCCTGCTGCCCAAACGGCTCGCGCTCCCGATCTTCTGCAGCGACCCGCTCTCCTCCGTGGCCTACGCCACCGAGGAGATCCTGCTGATCCTCGCCCTCGGCGGGGTCGCGCTGCTCCACCTCGCCTGGTACGCGGCCGCCGCCATCGTGTTCCTGCTCGTGGTCGTCGTCGCCTCCTACCGGCAGACCTGCTACGCCTACCCGGGCGGCGGCGGCGCCTACATCGTCAGCTCCAAGAACCTCGGCGAGACCGCCGCCCTCACCGCCGCGAGCGCCCTGCTCGTCGACTACGTCATGACGGTCGCCGTCTCCGTGGTCTCCGGGGTCTCCGCCATCACCTCGGCGATCCCCTCCCTCTCCGACCACGAAGTCCCCCTGTCGGTGGGTTTCGTGGTGCTGCTGACCCTCATGAACCTGCGCGGGGTACGGGAATCGGGCCGGGTCTTCGCCGTCCCCACCTACGGCTTCGTCCTCGTGATCTACCTGATGTTCGCCGTGGCCGCCTTCCGGCTCGCGACCGGCGACACGATCCGCGCCGAATCCGCCGCGCTGCCGATCACCGCCGAGGGCACCTACGCCGGCCTCGCGATGGTGCTCCTCGCACTGCGGGCCTTCGCCTCCGGCTGTACCGCGCTCACGGGCGTCGAGGCCATCAGCAACGGCGTCCCCGCCTTCCAGAAGCCGAAGAGCAAGAACGCGGCGACCACCCTCGCGGCGATGGGCGCGCTCGCCGTCACCATGTTCGCCGGGATCACCTACCTCGCCATGAACTACGAGGTGCACGTGGCGGCCGACCCGACCGAGCTGGGCCTGGCCCCCGGAACCCCGATGTCCACCGCGCTCGCCCAGATCGGCAGAGCCACCTTCGGCGACTGGCACGTCCTCTTCTACCTGCTCCAGGCCGTCACGGCCGGCGTCCTGATCCTCGCCGCGAACACCGCCTTCAACGGCTTCCCGATGCTGGCCTCGATCCTGGCCAAGGACCGGTACGTACCGCGCCAGCTCTTCAACCGCGGCGACCGGCTCGTCTACTCCAACGGCGTCGTCCTGCTGGCGCTCGCCGCCATCGGCCTCATCGTCGCCTTCGACGCCCAGCTGACCCGCCTCATCCAGCTCTACATCATCGGCGTCTTCGTCTCCTTCACCCTCTCCCAGGCGGGCATGGTCCGGCACTGGCAGCAGGAGCTCGCCTCCCCCGAGACCCGCAAGGAGGAGCGGATCCACATCCACCGCCGGCTCGCCATCAACGCCGTCGGCGCCACCATGACCTTCGTGGTCCTGGTCATCGTCCTGATCACCAAGTTCACCCACGGCGCCTGGCTCGTCGTCATCGCCATGCCGCTGCTCTTCATCGGCATGAAGGGCGTGCGCCGCCACTACGACACCGTGGCCCGGGAACTCACCGTCGCCCCCGGCGTCAAACCCCGCAAGCCCGCCCGCCACCACGTCGTCGTCCTCGTCGCGTCCGTGCACGCGCCCACGCTCAAGGCCCTCGGCTTCGCCATGGGGCTGCGCCCCGACACCCTGACGGCCGTCTCGGTGGCCGCCGACGAGGAGAGCGCGAACCGGCTGCGCGCGGACTGGGCGGACCACGACCCAGGCATCCCGCTCAAGGTGCTGCACTCCCCGTACCGCGAGGTGGTCGGGCCCGTCCTGGCCTACGTGCAGGAACAGGCGGCCGCCGAGGGCACGGACATGCTCTCCGTGGTCATCCCGGAGTACGTGGTCGGGCACTGGTGGGAACAGCCCCTGCACAACCAGAACGCGCTGCGCCTCAAGGCGCGCCTGCTGTTCACGCCCGGGGTCGCGGTGATCGACGTGCCGTACCTGCTGGAGTCCGCGCGGCCGGCGGCGAAGGGGGAACAGGGGGAGAAGGGGGAACAGGGGGAGAAGGGGGAGCGGGGGGACCCGCAGGAACAGGCGGGGACCCGGCCGGGCGCTGGGTGACCGCCGTGTGGGCCAGCGCCAGCTCCACCACGTGGGCGGGATCGGCCAGCGAGCGGCCGGTGAGCTGCTCCAGGCGGCGCAGCCGGTTCGAGACGGTGTTGCGGTGGCAGTACAGCCGCTGGGCGGCGTACGTGGTCGATCCCCGGCAGGCCAGCCAGGTGCCCAGGGTGGTCAGCAGCACCCTGCGGTCCTCCGGATCCAGCGCCAGGACCGGACCCAGCACCACCTGACGCAGCCGGCCCGCGAGTTCGGGCTCGGCCGCGACCAGCGCCGCCGGGAGCAGCTCGTCCAGCAGGGCGGTGTGCGGACCGTCGGCCCCCGGCGCCGCGCGCAGCGCGAGGACGGCCAGCCGGTGGGCCCCCGCCAGCTCGCCCGGCGTCTCCACCACCGGGCTCACCCCGGCCCGTAAGCCGAGGGGCGCCAGCAGCTCGGTCACCGCGGCGAGCGGCAGCGCGCCCAGCTCCACGAGGCCGGTCTCCCCGTCGGCGCGGATCCGCCACAGCACGCGCGGGGCGCCGGCCGGGGCCGCCCAGGCGCCGTCCCCGGGATCGAGGACCACCACGGCGAACCGGCCGCGCTCCGGCAGCCCGAGCCGCCGCGCCGACTCGGCGGACCGGCCCGCGGGACCGCCGCCGTCGAACAGGGCGTCGAGCAGGGCCCCGCGCAGCTCCCGCTCGCGGTCGCCGCGCACGGCCTCGGCCCGGCGGTAGGACGCGGCCGCCGCGTCCGCCATCCGGTCGACCACGTCCCACAGCGCGGGCGCCCCCGGCAGCAGCCGGGGCAGCGCAGCCCGGTCGTGGGCGGCGACGGCCTCGGTCAGGACCTGCCACAGCAGCCGGCCGCAGAGCCGGTAGACGCGCAGCAGGGAGTCGAGCGGCAGCCCCTGCCGGGCGCGGAGCTCGCCGTCGGCGCGGGCCTCGCCGAGCTCGGGCGGCAGGCCGCGGGCCGCACGGACCAGACCGTCGACGCCCTGGCGGAGCAGCTGGTGGACCCGCTCGCGCAAGGCGGCCCGGCCGAGCAGGGCGACGTAGACGGCGCAGGCCGGGTCACCGTCCGGCGACCGGTCGGCGAGCCGCTCGGCGGCCACGGCCAGCCGGCGGTCCAGGTCCTCGCGTATCTCCCCGATGATCCGCTCCATGACGGGCAGGGTGGCACGTCCCGGGGGCCGCTGGGGAGGGCCGCGACGAGGCGGTGTCCGCTAGCGTGTCCGAAGCACTGCACGTGCAGTGCATATGCGGCGGTCATACCGGCAGCCGCGTCCACACGGTCAGGGATCCACCCATGCGCCAGAACCCGGAGCGCCGCGCCGCGCTGCTCGACGCCGCCATCGAAGTCCTCGCCCGGGAGGGCTCACGGGGGCTGACCCTGCGCGCCGTGGACACGGAGGCCGGAGTTCCGACCGGCACCTCCTCCAACTACTTCGCGAACCGCGCCCAGCTCCTCGTCCAGATCCTGCACCGCACCCGGGAGCGGCTGACCCCCGACCCGGCGGACCTGACGGGCCCGTTCGACACGAAGGTGCTGCTGCGCCGCCTCCTGGAGCGCATGCGCCGCGAGCGCAGCGTCCACACCGCGATGCTGGAACTGCGTCTGGAGGCCACCCGGCGGCCCGAACTCCAGGAGGCGCTGGCCGGGTTCCAGGGCGCCGAACTGGAGGCGAACATCGCCTGGCACATGGAAGCGGGACTGCCGGGGGACCGGCAGGGCGTGGTCCTGATCTACCTGGCCATGCTCGGGCTGATCGTGGACGACCTCACCGTGCCCGGACTGCTGGACCCCCACTCGGTGGAGGGGCTCATCGACACCATGGTCGAGCGCCTCCTCCCGGAGGGCCCCGCCGACTGACTATCGTGCCGGTAGGGCTGGTTCCGGCAGGACCGGCTCGCATCGCGGGGATCGCGGAGATCGCGGGAGGCAGCCGTGGCAATGGCGGACATCACGGGGCAGGGCGCGGCCGACGGCGCCCGCGCCCGCGACGACGGCATCCAGTGGCTGGCGGACTGGAGCGCCTGGTACGTCAGCCTCACCTTCGCCCGGGGCATCGGCCCCGAGGAACTGGCCGTCCGGCTCGGCGCCCTGCCGGACCTGCGTCCCGGGCCGCTCGGAGCCATCGACGCGTGGAGCATGGTCACCGAGACGGTGGACGGGGACGGGGTGGCCCGGGTCGGCAGCTGGGGCGGCTGGTCCTTCGCCGTGGAACACGGCGTGCCCGCCGGGGCGCAGCGCCTCGCGGAGGTCTCCCGCTCCGGGGCCGAGGCCGTGTACCTCGACCCGCAGCCCGACCACCCGCCCAAGCAGTTCGCGTACGCCCGCGACGGCGAGCTGGTCTGCTGCTTCGGCATCGGCGAGGAGCACTGGCGCGGCGGCCACCGGCCCGACTTCCTCCTGCCCGAGCTGGTCGAGGCCAAGATCCTCACCCCGGACGGCTGCTACGCCCGCCCCGAGGACGAACCGTACGAGGAACGCGACCGCCTCACCCTCGCCGTACTGGAACACCGCTTCGCGCTGTCCCTTCCCCGCCGCCTCGTCGAGGAGACACCGCTCCCGGCCTACGTGACCTGCACGCAGTAGGCGGTACGTCCCTTCAGCCGGCGTGGTCCCGGATCACCCCGCGGGCCAGTACGGCGCGGGCCGGATCCAGTTCGGCGGCGACCGCCCGCGCCCGGGGGCCGTCGCAGACGATCCGGGCGGACTGCGGCTCGGCCGCGGCCAGGCAGCGCCGGCGCAGGTGGGTCGGCGGGTGGGTGTCGTCGACGCTGTGCCCGCGCCGGGCCGAGACCCGGCGCCGCCGCTCGTACTCGCTCTCGGGGACGGAGTCGATCCGTGCGGCCAGCCGCTCCCACAGCTCCCGCTCGGCGGCCTCGCGCGCCTCGCGCCCCGCGGCTCCGCCGGTCCGGGCCGCCGCCATCGCTTCGCGCCGCAGGTGTGCCTCGACGCCGTCCACGACCAGCAGGCGGTCGAGCAGCGTGACGGCGGCCTCGCTGGAACCGGCGCGGGCGGCGCCCGTGTCGGCCAGGTACTCCGCACGCTGCGAAGCCCGCAGGGTCAGTCCGTCGAGCAGGCGGATCAGCCCGTGGACCGCCCAGCGCGGCAGGAACGTCAGGGAGTTCAGGAACCAGTCCACGAGGCTCCCGCGGTCGACCGGGCGCAGGACGGAGTGCCATTCGGCGAGCGACCGCAGGGCCCCGTTCAACAGGAACGAGGAGCGGACGTCGCCGTTCGCGAAGTGCCCGAGCTCGTGTCCCAGCAGGGCCACGCGCTCCTGCGGCGTGAGGATCTCCCACAGCCCGAGGCCCAGGATCATCACGCGGCGGCCGCGGTACCCGTAGGTACTGACCGCGGCGTTGGCGGAGGCGTCCACCACCACCGTGTGCACCCCCGTCGTCCCGACGGCCGCACCCACCTCGTCGATCAGCGCGAAGAGGCCGGGCGCGTCCGCCCGGTACAGCACCGGCGTTCCCTTCGGGAGGCGGCCCGGCCGGGGCAGCAGCAGCGCCACGGCCACCAGGAGCAGGACGCCGAGCACCGACTGGATGCCGGTGTGCCACCCGCCGATGATCAGTAAGGCCGCGGCCAGGAACAGTCCCGCGGTGACCCCGTGCACCAGCAGGGCGAGCCCGAAGGCCAGCACGGTCGCCCCGTCGGCCCCGCCCCGCCCGGCCCCGCTCCCGCCCCGCACGATCTCCTCCGCCAGCTGCTCCCCGTGACGCCCGGCCAGGCGCCGCCGGACCTGCGCCAGACGCCCGCGGTCCGGATCCGGGGCGCCCGGGTCCACGTTCCAGTCGCAGGCCGAGCACCAGGTGACGTACGACGCGTGCACGGTGATCCCGGTCCCGCACTCCGGACACTGACGGTCTTCCGGTGCGTCCGGCGCCCCGGCGTTCTGCCTCACAGTTTCCACGTCCTGTGTTCCCTCCCTGCCGCCGACCTGCTGTGATCCGCGGTCCGCGCAGGATAGAGGGGCCCGGACCGGCCCCCGCGGCCGCCCGGGGATGGACGGTTTTGGTCGGGGAGGGTCCGTCTTGTGACACTACGAGGGTGAACGCGACCGACTTGTTCCACCAGACGCTGCGCGAGCGGATCGCCCCGGCGCTGCGCGATGCGGGATTCACCGGCACGGGGCTGGAGTACCGGCTCCGCGCCGCCGAACCCGACCACGCGCTGCTCGGCTTCCAGCGGAGCGCTTCGTCCGGGGCCGCCGAGTGCCGGTTCACCATCAACCTGCGCGCGGTCCCGTACGAGGAACACGAGGCCCTGCGGCGGCTGCGGCCGGCCCTCGGGACCCGGCTCAGCGCCAACCGCGTCGGCCCCGTCGGCTGGCACGCCAGGATCGGACGCCTCCTCGGCCATCCGCACGACCACTGGTGGAGCATCACCGACGAGCGCACCGCCGCCCGCGTCGCGGACGAGGTCACGGACGCGGTGCTGCGCCACGCCGTCCCCGCCCTCTGGGGCGAGGTCACCGACCGGCCCCCGCTGCCGGGGCCCGTGGTGGATCCGGCGCCCGACTGCCTGGACCCGGTGTGCCTGCGCGTGGACAGCGCTCCGTTCCCCGTCACGAGCGGCGAGGCCCCGCTGCCCGTGGACCTCGAAGGGACCCTCGTCCTGGAGACGGGCGAACGGCGCCGGGCCTCCCCCTTCCTCACCGTCCACGACGAGCTGACCGACGCGGAGGCCCGCATCGTCATCGACGCCCCCTGGCGGCTGGAGCAGCCGCTCTTCGGCTCGGTCCGGGTCGGCATCGCCGCCGACGGCGACGTCCGGGTCTCCGCCAGCCCGGGCAGCATGCTCCCCGGCCATCCGCTGGCGCTCCTCGGCGAACTGGCCCTGTGCCGGATCAACACGGCCGAGGTCACCGGCAACGGCTCCCTGCGGCTCACCTTCGAACGGGGCACCCCGCGCGAGGCCTGCCTCACCGTCTCCGGTGCCCCGCACGCGCTGACCGTCGGCGCGCCCTGGCACATCGAGGGCTGGACACCGGCCCGCATCTGAGGCCCCGCATCCGACGGGCCGTATCCGACGGGCCCGGGCCGGGTGGGTCAGCCGCCGAGCTGCCGTGCCAGGTGCCGGATCATCGACTCCGTCGCCGGACTGCGGTCCCCGGTCCGTACCGTCGCGTAGATGTCCCGTACGAGATGGGCCGGTTCGGCGATGTCGTGGAAGGAGATCTCCGGGCGCCGGTCCGCAGCGCTCTGCGGTACCAGCGCGACCGCGAAGTCGGCGGCGACCAGGGAGAGCAGCATCGGATAGCTGTCGGCGCGGAAGGCGATGTCCGGTTCGAAGCCGGCGGCCCGGCAGATCCCCTCGGTGACCGCCTGGAAGCCGGTGCTGGGCGTGGTCGAGGCCCAGGCGGTACGGGCGAACTCGCCGAGCCTGACCGGCCCGTCGAGCGGCGGCCTGGCGTGCGGGGGCACGGCGAGCATCAGCTTCTCCCGGCGCAGCAGCACCTGGCGCAGGCCGCGCAGGTCCGGCTCCGGGAGGTGCGGGTACTGGTGGGTGACCGCCAGGTCCAGGCTGCCCGCCGCCAGGGAGGGCAGGGCCAGTTCCGGCTCCAGCTCGGTCAGGCTCACGTCGAGCCCCGGATGGGTCCGCCGGAACGCGGCCAGCGCCGGCACCGTGAAGGGCTCCGCGGCGGAAGCGAAGGTGGCGACCCGCAACTGGCCGTCGCGCAACCCCGCGATATCGCGCAGTGCCTCCTCCGCGGCCTCGATCTCGGCGAGCACGCGGGTGGCGTGGGATACCAGGGTGTGACCGGCGGCGGTCAGGCGTACGCTCCGACCGGAGCGCTCCAGCAGCGAACAACCGGCATGGCGTTCGAGCGCGGACAGCTGCTGCGAAGCGGCGGAGGCGGTGACGTCGGCGCGCACTGCGGCACCCGCGATGGTGCCCGTGCGCGCGACATCGACGAGGAGCTTCAGTTTCCGGGGGTCGAGCATTAGTTGATCTTATGCTCAGGTTTACGCGAGTCCGCTGGTTTTGCGGCCGGTGAGCGACTTTGATGGGTTTGCCAGGCCTCGTACCGGAGCAGGGGGACCACTCATGGGCACCGCACACAGCCAGAAGGACAGCGCAGGCAGCGCAGGCAGCACCGACGGCGGCAGCACCGACGGCGGAAGCGCCACCACCACCGCACCCACCCTCATCGGTTCCGTACAGCGGGCGTTGCGGCTCGTGGAAGCGATGTACGCGGAGGGCGGGGCGACCGCCAAGCGCCTGTCCCGGATCACCGGAATCCCGCTGCCCACCGTGTACCACCTGCTGCGCACCCTGAGCCACGAGGGCTACGTACAGCGCGAGGGCGGGTCCTTCCGGCTCTCGGACGATCTACCGCTCGCCTCGTGACGGCGGTTCCACGAGGGGCGTTTGGGGCGCGTGGCCCACAGCAATGATCAAAAGGGGTGGGGTTCCGGCCAAGCTGTCACGTGCCATCGCGCATGTTCCAGCGGAAAATGCCAGAACGCCCTTTCGCACTGTGGAAGTTGAGTAAGTTCCCTTCTGTCGCGCCGTACGACCGTGCACCACGCACGGTCCGGCCGGGAGGGGAGCCCGCGTGCCCGGGATCGACGAATGCCTGCTCGAAGCCATGGCCCTGCCTGGTGCCAGGGGGGCCGCGCTGGTCGACTGGAGCAGCGGCCTGGCCCTCGGCACCGCCGGGGAATCACCGGTGGGGGACCACGAGACCACCGCGGCCGAAACCGCCGAGCTGGCCCGGGCGGCCGCCGAATACGAGTCCTTCGCCCCGGGCGGAACCGAGGCGGACGGCGCCGGGCCGCCCGTGGAGGACCTGATCGTCACCACCCGGACCGGCTACCACGTGCTCCGCTTCGTCGAGACCAGCTTCGACAGCAGCGTGTTCCTGCACCTGTGGCTCGACCGGACCGACGGAAACCTCGCCCTCGCCCGGCACAGACTCCGGGCCCTGGCCGAGGAGCTGGTGCTGAAGTGACCGCCGTCGCCGCCGTCGCCGTCTCCCCGCTGCTCACCCGGCTCGCCGCCGAACGGGCGACGGGCGCCCTGTTCCGCGAGCGCGGCACCCTCTTCCTGGAGAACGGCCGCGTGGTGCACGCGGAGAGCCCGGCCACCCCCGGACTCGACGTCCTGCTCACCACCGGCGGGGGTCTCACCCCCGAGCGCTGGACCGAAGCCGTGAACGAGGCCGGCGCCCGCCGCCAAGTCGCCCGCTTCCTCGTCGACAGCGGCGGGCTCGCGGGCGGCGAACTGGAGATATGCCATCTCGCCGCGATCTTCGACGCCGCCTTCTTCGCGCTCTCCCCGGGCAGCGGTCCCTCCCGATTCCGGCGCGGGGCCACCCACTGGATCGGCTCCGTCCGCTCCGTACCCGCCGCCGCCGTCGAGCGGGAGACCTGCCGCCGCCGGGAGCTGCTCGACGCGGTCTGGCCCTACCCGCTGCTGGACACCTCCCCGGTCGTGCCCCGGGCCGCCGCCCCCGGGCAGACCGTCACCGCCCGCCAGCGGATCCTGCTCGACCGCGCCGACGGGGTCCGGACACCGGCCGACCTCGCCTGGGTGCTGGGCCGGCCGGCCTTCCACACCCTGCTCGACGTACGACGCCTCGCGGCGGCCGGGCTGGTCGAGACCCCGCACGCGCCGGCACCCGCCGCCGCGGCGGAGGCACCGCTGCCCGACTGGATGACGCAGGCGCAGTCCCCGGACGTGGCGTTGCTGCGCCGGTTACGCGACGCACTGGAGGCAAGCCTGTGAGGCTCCCGCTGCGAGCCGCCCAGCGCGGCGACCGTTCCGAGCGGCGGCAGTCCGAAAGGAGAAGGTCCGACATGAGTACGGTGCCCGCCGAAGCCGAGGCCGAGATACTCGCCGAGCTCCGACGGCTGCGGGCCCGCGTCCCGCAGCTCGGCGGGGCCCTCGCCGCGAGCGTCGACGGCCTGGTCCTGGCCCACGACAGCGCCGCCACCGAGGCGGAATCCGTCGCGGCCCTGACCGCCGCGGCCCTGGGAGTGGCCCAGCGGCTCAGCGACTGCACCGGACAGGGCGGGTTCCGCGAGCTGCTCGTGCGCGGAGAGGACGGCTACGTCGCCACCTACGCGGCGGGCGACGCGGCCGTGCTGACCTTGATCGCGGAGCCGCGCGTCAACGTCGGACGGCTCCACCTGGAGGCCCGCCGTTCCAGCCTGCGCATAGCGGAGCTGATCGACCACAGCCTCGGCCGCCGCGGCCCGGCCCCGGATACGGCCCCCGGCGCGGGCCCCGGCACCGGCCGGGGCTCCTGACCGACCTCGGCTCCCCCCGACCCCCCTCGATCACGTACGTCCGTACCGAACGAAACGCCACAGGACACCGAAAAGAAAGAGGAACACCCATGGCCAACGTGGAGACATCGCTCAAGGAAGCCACCACCAGCATCGACGGCGTGCTCGGCGTCGCCCTGGTGGACTGCAGCAGCGGTATGGCCCTCGGCACCATCGGCGGCGGAAAGGACCTCGACCTCACGGTCGCCGCCGCGGGCAACACCGACGTGGTGCGGGCCAAGCTCCGCACGATGGAGATGCTCGGCCTGAAGGACGAGATCGAGGACGTCCTCATCACCCTCGGAACCCAGTACCACCTGATCCGGCTCCTGAAGGGCCGGGGCTCCGCGGGACTCTTCCTCTACCTGGCGCTCGACAAGACGCGGGCCAACCTCGCGATGGCCCGGCACCAGCTGAAGAAGATCGAGGCAGAGCTGGAAGTCTGATCCGATGACAGCGAGGTGGCGGGCGGCTGAATTCATGGCCGCCCGCCCCGGCGGCTTCTCACTTATGTCCGAGACGACCGGATTTTATCATCTCGTTACAGAGTAAGATGCTGTAATCGGCTGATCATCAATATTGTTAGTAAGCTGGAGAACTCGCCGCCCATGCCCCCGCGCCTGAGTATCGTCGTCCCCGTCTACAACGTCGAGCTTTACCTCGACGAGTGCCTGGAGTCCATCGCAGCACAGACATTCGACGACTTTGAAGTCGTGCTCGTCGACGACGGATCCACCGACGGCAGCGCGGCACTCGCCCAGGCGTTCGCCGACCGCGACGACCGCTTCCGGGTGGTCCTCCAGAAGAACGCGGGACTCGGCGCGGCCCGCAACGTGGGCGCCCGCCACATCACCCCGGGCAGCGAGTACCTGGCCTTCGTCGACAGCGACGACACCATGCCGCCGTACGCGTACCAGCGCATGATCGACGCCCTCGACGAGACCGGCTCCGACTTCGCGGCCGGCAACGTCAAGCGCTTCCGCTCCGTCGGCATGCAGCAGTCCTGGGGCCACCGCGTCGCCTTCGCCGCGACCCGGCTGAAGACCCACATCTCCAAGTTCCCGGCGCTGGTCACCGACCGCACCGCGTGGAACAAGGTCTACCGGCGCAGCTTCTGGGACGAGCACGCCTTCCAGTACCCGGAAGGCATCCTCTACGAGGACGCCCCCGTCTCGATCCCCGCGCACTACTTCGCCAAGAGCGTCGACGTCATCGGCGAGTGCGTCTACCACTGGCGCGTCCGCGAAACCGGCGAGCGCTCCATCACCCAGCGCTCCACCGACCCGGTCTCGGTCATCGACCGCGTGACCTCCGTCCGCCTGGTCCGCGAGGCCCTCCAGGGCAAGCAGGGCGCCGCCTATACCCGCTACCTGCGCGACTACGACCGCAACGTGCTGAGCGAGGAACTCCCGCTCATCTACAAGTACGTTCCCGAGGCCGGCGCCGAATTCCGTGCCGCCTTCGCCAAGGAGGCCGGCGGCCTCGTCCGGGAGATCGGCCCCGGGCTGTGGCCCGACCTGACGGTCGCCGACCGGCTCAAGGCCTACCTCGCCGCGGAGGGCCGGATCGAGGAGTTCGTGGCCCTCGTCCAGCACCAGCGGGACTTCACCTACAGCGTGCCGGTCAAGGGACTGGCCCGCCCGCAGGCCGACTACCCGTTCCTCAAGGCGCCGGTCCCCGCCAAGGTCCTCACCCTCGGCCCGCGCGAACGCCGCGTCGTCAGCCGCGTCGAACAGGCCCACTGGGCCGACGGCAAGCTGCTGCTGCGCGGCTACGCCCTCCCCGGACACCTGGGCGCCGAGAGCCGCCTCGGCTCGCGCAAGATGCTGGTCTTCCGCGAGAACGGCAAGCGCCGCCGGACCGTCGTCACCACCCGTACGGTCGCCTCCCCGATGGCCACCGTCAACTCCCCGCACCTCGCCCTGCGCCACGCCGACTGGGCCGGGTTCACCGCCGTGATCGACCCCACCGCCTTCCAGACGGGCGGCAAGTGGAACGAAGGCGTGTGGAGCACCTCCGTCGCCGTCACCGGCGCCGGCGGACTGCACCGCGCCCGGCTCAAGGGCGGCGAGCACGACAGCGGCCAGAACCCGCCCGCGCACTGGGTCGCCCCGGACGTGCGGATCGTCCCCAGCACCAACGGGACCTTCAGTGTCCAGGTGGAGATCGTCCGCGCCCGCGCCCTGGACGTCCGACCGGCCGGTGACGACGCCGTGGAGGTGGCGGGCGAGCTCGCCGCCGAGGTCGGCGCCGGAGCCGCCCTGCGCGCGGTGCACGTCTCCACCGGAACCGTGCTCACCTTCCCGCTGGAGACCGCCCCCGCCGTCACCGGCGGCCGGATCCCCTTCACCGTGCGCGTCCCGCTGGCCGACCTGGCCGCCGTCCCGGACGCCCCGGTCGTGCCCGGCGAGTGGACCCCGGAGCCGTGGACCCTGTCCGTGACCGCCGCCGGCGGTGCCCAGCACCGGCTGGCGCACGACGAGCGCGCCGGATTCGCCGGACTGGTCCTCGCGCTGCCCGGGGAGGAGCCCGGCCGGACCCTCTTCGCCAAGCGCGGCACCACCGGACACCTGACCCTCTCGGTCCAGGTCTCCCCGCCGCTGGTCGACACCGTCGAGGCCAAGGACGGCGCGCTCACGCTCCGGGGCCGGTTCGTCGCGCCCCTGGACGAGCCCTACGAGCTGGTCCTGCACGACCCGACCGGCCTGGAGTTCAGCTACCCCGTCACCCGTGACGGCGACACCTTCGAAGCCTCCTTCGAGCCGGTGCTCCCCGAGAGCCGGGCCGGCCGCACCCCCCTGCCGCAGGGCCGCTGGTGGCCCACGCTGCGCCCGGTCTCCCAGGGCGGAAGCACCGCGGGCCTGCTCGGCGTCGACCGGGGCGCCCCGCTGCAGTTCGCCCCGACCGCCCTGCAGGCGGGACCGCACGCCGTCACGGCCCGGGGCCGCCGGATACGGCTGGAAGCCCGCCTGTACGACCGCGTCGCGCTGATCGCCGACCCGATGATCAGCCCGCACGACCGCTCGCGCTACGCGCAGCGGATCGCGCGCGACGTGACGTACCCGGCGCAGAGCGCCCTCCCGGTCAAGGACATCGTGGTCTACGACTCCTTCCAGGGCCACGGCGCCGGAGACTCGCCGCGCGCCGTCCACGAGGAGCTCCTGCGGCGCGGCGAGAAGCTGGAACACGTCTGGCTGGTGCGCGACGGCCGGGCCGAGGTCCCGGAGACCGCCCGCGCGGTCCAGTACGACAGCCTCGAATCCTGGGACGTGCTCGCACGGGCCCGGTACTACGTGGTCAACGACAGCGTGCCGCGCGCCTTCCGCCGGCGTCCCGGCCAGACCGTCGTGCAGACGTGGCACGGTACGCCGCTGAAGCAGATCGGCCACGACTTCATGCACGACTACTACACCAGCCCCGAGGTGCTGGACGCGCTGGAGCACGACAGCGCGCAGTGGTCGCTGCTCGCCTCCCCGGGCTCGTACGCCACCCCGGTCCTGAAGCGGGCGCTCGGCTACGGCGGCGAGGTCATCGAGTCCGGCAGCCCGCGCACGGACGCGCTGGTGCGGCCCGACGCGGAGCGGATCGCCGAGGTCCGCCGGCGGCTCGGCCTGCCGGAGGGCAAGAAGGTCGTCCTGTACATGCCCACGTGGCGGGAGAACCGCCTGGGCTGGACGGTCACCTCCGGCTACAAGCTCGACCTGAAGATCGACCTGGACGCGGCCCGCCGTGAGCTCGGCGAGGACCACGTCCTGCTGATCCGCGGCCACCACAAGGTCACCGAGCAGGTGCGCGAAGGCGTCCGCGACGGGTTCGTCGTCGACGTGTCGCGCTGGCCCGACGCCACCGACCTGCTGCTCGTCGCCGACGTGCTGATCTCGGACTACTCCTCCGCGATCTTCGACTTCGCGCACACCGACCGGCCGGTCCTGCTCTTCGCGTACGACCTGGAGCACTACCGGGACACGCTGCGCGGGTTCACCTTCGACCTGGAGAAGAAGGCCCCCGGCCCGCTGCTCAGGGATTCGGCGAGCCTGATCGAGGCCGTGCGGAACGTGGACGCCGTCGGAGCGGAGTATGCGCAGGCGCGTGCCGCGTTCCGCGAGGAGTTCTGCGACCTGGACGACGGCCAGGCGGCCCGGCGGGTCGTCGATCGCATGCTCGAGATGTAACTCGCAGGAGTGCATTCCGGACCGGATACGGACCGGCCCCGGCCCCACCGATGACTTTCGGGGCCGGGGCCGGTCTGTATGTGCGGGACGGATCACCCGCCCCCCGCACTCCGGAGGCAGTCATGGCGAGCAACCCCTTTACCACCTGTCTGTGGTTCGACGGCGCGGCGGAGGCCGCCGCCGACCACTACCTGTCGATCTTCAAGGACGGCAAGCGCGGCCGCGTCGGCCTTCGTCCCGAGCACAGCGGCGGCGTCGCGGGCGAGGTCATGGTCGTCGAGTTCGAGATCAACGGCCAGAGGTTCGTCGGCCTCAACGGCGGCCCGCAGTTCCCCTTCACCGAGGCCGTCTCCTTCCAGATCCACTGCGCCGACGACGCCGAGGCCGACTACTACTACGAGGCGCTGACCGCCGACGGCGGTGCGGAATCCGCCTGCGGCTGGGTCAAGGACAAGTTCGGGCTGTCCTGGCAGGTCATCCCGGCCGGGGCCATCGAGCTGATCTCGGACCCCGACCCGGGACGCGCCGCGCGGGCGTCGGCCGCGATGATGAAGATGAAGAAGCTCGACGTGGCGGAGATGCGACGGGCGGCCGACGCGGGCTGAGGCGGGCCGGGGACGAAACGGGTTGCCGGGGCCCGGCGTGCGGGCCCCGGCCGGGTCGGAGGAGCGCGTCAGAGAAGGGCGCCGTCCGCGGCGATCCGCGCCAGCAGGGCGGGCAGCGCCGTCCCGATGGGCTCGCGGATCACCTCGTCGGCGAGCGGGTCGTACGGGGTCTCCTCCGCGTTCACGATGATCAGGCGGGCCCCCGCCTCCGCGGCCATCCCGGCCAGTGAGGCCGCGGGCTGCACCTGGAGCGTCGAGCCCACGGCCACGAAGACCTGGCACCCCTTGGCGACCGCGACGGCCCGGGCGAGCACCTCGGGGTCCAGCCGCTCCCCGAACATCACGGTCGCCGCCTTCAGGATCCCGCCGCACGCGAGGCAGGCCGGATCCGGCTCCCCGGCGGCGACCCGGGCCAGCGCCTCGTCCATACCGGTACGGGCACGACAGGCCGTGCACACCACGGCCCGCGCCGTGCCGTGCAGTTCGAACACCTTCCGGGCGGAGGTCCCGGCGAGCTGGTGCAGCCCGTCCACGTTCTGCGTGATCACCCGCAGCGGGACCCCGGCACGCTCCAGATCGGCGACGGCGAGGTGCGCCGCGTTCGGCCGCGCACCCAGCGCCCCGATCTCGGCGCGCATCAGCCAGGACCGGCGCCGGATCTCAGGATCGGCCATGTAGGGCGCGTAGGTCACGAGCTTCTCGGCGTCGGGCTCCCGGCGCCACAACCCCTGCGGCCCCCGGTAGTCGGGAATCCCCGAATCGGTGGACATCCCGGCCCCACTGAACACTGCGACGAGCGGCTTTCCCATGGCGCCGACTCTAGGCAGCCCGGGCGGCGTTCTCCACGGGGTTTCGGCTAGCGCGCGAAGTCCGCACCGGAGTCCGCGTCCGCGCCCCCGTCCACGTCCGTGCCCCCGCCCCCGTCCGCGTCCAGCAGTTCCTGGAGGCGGGGGACCGCGAAGTCGACCAGGGCCGGGACGGGCAGGAGACGGCACACCGCGCTGCCGACCCGCGACGGACGGATGCCCGCGTGCCGTTCGAAGTCGGGGCCCACGACGGGGAAGTGGGTGTCGTTGTCGTTGCCCACGTCCGGGGTCTCGACCCAGACCCGCTCGCCGGCCACTTCCATGGGGAAGCGCCGCACCCGCAACCGGGGGCGGGGCGCGAGGGACTCGACGTAGTGCAGGAAGGAATTCCGGTTGTGGCCGACCCCGATCAGCAGGATGTGCGCACCCAGGTCGTGCAGCCGGCCGAACGGCGAGGTGCGCCCCAGTGCGAAGCCCGGCGACTGCCCCGCCGTGACCTCGGCCGCGCGGGCGCCCACCGCCGCCACCGAAGCCTGCGGATGTCCGCTGCGCAGACTGTCGGGGAGGGACCGCAGCGCCTCCGGTACGGCGCCGAGCGCACGCGTGACCGGCAGTCCCGGGTGGAACAGCGGAACCGCGGCCCGGCGTGCCGAAACCGCCGCGTCCGGTGCTCCCACGTGCTCCGGGTCAGGATCGGCCACCTCCCAGGTGAACGCCGGGACGGCCACCGTCCCGGCCGGACCCACGGCCTCGCGCAGGCTCGCCACCACCGTCGCGGCCCCTCCCTCGACCTGTCCGAGCGCGGACAGCGAGGCGTGCACCATCAACGTCATGCCCTCGCCGACGCCGGCCTCCCGCCAGCCCGCGACCAGCTCGTCCATCCCGAGCACGAACGCCCTCCCCGCTGTCCGGCCGCCGGCGGGCCGGTACGCCGACCTCGACGCGGCCCTGCGCGAACGCGGCGGTGCGCTCCGAGTCACCCCGGACGCGTACCGGCGGGCCCACGAACTCCCCGGCTGGTACGAGGCGTTCGCCGGGCTGACCCCGCCCAGCCGCTGGCTGGCGACGCCCCCGGGGGAGACCCCGGACCCGGCCCGGCTCGCCGACGCCGCCGGGGCCCTGCCGTCCCGTGCGGGCATCGTCAAGGACTACGTCAAGTCCCGCAAGCACGAGTGGGCCGAGGCCTGCCACCTCCCCGACCTCACGGACCGGGCCGCCGTCCACCGGGTGGTGAACCGGTTCGTGGAACTCCAGGGCGAGGACCTGGCCGGCGGGGTGGTGCTGCGCGCCTTCGAACCGTTCACGGCGGCCGCGGGCGTGGCCACCGAGGTGCGGGTCTGGTGGCGGGACGGCGAACCCCGGCTGGTCACCGCCCACCCCGACAGCCCGTACGCCGAGGCCGCGGCGCCGGACCTCGGACCGGTGCGGGCCGCCGTCGCGGAGCTCGGCTGCGCCTTCGTCACCACGGACCTCGCGCTGCGCGAGGACGGGGTCTGGCGGGTCGTGGAGGTGGGCGACGGGCAGGTGAGCGATCTGCACCGGCAGGCCGATCGCGCGGCGTTCGTCCGCCTCCTGACGGGCGGTTGAGCCCACCGGTGCGCCGTGACGGATCTGGTACAACAGCGGACATGACGGGATTGACTGGATTCGAGATCAACGGCGCGAGCGCCGCCGACATGGCGCTGCTCCGGGACTGGGCCGACGAGGAGGGCTGGAACCCCGGGGACTCCGACCGGTTCGCGTTCGCCGTCGCCGATCCGGGCGGATTCCTCGTCGGGCGGCTCCGCGGGGAGCCCGTCGCCTGCATCTCGGCCGTCCGGTACGGCGCCGGATTCGGCTTCATCGGCTTCTACATCGCCCGCCCCGAGGTCCGCGGCCAGGGCTACGGGATCCGGCTGTGGAAGGCGGGGATGGAGCGGCTCGACGGGCGGCTCGTCGGATTGGACGGGGTGGTCGAGCAGCAGCACAACTACCGCAAGTCCGGCTTCCGCTCGGCCTGGAACAACGTCCGCCACGAGGGGGTGCCGCGGCCGGCCGGGGACCTGCCGCGGGAGACGGCGCCCGGGGTGCGGATCGTGGACGCGGCCACCCTGCCCTTCGGGCAACTCGCCGCCTACGACCGGAGGTTCTTCCCCGCGCCCCGTGACGCCTTCCTCGCCGCCTGGATCGGCATGCCCGGCCGTACCGCCCTCGCCGCGGTCCGGGACGGTCGGATCGAGGGGCTCGGAGCCGTCCGTCCGGCGAGCGGCGCCTCCCGGATCGGCCCCCTCTACGCCGCCGACCCGGCCGTCGCCGCCGCCCTGCTGCTCCGGCTCGCGGAACGGACCCCCGACGGCAAGGTCGCCGTCGACGTGCCGGACGCCCATCCGCGAGCCGCGGCCCTGCTGGGCGGACTGGGCCTGACCCCTGCGTTCGAGACCGCCCGGATGTACACCGGCCAGGAGCCGGACCTCGACCTGACCGGCATGTACGGGGTCACGAGCCTGGAACTGGGCTGACCTCAGATGGTGAAGACCGTGCCGGTGCTGTTCCACAGCGCGCACGGGTTCGCGTAGGTGTACGTGTAGTTCATCCGGCGGCCCTGCCACACGCCTTCGGCGGTGAGCGTCACCGGGCTCCACTCCCGGGTACACGCCGCGTCGGGGCGCGGCTCGGCGAGTGCGTCCAGGTCGGGGGCGTGGGCCTGTAACTCGGCGCAGGCGGCATCGGGGTCCGGGTGGGTTCCGCCGGGCCGGGGCGCGCAGACCAGGGTGACCGCGCGCAGCACCGTACCGCTCACCGCGTCCTCGCCGTCGGTGACGCTCAGGACGAGCGCGGACGGGGCGTACAGGCTTTCGCCGCCGGTGGGCGCGGCTCCGGCGGCGCCCGAGCCGGCCAGGGCGGTGAGGGCGGTGAGCCCCATGGCGGCGGACGACAGTCCCAGGGTCCTGGTGATGGATCGCATGTCGAACACTCCTCGCGTCGTTGCGTCGGATAACGGACGCGAGTCTTGCCCATGCGGAACCGGAACGCCCGTTCGCACCTCTACTTCTCGTCACGCAGCGCGCACGCATGACCGCAGACCGCAGCCGTCGGGGGGTGGCTGACCTGTGGGGGAGCGGTCGGCGGAATCGGCCCGAACCCCCCGGGTCAGCTCGCCGCGAGGCGGGGGGCGTACGTGTCCATGAGGCGGGTCCGGGTCTGGTGCAGCCGCAGTGCGAGGACCCGCCCGACCCAGTGGCCGAGGGCGGACCCGAAGGCCGGATCGGCGTCCATGAGCATCCGTACGGTCGTGGCGTCGAACTCGTACGCGCGGACCGGTGTCATGGCCTCGGCGCCCAGCTGCCACACGTACGGCGGGAACAGCCACGACCAGCCGACCAGTTCTCCCGGGCCCAGGCTCTCGATGGGGGTGGGCCGGCGGCCCGGAACCGGGATCTCCAGGGTCACCGTGCCGGAGCGCACGATCCAGAAGGAATCCGCCCGGGTTCCCTCGTCGAAGATCCGTGCGCCCTCGCGGAAATTGACCTCACGGGCGTGGGACATCAGCCGTCCACGGTGCTCGGTCGACAGGACGGCAGCGATCCGGATGGGGGAAGGTGTGCTCACGACGGCCTCCGATCGGGACCCCCCGCTCCACCCAGTGTCGCCGACGCCGGGCCGAATCCGAGGTGTCCGCCTCCGGTGGATTGTCCGATTTTCGGCGATGCAAACCCCCGGGGCCCAGGGGGCCGCCAGAAGCGCGGCCCGGCTCCTCCCCGGCGCTCCTGTCCGGCTGCTCCCCGGGTCGTCCCGTCCACCCTCCGGTGACTCCGCGATGACTACGCCGTCACTCCTCGGCGCCGGCCTCCAGGCAGGCCAGCTCCATGGCGTCGAGGACGGCCTCGTGGCTGCGCCCGCTCAGTTCGGAGACGTTCTCGATCTGCGCCGTCGCCCAGGCCGCCAGGGTCATCACCAGCACGCGGAGCCCGTCGGTCCCGTACTCCGCGAGGACCTCGTCGGCGGTGTTCATCGCCTCCTCGGGCACCTGCTCCGGTGGTTCGAGCCCGGCCAGGCCGCGGAGCAGGGTCAGGGTGCGGCGGGAAATCTCGGGGGTCATCCTCGCCAGCCGCGTGTCTTCTTCGTCGCTCATCCCGCTCCGCCCCTCCGGTCCCGCGCCCGCGTACGTCCCCGGGCGTGCGCTCCTGCCCGTGCCTGTGCCGTCCCCCAGGGCACCGTAGAGGGGCGCGGGCCCGGGTGGGGCGGCAATCGCCAGAACGGGCCCGGCGTCCCATGTTCCGGACGGATGGATGGATGGGCGGTACGGGCCCTCGTGGCTGCCCGCCCGCCTCAGGCCCGGTGTGCCCCCGGGGCGGCGAGCCGCTCCGTGAGGGCGGGCAGGCCCGGTCCGGACAGGAGGGGCAGGGCCGCCGTGTCCCGGCCGGTGACCAGGAGGAGGAGCGCCGAGACCGGGCCCTCGACCGTGCTGCCGGTGCTGCCGGTGCTGCCGGTGCTGCCGGGGTCACCGGCGCCGGCCGTCCAGTCGCAGTCCGTGGCGGTGAACCGGAAGCCGGCCAGGCGGCGCCGGGCGCGGAACGGGAACCCCATGGACCAGGCCCGCTGCGCCGCGGTCGCCGCCGCCTCGGCCGGCATCGCGCGGGCCCGGCCCAGCGGGACGGCGATGTCCTGCCCGTGCACCAGGACGTCGATCAGCGGCTCCAGGTGGGTCACCCCGGGCGCCTTGCGGCGGGATCCGGCCATCGCGCGCAGCCGGGGCGCGAAATCCGCCACCGGGTGTGCGGCCTCCCGCACGGCCGTGTCGTGGATCATGCGGTCGAAGCTGCCCCGGGCGCGGACCGCGGCGACGAGGGCCGGGAAGACGCCCAGGTGGGCGAGGGTGAGGTGGGCGGCGACCTCGCGCACCCGCCATCCCGTGCACAGGGACGGGGTCTCCCACTCGGAGGGGCTGAGGTCGTCGAGCAGACCGGCCAGGGAGAGCCGCTCGCTGTCGATGGTCCGCCACACGTCGTCGGGGCTCATCCGGGCCGTTCCGGTCATGTCGATCGACCTCACCTGGTATCGGTCAGTCTCTCTGACTAATATTGGTCAGAGAGACTGACCGAGTCAAGGGTGGTGCGAGATGGCCGGGGCCGAATCCGGGGCCGAGGAGGAACTCAATCTGGGTCTGCTGTGCTTCATCGCCTACCGGGCGATGGAGACGGACGTCTTCGAGGCGCTCGCGCAGGCCGGATACGCGGACTTCACCGTCGCCCAGGGCAGGGTCTTCGCCCGCATCGGACCGGACGGCACCCGGCTCACGGACCTCGCCGACCAGGCCCGGATCACCAAGCAGAGCGCCGGCTTCCTCGTCGACCAGTTGGAGCGGGCCGGCTACGTCCGCCGCACCCCCGACCCGACCGACGCCCGTGCCCGGCTGGTCCGCGTCGCCCCCCGGGGCGCGGCCGCCGTGGCCGTCGCGCGGGAGGCGGAGGCCCGGGTCGAGGGGGAGTGGTCCCGTCACCTCGGCGCCGAGGACACCGCGCTGCTCCGCAGCGCCCTCACCCGCCTCCGCGAGGTCGCCGACCCCTACCGGTGAGCAGGGTCCGGGCCCCGGGGCGGGCGGGACCGGTGCGATTCGGCATCCGATGGGTCAAGTGCGGTGAACGGAGGCGGGATTCCGCCTAGGGTGCCCGTGGCCACGGCCGTGGACATCCGTACGATGATTTCCGGCCACTCCGTGTGCCGCGCTCCGTACTTCTTTCGCGCTTTCGTTTTCCGAACTGGGGGGTTCATGCGTAGATCCAGAGGGCTGGCAGCCGCTCTCACCTTGGCGCTGGCCGGCACCTGCACGGCCATGGGCCTCGGCCTCGTCGAAGAGGCCGCCGCCATCACCCCGCCGGTGGCCTTCACCGCCGACGAACTGCCCACCTGGCAGGCCAACGGCGTCGTCTGGGCCCTCGCCGAGGCGGGCGACCAGGTCTTCGTCGGCGGTACCTTCTCCGCCGTGCGCCCGCCGGACGGCGCCGCCGGAACCGAGCAGGAGGCGGTGAACTTCGCGACGCTCGACGCCGCGACGGGCGCCCCGACCTCCTGCAAGCTGTCCTTCACCGTGGGCTCCGGCACCGCCACCGTCCGCGCGCTCGTCCTCTCGCCGGACAAGGCGACGCTGTACGCGGGCGGCTACTTCGGCGCCGTCAACGGTACCGCGGTCTCCAGCCTCGCCGCGATCGACGTGGCGACCTGCACCGTGAAGACCGGCTTCCGGCCCGCCTTCGCGGCCACCGTCCGGGCCCTCGCCGTCACCGGCGACACCGTGTACGCGGGCGGCGACTTCCTCACCGTCGCCGGCCAGCCCCGCGAGCGGTTCGCCGCCGTGGACGCCGCCGACGGCACGCTGAAGCCGTTCACCGCGAACGCCGACGAGCCGGGCCGGGCCGTAGAGCTCACCCCCGATGGCGAACACGTGCTCCTGGGCGGCGACTTCTTCACCGTGGGCGGTACGAACAGCCACGCCCTCGCCGTCGTCGACGCGACGACCGGCGCCGTCACCAAGGCCTACCCGGGGTTCGTCGAGACCAACTCGGTGGTCAAGGACATCGCCACCGACGCGACCGGCTTCTACACCGCCAACGAGGGAACGGGCGGCGGCGTCTTCGACGGCCGGATCGCCCTGAACCTGAGCGACTTCGGCCAGCGCTGGCGCGACACCTGCCTCGGGGCGACCCAGGCCGTGCTCCCGTACCAGGACGTGCTCTACAGCGCCTCGCACGCCCACGACTGCTCCAGCGTCGGCGAGTTCCCGGACGGCCAGCGCCACCACCTGCTCGCGCAGCCGACCACCTCGACCGGCAAGCTGGGCTGGGCCCCCGACACCAACGACGGCATCGGCGAGGGCATCGGCCCGCGCGTGATGGCGGTCGGTTCCAAGGGTGGCGTCAAGTACCTCTGGGTCGGCGGCGAGTTCACCACCGTCAACGGTGCGGCGCAGCAGAGCCTGACCCGCTTCGCCTCCACCGGGGACACGGGCGCGCCCAGCGTCCCGGTGGCGAGCGCCGTGAGCTTCAAGCCCGGTGAGGTGCAGGTGCGCTGGCGCACCAGCCTCGACCTGGACGACAGCGCGCTCACGTACAAGGTCTACCGGGGCGGTTCGGCCACGCCGATCGCCACGGTCGCCGCGGACTCGCTGTTCTTCCGCCGCCCGCAGGCCTCCTGGACCGACACCACCGTCGTCGCGGGGCAGTCCTACACCTACCGGGTGACCGCCACCGACGCGGCCGGCAACGCCAGCGCCCTGTCGGCGACGGCGAGCGTGACGGTGCCGAACTCGGCCGACGCGTACCCGAGCGCGGTCCGTACGGACGGCGCCCAGCTGTTCTGGCGCTACGACGAGTCGGCCCTGCCCTTCGTCGCGGACTCCTCGGACGGCAACCAGAGCGGTGTGCACCTGAACGCCCCCGCCCTGCGCCGGACCCCGGGTGCGGTCTCGGGCGCGAGCACGGCCATCGGCTTCAACGGCACGGACACCCAGGTGTACGGGGACCGCCGCCAGAACGTCGGCTCCACCTACAGCATCGAGACCTGGTTCAAGACGAACACCACCACGGGCGGCAAGCTCATCGGGTTCGGCAACAACCAGGCCCGCGGCAGCAGTCAGTACGACAAGCACATCTACATGACCAACAATGGCCGGCTCGTCTACGGCGTCTACAGCGGCGGGACCCACACCGTCACGACCGCCGCCGCGTACAACGACAACCAGTGGCACCACGTCGTCGCGACCCAGGGTCCGGGCGGCATGACCCTGTACGTGGACGGGGTCCAGAAGGGCACCCTGGGCTTCACCGCGCACGAGAACTTCGCCGGCTACTGGCACACGGGCGGCGACAGCCTCGGCGGCTGGCCGGACCGTCCGGTCAGCGAGTACTGGGCGGGTCAGCTGGACGAGACCGCCGTGTACCCGACCGTCCTGAGCGCGGCCCAGGTGCAGAACCACCACACCCTGGCCTCCGCCCCGGCCGACTCGGTCGTCGAGGTCCAGGCCGCCGAGGACACGTACGCCAACGCGGGCGCCCCGGGCACCAATTACGGGACGTCCGGCTCGCTCGCGGTACGCGGAACCTCGTTCTACGCGAGCTACCTGCGGTTCAACCTGCCCGCCGCACCCGCCGGCACGGTGCTCAAGTCGGCCACGCTGAGCGTGAAGACCAGCACCATGAGCGGCGCCGGTACGACGGACACGGTCTCCGTGCTCCCGGTCACCGGCTCCTGGACGGAGGCCGGGACCACGTACGCCAACCGTCCGGCCCTCGGCGGCCCGGCGCTCGGCAGCTTCGCGGGCGTCCCGGAGGGGTCGGCCGTCCAGACGACCGGCCTGGACAAGGCCGCCGTCGCCGGGGCGCTCGGCAGCGCGTACGGCCTGGCGCTGAGCAGCGCCGGGACGGACGCACTGTGGCTGTGGTCCTCGGAGGCCGCGGCCAATGAGGGCTCGCCGAAACTGACGCTCACCTTCGGCGCGCCGTAGCCGGAGCGCGTCCCGCGTGCGGCGGCCGGAGCGGTTCCTACGCCCGGCCGCCGTGGTGGACGTGCGCCAGGATCTGCTGGAGCAGGGCCGCGACGTGCGCGTCGTGGAGTTCGTAGACCACGCTGCGCCCGTCGCGACGGCCGGTCACCAGGTCGAGGTGGCGCAGGAGCCGCAGATGGTTCGACACGGTGGGCTGGCCGAGGTCTAGTGCCTCGGCCAGCTCGCCGACCGAGCAGGGGGCGTGCAGCAGGCGGGCCAGGATCCGGATCCGGGCCGGGGAGGCCAGGCCCTGCAGGACCTCGGCCACGGCGGCGGCGTCCGGTTCGGTGAGCGGTTCCGTTTCCATTTCCATGACCGTCACCTTAGATCAAGACATCAGGACGTCTCCAGGTTCACATATTTCAACATGCTGATATGTTGATGTCATGACTGAAGTCGAGAACGTGACCACGGGCGGCGGCGTGACCACCCATCGCCACGGATTCCTCGGCGAGCGCGCGGAGCTGGTCAGCGCCCTGCTCGCCCTCGCCGTCTACCTCACGGGCCTGACCCTCCGGCTCACCGGCTACGGAGGCCCCGTCCCCCAGGCCCTCTTCATCGCGGCGTACGCCTTCGGCGGGTTCTTCACCCTCCGCGAGGCCCTGCTCGCCGTACGCGGCGGCCGCTTCCAGGTCGACTTCCTCATGCTCGTCGCCGCGGCCGGCGCCGCCGCCATCGGGCGCTGGGAGGAGGGCGCCGTCCTGCTCGTCCTGTTCAGCCTCGGCCACGCCCTGGAGGGCTACGCCATGGGCCGGGCCCGCCGCTCCATCGAAGCGCTCGGCGAGCTGGCCCCGCGCACCGCCCTGGTGCGCCGGGGCGCGGGGGCCCCGGTGGAGGTGCCGGTCGAGGAGCTGGCCGTCGGTGACACCGTCCTCGTCCGCCCCCACACCCGCGTCCCGGCCGACGGCATCGTCACCGCCGGCACCAGCAGCGTCGACCAGTCGCCCATCACCGGCGAAAGCGTCCCCGCCGACAAGGTCCCCGCCGCCGACCGGGCCGCCGCCCTCGCCGACCCGGTCGCGGCCGGTCCGCAGAGCCGCGTCTACGCCGGCACGGTCAACGGCTCCGGCGCACTCGACATCGCCGTCACCCGCCGCGCCGGGGAAAACACCCTGGCCAGGGTCGTCAAGCTGGTCCAGGACGCCGAGGAGCGCACCTCGCCGACCCAGCGGTTCACCGAACGGGTCACGAGGTTCTTCGTACCGGGCGTCCTCGTACTCGTCGCCGGGCTGCTCGCCGTCGGCGCGCTCACCGGTGAGCCCTTCGCCGACACCTTCTACCGCGCCATGGCCGTCCTCGTCGCCGCCAGCCCCTGCGCCCTGGCCATCGCCACCCCGGCCGCCGTGCTCAGCGCGGTGGGCCGGGCGGCGCGCGGGGGAGTACTGGTCAAGGGTGGCGCGCCGCTGGAGGAGTTCGGCCGGCTGCGGACCATCGCCTTCGACAAGACCGGCACCCTGACCGAGGGCCGGCCCCGGCTCACCGAGATCGAGCCGGTCCACACCGCCGGGCGCGAGGAGCTGCTGCGCACCGCCGTCGCCGCGCAGCGCCTCAGCGACCACCCCCTCGCGCAGGCCGTGGTCCGCGACGGGGCGGGACTCCTGCCGGTGGCCGCCCTCTCGGTGGCCGCCCCCTCCGAGGCCGGGAACCTGCGCGCCCTCGTCGGCCTCGGGATCGTCGCCGAGCTCGACGGGGAGGCCGTCCACATCGGCAGCCTCGCCTACGCCGACACCCTCGCGGGCCCGCCCGTACCCGCCCGGCTCCGCGACCGCACGGAAGAACTCGCCCGGACCGGCCGCACCACCATGCTGGTCCGCCGGGGCGACCGCTGGCTCGGCACGCTCGGCCTGATGGACGCCCCGCGCCCCGAGGCCGCCGCGGCGGTGGCCGCCCTGCGCCGGCTCGGCGTGCAGCGGACCGTGATGCTGTCCGGCGACGACCAGCGGGTGGCCGACGCGGTGGGCCGCGCGGTCGGCATGGACGAGGTCCGGGGCGGCCTGCTCCCCGAGGACAAGGTCGCCGAGGTGACCCGGCTGCGCCGCACGGCCCGTACGGCGATGATCGGCGACGGCGTGAACGACGCCCCGGCCATGGCCGGCGCCACCGTCGGCGTGGCGATGGGCGCGGCCGGCTCGGCCGTGGCCCTGGAGACGGCGGACATCGCGCTGATGTCCGACGACCTGCGCCGGCTCCCCTTCATCACCGGCCTCAGCCGCCGCGCGAGCCGCGTCATCCGCCAGAACCTCTGGCTGAGCCTCGGCATCGTGGCGGTGCTCGTCCCGGCCACCGCCCTGGGCCTCGGCATCGGCCCCGCGGTCCTGGTCCACGAGGGGTCCACGCTCGTGGTCGTCGCCAACGCGCTGCGCCTGCTGCGCTACGCCGACTGATCCGCGGATCCGGATCCGGATGCGGATGCGGTCGTGGCTTTGGCCGCGGCCGCGTCCGTATCCGTGAACGCGTAGTCGAAGGCGTACTCCGCCGAGGTGTCGCCGTAGCGGTGGGCGAAGGAGCCGGAGCCGCCGAGACCGGTCAGGCCGCCGGTACCCGAGCCGGGGACCACGGTGAAGCGGCAGTGGGTGCCGGTGGCGTCGAAGGTGCCGCGTTCCTCCAGAACGAAGGCGCCTTCGCGGCCGTCGACCGTGCCGGTGACCAGCTCCAGGCCGGTGAAGGTGCCGGTGCTCTCCCCCGTGTAGGCCACGGTGTAGGCGCAGGTGGTCGCGGGGGCGGTGAGGGCGCCGGTGAAGGTGTTGGTGACCGTGGCACGGGCCAGGCGGGGGAAGACGCCTTCCGGGCCGACCGGGTGCTCCTCCCAGTCCTTGAAGGTGAATCCGTTGGCGAGGGGAGTCGTGGTGGGCGTGGGCACAGGGGCCTCCTGGTGCGGGCGGGTTCGGAGTTCGGCGGGCTGTCGGCCCGTCTGCGCACAGTCTGGTCCGCGTACCTGACATCTCCTGTCAGGTATGCCGACAATGAACGCATGCGCGCCGACCGGCTCCTCTCCCTCCTGCTGCTGCTCCAGAACCGCGGCCGGATGACCGCCCCCGACCTCGCCGCCGAGCTGGAGGTCTCCGTCCGTACCGTGTACCGGGACGTCGAGGCGCTCGGCGCCTCCGGGATCCCCGTCCACGCGGACCGCGGCCCGGCCGGCGGCTTCCGCCTCGTCGACGGCTACCGGACCCGGCTCACCGGTCTCACCGACGTCCAGGCCGGCTCGCTGTTCCTCGCCGGAGCCCCCGGCCCCGCCCGGGACCTCGGCCTCGGCGCGGACCTCACCGCCGCCCAGCTGAAACTCGAGGCCGCGCTCCCCGCCGAACTCGCCGACCGGGCCCGCCGGATCCAGCAGCGCTTCCACCTCGACGCGCCCGCCTGGTTCCGGGACGCCGACCCCGTACCGCACCTCGCGCAGATCGCCGAGGCGGTGTGGGAGCAGCGGATCCTGAAGACCCACTACCGCCGCTGGAGCGGAGCCGTCCACCGGGCGCTGTGGCCGCTCGGACTCGTCCTCAAGGGCGGCATCTGGTACTTGGTCGCCCGAGCCGCGGAGGCGGAGGCAGGGACAGGGACAGGGACAGGGACAGGGACAGGGGTGGCGGGAGAGGCCGAGAGGGCCCCGGCTGCCCCCGGGAAGGCCGAGGGAGCCGTGCGGACCTACCGGGTGGGGCGGTTCCTCGCCGTGGACACCCCGGGGGAGCGCTTCGAACGCCCCGAGGGGTTCGAACTCGCCGCGTACTGGGAGGAGTCCGCCCGCCGCCTGGAGGCGGCCACGCGCCGGCAGACCGCGGTCGTACGGCTCTCCCCGCACGCCCGGCGTCTGCTGCCGATGTGGTTCGGAGCGGCCGGTGTCCGCGCCCTCGCCACCGCCGGGCCGCCGGACGCGGAAGGCCGGGTGGACGTGGAACTCGCCGTCGAGTCGGGTTCCGTGGCCGTAGGCGACCTGCTCCGCCTCGGCGCGGAGGCCGAGGTGCTCGGACCGCCGGAGCTGCGCCGGGCCCTCGCGGACGCGGTGACCGAACTGGCCCGGCGCTACGGTGAGATCGGGTGAGAACGGGTGAGAGCCGGCGGGAAACCGGTGGCGCCGCCTCGGCCTGAAGGACCGGGACCCGGCCGGGAGACGGCCTAAGCCGTCTCTTGCGGATCCGCCGGGCCCGCGGTGTTCGGCGCCCCGCGGACCTTGGCCGCCGCCCCGGGGCGGGGGACGTCGTCCACCGCGAGGCAGATGCCGAAGACGCGGTCGTGGCCGGTCCAGCCGTTGACGCGGCCCCGGTTGTTGGAGATCTGGACCCGGCGGCGCGGGGCGTCCACGGCCGTGACGAGGTGCAGGTACACCGTGCCGGACACCCGGGCCAGCACGATGTCGCCGGGTTCGAGAAGGGTGGGGTCGGCCGGCGCGACGCGGACGCGTTGGCGGCTGTGGACGAGCGGGACCATGGACGTGCCGGTGGGCCGGAACTCCACCGTCGCGCCCGCGCGGACACGGTCTGCCTGGACGTCGAGCATTCCCATCGGGCGAGTGTGCCCCGGGGGCGTGCCCGGCGGGTACCGGATTTCGCCGGCGGCCTCAGGGAGCGGGCGGCGGCTCGACCTCCAGGAAACGCCGGCGGCGCGGGCCGCGGTACAGCAGGCAGACCCAGCCGAGCCGTTCGAGCGCGGCCGCGCAGGCCGTGAGGCGTTCCTGCTCCTCCTCGGCCGCGCCGGCGCCCGGCGGGCCGAGCCAGGTCACCTCGACGCGGCCCTCCCCGGACGCGGCGGGGCCCACCCGGTACCCGGTCCGGGTGCGCGGCCCGTCCGGGTCCCGCGGATCCCGCGCCGACGGCGGGATGCCCGCCGCCTCCAGTACGAGGGCCACCGCGCGCGGCATCAGCCGGAGCTCCCACGGGGCGGGAACTCCGGCGCCGGACGGGCCGTTGACGAGCCGGCGGATCTGCAGCAGGCCCTCGTAGGCGGTACGGAGCTCCGCCGCCCGCCCCGCTGCGGAGGGCGGGAGCGCAGGGCCGTCGCCGGTCGCCGGTTCGAAGCCCTGTCCGGGTGCGTTCACGTACGGCCGTCCCCTCGTCCGGTCCGGTCTCGTCCGGTCCGCTTCTGAGTACCTCACACCCAACGGCCTGAGTATCCGGCCCGATTCCCGGAACGGCTCCCGCTGATCGAATGGGGGCATGACCTCCGAGACCGTCACCGGCATCGCGATCGCCACCCCGACCGCCACCGCCACCGCGCCCACCGCGAGCCGCCCGCGGATGCAGCAGCACGTGACCACCGCCGGCTCGGCACTGGCCGTGGCCCTGGTCCCGCTCGTGGTCGGGGTCCTGGTGGCCAAGGGGCTCGCCGCGGACCCGCACGCACCGGTCAACGCCCTGATCACCGGCGGCGGCCAGCGCGCCGGTCTGCCGCGGGCGGAGTGGCGCCGCCGCGGGCACGCCACGATGCGCCGGCTGCGCACGGTCCGGCGCGGAGCCGTGCGCGGAACGGTTCTCGGAACGGTTCGGGGCGCCGTACGGGGTCGCGCCTACGCGCCGGGCGGCCGCTCCGTGACGGGCGGCCGCTCCGTGACGGGCGGCCGCCCGGCGGGGCGCTGAGCCCGCAGCCAGGCCTCGGCGGCCTTCGGGGAGCGCAGCCGCACCACGCGCAGCGGGGCGGACCGTGCGTCCCCGGCCAGCCCGCCGATCTCCGCGCGCCGGGCCCCGTACTGGGACCAGGCCCACCACGCGGGGTGGTCGGCGCGCAGCCACTCGCGCCACCGCTCCCGGTTTCCGCCGAACAGCCGCTCCCGCAGCAGGCTCCGGCGCAGCGAGCGCACCAGGACCCGGCGCATGACGGTGCGGCGCGGCTGGTCCAGCCACACCACGGTGTCGGCCCGCCGCCACAGCAGCTCGCGCGCGGCCTCGGGCCCGTGGGAGTCGAGGATCCACCGGTCGCCGTCCGCGATCCGCGCGAGGTCCGCGACGTAGGACGGGCTGACGGCCCACCCGGGCCCGGAGAAGTGGAGCGCGTCCATCTCGTGGTACGGCAGGGAGAGCAGCCGTCCCAACTCCCGGGCCAGGGTGGACTTGCCGGCTCCGCTGATGCCGACCACGAGTACGCGTTGCATCAGCGGAGCCTAACCGGGGGCGTGGCCCCTCAGGCGCCGAGCGGCTCCTGCAGTTCGGTGACCCACTGGTCCCGGTCCTCCGGGCAGGCCAGCGACACCTCGCGGGCGTAGCCGGAGGAGCGCTCCCCGTTCGCGTCGATCCACTGCGCCAGGGCCTGAGCGGTCGGCAGGACGGAGTCCATCGAACCCCGGTGCACGACCGTCGCCGCCCGCTCGACGGCGGGCAGCACGACGATGCGCACGTCGCCCCCGAGGTCCTCGGCCCGGACGCCGGCGGCCACCGCCACCCCGGCGTGGACCAGGACGGCACCGGGCCGCGACGCGTCGCCGGCGTCCTCGTAGTACGCCACGCCCGGGGCCGTCAGCGTGACGCCGGCGGACTCGACGCGGCTCAGCAGCTCGTCGTAGAGCGGGCCGATGACCGGGCCGATGTCCTGGCCGTCGTAGCTGGCCGCGACCCCGCTCAACTCGGCGAGGCGGACGGGCGGAAGGCTCTTCACGACGATGTCGATGGAAGACATGGTTCCCTCGTTCTCGATGATCCGGAGCCTCGTCTCGACCTGGGTCAGCCGGGCCGCCGCAGCGGCCATGGCCGATTCCAGTTCCGCCTGCCGCAGCCGCAGCATGCCGCGCAGCTCCTCCGCGCCCACCAGCTCGTCGAGTATCGACCCCACCTGTTCCAGGCTGAAGCCGAGCTCTTTGAGCGCGATGACACGGTTGAGGCGGGCGAGCTGCCCGGCCTCGTAGTAGCGGTAGCCGCTGGCGGGGTCGACACGGGCCGGGTGCAGCAGTCCGAGGGCGTCGTAGTGACGCAGCATGCGGACCGATACCCGGCCGTGCTTGGCGAAGTCTCCGATGGTGAACATGACGCCTTCCAGTGCAGGCCCTGACACGGTGTGAGAGTCAAGCGCGCCCACACTATGCGGCCATCGGGCCAGGTCAGCGGTCGGCTTGGCGGTCGCCTCAGCGGTCGCCTCAGCGGTCCGCTTGGCGGATGCAGAGATCGACGATGGAAGGCGGCAGGGCCCCTTCCGCGGCCGCGCACAGCTCGTCCGTACGGGGCGGCGGAGGTACGGGATCCCGTACGGGGCGGTCGGGCCGGGCGGCGGCCTTCTGGGGCGGGTGCGCGCGGCGCGGCGCGGCCGGTTTCGCGCGCCGTTCGGCCGCTGGGCGGGGGGCCTTGGCGGCGCGCCGGGCGGGTTCCGGCGCGGCGCCCCGGGCGGTGCCGGCTCCTGCCGGGAGTTCGCCGAGGGGCAGCGGCTCGGCGGGGATCCCGAGGGCACCGGCTGCGGGGGACGCGTCGTCCGGCCCGCTCGGATCCGGCGCACCGGCGGGCGGTACGGGGCCGCGCGCGGGCACGTCGGACACCCGCGGGCCGCCGACGGACACGCAGCCGGCGCTCGCGAGGAGGGCGACGAGGGAGAGGGGCAGGACCCGGCGTAACTGCATCGGACCACCATGCCGCACGGGCGGGCGGCCGGTTCCCGTGCTCCCGCGCGCGGGTGCGGCGAGGCCGGCCGAGCGGGACGGCCGAGTGGGCCGGGAGGGCGCCGTGGGGGCTGCTGAAACGGTTCGCTGAGCTCAGTGTGAGCGTTTCCGCCGTGTCGGGAGGTTCAGGAGGTTCACCGGCCCGGGAGAACGCCCACGTGGACGGGGGGTGGACCTGGCGGAGAAATCCCGACAAGGTTCGGACGGGAACGACAGTACGGATGCCGGGGGAGGCGCGACCTCCGGTGCTCCGCACGGCCGTGCCGGCTCCCCGGCCCGGCCCCGCCCGAGCGGTGGGAACGCTCCGGGTGGGCCGCCCGCCTGTCCGCCCGCCTGCCCCGTATGGAGTCTCGCCCCATGACCGCAGCACCCGCGCCCGGCAACGAACCGCAGCCCCCGGAGCCGAAGCACCACCTCTCGAGCCCTGCTCCCGTCCCCGTCCCCGTCCCCGCCTCCGCTCCTGTCCCCGTCGCAGGGTGGCGGGGATGGGGGGCCGTAGGGGCGGTGGCGCTCGGGATCTTCTGCCTCATCACCTCCGAGCTGCTACCCGTAGGCCTGCTCACCCCCGTGGGCGCCGATCTCGGTGTGTCCGACGGCACCGCCGGGCTGATGGTGACCGTGCCGGGGCTGATCGCGGGATTCTGCGCGCCCCTCGTGACCGTGGGTGCCGGACGGCTCGACCGGCGGTGGGTGCTGGTCGTGCTGATCGCCCTGATGGCCGTCGCCAACCTGGTCGCGGCCCTCGCGCCGGGCTTCGGGGTGCTGCTGGCCGCGCGGCTGCTCGTAGGGGTCAGCGTCGGCGGGTTCTGGGCCATAGCCGGCGGCCTCGCCGTCCGCCTCGTCCCGGAGCAGCACGTCGGCCGGGCCACCGCGCTCGTCTTCGGCGGAGTCCCCACGGCCTCGGTGCTCGGCGTCCCCGCCGGGACCCTGCTCGGCGAACTCGGCGGCTGGCGCTTCGCCTTCGCGGCGGTGGGCGGGCTCGGACTCCTCACCCTGATCGCGCTGCTCCTGCTGCTCCCGCCGCTGCCGCCGACCCGGAGCATCACCTTCGCCCAGCTCCCGTCCCTGCTCCGGCGCAACCGCGCGGTCCGGGCCGGGGTGGCCGTCACCTTCCTGCTGGTGACGGGGCAGTTCGCCGCGTACACGTTCGTACGGCCCATCCTGCAGGACGTGTCCGGTGTGAACGCCGCCTACGTGAGCACCCTCCTCCTCGGGTACGGAGTGGCGGGCGTGGCCGGCAACTTCCTGGCGGGGGCACGCGACCCGTACCGCACGCTGTTCACGGTCGGGGCCTCCCTCACCGTGATCCTGGCGCTGCTCGCCACGGTGCCCGGAGCGGTCGCGGGGACGGTGCTGCTGCTGGCCTGGGGGCTCGTGTACGGCGGGGTCTCGGTCAGTCTCCAGAGCTGGATGATCAAGGCCGCACCGGACGACGCGGAGGCCGCCTCCTCGCTCATGGTGGCCATGTTCAACCTGGCCATCGCCGCGGGTGCGCTCGCGGGCGGTCTCGCCGTCGACGGGATCTCGGTGCCCGCGGCCCCCTGGGCCGGAGCCGCCCTGATGGCCCTGGCCGCCGTCACCGTCCGGGTCACCTCGGCGTCCCGCACGGCCACGCGGGCCGTCACGGGCGGGGGCGAGGCGTCCGCCTCCGGTGCTCCCGACGCCGGAGGCCTCGCCGACAGCCGCGACGCCTCACCGGCCGACCGGCGATAGAGCGGCAAGGCCGCAGCGGCACACCCTGGAGGAGGAGTTGACCGTTCGCAATCCGGACGGCCGACCTCCTCACCCTGGCAGAGGAACCGCTCCGGGCGGGAGGGTTCCGGTGAAGTGGTCATGCCCAGATGGGGCGGATGGGGTGGATCGGACATCCGGCTTGACCTGGGGCATCTCCTGGAGAAAGAGTGCGCCGGTCGAACACCGCCACCCGGAGCGACCGCGTCCGCGCATCCGGACGTCCGGCGCCACCGCACGAGCCGCACCTCGGAGATCCCTCACATGCCCCTGTCCGCCCGCCCTCCCCTGGCCGCGGCAGCCGTCGGCGGCTTCGGCGCGGGCATGTCCGCACCCCCGGCGATCGGCGGTGGCCTTGTTCCGGCCGCCGGCGCCGGGACGGTCCTGGCCGCCCGGCGGCGCAGGACCTGACCGGCCGGGTACGGGGGACGACACCGCACCGCCGCGCCGTCCCCCGTACCCGCCGCGAGACAACCGTGTCCCCCGACCCTTATGAGAGTGGGATCGTGCCGGAAGACGATCGCTTGCTCGTACGCCCCTACGTGGCCCCCTCGGGCCCGCCGCGCGGCTCCTCGGCGCCCGCCTGGCCCGAGGAGTCCGGGCGGCTCCTCGTACCGACGCGCTTCGGGTCGCCCGCCGGGGAGCCCGCGCCGGCGGAGCGGACCACACCCTCGGCGGCATTGGCGGCATTGGCGGCTTCAGCGCCTTCGGCGGGTTCGGTGGCTGCCGCGGCCTCGGCGGCCGACCAGCGCGGCAGCCGGCTCCCGTTCGTGGGACTCGCCCTCCTCGCACTCGGGGCGGCGGGTGGCCTCGCGTTCCTCCTGCGCGGCCCCGACCGGGAGCCGCCGCGCACCGTGGTCCCGCCGAACCTGTCCGTGCCGGTCCTCCCCGCACGCAGCCCGGGGGCGGGCGAGGAGACCGCGCCGACCGGGGAGCCCTTGAGCCCGCCCTCGCCCGGAGCCCCGTCCGCGACGGCTCCGCCGGCCACGGAACGGCCCCCTTCGGGCCCGTCGCCGAGCACCAGCCGGGACCCGAAGCCCACGGGCCCGACGGGCACGCGCCCGACGCCCGGCGACGGCACCCTGGGCCCGGGGGACCGCGGGGCCGCGGTGCGCACCCTGCAGGAACGGCTCCACGCGCAGGGGTTCACGTACGTCTCCCTCACCGGCGTCTACGACGAGCAGACCCGGCGCGGAGTCCTCCAGCTCCAGCAGAACAGGAGCATCCAGGGCGACCCGCCGGGCGTCTACGGTCCGGCGACCAGCGCGGCCTTCGGCAGCGAAGACTGACGCCGACGGGCCGTCAGCGCCCGCCGGCGACGCGCAGGATCGTACCGGTCGTGTACGCGGCGTCCGCGGACAGCAGCCAGGCGATGGCCGCGGCGACCTCCGCCGGCCGGCCGGCCCGCCCGAGCGGGATCTCGGCGGCCGCGAGCGCCGGGCGGTCGGGGTCGCCCATGGCGGCGTGCATGTCGGTGTCGATGATGCCGGGGGCCACGGCGTTGACCCGGATCCCGTCCGGGCCCAACTCCTTGGAGAGGCCCAGGGTCAAGGTGTCGGTGGCGGCCTTCGTCGCGGCGTAGTGGACGTAGCGGCCGGGGCTGCCCAGGGTGGCGGCCGCGGAGGACACGTTGACGATCGCTCCGCCGCCCGACTCGGCCATGTCCCGGGCGGCCCGGCGGCAGCAGAGCAGGTACCCGAGGAGGTTCACGTCGAGCACACGGCGCAGGTCCTCGACCCGGATGTCGGCGAGCCGGCCCGGAGTGCCGGTCACTCCGGCGTTGTTGACCAGTCCGGTCACGGCGCCGAACTCGGCTCCGGCGATGTCGAAGAGCCGCTCCACGCCGCACTCCTCGGAGGTGTCGCCGCGCACGGTCACACACCGGGCACCGGCCTCCCGCACCCGGTCGGCGGTGGCCTTGGCGGCGGCGTCGTCGTGGAGGTAGCCGAGGACGAGGTCGTGCCCGTCGGCGGCGAGCCGGACGCACGTGGCGGCGCCGATTCCGCGACTGCCTCCGGTGACGATGGTGACCGGACGACGTGACATATGAGCCTCCTGTGTGACGCATTACCCCGTGTCGTGCCCACACCTGGGATCGCCGCAGGCTAACACCGTGACAACCCGCCGGACCAGCGAAAACGATCTCCCGCAGCGCGCTGCCGGAGCCCTGCCGGGGCCCCGCCGGAGCGGGTTTGCGCGTACTGGTTCGGGTTTGGTCTCGGCTTCGCCACTTGGGAGTTCAGCCGCGGTGCGGTTCGCCGGGCCGGCCGCTCGCCGTGCACGCGATCTGCTGTTCCAGGAGGCGGGCGGAGGTCTGACCGGGGTCCGGGAGGGCCGTGAGCGCGGGCGGATACAGTGCCGACATGGACGCAGCGAGCACGGCCACCGGCACCGGCACCGGCGCCGGAACGGCCACCGGCACCGGAACGGCCCCGACCCTGGAGGACGTGGCCCGGGCCGCCGGGGTGTCCCGGGCCACGGTGTCCCGCGTGGTGAACGGGGTCCGCAATGTGGACCCCGCCATCCAGCAGGCGGTCCAGCAGGCCGTCGCCGCGACCGGATACGTACCGAACCGCGCGGCCCGCTCGCTGGTGACCCGGCGCTCGGGTGCGGTCGCACTGGTGGTCTCGGGTGCGGGAGCGGACACCGGCCGGGTGTTCCAGGACCCCTTCTTCGGGCGGGTGGTGAGCGGGGTCGTACGCGCCCTGCGCCCGCGCGGGGTGCATCCCGTGCTGCTGTTCGCCGACGGGGAGGCGGACCGGGCGCAGGTGGTCGCGTACCTCACCCAGGGCGGTGGGGACGGGGCGCTGCTCGTCACCACCGACGGCCGTGACCCGCTGCCCGGCATGCTCGCGCGCGCCGGTCTGCCCGCGGTGCTCTTCGCCCGCCCGGCGCCCGAGGTTCCGCTGGACTGGGTCGACCTGCGCCACCGCGAGGGCGGAGCGCTGGCCGCGCGGCACCTCCTGGCCCGGGGCTGCCGGCGGCTCGTCGCGATCGGCGGCCCGGCGGACGTCCCGGCGAGCCGGGACCGGGTGGCGGGCTTCCGGGAGGCGCTCGCAGGAACGGCGGTACGGGTGGCCGAGGCGGACTTCACGCTGGACGGCGGCGAGCAGGCGATGCGTGCGCTCCTGGCCGAACGCCCGGACCTGGACGGGGTGTTCGCGGCGAATGACCTGATGGCCCAGGGCGCCTGCCTGGTGCTGCGCGAACACGGCCGCCGCATCCCGCAGGACGTGGCGGTGGTCGGCTTCGACGACTCCGGCGCGGCGGTGGCGGCCAGACCCCGCCTGACGACGGTCCGGCAGCCGGTGGAGGAGATGGCGGCGGAGATGGTCCGCCTCCTCCTGGACCGGGTGGCCGGCACGGCCCCGGCAGAGCCGGTCGCGGTGCTCTTCGACCCGGAACTGGTGGTCCGCGACTCGGCGTGAGCGCCGCCGGCCGGCCGGGAATTCGGGTGCGGCGCGGCGGGGACCGGGCGATCATGCCCGCATGGTCGAACTGCCGCGGGACGAAGTGAACAGCCTGTTCGGCAGGGAGGGGAGCCGCATCCTGGAGGGACGGGCCGAGGGGACCGGTCCCGAGGGCTGGCAAGCGCTCCTGGACCTCGCCGCCGAGGACCGCGGCCACCCGCTCATCGGCTTCGACACCGTCCACGATCGCGAGCTGGTGCGTCCCAACGACCAGCCACTGGTCCGCAGGCCGTAGAGGCAGATGCGACCATTCTTGGAGCCGCGCCAGACGGTGGCCGGGGGTTCACTGGAGGGGATTCGGCAGGCGGAGGGGTCAGGACACGTTGGCGCGGACGCTGTCCCCGATCAGTCCGTCGGTGTACGTCACCGTCTTCGCCGTGAAAACGCCCTTGCCGGTGATCGTGCCGGTGATGTTCTCGCCCGGCGCCAGCTCGACGGTGTCGATCTGGTTCTCATCGGCGGCGAGTTCGGCCACATGCTTGGTGCCGTTGGTATCCGTGATCGTGAAGTACAGCGGGTTCACGTTGATCGCCTTCGAGCTGTTGTTGGTGACCGTCACCGACAGGCTCGTGTAGTTGCTGCTGTCCGCGAGGATGCTCTTCTCGAACTTCGTGTTCTTCGCGACCACGACGACCGCGGACTTCTTCTCCGGCTGAGCCGACGGCGCGGCGTCCGGAGCCTTCGCCGGCGCGGATGACACGACCGGGGCCGGCGCCCCGGAGGCGGCCCCCTTCGATGCCTTCGGGCTGCTCTCGCCTCCGAGTAGCGCCCCGACTATGCCGAGAACCACGACGAGGCCGACGATGCCGAGGCATGAGAACCCGACGATCTTTCCGACGCTGCTCTTCTGGGGCTGCTGGGGAGGGGGCGGGTAACCCCAGCCCGGCTGCTGAGGCGGGCCGGACTGCGGGTACCCGTATCCCGGCTGCTGAGGCGGTCCGGGCTGCGGGTACCCATATCCGGGCGGGGGCTGCTGGCCAGGTTGCTGACCGGACGGCGGGAACTGGTTGGACATGCGGAACCCCCACAGGACTGGTGCGAATCAGGTCACCGTATGGGCACATGGGTGCGCATGGGGGGCGGTATCCGAACTGTGACACTCGCAGCTTGGCCACCGGCATCACCCACGTGTGCCGGGGCGCGCCCCCCAGGGGAGTGCGGGGGATGCGGCCGGCCCGTCCTGATGGAGTGTGACCTGCGCCCCCTATCCGCGGGTTGGCCCGCTGTCACGACTGCGGTACGTGGGCGCGCCCGGGCGCGGAATGCCCCAAGTGCGCGCAAGCCCCGTTGGACCGCCACCACGTCCTGCGGAACGGCAAGGTAGACCCGCCCGCTGACAGCGCCGGGCACACATCGCGGGCAGGCCGCAGCCCCCTAGGGTGACCGGCGCTGAGGCGGAGGTATTGCGCGCAGCAGGTCCCACAGGGGGCGGGAGCCGGCGGCCCACTCGGCGAGCATCCTGCGGTCCACCAGGTGCAGGCGCTGGTCCTTGGCGAAGTCCACGGCATTGCTCGTGATCCGGCCGTTGGTCAGCATGACCAGGACGTCGCCGTTGTGGACCTGGCGACCGGTGCCGTTGAGGACGTGGAGATCGGGGGTGCCGACGGGCTTCCCGGACCAGCCCGCCTTGCGGTGTTTGCACTGGATGACCCAGCGCCGCCCGTACGGATCGGTCGCCTTCACGTCCGCTCCGTTGTCGCCGCGGCCGCCGACCTGCTGGGCGTCCGCGCATCCGTCCCGGTGCATGAGATCGCGCACCGCGAACTCGAACTGCGTGTGGTGCAGACGGTCCAGCTGCTCCACCGCGTAGCGAAGGCCCTGCGCGCGAACCTGTTCCCAGCGGGCTGCTTCCTTGCGACGCCACATCCAGGCCCCGCCCGCCCCGGCCGCTGCCAGGACGGTGAGGACCACGACCCAGGGATGCTCGGCCAGCCGACGCAGTGCCGCGGCCGCCAGGCTGAGTACGACCGTGGCCGCGAAGGCAGCCAGGAGTATGTGTTCCCTGTGCTGGTTCTTCCGCCGCCTGGAACGCCGTACCGGACGCCGCCGCGCACTCACCGGCCCCTCCGGGCGGGCGAGGAGTCCGCCGTAGGCTGCGTCAGCCGTGCGCGAAGGGAGTCGGCCGAGGTCACTGGCACGCCTGGGAGACACCGTTGACGAGCTGGCCGAGGAAGCCGGCCGGCGATGCCCTGGCTCAGGTCGGTGGGGGCGAGCATGGTGCCCAGCGCCAGCACGATGATCACAGCCCCCCTGTCAGAACCGGGGCAGCGGACGACGACCCCTGGCTTCCTGTGTAGCGGGAGGTCAGCGACGAGGTGACTGGATTGCCGGGGATTGGCGGCAATACGGTGCGATGGCCGAATAGGGCGGGCTACGCGTTCGAAGGCACTGTCCTACGGGTGGTAGAGCTTCTCGGCGCGGGCCGCGTCGACGGGCTCTTCCTGGTGCACGTGCAGGAAGTGGTCCAGTTGCCACGCCTGTGCCCTGCCGGCTTGCCGGTTGGTGACGTGAACCCAGGGTGGGTAGACGCGGAAGCCCCGTTTCCCGGCGGAGCCGTCCGCCGACACGACACCGTGCCGGAGGAGCGCCTCCATGGGGAAGACGAACTGGCCGAAGTGGTGATCGACGCGACTGCTGATGACGAACAGGTCGATGGGGTCCGTCGCGGCGAAGGGCTCGATGGGCCCGGCCGGGGACCTCTTCCAGACGGTGACGAATTGGCCGGCCTTGGTGGGGGTCGTCTTGGCGGCACGGAACCGGATGGCGAGTCCGTCCAGGGTGAACGCGTGGGCGGCGTACTCGGCACTCTCCGCTTCGGGGACGGGCTGAGAGCAGGTGAACCCGCAGGGGTCGTAGACAAGTTCCTTCGACGCAAGGAGATCGCCGTGGGCCTGGGTGGTGTCCGACCACGGTGCGAGGACGGGGGAGAGGTGCGAGGCGTGCTTGCGGGTCGTCGGCATTCGTTCACCCTGTCACGGGTGCTTGGACCGGGTCGTCGCAGGATCAGGATCAGGATCAGGGGCAGGTACCGGTACCCCCCGGCGTCAGCGTGCGGCGAGGCCGGGGAGGGCGGGCTCGGTCAGGTGTGAGCCGTCTCGGTGTAGGTGTCGCTGGTCGTGAGGTGGAACGGGATCGTGGTGTCCCTGCGGAGGGCGCTCAGCAGTCGAAGGCGGACCAGCAGATGGCGTTGCGCAGGCGCTGGTCGTCGAGGACGAGTTCGCGGATCGACTCCGGGAGCTGGGCGCGCTGCCACCGGCACTCCCGGCGTCCCGCCGCCTCGGCCTCGCCCTCCGGCGCTGCGGCGCGTGCGGCCTTGATCGCGTAGGCGGCCGCGCCGAGTTCGTGCGCTGCGACGTGGGCGACGGCGCCGGCCTGGCCCGCGGCGTACGCCGCGTGGCGGGCTGCCCCGCGCAGGTCTCTGGCCGCGCCCATCGCATGGCCGCCCGCCGCGCGTGATGCGGTCATCGTGACCTCGCCGCGCACCCACGCGCGGGCGTGCTCGATCGCCTGGCGCGGCCGCGGGTCCTCGGGTCGAGCCGACTCGAACAGGCCGAGCACGTGTTCCGCGCAGGATGCCGCCCACAGGGCGAGGAGGTGATGGTCCGGGTCGGTGAGGGTCCCGCCCCGGCGGATCGTCACGAATCGGGGGTCCCGGATCTTCGGGAGGATCATGGGGCGCTCCGCTCCGCTCTTCGGCCGGGTGGGGCAGTCAGAGTAGCGCCGGGGAAGGGCGCTGAGCGCCCCGTATCCCCTCCGCCTTGCCCGCTACCCCCCGACGGCCGGTGAGCCGCCTCGGGTCTGGAGCGAGGTCTGCCAGCCCGGAGCCTCCGCCGCGGGCTCCGGCGGCGTGCGCCGGCCGCCCGTGGCGAAGAAGGCGGCCAGCGGGAGGGTGGCCGCGCCCACCGTGACCGCGTCCGGGCCCAGGGAGCCCATGTCGATGGTGACCCGGGCGGCCGGATGGCGCAGTGAGTAGCGCATCGCGTGGTCCCGTACCGCCGGGAGGATGTGCGGGCCCAGCATCAGGCCCGCCCAGCCGCCGATCAGGATCCGCTCCGGCTGGAAGAGGTTGATCACGTCCGACAGGCCCGCACCCAGGTACTCCGCGGTCTCCTCGAGGAGGTCCAGCGCGACCTTGTCCCCGCCGCCGGCCGCCGCCAGCAGTGCGGCCAGGGCATCCTCCTCGTCGCCGCCGATCGCGTCCCCGGCCGCCGGGTTCTCGGCCGCCGGGTCCCCGCCGCCCCGCTCCGCCCACCGCGCCAGGAGCGATTCCGCCCCCGTGTACGCCTCCAGGCAGCCCAGCGCCCCGCAGCGGCAGCGCCGCCCGCGGACCTGCACCGTGAGGTGGCCCCACTCCAGCGGCGCGCTCCCGGTGCCGGCGCCGTCCGGGGAGCCGTCGGTGATCAGGCTCGCTCCGACGCCGGAGCCGAAGAGCACGACCACCGCGTCCCGGGCCCCGCGTCCCGCGCCGAACCACATCTCCGCCTGGCCGAGCGTGCGGGCCCCGTTGTCGATGATGTACGGGACCTCGGGCGGTACGGCTCCCGTCGCGCGCAGCAGCGCCTCCAGCGGGACGGCGTCCCAGCCGATGGTCTGCCCGTGGACGACGGTTCCGCCCGGCGCGTCGCGCTCGACGATGCCGGGTACGCCGATGCCGACCCCCAGGAGCCGGTCCGCCCCGACCCCGGCCCGCTCCAGGACGGTGGCGATCCCGCTCCGTACGTGGTCGACGATCGGGCCGACGTCGTAGCAGCCGCGCGGCTGCAACGGCAGCTCGGTGCGCGCCAGTTCGGTGAGGGTCAGGTCGAACAGCTCGACCCTGACCCGGGTTTCGCCGACGTCGATGCCGATCATGTGCGCACTGCCGGGCGCCACGCGCAGCAGCGTACGCGGGCGGCCGCCGTCCGAGTCGACGACGCCGGCCTCCTCCAGCAGTCCGTCCGCCACGAGTTCGCCGACCACGTTGCTGACGGATCCCGAGCTCAGCCCGGTCGCGGGTCCCAGTTCCTGCCGGCTCAGGGGCCCTCCGAAGTACAACTGCTGCAGCACGGCGCTGCGGTTGCCCGTTCGCAGGTCCCGCACCGTACGTCCACTGCGCCCCGTTGTCATATGACTCCTTCCGCCCCTGACATCGATCGCAACATACCGTGCGGAACCTCCGGGCGCGATCCTTCGCCGCCACTTAATTCACGCCCTGAATTAATCGGCCCCGCAGAAAGGGCCCGAACCGCGACCCCTTCGCGCGCAGCCGCGCCGCCGCGCCGCGCCCGGCCCTCCTCCCGGGGTGGGCGCGGCTCTTCGTGGTGGGATGGTGGGCGGGGGCAGGTGAACGGCTCACGGAGAGGCGAGAGGTATGTCCGAGGACCAAGAGGGCACCATGCGGGCGATGACGTACGACACGTACGGCGGAGTGGAGGTGCTCTCCGAGACCCGGATCCCGGTACCCAAGGTCGGACCCGGCGAGGTCCTCGTCCGCGTCCGGTGCGCCTCCGTCAACCCCGTCGACTGGAAGATCATGTCGGGCGGTCTCGACGGCCTGATGGACGTCGTGTACCCCGTCGTCCCCGGCTGGGACGTGGCCGGGACGGTCGAGTACGTGGGCATCGACACCCCCGAGTTCACCACCGGCGACGAGGTCGTCGCCTACGCCCGCAAGGACTACGTCCACGGCGGAACCTTCGCCGAGTTCGTCACCGTGCCCGTACGGGCCCTCGCGCCCAAGCCCGCCTCCCTGACCTGGCAGCAGGCCGCGGGGCTGCCGCTGGCCGGCCTCACCGCGTACCAGCTGCTGACGCGCCTGGACACCGGCAAGGAGGACACCGTCCTGGTGCACGGAGCCGCGGGCGGCGTCGGGTCCCTGGGCGTGCAGATCGCCCGGGCGCTCGGGGCCCGCGTCATCGGCACCGCCTCCGCGCGCAACCACGACCGGCTGCGCGAGCTGGGCTGCGAACCCGTCGAGTACGGTGACGGCCTCGCGGAGCGGGTCCGCGCCCTCGCGCCCGACGGGGTCACCGTCGTCGCCGACTTCGTCGGGGGAGTCCTCGACACCACCCTGGCGGTACTGGCCGAAGGCGGCCGGCACGCCTCCATCGCCGACCACACCGTGCTCGGCGCCGGCGGCCAGTGGATGTGGGTACGGCCCGCCGGCGCCGACCTCGCCGAGCTGGGCCGGCTGGCCGACGCCGGGCAGCTCACCGTCACCGTCGCCGAGACCTTCCCGCTCGCGGAACTGGCCGCCGCCTTCGAACTCAGCCGGGAGGGACACGCCGCCGGGAAGATCGTCCTGGAGGTCTGACCCCGGCAGCGCAGGTGCCGCGCAGTCATCGCGCGTGTCGTAGGCGCCGCTGGGCTTCCGAATGTGCGACCGCGCGCCGCCCGGGTTGGTTTCGGGCGGCGCGCGGAGCGTACGGGAGCGTCGTGCCGGGGATCAGGCGTAGACGCCGAAGCGGAGCGGGGAGTAGCCGTAGCCGGTGCCCCGTTGCCCCCGGATCCGCCTGGAGCCCCTGGAGCAGGCGCCCCTACGGGAGGCGGCCGTCGGGGCCCAGCACGGTGCCGGCCTCCGGGTGGAACTGGTCGTAGCCGCGGTTGTTGCACTGCAGCCCGCCCTTGATGCAGTGCTCGACCATGGCGTTCAGGGTGCGCTCGTCCCACGCGTTGAAGAAGTCGTAGTGGAAGGAGTGGCCGGACCCGCTGGACAGCCTGACCTGGGACATGTCCCCGCTGACCGGGAAGGCCATCTTGAACTCGACCATCGGGACCGCGACCGGGTGCGAGGTGGGGCAGACGTTGTCGTTGTTGCCGGGCTTCGTCACCGGGTAGGCCATGTGCGCCTTGTGGTCCGGGACGTCGAGGTTCTTGCCGTCCCAGCAACTGGGCGACTGCATGCGGATGTTGAGCTGGGTTCCGGCGGGGCAGTTGGCCGGGAACTCGGTGTTCTTGAAGCTGTCACCGCACTCCCAGCCCTCGACCCAGCCCTTGTGGGCGCGGAACTCGGCCGCGGTCTGCGTCGGGCTGCCGACGAGGAAGCGCAGGCCCTTGGGGAAGGGGCGCACGCTCGTGTAGTCGGTGACCCCGGTCTTGTAGTAGATGACCTGGGGGCCGGCGGGCAGGATCTTCTGGCTGCCGTTGAGGAGCGTCGGCATCCAGTAGCCGGACAGGTCGCCCAGTGCGGTGCAGGCCGTGCTGCCGGCGCTCAGGGAGGCGGTGGTGCTGTTGCCGTCCGTACCGGTGTTGCCCATGAAGGTGTGGTCGTGCGAGGCGCCGGGCCGGCCCGCGTACACGATCGGGTCGTCGGGTGCGGTCTTGGTGACCGAGCAGTTGGCCTGGAACTCGTGGAAGTAGCGGTCCGGCGGGTTGTTCCAGGACGGGGTCACGCCGGTGACCTGCGGAACGGCCGGGATGTAGCCGTCGCCGTCGGGGTCGTCGCCCCCGGCGACCGCCGCCACGGCGGAGTGGTCCATGTTCATGTGGACGGCCCCGGAATCGGGCGAGGCCTGTGCGGTGAGCGTGGTGGCGCCGAGTCCGGCGGCCGCGGTCACGGCGATGGCCGCCGAGACCAGGAGGGCGGACAGGGTCCGCGGTCGGAGATGCATCGTTCGTTCAGCTCCTCTTTTGGATGGAGGGGAGGGGGGAGAGGGGGCGCGGGGTTGGGAGAGCGCTCTCTCGGTTGCCCCGGAAAACGCGGGGCGGCCGGTGGCCGCCCCGCGTGCCGGGCGTCAGGGGTTGATCAGGGGAAGGAGACGACGGTGGAGGGGATGGTCGAGGTGCCCGAGGTCGGCGGGCCCGTGTTGTTGATGACGTGCTCGTACTGGCCGTTGCCGCCGAGCGAGACCACGAGGATGTCGTGGAACTTCACGCCGGGCTTCACCGGCACCTGGAAGCCGTGGTCCTGACGGATCGTCGGATCGACGTTGTAGTAGCAGTAGCTGCCCAGGCCCCAGCCCTCGTGGGTGTTGACCGAGTCCGCGACCTTGTAGGCGGCGTATCCCTTGACCGAACCGTTCTGGATCGCGGCCTGGTTGGGGGCGTCGTACGCCTTCTCGTTCTGGAAGAAGATGGTGCGGCCGCGCTCGCCGTTCCACTCCACGTCGTACTTGTTGAAGTGCTCGACGAACAGGCCGGTGGCCAGCACGTCGTCGCCGTTGACCCGGAACCCGTAGTCGGAGCGGTTGGTCTCCCAGCCCACGCCGTCGCCGTGGTCGGCGCGCCAGATCCAGGTGTGGTCGACGATCGTGTCGTGGTTGTTGATCACCATGCCGACCGTGGCCTTGCCCGCGCCCGCGCCGCCGACGCGGATGAACACGTCCTGGACGGTGGTCGGGTTCGCCGCGTGGTCCGTGGTGGTGCCGGCCGGGCCGACCTCCAGCAGAGTGGGCGAGTTGACCTGCCCCGCGTCGACCAGGAAACCGGCGAGCTTGACCCCGTCGACGTCGCCGACCTTCATCGCCGTCACCCCGTTGTCCGGGATGATGGTGGCGAGGCCGAGGCCCAGGACGACCGTGTCCGCACGGTTGACCTGGAGGGTCTGGTCGACGTGGTAGACGCCCGGGGTGAAGAGCAGGTGCAGGCCCTGGGTCAGGGCCTGGTTCATCGTCGCGGCGCTGGTGCCGGGCTTGACCACGTAGAACTGGCTCAGCGGGATCGAAGAGCCCTGCGGCGCGCCGTTGCCCCAGGAAGTGCCGCGGGCGTTGGTGCGCTTGGCCGGGACGAACACCTTGTACTCGGAGCCGTCCAGGTGGAGGAACGGCTTCTCTCGGGAGACCGGGGTGGTGTCGAGGGTGGTGTAGCGCGGCTCCGGGAAGCTCTGCGCGGGCGCGCCCTGGGTGCCGGAGAAGACCTGGTTCCAGACGCCGTTGGACCAGCCGCCGATGGAGCTGTCACGGGTGTACCACTGCTGCTGCGAGTAGTTGCCGACCTGGCCGTCGATCTTCGAGTCGGCGATGAAGCCGCCCGAGGACCAACCATAGCCGGACGGGGCGAGGTTGAGGCCGCCCTTGACGTGCATCCGGCGGAACGGCGCGGCCTGGGAGACGGCCCAGCGGTCGGTGCCGTTGACCGGGTTGAGCGCGAGGTTCTCGGCCGAACGCCAGAAGTTCTGCGTGGCGTTGCCGCCGAACCAGCCCGCGTCCACGGTCACGTCGCCGTTGATGGTGGTGTCGTCCGGGCTCAGCCCGAGGCCGGAGATCGAGGTGTAGAAGCCGATCTGGGCGTTGAGGCCGTTGTAGGTGCCCGGCTTGAAGAGGAACTGGTAGCGCCCGGAGCCGAACTGCGCCGACTCCTGCTGGGCGAAGACCTCGTCCAGCTTGGCCTGGATGTTCGGCGTGGACGGGTCGAAGACGATCACGTTGGGGCCGAGGTCGCCGCCGCCGGGCAGCTGCGGGCCGGTGCCCCCGGTGGTTCCGTAGACCTGGAACTCCCAGAGGGAGTAGCCGTATCCGGTGGTCCGCTGGGTGCCGTGGACGCGGACGTAGCGGGCGGTGCCGGTGATGTCGTGGGTCTGCACGCCGCCCGTGCCGTTGGTCGTGGAGTAGGCCGTGGACCAGTTGGCGCCGTCCGTGGACAGCTCGACGCGGTACGCCTTCGCGGCGGCGGTCTCCCAGCGCAGGACGACCTGGCTCAGCTGGGCGGCCGCGCCGAGGTCGACCTGTATCCACTGCGGATCGGCGAACTGGCTCGACCAGCGGGTCCCATTGTTGCCGTCGACGGCCGCGGAGGCGGGGGTGCCGGCGCCCTCGGAGGAGGAGGCGGTGGCGGGCTTGCCCTGGGAGAGGAGCGTGGGCGCGGCGGTCGCCGCGGTGCCCGGCAGGAGCACGAGGAGGGCCGCGACCAGGGCGGCCGCGAGGGAGGCCACGGTCAGCCGGGACGGCCGCGAGACGCGGCGCGCCGCCGGGTGGGGTGGGTGGGCGGAGAGGAGGGGCATGCGGGGCTACTCCTGACGTTGTGGATCCGGGGGGATCGAAGCGTGAGTGAACTGCCCGGCGCCGGGGCCGTCAAGGGTTTGAGCGTTCATGAACTGAAGATCAAATGACGTGTCAAACACGCATCAGGCCTGTGAACTTGGAGTTTCTTCAATCCTTGTGAAAAGTATTGACGAAAAAACTTTGCCCGACTCTACTGAGGCTCTGACCGCTCCGTCTCGCCGTGCCCGCTACGGCGGGGCGGAGCGCTCGGGCGGGAACTTCGACACGTTCGGAGAATGGGCCCGGATGGGCCGCGCCGAGCCGCCATGCGTTCGTTAGTTGTCGTCAGGGAAGGTCGGGGACGGTGCCGCACTCCGCCCAGGTCACCTGGGTGCCGGGGAGCGTCGCCGACCAGGGTGCGGCCAGGGCCGCCAGGGTGTTCGCGTCCGGCGGCGTGTGGCCGAGGCCGATCGCGAAGCGGGCCAGGCTCGGGGTCCGCTCGAAGGGCCGGGGCCAGGCGTGGGCGTCCGCGCACCCCGTCTCCGCGAGGGCGCCGAGCAGGGCGCGCAGCCGGCCGCGGGTGCGGCCCAGGCTGTCCTCGAAGTCGCGGGGCCGGGAACCCGTCACGGTGACCACGGCCCAGGCGGCGTGCCGGCGGTGCGGGGGCGCGGCGGCGGCGGCGGGCCGCGCGGTGGGGCTCGACTCCAGCGCCTCCCACGTGGCGAACAGCTCCCGCGTCAGCAAGTCGGCGATCGCTGGGGTGACTTGGGCGGTGCAGCTACGGACCGGGGCGGAGGGGGTCAGCACGGTGACGGGGTCCTCGCCGCCAGGGCCTTCCTCCCGCTGCGCCGGGGCCAGGCTCACGGGGGTGCGCCAGTCCCAGGCGGCCCAGGTGGCGAAGAAGGTGCGGAGGAGGGGGCCGGGGGAGAGGTCGGGGGCGGAGGGGACCGTGTGGGCGGACAGCACCGACCAGGCCAGTCCCGGCAGGCCGCCGAAGGGCGCCGAGTCCAGACCACGCGACCGGGCCCAGGACTTGACCTCGCGCGCCAGCCGGGCGAACGCCGCGTGCTCCGGGCCCGCGAAGTCCCGTACCGCCTCGGCGTCGCTCACCGCACTCAGCGCCACCGCCGCGGCCTCGCCCAGCTCCGCCCGCCGGGCGACGGCCCGGTCCGGCGGCACCGCCCCGGTGGCGACCACCACGAGGTCCACGTCCAGCCCGGCGACGCCGAGCCGCAGGCCCGGTACCCGGGCGCCGGTCACCGCGCGCAGCCGCTCCGCCTCGGGGAGGGCCGACGCGACCCGCGCCCGCACTCCCGCCAAGTCGACGGCGCCGGGCAGGGACACGACCAGGTCCAGATCGGAGCCCGGCACCGCACACCCCATCCGGCGCGAGCCGGCCACGTACACGGCCCCTTCGGGGAGCGCCCCGGCGATCCGCGCGGTGAGGGCCGCGGCGTCGGCCTCCGATGCGGACTCCGTACCGGATCCGGATCCAACTCGTGCTCCGGCTCCGGCTCCGGCTCGTGCTCCGGCTCCTGCTCCGGCCTCGGAACCGGTCCCGGCCTCGGCCCCGGGGGCCGGTTCGGGGGTCCAGTGGGTCTTTCCGGTGCCGAGTTCTACCGTGGCACGGATCTCCATCGGGCCGTCCCCGCGCCGCGACAGTACGGCGAGGGAGGCCACGCGGGCCGAGCGGCCGGCGCCGAGGCGGGCCGCGAACTCGCGTTCCGCGCGCCGGGGATCGGGGCTGCGTCCCAGCGTCAGGTGGGGCGTGAACCCCTCGGCCCGGCCCGGGCAGCCGGGGAAGCGGGCCGCCAGGGCCCGCCGGAGCTCCTGCCACGGCGCGTCACCGGCCGCGGCCGGGTCCAGCCACACGGTCGGGCCGAAGCCGTACACGCCCTCCAGGCGCGCCGTGAACGCCGCCGTTTCCGCGGCCGCTTCGGCGAGCAGGGGCAGCGCCGCCTCGAAGGAGGACTCCGGTACGAAGCCGAAGAGCAGGTTCACGTGCGCGGGCCAGCGCTCCGCCTGCGGGTCGTGTGCGCGCCGCACCGCCTCCACGGCCTCGTCCGCCGGCGCCAGCCAGGCCACCGCCGTCCGCGCGGTGGCCTGGACGTCCAGTACCGCGCGCCCGGACCCCACGCCGCCGTCGCCCCCGTCGGCAGCCGGGTCGAGGTCCAGGGTGGCCTCGACCCCGTAGTGGTCGGAGATGAACAGTCCGTCCGCTGCCGGGGAGTCACCGCGCAGCGCGGCCTCCGCCACGCGAACCCCCGCCGACCGCAGCAGGATCCGGTCCAGCCGAGCGGCCCGTCCCGTCAACGACCCCACGGCCGCGAGCGGATTGGCGACGGGGTCGAAGGTCGCGGTCCCGTCCTGCGGCCCGTGCACCTCGGTCCACGCGTCCCGGAGTCCCAGTGCCGCCGCCGGCCCCTCGGCTCCCGACCGGCCGTCGTTGAAGTCGCCGAGCAGGACGACGTCGGCCGCCTCGATGCCGGCCAACCCTTCCGAAAGCCGGGCCAGTTCGGCCGTGCGCCGGTCCTCGCCCCGCTCCGTGTGGTCGCTCGTGAGATGCGTGGCGGCGACCACCAGGGGTCCGCCCGCGGTGTCCACGGTCACGGCGACGACCGCCTTGTGCGGACCCAGTACGTGAACGCCCGCCTCCCGCACCGGAAGTCGGCTCAGCACCAGCAGCCCGCTCTCCGCCACGTCCCGGCCGCCCGGGTCCGCGGCGACCGTGTAGCCGGCCTGGACCCACGGCTCGGCGAGCAGCATGCCGAGCAGTTCGCGCTCCACCTCCTGGAGCGCGATCACATCGGCGTCGGCCTTCGCCAGGTCGGCCAGCAGCAGCGGCCTGCGCCGTGCGGTGGCGATGCGCGGGGCGTCGTACCGGTCCCAGAGCGTGTTCCACGTCAACAGGCGTATCTGAGAAGGGCGTTGAGTGCCGGTCGCGGCCTCGGGCGCGGCCCGCCACGCGCCGCCGCCGGACGCGTCCCACGCGTACGGGGTTCGCGCCGTGAAGAACGGCGCCCGCAGCAGCCTCGGGTCGCGGACCCGTCCGGCCACGGTGCTGTCGATGATGTCGACGCCCGTCGCCCGGTCCCACACCAGCTCGCCGTCGGCCTCCACGAACAGCACCCGGTGCCAGGGGATGTCGCCCCCGGGCACGAAGGAGGGCAGGGGGACCCGCTTCGGCGCGGCTCCGCGCTGCAGCAGTCCCAGCGTGAACCGGGCGGGATCGAAACGGGGGTCCCAGCGGACCTGGTGGTAGAGCTCCTCGCTGGTACGCATCAGCCCTCCTCGCGGCTCGCCGTACGGGCCGCCGTGCGGGCAGTCGTAGGGGTCGCCGTACGGGCAGTCGTACGCGCCGCCGCAAGGGCCGTCGTAGGGGAAGGCGGCGCACCGATCGTGCCCGCCGTGTCCTCGACGGTTCCGTCCGCCCCGATGTACCACGTGCGGTGCGCCTCACCGGGATACGGCGGAGCGAACCGGCGCAGCTGCGCGGTCAGCACCTGCTCCGGCACCGGGTGCGCGCGCGTGGAGTTGCGGCGCGTCAGCTCCGCCTCCCCGACCAGCAGCACGGCGTGCGTGACGAGGGCGTCACGCCGCCGGGCGACCGCCCCGGCCAGCCCGCGCTGCTGGGCCGTGAGGGAGGTCGCGTCCCACACCACCGTGCCCCCTCGTCGCGCGGCCGAGGCCAGTGCGGAGTCCAGCCGGTCGAGGCCCTCGCGGAGCACGTCCGCGTTGTCCCGCTGGTCCGCGCGGGAACCCCGGGCGCCGCGCAGGTCGTCGAGGCTGATGTACGCCTCCACCCCGGGCAGGTTCCGGGCGTAGGTGCTCTTCCCGCTGCCCGAGGGTCCGCAGAGCTGCACGAGCCGGGGGAAGGAAGCGCCGTCCCGCCACCGCCAGGTCGCCGCGACGGCCTCCTCGGCGCCGGTCAGCTTGCCCTGCCCGTAGGCATGGCGCGCTTCGGCCCAGCACCGGTCGGCGGCGTCACCGCGGATCCCGCCGCCGCGTCCGTCTCCGTCCCCGTCCCCGTCACCTGTGCCGGCTCCGGCGAGGGCCTCGCGCAGCCCGTCCCGCAGGGGCTCCAGGGGTGCGGGTCCGAGCAGCCCCGCCTCCTCGGCGTGCAGTGCGGACCACTCGACGCACGCGCCGGCCCCGTCGCCCCGCCCGCCGTCCGCACCGGCTCCGGGGAGCGCCCCGGCCAGCGCGTGCAGTACGCCCAGATCGGCCGCCTCCGCCATCCGTACGAGCCCCGCCCGCCGTTCCGTGTCCGGGTAGGGGAAGGGCTTGCGCAGCGCCGGGTAGAGCCCGACCAGGTCCGCGACCCGCCGTGCGGTGGCCATCCCGAGCGGCCCCGCCGCCAGCCGCGACGCGAGCACGGCCCGCGGTACGCCGTGCAGGGCCGCAGCCAGGATCCCGGCCAGCCGCTCCTCGCCGGACCTGCGCACGCTCAGCCCGTCGATGCGGTCCGCCACTTCGGCGACCAGCTCCCCGACTCCCGCCGCCTCGACCGCCGTGTCCGCGAACACCGTGCGGAGCAGCCCGGCCGCATCGGGATCCGCGCCCGACCGGGCGTCCCAGAGGGCGGCCGCCGGACCGAGCCCGTTCGGCACGACCTGGGCGTACATCCAGTGCGTGTCCGTCTGCACGTGCCCGCCCCGCACCCATTTGGCCACGCACCGCCCGAAGTCGGCCCGGTCGAAGCCGGCCGCGGTGCGGACGACGTACCCCTCCTGCCGCGCCGTGTCGAGCCGGAGCCGGCGCAGGGCCCGCTCGTCGAAGACCCCGCGCCACAGGACACGCGGTCCCGGGACGCCGAGACCGCGCAGGAAGAGCACCGTCCGGTCCCAGTCCAGGCAACGGTCGCCGTCCCACACCGAGAACCCGTAGAACCACGCGTCGAGTTCCTCGTACGCGAGCGAGTGCCGGGCGTAGACGTTCTCCCCGCACACCCGCCAACCGGCCGGGATCCCCGGGCCGATACGGCTCTGCAGGCCCTTCACCCAGGCCCGCGACGGATGGTGGCCCGAGTCGAGCGAGCGTGCGTGCAGGCCGTCGGCGTACAGGGTGGTGTTCTCGCCGTCGAGCTTCTCGGTGACCACGACCTCGCGCCCGGCGAGCCCGGCCAGCATGCTGGGTCCGGTGGTCCGCACATCGTCGGACGTGGCACCCGGAGACCAGGGCAGGTGCGGGGTCCGGGGGTAGTGCGTACGCATGATCCGCTCCCTGCGGGCCGAGGCTGGTGCCCCGGTCACTCTAGGGAGGCGGCACCCGCCCGGACCAGCGAATATCGGCGGCTCAGTACCCGATGGTGAACCGCTTGCCCGCGTGCGCGTCGCGCTCGATCTCGTCCAGCAGCGCCACCGCGAAGTCCTCCACGGAGATCTGGCTGCTCCCGTGATCGTCCACGACCAGCTCGTCGGCCCCCAGCCGGTAGGTGCCCGTCCGGGTGCCCGGCTCGATCGTGGCGGCCGGGCTGAGGTTGGTCCAGTGGACTTCGTCCACCGGAACGGTCCGCAGGAAGTCGAGGGCGTCCCCGTGGGCGTGCATGACGGCGAGCACCGGCGCCGGGATCCCCGCCTGGTCCCAGACCATCGGCCCGCCGGGGGTGCGCAGGGAGCCCGCCCCGCCGACGGTGACCACGCGCGGCCGGGGCCCGTCCTCGCCGAGGGCCTGTACGCCGCCGATCAGTGCCTTCGCCGCGCCGACGAGCGTGCCGGGATCCCCGGAGCCCGGACCGTACGCGCTGACCACCACGTCCTGCCCGGCCGCCGCCCGGCTCACGGACGCGGGGTCGAGGACGTCGCCGCGTACGACGGCGACGTCCGCGGAACTGACTTCGGACTCGGCGAAGTGCGCGGGATCGCGTACGACGGCCGTGACCTCGTGTCCGCGGCCGAGTGCTTCGTGCAGCACCCGGGATCCGATCATGCCGGTCGCGCCGAAGAGAGCGATCTTGGCCATGGCCACTCCTGGAGGTGGAGGCTGGAGGGGCCCCGGTCGGGGTCCGCCGGGCCCATCCAAGCGAATCCCGCCTCCCGCACCCGGCAGCGCCACGCGGTCAGTGATGGCGAGGTCAGCGACGGTGCCGTCAGCGACGGTGCCGTCAGTGACGCCGCCGCCAGTGACGGTGCCGTCAGTGACGGTGCCGTCAGTGACGCCGCCGCCAGTGACGGCGCGGTCCGTGGCAGAACGGTCCGTCGCAGAACGGTCAAGGGCAGCCCGGCCAGTGACGGCGCGCCCGGTGAGACCGCCGTCAGCGGCACAGCGCGACGATGGCCGGGTCCACCGTCCCCCGGGCCGCCGCGCACAGCGGCGCCATGTCGTACGTACGGTTCGGCGCGGGCCGGCTGCCCCGGGGCTTCGCGGCGGGCGCCGCGGGCTTCTTCGGCGCGACCCGCCGGGGCCGCTCCGGCCGGCGCCGCGGGGCGGCGGGCTTCACCCGGCTCCGCGCCCGGGCGGCGGGCGCCGCGGGCACGGCCGGCCGCGGAGCAACCGCCGCCCCCGGCACGGGAGCCGAGGCGCCGCCCTCCGCATCCGCGTCCGCGTCCGGGCCCGCATCCTGCGCGACCTCCGGCAGCGCCCCCAGCGGCCAGGCCTCGGCCGCCGGTCCCGGCAGGCCCGTCCGGACCTCCGTCGGCGCGGGCCGTGCTCCGATCCCGGGCGCCGGAACGGCCCCCGGCCCGGCCGGACCCACGGTCACACATCCGGTCACACACCCGGCCGCGACGGCCAGCGCGACAATGATCAGGGGCATCCACGGTCCCCGGCGCGACTCCATCCGCCCACCCTGCCCGACGGGCGCCCGCTCACCCGCACGCGCTCACCCGCACGGGTGGTCCCGACTCCCCGACAGCGGGCCTCAGCCGCAGGTCACGCTGTCCCTCGGCGTGTAACGGGTCTTCATCGTCTCCCGCTTGACCTCTTGGCCGCCCTTCACGAACACCCGGTCGACGGCGACGTCGAAGCCCTCCAGCGGGGACTGCGGCTCGCACTTCGGGCCGGTGTCCGTGCGGGTGGCGGGCGGCTTGACGTTCGTCCGCGGGCCCTTGGCCGCGCGGATCTCGTCGTACTGCTTCGTCCCCAGGAAGGTGATGGTGACCGACGTGTCGGTCGCCTCGGCCTGGATGTAGAGGGCCTTGCCCGAGTCGTTGGCGAAGCGCAGGTCCAGGCTGCCCCACGCCACGGTGGCCTCGCGGCCCTCCGGGTAGCGCTCGATGTAGAAGGAGTGCGCACCGTACTCGACGGGCTTGATGCCGGAGAAGAACATCGCGTTGAAGACCGTGGTGGCCACGGCCGAAACGCCGCCGCCGGAGGCCTTCTCGTACTGGCCGTTGTTGATGATCAGGCCGTCGACGAAACCGTTCTCCTTCGTGCGTTCGCCGACGCGGCGGTTGAAGCTCCACGTCTCGTCGGGCAGCACGAGCGAGCCGTTGATCAGCTCGGCGGCCCGCCCGATGTTCGTCGTCCGGTACGGGGCCTTCTCGAAGTCGACCGTGAAGGAGGACACCTCCTCCTTGATGCCCAGCTGCCCGATCGTGTCCTTGGTGAGCTTCGGCCGGACCTCCTCCGTGGCGACCTCGCCGGTACGCTCCGCCGCGCCCGCCCGCGTCAGCAGGGGCAGTACGGCTGCGGACAGGCCCTCCTCGGCGACCCGGCGGCCGGCCCGGCCCTCCTCGGCGACGGAGACCGCGCCGGCGGAATCGGTACGCAGCTTCGCCTCGACGGGTCCCGCGGTGGCCTGCCGCAGCGGACCGGCCAGCTCCGGGTCGGCGAGCAGGGCCTTGGCGTCGAGGCCCGGCGCGAGGCGGCCCTGACCGTCGTCCTTGAGGGTGAGGTGCTTGGCGAGGACGGCAGGGCCGACGGGTATGCGCTTGCCCTGCACGGTCAGGGTGACGGGCGCGGACACCGCGGGTTCGGCGAACTCCTTCAGCGCCCGCTCCGTCTCCTGCTGCCCGATGCGGGGCTCCGTGGTCCGTACGGGCAGCACGACGGGCTGTCCGTCCGCCGGCCGGGTGTAGGACGAGCGGAGCACGCCGAGGGAACCGTCGACGTCGAGCTCGGTACCGGTGACCGGGGCCACCGCCTTGGCCTTGCCCTTCTCGAAGGAGACCGAGCCCTCCTTGGCCTCCTGACGGGTCTTCGCGCCGAGCCCGTCCAGGGCGGAGCGGGCCGCCTTCTCGTCGAGCCGGACCACGGGCTCCACCGCGGGATCACCGGAGGAGAACAGCCGGCCGATCACGCTGACGGGGTCGGAACCGGAGCGGGCCGCCCGGTCGGCGGTGGCGCCGGTGTCCAGGGACAGGCCGAGCGTGGCCGGCTGGGCCTGCTCGGTCCGCTCCCCGATCTTCAGGGCCACCGGGGCCGCGGCGGACGGGCCGAGCGCACGGTTCAGGGTCTGCCGGGCCTCGGCGCGGCTCATCCCGCCTATGTCGACGCCGCGCACCTTCGTGCCGGCGGCTATGTCGTCGCCCGCCAGCAGCAGGCCCGCGGCGTACAGCCCACCGAAGCCGAGGACCGCGACGCCGCCGGCCACACCGGCCACGCCCGGGACGGTCCACCGCTTGCCGGTGGCCGCCGGGGTGCCCGTACGGGGTGCGCGTCGCATGTGTCGGTCTCTCCTCGGGCCGGTGACGTGGTCGGACCGGCGGTTTTCATGCCGCCAGTTCGCCCCGGGAACGTAGCAAGATCCGTGTAACCAGGTAATAAGGAGGTATAGGGGTGGCAAAGGGGAATGTGTTGATCTCCGTAACCCGGGGGCCGTCCGCGCTGTTGCACAGCCGGCGGGTCCACCCGTGCGGAACGTCCCGGCGAGGCCCGCGCGGTGGCCGCGATGCCCGCGCGACGGGGCCGCACGGCGCCCCCGCGGTGCCCCTACGGTGAATGGAGTCCGATGCCGCAGCTGACCGACGAGGACGTGACGCAGGACACGGGCGCCGCCCCGGCCGCACCCGGGGTACGGGCGGAACCCGGAGCCCGGGCCGAAGGCGCCGCCCCCGCCGCGCGTCCGGGCACGTGGATGACCCCGGAGGAGTACGGGGCCTCCCGCGCCACCCTCTGGACCGGCGCCGTCGTCCTCGTCACCGACGGCGACGGGCGCGTCCTGGTCCAGAGCGTCGACTACCGCCCCGACCGGCTGCTGCCCGGCGGAGCCGTGGACGCCGGCGAGGCGCCGGCCGCGGCGGCCGCCCGCGAGGTGTACGAGGAGCTCGGCGTCGAGGGCCGCTACCCGCGCGGCCTCGCCGTCGACTGGATCCCGGCCGACGCGCCCGGCATGCCGCCCGGGATGGGGTTCCCCGGCGAGATCCTGCACGTCTTCGACGGCGGTACCTGGAGCCGGGAGCGCATCGACTCCGTCCGCCTCCCCGCGCAGGAGATCACCGGCATCCACTTCGCCGAGCCGGCCGAACTGCCCGCCCTGATGGACGCGGGCGACGCCCGCCGCGCCCTGTCCGCCCTGCGGGCCCGGATCAACGGAGGAGGCGCCGCGCTGCTGGAGGACGGCCGTCCCACCACCCCCACCGCCCTGGACCGGCTCGGCGTCCTGCGCAGCCGCCGCGTCCCCCTGCACGGCACCTGGCACCCGGGCCCCGCCCCCGCGCACCTGACACCACGGGACCCCGCCGGCTGGCTCTTCGCCCCCGACGGGCGCGTGCTGCTGCTCATCGCCCGCGCCACCGGTGCCGCCCACCTCCCGCCCCCGACGGCGGGCCGCACCGCGGGCGCGCTCCCGCTCGGGTACCGGTACGCCGACCAGGGCGCCCACCCGCGGACCGCGGCCCGGCTCACGGCGCTGCCCCCGGGCCCGGACCCGGCGTACGCGCGACTGCTGGCCACCCCCGAACAGGTCCGGGAACTCAGCGACTGGGGCCCGGCCGGGCACGAGGAACTCGCTGCCGTCCACACCGCCCGCGCGCACCTCTCCCTCCCGTCGCCGCCCCGCACCCCGCCGACGGAACTCCCGGCGGAGGGCTGCCACTGGTGAGAGCGGAGCGGCTCAATCCCCGGTCCGCGGGCCCCGGTCCCGCAGCATGAGGGGATGAGCGAGACTGCGATCACCTACACCGTCTACGTCCAGGCCGATCCCGCGCGCGTGTGGCAGGCCCTGACCGAGCCCGCGTTCACCCGCCGCTACTGGGGGCTCGACTTCGAGACCGACTGGCGGGTGGGCTCGAAAATGGACTGGGTGGAGCGCGGGGCGCGGACGAGCGATCCGGAGCAGGTGGTGCTGGAGTGCGTACCGGAGCGGCTGCTCTCCTACACCTGGCACACCTTCACCCCGCAGTGGGCCGCCTCCGTGGGCATCGGCGAGGAGCTGCGCGCCGAGCTGGCCCGCGAGCGGCGCACGAAGGTGACGTACGAGATCGAGCCGGTCGGTGACACGCTCGCCCGACTCACCATCCTCCACGAGGGCTTCGAACCGGGCGGCACCCTCATCGGCATGTGCGGGCGCGCCTGGCCGATGCTCGCGTCCAGCCTCAAGACCCTCCTGGAGACCGGCGCCCCGCTCCCGGAGCAAGGGCACGCGAACGACCAGGGCTCCGGCGGATACGAGAGCCACGGGGGCTGAGCGCGGGGCAGTGCCCGTGGGGTGAGCGGGGCTGGTGGGGTCAGCGAGGTCAGGTGCGTGACGGGACGGTGCAGCTCGGCCGCCCGTCGGGGATGTCCTTGCTGTCGTCGTACGGGTCGACCACCGGCCACCGCCGCTCGGAGGCGGCCGCCTCCCTGGAGAAGTAGGGGTGGACGTAGCCGTCGACGGTGCCGCAGTCGTGGTTGCCGAGCTGCCGGCGGTACCCGGCCGGAGTCAGCTTCCCGGCCGTCACGCCGGGGGAGTCGGACACGGCGTAGAGCAGCACGAGCTGCCTGCGTACGACCACCCGCGCCACCTCCTCCGTGCCCGGCACGGGCCCCGGCTCCGGGTGCGGGGCCACGCGCCGCACGGCGTAGACGAAGGTGTAGTCGGCGCGGATCCTGATCTGTCCCGGAGCCCCGCCGGCCTCGAAGGCCATCCGGCCGCGCACCCTGATGCCGCCCAGGGCCGGAGTGAGCCGGGCGGGGTCGAAGCGGGTGAACAGCTCGGTGGGGTCGGCGTCCGGGAGACCCGGTTCGCGCAGGTGCTCCGTCAGCTCGGCGCGGGCGGGCTGCAGCGGATCGAGCAGCTCCATGGCCTCGGCGGGCCACGCGCCCTGGAGCACCTCCGGATCCAGATTGGCCGCGACCAGGAACTCCCGGGCCCGGCGCAGTCCGTCGGCGACCTTCTCCTTCGGGATCGAACCGACCGCGGTGGCCGCGGGCAGCGGGAGCTCCTCCTTCTCGGTCGCCCAGGTCCGGGCGGGCGAGCCGCGCAGCGGCAGGCCCGTCGTGGCCGGCCACGTGTCGGGCCATGCCTTCTCGTCCAGCGTGGCGGCGTAGGGCTCGCCCTCGGGCCGCCCCTGTGGGGCGGTCACCAGCCACGCGGTGACACCGGCGAGCGCCAGGGCGGCGACGGCTCCGACGGACAGGCGTCTGACGCGCCGTCGGCGCTGGTCGGCGTGGAAGGCCGCCTCGCGGTCCTGATGCCGGTCCTGATGCCGGTCCTGATTCCGGTCCTGGTCCTGGTCACGGCCCTGGACCCGGACCTGGTCCCGGCCCCGTCCCTGCTCCTGTACCCGTGCCTGGTCTTGTCCGTCCGCGCGCAGTCGCGTGATGAAATCCGCCGGTTCCGTCATGTCAGGCCCCCGCCCATGCTTTTGACTCAGCCCATCTCACAGGGCGTCACCGATGCGGCACAAGCCGGACCGAGATCACGTAACAGTCCTGTGACCTGCGCAGATGCGGGACGACTGGCTCCGGTGACCCCGTCCGTACCGTCCCACAGGGGCTTGATGCCACCCTGACAACTCGTCGTTCACCGGTGTCGTGTGGAATGACCGCATGGGGAGAAGCGAGTACCAGATACGCCCAGGCGGCCCGGAGCGCCGTGCCGAGGGGACGACCGGCGCGGTGGCGGCGAACGGGCCGTCCGAGCACTGGCGTTACGCCCGGCACCTGGAGTCCCTGGCAGCCGTCTCCGGTCAGCCCGGGGAGGCCGAGGCCGTGGCCGCCGTCCTGCGCGACCCGGACCTGGTGATGGCGGAGAGCGCGGTGGTCACGCACCTCGACCGGCGGGCGGCCGGGCTGCTGACCGACGCGGCCTTCCCGGCCTGGGCGCAGTCCGTCGGGGCCGCCCTCGGCGGCCGTACCTTCGCGGGCCGCCGGCTGCGCGAGTGGACCCTGCTGAAGGCCGTCACGCAGGGCGAGCCCTGGTCCGCGGGGGAGCTCCTCGCGGCCTCCGACTGGTGTCAGCGCACGGCGGCCCAGTCCCTGCACGGGGACGAGGCCCTACGGCTGCTCGCCGCGGGCGCCCGGACCCGCCGGGTCCGCAACGCGGCGGCGCAGCGACTGCTGAGGCGGGCCGCGATGAGCTCGTGACCCGCCCGGCGGGTCCCGTTTGACGGTCCGCACGGCACGCGCGGGACCCACGGAACGCAGGGGAGGGCCGGGACCGCACCGCGGTCCCGGCCCTCCCGTCCTGCTGCCGCGCGCTACTTCGTGCCGCGCCGCACCCGCGCCGCCGCGCGGGCCTCGGCGGCCTGCCGGGCCTCGATGGTCTTGCGGGACTCCTTGCCCTTGCCGGGCCGCCCGGGCCGGGTGCCGATCCCGCGGAAGCCCAGGTCCGAGCCCGAAGGCCGGCCCTTGGCGTCGGTGGCCGCGGCGCCGGCCAGCGGTACGCCGGAGGGGGCCTTCGCGCCGGTGATGCGGCTCAGCGCGGCCTCGCCGGAGCGGACCTGGGTGATGGTCGGCCGGATCTTGGCGTCGGCCATCAGCCGGACGATGTCGCGCCGCTGGTTGGGGGTGACCAGGGTGACGACCTTGCCGGACTCGCCGGCGCGCGCGGTGCGGCCGCCCCGGTGCAGGTAGTCCTTGCTGTCGGCCGGCGGGTCCACGTTGACCACGAGGTCGAGGTCCTCGATGTGGATGCCGCGGGCGGCGACGTTGGTCGCGACCAGGACGTTCAGCAGGCCGTCCTTGAACTGTCCCAGCGTCCGGGTGCGCTGCGGCTGCGACTTCCCGCTGTGCAGCCCCTCCGCGCGTACGCCCATGGCCCGCAGGTGCTTCACGAACTGGTCGACCCCGTGCTTGGTGTCCAGGAACATCAGCACCCGGCCCTCGCGCGCGGCGATCTCGGTCGCGGCCGAGACCTTGTCCGCGGCGTGGATGTGCAGCACGTGGTGGTCCATCGTGGACACCGAAGCGGACTGCGGGTCCACGGAGTGCCCGACCGGGTCCTTCAGGTACCGCTGGACGAGCTGGTCCACGTTGCGGTCCAGCGTGGCGGAGAACAGCATCCGCTGGCCGGCGTGGTGGCACTGGTCGAGGATCTCGGTGACCTGCGGCATGAAGCCCATGTCGCACATCTGGTCGGCCTCGTCGAGGACGACGATCTTCACGCGCTCCAGGTGCACGTCGCGCCGGCCGATGAGGTCGCTGAGCCGCCCCGGGGTGGCCACCACGATCTCGGCGCCGGTGCGCAGCGCGCCCGTCTGCTTGCCGATCGACAGGCCGCCGACGACCGTGGCCATGCGCAGCTTCAGGGCCTGCGCGTACGGGGCCAGGGCCTCGGTCACCTGCTGCGCCAGCTCGCGGGTCGGTACGAGGACCAGCGCGAGCGGCCGCTTCGGATCGGCCTGCTGACCCGCCGTACGGGCGAGCATGGCCAGGCCGAAGGCGAGGGTCTTGCCCGAGCCGGTCCGCCCGCGGCCGAGGATGTCGCGGCCCGCCAGGGAGTTGGGGAGGGTCGCCGCCTGGATGGGGAACGGCTCCGCCACCCCCTGGTCGGCCATCGTCGTCACCAGCTCAGGGGGCAGGCCGAGCTCCGAGAAGGACTCCACCGGCGGCAGCGCCGGCGTGGTCGTCCGGGGCATTGAGTACTCGCCCTGGGGGCCGAGGGTCCGCGGGGTCTTTCCGCCGCCCTTCGCACCGCCCTTCGGGCCTGCCTTCGCTCCGGGCTTGATGCCGAAGCGCCCATGAGGTGACGGGTTCTTCATGCAGAACCTTCCGTGAGGCGTGTTTCAAATGTTTGGGCAAGATGATCGGGAGTACGACGCGAACGTCGCCAAAAGGCAAATTTTACCATCGGGGTTACGGGGCCACCGGCCCGAGTTCCCCGGTCCGCACCCGGTCCAGATGGGCGGTGACCTCGGCCGTCGCCCGCCCGAACCAGTCGGCGATGACGGCGATCTCGTCGGGGGTGTACTCGGCGAACACCGCGCCGAGCCGGGCGTAGAAGGGCTCGTACACGGCGAAGATCCGCGCGGCGGCGGCCGGGTCCGCGACCACCCGTACCCGGCGCCGGTCCGCGGGGTCGGGCTGCCGGCTCGCGTACCCGGCGCGCTCCAGGCGGTTGAGCACCCCGGTCACCGCGCCGGTGGTGAGGTTGGTCAGCTCGGCGAGGTCGCCGGCGCCGAGCGGGTCCTCGCCGGCGCCCAGGATGTGGCCGAGGCAGGTCAGGTCGGTGACGTTCAGCCCCAGGAGCTGCGCCACCTCCTGCTGGCCGACGATGCCGAGAGCGACGTACCGGTCCATGCGCGACAGCGCTTCCTGAACCGTGGCCGCGGGGCGGGGCTTGCCCTGCACGCGGTTACTCCTTAGCATCTAAGTTACTTAGCTCGTGAGATAAGTGGCTCTCTCCGTAAGAGAGCGCCATTCGAGCCTACTGAACCGACGAAGCAGGGGAGAACGATGAGCGCTCACGGCCACGTGGACCTCGGCCACACGGTGGCGGGCTGGACCGGCACTGCGATCGCCCTGGCGGGAAGCGCGGCCGCGGGCGCGTCCCTGTGCGCCGCCTGGACCCCCGGCATCTGGATCGGCCTGGGGGTCGTCGTGGCGGCGGGCATCGTCACCTGGCTCCTGCACCTCGCCGGATGGGGCAAGCCGAGCGGTCCCCGGCCGGAGGGCCAGTGGGACTGGCGGGTCCGCGACACCGCCGCGCACTCCGGCCACGCCGACTGCCTGGGCTGCCGGCTCAGCGGGCCGCGGCGAGGTGCCGCAGCAGCCCCTGGCTCTCGATCCGCCGCGTCGTTGCCCGCTGCGGATAGCACCGCATGAACATCCGGGTGAAGTGCTCCCCGTAGTGGATCACCGCGGCCTCGTCGTACCCGCCCCCGCCCCGCTGGGCCCGCGCCGGGTCGAGGGGGCGGATCCGGGCGCCGAAACGCGGCTCGTGGAAGTAGGCGAGGGCGTACCGCTCCCGGTCCGCCAGCCTCACCCGGTGCGGGGTGGAGAGCAGGGCGCCGCCGGTCATGAACTGGAGGATGTCCCCGGGGAACACCGTCAGCACCCGCGCCACGGGCCGCACCGCGGCCCAGCCGGGCCGGTCCTCGGCGAAGCCCGCCGTGCTCTCGCCCGGCAGCCAGTTGCGCGGGCGCTCCTCGCCCGGCACCGGAGGTCGTACGAAGAGCCCGCCGACCTCGTCCTGGGCGGCGATCACGAGCAGTCCGTAGTCGGTGTGGGCGCCGATCCCGCGCTCCGCGGTCCGCTCCGCGGCGGGGAAGCGCAGCACCCGCATGTGGTGCCAGCCGCCGCGGGTCAGGCCCGCGAGCCGGTCGATGCCGGCCGGTCCGAGGCCCAGCCCGAGGGCCACGAGCCGCAGCAACCGCTCGCCGAGCCCGCCGACGCCCGCCAAGTAGGCCTCCATGGCCGCGCGGTAGCCGGGGGAGGGCCAGGGGACCGGGCCGTGGCAGGGCAGGCCGGCGGCCGCGGCCGCCGGTGCGGGGATGTCGGGGGTGATGGTGAAGATCTCCGAGGCGTCCGGCCGGCCGGCCGTCACCTCCTCGCCCGAGGCGATGTACCCGCTGTACGAAGTGTCGTTGACGTACCCGGCCTTCTCCGCCGCCGGCCGGGCGAAGAACCGCCGGCTCGCCGCCAGCGCGGCCCGCGTGCGGGCCTCCTGCCGTCCGTCGACGGCCACTTGGAAGATCCCGTCGCGCTGCCAGGCGCGGACCATGGCCCCGCCGAGCATGATGTCCGCCGTCGTTCCCGTGATCCGAGCCGGCACCCGGAACGTCGCGAGCTCGCCCATGTCCGTCCCCTCTCGAAGACTCCTTCGGAGCGCCCCGCCGAGAGCCCTTCCAAGGGCCCGTGCGAAGGCCTGCTCCCCCGATTCACGGACGGGACGGAGAAAAGTTCGAATACCCGGAAGCGCCCCGGTTGGCCGCGCTTGGCGTGTGCTCGGGCCGATCAATGGGCAGGATCGGGTCCGGCCGCGTGTGCGGCCGGTGGAACGTTGTGAAGGATCAGTACAGATGGCAACTGGCATCGTGAAGTGGTTCAACTCTGAGAAGGGGTTCGGCTTCATCCAGCAGGACGACGGCGGTCCCGACGTGTTCGTGCACTTCTCCGCGATCCAGTCCAGCGGCTTCAAGGCGCTGGACGAGGGGCAGAAGGTCGAGTACGACGTCACGCAGGGTCCCAAGGGTCCCCAGGCGGAGCAGGTGATCGCTCTCTAGCGCCGCTTCACGAGCCCGGTCCGTGACGTGAGCCCCGCCGGATCTTCCGGCGGGGCTCACGCACGTCCGGGCCGGACGGGTAGCGTGGGCCGGATGATGACCGGCACGCCGGACACCCGGCTGATCGTGCTGCGCGGCAACTCCGCCGCGGGCAAGTCCTCCGTGGCGGAGGGCATCCGCGACCGCCACGGCCGGGGCCTCGCGCTCGTGGGCCAGGACAACCTGCGCCGCGTCGTCCTGCGCGAGCAGGACACGCCGGGCGCGGCGAACATCGGGCTCATCGGCAGCGTGGCGCGCTACGCGCTGGACCACGGCTTCCACGTGATCGTCGAGGGGATCCTCTACGCGGACCGCTACGGCCCCATGCTCGACGCCCTGCGCCGCGCCCACCGCGGGCCGACCCACTTCTACTACCTCGACGTGCCCTTCGAGGAGACCCTGCGGCGGCACGCGGGCAAGCCGCAGGCCGCCGAGTACGGCGAGGCGGAGATGCGCGCGTGGTACCGGCCGCTCGATCTGCTGCCCGGCGACTGGGAGAGCGTCATCGAGCCGGAGCACTCGCTGGAGGACACCGTCGCCCGGGTGATGGCCGAGACCGGGCTGGTGGTGGAGGGGGCGTAGCCCGTCCCCGCCGCCGGGGTGGGGCGGGATTCCCCGTGACGGATCATCCCGCCCGGTGCAGGGCGACGAGGAGCGGCCAGATCCGGTCCGCCAGCTCGGCCGGGTCCGCCAGGCCTGCGGGCAGGTCGCCGTGCAGCCAGTCCGCGAGCACGGCGGTGAAGGTGGCGGCCACGGCCGAAGCCACCAGCTCGGGGCGCGGGGCCCCCACCGCGGCCCGTTCGGCGCGGCTGCGGGCGCGCAGTTCCCGGTACAGGCGTTCGCCGAGCGGGCCGCCGCCGCCCGGCTGGAGCAGCGTGCGGTAGAGCGGTGCCCGGTCGGCCGCGCCGCCGAGGAAGGCGGCCAGCGCGGCCGGGGGGCGGGCCGGGGGAGGCGCGGACGGATCCGTCTGCCAGGCGTGCAGGGCGTCGACCGCCGCGTGGACGACGTCGGCGCACGCGTCCACCGCGAGCGCGGTGAGGTCCTCGTAGTGCAGGTAGAAGGTGGCCCGGCCGACGCCCGCTCGGCGGACCACCGCGGAGACGCTGACCTCGCCGAGCGGCCGGTCCGCGCACTCGGCGAGGAGGCTCTCGCGCAGCCGGTCCTTGGTGCGGGCGGTCCGGGGGTCGGTCCGGGAGGTCATCCGGCGAGCAGCGCCGCGCCCAGGGCAAGGGCGCCGGGCAGGGCCTGGGCGAGGAGGATGCGGCGGTTGGCGGTCGCGGCCCCGTACACCCCGGCGACGATCACGCAGACGAGGAAGAAGATCTGCGTGGCGAGCGAGTCGATGACGAGGGACCAGACCAGGCCGGCGGCGAGGAATCCGTTGTAGAGGCCCTGGTTCGCGGCGAGCGGGGCGGTCAGACGGGCCGTGTCGGCGTCGAAGCCGGACAGGGCGCGCCCGGGCGGCCGCTGCCACAGGAACATCTCCAGGACCAGGAAGTACGCGTGCAGCGCGGCGACGAGGCCGATGAGGATCGTTGCGACCGTGTGCACGGCCACCTCCCTGGGGCGGGGCGAGCCGGAGGGCGGTCCCTCCGACTTCCTGGACAACTGTACAGGAAGTCGGGTCGCGGCCGGCGGTCCGCGGCGCGGCTACGCTGACCGCATGACTGCGCACGTATATGAAGACTTCGCCCCCGGACGCCACCGCGAGGCCACGCTGATCCGGCACGCACTCGGCAGCGTTCACGAAGAGGCCCTGGTCGCGGGCCTGGCGGGCGGTATCGGCTTCATGTACTTCGTGTTCGAGTACGCCGGCCGGCCGCCGATGCCGACGATCGTCGCCCAGGCCCACCCCGACCCCTGGGTCCAGGTCGCCCTCGGCCGCCTGCGCATCCCGTACGAGGCCACGCGCAGCGCCAAGCCCCGCTGGCACCGCGTCGAGGCCGCGCTCGACGCCGGCGCCCCGGTGTTCTGCACCGTCGACCGGTCCGCCCTGCCCTGGCACGGACCCGCCCCGATGGCCGAACTGGCCGCCGCCGACCCGTACGTGGTGACCGTGGTCGGCTACGACGGGGACACCTTCCAGGTCGACGACCCGGCAGCCGGTCTGGACGGGGCGGGCAGCGCGTACGCGATCGGCCGCGAGGAGTTCGGCGCGGCCTGGTCCGGGCACAAGAAGGGCCGCCACCAGATGGTGGTGACCACCGGGAAGCCGGCCGGTGAACCCGACCTGGACGCGGCGATCGCCGCCACCGTCTCCCGCCTCACCGGGCCGGTGCTCGGCAACCACTTCGACGTGAACTTCGGCTTCTCCGGCATGGAGAAGTTCGCCGCGCAGCTGCGCGACACCAGCACCAGGACGGGCTGGGAGCGCCGCTTCGCCACCCCCGAGGCCTTCGCCCTGGGGACGCGGCGGCTGTACGCCTGCCTGGAGGAGGAGTGGACCGCCCCGGGCGCCACCCGGCCGCTGTACGCGGACTTCCTCGACCTCGCCGGGCACGGTGAGGCGGCCGCGCTCTTCCGCGACTCCGGCCGGCACTGGTCGCAGCTCGCGGAGCTGGCCCGCGCGGCGGATCCCGCGGCGGACGCCGCGGGGCGGCGGGAGCTCTTCGGCGCCTGCGCCGAGCTCGTGGACGAGGCCCTGGTGCTGGAGCGCCGGGCGGTCGCGCTGCTGCCGGAGGCCGCGCCCGCCGAGTAGGGCGCGGAGGCCGCGTCAAAAGTTGAGTTGCTCAATTTTTGACGCGGTGAAACCCATGGGCGTACGGTGGACAAACCGTCCCCGAGCACCGCTAAGGCCCCGTACCGCCCATGGAAATGACCCTCGTCTCGATCGTCGGCGTCAGCAGCATCGTCGCCGTCGCCGCCTTCTCGAAGCGGCTCGGCCTCGCCGCCCCGCTGAGCCTGGTGGTCGTCGGCATCGCCCTCAGCTTCGTACCGGGGGTGCCGGCGCTCGCCATCGAGCCCGAGTGGGTCCTCGCGGGAGTGCTGCCGCCCCTGCTCTATTCGAGCGCCGTGAACATGCCCGCGTCGGACTTCCGCCGCAACATCAAGGCGATCGGCGGTCTCGCGGTCCTGCTCGTGGCCGTCACCACCCTCGGTGCGGGCTGGCTCTTCCACTGGCTCATGCCCGGCCTCGGCTGGCCCGCCGCCTTCGCCCTCGGCGCCGTGGTCAGCCCCACCGACGCGGTCGCCGCGACCTCCATGGGCAAACAGCTCGGCCTCCCGTCCCGGCTGCTGACCATGCTGGAGGGCGAGGGCCTCGTCAACGACGCCTCCGCGCTGGTGCTGCTGCGCTCCGCGATCGCGGCCATGGCCGGAACCGTCTCCCTGGCCGGAGTCGCCGGGAACTTCCTCTTCTCCGTGGCCCTCGCCACCGCCGTCGGCATCGTCGTGGGCCTCGTCAACGTCCGGGTCCGGGCCCTGCTCAAGGACAGCCTGCTGAACACGGCGATCTCCTTCGTCGTGCCCTTCGTCGCCTTCCTGCCGGCCGAGGAGTTCCACGCCTCCGGGGTCCTCGCTGTGGTCGGCGCGGGTCTGGTCACCGGCCACCAGGCCCCGCGCTTCCTCAGCGCCCAGGACCGGCTGTCCGAAGCCATGAACTGGCGCACCCTTGCCTTCCTGCTCGAGAGCGCGGTCTTCCTCCTGATGGGACTCGGCCTGAAGGGCCTCCTCGACCAGGTCGCCGCGGACGGGCTCAGTGCCTGGCGGGCCCTGTTCATCGGGCTCGCGGCCGCCGCCCTGGTGATCGTGGCGCGCATGGTGTTCGTCGCCCCGCTCATCGCCTCCCTGCGCAAGGACGCGCAGCGGGCCGCCGAGAAGAAGCCCCGCCTCGACTGGCTGATGGACCGGCTCGGCGCCCCGGAGTCCGAGCAGCAGGCCAATCCGCTGAGGCCCCGCAGGGAGCTGACGCCCCGCCGCAGGGAGCAGATGAGGGAACGCGTCACCCGGGCCTCGGCCGACGCCGACTTCAAGGTCAACGAGAGCCTCGGCTGGCGCAGCGGCGTGGCCCTGGCCTGGGCCGGGATGCGCGGGGCGATCACCGTCGCCGCGGCCCAGACCCTGCCCGAGGACACCCCGTACCGCCCCCAGCTGCTGCTCATCGCCTTCGTGGTCGCCACCAGCACCCTGCTGCTCCAGGGCCTGACCCTGCCGGCCGTCATCCGGAAGGTGAAGATCTCCGGCGACGACCCGGTCCGCTTCCAGGAGGAGTACGCGCGGCTGCTCGACGAGGTCGCCGCCGCCGGCCGGGCCGCACTGGAGGAGCCGGGCCTCGTCCGGGGCGACGGCAGCCCGTACGCGCCCGACGTCCTCGCCAAGGTGCGCGAGGACGCCCGGCTCGAGCGCAAGGACGGGGAGGCGGGCGTCCCCGCGATCGAAGGAGCCCGTGAGCAGTACGTGGACCTGCGGCTCGGTGTGATCGCGGCCTCGCGGGACGCCGTACTGGCGGCCCGCTCGACCGGGATCTACAGCTCGCAGGCCATCAACCGGGCCCAGCGCGGGCTGGACCTGGACGAGGCCGTGTTCCAGAGGCTCAGCGCCGCCGCCGGTCACTGAGCCGGTGCCGGTACCGAACCCGCGCCTCGTCGCGGGGACGCGGGCGCGGACGGCGCGGAGGATGCGCTCAGAGGTGGGCGTCGAGGAACGCCCGGAAGTCCGCGGCCGTCATCGGTCCCGCCTGGGTCGCCACCGGCTCGCCGGCCGTGATGAGGACGGCCGTCGGGGCCCCCGTCACCCCGTACCGCTTGGTCTGCGCGGGGCAGCGGGTGATGTCCACGCGCACCGCCGTCAGCCGGGTCCCGTACTCCTGCGCCAGTGCGGCGACGACCGTGTCCATCGCGCGGCAGGGTTCCAGGGCCTTCGGCCAGCTCCCGCAGAAGTAGGCGAGCACCGGGCCGTCCGTCATGCCGAGGATGAAGTCGAACTCCTGGTCCTCCAGTGGCTGGTGTACCCGGCGTGGTGCCATGGATGGTGCTCCGCTTCGTGTGCCGTGCGATCCGAACGGCTCCATCATCGCCGCTGGGGCCCGTTGTCAGTGCCGTCTGTGAAGCTGACCGGTATGGACGACAGGATGCTCCGGCGCCGGGTCTACGGCGCCGACCACGACGACCCCGACCCGGGTCCGCTCCCGGGGCACGCCTACGGCGAGCTCGTGGGCGGGCCCCTCGACGGGCTGCTGCTCGACATCACGGGCTGGAGCGGCCCGCAGCTCGCCGAGGAGGCCAGGCTCCCCACGGAGATAGGGCGCTACGGTCCCGGCGGCCGGGCCCACTACCGCCGTCGCGTCGCCGATCCCGGTCACTGGGACTGGACGGGCGACAGCCGCTGACCCCGGGGCGTTGGCCGGCGGCCTCAGCCCGCCGCGTTCCGGCTGACCTTGCGGGCCCACAGCACCAGCGGGACCTGGAGCGGCAGCCGGCCCACGGCCACGGCCCGCAGGGCGGGGGAGCGTCGGCGGGCGTCGGCGGCCATCTTGACGTTGGCGGGGAACACGCCGACGAAGAACGCCGCCGTCGCCAGCGCCGCCACCCGGCGGGTCCGCGGGTGGGCCACCCCGGCCGCGAGCGCGAGCTCCGCCACGCCGCTCGCGTACGTCCACTGGCGCGGGCTGCCGGGCAGCGAGCGCGGCACGATCGCGTCGAACTGCTTGGGGGCGACGGCGTGCGCCACCGCCGCGCCCGCCAGCAGACCGGCGAGCAGGAGCGGTGAGGAGGGTATGCGCGGCATCAAAGATCCTCTCGGAAGGGCCTGGGCCCGGCGATCCTACTCGCCGGTAGCTCCGGGTGGGGAGGCGACCGGAATCTCCGTCGCCGCGCGCGTCCCGAAAATCTCCGAAGATTTTTCCGGGAAGCTGTCGATCCCGGCGTCTCCCGTTCGACGCAGGGGTGAGAGGCGGGGAAGGGCCCCGTCCTCCACCACCGAGGAGTCACCATGCCGCGCTTCCTTTCGATGATCCGCATCGACGAGCAGAACCTCACCCCCGACACCCCGTTCCCGGCCGACTTCAACGACCGCATGGGCGCCCTCATGGAGGAGATCACCAAGGCCGGAGTCATGCTCGACACCGCGGGCCTGCTCCCCACCTCCGAGGGCACCCGGGTCACCTGGTCCGGCGGGAAGCTCAGCTACACCGACGGACCCTTCACCGAGACCAAGGAGGTCGTCGGCGGGTACGCACTCATGCAGTGCAAGGACAAGGACGAGGCGCTGGAGTGGACCAAGCGCTTCCTGGAGATCCACCCCGAGAACTGGACGGTCGGCGCCGAGCTCCGTCAGCTCGACGGAAGCTGACGGCCGAGCGGCGCCGCGCCGCGCCGCAGCCTGCCGCGCCGTTTGCCCTGCCTCGTCACGGCTGCTCTGATGGGTAGCCGTGACGGCAGTGAGTACGACCCGAGCGGTCGAAGCGGTGTTCAGGATCGAGTCCGCGCGGATCATCGCGGGCGTCGCCCGGATCGTGCGCGACGTCGGCATCGCCGAGGAGATCACCCAGGACGCGCTGGTCGCGGCGCTGGAGCAGTGGCCGGCCTCCGGCGTGCCCGACAGGCCGGGGGCCTGGCTGATGGCCACCGCCAAACACCAAGCCATCGACCTCGTCCGCCGCAAGGAGACGTACGCGCGCAAGCTCGCCGAAGTGGGCCGCACCCTGGAGGACGTCCCGCCGCCGGAGGAGGAGGCCGCGCTCGCCGATCCCGAGTCCATCGACGACGACCTGCTGCGGCTGATCTTCACCGCCTGCCACCCCGTCCTCGCCACCGAGGCGCGGATCGCGCTGACCCTGCGGCTGATGGGCGGTCTGACGACCCAGGAGATCGCCCGCGCCTTCCTCTGCCCCGAACCGACCGTCGCCCAGCGGATCGTCCGGGCGAAGCGGGCGCTCGCGAAGGCCGCGGTGCCCTTCGAGGTCCCGTACGGAGCCGACCGCGAAGAGCGCCTCGCCTCCGTGCTGGAGGTCATCTACCTCGTCTTCAACGAGGGCTACTCCGCGACGGCCGGCGACGACCTCGTCCGTCCCGCCCTCTGCGAGGACGCCCTGCGCCTCGCCCGCGTCCTGGCCGGCCTGATGCCCGAGGAGCCCGAGGTGCACGGCCTCGCGGCCCTGCTGGAGTTCCAGGCCTCGCGCATCGCCACCCGCACCCGCCCGGACGGGGAGCCGGTGCTGCTGGCCGACCAGAACCGGTCCAAGTGGAACCGCCTGCTGATCCGGCGCGGCGTCGAAGCCCTGCACCGGGCGGGCACCGGCCCCTACTCCCTCCAGGCCGCCATCGCCGGCTGTCACGCCGACGCCGTCCGCTACGAGGACACCGACTGGCCCACGATCGCCGCCCTGTACGGACGGCTCGTCCTGCTGATCCCGTCACCGGTGATCGAGCTCAACCGGGCCGTCGCCGTCTCGATGGCCGAGGGCCCGGCGGCGGCGCTCCCCCTGGTCGACGCCCTGACGGAGGAACCGGCCCTGCGCTCCTACCACCTGCTGCCGAGCGTACGGGGAGACCTGCTGGAGCGGCTCGGCCGCCCGGCGGAGGCCCGCGCGGAGTTCGAACGGGCCGCCTCCCTCACGCGCAACGCCCGGGAGCAGAGCCTGCTGCGCGCCCGCGCGGCCCGCCTCTGAGGCGCACGGCCCGGCGGCGCCCCGGGATCGGCCGCGGCGGGATCAGCCGCGGCGGGCGAACGCCGCCACGTCGAGCGGGGTCTGCGCGGGCCGGCGCGGCGGGGTCAGCGCGATGGGGCGGCGCAGCGATCCGTGACGGGCGATCTCCCGGACCGTCTCGCGCAGGGCCTCCAGGAAGCCGTCCATGGTGCGGCGTGCGGCCGGGGTGTCCGAGTAGATCGAGTTCATGTGCAGCCCCTCCGCGTCCCGCTGGAACCAGGAGCAGGCGCCGTTGGCCTGGGCCGACCACACGTGGGAGGTGGGCCGCCAGTCCTCGTGGCGCTCGGCGCCCGGGCACTTGCGCATGTCGATGTACGAGAAGAAGTTCACCGGGTACGGCCAGGAGCGGGCGGCGAACTCGCGGGGCGCGAGCAGTTCCCAGGCCCGCACGAACGGCACGTCCAGGTGGCCGATCATCTCGTTGAAGCCCTCCCGCACCGAGGCCATCACCTGCTCGAAGTCCCGCCCGGGCGAGGCGTCGAACTCGATGGGCATGGTGTTGACGAACCAGCCCACCGAGTTGCCCCACCCGGCCCGGCCGCGCTCGCTCACGGGCATGAACCCCCGGTAGACCCCCGGCCCGCCCGCCTCGCGCAGACAGACCGCGACGGCGGCGAGCACGCCCATGAACGGCTTGCCGTCCACCGCCAGACAGGCCTTCTCGAAGACCTCCGCCTCGGCGGCGTCCAGCAGCGGGGAGGCCTCGTTCACGATCGAGTACATCCGGCCCGGCTCCACACCCAGTTCCAGCGGGAAGCGCGGGAAGAACTCGCCGCCACCGCTCGCCATGAACTCCTTCCAGTAGCCGAGCCGTTCGTCGTCCGCGTCGATGGAGAGGTACCGGCTGCGCTGCTCCTCGGCGAAGTCGAGATAGCTCGGCGCGGGCGCCGGATCGGGCAACTCGCCCCGGCGCAGGGCCTCGTAGCCCCTCTCGACCTCCTGGACCACGATCGGCATCGACATGCCGTCGCAGACGATGTGGTCGAAGGCCAGGTAGACGGTCGCCGAGTCCTCGCGCAGGACGGCGCCCATCGTGAACAGCGGCCAGGACAGCGTGTCGATGCTCCGCTTGAACCGCTCCACCAGGAAGCGGGTCAGTTCCTCGGTGCGCTCGAAGGCGGCGACCGGGACGGTGTCCAGGGCCAGTTCGGCGGCGGGGATCGGGGCGCACGCCAGCTCCCCGGCCAGGCGCCGGAACTCGCAGCGCAGCACCTCGTGGCGGCGTACGAACGCCAGCAGCGAGCCGGTCAGGGCGTCTTCGTCCAGCGGGCCCGCGACCTCGAAGGTGACGGCGATCCACGAAGCGGTCGGGTCGTCGGCGGCGCGGCTCTCCTCGGCGACGGTGAAGTGCTTGTCCTGGTTGAAGGAGGCCCTCCTGTCCGCCGGGCCGTCCGCACCGTCCGGGCCGGGGGACTGTGCCCCGGCCGTGGACCGCAAACGCCACTCGACGACCCGGCCGGGTGCCATGTGGTGCATCTCCAGAGGAAACTGCCGCATTCCGTCATCCCTTCGACCCCCGAGTCAACCCCGAGCGCCTAACGACACCCGGGCCACGGAAGTGACGCGCGCCGGGGGGTTCACCGAAGGCGGCGCAGGAGCGCGCGCAGTCCCTTCGGGCGCGGGGCGGCGACCTCGGCCGGGGGGCCGAGCGCTACGGGGAGGCCGGGGTCGTCCGGGCCGATGCCCTGCTCGACGGCGTCCGCGAGGCGGGTCAGGAACGCGCGGAACTCGGCCTCGTCGTAATGGCGCCAGCCCGGATACGGCTCGAACGCCGAGGCGAGCACCTCGCCGGAGGCCACTGCCGCACGCAGGCCCGCCGCCTGCCGGCGCAGCGGTTCGTCGCTGATGGGGCTCACCCGCAGGGCGACGGCGTAGGCCCGGACCAGGTCGTCGTCGAGCGCCGAACCGTCGCTGTGGAACATCGCGTTGTACAGAACACCGTTGACCAGACAGGTCACCCACGGCTCGACCGCCATCTCAAAACCCTTCTCTCTCCCGGCCTGCACTCTGCCAGACTCGGCCCATGCCCAGCGATCCCGTTGTCGTCTGCGAGGTCCCCGACGGCCTCGGCCTCATAGAAGTCACCGGGGTCGTCGATGCCAGCCTGCTCCTCCTCGGGGGCCGGCCCGTCCTCCTGGAGGGCAGCGACTTCTGCGGCAGCCTCGGCTGGCTGGCCTCGCGTGCCACCGGCCCGGGAGCTCCCACCCCCGCGGAGACCAAGGCGCTGACCGCATGGCTGGCCGCCCCGGAGCTCGTCGCCGACCCGCTCACCGGGAGCTTCCTGCCCCCGGACCCGGAACGGCTGCGGCCCCTGCTCTCCCTCCTCGCCCCCGGCCGGTACACGATGACCGCCGCCGCGGCCCCGCAGCCGCTGCGCGTGGTCCACCCGCGCAGCGAGCACGTCGAGAGGTGGTACGCCGACGAGGAGCTCGCCCTGCTCACCACCGACCACTGGCCGCCGCCCGACCGGGACGCCGTACGCGCGTACGTACGGCGGATCCGGGCGGGAGAGCGGCCCGCGCTGGTGGCCCTGAGCCCCGCCGAGGACTCCATGGCCGCCTACCTCCTGGACGGTCACCACAAGCTGGAGGCCTACCACCAGGCCCGGATCCAGCCCCTGATCATCAGGCTGACCCCGATCGACCCCGCGCCCTTCCGGCTCCAGGACTGCGAACCCGTCCACGAGGTCTTCCCCGGAGAGCCGCTGATGCGGATGTTCCGCTACATCCGCGAGGACGTGGACGAGGCGGCCCGGAACCGGCGCACCGGCTGACAGCTGCTCCGGACGTGGATCAGTCCGCGGACGAGGCCGAGTCGTCGGGGCGCAGTTCGATGTGGTCCGCGGCCAGGTCCACCGCCACCCGGTGTTCCATGCCCAGGGCCTCCAGGAACTTCTGCGGGAGCTGCACGCGCCCCGTGCGGTCGAGCATCACGTACTCGCGCTCGCTCACCGACTCGGCGCCGTGCTCGTCGGTGACGGTGCGGCGCAGCACCTCGCTGCTGGTGCGGCCGTCGCGCATCGCCACCGTGCGCCGGACCTCGCCCGCGACGAGCGGGTCGTGGGTCACGATGACCACGGTCGCGCCCAGTTCCCGGTTGACGGTGCGGAAGGCCTCGAAGATCGCCCCGCCCGTCTCGGAGTCCAGCTCGCCCGTCGGCTCGTCGGCGAGCAGCACCGCCGGATCGTTGGCCATCGCCACCGCGATGGCCACCCGCTGCTGCTGGCCGCCGGACAGTTCGGCGGGGCGGCGGTGCGCCAGCTCGCCGATCTCCAGCGCTTCGAGGAGCTCGCCGGTCCGGACCGCGTGCCGCTTGGCGGCGGCCCGCCGCCCGCCCTTCAACTGCATCGGCAGGGCGATGTTCTGCGCCGTCGTCAGGAAGGGCAGCAGGTTGCGGGCCGTCTGCTGCCAGACGAAGCCGACCGCCTCGCGCCGGTAGCGCAGCCGGTCGCGCGCCGACATCTCCAGCAGGTCGTATCCGCCGACGCTGGCGGTGCCGGCCGTGGGCACGTCCAGCCCCGCGAGGATGTTCAGGAGCGTGGACTTCCCGCTGCCGGACGCGCCGACCAGGGCCATCAGATCGCCCTGCGCCACGGTCAGTTCCAGTCCCTGCAGGGCCTGGACCTCGACCCCGTCCGTACTGAAGATCCGTACCAGGCGGTCGCAGGCGATGGCCGTGTCCGCGCCGTGCCGGCGGGGCTCGGCGGCGGCCAGGGCCTGCCGCCGCAGCTCCTCGTAGGTGGGCTGATCGCTGTTCACCGCTGGTCTCCCGCTCTCAACTCGGTCGTGATCTGTCGTCTGCCGGAGATCGCCGCCTCCGCGAGCACGGCCCCCGCGACGAGGACGGCCAGGCCCAGTGCCTGGATCAATACGGGCGTGACGAGGACCGGCAGACCGGCCGGCACCCGGGTGCCCACCAGAGTGGACAGGTCCACGGCCGGCCCCAGCAGCGCGACGCCGCCCGCCGCGAGCAGTGCGCCGCCGAGCGCGGCGGCCAGCGCCAGCGGCACCGACTCCACCAGGATCAGCAGGATGCCCTGCCGGGGCCGCAGGCCCATGGTGCGCAGCCGTGCGAGCAGCGCCGCGCGGTCGGGGGCGGCCCGGACCAGGGTCAGTAGGACCGCCAGCAGCGCGAAGCCCGCGGCTCCGGCCAGTGAGGCCCAGAACAGCCGCTCGGCGGAACGCTGGAGCGGGTCGGAGCCCAGTTCGGCGGCCGCGGCGGAGCTGGTACGGACGCGGTAGAACACCTCGCCGGCCGCCGGGTCCGCGGTGCGGACCGCCTGCTCCAGCCGGTGCTGGTCGACCTCACCGAGCGCGAACCAGCTGTTGGGCAGCCCCATCTGCGGTATCGCGGCCAGCACTTGGGCGGCGGGCAGCACCACGGTGGTGGACCGGGCGCCGGGCCGGGCCGGGGTGCCGTCGATCACCCCGACGGTCGTGAGCTTCAGCTCCCCGCCGTTGTCGAGCCGCAGCCGGAAGCCGGAGGTGTCGTCGTCGGCGAGGTCCCGGCTGATCAGCGCGGGCACCGTCGCGCCCGAAGTGCCCGCGGCTCCGGCCGCCAGCAGCGCCGGATCGAACCGGCCGCGGCCGGTCGCCGCGGACAGCTTCGCGTACTCCACCGGGTCCGCGACGATCACGGAGATCTGGGTGCTGCCCGTCTTGGTGCCGTAGAGGAACACGTTGTCGTCGTTCCACACCTGCACCGAGGACCGTACGCCGGGCAGTGCGGCGGCCGCCTTCGTCAGGGACTCCGGGAGCGTGCTGCCGCCCGGCGCCGCGAGCTGCGCGTCGCCGCCGACGGCCGTACGGGCCGCCGCGAAGCGGGCGTCGGCCACCGCGGTCAGCACCGTGGCGCCGAAGCCTCCGGTGGTGACGGCCAGCAGCATCGCGATCAGCGGCAGTACGGACGGACGGGCCCGGCCCCCGGTGCCCCGCGCGGCGCGCGCCAGCCCGAGGAAACCGATCAGCCCCGGGCCCCGCCCGGCCGCCCGGGCCAGCGCCCCGACCAGGGCGGGCTGGAGCCGGGCCAGCAGCAGGCCGCCGCAGAGCGCGAGCAGCAGCGGAGCGGCGATCAGCAGCGGGTCCACCCCGGCGCCGGCCGGAGCGACCCCGCGCGAGCGGACCTCGAACACGGCGGCCGCGGTGGCCGCCAGGGCGAGCAGCTCGGCGACCAGCCGACGCCGGGGGCCCGGCGGGCGCTTCGGCGACAGCAGCACGAAGGCCCGTACGGGGACGGCCAGCAGCGCCAGGAGCGTGGCGGCCGAAGCGGCCAGCAGGGTGCCCGCCGAGCGGGGGGTCGGCAGCAGGACCACGGCGAGCACCGCCGCGAGAGCGGCGGCCGGCAGGACGGTGACGGCGTTCTCGGCGAGCAGCCGGCGCACGATGCCCGCGCGGGAGCCGCCGCGGGCCAGGAGGAGCCGCAGTTCGGCCTCCCGCCGGTCCCCGGTGAGCCCGGCCGCCAGGCAGAACACCACGAACGCCACGCCGGCCACCCCGGCCGGGCCCATCGCGGCGAGCGGCGCGGCCGCCTGGCGCCGGGCCTCGGCGAGGGTGAACTGCTCGGGGAGGCGGGAGGTGAACCTCAGGTCGCTCCGGCCGGTCTCCCGGGTGAGGCGCGTCGCGGTCGGGCCGCTGACGTACGAGGCGACCGCCTTGGCGGTGGCCGGGAGCTGGTCGGCCCGCAGCGTCCCGGTGTCCACGGGGATCCGCCAGAAGTCTTCGGTCTGCGTCTCGCCCCAATAGACGAGCCGGTCGAGTGCCTCCGCGCCGACGAGGGCCTCCGTGCGCCAGAACGCCTGCGGAGGCTCGGTCGTGGTCATGTTCTGGCAGGCACGGAGGAGGCAGGTGAAGTCGGTCCAGTAGTCCTCGGCCTCGTCCTTCGCGGCGTAGAGACCGACGACCTCCGCCTTCATCGTGGTCAAGGCCTGGCCGGTGGTGGTCTCCAGCACCATGCCGAGCCGGATGCCTATGGTCTTCGCGGCGCTCTGCGACAGGGCGATGGGTACGGGACTGCCGGGGGTGGGAGCGGGAGCGTCCGGCCAGTGTCCTTCCACCAGGCGGACGTGCTCGGAGGCCGTGCGCAGGTGGTGGAGACCCAGCCGGGGCGGCACCCCGTCGGGGGCGGCCAGGCCGCGGTTGGCCAGCGGACGGGCACCCGCGGAGGAACCGTGGACGGGGCCGGCGGGGGCGACGGCGAAACCCGGGGCGGTACGGGAGACCAGGGTCGCCAGTACCTCGTCCAGGTTCTGCGCGCTCTCCTCCCCGTAGCGGGGGCGTGCGGTGACGTACAGGCTGGTCTGGGCCGGCCCGCGGGACTCCAGGAAGGAGCGCAGCGCCTGGTCGGTGCCCCGGTCCATGGCACGCGGCAGGGCCGCGGCGAGCAGGACGGCGACGAAGGCCAGGGCCGCACCGAGCAGGGCGCTCAGCGGGGTCGCGCGCAGCCGCGTCCGCACCCAGGGCGCGGGCGGGGGCACGGGACGGGGAACGGACTTCTGAGGTACCCGCGGGTCGGCGCCGCCCGGGGCGCGCCGGTCGGCGTCGGTCGCGGCCGGCCCGGTCATATGTCCTCCACGTGCCGCAGCCGGTCGGCCGGCTTCGAGCGGTTCTGATTGCGCCGCCCGCCGAAGACCGCCGACAGCAGCGGTACGGCGGCGATGGCGGCGGCGAGCAGCAGGATCCGCACCGCGGGCAGGTCCACCAGCACCCCGGGCTCCGGCCTTCCGGCGGTCGGGGTCAGCACGGTCAGCGGCACGACGAGATGGACGATGACCACGCCCAGGCCCACCCCGACCGCGGTGCCGAGCCCGACCAGCAGGCAGCTCTCGGCGGTGGCCGTGCGGGCCAGGTCCCGGCGCCGGGCACCCAGCGCCGTCAGCACCGAGAACTCCCGGGCCCGCTCCCGGGCGGCGGCCGCGGCGGACGCGGCGAAGCCGATCGCAGCGAGCACCGCGCAGGCCGCCGCGAGCGCGGCCAGCGCCCCCTGCGGGCCCGCGCTGAGCGGATCGTCCAGCAGGGTCGCGGCCACCTCCTCGCGCAGCCGCACCTGCTGGGAGCCCGCGCCGGAGCGCAGTTCGGCGGCGGCGCGGGCCGGGGCCGGGTCGTCGGCGGAGGTGGCCGGCAGCCACCATTCGCCGGGCGTCGGCAGCTCCCGGCCACCCGAGGCGAGCAGCCGGGCGGCGGTGTCCAGGTCGACGGCGATCGCGGTGTCGCCGGCCACGGGCAGGGAGCCGATCGCGGCCGTGACCCGGACCGGGAGGGTGACGCCGTCCAGCTTGACCGGCACCAGATCGCCCACGGCCGCACCGATCGCGGACAGGTACGCCCGGGTGGCGATCCCCGGGATCTCGGCGGCCGGAGCGGGACCGGGCGTCAGGCTGGCCTGGACGCCGCCGCGTTCGCCGGAACCGTCCCGGTAGCGCAGCGTGAGCGGGGCCGCCGGGCCGCCCGGCGCGGGATCGGCGCCGGGGAGCAGTTCGGCGGCCGGGGAGCCGTCGTTGAGCGGCGGGGCGGACAGCTTCCAGCCGGGTGCGGGCAGCGCGACCGGCGCCGCCGCGCCGTCCCGGGTCTGCGCGACCGCGAGGCCGTGAACGGTCAGCTCGTCGAAGACCTTGACCGTGCTCGGCTCGCCGGAGCCGGCACCGGCACTCGGATCGGCGTTCGGATCGGTCCCGGGGAGCGGTCCTTCGCGGTCGTACGAGAGCACGAGCCCGGCCAGGCTGAGCGGGGTGCCGGCCGACCCGATGGGGGCGCCGAGCATCGTGCCGGTGTGCACCGACACGGTGGCGTCACCGCTGTCCGGGAGCTGCACCATCGCGGCCCGGTAGGTGATGCCGAACCGGTCGCGCAGCAGCAGCCCGAGGCCGGTGCGGCCGCCCGCGCCGGTGGAGCGCACGGAGACCGAGACGTCGATGCGCTGGGGCTGGCCGGGGAGGGGGACACCGGTGGCGGGCGCGGGCGCGGGCGTGGAGGCGGGGGAGGGCGCGGGGGCGGGGATCAGCGGGGCGAACAGTGCGCGCATGCTGCGCCCGTCGCGCAGGTCGGCCCGCAGCGCGAGCCGGTCGGCGGCGGCCGCCGCGTCCAGCGCCATCAGCTGGCCGGGGCGCCCGCCCGGCAGGTCCTGCCGGATCCGGAGCACCGGCAGGACGCGCTCCCCGCCGGGCAGCGCCGCGTACCGGCCGCCCCGGCCCAGCGCGGGCAGGTCGCTGTTGGATATCAGCAGGCCCCCGGCGGTGGTGAAATCGGCCTGGTCGCGCTGGGACTCGGACCACGCGGTGTGCTGACCCAGGGCCAGGACCCCGCTGGAGACGGCGAGTACGAGCAGCAGCACCGGCCCCGTGGCCCGGCCGGGCCGGCGGGCCAGCTGCCAGCCGACGAGCGCCGGACCCAGCCCCCGGCCCCGGGCGGCGACCCGGGCGCCGAGCCGCGCCGCGAAGGGCAGCAGGCGCAGCACCAGCAGGGTGCCCGCGCACAGCGCCAGCGTCGGGGCGGCGACCAGGACCGGGTCCACGCCGAGCAGCCCCTCGGTGCGGGCGGCCGGGCCGGAGCCGCCCGCACCGTAGCGGGAGAGCTGCTCGTAGGCGAGTACGGCCAGGGCCACCAGCGCCAGGTCCGCGCCGGAGCGGGCGGCGCCGGCGACGAGCGCCTGGCGGCGGCCGGTGCGGTGCAGGGCGGCCGCAGCGGCGCCCCGCAGGACGACCGGGAGGGTGGTCAGCACGACGCACCCGAGGGCGCAGCCCGCGGCGACGGGCCAGAGCAGCCAGCTCCGGGTGACGGTGAAGGGGACGTGCGCCAACGAGCCGTAGCCGCCGAGCAGGCGCAGCAGCGGCGGGGTCAGCAGGGGCGCGAGGAGGGCGGCGGGCAGCGCCAGCAGCAGCGACTGGGCCGCGGTGAGGACACCGAGCCGGCCGCGGGAGGCGCCGCGCGCCGCGAGCAGGGCGCGCTCGCCCTCCTGGCGTTCCGTCAGCAGGTGCGAGACGAGCAGCAGCGCCGCCCCGGCGAGCACGGCCAGTTGCAGCGCGCCGACCAGCAGGGTGGACCGGGCGACGGTCAGGCCCGACCGCAGCTCACCGAGCAGTACCGGAAGTTCGGTCGAGGGGGCGAGTCCGGAACCGCCCTGGAGCTCCTTCAAGGCCTTGGCGGCCCGGCCGCGGACGGCCTCGGCCCCGGCCGCGTCCACGGTGGAGAAGTCGGCGGTGAGGAGCACGGCGCGGCTGTCCTGGACCAGCCCGCCCGCGGTGAAGGCGGAATCGTCCACCAGCAGCGGCCCGTAGGTGGTGAATCCGGCGACCTGGAGACCGCGCGCACCGAGCGGATCGAGCCGCCAGTACGGGGAGTCCGGTTCGGCCGCCCGGTAGACGCCGGTCACCAGCACGGTCAGCGGGGAGCCGCCGTACCGGTCGTCGAGCCGCACCTGCGCGGGCAGCGCTCCCTCGGACAGCCCGAGCCGGTCCAGCGCCGCCTTCGGCACGGCCACGGGAACGGGGCCGCCCCCGGCGACCGGTCCCGCGACGGCCGGCGGCAAGGTGCCCGCGAGGAGCCGTACGCGGTCCTTGGCGAAGGCGGCCAGCAGGGTCAGATCGGCGTCCTTGCCGGGGGTGCGCGGGCCGGGCAGCCCGTACGAACGGCTGCGCGCCACGCTCTCGGCACCGGCCGGGAGGGGGCCGAACAGCCCGCGCGCGAAGCCCCGTACCGCTTCGTCGTCCTTGGCGCGGTCGGCCGCCGGGTGGGAACCGGTGATCAGGACGGTGCCGCGCGCGAGTCCGGGCCCCTGGAGGGCCTGGCGCAGTCCGGCGTCGCCCACTCCGCGGGTGAAGGCGAAGAGCGCGGTGAGCACGGTCGTGGTGATCAAAACGGTCAGCAGTACGGCGGCTGCGAGCGGCAATCGCCCGCGCAGCCGGCGCACGACGAAGCCGAGCATGTGCCTGTTCCTCCCCCGCACCGGACTGGTGGCCCCGGATACCGGACGATGCTGCCAGATTCGAACAGATAGCGGAAGGGACTTGCGTGAGTGGTGCAACGGATGAACAAATCGTCGGGGCGGGACCGCAAGAGCGCCGTTTTTCATCCGTTCATCCGCTTGGAGGGGGAGCCGCAGCATGACGCAGGACCAGGAACGGCGACAGGAACCGGGACAGGAGCCGGGACGCGCACCGGGGCAGGACGCCGGGGCGGCGCCGATGGTGGTGGTGGACGACGTGCGGCGCAGTTTCGGGTCGGGTGAGCAGGCGGTGCACGCCCTGCGCGGAGTGTCCTTCGAGGTCCGCCGCGGCGAACTCACCGCGCTCAAGGGGAGGTCCGGTTCCGGCAAGACCACCCTGCTGAACCTGGTCGGCGGTCTCGACACCCCGACCGGCGGCAGCGTCGCCCTCGACGGCACCGATCTGGCCGGTCTCGACGAGGACGGCCGCCTCGCGCTGCGCCGGGACCGGATCGGCTTCGTGTTCCAGTCCTTCGGCCTGATCCCCGCCCTGACCGCCGCCGAGAACGTCGGGGTCCCGATGCGGCTGCGCAAGGTACCGGCGAAGCAGCGCGAGGAACGGGCCCGCACCCTGCTCGCCCTCGTCGGCCTCTCCGAACACACCGAGCAGCGCCCCGGCGAACTCTCGGGCGGCCAGCAGCAGCGGGTCGCCGTCGCGCGCGCCCTCGCGAACGAGCCCGACCTGATCATCGCCGACGAACCGACCGGCCAGCTCGACTCCGACACGGGCCGGCAGATCATGCGGCTGCTGCGCGCGGTGGTGCGCAGCGAGGGGGTCACGGCGCTGGTCGCCACGCACGACCCGGCGCTGATGGAACTGGCGGACCGGGTGGTGGAGCTGCGGGACGGGCGCATCGTGGAGGCTTCGTCCGGGGAGTCGGGGGAGTCCGGGGACGACGCCCCACAGGGCTGAGCGCCCCGCAGGGCTGAGCACCCTGCGGGGCGGTGGCTTTGCACGGCATGCGGAGGGACCTACTCGGTGTGCAGGGCCGCGGCGATGGTCATCCGGGCCGCCGAGCGGGCCGGAATCAGCGCGCCCAGGACGGCGATCGCCACCCCCGCGCACAGCATTCCGGCGAGCTGCGGCGCGTGCCAGACGTCCTTCATCGACTCGGGGAAGGCGACGATGCCCACGTTGTCCACGACGAGCCGGTGCGCGACGATCCCGAGGGGGATCCCGAGCAGCCCGCCGGCCAGGCCGAGTCCGGTCACCGAGGTCACCGTCATCGCGACCACCTGGCGCGGGGTCATGCCGATCGACTTGAGCATGCCGAGGTCGCGGCGGCGGTCGCGGGTGTTCAGCAGGACGGTGTTGAAGACCCCGAGCGAGGCGACGAGGGCCAGCATGACCGAGAACACCGAGGAGAAGCCGACGACCGTGGTGGTGGCGGCGTTGACCTTGGCGGAGTCCACCGCCTCGGCGCGCAGTCCGGGGTCGGCCGCGTCGACGGCGTCCGCGTAGGCGCGGGCGTCCGCCCCCGGGGCGAGCCGGACGGTGTACTCGACCGGACGGCTGTCCGGGGCGAGCCGGCCGAGGGTCTCCCACGTGGATTCCAGGGAGCGCGCGTCGCTGTCGATCAGCCGGCCGACGACGGTCGCGGCCGTCCGCTTCCCGTTGGCCTCCAGGGTGACCCGGTCGCCGACCGCCAGCCCGCGTTCGGTGAGGAAGGAGGGGCCCGCCGCGATCTCGCCGGGTCCGCTAGGCGGCCGGCCCTCCACGAACGAGGCACCGGCGGGGGAGAGGCTCCCCCGGTAGAAGGTCCCGAACGCGGGCTGCGTGTAGCCGACCAGACCGACTTGGACCAGCGCGCGGGCCCGTACCTCCTGTGCGCCCAGCGACCGCAGCCGTTCCTCGATCTGCGCGTCGCTCAGCAGCGGCTCGACGGGGTTGTTGCCGTGGCCGCCGACCTGGACGTGGACCACCGTTCCGCCGGGGCCTCGGCCCGTCTGTGCGTACGCGACCATCGTGCTGGTCAGACCGGTCGCCAGGGTCACGGTGGTGACACCGAGGACGATGGCGGCCATGGTCATGAAGGCGCGGCCGGGGCGGGCGAACGGGTGGCCGAGGCCCAGGCTGACGGAGCGCGGCAGCCGTGAGGAGGCGAGCACGCGCTGGACGCGCAGCCCGCGCCCGGTGCGGGGCGCGCCGCCTGCGCTGATGGCCTGCGCGGCCGGCAGCCGGTGCGCGCGCAGGGCCGGTACGAGCGCGGTCAGCAGGACCAGGGCGGGCATCCCGGCCAGGCACGCGACGCCGATCCAGGGCGGGACGGTGCCCACGCCCGCCATCCCCGTCTCGATGCCGGAGAAGGCGATCTGCAGGATGGGCGCGGCCAGCGCGTTGCCGAGCAGGGTGCCCAGGACGCTGCCGGCCACGGCGGGGACCGAGACCATCGTCAGGTAGACGGCGACGACCTGGTTCGGAGTGAATCCGATGGCCTTGAGCACACCGATGTGCCGACTGCCGGAGACCACGGCGCCGCTGACCACGTTCGCGACGATCAATGAGGAGACGAGCAGGCCCAGGACGCCGAAGAGGGAGATGAAGGGCAGATAGGCGTCCGCGCGGGCGGAGAAGGCCTTCTTGAGGGTGAGGTAGGTCTGCGCGGCCGTCAGCGAGTCCGCGGGAAGTCCGTCCGTGGCCCGGGTGAGCGAGTCGCGCAGCTGCGCGCCGGTGGACGGGTCGGTGAAGCGGTAGAGCATCTGGGTGGCGGTCGGGTGGAGGGCCGCGGCCTGCTCGGGCGTCACCCAGGCGGCGGCCGACTTGCTCATGCTCGTCGCGAAACCGACGACGGTGAGCGTCGGGAGCCCGGGAGCTTCCAGCTTCGTGCCGAGGAGATCGGCGTACGGGGTTCCGTCGACCGCCCAGTTGACGACGATCTCGCCGGGTCCTTGCGCCCAGTGTCCCATCAGGACGTCGACCCGGTCCACCGGACCCGCCGGATCGGCGCGGCCCACCACGGTGAGCGGGCCGGCCGGCATCCAGAGCCAGCCGTCGGGCACGTCGACGACGGCCTGGGGGAACGGGCCCGCGGCGGCGGCCACCCCGGGTCGGTGCGCCGTCTGCGCGAGCTGGGCGTCGGAAACCTTCGCGGGGTCGTACGTGGCCACGGTGTGAGCGCCGCGCTGCGCGGTGTACGCCTTGTCGAAGGGGCCCGAGGCGGCGGCGAGCAGGCCGAGCGCGAGCAGGACGGTCGTGGTGGAGCACAGGACGACGAGGCCGATGACGAACGTCTGGACCCGGCGGCGCTTCACGGCGGCCCGGGAGGCCCGCCACACGGCGCTCACGCGGAACGCTCCAGGGTTTCGCCGTCCAGGGTCTCGCCGTCCGTGTGCTCACGGTCCAGCGCACGTTCGCGGGCCACGCGGCCGTCGGCCATCTCGACGAGGCGGCCGGCGCAGCGGGTTGCCAGATGCGGGTCGTGGGTGACGATCAGCAGGGTCTGGCCTATCTGGTTGAGGTCGATCAGCAGGTCCATCACCTGCTCGCCGGAGCGGCTGTCCAGGGCGCCGGTCGGCTCGTCGGCCAGCAGCAGTGCCGGACGGTTCATCAGCGCCCGGGCCACGCCGACGCGTTGGCGCTCGCCGCCGCTCAGCGTCGTCGGGTAGTTGTTGCGGCGGTCGGCGACGCCGAGCTCGTCGAGGAGTTCCAGGGCGCGGCGGCGGGCCTGGCGGGCGGAGGTACCGGTGAGCTGGGCGGCCAGCGCGACGTTGTCGAGCGCCGGGAGGTCGTCGATGAGGTTGAAGAACTGGAAGATCATGCCGACGTCGCGGCGGCGGTAGAGGGCGAGGCCGGTCTCCGTCAGGCTGCCGAGGTCCTGGCCGTGCACGCTGATCGTCCCGGCGGTCGGCCGGTCCAGGCCGGCCACCATGTTGAGCAAGGTGGACTTCCCGCAGCCGGAGGGGCCCATCACGGCGACGGCTTCGCCCCGGCGGATCTCCAGGGACAGGGCGTCGAGCGCCAGGGTGTCGCCGTACTCCTTCGATACGCGGTCCAGGCGGACGACGACCTGGCCGGCGCTGTCGTGATGAGGTGTCATGGCACGAACCTAGAAGGCGGGCCGGACGTGCCGCGTCACCCCCCGGATGTATCGGGGAGGCCGCGTCATCCTGGGGATGTATGCGGGGACAGCACCGGGAGGGTGATGTGGACTACGCGGGGTGCCTGAGAAGGTCGGGTAGGAGAATCTTGGAAGATCGAGGTTCGTGAGGTCCGTGAGGTCCGTGAGGTCCACGCGCGGGGGCGGGGGAGGGGGAGTTGCTGTGACGACGGGATGGGTGGTCGCTGCCGTGGTGGCCGCGGCGGGTGCCGTGACGGCGGGGTTCGGGCTGACCATGGCGCTCCTGCGGGCCCGCGCGGCGCACCGGGCGGCGATCGAGGAGCGCGGCTGGCTGCTGGAGCGGGAGCGGGAGACCGCTGCCCGGACGGCGGTGGACGCGGAGCGGGCCCGGATCGCGGCGGAGCTCCACGACATAGTCAGCCACAACGTCAGCCTGATGATCGTCCAAGCCGGGGCCGCCCGCGAGGTGTTGGCGACGATGCCGGTGGAGGCGGCGGCCGCGATGGCCGCCGTGGAGAAGGCCGGGCGTACGACCATGACCGAACTGCGTCACCTGCTGGGCCTGCTCGCGCCCGCACAGGACGGCCGTGACGAACCGTACGGGGGCGGAGCCACCGAAAGACGGGACCCGGTCGCGGAGTTGGCGCCACAGCCGAGTCTGAGCCGGCTCAGTCCGCTCATCGACCGGATAGCCTTCGCCGGGCTGCCGGTCGAGGTACGGATATCCGGCGAACCGCGGCCGCTGCCGGCCGGGATCGACGTCACCGCCTACCGGATCATCCAGGAGGCGCTGACCAACGCACTCAAACACGGGGACGGGGTGAAGGCCGAGGTGACGGTGAGATACGCGGACCAGGCACTGAGGGTCGAGGTGCTCAACAGCGGACCGAGCGTGCTGTCCGGAGACCACATACCGGCGGCCACGGGCAAGCCCGCCCCGGCCGCGTCGACCACTGTCACCGCGGCCACCGCCGCCACCGCGTCGCGCCCGAAGGCGGACGGTGCGGGGCACGGGCTGGTCGGGCTGCGCGAGCGGGTCGCCGTCTACGGAGGGGACTTCGACGCACGCCGCCGACTGGGCGGCGGCTACCGGGTGCGCGCCCGCCTCCCGCTGGAGCGGCCGTGACCACGCAGGCCCCGGCCGCCGAGCCGGACCGGATGACGGCCTCGCCCCGGGTGGTCATCGCCGACGACCAGGAACTCGTCCGCACCGGATTCCGCATGATCCTCACCGCCCGGGGGATCGACGTGGTGGGGGTGGCCGCCGACGGAGTGGAGGCCGTCTCGGAAGTCCGCCGGCTGCGTCCCGACGTCGTCCTCCTCGACATACGCATGCCCCGCCTGGACGGACTGGAGGCCGCCCGCCAGATCCTCGCCGAAGCACCGGAATGCCGGGTGATCATGCTGACCACCTTCGACCTCGACCAGTACGTCTACGCCGCCCTCGCCGCCGGAGCCAGCGGGTTCCTGCTCAAGGACGTCACCCCGGAGTACCTCGCCAACGCCGTACGGCTGGTCGACACCGGCGACGCGCTGCTCTCCCCGTCGATCACCCGCCGGCTGGTGGAGCGCTGCGCCTCGGCATCGGCCGCCCGCAGCGGCGGGACGGCGGCACCCCACCCCGACCTGGACGCCCTCACCCCGCGCGAGCGGGAGGTGCTGACCCTCATGGGCCACGGGCTCTCCAACGCCGAACTGGCCCAGGAGTTCACGCTCAGCGAGGCCACCGTGAAGACCCACGTGGCCCGGATCTTCGCCAAGCTGAGCCTGCGCGACCGCGCCCAGGCGGTCGTCCTGGCCTACGAAACGGGCCTGGTCACTCCGGGGACGCCTTAAGGCCTGCCTGTTTCCTCGGCGGGCGGGGCTGACGTGGGGGACGGACTGGAAGGATGTGGCCGTGGAGCAGATGGTGAGTCGGCGGGAAGCGTCGGAGGCGGTTCAGGAATACGGGTGGCGCTTCCTGCTGGGCAGTTTGCTTACGGCGGTCCCGGTCGGATCGTTGGCTGAGGCGATCGGCTTGGCAGCGGAGGCCGTCGCGGTGTGCGGCGACGACGCCGACCGGCACCTTCGGGTCGATGTCCGCCCCGATCGGGTCGTCTTCACCCTGCAGTCGTTGGACCGCGCAGGGGTTACCACCCGGGATGTCGAACTCGCACGCCGGATCTCCGCCGCCGCGGACGCGTCCGGGTTTCCGGCCGGGCCCGACATCGGGACCGGAGCACCGCGGTCCGTCCAGGTTCTGGAGATCGCCGTCGATGCACTGGACATCGCCGGGATCCGGCCGTTCTGGAAGGCCGTGCTGGGCTATGCGGACGAGGCGGGCGCCGAGGGACCGGAGGATCCGCTCGTCGACCCGGTCGGGCAGGGCCCGGCCGTCTGGTTCCAGCGGATGGACCGGGCGCGCCCGCAGCGCAATCGCATCCACTTCGACATCTGTGTTCCGCATGACGAGGCACCGCGGCGGATCGAGGGCGCACTGGCGGCTGGGGGCCGGCTGGTGTCCGCGACCCGTGCCCCCGCCTTCTGGGTGCTCTCCGACCTGGAGGGGAACGAAGTCTGCGTGACCACATGGCAGGGCCGCGACGGTTGATGACTGTGACCAGCCCTCGCGTCACGGCAGTTCGCGGGTGAGCCATACGTGCTCGCCACGGTCGTCCGTGGCCACGCGATGCCGCTCGAAGCCGGTCTTCTCGAGGACGCGGAGCGAGGCCGTGTTCCAGGGACCGACGGTCGACCAGAGCCGCTTCCGTCCGGTCGCGATGGCGGCATCGATCACCGCCCCGGCCGCCTCGGTGGCGTAGCCACGTCCGTGGGTGCTCTGGAACAGCTCGTACGCGATCTCCGGCTCCTCCAGGGTGGAGCGGCCGATGATCAGCCCGCAGTAGCCGATGAAATCACCCTCGGCGCGACGCTGGATGGGCAGCAGGGCGATCCCCGTCGTCGCCGTCGCGGCGAGCAGCTCGGCTATGGACCTCCGGATGTCCTCGACCGCGTGGGTTCCCTTGCCGCGTTCGGCGAGGAGGTCGCAGAACGCGGCAGCGTCCGACTCGGCCCACGGCCGCAGGATCAGCCGCTCGGTCTCCAGGTGGAACGACATCGTCTCGTACGGAGTCATGCTCCCCACTCTGCCCCATGGGTCACCGCGCATCGCGGGCGGGAGTGCGGAGCGAGGGGCGCGGAGTGTGGAGTGCGGGCGCGTGCCTCGGCTCAGGCCGCGGGCGGGCCGGAGTTCGACAGGAGGTGCAGGCGCAGGGCGAGTTGGAGCTCCAGGGCGCGGGCGGGGGAGTTCCAGTCCTCGCCCAGGAGCCGGCCGATCCGGTCGAGGCGCTGCACGACGGTGTTCACGTGGATGTGCAGCGCCTCCTTGGCCTTGGAGAGGCTCGCCCCGTGGACGTAGTAGGCCTGGAGGGTGCGCACCAGCTCGGTGCCGCGCTGGGCGTCGTAGTCGATGACGGGGCCGAGCACCTGGTCGACGTACCCGCCGACGTCACCGTGGTCCCCGAGCAGCAGGCCGACGAAGCCCAGGTCCGGCAGGGCGGCCCCGTGGCCGGCGTGGCCCAGTGCGTGCAGGGCCCGCAGGCACCGTACGGCCTCGGCGTACACGGCCGGCAGCCCGCCCGGGTCGCCGGCCGGTCCGGCGGAGCCCACGGTGACGGGCGCGCCCACCGCCTGCCCCAGCTCCGCCGCCAGGGAGCGCGCGAGGTGCCCGGGGGGCCGCTCGGCGGGGGCCAGCAGTACGACGTGGCCCTCGTGCAGCCCGGCCAGGCCGTCGAGGGCGCGGGCGCGGCGTGCCGCCTCCGTCGACAGCCGGGGCCGCAGCGAAGCGTCGCAGTGGAGCACCAGGAGGGAGTGGGGGCGTGCGAGGTCCACGCCGAGTTTGCGGGCGCGGATCCTGCGGCTGTCGGTGTCGGGGGTGTGGCCCGGGCTCCGCGGGGTCAGCAGTTCGCCGAGGAGCTCGCCGCGCACCCGGTCCTCGGCGTGGGCCACCGAGCGGCGCAGCAGCAGGAGGAGCGCGGTGACCAGCCCGGTGCGCTCGAACAGCCGCCGGTCGCTGTCCGACAGGTCCGCCCTGCCCGTCAGGGCGATGCTGCCCAGGAGTTCGGGCCCGGCCAGGACCGCGCAGACCCACACCCCGTCGACCGGTACGGCCCGGCCGCCGGAACGGGAGGCCGCCACCCCCTGGGCGGGGGCGCCGATCGGGTCGGTGGCGACCCGGGCCAGCTCGGCGCCGTCGGCGTCGTGCACCACCAGTCCGCCCCGGAGCAGCGCGGCCACCTCCCGGGCCACATCGGTGACGTCCCCGCCGCGCAGGACCAGATCGGTGAGCCGGTCGTGGGTCTCGGTGGCCAGCCGCGCGGCCTCGCTGTGGGCCCGGGCGGTCTCGGTGGCGGCGTTGAGCTCGACCAGTGCCGTACGGGTCTCCTCCAGGAGCCGCGCCCCGTCGATGGCGACGGCGGCGTGGTCGGCCAGCGAGGAGAGCAGTGCGACCGCGTCGGGGGCGAACTCGCGCACCGACCGGTCGGCGGCGTAGAGCACCCCGATGACCCGGGAGGCGACGCGCAGCGGCACGCCGAGGATGCCCCGCAGCCCCTCCTCGCGGACCCCGGCGTCGATCGTGCTGGTGTGCCGGAAGCGGTCGTCGGCGCGGTAGTCGGAGCTGGCGTACGGCCGGGCCGTCTGCGCGACGAGACCGCCGAGGCCCTCGCCCATGCCGAGGCGCAACTGCTGGAAGGCGGCGGAGACGGAGCCGTCGGTGACGCGCATGAACGTATCGCCCACCACGGGGTCGTTGAGCGTGAGATAGGCGCAGTCCGTGCCGAGCAGGGTCCGGGCCCGCCGCACGATGGCCCGTAGCACCGCGTCGAGATCGCGCAGCGCCGCGAGGTCGCCGGCGGTGTCGAACAGGGCGGTGAGCTCCGCTTCGCGCCTGCGGTGCTGGTCGAGCGTGCGCCGGATGTCGAGGGCGACGCGGGTCGCCTCCTCCACGAGGGCCTGATCGGCGGCGCCGGCACCGGCGGTACGGGCCTGCGCGCCGGGCCGCGCGAAGTGCTCGGCGGGAGCGCCCTGGGCGAGCAGGTCCAGGAGCTGCCGCAACGCGGCCGCGGGCGCGGAGGGATCGTTCACGGGGGCCATGCTGGCAGCCCTTCGCTACGGGGTGGTGAGCGGGTCCGCCCGCCGGACCGGAGGCACCGGTCACGGCGGGCGGCCCGTGGGGCGGGCGGGGCCAGGCGGGTGGGGTCAGGCGGGATCGGAGACCGCGCCGGCGTACCCGCTCTGCGCGGCCACCCCGGTCGGCGCCGCCGCTCCCGCCTTCGGGACGGACAGGTCGCGGCCCCGGGTCTCGCGGGCGAAGAGGACGGTCAGGGTGGTGACGAGGGCCGCTGCGGACAGGTAGACGGAGACCGGCACGGAGGAGCCGTAGTCCTTCAGGAGCTCGACGGCGATGATCGGGGCCAGGGCCCCCGCGACGATCGAGGCGAGCTGGGAGCCCATCGAGGCGCCCGAGTAGCGGACCTTGGTGTCGAACATCTCCGAGATGAAGGCGGCCTGCGGCCCGTACATGGCCCCGTGCAGCAACAGCCCGGCCGTGACGGCGAGGGTGATGACCACGAAGGACTTCGAGTCCACCAGCGCGAAGAACGCGAACGCCCACAGCGCCATGCCGACCGAACCGATCAGCGTCACCGGCCGGCGCCCGATCCGGTCCGAGAGCGCGCCCCAGGCCGGGATGGTCAGGAAGTGGACGGCCGAGCCGATCAGGAGCGCGTTGAGCGCGGTGGTCTTGGGGAGCCCGAGGTGGGTGGTGACGTAGACGAGGAGGAAGGAGGTGAGCACGTAGTACGAGATGTTCTCGCCGAAGCGGGTGCCGATGGCGGTCAGCACCTGGCGCCAGTCCTTGCGGAACACCTGCACCACGGGTGCCTTCTCCACCTCGGCCCGGCCGGCCGCCTCGGCCTGCGCCGCGAGGAAGACGGGGGACTCGGACACCGAGAGGCGGATCCACAGCCCGACCATCACGAGGACCCCCGAGAGCAGGAACGGGATCCGCCAGCCCCAGGAGAGGAACGCGGCATCCGACTGCACGGCGGCGAGCAGCGCCAGCACGCCGGTGGCGAGCAGGTTCCCGCCGGGCGCCCCGGACTGCGGCCAGGAGGCCCAGAACCCGCGGTGTTCGGCCCCGCCGTGCTCGGACACGATCAGCACGGCCCCGCCCCACTCGCCGCCCAGCGCGAACCCCTGCACCAGGCGCAGCGCGGTCAGCAGGATCGGCGCCGCGACCCCGATGCTCGCGTGGGTGGGCAGCAGCCCCATCGCGAAGGTCGCGCCGCCCATCATCAGCAGACTGAGCACCAGCAGCTTCTTGCGCCCGACCTTGTCCCCGAAGTGCCCGAAGACCACCCCGCCCAGCGGCCGGGCGAGGAAGCCGATGGCGTAGGTGAGGAAGGCGATCAGGGTGCCCGTGAGCGGATCCGCGGTGGGGAAGAACAGCTTGTTGAAGACCAGGGCGGCGGCGGTCCCGTAGAGGAAGAAGTCGTACCACTCGATGGTGGTCCCGATGAGGCTGGCGGCGACGATCCGTCTGATGCCGGACGGAGCCTTCGGGTCGGCTGCGGTGGAGGCCATGTGAACCACTTCCAGGGTGTCTGCGGGGACGTCGGGTGTGGCCACAACGTAGAAGTCCGCAGGTCACCGGTATATGTGGCGTGCCGTCACAATCAACCCCACCTGAGTGTGTCCGACCACCATAAGGTCCGGACCGATTCCCTCGGACCCCTCCGGAAGCGGGTGGAAGGCCCCCGCCGGAATCGCGGAGTCACGGCTGTTGAGGAGGGGCTGCCGGGGAGTCGGCCGCGCGGGCGATGCCGTCGAGGCGGCCGTCGAACCACGCGTATCGCGCCGCGTCGCGAGCGGCCGGGGGTGCGCCGGGGTGTCGGTGACGGGTGCGGACGTTCTCCACGACCGCCCAGCCCTTGCCGCCGTCGAAGGTCCTGAACTCGACCAGGTGGTGGTCGAGGTGTCCAGTGATCATCACTGCCATGAGGGACAGGTACTCTCCCCGGAGGTCGGGGGTGAGCTCGCCCTCCTGCGGCCCTCCCAGGAGGACCTGCTGGTCCTCGGCCAGGAGCGTGCAAGTGGCCTGCACGGCCCGGACGAGTACCTCGAACCGCTCCCCGCCCAACCGCGTCCGTAAGAACTCCAGATGGGAGCCGAGGACGTCGGTCTCCAGGCCGCCTCCCGATCCGCCGGGATCCACTTGCGTTCCAGGCCCTCCGGGGTCCGACGGAAGATTCTCGGTCATGTTTCCGCCCTTCCCCCAACGGCCGTTGCCCTGAGCAGTGTAGGCAGGGGCCCGCGCTCCGACGGCGCTCTTCGGCCACCCGGCCGGCATCGGCTGCCTGCTCTACGGCACCCCTGGTCCCAGGCGCCCCGAACGCAATCGACTATGCCACTCGCACATTCAAAAGGAATGCGATTTCGGCAATTCCGGGATGGATTACCCGCGTTCACCCTCCCAACGTTGACAGCGTGCTGCGTCTTGAGGATAAATGAGTTCACAGGTGGCCTGATGTGGTCGCAGGTAGGCTGGATCAGGCCAGTCCGTGACCGGTTCGTTCCGCCCGTCACCTGGTGTGGTCGTGGCGATGTCGCAGTAGAGGGGTGTTTGGGTCGCGGGTGTACAGCGTGGTCGTGTAGTGAGCGGGTATTGACGAATCCGATTCTTCCGTGGGGGATCAATGGCCCAGCTCAGTTCTTTTTCCGTCCCCGATTTTCACCTTCCATTCGGAAACTCCAAGCATCCCGAGGCCGCCCGGGCGAACGCCGAGGCGACCTCGTGGGTGCTGCAACACGAGCTCGTGACCGCCGCGGCCGAGCAGTTCTCGGGCATCGGCGTGGGCCACCTGGCCGGCCGGGTGAGCGGTGACGTCCCCTACGAGCGGGTCCTCTTGCTCGCCGAGTGGATGGCCTGGTCGTTCGTCCTGGACGACCAGCACGACCACCTCATCAGGACGGGAGAGGTCGCGGCCTGGCGGCCCGTCACCGATGCGATCACCGGCTATCTGCGAACGGGGCGGATCGAGAGGTCGGCAGCGGGCCGGAATCCGTTGGTGACGGGATTCGTCGACCTGTGCGACCGGATCCTGGCCGGCATGACCGAGGGGACCGCGGCCCGGTACCGCGCCCATGTCCCCCTCATGCTCGACTCCTTGGACCAGGAGGCGGGCAACCGTGCCACCACGAGGTGCCCGGGGGTTCAGGAGTACGTCCTCATGCGCCGCCACAGCTCCCAGATCCTTCCGATGATGGACATGGTGGAGGCCGGGCTCGGGATCGACCTCCCGCAGAACGTCCACGACCTCCCCGAGTTCCAAGCTCTCGCCGCGAGCGTGCTCGACGTCATCTCATGGGGCAACGACGTGTTCTCCCTGCCTAAGGAGCACGCCTGCGGGGACACCAACAACCTCGTCTCCCTCATCTCCTTCTGGGAGAGGTGCTCCCTCCCCGACGCCGTCCAGGCGGTCGAGGCGCGTATTCAGGAGCGCATCGAGCAGTATCTGACCGAAGAAGAACGTCTGATTCAGGCCGTCAATGCGCTCCCCGGGACGGACCCGTCGCTGGTCGACGCGGTCACCCGCTGCGTGCGCAGTTACGAGGACTGGATGATCGGCGCCGATCTGTGGCAGCGTTACGAGTGCACGCGGTACAGCGACGAACGGTTCGCGGCCGGACTGGAGTCTGCGTACACCCGCCCGGATCTTGTCTCCGCGGCGTGACGGAAAGTCAGTTCATGGCAACTGAAGCTCATTCCGGTCCCGAGGTCCACGCTCCGGTCGCCCCAGGACGGTTACCGCTCCTGGGGCACGCGCTGCAACTGTGGCGCCGGCCGATAGCGTTCCTGGAGTCGCTCCGGGAACACGGCGACATCGTACGGCTCGACATCGGCACCTGGCCCGTCCACATGCTGACGAGCCCGGAGCACGTCCACTCGGTACTGGTCCAGCAGGCGCAGCAGTTCGGCCGGGGAAGGATCTTCGAGAGGCTCCGCCCGGTCTTCGGCAACGGGATCGTGACCACCGACGGCGACTTTCACCGCAAGCAGCGCCGGATGATGCAACCCGCCTTCCACCGGAACCACATCGCGGAGTACGCCGAGGTGATGTGCCGGCAGGCGGAGGCGATGTCCGCGTCGTGGACGGCCGGCCGTGAGATCTCCATGGTCACGGAGGCGCGCGGGTACGCGATGTCCTCGGTCGCCGAGATGATCTTCTCGGGGGAGCTGAGCCGGCCCGCCGTCGACGAGGTGCACCGCTCGCTGCCCATCGTCCTGGAGGGCATGCTCGTACGGGCGGTCATGCCCAAGTCGCTGGACCGGCTGCCCATTCCGTACAACCGGCGGTTCGACGGCGCGGCCGCCCGACTGCGCCGGGTCATCGACGAGGTGATCGAGCAGTACCGCGCCGAGGAGCCGGCCGACCGGGGCGACCGCCACGACCTGCTCTCCATGCTGCTGGCGGGCGTGGACTCCGAGACGGGCTCGACGATGGCTGCCGAGCAGGTGCGGGACGAGGTCATCGCCATCATGCTCGCCGGCACCGAGACCTCTGCGACCACCCTGTCCTGGATCTTCCACGAGATCGGCCGGCACCCCGAGGTGGAGGCGCGCGTCCACGCCGAGGTCGACTCAGTGGTGGGGTCCCGACCCGTGCGTCCCGAAGACATACCCGCGCTGACCTACACGCACGACGTCTTCCAGGAAGCCCTGCGCCTGCATTCCCCCTTGCTCTTCACCCGCAGGGCCCTGGCCCCCCTCACCCTCGGCGGAATCTCGATCCCGGCCGGCGCGGAACTGGCCTACAGTCCGTACACGTTGCACCGGGACCCCGTGCTTTTCCCCGACCCCGGCGTCTTCGACCCGGACCGCTGGCAGAAGGGGGCGAAGGAGCGTTCCCGTACTCACGGTTACGTCCCGTTCGGGGCCGGCCAGCACAAGTGCATCGGCGATTCCTTCGCCGTGGCGGAGATCCTGACCGCGGTGGCGACCGTCGCCTCGCGATGGCACCTGAAGCCAGCCCCGGGCGTCACCGTGCGCGAACTTCCCGCAGGGATCCCGCAACCCAGCGAGCTGCCGATGATTCCCGTGGCGCGGAAGATACAACACTCTTCTCATCCGAGTGATGAGATGCCGCAATAGTGTGCTGAAACAGCATCAACTCCTCCTCCGGCCCGTACACTCTGCCGCACGTGCTGGAGGGGGCAAGGGATGTCGCAGGTCACGGAACCGAGAAGCTGGAACGCTCAGCCCCTGCTGGAGCGGGAGGCGGAAGTCCTCGCGATCCAACGCGCGGTGGACGCACTCTGCGGCATCTCGGGCAATGGCTCGGCCAACCGCAGCGGGGGCGTCCTGACCTTCGCCGGATCGGCCGGCATAGGCAAGACCACCCTGCTGAGCGAGGCCCGCCGCCACGCCGCCGACCGCTCCTGCACCGTGCTCTTCGCGCGCGGCGGCGAGCAGGAGCGGCAGGTCCCGTTCCACGTGATGCGCCAGCTCATCCAGCCGGCCCTCGCCGCCATGAGCGAGGACGAACGGCGCGACGCGCTCGGCAACTGGTACGGCATCATCGCCCCCGCGCTCGGGCTGACCGCCGCCCCGAAGGGTCCGACGGGGCCCGACCCGCAGGGCGTGCGCGACGGACTCGACTGGGTGGTCACGCACTTAGCGGTGCGCAACGCCCCCGTCGTGCTGATCGTCGACGACGCGCACTGGGCGGACGCGGAGTCCCTGAGCTGGCTCACCTCCTTCGCGGCGCGCGCCGAGGAACTGGCCATGCTGATCATGGTGGCCTGCCGGCCCGACGAGATCCCCGCCGACGCCGGCGCGCTGCGCGCCCTCATGGGACGCCAGGGGACGCGCCCGCACGAGCTGGCTCCCCTGACCACGAGCGCCGTCGCGCGCATCGTGCGCGACGCCCTCGGTGAGAACGCGGACAACGTGTTCTGCCGCGAATGCTGGGCGATCACCGGTGGAAACCCCTTCGAGGTGGTCGAGCTGGTCATGAAGGGCCGCGACCGGGGGTTGAAGCCGCACCAGGGCAACATCGCCCAACTGCGCGACCTGGCTTCCGCGGTCAAGGGCAGCGGCCTGATCGACCGGCTCGAACAGCTCGGCCCGTCCACCGTCCGGCTCGCGTGGGCCGCCGCCGTGCTCGGCACCGCGGTCCCCCTCGGCATCGTCGGGGGCGTGGCCGCCCTCGGTGAGGCGCAGGCCGCCGAGGCCGTCGACCGGCTGCGGGCCGCACGGATCCTGACCGTCCTCACGGGCGTACGGCGCAAGGAAGTCGTGGAGTTCTTCCACCCGCTCATCGCCACCGCCGTGTACCGCTCGATTCCGCCCGGTGTACGGGTAGCCATGCACGGGATGGCCGCCCAGGCCGTGATCGACGACGGGCAGGGTTCCGCTGCCGGCGCCCGCCACCTGCTGGAGATGCACCCCGAGGGCGACCCGTGGGTCGTACAGCAGCTGCGTCAGGCCGCGCGCGAGAGCTTCTCCGCGGGCGCTCCTGATGCCGCGCGCCGCTACCTGGCACGTGCCCTGCGCGAGCCCCCGGAGGTGGAGGACCGCGCCGAGGTCCTGTTCGAACTCGGATCCGCCAACCTCCTGCACGATCCCGCGACGACGATCAACCAGCTCAGGGCCGCGCTGGAGGAGCCCAAGACCGACCAGGCCCTGCGCGAGGCGATCACGTACCGGCTCGCCCAGGCGCTCGGCCACACGGGGCAGCTGGGTCTGGCGGCAGGGCTCCTCGCGGAGGAGGCCCGGCGTGCCACGAGCTCCCGTACGCGGCTGCGCATGCAGGCCGAGCAGTTCAAATGGAACGCCGTCCGGTTCGACGAGGAGAACTCGCCCGCCCGCTCCCGGCTCCTCGCCCAGTTCGCCAAGCGGCTCACCGGTCGGGGTCTGCCCGAGCGGCACATCCTCGGTCTGCGGGCCTGGGACGCCGCGATGCGCGGCGAGCCCGCCTCCACCGCCCTGGAGTACGCGGAACAGGCGCTTGACGGGGGCATGAGCTGGACCGACCAGGACTTCGGCTTCGAGGTGCCCGCCGTCCTCGCGGTCACGCTCATGTACTGCGACCAGCCCGGCCGGGCCGAGGACCTCTTCAACACCGCGATCGTCGAGTTCGAGGGGAAGGGCTGGCGCGGCGCGCACCTGTCGTTCGTCTACACCCTGCTCGGCTACGTCCGCTACCGGCGCGGGCAGCTCGCCGAGGCCGAGGACTTCGTACGCAACGGCTTGCAGATCGCCGACCGCGTCGGCACCGGGATCCCGGCGCAGTGGTACGCGATCGGAACCCTCATCGAGACCCTGCTCGCCCGGGGGAACACCGCCGAGGCCCAGCGCATCGCCAAGGCCTACAAGCTGGCGGACGGCTTCCCCCAGGCCGTGGTCTATCCCGATCCGCAGGCCGTGTGGGGCAAACTGCTCCTGGCCCAGGACAGGATCGAGGAGGCGGAGCACCACCTCTCCGCAGCCGGCCGGCGCCTGGATCTGCGCGGAACGCGCAATCCCTCGTGGAGCCCCTGGCAGCTGGACCTGGCGCTCGCGCAGGCAACGCACGCGCCCGAGCAGGCACGGGCCACGGCGGCCGAAGCGGTCGCGCGGGCCCGCGCGTTCGGGACGTCCAGCGTGATCGGACACGCCCTGCGCGTCGCGGCCGCGGCCACGGACCCGTCCCAGGCGGCGATCCTGCTGCAGGAAGCGGTGGAGCACCTCGAACAGTCACCGGCCGCCTGCGAACTCGCGCACGCGCTCATCGACCACGGCATGGCCCTGCACGCCATCGGTGACCCACACCTGGCGGCACAACAGACCTATCGGGGCATGGAGTTGGCCGCCGACTGCGGCGCCGACGGGCTCGTGAGCCGGGCCAGGACCCAGCTGGCCTCGGCAGGTCTGCGGCCTCGCCGTCTGCACACCTCCGAGCAGGACACCTTGACCGTCGCCGAGCTCACGGCTGCCCGCCACGCCTCGACGGGGATGGACAACAGGGCGATCGCCGCGGCGATGCACACCAACGCCCAAGCGGTGACCGAGCTGTTGTCCGCGGTCTTCACGAAACTGGGCACCGACCGGCTCGGACTGCACCGGGCGCTCGAAGCCTGATCGCGGGGCCGGCCCGGAGGGGAGCCCGGGCCGGCGCCGGCGTCCCCGGTGAACGCGATCCCCGACTGATCGGCCCCGGACGTTCTGCCGGCGGGCTACTTCGAACGGGCCGCCGGTGCGGGCGCCCCTCGGACTCCTCGCCCGCGGCACGGCAACGCCGCGCTCAGCCGGGCAGCGGCACGCCCAGCGTCGAACGCCGTACCACCAGCTCCGGCTCGAACACGACCTGTCGGTGCCGGTGGGCCGCGCCGCCCGGGCCGGTCTCCTCGGCGAGCATCTCGGCCGCCGTCCGCCCCATCGCCTCCGCGGGCTGGCGCACCGAGGTCAGCGGCACCGCGGCCGCCGCGGCGAACTCGATGTCGTCGTAGCCGACGATCGCGAGGTCCTCGGGTACCCGCAGGCCCGCGGCGAACGCGGCCTGCAGCATCCCGAGGGCCAGCAGATCGTTCGCGCAGAACACCGCGGTGGGTCTCGGCAGCATCCCCAGCAGGCGGGCGCCGGCGTCGCGGCCCGCCGCCACGTCCAGCCCGTCCACCTCCAGGTCCAGCAGGACGGCGTCGCGGCCGGCCAGCGCCCGCAGCGCGCCGCTGCGACGGTCGGCGACCTGCTGCAGCCGGTGGCGGCCGCCCGCGAACGCGATCCGTCGGTGGCCGCTCGCCAGCAGGTGCCCGGCCGCCAGGGCGCCGCCCCCGACGTCGTCCACCGACACCGAGCAGGCCTCCAGCCCCTGGACGAGCCGGTCCACCAGCACGAAGGGCACACCGCCGCGACGGAGCGCCGCCGCTCCCGACCCCTCCGCGTCGGCCGGGGTCAGCAGCACCCCGCGCACCCGCTGCTCCGCGAAGAGGGCGAGGTAGTCCGCCTCGTCGGCGAGCCGCTGAGCGCTGTTGCAGACCATCACGCCCAGGCCCGCCGCGCGCGCCACCTGCTCGGCCCCGCGCGCCACGGAGACGAAGAACGGGTTGCCCAGGTCGAGGACCAGCAGACCGATGATCCGGCTGCTGCCGGAGCGCAGCTGGCGCGCCGACTCGCTGCGTACGTAGCCGAGCTGGTCGATCGCGGCCCGGACCCTGGCCCGGGTCTCCTCGCCGACCGACTCCGGCCGGTTGATCACGTTGGAGACCGTGCCGACCGACACACCGGCCGCCCGTGCCACGTCCTTGATGCTCGCCGCGCCGCCCATGTCCCACCACTGAAAGGTTTCACCGACTCCGACGGCCGATCCGGAGATCAGGTTACGACATCACACCAATAGCCCCCTGCTGGCGGCTTGACGCTTCCCGCGGTCCCCCCTACCGTCTGGCTGAAACGATTCATATCGTGGGAGGTGCTCCGTGGCCGACCGGTCCGCCGTGAAGGACGCCCTTCGGGCCCAGCGCATCGAGACGCCCTCGTGGGGCTACGGGAACTCGGGAACCCGCTTCAAGGTCTTCGCCCAACCCGGTGTGCCCCGCGACCCGTTCGAGAAGCTCGCCGACGCGGCCCAGGTGCACGCCGCCACCGGCGTCGCCCCGAAGGTCTCGCTGCACATTCCCTGGGACCGGGTCGAGGACTACGGTGCGCTGTCCGCCCACGCCCGCGAGCTCGGGCTGGAGATCGGCGCGATCAACGCGAACGTCTTCCAGGACGAGGACTACAAGCTCGGATCCGTCACCCATCCGGACCCGCGGGTGCGCCGCAAGGCTCTCGACCACCTGCTGGAATGCGTCGACATCATGGACGCCACCGGCTCGCGCGACCTCAAGCTGTGGTTCTCCGACGGCACCAACTACCCAGGCCAGGATGACATTTCGGCCCGCCAGCGACGCCTCTCCGACGCCCTGTCGGAGGTGTACGGGCGGCTCGGCGACGACCAGCGGATCCTGTTGGAATACAAGCTGTTCGAGCCCGCGTTCTACGCCACGGACGTCCCGGACTGGGGCACCGCGTACGCGCACTGCCTGCGCCTCGGGCCCAGGGCCGCGGTCGTCGTCGACACCGGCCACCACGCCCCCGGCACCAACATCGAGTTCATCGTCGCGTTCCTGCTGCGCGAGGGGAAGCTCGGCGGCTTCGACTTCAACTCCCGCTTCTACGCGGACGACGACCTGATGGTCGGCGCCGCCGATCCGTTCCAGCTGTTCCGGATCCTGCACGAGGTCACCGGGAACGGCGGCTTCGCCCCCGAGGCCGGCGTCGCGTTCATGCTCGACCAGTGTCACAACATCGAGGCGAAGATCCCTGCGATCATCCGCTCGGTGATGAACGTCCAGGAGGCCACGGCCAAGGCCCTGTTGGTCGACCGCACGGCCCTGACGGCCGCTCAGTACGCGGGCGATGTACTCGGCGCCAACGAGGTGCTGATGGACGCCTACGCCACCGACGTCCGTCCGCTGCTGGCCGAGGTCCGCGCCGAGGCCGGGCTTGACCCGAACCCGGTCGCGGCCTACCGGGCCGGCGGCTGGGCCGAGAAGATCGTCGCCGAGCGGGTCGGCGGCGCCCAGGCCGGATGGGGGGCCTGACCCGTCCGCCACGCGAGCCGGCCCGCACCCTCCTCGCGCACCCCCGCGAGAGCGCCACCGCCACCAGACAAGGAAGCTGCTCCCGCCATGGCCCAGCACCCCGTCGTCGCCGCCCTCCTCGCCCGCTCCCACCGGCTCGGATCGGATCCGCGCAACACCAACTACGCCGGCGGCAACACCTCTGCCAAGGGCGCGGCGACCGACCCCGTCACCGGGCAGCCCGTCGACCTGATGTGGGTGAAGGGCTCCGGCGGCGACCTCGGCACCCTCGCCGAGGGGGGCCTGGCCGTGCTGCGACTGGACCGCCTGCGCGCCCTCGCCGACACCTACCCGGGCGTGGAACGGGAGGACGAGATGGTCGCCGCGTTCGAGTACTGCCTGCACGGCAAGGGCGGCGCGGCTCCGTCCATCGACACCGCCATGCACGGTCTGGTCGACGCCGCGCACGTCGACCACCTGCACCCCGACTCCGGCATCGCGCTCGCCACCGCCGCCGACGGCGAAAGGCTCACCGCCGCCTGCTTCGGCGACACCGTGCCGTGGCTGCCCTGGCGCCGTCCCGGTTTCCAACTCGGCCTGGAAATCGCCGAGATCAAACGGACCCACCCGCAGGCCGTCGGTTGCGTCCTCGGCGGTCACGGCATCACCGCCTGGGGCGCCACCGGCGAGGAGTGCGAGGCCAACGCCCTGCACATCATCCGCACCGCCGAGACGTTCCTGGCCCGCCACGGCAAGCCCGAGCCGTTCGGCCCGCGGCTTGACGACTACCAGGCCCTGCCCGAGGCCGAACGCCGCCGACGCGCCGCCTCGCTCGCCCCCGTCATCCGCGGCCTGGCCTCCACCGACCTCCCGCAGGTCGGCCACTTCACCGACGCCGCGCCCGTGTTGGACTTCCTCGCCCGCGCCGAGCATCCCCGCCTGGCCGCCCTCGGCACCTCCTGCCCCGACCACTTCCTGCGCACCAAGGTCGCCCCGCTGGTCCTCGACCTGCCCGCCACCGCGCCCCTGGACGAGACGATCGCCCGCCTGCGGGAGCTGCACACCGGCTATCGGGCCGGCTACCGGGCGTACTACGAGCGGTACGCCACCGCGGACTCGCCCCCCATGCGCGGCGCCGACCCGGCGATCGTCCTGGTCCCGGGCGTCGGCATGTTCTCCTTCGGCAGGGACAAGCGGACCGCCCGCGTGGCCGGCGAGTTCTACCTCAATGCGATCAACGTGATGCGCGGCGCGGAGGCGGTCTCCTGCTACGCCCCGATCGAGGAGCGCGAGAAGTTCGCCATCGAGTACTGGGCGCTGGAAGAGGCGAAGCTGCGGCGGATGCCCGCGCCCAAACCGCTGGACACCCGCGTCGCCCTGGTCACCGGCGCCGGCTCCGGCATCGGCAGGGCCATCGCGCACCGCCTGGCCGCCGAGGGCGCCTGCGTCGTCGTCGCCGACGTCAACACCGCCACCGCCCGGGCCGTCGCGGACGAACTCGGCGGCCCGGACCGGGCCGTGGCGGTCACCGTCGACGTCACCTCCGAGGAGCAGATCGCCGAGGCGTTCCGCACCGCGCTCCTCGCCTTCGGCGGCGTCGACCTGGTGGTCAACAACGCGGGCATCTCCATCTCCAAGCCGCTGCTGGAGACCACCGCCGACGACTGGGACCGGCAGCACGCCATCATGGCCCGCGGCTCCTTCCTCGTCTCCCGGGAGGCCGCCCGCACCATGATCCGGCAGGGCCTGGGCGGCGACCTCGTCTACATCGCCTCGAAGAACGCGGTCTTCGCCGGCCCCGACAACATCGCGTACTCCGCCGCCAAGGCCGACCAGGCCCACCAAGTTCGGCTACTCGCCGTCGAGTTGGGCGAACACGGAATCCGCGTCAATGGCGTCAACCCGGACGGCGTGGTCCGCGGCTCGGGCATCTTCGCCGGCGGCTGGGGCGCCCAGCGCGCCGCCACCTACGGCATCGCGGAGGAGCAGCTCGGCGCGTTCTACGCCCAGCGCACCCTCCTCAAGCGCGAGGTGCTGCCCGAGCACGTCGCCGCCGCCGTCTTCGCCCTCACCGGCGGCGACCTCACCCACACCACCGGCCTCCACATCCCCGTCGATGCCGGCGTCGCCGCGGCCTTCCTGCGCTGAGGCGGTCGTGACGCCCCCCACCCCACGCACCCCGGCCGCCTTCGCCGCGGCGGACCTCGGCGCCACCAGCGGACGGGTGCTCGTCGGCCGGGTCGCCCGTGACCGCCTCGACCTCACCGAGACCCACCGGTTCGACAACATTCCCGTCCAACTCCCGGACGGGTTGCGCTGGAACGCCCTCGGCCTGTACCAAGGCGTCCTGGACGGCTTCCGCGAGGCCGCCGCGCGCTGGGACCTCGCCTCCGTCGGCATCGACAGCTGGGCCGTCGACTACGGGCTCCTCGACGCCGACGGCGCGCTCCTCGGCAACCCGTTCCACTACCGCGACCCGCGCGGCGCCGCCGCCGTCCAGGCCGTCCGGTGCCGCCTCCCGGCCCGTGAGCTGTACCGGATCACCGGACTTCAGCACCTGCCGTTCAACACGATCTTCCAGCTCGCCGCCGAGAAGCACCTCGACCGCGCCCGCACCCTGCTCCTGCTGCCCGACCTGATCACCCACTGGCTCACCGGCACCGTCGGCGCAGAGGTCACCAATGCCTCCACCACGGGCCTGTACGACGCCCGCACCGGCGCCTGGTCCGCCCCGGTCCTCGCCGCGCTCGACCTGGACCCGGCCCTCCTGCCCGCACTGCGCCGCCCCGGCGACCACGCCGGCACCGTCCTTCCGCACGTCGCCGCCGCCACCGGCCTGCGCCCCGGCACCCCCGTAGTCGCGGTCGCCTCCCACGACACCGCCTCCGCGGTCGCCGCCGTCCCCGCCGGCACCGAGGACTTCGCCTACATCTCCTGCGGCACCTGGTCGCTCGCCGGCCTCGAACTCGACGCGCCCGTCCTCACCGAAGCCTCCCGCGCCGCCAACTTCACCAACGAACTCGGCATCGACGGCACCGTCCGCTACCTGCGCAACGTCATGGGCCTGTGGCTGCTCAGCGAGAGCCGGCGCACCTGGCGCGCCCGTGGCGAGGTGCACCAGCTGCCCGAGCTGCTCGAACGCGCCGCAGCCGCCCGCCCGTTCGCGGCGCTCGTCGACCCCGGCGCCCCCGAGTTCCTCGCCCCCGGGGACCTGCCGGCCCGCCTCGCCGAGCACTGCGCCCGCACCGGCCAGCACCTGCCCGCGGACCAGGGCGCCGTCGTCCGCTGCATCCTGGAGAGCCTGGCCCTGGCGCATCGTCACACCCTGTTCCAGGCAGCTCATTTGACCGGCCGCGCGATCCGTGCCGTGCATCTCGTGGGCGGCGGCAGCCGCAACGCCCTGCTGTGCCGGCTCACCGCCGACGCCACCGGCCTGCCCGTCATCGCCGGCCCCGCCGAGGCCACCGCCATCGGCAACATCCTCGTCCAGGCCCGCGCCCACGGGCTGGTGGAGGACCGCAGCGCCATGCGCCGCCTGGTCGCCCGCACCCAGCGCCTGCGGCGCTACGAGCCCGCCGGAGACATCCGCGCGTGGGACGCCGCCGCCGCCCGTGTGGGGCTCGCCTGACCTGAGCCGCACGGCATGGACGCGGTGTCACCTCTCGTCCCGTCGTACAGACAGTGACGATCGGTCAAATATTGCTCAAGTTCGCATGGTTGTGGATCGTCATTCTGGAAATACTCCCTTTACCGAAGGGAAACGTGCTGGCCGTCAGGTGGCCGGGTGTACATATTCCCGATGCGATCGCGCGACCAGCGGCTGCCCTTCGTGTCATCCTCGACCTCGCTGTCCCTGCTGTGAGCTGCCCGTACGCCATCACCAGGACTCCGAACAGCGAGGCCCCGCGTCGGCCGAAAGTCGCTCCGTAAAACAATTGCGGGCGACCCGAACAGGTTGAGAAAGAAAGGCCTGTTCGGCTCTCGAGGCCATTTCTCAGAGTTCGGAGGGTCTCCATGCGCACGCCTCGCCGCAGATCCCTGCGTCTCCTGCTGTGCCTGGCACTGTCACTGTCCGCAGTGCCGCTGGCCGTTCTCGCCGCGCCTCAGGCCGGCGCTGCCGGCGGGCCGACCGTGTGGATCCTGGACGCCACCGACCGGCCCTTCACCTCGACCACCCCGCCGAGCTGGGCGCCGACCGGGATCGAGCTGTACGCGGCCCGCAACGCCTACGAGGGGGCGCAGATCCTGGTGCGGTCCGGTTCGGCGCAGACCGGGGTGTCCGTCACCCCCGGGGCGCTGACCGGCCCCGGCGGCGCGCTCATTCCCGCCGCGAACATCACCACGCGCTACGAGTACAGCCACCCGAGGATCCAGAAGGTCGGCAACGTCCAGAACCCGCCCGACGGTGGGACCGCCTACTACGACGCGCTGATGAACAACAGTCCGCAGTCGGTGGCGGCGAACACCACGTACGCCGCCTACTACCAGGTCTACGTGCCGGCCGGTCAGGCACCGGGCGTCTACACCGGCAGCGCCAGGGTGAACAGCAGCCTGGGCGCCGTCACGGTGCCGGTGTCCGTGGCCGTGTACAGCGCCACGATCCCGCCGACCTCGCAGTCCACGTTCAAGATGAACAACTGGTTCTCCTCGGCGGGCTGGGACTACGCGGGCACCGAGGCGTCGATCCCGAACGAGTACGGCGTACAGATGTACGACGCCAACTGGTGGACCGTCGAGGCCAACATCGCGGCGAACATGGCGCGACACCGGAACAACGTGATCTACGCCGACGCGGTGGCCCTGCTGATCCCGGACACCACCGTCGACGCCGCGGGCCGCTTCACCTTCGGCTGGTCCACCTTCGACCGGTTCGTCAACCTCTTCGTCAAGGCCGGGGCCATGCAGTACCTCTACACCCCGACCCTGCTGGAGCCGCCCGCCTCCGATCCGAACCTCGACACCCTGGTGCCGGTCAACGGCGTCAGCGGCGCGGTCAAGCACGTGCTCTGCCGGCCCAACTCCGCCGCGGCCAACGGCTGCCCGGACACCAACAACTGGTTGAAGCAGTTGTTCCCGGCGCTGAAGGCACACCTGGATGCCAAGGGCTGGACGGACAACTTCTACATGAGCGCCCTGGACGAGCCCACCACCACGCAACAGGCCACGGCCGCCAACTGGCTCTACACCCTCTACGAGCAGTACTTCCCGAACCCGCGCACCAACGAGGCGCAGCTGACCACCTTCACCGGGGACGCGGCCCATCTGTCGACGCAGACCCCGCTCTCGTCGAACTACGACGAGAACGTCGCGCTCTACCAGAACTACCGGATCAGCGGGAAGGACCTGTGGCTGTACAGCTGCATCCTCCCGCAGGGCTCGTACATGAACCGCTTCACCAGCAACTACCTCAGCGGGACCAGGCTCCTCCCCTGGCTGACCTGGAAGATCGGCGGCGAAGGCTACCTGCACTGGGGCTGGAACTACTGGCACGACGGCTTCAGCGAGCCGTACCCGCCCGCCGAAACCTTCAACACCCCGCAGACCGGCGACAGCTGGCTGGTCTATCCGAACAAGGCCGCCTACGACATCTACGACAGCCTCCGCAGCGAAGCTCAGACCGCGGGCCTGCAGGACTTCGAACTGCTCCAGCAACTGGCCGCGGTCAAGCCGCAGGCGGCACGCACCCTGGCCGAGACGCTGATCACCAACCCGACGGCGTACGACCACTCCGGGTGGAACGTCGAGGGCCGGCACAAGCAGCTCCTCGACGAACTGGCCGCGGCCTCCGGTGACCTGGCGCTTCCGTTCACGGACGACTTCAGCGGCGGCGACCACTTCTGGACCCACACCCGGGGGACCTGGTCGACCAGCGGCGCCCAGTACACGCAGTCCGACGCGTCGGCGTGGGGGCACGTCTCCTACCTGCGCGGCCGGGGCTACACCGACGTCTCGGTCGGCGTGGACCTGCAGATCACCGGAGTGAGCTCGTCCGGTGGAAGCACCAACTGGGCCGGTCTGATGGTGCGTTCGGCCAACGGTACGGACCTGGACTCCGGCTACCTGATCGCCCAGCGGGACAACGGCCAGGTGTTCGTCTACCGCAGCGGCACAAGGATCGGCTCGGCGTCCGTGCCCGGCTACGTGTCGGGGCAGCGCACCCGCCTGCGCGTAGTGGCGCGCGGGAACACCCTGAGGGTGTACTCCGGGACCGGGCAGGCACCGGTGCTGACCGTCACCGACGCGGCGTTCACCGCGGGCGACGTGGGTCTGGTCACCGGCGGCGCCAGCGCGAACTTCCGGAACGCCCGGATCATGCCGACCTCTCTCGCCCCGGCCGAGAGTGCCGCCGTCACCGCCTCCAGCTCGTACGAGGCCGACGGCTGGGGCATCCGCTCGGCGGTCGACGGGCAGCGGTCGTCGGCGCCGAACGCCGCGGGGTGGAGCAGTTCCGGCAGCATCGCCACCAACCACACCGAGTGGGTGCGGCTGGACCTGGGCTCGACCCGGCCGGTGAGCCGGGTGGACCTCCACCCGCGCAGCGACGGAGCCAACGCCGGTCAGGGCTTCCCGGTCGACTTCACCATCCAGACCTCCACCGACGGCACGAACTGGACCACGGTCAGCACCCGCACCGGGTACCCGAGGCCCGGCGCCACGGCGCGGACCTTCCCGTTCGCGACGGTCAACGCGCGCTACGTGAAGGTGACGGGGACCAACCTGAGTACGGATCAGTTCGGCAGTTTCCGCATGCAGTTCGCGGAGATCGAGGCCGTCGCCGGAGACCTGGCACTGGGCCGCACGGCGACCACCTCCAGCTCGGTCGAGTACCACAAGGAGGGCTGGCTGACCGCCAACCTCACCAACGGGACCCATCACACCGACCTGTGGAACTCCTCGGGCTGGAGCAGCGCCGGGGCCGGCTCCCCGAACACCACGCAGTGGGCGCGGGTGGACCTCGGCGGCCCGTCACGGATCAGCCAGGTCACGTTGTACCCCCGCGACGACATCCCGAACACCGGGCGCGGCTTCCCGTCGGCCTTCACCGTCCAGCTCTCGACCGACGGCACGAACTGGACCACCGTGGTGTCGAGGAGCTCGTACCCGCGCCCCGGAGCCGGCGGCCTCTCCTTCGCCTTCGCCGCCACCACCGCCCGGTACGTGAAGGTCACCGGCACCACGCTCACCGCCGACCAGTTCGGCGTGTACTACATGCAGCTGGCGGGGATCGGTGCCTCATGACGAAGCACCGGATCTGCTTCCTGCTCCAGGTGAAGGCCGAACTCGTCGACGAGTACCGCGAGCGCCACGCCAAGGTGTGGCCGGAGATGCTCGACGCCCTCCGGGCCACCGGCTGGACCAACTACTCCCTGTTCCTGCGCCCGGACGGCCTGCTCGTCGGCTACTTGGAGACCGAGGACTTCGATCGCGCCCGCGAGGCGATGTCCGCCTGCGAGGTCAACGCCCGCTGGCAGGCCGAGATGTCCCGCTACTTCCAGTACCTGGACGGCACGCCGGCCGACCGGGCGATGGCACCGCTGACGGAGGTGTTCCACCTGGACTGACAGTCCTGAGAGGAGGGAAGAGGCAGGCGACTCTGTCAGGCTACGCGATCTCCCGGGAGCCGGACTTCCGCGCCGGAACGGTCCTGGACCCGCTGTCGGGCCAGGTCTCGCACAAGGGCCGTAGCTCCCTCGTCCTCCCCGTGACCAGCCCCGTGCTGAGCCGGCACCTCGCCGACTGCCTGCCGCTCGTCCAGGAGGTGCTCGGCCACCGGGCCGCGCTCACGCACACCCTGACGGTCCTGACGGCGCACGGGGAAGGAGGCCATTACGGCATGCACACCGACGCCTCACGGGTCCGCGGCCGCTCGCGGACGTGGAGCACGACCACGACGGCGCACGGCCCACCGCTCTTCCGCCGGCTGGGCCTGCCACCCGACTCGGCCTTCCTGCGGCCCGCACGAGCGAGGAGGGACCGGACGCCCTGCGAGCCTGATCAGTCCCATGATGGCCGTGACCGGCGGCGGCGCAGGCCGGGTCCCTTCACAGGGGCCACTCCCGAAGGGCTCCGCTCCGGTCGGCGCGGAAGCCGAACGACTGGTTCACGTGCAGCATGCCGGCGTTCGAGGCCGCGTTCCAGGTTTCCACCGTAGCCAGTGCGGGCTCGTGTTCCGCGGTCCACGACAGATTCGCGCGCTTGAGCACTCCGCCCAGTCTCCGGCCGCGGTGTGACGGAAGAACGATGGTGTCCCACTGGCTCGCGTGCCGCTGGTGTGCGTCGGCCATGCCGAGGGCCGAGTACCCGACGAGCAGGCCGGTGGCCCGGTGCCGTACGGCGGTCAGATAGGTGCGGTAGCCCCACGCGCGGAGGGCGGCGTAGAGGCGGTGGATCTTGTCGGCGTCGAAGATCTCCGGCGCCTGGTCGCCGCCGGCACGCGCCGCTTCCTCTGCCGCGAGACGCGATGACATCTCGGCGAAGGCCGCCTCGTGCTCCGAGGGGACGCCGTCGCGCCAGTGCAGCAGCTCGTACGCGGGGTCCACGTCGAGGGGCTGACGGGTCGGGCCGGTGCGCAGTGACAGCCCCAGATACCGCTGGACGCAGGCCGCCCCCGTGGCCTGAGCGAAGGCATCGCCCGGACTCGCCTCGCCGGTGGGGCCGGAGGTGAAGACCGCCAGTTTGCGTACGCCGACTCCGGCCAGCTGGTGTGTGGCGGCGGCCAGCAGCCGCCTGCCGAGGCCTGTCCTGCGGACATCGGGATGAACGAGGAAGTGGATCACCTCGGCGGTCGGACGCGTGCCGTTCTTCCGCACGCCGATCGCGCACAGTCCCACCGGGAGCCCGCGGCTCCACAGGCCCCAGGTCAATACCGAGGTCCCGGGTCTGGGGTGGAGCATCTGTCCCAGGAAGGCCGTCGGGCAGGGCGGGGGGCCGGTGGGAAGGTCTTCGGCCTGAGCCCGCTCCTGCAACAGGCGGAGGCTCCTCAGGGCGCCTTCGTCGGCGAGTGACAACGGCGCGATCGAGGCGATGTGCTGTGTCATGCGTGAGCTCCCGCTGTGTGCTGCGAACGTGAGGTCAGGAGCTTGCGAACTCCGCGTCAGCTGACCCGGAGACCGACCGCCAGGGTCAGTTCAAGGACCCGCTGTGGCGATGCGAGATCCGGAAACAGATCCCGCAGCTGCGACATCCGGTACCGGACCGTCTGTGGATGGACGAACAACGCCGCCGCCGCCTCGTCCCGCCTGCCCTGGTGCAGCAGCCACGCCCGCAGTGTCTCCTCCAGCCGCCGCGCGGTCGCGACGGGCAAGGTCCGCAAGGGTGCGAGGGCCCGGGCGCGCAGGTCTGCGAACGCGTCCGCGTCAGCGCTCAGCACCAGGTCGGGCAGGTGCTCCTCGGTGTCGCGAATGTCAGCGGAGAGGGAGCGCGCGCGTACGGCTCGTGCGTACGAGGCGGACGCACGAGTCCACGGCCGGGCCGGGCCGACCACGGCGGTGCGGTCGGTCAGCTGCCGCAGGAGATGTGATCGGTCGGCATCGGGGACGAGCAGCACACCGGTGGCGTCCTGCAGATCATCGAGGACGAGGGTGTTCGGGTCGAGCGTGCGGTAGGCGGGCCGGGCCTGGGCGGCGGGCAGCAGGACCGCGGTCAGCGAAACCGGAGGCTGCCACCCGGCCCGTTGGACGGAGGCGAGCAGCACGTCCGGGCTCGCGTCGGCGAGGAGATCGCGGGCCAGGTGTTCCAGGTGGCGCTCGTGAGCCCTGCCCCGGGCGGCCAGTTCGTCGGCGTGGCCCGCGGCGCTCGCGGCGGAGAGCTCGTCGATGTAGGCGAAGGTCAGCTCGGCGAACTTGGCGACCTCGGCGGCGGGCAGACCGGCGGGTACGGCGCCCGCTGCCAGGCATCGCCAGGCCACGCGGGCGCCGACGCGGTAGGCGCTGAGCAGGGCGTCCATCGAACGGCCGTCGCGCACCTCGCCGCGGCCCAGCTCGTAGGCCGCGTCACCGGCGTCGCCGCCCGTGGCGTTCCCGGTCGCGAGGTCCAGGTAGTGCCCCAGGGCGGTGCGGACGGATCGGCGGATGGTGGCGCCCATGCGGCCCGAAAGTGCGTTGGCGTAGGACGGGACCTCGTCGATGATCGCCTGGACGACCTCGTCGGCGGTGCTCCTCAGCGCGGCCCGAAGTGCCGTGACCGTCGTCTCATCCAGAGCCAGCTCGCTGGCCCTCCGGACTGCATGCCCCATGTTTTGTTCCCTACGAACAATCCAGCCGATCAGATTCACGTCCTACGGACAGGACTTTACGCCCTGAGGCGCAGCAATCTGGAGTCATGACGAGCACAGCCCTCCGCAGCAGGGCCTGGAAACTGCTGGAGATGGTCACGACGCCGCTGCTGCCGTCGGACTACCTCGACCTGGTCAGCCCGCTGCGTGCGGGCGCCGACCTGCGTGGGCGCATCGAGGCCGTGCACCCCGAGACGGGGGACGCCGCGACCATCGTGATCAGGCCGGGACGGGGCTGGCGCGGCCACACGGCCGGTCAGTACGTGCGGATCGGGGTCGATGTCGACGGGGTGCGCCTGTGGCGTGCCTACTCCATCACCTCGCCGACGAACCGCCAGGACGGCCGCGTCACGATCACCGTGAAGGCGATCCCGGACGGCAAGGTCAGCAACCACCTGGTCCGCAGGGCGCAACCGGGCACGCTGATCCAGCTCGACCAGCCGACCGGCGACTTCGTGCTGTCGCGGACCCAGCCCGCCAAGGTGCTCTACCTGACGGCCGGCAGCGGCATCACGCCCGTGATGGGCATGCTGCGCGACACCGAGTTCGACGACGTCGTCATGGTCCACTGCGCGCCACGGCCGCAGGACGTGATCTTCCGCGGCGAGCTGCACGACCTGGTCGCGGACAAGAAGCTGCGGCTCACCGAGGTGCACACCGACACGGACGGCATGCTCGACATCGCCCGTCTCGACGCACTCGTGCCCGACTGGGCCGAGCGCGAGACCTGGGCCTGCGGGCCCGCGGGCCTGCTCGACGCCGCCGAAGCGCACTGGACCGGGCACGGCGTACAAGAGCGCCTGCACACCGAACGCTTCCGCCCCACCATCGTCGTCACCGGCGACGGCGGCGAGGTCACGTTCAGCGCCACCGGCAAGACCGTCGACGCGGACGGCGCCACGCCGTTGCTGGACGTCGGCGAGGAGGCCGGCGTGCTCATGCCCTCCGGGTGCCGCATGGGCATCTGCTTCGGCTGCGTCACGCCGCTCAAGTCGGGCGCCGTCCGCGACCTGCGCACCGGCGAGATCACCGAGGCCGAGCCGGGCGTCCTCATCCAGACCTGCGTGTCCGCCGCGGCGGGCCCTTGCGACATCGAACGGTAGGAAGCACCTTGACCGCCATCGACCCCACCGCCCACCTGACCGCGGAGCAGATCGAGGAGCTCGGCCGTGAGCTGGACGCGATCCGCGACGAGGTGATCGCCGACCGCGGAGAGAAGGACGCCGCCTACATCCGTAAGGTCATCTCGGCGCAGCGCAAGCTCGAGCTGGTCAGCAGGGGCGTGCTGCTGTTCTCGATCTTCCCGCCCGCGTGGCTGATCGGCACTGCCGGGCTGTCCGTGGCGAAGATCATGGACAACATGGAGATCGGTCACAACATCCTGCACGGCCAGTGGGACTGGATGCGGGACCCGAAGATCCACTCCACCACCTGGGAGTGGGACCACGTGTCTCCGTCCGAGCAGTGGAAGCACTCGCACAACGAGCTGCACCACACGTACACCAACGTGATCGGCAAGGACAACGACCTCGGCTACGGCATCATGCGCGTCGACGAGGACCAGAGGTGGCACCCGTTCCACCTCGGCCAGCCGCTGTGGAACTTCCTCAACGCCTGCTTCTTCGAGTACGGCATCGCCGCGTACGACCTGGAGCTCGGCAAGAACCTGAACAAGCGCCGCCGCAAGAACCCGGAGTTCCGCGCGCGGGCCAAGGCCGTGGGCCGCAAGATCCGCAAGCAGGTGCTCAAGGACTACGTGATCCACCCGCTGCTGTCGGGCCCGTCGTTCCTCCCCACCCTCGCCGCCACGTTCACCGCGAACCTGGTCCGCAACATCTGGACCCACTCGGTGATCATGTGCGGGCACTTCCCCGAGGGCGTACAGGTCTTCGAGCGCCGGTCGATCAGGGGCGAGACGCGCGGCCAGTGGTACCTGCGCCAGATGATGGGCTCGGCGAACATCAGCGGCAGCAAGGCCATGCACTTCATGACCGGCAACCTGTCGCACCAGATCGAGCACCACCTGTTCCCGGACCTGCCGAGCAACCGGTACGCCGAGGTCGCGGTGAAGGTGCGCGCGCTGTTCGAAAAGTACGAGCTGGAGTACGTCACCGGGCCCCTGCCCAAGCAGGTGTTCTCCGCGTGGCACAAGGTCTTCCGGCTCTCGCTGCCGAACAAGAAGCCCAAGCTCAAGACGCCGGACCGCAAGCAGAAGCTCGTCGCGGTCTGATTCCCGGCACCGGTCCAGACCTCTCGGTCGCACCATTGGGCTCGGCGAGATCCGTTGCGGACGGTGGGCGGCCGAGGCATCAGATTCTCCAGGGGGACGGCCACCGTGCCGCCGTCGGACGGCTTGTTCCGGCAGCCCCGCAGCTCGTCCATGTCCTCGCCGCTCAGGCTCAGAACTCCATGGCCTGCTTCGCGTCGCCGGCGAAGCTGATGTACGGGTTCAGGTGAGGGGGCACGTTCGCTCCCTTTGTGGCGATTGCTCAGTGCGGGCAGCCTACGTGTACGGCGCGCGTACGAAGGGTTCCCCCGGGCCGTCCGTGTGCCCCGTGTCGTACGTCTCGACGTACTGCCGGTGCATCTCCTCCCGGGCCTCTCGGAGCGGTGTGGGCACGGCGTGCTCGTCGCCCCAAGAGGCGGTGTCATGCCGACCGGGCAGACGATGGATCCGTAGGACCCGGTTCCCGGAGGGCCCGCCCGAGCGGTTCGGGGCCTCACGGCGACCGCGGACGCAGGGCAAGGACGCTGCGGCGTGGGGTACAGGTGCCAGATGAATGAGCGCATCCCGGTCGACGAGCTGATCAGCGGCGCCGCGCAGGCTGCCGGCGGGTGGCTGGGCGCGTTGCCGGTCGCGCTGGTGGCCACCAGCGCGACCGGAACGATCGTCCGCTGGAACCAGGTCGCGCAGGAATTGCTCGGCTATGCACCGCCGCAGATGCTGGGGCGCAACATCGCAGACCTCCTCCATCCAGGATCCGATCGCAGCCTGGGCCGCTCTCTTTGGGAAGCCGCGGCCGCCGGGCGGGGCGTGATGGGCACGGTGACCGCCTGGCACCGCGACGGGCACCCACTGGAGCTGGAGATCTGGGCCTCTCCGGTGTCCGACCGCGGGCACGGCGTGGCCACGGTGCTGGTCTTCGCAGCCGATGCCCACGCGGCACGGCGCATCCGGGGATCCTCGGCGGTGTGGGAAGGCTTGTTCGCCCGTTCCCCGGTCGGCATCGCGATCCTCGACTCGCAGTTGCGGTTCTTGCAGGTCAACGCCGCACTCGAAGCCATGAACGGTCTGCCGGAATCGGCACACGTGGGACGCCGCCTGGCCCAGATCCTCCCGGAGGTGAACGCCCGCGAGATGGAGGAGGCCATGCTGCAGGTGCTGGAGACCGGGCGGCCGGTCCTTGACCGCCGCCGTGTCGGACGGACGCCGGCGGAACCGGACCACGACCGTGTGTGGTCGTGTTCCTACGTCCGGGTGGAGGATCCCGCCGGCATGTCGATCGGAGTCATCGCCTCGCTCGTCGACATCACCGAGCAGCAGCGCGACCACGTCGAAGCCGAAGCCGCACGGCGCCGCCTCGCCATGCTCAGTGAGGCCAGCATCCGGGTCGGCTCCAGCCTCGACCTGGAGCGCACCGCGCAGGAACTCGCCGATCTCGCCGTGCCGCGCCTCGCCGATGCCGTCACCGTGGACGTCCTGGATGCGCTGGCGCGCGGGGATGAGCCCGGCATGGGGCTGACCGGCGGGGTCGCCCTGCGGCGCCTCGGCAAGGCCCCGCTGTCCGGATCCAAGGTGACCGATGTCCTCGCCCCCCTCGGCAGGACGCTCGCCTTCCCCGTCGCCGCCCCCTACACGCAGGCCCTCGCGGCCCGGCAGTCCTTCTTGACCGCCCGTCTCGACGAGCAGGCCGTCGCCCCCGCCGCCCGGCACTCGGCCAAGCCCGCCCAACTGCTCGCGGTGGGTGTGCACTCATTGGTCATGGCGCCCCTGGTGGCCCGGGACACGGTGCTCGGCGTCGCCACCTTCTACCGCACCCGCCCGATAGGACCCTTCGGATCCGAAGACGTCACCCTCGCCGGTGAACTCGCCGCCCGCGCCGCGCTCAGCATCGACAACGCCCGGCTCTACCACCGTGAGCACGACACCGCGGTCATCCTCCAGCGCAGCATGCTCCCCCAGCACATCAGCCCGCCGCCGGGCATCGCGGTCAGCCACCGCTACCTCCCCGCGAGCGACGTCAACGAGATCGGCGGTGACTGGTACGACGTCCTGGCTCTGGCCGACGGCAAAGCCGCCCTGCTCATCGGCGACGTCATGGGGCACGGCATCGCCGCCGCCGCGGTCATGGGCCGACTGTCCGCCTCCGTGCGGGCCCTCGCACGGCTGGACCTTTCGCCCGTACGGCTGTTGCACCAGCTGGAAGCCGTCCTCGGTGATCTGGCCGAGCCGATGCTGGCCACCTTCCTGTACGTCGTCTGCGACCCGGCCACCGGACTCTGTACGGTCACCAGGGCCGGACACCCGCCGCCCGCACTCGTGCTCCCCGACGGTACGGTCCGGCTCCTGGACACCCCGCCGGGTGTCCCCCTGGGCGTCGGGGGCATCGACTTCACTCCCACCGAGATCAATGTGCCTCCCGGCAGCATTCTCGTGCTCTACACCGACGGACTGATCGAAGCCCGAGGCCGTGACCTGGACGAACGGCTGGCCGAGCTGACGCAACTGCTCGCGGATCCACAACGGCAGCTGGACCACCTGTGCGACTCGCTGATCACCCACCTCGTTCCGGCGGCGTCCGACGACGACGTCGCGCTCCTGGCCGCCCGCATCGGCGGGGTGCCGTGAGGAGCTGTCGAGCTCCCGCGCCACCGGCGACCGCTGCCGGGCCCCGGGTCACTCCCCGCGCCAGATGCTCCGGTACGCCTCTCGGTAGCCCCGCGGGTCCCAGGACGTGGCCCCGCCGCTGTTCTCGGCCGTCACCACATGAGCGGGGGCGACGTAGCCGCTGGCGGGCCGGCCGGCGAAGGCGCGGTTGAACTCGTCGATGATCTGCCACCCCTGCTGGGCCAGCGGTTCGGGGACGGTGGCGGCCTGGAAACGTCGGCTGTTGATGCGCTGGAAGGCGGAAGGATCGCCGTCGCCCGCGCCGATGTTGAAGGGCGGCCCCTCGCCGGGGCGCCCGGCGGCAAGCAGCGCCGGGGCGGCGTCGGCGAAGTAGAGGTCGTTGACGGCGACGGAGTGGGTCCACCGGCTGCCGAAGCGGGACACCAGGGAGGAGACCTGCCCCGGGGTGCGCTGCCCCGCGTCCGGGATGGGGATGTTCTCGGTCGCCAGCAGCGTCACCCCCGGGCACGTCGCGAGGTGCCGTTTGATCAGCTCGGACTTGTTGCGGGCGAACGGGATGGAGTCATCGGTGAAGATGACGACCCCGGCGTCACCGCCGGACCGGGCGATGACCCAGTCCGCGCTCACCCTCGCGACCTCCTCCACCTTCGTGGTGACGTTGGTGAACAGCCGGGGACTCGTACTCGGTCCGGGGGAGTCGACCGCGTGCCAGCCGATCAGCGGAATGCCCGCGGCCGCTGCCCGCGCAGTCTGCTGCGCGGTGAGCAGGGGATCGAAGCCGCCGATGACGATGCCCGAGGGCCGGAGGGTGACCGCCTGGCTGAGCGCGGCTTGGATGCCCGCGGGGGTGCCGTCCCCGTCGATCACCCGGACCTGCCAGCCGATGGCCGCTGCGGCTTCCCGGACGCCCCTGGCGACTCCGGCGACACCAGGATTGGTCATGGTCTGGGCCACATAGACGATGACTTTGCCGGGCACCGCCTCGGGTCCGGTTGTGGGACCGTTCCAGGGGAGGCCCGTACGCGCGGCCCGCTCGACGGCCTCCTTGGCTCGCACGAGTGCGGCCGGGCAGTCGGCGGCCGAAGGCGAGGCCGAGGCCGAGGTCCGCGACGAGTCGCCTCCGCAACCCGCGACGAGGGTGGCGGCGGCCGCCCAAAGGGCTGTGGCCGCGAGGACGCTGGTCCGATTCGGGTACACGGTGCTCCTGACCTGGGTTGCCGGGTCTATCGGGCTTCGGCTGCCCGCGCCGCCGATGGCCCGGAAGGCTCGTCGGGCGGGTTGCGGTCCCCTGTGGCCCGCGTGCGCAGCCGCCGCCTGGCCGCGTAGCCGGCCAGGCCGACCGCCATCAGCAGCGTGCCCCCGTTGAACAGCGGCGTGGCCCAGAACTGGGCGCCGAGCTGGCCGATCCCGGCGAGCCCGACGGCGAGCACAGTGACGGCCACGAGGGTTCCGAGCGCGTTGGCGCGGCCGGGTTTGATCGTGGTCGAGCCGAGCAGCGCGCCGACGAAGGCGGGCAGCAGGTAGTCCAGGCCGACGCTGGGGTTGCCGATCTGCTGCTGCGCGGCGAGCAGGACCCCTGAGATGCCCACGAACAGGCCCGATCCGGCGAAGGCGTAGACGGAGTACCTGTGGGTGGGGATGCCGATGATGGCGGCGGCGCGGGGGTTGGAGCCGACTACGTACAGGTACCGGCCGAACGGCAGCCGTTCCAGAACCACCCAGAGGACGGCGACGGCGGCGAGGACGTAGAAGGCGGGCACCGGCAGACCGAGGAACCGGGCGTTGTAGAGGCCGGTGAAGGAGGTCGGCAGGCCCTCCGGGCCGGGAACGATCCTGCTGCCACCGGTGAGCCATCCGGTGAGGGCGTACATGATGCTGCCGGTGCCGAGGGTGGCGATGAAGGAGTCGATCCGGGCGAATTCGACGACGGCACCGTTCAGGGCGCCGACCAGCGTCCCGCCGAGCACGACGGCGAGACAGGCGAGCGGCCAGGGCGTCCCCGCCTCGGTGATGAGGTACATGACCAGCACGTGTGCCAGCCCCAGCCCGTACCCGATGGACAGGTCGAACTTGCCGGTGGCGATGGGGATCGTAGCCCCGAGTGCGAGGAGGGCGGGGATCGACTGGTTGGAGAGGATCGAGGACACGTTGTCCCGGGTGGGGAAGGTGTCCGGCAGGACGACGGAGAAGACCAGGAAGAGCAGGGCGGTCAAGGCCGGCAGGCCGTAGTTCCCGATGACGTGCCCGCGCCGGGAGGGGGTCACGGGGCCGTCGGGCTTCCGGTGATCGCGGGCATGGCCGAGGCGGCACGGGTGAGCTCGGCGGGCGTCAGGGCGGCACCGGCCGGCTCGGCCACCACCGATCCGCGTACGAAAACCAGAGCGCGGTGGCAGAGGTCCGCGACCTCCTCGAAGTCGGTGGACACCAGCAGGACCGCCAGGCCCCCGGTGGCCGCTTCGTCGAGCAACCGGTGGATCGCCGCCTTGGCGCCGACGTCCACGCTCGCGGTCGGCTCCTCGAGGATCAGCAGCCGCAGCCGCCCGCGGAGGGACCGGCCCAGCACCACCTTCTGCTGATGGCCGCCGGACAGGCCGGCGAGGGGCACCTCGCTGTCGAGGGGGCGTACCGAGAACCGTTCGATCAGGGCGGAGGCCTCGCGCCGCTCATGCCGGGGACCGCGCCAGCGCCACGCCGGCACACCGGCCGCCCGGGGGTTGGCCAGGAAGTTCTCCCGGACCGTCAGATCAGGGGCGCAACCCTCCTCCTGGCGGTTGGCGGCCACGAAGCCGACTCCCTGGCGGAGGGCGGCGGCCACGGTGCGCGGGTGGTACGGCCGGCCGTCGAGGATTGCCCGCCCGCCGAGCAGGGGCAGCGCGCCGGCGAGGGCGCGGCCCAGGTGCATGTGGCCGGCGCCGGTCAGCCCGACCATGCCGACGATCTCCCCGGGCGCCAGATCCAGGCTGATGGGCCGGGTCCGCTGCGTCGTCACGGCGTCGAGACGCAGCAGGGGAGGGCGGCCGGTGGGCACGGCGGCGGCAGGCCCGCGACGCGCCGGTACGTCGCCCGCGATGTCATGGACCAGACGGGCGGGACCGTACCCGGAAAGAGGTCCACCGCTGACGAGGCGGCCGTCGCGCAGGACGGCGAACGTGTCGGCGACCCGGTAGACCTCGTCGAGCCGGTGGCTGACGTACAGGACGGCGTGCCCCCGGTCGCGCAGTGTGTGCAGCACGTCGAAGAGCCGGGCGCAGTCCGCGGCGGGAAGCGTGGCGGTCGGCTCGTCGAGGACGAAGAGCTCCGTCCGTCGCGCGAGGGCTCGGGCGATGGCGACCAGGGAACGCTCGGCGGGCGCGAGATCCGCGATCCGGGCGTCGGCGTCCAGGTGTCCGGCGACGATCCGCAGGGCGTCGGCGCACTGCTCCCGGGTCCGTCGCCAGGAGATCAGGCCGTGGCGGCGCGGGTAGCCCGTCCCCAGGGCGATGTTCTCCGCGACCGTCATCCACTCGACCAGACCGAGGTCCTGGTGGATGAAGGACATCTTTCCGGAGGCGGCTTCGGATCCGAGCGGTTGCCCGGCCACCGTGACCTCGCCCTCGTCGGCTCGGTGGACCCCGGCGAGCACCTTGATGAGCGTGGACTTCCCGGAGCCGTTGGGGCCGAGGAGGGCGAGCACACTGCCGCGGTGGAGGTCGAGGCTGACCGCGTCCAGTGCGACGGTGCCGCCGAACCGTTTGCCGAGACCGCGTATCCGCACGAGCGGTTCGCCGGCGGCGTGTCCGGACGGGCGGCCCGGCGAGGTGTCGGAAGTGTCATGGGCGTCATGCACGGACGTCTCCGGGGCCGACCTCGGATCCCCTCTCGGGAGGGTGGACAGGGAGGATGCTAATGGGGGCCGGGGAGCAATTGCGTGAATGACGGTCGTTACGCCGCATTCAGCGCGCATTCGGCCCAGATGACCTTGCCGTGGGGGGTGTAGCGGGTGCCCCATGCCTGGGCGAGCTGCGCCACGAGGAACAGGCCGCGCCCGCCCTCGTCCGTGGTGGCGGCCCGCCGCATGTGCGGGGCGGTGCTGCTGCCGTCGGAGACCTCGCAGATCAGCGCGCGGTCGTGGATCAGGCGTACCTGGATCGGCTCGGTGCCGTAGCGGATGGCGTTGGTGACCAGCTCGCTGAGCAGCAGCTCGGCTGCGAACGCGAGTTCGTCCAGCCCCCAGCGGGTCAGCTGGCGGGTCGCGGCGGCGCGGAGGTCGCAGACCCGCGCGGGGTCGGCCGTCAGGTCCCAGGCCGCGATCCGGTCGGCGGGCAGGGTGTGGGTGCGGGCGACGAGCAGGGCGATGTCGTCCGAGGGATGCTCGGGCGCCATGGCGTCCATGACCGCCCGACAGGTGTTCTCGGGGCTCCGGTCCACCTGGGCCAGGATCTCCTGCAGCTGGTCGAGGGAGGCGTCGATGTCGCGGTGGCGATCCTCGACGAGCCCGTCGGTGTAGAGGACGAGCGTGCTGCCCTGGGGTAGCACGATCTCGGCCGTCTCGAAGGGGAGACCGCCCAGGCCCAGCGGGGGCCCGGCGGGCAGGTCCGGGAAACGCACGCTGCCGTCGGGATCGACCAGGGCCGGCGGAAGGTGGCCGGCCCTGGCCATGGTGCACTGTCGCGAGACGGGGTCGTAGACGGCGTACAGGCACGTGGCGCCGACGATGCCGGTGCTGCCCGCGGTGTGGTCGTCGCCCTCCTCCCGGTCCAGGCGGACCAGGAGGTTGTCCAGGTGGGTGAGGAGCTCGTCCGGGGCGAGTTCCAGTTCGGCGAAGTTGCGTGCGGCGGTCCGGAGCCGCCCCATGGTGGCGGCGGCGTGCAGTCCGTGGCCGACGACGTCGCCCACGAGCAGGGCGACGCGGGCGCCGGACAGGGGGATGACGTCGAACCAGTCGCCTCCGACTCCGGATTCGGCGGGCACATAGCGGTGGGCGACCTCGACGGCACTCTGCTCGGGCATGCCGCGCGGGAGGAGGCTGCGCTGGAGCGCCAGGGCCAGGGCGTGTTCCCGGGTGTAGCGGCGGGCGTTGTCGATGCACAGGGCGGCGCGGGCCGAGAGTTCCTGGGCCAGCCGGCTGTCGTCGTCCCCGAAGGGGGCGGGGTCCTGCGAGCGGTAGAAGCTCGCTATGCCCAGCAGGACTCCGCGGGCGAGCAGCGGGACGGCGATGAGGGAGTGCACGCCGCGCGCCATGACCCGCCGGGCGCGCTCGGGGTCCTGAGCGATCCAGCCGGCCGCGGACTTCAGCTCGGGCTCCAGGAACGCGTGCCCTTCGGTCAGGCACCGCATGACGGGATTACCGGGGCGGAGCTCCACATGCCGTCCGGTCGGGTAGAAGGGGCAGTCGTCGCGGATGCCGTGGACCACCGTTCGGTACAGATCGGTCCCGGGACCGGCGGGGTCGTCCCCGCGCAGCACCGCCTCGGGCAGGTCGATGGTGACGTAGTCGGCCAGGGCCGGGACCGCCATCTCGGCGAGCTCCCAGCAGGTGCGGCTCACGTCCAGGGTGGTGCCGATGCGGGTACTGGACTCGGCCAGGAGTTCCAGGCGCCGCCGCGCCTCGACGGCGTACTTCCCGACTTCCGGCTCACCCACCAACACCAGGCCGCGGACCGTGGCGGGGCGGGGCTCGGCGGTGCGGTGCGCGGGTTCGGCGGGCGGCGGTCCAGCGGGGGAGGTGTCGGCGCGGGGCGCGACGGAGAGGTGGCGCACCGGCGGCGTGGTGCTCCTGAGCACGGCTTCGACGACCATTCCCTCCACCCCGGAGCGGCTCGTGACCGCGCGGCTCAGCAGGGTGGCCTCCCGGCCGTGCGGGAGTGCCACGTCGACGGTCGCCTGCCGGGACGATGAGATCAGCTCCGTCGCCCTGTCCTTGAGGATCGCCTGATCGTGCGGGTCCAGCTCGGGACCGACCAGTTCGTCCCATTCGTCCAGCCCGGCCGACTCGGCAGGGACGGTCGCCCGGCCGAAGCGCCCGTCCTGGGTGCCCCTGCCCGGCAGGGTGCGCCGTTCGGCATCGAGGTACGCCCGCAGCAGTCCCCGCTCGCGCGCCGAGGTCTGTCGTGTCAATCGCCGCTCGATCGTCGCGGCGGCCCGGCGGAGCAGGACGGCGAGGGCAGGGCGCTCGTAGGCGTGCGGGTAGCCGAAGCAGAGCACGCCCGCGATGCGCCCGCTGATCTGATCGTGGATGGGGATGGCGCAGCAGGCGTTCCACTGGGCGCGTTCGGCGAAGTGTTCCGCGCCGTAGACCTGGATGGGGCCCCGTTCGGCCAGCGCGAGGCCGATGCCGTTGGTCCCGGCGAACCGCTCGGCGAAGACGAAGCCCGGGACGCTCTGGATGGGGGGAAGGCTCCGGGCCAGGGCGGGATCGCCGAAGCGGCGTTGGAGCACCGTGCCGTTCTCGTCGGCTACGGAGATGTTCATCCGGCTGTCGGAGAACCGGGACTGCAACTGGTCGAGGACGGGTCCGGCGGCACGTACGAGTCGGCTGTCCGGATCGAAGTCGTCCCGGTAGGGCAGCTCGGTCTGGTCCGGTGACAGTCCCAGCAGCCGACAGCGCAGCCACGAGTTCAGGATCGGAGTCCGTACGGCGGTCGCGACCGGCTCGCCCACCAGGAATCGCTCACGGGAGCGTGCGGGACCGATCTGCTCTCCCGTGACCCCCATCTGCATCACTTCCCCTTGCCGGCGCGCGTCCGAGGTGGTCCGTGCAGTCCGTGCGATGAAAGTCGCATCAGTGTGTTCTGAGTATATTCCTGGCTATTTGAACCCTCACAGGAGAGCGACCGGATTGACCGGTGATCCCGTCCCGCCGGGGACATTGAGGGGTGCCACGACGATCATGAACTCGTAACGTCCCGCTTCGGCGCACGCGGCGGACAGCGCCTCCAGGTCCAGGTTGTCCAGCAGCGGGACCCCCATGGCCGAGAGGGCGAGGGCGTGGACGGGAGAGTGGACGCCCTCGACGGGGGAGGGCCGGACGTCGCTGTCCCCGTCCGCGCCGAGCAGACTGATCGCACGCTCGGCCAGCAGCGGCATCGCGTCCACATGGAAGCCCGCGCTCGCCGCGTCGACGTCCCATGGGCCCATTTCCCGACGGCGCCGGAACCGGCCGGAGCGCAGCAGCACCGCACATCCGTCGTCGATCCCGACATCGAGTGCCCGCTCGGCGGCGATGACGTCACGGGCGCGGACGGCTTGTCCGGGCTCCAGCCAGTCGGCCCCGAGGACGACGGGCAGGTCGAGGAGGACACCCCTGGTGACGAGCGGGCCGAGCGCCGCCACCGAGCCGAAGCGGGCGCCGCCGGCGCCGATGAACTCGCGTGCCGGGTGTCCCTCGTAGAGCTGCCCTTGGTAGGCGATGTGTGACAGTGCGTCGAGGTGGGTGACGGCCTTGCCGTGGTAGTCGACGGCGAGGAAGTCCTTGTGGGCGGACGGTTCCGGGGGCTCCACATCGCCGAGGTCGGACATGTAGTGCAGGGCGGGCCTGGTGTTGTCGGGGCCGGGCCGGGTGTTCCAGGGCAGCCCCAAGGGCACCGTCGTACCGTCCCGGACCAGGGTGGCGGCCCGCCGTACGTGGTCCGGGGTGACCCGGTTCCAGGCGCCCCGGTCGGCGGGGGCCCAGCGGCCCCACGTACGGACCTCGGCGAAGAGGGCGTCGAATTCCTGACGGGAGATCCGGGGGGTCTCCACGGGGTTGGTGCTCAAGGGTTCGCGGCGCTCCAGACTCGACGGGCGGCGGGGGGCGGCCCGCCGTTTCCGCATCCGTACCCGCTGCCGGCAGCGGCCGGACCTCCGCGGGGACCGGTGAACCTGAGTGGCGGGCATGCCGCCGGGCGGCGGTGATCCGTACGACGCGGTCCGGATCCGGCACGGGGTCTGGATGATCGTCGGGGATGTCCGAGGGGCGCTCCGCAACGCCACCGGCGCGGTCAGCCGCTGTGCGGGATGAGCGCGGCCAGCGGCAGGTGGCCGACCGGCCCGACGTGCAGGCGGCGAGCCCGAATCCGGTCACGGGCGAAAGCGCAGCGGGTGGTCCGCCGGCACCTCCACCACGGCGATGCGCACGCCGTCGGGGTCGGCGATCCACATCTCGATCAGGCCCCATGCCTCGCGCCGTGGCGGCCGCAGCATCTCGATGCCCCGGCCGCGCAGTTCCTCGTACGCAGCCTGCACGTCGGCGACTTGGAGCCACAGTTGAAGACCGGGCGCGGGCGGAGCCTCGGCGCGCCCCGATACCTCGAGGAACCCGCCGCCGAGGAAGTAGACCGTCCCCCGCTCGGGGCCGGAGGCGAACTCGCGGTAGACGGCGAGCCCCAGGGTGTCACCGTAGAAGGCGCGTGAGCGCTCGGGGTCCGTGGGACGCAGCAGAATCCTGCTGCCCAGTACATGCACCGTGACCCCCTATCCTCGCTCACGCGGCGTACGGGCTCCGAGGGCCGTGACGGCGGCGATCATCCGGTCCCAGAACCGGTCGATCTCCAAACCCACCGCGACTCGGGCGTTGACCGGGCGGACGCCGTCACGCTGCAGGTCCACCACCGTGGCGCCGCGCGTGTACCGGCCGTGCAACTCCACGACGACGTTCGCGTCCACGCAGTGCACGAGCCCGGGATCGATGACCCGGGCCACCGCGACGGGGTCGTGCAACGGCGGGTGCGGGAACCCCCACAGCGTGCGGTACGTGGACGCGAAGAAGGCCAGCAACTCGGCGCACATGTGTCCGAGGGGCGTACCGAGCCCCTCGAAGCGGGCCACCACCTCGGGCGTGGCCAGTGCCTGATGAGTGACGTTGAGACCGCACATGGTGACGGGCACGCCGCTGCGGAAGACGATGTCCGCGGCCTCCGGATCCGAGAGGATGTTGAACTCGGCTGCCGGGGTCCGGTTGCCCCGCTCCGTCGATCCGCCCATCAGGACGATCTCGCGGATGCGGGAAGCGTCCTGCGGAAAGCGGGTCAACAGGAGGGCGATATTGGTCAACGGCGCCGTCGGTACGAGGGTGACCGGCTCCGGATGCCCGGTCAGCATCCGGTGGATGAGGTCCACCGCGTGCTCCGGGACGACGTCCACGGTGGGTTCCGGGAACATGGGCCCGTCGAGGCCGGAGGCTCCGTGCACGTCCTCCGCGACGCTGAGCGCCTGGACGAGCGGCCTGCCGCAGCCCGCCGCGATGGGCACATCGGTGATCCCGGCCACCGTGCACACACGCCGAGCGTTCAGAGTGGTCTTGTCGAGCGTCTGATTGCCCGCGACCGTGGTGATGGCCAGCAGATCGACCGCAGGGTCCCCGGCCGCCAGCAGGATCGCGAGGGCGTCGTCGTGTCCGGGATCGCAGTCGATGATGATCGGGACGGGCACGTCGCTCCTGCCGGTGCGGGGTCGTGGGCCCTCCAGTGTGGCGCCGTCCCGGGCCCGTGACCAGGAGGCGCCCGGGGAGTGGCTGGGAAGAGCCGGGGGAGCACCGGTAGCTCCCGCTGGGCCCGCCGGTTGGGGCCGAGCACCCGCGTGTCCCGGCCTTCCCGGCGGTCACCGGGCGCTCGCGGCAGGACGCACGACGATTTCGTTGACGTCGACCCCGGCCGGTTGGGCGACGGCACAGGCAATGGCCTCGGTGATGGCGGATGCCGGAAGCGCCACGGCTCGACAGGCCTTCATGGCCTCCCTCGCAACAGGATCGGAGATCCCTTCGGCCAGCTCGGACTCGGTCACGCCCGGAGAGACCAGAGTGACCCGGACCGAGCCGTCCGACTCCTGGCGCAGCCCTTCGGAAACAGCTCGGACGGCGAACTCGGTCGCGCAGTAGACAGCCGCGGTGGGCGACACCTCGTACGCACCGACGGAGGCGACGTTCACGAAGTGCCCGCCGCCCTGGGCGCGCATCACGGGCAGGGCGGCGGCGATCCCGTACAGCACGCCCCGCACGTTCACGTCGATCATCGGGTCCCACTGTTCAGCGTGTGCGGAATCCAGTTCGGCGCGGCCCTCGCGCCCCATGCCTATCCCCAGGCGGGGGCGGACGGGGTGGTGTTCCCCAGGCTGCTGATCGCCGGTGTGCTGCTGTGCCTGCTGTGGCGACCGCGCCGGAAGAACTCGAACACGGTGAAGGGGTCCTGGATGACGGTGATCGCCGCCGGGACCCTGCTCGCGGCGCACCACATCGCCTTCTTCGAAGCCGTCGGTCAGGTCCCGCTCGGGATCGTCGCCACGATCGAATTCCTCGGCCCGTTCACCATCGCGCTGGCCGGCTCCCGCCGCGTGATCGACCTGCTGCCGGCGTGTTTGGCGGCAGGCGGTGTCGCCCTGCTCAGCGGCACGGACACGGGCTCCCTCCCTTGGCAAGGACTCGCGCTGGCCGTGGTGGCGGCATGCTGCTGGGCCGGATACATCCTCGTCTCCGCCCGCATGGCCACCCGCCTTGGCGGCCAGGGTCTGGCCGTGGCCATCATCTGGGCGGCTCTGCTGAGCGCCCCCCACGGCATCTCGCACGCGGGCGGCTCCCTGTTGGACCCCTACGTACTGGGGATCGCGGCCGCCGTGGCCATCGGCTCCAGCGTGCTGCCGTACTCGCTCAACCTGGAAGCCCCGCGGCCGGATCCCGCCCCGTGTGTTCGGCGTCCTGACCAGCCTGGAGCCGGCCGCGGGCGCCCTGTTCGGCCTGCTCATCCTCGGGCAGCACCTCGCTTGGCCCCAGTGGCTCGGCATCGCCGCGGTCGCCTGCGCTTCCGTCGCCGCCACATATCTGGGGACCGGAACACGCCGATCCGCACGCGTCCGCGCACACCCCCCTGCCAGTACCCCTCGCAACCCGTCCCGTGCCGATTCGGTGCTGACTACGCGGAGTTGAGAGCAGACCCGAAAGGGACGGTCTAGCCGCGCGCCCGCCTGCGGCGCAGGAGGATGCCGACGGCCGCCCCGGCCAGGGCCGTTGCGGCCACTCCTGCCGTCGTCCACCAGACGGCGGGACCCGTGGTGGGTTCCGCCGGGGCCTCGGGGGCCGTCGCAGGTGTCGGCGTCGGGGTCTGTGCCTGCGTCCCGGTCGGCGGTGGTGTCCCGGTCGGCGCGGAGGACGGCTCGGCGGGGCGGGGAGCCGGGGTGCCGGTGGTCGGGGCCGGGTCCACCACCGGTACGCCGACTTCGAGTTCGCCGTGTCCGAGGGCGGGGAAGCCCACGTCCACGCTGACCTTCCAGGCACCGGGCGGCAGGGACTCGGCCGTGGTCCAGCCGGCCGGCGTCGCGGCGGGATCGCGCACCAGCCGCCAGGGCCCCAGGGTGCGGGAGCCGTCGGCGCTGACCGCGTTCACGGTGGCGGCGACCGCCTCTTCGACGGCGTCGCCGTCGTTCTCCCAGGTGACGTCCGCGGTGACGTGGCCCTCCCGCTGCCCGGTGACCACCACCTTCACGGTGTCGCCGTGGGCGTGTGCCACGGCCGGGGACAGCAGGATCAGGCCGACGGCGGTCAGGACGGCCTGGAAAGCGATTCGTATGCGCATCGTGGCGTGCTCCGGGTGGGTGAGGGGCCGGCGGACGGCCGCGCGACGCGGCCGTCCGCCGGAGGGGACTTCAGGGCCGTCGGGGTCAGCCGACCTTCTGCACGGTCCAGACCTGTGGGGCCCGGCCGTCCGCGCGCTGGAGGTCGAGCAGCCAGTTCCCGTAGTAGGGACGGCTGCTCACGGTCAGCGCGAAGCCGCCGCTCGGGTCGGTGACGCTCACCCCACCACCGCGGGTGGTCAGCTTCCAGCTCTGCGCACCGGCGCGGCCGCAGGGCTGCTGCGCGATCCACATGCCCGCGGCGGGAGCACCGCCCGGCTGCAGGCACTTGCCGGAGACCGCGGAGCGGATGCGGACCAGTCCGCCGCCCGCGTCGTCGAAGTACCACTGCTGCTGCGCGTACCCGTTGGAGCGCGCCCCGACGAGCACGGTGCCGTCGGCGCCGCGCCCGCCCCACACCTCGGCGGCCATGCCGGTGCTGCCGTTCCCGAGCAGGTACCGGGTTCCGGGGGTGGTCGCGCCGCCGCCCGTGCCCTTCGTACGGAAGGAAGTGGTCTTGCCCGCTCCGCTGTCCCGGCCGGCGCTGTCGCGGACGGAGACGGCGACGGTGTAGGCGGTGTCGGGCCGGAGGTTGTAGACGCGCAGCACCGGGGACTGGACCCAGCCCAGGTGCTTGCCGTTCAGCAGGACCTGGTACCAGGCCGCTCCCTCGACCTTGGGCCAGCTCACGACGGCGGAGTCCGACTGGATCTGGCCGACCGTCACGGCCGGTCCGCCCGTGGGCTTCTTGGTCGGGGTGGGCGTGGGCTTCTTGGTCGGCGAGGGGCTCGGGTTCGGCCCGGGGTCGGTGCCGCCGCCCTTGTTCTTCATCAGGAACTGGTTGTCGGCGATGTTCCAGTGCTTGGAGAGGTAGCTGCCGGCCTTGGGGCTGGTGTGGAAGTAGTCGTCGTGGTTGCAGTCCAGGATGTTCTCGGAGGCCTGGTTGGTGCAGATGTTGCGCATCTGCGGGTAGTACGGGGTGTCCGAGTAGCACATGACGTCGAACTCGTCGGTGCAGTGCGCGCCGCGGCTGGTGTTCGGGGCGCTGTTGTTGACCGCGCCCAGGTTGTGGCCGAGTTCGTGCGCCGCGGTGTGGCCGCCCCAGCAGCCGGAGTCCGTACGCCCGTAGGAGGGACCGAAGTTGCTCAGGTTGGCCTGGCCGGGCCGCTCGTCGCCGTTGAAGGTGCCTATGCCGCAGTAGACCTTGGTGTCCGCGAAGATCATGTACTTGCGGTCGCGGCGGTCGAGCCCCTTGCCGGCGAGGGCGGCGTTGGTCGCGCTGAACTCGGCGAGCGCGGAGTCCGGGAGCTCGATGTTGAGCACGGTCGGGGTGCAGTCGGCGGACGTCACGTAGCGGATGTGCCGGACGCCTCCGGTCTCCTGGGCGCTGGCGGAGTAGATGAGGTCGGCGTCGGCCGCCCATTTGCGGAACGAGGCCACGTACTCGGAGTAGCGGTCACGGCCGGGGCCGTGGACGTACACGACCTGGACGCGGTTGCCCGTGCTCCCGTCTCCGTCGCACTGGACGGTCTGGCCCGAGGGGCCGGCGGCGACGGTCTGGCCGGCGGCGGAGGGCGCGGGCGCGGCGGACTTGTCGGCCGCGCGGTCGGCGTCGGCCGCGGGCGCGTCCTGAGGACGCCCGCCGCCTTCGCCGGCCGCCGGGTCGTCGGCGGCGGGGCGGGCCGGGTCGGCCGCCGGTGCCGAGGCCTTGACGGCGGGCGCGATGTCCTTCGTTATGTCGACGCCCTTGGGCGGGGCGTCGGGGCCGTGGGTGCACAGACCCGCGCCGGTCCGGTAGACGCCGGCGCACCGGTCGCCCTTCGGGGCGGGGGCGAGGCCGTCGTAGACCATGCCGCGCGCGCTCTCGTTGGCGGGTGCGGCCGCGAGGGGTTCGGGCTCCTGGTCCCGGGCGGGCGCGGCGGCCGGCGCGGCGGCCTCCGCACCGGCTTGTACGGACACGGCCTGGGCGCCATCCCCGAGTCCGGAGTAGGTGATGCCGGCGGCGATCACCGCCGCCGAGGCCATGGCGGCGGTGAGGAGCATCAACCGCCGCGGCTTGCGGCGGTGTTCACGCCGTCTGCGTCGTTCTGTCATGGGCACCTCAAGTGAACGTCGGATGAGTGGGTGCGCGGAAGCCTGCCAGACGAATGCGGCGGAGAATTCGGACAAAGAGGGGTGCGGTTCGAGAAATCGTTCCGTTACCTGTCCGTCGGATCTGATGAACACTCAACAAGCAATAAAATTAGGGAAGTTACGCGCGTCATGCGGTATTGGTCCAGGCCTTATCGGGGGCAGTCGTTATCTAATCGAGATAACAAGTGGAGTCTTATTGACGGGAATTCAGTCAAGGATTCACCTAATTACTACCTGTCGAATTCCCCTGGTCACGACCCGTGAGGAAGACGCTGCCCGGTCGGCCCGACGGAGCACGGTGGCGCGTGCCGCTTCCACTGGTCCTGTGGCGTTCCCCTGGGAGTGGGGAGTTGATCTGGCTAAGGTCTCGGGGGGACTGTTCTTGGGGGGACGGCTTGCGTGCACGTGTGTGGGCAGTGGCCGTGGTGGCGCTTGCCGGTCTGGGCGTTGCGCTGGCTGTTGTGATGGCCCTGGCGGGGAACGCCGCCACGTCCACTGCGCGGTGGCCGTGGATCCTTGACGAACTGCGTCAGCATCCGTGGCGGTCCGTCGGTGTCTTCGGTGTGCTGGCCGTCGTGACGGGTGGTGTCGCGGCACGGTTGCAGGTGCGTACACCAGCCGGCCGGAGCGATCCTCCGCCGCCGCCCCCGGCGGTCGTTCCCGAGTGGTTCGTGGATCGTGATCAGACCACGGCCGCAGCCGTGGCGGTGTGCGGTGGGGGCCAGGCGGTGGGCATCACCACTTCTCTGTGGGGCGCGGGCGGTTTCGGCAAGACGTCCTTGGCGAACGCGGTGTGCACCCGCAAGGTGGTGCGGCGGCACTTCCGCTCGCGGATCTACCCCGTGACCATCGGCCGGGACGTCCGTGGCCGGGCGGCCGTGTCCGCCAAGGTCGCCGAGGTCACCCGGTTCATCACCGGGGACACCACCGAATTCTCGGATCCCAGTCTGGCCGGGGCTCACCTCGGCCGGCTTCTCGACCAGCGGCCGCGCACGCTGCTGGTGCTCGACGACGTCTGGGAGGAGGAGCAGCTGGCCCCCTTCCTCATGGGGGGTAGTGACTGCGTTCGTCTGGTCACGACCCGCAACCCGTCTCTGCTGCCGGGTGGTGCCCGTGCCATTCAGGTCGACCAGATGTCGCAGGATCAGGCCAAGGCCGTCCTGGTCTGGAATCTCCCGCCCCTGCCCGCGTCCTTGGTCGATGACCTCTTGCGGGCCAGCGGCCGGTGGGCCCTCCTGCTGAGGCTGACCAACCGCCTGATCGCCGAGCAGTGCGCCGGCGGCGCCGACCCCGTCGCCACCGCCGAGGAGACCCTGCAACGGCTGTACATGAACGGTCCCGGCGCCGTGGACGACCCGGCCGTGACCTGGGACCTCGACGACCCTCGCCAGCGCAACCAGGCCGTCAGGGCATCGATGGAGGCCGCGACCACCCTCCTGCCGCCGGGGGGCCCGGAACGCTTCACGGAGCTGGGGGTGTTCGCCGAGGACGAGTCCGTGCCCGTTCCTGTCATCGCCCGGCTGTGGGAAGCGAGTGGTGGGCTGACGATGGAGCAGACCCGCAGGCTGTGCCGGAAGCTGGAGCGGCTGTCCTTGATCTTCCTGGATCAGGTGGACGATGGCAGGGTCAGGATGCACGACGTGGTCCGTGACTACCTCCGCGGTGTTCTGGGCCCGGCCGGTCTGACCCGCACCCATGCTCTCCTCGTGGATTCGGTCGCCGCCCACCTGCCGGCGGCCCAGCCCCTTGCCCCGGCCCAGCCGGACCCTGGACGCGCCTGGTGGCAGCTCACGGACGGCTACTTGCCGGACCATCTCATCGACCACCTCGTCGCGGCCGGACGCGTCACCCTGGCCGAGGCCGTCGCCGGCGACCTGCGCTGGGTGGATTCCCGTCTCGCCCAGCGCGGACCCACCGCGCCGTGGAGCGACCTCACCGGCATCGACACCGCTCACACGCGTCCACTCGCCCGCAGCCTCGCCCAGATCACGCATCTGCTGGGCCCCACCGACCCGCCCCAGGCCCTCACCGGGGTCCTGCACACCCGCCTGGGCACCCATCCCCACTGGCAACCCCAAGTCACCGCGCACCACGAGGACCCCACCCGGCGTCCCTGCCTCGAAGCCCAGTGGCCGCTGCCTGACGCCGCTCCGGCTTTGGAGCGGACGCTCATCGGTCACACCAACTACGTGACCTCGGTAGTGATCGGGCCGGACGGCACGTGGCTGGCCACGACCGGCTACGACACGACCGTGCGGATCTGGGACCGGGTGACCGGTGTCTGCACCGCCACCTTCACCAGCGGCGGAACCTCGATGGCGGTCGCCCCCGACGGCACGTGGCTGGCCACGGCCAGCCACGACAGGAGGGTGCGGATCTGGGACCGGGCCACCGGCGTCAGCACCGCCGCCGTTACCGATAGCCTGGCCGAAGGGAGCAGGGTGATGATCGGACCGGGCAGCACGTGGCTCGCCACCGTCAAGTACGACATGACCGTGCAGTTCTGGGATCCGGCAACCGGCAGCTGCACCGCCACCCTCAGCGGCCACACCGGTTACATGGACCTCCTTGGCGGCTGGGCCGAAAGGCCGCACTCGGTGGTGATCGCTCCGGACGGCACCTGGCTCGCCACCACCGAATACCACACCGTGAAGCTCTGGGACCGGGCGACCGATGCATGCAGCAATACCCTGACCGACGCCGGGAACTCGGTGGTGATCGCGCCGGACGGTACCTGGCTCACCACCATCAGCCGGGACATGTCCGTCCGGATCTGGGATCGGGCGACGGGTGCTTGCACGGCTACCCTCACCGGCCACACCGATGCCGTGACCTCGGTGGTGATCGCGCCGGACGGTACCTGGCTCACCACCATCAGCCGGGACATGTCCGTCCGGATCTGGGATCGGGCGACGGGTGCTTGCACGGCTACCCTCACCGGCCACACCGATGCCGTGACCTCGGTGGCGATCGCGCCCGACGGTACCTGGCTCGCCACCACCAGTGGGGACATGACGATTCGGATCTGGGACCGGGCGACGGGTGCTTGCACGGCTACCCTCACCGGCCACACCGATGCCGTGACCTCGGTGGCGATCGCGCCCGACGGTACCTGGCTCGCCACCACCAGCCGGGACACGACCGTGCGCGTCTGGGACCCGCTCCTGGCTCCGGCGAACCCCAGCCCAGGTCGCATCGGAGGAGTCGGTGCGGTAGCGGTCGCCCCGGACGGAACGTGGCTCGCCGCCGTCAGGAACGACAGGACCGTCGGGGTCTGGCACCGGGCGCCCGGCAGTTGGACCGAGATCCTCACCGACCGCACCATCGTGATCGCAGCGGTGATCGCGCCGAACGGCAGATGGCTCGCCACCGCCGGCGACGACAAGATCGTGCGCCTCTGGAGCCGGGCAACCGGTGCCTGCATCGCGACCCTTACCGGACACAACGCAGGGGTGACCGCAATGGCGGTCGGACCGGACGGCACGTGGCTCGCCACCACTGACCAGAATGGAGTGGCGCGCTTGTGGGACTGCTCGACCGGTGCCTGTACCGCCGTGCTCACCGGTCACGCCACGACGGTGACGTCGGTGGCGATCGCTCCGGACGGTACCTGGCTCGCGACCGTCGGCACCGACCAGACCCTGCGGATCTGGGACCGGGGAACCGGCGCCTGCACCGTCATCGCCACCCGGCACGCCGGCCCCGTGACGTCGGTGGCGATCGCTCCGGACGGTACCTGGCTCGCGACCGCCGGCACCGACCAGACCCTGCGGATCTGGAACCGGGCGACCGGTGCCCGCACGGCAACCCTCACCGGCCACACCGACTCGGTGACATCGGTGGCGATCGCTCCGGACGGTGCCTGGTTCGCCACCACCAGCACCGACAAGACCCTGCGGATCTGGAACGCGGTGGACCGGCACACCGCGGTCATCGCCAGAGCGGAGGGCCACCTGCAGTCATGTGCCTGGGGTCCCGATCACGAACTCGCGGTAGGTGGCGATCAGGGGGTGTACCTCTTCACGTTCCGCGCATGAAGCGGCTCCGATCGGGTTGGCCGAGCGGGGTGCTTCAGCCGGTCTGGGCGAACTCGTTCGCGAGGCGGGGGATGTAGTCGGCGAGGGCCGGGGCCCAGCAGGTGTAGGCGTGGTCGCCCTTGCAGGTGGGCGACAGGGCGGAGCCGTTGCCGTAGTTGACGAAGCGGTTCGGGATGCCCAGTTGGTTCAGGCGGTTCGCGACGTTGGTGGAGGCGACCGCCGTCCTGGCGTCGATCGGACCCTGGTTGCCGGTGTAGAGGGTGACCCCGGTGTTGGAGAGCTTGCCCAGGTTGGCGAGCGAGGCGGGGTTGACCTCGTTCCAGATCCGGTCGTTGAAGATCGGGTACGGCGAGCCGAAGATCGCGTCGCTGTCCACCACCGGCCCGTACCCGGTGCAGTTGCCGGTACCCGAAGTGGTGGAGGCGCACCAGGCGCCGGTGAGGTTGAGCTCCGTGGCCAGCACCGCGGCACGGACCTCCCACAGGCCGAAGTCGATGCCCCCGGACAGGGAGGCGACACGCCCGAACAGGTCGGGGCGGGCCTGGGCGTAGTGCAGAGCTCCGAAGCCGCCCATGGACAGGCCGACGACCGCGCGGTGGCCGCGGTCGGGCAGGGTCCGCAGGTTGGCGTCGATGAAGGGGACCACCTGCAGGAGGTGGAAGGTCTCCCAGTTGGCGGCGCCCTCGGCGGTGTTCTGCATGCGCCAGTTCGCGTACCAGCCCTTCAGGCCGCCGTCCGGGACGATCGTGATCATCCGGTCGTCCCGCAGGGCCGGGGCCGCGGCCGCGTCGTTCACGGTGCCGCCACCGCCGTGCAGGAAGTACGTCACCGGCCAGCGCTTGTCCGGCTCGGCGTAGTAGCCGCTCGGCAGGAAGACCCGTACCTTGTGCCGGCCGGAGAGCTGCGGCGTGGTGACGGTGAGGGTGAAGTCGGTCCCGGAGCGCACCTCAGTGGCTCCGGTGACCTGGGTCAGACCCTGTCCGTCGGTGAAGGCCGGGATGGTGGGGGCGTCGGCGAGGCCGACGGCGTGGGCCGCGGAGCCGGTGAGGGCGGTCGCCGCGACCGCCGCCACGGCGGCGGCCGTCAGCGCGGTGGCCCGTACCGCGGCGCGGAGGCCGGCCGCGCCGGTGCGCAGGGATCGCTGGGATCGCACGGTGGTTCTCCCTTCTGTGAGGCTGGTCTCGGGGTGGGGCAGGGGCAGGGGCAGGGGCAGGGTCGGGGTCGGGGTCAGGACGGCGTTTCGCACAGGGCGCTGGTCAGGGTCTTGTACATCTGCGCGCCCGGGATGTTCGTGGCGAGATGCGCGTTGGTCATGACGGAGGCGTGCCGCCCGTCCTCGGTCACGAGCGTCCGAGAGTAGTATCCGGGGACGGCTCCGTCGTGTCCCCAGGCCGTGCCGCCGCAGGGGAGGGCGATCTTGACCATCCCGAGGCCGTAGCCGTTCCCCGAGCCGGGCTGGCCGAGCTCGAAGGTCCTCTCCATCTCGGTGAGGTTCGCGGGCGAGAGCGCCGTGCCGTCGACGATCGACTGGTAGAAGGCGGTCATGTCCCGCAGCGTGGAGATGACGGCGCCGGAGCCGTAGAAGGTGGACGGTTCGAACGCCGTCCCGTCCAACCAGAAGAAGAACGAGCCGATCCGGGTGCCCCGGTAGCCGTGGATCGCCGGGCTCGGCACGGCGCGGTCCGTGGGGGCGGGGAAGCGGGTGTGGGCCAGGCCGAGGGGCTGGATCACCTGCTGGGTGACGGCCTGGTGCACGGGCAGGCCGGTGATCTTCTCGACCAGCATGCCGAGGATCTCGTAGTTGGTGTTCGAGTAGTGGAAGGCGGCGCCCGGCTGGGAGGCCGGGGCGAAGCGCAGTCCGTCCTTCACCAGGGCCGCGAGCGTGTACGAGCCGTCCGGGCGGGCCTGGGCGAGCGGGAGGCCGTTCCCCGGTATGCCGCTGGTTTGCTGGAGGAGGTGCCGGATGGTGATGCGGTTGCCGTCGTAGCCGTTGACGGAGACCACACCGGGCAGGTGCCGCTCGATGGGTTCGTCGAGGCCGATCCCCTTCGCCTCCGTGAGCTTCAGTACGGCGACGGCGGTGAAGGTCTTCGACTGGCTCCCGACGCGGTAGTACTCGTCCGGGCCGATCGGATCGTTGGTGTTGATGGTGGCGGTGCCGGTGGAGAGGTTCCACGAGGCGTCGCGGGTCCCCGCGTACACGCCCGCCCCGGGACCGCCGCCCGCCTTCAGCTCGTTGAGGGCCGCGAGCGTGGCGGAGTGGTCCGCGGTCGCCCGGGCCGGGGTCTGGGTCGGGGTCTGTGCCTGGGCCTGTGCGGCCGTGGGCACCGCCAGGAGCGCACCGGTGACACCGAGGGCGAGCGAGAACCGTAACGCGGTCGACTTCAACTTCGACTTCATCGAACCTGCTCCTCATGGAGGGAAACGTCTGCCGGAAGGGCCGGAAGGGCCGGAACTGCCGGGACTGGCTGGGCCACAAACTAGGAGCCGGGGGAGGGGCGGGGCACCCGGAACCATCCGGAGTGACAGCGGGGCCGGAGTTCCAGGCGATGCCCCGGCCCCGCCGGCCACCCCCGTCAGCTGATCGCGGGGCCGGAACCGTTGAGCCACGCCCACTGGGCCCAGTCGGAGAAGCCGGTCTGCCAGGTGTGGTAGACGCCCGCACGGCTGGTTCCGAAGACCTCGATGCGGCCGTCGGCGTTGGTGGCGGCGGTGATGTCCGTGCCGCCGGTGCCGATGGTGACCCAGTCGTGGAAGGGGGCGTTGATCCCGGTCTGCCAGGCGTGGACGGCGGTCCCATCGCTGATGGCGAAGACCTCCACCCGGCCGTCGGCGGTGCGCTCGCTGGTGAGCTTCGAGTTGCCCGGGCCGCCGGTTCTCACCCAGCCTGACCAGGAGGTCGGGCTTTCCTGGTACCGGTGGAAAATGGCCTCCGGCCCGGAGGCGAACACCTCGAGACGCCCGTCGGCATTGTGGTCCACCGTCAGATCGTGGCCGCCTCCTCCGAAGTGTTCCCAGGCGGACCAGCCACCGTTGGGGGCGAGCTGGTACTGGTGCTCGAAGACCGTGCCGTTCAGGGCGAATACCTCGAGGCGTCCGTCGGGGGACCTCTCCATTTCCAGACGGGCGTCGACGGGGCCGCCGCCGGTGAATTCCCAGCCCGACCAGCCGGCGTTCGGGGCGGTCTGGTACCGGTGGTACACGCCCTTCGGGCCGGAAGCGAAGACCTCGATACGGCCGTCGGCATTCGTTCCGGCGGCGATGTACCGACCACCGGTGCCGAATCCCTGCCAGCCGGACCAGTCCCTGGACGGGCCGGTCTGATACATGTGCTGGGCCGTGTCGCCGTTGATCGCCAGCAGCTCCAGCCGACCGTCGGCGTTGGGCACGATCGCCATCTGCGCGTTGCGCGGACCGCCGAGCGGACGCCAGGCCGACCAGCCGCCGTTCACCTCGGTCTGCCAGGCGTGGTAGACCCCGTCGGCTCCGGCCGCGAAGGTCTCCAGCCGGCCGTCGGCCGACCGCGCCGACACCACACGGCCCGTCTCGGCCGGGCTGGAGGCATGGTGGGAAGGAGCCTCGACAACCCTCTTGTAGCGGTACGGAGCGGCGGTGAACTGGCCTCCGCTGGTGGTGTAGTTGATCGGCCGCTCATATCTGACGGACCCCGCCCCGCCCATCTCCTCCATGGTGAAGAAGCGCGTGTGCTCGCGGTTGGCCCAGCCGGCGAACAGGACGACATGTCCCGCGTCGCCTCCGGTTCCCGGCCCGAGGGTGCCGACGGCGTCACCCGGCTTCAGATCCTCCCAGGCGATCGGGTCCAGGAACTCGGAGAGGTAGACCGTACTCGGGGAGGAGGGCAAGTGCAGTGCCATGGAGACGAAGCCCGAGCAGTCGGTGCGGTAGTGCCTGCCCTCCAGGTCCGGGTGGGAGTCGTTCTGGTTGTAGTAGACGTTCAGATCCACCCAGTGCTGGGCGCGGATCAGGATCTCGTCGCGGGTGATCGGGCCGCCCACGTCCGACTGGACGGACTGGGCGGAGCGGAGACCGATGCCGTTTCCGGCGGCACTGGCCCCGGATCCCGTCGCGAGGACGTTCGCGCCCGCGAGGGATATCGCGGCCGAAAGTCCACCGGCGGTTCTGAGAAGTGCTCTGCGGGAGGGATGGTGTGCGCTCACAACGGGCTCCTGGTCGGTAGCGGTACGAGGCACGTGCGGAAAGGGGGGACCCGCCGCGGTCGCGCCGGGTCGCCGTGTGATCGCGCCGAAAGCTACCGAGAGGGACACGGCCCGGGGATCCGGAGCATTACGGATGGTCACCCGAGGCCCCTCCCGCTAGGGGGTGTCGTCAAACTCCCCCTGCCTCGCGACGGGCGACGACGGGAGTTTGACGACAGGCCCCAAGGCGGTCGGCGGCTTCCGGCAGGCCCGGCCTAGACGACGCGATCCGGTTCTGTCAGTCCGTAAGGTTCCGGATACTCCTGCCGGGCGGGGATCGCTAGCTTCCAAACCGCCGGTGCCGCTGGGGCGGCAGCCGGGTCACCAGCCAGCTCGCCCACAGGAGGTCACCTTGACCACGCAGGACCCCACCCGCAGGAGCATCCTCAAGTCCGCCGGCGGGCTCACCGCCGCGGTGGCCCTGGGAGCCGGCGGCGTTCTCGCGTCGGCGTCGGCGGCGTCGGCGGCCGACGACCTGCGCGTCACGGAACGCAACCAGCAGGATCACCGGATGTGGTACTACCGGTTCCAGACCTCCGCCATCGGCGGCTGGACCCCGGCCGTCAACGTGCTGCTCCCCGACGGCTACCACACCAGCGGGCGCCGCTACCCCGTTCTCTACCTGCTCCACGGTGGCCTGGAGAACTTCATGACCTTCGACGTGCTCCACGACATCCGGGGTCTGACGGCCTGGAAGAATCTCATCGTCGTGATGCCCGACGCCGGGCGGGCCGGCTGGTACTCCAACGCGGTGAGCTCCAACATCGGTGCCCGGAACTGGGAGCACTTCCACATCGGGCAGCTGATCCCGTGGATCGACGCGAACTTCCGCACCTACGCCGAGTACGACGGCCGCGCCGTCTCCGGGTTCTCCATGGGCGGCTTCGGCGCCCTGAAGTACGCGGCCAAGTACTACGGCCACTTCGCCTCGGTCAGCGCCCACTCCGGCCCGGCCAACCTGCGCGGGGGCAACGGAGACCTGGTGACCCACTGGGCCAACGCCTCCTCCGCCGCCGTGGAACTGAACGGCGGCAGCATCTACGGCGTGCCCTTCTGGGACCAGGCCCGGGTCAGCGCGGACAACCCGTGCGAGCGCATCGAGAGCTACCGGCACAAGCGGGTCTTCCTGGTCGCCGGCACCAGCCCCCAGGACATCCAGGGCTACGCCAACGAGACCCTGGTGCTCGCCACCCAGCGGGAGTTCAAGTGGAACCTCGACCGCGTGGGCATCCCCTACGAGCAGCATGAGGTGGAGGGCGGCCACGGGGTCCGCCGGCATCTGCTGGAGCAGGACATCAACGGTGTCATCGACCGCCTGCGCAAGGCGTGACGGGGAGACCTCGCATGATGTCCGTCCTTTCCCGAGGCATGTCCGGGCGGGGGCTCGGGCGGATGCTCGGGGTTCTTCTCGCGCTGACCGTGATCTTCGCTCCGGGGCTAGCCGTTGCCTCGCCGGCGGCGGCCGGGGCGCAGACCGCGGTCTCCCCGGTCCCGGCCCGGGCCGCCGGTTTCGCCGCCGCCTGCCCGGCCGCCGGTGACATATCCCAGTACTACAGCTGGGAGCACAACGGCATCGACATCGCCGGCGACTACGGCAGCCCGATCTACGCGGTCGGCGACGGCGAGGTGATCATCTCGGGATACGAACCCGGCTACGGGCAATGGATCCGCATCCTGCACCCCGACGGCACCATCACCGAGTACGGCCACATGTACCGGCGGGACGTCCAGAAGGGCGACCGTGTGAGCGCCGGGCAGCAGATCGCGCTGATCGGCAGCGAGGGCCAGTCCAGCGGACCTCATCTCCACCTTCGGGTCTGGGGGAACACGGGCGCGTCCGTGCGTGTCGACCCGATTCCCTACCTGGCGGAACGCGGCATCGACATGCCCTGCGCACCGGGCAGCCATCCTGGCCCCGGGCCGTTGGTGTATCCGGCGGAGTCGGGTCGTGTGGTGTCGGCGCGGTCGGTGGACGGGCGTCTTGAGGTGTTCGCGGCCGGGACCGATGGTGTGCATCATGCCTGGCAGGAGAGCGTCAACGGCGCTTGGTCGGCTTGGGAGTTCATCGCGGGTCCCAAGGGCGCGGAGCTGGCGATCGGGTCGAATGCCGACGGCCGGCTCGAGGTGTTCGCGATCAACGGCCAGATCCTTCAGCACCGTTACCAGAACCAGCCCTCCGGCGGCTGGTCGGGCTGGGAGAAGTTCGGTGAGGGTGGTCGTGACGTCGCCGTGGGTTCCAATGGCGACGGCCGACTGGAGGTGTTCGCCTCCGGTCCCGAGGACGTGTTCCACCGGTTCCAGGCGGCCCCCAACGGTGGCTGGTCGGGCTGGGAGGGGACTGGCGGTGGCCCGGGGAAGAGCCGCATCGAGCTGGCGAAGGCACCGGACGGCCGGCTTGAGGCGTTCGCGCTGAATGATGAGGTTTTCCGGCATCTGTTTCAGACGTCCGTGAACGGCAGTTGGTCCTCTTGGGAGGACTTCGGTGTCGGTGGTCATGACCTGACGGTCGATCACAACCTGGACGGTCGGCTCGAGGTGTTCGCCTCCGGGCCCGTCGGTGTCTTCCACCGGTATCAGACCGGTCCCACCAGTTGGTCGGGCTGGGAGGGGACCGGCGGGCTCGCGAACTCGCAGTTGACGAGTCAGCGCACCGTGGACGGGCGGGTCGAGGTGTTCGCCCTCAACGGCAGCGAAGCCCAGCACATGTGGCAGACCGGGGCGAACGGCCCTTACGACCGGTGGGAGTCCTTCGGTGCCGGTGGCACGGAGATCACGGCCGTGGCCAATGCCGACGGCCGGATCGAGGTCTTCGGGACCAATCCCACCGGGGTCTACCACCGGTGGCAGACCGACCGCTCCACCTGGTCCCAGTGGGGCTGGCTCAAGGACACCGCCGGACCCGCGATCAACTGAGGAGAAGCCAGATGAGAGCCACACGGCGCGCTCGAAGAGCGCCCCACCGCGTCATTCTGTCCGCGTTCGTCTCCCTGTGCGTGGCGGCGGGAATCATGGCCGGCGCCACACAGCCGGCCTCCGCCGTCTCCGGGAGCGACCTGTGTGCCGAGGTCGGGTACACCGCGGGCTTCCGGGGCGAGGGCCTGGTGACCGCCGTCGCCGTCGCCCTGGCGGAGTCCAGCTGTAATCCGCAGGCGTACAACGTCACGAACAACACGCCCCCGTCCACCGACCGGGGTCTGTGGCAGATCAACGACTACTGGCACGCCGAAGTCAGCGACGCCTGCGCCTACGACGCGCAGTGCAATGCGAACGAGACCTTCCGGATATCCTCCAGGGGCACGGACTGGAGGCCTTGGTCCACCTACAACCAGAGCCACCATCTGCGGCACATGGACACGGCGCGCGCCGCAGTGGACCGTCTTGGCCACCCCGGTCCTGGCCCCGGGCCGTTGGTGTATCCGGCGGAGTCGGGTCGTGTGGTGTCGGCGCGGTCGGTGGACGGGCGTCTTGAGGTGTTCGCGGCCGGGGCCGATGGTGTGCATCATGCCTGGCAGGAGAGCGTCAACGGCGCTTGGTCGGCTTGGGAGTTCATCGCGGGTCCCAAGGGCGCGGAGCTGGCGATCGGGTCGAATGCCGACGGCCGGCTCGAGGTGTTCGCGATCAACGGCCAGATCCTTCAGCACCGTTACCAGAACCAGCCCTCCGGCGGCTGGTCGGGCTGGGAGAAGTTCGGTGAGGGTGGTCGTGACGTCGCCGTGGGTTCCAATGGCGACGGCCGACTGGAGGTGTTCGCCTCAGGCCCGGACAACGTGTTCCACCGGTTCCAGGCGGCCCCCAACGGTGGCTGGTCGGGATGGGAGGGGACCGGTAGCGGTCCGGGGAAGAGCCGCATCGAGATGGAGAAGGCGCCGGACGGTCGGCTGGAGGTGTTCGCCCTCAACGGTGAGGTCTTCCGGCATCTGTATCAGGAGTCCGTGAACGGCAGTTGGTCCTCTTGGGAGGACTTCGGTGTCGGTGGTCATGACCTGACGGTCGACCACAACCTGGACGGTCGGCTCGAGGTGTTCGCCTCCGGGCCCGTCGGTGTCTTCCACCGGTATCAGACCGGTCCCACCAGTTGGTCGGGCTGGGAGGGGACCGGCGGGCTCGCGAACTCGCAGTTGACGAGTCAGCGCACCGTGGACGGGCGGGTCGAGGTGTTCGCCCTCAACGGCAGCGAAGCCCAGCACATGTGGCAGACCGGGGCGAACGGCCCTTACGACCGGTGGGAGTCCTTCGGTGCCGGTGGCACGGAGATCACGGCCGTGGCCAATGCCGACGGCCGGATCGAGGTCTTCGGGACCAATCCCACCGGGGTCTACCACCGGTGGCAGACCGACCACTCCACCTGGTCCCAGTGGGGCTGGCTCAAGGACACCGCCGGACCCGCGATCAACTGACGCAAACGTTCCTCTGGAGTCTTCTCGTGCATCCGTTCAGCAGGCGCAGCCTGCTGCGCGCGGCCGGAGCGGGAGCCCTCGGGCTCCCGCTCACGGGCCGTGCCGCGGCAGCGACCTCCGTCCCAGGTCCGGCGTCCCAGTGGGTGGGCGCCGGTTCCTTCACCCACGTCTACGACCCCTCCACGCCGGGCCGGCCCCGCTACCTCAACGACCACACCCTGATCCGGGCGAACGGCCGGTGGCACCTGTTCAGCATCGTCGGCAACAGTGCGGCGCCCGGCGAGGCACCGGACAGTGCCGCGGAGATCTCCTTCGCGCACGCCTCCGCGCCCGCCCCGTACGGCCCCTGGACCACCCACGCCGACGCGCTGACCGTCGACCCGGGCTACCACGGCGAGGAGCACCTGTGGGCCCCGCATGTCATCGAGGCCGGCGGCAGGTTCTGGATGTTCTACGCGGGCGGCGGCGCGAGCGGCGCCGCGATCAGCCTCGCCACGTCGGACGATCTGTTCACCTGGACGCGCGAGCCGTCCGGCCCGCTGTTCCGCGGGATCGCGGCCCGTGACCCGATGGTGCTGCGGGCCGGCGGCGAGTGGGTCATGTACTACACGGAACTCTCGAGCCCGGGCGGCAGGCACGTCGTCGCCCACAGGCGCTCCACCGACCTGCTGCACTGGAGCGAGCCGGGCATCGCGTTCGCCGACGCGGCCACGTACCCGACCGTGTCGGTCACCGAGTCGCCGTACGTCGTCGAACGGGACGGCTGGTACTACCTGTTCATCGGTCCAAGGGGCGGCTACGAGGGTACGGACGTGCTGGCGTCCCGGGATCCGCTCCGCTTCGACCTCACCGGGTACGCGGGCCACGTGGCCGGTCACGCCGTGGAGGTGATCGCCGACGGTGAGGCCTGGTACGCCTGCGCCGCGGGCTGGTTCCGCCACGGGCTGCACGTGGCGCCCCTCCAGTGGCGGGACACACCGCTGCCGTGGCAGAGCGCGGACAACCCGGTGGCCGGACTCGACGCCGCCGGCCGCCTCACGGTGTTCGCGCTCGACGCCTCCGACCACTCGATGCTCCGGCGCGTCCAGGTCGACCCGGACACCGACTCCTGGTCGCCGTGGGAGACGTTCGGCGGGCCGGCGGGTGCGGTGCCCACGCTCGGCCGCAACGCCGGCGGCGCGCTCGAGGTGTTCTCGCTCGCCCCGGACGGAGCCAACCTGCACCACCGGGCCCAGCGGCCGGACGGCGGCTGGTACGACTGGGAGGAGTTCGGCGGGCCGGCCGGAGCCGCCCCCGCCGTCGCCCGCGACGCCGCCGGCAGACTGGAGGCGTTCGCCCTGAGCCCCGGCGGCGCGTCCGTAGCCCGGCGGCGGCAAGCGGCACCGGGATCCCGGGCCTGGGATCCGTGGGAGACGGGCTTCGGCGGCGCCGCGGGCGCGCCCCCGGTGGTCGCGGCCAATGCCGACGGCCGGCTCGAGGTCTTCGCCCTCGCTCCCGGCGGGGCCGGGATCTTCCACCGGTGGCAGGAGACCCCGGGTGGTGCCTGGACCCCCGCGTGGCAGCGCTTCGGCACCGCGGCCGGTGCCGCGCCGCGCGTGGCGGGGGACGGCAGCGGCCGGCTCACCGTCGCCGCGATCGGACCGTCGGGCGTGGGAACCTTCAGCCGTCGGCAGTCCGTGCCGAGCGGAGGCTGGGACGCGTGGCTGCCGATGTTCGACTGGAGCGCCGCCGCCCCGGCTTTCAACGCGAACGCCGACGGCCGCCTCGAGGCGTTCTCGCTGTCGCCCGGTGGCTCCCGGCTCGGCCACCGCCGGCAGACCACCCCCGGTGGAAGCTGGGATTCCGGCGGGGAGTTCGGGGAGCCCGGTATCAGGCTCGCCGCCACGCCCGCCGTCGTGTCCGATCCCACCGGGCGCACCCACGTCTTCGCCGTCACCACCGAAGGCAGGATGCGCACCCGCGTGCAGGATCGGCCCAGCGGCGGGTGGCGGCCGTGGACGGCCTTCGGTGACCGGACGGTCGCGCCCGTCGTATCGGGCCGTCCCGCACGGTGATCCCGGAGTGCGGATCGCGCCAAGTAAAAGGGGCGAAAGGGCGGTTCGGTGGGGTCGTGATCCTCCCGGCACGGTGACCTTCCCCACCCCGGCAGGTTCCGTACGCGACGTTTCGCGGCCGGGGGAGCGAGGGCCGGTCACGCACGGCCGACCGCGGTGGGCGGTGTGCCGCACTCGCCCGCCGCGGGCCGACAACTTCCCCCGAACCGCGCGCCAGAGAGTCGAAAACGACCCCAAACCGCCATCGCCGCAGAGGGCCGGAGTGACCGCGGACACGGGGCGAACCGCCCGGGGGGAGAGGGCCGACGGGCCTCCCGGCCAGGGGGCTCGGAGGGCCTCCCGGGGCAGCCGGTGCGGGCCGTCCGACCCGGCGGGCCGTCCCGGCCGAAGTGGCTGAAGTGCGCCGATGAACTCCCTTGAGAGATGAGTATTGTTCAACTCGTCGGTCCGGCACGACGCGTGGAACGGGGGGAGCGGTGAGCGGGGTAGTCGTCCATCTGCCGCAGGGGTGCAGTGGCGCCGACGGCGGCGAACCGTACGGCGATGCGGTGACGTTACGGCTCGGACCGGGCGAAGTCGCCCGCTTCGGACGCGGATCCGCGAAGATCCCCGTTGAGCTGCGCCTCGCCGACGCGGCGATCTCCCGCCTCGCCGGTGAGATCCACGTGACCGACGACCACTGGCAGTTGACGAACCACAGCACCACCCACAGCTACCTCGTGGAGAACCCGGAGGGCGCCGGGGAGTACCTGAGGGTCCCGCCCCGCCGGGTCGGGGCACCCGTCCCGTTCGAGTTCTCGCGCGTCGTGCTGCCCACCCGCAGCGACGTCCCCGTCTCCTTCCAGGTGTTCGCTCCCGATCACGTCTACCTGGACCCGGAGGCCATGGGCGCCCCCTGGGGCCGACTCACGGTCACCGCCTACTCGCTGGACGAGACGGCCACCTACTTCCTGGTGCTCCTCGCGCTCTGCGAACCGCGCCTGCGCGACCAGTCCCGCGTCGCGGTCCCCACCACGCCCCAGATCGTCGAACGGCTCAGGGGCCACGTCGCCTGCGCCACACTGACCGCACGAGCGGTCAGCTCGCACATCGACTACCTCGCCGACGAGAAGCTGCGCATCGGCGCCGCGGACCCGCGCGACCCCGGCAAGGGCGACCGCCGCAACGGCAAGCGGGAGGAGATCGTCGGGCTCGCCCTGCGGTTCGGGCTCGTGCGCGAGGAGCACCTGACGCTGCTGCCGCCCCTGACGGGGGTCGGCGGGCGGGAGCGGCAGACCGCGCGATGACGACGCCCCACGCCCTGCGCGGCATCACGGAATGCGACGGCACGGATCTGCTCCCACCCGGCCACCGGGTGCAGGGGTGGACGATCACCGACCTGATCGGGGCCGGCGGCTGGTCCACGGTCTACGCCGCACGGCCCGCCGACCGGTACCCGGACCGGACCGGCCGGGCCCCCGCTCACCCGTCCGCGGCGCCCGCCGACATCGCTCTCAAAATCATGCCGACCGCCGGGTATGCCCCGCGCCAGACGCGCAGGATCGTGGAATCCGCCCGCCGGGAGGTCGAACTGGGACGCAGGGCCGGGCACGCGCGGCTGATCCGCCTCCTGGACTCCTTCGTCCTCGAGGCACCGGACCGCCCCGCCCTGGACGGCGCGATCGTGCTGGTCATGGAGCGGGCCGCGGGCAGCCTGCGGGAACTCCTCGACGCCGGGGTGGCCGAGGCCGACCGGGCCCGGCTCATCGCGGGGATCTGCGAGGGACTCGCCCACCTCCACCGGTCGGGCTGGGTCCACGCCGACCTCAAGCCGGAGAACGTCCTGCTGGACGGCGGCCGTTGCGTGAAGCTCTCGGACTTCGGGCTCGCCACCCAGATGACGGGAACGTCCGGGTACGCGCCCCCCATGGGCACCTTGGACTACCTTCCGCCCGAGCGCTGGCGGGCCCCCCTCGGGGAGCTGGGCGTGAAGGTCCGGCCGAGTGCCGACATCTGGGCCCTGGGCATCATCATCCACGAGGTGTTCGGCTCCGGCGCCTCCCCGTTCTCCGGCGCCACGCCCATGGCGCGCGGCGCCGCCGTCCAGGAGTACGGGGAAGGGCGCGCGCCGCTGCGCATGGACCAGGCCGTACCGCCGTTCTGGCGCGAGCTCGCCGCCGACTGCCTCGCTCCGACCCACGAGGCGCGTGCCCCGCACACCGCCGAGAGCCTGCTCGCCCGCATCACCGCCGAACAGGAGGCGCGCGGGAGGGGCACGGGACGGCTGTGGGGCCGGGCCCGCGCCGCGATCCTCACCACCGCGCTCTGCGGGATCGCCGGTACGACCCTGTGGTCGGACGCGGCACGGGCGAGCTCCTCCGCACTGGACGGCCTGAAGGGTGCGGCGGCCGGCACGATCCGGGTGTTCAACGCGGAGAAGGGCTGCCAGGAGCGGGCCGACCGGGACCCGCAGTGCAGTCTGGGCCTGGCGATCGACCCGATGCGCCAGTACACCGCGGACAACGTCGTACCGACCCGGGTGTGGCACGGCGACGTCCTCGCCGTCGACTGCCAGTTGCCGGACGGCCGGGCCATCATCGACGAGGCGGACCTGCAGTCCACCCGCTGGTTCCACGTCCGCCTCCCGCCCGGCTCCACACCTCCCACGGCATGGCTCCCCGCCGTCCGCACGAAGGACCGTCCGGCGCTGCGGGGGTGCCCGCAGCCCGCGGCCGGGCGCTGACGCTCCCGGCCGGTACCGGCACGTTCTCGGTCGCCCCGCAGAAGGGGGGCTGGGAGACCCGGGTTGATCCGGTCCTGGCCGGCCCGAAGACGGGTGGCGAAGCTGTGGCCGTGACCGACAACAACAGCGATGTGACCGGCTTCCACGACCGTGTCGTCCTGATCACCGGCGGAACCAGCGGGATGGGCCTGGCGACCGCGCGCCTGCTCCTGGAAGCCGGCGCCCACATCGTCATCACCGGCCGCGACGACGCCCGCCTCGACCGCGCAGCCCGGCAATTGGACCAGGCGTCCGACCAGGGTGCCCGTCTGCTCACGGTCCGGGCCGACTCCGCCGACCTCGCCGATCTCGACCGCCTGGCCGCCCTGATCCGTGAACGGCACGGACGTCTGGACGGGGTGTTCGCCAACGCCGGGGTCGGCGTGTTCCAGCGCAGCGACGAGGTCACCGAGCGGGACTTCGACCTCAGTGTCGACGTCAACTTCAAGGGGGTGTTCTTCACGGTCCAGAAGGTGCTGCCGCTCCTCGACGCGGCGGGTGGCGGATCCATCGTGATCAACGCCTCGTGGACCCTGCACCGGGGCCTGGCCGGCGCACCGGTGTACGCGGCCACCAAGGCCGCCGTCCACAATCTGGCCCGCACGCTGGGCAGTGACCTCGCCGGGCGCGGCATCCGGGTGAACTCGATCAGCCCGGGCTACATCGTCACCGAGATGTTCGATGCCGCCAACCCGGACCCCGCCTCGCACGATGCCATCCGCGCCCAGGTGCCGCTGGGGCGGCTCGGCCGGGCCCAGGACGTCGCCGAGACCGTGGCCTTCCTCCTCTCCCCGAGGTCGTCCTACATCACCGCCCAGGACATCGCCGTCGACGGGGGCCTGGCGACCGCCATCCCCGCCCCCTGACCGCGGTGGCGGCTGCCTGGCCCTGACAGGGCCAGGCAGCCGCCCGTGCCGACCGGCGACAATCGCCGTATGAGCACAGCCACCAACCTGGGCGAGTTCCTCCGCACCCGCCGCTCCCTCCTGCACCTCGAAGACGTCGCACTGCCGGACTTCGGAGGCAGGCGCAGGGTCGCGGGTCTGCGCCGGGAGGAGATGGCGCAGCTCGCCGGAGTGAGCGTCGACTACTACACCCGGATGGAACAGGGCCGCGTGCCCAACCCTTCGGACGCGGTGCTCGACGCCCTCGCCCGCGCCCTGCGGCTGGACGAGGATGCCGCCCGGCACGTGTACCGCCTCGCCCGACCGCAGCCCGCCGCCCGGCACGCACCCGTGCGCCGGCCCCGGCCGCAACGCGTGCGCCCCATGCTCCAGCGGCTGCTGGACGACCTGGTGGACATGCCGGCGATGGTGATGGGCCGGCGCATGGACGTACTGGCCTGGAACGCGGCAGCGGTCGCCCTCTTCGGCGACTACGCGGAGCTGGACCCGGCCGAGCGCAACATCGCCCGCATCACCTTCCTCGACGAGACCTCCCGGGAGCTGTACGCGGACTGGGCCTCCTGCGCCCGCGAGAACGTGGCCTACCTCCACCTGGACGCGGGACGGCACCCGCAAGACCCGAGACTGGCGAGCTTGATCGGCGAACTGTCGATGAGGAGCGAGGACTTCCGCCGCTGGTGGGCCGAGCATCCGGTGCAGGACAAGACCTCGGGCACCAAGCGGTTCCACCACCCCGTGGTCGGCGATCTGGAACTCGCCTACGAGACCCTGCGCACGACGGACGACCCGGATCAGGCCTTGATCACATATGCCGCCGAGCCGGGCAGCCCCTCGCACGACGCCCTGCGGATGCTGCTGGCCTGGGCCACCGAGGCCCCTTCCTCCAGGCCGGCCGACGACCGCGCGCGCTGACCTCCCGGGCAGTCGCCCCCATGGCCGGGGCGCGGCGCAACTCAGTCGAGCGGTACGGCCGCGAGGCGGTCGACGGTCTGGGGGTAGAGCCGGTTGCCGCGCTGGACGATCATGGTCGGTCCGTCGGGCATGTTCACGGCGCCCGCGGCGAGCGTCCACGCGACGCGGCGGGCGGCGACGTCCACCGCGACGACCGCCTGACCGGCGCCGCCGACCGCCGCGTAGAGCTCCCCGCGGAACGGGGCGGGAGCCGCCAGCATGGAGACGTACGCGCCCGGGTCGTGGGTCCACACCTTCTTCCCGGTCGACTCGTCGAAGGCCTGGAGCGCCCCGTCCGCGGCGTACACGGTGCCGTTCACGCAGACGGGCGCGCTCAGCAGTTTCGTGCCCTCCGGCTCCAGCTTCCAGGCCACCGCTCCCGTCACCAGGTCCACCGCCGTGATCCGCTCCTCGAAGTCGAAGACGTGGCGGTCCGAGGCGACCGGAGGGTTGATGCCTCCCGACTGGTTCGGCGACACCGCCTCCTGGTCGGTGCGGACCCGGCAGGCCCACAGGACGCGGCCGTCGCGCAGGTCCACGGCGAAGACGCGTGCGGGATCCGAGCAGATCAGCCGGCCGCCGGAGATGACCGACGACATCATGAGGGAGCCGAGCGAGTCCAGGACGGCGCCCTCGACGCGCGTGCGCCAGCGCAGCTTCCGGGCTACCAGCTCGTAGGAGAGCAGCCACGCCTGCTCCTGCTGTTGCCGGTCGCCGGATCTGAAGTACGCCTTGAGGTAGAGGCATTCGGCGTCCGCGGCCAGGAGCTGCGTGGTGTGGGCGAGGTCGCCCAGGACGGCCGGGTTGGCGGCGTCGGCGGCGAGGTGGCCGGTGCGCGGGTCCAGGTATCCCGCGCTCGCGTTGCCCTCGTCGTCGAAGACGAAGCCGACGAGCTCGTCGCCCGCCACGGCCACGTCGACCTTGGCGGTCTGGGTTTCCCACAGGATCCGGCCGTCGGCGGTCGAGATCCCGCTCAGGACGTCGCCCGTGTGGATCAGGACCTCGTCGGAGGCGACGGCCGCGGAGGCGGAGAAGGGGGACGGGACCGACCACAGCGGGGCCGGAGCGGTGCCGGGCGGGCGGGAGGACCGGCCGGGACCGGGCACCGCGGTACGGTCGGCCGAGCCCGGGCCGGGGCCCGAACCGGAGCCCGAACCGGGGAGGTTCCCGGTGGCCCACAGCGCCGAGGCGCCGCCCGCGACGGCGAGCCCGGCGGCCGCCGCGCCCGAGATCAGGGCGCGGCGGGAGAGCGCGCGGCGCGGGGCGGGGGCGCGCAGCGGAGCGGAAGCGACGCCGGCGACGTCACCGATCCGGCGGGACAGGTCGGCGAGGAGCGCCTGCGGCAGCAGCTCGGCGAACTCCCCGGGGTCGAACGGCCCCCACGCGTCGCGCAGCCGGCCGGGCGCGGGCCGGTCGCCGGGCTCCGGCGACAGGCAGGCGGCGAGCGTCCCGCGCAGTCCGTCCGGCAGGCCCGTCAGGTCGGGGTCGGCGCCGTCCCGCAGCAGTTCGAGGGTGCTCTGCCGGCCGCGGGCGTCGTAGGGGCCGTGGCCGGACGAGGCGAACACCAGGACCGCCGCGAGGGCGAACACATCGCCTTCCGGGCCGGGCGGCCCCCCGCGCGCCTGCTCCGGTGACATGTACGCCGGTGTGCCCGCGAGTCCCCCGGGCTCCGTGAGACGGGGGCTGCCCGGGGCCTGGGCGAGCCCGAAGTCGATGAGCCGGGGGCCCTGGGCCGTGATCAGTACGTTCGACGGCTTGACGTCCCGGTGGACGAGCCCGGCACGGTGCAGGGCGGCGAGCGAGGCGGAGAGCGCGGCGCCGAGTCCGCGGACGACCGGTTCGGGCAGCGGCCCCCCGGCCGCCACCGCCTCGGCCAGCGAGGGCCCGATGAGGTAGGCCGTGGCCAGCCAGGGCCGCGCCGTGTCGGGGTCGGCGCCGAGGAAGGCCGCGGTGTGCTCCGCTCCCAGGGCCCGTACGGCCTCGGCCTCCAGCGTCAGCCGCTGACGGTAGCCGGGCTGGTCGCGCAGGTCGGACCGGACGGTCTTGACCGCGGCGAGGCGGCCGCCGGCGGTGCGGGCCAGGAAGACGGTCCCCATGCCGCCGCCGCCCAGCCTGCCGAGGAGGGCGTACTCCCCGAGCCGTTCGGGATCGTCGGGCAGCAGGGGCAGGAGCGTGGACATGACCGGTGGACTCCTTCGGGGCGGCGGTCGGACCTGTGCGTGCGTGCTTGCGTGTGCGGGCGGCGGCGTGGGGGTGAGGGCGCGCGGGGGAGAGGGCGCGGGGTCAGTCCGCCGGGAGGGCGACGACGGCGGACGGCCGGGCGACGAGCAGGGCGCCGGGTACCGCCGCGAGTTGGAACGGCTCCCGGGCCTCCACCCCCGCGAGCCCCGTCTGCCACAGCCGTTTGCCCGACGGGATGCCGGTCGCGGTGACCTGGTGCAGGGTCGCGAGGTAGAGGGTGCGTCCCGAGGCGCTCGCGGTCATGCTCCCGAGCATGTTCCACTCCAGGTTCTCGGTGAGCGTCTGCTCCCACAGGGTCCGGCCGGTGTCCGGGTCGACGGCGACGACGGGGCCCGTCCCGTCGTCGGCCAGGTACAGGGTGCCGCCGCTGAACAAGGGCGGGGCGTTGGTCCCGGCGACCAGGGCCTGCGACTCCCACAGCCGGGTGCCGGTCTTCAGGTCGTAGGCGTGGGCGCGACCGCGGGAGAGCAGGAACAGCCGCCCGCCGCCCGCCGGGTCCACCACGGAGGCCGGGCCGCCGTGCACGTCGGGGTGGGAGCGGTTCCAGAGCACGCGTCCGCTGCTCCGCTCGAAGCCCGCGATCGGGAGGGTCCGGACGGCCGTGACGTCCCGGAACATCGGCCGGGGTACCTGCACCTCCACGACGACCGTCTCGGGGCCGACGGCGATGACGAGTTGCTCGCCGCCGAATCCGCTCGGCAGCGGGGTGCGCCACAACTCCTTGCGGCGCTCCAGGTCGAACGCCGCCAGCAGGTATCCGCCCGTCGGACTCCCGTCCCCCACGCGCAGCCACGCCGTGGAGCCGTCGGCGGCGAGCACCCCCGCGAGCTGCTCGTCGCGCTGGAGCCACTGGGTCCGGCCGTCACGCATCGAGCAGAGCGACAGCCCCTCGCGGGTCGCCGTCAGGAAGCGGTCGCCGGGCACCTGGACGGGCGGGGTGCTGCCGCCGGCGGGCAGCTGCCACACCTCCTTGCCGGTGCGCAGGTCGTGCCCGTACAGGACGTCGCCGCGCGTCATGAGGCAGTGGTCGGCGCTGCTCACCGGGAGGAGCCGGATGCGGGCCGTCGGGTCGTCCAGGCGCCACAGGGCGGCCGGTGGCATCCCGGGCACGCGGGGGCTCGTACCGGAACCGCCCCCTGCCGCGGACGGCCCGGTGCGGCTGTCCTCGCGGGTCAGTGCGGACCGGGCGAGGGTCCCGAAGACCCCCAGGGCCGCCCCTGCCGCGCCGGCCAGCAGGCCGGACAGCACCCGGCGGCGGGTGGGCGGGGCGGGCGCGTCGGGGGTGGCCGGGGCCGGAACCGGGCCGGGGGCCGCCGCCTGGGTGGCGGGGTGCGGGGGCTCGTGCGCGCCGGCGCCCGCCGGGGCCCGGCCGTCCGCATGCCCGTGCCCGTCCCCGTTCCCGTCCGCATCCGCATCCGCATCCGCATCGGGGATCTCCAGGTCGGCGATCGCCTGTGTGCGTACGGCCAGTGCGGCGACGACCCGGCCGGGCAGCGGGTCCGGTGTCCGCTCCGCGTCCTGCCCTCCGGGGGCCAGCGTCCGGCGCAGCTCCGTGGCGGTGGGGCGGTCCGCCGGGGAGGCGGCCAGCGCCGCGGCCACCACCTCGCCCAGCTCTCCCGGCAGTTCGGGCAGTTCGGGCCGGTCGTGGCGGGCGCGGTAGGCCAGTACGGGCGGCGGGCCGTCCCCGAAGGGGAGCCGCCCGGTGGCCGTGTGGAGCAGCAGCACCGCCAGGGAGTACACGTCGGCAGCGGTGGAGGAGGGCCGCCCCGCGGCCACCTCCGGGGCCATGAAGGCGGCGGGCACGGTCGACACCCGGCTGTGCGGTGCGGGCCGCCCGGGCCCCGCGTCGGGTCGCGGCCCTTGGCCCGGCCCCCGCACCCGGCCCGGCACGGACGCCACGGACGGCATGCGGCACGCGTGCAGGGCCATCAGCAGCGGGCGGGCCGTGGTGAGCCAGACGCCGTCGGGTGCCACCGCGCCGTAGCTGATGCCCAGGGCGTGCAGGGCGGCCAGGGTTTCGGCGATCTCCGCGGCGAGCCGCACCGACTGATCCAGGGGCAGGATCCCGGACTCCGTTCCGGGCCGCCGCCCCACGTCGGACAGGGACACGGCAGGGGTGTGTACGAGGGCCACCCACGCGGGCTCGGTCCCGGTGCTCAGGTCCAGTACGGCGGGCACTCCCGGCACGGCCCGACGGTGCAGCGCCTCGGCCGCCTCGTACGCGGCCGGGGGCAGCAGGCACACCACGGCGTGCCCGTGGTCCCGGTCGCGGCCCACGTACATCCCGCCCCGCGCCGGCACCGGCCGGGGGCCGGGCCAGCGGGCCAGCAGCCGGTACGGCCCGGCCGACCGCGGGTCCTCGGGGCGCAAGCCCTCCTCCAGACGTCCGCCCCCCACGCGTTCCCCCCTCACCTCGTGACCCCGCCCGGGGCCGGTCACATGCCCGGCAGGGCGCGGACCGCGCTGCCGCGCTGCCAGATGACGCTGCCTCCGGCGACCGCTCCCCGCCAGGGAACGTCGGCCCGGCCCTCCCCGGCCGGGGCCGGTGCGAACACGTACTGCTCGGCCGCCCGCCCGCCGTGCACCACGAGGATGCCGAGCTCGGGCCTCCGCAGCGGCGCGAAGATCCCGGATCCCGCCACCAACGGAGCCTGGTCCTGCGCCAGTTCCTCGGCCGCCAGCACGGTCCAGGCGGAGGCTCCGGTCTTCGCGTCGACGCTCCGGAGCTGGCGGCCGTCGGCGACGTACACGGTGTCCCCGGCCGGCGTGGGCACGCCGAAGCCCGCGCTGTCGTCCGCGGGCAGGGTCCACAGCTGTTCGCCGCGCCCCCGGTCCAGGCAGGTCAGCGTTCGGTCTCCGGACCCGCCCAGCAGCACTCCGTTCGCGGACAGGGCCGTCCGCGAACCGTCCGTGCCGGCGGGCCGCCGCCACACGGGGCCGCCGTCGGCGGCGGACAGGGCCACCACCCCTCCGGAGGCGGAGGCCAGGAGCAGCCGACCGTCCTCGGCGGCCGCCGAGAGCACCGTGCCCGACACGGGGACGGGCACACGCCAGCGCACCGCGCCGTCCGCCCGTTCGAGCGCGGCCAGGCGGCCGTCGGCGTCGAGGACGTACACCTGGTCCTCGTCGGCGGCGAGCAGCCCGGTCACCCCGTCGCGCGCGCGGTGGCGGACCGTACCGCTGCCGGGGTCCAGGAACAGCAGGGAGCCGTCGGGGTCCAGGGCGACGGGACGGCCGCCGCCGACGAGGTCGCGCACCACCGGTCCGCGCCAGCGCTGTTCGCCCGAGACCGGGTCGTGGAGGAGGAGCTCGCCGCCGCCGTCCGCGAAGCACACCCGGCCGTCGACCTCGACCGGCCCGAAGGCCGGCTGCGCCGCGGCGCCGTCGTACGACCACAGGGGCCCCGGCACGGTGCCGGGCGGGCCGCTCCAGCGGGGGGCGGGGGTACGGCCGGGGCCGTCGTCCTGCTGGAGGGTGCGCAGGGCGGTGGCACCGGTCGCCGCGAGGAGCACGGCCGCTCCGGCGCCGGTCAGCACCCTGCGCCGGGTGGGCAGCCGTGGGCCGGCGCCCAGGGCGGCTGCGGCCCGCGCCATCTCGGCGGCGTCGGCGAGCACCGTGGGAGGCAGCCAGCGGGTGGCGGCGCGCAGGGCGGCTCCCCGCGGGTCGAGTTCCGCGGCCACCTCCGCGGCGGCGGGCCGGTCCGCCGGCCGCTTTTCGAGGCAGCCGCGGATCACGGGCGTCAACTCTGCCGGTACGCCGGTGAGGTCGGGGGCCTCGTAGGCGATGCGGAAATCCGAGCGAACGGGGTCTCCGTCGTAGAAGGCGTGCCGGCCGGTCAGCGCGAAGACGAGCAGCGCACCGAGGCAGAAGACGTCGCTCGGTGGTCCGAGGGGACCCTTCACCACCTGCTCGGGCGACATGTAGCCGGGCGTTCCGGGGCGCTGCCCGGTCGCCGTCAAGGTGGCGTCCCCGGTCACCCGGGCGATGCCGAAGTCGACGACGCGGGGGCGGTCGGCGCCGAGGATGACGTTCGACGGCTTCAGATCGCGGTGTACGACCCCGGCCGCGCCCAGGGCCGTCAGGGCCCGGCCGAGCGCCCCGGCAAGGACCCGCACGGTGGGCGCGGACAGGGGGCCGTGCCGCAGTACGGCGGCGGAGAGGGTCGCCCCGGGGACGAACTCGGCGGCGATCCAGGGAACTTGCCCGGCGGTCGAGGAGCCGAGCACGTGGGCGACGAAGGGGTTGCGGACCGCTGCCGCGGCGGCGGCCTCGCGGGCGAACCGCTCGCGCAGGTCCGTGTCGCGGAAGAGTTCGGGCCGGATGGTCTTCAGGGCGACCGCCCGTCCCCGGCGGCGGGCGAGGTAGACCGTCCCCATGCCGCCGGCCCCGAGCACCCCAAGGACCCGGTGACCTCCGAGCTGCGCGGGCGTACCGCCCGGCAAGGGGGCGATCACTGGTGTCATATCGTTGATCGTATGGGTGCACCCGTCAACCATGTTTGAAATCAAGGAAGTTGACGTACTCCGGCGAGGCGGGGGCGCACCTCGGCCGCACCGGACGCGCCGGGTGCGCGGGGCATCCGTGTGCCTCGGGCGCCGATTCGAGCCCGAGCCGGGCTGTACGTGATCTTGAGACTGCGGGCAGTCCGTGGCAGGCTCATGTCGCATGATCGATGAATTCGCGAAGGACAACCTGCACGGGAGACTGCGGCGGGACCGCGAGGCGCTGCTCTGGAAACTCGACGGCCTGTCCGAATACGACGCCCGCCGACCTTTGACGGCGACCGGGACCAACCTCCTCGGCCTGGTCAAACACGTGGCCACCGTCGAGGCCAGGTACTTCGGCGAGGTCCTCGACCGCCCTTCCCCGGAACCGCTGCCCCGGTGGCAGGACGCCAACGGCAGCGATCTGTGGGCGACCGAGGACGAGACCCGCGATCAGATCACCGGGTTCTACCGGCGCACATGGGAACACTCGGACGCGACGATCGACGAGCTTCCCCTGGACGCCCCGGGCCACGTGCCGTGGTGGCCGGAGCCGCATGCCGACACGAACCTGTTCGCCATCATGGTCCATGTCCTCGGCGAGTCCATCCGCCATGCCGGGCACGCCGACATCCTGCGCGAGGGCCTCGACGGCCGGACCGGGTTGCGCGCCGAACACGAGAAGCGGATCGACGAGGAAGCCCGTGCGGCCTACCGCGCGAGGATCGAGCAGGCCGCCAGGTCGGCCGCACCCGTCAAAGCCACCCTCTGAGCGAGATCTGCGGCCCCTCGGTGAGGAACGAGAGCAAGGCGATGCGAGTCGTGGGGACGAACTCGGACGGCAATGCGGCCGCGTTCACCCAGCGGACCTGAGCGTGCTTGTGGGGCTCGCGGTTCTCGGGGTCGCCGGTCCATTCGTACGTGGCGAAGACGACGCTGAGGAAACCGTTGGGAGCTTCCACGCCCCGAGCGCCATGGATGACGTGGGCGACCACGAGGGACTCGGGCTTCACCGTGAGGCCGGTTTCCTCGTAGAGCTCGCGCACCGCGGTTGCCGTGACGGGCTCACCCGGCTCACTCTTGCCGGCGGGCAGGTCCCACAGCCCCTGGGCGAACTTCGCGTTCTCGCCGCGCTGGAGCAGGACGACTCGGTTCGTGGCCCGGTCGTGGACGATGACGGCCGCGACCAGCACCGTCATCGAGTCGAAGGCCGGTGTGAGGGCTCGGGAGCGCTCGTCGTCGTGCTGCGCCACGAGGACTCCCTTCACCGGGTGGGTTGTTGGCATGTTAGGCGAAGGGGCGCGTCCGCGACGGGCGACGGAGATCCGTGATGCGGATGCCTTCATGAATGTGGTCCAGACCAAGCCCTTGACAGGGTTTTCGTTCACTACTTAAATCACTTTGTGATGAAAGGGTCCCACCGGGCTCGCCTCCTCGCCCCCCATCCCTGTCGGCGCGGCAACCATGCGGGCCCCCACGCCCCGCGTTGTCATCTGCATGCCGCAGGGCGACATGTTCGTCACGCTCCCCGGAAGGGAGAGTCATGCACCCCCCACACTTATCCCGACGCCTGCTGCTGTCTCTGGTCTCGGTCCTGACCCTCGCCTCGCTGTCCACCGGACTTGCGCAGGGTGCGCCGGCGCCCGGGCCGGCGGCGCGGCCACCCGCGACCGCGGCCGCAGCAGCCGCCGCCGTCACCTTCTCCGACGAGTTCGACGGACCTGCGGGCTCCGCCGTGGACGGCCGGAAGTGGCAGATCGAGACGGGCGACAACGTCAACAACCACGAGCGGCAGTACTACACGGCGGGCAACCGCAACGCCGCCCTCGACGGCCAAGGCCACCTGGCCATCACCGCCCGCCGCGAGAACCCGGCCAACTACCAGTGCTGGTACGGAAGATGCGAGTACACCTCCGCGCGGCTGAACACGGCCGGCACGTTCACCACGACGTACGGCCGCGTCGAGGCCCGGATGAAGATCCCGCGCGGACAGGGCATGTGGCCCGCGTTCTGGATGCTGGGCGGCGACATCGGCCAGGTGGGCTGGCCCAACTCCGGTGAGATCGACGTCATGGAGAACGTGGGCTTCGAGCCCTCCACCGTCCACGGCACCCTGCACGGTCCCGGGTACTCCGGCAGCGGCGGAATCGGCGCCGGGTACACCCTGCCCGGTGGTCAGGTGTTCGCCGACGCCTTCCACGCCTTCGCCGTCGACTGGAGCCCCGACGCGATCACCTGGTCCGTCGACGGCACGGTCTACCAGCGCCGCACCCCCGCCGACCTCGGCGGAAAGCAATGGGTCTTCAACAAGCCCTTCTTCCTCATCCTCAACCTCGCGGTCGGCGGCTACTGGCCCGGAGACCCGAGCGGCAGCACGGTCTTCCCCCAGCAACTCCTCGTCGACTACGTGAGGGTCAGCACCGACAGCGGCCAGCCGGGCGGCGGCGGTCCCCTCACCGGCCTCGGCGGGAAGTGCGTGGACGTCGCGGGAGCGGGTACCGCCAACGGAACCCCCGTACAGCTCTACGACTGCAACGGCACCGCCGCCCAGCGCTGGAGCGCGGGAACCGACGGCACCATCCGCGCGCTCGGCAAGTGCCTGGACGTGGCCTCGGGAGGTACGGCCGACGGTACGCCGGTCCAGCTGTGGGAGTGCAACGGCAGCGCCGCCCAGCGGTGGGCCGTCCCCGCCGCCCGGGACATCGTCAACCCGCAGGCGAACAAGTGCCTGGACGCCGCGGGAGGCAGCTCGGCCAACGGCACCCGATTGCAGATATGGACCTGTACCGGGGCGGCCCACCAGAAGTGGACGGTGACCCGCGTCCTCGCCCAGTACAACGGCTGACCCCTCCACCCCTCCCGTCTCACCCACCCCCCACTCAGGCCGTACAGCCGGCACAGGAGAAGACGTGCTCAGCTCCCCACACACGCACACGCACAAGCCCGGAGCGGTTCGCCACGGCGCAAGCCGGGCCCGCGTCACACGGCCCTGGGTCGCGGCCCTCGTGGTCGCCGCCTCGGCCGCTTCGGTCCTCACCGCCCTCCATCCCAGCCAGGCCGCCACCCCACGGGCCGCCACGCCGAACGCTTCCGCGAAGGCGGCGGCCGACCTGCCGACGGGCTGGTCCACCGTCGTCAATGCCGGCAGCGGCAAGTGCGTGGACGCACGGTCGGCCGCGACCGCGAACGGCACGGCGGTGCAGCAGTACTCCTGCAACAACAGCACCGCGCAGCAATGGAGCTTCACGCCGACCGGCGACGGCTTCGTGCGGATCGGCAACCGCAACGCGAGCACCCAGGTCGTCGACGTGAGCGACACCTCCTCGGCCGACAACGCCGCCCTGCACCTCTGGGCGTACGGCGGCGGCAACAACCAGCAGTGGCAGGCCGTCGACGAGGGCGGCGGCGCGTACCACTTCGTCAGCCGCCACAGCGGGAAGTGCCTGGACGTCCCGGCCGCCTCGACGGCCGACAGCGTCCAGCTGGTGCAGTACACCTGCAACGGCACGGCGGCCCAGCGCTTCCAGGTGGCGCCCGTGAACACCGCGCCCGGGGACGTGGACCTCGGCCCGAACGTGGTCGTCTTCGACCCGTCGATGCCGTCGTCCACCATCCAGAGCCGGCTGAACTCCATCTTCCAGCAGCAGGAGACCAACCAGTTCGGCTCCCAGCGCTACGCCGTGATGTTCAAGCCGGGTACCTACGGCAACGATGTCAACGTCGGCTTCTACACCCAGGTCCTCGGCCTCGGCCAGTCGCCCGACGCGGTGACGATCAACGGCGCCGTGCACGTGGAGGCGGACTGGTTCCCGCCGCAGAACGCCACCCAGAACTTCTGGCGCGGCGCGGAGAACCTGTCGGTGAACCCGACCGGCGGCACAGACCGTTGGGCGGTCTCGCAGGCGTCCGGGTACCGGCGCATGCACGTCCGCGGCAACCTCGAGCTGAGCGACGGCGGCTGGGCCAGCGGCGGATTCATGGCCGACAGCAAGATCGACGGCCAGGTCCGGTCCGGCACCCAGCAGCAGTGGCTGACCCGCAACTCCCAGCTCGGCAGCTGGACCGGGTCCAACTGGAACATGGTGTTCGTCGGCAGCCAGGGCGTGCCGGGCAACACCTTCCCCAACCCGCCTTACACCACGGTGAACCAGACGCCGACGGTCCGCGAGAAGCCCTTCCTGTACGTGGACGGCGCGGGCGCGTACAAGGTGTTCGTACCGTCCCTGCGCACCGACTCCACGGCCACCAGCTGGGCCGGCGGGAATGCGGCGGGCAGCTCGCTCGGCATGGACCAGTTCTACGTCGTCAAGCCCGGAGCGACGGCCGCACAGATCAACGCGGCACTGACCGAGGGGAAGAACCTGCTGGTCACCCCCGGTGTCTACCACCTCAGCCAGACCTTGAAGGTGACCCGCCCCGACACCGTCGTCCTCGGTCTCGGCCTCGCCACCTTCATTCCTGACAACGGTGTCACGGCCATGACGGTGGCCGATGTCGACGGCGTGAAGGTCGCAGGCGTCCTCTTCGACGCCGGAACCACCAACTCGCAGACCCTGATGGAAGTCGGCCCCGCCGGCGCCGCCGCGAACCACGCGGCGAACCCCACCTCCCTGCACGACGTCTACTTCCGGGTCGGTGGCGCCGCGGTCGGCAGGGCGACGACCAGCCTGGTGGTCAACAGCGATCACGTCATCGGCGACCACATGTGGATCTGGCGCGGCGATCACGGCAGCGGCATCGGCTGGAACAGCAACACGGCGGACACGGGGCTCGTCGTCAACGGCGACGGTGTCACCATGTACGGCCTGTTCGTCGAGCACTACCAGAAGCACCAGACCATCTGGAACGGCAACGGCGGGCGGACGTACTTCTACCAGAACGAGATGCCGTACGACCCGCCGAACCAGGCGGCGTGGATGAACGGGTCCACGCAGGGCTACTCGGCGTACAAGGTCGCGAACTCGGTCACCAGTCACCAGGCGTACGGGCTCGGCAGCTACTGCTACTTCAACGTCAACCCGAGCGTGACCGCCGAGCGTGCCTTCGAGGCCCCCAACAACTCGAACGTGCGCTTCCAGAACATGGTGACCGTCTCGCTCGGCGGCACCGGGACCATCCGGCACGTCATCAACGACCGGGGCGGACCCTCCAACGCGTCCACCAACGTGGCCAACCTGGTGAGCCACCCGTGAGGCGGCTCGTAGCACGGCTGCTGGTCCTGTTGGCCTGACGGCCCCGGCCTCCCGGTTCCTGGTCGGCGTGTAGGTGAAATCGACTGCTGGCGAACGGAGGGGTCAACGACTACCAGGTCGTCATGTTCCTGGACGACGCACCCAAGACGGGCGCCCAGCGGGCCGGCTTCGAGCGGTACGTGAGGGCCGGCGGCGGCTGGATGGGCTTCCACTCCTCGGTGTTCACCACCAACGCCGGCTCATGGCCCTGGTACTACAACGGGTTCCTCGGCAGCGGGAACTTCCGGACCGACACCTGGGGTCCGACCACGGCGGTGCTGCGCACGGAGGACCGGACGCACCCCTCGACCGCGGGGCTGCCCGCGACATTCACCTCGGCGGTCAGCGAGTGGTACGGCTGGTCGAACGACCTGCGCGCCAACGGGAACATCAAGGTCCTGGCATCGGTCGACCCGACGAGCTTCCCCCTGGGCACGGACCCGAACCAGTCCTGGTACAGCGGCTACTACCCGATCCTCTGGACCAACACCCAGTACAAGACGGTGTACGCCAACTTCGGGCACAACGCCATGGACTACGGCTCCAACACCCGGCTGTCCCGGATCGCGGTCCGGGGCGATCCACAGTCCACCTGACCGCTCACCCCTGAGGCTCTGCCTCCCCCTGATGTCCACGTTCGGGAGAACAGCCTGTACCGCCCGGGTCGCCCCCGGGAGGTACAGGCTCGGTCGCTGCCTTCACTTGGTCGCCTTCAGCGCGTTCACGTCCTTGGCCAGCGCCGTCACCTTGGCACTCAGTTCCCCGAGTTGCCTGCTCAGGTCTGCCAGGCCGTCCTGCCGGCCCAGGCTGCCGTTCCCGTTGGCCGCCGCACGGCTCCGTGTTCGGGCGGCCCCGGCCGGGAGGCCCTGGATGGAGATCTCCACTTCCTGCCATGCCGTCAGCACGGCCGACTGTTCGGGGCTGCCTGCGCCGAACAGTTCGCCGGCCTTATGGAAGGTGGTGCGGGCGAAATCATGGAACTGGGCCTCGGCGCCGGACACTTTGAGCGATTCGAACCAGATCGGCCCGGCGGCCTCCCAGGCGAAGCCGCCGATGCCCACGGCGGTCAGGTAGAACGCCCTGTTCGGAATGCCGGAGTTGAGGTGTACCCCGCCGTTGTCCCCTTCCTCGGTGTCGGGGAGGTGGATGAACTTGCTCATGCGGTCGGGCTGGGGGTCCCTTCCGAACAGCGGATTGTTGTACGCGTGCCCCGGGGCCTTCATCGATCGCAGGGCGTCGGCATCGATTCCGGGGGTCCACACGTCGGCGCCGATCAGCCAGTCCGCCTCCTCGGCCGCCTGCTTCAGCGACCACTGCTTGACCAGCGACCCGAAGACGTCCGAAACCGACTCGTTCAGGGCGCCCGACTGGTTGTGGTACTCGAATCCAGCGGTGTGCTCCGTCACTCCGTGCGTCAGCTCGTGGGCGATCACGTCGAGGGATCCGGTGAGGTCACCGAGCACCTTTCCGTCCCCGTCGCCGAAGACCATCTGCCGTCCGTCCCAGAACGCGTTGTTGAACTTCACGCCGAAGTGGACGAACCCGTCCAGCCGCATCCCCCGGCCGTCGATCGAATCGCGCTGGAAGACCTCTCCGAAGAAGTCGCGCGTCAGACCGAGTCCGTCGAACGCCCGGTTGGTGGACTCGTCCACGGACTCCGGTCCGTCTTCCGACCTGGCCAGGACAGCGGTCGGGAGGAAGCTCTTCTCCTCGCAGTCGAAGACGGTGCGGCGGCCGTTGCCGGGGGCGGCCGCGCCGGCGAAGGAGGCCCGGACCTCTCGCTGGCCACGCAGGCGAGCAGTGGTCAACATGGTGTCCAGGGCCGCCTGGCGCACCTCGCTCTGGTCGCTCTCCAGGAGCCTCCTGAGGAGGTACGGGGGGATGATGCAGTTGAGTCGCGAGGTCCTGCTCATAGGGCGACACCTCATGGATAGGAAGGACGGTTGACCTGAGCGGACTGGCCCCCTACCCGCCTGAGCGGGCCTTCTCCAGGAGCTCCAGGTAGGGCGTCTCCGCCGTGGAGCCGCGTACCGGCGAAAGACCGTACCGGTCGATGTTCTTCTCGGCCGCGTTGGGATTTAGATTGAGGGGATCGAACTCGATCCGTTCATCCGGTGGCGACACGTCCACGACTACGCGCGGCCACTCGCCATTGTCCACTCTGAACACGGTGATCTGCTGTCGACCCCGGGTCACGTTCAGAATTTCACTGCTGTTCGAGATCTCGGATCGATACCTGTACTTCGTGTCGGCAGGATATCCTTGCTCCTTCTTGGCATCCTCTGCGAGCTTCTTGCCTCCGACCCCGGAACGCTCGTACGCAGTGGGCATTTTCATTCTGTCTTTCCTGATCACGTACACCTCGGTCTGGGCCCGGATGACTTCCCACTTGCGCTTGTCCGGATCCTTGACCTCGATGACCACGTCCTGCGCGACCTCCGCCCCTGGATTCAGCACGGTGCCCACCGGCGTGACGAAGGCGCCATCGTAGATCAATTCGAATGCGCCGGTCTTGGTGTCGGCGCTGTTGTTCGCGGGCCCGCCATGGATCCAGTACTTGCTGTCGAGGATGTAGACGGGAACTTCGCCCGCGTTCTTCACGTACAGATGGACCGTGACGTGCAGCTGAGACGCGCCTTTTTGCAGACTCGACTCTTTGAACTGCGCCCCGCTCTGTATCAGCGGGGTTCTCACATAGGGAAGATAGATTTGCGAGTAGGCCAGGTTGGCGCCGGCGAGAAGGGTGGAGACGATGACCCCGATCGCGATCGTCTTGGGATTGCGGAGACCTTTCCACGCCCGCAGCCTGATGAGTCCGACCAGCGCCACCGAAGCCCAGACGCAGAGGGCGATCCCGATCAGGGTGTAGCCGGTGAACCGCTCGCCGATCTGCAGCAGGAGGAGGCAGATCCCGCAGAGGAGGGCGATGACGACTCCGCCCAGAACGGCCACCCCCGAGTAGCGCCATCGCCGCTTGCCCCAGTAGTCGACCGCCGCCGCGGCGGCAGCCAGTTCCACCATGGCGGCAACGAGGACGGTAACTCCTGCGATCCGTCCGCCGTAGGTCAGGGCATCGCCGCTGTCCGACATTCCGATCTGGAAGAGCGGGTACGCGGTCGCGAGGAATCCGAAGACCATGAGAAGGCCGATGGTCAGGCGCCGAACGGGCCGGTCCGGCCAGACACCGCAGTCCCCGCCGAGCCATTGGATGTCGTGGTGCCCGACCGACACACCGGCACGATCCAGGATCCTCCGGAGCTCCCCGGCAGACCGGGCCTCTCCCACGCGGTGGCCGTCGATCAGGACCTTCCGCACGCCGAGGTCATCAGGCGGTCCTACGGATACCTCGGGGGTGTTCGCCATGACATCAGCCTCCTCTCAGTCCGAGGGAGGTGCCCCCGGAGCATGCCCCCTGAGCGCTGCCGCGTCAGGGTGCGGTCAAGGTGGCGCAGGGCGAAGCTGGAGTTGACGTGTAGGTATCGCTCGTCCCCGAAGGGAGCTCCCATGCGTAGGCGCATTCTCGGATTCACCGCCGCACTCGTACTGGCCGTTCTCGGCACCGCAGTCCCCGTCGCGTCGGCCGTCGTGCCGACGGTCACCGGACCGGAGTGCGTGGCCGACAAGGTGGGGAAGGTGGAGTACGACTCCAGTACCGGCCTCTTCACTTGCATAGGCGGCGCGCTCGACGGCGAACCGATCACCGGGTGAACGCGGCCTTGGGCATGCATGTGCGACACCGGCCTACACCCAGTTGACTTCCGCCCGCTCCAGCAGCGGGTCGTCCGTCAGCTGGAACAGCGGCACGGCGAAGTTGCCCGACCTGAACCGGCCGCCGAAGTGGAGGCCGAGGACCCGGTGGTCGGCCAGGTCGAAGACGGGGGAGCCGCTGTTGCCGCCGAGCGTGGAGCAGTCGTGCGTCATGGTGAACCCGGGACCGTCCGGAACCAGCGCCGTCGCCGTGCCCGGCTGGAGCCGCTTCACGTTGTAGATGTCCATGAAGATGCGGCTCATGGCCTCCGGTTCGTTGCGGCGGCCGTCCGCCGCCGGGTAGCCGACCACGTACACGGGCCGGCCCTCCAGGTCCGGCGGAGCATCGGCGGCGACCGGCAGCGGCGTCGGCAGCGGACCGCCGCCGCCCGCCACCGGGGACACCCGGAGCAGCGCCATGTCGACGTCCCGGTGGATGCCGATGACCTCGGTGACCTTGAACTCGAACGATCCGTCGGTGGCGGGCACGCCGAGTTCCTCGGCGGTGTCGATGCGCGCACCCATGCCCTGGCGGAAGGTGAACCCGCCGTCGCCGTCCGCACGGCTGAACTCGGCCGCGACATGGCGGTTGGTCATCACGGCGAACGGCGAGACCAGGAAGCCCGTGCCCAGCCAGTCCAGGTCCGCGTGGCCGGAGACCTCCACCCGGCCGACCCGCTCGATCGACGCCCTGATGCCCGGCCGCTGCCCGTCGAGCAGGGCCCAGTCGCCCGCCTGCGAGGCGAAGTCCTGGCCCTGGACCAGGATCGCCGGGCGGCCTTCGAGCAGGACGATCGCCTCCACGCCGAAGGACTCGTCCGCGTCGACGTCGTCCCTGCGGCCCGCCGCCAGCTTCTCCAGCCCGCGCACCCCGGCTTCCAGCACCCTGGCCCGCTCCTCCCGGGCGGCGCGACCGATCTGCGCGGCCGCCTCCTCCTCCCGGGGAAGCTCCTCGGCGGACTCGGGGATCTCGGCGTCCAGCCCCTTGCGCACGCGTGCGGCCACCTCCAGCAGATCCTCTCGGAAGACCTGCTCGGGCCCGGTCGCCACCGGTGATCGACCGCGCATCTCACACCTCCTGTGATCGTGCCCGTCGCGTCAGCGCGACTGGGCCGCCGCGATCTCGTCGTGGATCTGCGGGGTGTGCTCCCGCAGGTGCCGCATGATGGCACTCAGTTGCGTGCCGACGTTCACGAAGGCCGTGCTCTTGCCCTGGAAGCTGACGTCCGTCACGCGCCGCGTGCCGCGGTGCAGGGCCACCACCGTCCAGTCGTCGGTCAGCACGGGCGAGCCGGAGGAGCCGCCCCGGGTGTCGGTGAAGTAGCGCACGTCCGTGTCGTCCGCCTCGAAGGCGAGGTTGTTGCGCAGCGCGATCCGCTTCGGCTCTCCACCCGGGTGCTGAATGATGTTGAGTGCCACCGGCGTGTCCTTGTCCACCGCCAGCGGCGCGGTGGCGATGCGGAGGAAGGTGTCGGGCGGGGCGCCGGTCAGACGCAGCACGGCGTAGTCGAGCTCCTCGTCCCAGGCCACGAGTTCGCTGGCCGGTACCTCCTCGACGTTCGTGTCGTCCTCGCTCAGGTAGTCGAACCGGGAGCGTGATCCCTGGGCCTGGAGCCGGAGGTCCGACGGGTCCGCCACCTGCTGTTGGCCGTCGGTGCGCTTGCGGGCGTTGACCACGTGGTGGTTCGTGACGAGGAGGCCGGGGGCGATGAGCCATCCCGTGCCGCTGTGTGGCAGCGCCACCGGCTGGAGCAGGGCGCCCCCCTGGTACGGCAGCACCTTGATGCGGGCGACCGAGGAGCCGGCCAGCGCGCCGCCGGTCAGGAAACCGAAGGGCACCGTGTCGTCCCGGAAGACGATCTCTTCCTTGGTTTCCCCGGTGCGGACGTCGGGTGCCACGTCGGGCTCACCCGCCGCGTCGCGCGCCACCCGGTCCAGTGCCTTGAGTATCACGTCGCGGGCGGCGGCGTCGGTCAGTTGGTCGGCGGCGTTGCGGAGCCAGACGGACAGCGGAACGGTGCCGTCGATCAGCCGCTCCACGTGGTTCATCTCGTTGAGGTCCGAGTGGACCTGCTGGAGGGGCGCCGCGAGGAGTGGCAGCGAGCCGATGTACTTCGGGAGGATTCCCGCGAACAGCAGCTTCCGGAGTGCCGGGTCCGACAGTCCTGCCTCCACCGCCGTGTCCCGCAGCTGTACGACGTCGTCCTGGGAGAGATACGTGTCGCTCATGGTCGATCAGGCCGCTCGGTGGCCGTTCCCTTCGGCTGGACTCTCCGCTGAGAGGTCCGCCCCGCCCGGCTGAGGGGCGACCGGCCGCGTGCCCGTGGGCACGGCCGGGCCGGGGGTGGCGGCCGGGCCGGGGGCGGCGGCGCCGGCGCCCATCGCCGCCGCCACGCCCGAGGCGAGCTCGCCGCTCCCGCCGTCGAGGGCCAGGAGGCGCCCGGCGAGCCGGTCGAGCGTCCCGAGCCGGCGCGCCTCACGCAGCATGCCCTGCACCCCCTGGTGGGTGGCTCCGGTCGCGGACCGCAGGACAGTGGCAGAAGGATCGGGCGGGCCGGCGGAGTCCTCCAGAAGGCGGAGCAGCGGGGCCCGCAGCTCCGGCCGGCCGGCCACCACCCGGGCGATCGCCTCGCCGAGTATGTCCAGGACCCCGTCCTCGGTCGCGGGCAGGCCCACGACGTCCAGGGCGTGCTCCAGGATCAGCGGGTGGTCGTGCGAGACCTCGGCGACCGCGGCACGCACCAGGGCGGGCTGGCGGACGAGCTCCGCGTCGGGCAGCCGACGCAGTCGCTCGGCGAGCCTGCTCCCGGCATCCTGATCGTGTTCCTCGGTGCGGGACGCCAGCTGTGCACGGGTCAGCAGGGCGCCCAGCGCCTCGAAGTCCTTGCCCAGGCCCGTGGCGATCTCCTCGGCCTCGGCGAGGTCGTCGCCGGCCTCGGCGAGGTCGCCGTCCGCCTCTGCCAGCCGCGCCGAGACGAGGAGCAGCTCCAGCTGCAGTGCCGGGAAGCCGTCCTCATCGGCGCGCTCCACGGCCGCGTCGGCGGCCGCCCGGGCTTCGGCACGACGGCCCAGCCGGTCCAGGATCTCGACCCACAGCGGGTGCAACGGGCTGCCCGAGGTCCACGGGCGCCGCCCCTCGATCCGGGCGGCGGCCTCCTCCGTGTACCCCTGCGACAGCAGGTCCTGGACCTCGCGGGCGGCGATGCGCTCCCAGTCCTCCTGCTCCGCCTCCGCCATCACCTCGTCCGGGGTGTGGCCGCCGAAGCGCCCGGCGAGGTACGCGGCGGACCGCCCCGCCATGTCCTCGTCGGCCCCGACGAGGAACCGCTCTACACCGGGCAGCCAGCGCAGGTCCACGTCGCGCGGGCTCTCGTTCAACCGCAGCCGGTGGTAGATCTCCTCGGCCCGCGGCTCCAGGCCTTCGCGTACCGCGTAGTACGCGACGGCACGCCGCCCGACCGCCCGCATCACGTCCGCACGGGCGCGGTCGGCCAGCCGCAGCATGATGGCGCGCAGATCGGCCCGGTGGCGTACGGTCCCGGGGCCGGCGGATTCCACCTGGTCGAGCCGGGAGAACAGCTCGAAGAGGCGCTCCGCCTCCCCGTCGGAGTCCACCGTCAGTCCGCACGGTCCGGCGAGGACCTCCCGGATCAGCGCGGGGGTGATGGTCCGCAGTGCCAATCCGGCCTGCGCGAGAGCGCGGACGTCCGGGTCCCCGATGCGCCTGAGGATCCGCTCGTAGAGGGTCCCCTGGATGAGCATCTGGTCGACCTTGCGGTAGAAGTGGCGGCGCCGCCGGGGCAGGCTCTCGATCAGTTCGTTCAGCGATTCGGCCCGGTTGCCCTCCTGCTCGGCTGCCCGCGCCGCCAGCTTCAGACTCAGCGGGTTCCCGCCCACGCGGTCGGCGAGCTTCTCGGCGAGACGTTCGTCGGTCACCCCGCAGGAGACCAGGAGGGCCACGGAGGCCTCCGGGCCGAGGTCGTTCAGCTCGATCGTCAGGGGCTCCACCACTCGGGCCGGATGGTGCTTCAGCAGCCGCCCCGCGACGACGGTCCGCAGCCGCGGGTGCACCTTCTGGAGGGCCGACCAGAGACCCCACATGCGGCCGAGCTCCGGGGAACCGCTGTACTGGGCCTCCTCGAAGGAGTCGATCACGAGAACCAGGGGCGGCTGCTCCGCCGCGGGCACCCCCACTGCCTGGACGACGAGTGTCGCGAGCTGCGCCGCCAGCAGGCCTTCGCGTGCCGAGGCCAGGGCGTGCACCCCCGACTGGGAGAGCCGTGCCATCGTCGCCCGGGTGGTGGCGAGCTCGTAGAGCTCTTCGACCGTGCCCTCTTCGGCCCGGTGGAGGCCGACGGTCTCCTCGCACGTGTGCGCCAGGGCGTCGAAATCGGCGTGGTGCCCGGGGTACTGGACGCTGAGCTGCCGGGCCATCTCCGCGATCAGGGTGGCCGGTTCGCGGGCCGAGAGGGTGGGCCTCGCGAAGTCGACGTACGCGAAGGGGAACGTGGTGGGGAAGTCGCGCAGGCTGTCCCGGAGGAACGTCGCGAGCAGGGTGCTCTTGCCGACGCCGCCCAGCCCGTGGACCAGTACCGGCCGCTTCGTGCCGGCGGCGACCGCGAGGGTGAACTCGTCCTGGAGCGGCGTGGGCAGTCCGATGTAGGCGCGCAGTCGGGCGAGTTCCTCGGCGCGCCCCTGGAAGGAGCCGCGTGCGAGGCGTTCCAGGGGCTGCATCAGCCGCGCCCGGTCCAGCAGCCGCTGGACCTCCGCGCTCTCGGGGATGCCGGTGATGCCCGGGATCTGCGCGAGCCACAACACCGCCTGGAGCGTGTGCGGCAGTTGGCCCAGCTTCTGGTGGGCGAGGTCCGGGGGCGTGCCGTCGAGGTAGGCCAGCGCGATGCTTGCCGGGCCCGTGCCGGGCGGGATCTGCTCCAGGTTGGCCAGCAGGGCGCGGCGGGCCCCTTGCGGACCGGCGAAGCCGCGCAGCGCCGTGTCGCGGACGTCCGACTTGAGTACCCAGGTGAAGGTGTTGCGCGCGCCGACGGCCCGGCAGTCGGGCAGCAGCTCCACCCCGGCCGCCCCGGAGGGCTCCCCCTCGCCGGGCAGCTTCAGCCGTGAGGGGTCGAACCTGCTCAGCAGGGACGCCGCTTCCCGGTAGGCCTTGCGCAGGTCCGACACGTCTGCGGGGCCGGCGGAGGCCACGGCGGTGCTCAGCTGCTCGCTCAGGCGCGCGCCGAATTCCTCGCCGGCGGCGAGCTTGCCGTAATGGCGGACCGACGCCGCTGCCGCCGTGGAGATCTTGCGCATGTAGCTGTCGGGGCCGCAGGCCTCACAGGCTTGGAGAACGGCGGGGACGGCCGTTTCGACGAGGGCGGAGATCCGCTGGACGTCCGGGGGAGTCGAAGGCGAAGCCTCGGTGAAGAACTGCCGGAAGAACTCGCGCAGATCCTCCGGGCCGAACATCCGGGCGGTGTCCCTGACCTCGTCCCTGCGTATCTCGTAGGGGAGCTGGCGCATCGTCGGCGAGTACCCGAGCAGCACCAGCCGGGGCGGTACGTTCGGCGGCGTCGGCCTCTGCTCGTGGATGGTCAGGGCCAGCTTGCCGATGCAGTCCCAGACGTCGGAATTGGGGTCGAGCTTGTCGCAGTCGTCCAGCACCAGCCAGTACTGCCCCTGCGCGGTGGTGGCCTGGTTGACGGCGCGGTGCACCGCCGCATCGATCTCGGGTAGTGGATCGTTCAATTGTGTCGGATTCAACGGCGGGAGGGGAGGGAGGGGCGGGAGGGCCGTGCCCGAGAGCGTCGACGGGACCGGGCTCGGGTCCGCGACGCACTCGGCGAGCCGCTGGACCACCTGCTCGGCGGTCGAGGCCCGGTTCAGCGTGACCCGCACCGGGCGGAAATTGCAGTGCTCGCCTATGTGCCGGATCAGCTTGTAGCTGTAGGAGCGCCCACTGTCCGGCTCTCCGTCCACCACCAGAACGGTCTTGTCGGGATTCTCGAGGAACTCGCGGATCCGCTTCCTGAAATCCGCCCGGTCGATGAACACCTCGGCGCCGTTGCCGAGCACATTGCTGAGGAAGAAGTCCTGGGTTGAAACGTGGAGCCGTACGGCCTCCTCCAGCTCGTTCCTGAGGCGCTTGGCCTCCACCGCGGCCGGGAGGACGTCGAGCGTGCCCAACCGCACGAGCGTGCTGAGGAGGAGGAGTTGCATTTCGACGCCGCTGTTCCGCACTGCCTCGACCAGGGCGACAGCATTGTCGTGGCTCACGTAGTTCAGCGGAATTCTGCTCACGTACTCGGGCGAGAACCCGAACTGGATCAACTTGCGTCGGGGTTCGCCGTCGATGAAGAGGTGATCTCGCACCAAGTCGGTGACGAGTCCCCATTCGGTATCCTTGGGAGACATACCGCACCTGCACAGCCGCCGTAGCGGCGCGGAAAGACGGACTGCCTGATACCTGCCATGGTTTCACTCGCCCCGGTCGCTCGCAACGCGGCCGAACAGGGTGCGCAGCTCCTGCTGGACGGGCGCGCTGCGCAGGTACTCGGCGATGCCGTGGTGGTTGCCGCTGTCGTTCCTGACCAGGTGGTCAGTGATGAGGGCGGGTGGATCGTACTCGGGCCGCAGCCAGTGGTCGAGCGCCACCAGGTCCCGCAGGTCCGAGACGTTGGACCAGGCCGCCACACCCGCCGGGACCGCCGTCGGGAGCGCGAGCCGGTCCTGGACCTCGGTGATGCCGAGGGGGGACCCCACGCTGACGAGCAGCGTGACGTCCCGTCGCTCCTCGCGGAGCACCTCGTAGGCGATGACCGAGCCGAGGCTGTGCCCCAGCACGGCGAGCGGCCCGTCGCCCACGCCGGCCAGCTCGCCCCGGACGACCTCGCGCATCGCCTCGCCGAGGCCGCCGAAGAAGTACGCGAACACGTCCTCGAAGGTGAGCTTCACGAGCAGCTCGAAGACGGGCGCGCGCATGAAGAGGGGCAGCGGCAGCGCCTCGGCCAGGTCCGGCGGGGCCGGTGCGGGCGCCGCGTCCTCGGTCCGCCCGAGGGTCTCGGCCGAGTAGGCCATCTTCGCCAGCCAGTGGGCCAGTTGCTCCTCCCCGGCCTGCGCCGACCGACTCCCGAGCGCCGGACCTGCCGCCCGGCGCGCCTCGCGCAGCGTCTGCTCGACGAACTCCTCCGGAGTCCGCGGCACCCCCGGGTCCGGGAGTTCCGGGGCGGGCGGCGGGCCGCCGGCCAGCGGGTCGGGCTCGTCGTCGGGCAGGGGAGTGCCGTACCGGACCGGCGCCCAGTAGGCCATCCGCGACGCCGCACCCATGTCCCTGCCGAACAGCGCCCCGTCCCACTGGGCCTTGAGCAGTTCCTTGCGGACCTTGTTCCCGTTCCCGTGGACGTAGACGACGGTGGCGTCGTCCATCTCAGCCGTCCAGGACCACGTCGTCGTAGCTCTCCAGCCGCTTCCAGCGCTCCGCGGGTGCGCGGGTGACGGGCATGAGGTCGGCGGCCGGCAGCGGTCCGAAGTCGAGGTCGGTGAGCTCGACGATGTCGGTGACGGGCACCTGGAAGGTGCGGAACGCGCCGAGCGGTGGCGGATCGCCGGGCCTGGCGCCCGCCATCGCCCGCTCACGGTCCCGGCTGAGGTCCGGGCTCTGGTCGAGGATGTACCCGGTCGAGGCCAGTTCGCCGTTCTGGATGAAGGCGGCCACCTTCCAGAACCGTAGCGGCACCTGGATGCCCCGGTAGGGCGGGTCGGAGTCGTGCAGTACGGGACCGGTGAAGACGGACAGCTTGCGGTCGAACTGGGCCGCGTGGTCCAGCAGATGGTTCTCCAGCCCCTGCCACAGCGCCTTGCCCTGGTTGAAGACGTCCTGCTGCGGGGCCGCGTTGGTGAAGTAGAAGGTGTCGACGTTCGCGCGGTCGGCCTCGGCCGCGGCACCCCAGACCGGGTCCAGGCGGCGGACCAGGTGCCCCCGGTCCAGGGAGTTGTCGCGGTAGATGTCGTTGCCGGCCTGCTGGGACTCGGGCACGCGGGGGTCGAATCCCCAGTTGTCGTCGCGGGGTACGTCCTCCACGAGGAGCTCGCCGTCGATGCAGACGGCGGTGGAGGCGGCCAGCCTGCGGTCCGGGCGCAGGACGACGGTGAAGTGGGTGTAGGGCAGGACCACGGTCCCGATCCCGCCCGCGGCCGGGACGGGGAGCGGGACGACGGTACCGAGGAAGGACTCGTCGTAGCCGGTGCGATCGGCGAGGGAGCCCTGCCGCGCCGTGGCGTCCGCAGCCCGGTCCGGTGGCGTGTCAATTGCGTTCATAAGATAGCAATACCGCGCGCAAGTGATCATTTACGGTGCGATGCGACGGGCCACCCGAACAGCGGCCCTCCGGCCGGCTCCCCTGGACAGGCCCGATCGGGGGGCGTCCCCGAGACCCCGGTTCAGGCGGCGGCCGCCGCGGAACCCATGCTGTCGACCCCCCTGCCCCCGCCACGCTCCCGAGGAGTACCCGTGCCCACTGGCCTGTCCATCCACGTCGGTCTGAACAAGGTCGATCCCGCGGCGTACGACGGCTGGGACGGCAAGCTCCTAGCCTGCGAGAACGACGCCCGCGACATGGCGTCGGTCGCCCGCGCCGGCGGGTTCGGCGACACCGTGATCCTGACCGGCGACGGCACCGTGGAGAACATCACCGGGGAACTGCGCAAGGCGGCCGGACGGCTCAAGAGCGGGGACATCCTGCTCTTCACCTACTCGGGCCACGGCGGCCAGATGGACAACGTCGCCGGATCGGACGACGAGCCCGACCGGCTGGACGAGACGCTGGTGTTCTTCGACCGCCAGTTCCTCGATGACGAGCTGTACCGGGAGTTCCGGCGGTTCGAGGAGGGGGTCAGGATCTTCGCCCTGCTGGACTGCTGTCACAGCGGCAGCGCCATCGAGTCCCTCCAGGGGCTGCTCACCCCGGAGGCGCTGCAGTCGCAGTTCCAGACCCGTGACCCGGAGCAGGTGGAGGCGGCGTCCCGGCTGATGCCGCTGCTCAAGCAGCAGGAGATCTTCGCCCGGGACCGGTCCTTCTACGAGGGCCTCCAGCGCGAACTCAAGGACGCCGACGGCGGCCGCCCGGCGCCCGGCGCCGTACTCATCGCCGCCTGCCAGGACAATCAGGTGGCGTCCGACGGAGACGTCAACGGACTGTTCACCGCGAACCTTCTCGAGGTGTGGGGGAAGGGAGCCTTCCTGGGCGACTACCGCACCTTCCACCGCGACATCCAAAAGCGCATGCCCGCCAACCAGAGCCCGAACTTCTACACGACGGGCAGCCCGTCGGACGGATTCCTCAAGCAGAAGCCGTTCACCATCTGACACGGGCAGCCCGAACGAGCGGGCCCCTCAGCCGCGACCGTCTCCGGTCCCCTTCGCCGTGGCCAGGCGCCAGGGCGCGAAGGCACTGGCCGTGCGGGGCAGGAGGCCCGCCAACTCGGGGCAGTGCCGCGCCACCACACTGCTCATGCCATTGCGCTCGATCCAGTCGATGCCCAGAGGGGTGTACACCTCGGGCCTGAAGTCGACCGTGAGGAACCGGTCGCTCTGCAGTCGGCGGGTCGCCATCAGGATGAAGACGCGGAAGGCGGTGTCGCTGAAGCCGAAGCCGTGAGGCGGGTTCTCGGCGAAGAGACCGACCATGGTGTCGATGTGATCGACATCGCGGTAGACCTCCTTCAGGCGTGCGACGGTCTCCGCATCGCTCGACACGTCCTCGAACCGCCGCACGCGCGGCTTGTGCAGACCGGCCCGGAAGTCGTTGTAGCGCGGTACACCGCGACGCCGGGTGCGTACCAGATCGACCACGGACAGGTCGATGACCTCGCCGTCCCGCTCGAACGACCGCAGGGCGTGCGGGTAGTTGTTCAGCGTGATCGCGCCGGGATGAGCGATGCCCAGCGAGTACAGCGAGTTGGCCAGACCGGTCTTGCGGATGAGCGCCTCCGCGGCGGGGCCCTGCACGTCGTTGAAGCCGAGGGTGTCCAGACGCCGGCCGAGCCGGTGGTCCACGATCTCGAAGTCGTCGGGGAGCAGCGGGTGCATGCGGTAGACGGTGACGAAGTCCTCGGTGAGCGAGTACGGAGCGGCGTGGTGGTCCGGCAGGGTCTCGGGGATGCCGGTCAGCGAATGCGCCTCGAAGAGCCACAGTCCCAGTTGTTCGAGCCACTTCTTCGGCGGTCCCTGCCAGTTGGTCTTCAGGCCGACGTCGATCACTTCGGTGGCGAGGATCGCGGGAGTCCACTCCACGGTGTGGATCTTCGCGATGAGAGCCGAGACGACCAGTCGCGCCGTGTGGTAGACACGGTCCTCGCTCAAGGCCGGGTACTCCTGCCGCAGTGCCGCGCACACGGCGTTGTGCTCGCGGGCGAAGAGGGTCTGCATGGCGCTGAGGCCGTACCACCAGCTCTCGGCGAACCCCGTGAGAGGGAGGCCGTCCGGCCCGGCCGGCAGGTGGCCGTCCTCCAGGCTCAGTGAGGCACCGCCCCCCGGCTCGCGCAGCGACCTTCCGGTGTCCTCGTTGCCGCCGTAGATCTCGGAGCCGTCCCACCACTGGGACGCCGCGTTGGCGAACTGCGTCGGCGGGCCCTTGCCGTCGGCCGGGTACAGCCCCTCGTTCTCGGCGAAGCGCATGACGTCCTCGGGACGTCCGCCCGGAGTGTTCCGCCACGTGACACCGGGAGGGAGCGGCACCTCTACGCTCTTCGTGCCGGTGGGGTAGCGCTTGTGGTTGACCCAGTCGTGCACCTGGAACTGGATCCAGGCGGCGGCCAGGACGTTGAGCGAGCGTGCCGGAATGAAGACGTCGCGGTGCAGCAGCTCGCGGCTGACGGTGACCGGGTTCGGTACGTCGAACAGTTCCGGCTGGTGGACGGGCACGAGGTTGCGGCCGAAGGCGGACCCGACAGCGCCCATCTTCGGAGCGGACAGGTCGTTGTAGGTGCCGTCGTAGCTCCGTGCGAGCCGCATGTCCTCGTCGATGGGATCGGGTACGGGCCGGGCTCTGGGCGGCGCCTCGTGGAGCTCGGTGTCGAGCAGATTGTCCTGGCGCAGCTTCTGCCGGAAGGCCAGGAGGTTCAGCAGACCGAGGCTCGTGGGCAGCCGGTGCCAGGGGACGAACCGGTTGAGGCCGCGGAAGGCGGCGCGCAACGGCACGCCCAGCACGGTGTTGCGCCGCGGCTCGACGTTGGCGAACCGGTGGCCCAGGCGGTGGGAGCTGCTGGCTTCGTAGGCGACCTTGCGCGCACGGTTGAGGTTTCCGAGGGGCCGGAAATCCTCCGTCGTGTTCCACGGGTTGAAGGCGAGCTCGTCGACCCGTGCGGCTGCGGCGCGTGCCTCGGCCGAGCTGATGTCATGGCACGGGACGGTCAGCGTTGCCACCCGCACGAGAGGCGTATCGGCCTCCTTCCACTCGGCCGCGCCGTCTTCGATGGGCGTCCGGCGGGCATCCACGTAGCGCTGGACGTACAACTCGAAGACGACATCGGCCTCCTTCAGCCGCCGACCGAGTTCGTGCTGCAGGAAATCGGGGTCACTGCCGGAGGGTGCGGGGGCCGACGGGGCATCGTGTGCCGGGCGCAGCTGATAGCGCACCGGCCCCGCGTCACCCCACAGGATGGCGCCCCGGCTCCAGTACGTCTCCAGCGCCAGGCTGCTCACGGGGCGGCTCGTACCCGCCCGCACGTTGCGGCGCATGCGCGCGGCCGTGGACCAGCCGACCGCGAGCGGCAGGGTGACGAACAGCGCGACGGCCTTCCGCGGCGTCGAGTCGGCGCCCGCCATGGCCTTCGCGAATTCGACGAACTCCACCGCGTCGCGCGCGTGCGAGACCGGATGGCTCGTCATCAGCAGGTCGTGCGCTTCGCCGGCTCCGGCCGTGATGCGCAAGGCCGCTCCGCGCATATCGGGGGCGTGGTCCGGCTGGCGGGCGCCGTTCGCATTGGAGAGCCGCACGGTGACGGGGTACTCGGCACCCGGTTGGGCGAAGCCGGACCGCAGGTCGGGGGGCAGGTCGCCGACGAAGGCCAGACGCGCGTTCTCCGCGCCGAGAACGGCCTTGGCGTGGAACGTCCGCGCGAGGCCGGAGGCGCCGCTGCGCCTCATCGACTTGAGCTGGACCCGCATGAGCTCGCGGGCGAGCCGCTCGAAGACGAGCCGTTCCGCCTCGGGGTTGCCGCCCATGTACTGCTCGTACTGGCTGGTCTCGGCCATGTGTGCCTCTTCGCCAAGGCGCACCCCGCTCTCCGGACGCAAGGCCGGCGGACGACGAGGTGACGCTGCACGGCTGCCCGGGGGACTGGTCCGCGGGCACCTGGGTTACACACGGCAACCCTGACTCAGTGGTGCGGCCGCGTCGCGCGGAACAACGCAGACGGGTGGCATCCGCCCGTACGGCCCGCCCGTACGGCCCACTCCAGGTGCGGGAGCGGGATGCGTCGAGTACTGGCAGACTGGTTCAGGAAGGCCGCACGGCATGCTGTCCGGCGCGTGCGAGCGCTTCTTCCCGCCATCAGTGGGCCGCTACGGCCACCACAGCTCCTCGCCCGAGGCGTCATTCCCGCATTCTGACGGGGACGCTCGGGGCGTCTCCGTCAGAATGCGGGGGAGTGGACGAGGGAACGGCGATGAGGGTTTACGAAGCCATAGTCAAGGGCCTGGAAGAGGTCGGAGTCCGGGCCGCTTTCGGCGGTGCCGGAGAGAACGCCGCCGGCCTGATGCTGGCGCTGAAGCATTCGCAGCAGATCCGGCCGGTCATCACACGGCACGAGCAGGCCGCGTCCTTCATGGCGTGCGGCCACGCGATGTACACGAACGAATTGGGCTTCTGTTTCGCCACGGCAGGTCCCGGTGCGTTCAACCTGTTCTCCGGTCTGGCCGTCGCGATGTCCGACTCCTACCCCGTCCTGGCCGTCTCGGGATACGCCTCCAGGGAATGGGAGGGATGGGGCTCCCTCAACGAAACCTCGGGCCTGAACCGGACGCCCGACTCCCGGGCCATGTTCGCCGCCACGACGAAGAAGTCCTTCCTGCTCGCCGACGCCGACGCCACGTGCGACGTGCTCGAGGAAGCCGTCAACGTCGCCTTCGAGGGAAGGCCCGGGCCGGTGCACATCCACGTTCCCGAGGACCTCACCCACCGCGGCGTCGAGGTGACGAACTTCCGGCACATCCGGCTCGACGTGGCCCCGGTCGTCCCGGATCCGGCCCGGGTGGCGGAGATCGCCGCGGTGCTGGCCGACGCCCTCACACGGCACAAGCGCATCGTGGCCCTCGTCGGGTTCGGCGCGATCCGCAGCGGAGCGGGAGCGGAGGTCCGGCGCTTCATCGAACGGTTCCAGATTCCCCTGCTCACCACGCTGGACGGCAAGGGCATCGTCTCCGAGGGACACCCGCTCTCGGTGGGTGTCTTCGCGGACAGCGGGCACGCCAGTGCGTGGAAGGCGTTTCGCGAGGCCGATGTCGTGCTGTGCGTCGGCAACTCCCTGAACCAGCACGCCACGTTCAACTACCGCGAAGACCTCTTCGAGAACAAGGTGCTCGTCCATGTGAACATCTCCGAGGCCGAGTTCCACAAGGCCTACCGGCCCGACCACGCGCTGCTCTCCGACGCGCGCCTCGGGCTCGCCGCACTTCACGAGGCGCTGGACGAACGGGTCGGCGAGGTCCCGCCGGTCGACGTCGACGGCCGCGACTACGAAGCCCGTCACATCACGCACCTGACCGGGAAGATCCACCCGGGGGAGCTGGCCCAGACGATCGGCAGGATGCTGCCCCCACGAGGTGTTCTGCTCGCCGACGCGGGAGCGCACCTCGCCTGGCTCGGCTACTACGTCGAGCTGGAGGAGGGGCAGAACTTTCGCAAGGTCGGCTCCTTCGGGCCGATGGCCGGCCATGTCAACGGCGCCATCGGAATGAAGGTCGCGCACCCGGAACGCACCGTCGTCGTCGGGTGCGGCGACGGGTGCTACTCCTTGTCGGGTTTCGAGCTGATGACCGCCGTCGAGAACGACATCCCCGTCATCTGGATCGTCTTCGACGACCAGGAATTCAAGCTGATCAAACTGTTCCAGCTCGTCACGTACGGGGAGACGGGGCTCGTCGAGTTCCAGAACCCCGACTTCGCCGCGTACGCGCGGGCGTGCGGCGCCGACGGCTACCGCGTCGAGACGCTGGAGGAGTTCGAGAAGGCGTTCCGCGCAGCGCTCGCCTCCGGCCGGCCCTCCCTGATCGACGCCCGGATCACGCGATGGGCCGTCCCCCACTACAGCCCCTCGCCCGACGGAGTCATCGCCGGCCTCGTCGAGACCATCGAGGCACGCTTGCGCGGCTGACGGCGTCCGGGAAGGGACAGCGCCATGAACGACCCGATGAACACCCACAGCCGCGCCGGGTTCGAGGCCCTCGTGAACCGCCCTCTGCTCCAGTCGATCTGGCGTCGCCGCACCCACCGGGTCAGCCGCGGCAGCTCGGTCGAGGCCGGTTCGATGAGCTGGGCCTCCACCGCGCCACGAGCCCCGCTGACAGAGCTCGAAGAGGCCGTCCTCATCGCCATCACGGGCTGCTCCGGCCTCACCATGCCGGACCGTCCTTTCGCAGATCCCCGCGACGGCAAGCCCATCATGGCCAAGCCGAACCTCAACATGGCCGGCCGGACCGCGGGCAGCCCCGACAACGCCCAGGGCACGCACTTCTTCCTGATCAACGACAGCGGCACCTACTTCCTGCGCAACCTGCCCCCCGCATCCGACGGCGGGGCGACGGCGTTCGACGCGGAGACCCTCTGCTCCCGCGCCGCCGAGGCGAAGGTTCGGCTCCTCGACCACCGCATCGACGTACCGGAAGGAGGCCGGGACTTCCCCGCCTACCTCGACTCGAACCGGTTCCTGTCGAACCTCCCGGGCACCACCCTCCTCTTCCCCGTGGTGGACCTGTCACGGCAGTACATCAACGGGCTGATGTACCTGCTGACCCAGCCCGAGGGGGCACGGCCGGCGATCGTCGACGACCGGAACCTCTACCGCTCGGCGGGCGTCCGGAAATGGGTGAAGTCGGGGTTCCTCAACGAGGACATCAAGCTGCCCCTGGGCTTCATCTGGGCCATGCGGACGCAGATCGAGGCCGACCTGCTGCTCCAGAACCTCATGCTCACCGCCGACGCCATGGGTCTCGGAGCCTGGATCCACGCCTCGATCGCCCCGTCGATCATGCTGGGAGACCCGAAGTTCCGTCCCGCCTACGGTCCCATGCTCGATTTCGACTGGACCGTCCCGCGGTGGAGGCCGGCGGACCTCCTGCGCTGGCAGGTGCCGCTGCCGCGCTACGCAGACCTGAGGGCGACCGCCGTGGGCCTGCGCCACAACGGCGAACATCTCATCAAGGCGATGTGTCCGCCCAACTACGCAACCATGGGCGAGGCGGTCGACGCCGTCGTGGCGGGCAAGTTCGGGCCGACCGGCATCTACTCCGACGAGGGACTGTTCGCGCGCATCTACCGGGGGGACTTCGGAAGGAAGTACCTGCACGAGGCCAGCGACTACTCCGCCGACGTCATCGCCTGCACGCGGGACATCTGCACCTACATCTACGAGACGCACGGGCGGTTTCCCGCCCACTGCGACACGATCCACGTACCGGGCGTGTGGCTGCAGGCCCATCACCTGGAGAACGCCTACTACGAGCGGTACTTCCGCGACGGCCTGACCGAGGCCCACCGCACTCACGACGAGTACTGGCACGGGGCAGGGTGACGGGCCCCCACCTCAGTCGAACCGTACACAGATGGCCACCGGCAGTCTCGGCGACCAGGTTTCGGTGCTGCCATGGTGCGCTCCGCCGGTCGGCTCCGCCACGCGCGGACCTTCGGCGGCTCCAGCCGCTACCGCCGAGTACCTCCGGATCCGCGACGCTTGGCACCGCACCTCTTCTCATGGGCACGGCCCACCTCCGCGGCCTTGGTGCCGAGATGGTGTCCGAGCGCCCGGTAGGCGTCGAACTGGGCGTGGTCGAACCACTGGTCGAAGGTGGCCTGGCGGGGGAACGCCTTCTCCCGGAGGGCGTAACTGAGCAGCTCGTACGGCATGTCGGGGGTCAGGCCGGCCTTGACGTAGATGATCGTCCCCTTGGTGTCGGCCGGTGCATCGGGCGAGAACTGGACGGGTTCCGGGTACTCGATCGTGCCGCGCACCACGCAGGTGGCGGAGAACCGGCCGTTCAGGGAGGCCATCGGCACTTCGGGCGCGAGCGGTTTCGCGCTGCCGGGAACCAGGTTCAGCAGACTCTGCCCCTCGTCGTCGAAGGTGATCGTCACTCCGAGGTCCTCGTAGGCGAGCGTGATCGCCTGCGCGAGCGTGGTCGCCAGCGGCGGCGAGTCGCCCGAGGCGTCGATGACATAGACGGTCCGGCAGCGCAGCCGCAGCATTTCGACCAGACCGAGATTGTCGAAGTGCCCGCCGTCGGTGCACAGCAGTAGGGGAGTGGTGTCCGAGTACCGGCCCACCAGCTCCTGGAGTTGGTACCGCAGCCGCCGTACCCGCGGCAGCCGCGGCATGATCCGGTCGGGCCCGTACGTCGCCAGTTCCGCGAGGTACAGGGGGTTGGGCACCCAGGTGCCGAGCCGCACGTTGGACAGCGCGAGCAGCCGCTCCATGAACATCGTCTGGGTGCCCATCGCGGAGGCGAAGGCCGCTCCGGACACGGCGACGGCGGACTGTACGGTCAGGTCGCGCCCGATCAGCGGCGGGGCCGTCTTCTGCAGGGTGCCGGTGCGGACCCACCCCGTGTCGGGTCCGCCGCAGTAGTCGGAGGCGAAGGTGAAGGGGACGGCGGGCCGGCCGGGCGCGGTGCGGTTGCGCAGCGAGACGGCCGCGGAGGCGGCGAAGATGACCTGGGGGAAGCCCTCCACCCGCTGGGCGTAGGGGTTCAGCAGGGTCGGCTCGTTGTTGTAGTCGTACGGCAGGGCGCCGACCGAGCCGTCCTTCAGCACCGCGCGGCGCACGGCGAAGGCGCCGGCCAACCGCTGTCGGTAGAAGGGGTGCAGGCTGAAGGTGGTCTGGTCGATCACGAGCGTCAGCACGACGAGGGCGATCGGCACGCCCCACTGCCACCCCGGGTGCCAGCTGCCCGCGTAGACGGCGGCCCAGGACATGAGGGCGAGGCCGAAGAACGCGACCAGGAGCAGCACCAGCCAGCACACCACGGCTTTCACCCAGCTCGTGCCGACCTGCGTGACGAGGGAGGTGCCGCCCCTGGCGAACGGACCTGCCTGCTCACCGTCCGGCCTCAGCCTCTTCACCGTTTTGTGGACCGCGATGAACCACGTACCCATGGCGGTCGCCGCCGCGGTGATCGCGCCGAGCAGGGCCACTCCCGACCCGCTGTCGTCCCAGTACCCCCCTTTGTCGGCCTTGTGGGCCAGAGAGGCGAAGAACCAGATCACCGAAGGAATGACGATCGAGTACGCGGCGACCGCCAGCGCGAGGCCGGTGAGCGTGTTCACCGTGCTGCGCAGCCATGCGGGCCGGGACGTGTCGCTGCCGGCCCGCGCGAAGGCGTACCCGACGGACACCAGGCCGGCCAGCCCGAACAGGACGAGGACGGGGCGCCAGGCGTTCGGGTGGAGATCGAGGGACGCGACGAACACCCCCGCTCCCGCCCCGAGGGAGCGGAGATCGGTCAGCGGAACGTTCGAGTAGAACCGGTGCAGGAACTGGCCCGCCACGGCGAAGACCAGCGCCAGCATGCCGAAGGAGACGGCCATCCCCCGCAACACCGCCCCCGCGGCGTTCAGCTTCTCCTTGGGCGCGTCCGCCAGGTACTTCGCGTGCCGGCGGATGTGGTCCTCCTCCGGGCTGCCGGGCGCGAACACGTCCGCGGGCTCCGCGAGACCGGGCCGCACCGACGGGCTTCCGTCCGGGGCCCGGAGCCGGGCATCGGTCAGGGCCAGTTGGAAGGCCCCGGCGGTGTACCCGCCGCCGGACACCGAGACCAGATACCTCGCCTCGAGCAGTTGCCCGCGCAGTGCCTGCAACGCACCGAGGGTGACCGAGGCCGACCGGATGCCGCCGCCGGAGACGCAGAAGCCGACCTCCGCGGGCTGGCGACCGGGCGGCTGGTACGCGCGGGTACGCCAGCGGGTCACCGCGCTGTCCTTCGGGCTCGGGGCCTCGGCCCGGCGTGGTTGTCCCGGGTCGGGGGCGGTCCAGCTGGGCCGGGCCTCCCAGTCGTGGGGCGCCGCGGGCGGGAGGATCACGTCCGGATCGCTCCACTGGCTCTCCGTGCCGTCCACGAGCCTGTGGGCGCGGGCCACGACGGGACGGGGACGGTCCTCCCGCGCACTCCGGACGACGGAGGGGCCCAGGACCCGGCGGCAGTAGAGGATGACGACGATCAGGATGGCCGCTGCCACCAGCGGGACGACGAGCGCCCATTTCGCCTGGGCGAAACAGGCCGCCCACGTCAGGTCCGGTACCGGGTCGGCGGCGAGCCGGTTCAGGGCCCGCCAGAGGAAGATGTTCTCCACGCAGTCCGCGACCACCGGCACGGGGGTGAGGGCGAGGGCGCGCCGGGCCCACAGTCGCGCGGACTCCCGGTAAAGGAAGAGGTGCCCGAGCCCGAAGGCCCCGGCAAGGGCCGCCGCGTACCCGGGAATGAACATGCGCCAGTCGAGCACGAGGCCGTCCTGGAACAGCTTGCCGCCGTCCCCGTCGTTCCTGCCGTCCGCGCCTTCGACGCCGTTCACGATGGCGCGGGCCTCTTCGGCCGTCGCCGCGAACTGCAGGAGCACTTCGGCGTTCCCCGGGGGCTTGTCGAGGAACGGGAGATCCACCGCGTACCAGATGATCATGCAGAGACCGGCAGCGAGCCCGAACAGACACAGCCCCACCGCCCAGCCCGGAACCTTACGCAGCCTCGACTGCGCCGGAGCATTCGGCATGTACGCAGAGTAGTCAACCGTATCCCGGCCGGACGTCATTTGTGCCGGTGTTATCGGGCGGTTTTGCCCGGAAGGAGTCGAGTTCCGCGGCACGTTCGTGGTACGGCAACCGCGACATCTTGGAGACCAGGGCCCACATCCGGCGCTCGCCGGCCAGCTCTCCCGGAAGGAGGAGGCCGAGGGATTCGGCGAGCGGTTTGCGTCCCGAGTTCACGAGTGCTCGCACGGCCGCAGCCCACTCGTCGGTTGCCGAAACGGCCGCGCGGTACCACACCGGAATCAGGACGCCCGGCAGGACCACGGCCATGAGCAGCAGCGGCACATCGGGGCGAGCGGTGGTCAGGGCTGCCGCCGCACACAGGACGACGGCGCAGTGACCGAAGACGAGGGCAACGAAGAAGTCGACGTTCGCGCGTGCGAGATCGACCTGCCGGCGGACCTGTTCCGGCGCATTCCCGGTCAGTTCGTTCCACATCACCTGGGTGTCGAGGCGGAATCGGTCGTAGCCGTACTCCTCAAGGCGCCGGATCGCATTCCCCAGCTTCGTCGGTGCCAACTGCTCGGGGGCGACGGGGTAGCGGGCGAGTCGTTCGCGGAGCAGCGCTCGCTGTACGGCGGTGCGCCGCCGGTCCTTGCGGGCAGCCCGCGCGATCCGCGGGTGGGCGCGCAGGGCGGTCAACCGGACGAGGTCCTCCGCTGCCAGCCGGTTCTCCCGCTCCTCGCGCTCCAGCCGCATCAGCGTGATCCGGTCCTGCAGGTCCTGCTTGGCCTGCCGCCGCCGAGCGCACCCGTACGCGGCGAACGCGCTCGGCCAGAGGGCGTACCCCTCGAGCACGCGGTAGAGAGGGTTCTGCAGGGCGCTGAGGGCCAGCCCGAGGAGTACCGAGACGCTCAGCACTCCGACGGACAGCGGCGTGACACCCGCGGACCACAACTTCGCGGACCAGCCGCGCCCCAGGCTCGGCCAGACGGCCACGACGAAGAGGCACACGTTCAACGCCGTCGGCAGGAGCCATCCCACCAGCAGGGTCCAAGCTCCACCCAGAGCGGTTTTGGCGATGTCACCCATGGGTCACCACTCGTCGTCATCGTCGTCGAAGGGTGGTCCGGGCGGTGTGCTCTCGGCTGACCCGTCAGGCGGGGGCGGGGCCGCGCCGGGGGGCGGAGGCAGGTAGGGCATCGGTGCGGCACGGGGCTGCTCGGGCGAGCGAATCTCGGCGGAGCGCAACTCGGCAGGGCGCAACTCGGCAACGAACTCCAGGCACGAGGCGTAACGATCCTCAGGACGCTTGGCCAGCGCCTTGGCCATCACGGCATCGACACCGGGCGCGATCTCCGGACGCCTCTCGGAGAGGGCTGGGGGCGGATCGTGCATGTGTGCCCACAGCAGCGCCATGTCGCTGTCGCGCTCGAACGGCGGCCCGCCGGCGAGGGTTTCGTAGACGACACAGGCGAGGCTGTAGAGGTCGCACCTGCCGTCGACGGGGCCCCCGGAGATCAGCTCCGGTGCCATGTAGTCGACCGAGCCGGCGAACGCGCCCGCGCTGGTGACGCCGGCGAGCGACAGCGACATCTTCGGCACACCGAAGTCCGTGAGGTAGACGTGCTCGCCGTCGGCGCCGGCGGCGACCAGGATGTGGCCGGGCTTGACATCCCGATGCAGCAGACCGTTCGCATGGGCCGCGTCGAGTGCGGATGCCACTTGAGCGGCGATGCTCAGCGCGGTCGGAACGGGGAGCGGGCCCTCCAGGTCCAGCAGGGTCCGCAGGTCCGGCCCGGGGACGTAGCGCATGGCGAGGTACAGGACGCCGTCGGTCTCACCGACTTCGAAGATCGGCAGGATGTTCGGGTGGCCGATCGACGCGGCACTCCGCGACTCGTGAGCGAAGCTGCGTCGGAAGGCGTCGTCACGGTGGAGCTCGGGGGCGAGCAGCTTGAGCGCGACCGTACGGTCCAGGCGCAGGTCCTTGGCGCGGTAGACGACGGACATGGCCCCACGGCCGATCTCGCGCTCCAGCCGGTAGCCCGCGATCTCCGTGCCTTCCGGGAAACCTCGGGGTGCCTCCATCGATCAGCCACCGCCTTCACGCCGCTTGCCGAGTCCTGGTGGTCACACACCACCCTCGATGAGGGTCCAGCCCGAGGAGACCTGGGCGAGCGGGCCGACGTTGGCGTAGGTGCCGTTGACGAGCGTCGAGGTCCAAGCGGTGCCGTCGTTCTTGTAGAAGAACAGGCTGTCCGAGGTCCGGCCCACCTTGTCCCAGATGCCGGAGGTGCCTATCTTGCGGAAGTCGATGCCGGAGCCGTCGGTCGCCTTGGACACCCGGAACTCGAGTTCGCCACCGGCCCTCGCCCAAGACAGCACGGAATCCTTGGTCGCGGTCAGTTCCCCCAGGAAATCGTCTCTCGGAATGCTGCCCGTGTCCGTGTAGACGCCGCCCGCGAGGGTTCCGTAGCCCACGTTGCTCCAAGGGAAGTCGACCGACCCGTGCCTGGCCGCCGAGACCAACGTGTCGCACGATGCCGCCATGGTCCCCCAGCCCTTGCTGAAGTTGTCGTACACGCGCACCTGCCGGTAGACGCCGTTCTTGAGGGTGCCTGTGACGCCGTGGCCGGTGTTCCCGTTGTAGAAGATCACGGAGTCGCCGGACGCTTCGACGAAGGTCCAGCCCGTGGAGAAGTTGTCGAAGGTCTGGGTGCGGGAATACCTCCCGCCCGTGAAGGTGCCCACCTCCCCGGCGCCGGTGTTCTTGTCGTACAGCACCAGGGAGTCGCGGCTCGCCGCGGCGTGCGTGTAGCCGGCCGGGAGGTTGAACGCCGACTTGTACTGCCAACGGCCGGCGGAGAGGGTGCCGGTGCCTGCTTCGCCGCTGCCGGCCTTGTAGAACAGGATCGAGGTGCTCGGCGTCGTCTCGTTGCAGTACGGCGAAGCGGCGGACGCGGATGTCACCGGGCCGGCCAGCAGGACGGCCGTCGCGGATGTTGCGGTGGCCAGTGCGGCCACCAGGTATTTCTTCATGATTCTCTCGACTTCCTCGCACGTGGGCGCCGGGATTCCCCTGCGCCCACGCGCGCGAATCTGAAGGAGGACGCACGTGCGCGCAGCCGGCCCCCACGGCGCCGCACGGCCGCCGCAACCGAGCTCGTTCCACGCTCGTGCACAGACGTCCTCGTTCATCGTGCGCCGCCCATGGCCGCACCGCATCTCGTTGCGGCGGCAGGCAGTCCCGAGGGTGAGGGTGTGGCCGCACGATGTCCGACAAGGTCGCCCATGCTCCGGGGTGTGTTAAACATGAACTAATCAAAGGGGCATTTTGCAGCAGCTCAAGCTCGGAATCATGTCGCAGTCCCGTAAAGAGAACGAGCACCGACTGCCGATCCACCCAGCGCACTTCGAAAACATCGATGCGGATCTTCAGTCCAGTATTTATCTGCAGACCGGTTATGGAGAGCACTTCGGTGTCCCGGACCGGCAGCTTGCACCGTGGGTCGCCGGTTTCCGCTCACGTGAAGAGCTGATCGCAGAGTGTGACGTCATCCTCCTGGCCAAACCACTGCACGAAGATCTGGCCGACCTGCGGGACGGGCAAGTGCTGTGGGGGTGGCCGCACTGCGTACAGGACGAAAGGGTCACGCAGGCCGCCATCGACCGCAGGCTCACGGTGATCGCTTTCGAGGCGATGAACCACTGGACCCGGGACGGTGGATTTAGTCTGCACGTTTTCCACAAGAACAACGAGCTGGCCGGCTACTCGTCGGTGCTGCATGCCATGCAGCTGACCGGGGCGACCGGTGACTACGGGCGTCGGCGGCGTGCGGTGGTGATCGGTTTCGGCGCCACCGCACGCGGTGCGGTTACCGCGCTCAGCGCGCTGGGCGTGCACGATGTGGACGTACTGACTGCCCGCGGCATCGCCGCCGTCAGCTCACCGATCCACTCCGCGCGGATCGTGCACTTCGATCACGACGTGGCCGACGACACCCTCGACCCGCGGCGCAGCATCGTGGTCACCGAGAACGGTCCGGAGCCGCTGGCCGACTTCCTCGCCGGACACGACATCATCGTCAACTGCGTGCTCCAGGACACCGCGGCGCCGCTGATGTTCCTGATAGAGGAGGACCTGCCGAAGCTCGCGTCCGGCACCCTCGTCATCGACGTCTCCTGCGACGAGGGCATGGGTTTCGCGTGGGCTCGGCCCACCACCTTCAACGCGCCGATGTTCACCGTCGGCGACCACGTCCACTACTACGCCGTGGACCACAGCCCCTCCTACCTGTGGGATGCGGCTACCTGGGAGAACAGCGAGGCGCTGATCCCGTTCCTGCGGTCGGTCCTCGAAGGGCCGGCCGGCTGGGACGGCAACGGTACGATCCGCCGAGCGATCGAGATCCGCGGCGGCACCATCCAGAATCCCGCGGTCGTGGCCTTCCAGCACCGCGCCGAACAGTTCCCGCACGCGCTGCTCTGAACCGGCCGGGCGGATCGGTTCACTGATCCGGTTCACTGATCGAGGCGCGGGCGACGGCCGCGCCCTGGGCGGATCCCTCGGCGTCGCCGTATGCACAAGCCATCGGGACCCGCGGGCCCGGAACGCCTCCGTGTCAGCGGGTGCGAGGGCGGGGCACCGTGCTGATCGCGGACGGGGTTCTGCGAGGGGGCGGAGGGGTACGGACCCAACTGATCCTGCTGGGTGGGCTGGGCCGCCATGAGGTGGCCGAGGGGTACGGAGGGTGGGGGCTTCATGAGCGAGGACCTGCGGAAATCCGATCGCGGTCAGGGCATCGACGTCGAGCGCCTTGCTCTCGCGGCGCTGGGAAAGGTCGCACCGGAAGAGGTGCCGGCCTTTGAGCAGGGAATAGCCGGGTACGTCGAGGAGGCCCGCGAACACCTCGGCGGACGGAGGCGCCGGCGGCGTGCCAAGCCCGGCGAGATCGACGCTCCCGAAATCTGGGGGGTCGTCGGTCCCGCCGTCGTCTACGTGGTCGTCGCACTGTGCGACGGCGTACTGGACGGCGTCAAGCAGCAGCTGAGCGGCGCGACGGAGCGCCGTACGGACAGTGCCGTGAAAGGGGTGCGCCGCCTCTTCGGCCGGCAGGAACGGGGAGAGGACCCTGCCGTGCAGGAGGCCCCGGAACCCGGGACCGTCGAGCCGGGCGTCGCGCGTCGCGCCGGCATCGTCCGGCTCAGCCGCGAGGTGGGTCTGGACGAGGAGCAGGCCGCTCGTCTCGCCGACGCCATCGAGGAGTTCCTGGACGGTCAGGGCGAGACCGGGTGATCCTGGGCAGGGTCCGGGGCAGTGCGGCGCACCGTGACCTGGCGGATCGACCGCGGCGTTCCGCCGCGTTCGACCTGTTCGCCTTCCCCCTCAACACGCGGCTCCTGCTCCTGCTGATGGCAGCCACGGTGTACGCGGGGAACCTGTTGGCATCGGCGCTCGGCTCCTACCCGCACTCCGGTGTCCGGGGCCTCGCCCATCCGGTCCTGTCCGCCCAGTGGGTCGTCTACCTCTCCGTCGGCACCTTCGCCTTCCGCGACCGGCTGCGGCGCCGGGGGTGCACCCCGCTCGACCCGGACGTGTTCCCCGCCATCGTCGCGCGCATCGGCGCACTGTCGCAGGAGATGGGGATACGGCGGGCTCCGACGCTCCTCAAGGAGAACCGCAGGGCCAAGAGCCGCAGCACGGGCCCCGGAACGAACCGGTTCGGCATGCGTCCCTACGCGATGGCATCCGGGACGGACCTCTTCGGCATGCGCCCCTATCTCGCCCTGGGGCCGGTGATCCTGGCCCTGGGAAGCAAGAAGGAAACACACTTCGCCCACAGCTTCGACGCGATCATCCGGCACGAACTGGCCCACCTGCGGAACCGGGACATCCCCTTGCACAACCTGGCCACCGGCGTCCGGTGGGCCAACGGCGCGCAAGTGCTGGCCGTGGTACCGGTGAGTCTCGTCTTCGGGATCCTCGACGGACGCCGGGAACTGATCGTCGCCGCCGTCGCCGCTACGCTCTTCGCGCTGGCGGTCGAGTTGATGGTGCTGGAGTTCTACCGCGCCCGGGAGGACTACGCGGATCAACGCGCGGCCCAGTACGGGGAGAACGGCGCGGAAGACCTCGCCTGGACCCTGTACGACGGCGAACGGACCGGCCCGCGCCACAGACGGCCCGGCAACCGTCCGGTCGGCCGGCGGCCCCACCTCTTTTCGCCCCACCGCCCCTCCGAGCAGCGCGCGTCCCTGATCCGCGACCCGGCTCCGCTGCTGCGGTTCAGCCCCGGGTACGCACTCCTCGCCGGGTTCCTCGTGGGCGCATTGCTGGCCACCGTGCCCCACGCGCTGTCGGTCTGGTACCGCTACGGGCCGGCCGAGGACGGGATCGTCCTCGCGACGGCCGCACTCGCCGGGGCGCCCTTGGGCGTCTTCGCCGCGCTCGGCATGTGGAGGCACACCTGGAACAGCGAGGCGGCCGGACGATCGCCGCGGCCTCTGCGCCATGCGGGTCTCCTCGCCCTGGGAGTGCTGCTGGGCACGGAGCTCACCCCGTACGGGGCGGACTCCGCGCGGATTCCCCTTGCCCCCCTGCCCCTGATCTCCCTTCTCGCCTGCTGTTCGCTGCTGACCTGCTGGCCGTGGGCCGTAGCCCGTGCGGCGTCCGCAACTGCCCGTGCACCCGGCGCTCCCGGTGTCGCGCACCTGCTCCTGCCGACGGCGGGGGCGGCCGTCGTGGGTGCCGGCTCCTTCGCCCTGCTGATGCTGGGCGGCTTCGAAGTCCTGGTGTTCTGCGCGCTCGTGACCGCGGCTCCGCTGCTCGCACTGCGGCTCGTATTCCTCGCCGCCCCCGCACACCTCACGGACCGGATCCGGCGCGTGGTGCGGACCGGTGGTGCGACGGTGCTCGGGGCATGGACCCTCGTCCTGCTCGTGACCTGCACGGCCGCCGCGAAGGAATCCGTCCGCATCATCGAGGAGGACAACGAGCGCGTACGGAACATGCTCGGCGCCCTCGGAGCCCTCGGGGACGGCCGGGCATGGATCCTTGCCTTCGCGCTCGCCGCCTTCGCGGTCGCGGTGCTGGGGCCACGAGGAGCGGGCGGACCGGGCCGGCTGCGCAGGACGGTCCTGGTGATGGGCCTGGTGCTCGCGACGGTGACCACGGCGGGGGCCTGGCGCAGCCAGGACGCGGCGGCGGTCCTCTATTGCTCCCCGTACTCCCCGTGGGACGGGAAGGTGTTCGTCGAGCTGGGCAGCCGGGACAGGAGGCTCGAGTTCCCGGATTGGCTCCGAACCGTCGAAGCGGACCTGAAGGCCGTCGACGGCGAACTCGGACGATTCGCTGTCGACGGCACGCCGCGGTACGTCGGTCCGGCCGAGGGCGTGGAGAGGTACCGGCGCATGCGGCCGACCAGTCCCCTCGGCCCCGAGCTGACCCCTGAAAGTTTCCGCGAGGCCACGTACCGCTTCGAACTCAGCGACCCCGCTGCGTTCCCCGAGCTCAGGACCGTGCTGCTCCGACTCGACCGCACGGGTCGACTGGAGCCGCACCACGTCGACCCCTGCCATCCCGAGCGATGAACAGCCCTGTTCGCGTACGAGCTGTCACCGCGGGGACGAGGGCATTCAGTGCTGGGGGCCGCCCAGGCGTTCGAGAAGCCAGGTGACGACCGCACGCGCGGCGCCGCCGGCGGATCCGCGCACCACCGCGTCGGCAAGGGGGTGGGCGGGGGGTGTGCCTCCGGCCGCGGCCGGAGGCTGCTGGGGTGCGGGGTGGGCGCGCTGCGTGCGCCTGGGGGAGCGGGACACGGAGTCCTCCAGCGGACGTTGTCGTGAGTTCGGGTCAGCCGGCCGGCCTGGGCACTACCTTGGTGGCGCGGAAGGGCCGGTAGGGGATCCGCGGACGGATGCGGACGCTTGCGGATCCGGCCCAGGCCGGGCTGGGGAACGGCCTGCCATGGCGGCCCGTCCGGCGGACGGGCGCGGCAGCGCGTCGGATCAGGGGTGGTACGCGGGTGGCAGCGGGAGACAGTCCGCAGGCGCAGGAAACGCTGCGGCGGTTCGCCGTCCGGATGAAGGAGCTGCGGATCGATGCCGGCAGCCCGTCCGGTCCGCAGATGGAGGAGTTCTCGCGCAAGTCCATCGACCGGCGCGTGGTCAGCGAGCTGCTGGTGGGACGTGGCGGGAGCCGACGGGTGCCGGGCTGGGAGAAGGTCGAGGCGTTCGTCACCTCCTGCCGGCGGTACGCCGCGGCGACCGGGGCGCCTCTCAGCGCGGTGCGGGCGGACCTCGACGAATGGAAGCGTGCGCACGCGGACCTCGTCCGGATCGTGGAGGAGTTCGACCGCGCTCACACCGCCGCGGGGGACATGTCCGCCGCTCCGGCCGTTGGCCGGCTGGGACGGTCCGGCTACCTGAACCAGGTCCGCCGGCTCGGATCCCCGGACCTGATCGGGCGGGAGGCGGAACTGGCGGTGATGGCCGCGTTCGGCACGGCGGCCGAAGGTCCCGGCTACTTTCGATGGCTGGCACCGGCCTGGGCCGGGAAGACCGCGTTGATGGCCTGGTTCACGCTGAACCCTCCCCCCGATGTGCGCGTGGTGGCGTTCTTCATCACCGGGCGGCTGTCGAGCCAGTACGACCGGCTGGCGTTCTGCGAGGTCGTACAGCGACAGCTGTACGAAATCCTCGGCGAGGAGGAGCCGCCCGTCACCGAGTACACGCGCGACGAACAACTGCTGCACGCTCTTGACCGTGCCGCACTGCTGTGCGCGGAACGCGGGGAACGGCTGCTGCTGCTCGTGGACGGCCTGGACGAGGACCGGGGCGTCGTGGTGGGGCCGGGCAGCCACAGCATCGCGGCGCTCCTTCCCGCCGAGCCGCCCGCCGGGATGCGGGTCGTGGTGGCGGGGCGTCCCCATCCGCCGGTCCCCGACGACGTCCCCGAGCACCATCCGCTGCTGCGGCCCGGCACCTCTCACGTGCTGTCGGTGTACCCGTCGGCGACGGCGGTGCGGCGGGACATGCTGGACGAGTTGGACCGGCTGCTCGCGGCCAACGGGGTGGAACGGGACCTGCTGGGCTTCCTGACCGCTGCGGGCGGTGGCCTCAGCGCGGCTGACCTGGGCGAGCTCACCGGATGCGGATCCTGGACGGTCGAGCGGCACCTCCGGTCGGTGTCGGGCCGCACGTTCCGGACGAGCGAGCACCAGTGGATCACCGGACCGGAGCTGTACCTGCTCGGCCACGAGGAACTCCAGCAGTTCGCCGTGCGCAGCCTGCACGGCGAACTGGACGACTACCGCGGACGGCTGCACGCGTGGGCCGACCGGTACCGGGACCGCGGCTGGCCGGCAGGTACGCCGGAGTTCCTGCTCCGTGGCTACAACCAGCTGTTGCGCGAGACGGGCGAGGTGGCCCGACTGGTCGGACTCGCACTCGATCCGGCCCGCCAGGAACGGCTGTTGGACCTCTCAGGAGGAGATCTGGAGGCCCTCACCCAGATCGCCGCCGCCCAGGACCTGCTCCTCACCCAGGAGACGGTGGACCTCGACGCGATGCTCGCCCTGGCCGTACACCGTGATGCCCTCCACGACCGCAACGGCAACTTCAGCCGTCAACTGCTCGTACTGTGGGCGAGCCTGGGCCACTTCGAGCGGGCCGTGAACCTGGCCCGGTCGCTCGCCGATCCGGACCGGCAGCTGACGGACCTGTACGCGATCATGGCGGCGCCGGTCGTCGAGGGCGCACGTGGACTCAGTGATCAACAGATCGGCAGCCTGATCCAGGACGCCGCCGGCATCAGACACACCATGCACGAGGAACGGGACCGGGAAGGAGCGCTGGCAGGCCTCGCGGAGACGCTCGCCGACATGGGAAGGATTCCGCATGCCCTGGAAATCGTCCGGACGATGACGGACCTCGAGTACCAGGCCGCTGCGTTGGCGTGGATCGCCGACGCACTCGTCGAGACGGGTGACACCGAGGAGGCCCTCGCCGTGGCGCGGCAAGCCGGCGCCGTCGCCCGCACGGTCATCGACCCGGACGGACGCATCCGAGCGCTCCGCGATGTCGCCGGGTGCCTGGTCGGGGCAGGGGACGCCGACGGGGCCTTCGCCCTGGCTCGACAGGCACTCGAAGTCGCCCGCACCATCACCGACGCCGAGGATCGGGCATGGGACTTTCGTGACCTCGGTGAGACCTTCGTCGAGGCGGGCGACGCGGAGCAGGCGCTTTCCCTCGCCCGGCAGGCCATCGAGGTCGCCCGCACCATCGTCAGTCCGGATCGTCGGACGTGGGTCCTGACCGACATTGCCGAAACCCTGGCCAAGGCGGGTGACGTGGAGCGGGCCCTCGCCCTCGCCGGAAGCCTGGCGGACCTCGATCACCGGGCCCACGCGACAGCCAAGATCGCCGTGGCCATGGCCACGGCCGATTCCCGGGAAGACGGGATCAAGCTCGCCCGCAGCATTGCCGTCCTGCGACAGCGAGACATGGCGATGCAGGGGATAGCCGACGCCTTGATCGCCGAAGGACAACTCGAACAAGCGCTCACCCTCGTCCGAACCGTCCATGACCCCGCGGAGCGGGTGCGGAGCCTGACCGAGGTGGGGAACGCTTTCGTCGGGGACGGCCATGCAGGACGGGCCCTTGCCGTCGCCCGGGAAGCCGCCGAAGTCGCCCATACCATCAGCGACCCCAAATTCCGGTCTGATGCCCTCGCCGAGATCGGGAGCACCTTGGCCCGGGCGGACAGCTTGGAGGATGCCCTCGCGCTGGCCCATCAGGCCACCAGCCTCGCACGCACCGCCTATGACACCTTCGCGGGAGTCAAGGCGATGGCTCTTGTCAGCAGAGCTTTCGCCTCCACGGGTGACGCGGAACAGGCACTCGTCCACGCCCGCCTCGCCGGCGCCATCGCCCGCACCCATGCTCATCCCGATTGGCCGCAGTGGGGGCTGCTCTGGGTCGCCGACTCCCTGGCGGCAGCGGGGGACACCGAGCAGGCATTCGCCCTCGCTCGTCACACCGCCCGTGACCTCGCCCGCGACGTCCGCAGCCTCGATGGCTCGATGGAGATCTTGATCCGCACGATCGGATGCCTGGCCGAGGCGGGCGCGAGCGAGGAGGCCGTCACCCTCGCCCGCCAGGTCTGTGACCTGGCACGCACCCTCATCGACCCGGAGGAACAGGCCCAGGCTCTGGCCGAGATCGCCGAGGCCGTTGCCGAGGCGGGGAACCCGGAGCAGGCCCTCTTCCTCGCCCGTCAGGCAGCCAGGATCACGCGCACCATCACCTCCGGCAGCGAGCAGGCAGACAGTCTGATCTGCGTTGCCTCCGCCTTCGCGGCCGCGGGACGGCCGCGCACTGCCGTTCGAGCAGCCGAGTGGGCCATCGCCGTCGCCCGTACGGGTACCCGCGACCAGGCGCGCATCACGGCCCACGCCGCTGCCGCTCTCGCACGTGCCGGGGAGCCCGAGCGGGCGCTGGTCCACGCCGGGACGATCGCCGACACCTACTGGCAGATCCACGCGCTGGCCGCCATCGCCAAGACCCTCGTTTCGGCAGGAGGCCTACGGCAAGGGCTCGGCCTTGCCCGGCAAGCGGCCTCCAGTGCCCACACCATCACCGATGCCGAGGAGCGGGCGGAGAGTCTGACGGTCATCGCCGAGGCCTTCGCGGAGGCGGGTGAACGGGAGCGGGCCGTCGACCTCGCCGGCCAAGCCACCGCCTTCGCCCGCAGGATCACCGACCCTCAGGGGAAGGCCGAGGCCCTGACGCGCATCGCCGCGCTCATGGGCTCGGCTCACCCCGCCCGGCGCCTCTGCGCGGAGGCACTACGTCTGAGCAGGTGGGACACAGTCGTCGTCGTGCTGAGTGCCGTCGCTCCGGAGTCGCTGTACGCGCTGTCCCGTGCCTTGCACGGCATCAGTGGCATCAGTGGCATCGAGCACGTCGAGTCGTTGTCGTTCCCGGCTCGTGAGTGACGCTCCCCGAAGACGTCCGTACTACTGGAGCCGGGAGACGTCGACCGAGTCGGCGGGTGCGGGGGGATCGGCCGGGACGGGCTCGTCGAAGGCGGAGAAGGATGCCTCGACCCGCCTGCCGGGTGCTTCGGTGCCCTGGATCCGCAGGAGGTACGGCTCGTCCTCGGTGGACACCTGGTACGTGCCCGTCTCGTCCTCGTTCCGGCTCGTGACCGTGATCGCCGGACGGCCGTCGACGGCGGTCCGCGGTCCCTTGGCCAGCTGTTCGTTCGACGGCTCCGAAGAGAGCTCCTTCTTGAAGGAGTCCAGGTCGCACAGTTCGGCGAAGTTCCGCAGCAGGGCGCTGCGCGTAGTGCCGTGCAGATAGCGGCCGTTGACGAGCGCGATCGCGTCCTCGGCCGCCGCGCCCGGTATCTGGGCCCGAAGGAGGGCGTCGTCGAGCTTCATCCACACGTCGTCGCCGCGTTTGACGATGTCAGCCGTGCCCGAACCGCCGGGAGGCGTGACGGTGCCGACGCAGTTGCCCCGCTCGTCGAACCGGAGGTCCAGCGCGGTGGTGCCCGACGTGTCGGTCACCTCGGCCACCATGCGCATGGACGTGACGCCGGACATGGCCTGACGAGAGGCGTCCGCGATGGCCCGGGCGCTCTGGTCGGCGATGCCGTTGTCATCGGCCCCGGCGGCTCCCGCGCCCGCGAGGATCAGCAAGCAGGCAGCTCCGGCGGCCGCGCAGTGGGCCGTGGCTGCCCGGGGTACGGACATCCGGCCTCACCTCCCTCCGGCCGCCTCCGGACGGCATCCGCCGTGGCTGCGGCCATGGCCGTAGTCATGGTCTCCGGACCGGTACGGACGTCACCTGATCAGCGTAGGTCCGGGCCGCGGCAGGCGCAGTCCGGGCGACCGCCGGCACGATCCGTCCGGACTGCGGCCTGCGCTGGTCACGGGCTTCCCGGGAGGCCCTGGCGGCTTTCGCGAGGCAGGCTGTTCCCATGAGGTCACATCCTCGATCGCCCGTACGGCCAGGAGTGTCCTCCCGGCCGGGAGCGGGCGGTCACGGAGAGGTCCTGTTCACGCTGGCGCAGTGGGCGCCCTTCGCGATCGCGCTGGGCGTGCTGGGGATCGAGCTCTCGCCCGCACACGATCTGGTCACGGGTCCCCTCCTCACCACGACGCCGGCGCTGGCCGCGCTGACGATGGGCCCGGTGGGCACGCTGTCCGCGGCAGCCATCGCGGTGGGTGTGAACGTGACCTCGGCGACCTACAACCAGTCGTGGGGAACCCAGACCCAGCTGATCATCGGCAACTTCCTGGGGCTGATCGTGGTGTCCGTGGCCAGTGTCATCCTGAGCAACGCGGTGCGCACGCGCAGGCAGAGCGAGCTCGACCAGGTCCACCGGATCGCGGTGGCGGCGCAGGAGGTCGTCCTGAGGCCCGTACCCGAGGTTCTGGGCCCCGTACGGGCGGCCAGTCTGTGCCTCGCGGCCGGGACGGGGGCCCTGGTGGGCGGCGATCTGTACGAGGCCGTGCACACGCGCTACGGCGTCCGCCTGATCGTGGGGGACGTCCGGGGGAAAGGGCTGTCGGCCATCCGCGCGGTCGCGGTGGCGCTGGGCGCGTTCCGGGAGGCCGTTCACTACGAGGAAGACGTGCAGGAGGTCATGAACCATTGCGCGGCCGCGCTGCGGCGAGAAGCCGCCGTAACGGGTACGTACTCGCAGGCGGAACTCCCCGAAGTGCTCATGGAGGGTTTCACCACCGCGCTCATCGCCCAGGTGGCGGACGAACCGGTGGTGCGGCTGGTCAACCGGGGCCATCCGCCTCCGCTGATGCTGCGCGAGGGCAAGGTCCGGGCCCTGATGCCCGCCTCGCCCATGCCGCCGCTCGGTCTCGAAGACCTCGTCGAGGGTCCTCCTGCCGAGCCCGAGAGCCACCCGTTCCTGATCGGCGACCGGCTGCTGCTCTACACCGACGGCGTCATCGAAGCCCGCAACCGCGACAACGACTTCCTCCCGCTGCCGGAGATCATGGAGGAGATACCCGCCGGCACCTCCCCGCAGGAGTTCCTGGACGAACTGCACAAGGCGCTCGTCCGCCACACCGAGGGCCGCCTGACGGACGACGTGGCGATGATCCTCATCGACCGGCTCGTATGAACGCGTAGGCCCTTCCCTTGTCGGCCGCCCCTGCGTAGCTTCGCCGCTGCCGGGCAGCACCGCCCGGTGATGTCGACACGGGGGAGAGCGATGAGAGGCATGCGCAGAACACGCGGAACACACACCACACGCACCGCACGGGGCCGCCTCGTGGTGGCCGCCGCGACGGTCCTGGTCGTGGCCATGGGCCTGCCGTCCACGCCGGCCGGCGCACACGACAGCCACGAACCCCTCCTCGCCGCCCTGCGCGCCCAGGCGGGGACCGCCGTCGGCGGCGACGGCATCCCCGGCGTGATCGCCCGTACCTACAAGGACGGCGTCTCCTGGACCGGTACCGGAGCCATGGACGCGGGAACACCCGTACGCAATCCCGACAGCCCCTTCCGGGCCGCCTCGATCACCAAGACCTTCACCGCGACGACCGTCCTCCAGCTCGTCGCCGAGGGCAGGCTCAGCCTCGACGACGACGTGTTCGGCCTGCTGGGCCCGGTCTTGAAGACCAACCCCGTCGCGGGCTGCAACCCGGGCACCGGGCAGTGCTTCAACCCGCCGCCCGGCAGCCCGCCCATCACCGTACGGAACCTGCTCCAGCACTCCAGCGGCGTCTTCGACTACCTCGGCGACCTGGGGGTGCTGGCGAGTGCCGGCAGCAGTTTCCCCAACCTGCCCGACTACTCCGCCCAGCAGCTCGTCGACGAAGGCGCCTCCCACGGACCGCAGTTCGCGCCGGGCGCCGGTATGCACTACAGCAACACCAACTACGTCCTGCTCGGCATGGTCATCGAGCGGGTGACCGGACGCCCGTGGGCCGACGAGGTCACCCGCCGGGTCATCCAGCCGCTCGGCCTCACCCACACCGTGCTCCCCGGATCCACGACCACCCTGCCGACGCCCCACGACCAGTTCTTCACGAACTACCTGCGACCGCGCGGGGTGTTCGGCCACCTCTCCCGTCCGGCCGCCGACTGGAACCCGTCGATCGGGGGCGCGGCCGGAGCCATCGTGTCCACCAGCGGTGACCTGGTGACCTTCATCCGCGCCCTGCTCACCGGCCAACTCCTGCCTCCGGCGCAGCTCGCGCAGATGATGACCGACCTGAACCCCACCGGGGCCGGAGCCCCCGGCTCCCCGCTCCCCGGCGTCCCCTGCGACCCGGCCCGCGCCTGGCCGGAGTGCATCGTCAACCCGTCCATCAGCACGGTCAGTTCGGGCGACAGGGCCACACCCGGCTACTGGTACGCGAGCCGCCCCTGGAAAGCGGTCCAGGCCGACTACGGACTCGGGCTCACCCGCCGCACGATCACCTGCGCGAACGGCTCCACCGTCGTCCTGTACGGGCACAACGGCGGCGGATTCGGCTCGCTGAGCTACCTCTACGCCACGGCGGACGGCAGCCACGCCATCGTGCTCAACATGAACGGCGACTGGCCGCTCTGGGAGCTGTACAGCCTGAACGGCTTGCTGGCGGCCGAATTCTGCACCGCCTGACAGCTGTCCGGCACAGGCTTCATGATCGACATCACCCTCCGGAGGACCGCTGCCTTGCGGACACCCGTGGCATAGTCGCGGCAAGGCGGCGGTCCGGCCGCACGGGCAGACGGGGGCGGGCAGTGGACGCAGGAGCGTACGAGGAGATCGGTTCCGCGGAGGAACTGCGCGAGCTGCTCGGCGAACCCACCGCCGTGGCCCGCGACAAGGAACGGCAGGCCCTCCACGAGCACCACAAGCAGTGGCTCGCCCGTTCCCCCCTCTGCCTGATCTCCACCTCCGCCGCCGACGGCACCTGCGACGTCTCGCCCAAGGGCGACCCGCCCGGTTTCGCCAAGGTCCTCGACGACACCACCCTCGTGATCCCGGACCGCCCCGGGAACCGCCGTGCGGACGGCTACCACAACGTCCTGACCAACCCCCACGTCGGTCTGCTCTTCCTCATCCCGGGCCGCGGCGACTCCTTGCGCGTCAACGGCCGGGCCCGGCTGCTCCGCGAGGCACCCCTCTTCGACGACCTGACCGTCAAGGGGCACCGCCCCACGCTCGCCCTCCTCGTGGAAGTCGAACAGGTCTACTTCCACTGCTCCCGGGCCTTCGTACGCTCCGCCCTGTGGAAGCCGGAGACCTGGAACCCCGGGGCGGCTCCGTCCCGGGCCAGCATCTCGAAGAGCCTGGAGCGCACGGAGGAGTCCCTGGAATCGCTGGAGCGCTACTACGGGCCCTCGTACGACGAGAAGAACATGTACATCTGACCGGCGGTACGAGCCGGCCGGACCGCTCAGGCGCCCGCGGCGGCGCGCCGGATCGTGGCGAGTGCGCGTGCCACGTCGTCGTCGGTGGTCGACCAGTTGCTCACCGAGATGCGCATCACGCGCCGCCCGTGCCAGGTGGAGCCGCTGATCCATGCCGTCCCGTCGTCGAGCAGGCGGGCGAGCACCCGCTCCGTGCGCGCGTCGTCGCCGAACTCGGCGCAGACCTGCGTGAACACCACGTCGTTGAGGACGGTCGCACCGTCCGTCGCGGTGATGCCGGTGGCGAACGCGGCCGCGTGCCCGCACAGCCGCTCGACGAGGTCGGCCACGCCCGACCGGCCGAGGGACCTGAGCGCCGCCCACACGGTGAAGGCCCTGCCGCGCCGGGAGAGTTCGGGGACCTTGTCGGTGGGGTCGCCCTGCTCGTGCTGGATGAGGTAGTCGCCGCGCAGACCCATCGCCGCCCGGACCGCGGAGGGGTCGCGCACGATGGCGAGGCCGCAGTCGTACGGGACGTTCAGGGTCTTGTGGGCGTCCGTCGCCCAGGAGTCGGCGTCCGCGCAGCCCGCCGTCAGGTGCGCGTACGAGGGGGACGCGGCCGCCCACAGCCCGAAGGCGCCGTCCACGTGCACCCACGCGTCCGCCTCGCGAGCGGCGCCGATCGCCTCGGCGAAGGGGTCGAAGGCCCCCGAGTGGATGTCTCCGGCCTGCAGGATCACGATCGTGGGGCGCTGCCCGCGGCCCTGCGCCAGGGCCTGCCGCAGGGCCGCGGGCTCGATGCGGCCCTGCCCGTCCGCCGCGATCAGTTCGGGCTGCCCGAGCCCCAGGTAGCGAAGCGCCAGGTCGATGGCCATGTGGCGGTCCTCGCCGGCGAGGACGCGTACCGCGGGCCCGCCCGTGAGGCCGTCGCGTGCGACGTTCCAGCCGGCGCGCCGCAGCACCGCGTCGCGCCCGGCGGCGAGACAGGTGAAATTGGCCATCGTGGCACCCGTGGTGAAGCCGACGGCGCTGTCGCCCGGCAGGCCGAGCAGGTCCAGCAACCACGCCCCGGCCACCTCCTCCACCGCCGCGTACGCGGGCGAGGCGGCACGCATGACGCTGTTCTGGTCCCAGGCGCTGACGAGCCAGTCGGTGGCGAGCGCGGCCGGTTCGGTGCCCCCGACCACGAACCCGTAGAAGCGGCCACTGGGAAACGCGGTGAGGCCTGGCTCGCAGGCCGTGGCGAGCAGGTCGACGACATCGGCCGGCGTACTGGGAGCGGCGGGCAGTTCGCGGCCGAGCGCGCGCACGATCTCGTCGACCGAAGCGCGGGCGGGAACCCGGCGGTCGTTCAGGCTCGCCAGCCAGCGGACGGCATGGTCGTGGGCCCGTCGGAGCGCTGCCTCGCGCGCGTCCATACCTCGGACTATGAGGCAGCGGCCACCGCCCCGCAAGCCACGGTCGCACCGGCGGCCCCAGGCCGGGCACGGGCCGTCACGGGAGGGGCAGGATCTGTTCGGACCAGACGGTCTTGCCTCCCCTGGCGTAGCGGCTGCCCCAGCGGTGCGAGAGCTGGGCGACGATGTACAGGCCCCGGCCGCCTTCCTCGGAGCTCCGCGCACGCCGCATCCGCGGTTGCGTGTTGCTGGAGTCCGAGACCTCGCACGTCAGGGTGTCCGCCCGGATCAGCCGGAGCCGGATCGGGCCGCCCGCGTGGCGAACGGCATTGGTGACCAGCTCGCTGACGATGAGCTCCGTGCTGAAGGCGAGCTCGTCGAGGTCCCAGGCGGTCAGCTGCGCCAGGACGAGGTGGCGCGCGTCGGCGACGACCGCCGGGTCGGCGTCGAGCAGCCACGTCGCGAGGGAGCCGGCGTCCACCACCCGGGTACGGGCCAGCAGGAGGGTGACGTCGTCCCTCAGCCTGCCCGGCGGCAGCCCCTCCACGATGTCGTGACGGGCCTCGCGCAGCGGCCGGCCGAGTACGTCCGCGCGCAGCAGCCGGGCCGCCAGGTCGCCCATGCCCTGGTCGATGTCCCCCTCTCCGCGTTCGATGAGCCCGTCGGTGTACAGGGCGAGGACGCTCCCCGGTGGCAGCTCGCGTTCGACCGCCTCGAAGGGCCAGCCGCCGACCCCCAGGGGCGGGCCGGGGCTCAGCTCGACGTACTCCACGGTTCCGTCCGGGCCGACCACGGCCGGCGGCGGGTGCCCGGCGCTCGCCATGACGCACCCGCGGGTCACCGGGTCGTAGACGGCGTACAGGCAGGTGGCCCCGGCCGGTCCGCCGGGCACCGGCGGGCCCGCGTCCCCGTCTTCCGCGCTGTCGCTCTCGGCCTCGGCGCCGACCTGCAGGACCATGTCGTCCACGTGCGCCAGCAGTTCCTCGGGCTCCAGCTCCAGATCCGCCATCGCGCGTACGGCGCTGCGCAGGCGACCCATCATGGCCGTGGCGTGCAGCCCGTGACCGGTGACGTCCCCGACCACCAGGGCGACACGGGCCGACGACAGGGGGATGACGTCGAACCAGTCGCCGCCCACTCCGCTGTCCGCGTCGGCGGGCAGGTACAGGCCGGCGGCTTCCACCGCGGGTGTTTCCGCGGTGGCCGGCGGCAGCAGGCTGCGCTGCAGGCCCACCGCGGTGCGGCGCTCCTTGGTGTACCGGCGCGCGTTGTCCACGGCGACGGCCGCACGGGCCGCGATCTCCTCCAGGAGCGCCAGGTCGTCGGCCTCCAGCGGGGGAGCGTCCCCCGTGCGCCAGAGCGTGATCCGGCCGAACCCGATGCCGCGTGCACACAGCGGCGCCGTCATCGCCGAGTGCGCACCCGGGACGGCGGTGGCCCACGTCGGCGGGTCGCTCCCTGGTCCCTCAGGTGCCGCTCCGAGGAGCGTGACCAGCTCTCCGCGGCATTCCCGGGCCCCGGTCGCGGCCGGTTCGGGCCCTCCCGCCCCGGTCGCCGCCGGGTGGGCGCCGGCCGTGGCGAGCGGAGCCGCGAACCGGGTCGTACCCGTACGCAGCGCGTCCGCCGCCGATCCGGCGACGGCCATCCGGATCAGGGGCAGCGGGAGGTGATGCCCGTCGGCGGGTGGTTCGCCGCCGCTCAGAACGGTCTCCACGAGATCCACCGCGGCGCAGTCGCCGAACGAGGGTGCCAGTACGCCGACCAGGTCCTCGACGGTGCGCAGGACGGACAGGGAACCGCCCAGCGCGCCGGTCGCGCGGTACAGCAGGTCCAGGCGCCCGCGCGATCGCTCGTGGTCGGTGACATCGGTGAACACCGCCGCCACGCCCATCGGCCGTCCGTCGGGTTCCTGGAGCCGGAACGCCTGGATGGTCACGATCCGCCCCCCTCGGGAGTCGTCCAGGGTGCGCGCGGTCGTGTTGAACCCGATCAGCGGGTTCCCGCCGCGCAGGACCTCCCGCAGCCGGTCGTCGATGATCCGCGCGTCCTCGGCCCACAGGAAGTCGGCCAGGCGCCGGCCCTTCAGGTCGACGGGCACTCCGGTGTAGGGCAGCAGGTGCGTGTTCGTCCGCAGCAGGCGCAGGTCCGCGTCGAAGACGGCCAGGCCCACCCGCCCCTGCAGGAACAGCTCATGGGTGAAGGCGTGGTCCTGCCGCCACCGGGCGACCAGCTCCAGGGGCGCGCCGAGTACGAGGAAGCGGCTCGCGAGCCCCGGCGTGCCGTCGTTCAGCGGGATGACGCGGAAGCCGATCTCCAGCTCCCGCCCCGAGCCGTGGCGCAGGGTGGCCCGGCCCTGCCACCCCTCCCGGCGGTTGTGGCTGCCCTGCGCCAGCACCGCTTCCCAGCCGCCCGCGTCCGGGTCCGGGTCGGCGAGGAGCTCTCGGGCCGGTCGGCCGCACACGTCCGCGGACCGGCGATCCAGGAGCGCTTCGGCCGCCGGTGTCCAGGCGACGATCGTCCCGGCACCGTCCAGGAGTGCCGCGGCCGTGTTCGTGACGGCGAAGGGATAATCCTGGTCGCTCTCCGTGGCGCGCATGCGTGCCCATCTCGTCAGCCCGGTCCCGGTCCCACTGTCCCCATGCTGGTCGAAGTCCGGAACGGGAGCCAGAGGCGTTGCGCCGTCCGGTACGGCTTCGGACGTCTGTCAAGTGTCTCGCGCACAGTGTCTCGCGAGCATCCGCGCGGTGCGCGACCCGCGGGCGCCCGGGTGAGCGGCCCGTTCCTGTGCCCACCCTGCGGGCTTCCTTAAGGGACCTTGAAGAACGCCTCCGGATCGCCATTTCCGCTGGTCACCACCCTAGGCTCGGGGAACCGTCTCCCCTTCCCGCCGAGAGGTCCCCAGGCATGAGCCGCAGCAGAACCCCCGGAACTCCGTCCCGCGTCGAGGCGCGACGGAAGAAGACGGTGCGCACGCGCATCGTGCTGTCCCTCACCGCGGCGGCCGGGGTGGTGGCGGTCGGGGTCGCGGGGGCCGTCTCCGACGACGGCGCACGGGCCACCGCGGCGAAGTCCCGGGCGGCCGTCTCCGGTGGTGAACAGGCGGCGGAAACCCCCTCCACCCCCTCCGCACCCGCACGCGCCGCCGATGCCGCCTCCGAGACGGGCGCGATGCCGTCGGCGGCGCCCGGCACCGACTCCACGGGATCCGCCGCCCCCACGAAGTCGGCGGCGCAGGACACCCCGGCCCCCGCGGCCCCGGCCCCGGCCGCCAAGCCCAAGCCCACCCGTACGCCCACCGCGACCACCGGCGGCGGTACAGGCGGATCGGGCGGCTCCTCGGGTTCCTCCGGCTCCTCGGGCTCCTCCGCCGTGGAGTCCGCGGTCCTGGCCCTGGTCAACAAGGAGCGGGCCGCGGCCGGCTGCGGCGCGCTGACCTCGAACGCCAAGCTGAGCGCCGCGGCACGGGCGTACAGCGACACCATGGCCCGCAGCGGCGTCATGTCCCACACCGGACCCGACGGGTCCACCATGACCTCCCGCGTGGAAGCCGCCGGATACGGCTGGTCCCGCCTGGGCGAGAACATAGCCCGCGGCCAGGCGGACGCCGCCGCGGTCATGAAGGCGTGGATGAACAGCCCCGGCCACAAGGCCAACATCCTCAACTGCGGCTTCCGGGAGATCGGCATAGGTTTCCACAAGGGCGACGGCGGCCCCTGGTGGACGCAGAACTTCGGAACGGGCAAGTAGGAGAACCTTCACCCGCCCCGCACCCACGGGGCCCGGCACACGTCGTCCTCCGACCCGTACGCGGGTCAGGAGGACGTCTGCGTTCCCCGCGCATCCAGGGCCGTCCTAGGGTCGTACGGGGGTCATACGGGGGCAGTACGGGGCCGACCCGCGGGCCGGGTTCGTTACGGGGGAGGCGGTGACGGGCGGCCGGGCGGGTCGGCCACTATGGGGCCGTGCCCCGAATTCCGCGCTACCTGCTCATATGGCTGTCGTGCACGGCCGCCAGCGTGACCGCCGTGCTCGGCACGGTCCAGTTCGTCGTCGGGTCGACCAGGCACACGCCTCCGGTCGCGCGGTCCGCCCCCGTGGTCGTCGAGACGCCGCCGGCCTGGACGGCGGCGCCGGAGCAGTCACCGAGCCCGCAATCCCCGGGCGCCACCCCCGGCGGTTCTCCCGTGGCGACCGAGCGGCCGTCACCCCCGGCTTCGACACCCACCTCCGTGAAGGCCCCGACGGCGACGCCCCGTACGACAGCGCCCAAACCGACGGTCGACTGCAGCGGGGGCGGACTGGGCCTGCACACCGTCCCCTCGGAGGGCGGCAAGGTCACCGTGCGCTACGGCAACCGCGGCGTGTGCCTGATCTCCGCGGTACCCGGGCGGGGATACAAGGCCGCCACCTCACAGACCGCGGACGACACCCTGACCGTGACGTTCTCCAGCGCGGACCATCGTTCGGTGATCACGGCCACGATCACCCCGTCGGCGCGGGCCAGCGTGCGCGAGTCGTCCTTCTGACTGATCCCTTTTCCGGTTTCACCCCCTTGTGGACACCTATCTCCCGAGCCCCGGTGAAGCGGAAGGTGAGCTGTTCCTTAGGGGAACCTCAAGATCACGTCCAGCCGGTTCCGGCGGCCCCCGGCGGTCCTATGCTCGCCTCAGCCGAGCGGCCTTCGGCGCCCGGGCACCACTGCCCCGGTGACCCGTAAAGCTGTCGTGCCATCGGCTCCACCGCTCCGGAAGGCGCTTCGCGCCTCCGTACTCCGAACCGTGCCCTGGGGTGTCTTCGCCATGACTTCTCGCATACTCCGACCCGCCCGTGCCACCCGCCGCACGCCGCGTTCCGCCGCGCCGCTCGGCGTACGGCTGCCCCTGGTGGCCGCGGCCGTGGTCGCCGCCGGGCTGACCGCGGCGTGCGGTCCGTCCGCCCAGCCCACCGGTGCCGCCGCGCCGGTCGCGGCCGGACAGGCGTCGCAGAGCCTCGCGGCCGTAACGGAGTCCGCGTCCACCGAGGCCTCCCCGACCGCGTCCGCCGCGCCGTCCGCGCCGCCGTCGGCGTCGGCCGGTACCCCGGCCGGCGCCTCGCCCACCCCCTCGCGCGCCCAGCCCGCGAAGCCCGCTCCCAAGCCCTCCCGCACCTCCGCGGCGCCCGCCCCGGCGGCCCGGATACCCGGCCCCGGCTACGACAGTTCGGCCGACGCACAGAAGCTGATCGACGCGGCGCTGCGATCGGCCAAGGCCGACGGCCGGATGGTGCTGCTCGACTTCGGCGCCAACTGGTGCGGCAACTGCAAGGCGGCCGACAAGGTGTTCGCCCAGCCTCAGACGGCGTCGCTCCTCGGAGCCTCGTACCACCTGGTCAAGGTGGACATCGGCGGCAACAGCTCCGCCAACTCCGCGCTCCTGCGCAAGTACAGCCCCTCGGGCGGGACGTACAAGATGCCCGTCCTGGTCGTCGTCTCGCCGTCCGGCACGGTGCGCACCGACACGCACGTCACCGGCAACCCAGCCCTGACCCCGGACGGCCTCGGCTCCTTCCTCCGCCAGTGGGCGTCATGAGACGACCGGTTCCGCGCTCCACCGCCCTGGCCGGTGCCGGCCTCGCGGTGGCGCTCGCCGGGTGCCTCTACGCCGCTGCGGGCACCGCCTCCGGCGACGGTGGCGGCGACGGCGGGGAGGCGCCCGGCCCGGGGAGCGCCGCCGTCAGGCCCATGTCCGCGGCCGCGGTCGTGGATTCCGGGGTCCGGCCGCACGCGCCCGCGCTGGCGGGCGCCGACCTGGACGGAAAGCCGGTCAGCCTCGCCGAGTTCCGGGGCGAGGTCGTCGTGCTCAACGTCTGGGGCTCGTGGTGCGGACCCTGCCGGGCGGAGGCCGACGACCTCGAACGGCTCAGCGGGCAGACCCGCACCCAGGGCGTCCGGTTCCTCGGGATCAACATCCGCGACCGGGACCGCGCGGCGGCGCAGTCCTTCGTACGCGCGCACGGCCTGGGATTCCCCAGCCTCCACGACCCCACCGGCGAACTCCTGCTCCGCTTCCCGCCCGCGCTCCTCAACCCGCAGACCATCCCCTCGACGCTGGTGATCGATCGCCACGGCCGGATCGCCGTCAGCATCGGGGGAGCGGTCACCGACGAGGAACTGAGGCCCTTGCTCGTCCGCGTCGCGGAGGAGACGGCATGACGGCCCTCACCGGCATGACGGCGCTCACCGGCACGACGGCGCTCGCCGCTGCCGAAGCAGCCCCCTCCCTCCTCCACGGCACGCTGGCCTTGGCCGTCCCCGTGGCCTTCTTCGCGGGACTCGTCTCCTTCCTCTCGCCCTGCGTCCTGCCGCTCGTGCCGGGCTACCTCAGCTACGTGACCAGCCTGTCGGTCTCCGACCTGGCGGACGCCCGCGGCGGGCAACGCAGCCGCATGGCGGCCGGCGCGGCGCTGTTCGTCCTGGGTTTCACGGCCGTACTGGTCTCCGGAGGCGCCCTGTTCGGGTACTTCGGCCGCACCCTGCTGGCCCACCAGCAGGTGGTCACCCAGGTGCTCGGCGTCTTCACCGTGCTGATGGGGCTGTCCTTCATGGGCTTCCTGCCGGGTTTCACCCAGCGGGAGTTCCGCAGCCACCGGCGGCCCGTGCTCGGCCTGGCGGGCGCGCCGCTGCTGGGGGCGGTGTTCGCGGTCGGCTGGACCCCGTGCATCGGCCCGACGCTGGCCGCCGTACAGGCGCTCGCCTGGAGCGAGGCCAGCGCGGCCCGCGGCGCCCTGCTGATGGCGGCCTACTGCCTCGGGCTGGGCCTGCCCTTCCTCCTCGCCGCCCTGGCCTTCCGTCGGGCCCTGAGCGCCTTCGGCCTGGTCAAACGGCACTACCAGTGGGTCCTGCGGACCGGCGGCGGCCTGCTCGTCCTCGTCGGCGTGCTGCTGGCCTCCGGCGTGTGGAACGACCTGGTCTACCGGCTCCAGTTGTGGAGCGCGGCGTTCACCACCGCCGTCTAGAGCCGCCCCCCATTCCCCACTCCTTTCCTGACGAAGGCACAGCCGATGAACGCTTCCCCGTACGCGAGGGACTCCCGCAAGGCCGGCGTCGCCGCCGCCCTGCTCACCCTCTTCTCCCTGGCCTCCCTCGCGGCATGCGGCGGGCAGCCCGCCGAGACCGGCTCAGCGACCCGCTCCGCGCCCACGACGAGCTTCACCGAGAACGGGGTCACCGTCACGCTGTCGGTCTCCGACTGGCAGCCGCCGCGAGGCACCTTGACCGCGGTCTTCACCCCCGAGGAGAAGGGGTTCCACCTCTACAGCACCGATCTGCCCGCCACCGGAATCGAGGGCGTCGGCCGGCCGACCTCCCTGGACGTCACCGGCGTCCTGCGGGCCGACGGGAAGCTGACGGCCGCGGCGGACGTACGGACGATCAGCGTGCCCGGCGTCGACGCCCCGGTCCCCGTCTACCCGGACGGCCCGGTCACCACCACCCTGCCCGTCCGCCTGGACGGCAACGGGGACGCGACCGTCCTGCTCGGGTACGCGAGCTGCAGCACGCAGGAGGGCTGCACCATTCCGGTCTCCGACCGCCCCGTCCACCTGCACGTCACCGACGAGGGCCCGGCCTTCGGCGCCCGATAGGAACGAGCGTTCACCTAAGGTGTGCCCATGCCGAGCGTCCTGGTCGTCGAAGACGACCCCAGCATCCGCCAGTCACTCATCGAAGTCCTGGCGGAGCACGGCTATGCCGTACGCAGCGCGGGCGACGGTTTCGGCGCCCTGCGCGAGGTCACGCAGTCGCCCGTCGACGCGGTGGTCCTCGACCTGGGGCTGCCCGATCTGGACGGAGGAGACGCACTGCGCATGATCCGGGGCATCTCCTCCGTACCCGTCCTGGTGGCCACCGCCCGCGACGACGAAGCCGAAATCATCCGGCTCCTCAACGCGGGCGCCGACGACTACCTGGTCAAACCCTTCTCCGGGGGACAGCTCATCGCACGCCTCTCCGCCGTCCTGCGGCGCACCCACCACCTGCCGCCCGCCCATGCCGTGCACGGCGCCCGGGGTGCGCGGCCGGCGCCGGCGGCCGAACCGCTGCGCCCCACCACCGTGGGCGAGCTCGCGGTGGACCCCGGGGCGCGCACCGCGCACCTGTCCGGCGTCGAGCTGCGGCTCACCCGCCGCGAGTTCGACCTCCTGGCCTTCCTCGCCCACCACACCGGCCAGGTCGTCTCCAAACGGCGGCTGCTGACCGAGGTCTGGCGCGAACCCTACGTCGACGACCAGACCGTCGACGTGCACCTGTCCTCGCTGCGCCGCAAGCTCGGCGAACGCGCGGCGGCCCCGCGCTACCTGCTGACCGTCCGCGGCGTCGGCATCAAGCTGGTGGCGCCGCGGTGAGACGCTCACTCGCCGGAGTGGCGCTCGCCGTCACCTCGATGGTCGCCCTCTCCTTCCTCATACCGCTGGCCGCCCTGGTGATGTCGCTCGTCAAGGAGCAGAGCGTCACCGCGGCCGAGCAGCGGGCCGCCGCCCTGGCCCCCGTACTGGCCCTGACCACGGATCCGTCCGCCCTGCGGGAATCCGCCGCCAGCCTGGACGCGGCCGAGTACGTGGTCGTCCACCTGCCGGACGAACCCGCCCTCGGCGCCTCCCGGGCCCCGGCGGCCCTGCTCGAACGGGCCCAGCAGGGCCGCGAGTCCATCTCCCAGCGGATGCCCGGCGGATGGATCTGCCTCCAGCCGGTGGTGCTGCCCGGGGACCAGGTCGCCGTCATCGAGAACTTCGTCCCCGAAGAGGAGCTGACCCGCGGGGTCACGGCCTCCTGGACGGTCATGCTCCTCCTCGCGGTGGGACTGGTCGGCGGTTCCGTCCTGGTCGCCGACCGGCTCGGCGCGAAGGTCGTCAGGTCCTCCAAGAGGCTCGCCCACGCCTCCCAGGCCCTGGGCCGGGGCAATCTGGACGCCCGCGTGGACCCCATGGGACCCAGGGAACTGCGCGAGGCCGGCATCGCCTTCAACACCATGGCCCACCGGATGACCGAACTGCTCGCCGTCGAACGCGAACTGGTCGCCGACCTGTCCCACCGGCTGCGCACCCCGCTGACCGCCCTGCACCTGGCCACGGAACGCATGGCCGGCTCACCGGAGTCGGCCAGGGTCGAGGCCGCCGTGTGCGCCCTGGAAACGGAACTCCGGGCCATCATCACCGCGGCCCGCACCCCGCTCGCCGTGGGCCCGATGGGTCAGGGCATGCTCGGCCCGGAGACGGGCACGGCACACCACGCCACGAACCCGGGACCGGCCGGCCCTCGCTGCGAGGCGGCGGACGTCGTGCGCCACCGGACCGCCTTCTGGGCGGTCCTGGCGGAGCAGCAGAACCGTCCCTGCTCCCTCGACCTCACCCAGGAGCCCGCGGCCGTCGGCCTCTCCGAAGACGATGTCGCCGCCGTGGTGGACGCGCTCATCGGCAACGTCTTCCGGCACACCCCGCCCGGCACCGCGTTCGCCGTGCGCGTCGCCCGTACCGCCCAGGCCGTGGAGCTGGTCGTGGAGGACGAGGGTCCCGGCATCCCCGAACCGGACCAGGCACTCTCCCGCGGAAGCAGCACCGGTTCCTCGGGCCTCGGCCTGGACATCGCCCACAGGGCCGGGTCCGTCACCGGCGGCTCGGTGCGCATCGCCCGCGGCTCCCGCGGCGGCGCCCGGATCACCGTCGTCTTCGGCCTGGCCGCACCCCTGCCGTCCGGGCGCGCCCCGCGCGGCTCCCGGAGGCGTACGGGATGGCCGCGCGGCCGGTGAAGGACCGGTACGGGCCGCGCGGTCGGACGGCCGGGGGAAACCTCCGGCGCGACCTCTCAGGCCGCCGGTGAAACCTCCGGCGCGACCTCGGGGAAGACCGGGGCGATCCCGAGGGCCGGCGCGATCGCCCGCCAGATCGTCGACTGGGCCGTGGCGAGGTCGATGCGGGGGTCCTCCAGCATCAGACGGTTGCCGAGGCCGTCGCACAGCGCCAGCACCAGCGTGCCCACCTCGGTGACGTCGCAGTCGGTGAACTCGCCGGAAGCGATGCCCCGTTCCACGACCCCGGCCACCCACGCGTGCAGCTGGTCGTACAGGTCGACGGCGAGGTCCCGGGCCGTGCCGTCGCGCAGGGCGCGCACCCACAGCTCCTGCCAGAGCTTCCAGTCCTGGCGGAGCTCGGCGTCCGTGGGCAGCATGCTCCGTACGATCCGGGCCAGGACGACGGCGGCCGGGAGCGAATCGTCCTCGCTGCCGGTGTCCGTGCCGGTCTTGGCGAAGGAGTGCGTCATCGCCTCGGCGAAGAGCTTCTCGCGGGTGTCGAAGTGGTAGTGGAGCAGGGCCTTCGAGACACCGGCGTGCTCGGCGACCTTGCGCATGCTGACGTGCTCGAAACCGATGTCGGCGATCACTTCGCACGCCGCGTTAAGGATTCGCTCCCGCGTTTCGAGTGCGCGCTCGGCCTTGGTCACGTTGGCTGCTCCCCGTGTCGGCACCCGTCGGATCGGGTGCGTGGGTGGGCGGAAGGCCCCGGCGGCCCGGCCCGCCGAACCCCCATCCTCGCGCATGGGGGATCCGGGCGGTCCCGGGCCGCCGGGACACCGCGGTCAGGAATAGGTGTGGAACCCCCGGCCGGTCTTGCGGCCGAGCAGGCCCGCGTCCACCATCCGGGCCAGCAGCGGCGGCGGGGCGTACAGCGGCTCCCGGTACTCCGCGTACATCGACCGGGCGATGGCCTGGACGGTGTCCAGCCCGATGAGATCGGCCAGGGCCAGCGGACCGAGCGGGTGCGCGCACCCCAGGGTCATGGCCCGGTCGATGTCCTCGGCCGACGCGGTCCGCGCCGCGGCCATCCGTACGGCGGCCAGCAGGTACGGAACGAGGAGCGCGTTCACCACGAACCCGGCCCGGTCCTCGGCGTGGACGACCTGCTTGCCGAGCACGCCGGAGGCGAACTCCCGTGCGCGCCGGAGGGTTTCCGGGGAGGTGAGCAGGGAGGGCACCAGTTCCACCAGGGCGAGCACCGGGACGGGCTGGAAGAAGTGGAGGCCGACGACCTGCCCGGGCCGCGACGTGGCCGCCGCCAGCCGGATGACCGGGATGGAGGAGGTGTTCGTCGCGAGCACCGCGTCCCGGCGCCCGACGGTCCGGTCGAGCCGGGCGAAGACCTCCAGCTTCGCCCGCTCGTCCTCGGCCACCGCCTCGATCACGAGGTCCCGGTCCGCCATCGCCTCCATGTCCGTGGTCATCGCGATCCGGCCCGCCGCCGCCTCACGTTCGGCGTCGGTCAGCTTCCCGGCGGCCGCGGCCCGGGCCAGGGAACGGGTGATCCGCTCCAGGCCGGCGTCCGCGGCCGCCCGGCTCGTCTCCACGACCACCACGTCGCGTCCGGCGCGGGCACAGACCTCGGCGATGCCGGAGCCCATCAGGCCGCACCCCACGATCCCGACGCGTTCGACATCGGTCATCGGCCTCCCCCTTCGGACGCTGCGTATGCGGTGGATGCGGCGGATCCGTCGGATGCCTCGCCCGCGGAGGTCACCCGGCCGACGGCATCCGCAGCACGCCCGTGCCGCGCTTGACGAGTTCGCCCGCGATGATCAGGCGCTGGATCTCGGAGGTGCCCTCCCAGATCCGGTCGACGCGCAGTTCGCGGTAGAGCCGTTCGACGGGGTACGAGCGGTCGTAGCCGCGGCCGCCGAAGATCTGCAGGCAGCGGTCGACGACCCGGCCCGACGCCTCGCTCGCCGACAGCTTGGCGATGGCCGCCTTCGCGTGCAGCGTCTTGCGGTCGAGGGCGCCCTCGTCGACCTCCCAGGCGACCTGGTGGGTGTAGGCGCGGTTGACGGCGATGTCGACGGCGCAGTCGGCGAGCATGCCCTGGATCAGCTGGAAGTCGGCGATGGGGGAGCCGAACTGGCGCCGCTCGACCGCCCAGTCCCGGGCGAGTTCCAGGGCCCGCTCCGCCGCTCCGATCGTGCGCGCGGCGATCATCAGCCGTTCCTCGGTGAACCAGGAACGGGTGATGTCGTAGCCGGTGCCCACCTCCCCGAGCACGGCGTCCGCGGGCAGCCGGACATCGGTGAAGGTGAACTCGGGGTGCTCGTAGACGAAGGTGTGCATCCAGCGCGGCACCCGGGTCATCTCGATGCCCGGGGTGTCCTTGTCGACGAGGAACAGGGTCGGTGCCCGCTCCTCCCCGGCGGCCGCGAGCACGATCATGAAGTCGGCGTGGTCGCCCACGGTGACGAACCACTTCTCGCCGTTCAGCACCCAGCCGCCGTCCCCGGCCCGCGTCGCCGTGGTCCGCAGGCTCTGCGGGTCGGAGCCGGCCTCGGGCTCGCTGACCGCGTAGCAGTCGCGGCGCTGTCCCCGGATCACCGGGACGAGGTACCGCTCGCGCTGCTCCGGCGTGCAGAAGGACAGGGCGTTGGCCGGACGCCACACCATGTCCCACAGGGCGCCGGTGAGCCGTCCCAGTTCGGCCTGGACGGTGACCTGCTCCAGGATGCTCAGGCCGGCGCCGCCCCATTCCACGGGCATGTTGACGGCCTGGAGGCCGCTGTCGAGGACGGCGTCGCGGATCTCGGTGTGGGCCTGCGGGGGCAGGCCGTTGTTCTCCTCGCAGTCGAGCTCGTACTTCGTGATGAACCCGGTGAGGGCGCGCGCCGAGTCGCGGAGCTCTTCCTGACGGGCGGTGAGGCGGAAGTCCATGGGGTGTTCGTCCTCGTGATCGTGGTGGAGGGGCAGGTGGTGGCGGTGGCGGTGAAGGGGGCCCGTCAGGTGCGGCCGGGCAGCGCGAGTGCCCGCGTACCCCGTTTGACGAGTTCGTTCGCGATGATCAGGCGCTGGATCTCGGAGGTGCCCTCCCAGATCCGGTCGACGCGCAGTTCCCGGTACATCCGCTCGACGGGGTACGAGCGGTCGTAGCCGCGGCCGCCGAAGATCTGCACGCACCGGTCGATGACCCGTCCCGCGGCCTCGCTCGCGGCGAGCTTGGCCGTGGACGCCTTGGCGTGCAGGGTCTTGGGGTCGGTGTGCGGCCGGTCGGCTTCCCAGGCGACCTGGTGGGTGTAGGCGCGGTTGACGGCGATGTCCACGGCGCAGTCGGCGAGCATGCCCTGGATCAGCTGGAAGTCGGCGATGGGGGACCCGAACTGGCGGCGCCCGACCGCCCAGTCGCGGGCGAGTTCCAGGGCCCGCTCGGCCGCACCGACGGTCCGGGCCGCGATCATCAGCCGCTCGTCGGTGAACCACTCCTTCGTCAGCTCGTAGCCGTTGCCGACACCGCCGAGCACGTCCTCGTCGGCGACGAAGACGTCGGTGAAGGTGAACTCGGGATGCCCGTTCACCGCGGAGTGCATGAACCGGGGGACCCGGGTCATCTCGACGCCCGCCGCCCCCTTGTCCACGAAGAACAGGGTCGCGGCCCGCTCCGGGCCCGCATCGGCCTGCACCAGCAGGAAGTCGGCGATGTCACCGCAGGTGACGAACCACTTCTCGCCGTTCAGCAGCCAGCCGCCCCCGGTGCGGGTCGCGGTGCTCGTGCACGAGCCGGGGTCCGAGCCGGCCCCGGGTTCGGTGACCGCGAACGCGTCGAACCGCTCGCCCCGGATGACGGGGAGGAGGTACTTCTCGCGCTGCGCCTCCGTGCCGTGGGCGAGGACGTTCGCGGGCCGCCAGGGGATGTCCCAGAGACAGTTGGTGACCTTGCCGAACTCCTCCTCGACGATGACCTGGTCCAGCAGGGACAGGCCGGCCCCGCCCCAGGCGGCGGGCATGTTGATCGCGTAGACGCCGGCGTCCATGGCGGCGCGGGTCAGTTCGCGGACCGTCGCGGCGGGCAGCGGGCCGCCCGCTTGCTCGGACTGGTCCTCGTACCCCATCAGGAGGTGTGCGTAGGCGGCGGCGCGGGCCTTGAGGTCGGCCTGCTCGGGCGTGTAGCGGAAGTCCAAGGCGTGCTCCGTGGGTGGAAGGGTCGTGAGGAAGGGGGGACTTGGGGTGAGGGAGGGCGGTACGGGGTCAGACCAGGACGGCTCGTGCGTCCAGCGCCAGGGCGCCGTCCGGGCGGACCAGCAAGGGGTTGACCTCCAGCTCCGCGATCTCCGGATGCGCGGCGGCCACCGTCGTGATCCGTTCGATCACGGCCGCCGCGGCGGCCACGTCCACGGCCGGCCTGCCGCGGACACCAGCGAGCAGGGCGGCGGTCCGCAGCCCCCGCAGCAGCTCCTCGGCCCGCCGCGCCGGTACGGGAGCCAGCGCGAAGGCCACGTCGCGCAGGGTCTCGGTGAGGACCCCGCCGAGCCCGACCATGGCCACCGGTCCGAAGCGGGGGTCGCGGTTCACGCCCACGATCAGCTCGATGCCGTCCGAGAGGTCCGCCATCGCCTCGACCGAGTACGAGCCGGCGCCGAGCCGGGCGCGCATGTCCCGGTAGGCGGCGAGGAGCGCGTCCCGGTCCGCGAGGCGCAGCGCCACGCCACCCGCATCGGACTTGTGCAGGAGGTGCAGGGCCTTCAGCACGTACGGGCCCTCGAACTCCCCGGCCGCGGCCAGCACTCCGGCCTCGTCGGTGACCTCACGGGCGGCCGGGAACGGCACTCCGGCGGCGCCGAGCAGTGCGCGTACCCCGTGGTACCCCACATCCCGCAGCGGCGCTGCGGCGGCGGGCGGCGAGGGGAGCCCCGGTGCGGAACCCGCCGCGCGGCCGGCCATCGCCGACAGCGCGCGGGCGGCGTCCTCGGTGGCGGCGAACACCGGTATCCCGGCCCCGGCCAGGATCCGGCAGCTCGGCGACCCCGGATACATCGACTGCACCACCAGGGGCTTCGCCGATCCCGCGACGTGCGCGACGATCTTCTCGGCGGCCCGGGTCTCGCCCTCCGCGAGCGAGGAGCCGCCCGCCTGCCCGCCGCCCAGGCCGCCCTCGGACGCCGCGTACCCGCCGAAGTACCCCGTCATCAGGACGGCGTCGACCTCGTCGGCGGCGAGCAGGTGCCCGACCGTGTCGGCGTACGACAGGGGCTCCTGCTCGCCCCTCCCCGCCAGGTCGACCGGATTGGCGACCGCCGACTGCTGCCACAACACGGTGCGCAGTCCTGCCTGGGTCGCCTCGGCGAGCTCCGGCACCTCCAGCCCGGCGTCCTCGGCGGCGTCCGCCGCGATCGCCCCGTGGCCGCCGCCGTCGGTGAAGACCGCGGTCCGCCTTCCTCCCGTACGAGCCCCGGGGCGGCTGCTCACGGCGGCCAGGACGACGGTCATCTCCCGCGGCGTGCGCACGAGTTCCACCCCCGCGTCGCGGCAGGCGGCGGCCACGACATCGGCCGAGGTGGTGAGCGCCCCGGTGTGCGACCGGGCGCTGCGGGCCGAGGCGGAGCCGCGCCCGGCGGTGAGCAGGACCACCGGTTTGCCCGCCGCGGCGGCGGCCCCGGCGAAGGCCCTGCCGTCGCCGAAGTCCTCGGCGTACACGGCGATCGCGGTGGTGGCCTCGTGGCGGGCGCAGTCCTCGACGAGGTCGACGAGGGTGACGTCGGCCTGGTTGCCGAGGGAGACGAACCGGGAGAAGCCCAGCCCGTGCGGAGTTCCGCGGAGCTGGAGTTCGAGTGCGAGGTTGCCGCTCTGGCTCAGCAGGGCGACGCCGCCGGGTGCGAAACGGTCCGAGGCGAGGTACAGCTCGGTCGTGTTGTCGGCGATGCCCAGACAGTTGGGTCCGACGAGCACGGCTCCGGCCGCCCGGACCCGGGCGACGACCGCGCGCTGGCGGGCCGCTCCCGCCGGGCCGGCCTCGGCGAAGCCCGCGGTGATGCCGACGATCGCCTTCGCCCCGCAGGCCAGGGCCTCTTCCACGGCGGCCTCGAAGCCGCTGCCGGGGACCGAGATCACCACCAGTTCGACGGGTTCGCCGATCGCGGTGAGGGACGGGGCCGCCCGTCTGCCGAGGACGGTGCCGCCGCGCCGGTTCACCAGGTGCACCGGGCGCCGCCCGTCGGCGCGCAGGGCCTGCGAGGCCACCGCGTGGCCGTACTTCGCCGGGTCGTCGCTGGCGCCGACCACGGCGACCGAGCGGGGGTCGAAGAGAGCGCTCAGATCACGTTCCATGTCACTTCTCCACTCGGAGCGCGGAGTTGGGGCAGCTCTCGGCGCAGGCGCGCGCCGCTTCCTCGGCGCCGGGCGGGACGGTGACGGAGAGGACCTTCGCGTAGCCCCACTCGTCGAGTTCGACCAGGTGGGGTGCGTGTTCCTGGCACAGTCCGTAGCCCTGGCAGCGGGTGGAGTCCAGCAGGAGTTTCACGGTGTTCCCTTCAGGGCGGGCAGGCGGGCTCCGGTCCGGTCGTCGGCCGCGTCGGCCGCGTCGGCGACGTCCGGTACGGCCACGGCGAGGCGGCTCCCGTGACCGCCCGCGGGCGAGGAGGCGGTGGCGCAGCCGGGACAGGGTGCGTGCAGGTGGGAGCGGACGAGTTCGGGGAAGGCGCGCAGGAGGCTGCGGGCCAGGCCCGCGGCGGCGTCGAGCAGGCCGCACGCGCCGCGCCCGGGCAGGCCGCGCGACCACCGGTCCAGGTGGGTGAGGGTGTCGGGGCCGGCGGTCCCCGAGGCGAGGGCGTACACGGCGTCGCGGACGGCCGCGGTGCCCGAGACGCAGACCCCGCACTGCCGCGCGCTCTCCGCCGCGAGGTGGCCGACCGCGTCGGCGGCGGTGCCCACCGGGCAGGCCCCGGCGGCGAGGAAGCGGATCGCTCCGCAGCCCAGTGCCGTGTCCGCCGCCGCGAGCGCGCCGGGTTCGAGGGGGAGGTCCAGGGCGCGGGCGTCGACGAGTCCGCCGAACAGGCCGCCCATCAGGGCCCCGGCCGCGTCCGGAACGCCGAGCTCGGCGGCCAGCGCGCGCAGGGGGACTCCGTAGGGGACCTCGGTGAGGACGGGGGTCGCGCTCCCGCCGGACAGGGTGACCAGGGTGGAGCGGGCGATCGGCTGCCGCAGGCCGGGACGGGTGGCGGTGAGGGCGATGCGGGCGAGCGTCTCGACGTTGGAGACCAGGGTCGGCGCACCGCCGACACCGCGCTCGAAGGGGCGGGGCGGCTTGGCCGTGGGCAGGGCCGGCCCGCCGTCGATCCGGCGGACCACCGCGCTCTCCTCCCCGGCGACGTAGGTGTGGGCGGTCACGACGACTTCGACGGGCAGGCACGGTTCCCGTTCGGAGAGGGCCCGGCGGACGCGGTCGGCGGCCACCGGGTCCGAGAGGTAGACGTAGCCGCGTACGGCGCCGGTGACCGCGGCGGCGCGGGCGAGGCCGTCGAGGACCAGATGGGGCCTGGCCCGCAGCAGCCAGCGGTCCTTGACCGAACCGGGCTCGCCCTCCTCGCCGTTCGCCACCACCACCGGGACGCCGCCGCCCTCGCGGACGGCACGCAGCTTGACGGCGGCCGGGAAGCCGGCCCCGCCGCGCCCGCGCAGACCGGATGCGGCGAGGTGGCGCAGCAGTTCGTCCGGGCCGGTGGCGTCGGCGTAGCCGCCGGTGGCGAGGTACGCCTCGACGTCTTCCGCCGTGCCCGGCACGGCGCCGAGCACGGAGCCGGGTGGCCGCCCCGTCGGGAATCGGATGGTGGTCATCGGCTGCTTCCTGTCCGGGGGTTGGCGCGCAGGGTCCGTACGGCGCTCTCGAGCGCGGTGCGGTCCCCGGCGGTGCGGGCGTATCCCGTTCCCGGGAGGCCGATGAGCATGCGGTGGTGGTCGAGGACCACCTCGCCGGCGAGCAGGGCGGCCGCGCGGTCGCCCTGCCCGTGGCCGCCGGCCACGGCGGTCACCAGTGCGGCGACCTCGGCCAGGTAGCGCAGCCAGTCGCGCCGGCTGCCCCGCAGGATCAGGCGCTCCAGGCGGCGTCGCTCGGAGGCGACCAGCTCGGGCGGCGGTGCGGGTGGGGGACTGGGTGGGGGAACGGGTGGGGGAGCGGGTGGAGGATCGGGCTCGGTGGGTGAGGAAGCGCGCAGGGCGGCGACCGCAGCGGGCAGTTCCCGCTCCGGTTCGGGGGTGAGCCCGAGCCAGTCCAGACGCCGACGACCGCTCATGCGTGCCTCCGGGAGGAGTGGGGGCGCCGTGGCGACCGGGCCGTGCCGGGAGCCGGGGGCGGTGCGGGGATGCCCGGGGCTCACCGCAGGGACGCCGATGGCGCGCGGCGGGAGATGGAGAGGGAGGGGGAGGAGAGGGAGTGCGAGCCCGGGCGGATGCCAGGGCGGCGGGGCTGCATCCGGCCGGACAAAAGGCTCAGAAGAGGGTGAACTCCGGTGCGGCGACGAGAATTACGCTAGCTGACCGATCGGTCAGCGTACAAGTCTTGACCCAGCGGAAATCAGCCAGCAATCTGACTGTCCAATCGGTCAGCAAGGCCTCGGCGTCCGCCCCGGCCCGCTGCCCGCCGCCGGGTCGTCTCGCTGCCCCTCGCCGAGACCGATCGCCGCACCGCCGGTACGGAGGAGTCACCCGATGCACTCCAGAGCCCCCGAGAAGCCCCCGGCCGACCAGCCGGTCCCGCACGTTCCCGGGCCCGCCCTGTCAGCCCGCCACTACACCGATCCCGATGTCGCCGCCGAGGAGATCCGGCACGTCTTCGCCAAGTCCTGGCAGCTCGTCTGCCACGAGTCCGACCTGCCGAACCCGGGCGCCCGGCTCGCCGCCACCGTCGCGGGCCGCGAGGTACTCGTCGTCCGCACCGAGGACGGCGCCCTCGCCGCCCACCTCAACGTGTGCCGCCACCGCGGAACGCGCCTGGTCACCGCCCCCGAACCGGCCGGCAAAGCGATCCGCTGCCCCTACCACGGCTGGACCTACCGCCTCGACGGAAGCCTGGTCGGAGCCCCGGAGGCGCGGCAGATCCCCTGCCTGGACAAGCCCGCGCTCGGCCTGCTCCCGGCCCGCGTCGAATCCTTCCTCGGGTTCGTGTTCGTCAACCTCGACCCCGACGCCGTGCCCCTGGCCCAGCAATGCGCCGGGCTCGCCGGGGCCGTGGGCCACTACGCCGGGGCCGGCCTGGTACCGGTCGGCCGCGCCCGGATCCACGACCTGGCCGCGGCCGAGGTACAGGAGGCCAACTGGAAGGTGACGGTCGACAATTACCTGGAGGGCTACCACGTACCGGTGGCCCACCCGGGGCTGATGCGGCTGCTCGACTACCAGGGCTACACCTGCGAGATCCAGGAGTCCTACGCCCTGTTCGCCTCGCCCCTGCGGGACAAGCCGTCCTCGAACTGGGCCGAACGCCTCTACCAGCGCATCGCCGCACCCATGCCCGGCCTCACCGAAGCCGACCGGCGGGTCTGGCGGTACGCGGTCATCTACCCGAACACCCTCATCGACTTCTACCCCGACCACGTCCTGGCCTGGACCGCGATCCCGACGGCGGTGGACCGGGTCGCCGTCCCCGGCGCGTTCTACACCCGGCGCGGCACGAGCCTGCGCACCCGCATCGCCCGCCGCCTGAACATCCACATCGGCTGGATCACCAACGACGAGGACGTCGAGCTGGTCGCCCGCGTGCAGCAGGGGCTCTCCACCCCCGGCTTCGAGCCCGGCCCGCTGTCCCGCCGCGAGGCGGCGGTCGGCTGGTTCGCCGGCCGCATCCGGGCGGACCTGGACGCCGTCGCGGATCCCGGCCCGGCCGGCGCCGAGCACTGAACCGAGCCCGAGTCTCCCTTTGTTACCCAGGCCCCCTACGGAGAGGACCCCGCATGTCCCCCGAGGCACGCTCCCTGTCCAGACGCTCCCTCCTCCGCGCCGGCACCGCCGCCGCACTCGGCCTCACGGCGGCCGGCTGCGGGTTCGCCTCCGGTGACGACCCGGCCGGACGAGCGACCGCGCAGACGCCGATCGACGTCAAGGTCGACGGCGACCTCGTCTACTTCAACTGGGCCGACTTCGTCGACCCGGCCGTCTTCGAAGGCTTCGAGAAGGAGTACGGCGTCAAGGTCGTCCAGTCGAACTTCGACTCGATGGAAGGCATGGCCGCCAAGCTCAACTCCGGGAACCAGTACGACATCATCTTCCCCACGGCGAAATGGTCCCAGCGCCTCGCCGCCGGCGGGAAGCTGCGGGCCATCGACCACACCCGGCTGAAGAACGCCGAGGCCGTGTTCGCCGGCTACGACTACTTCGCCGACCCCTGGTACGACCCCCGCTCCCGGCACACCGTGCCCTTCACCATGTACAAGACCGGCATCGGCTGGCGCCGCGACCGGCTCGGTGACCTGACCGGTTCCTGGGACGACCTGTGGAACGAACAGGCCAAGGGCAAGGTCTTCGTGCTCGACGACCGCGACGAGGTGCTCGGCATGGGCGCGCTCAAGCTCGGCCTCGGCCTCACCACCGACGACCAGGACGACCTCGCGCGCGTCACCGACACCCTGCGCTCGCTCCGCCCCCGCCTGCGCGGCTTCTCCAGCGACAGCTACAACAACCTGCTCAACGGCAACGCCGACATGACACAGGCGTGGAGCGGGGACATGGCCGCCATGCTCGCCCAGGCCGAGGATCCCGCCGTCTTCGGCTTCGAGGTCGCCCGTGAGGGCGCCCCCCTCAACTCCGACTGCTACGCGATCCCCGCCAACGCGCAGCACCCCGGAACCGCGATGCTCTTCATCGACTACATGCTCCGCCCCGAGAACGTGAAGAAGAACATCGAGTACATCGGCTACCCCATGCCGGTCCGCGGCAGCGAGGACACCTACACCGCGCTCGTGGAGCCGTTCCCCCAGTGCCAGGTGACGGCGGCCGACCTCAAGGACGACCTCTACTTCCGCAACGGCACGGCGAAGGGCGAGCAGCACCGCGACGCCGCCTGGACCGATGTGAAGGCCGGCTGACATGCCACGACCTGATCTCCCGGGTCCGCGGGACCGATCCCTCGCGCCCCGTCCGCCGCGCAGGGGACGGGCCGGGAAGGAGGCGCGGCTGTGGACCTGGTTCATGCTCCCCGGCACCCTGTGGATGACCGGGTTCCTCCTCGCCTCCCTGCTCCTGGTGGCCACGCTCTCCCTGGGCACCACCGACCCGCTCGGAAACCCGCGCTTCGGGCTCAACTTCGAGAACTTCGCCGCGCTCGCCGATCCGGCCTACCGCACCGTCCTGCTCCGCTCGCTCGGCTACGCGCTGATCACCTGCCTCATCTGCCTGGCCGTGGCCTACCCCGTCGCCTACGCCATCGCCCTGCGCGGCGGCCGCTTCAAGAGCCTGCTGATCGCCGCGATCGTCGTCCCGTTCTTCGCCAACTACCTGGTACGGATGTACGGCTGGTCCGTGGTGCTCTCCGACGACGGGCCGGTGCTGAAGGCCCTGCGCGCGATCGGCCTCGCCGACGGCGACACCAAGATCCTCCAGACCGCCCCGGGGGTCATCGCCGGACTCGTGTACGGCTTCGTCGTCTTCATGATCATCCCGTTGTACGCGGCCATGGAGCGCATGGACACCTCGCTCATCGAGGCCGGACGCGACCTCTACGGCGGCCCCTTGAGGACCTTCCTCTTCGTCACCGTGCCCGCCACCCGCCAGGGCGCGGCCGCCGGCTGCGTCCTCGTCTTCCTGCCCGCCATGGGCGACTTCGTCAGCGCCCAGCTCATGGGAGGCCCCGACCAGATCATGATCGGCAACCTGATCCAGGACAAGTTCTTCCAGGGCCAGAACTGGCCGCTCGGCTCGGCCCTGACCATCCTGCTGATGGCGGTCCTGCTCCTCGGGATGCTCGGCTACCTGAGGCGCACCCGCAAGGACGAGGCGGAGGCGGTCCGATGAGCCCGCGCCCCGTTCCCCGTACGGCACCTTCACCTTCACCGTCACCAGACCCGTCACCGGTGCCGTCACCTCGTACGCCGCGCGGGAAGCGGCGCCGCGGAGCCGACCGCCGGCCCCGCTTCGCCATCGCCGTCACCGCGGTCTTCTTCGCGCTGCTCTACCTCCCCGTCGGCGTCGTCGTCCTGTTCTCCTTCAACGCGCAGAAGTCCCTGACCGTCTTCGACGGGGTGAGCCTGCGCTGGTACCGCGCGTTCCTCCGCGACGACGTGCTCGTCGGCTCGTTCGGCATGAGCCTGCGGGTGTCCCTGGTCGCGATGGCCGTCTCGCTCGTCCTCGGCGTGACCCTCGCCCTGGGCCTGGTCCGCGGCCGTGGCCGCCTCGGCTCCTTCGCCGGCCTGGTCATGCTCGTACCGCTGGTCACCCCGGAGATCGTCACCGGTGTCGCGTCGATGATGCTCTTCAAGGGTCTCGGCATCACCCTGTCCACCACCACCGTGATGCTCGCCGAGGTCACCTTCTCCATCTCCTACGTCACGGTCATCCTGCGCTCCCGCATCGCCGCCCTGAACCCGGAGGTCGAGGAGGCGGCGATGGACCTCGGCGCCACCCGCGGACAGGCCCTGCGCCTGGTGACCCTGCCCGCGCTGCTGCCCGGCATCCTCGCGTCCGGGGTACTGATCTTCGCGCTGGTCTTCGACGACTTCGTCCTCGCCTACTTCACCACCGGCGTCGACCCGCAACCGCTCTCCGTCCGCATCTACTCGGCGATCAGGTTCGGCGTCCAGCCCACCATCAACGCCGTCGGAACCCTGATGCTCGTCGGGTCCATCGCCCTCATCGCCTTCGCGCTCTCCATCCCGCGCCTCTTCGGCCGCCGAGGCGGCCTCGATCTGCTCCCGGGGAAGTGACATCGATGCACCACCCGAACCCGCACCCGAACCCGCACCCTGCCGTCCGGCTCGACCACGTCGCCAAGCGGTACCGCACCACGGACACCTACGCCGTCCACGACGTCAGCCTCGACATCGCCCCGGGCGAGTTCTTCTCCCTCCTCGGCCCCTCCGGCTGCGGAAAGACCACGCTGCTGCGCATGACCGGAGGCTTCGTCGACCCCACGGAGGGCAGCGTCCTGCTCGACGGCGAGGACGTCACGGGCCTGCCGCCCAACAAGCGCAACGTCAACACCGTCTTCCAGAGCTATGCCCTCTTCGACCACCTCTCGCTCGCCGACAACGTGGCCTTCGGCCTCAAGCGCAGCGGCGTACCCCGCGCCGAGATCCGCCGACGGGTCGGCGAGATGCTGGACCTCGTGCAGCTCGGGGAGCTGGCCGGCCGCAAACCGCCCACGCTCTCCGGCGGCCAGCGCCAGCGCGTGGCCCTCGCCCGCGCCCTGGTCAACCGGCCCCAAGTCCTGCTCCTGGACGAGCCGCTGGCAGCCCTTGACCTGAAACTGCGCCGCCGGATGCAGGTCGAGCTCAAGCAGATCCAGCGCGAGGTCGGCATCACCTTCGTCTTCGTCACCCACGACCAGGACGAGGCCCTGACCATGTCGGACCGCCTCGCCGTCATGAACGAGGGCCGCATCGAGCAGTGCGGCACGCCGGAAGACGTGTACGAGCGTCCCACGAGCAGCTTCACGGCCTCCTTCATGGGCACCTCCAACCTGGTCCCGGGGACCTACCGCTCCGGCCGCGTCGTCCTCGACCAGGGCCCCGCCCTGCCCGTCGGTCCCCGGTCCGGCGTCCCGGACGGCAGCCGGGTCAGCCTCTCGATCCGCCCGGAGAAGATCTGGCTCTCCGGCTTCGAACCGGGCATGGCCCAGGTCAGCGGAGTCGTCCGGGAAACCGTGTACTGCGGCCCGACCACCACCTACCTCATCGAACTGGCCCCCGGCGTCACGGTGTCCGTCCTGGAGCAGAACACCGTCCGCTCCCGCATGGAGGACCGCTGGAGCGGCGGCGAGCAGGTCGAGATCGGCTGGAACCCCGAACACTGCCTGGTCCTCGACTGACCCCGCTCCTAGCCTGACCGGCCCTCGACTGACCGGTCCTCCCCTCGCCCCCGCCCTCACCCGGCACCGACCGAAGGAAGCACACCCCATGAACCACGACGTCATCGTGCTCGGCGCCGGACTGGCAGGTCTCGCCGCCGCGCGCGACCTGGCCGCGGGCGGGGCCGACGTCCTCGTCGTCGAGGCCCGCGACCGGGTCGGCGGACGCGTCGAGCAGACCAGCCTCCCCGACGGCCGGCTGGTCCAGCTCGGCGGCGAGGTGGTGGGCCGGGCCCACACCGCCTACACCGCCCTGGCCGCGGAACTGGGCCTCACCCTGGTCCCGAGCTACGTCGCCGAGCCCGGCGCCCTCGTCCGCGCCACCCCCGAAGGAGTCTCCGCCGGGGACCCGCCCCACTGGTTCGGCCCAGGCGACGACGCCTGCCACGCCAAGGTCGGCGCCGCTTTCACGGCGCTCGCCGCCGGCGTGGACCCGGCCGACCCCTGGGCCCACCCCGAGGCCGCGCACCTGGACCGGCTGTCCGTCGGCGACTGGCTCCGCTCCCAGGGCGCCACCCGGGCGGTCGTACGCCTCTGGGAGATCGGCCAACTCGCCCTCGCCGACGGCTCCTGCGAACGGACCTCCCTGCTCGCGGCCCTCCGCAAACACGCTGCCGTACCCGGCACCGGCCACTACGAGTACGAGGCGTGGGAGGGCCTGCGCGTGGCCGAGGGTTCGGCGACCGTGGCCCTGCGCATGGCCGAGGGCCTCGGCGGCCGGATCCGTACGGGCTCACCCGTCGAGGCGGTCGCCGTACGGCGGCCCGGCCGCAGCTCCGTACGCCTGGCAGGCGGCGAAACCCTCACCGCCGCCGCCGTGGTCAGCGCGCTTCCGGCCGGACCGCTCCGCGCGGTCGCCGTCACCGGGGTCTGCGCTGAACGGCTCGCCTCCCTGCACCGCCAACGCCACGCCCTCGCCGCCAAGTTCACCGCCGCGTACGCCAGACCCTTCTGGCGCGACCAGGGCCTCAGCGGCCTCTCCGAAAGTGAGGGAGTCCTCGGCAGCACCTGGCCCCAGAGCGAAGGCATCCTCTCCGCCCTCGTCCCGCCCGAACGCTACGGCGTCCTCCTCGGCACGCCCGGCCCCCTGCGCACCGCCGAACTGCTGGCCGACATCGCGCGCCTCTACGGAGACGAGGCGTACCGGCCGCTCGCCACGTTCATCCGGATGTGGGGCACCGACCCGTGGACCCAGGGGTACGTCACCCAGTGGACCCCCGGTGACGTCATGGCCGTCGGCCCCCGGCACGGCACCCACGAACCCCCCTTCTACGTCTGCGGGTCCGACCAGTGGGTGGCCGGATACATGGAAGGCGCCGTCCGCACCGGACGCGCCGCCGCCGAGGAGGCCCTGCGCCGTGGCTGACGCTCCGCACGACTTCATCGCGCCGCACGACCCCACCGCGCCGCACGACCAGACCGGGCCCGCGCACGACCAGACCGCGCCCTCGCAGGGCCACCCCGGGCCCCTGCACAACCACATCGGGGGAGCGGACCGGCCCGCCGCCTCCGGCGCGACCATGCCCCTCACCGACCCCGCCACCGGGCGCGTGCACCGTCACGCCCCGCGCTCGGGCCCCGCCGACACGGACGCGGCCTGCTTCGCGGCGGCGGCCGCGTACGGGCACTGGTCCACCACCACCCCGGCAGTCCGCCAGCGCGCCCTCCTCGGCATCGCCGACGCCATCGAGGCGCACGCGGAGGCCTTCACGGCCGCCGAGACCGGGGACACCGGAAAGCCCGCCGCGCAGTTCAGGGACGAGGAGCTGCCCGCGATCGTCGACGCCGTCCGCTACTTCGCCGGAGCCGCCCGGAACCTCCCGGGCGCCGCCGCGGCCGAGTACACCGAGGGCCGCACCTCCCTGCTGCGCCGCGAAGCGGTCGGGGTCTGCGCCCAGATCACCCCCTGGAACTACCCGCTGATGATGGCCGCATGGAAGATCGCTCCGGCCATCGCCGCCGGCAACACCACTGTGCTCAAGCCCGCCGACACCACCCCGACCTCGTCCGTACTCTTGGCCCGGATCGCCGCGGATCACCTGCCGCCGGGCGTGCTCAACGTCGTCTGCGGGGACCGCGACACCGGCCGCGCCCTCACCGCCCATCCGGCGGTCGCCCTGATCGCCGTCACCGGCAGCGTCCGCGCCGGACAGGAGATCGCGGCGGCCGCCGCGGCCGGCCTCAAACGGGTCCACCTGGAACTCGGCGGCAACGCACCCGCCATCGTCCACGAGGACGTGGACGTGGAGGCCACCGCCGCAGCGCTCGCCGCGGTCGCCTTCTACAACGCCGGCCAGGACTGCACCGCACCCACCCGGCTCCTGGTCCACCGCCGGATCCACGACGCGTTCCTCGCGGCCTTCGCCGCCCACACGGCCGGGCTTCGCGCCGGCGCAGACTTCGGCCCCCTCAACAGCTCCGTCCAACTGGCCGCCGTACAGGGCCTCCTGGACCGTCTCGCACCCCACGCCGGGATCGTCGCCGGCGGCAGCAGGCTCCCGCGCCCCGGCTTCTTCCACGAGCCGACCGTGGTCGCGGGCGTCCGCCAGGACGACGAGATCGTGCAGGAGGAGATCTTCGGACCCGTCGTGACCGTCCAGTCCTTCGCGGACGAGGCAGAGGCCCTGCACCTCGCCAACGGAGTGCGCTTCGGCCTGGCCGCGAGCGTGTGGACCACCGACCACGACCGCGCGATGCGTGCCACCCGCGCCCTGCACACCGGCATCGTCTGGGTGAACACCCACGGCACCACCGTCTCCGAGATGCCCCACGGCGGAGTCAAACACTCCGGCTACGGCAGCGACCTCTCCCTGTCCGGCCTCCTGGACTACACCCAGGCCAAGCACGTCATGCTGTGAGCGAGGCGGCCAGGGAGGGGTAGTCCAGGACCAGACCGTCCTCGTCGAAGACGATGTCCGCGCGGAAGCCGTCGGACGCGTAGCGGACGCGCGCGCCGTGCTCGGCGCGCGCGAGATGCGTGTACGTCTGCCGGTCCGCACTGACGGCGAGGTCCGGGACCGAGACCCAGGCCATGAGGAAGTGGTGCGGTCCGGTTCCGGGCCGCTGGTGCAGGCCGTGGCGGAGCACGGGCATGGTGTTGGTCAGCGGGCAGAGGCCCAGGTCGCAGTCGAACGCGCCGTCGAGATCGGGGCGGTACGCGCCGTCCACGGTCCAGCGTCCGGAGTCGTTCCGCAGGTCCAGCTCGCGGGTCGACGCCGCCGTCTCGACCGTCAGGTGGAGGCGCGAGGTCACGTAGCCGTCGGACGTTTCGAGCGCGTACGCCAGCCAGTACGGCTCGGGGTCCAGACCGACGGCGCGCCCGCGCGCGGCCAGGGCGCCCTGACCGAGGTCGACCCAGGCGGTCGAGTAACCCGAGCCGGGGAAGACCTCCCAGGTGCGCACGAGGCGCCGGGATCCGCTCATGCCGTCACCGTATCCGCCCGCGCGGTGCCCGGCCGGCAGCCGCAGGCGTCCTCCCGCGCCGCGTCGCGCCGGGCTCAGGCTCCGTCGCCGGTGGCGGGGTCGTCCACCGCCAGGAGCGTCAGCGGGATGTTGCCGCGCACGGCCTGCGCGTAGGGGCAGACCGCGTCCGCCCGGTGCAGCAGCGGCTGCAGGTCCGCGGCCCGCCACCCGGGCAGGCTGACGGTGAGGGCCACCGCGAGGCCGTAGCCCGCCGGCGTGTCCGTCGTGCCGAGCTGTACTTCGCACGCCACGTTCGCGGCGGAGGCGTCCGCCCCGAACTCGGCGGCGACCTCCGCGAGCGCGGAGGTGAAGCAGGCGGCGAAACCGGCCGCGAAGAGCTGCTCGGGGTTGGTGGTGCCCGGGACCTTCTTGCGCGGCGGGGCGAGGCGGACGTCCAGGCGCCCGTCGTCGGTGCGGACGGACCCGGTACGGCCCCCGGAGGCGTGCGCGGTCGTCCGGTACAGGCTGCGGGTGAGTGGCACGGTCATGGCGTTCGGCCCATCTTGCTCGACGAGGACGCTGCCCGGGCGCGGACAGCGGAAGGCGCCGCTCGTGCGGCACCTCGCGCGTCGTCGTGCGTAACCGGGTACGGCGCATCTCGTCCGGGGCCTTGGGTCGGCCGCCGGACAATCTAGCAACGGGGACGGCCGTCCGGGGCGTCACCCGCGGTGACCCTCCTCACCCGCGCCCGGCCCCGTCGCGATCCGCGGACGCGGGCCGGTGCCTGCTCCGGTACGCCCCCGGCGGCATGCCCTCCCACCGGGTGAAGGCACGGACCAGGGCCGTCGCGCCGCTCAGGCCGACGAGCGGCGCGATCCGGTCCAGCGGCAGGTCCGTGGTCTCCAGCAGCCGCCCGGCCCGGCCGTGGCGGGCCGTGTCGAGGAGCGCGCGCCACGACGTGCCCTCCGCGTGCAGGGCCCTGCGCAGGGTCCGGACGCTGAGGCTGAGCTCCCCGGCGGGGCCCTCGGGGCCGGCGTCCGCCAGCGCGGCGTCCTCCAGCCACTGCCGTACGCGCTCGGCGACGGTCCCGGCGGCGGACAGCCGGTCCAGCAGCCGGTCGGCGTAGGAGCGGTGCAGGGCGTTGAGCGCCGGGTCGTAGAGGGGGCGGCGCCGGTCGAGGTCCGCGTCGGCGACCGTGATCGCCGTCTCCGGGGCGTCGAAGGCGACGGGACAGCCGAGGACGTCGGCGTACGGCTGCGCCGCGCCCCTGCGGGGGTGGGCGAACGACACGGCCAGGGGTGCCCAGTCGTCGCCGGCGATCCAGCGGCCCGCCCGCACCATGCTGCTGACGACCGCCTCCACCTGCTGGGGGTGCATGGCCGCGGGGGCGACGGTCGGCCGGTAGCAGACCCGGCCGACGCCGTCGTGGCGGTGCAGGGTCACCGTGCCGGCCTGGCTCACCAGCGGGTGGTAGCGCTCGGCCGCCTGCGCGGCGTCCGCGAGGCTGGCGCAGGTGAGGACGAGGTGGCCCAGGATGTGCAGGCCCTCGGGCCTGATGCGGTCACCGACGAGGAGCCCGGTGTGCGGGCCCGCGCCCACGGCGCCGAGCACTTCGTCCCACAGGGCGCGCATCTCGCCGAACTCCAGCCGGTCCGTGGGCAGGGCCCAGGAAGCCGGCCCGCGGGCGCCCTCCACCGTGGCGCTCAGGACGGCGAGGGCGTAGCACGCGGTGACGGAGGGCGGCTCGATGACTGACACATCGGTCAGTCAATGCGGGCGCGCCGCCCCCGTCAACACCGCACCCCACCCCACCGCCCCGGGGGACGACCGCCCGGGCGGGTCCGGAGAGTCAACGGGTTGGCCGCCGGAGTCAATGACGGGGCCGCGGGCCGCTCCTAAGGTCGGCCTGCGGGCAGCGGGGGACTCAGGGCCTCCGCAGCGCCGGGGACGTTCTGCCCCGCCGCCGTCCCGGTCACCACCGCTCAGAGGAGTACGCCGTGATTCTCTTCCTGCTCCCCGCGGGCGACTACGACCCCACCGAGGCGGCCGTGCCCTGGGCCGCGCTGCGGGACGCCGGCTTCGATGTGCGGTTCGCGACCCCGGACGGGAAGGCCGCGTACGCCGATCCCCGGCTCACGGACCTCGGCTTCTCCTGGCTGTCTCCCTGGCTGATGACCCGCCGCGCCGAGCTCGCCGCCTACCGGTACCTCACCGAGGACCCCCATTTCCTCGCCCCCTCCTCGTACAGGGAGGTGGACCCGGCCGACATCACGGGCCTGTTCGTCCCCGGCGGCCACGCCGCGGGCATGCGCACGCTGCTGGAGGACGCCACCGCCCAGTACCTGTTCGCCCGGACCTTCACCCAGGGGCTGCCGGTGGGGGCCGTCTGCCACGGCGTGCTGCTCGCCGCCCGCGCCAAGGATCCCGCCACCGGGCGCTCGGTCCTCCACGGCCGGCGGACGACGGCCCTGACGTCCCTGCTGGAGCTGACCGGTTGGAACCTCACCCGGCTCTGGCTGGGCCGCTACTACCGCACGTACCGCACCACCGTTCAGCAGGAGGTCACCGCGGCCCTTGCCGATCCGGCCCACTTCCTCGCCGGCCCGCCGCTGCCCGTCCGCGACACCGCCGCCCGGCCCGGACGCGGCTTCACCGTCAAGGACGGCAACTACGTCTCCGCGCGGTGGCCCGGCGACTGCCACCGGCTGGCGGCCGACTACCTGGCCCTGGTCCGCACCCACGTCATGTCGTGAAACGCATCGTGAAAGAGAAAAGGAGAAAGGGATGGGGATGAACCGACGAAGAGCCCTCGGGCGAAGGAGAGCCCTCGGGCGAAGCCGGTACCTGTTAACCGGCCTGGTCCTCGCACTGGTCACCCTGCTGCTCGGCCCCTCGGCCGCCGGCGCGTCGGCGGGCCCGCAGTGGTGGGAGCCGGTGGCGCGCCCGGCCCCGGACTCGCAGGTCAACGTCACGGGGGAGCCGTTCACCGGGACCGACGCCCAGGGCCGGGTCCGCGGATACGTGGACGGGCACGTCCACCTGATGTCCAACGAGGGCTTCGGAGGACGGCTGGTCTGCGGAAAGGTCTTCTCCACGGCCGGGGCGGCGGACGCGCTCGGGGACTGCCCGGAGCACTACCCGAACGGCGTCCTCGCCCTCTTCGACATGATCACCAAGGGCGGTGACGGCCGGCACGACCCCACCGGCTGGCCGACGTTCCGCGACTGGCCGGCCCACGACTCCTCCACCCACCAGCAGACGTACTACGCCTGGGTGGAGCGGGCCTGGCGGGGCGGCCAGCGGATCCTGGTGAACGACATGGTCACCAACGGCGTCATCTGCTCGCTGTACTTCTTCAAGGACCGCGGCTGCGACGAGATGACCGCGATCAGGCTCCAGATCCAGAAGACGTACGAGCTCCAGGACCACGTCGACGCCATGTACGGCGGCCCCGGCAAGGGCTGGTTCCGGGTCGTCACCGAGCCGGGCCAGGCCCGCAAGGTCATCGAGGAGGGCAAGCTCGCCGTCGTCCTCGGGGTGGAGACCTCCGAACCGTTCGGCTGCAAGCAGGTGCTGGACGGTGCCCGCTGCACCATGGCCGACATCGACCGTGGCCTCGACGAACTCCACCGGCTGGGCGTGCGCAGCATGTTCCTGTGCCACAAGTTCGACAATGCCCTGTGCGGAGTCCGGTTCGACTCGGGCACCCAGGGCATGGCCATCAACGCCGGCCAGTTCCTGTCGACGGGCACCTTCTGGAGCACGGAGCCCTGCCCCGGCGCCGCACACGACAACCCGATCGGCTTCGGGCTGGCCGCCGAGGGCCATGAGGGGACGGGCGCCGCCGTGACGGCCGAGAACACCGCCACCTCCCGCGAGGAGGCGGAGGCCAGGATCCGGAGCGCACTGCCGGAGGGTGTCGAACTGCCCGACTACGGCGCCTCCTTGCAGGCGGCGCAGTGCAACCGCCGGGGCCTGACCGCCCTGGGCGAGTACGCGGTGCTCGGGATGACCAAGCGCAACATGATGCTGGAAATCGACCACATGAGCGTCAAGGCGGCCAACCAGGCGCTGCGCGTGCTCGAAGCCGAACGCTACTCCGGCGTGCTCTCCACCCACGGCTGGATGGACGACAGCTGGACCGAACGGGTCTACCGCCTGGGCGGCTTCATCACGGGCCACATGTACGAGGCGCCCGCCTTCGCCGCCGAGGCGCGCCGGCACGCCTCCCTGCGGTCCAAGTACGGCGCCGGGTACGGGATCGGCACCGACATGAACGGCTTCGCCTGGCTCCCCGGTCCCCGGGCGGCGGCCGGGAACCCCGTCCGCTACCCCTTCCGCAGCCCCGACGGCGGCTCGGTCCTCGACCGCCAGGTCACCGGCTCGCGCGTCTGGGACGTCAACACCGACGGCGGCGGCACCCACTACGGCCTCGTACCGGACTGGATCGAGGACATCCGGGTCACCGGCGGTCAGGACGTGGTCGACGAGCTCATGCGGGGAGCCGAGGGGTACCTGCGCACCTGGGCGGGAGCCGCCGGCCACACCACCCCGTACGTACCACTGGTCCGCGGCCACCGCCCCTACGCCGGTCACCTGGCCTCCTCGCGCCCCCTGCCCGCGGGATTCACCCACGAGGGAGTCTGGAAGCTGCTGCGGGACCCCGCGCCCGGCACGGTACGGCTCTACGAGTGCAAGGTGGCGAACCACTCGCTGCTCACCCCCGACCCGGGGTGCGAGGGGCAACAGCCCCTGGGCGCGGTCGGATACGCGTACACCAGGGCGGTACCGGGCTCGGTCCCCCTCTACCGGTGCTACGCACCTTCGGTGTTCGACCACTTCGTCTCCAACAGGCCCGACTGCGAAGGGCCTTACGTGAAGGAAGGCCTGCTCGGCCACGTCATGCCGGTGGCTGCCCCGTAGCGACACGACGCCCACACGACACAAAGGTGCCCCCGGCGCGTGCGACCCGGGGGCACCCTCGTGCGGAGCAGAGCTCCGTACCCGCTAGTTCCACGGCAGCCGGGATCTGTGGGACCAGTAGGCCTCAGGTGTCTCGGCCAGGGCCGAGAGCCGGGTGAGCTGCTCGGCGTCGAGGTTCACCCCGGTCGCCTGCAGGTTGGCGGTGAGGTGCCGGGTCGTGGCGGCACCGGAGAGGACGATGCGGGCCCACGGCTGGTGGAGTGCCGCGGCCAGGGCGACGGCGTCGAACGGGGCGTTCGTCGCCTCCGCGAGCGAGGCGAGGACCGGAGGGACGGGCTGCGTCCCGGCCAGACGTCCGTTGGCGAGGGCCTCCTTGACGATGACGGTCAGGCCGGCTTCGTGCGCTTCGGCCAGAGCCGGTCCGGCGGAGGTCTCCAGCAGGTTCCAGGTCGCCTGCACGCTGCCGAACAGCGGTCGGCCGTCGACGGTGAGCTCCAGGGCGGCGCGGATGGCGTCGCGCTGGCCGGGGCCGCTCGTCGTCAGGCCCACGGTGACGCCCGCGGTCGCGAGCGCGGCGAGCCGGCGGTGCAGGGCGGTGTCGGTGAGGGCCGGGCTGTCGGGGGTGACCGAGTGGACCTGGTAGAGGTCGAGCCGGCTGCCGAGCCACGACCGGGTCTCGGCGACCTGCCGGTCGTAGGCGCCGATGCCGTGGTCCTTGACCTCGGGGACCGGGGCGCGGGTGTTCCAGGAGCCGGTGTAGGTGTATCCCCACTTGCTGCCGACGAGCAGGCTCCGCGGGGGCCTGCGGCTGGTCAGCCAGTTGGAGAGGAACTCCTCGGCGTGGCCGTAGGAGCGCGCGGTGTCGACGTAGCGGATCCCGCGGGCGTGGGCCAGGTCGAGGAGTTCGTGGGTGCGGCGGCGCATCGCGGCGAAGGTGCGCGCGGCCGGCAGGTCGCGTTCGCGTCCGAGGGTGATGTAGCCGGGCCGGCCGACTGCGGCCAGGCCCAGTCCCATCCGCTCGACCGGCGACTGGGGGCGTGCGGGAGGTACGGGCATGGCCGGCGGCTCTTCCGGTGGAGTGGCGGCGGGGCGGTGCTATTCGGCGGTGGCGAGGATATCGGCCAGCGCGGTGGCGGCCTCGTGCGCGTCGGAGCCTTCGGCACGCACGGTCACGGTGCTTCCGGCGGTTGCGCCCAGGCCCATTACGGCGAGGACGCCGGTCGGGTTGACCGTCCTGCCGCCGTGTTCGAGCCGTACGGAGCTGGCGAAGCCGGCGGCCGCCCGGGCGAGCTTGCCCGCGGGGCGGGCGTGCAGGTTGGCGGGCAGGACGACGGTGATCTCGTGCGGCGTCGTGGTGGCGGTCTCAGAACTTGACTGCATGGCGAGCCTCTCTGGCTGCGTGGGAGACCGTCTCCAGGTCGGCCCCGGACGAGGCGGTGACCACGGCGGCGACGGCTCCTTCGACGAAGGGCGCGTCGACGATCAGCACGTCGGCGCGGGGGTGGTCTTCCAGGACGGTCTTGGTGGTGAGGACGGAACTGCCGAGGTCGGGGATGACGAGGACGCCGGCTCCGCGGTCCGCTTCCGTGATCGCTGCGAGGACCAGGTCGTAGCTGGTGCCGATCCGGCCGTCCTCGGTGCCTCCGGCGGTGGTGACGGGGACGTCATCCGAGCCGAGCTGCTCGAGCAGCAGGCGAAGGCCCGCCGCGAGCTCGGCGCTGTGTGAGACGAGTACGATGCCGACAGGTGTGGTGCTCATGAACAATGACACTAATTCTCGAAACGAGATTCAGCAATGCTGAACGGGGAGTAACTTATGGTTCAGGCGGTACAGCGGGCGGCCCGCATCTTGCGGGAGCTCGCGACCACGGGGCCCCGGCTGGGTGTGACCGAGCTGGCCGACCGCCTGGGCGTGTCCAAGCCCACCGTCCACGGCCTGCTCCGCACACTGGAGGCCGAGGGCATGGTGGTCCAGGACAAGGATTCCTCCAAGTACCAGCTCGGGCCCGCCCTCGTCCGGCTCGGCAACGCCTACCTGGACACCCAGGAGCTCCGGACCCGGTCGCTGACCTGGGCCGACCAGCTCGCCATCCGGACCGGTGAAGCCGTTTGGGTGGCCGTACTCACCGACGATCACGTCCTGGTGGTCCACCACGCCTTCCGCCCGGAAGGCGCCGTGCAGATCCTCGAAGTGGGCGCCACCATCCCGTGGAGCACTTGCGCCCTCGGCAAGGCCGTCGTGGCCTGGGCGCCGCCCGCCGTGCGCGAGCAGCTGCTCGCCGGCGAACTCGCGGTGCTCACCGGCTCCAGCGTCGTCGACCGGCAGCAGCTGGCGGGTCAGCTGGACGAGGTCCACAGGACGGGCTACGCGCTGGAGGACCAGGAGTCCGCCATCGGTGACGCGGGCATCGCGTCCCCCGTCTTCGACCGTTCGGGTGATGTGGTGGGGGCCATCGGGATCGTGGGTCCCGTCGAGCGCCTGCTGGCCGAAGCGGCGCGCGGGGAGCTGGCCGTCGCGGTCCGGGAGACCGCCCGCAACCTCTCCCGCGACCTGGGTGCGCCCAGGGGGACCGCCCGGCGCGCGGGCGCCTGACCTTTCGGTCCGCTCTGCTTCGCACCGCGTACCCGCCCGACGCTCCTTACGTCCCCGCATCCGACCGAAGCCCGTCCAGGAAGCCCCCGCACGCCTTGTTCCAGGCGCCGGGCCGCCCTGGGCGGGCTTTCGCCTTCCCCGTGCGGAACGGTGGCCCCCAGGACCTCTTGACAGGCCTGAAACGTGGGCTTAACTTCCGAACAACGTTCATCAATGATGAACGTTGATTCCGGGAAATGCCTTTCCGGTTCCCCTTGAGCCGGCCGCCAGGCTGGTGACCCCGACCCCCCAGCCTGGCGGCCACCTCCCCTTGATTCCCGCCCCGCGCGGAGGAGGTGAGACGCCCCATGCGCCGCTCGGCGCCGGGCGCCATCATGGAAGAGAACACTTACCCCCAAAAGCTCCTCGCCGAAATGCTGGGCACCGCGATGCTGGTGTTCATCGGCGTCGGATCGGTACCCGCGACCCTGATCATCGGCGGTGAGGCCCCCTTCACCATGGCCGAACTCGGAATGATCTCGCTGGCGTTCGCCACGGTCGTCATCGCCCTCGTGTACGCGATCGGCCACATCTCCGGCTGCCAGATCAATCCGGCGATCACCCTGGCGCTGGCCGTCACCAAGAAGATGCCCTGGCGGGACGTCCCCGGCTACATCGCCGCCCAAGTGACCGGCGCGGTACTGGGATCCCTGGCCATCGTCGGCGTGCTCGGCCACGAAGCGGTGGACGTCGGTCTGGGCATCGCTTCCTTCGGAGCCCGGACGAGCAGCACGCAGGCGTTCTTCGCAGAGGCCGTCGGCACCTTCATCCTCGCCTTCGTCGTGTTCGGCGCCATCGACCGAAGATCGGCCGGAGGCTTCGCCGGTCTCGCCATCGGACTGGCCGTGTTCGCCATCATCATTCCGATCGCGCCCGCCACGGCTGCCGCCATCAACCCCGCCCGTGCCATCGGTCCCATGGTCACGGGTCAGGTTTTCGGGGCACAGGTCCACTGGGATCAGTTGCCCGTCTACCTCGTCGCCGAGATCGCCGGTGCGGTGGTGGCCGGGTTCCTGTATGCCTTCCTCAATACCCGCCGTTCCGAGGTCGCTCAGGCCGAGCCGTCGGTCGCTCCGGCCCCGGCCGTTGAAGGAGTCCTGTCGTGAAGAAGCTCATCAATGCTCCCGAGGCGGTGCTGGACGAGGCCCTGGCCGGCATGGCCGCCGCCCATCCCTCGCTGGCGGTCGACACCGAGAACAGGGTGATCCGCCGGGCGGGCGGCATGCGGCTCGGCAAGGTCGCGCTCCTCTCCGGCGGCGGCTCCGGGCACGAACCGCTGCACGGCGGCTTCGTCGGATTCGGCATGCTGGACGCGGCCTGTCCGGGGGAGGTGTTCACCTCACCCGTCCCCGGTCAGATGCTGAACGCCGCCCAGGCCGTGGACGGTGGCGCGGGCGTGCTCTTCATCGTGAAGAACTACACCGGCGACGTCCTCAACTTCCAGATGGCCGCCGAACTGGCCACCGAGGAAGGTGTCCTGGTCGAGACGGTCCTGGTCGACGACGACGTCGCCGTCAAGGACTCCACCTGGACGGCGGGACGCCGCGGGACCGGCGCCACCGTCTTCGTCGAGAAGATCGCCGGGGCTCGCGCCGAGCAGGGGGCCGACCTCGCCACCGTCGCGGAGACGGCCCGGCACGTGAACGCCTCTTCCCGCTCGTTCGCCGTCGCCCTGACCGCCTGCAGCACTCCCGCCTCCGGCAAGCCAGGCTTCGACCTGCCCGAGGACGAGATCGAGGTCGGGGTCGGCATTCACGGCGAGCCCGGACGCAGCAGGGAGAAGATCCGGCCGGCCAAGGAGATCGTGGCGACCGCCCTGGAGGCGATCCTCGACGACCTCCCGCTGACGGACGGGGACGAGACCATCGTCATGGTCAACGGCCTGGGCGGCACACCCCTGCTGGAGCTGTACGTGGTCTTCAACGACGTCGCCGCCGCGCTCGGTGCCCAGGGCGTCGTCATTGCCCGCAGCCTGGTCGGAAACTACATCACCAGTCTCGACATGGCCGGTGTTTCCATCACGGTGTGCAAGGCCGATCCCGACATGCTGGCCCTGTGGGACGCACCCGTCAGCACGCCCGCCCTGCGCTGGGGAATCTAGAGCCGGGCGGGTCCGACCACGTGAGGGTTCGGACCCGCCCCCTGTAGGCCCCCGTACGCCCCCCTTTGAATCGCCGCCACCCCGACCGGCGTGACCCCCGAGAACGGAGACTTCCGTGGACACCGACCTTGCCCGCACCTGGGTGCAGGCGATCGCCTCCGCCGTGGAGAAGCAGCAGGACCATCTGACCCAGCTCGACTCGGCCATCGGTGACGCCGACCACGGCGTCAACATGCAGCGCGGATTCTCCGCCGCCACCAAGGCCCTGGCCGATTTCGAGCCGGGCACCGTGGGAGACGTGCTGGTCAAGACCGGCACCACCCTCATCTCCAGCGTCGGAGGCGCCTCCGGCCCGCTCTACGGCAGCGCGTTCCGCGCCATCGGCAAGGCCCTCGACACGCCGACCGTCGAGGCGGAAGCGTTCGCGGGAGCCCTTGAAGCCGGCCTGGACAGCGTACGGAAACTCGGTGCGGCATCGCCCGGGGACAAGACCATGATCGACGCCTATACGCCGGCGCTGGACGCGTTCCGCCGGACGGTCGAAGCCGGCGGCGACTTCGCCGCGGCCGCCCTCGCGGCCGCCACCGCCGCCGAGGAAGGCATGCAGGCCACCACGCCCATGCAAGCCCGCAAGGGACGCGCCTCCTACCTCGGCGCCCGCAGCATCGGCCACCAGGACCCCGGTGCCACCTCCACCGCGCTGATCTTCCGCGCCCTGGCCGAAACGGTAACGCCCTGATGATCCGCCGCAGTTACTCCGGCCACCCTGCCTCAGGCGGTACCGCTCTGGGCGTCCTGCACCGTACGGACCGCCCGCGCACCACCGTGGTGCTGCCGCGCCGCAGCGCCGGCGACCCCGTCCAGGAGGTGACCGGCGCCTTCGACGCCGTCGCAGGCCAGCTGATCGCGCTGTCCACCACCCTGCGCGAGCAGGGCAAGGACGAGCAGGCCGACATCATGGAGGTCAACGGCTACATCGCACTCGACGAGGACCTGCGGGGGCAGGCGGTCGAGCGGACCCGTCAGGGGCTCCCCTCCTCCGTGGCGGTCCGCCAGGCCATCGACACCTACGCCGCGGTCATCGGCTCGCTCGACGATCCCACGCTCGCGGAACGCGCGGCCGACGTGCGCCAGGTCGGCCGCCGCGTCCTGGCCCACCTGCACGGCGACACCGGCCCCCTGCCGGACCAGCCGCTCGTCCTGGCCGCCCACGAGATAGGCGCGGCTGACCTGCTCGAACCCGGACAGACGGTGATCGCCGCCGTCTCCGTCACGGGCGGCCCCAACTCGCACGCCGCGATCATCGCCCGCTCCCTCGGGATCCCCCTCCTCCTGGCCGTCGACCCGAGGTTCCTGGAGCTGCCCGACGGCCAGGAGGTGCTGCTGGACACCGGGGGCGCCGCGGCGGTGACCCACCCCGACGAGGACGAACGCGCGGCGGCGCTGGCAGCCATGGACGCGGCGCGGATCCTGCGGGCCACGCTCGCCAAGGAGCGGCACCTGCCCGCCGAGACGCTCGACGGGCAGCGCGTCACCCTGCGCGCCAACGTGGCCACGCCCGCCGAGACCCGCAGGGCGCTGGAGGCCAGAGCCGAGGGTGTGGGCCTCCTGCGCACCGAACTGCCGTTCCTCAACGCCCGTACCTGGCCGACCCGAAGCCAGCACGCCGCCGCCATCGGCCCGGTGCTGCGCGCGCTCGAAGGACAGGTGGTCATCGCCCGCACCCTGGACTTCGCGGACGACAAGCTGCCCCCCTTCCTCGCCGACGGCAACGGGGACCAGCGGCTGGGGCGGGGCCTTCCGTACATGCTCGCCGAGCCGGACGCCTTCGCCGATCAGTTCCGCAGCCTGCTCGCCTCGGGCAGCGGGACCGACTTGCGCATCATGATCCCCATGGTCGCCGACGTCCACGAGTTCCGCGCCTGCCGACGGCTGCTCGCCGCCGCCGCCGACGAGCTGGGGGTGTTCGCGCCGCCCCTGGGCGTCATGGTCGAACTCCCGGAAGCGGTCGCCGCCGCCGACGACCTCGCCCGCGAGGCGTCGTTCCTCTCCATCGGCAGCAACGACCTCACCAGCCAGATCCTCGGCATGGACCGTCGCGACCCGGCCGCCACCCCGGCACTCGCCGCCCACCCCGCCGTGCTCCGCGCCATCGCGCAGGTCGTCACCGCGGCACGCCGTCACCATCGTCACGTCTCGGTGTGCGGTGACGCCGCCGCGCACCCCCTGGTGACCCCGCTCCTCGTCGGGCTCGGCTGCGACTCGCTCTCCGTCTCGCCCGCGGTCCTCGACGAGGTCCGTGCCCGCGTCCGCCGGCTCAGCCACCAGACCTGTGCCGACGTGGCCGCCACCGCCCTGTCCCGGGAGAGCGCCGAGGACGTGTGGGAGCTCGTACGGCAGCACTGCCTGCCGGCCTTGCCCTGAGGTCACCCCGTCTTCGGTCATGCCCTGAACCCTGTTGCGGATCACCCTCCGCAACAGGCTTCCGGCGTTCCCACGCGCCGGGCTTCGTGCTGTCCAAAATCCCCTCCTGCATCCTCAAGTTGCCCTGAATTACGGTCAGTTGATCGCTGCGGAATAAGACATTCTGTTAATGGTCTGGACCTATTGACTAATTGGTCCAGACCTTTCTAGTCTCGCCGCAGCGCCATCGGCAAAGGCCGCACAGTGCGCATCACGGACCACCCCCATGAGTTGCCCGTCCGCACCTTGAGGAGCACCGTTGAACCCCCAATCCACCCCGAACCGCAGTCGGTTCAGATCCAGGACCCTCGCGGGTCTGACCGCGCTGCTGCTTCCGCTGGCCGCCATGGTCGGCCTCGCGGCCCCCGCGGAGGCCGCCACCTCGGCGACCGCCACCTTCAGCAAGCCCTCCGACTGGGGCTCCGGCTTCGAGGGCAAGTGGACGGTGAAGAACACCGGAACCACCGCACTGACCTCCTGGACCGTCGAGTGGGACTTCCCCTCCGGCACCACCGTCACCTCCGCCTGGGACGCCGTCGTCACCAGCTCCGGGAACCACTGGACCGCCAAGGACAAGGGCTGGAACGGAAGCCTCGCCCCCGGAGCCTCCGTCACCTTCGGCTTCAACGGCACCGGCACCGGCTCGCCCAGCGGCTGCAAGCTCAACGGCGGCTCCTGCGACGGCGCCGGCACCCCCGCAGACAGCGCCCCCTCCGCCCCCGGCACCCCGAGCTCCTCCGACATCACCGACACCTCGGTGAAGCTGTCCTGGGCCGCTGCCACCGACGACAACGGCATCAAGAACTACGACGTCCTGCGCGACGGCACCAAGGTCGCCACCGTCACCGACCCGGCCTACGCGGACACCGGCCTCACCGCCGGCACCGACTACGCGTACACGGTCAAGGCCCGCGACACCGCCGACCAGAGCGGTCCCGCCAGTGAGGCGCGCTCCGTACGCACCACGGGCGGCTCCACGACACCGGTCCCCGGTTCCACCGTCAAGCTGGGGTACTTCGCGAACTGGGGCGTCTACGGGCGCAACTACCACGTCAAGAACCTGAAGACCTCCGGCTCCGCCGGCAAGATCACCCACATCAACTACGCCTTCGGCAACGTCAAGGACGGCAAGTGCGTCGTCGGCGACGCGTACGCCGACTACGAGCGGTCGTACACGGCCGAGGAGTCCGTCGACGGGGTCGCCGACACCTGGGACCAGCCGCTGCGCGGCAGCTTCAACCAGCTGCGCGAGCTGAAGAAGGAGAACCCGGATCTCAAGGTGCTGTGGTCCTTCGGAGGCTGGACCTGGTCCGGGGGCTTCGGCAAGGCCATGGAGAACCCGGACGCCTTCGCGCAGTCCTGCTACGACCTGGTGGAGGACCAGCGCTGGGTCGATGTCTTCGACGGCATCGACCTCGACTGGGAGTACCCCAACGCCTGCGGCCTGACCTGCGACACCAGCGGCCCGGACTCCTTCAAGGCCATGATGAAGGCCATGCGCGGGAAGTTCGGCACGAACAACCTGCTCACCGCGGCCGTCACCGCCGACGCCTCCGAGAACGGCACCATCGACAAGGCCGACTACGCGGGCGCCGCGCAGTACATGGACTGGTTCAACGTGATGACCTACGACTTCTTCGGATCCTGGGCGGACAAGGGCCCCACCGCACCGCACTCCCCGCTCACCGCCTACGAGGGCATCCCCAAGGCCGGCTACAACTCGGCCGACGCGATCGCCAAGTACAAGGCCAAGGGAGTCCCGGCCGACAAGCTCCTCCTCGGCATCGGCTTCTACGGCCGCGGCTGGACCGGCGTCACCCAGGACGCCCCCGGCGGAACCGCCACCGGAGCCGCCGAAGGCACCTACGAGAAGGGGATCGAGGACTACAAGGTCCTCAAGTCCTCCTGCCCGGCCACCGGCACGGTCGCAGGCACCGCCTATGCCCACTGCGGCACCAACTGGTGGAGCTACGACACCCCGGAGACCATCACGTCCAAGATGGGCTGGGCCAAGGAGCAGAAGCTCCGCGGAGCGTTCTTCTGGGAGTTCAGCGGCGACACCGGCGACGGTGAGCTGGTCGGAGCCATCGACAGCGGCCTGAAGTAGCCGATGCCGTCTCCCCTGCGCGCCGACCCCCTGCGCCCCGATTCCTTGTGCACCGACCCCTTGTGCACCGGTCCCGCACGCGCCGACGCTCCCTCCCGGAGGAACGAGTGTTGATCCGATCCAAGCCCGCGCGGCGCCCCGCCGCCGGCCGTCGGACGTCCGGCAGCCGGGTGGCCTTCGCCGCCGGCGCCGCGGCGGCCACGATCGCCGGACTGCTGGTCGCCGCCACCCTCGGAGCCGCGCCCTCACAGGCCGCCGCCCCCGCCGACAACCAGGCGTGCCGCCCCGACGGCATGTACACCACGCCCGGCGTGGACGTCCCGTACTGCTCGGTCTACGACACCGAGGGCCGCGAGAAGATGGGCGCCGACCACCAGCGCCGCGTCATCGGCTACTTCACCGGCTGGCGCACCGGCAAGGACGGCACTCCCGCCTACCTGGTGAACAACATCCCCTGGGACAAGGTCACCCACCTCAACTACGCCTTCGGACACGTCGGCGCCGACAACAAGCTCTCGGTCGGCACGGACGGCCCGGACAACGCCGCGACCGGGATGACCTTCCCCGGTGTCACCGGTGCGGACATGGACCCCGACTACGCCTACAAAGGTCACTTCAACCTGCTGAGCAAGTACAAGAAGCAGCACCCGGACGTCAAAACCATGATCTCGGTGGGCGGTTGGGCCGAAACCGGCGGCTACTTCGGTGACGACGGCAAGCGCGTCGCATCGGGCGGCTTCTACTCGATGACCGTCAACGCGGACGGGACCGTCAACCAAGCCGGCATCGACACCTTCTCGGACTCCGCCGTCGCCTTCGTCAAGAAGTACGGCTTCAACGGCGTCGACGTCGACTACGAGTACCCGACCTCGATGAAGGATGCGGGCAACCCGCTCGACTGGTCGATCGCCAACGACAAGCGCGGCTCCCTGGTCAAGGGATACGCGGCCCTGATGAAGACGCTGCGCGAGAAGCTGGACCGGGCGGGCGCAGCCGACGGCAAGCACTACCTGCTGTCGATCGCCTCCCCGTCCTCCGGCTACCTGCTGCGCGGCATGGAGACCTTCCAGGTCACCCAGTACCTGGACTACGTCAACATCATGTCCTACGACCTGCACGGCGCCTGGAACAAGTACGTCGGCCCCAACGCCTCGCTCTTCGACGACGGGAAGGACGCCGAGCTCACGGCGGCCAACGTGTACGGAACGGAGCAGTACGGCGGGATCGGCTACCTCAACACCGACTGGGCCTACCACTACTTCCGCGGAGCGATGCCCGGCGGCCGCATCAACATCGGACTTCCCTACTACACCCGCGGCTTCAAGAACGTGCAGGGCGGCACCGACGGTCTGTGGGGCACGTCCTCGACCAGCACCTGTCCGGCCGGCTCCGGCCTGACCAGCTGCGGCGACGGCGCCTCCGGCATCGACAACCTCTGGCACGACAAGGACGACAACGGCAACGAGTCCCCGGCGGGCTCCAACCCGATGTGGCACGCCAAGAACCTGGAGAAGGGAATCGTCGGCGACTACGCCACCACGTACGGCTTCCCCGCGAACACCACGCTGACCGGCACCTACACCCGCACGTACGACTCGACCCTGGTCGCACCGTGGCTGTGGAACGACACCAAGAAGGTGTTCCTCTCCACGGAGGACGAACAGTCCGTGGCCGCCAAGGCCGACTACGTCATCGACCAGGGCGCCGGCGGCACCATGATCTGGGAGCTCGCGGGCGACTACCGCTGGGACGCCGCCGCGCACGGAGGCAGCGGCCAGTACGTCTCCGGCTCCACCCTGACCACGCTGATGTACGACAAGTTCAAGAACGCCACGGCGTACTCCGCGACCCGCTCGACCGTCGCGCTGCCACAGCAGACCCTCCCGATCGACGTGACGTTCACCGGCTTCGCCCTGGGCGACTCCAACTACCCGATCAACCCGAAGATCCACATCGTCAACAACTCGACGGTGAGCCTCCCGGGAGGAACGGAGTTCCAGTTCGACTACGCCAACTCGGCTCCCGGAAACGCCAAGGACCAGTCCGGCTTCGGCCTGAAGGTGATCCGTCAGGACCACACGGCCGCCCACAACATCGGCGGCCTCAAGGGCACCTACAACCGCGTCTCGGTCAAGCTGCCGTCCTGGCAGACCCTGGCCCCGGGCGGTTCCGTGGACATCGACTTCACCTACTACCTGCCCGTGTCGACCCCGGCCAACTGGACGGTCGACATCGGGGGCACCCCGTACGGCCTGACCGGCGACCTGACCCGCGGCACGACGCCCGGCAGCAGCCCGTCCCCGTCCCCGACCGGGAGCCCCTCCGGCTCGCCGTCCTCCTCGCCGTCCTCGACGTCGGGCAGCTGCACCGCACCGAGCTGGAAAGCCGACACCATCTATCCCGTCAAAGGCACCCAGGTCTCCTGGAAGGGCCGCACCTACACGAACAGGTGGTGGAGCCTGAACGAGGACCCCTCCACCACGGGCCAGGACGGAGTCTGGACCGACAACGGACCCTGCTGATCCCCGACGCATGACCCGGAAGGGTCTGGCCGGCATCCCGCGGGATGCCGGCCAGAGCCTTGCCCGGCGGCCACCCGAACGGCCCGCCGGCCGCGCGGCACTCCCTTGCCGTGCCGGAGGCTGAAGGCCGCCGCCCCGTTCCGCACTCGGCGTACAACACGGTCGCCGAGGCCCACGACAACAGCTTCAAGCACATCTTCCCGAGGCTCTCCGAGGTGGACACCACAGATCACGTGATCGAGCTGCTCAAGGCCCGCTGAGACGGTTGTGGTCCTGATGGGCGTACGCGGCTCCGCCGGCCGGATCAGGGACGTGGTCCTGTCCCGGGAAGAGGGCGGACGCTATGCGTGGCGCCTGGGCCTGGGCGCCATGGCCGGGATGCTGGTGCCGCTCCTGATCGGCATCGTCACCGGCCACGTCGCTACGGGAAGCTGATCGCCCTGTCCGCCTTCCTCTTCGGCATGGACGTTCCGCGCGGCTCCACGGCCGCCCGTACGGCCGTCTGTGCCCGTCGGACCCTCCTGTTCACCGCGGCCGCGGCCCTGGGCATCGAGGTCGAGGGAAACCTGCCCGCCACCGTGGCCGCCATCGCCCTGGTCAGCCTCCTGGTACAGGTGCGCGGCGTCGGACCCGGACCACTCATCCTGCTGCCGTTCATCACCGGCCCCCACACCTGCCGCACGGGACCTGGGTACTGATCGGCATCGTCACCACCATGCGCCCCAGCTGGGGCCAGCCGAACGAGCGCATCGTCAAACGCCTGGTCGGCACCGTTCTCGGCGCAGCCGTCGCGGCCTCGGCCACCCTGCTGCTCTGGCCCCACCACGAAGAGACCAACGTGCCGGGCCGCATCGCACTGCTGCTCAGCGCCCAGGCCTGCTGGCTCGACCGGGCCGCCTCGGTCATCGGGCATCCGCTGCCCCAGGAACGACTGCAGCCCGCCGCGGCGTAGAAGCCGCCGAGGCGGACCTCACCGCCTCCCGCGCCCGCCTGGCCGCACAGCCACACCCCGCAGCCGAACTCCTCGCCGAACTGGACGCCACCACGGCAGCATCGGCCCGGCTGCGGGAACTGATCCACGCGCACTACCCCTACGACGCGTCCGAGCTGCCCTTCACCGCCGATGAACTGCGCCGCATCGCAGGCGACCTGCGCTCGGCATCCGGGCGTTCGGTCCGGAACGGGCCGGCAGCCCCTTCCGGCCGCTGGCGGAGGCTGTTCGCGGCTGCGTGAGGGCCGTAGAGCGTCCGTTCGGGTGGCGTTGTCCCCTCCCCGATGGTAAGTGCGCCTGGATGCACGCCGGTCCGTGCTGTGCTGTGGCCACGACCCGACCACGGTCGTACGCGGGCCCGCCCGCTGTTCGCGGCAGGTACGGCCCCAACAGCGAAGGAGGACTGATGTCGCACTACCGGAAGGACCGGCGAAGCCGGAGCAGGATCGGTCAACTGCTCGTCCTGATCATGGTGTTGGCAGTTCCGCTCCTGGAGGTTTCCGGAGCCCGTGCCGCCACGGTCCACTCCAAACAGGGCCCCGACTGGGATGCCATCGCCCGCTGTGAATCCGGCGGGAACTGGCGGGCGAACACCGGCAACGGCCATTACGGCGGCCTGCAGTTCACCCAGTCGAGCTGGAAGGCGGCCGGGGGCCGCAAGTACGCACCACGCGCCGATCTCGCCACGAAGGCGCAGCAGATCGCCACGGCGAGGAGGCTCGCCAAGATCCAGGGCATGGGGGCCTGGACCTGCGCACGCCGCATCTGAGGGACCCGCCGCATCGGATCGCCGGGCTCCAACAGGGCGATTCGGCCGCCTTGTTGGAGCGGCTCCTTGGACGGCGAGGCCGTCGATCAGTTCGGCGCCGGGGATCTCCGTGAAGCGCTTCCCGGGCGCGATGAGTTTCCCGCGGCGGCGCCCGCTGTCGATCAGCACGTACGGCATGTCACGGACGGCCGTGGCCATCAGAAGAGGCCTGGTCGTTCGGCAGCCCCTGCCCGCAGACGCGCCCCTGGGCTCCGTTGCGCTGCTCTGGTGCCGGTCTGACACCGCTCTGGCCGGCGGAGCGGTACACGGCCGGGCGAGGTGGGTGTAGACGGCATGGGTCCGGTCGGGCTGGAGTGCCGTCTGACGGGCCGCCCACCCTGTCTGACCTGCCGATTCATGCGAAATGCAGGTGGGGTGGGGGTGTGGTGTGCGGATGCGGGCCCGGGGGCCCTGTGTCAGCTTGGAACGAGTGGGGGCTGGACCGGGGGGCGTCTTCCCCGAAGGGGTGCATCACAGATGAACCGACTTCTCGCCACGGCCGTGAGCACGGCCGCCGCAGCACTGCTCGTGGCCGGCGGGGCCGCCTCGGCCTTCGCCGCCGCGCCCACCGACGACGCGACCACGGAGCTGTGCAGCAGTCTGACCGAACTCAAGGCAGACAACGCGAAGTTGCGTGCGCTCGACCCGGCGACAGCCACCAAGGACCAGATCAAGGACGCCCACAAGGCCGTCCAGGACGACTGGAAGACCGTCGCCGAGTCCACCGCGCAGTTCAATGCCGCTCAGAAGGACGCGGTCAAGACCGCGGCCAACGATGTGAAGAAGACGTACGAGGACCTGCCCGGCGACACCACCGGCGCCGAGGCCCTCACCAAGCTCACCCCTGACCTGCAGAAGCTCGACACGGCCGTCGCGAGCGCCCAGACCGGCCTCCAGTGTGGCTGACCGGCTGACCGGCTGACCGGCTGACCGGCTGACCAGCGGACCGGCTGACCAGCGGACCGGACGCATCGCCGGGCGGGGCGCGGTACGGGCGCGCCCCGCCCGGCGATGCACTGTCGTCGGCGCCGTGCGGGCAGGAGTTCGGGGGCGCCCACATCAGGGTGATCCACGCGGTTGACCGGACCCGGGCCACCGCCAAGGACGTTGTAGGTCCGATCGGTCCCAGCGCCCCCAGGAGCCCCGCGTGCCCCACTTGCCCTTGCCCTTACCCGCCACCCCCGACTCAACCCCCGACTCCACCGCCACCCCCGACTCCAGCTCCGCCCCCGTGCCCGCCCCGAGCCCCGGCCCGATGCGCCAGACCCTCGGTGAGTGGCGCATCGGGCTCGTGGCCTGGCGGCTGCTCGTCCTGCAGACGGCGCACCCCGTCGTCGCGGCCGGTACCGCCCGTTACTCCACCTACCGCGCCCACCCCTGGCGGCGCATCGAGCACACCATGGACAGCGGCAGCCGGCTGTTCTTCGGGGGCCCCGAGGAGCGCCGGCGCGAGATCGCCCGCCTGCAGCGTGCCCATCGCCGGATCCGCGGCACCGACGATGTCGGGCGCCCGTACAGCGCCGAGGACCCGGAGGTCCGCGCCTGGGTGATGGTGACGCTCTACGAGGCCATGACGGCCATGCGCGAGCTGTCCGGCGACCCCCTGAAGCCGGCCGAACTCGATGTGCTCTACGGGGAGTTCAAGGAGGTCTGTGAGGCCCTGGGCATCACCGGCGAGGTCCTCCCGGCGACCGCCGCCGATGTGCCCGGCTATGTGGAGCGGACCGTCCGTGAAGTCCTCGAATGCGGCGACACGGTCCGCTACCTGCTCTTCGACATGCTCCGCGAGGCCCCCGCGCCCCGGCGCCTGGGGTGGCTGCGGCCCGCCTGGCCGCTGCTGCGCGCCGTGGCCGCCCGCACGCTGATCACCCTCACCCTCGCCGACCTGCCCTCGCCCTGGCACGAGCGCTTCGGCATGCCCCGGACCCGGACGGCGGCCGTCCTGTCCTGGGTGGTGCACCGCGGCATGCGCCAGGTCATGACCCGGCTGCCGGACCACATGCGCTACCGCGGCCAGTCCGGCGACAGCCACCGCCCCGACGCCCGCCGGTCGGCGCCCCCGCGCCTGCCCCGGCCCCGGGCGTCCGACTCCCGGCCGGCCCGGCTCGAAGCCTTCTTCCGGCAGGTGCTCGATCAGACCGGCGACGGCCGCGTCGACTCCGCCGACCTCCAGGCCATGGTCCACAACGTGTGCTGGCAGCTCGAACTGCCCACTGCCCACGAGGACCGGCTCTACGCCGCGTTCGAGACCTGGTGGAAGCAGCTGTGCGCGGGCATGGACACGGACGGGGACGGCGCGGTCGAGTGCGCCGAGTTCGTGACGGCCATGCTCAACGGCATGGATCAGGAGCCGGATTACCTGGAGAACGGCCTGAAGCCCGCGATGCGCGCCCTGTTCCGGACCGCGGACACCGATGGCAGCGGACACCTGTGCGCGGACGAGTACCGGATCCTCTTCGGCGGCACCCGCGTGCACCCGGCCGAGCTCAATCACGGCTTCCGGGAACTGGACGCGGACGGCGACGGCAGGATCAGCGAAGAGGAATTCGTCGCCGCGTTCACGGAGTTCTTCACCGCCCTCACGGAATCGACCGCCGGCACGGCCCTCCTCGGCCGCCCCTGACACGGACCCGCGTACCTCGCCGCCGCGGATCTCGAAGGGGGTCTTGACGCCCCGGCGTACCGACCGGCCCGCACCATAGGGCCGGTCGGCACGTTTCACCCGCCCGCGCCGCAGAACCGCGAGGGCGGCCGGGTCTTACGCGAAGAGCCGGCGCCAGGTCTCAGGACCCGGGTAGCCGTCCGCCTCCGCGCCGCTCCAGCCCTGTGCCCGCTGGAACGCCTCGACGTTGCGCCGGTCGCTCTCGGACCAACGGGGTCCGGGGCTTTCGGAGTAGTGCCGCCCGTAGCCGCGCTCCACGAGCCGGCGTCCCAGCTCGGCCACGTGGCCGTTGGACTGCCCGGGCCGGAAGTGCTGCCGGCCGGGGAAGGCGGAGCCGGTCGCCGATCCGTCGCTGCCGGAGGCGATGTCCCGTCCCCCGCCGCCGGTGAGCAGGGCCCAGGTGGCCGGGCCCGGGACGCCGTCGGCCTCGGCGCCGCGCCATCCCTGCGCCTCCTGGAAGGCCTTGGTGGCGGCCCGGTCCGCCGAGCTCCACACGGGTCCCGGACCGGAGGTGTAGAAGCGCCCTCCGCCTCGGGCCACGAGCATCTTGCCGAGCCGGGTGACGTGCGCGTTGTTCGCCCCGGGGCCGAAGGCCTGCGCGCCGGGGAACGAGCCGCCGGAGTCCTCGTCTCCGCCGCCCTCGCGCAGGCCCGTGTAGCGGTAGGCCACGTAGCGCGAGGAGTTGTTCCAGTACGCGTACGGGGTCGTGCGCTTCAGGGTGTGCGGGCGGGTCTGCTCGTAGGCGGTGTACTGGGTCCTGGCCGAGTCGGCCCAGCCGCCGAAGATCACCACGTGGGAACCCGCGCCGGGGTTCGAGGGGTTGTGGAACAGCAGGATGTCGCCGGGCTGCAGTTCGGACTTGGAGATGCGCTGCCCGTACTGGTCCAGGCTGCCGGTCCACTGGTTGGAGCCGAGGCCCCAGGCCATCGACACGAAGCCGGAGCAGTCCGTCCGGTAGCCGTCCCGGTAGGCGTTCATGCTGTACGGAACCTGCGCGTCGACCCACTGCCGGGCGCGGCGCATGATCTCGGCCCGGGTGGTGGCGGTGGCGCCCGGGGAGGCGTTCAGGCGCGTCGTGGGGGCTTCCAGGAGCGGGCCGGCCGGACCCTGCGGAGTGGACTGCGCGCCGTCGGGGGAGGGGGTGCGACTCGTTTCGACGGCCTGGGCCGAGGCGGCCGGCCCGGGCAGGACGGCCAGGCCGCAGGCTCCGGCGACGGTGGCCACGGCCATGGCGCGGACCCGCCCGCGCGGTGCGTGCCGGGCGACGGAGGCTCGGCGCTCGGACCGGCAGCCCGGGCAGGGGCAGTTCGTGCCCGGCTGTATCTCGGTGAACTCGATCATCGATATGATGGGACAAATCCCTCCTGGTAGGAACATATAGGACCCAACTTGATCATGGTCCATGGTCTGCCGGGAGGGGCTCAAGTCCTGCCGGGGACAATCCGGCGTGTCGGACGGCTCGCGCCGCCGGCCCCCTCTCCCGGCCCTCGCTCACGACGGACCTGGAGAGGGGGCCCACCGCCCGGCGGGCCTCGCCTACCGGGCCTTGCGGGCGTGCAGGACGTACGCCTCCAAGGGGAGCGGGGTGCGGTCGAGCAGCTCCAGTCCGGCGTCGGCGAGCAGGCGGGCGTAGTGCCCGGCGCGGCGTTCGCGACCGCCGACGTTGCACATCATGTGGAGGTCCCAGGCCGTGGCCAGCGAGGGGGAACCGTCGACCGGCAGCAGCCGTTCGACGATCAGCAGGTCGGCGTGGGCGGGCATCGCGCGGGCGCAGTGGCGCAGGATCTCCCGGCACCGGTCGTCGTCCCAGTCGTGCAGGATCCGGGAGAGGACGTACACGTCACCGCCGTGCGGTACGTCCGCGAAGTCGCCGCTGCGGTAGTCGCAACGGGCACCGCAGCCCGCGGAGTCGAGCGAGCGGCGCGCGGCCTCGACGGCGTGCGGGCGCTCCAGGAGCATGCCCCGCAGCCCCGGGTGCGCGGTCAGGATGCGCCCGAGGAGTTCGCCGTTCCCGCCGGCGACGTCGACGACGGTCCGCGGGGTGGACGCCCGGGCCGCCGTGGTGATCACCGGGTGGTCGGGGAGCGGTTGGAACATCCGTGAACTGGCGGCCATGGAACGGTCGAAGAGATCGGCGAGTTCGGGGTCGCGCGCGAAGTGGTCGAAGTGGTTCTCGCCGAAGAGGCGGTCGAAGGCCGGCTGTCCGGTCCGCACGGTGTGGTCGAGCGCGGCGAAGGACCGGTAGAAGGGGCCCGCGTACATCAGGGCCAGCGGGCGCATCGTGTCCGGGGAGTCCGCGCGGAGCAGGGCTCCGAGCGGGGTGAGGCGGAAGCTTTCCTCTTCTACGGTGTCCTTGGTGCTCTCCGTTTTCTCGGTGCCCCCGGTGCCTTCCGTGTGCTCGGTGTGCCCGGTGTACTCGGCCACGACGTCGAGCATCGTGAGGTAGCGCAGGAGCGTGGCGAGGCTCTCGGGCCGGGTTGCGGTACGCCGGGCGAGTTCCCGGGTGCCGGTGGCCGCGTGCGGGTCCATGGCGTCGGGCAGGCCCAGACGTGCGAACGCGCCGAGCGCCTGTGTGGTCCACGCTCCGGTGAGGAGGCGTAGGAGCGTCTCGGCGGGGCGGCCCGCGTCCGGGCGCTCCTGCGGATCCGCGCGGAGGTGGTCGTCGAGGGCGTCCCGGTGGTCGCCGGGTGTGTAGAGCTCGAGGCGGCGGTAGCCGCACGCCCCGGACGCCGGGGTGGTGAAGTAGAGGACGGTGCCGTCCTCGTGCGGGTTGTACCCGCCGCCGTCGGGGCGGGCGCCGTGCCGGGCGAGCACCGCACACAACCCGCGCAGCACCAGTGGGTCCGGGTGCTCCAGTTCGAGGGCCAGGTGGGTCTCGTGGCCCCGGGCGCGTTCGTGCGCGGCGATCGCGCCCAAGTCCGACTGCGGGGGGACCGTGAGGGCGAACACCTCCACCGCGCGGCGCTCTCCGGCCGGGCCCTGGACGCGGGGGCGCAGGATCCGGACGTCGAGCTCGGCCAGGTCGCGGCGGTGGCGCCGGGCGAGCCGTTCCCGTACGACGACGCTGGGCTGGGACGGCGTGTCGACGGCGAGCCCGCAGTCGGCGAGCCGGCGGCGCAGGTCCTGCGGATCGGTGGGGAAGAGCAGCAGGCCGGCGTGGGCGAAGCGGCAGTGCGGGGCCAGGGACTCCAGTTCACGCCCGCGCAGCCCGGGCAGCAGGAGGGGCAACAGGGTGGCGGTGTCGTGTTCCCGCACGAAGGCTACGGCCGCGCGCAGGCGGGCCGTGTCGTCGGGAAGCATCGTGCCGTCGGGAAGCATCGTTTCGCCTCGAAGCGTCGCTTCGGCGGGGCGGGTCGCTTCGTCGGGGAGGGTCGTCGTCATCGCGGAGGTTCCTCGGGCGGTGCTGGGGCGGTGCTCCGGCGGAGCGGGGCATGGGGGACCGACTGTGCGGTGATTGAGGGAAAGGCGGATGGTGAGGGGAAGAGCGGTGGTCACACGCCGACGTAGTTCTCGGCGAACCAGTCCTGGTGGGCGCGGGAGGTGCGCAGGGAGTCGAGGCGGGCGCGCCGCAGGGAAGCCTGGAAGAACGATCCGCCTGACGGGCCCGGGCCCGGATCCGGGATCGCGTGCAGCAGCCCGGTCATCCACTGGGTGAACTCCTGTGCGCGCCAGATGTGCGCCAGGGATTGCGCCGAGTAGCGGTCGAGGGCTGCGTCGTCTCTTCCGGAGAGGGTCTCGGCGAGGGCTCCGGCCAGGATCTCCGCCTCCAGCACGGCGAGGTTCGCGCCCTTCGCGGCGGCCGGCGCCGTCAGGCTCGCGGCGTCGCCGGCGAGCAGGAGCGAGCCGTGGCGCAGCGGTTCGATCACGTCGCACGCGAGGTCGACGACGCCGCGCTCGATGATCGGCCCCCTGTGCAGCGGACCGTGCTCCGTGGCGCGCATCCGCAGGTCGAGTTCGTCCCAGATCCGCTGCTCGGACCAGGCGTCGGCGGGGGCGCCGCGCCGGCACTGGAGGTAGTAGCGCGTGATCTGCGGGCTGCGGGCCATGTGGCCGGCGAAGCCGCGGTCGTGGACGGCGTAGGCGACGGCGTCGAGGCTGGGAGGTGCTTCGGCGAGCAGGCCGAGCCAGCTCACCCCGTGGTCGTGGTGGTGGCGGACCGCGTCCGGTGGCAGTGAGCGGCGGGACGCTCCGTGGCGGCCGTCGCAGCCGGCGACGTACCGGGCGTCCCATCGGGAGGGCCGGCCGTCCGGCTCCCGGGTGGTGACGTACGGCCGGGCGCCGTCGGCATCGTGGACCGACAGGGCCTCGGTCTCGAAGTGGATCCTGCCACCGGCGCCGAGGTAGTGCGTCAGGAGGTCCGTGACCAGGTTCTGCTGCGGGTAGACGGTGTGCTGTTCGCCCCGGCCCAGGGAGCCGTAGTCGAGGCGGAAGCGGCCGTCCCCGGTACGGAACTCGCACGTGCCGTGGGTGCGTCCGTGCCGGTGCAGCCCGTCGGCGAGGCCGTGGCGGTCCAGGACCCGCACGGTGTTCGGTGCGAGGAAGCCGGCTCGGGCCCGGGTCTGGACGTGTAAGCGGTCGGCGCGTTCGAGAACGACGCAGTCGATCCCGGCGGCGAGCAGGAGGTTGGCGAGCACCAGGCCGGCGGGGCCGGCGCCGAGCACGACCACATCGGCCGAGGCGCTTAAGCGTCGACAATTCTGACTTTCTGTCATAGCGCCGGAATCATAAGCACGGAAAAACCCGATGAAGATCACCAATAACCCACATGCAGCAATAGAGTGAAAATCACTGGATCACTCGCCGGTGCGTTGCCGACGCCCGGCGGCGACGCGGGTGGCGGGTCCGCGTAGAGACATTGCGTAACCGGGCTGATGGTCCGCACCGTCGAGATCCTGGGCCGCCGGCTCGGCCGCGTGGACCCGCGCGCACTGCGGACGCGCATCGGCCTGGTCTCCAGCGCGCAGCGCGTTCCGGAGAGCGAGACCGCGCACACGGTCGTCCTGACCGGCTCGACCGGCACCGTCCAGACCTCTGGCGCATGGACCCGCGTCCGAGCCGCACTGACCGCCTCGTCGAGGCCCTGGCCTGCTGCGCGGTCGCCGGGTCCGGCCCCCGGGACGATACTGAAGGTCACGGTGCGTGGAGGCGACATGCGTGAACCGGAGCGTCGCGGCCCGAGGCGGGCCTCGGTGCCCGTCAGTGCCGTCAGTCAAACGGCAGCGGTCGTCCTGGACGAGGCCGGCGTGGTCCTCGCGCGTTCGCAGTGGGCTGCGACGCTCCTGGGCTGCGCGCCGGGCCAGACGTGTGCGCCCCTGCTGGGGGTGCTGCCGCGCGCCGGAACGGAGGGGGCACCGGGCGGCGGTCACCTGGTCACCATTCCGGGTGATGCTGACGGTGCTGGTCACGGTGGCGGCGACGCGGGTCACGCGGTCACGCTGGTCTGCACCGTTGTCCGGCTAGCGGCCCGCACCCCGGGCGATTCCCCCGCCGAGGCGCAGTGGCTGGTCCTGGTCACCCCGTCGGAAACCGAGGCGGAGGCGGCCGAGCGCGATGCGTGGCGGCGCCGGAAGGGGCTGTCGCACGCCGCCGCAGCGGGCATCGGCACCTCCCTGGACGTGACCGAGATGGCCGAGACCCTCGTGGATCTGCTCGTCCCCGACTTCGCCGACCTGGCGACCGTCGACATCGCCGAACAGGTGCTGGTGGGCGACGAGCCCCCGCACCTCGACACCAGCGGGGACGTCCGCCTGCGCCGGATCGCCGCCGCGCAGAGCCCGGAGATATCCGCCGAGGACCTCCTCGCGGTGGGTGAGGCGCTCCCCCCGGTGGCGGACAGTGCGTTGATGCGTCCCCTCATGAAGGGGCTGCCCGTGCTGGTCCCGGACGTTGCCGTCCTGTACGCGAAGCTCGGCGTGGATCCGGAGAGCATGCCGCTGTTCGTCCCGAGCGGGGCTCACTCGTCCGTGGCGGTGCCGCTCTACGCACGAGGTCTGATCCTCGGCTGCGTCACCGTCTGGCGCAGTCAGCTGCCCTCCGCGTTCGGCGAGGAGGACGCGGCCCTGCTGCACGACCTCGTCTCCCGGGCCGCCTTGGGCGTGGACAACGCGCGCCGCTACACCAAGGAACACCAGTCGGTACTGGCCCTGCAGCGGAGCCTGCTGCCGCGCTCGGCCCTGGACTCCGCCGCCGCGGAGACGGTGGGCGTCTACCAGCCGGCCGGCGGCGGTCTCGGAGTCGGCGGGGACTGGTTCGACGTGATCCCGCTGCCGTCGTTGCGCGTGGCGTTCGTCGTCGGGGACGTCGTCGGCCACGGCCTCGATGCCACCGCGGCCATGGCGCGCCTACGGACCGCGGTGCAGACTCTCGCGGACCTCGACCTGGACCCGGGCGAGCTCCTCACGCACGTGGACGACCTGGTGCTCGGTCTCTCCAGCGAGGACGCGACCGGCGATTCCCGCTCCGAGACGGCGGTGCTCGGCGCGACCTGCCTGTACGCCGTCTACGACCCGGTGACGAGGAAGTGCGCCGCTGCCACGGCGGGACATCCGCCGCCGGCCGTGCTGGCGCCCGGTGAGGAGCCGGTCTTCGTCGACACGATGCCGGGACCGCCCCTGGGGATCGGCGGAATGCCCTTCGAGGTGACGGAGTTCGACGTACGGCCCGGCAGCACCCTCGCGTTCTTCACGGACGGACTCGTCGAAAGCCGCGGCGGCGACATCGAGGAGGGGATGGAGAGACTGCGGGCCGCGCTGGCCGCTGCGGACTCGAACCGGCCCCTGGGTGAGATCGGCCAGAGCATCTTCGACAGCGTGCTGCCCCGAGAACCCTCCGACGACGTCGCCCTGTTGCTCGCCCGCCCCCATGCCCTCTCATCCGATCAGGTCGCCGAGTGGCAGCTCGCAGCCGACCTGTCCCTCGTCGCGCAGGCCCGTGAGCTGGTGGTCGGGCAGCTCTCCAGCTGGCAGTTGGACGAACTGAGCTTCGTGACGGAACTCGTCGCGAGCGAGCTCGTCACGAACGCGATCCGGTACGCCGGGGGACCGGTCGGACTCCGCCTGATCCGCGACCGCGTGCTCGTCTGCGAGGTGTCCGACCCCAGCAGCACCCAGCCCCGCCTGCGCCGCGCACGGGAGTCGGACGAGGGCGGGCGCGGCCTGTTCCTCGTGGCCCAGCTCACCGACCGGTGGGGCTGCCGGTTCACCAGTACCGGGAAGACGATCTGGACGGAGCAGCCCATAGGCGAGGGGCCCGCCTAGGCGCGCCCCTCGCCTAGGCGCGCCCCTCGCCTAGGCTCCTGCGGCCCCGAAGCGCAGGGTGGTGCGCGAGGGCAGGTCGTACCGGTCCCAGTGCGGCACGGCCGGGTGGTGGGGGTCGCCGGTGCGTACGAACGAGATCCAGGCCTGGTGCACGCGCCGGGCGAGATCGTCCCTGATCCGGGTGTCCATCCCCGCCAGGAACGGCGCGTGCGACCACGTGGCGAAATTGTTGAAGACGAACGGCAGGTCCAGGCAATGCGGCGCACCCAGCCGGCCGTCGTGTGCGGGGGTGGGGAAGGCGAACTCGTACGTCCAGACCGGGCGACCTCGTGCCGCCCGCGCTCGCGCGAACGCCAGGGTGGGCTTCCTGAACAGCTCGTCGGTGGTCAGGTCGATGAGCACGTCGACCGGTCGGCCACCCGGGCGGGCGGCCTCGTACGCCGCGTAGGCTTCGGCCGCGCCGTCACCGAAGCTGTCCCGTGCCCGCCGGAGCACCTGTTCCCTGGTCGCCGACGCGTACGCCTCGCCCAGCGCGAAGACGAAGGCGGTCTCTTCCCCGGTCCAGCCGATGAGCACGTCGATGTCCGCGCCCGGACCGTCGAGCAGGTTCTCGACCGGTTGCCGCGCCGCCGTCACGCCGTCGAGGACCGGCATGAACGGCGTGGTCCAGTGCCCCCATCGCGTGGTGGCCGCGAGGAGCTCGGCGGTGGCTTCGACCAGTCGCGGCCACGGCACCTTCCGCAGCGCGTCCACGTCCTTCGCGCCGACGATCTCCAGGTAGGCGGCGGTGCGGGCCAGCGCCTCGGCCGGTGTGGCGAGGGGCATGGCGAGCGGCAGGCTCTGGAGGATAGCCCTGCGGAAGAGCCGGCCGCCGCCGGCGTGGCCGGCGAGCGCCGCCGCGGACAGGGCGCCGGCGGACTGGCCGGCGACGGTGACGTTGTCGGGATCCCCGCCGAAGGCCGCGATGTTCTCCCGCACCCAGCGCAGCGCCGCGAGTTGGTCGGTGAGCCAGACGTTGCCGCCCTCCGCGCCGTCCTGCTCGGCGAAGTACAGCAGTCCGAGCGGTCCGAGCCGGTAGTTGAGGTTCACCACCACCAGGTCGCCGTTCCGCGCGAACGTCTCGCCCGAGTAGTTCGGCATCGCCCCGGACCCGGAGATGAAGGCGCCGCCGTGGATCCAGACCAGGACGGGGCGGCGGGCGTCATCGAGGCCGGGCGTCCACACGTTGAGCGTCAGACAGTCCTCGTCGAAGGGCGCGAAGCCGTGGCCGCCGAGCAGCGGGTCGACCTCGCGGACGATCTGCGGCGCACTCGGGCCGTACGCCGTCGCGTCGAGGGTGCCGCTCCATCCGGGGTGCGGCTGCGCGGGGCGCCAGCGGAGGGTCCCGACGGGCGGCGCCGCGTACGGCACGCCCTTGAACACGGCCAGGTCGCCCTCGGCGACGCCGCGGACCGGACCCGATCGCGTGTGGGCGACGGGCGCGGTGCGGTCCTGAGTGAAACCCATCCTGTGCGTCCTTCCAGGCCGGCCCGGATCCAGGGGACCCAGGGATCGTGAGCCTCACGGTATTGCGTATTTCTTGCGAACGTCAATATTCTTCGATTAATCATCAAGGGGAGGCCCGTATGACGGCGTGGCGCATCGGTACGACGGTGATCCACAAGGTGCTGGAGGCGGAACTCGCCGTGCCCCTGTCGGGGGTCCTGCGGACGGACGACACCGCACTCCTGAAGAGGTACCCGTGGCCCGCTCCCGACTTCAGCAGGGCCGACGGCACCTTCGTCCTCTCGGTCCACGGGCTGGTCGTGGACACCGGTGCGCGCCGGATCCTCGTGGACACGTGCGTGGGCAACGCCCGGGCGTCGGTTCCGTTCCTGCGCATGCTGGACTCGACGTGGCTCGAAGACCTCGCCGCCCTCGGCTACCCTCCGGAGTCGATCGACACGGTCGTGTGCACCCACCTCCACTTCGACCACATCGGATGGAACACACGCCTGGTGGACGGGAGTTGGGTGCCCACCTTCCCCCGTGCGCGCCACCTCGTCACCCGGGTGGAATGGGACCACTGGGCCGACGACGCGGACACAGACCTCGACGACACGATGCGGCCCCTGATCGATGCGGGGCTCGTCGACCTCGTCGGGAACGACCACCGGGTCTGTGACGGCGTACGCCTGGAAGCCGCCCCCGGGCACACCCCGGGCCAGGTCGCGGTCGTGATCGAATCCGGCGGGGAACGCGCCGTGATCACCGGCGACCTCGTGCACCATCCGGTGCAGTTCACCGAACCGGACGTGGCCGGCTTCGCCGACACCGACGCGGTGCAGGCCGCCGCCACCCGGCGGGCCTTCGTCGACCGGTACGCCGACACGGGAACGCTCGTGATCGGCACCCACTTCCCCGCTCCTACGGCCGGCCTGCTCCGGCGCGGCGGCGACGGGGGCGTCCGGTTCGTCGTGGACGGCCTGCGCTGAACCGTGGACTTCCGGCAGCTGACGTACTTCCTCGCCATCGTCGACCACGGCGGCTTCACCCGCGCGGCCGCGGCGCTCTACGTGTCCCAGCCGTCCCTGTCGCAGGCGATCCACGTCCTGGAGCGGGACGTGGGCAGCAGCCTGTTCCACCGGATGGGCCGGAAGGTCGTCCTCACCGAGGCCGGCTCCGCGCTGGTCGCGCCGGCACGCGACGCCCTGCACGCCCTGGAGCTGGCCAGGTCCGGCGTCGGCGCCGTCCGGGAACTGCGCGCCGGTCGCCTGGAGATCGCAGCGATGGCCTCACCGACGATCGAACCCCTCAGCACCATGCTCCGGCGCTTCGCCGAGCACCATCCGGCGGTGTCGCTCAGCCTGCGCCTGGCCCTCACCCGCGAGGACGTGGTCGAGAGGGTACGTACGGGAGCCTGCGAGCTCGGACTGCTGACCACCGCCACCGTCACCACCAGCGCTGCCACCGTCACCTCCGGTGCCGTCACCACCGCCTCCTCGCCGCTGCCGCATGCGGACGTCGTCCCGTACCACGTCGGAGATCACCGGCTCGTCCTGGTCACGCCGCCGGACGGCCCGTTCCCGGCCGGCCGGGCAGTGCGCCGCGAACAGCTCGAAGGGCACCGCCTGATCGTCGGGCAGCGGGGGACCGGGATCCGCGCCTACGTCGACGACCTGATGGCACAGGGCATCGACATCCGCATCGCGGTGGAGAGCGAGCACCGCATGGCCTTCCTGCCCTTGGTGCTCGGAGGCGTCGGGCTGGCGGTGGTGACGGAATCCTGGGCCGACCTGGCGGAGCGGGCGGGAGCCCTCGTCCTCGACCTGGAACCGGCCTGCGTCCAGCGCAACGTCCTGGTGAGCCGCAAGGGGCAGCTGACACCGGCTGCGCGCGCCTTCCTCGGCATCGCCGTCCCACCGGCCCATAGGAGCAGCCTATGAGTCACATCGGGGATGCGTGTTGGACCCGGGCGGCTGACGATTGCTGGAATGCGAGCCATGACGAACCACAGCATCGCCCTCATCCCCGGCGACGGCATAGGCACCGAAGTCCTCCCGGCGGCACGCGAGGTCCTCGACACCGTCGGCAAGCGCCACGGCATCACCTTCGCCTACGAGCAGTTCGACTGGTCCTGCGAGCGCTACCTCCGCCTCGGGTCGATGATGCCCGAGGACGGACTGGAGCGGCTCCGCCGCCATGACGCGATCCTGCTCGGCGCCGTCGGCTACCCGGGCGTGCCGGACCACGTCTCCCTGTGGGGACTGCTCATCCCGATCCGCCGGGCCTTCCACCAGTACGTCAACCTTCGCCCCATCCGCGTGTTCGACGGCCTCCCCAGCCCCGTCCGCACGGCCCTGCCCGGCGAGGTGGACTTCGTGGTCGTCCGGGAGAACACCGAAGGCGAGTACAGCGAGATCGGCGGTCGGATGAACCGCGGGCTCCCCGATGAAATGGCCGTGCAGCAGGCCGTGTTCACGCGGGCAGGTGTGACCCGCGTCCTCGACTTCGCCTTCCGCCTCGCCGAACGGCGCGGCGGCCCCCTCACCTCCGCGACCAAGTCCAACGGCATCGTGCACACCATGCCGTTCTGGGACGAGCTGGTGGCCGAGCGCGCCGCCGAGCACCCCGCGGTCGAGTGGAACCAGGAACACATCGACGCACTGGCCGCCAAGTTCGTCCTCGACCCCGCACGCTTCGACGTCGTCGTCGCGTCCAACCTCTTCGGGGACATCCTCAGCGACCTGGCGGCGGCCGTGGCCGGCGGCATCGGCATTGCCCCGTCCGCCAACCTCAACCCGCAGGGCGCGTACCCGTCCATGTTCGAGCCGGTCCACGGATCGGCCCCCGACATCGCCGGGCAGGGCATCGCCAATCCGATCGGCGCGATCTGGTCCGCCGCCATGATGCTCGACCACCTCGGCCACCCCCGGGCCGCGGCCGAGATCACCGATGCCATCGCCCGGGTCCTGGCCACCACTCCCGTACGCACCCGCGACCTCGGCGGCCGCGCCTCCACCGCCGCGTTCACCTCCGCCGTCCTCCAGCACCTCTGACGGAAGACCGGCGCCGCCGCGCCGGGGGCGGCTTCCTTTACGCGGACAGTCTGAGGACCGCGTCGAGGAGGCATGCCCCGCCGAACATCAGGTCGGTGATCCGGGCGTGCTCGTCAGGTGCGTGGATGAGCCGCATGATGTCCGCGTCACTCGCGGACGGAAAGAATCCGACGACCTTCGTGTCGGGGAAGGCGCGGGCATCCGTGGCGGCCGGATTGATGTACGGCAGCACGCGCGCACCCGGTTCGTGGGCCGCGACGGTATCGCCCAGGACGCGCAGGAGTTCCGGGTCGTCGTGCGTGCCGCGGCTCACCCGGCCGTGCAGCAGAGACACCTCGACACGGTCACCGACCGCCCTCTGGATCTCCGCCACCCAGCGCTCGGGCCGTTCGCCCGGAAGGAGACGGCCGTCCAGCACCACCTCGGCTTCGACGGGCACCACGTTCTGGCGCTGCCCCGCGGACAGCATGGTGGGAGTCGCGGTGTTGTGCAGGCCGGCGCCGACGAACTCCCGCAGGACGGGATCGATGGGCAGGTGGTGCGCCCGGGCCCAGGTCGGGTCCTTCAGCAGCTGTTCGATCGCCACCGCACCCGGGCCCCGGTGCAGGTCCGCCAGGGTGCCGAGCATGCGCCGCGAGGCCGGAAGCAGTACCGACTCCGGGGCGAACGCGCGCAGCCGCAGCAGGGCCTCGGCCAAGGTGAAGACCGCCGACTCCGAGCGCGGGACGGAGGCGTGGCCGCCCGGCCCGCGGGCGGTGATCCGCATCCGGGCGCTGCCCTTCTCGGCCACTTGGGCGGTGTAGACGGGGCCGCCGGGCGTCATGAAGCGCTGGCCGCCGCCTTCGTTGAACGCGAACTCGGCCTCGACGAGGCTGCGGTGGTTCTCCCACAGCCAGTACGCCCCCAGCCGGCTGCCGGCTTCCTCGTCGGCGGTGACCACCAGCAGCACGTCCCGCCGGAGCGGGATCCGGTGCGCTGCGAGGAGTTGCATGATCAGCAGGCTCGCGGCGACCTGCCCCTTCATGTCGAGGGCCCCGCGGCCCCACACGCAGCCGTCGGCAACCTCGCCAGAGAAGGGGGGACGGCTCCATCCGCCGGGCTGGGTCCCGACCACGTCGGCGTGGCCCAGCAGCATGAGCGGCGGTTCCTGTCCGGTCCCGGGCAGCCGGGCGACCAGGTTGGCCCGTCCGGGCGCGGACTCCAGGACCTCGTGTGCGATGCCGGAGGCGGACAGCTCGCGGGAGAGGTGTCGTGCGACGGCGATCTCATGGCCCGGAGGGTTCGAGGTGTCCAGGCGGATGAGCGCGGAAAGGTGGCTGACGAGGTGGCGTTCCTGGTCGGCCCAGGAGAAGGGCAGAGGCATCGGCCGAGGTGAGGTGGACATCTGGGCTTCGAAGCCTCCGTGGCTTGGCGCTGTGCGCAGAGCTGCCGTTACACGTGTAACGATAAGGGAAGTACCTGTCTGGCACCGTCGGATGCTCCGGGCCGGCCCGATGGCCGGGTGTGTTCCGAATCGTGACCGCGCACTCCTCTGCGAGGGCGTTCGGTCGAACCGAAATCCGTATGCCTGCGCGGCGGGTGTGGGGTTAGCGTGCCCACCATGACGACCGCCGGCGGCTACGAGAAGCACATCGAGGAAGCCCTGCGGGCGACCATGTCGGGCTGGGACTTCGGCTGGCTGCGGGGCCGGGCCACCGGAGAGGGCCCCTCGTGGGATTATGAACAGCAGGCCCGGGCCCTGCTTCCGCACGCGCGAAGCCTCCTGGACATCGACACCGGCGGCGGCGAACTCCTGGCCTCGTTCGCCCCGTTGCCGCCGCAGAGCGCGGCCACCGAGAACTGGGCCCCCAACCTCCCCCTGGCGCGGCAACGCCTCGCCCCGCTGGGGGTGGAGGTCCACCATGCGTCGGGCTCGAACCTGCCGCCCGGCCCCTTCGATCTGATCCTCAACCGCCACGGGTCGCTGGACGCGGCGAGCATCCGCACGGCACTCGCGCCGGGCGGCCGGCTCCTCACCCAACAGGTGGGCAGCCGCAACCAGTTGGAACTCAACGAAGCCCTCGGCATCCCCTCGCCGAGCCACCCCGACGCGTGGACCCTGGAGGTCGCCGTACGGGCGCTGGAAGACGCGGGCCTGCACGTGACCACGGTGCGCGAGGAGATGAACCCGTACACCTTCCACGACATCGGGGCGGTGGTCTTTCAAGTACGCGCCATCCCATGGCAGTTCCCCGGATTCGACCCTTCCGGGCACGAACCGGGGCTACGCCGACTCGACCGGCATCTCAGGGCCGCAGGCGGTTTCACGGTGCACGACCACCGCTTCCTGATCGAGGCCCAAGCTCGGCGCTGACGGCGCGGCCGACCGCATCCGGGCCCGGGCCCGGATGCGGGCACGGTGGGCCGGCCCCGTCACCCCTGGACGCGGGGTTCGTGGCGATGGGGCCCGGAAGAGGCCGCCCTCCGGGGCCCCTCCCGGGCCCCTCCCGGGCGCGTCAGGGAGGGCCGCGCCTCGGCCCGCGCCGTGCGGGATGCGGGTCGGTCTCGGGCAGCAGCCCGAGCATGTCCAGCAGCAGCGCCAGCTCGCTCGCGTCGGCGGCCCGTGAGGCGACAAAGCGGCGCGCTGCCGCACGGTCGGTGGTCCCGGTACACGTCAGCAAAGCCGGCTCGTCACAACCAAAGGGATCCTTCACCCGGCCGATCCCACCACGCCGTCCCGCTCTGTGCACGTGCAGTGGTCCGCTTGATCGACCGGCGTCCGAGTGGGCGGATCCCTTCGGGGCGCCAGGGTTGCGATCCGAAGATCCTCGGCCCCCACCCCCTGTCGGCCTGACGTGCTGCTCGGCGAGCGTGGCGCACTGGCCGGAGGGAACGCCGCCGCCGTCCGGTTCCCCCTCCGGACTGTGACATGCGTCATGCCCCATAGGTCACCCAGTAGCCCTCCGTGGAGATCCTTTGCCTCTGCACATTTCCGCGTATGTCCCTGTTTGGCGAAGACATGCCCCACTCCGACGAAACCGGAATCAGGCACTCCCATTTCTCCGGTTCCAACAGGGCTGACAGGGATGGGATCTGGCGGCGGGCCAGGCGGCCGGCGCAGTGGCCGCGGCGGTGGAATGCACGATCTTCGGGCTGTTTCAAGCCTTGCCCCGAACGCTCCGCGCGTCCGAGCGGCGGCGGCTTGCCAGGCTGCTGGAGGGCTTCTAAGAATGGCGATTCCTCCGGCGCCTTCGCGGTCCGGCGCCGGGAGCTTCGCGATCACCGAGTGAGGTCCCGCATGAAGAAGCACCGTAAGAAGACGCACCACAGGAAGATGGTCATCGCGGTGGGGGTGCTCGCCCTCGTGGCCATACCCACCACGGCCATGGCCTGCCTCGACCCGCAGACGAGCGACCCGATGCGGCCCGTCGCGGCCGAGCGTGACAGCCGTCCCTGGTACGGCGACCCCGGTGCCCAGCAGCCTGCGGAGGTCCCGGTTCAGCCCGACGCCCCCACGGAGATCGTCGATCTCCCGGTCGCCCAGCCGCCCGTCGAGCCGGTCCCGGAGTACGCGCCTCCCGCGCAGCCCGAGACGCAGCAGCCGGTGGAGCCGCCCGCCGAGCCGGCCGTAACCCCCGGACCCCCGGACTCCGCGGCGCCCTCCGGCGCGGCGGCCGAGGTCCTCGCGCTCGTCAACCAGGAGCGCGCCGCGGTCGGCTGCCCCGTACTCACCGTGAACGCGAAGCTCACGAAGGCCGCACAGGACCACAGCGAGGACATGGCCGCCCACTCCACCATGTCCCACACCGGCTCCGACGGCTCCGACCCGGGTCAGCGGATCACCCGCGCCGGGTACCAGTGGCGTACGTACGCCGAGAACGTGGCGTACGGCTACCCCACCGCCGCCAAGGTCATGGAGGGCTGGATGAACAGCCCGGGGCACAAGCGGAACATCCTCGACTGTGACCTCAAGGAGATCGGCATCGGCCTCGCCCAGCCCGGCCAGTACTGGACACAGGACTTCGGCGCCACCCGCTGAAGCCCTGGTCAGCGCCGGACGGCGCCGGCCAGTGGCGCGGTGTCGAGCCCGGCGCCGTGGCGGAGTCCCACCAGGAAATCCTGAAACGCCTCCGTGGAGGTGTGGGAAGGGGAGCAGCCCAGTTCCTCGGATCGTGTGTGGGCTGGAACTTCCATGCCAGGTGCACCACGGCGTCGGCGCCGCGGAAGAGCCGGTCCAGGTCGCTGCCGCCGGGAGTTACGTCCGGCGCCTCCCAGTGCACTCCGTCCACCCGGTGGCCGGGCCGGCGGCGGGCCGCACCCGTCAGGTCGGACACGGCCGGATCGCCGGCCAGCGCGTCGATCGCGCTCGTGCCCGCGTTGCCCGTCGCTCCCGTCACCACGACCTTCATGACGCCCACCCCGCCTTCGGCATCCGCCCCGCGACGTGGCGCGGAGCGGCCGGTGCCGCTCGGGGTGCGTCGCGCAGGGCGCGGCCCACGGCTGCCAGCCGCAGCGCTTCCAGGGTGTCGGCCTGGCGCTCGGCGCGTGCCAGCAGCCGGCCCATGGCGTCTACGTCCAGCAGGGGATCAGAGCGGGCCAGGGTGTGCAGGGCCCGCCAGAGCTCCTTCTTGCCCTCGACACCGAGCCTGATGGCCTCCAGTTCGAGGACGTCGCTCAGGGGCGAGCGGGAGAGCAGCCTGCCGTTCGGCTTCAGCCGCCCGGCCTGTGCCGCGGCGATGGCCATGAGCATGCGGAGGTTGTCCGCGGGAACGTCGAGAGCCATCATGATCTCGCGCAGGCTGTCGCGGTACTCCGCGATGTCCTCAACGAGGGCGGCCAGGCGCGGCCCGGCGTCGGTGCCGCGGTGGGCGCGTGCCGTCCGCTTGACGAGGGCGATGCCCGCCCCCGCACCGGCGAGGTGGTCGTTGAGGTAGAGGCCCAGCAGGCGGTGGGCGTCCTGCGCGGTGCGCTTCTTGTGAGAGGTCTGCGCTCGGGGGTGTTCCATGGCTCTGCTCCTTCCCCGGCCGGTCCGTCGGTCCGTCGGCCACTCCGGCGCCTTCCCGCTCAGGAGCCCGGCACACGATGCCTCCACCCACCTGTCCCGGGGGGAGGGGCGTCTCGACTCCGATGCTGTCCGGGTCGACTTTTCACGGCGTCCGTGGTGTGCGTCGCACGCGTGTGGGCAGGCGCCGTGCGGGGTCCGGTGGATCCGGCCACGGGACCGGCGCGATACGAGGAGCTGCCATGCCTCGCGGTTCAAGTCCCAAGCGTGAACGGCAGTACGAGCACATCAAGGAGAGCGCCGAGCAGCGCGGTGAGAGCACGAAGCGGGCGAAGGAGATCGCGGCCCGCACGGTCAACAAGGAACGGGCGCGTTCCGGCGAGTCCAAGACCGCCAGCCGGTCCTCGATACAGGACGTGTCTTCCGCGAAGCGGGGCGGCCAGCGCTCGCACAGCGGCGCGCGGGGCCCCACGAAGGAACAGCTGTACAACGAGGCGAAGCAGCGCAACATCCAGGGCCGCTCCAAGATGGACAAGGCCGAACTCAAGCGCGCCCTCGGCCACTGACCGGGCAAGCCGAGGAGGCAGTGCTCCCTCTGTCCGGAACGGCGAGGCACCCGATGCGCTGACGCCGGACAGTGAGGCGCGGCGCCGTCGCGGTACCCAGGGGTCGTTCCGGTGACCCGCACGACAGGCGGTTCGCCACGCCGACGGAGGACCATCCGCTGGAGTACCGCGAGTTCGAGGGCGTGATCCCGCACGGTGAATACGGCGGCGGCACGCTGATCGTCCGGGACGAAGGGACGTACCGCAACCTCTCCACCGACCGGGGCGGGCACGAAGTCCCGCTCGCCGGCGCGCTGGAGCCAGGGCACGCTTCGTTCGAGCTCGTCGGCCGCACACTGCACGGTGCATACTCACTCACTCGTATCCGCACCGCGCAGCCCGAGGGGCGAGAGGCCTGGCTGCTGGTCAAGCACGCTGACGACAGGACGAGGCCCACGGGCACGCCGGACCCGCGGCGGGAACGGTCGGCCCGTACCGGCCGCACGCTGCGACAGGCCGCCGCCGGCCGACCGACGGGTGAACGGTGATGACAGCACCCCGTGTTTGCGGGCGGGCCGGCGCACCGTCGAGCTCAGCCGACCGGAGAAGGTCCTCTTCCCGGAGGACGGCATCACCAAAGCGGACCTGGCCGGCTACTACCGCTCCGTAGCCCGCCGGATGCTGCCGCACCTTCGCGGCCTGCAGAGGAGGCCGCCACCGTGACCCGCAACCGGGCCGCCCTCTCCGACGTGGACGCGGCCGGTTCAGGATGAGCGGAGCGTACTGAAAATTCCGTCAGTGTCAATCCGTGGGGGCCGAGTCCTGTGTGTGCACACCGCATCGCAGGTCATGGGGGGCCTTTCGGGTGGATGTCCATGCGTAGTGGTGGGAGATGTCGGGGACCGGCATGTGTGTAGGGAACATTCGACGCAAGGGATTGACTGGAATTTCAGTCAGTCCCTACGGTGAGCCCCAGCCTGATCGGCTTTGGAGGGGCGGGGCGGCTCAAGGGCCGTGCGGATGCCCGTACATGGGAGAGTAAATGGGAACAATTCCCTCAGAGATACCGGACGTGACACCTCCTGCGGGCATCGAGTTGCACTCGATCGACTGGGTGCCGCTTGAGGAGCGGCACGGGAAGCCCGCGAACGTCGGCGCCATCTGGTTCGTCGGCAGTCTCAATCTCACCGGTCTGGCGACCGGCGTCGTAACGCTCTCCATGGGGGCTTCGCTCGTCTGGACGGTGATCGCCACCGTCCTCGGATCACTCTTCGGCACGTTCTTCATGGCGTTCCACTCGGCCCAGGGTCCTCAGCTGGGTCTGCCCCAACTGGTGCAGTCCCGCGCTCAGTTCGGGTATCTGGGCGCGGCGTTCACCGTGTGGGTGTTCGCCCTCGTCAACTACGTGGCTTTCAACACCTCCGACGCCCTGCTGTCCGGCCAGGCCCTGAACATGCTCACCGGGATTCCGAACGGGCTCGGCTATGCCCTGGCCGCCGTGGTGGCTGCCGTGATCGCCCTGTTCGGATACGAATGGATCCACCGGCTGAACAAATGGCTGACCTGGCCCTTCGTCGTGATCACCGCGGCGATCACCGGGGCCGCCCTGTTCGGCGGAGGGATGCCGGACGGGGTCTGGGACGCCGGCCCCTTCGAACTCGCCCCGTTCATGCTCGTGTTCGTCTTCGTCGCAGGCTTCCAGCTGGGCTGGGCGCCGTACGTCTCGGACTACTCGCGCTACCTCAGGCCCGACGTCCCGGTCCGCAGCACCTTCTGGTGGACCTACCTGCCCAGTGCGATCTCCGGGATCTGGGTGTTCGTCCTCGGAGCCGTGGTTTCGGCCGGTGCCCCGGAGGGTGCCGACCCGGTGACCGCCCTGAAGTTGGCGGCGGACCGGCTGTTCAACGGGTTCGGTACGGTCGCCGTCGTCGTCCTGCTGGTCGGGCTGCTCTCCATCATGGCGATCAACCAGTACGGCGGCAGCCTCTCCATGATCTCGATCGTGGACTCGTTCCGGCCGGTCAAGCCGACGAGGGCCATCCGGATCGCGACGATCGGGATCATGATGGTGGCCGTCGGGACGGTCTCCGTCCTGGTGGGCATCGACCAGTTCAACTGGTTCTTCTCCAACGTCGTGGTCGTGCTGACGTACCTGTTCATCCCCTGGACGGCCATCAACCTGGTCGACTTCTTCTTCGTCCGGCGCGGCCTGTACGTCGTCAAGGAGATCTTCAACCCGCAGGGCATCTACGGCCGTTGGGGGTGGCGGGGGAATCTCGCCTACGCCATCGGCCTGGCCTGCATGGCGCCGTTCATGGTCATCACCGGCCTCTACGTCGGGCCCGTGGCGGAGCACCTCGGCGGCGTCGACTACTCGATCTTCGTCGGACTGCCGGTGGCCGGCGGCCTCTACTGGCTCTTCGCCCGAAGCCTCGACCTCGCCACCGAACGTCGGCTGGTCCGGGAGGAGGGGCTGCTGGACGCCCTCCACTGAGCAACCCCGCGCCTTCATGCCCGTAGGGAACTTCCATGAGTAGGAGCACCACGTGAAGACCGAGAACGACGGCCACAAGCCGGCCATCAGCCGCAGAACCCTCCTGACCCGCACCGGAGCGGCCGCAGCCGCGCTGGCGGTGGGGCCGGTCCTCGGCGGCATCCAGCCCGCCATGGCCGCATCCTGGCGCGTGCCGGGGGAGGAAACCTCGCACAAGCGGACCTGGATGGCCTGGCCGTCCAGCTCCACGATCTGGGGCACTCTGCTGTCCAAGATCCAGACTGACATCGCCAAGCTGGCCAAGGAGATCGCCAAGTACGAGCAGGTCGTCATGTGTGCGGACGGCTCGTCGGCCGCATCGCAGGCCAGGAGCATGTGCGGGTCCACCGTCACGGTGATCAGCTCGGTTCCCGTCTCGGACTGCTGGATGCGCGACACCGGCCCGCTGTTCCGCGTGGACGGGGCCGGTGGCCTGGACTCCATCGGCCTGAACTTCAACGCCTGGGGCGAGAACGCCACGAGCTTCTACGGGATCCCGGCCTCCGCCTACAACAAGGACCGTGTGCTCGAGCAGAACCTCGCCGCCTACAACGGGACCCCGTTCGCCAGAACGTCCGTGGTCGGCGAAGGCGGCGGTGTGGAGTACGACGGCGACGGCACGCTGATGGCGACGGAGAGCTGTTGGGTGAACTCCAACCGGAACCCCGGCAAGACGCGGAGCCAGATAGAGGCGGAGCTGCTCGCCCGGTTCGGCGCCTCGAAGATGATCTGGCTGCCCGGAGTCACCGGCGAGGACGTCACCGACGGCCACATCGACGGCACCGCCCGGTACATCAAGCCCGGCGTGGTGATGGTGCAGTTGGCCGGCGCCGTGCGGCCGGCCGTCTGGACCGCCAACGCCAACGCCATCCGCAACGTCCTGGTGAACGCCACCGACGCCAGGGGGCGCCGACTCCAAGTCCTCACCATCGAAGGCCCCGACACCCTGCCCCGGATCTCGCGGGGCAAGCAGGCGGCGTTCCTCAGCTCCTACATGAACTGGGCGGTGACCAACCAAGCGGTGATCACCACCCAGTTCGGCGACACCGCCAAGGACGCGGCGGCCAAGGCGGCCATCTCGGCCGCCTACGGCAGGCCCGTCGTCCAGCTGAACCTCGACAACCTCTACGGCAACGGGGGCGGGGGCGCCCACTGCGTCACGATGCAGGAGCCCAACCGCTAACCAAACCGCCCGGGTCTCGCTCCTGAGACCCGGGTTCCGCCGTGTATCCACAGGGTTGCTGTGGACATCGCGATCATCTCTCTTCACCCCTCCACGGCCTTTGAATCGAAGGGGAGCGGCCGGTTCCGACCTTCCTAAGGTCTGTTAGTGTGCCCGCGCTTGGTGTTCGTCCATCATTCCGTTTCCCCTCGCGCGCGGAGCGTCCGAGGGGTGTTGCGAGGTGTCGTGTACGTGTACAGCGCTCCGTTTTCCCCTGCCGAGGCCAGATCCGCGCGGGCCCGCATGGGTCTGACCGTGACGCAGGTGGCCGCCTCCATGGCCTCCTGCGGCACCCCGGTCGACCCCGAGCTGGTCCTGGCATGGGAGCGTGGCTCCCACGCGCCCTCCGACCAGCACCTCTTCGCGCTGGCCGATGTGTTGTGGTGCGACACGGTCACCCTGATGGGCACCGGGCCGAGGACGCTCGTAGAGTTCCGGCTGGCCCGCCGGCTCGGTGTGGAGGGGCTGGCGCACCGCCTGGGCATGGACCCGTCCGAGTACCGCGCGGCCGAGTCGGCGCAGCAGTGGCACGGTGATGCCCGGCAGACGCGGGTTCTGGTGGAGGCCCTGGGTCTGTCCTTGCGCGGGCTGACCGGAATCGTGGGCCGGGACGGCGAGTTGGCGGACCATCTGCGGTCGGCCATCGCCGGACGGTGGAAGGTCCACGTCGACCCGGTGGTGGAGATCGTCGCCGTGGACACGACGAGCGTGGGCGATGCGCTGCGCACGATGCACGGGGAGTTCTCCGAGTTCTCCGAGCGGTACATGGGCAACCTCGTGGCCCGCAACGACGACTCCAGGCTCAAGGAGATCGCGGCGGAGCGTGCGGCGTACCTGCGCCGACTGGCCGACCGGTTCTGGGAGTTGATCGGGGAAGAGGGCGGGGATTCCCCGTACCCCGGGACGGGCCACTGAGAGGGGGAGTGCGGCGGCGGCAAGGCCGGAACGGCGGGGAATCCGCTGCTCCGGCCTTGCCGTCGGGCTAAGGCGGTCTCCCGGTCACCCGGTCTCCCGGTCACCTGGTCAGTGGGCGAGTGCTCCACTGCCCGGCCGGGCGATGGGGCCGTCCTCCATGTCGTCCCAGTCGATGTCCATCGTGCTGCGGCTGGTGAAGACGTTGAAGATCAGGTTCAGGGCGATGGCCGTGAGGGCGCCCAGGGTGATCCCGCTGTCGAGTACGGCCCGGACGCTGTCCGGCATCCTGGCGAAGAACGGCGCGACCGTGGTCGGCAGCAGTGCGGCGCCGAGACTGACCGCCAGGATCAGGGTGTTGCGCTCCTCGCGCAGATCCGCCTTGCCCAGGATCTGGACGCCGACCGCGGCCACGATGCCGAACATGGACACCGCCGCCCCACCCAGTACCGGGTGCGGGATCGAGGCGACGAGGCTGCCGGCCTTCGGTAGCAGTCCGAGGGCGATCATGAAGACGCCGGCCGCCGCGACGACGTAGCGGCTCATGATCCTTGACATGCGGACGAGGCCGATGTTCTCCGCGAACGCCACGTACGGGAACGAGTTGAGGATGCCGCCGAGCACCGTCGCCACGCCGTCGGCGCGCAGGGCGCGCGCGATGGTGTCGGCGTCGACCCGCTTGCGGGTGATCTCCCCGATGGCGTAGACGTCCCCGGTGGTCTCCACCATCGTGATCAGCATGACGACGAGCATCGCGATGATCGGGAACAGCTCGAACCGTGGCATGCCGTAGTGGAACGGTGTGGTGACCCCGAACCAGTCGGCCTGCTCCACCACTCCGAAGTCGACGTCCCCGAAGAGCCATGCGACCGTCGTGCCCGCCACGAGCCCGAGTAGCACGGCGAGGCTGCTGAGGAGCGGCTTGCCGACCCGGACCAGGGCCAGGATGAAGAGCAGGGTGCCGAGCGCGTACGCGAGGTTCTCCGGGGCCCCGTACGCGGGTGTTCCGATGAGGTGGGCGCCACCGGCCGCGTCCTGGAGGGCCACGGGTATCAGGGTGATGCCGATGATGGTGAGGATGGTGCCGATGACGACCGGCGGGAAGTACTTCACCAGCTTGCTGAAGAGCGGGGCGAACAGGAAGGTGGCCATGCCCGCCGTGATCACCGCTCCGTAGACGACGAGCAGCCCTGCGGTGCCGCCGCCCGCGCCCGTGCCGATGGCGATCATGGGGGAGACCGCCGTGAAGGTCACGCCTTGGACCAGCGGCAGCCGGGCGCCGACCTTCCAGACCCCGAGGGCCTGGATGATCGAGGCCACGCCGCAGGTCAGGAGGTCGGCGTTGATGAGGTGGACGAGCTCCTGGCGGCTGAGGCCGAGCGCGTTGCCGAGGAGGACGGGGACGATGACGGCCGCGGCGTAGAAGGCCAGCACGTGCTGGAATCCGTACAGGGCGAGCCTGGGGACGGGGAGCGACTCGTCGACCGGGTGTGTCTTCTGCCGGGAGGAGGGCTGCCGGTTGGACGGCCGGGAGGACTGTCGGGGCATTCTTGCCATCTCTGCCTTGCCTTCGCGAGGTAGGTGAATGAGAAAACCGCCGCCCTCCAGCCCCGGATGACAGGGCGAGGGCAGGCCGGCTCGCACGGAGCCGACGCCGGGCGGTGTTGCCGACAGCACGTCGCTCTGCATGCAGATGTGTCCCGAGTTGGCGGGACGTCCTTCGATCGATGGATCGGATCACGGGTTGATCATTGGATCCGAAGGGATTTCGACCGGAGGGCGCTCACCATAGCCAAAGGCGGGGTTTCCTCGCGAGTAACCGGAGTAAGACTTCTCAGTTCGCCCGCCGGATCGCGCCCGCCACCCACCGGGAACCGACGTCCCCGCAGGCCGGCGGCCCCTCGGCGGGCTGTTAAAAACACCCTTTGGGCCGTTCGGAGGCAATCACGCGTCGCTCTCCCGCCGTCCGCGCCGGAGCCGCCAGAATCACCGCTCGGTCAGGGTCCCCGAACATCCCAGGAGACAACCGTGGTGCTCTCTCGACGAGATCTCGTGAAAGGAGCCGCCGCGGGCGGCCTCCTGCTCGGGTTCCCCGGACTCACCGTCCAGTACGAGGCCGTGGCGTCGCCCCCCTCCAGACCCCTGGCCGACGCGGTCGCCGACGCCTGCGCCCGGCTCTCGGACCGCGGCTGGCGCACCCTGCTCCTCGCCGTCACGCGGGGCGTACTGGACATCGGGGCCGCGGACCTGGCCGCCGAGCTGGCCAAACCCGTCCCCGAACTGGACCGCTCCGTACCCGGCTTCGAGGACTTCTCCCCGACCCTGCCCGCCCGTGGCATCGAGGCGGGGCACCCCGCCCGGAGCCTGCTCTACCACGCGTTCGCCTCGCCCCACGTGACGACCGACGGCCGCGGCCGGACCCTCGGCGCGTTCCCGAGCCTCGCCGAGATCGAAGCCGTCGAGAACTACGTCTACGGGGTGCGCCCGCCGACGCTGGCCCGGCTCCGGGAGACCGCCGGGGAGAACCCGCTCGGCGTGGTGGTCTTCGCCCTCGACTACCGCGACGCCACCGGGTCGGTGCACGGCCGCCACGCCGACCTCTGCTTCTCCCGGACCGGCATCACGCGCATGGGGACCACCGGCCCGCACTACGACGCCAGGACCCGCCAGTTCGCCCCGCAGGACCCGAAGAGCCCGTTCGTCTTCCGTACGGTGCCCCAGCGCTTCGCCCCGTACCTCGCCATGCAGGTCACCGGGGCCGACAGCCGTACCTTCGGCCCCCGCGACATCGTCCCGGGCGACGACGAGCGCACCTTCTGGGTGCCGGTGCACAAACTGTTCCCCGGGCGGGAATGCATCGAGGGGCTGGACCTTTCCCTCACCCTCGGCTCGTACATGATCAACGAGAAGCTCAAGCGGATGCACCTCTTCCTCCGGGAGCAGGGCTATCCGACCGAGTGGACCGGCAAGGACCTGGACAAGTTCCCCTTCACGATCCGGGGCGAGAAGATCGCTGCCCTGCTGCCGCCCCAGAAGGAAGGCAACGGCTCCGGGGTGCTCGCCCCGCGGCCCGGGCCCTTCGCGGACCGCGCCCGGTTCGAGGGGGAGTGGCTCAGCTTCAACGTGTCCGCGGACCTGGTCAAGGAACCGGGAATCCTGTACTTCTCCTCCGTCCAGCTGATCCCGGGATCCCTGGAGACCGAACCGACCTACCTGGAGGGGACCGCCCCGGACAACGACCGGCGCTCCCCCGAGTACGTCAACATCCGCCACCGTCTGCACGGCGACGGGCGGCTGGAGAACCTCAACCTCAACCCCGACATGGACACGATCATCCGTGAGGGCGGCTACCGGGCCCAGCACTGGGTGGACTTCGCCGGAGACGGCTTCGTCTCCGTCGACTGCCCCCAACTCGCCTCCGAGATCGACACGTTCAAGCCGGCCTTCTGCAGCGTCGCGCCACCCGACTTCTTCCCCCACGTCAACCAGCACGATCTCGCGGTGTGGTGGCGCACCGAGGTCCCCGAGGCGATCCGCGCGGCACTGTGGGCGGTACCGCCCCACCCGCTCTCGGAGTTCCGCTTCGCCGGCGACATCACCCTCCCCAAGGGCTTCGACATCTACGACGACACCCTGACCGCCGTCCTCGGCCATCCGGCGCCCGGCGAACCCCTCGCCCGCCCGCTGCCCGCCGGCGCACGCGGCCGGTACACCGGCCTGCCGGACGCGGCGGCCGGGGTGACGGACCCGGGGTGGGAGGTCAGCCAGGGCCTCGTCTACAGCGAGCCCGGACTGCCGCTCCAGCGCTACATGCAGGCCTACAGCCTCGGCACCCCCTTCCTGGAGGACGTCAAACTCTGTGCGGCCCTGGGCAGTTACTGGCCCTCCGTGGCACCCGATGCGACCCGCACGTTCACCCCGCTCAAGGACGCCCCCGGCTTCGCCTATCCGTGGCCGACGATCGTGCCGCTGACCGACGCCGAGATCGGCATGGAGGAGAGCGACGGGCTCGGCAGGCTGCCCTGGGACGGGATCCGGGGCCCGGAGGTTCGTACGGCGGGCGGCAGGCAGGTGGTCGCCTACCAGGACATCGACAGGGCCGACTACATCACCACCCAGGACCGGCTCACCGCGCACCTCACCGCGCGGGTCGACCTCGCCGAGACCAAGTCCCGGGTCCTGGCCATGTCGGCGGTGTACTGGAGCCTGGGCATCCACGACCCCGAGTTCGTGACCCGGTTCGGCGACAAGGCCGTGATCGAGATCCTGAAGGCCAAATCGGCGTGGGCGGTGCTGTCCTTCACCGCGGTCGACGCCGACGACACCGGACTGGCGCAGGCCCAACAGGCCACCGGCAGCCGCCTCACCGGGACCCGTCGCTACCGGGTCCGCATCTACCGGCCGGGAGCCGAATCGCGGGACCCCGGCGACATCCAGAAGGTCCTGGTGGAGATCGAGGAGGACGTCCTGGCCTTCACGGACGGCACGGCCGTACTGCTGCGCAGGGGCGGAGGCCAGTGGACGCGCGACGCCACGATCCCGACCAGGTGACGGCGGACGGCACGGATGCGGACGCGGCTGCGGACGTGGACGTAGACGCGGATGTGGACGCGGATGTGGGTGTGGACGTGCTCATCGCCGGAGGCGGACCCGCCGGCTGCGCGGCCGCGATCGTGTGCGCGGCGGGCGGGCTGCGCACCGTACTGGCGGAGCGCGCCGACGGCCCGACGGACCGGCCGGGCGAGGCACTGCATCCGGGCGCCGAGACCCTCCTCGCACGCCTCCTGCCGGACGGCTTCGAGTCGGTGGTCGGAGCCCGGCACGAGGGCATCAACGTCGGCTGGGGCGGCCCACCGCGCTTCGAGCCGTTCGGCAGCGACGAGGACGGGCCGTGGCGCGGCTTCCAGGTCGACCGGCGGCGGCTGGACGGGCTCCTGCTGGACCGGGTCCGGCAGGCCGGGGCGGAGGTGAGGATGTCCTGTCGGGTGCTGGAACCCCTGATGGAGGCCGGTGTCATGACGGGCGCCCGCACCCGGGGCCCGGGGCCGGGCACGGCGGTGATCCGCGCGCGGACCGTCATCGACGCGACCGGCCGCGCCCGATGGGCCGGCCGCGCACTCGGGCCCACGGGCGCCGGCCGGGCGCGATCGCCCCGCCTGCTGATCCGCTACGGATACGCGGTGGGCGCCTGCCCGGTCCGCGACGAGGCGCCCGCGATCGTCGCGGACCACACCGGCTGGACCTGGACGGCCCGGGTGGGGGCCGCCCGGTACCAGTGGATGCGGCTGGACTGGGTACCGGAGCAGAGGCCGCGCAGCTGGCTTCCCGAGGAGTTCGCGGGCCTGACCCCCGAGGGCCCGGCACGGGCCGCCGACGTGACCTGGCGGCTGTCCGGGGCTCCTGCGGGACCGGGCTGGTTCGTGGTCGGCGACGCCGGCGCGCAGCTGGACCCGGCCTCCTCCCACGGCGTACTGCGGGCCCTGCTGTCCGGCTGGACGGCCGGCAGCCTGACGGCGGCCGTGGCGGACGGCGCGCTCGGCCCCCACCAGGCCGCGGCCACGTACCGGCAGTGGCTGTACGAGGGCGCCGAGCGCGACATGCGGCACCTCGCCGGTACGTACGCGGGGCTGGGAGCGCGGGGCTTCGGCTGACCCGGCTAAGGTGGCGCCTCATGAGCGAGCGCATCAGCCGGACCGGACCGGTGGACAGACCCGTCCGCATACGTGTGGCCGGCGGCCTGCTGGCGTGTTCGGTGGTGCTGCTCGCCGGCTGCGGCGACGGCGGCGATCGGTCGGACAAGTCGGCGGCTACACAGGACGCGTCGCCCTCCGCGTCCGCCACGCCCTCACCCTCGCCGACGGAGTCGTTCGGCTCCCCGCCGTTCCCCGGCCCCGGGGCCGACGTGCTCATGGCCAGGATCGCCGGGCGGTGGGGCATGGAGAGCCACCGGACGGGCCGCTACGGACAGGGGCCGCTGGAGGCGAAGCGGGTGCTCCCGGAGGGGTTCACGCTCTTCGTGCGGATGAACAGCGATGAAAAGGGCCGAACGCACCGCGTCGAGTGCATGGTGCTGAACTCGACGTCCCAGAAGGCCGCAGCCACCCTGGCGGAGTGCGCGGACATCGCACTGGACGGCAAGGTGACCCCTCGGCAGAAGGAGTGGATCTCCGCGCAACTCGCCATCGCCGACGAGCCGGACGGCCCGAAGGAGTCCATCGACGTCCTCACCGAGAGCGGCTTCAGGATGCGGCTCGTCGCACGGATCACCGGGAACATCCTGACCATCACCCCCGTGGAGTAGGCGCCGACCCGGCCGACCCGGCCGGGCAGATGCCAGGTCGGGGCGGGTTGGGTGAGGCCGGGCCGGGTGAGGCCGGGGCCGACGCGTCAGCCCACGGGGGTGAAGTCCTGCGAGGCGATGTACCCGGGGCGGCGCACGGGGGCGGCGAAGGGCTTCGACGGGCGGTTCTCGACGCTGTTGAAGACGAGGAACACGTTGCTGCGCGGGTACGGCGTGATGTTGTCACCCGAGCCGTGCATCGCGTTGCAGTCGAACCACGTGGCCGAACCGGCCTTGCCGGTGAAGACCTTGATGCCGCAGGCCGAGGCGAACTTGGTCAGCGCCTCGTCCGACGGTGTGCCCGCGTCCTGCATCTGGAGGGACTTCTTGTAGTTGTCCTTCGGCGTCGCACCGGCGCAGCCCAGGAAGCTCCGGTGGGAGCCGGGCATGATCATCAGGCCGCCGTTGGTGGTGTAGTTCGGCGTCAGGGCGATGGACACCGACACGGTGCGCATGTGCGGCAGGCCGTCCTCGGCGTGCCAGGTCTCGAAGTCGGAGTGCCAGTAGAAGCCGCTGGCGCCGAAACCGGGCTTCACGTTGATCCGGGACTGGTGCACGTACACGTCGGAGCCCAGGATCTGCCGCGCGCGCCCCGCGACGCGCGGATCGGCGGCGAGGGCCGCGAACGCCTCGCTGATCCGGTGGACTTCGAAGACGGAGCGCACCTCCCGGGACTTCGGCTCCACGACGGACCGGTCGTCGGCCAGCGTCGAGGGGTCCCGGAGCAGCCGGTCCATCTCGGCCCGGTAGACGTCCGTCTCCTCGGGCGTGATGAGTTCGTCCACGGACAGGAAGCCGTCGCGCTCGTAGCTCTCCAGCTCGTGGGCCCATATCGGGCCCGGCGTGCCGGGCTCGGACCAGACGACGGGGTCGACGCGGCCGGTGAGCACCTCCTCGGAGCCCCGGGTCGGATACAGGTCCTTCACCGTGCGGGTGGATGCGTAGGTCATGGCGGTGCCTGCCTCTCCTCTCGGTTCTGTGATCTCGGATCTCTGTGCGTTCTTCGGTCCGTCAGCCGTGGCCGGGCTCGGCGAGCAGCGGGTACACGCCGTTCTCGTCGTGGTCCTCCCGGCCGGTCACCGGCGGGTTGAACACGCACAGGCAACGGAACTCGTGCTTCACGCGCAGGGTGTGCCGCTCGTGGCCGTCGAGGAGGTACATGGTTCCCGGCGTGATCGTGTAGGTCAGGCCGGTCTCCTCGTCGGTGAGTTCGGCCTCTCCTTCCGTGCAGACCACGGCCTCCACGTGGTTCGCGTACCACATGGACGTCTCGGTACCGGCGTACAGGACGGTCTCGTGCAGGGAGAAGCCGACGCGTTCCTTGGCCAGGACGATGCGCTTGCTCTCCCAGGTCCCGGATGCCGCCCTGACGTGGCGGTCGGTTCCCTCGAGGTCCCGGAACGAGCGGACGATCATGGTGGTGCCCTTCGTGGTGTGCGGCGGATGCTGCCGGGGTGCCGGTCAGGCGGTTTCGCGGACGGAGCGGGCGAGGATGCAGAGGCCCTCGTCGAGTTCGTCGGCGGTGACGGTGAGCGGCGGGAGCAGCTTCACGACCTCGCCCTCGGGGCCCGAGGTCTCGATGAGGAGACCGTGCTCGAAAGCCCTCCGGCTCACCGCCGCCGCACGCTCCTTGTGGGTGAACTCGACGCCCCAGACCAGTCCGCGGCCGCGGTACGTGGCACCCAGCCGGGCCTGCTCGGCGCACAGCTCGCGCAGCGCGCGCTCGATGTGCGCGCCCTGGGCGAGGGTCCGCTCGCGCAGGACGCCGTCGGCCCAGTAGGTCTCCAGGGCAGCCGTAGCGGTGACGAAGGCCGGATTGTTGCCGCGGAAGGTGCCGTTGTGCTCGCCCGGCTCCCACAGATCCAGTTCGGGCTTGAACAGGCACAGGGACATGGGCAGTCCGTAGCCGCTGATGGACTTCGACAGCGTGACGATGTCGGGCGTGATGCCCGCCTCCTCGAAGGAGAAGAACTCGCCGGTCCGGCCGCAGCCCATCTGGATGTCGTCGACGATCAGTAGCATGTCGCGGCGCCGGCACAGGTCCGCGAGCGCGCGGAGCCACTCCGCGCGCGCCACGTTGATCCCGCCCTCGCCCTGGACCGTCTCGACGATGACCGCCGCCGGGTGGTTGAGGCCGGATCCCTGGTCCTCCAGCAGGCGCTCGAACCAGAGGAAGTCGGGGACCCTGCCCCCGAGGTAGTTGTCGAAGGGCATCGGGGTGCCGTGGACCAGGGGGACGCCGGCGCCGGCCCGTTTGAAGGCGTTGCCCGTGACGGCGAGGGAGCCGAGCGACATGCCGTGGAAGGCGTTGGTGAAGGACACGACCGACTCGCGGCCCTTGGCCTTGCGCGCCAGCTTGAGCGCAGCTTCGACGGCGTTGGTCCCGGTGGGCCCCGGGAACATCACCTTGTAGTTCAGTGCGCGGGGTTCGAGGACGTGGGACCGGAAGGTCTCGAGGAAGGCCCGCTTGGCGGTCGTCGACATGTCGAGCCCGTGCGTGATGCCGTCCCGCTCCAGGTAGTCGAGCAGGGCCCGCTTCAGGACGGGGTTGTTGTGCCCGTAGTTCAGGGACCCGGCTCCCGCGAAGAAGTCCAGGTAGCCGCTGCCGTGTTCGTCGTACAGCCGGCTTCCCGTGGCGCGCTCGAAGACGACGGGCCAGGCGCGGCAGTAGCTGCGCACCTCGGACTCCAGGGTCTCGAAGACGGACAGGACCGGCTCGGTCATGGTCAAGGGAACTCTCCAATGAACGGGGGGTGTTCGGGGCAAGGTGGTGCCTACGGGGCGTTGCCTACGGGGGCGTTGACTGCGAGGCATGGCTCACGGCGTGTGCGGCTCCGCGCTCAGAAGGAGAGCGGACCGATGCGATGCAGGACCTCCGGGGCGTACCCGCGGTCCGGGAACTCCTCCGGGGCGAACAGCACTTCGCGTGTGAGCGTGGCGCCGTGCCGTGCGGCGTACGAGGCGAACAGCCGCTCCGACGCGAGGTTTCCGGGCGAGATGGTGGTCTCGAGGGAGCTCAGCCCGTGTTCTGCCGCCACGCGGGCGGAGAGGCCGTCGAGCAGGGCCCCGGCGATGCCCAGGCCCCGGACGGACTCGTCGACGGCGATCTGCCAGACGAGCAGGGTCCCGGGGCTCTCGGGCCGCAGGTACCCGCTGACGAATCCGACGGCACGCCCGGACGCGTCACGGGCCACCGCGGAGGTGCCGGCGAAGTCACGGCACCAGAGGAGATAGCTGTAGGCCGAGTTGAGGTCCAGCGCCCTCGAATCGCGGGCGAGGCGCCACAGCAGGCGTCCGTCGCCCGGGCGGGGGCGGTCGATGTGTGTCGTCGCGGTGGACGGGGCGGTCGGGGTGGACGAGGTGGTCGGCGGTGTCTTCCGGTAATGGGCCAGTTCTGCATGAGCAGTCATGCGGGCCGAAGCTACCGAGGGTTGGAGCAGATTGCACGGCCCTGAAGGGTTATGGGGAAGGCGCTGCCCGTGATATGTGGAAACGCCTCCCCGGAGTGACGAAAGTGCCAGCAATGCGCCCGGTTTTCTGCGAAAAATGCTGATATCTCCACCCCACCCCCGGTTCTATAACGAGCAGGTAACGTCTTTGCTCTGTCTCATATTTTCCACTTGAATGTGATGTCTTCCTCGGCGGACCGGGGTTTCGTTCACGGCTGCGCGGTTAATAGGAGACCGCGCTGAGCGTGAGGGTCTGTTCCGCCGGGGTGCGGGCGCCACCGACCGGACTGCCGGTGGTGTCGGTCCAGGCGCGGGTCGGAGTGGTCTCGGCGAGCCGGCCCGACACGTCCGAGAGGCCGATCGCGAGTCCGCTGTAGCGGTTCACGAGCCGATGGGTGCCGGTGGGCGTGCCGTCGGCCGTGGAGTTCGGGATGACGAACCACTGCTGTCCCACGGTGGGCCCGCTCCGCGGCGCCTTCGTCGCGGTGGGCCTGGCCGCCCATGCGCGCCCCGAGTCGGCCTTCGCGTCGACTCCGAGGAGCTGACGGGTGGAGGAGTTGGCGATGCGGTACGAGCCGTCGCCGTTGGAGGTGAACACCCACTGGGCGAGGGCCGACCCGCCGGCGGAGGGGAGGGACGTGGTCGCCGTACTGCCCTGGACCTGGGCGAGGTGGCGGCCGGTGCCGCCGGTGATCGTGTAGGACCTGCCCGGATCTATGACCGCGGCGGGAGCGTTCGTGTCGATCACGGTCTCGCAGTACTCGCCGTCGGCGCCCCCGGAGCAGAAGAACGAACAGTACGACCGGAACTGCTTGCCGACGATGGTGGAGCCCGTCTTGTTCACCGAGTCCAGCATCCAGCGGTACCAGGAGCCGGTGCGGTACGCGCCGGAGTCGCCGGCGAGGCGCCACTTCTGGGTGGCGAGGTTGTCGGTGACGTAGAAGCGCTGCGGCTCGCTGCCGTCCTGGTTGACCGCCTCGGGCTGGCCCACGTACAGGCCGAGGTAGGCGTTGTAGGCGATGTTCATCGTCAACAGGTCGGATTTCGCGGGCAGTTCGCCCGCCGCCTGCTGTTCCTGGACGTTGCCGGGGTTCGCCGGGTCGTAGTCCTCCGCCACCGGGGTGTACCCGGTGGTGTGGGTGGCGTCGACGGGTTCCATGTTGCTCTCCAGGCCGCCCGTTCCGGGCTGGGACCACGCGCCGTCGTACCACTTCCGCCACGAACCGGTGCCATCTTCCCGGACATGGGGGCGCGGGCCACGTGCGCCCGGCTGCCCGCCGTCCACGCACCGGGGACGCCGCCCTTCGGGATGACGCGGGAGTTGTAGTAGACGTAGAAGTAGCCGGAGGCGGTGTCCACGAACAGGCGGGCATCGCCGTTGCCGTAGTGGTACGTCTCGTGCGGGAAGGCCGCGGTGTCGCCCCGGAGGGTGCTGTGGGGCGAGGTGAGCACGTGGTCCTTGATGGCCCACGTCCTGCCCTGGTCCCCGGACACGGCGTAGTCGATCGCGTCGTAGTGCAGGCCGTCGCCGAAGGGTCGCGGGGTGAACTCGTTGTGCACCAGCCCGTACCAGTCGCCGGTGTCGGGATCCACCCAAACGCCCATCAGGTCGCAGTAGTTCTTCTGCGCGTAGTGGGAGGTGTCCGGGGCGTACGTGGCCTCGCGCCCGGTCGGGCTGTTGTTGCACCGCCACGTGGTGTCGTCGTTGCGGTCGTCGGCGTTCGCCGGATCGACCGCGGTGCTCAGCGCGGCGGAGCGGGTGGCGGAGTCGAAGTCCTTGCCGGTGTAGAAGGTCCACTTGCGGGGATCGTTCGCCGCGTACAGGGCGTGGGCCGACTGATAGTAGAACGCACCGTTCTTGTCGATGTACGTGGCGGCGGGGGTGTCGTCGGGGTGGGTCCAGGAACCCTTCGCACCGATGGAGACGGTGTACGTGGCTGTGGGGGACAGAGCCGGCCGGGCCGAAGCCGGAGCGGAGGCGAGGGCGGCGAACAGGGCCGCGGCCGTGGCGGCGAGCGCGATGGCGGTCCTCGTCCCGGAAGGGGCTGACACGAGTGCTCCTCTCAAGCCCGGGCCGTCCGCCGGACGTGGGGGCCTGCTAGCGACAGGGCGTCAATTAATTTGAATAGAAGCCGAATTAATCAACGGCTGTCAAGGCTCGGCGCCGAGGGGCGTTGTCAGTGCCGTGGGAGAGGATCTTTCCATGACGATCCTTTCCGCCGATGAGGCGCCGTTCAGCCTGTCCAGCCGCCCCGACTACGCCGCCGCCCTCCAGCAGTTGCGCGAGGCCTCCCGGGCGTACTACGGGGGCGAGAGCGACCTGCTCGACGACGCCGCCTACGACCGGCTGCGGCGCTCCGTGCTCGCCTGGGAGGCGGAGCACCCGGACGAGGTCGCCCAGGATTCCCCGACCGGCCTGGTGGGGGACGGTGCCGCGCCCGTCGGCGACATCGCGCACACCACCCGGCTGCTCAGCCTCGACAACGTCTTCGACGCGGACGGCCTGGTCGCCTGGGGAGCTTCGCTCCAGCGCCGCCTGGGGCACGAGCCCGCGGGCGGGTTCACCGTCGAGCCGAAGATGGACGGCGCCGCCGTGGCCGCGCGGTACCGCGACGGGCGGCTGGAGCAGATCATCACCCGAGGCGACGGTACCCACGGCGAGGACGTCAGCCACGTCATCGGCACCATCGAAGGCCTGCCCGAGCGGCTGCCGCAGCCCGCCACCTTCGAGGTGCGCGGCGAAGTCCTCTTCACGCAGCAGCAGTTCGATACCGCGAACGAAGTCCGCACCGCGCACGGCGCACAGGTCTTCGCGAACCCGCGCAACGGCACCGCCGGCACCCTGCGGGCCAAGGACCGGCCCTACCGGCTGGCGATGACGTTCTGGGCCTACGGAGCGGTCGAGCTCGACGGCGTCGCCCTCGCCCCCTCCGGAGCCACGCACGCCGAGGCCCTGGCCGCCGTGGCCCGCGCGGGCGTGGGGACCACGGCCGATACGCCCGCCGGCCTGCACGTGGTCGCCACCCTCGCCGAGGCGCAGCGGAAGGTCGACGAGATCGCCGCGCTGCGCCCCGCCCTGCCGTTCGGCATCGACGGCGTCGTCATCAAGGCGAACGACGCGGCCGAGCAGGCCGCGGCCGGGTTCGGGAGCAGGTTCCCGTACTGGGCGATCGCCTTCAAGCTGCCGGCCGTCGAGCGGCAGACCGTGCTCAGGGACGTGGTCTGGGAAGTGGGCCGTACCGGCGTACTCGCCCCGACGGCGCTCCTCGACCCGGTGGACCTCGACGGATCCACCGTCACGCGGGCCACCCTCCACAACCCCGCCGACATCCGCCGCCGCGACCTCCACCTCGGGGACACCGTGACGGTGTACAAGGCGGGCGACATCATCCCGCGGGTCCAGGCCGCCGTCACGGGCCTGCGTCCGCAGGGCGCGATCGAGGTGCCGCTGCCCACGGTCTGCCCGCAGTGCGGCGGAGGGATCAACAAGGACCAGGAGCGGTGGCGCTGCGCGAAGGGCACGGCGTGCGCGCTGCCCGCACTGATCGAGTACGCCGCCGGTCGCGACATGCTCGACATCGACGGCCTGGGCAAGACGTACGTCAGGGCCCTGATCGAGTCGGGTGACGTGACCGACGTCGCCGACCTGTTCACCCTCACCGAGGAGCAGCTCACCACCGCCTCCGGGAGCGCCAAGCGGGGGGCGAAGCTGGCCGAACAGATCGCGGCCGCCAAGTCCAGGCCGCTGAGCCGCGTCTTCTGCGCGCTGGGCGTCCTCGGCACCGGGCGCAGCATGTCCCGTCGCATCGCCGCCTACTTCGGGACCATGGACGCCATCCGGCAGGCCGACGCCGAACGGATGCAGGAGGTCGACGGCATCGGCGGGGAGAAGGCTCCGGTCATCGTCGAACAGGTCGCGTCCCTGGCCGCGGTCATCGACAAGCTGGTGGCGGCCGGGGTGAACATGCGGGAGCCGCGGCAGCCGGAAGTGACGCGCGAGGGCCCGCTGGCCGGCACGACCGTCGTCGTCACCGGCAGGATGAGCGGCCCGCTGGCGGGCGCGGGCCGCTCGGAGGTGAACGCGCTGATCGAGAAGGCCGGCGGCACGGCGGGCAGCAGCGTCAACTCCAAGACCACCCACCTGGTCTGCGCTCCGTCCGCGAGCGGGAAGCCGAGCTCCAAGGCCGTCAAGGCCACGGAGCTGGGCGTCACGGTCCTCACCCCGGAGGCCTTCGCGGAACTCGTCGCCGACTACCTGTCCGAGAGCTGACGGGTGGCCGCCCACGGCTTACGGCCGCGACCGGCCCGTCGCCGTCACCGCATCAGGATGCGATCCGTGGCGAGCGACGGGTCGATGAGGATCTTGGCCGTCCGGGAAGTCCGCGACGCCGACTTTCCGCAGTGGCGCGCCCTGTACCGCGGCTACGCGGACTTCTACCGGGTGGAGCAGACCGAGGAGGCCGCCGCACGCGTGTGGGGGTGGGTGAACGACCCCGCCCACGAGGTGAGCGCCCTCGTCGCCGAGGACGCGGACGGCCGGCTGATCGGCCTGGCGCACTACCGCCCGTTCGCCCGTCCCCTGTCGGCCACCACCGGCGGGTACCTGGACGACCTGTTCGTCGACCCCGCCCACCGCGGGTCCGGCGCCGCCGATCACCTGCTCGCGGCCTTGCGGGAGGTCGCCGCCGCACGCGGCTGGAGCGTGGTCCGCTGGATCACGGCCGACGACAACCACCGAGCCCGGGCCAAGTACGACCAGGTGGCCACCCGCACGATGTGGGTCACCTACGACATGGCACCGGCCGACTGACGAAGCGATTCGATCGGTGCTCGGTCTGGGGCGGGTCGTCAGCTGCCCTGGGAGACGTTGCCCGAGAGGACCGGGATGTTGTCCAGGATGTGGGAGAGGGCCTCGTCGCCCTTGCCCTGGGTGGAGTTCTCGGTGCACTGCTGGTTCTGCGGGTTGGAAAGGACGTTGATGTCCTGGACGCCCACGTTCGCGAGGATCGCGACCAGCGACTGGGCGTTGACCTTGACCGGCAGACCGATGCACGGCTTGTTCAGCGTGCCCTGGACCGCGGAGAGCTGCGGGCTCATCGCGCCCTGGGTCTTCTGGTTGCCGTAGGCCTGCACGGCACCGTTGCCGTTGACGGTGTTGATCCCGTTGTCATTGCCGATGGCCATGGCCGGCGCGGCCATGGCGGCGCCGGCGCCGATCGCGGCGGCGGTGGTGACTGCGGTGACCATCATCTTCTTCAGCATTACCTGGTGATCCTTCGTTGGAGCGGGTGGTACCCGTCGGGTGTTTCGCCTTGGCAACGCTCGCGAGCGGAGCACGTGGCGGTAAGTCACCCGTTTGCAGGACGAGTCCGCTCAGAAGAGGCAGCTTGCGGCCGTCGGAGTGCCGGTGCGTCGTGCGTCCATCCAGGCGATCGCGTCGTCCAGCGGGCCGTCGCCGATGGTGTGTCCTTGGTCGGCGTAGTACGTGAACTCCAAGTCCACGCCCTTGTCGCAGAGCTCCCGGGCCAGTGTCTGGTTGAGGTTGCTCAGCACGTCGTTCCCGCCCTGCGGCATCAGCACGGGGACCTTGATGGTGGCCTCGCCGGCGGCGCTGGCCTTCAGCGCGGCGTTGAGGGGTGCCAGATCGGCGCCGGGTCGCAGGATGTCCGAGGCGGGCGGCAGATCGGGGTCGGCGGCCATGCAGGGCTGTGTCCAGATGCGGTCCGCGGCGGCCAGGCCCGCGGGGGTGAGCAGCTCGGCGGGTTTGACCGCCGGGTCGGCCGCAGCCGCCCCGTTGACGAGCAGCAGCAGGATCCCGGTGTAGGCGGTGGCCGACGCGTCCTGCTGGGCGAACAGCGCGGGCATCCACTCGAACCCGACCGCCGGCGCGTTGGCGACCACGCCCTTGAGGTCGACCTCGGGGGCGTACGCGGCGGCGTGGTGCGCGCTCCACAGCGCGGCGTGCCCGCCCTGCGATCCTCCGTAGACGAGCGTGGTCGGGGTCGACCCCGGGTCGATCCCGCGGGCGGCGCGGACGATGTCGAGGGTGGCGTACGCGGCGGACGTGCCGTTCAGGTACGGGTGTCTGACCCCGGTCACGCCCAGGCCGATGTAGTCGGGCTGTACGACGACGAACCCGCGCGCGAGCAGCTTTCCGACCGGGCTCGCGTCCTGCAGCCCGGCGAAGGCCGGGATGCGGGACGGGGCGCACGCCGAGCCGATGCCCATGGTGCCGTGGTCCACGGCGGCGACGGGCCGCCCGCCGGCGGGTGCGGGCCCGTCGGGCACGGTCACCAGCCCGCTCGCGGCCACCGGCTTGCCGTCCGTCCCGGTGCTCAGGTACATCACCAGGAAGGTGTGCGACGGCAGCGTCAGCGCGGCCTCGGGCGGCGTGTAGGGGCGTTGGCGGATCACCGTGCCGGGCTTGCCCGGTGGCAGCGGGTTCGGCGGGTCGTAGAACGCGTCGCCCTCGGGTACCGGCGCGGACACGGTCGGCCCTTGCCTGCTCCGTCCCTCCGGCCCCCGGTCGTCACCGCCGCCGGTGCAGCCCGCCAGCGTCAGTGCCGCGGCGATCGAGGCGATCGCGGCTACGACGGCCCGGCGGGCCGGTCTGCCCGGGCGGTGACGGCTCTGTCCGTGCGACAAGGAGGAACTCCTCTGCGTACGCGGCTGCCGTGCGGCGCCGCCGGCCACGCGTGAAACGCTAGTCGAGTTCACTTCGAGCGTCTACGCTGCCCGGCCGACCGGCCGGCCCGACGACCCCCGCGCACGCACGGCGGCCCGGCCCTCCCTGGGAGGGGGAGGACCGGGCCGCCGTGCGAGCGGTGCGGGGTCAGGAGGCGAAGCAGAGGGACTGGCCGGTACCGAAGCCGTAGCAGTCGATGCGGCGCGAAGTGGTCGCCGTCAGACCGGAGTTGTCGGTCACCGTCAGCTCGGCGGTGTAGCTGCGCTGTCCGGCCGGGTAGCGGTGGGCCACGGCGGCGCCGGTGCCCGTGGCGGAGTCGCCGAACTTCCACTTGTACGAGGCGATCGAGCCGTCGGAGTCCTGGGAGGCCGAGGCGTCGAAGGAGCAGTCCTGGTACCAGCAGGACACGGAGAACGCGGCGGTCGGCGGGGTGCCCGTCGGGGGCTGCGTCGTCCCGGCGGTGACGGGCTTGGTGACGTTGGCGGTGCGCCCGGAGTCGTCGGTGACGGTCAGCTTGACCGAGTAGGTCCCGGCGGCGGCGTACTCGTGCGACGGCTTGACGCCCTCGCCCTTCGCACCGTCGCCGAACTCCCAGGCGTACGAGGCGATCGAGCCGTCCGGGTCCTTGGACGCCGAGGCGTCGAAGGCGCAGGAAGCGGCCGACGTGGAGCACTGGGCGGCGAAGTCCGCGACCGGCTCGCCGGGCTGGGTGGGAGCGCCGAGCTTGGTCACGTTCAGGAACTTGTCGGGGGAGTTCGTACCGGCCCCGGTCACCACGCCCGACTGCGCGTTGTTCACCAGCGCGTCGCGCACCTGCTGCGGGGTGGCGTCGGGGTGCGCCGAGAGGTAGAGCGCCGCCGCTCCCGCCGTGTGCGGCGTGGCCATCGAGGTACCGCTCATCGTCTGCGTGCCCCCGCCCATCTTGGTGGAGACGATGGAGCCGCCGGGGGCGAACAGGTCCAGGCAGGAACCGTAGTTGGAGAAGCTCGACCGGGCGTCGTTGCTGTCCGTGGAGCCGAGGGTGATGGCCGCGGGCAGTCGCGCCGGGCTGGTGTTGCACGCGTCCTTGCTGTCGTTGCCCGCCGCGACGGCCACCGGAACGCCCGCGTTGATGACCCCGGCCACGGCGTCGTCGAGCGCACGGTCAGCGCTGCCGCCCAGGGACATGTTGACGACGGCCGGCTTCTTCGCGTTCTTCGCGATCCAGTCCATCCCGGCCGCGATCTGCTCCGTGGAACCGGAACCCTGGCAGTCGAGCACGCGCACCCCGACCAGCTTGACGTTCTTCGCGACGCCGTACGCGCCGCCGCCCACGGTCCCCGCGACGTGCGTGCCGTGCCCGTGGCAGTCGGCGGAGTCCGCGTCGTTGTCGATGAAGTCGTAGCCCGAGGAGGCGCGGGAGCCGAAGTCCGCGTGCTGCCGGTACAGGCCGGTGTCCGCGATGTACGCGGTCACCCCGCTGCCGTCGTTCGGGTAGGCGTAGGAGCCGTCCTTCGCCCCGTCGACGCGGTCGATGCCCCAGGAAGGCGGGTTGGGCTGGGTCCCGGACACGCGGAAGACGGTGTCGGTCTGGACGTAGCGGACGCCCGGTGCGGCCGCGAGGCGACGGGCCTGCTCCGGGGTCGCCTTCACGGAGAACCCCTTGAGGGCGGCCGTGTACAGCTGACGGACCGCCCCTCCGTGGCGGTCCGTCAGCGTCTTCGCCTCCCCGGCGGTCTCGGCCGTGGCGGCGGCGCGCAGGGAGGGCGCCCCGTCGAGGACGACGAGGTACCGGCCGCTCACCGTGTCCGCCGCGCCCTCGCCGAGGACCCGGCCCTCCGCCGGTCCGGCATGGGCCTGGGTGGCGGCGCCGAACAGGCCGAGGACGGTCGCGGTGGCGGCACCGAGACATATGGCCCCGAGCCGGGTGCTTCTTGCCGCACGCTGTGCACGCATCCAACTGCTCCTACTGATCGGGTTCCTGGACGCCCCGGCGTGGGGGCCGGGGCACGGGGATCACCCTCGTGACACCCGGGGAGCACGGCAATCCGTATCCGGGTCCGTAGGAGTACCTATTCGCGGGGGGAGTACCTATGTGCCGCCGTCACCCGCACCCCGGCGGCTACGGAGTGCGTACCTCCGTGCGGCTGCTGACCTTCAGCTTCCGCAGCACCTTCGCCACGTGCTGCTCCACCGTGCGCGGCGAGAGGAACAGCAGCTCGGCGATCTCCCGGTTGGTCCGGCCCGAGGCCACCAGCCGGGCCACGTCCGCCTCCCGCGGGGACAGCCCCTCGCCGTACCCGGCCCGGCCGCGCCGGGGCGCCGACACGTGCCCGCTCCCGCGCAGCGCCCGCCGGCACCGGGCCGCCTCCCATGCCGCCCCGATGCGCTCGAACTCCGTAGTGAGGAGCGCCAGTTCGTCTGGATCCGGTACGCATTCCAGGGCCGCCTGCACGGCCTGGGCCGCGCTGTGCGGCCGGCGCAGCGCGGCGAACGCGGCCGCCGCCCGGCGGTAGTGCGCCGAGGCCTCCTGCGCCTGTCCGGCGGAGCGGGCCACGGCCGCCCGGCACAGCGGCAGCGCCGCCAGCGCCAGGGGATGGTCCCGCCCGGCGATGGCCTCGGCGTACTCGCCGGTCAGCCGCCCCGCGTCGGCGCACCGGCCGGCCCGGACGTACGCGTCCACGCCGGCCGCCGCGAGCTCGGCGGCCCAGCCCCAGAGCCCCTTGTGCCGGACGAGCGCGAGCCCCCGGTCGGCCTCGGCGCAGGCCTCGGCGGCCCGGCCCCGCGCGAGGTGGATGCGTACCGCCGCGGCGCCCGCGGCGGCCAGGACGGGCGAGGCCGCGTTCTCCGGATCGCCCAGGGCGGCCGCCGCGAGGTGCTCCCCGGCCTCCTCCCACTCCCCCTGCGCGGCGCCCAGCAGCCCCAGCACGAGGCGCGCCTCCGACTCGATCCCGGAAGCCCCCTGGGCCGCCTCCCACACCTGCCGGGCCCGCTCGCCGAGCCCCTCCCAGCGCCCCTGGCTCCACTCCAGGCGCAGCACGGTGGCGTCGATGATCCCGCGCAGGTACGGGGCTCCGCACGCGGCGGCCATCCGGTCGCCCTCCCGGCGGAACAGCTCGGCCTCCGGGTCCTTGCCCAGCCAGGCCGCGGCGTCCGCGAGGTTCCCGCACATCCGCGCGAGCTCCAGGCGCCCCGCCCGGTCCACCGCGCCGGCGGCGAGCAGCGCCTCCGCCTCGCCGCGGACCGCCCCCTCGCCGAGGGTCATCCGCAGCACGAGGTGATTGCCGCGCACCGCGAGCCGCAGCGCCTCGTCCCCGTGCGCGGCGGCGATCCGCTCGGCGCGGTCGATCCACTCCTGGTAGACCGGGTACGGTTCCCCGCCCCAGGTCGGCATGGCGAGCCCGGCCATGCCGCGGGCGGCGCGGGCCGGCCGTTCGTGGAGCTCGGCGACGGCGCGGGCGGTGTCCAGCCGGCCCTGGCGGTGGTCGCCGGCCTGGTTGTTCAGCAGCAGCCCCAGATTCAGCCGGATGTCCCCGCGCACCGCGTCGGGCAGCGCCGCGCCGTCGTCGACCACCCGGCGCAGCAGCCGTGCGGTGCGCCGGTGGGTGAGCCCGATCGTGGCCGCGCGGCTGAGCCGCAGGGCCAGCCGGGCGCAGTCCTCGGCGGGCAGCGCGGGGTCGTCGAGCAGCCCCTCGAGGAGTTCCACGGCGAGCGCGGTGTCCCCGATCTCCCGGGCGTGCTCGGCCGCGTCCTCCGCGTAGCGGCGCCACTCCCGCACGGCCCCGGCCTGCCGGGCATGGTAGGCGAGCCGGACGAGCGGAGGCGCGGGCAGCGCGGCCAGCGCGGTGACGGCCCGCAGGTGCAGGCGCCGCCGCTCGGGGCCCAACAGGGCCTCGTGGACGGCCTGCTGGGCCAGCCCGTGCCGAAATCCGTACCGGTCCGAGCCCCAGTCGTGGAGCACCCCGGCCCGCAGCGCTGCCCCCATCGCCTCGGCCCCGGCCTCCTCGCCGAGCCCCGCCACGGCGGTGACCAGGGCCTCCTGCGCCGGATCGCGCAGCACCGCGGCCGCGTGGACGACGGCCAGGGCGGGCGGGTTCAGGCCGGCGGTGCGGTCGGCCATCGCCTCCTGGAGCAGGGCGGGTACGGCCGTGGGGGCGCCCGGCCCGCGGACGAACTCCTCCAGTACGAAGGGAATCCCGGCGGTCCGCTCGTGCAACTCGGCCGCCAGCCGGGCCGATACGGGGCCACCGGTGAGCGCGGCGGCCAGGGTGCGCACCTCGCCCGCGTCGAGCGCCTCCAGCCGCATCAGGAGGGACTCGTGACCGGCCGTCCGCCGGTAGGCGCGCCCCAGCGGCAACCCGGGGGCGGGCAGGTCCTCCCGACGGTACGTCAGCACGACGGCGAGCCCCGGCGGCGGATCCTCGATCAGGAACCTGATCAGGTCGCGGGTGCCGTCGTCGGCCCAGTGCAGGTCCTCCACGACGAGCACGGCCGGACACACGGCGGCCAGCAACGCACCCACCGCCCGGAAGATCCGGTGCGTGGCGGCGGCCGGATCGTGCAGCGGCTCGCAGGGCGGGGGAAGCCGCTCCGCGAGCTCCGGCAAGTACGGACGCAGCGCCCCGCACACCGGGCTGAGCCCCGCCGGGACGGCGTGCGCGAGGGTGCGCAGCACGTCGAACAGCGGCCCGTACGGGAACGGCTCGCGCAGCGGCGGACAACTCCCGGACAGCACCCGCGCAGCGCGGTCCGGCCGCCGCGCGAGCACCTCGCGCACGAGCCGCGTCTTGCCGATCCCGGCCTCGCCCTCGATCAGCACCACGGCGGGCGGCCGGGCCAGCGCGGAACGCATCGCCCGAATCTCCGCATCCCGTCCGACCAGCACCGATGCGCCCATCCCCGCAGTCATGCGGGTGGAGTCTACGCAGCACCGCAGGCCCCCGGTAGGGGTTCCGGCCCTGCCGGGGCCGGGCGACGGCGCCCCACGTCACCGGGGCGCGTCGCGCGTCATTGCTCCTGTGGTGGTTTGCCCTCCGCCGCGGAGACTTCGACGAATTCCACCTGGCCCTTGGCGTTGAGACGCAGGACGGGGACGGCCTTGTTGCGCGGATTGCCGTTGTTCTGGAAGGAGATGAACCCGCTGGCCCCGGCCACCTGCTGGGTGCCGTCCATCTGGTGGAACATCCGGGCCACGGCGTCGCCGACGACCTGGCCCTGCCAGCGGGCGGCCATCTGGATGCCGTGGGCCGCCGCGAGGACCGCGTCGTGACCCATCAGGGCCCCGCCGTCCTCGCGGGTGTCGTGCGGGAACCACTGCTCCAGGATCCCGCCCGGCTGGAAGTTCTTCGCCGAGGGCGCGGACACCGCCTGCGGCGCCGCACGGTACATGTCGGGGTGGGCGAGGCCGGTGTAGAGCACCTCGATGCCCGTCTCGGCGGCGCGGGCGAGCTGTGCGGGGCTCAGGTTGGTCGTGTCGTCCCCGGTGAACACGGTGAACTGCTGGTCGGTGCAGCTGCGGTTGGCGAGCGCGTCGAGGAACCGGGTGAGGTGCAGGCCGCGGCCCGCGAAGTAGACGAGTTGCGGACGCTGCTGGCACAACTGACCCGGCATGTAGCGCAGTTCGTTCTGCCAGGCGCTACTGACGGAGGAATCGTAGGTCATGCGCTCGGCGACGAGCTTGTGCGTGCCGTCCTGGAACGCCTTGGTGAAGGCGCTGCCGAGGGTGGCGGAGTACAGGTCTCCCTCCGCCACGTCCTGGATGACGACGCCCGTGGTGACTCCGCGCCGCTTGAGGTACCCGGCTCCCGCGAACGCCTCGTCCTCGTTGGTGGGGGCGATCCGGACGAAGCCGTTGATGTCCTTGATGGTCGAGGCGGTCATGGTGGCGCCGACCATGGCGATCCCGTTGTCGGAGAGGCGCCGTATGGCGGCCAGGTTCTCGTCGGTGCTGGGGCCGAGGCCGGTCACCGCGACGAGCCGGTCCGGGGAGTCCTTGCGGGCGATCAGTTCGCCGACGGTGTGCTTCCACTGCGTGGACTTGCTGCCCGGGTTGGCTATCAGCAGCCGGATCTTGGGAGTGGCGGCCAAGTCGCCCTGGTTGTGCCGGTACTGGGCGAGGTAGGCGCCCTGCAGTTCGTGCCGGACGCCCTCGGCGGAGTTGCTGTCGGAGGCGGTGGTGGTGAAGGAGGTGAAGTAGGCGACGCTGACGTACGGTTCCTTGTCCGCGTTGGCGAGGACCCGGCGGTTCTCCGCCTCGATCTTCGCGCTGACGGCGTCGAGGTGCGGCGCGAAGACGTAGGAGCCGTCGCTCACGCCGACGCACTCGTCGCCCCGGCCCTGCTCGACGACCCCGTCGGCGCACTTGGCCTGGCGTTCCTGGAGCCAGCCCAGGCCCAGCCAGAGCGCCCCGACGAGGGTGACGGTCGCCGCGGTGGCCAGCGCGACGCGGCGTACCACGTGCAGGGGCCATTCGAGTCTGGGCACGCGCTCAGCCCTCCCAGCCCGCGGTCTGGGGATCGCGCCAATGCCGGTACCGTTCGGCCTCGTTGAACAGGGCCACGATGTCGTTCCTCCGCAGTTGGGACAGCTGGGTGTAGCCGTCGGCGATCAGGTTCCCCAGCCTCATGGCGGGGTCGGCGAGCGGATCGCTCCACACCCAGCGGGTGGTCACCAGGGTGTGGATCACGGACTCGGTGTCCATCACGCGCCCGGGCCGGCGCGGGACGATCCCGGAGAGGAGCTCCAGGGGCCCGCTGCGGGAGGGGAGCCGGTTCGGAGCGGTGGTGATCGCGTCGAACTCGGAGATCCACTGCGCGGCCGGTACGGCGGTGAAGCGCCGGGTCAGATGGGTGGTGACCTCCTCGGTCCGCCCACGGGCGAGCTGGTGGTACATCTCCTGCACCGGCTTGCCCTCCCCGCGGAAGTACTCCGCGAGGAGTTCGTGCGCGGCGTCCCACCCGTCGGGGCGCGCGGCCAGCCGCCACAGCAGCAGCCGGCGCAGCCACGGGTGGAGTACGGGAACCACGGCGACGGGTCCGGTCAGCAGCCAGCGGGCCCGGATCTCGCCGAACAGGGAGTCGTCGGGGCTGAGCAGCCGGGTGGCCACGGAGAAGTCCCGGGCGGCGGCGCATTCGGCCAGGGCCGCGCGCTGGGTCCCGTCGAAGTCGCGCAGGAGGTGGCCGAGGGCGGTGTCGGCGAGCGTGGCGGAGTCCTCCCCGGTGCGCAGCGGCCGGTCGGGCAGGGTGCGCAGCCAACGGTCCTGCTGGGGGCCGGAGTCGGGGAGCGATCCGGCCTGGCGCAGCACGTCGAGCACCTGGTGGACGGCGCGCGGCAGCCCGCCCGTGAGCCGGTGCACGAAGGGGGTGAGGCGGGTCAGCGGGGCCAGGTCGCTGTGCCCGCCCAACTGGAGCTCGATCCGGATCCGCACCTCGTCCAGATTGAGGTCGCGCAGCCGCAGCGGGTACCACCAGCTGTCCTCGCTGTCGCGGGGCGGCCGGTGGGCGTGCCAGTCGGCCAGGGAGGCACGGTCGGGACCGCGCAGCTGCCAGGGCCAGGAGTCCCCGGTAGCCGGACCCCAGCGGGGCAGCCAGCGGTTGGAGCTGGCGACGACGGTCAGCGGATCGCTGGCGTGCCCGGCGACGACGGTCTGGTCGTGCCGGGAGCGCAGTAACAGGTCGAGGAAGTGGCGGCCGTACTCGGTGTGGGCGTTGTCCAGGAGCAGCAGGTACGAGCGGGGCATGAAGTTGCGGGCGGTGTTGCGCCTGAGGTCTTCCAGGAAGGCCGAGAAGAGGACGAGGTCGAGCCGCTCCTGTTCGTTCTCGTCGCCCTCGTGGCGCCACAGGTTGAGCTCCACGAGGGCTTCCATCGGGTCCGCGCTGCGGGTCATGGGGTGGCGGCCGTACCAATGGGCCCCGGTCGTGAGCCGGCTGCCCAGTCTCCCGCCGAGCAGGCCGGGCACGGTGCGGCGGCCGCGCCGCAGGGCGTCCTGGAACAGGGCCAGCGCGGCGCTGGAGGCGCCCTCGGGCATGCCGACCGCACCCATGCCCACTTCGAAGAAGGCCGCCAGGTAGTCGCCGTGGCGGGCCTCGTTCTCCTCCTGGAACCGGTCCAGCTGGCGCTGCACCGCGCGCCGGCCCTCCGCGAGGTTGCGCATGCGCAGTTCCTGGTCGGAGGCGAGCAGGCCGAGGCTGAGCAGCGGGAAGTGGGAGCGTCCGTAGCGGGGCAGCTTCCGTTCGAGCTGGCGGGCCAGGAGTCCGAGGGCGTAGCGCGGCAGCAGCGACTGGGCCCCGCCGAAGTTGACGAAGGCGAAGGGGTAGTCGGGCCCGAAGCGCTCCATGAGCGCGCTGTGCGCTTCGCTGGCTCCGCTGCCGGCCGGCCCGAGGAGCATGGTCAGGGGCCGCTCGGCCGCCGGGTTCTCCTTCAGGCACGAGTCGACCAGCGACACGATGCCGCTGCGGCCCCGCAGGCCCATGCCCGTACCCGGCTCCATCACGTGTGCTCCCCCCCCAGGACGCGCTTCGAGGACTAGAGCCTGCCATCCGGAGCCGGAGTCAGACAGGGGTTTCCGCTCCTTGATTCCATTCCGGTCGGCGAGGGGAGGTCCGGATCAGTCCTCGTCGGCTCCGGCCGCGGAGTCCATCGCGGCGACGCGCCGGTTGACGACGACGGTGGCCGCGACCGCGCTGAGGGCGAACGCCACCGCGATGACGGCGGGACGGTCGAGCCGGTGCCGGCTGAGGTGGTCGAGGGAGATGCGCCCCGGCCCCGTAACGCCGAGGGAGGCGGCGACGGTGCCGAGCAATGCCGGGTACTCGAAGCCGCCTCCTTGGGCGAAGAAACCGGCGGGAGCGTGGACCGCGACGGCCCCTGCCATGGCGCCCGCCGCGGCGGCGCCCGCCGCGGGCGTGGCGAGACCCAGCGCGAGCAGGGCACCGCCACCCGCCTCGCCGAGCCCGGCGGCGAGGGCGCTGCGCCTGCCCGGAGCGAAGCCCATGTGTTCCATCGCCCGGGCCGTGCCCTCGAGGCCGCCACCGCCGAACCACCCGAAGAGCTTCTGCGTGCCGTGGGCCATCAGGACCCCGCCTGCCGCGAGGCGCAGGGAAAGCAGTCCGAGGTCCTTGCGGAGGGTGAAGTGCATGGAGTGGCCTTTCGACGGGAAGGGGGTCGGCGGAATGTGTTCCACACCTTCCGTTCCGCCACACCGCACCCGCGCCGAACGAGGGCGCCGCAGCCGACGGGGCGGGCCCCGCCGCCGCCCCCCGTCCGGCCGACGCCGCCCACGAGCAGGTCGTACACCGCGAGGTCATCGGCGGACTACTCCTGCTCCTCGATCCCGACGGCCTCCTCCAGTTCCCGTTGAGCCGTGCGCCCCGATTCCTCCCGCTCGTCCAGCAGGGCGTTCGCGATGGCGTCCAGCTTGCGCTGGATCGCATGCTCGGCCCGCCGTTCGGAGTTCTTGAGCAGGGCGAGCAGCAGCAGGGACACCGCGCCCATGGCGTCACCGGCGAGGTGCTGCCATTCCATCGGCAGGTGGAAGAGGTGCACGAGGACGAAGGTCGCCACCAGGAGGACGCACAGGAAGGAGAAGAGCGCCGAACTCGTGAAATTGGATGCGAGTTCCGCGAGCTTCTCGAAGGGGCCGAGCCGCCCCGGTCTGCCCTTTTCGGCCGGATGCTCCAACGTCATGCCCGGCGTCTGCCCACAGACGGCCGTCCGAACCGTCTCCAGGACCTGAGCGCGCGGCGGAACCCGGAGCGTCAGAATCCGCCCCGGAGCCGCATGCCGAGGGGGCGGCCGTCGGGGTCGACCAGGGCGTGGTGCAGCGGCGTAGCGAGCAGGCGCCGGACGGCCGGCAGCCGTGGAGCGACGTAGCGGCGCAAGCGGCCGGCAGGGCGCGGGCCACGGCGCCCGGCCGCGTGCCAGGCGTCCAGCGCCGCGGCGGCTTCGCCGAACCGGTCGAACGCGGTCGACGGATCGCACAGGGCTTCCGCCGGCGCTGCTGCCTCCCCGCGCGGCCCGCCCCCGCCCCCGGCACCGGCGTCGAGGTGCTCGCGCATCAGCTCCAGGCGCAGCTCCCGGGCGAACGGGCGGGCCCCGTCCCCGAGCCCGCCCGGGTCGCGCGGCCGTCTCGGATCGGCGGCCCGGTCGAGGACGGTGCAGCTCAGCTCGGAGTCGTGCGTCCACGAGCGCAGGTTGACGTTGTCGGACCCGACGGCGGCCCAGACGTCGTCGATCACGCACACCTTGGCATGTACGTAGACAGGGGTCCCCGCATGGTTCTCCAGCCCGTACACCGCGACCCGGTCTCCTCCGGCGCGGCGCAGTTCCTCCAGGGCGGTGATCCGTCCGATCAGGCTCATGGGCCCGGTGAGCAGGCCGTCCTGCTCCGGAACGGAGGGGATGACGGCGGCCAGCCGCAGCCGCGGATGCGTGCGCAGGGCCCTGGCGAAGCAGTCCACGACGCGCGGGGACCAGAGGTACTGGTCCTCCACGTAGATCAGGGTGCGGGCCCGCCGCAGCGCCTTGAGGTAACCCCGGGCGATGCTGCGCTCGCCGTCGGGGGCGAAGGGATAGCCGCGCAGCAGACGGTTCGGATAGGTGCGCAGCACTTGGACGGCGTGCCGGCCGCACGGCGGGGGATCGGGCTCCTGCGGCGGCAGTTCGTCCGCACGGGTGTCCTCCCGGGCCAGCAGTTCGCGCAGGCGCATCAGCGGACTGCGGCTGAGCGGCGCGGGATCCTCCCAGCGCTCGCGGAAGACGGCTTCGATGTCGCCGACGACCGGCCCCCGCAGGGCGAGCTGCACGTCGTGCCACGGCGGGTGCGGACCGTACCGGGGCGCCAGGGGCAGCGATTGGCGGTCGCCGCGGTGGTCGGCGTCGTCGTTGCGGTTGTGGCAGAGGTCGATGCCGCCGACGTACGCGACATCGTGCTCGGGGCGGCCGGGGTGCCGCAGCACCACCATCTTCTGGTGGTGCGAGCCGCCGGGCCGTACGCGCAGGTCGAGCAGGCACTCGCCGCCCGCCGCTTCGACGTCCTTACTGAGGGAGCGGTTCTCCTCCTCGCTGAACCGGAAGCCGTCCAGGTGGGAGCGCCACAGCAGCCCCTTGACGATGACACCGCGTTCGGCCGCCCCGCCCAGTACGGCCGCGACCTCCGTACCGGGTCCGCGGAGCCGCTCGTCGGGATCGCCGCGCCAGTCGGTGAACAGCAGCAGGTCGCCCGCGCGCATCTCCCGGATCCGCGCGAGGAGCTCGGCGAAGTAGGGGGCGCCGTGGACGAGCGGCCGGGCCTCGTTGCCCTCGGACCAGGCTGCCCCGTCCGCCCGGCGGTCCTCCAGCCGGGTGGCGGTGTTGCCGCGTTCTCCAGGCGCCAGGAGCCAGTCCGAAGCGGGCATGGTAGGCCTCCACTCACAGGGGTACCCGCTTCCCACCCTTCCACTCGGGACGGCGGGCCGCACCGCCCGCACCGCCCGGAAGGACCGGAGGGACCCAGAAGGCCCCGGAAGGAGACGTCGTGACCGGAAACGGAACTGGACGCGTTCGCCGACGTGCTGGACGGGCCCGTGTACCTGTTCACGGCCGCCGCGGCCGGTGCCGGGGGCGGTGCCGGGGCCCCGGACGAGCGGGCGGGCTGTCTCGTCGGCTTCGCCTCGCAGTGCTCGATCAGGCCGCCGCGCTTCATGGCGTGGCTGTCCACGCTCAACCACACCTTCCGCATCGCGTGCCGGGCCTCGCACCTCGCCGTGCACGTGCTCGGCCGGGACCAGCTCTCGCTGGCGGAGCTCTTCGGGGGTGAGACGGGCCGGTCTTCATCGGCGTGGGCATCTACTTCCTGGGCGTACCGCTCGCCGTTCCGATCGGCGTGGTGATCTTCCCGTCCTCCTTCGTGCCCCTCGTGGGCGCCGTCGTCTCCGGAGCACTCGCGGTCGTGGTCGCCCTCGTCACGGAAGGCGTCTTCACCGCCCTGATGGCGCTGATGGTCGTCCTCGTGGTGCAGCAGATCGAAGGACACGTGCTCCAGCCGTTCATCCTGGGCCGGGCCGTGCGCGTCCACCCGCTCGCCGTCGTCCTGGCCGTGGCCACGGGCGGCACCATCGCGGGAATCGGCGGATCCGTCGTGGCGGTCCCGCTCGTCGCCGTGACCAATACGGTGGTCACCCACCTCCGGGCCCACCCCGCCCGTGCCGTCACGAGCGCGGTGCCCCCGGCGCCCCCGTCCGGCGCCGCGCCGGACGACGAGCAGGCGGGACCCGAAGAAGCCCCGGACCGCTGATTCAGGAGGGGCGAGAGGGCAACACCAGGGGTCAACCGCGGACGCCTCACGAGGCCGGATCGGGCGGTTGTGGGCGCCGTGCGTGCGTGTACGCGTGCCGGTGCGGTGCCGCGCCTGCTACACAGCAGGGCCCCTCGGACAAGGAGCGGCCTTAGCGGAGGAGCGGGGAGCGGACGGATGGATCACCCGGCACAGCGGCTCAGGACGCCCGCGGCGCCGGCCGCGCCGCCGCGACCGCAGGAGGTACGGGCCACGGCCGCCCGCGCCGCGGGGGTGCTGATGGCCCTCGTCCCCTGCACCGTGGCCAAGGCCCGCCGTCTCCTGACCGAGGTGGCCGCGGGCGCGGGCACGGACCTACGGGCGGCCGCCGAAGCCGTCCTCGCCGCCCGGGCCGGCGAACCCGTCGCGCCCGCCGTCGAGAGCGTGCTGCGCCATGTGCTCGCCCGGTCCCATGTCCCGCCCGGCCCTCCCGCCGGGTCCTGGTCGCCGCCGGATCCGGACACGCTGCGCCGGCACGTGAATCACCTGCGCGCCGCCCGCCGCCGCGTGCTGGCGGACCCCGGCGACGCGGGCGTGCGCAGCGAGCTGGAGGAAGCCGCGTACACGCTCTGCGTCGTGATGGGCCGGAGCAGCGCCCACGGCGCACTGCTCGGCGCCGAGGAGCTGATCGCCGTCAGCAGGCTGAAACCGGGGACGCCGGAGCGGAGCGGGTGATCGCCGCGCCGCGGTCAGGTGAGCAGGCGGCTGTTGCCTTCCGCGTGCCCGTCGGCGGCCGGCTCGTCGAACCAGTAGTCGCCGGCCGCGAGGTAGCGGAAGCTGTGGGAGGCCTTTGCCGGGAGGGCCACGGTCACGGCGCGCATTCCGTCGGTCCGGGGTTCGAGGACGTGCGCGCCGGGATGCCAGTCGTTGAACGTACCGACGACGCTCACCGGCCCGGGCGGGAGGTCCCCGGGAAGGACGAAGGTGACGTCGGTGGTGTGCTTGCGGCGTTTGCGCTCCAGCACGGACTGCTCCTCTTCTCAGGGCGAGCGGTGCCCGCCGACCGGGGTCAGCATGACGACCGCCGCGCGTTCCGGCTGACGACTCGCCGTACGGGCACCCGCATCACCCGTCCGGAGCGGATCCGCTCGCGTGAATCCCCACCGGCCGGCCCCTCGGCCCCGTAGGCGTGCGGTCGAATGAACCTCCCCCGCCTGGGCAGACGCCGGGCCGACGGGCAGGACGGAACAGGGCAGGAGGTGGTCGCCATGACCTCCGTCGGCAGACAGCACAGTCACGGGCTCGGCGGCCTGCGAGCGGCCGACCGGCACGCGCGCAAGGTCGCCCGCCGATGGCGGCACGACGGATCCGAAGCACGGTGGGCGCGCAGCGACCTGCGACTGCGGCGCATCCTGTCGATCGCGTTCGCGCCGCTGTTCACGGCCGGTGGCACCCTCTTCGTCCTGCTGGCCCTGCGCGCCGGCGAGCAGGGAACTCCGTCCCGGGCGCTGTGCATGGTCCTGGCCGCGGCCTGCTTCCTGATGACCGGTGTGGCCCTCCTCGACCTGTACGTGATCAAACGCCGACGCCGCGAGCAGCGGCGTTGGCACCACGACTCCTGAACCGCGCCGGCGCCGCCGCCTCAAGCGGGCCAGGTGCCGGTCAGCCGTTTGGCGGCCACTGCGCCGCCGCGGTCGATCGTGGCCTTGACCGCGGCGAAGACGGCGCCCTGGAGGGCCGCGGCGATGAGGATCTCCCGCCACGAACGGTCCTCGTCGGTCGCGCTCGGTGCGTCGTCCTCGTGGCCGAGCCGCTTCCAGATCTGCTTGAAGGCCACACCGGCCAGCAGACCCCCTGTCGCACCGAGCGCCAGACCCACGGGTTTGTAGGCGATCTTCGAGGTCTCCACCGCTGCCTCCACTCCGTAGCCGTTCCTCCCGGCGCCTGCCCCGAGCCGCTCGCGGCTAACGCGCCGAGCCGCGCGGGCAGGTTTACCGGACGGCTGTGCGGACAGACGCGGCACGTCAGATGATCGCCAACGATCGGAGTGAGAGCCGTGTCGGGTGAGCAGAAGATGAAGGCCAAGAAGGAACAGGCGAAGGGCAAGGCCAAGGAAGCGATGGGCCGCGCCGTCGGCAACGAGAGCCTCACCGCCGAGGGGCGTGCGGAGCAGATGAAGGGCGATGCCCGCCAGGCCAAGGAGAAGGCCAAGGACGCCGTCAAGGACTAGGCCGTCTCTTTCGGATCTTGCCGGGCGGCGCGGGCCAGGCAAGATCCGAAAGAGACGGCCTAGCGGCGCCCTCAAGGGCGAGCCGGGCAGAGCGACTTCACCGGCCCCGAAACCCGATCGGCCACGGCCTCCGTCCCCGGAAACGGGCGACGGAGGCCGTGGCCGTATCGATGCGTACGGCGACCCCTCAGCAGCCGTCCCGGGGACCTCGTCCGCGGCTGCTGCGGGACTGGTACACGGTGGAGCGCCTGCGGAGGCACGGCAGCCGGGATTCCGATGCGCGGGGCGGCCATGCTCCGGTGTGTGCCCCTCGGCAGCCGAGGGGCACGTGCCCCCACCGCGAAGCCCGTCCCGGGAGTGTCATGTCCGTCCACGCGTTCCTCCGACGGTCCGCCGAGCTGCCCGGGCGCGGCCGCCTCGCCGCCTGCCGGGCCGGTGACGCGGCCTTCGCCGCCGCCCGTCGCGCGGTGTCGACGGCGGCGCTGCCCTGGCCCCACGAGGGCCAGGCGAGCGTGCGGGTGGAGGGGGTCGGCAGCCTCGGTACGGTCGGCGAGCAGATCCCGGTGCCGATCGCGAGCCTCACCAAGGTGATGACCGCCTACGTGGTCCTGCGCGAGCACCCGCTCGGCCCGGGGGACTCCGGTCCCGTGGTCCGTGTCGACCGGCCCGCCGCCCGCGAGTCCGGCTCCGCCGTCGAATCGGTCGTGCCCGTGGAGGAAGGGCAGGAGTTCTCCCTGCGGGAGCTGCTCGCCTACCTGCTGATTCCCTCGGGCAACAACATCGCCCGGCTCCTCGCCCGCTGGACCGCCGGCTCCGAGGCGGCCTTCGTGCGCCGGATGAACGAAGCGGCCGCGGACCTGGGCATGGCCCGTACGACCTTCACCGGCTCCTGCGGCATGGACACCGGGAACATCAGCACGGCCGTCGACCTGCTCCTCCTCGCCCGTACGGTCATGCGGGACGAGGTGTTCCGGACCATCGTGGCCACCCCCTCGGTCCGTCTCCCGGGCGACCGGGGCGAGGCGCGCACCACCAACCGGCTCCTCGGCCGGTACGGCGTCGTCGGACTCAAGACGGGCACCAGCACCCCGGCCGGGGGCAACGTCCTGTGGGCCGCCTACGCGGACTTCGGCGGCACCCGCAGGCTCGTACTCGGCGCCGTCCTCGCCCAGCGGAGCGGCTGCTCACCGGTGCGCGCCCGGGCCGCGGTCTGGGCCCACACCAGGCGGCTCGTCAAAGCCGTCCGGCACACCCCGCTCCACGCACCGGACCCACGGGCAACGCCCCTGCCCACGGCGCCGGCCGTGGCCCCGTCCCCGGTGCCGCCGAGTCGTGTCGCGCGGCAGGGTGCCGGGCCGGGAGGGGGCCGGTCGTCCTGTCTGGTCGCGGCCGAGCGGGGTAGCCGGTCGACAGGGGCCGGCGCGGCAGAGGAGGCAGCCATGAGCGAGCACGGACACGAGGCCGCGGGGAGCGGCTCCGCAGGCAGTGACCCCGCACGGACTGACCCCGCAGGGAGCGACACCGGGGGGCACGACGCCAAGCGGCAGCGTCCGGGCATCGGGCGCGAGGAGCAGGTACGTCCCCACGACCCCCGGGGCAGCCGGTCCCAGGGAGGCTCTCGTCCCGGGCTGCTGCCCGACGAGGGAGCCATGGTCGACGAGCACGGGCGCCCGTCTGGAGTTCCGTCGCGGACGGGGACCGGGTCCGGCTCGCCGCCGTCCGACCCGGAACGCGTCGAGCGGGCCGTCGCGGAGGAGGCCGGGCCGGGCGCGTCCGGCCGGTGAAGCTTGCGTTCCACGGGTGTGGCCGACCATCGAATCGGGTCGGAGCGTGTTCCCGCACCCGTGGTGGACAGCGGGAAGGGCCGCTCCCGGCGAGGTGAGGGAGGTGAGGGGGAGGCCTCCACCACCTGCTCGACTTCGTGCGTACGGCGCGGGAGCGGGGCTTTCAGGTGAACGCGTGGCAGTGGCAGCGCCAGCCCACGAGCCTGCTCGTGCTGATCGACCGCCTCCGGGCCGGCGCACGGGGTGAACCCGTGTGGAGTGGGTACGCGCACCGATGTGGACGCCACCGATTCCCGGGCCCTCGTCACCGTCGATTCCGGCGGTCGGGTCCGGGGACAGAGAACGGAGGCCGCGGGAGCGGAGATGACTCTGCATCTGAGCCGGCACAGCGATCTCGACGGTACGGCCGCGCCCGCCATGGCCCGCGACCTGACCCGGGACTTCTTCGACGACGCCTCGCGCGGCGGCCGCTCCGTGGCCCCCGAGGTCATGGACACGACGCTGTTGCTCGTCAGCGAACTCGTCACCAACGCGATCCTCCACACGGTGGACGGCTGCGTACTGGACCTCGCACTGGAGCCCGACGAGATCGCCATCGACGTCACCGACCACAGCCCGGCCGAGCCGCGACTGAGGGAGCCCGATCTGGAGGGCGGCGGTGGATGGGGCTGGGCCCTGGTCCATCGGCTCGGCAGCGGTGTACGGATCCGGCACCGGCCGGGCGGCAAGACCATCCACACCGGAGTCCGGCTGTTCCCACCGCAATGACCATGGGCGCCGGAAGGCCCGTGCGTGCGTACCACCGCTCCGGGTAGGCGCGGGACGTGAGCGAGGGGTCGTACGTACGACCGCACGACCGCGGGCCTAAGGAGAGAACCGTGAAGGGGACGCATCAGGGCCGGGGGAAGACGGCCCGTTCCGAGGAGACGGCGCGGAACTGCTGGGAGGACTTCGAAGCGGTACACGGCCAGATGGACCGGCTGTTCCGCCAGCGGTCCCACCGCACGCGGCGGACGGAGGGAACGGGCACCGAGCGCGGTGACGACGGAGGGCGGCGACGCGTATGAACACGCGGGCGGACAGCCCACGGCGGGGACGCTCGTGGCCGTCGGCCTGGCGGGAGCTGCGCCGGCGGCCGTCGCGGGCTGGGTGGACTGGGCGGAGCTGCGGACCGGCGATTCGAGCGGGACATGACTCCGCGGAGGCCGCGGAGCTGAAGTGGCTGGGCGCCGAGATCGTGGAGGCCGACACGGACGAGGAGGAGGGCCTCGCCCCCGCCTTCGAGTACGCCTACGGAGCCTTCCCCGCCACCCGGCTCGCCGCGAACCGCGACCGGCTGCGGAGCGCCTGGGCCTGAGCGCGCGGGCGCACGGGAGCGGGCGCACGAGAGAAGAACGGCGGTGGTGGTCATGGTGCGACCGGTGTGGGCGGGCGTGCTGAGCTTCGGGCTGGTCAGCCTTCCCGTAGGCATGTACACGGCGACCGACAGCCACACGATCCACTTCCATCAGCTGCAGCGGGGCACTTCGGACCGGGTCCGCAACAAGCGCATCAACGAGCGGACCGGGGAAGAGGTGCCCTTCGAGGAGATAGTCAAGGGCTTCGACGACGGTGACGCCTACGTGCTCGTGGAGCCGGAGGAACTGGACGAGATCGCGCCGGGCCGCTCCAGGTCGCTCGACATCGAGGGGTTTCGTGGACCTGGCCGCACAGAAGGAACTGCGCATGGCCGAGCAGCTGGTCGAGGCGCTCAGCATGGAGTGGAAACCCGAGGAGTTCCACGACACGTTCCGGGAGAAGGTCGCCGCCCTGATCAAGGCGAAGCGGGCGGGCGGGAGCGTGGAGAAGGCGGAGCCCGCGGCCGAATCGACCAACGTGGTCGACCTCGCGGAGGCGCTGCGCGCCAGCGTCGAGCGGGCCGGCGGCTCCCGGGGGAAGCCGGGGAAGCGCGCCCGGCACGGGAAGCCCTCGAAACACGCGGGGAAGCGCGTCGACGGTACGCCCGAGGCGAAGGATCCGGCGGCCATGACCAAGGCGGAGCTCTACGAGGAGGCCGCGGCGGCGGGGATCCCCGGGCGCTCGACCATGACCCGCGACGAACTCCGCGAGGCGCTCACCGCCTCCGGCCGCGGTTCGCGCAAGGCGGCCTGACGGGCGGCCGACTCAGCCCCGTGCGCTCCTCGTCCGGCCGGGCTCCTCGGGCGTGCCCGCCGGTGGCGCCGCCCGGCGGGCCGCCGCCGCGTCGGTGACGTCGAGGAACACCTGGTCCAGGTCCTTCCACCGGGCACGCGCCGCGCTCCGGATCCGGACCATCGCGTCCTCCACGGTCTCGCTGTCGTACCCCGGCGTCAGGTCGATGCGTGCGGCCAGCAACACCGCGTCGGGCCCCCGCCGCATGGTCAGCAGCGCCGGAATGCTGTCGATCTCCGGCTGCGCGGCCAGGAACTCCCGTACCTCCCGCTGCAGACCGGGGTCGGCGGCCTCGCCGACCAGCTGCTCGCGGGCCGTCCGGCCGAGGGTGTGGGCGACGTAGACGAGCAGGAGCCCGATGAGGAGGGAGGCGCAGGCCTCGTCCGCGATCTTCCCGGTCGCCATGTGCAGGGCGATGCCGGCGAGCGCCACGAGGACGCCGAGGCAGGCGGTGCTGTCCTCGGCCAGTACGGTACGCAGCGCCGGATCGCGGCCCGCCCGGATCGTGGAGGCCATGCTCCGGCCTCCGGCCCGGGCGGCCCGCGGGGCGCCGGCTGCGGGTCAGGGAGGTCAGCAGGAAGACCTCGTTGAGGCTGTCCGCGATCGAGTGCGCGGCTTCGGACAGCAGGGCGGGAGAGCCCGTGACCACTCCACCGACGGCCTTGGCCCCGCAGATGACGAGATTGGCGGCCAAGGCCACCCACACCGTCCTGCGGGTCTCGGTGTCCTGCCCCGCCGCTGCCATGCGCAGGCCCTCCGCCGTGTCGGCTCCACCCCGGCGCCTGCTCGGTGGCGAGGGGCCCAAACCTCCGCCGCCGGGCATCCCGCGGCCGGCGCGCCGCGGAACATGATGCGGGGGCCCCGGGGTAGACGAGGGACGACCAGGCCCGGGGACACCCTTCGGAGAGGCGGCCCGATGCCGAACGACGCGGAGCAAGCGGGACGGGACGAGTCCGCGGAGGAACGCGCGGACCGGCAGTGGCAGGAACTGGTCCAGGAGATCCGGGTCGCCCAGACGGGTGTCCAGATCCTGTTCGGATTTCTGCTCACGGTGGCCTTCGCCCCCGTGTTCGCCGGGCTCGCACAGACCGAGAAGACGATCTACGTCGTGACGGTGGTCCTGGGATCCCTGGCGACCGGCGCCCTCATCGGCCCGGTGGCCTTCCACCGCATAGTCTCGGGGCGCAGGATCAAGCCCGAGGCCGTCGCCTGGGCCGCGCGCCTGACCTTCACCGGCCTTCTGCTGCTCCTGGCCACGTGCACCTCGGCCCTGCTCCTCGTCCTCCGGGTCGCCACCGACAACACCCTCGCGACGTGGCTCGTCGGCGGAGTGTTCGCCTGGTACGTGCTGTGCTGGTTCGTGCTGCCCCTGTGGGCTCGCGTCCGCTACACCGCCAAGGGCTGACCCGAGCGGGCCCCCCGGGGCGTGTCACGGCCGCGCCCTAGTGATCCGGTTTTGAGGTCTGGGCTCGCCTCGTGAGTCGTGTTCTGTTTCAGATCTTGGGGTTCGCCTGACGTGACTGGCTTGCGGCCGGTGTCCTGGACGGATGGGTGATACCAGGCTGCCGCCGGTCGTGCTGTCGGATGCCGAGCGGCTGACGTTGGAGGACTGGGCCAGGCGGCGTTCGACCGCGCAGGGCCTGGCCCAGCGTGCTCAGATCGTGCTGGCGTGCGCGCGAGGGTGGAACAACACCGTCGTGGCCGCGCGGCTGGGCATCGAGCGCAAGACAGCGGCGAGATGGCGGTCCCGGTTCCTGCGGGACCGGCTGGACGGGCTCGCGGACGAGCCCCGGCCGGGAGTGCCGCGGACCATCACCGACGCCCAAGTGGAAGAAGTGGTGGTCCGCACTCTGGAGGAGACCCCCGCAGGCGGGACGCACTGGTCGAAGCGGGAGCTTGCCAAGGTCGTGGGGATCTCCCCGGCGAGCGTGCTGAGGATCTGGCACGCCTTCGGCCTGCAGCCGTGGCGGACCGAGACCTTCAAGATCTCCCCGGACCCGTTCCTGATCGACAAGATCCGTGACGTCGTCGGTCTCTACCTCGCCCCGCCGGCCAACGCGGCGGTGTTCGCGGTGGACGAGAAACCGCAGATCCAGGCCCTGGAACGGACCGCGCCGGTGCTGCCGATGCTGCCAGGGGTGCCTGAGCGGAGGAGTTTCGACTACGTCCGGCACGGGACCGTCGATCTGTTCGCCGCGTTGAACACGGCGACGGGCAAGGTGATCACGAAGCTGTCCGCGCAGCATCGGGCCGTGGACTTCCGGGACTTCCTCGACGAGATCGACTGCCAGACCGATCCCGGTCTGGCGGTCCACGTGATCTGCGACAACCTCTCCGCTCACAAGGCGCCAGTGGTACGCAAGTGGCTGCTGGCGCATCCGCGCTTCCACCTGCACTTCACGCCTACGTACTCGTCGTGGATCAACCAGGTCGAGCGGTGGTTCGCCGAGCTGGAACGACGCTGCCTCGCGCGCGGAGTGTTCTGTTCCCTCGACGACCTCAAGGCCGGACTTGAGAGGTGGATCAAGGTCTGGAACGACGAGGCCCGACCCTTCAAGTGGACCAAAACCGCCGACCAGATCCTCGACCGCATCTGCCGCTACTGCGACAGGATCTCCAAACCGGATCACTAGGTGTATTGACCCGCAGGGTTGTTGACGCGGCTGATGGGTGGGTGTCCCCCAGTGCGGTGTGGCAGCGGTGGTGGTTGTAGGTGTGGAGGAAGTCTGCCAGGGCGGCTGTCCGCTCGTCGTTTGATGTGTAGGGCCGCTGGTAGGCCCATTCCTCGAGCAGGGTGCGGTTGAAGCGTTCGACCTTGCCGTTGGTCTGCGGCCGGTAGGCGCGGGTGGGTTTGCCGGTCGCGCCGAGGCCGGCCAGGACGGATTTCCAGGCCAGGCCCTTGCGGTAGGCCCAGGCGTTGTCCGTGAGGACGCGTTCGTAGCGGCGGATCACGGTCCCGGTGGGGCGGTCGATCCAGGCGAGGCGGTGCAGGTTGTGGCGGGTCAGGATGCGGTGGACGGTCGAGGCGGGCAGTCCCAGGACGGGCCCGATGCGGGCGGGGCCCAGTTTGAGGGCCCGACGCAGGTCACACACTCTCGCCTCGACGTCGGCCGGGGTCCGGTGCGGCGTCATGCGAGGCCGGCTGGACCGGTCGTGCAGCCCGGCCTCGCCTTCCGTCCGCCACCGGCGCATCCACTTGTGGGCCGTCGCCCGCGATATGCCCATCTCGGCGGCCGCGTGGGCGACCGGGCGGCCAGAAGCGACCCGTTCGACCAGCAGGCGCCTACCGAAGACGGTCAGTCGGGCAATACGGTGGGACACGAAGACCCCCGTCGTGCAATGGGTTCCTAGACAGCTCCCACCACACCGGAGGTCTTCGCCATGTTCAAGACCTACCCAGTGTCAACAACGCTCGTGATCAATACACCTAGAGCGTGGCGGCGAGCTGTTCCTCCGCCGCGTTGATGGCTTCGAGGGCGGTGGGCCTGCCCATCAGGACGCACAGGGTGTACGCGGTGTCGTCCATGGCCCGCAGGGCCGCGGGGTCGTGGGGCGCGGCCGCGAGGCGGGCCTGGCAGCCGCGCAGCCGGGTCAGGACCTCCTCGGTCCGGGCGGGATTGGGCGCGAGCCCGGCGGCGCGGGGTCCGCCCGCCGGTCCGCGGGTCCGGGCGGCTTCGACGGCGCGGCGCAGGGCGCGTTCGAGCCGGGCGGGCAGGGCGGTGCCGCACGCGGTGGCGGTCATCGCGGCAGCCAGGTCCTCTACGGCGACCTCGGCCAGGTCCGCGGCCGTCGCGAGGATGCGCAGCGCGTCGCGGGCCGAGCAGGGGGTCGTGGCCATGAGCATGCCGACGGCCCAGTTGCCCGCCGGCGCCGGGTGCCCGTGCGTCCGGGCGGCGACGGGGGCCTGTCGGGTCGGTGGAGTGGGATCTCCGGGTGTCGGCACGGGGTTCCTCCGGTCCGGGTCGGTGGGTCGGTGCGGTGGTCCGCGTACGGACGGTATGCCCGCCGTCTGAGCACGGACCGCACGGCGCGCTGGTTCAGGGCTCGAACACCCGCCATGACCCGTGCGGCCGACCGCCTCGGACCGTTCGGCGCCCCCGGCGTGTGCCGCGGGCGCTCCCCGGAGTGTCCCGGGGAGCGCCCGCGTCAGGTCCGCCCGTGCCCGTTCACGTCCCGAATTGCTCGACGATCGCCGCGCAGAAGGCATCGAGGTCGTCCGGTTTGCGGCTGGTGACGAGCGTCGAGGGCGCCGCCTCGCAGACGCGCAGGGGTTCGTCCAGCCGCAAGGCGTCCGGGTTGGCGAGCCCGCGGGGCGGCACGAAGGCGTCCGAGGTGTCGCCCGCGAGGATGTGGTCGACGGGGAAGCTGCCGGCCTTGTCGAGATGGTGGTACGCACGGACCCGGCCCGGCCCGGTCGACACCAGCTGGGGGTTCCAGCCGGCCTGTTCGACGGCCTTCCAGGGCTCCGTGAGCTCGATCTCCTCCACGCCCTCGGGTGCGGTCGGAAAGGCGATGCGCACCGGATTCGCCTCCTTCGGTTCCTTCAGTCGGGGGGTTCCGGCACCTCGGGCCGTTCGGCGGGCGAGGGCTGCCCGGGAGCCGGCTCGGGGCCCGACGGACCGGGGCCGGGACGCGCGGGTACCGGATCGCGGGGCAGTGCGTCGGGCCCCTGCGGCGTGGGCCCGGGGCCTTCCGGCTCAGGCCCGGGGTCGGGGTCGTCGGGGTGCGGTTCGGTGGTCCGCCGGTCCATGCGCCTCACCTCCGGGTCGGCTCCGTGCATCTCCACGGGCTCCGTCCGTACGGGGACCGGGTGCACGGGGGGCGCCTGCCCCGTCCCGGGCGCCTCAATCAGCAGATCCGCGGCAGCTGCTCCCCGATCGGCAGGTCCACCACGCGGGTGCCGTCCAGCCGGGTCCGGGCCACGACCATCCCCGGGTGGGCCTCCACGGCCTCGCCGATCACGGTCGCCCCGCGCCCCAGGGGATGCGCCCGCATCGCGTCGAGCACGGCCTCGGCGTGCTCGCGCGGCACGAAGGCCACGAGCTTGCCCTCGTTGGCCACGTAGAACGGGTCCAGGCCCAGGATCGAGCAGGCGTTCGCCACGGCCGGGGGCACGGGCACCCGGGCCTCGTGGATGAGGACGCCGGTGCCGGAGGCCGTGGCGATCTCGTTGAGAGCGGCGGCCAGCCCGCCCCGGGTGGGGTGGCGCAGGACGTGCAGGTCCGGGGTGACCGCGAGCATGGTCCGGACGAGGCCGGCCAGCGGAGCGCAGTCGCTCTCCACGTCCACCCCGAACTCCAGGCCTTCGCGCACGCTCATGATGGCCACGCCGTGCAGCCCGATCTCACCGCTGACGATGACCACGTTGCCCGCTACGACCCGCTGCGCACGCAAGTCCACCCCCGCGGGGATGACGCCGATGCCCGCGGTGTTGATGTAGACGCCGTCCCCGTGCCCGCTCTCCACGACCTTGGTGTCCCCGGTGACCACCTCCACGCCCGCGGCGCGGGCCGCCTCGCCGATCGCGCGGGCCACCCGGGAGACCACGGACAGCTCCACGCCCTCCTCCAGGATGAACCCGCAGGAGAGGTACGCCGGTTCGGCCCCCGACATGGCCAGGTCGTTGACCGTGCCGTTGACCGCGAGGTCGCCGATGCAGCCGCCCGGGAAGAACAGCGGGCGCACGACGTAGGAGTCCGTGGAGAAGGCCGGCCGGACGCCGCCGAGGGTGAGCGCGGCCGAGTCCCCGAGCTGGGCGAGGGCGGCGCCGCCGAACTCCGGGAGGAAGAGGTGCTCGACGAGTTCGGCGGACAGCGCGCCCCCTCCGCCGTGGCCCATCACCACCCGGGGATGGTCGCGCAGCGGGGCCGGGCAGGCCCAGCCGGTGATGTCCAGGGGGGCGGTCTCAGCCAACGGGGCTCGCCTCCAGCGATGTCGTCGGGGAGGCCGGCGCGGCCTGGAGGTCGAGCCGGCGGTAGAGGTAGTACGCCGCGCAGGCACCCTCGCTGGAGACCATCGTGGCGCCGAGAGGCGAGCGCGGTGTGCACAGGGTGCCGAAGTCCTCGCACTCGTGCGGTTGATGAGCCCCTGGAGCACCTCGCCGCTGCGACACTCGGCGGGCTCCCGCGTGGTGATCCCGGTGACCGAGAAGCGGTGCTCGGCGTCGAACTCCCGGTAGCGCTCGGACAGTCGCCAGCCGCTGTCCGGGATGACGCCGATGCCGCGCCAGGCCCGGTCCGTGACCTCGAAGACGTCTTCCAGCATGGCGAGGGCGGCGGGGTTGCCCTCCGGGCGGACGGCGCGCACGTACGCGTTCTCCACCGTGTGCTCGCCCCGTTCGAGCTGGAGCACGGCGGGGCGCACGCCTTCGAGGATGTCCAGCGGCTCGAAGCCCGGCACCACGATCGGCACCCGGTACCGCGCCGCGAGCTCGGGGTACTCCGTCATCCCCATCACGCTGCACACGTGTCCGGCGGCGAGGAAGCCCTGCACCCGGCAGCTCGGGGATTGCACGATGGCCTCGATGGCCGGGGGAACCCGTCGCCGGCCGCGAGCGCCAGCACGGCTCCGCCGGCGGCCGCGTTGCCGCCCAGCGCGGAGACCACGAGTCGGTCGGTGGTGGTCAGGACGGCCTCGACCAGGTCGTCCATGGCGTTGATGTTGGCCCAGGACTCCCGTACCCCCGTCGTCGGCCCGTCGGCCCGTCGGCCCGTCGGCCCGTCGGCCCGTCGGCCCGTCGGCCCGTCGGCTCAGACGGCTCAGACGGCCCGGCGGCCCTCGCCGCCAAGGCGGTCGTGGACGCCGGCTGCCGCATGCTCGCCGCCACCGCGTTCCTCGGCCCGGCCCCCGCGTCGGCCTCCGGCGACGGAGTGCGACCCCCGTCGCAGCCATGAGGCCGAGGCCGCACCCCGCACCGGGCGCCTACCCAGCGGGGCGCCGCCGATGCGGAAACGGTCGTAGAGCCCGGGCCGCGGGACCGCGGGCTGACGCCACCGGTTTGCGCGGCTCCGGGCGGGGCGGCCGCCCGTGCGGGGCCGCCGCCGAGCCGCGCGGGCCCCCGTCGAGTGAGGAGGACGGCCATGGACGAGCAGGGTGGCGCCGGAGGAGTGCCGTTGGAGGGCGGGGGGAAACAGGACCGGCGCCGCAAGGCGCACACGGACCGCCGCGACGGCGGGACCACGCCCGCGGCCGACACGGACGAGGCCAGCCGCCTGGACCGTCCGCAGCAGCCCGAGAAGGCGGGCGGGAAGCCGGGCCGGAAGCCGGGCGGGAAGGGGACCCGGTGGGTCGGACCGCGCGATGCGTGACGCCGCGGCCGCACCTGAGCGGGCGGCAGACGGGCGTGGGATGCTCAAGGGGTGAAGGGCGATGCCGCACCCGTGGGTGAGGGCGCCGCACCCGAGGTGGTGGCGCTCGCCAGGGTGGTGGCCAGACTCCGGTCGGAAGTCGTCGACCTGGAAGGCGTCGCCGCGACCACGGCCGTGGTCGAGCGGGCCAAGGGCGTACTCATGGCCCAGGCGGGGGTCTCCGCGGACGAGGCGTACGCGCTGCTCCTCGAACGGGCCGGCCGGCGCGGCCGCACCCTCCTGGAAGAGTGCTGGATCACGCTGGGACAGCTCCGGGTCCGCAAGCCGGCGGGGACCGCACGGATCTCGCTGCCCACGGCCCCGGCCCTCGGCCCGAAGAACGAGCCGGGCACCTCGGCGTTCAGCCGTCGCCGCTACCTCTCCGGGCATCACGAGGGTGACGGCGAGCTGAACCGCCTGCTGGCGCGGATCGCCGACGGCCTGGCCGCCGTGCACGGCGGCGACGACATCGCGGAGCTGCTGGTGACCGTGCTCGGCGCGGCCACCGACGTGGACGCGGTGATGATCTACACCGTGGCCGCCGCCGGGAGCCTGGATCTGACCGGAAGCGCCGGAATCCACGAGGCGCTGGCCGAGCAGTGGCGCCACATCCCCCCGCTGAGCGGTGTCGCGGCCCTCGAAGCGATCGCCGGCCGCAGCGCCCTCTGGCTGGAGGACCCCGATCAGGACGCCCGCCGCTACCTGCTGATCGGAGACCCGCCGGGACGATGGCCGACGCGCGCCTGGGTCCCCGTACCGGGCGACGGTCAGCCGAGGGCGGCCATCGGTTTCCTGCGCACCCGGCCGGGCCCCTTCGCCGCCGACACGCGGGCCCTGCTGCGCCAGGCCACCCGGCTGTGCGCGGGGCCCCTGGGGGCGCCGGAACGCCTGCGGGACACCGAGGCCGTGGCAGCGGTCGGCGGCGACTACGCGGCGGCCGTCCAGCTGATCCTGGACACCATGGCCGGACCGGCGACCCTGCTCACCCCCCTGCGTTCGGAGACCGGTGAGGTGGAGGACTACCGCATCGACGCGGCGGCGCCCGATTCGGTGGACGTGGCCGGCAGGCGCGGCAAGGAGCTCGTGGGCCGCCGGATCCTGGAGACGTACCCCACCGTCGCGGGCACCGCCCTCTGGGAGGGGTACCTCGAGACGCTCACCACCGGAACCAGGTACGAGGGGGAACCCTTCACCTACGAGGAAGTCGTCGCCGGTGTGCCCCGGCAGTCGGTCTACTCGGTTCGGGCGTCCAGGCTCGGAGACCACCTGGTCGTGTCCTGGATCTGCCACGACACCAGCCAGCGCGAGGTCCGCCGACTGGCCGACATGCAGCGCCTCGGCAACCTCGGCTGGGCGGGCTGGAACCTGGCCACCGACACCGTCACCTGGTCCGATCAGGTCTACGCGATCTTCGACCGCGATCCGGGACTGGGGCCGATGACGCTGGAGGAATTGCCGAGCCACCTCGTCCCCGACGACCTTCCCCAACTGGGTGCCGCCGTCGAGCGGCTGCTGAGCGAGGGGCAGGCCATCGACCAGCCTTTCCGGATCATCACCGGGCGCGGAGTCCGGTACCTGCGGATCGTCGCCGAGGCCCAGACGGACGCCGACGGAACACCCGTCGAGGTGCACGGCTTCTTTCAGGACCTGACCGCACAGCACGACATCGAACACGCCTTGCACGAGAGCGAGCGGGCCGTCCTCCTCCAGCGGGGCATGCTCCAGGCCGAACGCGCGCTCGCCGCACGCCTCCAGGACACGCTGCTGCCGATCCCCGAACAGTCCCTGGAACTGGCCGGCCTGTGCATCGACGTGGCCTACGTCCCCGCCGACAGTGGGGTCAACGTCGGCGGCGACTGGTACAGCGCCATCGAACTCCCCGACGAGAGCGCCCTGTTCGTCGTCGGAGACGTGGCCGGCCACGGGCTGGCCGCCGTCGGGACCATGGCCCAGCTCCGGTTCACCACGAAGGGCATGGCGGTGACCGGCTCGCCCCTGCCCGACGTCCTGCGCCGGCTCAACACCCTGCTGATGCACACGGGTTCGGACCCGTCGGGCAGCGCCACCGCCACCATGGTCATGGCCCGCTACCGGCCCCGGGACCGGCGGCTGATCTGGGTCCGGGCCGGCCACTTGCCGCCCCTGCTGATCCGCGGCGACCGGGCGGAGTTCCTGGAGCAGCCCCAGGGCGCCCTTCTCGGCGCGACCTTCGAGGCCTCCTACGAGCAGGCCGCGGTCGACCTGCTGCCCGGCGACCACCTGCTCTTCTACACCGACGGGCTCGTGGAGGAACCGGGCGAGGACATCCAGACCTGCCTCGACCGCCTTGCGGAGACGGCGGCGGGTCTCCTCCGGGAGGGCATGGGGGAATCCCTCGCCCGCACGCTCGCCGCGCTGTGCACGGCCCACCGCGACGACATCTGCGTCCTGCACGTCCACGTCCCGGACGAGGGGGTTCCGTAAAAAAGGGGTCAGCCTTCGCCCGTGCGGGTATATCCCCACGGGAAGACCACGACGGTTCCCGCCGCCCCCAAGGGCGGCCGGTGCCCACCCATCCGTCGGAGGAAGCTCATGGCACCCGTTTCCAGCGACACCGAGGATTCGCTCCGCATCGACCTCCGCACCGAGGCCCCCGATGTCCCGGAGGATCCGCTCACCGTCAGCACCGGCGAGGCGCGGACCCTGTCCGTCGCGCTCTTTCGACGGCTGAAGGAGCTGAGCGAAGGGACGCCGGAATACTCGTACGTGCGCAATACGCTCGTCGAGCTCAACCTCAGCCTGGTGAAATACGCGGCACGCCGCTTCCGCAACCGCTCCGAGCCGATGGAGGACATCGTCCAGGTCGGCACGGTGGGCCTGATCAAGGCCATCAACCGGTACGACGTCGAGCGGGGGGTCGAATTCACCACGTTCGCCATTCCCACCATCACCGGTGAGATGAAGCGGTTCTTCCGCGACACCAGCTGGTCCGTGAAGGTCCCGCGGCGCCTCCAGGAACTGCGCCTCGACATCGCCAAGACCCACGACGTGCTCGAACAGCGACTGGGGCGGCACCCGACCGACCTGGAGCTGGCACGGCACCTCGGCATCACCACGGAGGCGCTGGACGAGGGCCGGCGGGCCGCCAACGGCTACGTGGCGGGCTCCCTCGACGCCCCTGTGGGGCCCGAGACGGACGCCGGCCCCCGCGGCTGGCCGCTCGGGGAGGAAGAGGCGGCGTACGACCGCATCGAGTGTCTGGAGACGCTGAAGCCGCTCATCGCCACGCTCAGTGACCGCGACCGGCTCATCCTCTCGCTGCGCTTCGGCCAAGAGCTGAACCAGTCCGAGATCGGCGATCGGCTCGGCCTGTCCCAGATGCACGTGTCACGCCTGCTGAGCCGCATCATGGCCCGGCTGCGGACCGGGATGCTGGAGGACGCGGACGAGGGTGAGGGCGAGTCCGCCCCGGAGGGCGCAGGCGCGGCCGGGTAGGCGTCAGGGGCCGTCGGGCCCGGGCGGCGGGGCGGTGTCGACGGGGAAGAGGGGGAGGGAGCCGGTGATCTCCAGCAGCCGCAGCATCTGGGCGCCCGGCGCGGCGAGGCGCAGCGTGTGCCCGGACTCCACTGCCTGCATGCGGGCCCGGAGCAGCAGGTTCAGTCCGGCGGAATCGCAGAAGGTGAGACCGCTGAGGTCGACGACGATGTCCGTGGGGCCGCCCGTGCGGGTCACCGCTTCGAGCAGCAGGGCGCGCACCTCGTCGACCCGGCTGATGTCCATCTCGCCCGACAGTCGGACCACGGCCGCCTCCCCATGGGGAGGCGGCCCGGTGGGATCGTGCGCGCCCTGCTCGTGCGGCATCCTCAGCGCTGTCCCTTGGCCTTCTTCATCTTGTCCGCGGCATCGGAGGCCATTTCCTCGGCCTTGCCGGCCATCCGCTCGGTGCTCCCCTCAGCCTGCATGCGCTTGTCGTCCATCGTGCTGCCCAGGCTCTCCTTGAGCTTTCCCTTGGCCTGCTTCGCCTTTGCCTTTGCCTTGCCCATGACGGGGTTCTTCCTTCCTGAGGGGGGTACTGCTGCCACCATGCGTCAGGGGGCGGCAGCCTGCAATGTGTGGCGAATCGCCGGATATGTGGCTGCTCTATGGGCGCGGAGAGGCCGAAGTGAACCCGATGCATTCGACGTCGATCTGATCGGCGAGTTCGGTCAGTACGTTCGCCAGGTCCCGGACGGTCCGCTCGTCGCCGCGCATCTCGCCGGTGCGCTCCGATTCCAGCCAGTCGGCCGCGAGTCGACGCAGCAGGCCGGTGACGTGATCGGCGGGGATCAGTAGTGCGCCGTCGTCCGCGGGTATCAGCGGTATGGACATCTGGATCATGGAACCGTCTCCCGGAAAGCGCGCCCGTGCGCGTCCGTCCGCCTCCGCGCTACCAATAGTGCCGCCGCCCTCCGACGGCGTGCCCGACGGATCCGAGCACCCACAGGACGACCCCTACGACGACGAGGATGATCCCCAGCGTCCACAGGATCGAAATGCCGAGGAGGTAGCCGACGATCAACAGGACAATGCCAAGCGCGATCATGATGTTCTCCCATCTCGCAGGCTGCTTCTGCCCCGATCCCGTCCCGGAATGCGGTGGGACGCGGCCCGGTCCGGCGCCGTCGACGCGAGAAAGTATCTTGACGTCAAGATTGATCTCGGGCAGGCTGCCGCTGGTATCTCGATGTCGAGATACTTTCGCGAGGGCGGGGAGGCCATGGGATGCGGCGGCGCGGTACGGGGATCCGAAAGGGCGCGCAGGGGTGGCGGAAGCGGTCGGGGCAGGGGTCGCGGCGGCCCGGGCTGGTGGCCCAGTTGCGGCGGCCGCCGGGGGGCCGGGACGCGCGGATCATGCTGTTCGCCCAGCTCCTCGACCGCGCCGGTACCGGCATGTGGGCCGCCTCCTCGGTCCTCTACTTCACCTTCGTCCTCGGCCTGGACGCCGGCCGCATCGGACTCCTGCTGGGCGCCGCGGCCGTGGCGGGCATCGCCGGATCGCCCCTGGCGGGGCACCTGGCCGGACGGTTCCCGGTACGGTCCCTGCTGATCGGCTGTCACCTGCTGCGCCTCGCAACCCTCGGCGCCCTGCTCGTGGTGACCCGATTCGACGTGCTCCTGCCCCTGGTGGCCGTCACCTACCTCGGCGACCGGGCGGCCAAGGCGATGGAGATGCTCTTCGCGACACGGGTGGCGGGCGAGCGGCGCGGCACCTATCAGGCGCTGTCGCGCAGCACGGCGAACGCAGGCTACGCGGTGGGCGCGGGGATCGCCGCCGCCGGTCTCGCGCTCGGGACCCCGGAGGCCTACCGGGCGCTGATCCTGGCCAACGCGCTGTCGTTCCTCGCGGCCGCCGCGCTCGTCTGGCGCACCCGGGAACCGCGGGCCGAGGGCCGGGTGGCCGCGGGCACGGGGCAAGCGGCGGCCGGGGAGGCGGCGAACGCCGGAGTGGCGGCAACCGGGGAGGCGGCAACCCGGGACGTGGCGACCGGAGATGCGGCGACCGGAGATGCGGCCACCGGAGATGCGGCGCCGGGGAACGCTGCGCCCGGCCGGACGCGGGCGCCGAGCCCGTGGCGGGACCGCGGCTACCTGCGCTTCGTCCTGCTCGACGTCCCGATGGGCCTCGACGACTCGGTCCTGGCCGTCGGCCTGCCGCTGTGGCTGGTGGTCCACACCGACGCGCCGCACGCCCTGGTCCCGGCCTTCCTCGTCATCAACACCGTGCTGGTCGTCGTCCTCCAGCTCCGCGTCTCGGCGAGGTTCGAACACCCCCGGCAGGCCGCGGCGGCGGTAACCGTGTAAGGGCTGACGATGCTCGTGTGCTGCGTCCTGCTGGCCCTCAGCGCCGGGACCGGGGCGGTGGCCGCGTCGGTGGTCCTGCTCGCGGCGGCGGTGCTGGTCACGGTGGCGGAACTGCTGCGGTCGGTGAGTTCCTGGGAACTGGCGGTCTCGCTCGCCCCCGAGCAGGCGCGGGCCTCGTACCTGGGAGTGGCGGGCATGGCCATGTCCGTCCAGAAGTCGGCCGGTCCGCTGCTCCTGACGGGCGCGGTCATGACGGCCGGGCCCGCGGGCTGGCTGGCCCTCGGTGCGGGGATCGCGGCCCTGTCGGTGCTCCAGCGGCGCTCCGCGGTCCGCCGCTTGGACTCCGTCCTCGCCCCGCCCGCTCCCGCGGCGCCCTCGCCGTCGGCCACGCACACGGGCTGAAACCGCGTACCCCGGCGCCGGGGGGCACCGGGGTACGGATGGCACAGGTTCGGGTACGGGTCCGGCGCGGCTCAGGCCTGGTTGGCCGGACCGTCCATCGTCCGGGCGGAGTTGTGCGCGGTGAACCCGACGTGCGGGTAATAGTTCACGGCCGCCGGGGCCGATAGCAGGATCAGCTTGGCCTGGGGCGCGGCCTCCCGGGTGGCACGGATGAGGTCGCGGCCGACGCCCTTGCCCTGGTGGGCGGAGTCGACGGCGAGGTCGCTGAGGTAGGTGGAGTACGCGCCGTCGGTGATCGAGCGGGAGATCCCGATGAGTCGGCCGTCCTCGTCGCGGGCGACGATGACGAGGTTGGAGCCGGCGAGCATCCGGGTGAAGCGCTGGGTGTCCTCCACGGGACGGCGTTCGGCGAGGGTGGACGCCCGGTACAGGGCCGCCGCTTCCTCCACGTCGAGGGCGCCGCCGATGACCTGTTCACACTTCCACATGCTGGTGCTGCTCCTTGCTCGGTTCTTCGCTGACGGATCGGCCGAGTCGTTCGCCGAGTTCTTCGAGTCGGGACTTCAGGTGGCTCCGGTTGGCGAGGAACCGCCGGGGGTCGAGGAGGCCGTCGGGGACGGTGACCCCGCGGGTCGCCAGGGTGTCGGCCAGCGGAGTCTCTGTACGCCAGGTTTCGTCGGCGGCCGCCTGGACCAGCCGGTACGCGTGCTCGCGGTCCGCGCCGTCGGCGACGAGGCCGAGGAACACTTCGGAGGAGTGGACGAGGCCGTGGGTCTCCTCGATGGTGCGGGCCATCCGCTCGGGGAAGACCTCCAGGCCCCGGATGACGGCCGCGGCCGAGACCAGCTGGTAGTGCGCGATCGTCAGGCTGTCCGGCAGGACGATCCGCTCCACCGAGGAGTGCGCCAGGTCCCGTTCGTGCCACAGGGCGACGTTCTCGTACGCGGCGCCCGCGTGGGCCCGCAGGACCCGCGCCAGTCCGCACAGCCGCTCGCTGGTCGTCGGATCGCGCTTGTGCGGCATGGCGCTGGAGCCCTGGTAGGCGCTGGTGCGGGGTTCGTCGACCTCGCGTACCTTCGTGCGCTGGAGCATCCGCATCTCCAGGGCGAACTGCTCCACGACGGCGCCGGTGAGGGCGAGCGCGGACAGCAGCTGGGCGTGCCGGTCGCGGGCGACGACCTGCGTGGGGATCGGTTCGACGTGGCTACGAGAACGACTGCGCGGGCGCACCCTCGGGAGCCCCGGTCTTCGGCGTCTGCCTGGCGGCCGGCCCCTGCGGCCCCGACTCGCCCAGCGCGACCCCCGCCGACACCGTCAAACTGGCCCTGCGCGGCGGACTCGCCGCCAAGGCGGGCTGGAGCGGCGCCCCCGACCTGGTGGTCACCGGCATCAACTCCGGGCTCAACGTGAGCTCTTCGGTCAACGACTCCGGCACCGTCGGAGCCGCGATCGCCGCCATCGACATCGGCGTCCCGGCCGTGGCCTTCAGCGCCTCCTCGAACGCGGACATGAGCGCGCACCCCGTGGAGAACTACCGGGCCACCGCGGCGTTCGGAGCCGAGTTCCTCGCCGGACTGAAGGAACACCGGCTGCTCACCGACGCGTTCGCCCTCAAGGTGGACTATCCCGACATCAGCGCCGGCGCGCAGGCCCGGCCGCCCGTCTGGACCCGGGTCGGCTCCGGCGCGTACGCCTACCACGGCTACGTGCGCAGCGGCGGCGGGGACAGCTTCGACATCGCCCTCGGCGACTGCGCGTCGGCGAACCCCGGCAGCCCGGAGTGCGTGGAAGGCCGTCCGGACGCCGACTCCACGGCCGCCCTCGGCGGCGCCGTCTCAATCACCGCCGTCACCTCCGACCGCACGTACGGCACCGCCGTCGACGGGAAGCGGGAGCTGAAGAAGACCGAGTAGTACGTGAAGAAATCCGCCCCCCGCTCCTGAGACCCACGCGGCAGGCGCAGGCGTCAGACCCACCTTGCAAACCCGCACGCCACGAGAACGGAACATCCCATGAAGATCGTCATCGCGCGGGGCTACGAGGACCTCAGCCGCACCGCGGCCGACATCGTCCTCGGCGAGATGCTGCACGACCGGCGGGTCAACCTGGCCCTCACCGCGGGTGCGAGCCCCGCGGGCACGTACGAGATCGTCACCGAGAGGCTGCGCGCGAACCCCGGGGCCTTCTCCGACGTGCACTTCTACAACTTCGACGAGGTGCCGCTCGGCGGCAGGGAGCACGGCCTGACCCTCTCCGCGCTGTACGAGCACCTCTACGGGCCCGGTGGGGTGCCGGAGGCCAACATCCACCCGCTCACGGTCGCCAACCACGCTTCCGTGGCCCGGGAACTGCACGGGAACGGAGGGCTGGACCTGATGCTCATCGGGCTCGGCGCGGACGGCCACTTCTGCGGGAACTTGCCGTACGCCACCCGCTTCGAGCAGGAGATCTACACCTACGAGCTCAAGGACTCCTGTCCCTGGTACGGGGACGCCCTGCGGCTGCTGCCCGCCCCCGCGGAGGTCCCCTCGCACGTCGTGACGATGGGGGCGGCCATGCTCGCCAAGGTGCGGCGCCTGGTGCTGATCGTGCGCGGCTCCGCCAAGGCGGACGCCCTCGCCGGCATGCTGGAGCGCGAGATCTCGACCGACTTCCCGGCCACGATCCTGCGCACGCACCCCAACCTCGTCGTCATCGCCGACCGGGAGGCGGCGTCGGGGCTGGGCTGACCCGGCGAGGGGCGGATCCCGGGCGGTCCGGGGTCCGCCCCCGCGGCTCGCTCAGAACCAGGTGAGGGTGAGGGGGAAGGTGGTGGTGGCGGTGGTTGGGGTGGTGTCGGTGGCGGTGGCGGTGATGTGGAGGGTTCCGGTGGCCCAGGGTTTGCCGGTGATGCGGCCGGTGGTGGCGTCGAGGGTCAGGCCCCAGGGGAGTCCGGTGGCGGAGTAGCGGACGGGGGGTTTCCCGCCGGTGGTGGTGAGCTGGATGGTGCAGTTCTGGTTGAACTTGCAGCTCTGCGGGCCGGGGTTGACCAGCTTCAGGTCACCGGGGGTGGAGGTCGAGGTGGGCGTCGGCGTGGGCGTCGGGGTCGGGGTGGGCGTCGGAGTCGGGGTCGGGGTCGGCGTGGGTGTCGGCGTCGGTGTGCCGCCGCAGCCCGGCGTGGCCTCCGGGGGCAGTGGGACGCGCCAGATCTGGGTGTCGTTCTCCGAGCCGACGAGCAGGCTGGTGCAGTCGAGGTACGTCACCGTCTCGCCCTGCGACTGGGCGGGCAGGGCCACGTCGGCGAGCTTGGTGCCCGCGGTGTCGTACACCGAGGCCGTGTTGGCCCCCAGCGGACCGCCGCTGCGCAGGGTGTAGGAGGCCCCGGACGGGGAGAACGCGCCGTCGGTGGCGAAGACCGGGCCCGGCCGGACGGCGGCCAGGGTGCCCAGCTGTCCGGGGACCGGTGGCAGCGGGGCCTGGTACAACTGGCCTGCCGCTCCTATGAGTTTGCTGGCGATGTGGATCCGGCCGGTGACGGGATCGGCGAGCAGGGATTCGGCGTCGTGCTTCCCGTCGGGGTAGGCGAAGCGGTGGGTCACGGGAGTCACCGAGGCGTTGGCGAGTTGGTCGGGCTCGGTGAAGGAGTGCACGGTGATCTCGGCGCGGTTGCCGAAGTTGTCACCGATGTCGCCGACCAGGATCGCGGGGCGGCCGGAGGAGTCCTTGCCGATGGCCAGCCCCTCCCAGTCGGTGTTGCCGACCCCGGAGACCGTGTACGTGGCCTTGAGCAGGCCGGTGGCGCCGCTGCAGTCGATGGCGAAGACCTGGTTGGTGTTGCCGCTGTCGTTGACGGCGTAGAAGACGCCGGGGTGCTTGCGGCTCATGGCGAGCCCGCTGATCTCGGCCATGCCTCCGGGGAGCGTGCACCGGCGCTCGGGAGCGGCGGCAGCGGCGGCAGCGGCGGCGCCGCCGGACAGGGGTGCGGAGAGGGGTGCGGACGCGGGCATCAGGGCGGCCGCGTCGGCGGGCCCGGCGGCGGGTCCGGTCAGCCAGGCAGCGGCCGGCAGGACCGCGGCGAGAGCGGCGGTGGCGAGGACGGCGGCTCGTGGGGGCGTGAGGAGTAGTCGGAACATGCCCACCATGTGAGGGGGAGTCAGGTGACGGCGCCAGGGTCAATCGCCGTCCGTTCGAGCATCGTTCAATGCCGGGCGTGCATGTCCGGTCGTCAGGAAAATCCTCCTGCCCACGCGGCCGGACGCGCGGCGGGCGGGCCCCGGTCGGCCCGCCCGGTCACCGGGAGGGCTCGCGTACGGGGGCCTTGTGCCGGGCGTGCGCGATGAAGGCGCGGGCCGCGCGGCTGAGCGGCCGGCGGGCGTGCGCGATGCCCACCGGGCGAAGGAGGGGTGGGGTGAAGGAACGTATCTCCGCCCGGCTTCCGAAGGCCCGGGCGACCACGTCGCGGTACCAGATGAGGGAGCCCCGGCCGTCGGTCACCCCGGTCACCCAGCCGAGGCGTTCGTCCACCTCCAGACAGGGCACCGGGCGCACGCCCAGACAGCTGAACATGGCCTCCATCTCGGTGCGCCGGCCGGTCCCGGGGGTGGGCAGCACCATCGGCAGCCCGTCGAGTGCGCGGAACGGTAACGGGTCGGGCAGCGCGGACCCGACGGGGGAGATGAGCACCACTTCGCGCTCCTGGATGAAGTGGGTGGAGAGGTCTTTGTCGAGGGGGAGGTCCACGAGGGCCAACTCGGCCCGGCCCTGAGTGAGTTCTTCGACCACCGCCTCGCGGCTGTCGTACTGGTGGAGCCTGACGTCGAGTCCGGGGTGCCGCTCCGTGAACGCGTGGATCAGCTCGGAGGCCAGGTCGAGGGCCAGGGTGGGGGTGGTGACCAGGGACAGGGCGGCCCTGGCGCCCAGTCCGTGGGGAGTGCCGATATCGTCGATGGCCTCCACCGCGCCGAGCACGGTGCGGGCCAGCCGGACGACCCGGGCCCCTTCCGGTGTGAGGTCCACCCCCCTTCCCCGGCGTGCGAGGAGATCGACCCCGAGGTCGCGCTCCAGGGCCTGGACGGCACGGGACAGGGCGGACTGGGCGACGAAGACGGAGGCCGCCGCGCCGGTGATGGAACGGCAGTCGGCGACGGCGACGAGGTAGCGGAGCTGGGCGAGGGTGGGCGTCATGACCGGAAGGTAACCGGGCAAGGGTGTACCTGTAAGACCGCGTCGGGTGAACAACCATCAGACTCCGCAAAGGTGTTCATGCCGGGCCGGTGACAACCCATACCCATGCGGCATGAGCCGGGGATGCCGCGGCGGGCGGGCCGGTGCACCGCAGGCGCCCGGCCCGGTCCCAACACCGCAGGTCATGGCCTCGGGGGCGGTGCCCCGAGGGTGCGGTCGGGGGGCGGTCCGGGTGGGCTGGGGTGGTCCGGCGTGCGAAGTGAACGGCTCCGGATGACCGTTGACAGTGCAGGGCCGTCACCGCACGATGCATCCCGGCAACAGGGAATTTGACCACCGCTCAACCCTGTCCCCGCCGGATCGTCCGGCCGTTCCGCGCGTCGCCCGCCTCGGATCCGCAGCGGGAGGGCGTCTCGTCCGCCGTCCTTCCCGCACAGCCTCCTGCGCTTTCCCCCGTCTTCCCTCCCGCACTGCGCCATGTCACACAGCACTGGAAGAGGAGCGTCCGTGTCCCCCCAGCCCGAGCCGTCCCCCCAGCCCCCGCGTGCCCTCCCGCCCCGGCAGTCCCCGCCGGCTCCCCGTGCGGCGCGGCCTTCCCGGACCCCGCGGCCTCCGCGATCCGCACAGGCCGCCCGGTCCGCGGCGACCGAGCGGCCCGGGGAGGAGCCCGCGCCGCCGGGGGAGAGGGGCGGGCCCTCGGGTTCCGAGCGGCCCGAGCGGTCGCCTTCCGCCAGGCAGTCCGGGCGGCAGTCCGCCCGGCAGTCCGGGCGGCTCCGCGCCGGCGACCGCGACCTGGTCGTCGCGGTCAGCCCGTTCGGGGAGCCCAACCCCCGGATCGTCACCGCCGCCGAGCGCGCCGGCGCCCTGGGCCTGCTCGACCTCGGCCGGGACGCCGGGTCCGCGCGGCGCGCCATGGCCGAGATCGCCCGCCGCCTCGGAGCCGGCCGCTACGGGGTACGGGTGCCCGCGGACTGCCCGGTCAGGCCCGGGGAGCTGCCGGCCGACGTGGACACCGTGCTGCTCGCCGACCCCGCGCACCACACCCCGGACGGGGTGGCCGGCTGGGCGGCCGCCGCCGGACGGCCCCGGGTGTGGGCCGAGATCACCGATCCGGTCGAGGCCGCGGCCGCGGTGGCCGCCGGGGTGGAGGCGCTCGTGGCCAAGGGGCACGAGGCGGGCGGCCGGGTGGGCGGCACCACCACCTTCGTGCTCCTCCAACAACTCCTCGCGGACGCCGCGTTCGGGCTGCCCGTCCGGGCGTACGGCGGCATCGGGCCGCACACCGCGGCCGCGGCCGTCGCGGGCGGAGCCGCCGGGGTGCTGGTCGACGTACAACTGGCCCTCACGCCCGAGGGGGAGGCCGGGCTGCCCGCCGAAGTGGCCGCGGCCGTACGGGCCATGGACGGATCCGAGACCAGACTGCTGCGGGGCCACCGGGTGTACGCACGCCCCGACCTGACCCCGCCCGAGGGCCCGGTCGACACCCTGCTCGGTGCCCGCGACCTGCGCACGCAGCTGCTCCCCGTCGGACAGGACGGGGCCTCGGCGGCCCGGCTGGCCGCCCGCTACCGGACGACGGGAGGCATCCTCCAGGGCATCCGGTCGGCCGTCGCGGATCACCTGGCGGCCGTCGTACGGGCCCGGCCGCTGGGGGGCGGCCACGGCCCGGGGCGACCGCTCCCGGTGGCGCAGGGGCCCATGACCCGGGTCAGCGACCAGGCGGCCTTCGCCGAAGCGGTGGCCGCCTGGGGCGGGGTCCCCTATCTGGCGCTCGCGGTCATGGAGGGGCAGCACGTGCGCAGGCTCCTCGCCGAGACCGCCGAACGGCTCGGCGAGCGGCCCTGGGGTGTGGGCCTGCTCGGCTTCGCCCCGGCCGCACTGCGGGCCGAGCAGCTCGAGGCCGTCGCCGAGGTGCGCCCGCCGTACGCGATCATCGCGGGCGGCACCCCCGGTCAGGCGGCGCCCCTGGAGGCCGCCGGGACCCGGACCCATCTGCACGTGCCCTCGCCGGGCCTGCTGGAGCGGTATCTCGCCGACGGGGCCCGGCGGTTCGTGTTCGAGGGGCTGGAATGCGGGGGCCACGTCGGGCCGCGCGCCTCCTTCCCGCTGTGGGAGGAACAGATCGAGCTGCTGCTCGCCTGCCCCGAACCGGCCGCACTGGACGTGCTGTTCGCCGGCGGAATCCACGACGCCCGGTCCGCCGCGATGGCCGCCGCCGCGGCGGCCCCGCTGGCCGAACGGGGTGCGCGCATCGGGGTGCTCATGGGCACCGCCTACCTGTTCACCGAGGAAGCGGTGGCCGCGGGCGCGGTCCTTCCCCGCTTCCAGCGGGCGGCGCTGGAGTGCGCGGACACCGTCCTGCTGCACACCGCGCCCGGACACGCCACCCGCTGCGCGGTCACCCCCTACGTGGACACCTTCGAGTCCACCCGGCAGCGGCTCGCGGACGGCGGCGCCGAGCCGCGCGAGGTGTGGGAGGAGCTGGAGCGGCTCAATCTGGGAAGGCTCCGGATCGCCAGCAAGGGCCTGCGCCGCGGGGCCGAGGGCGACGGGCTGGAACCCGTGGACGAGGAACAGCAGGGCTCCGAGGGGCTGTTCATGCTCGGGCAGGCCGCCACCCTGCGCGGCGGGACCACCACGGTCGCCGCCCTGCACGCCGAAGTCACCGAGGGCGCCACCGAGGTGCTCGACCGGCGGGCCCGGGAGCTCGCCGGTGCGGAACCCGAGGGAGATCGGGCGACCGAGACGACCGGCGCCCGGAGCGCCGTGCGCCCCGATCCGCTGGACGTCGCCGTCGTCGGCATGGCCTGCGCCTACCCCGGCGCACCGGACCTCGCCGCCTACTGGGCACGGATCCTGGACGGGAGCGATGCCGTGACCGAGGTCCCGGCCGAACGCTGGGACCCCGAGCTCCACTTCGACCCGGACCCCGCACGTGCCGGGGAACGCACCCCGTCCCGCTGGGGCGGCTTCCTCGGCCCGATGCCCTTCGACGCCCTCGCGCACGGCATCCCGCCGGCCTCGCTGGCCGGGATCGAGCCGGTGCAACTGCTCGCCCTGGAGATCTCGGACCGGGCCCTGGCGGACGCCGGGTACGGCAAGGACCGGGAGTTCGACCGGTCCCGGACCTCGGTCGTGTTCGGCGCGGAGGCCGGCACCGAGCTGGCGGGCGCGTACGGGCTGCGCGCCCTGTACCCCGGATACCTGGGCGAGCTCCCTCCCGAACTGGACCAGCAGCTCCCGCGGCTCACCGAGGACTCCTTCCCCGGCGTACTCGCCAACGTCATCGCGGGCCGGGTCGCCAACCGGCTGGACCTCGGCGGCGCGAACTGCACCGTCGACGCCGCATGCGCCTCCTCACTGGCCGCACTCGACCTCGCCTGTCGCCAACTGCAAGACAAGGACAGCGACATGGTGCTGTGCGGCGGAGCCGACGTGCACAACGGCATCAACGACTACCTGCTGTTCTCCTCCGTCCGCGCACTGTCCCCCGCGGGCCGCTGCCGGCCCTTCGACGCGGCCGCCGACGGGATCGCCCTCGGTGAGGGAGTGGGCGCGCTCGTGCTGAAGCGGCTCGCGGACGCCGAACGGGACGGCGACCGGGTGTACGCCGTGATCAAGGCGGTCGGCGCCGCCAGCGACGGACGCTCCCTCGGCCTGACCGCACCCCGGCCGGAGGGGCAGCGCAGGGCCCTGGACCGGGCCTACGCGCGGGCCGGCATCAGCCCCGGCGAGGTCGGCCTGATCGAGGCGCACGGCACCGGCACCGTGGTCGGCGACACCACCGAACTGGCGGTACTGACCGCCCTGTTCACCGAATCGGGCGCCGCTCCCGGAGCCTGCGCGCTGGGATCGGTGAAATCGCAGATCGGGCACACCAAGTGCGCGGCCGGGCTGGCCGGACTGATCAAGGCGGTCCGGGCGGTCCACTCGGGCGTACGCCCGCCGACCCTGCACCTCGACGCGCCGGTCCCGGCCTGGAACGCGGAGAGCAGCCCCTTCTCCTTCGACGCCGGGGCCCGGCCGTGGGCGGAGCCCGCCGAGCGGCGGATCGCCGGAGTGAGCGCCTTCGGCTTCGGCGGTACCAACTACCACGCGGTGCTCACCGGTTACGCGGGGGCCGAGGAGCCCCGGCACGGACTGGAGGAATGGCCGGCCGAACTGTTCTGCTTCCGCGGCGAGGACCGGCGCGCCGCGGGCCGGGCGATGGCCCGGCTGGCGGCCCGGCTGGAGCAGAACGACGCGGCCGGGCGCCCGTGGGCCCTGCGGGACCTCGCGGCCGAGGCGGCGGCCGGAACCGGCGCCGTACGGGTCGCGGTCGTGGCCGCCGACCTGGACGAGCTGGCGGTCCGGCTGGAGCGGGCGCGGGCCTTCGCCCCGGGCGCGGGGGTCCACGTACGGGAGGATGCGGCGGAGCCCGGGCAGGTGGCCTTCCTCTTCCCCGGTCAGGGCAGTCAACGCCCCGGAATGTTCCTTGAGTTGTTCACCGCCTTCCCCCGGCTGCGGGAACTCCTCGACGAGGCTCCGAGCGCGGTGGTCTCCGCGATGTTCCCCCCGGCGGCCTTCACCGCGCAGGGGCGTACCGCCCAGCGGGCCGCGGTCACCGACACCCGGGTGGCCCAGCCGGCCCTCGGGCTGGCGGGCTCGGCGGCGCACCTGCTGCTCGGGGAACTGGGCGTACGCCCGGACTGCGTCGCCGGGCACTCGTACGGAGAGCTCACCGCACTGTGGGCGGCGGGCGTGTGGGACCAGGAGAGCCTGCTGCGGCTGAGCGCGCGCCGGGCCGAAGCCATCGTCGCGGCCGCCGGGACGGATCCGGGGGCGATGGCGGCGGTGACGGCCGCGCCGGAAGAGGTGCGGGAGATCGCCGCGCGGGCCGGGTGTGTGATCGCGAACCACAACGCACCGCGCCAGTGCGTGATTTCCGGTCCGGCCGCCGCCGTGGCCGCCGCGGTGGCCGCCCTGCGGGACGCGGGACTGACGGCGTCCCCGCTCCCCGTCGCCTGCGCCTTCCACAGCGAGGTCGTGGCGAGGGCGGCCGCCGCCCTGGCCCAGGAACTCGCCGCGACGGAACTGGCCGACGCCGCCGTCCCGGTCTGGTCCAACACGACGGCCGGCCCGTACCCGGCGGCCGCCGACGCGGTACGGGACCTGGTGGCCCGTCAGGTCGCCGAGCCGGTCCGGTTCGTGGAGCAGGTGGAGCACATGTACGCGGCCGGAGTACGGACCTTCGTGGAGGCCGGGCCGGGCCGCGTCCTCTCCGGACTCGTCGGCCGCATCCTGCACGACCGGCCGCACACGGTGGTCCCGCTGGACGTGCCGGGCGAGCACGGCCTGCTCCGGCTGGTCACGGCGCTGGCGGAACTGGCCGCGGCGGGCGTGCCGGTGGAGCCGGAAGCCCTGTTCCGGGGCCGTACCTCCCGGCTCCCCGAGCGCGCTCCGCGCCGCCCGGGCTGGCTGGTCGACGGCCACCTGGTCCGCACTCGGGACGGCAAACCCGTCCCCGGCGGCCTCCGCCCGGCCCGCCGGGTCCACGTCGCGGTATCCGAAGAAGAGGGAGCCCACCAGATGACACAGCCGACGAACGGCACCGAACCGGCGCAGGGCGTTGCCGGTCTGGGGGCCGGCGGGAACGGGATGCCCGCCTTGCCGGGGGGCCGCGGGAACGGCGGGCCCGGTCACCTGTCGGCTCCCGCCGGGGGCGCGAACGGCGGGCACTGGCTGCCGGCCGGGGGCCCCGGCGAAGGTGGCCCGTTCGGGAGCTCCGCCCGGGACGGGGCGCCGGCGGCCGGACCCGAGAGCGCTCGCTTCGCCGGCAACGGGCACGGCGCCGCCCCGGGCGCGGGTGGCCACTGGCTGCCGGACGGCGGGCCCGGGGTGGGCGGCCCGGGTGGGGGCTTCGAGTCGGTCGGGGGCCCGCCCGCAGGGCGCGTGGAAGGGCGCGTCGCGGAGCCGGGGGCCGGCGGTCCCGTTGGGGGTGCCCCCTGGTTGCCGGGTGGGGGATCCGGTGCGTACGCGGGGTCTGGTGCGGGTCCGGGACCGGTGGGGGGTCCGGGGGCCGCAGGGCTTGCGGGCGGCGGGTTCCCGGAGCCGGGGACCGGCGGTCCTGCGGGGGGAGGGCACTGGTTGCCGGGTGGGGGTCCTGGTGTGGTGGGGGGCCCGGGCGGCGGGCCCGCGGACGCGCTCAACGGCCGGGCCGGGCTTCCGGCGGCCGAGGGGGCTGTTCCGGCCCTCCCCGGGAGCGGTGGGCCGGCGGCCGGTTCGGTCGGGCGGGGTGGGGACGGCCGACAGCTCCGGACCGCGAACGGCGTTCCCGGCGCAGGTCTGGAGCCGCTGTCGGGCCCGCCCGCCTGGGCGGGCGCCCGCTCCGGCCACCTGGCCGGGCACGCCGTACCTGCGCCTGCGCCTGCGCCTGCGCCGGCTCCTGCACCTGCTCCGGCCGACCGCCGCGAGGAGGCGGTCCTGGAGTACCTCCGCGGCTCGCGCGAACTGGTGCAGGCGCAGCGGGACGTGATGATCGGCTACCTGGCCTCGACGGCGACGGCACCGCCCTGGACCGGCCCCGATCCGGCCCTGCCGGGGTACCGCCCTGTCAGTGGCCCGGCCCTCGCGATCCAGCCCCCCAGCGCCGGTGCCCCCCATGGCCACGAGGGCCCGCAGGGCGCGTGGGCGGCCTCGGGCGGGGGCTTCCGACAGGGGCTCGCGGGCCCGCAGGGTCCGGGTGGGGCCCCGGGGACGTTCCAGAGCGCGGCTCAGGCCGGCCCCTGGGCCGAGGCCCGGCCGGACGGCCACGATGCCGCCTGGTACGGGGCTCCGGGCGAGGCCCCGATGGGTGCGGATCCCGGTGTCGGCGTCGGGGCGGCCGGGCCGTGGCCCGGGGCCCCTGGTTCCGGACCGTCCGGCGGCGTGCAGGCGGGCCCCGGGGTGTTCCCGGGCGCGGCTTCGGCGGGCCACTGGGCTGCTCCCGGAGCGGACGGCCGAGGCGTGCAGGGGGGAGCGGACGGGGCCGGGGGTACGGCCCACGGCGCGCCTCCGGCGGGCGCCGTACGCGGCTTCGGGGATGCCGGCCCATGGCCGACGGCCGCCGACGGCACGGCTTCCGGGGCCGGACTGCCCGGCGGTCCAGGGGTGTTCGCGAACGCGGCGGCTCCCTCCGCATGGGCCGATGCCGGGCCTCACGGCGCAGGCCCGGCCGGAGGCGCCGACGCCTCCTGGTCCGCCGCCCACGGCGGGGGCACGCCCCCGGGCCCTGGAGAACCCGGACCGTGGCCGGCCCCCGCCGGGGGTGTTGACGCCGGGATCCCGGGTCCGGGCATGCCCGGCGGCATGGCCCCGGGCAGCGGGATGCCGGGTGGTGCGTTCCCGGGCTCCGGGTTCCCCGGTGGTGACACGGCCGCGGGAATGCCCGGCGGCATGGCTCCGGGCAGCGGGATGCCTGAGGGCGCGTTCGTGGGATCCGGGTTCCCGGGCGGCGCGGCGGCGGGTTCGGGGCTCGCCGGTGGCGGGGCCGTAGATGCCGGGATGCCCGGCGGTGTGGCCCCGGGCGGCGGGACGCCTGGTGGTGGGGTCGTGGGTGCCGGGATCCCCGGTGGGGTCTCGGGGTCGGGGATGCCCGGTGGCGCGGCTCCGGGTGGTGGGTTCCCGGGCTCCGGGATGTCCGGTGGTGCTGCCCAGGGGGTTGGGCCCGGCGGCGACGCGGTTCCGGGGGCTGGTCTGCCCGGGGGTGAGGGGCGTGGGGATGTCGGCGGCAGCGGGGACGCGGGACGTGAGCGGGTGCGGTCGGCCGAGGAAGTGATGGACGTGATCGTGGAGATCGTCCACACCCGGACCGGGTACCCGCGGGACATGCTCGCTCCCGAGCTGGACCTGGAGGCGGACCTGTCCATCGACTCCATCAAGCGGGTCGAGATCATCGGCGCCCTGGCCGACCGGATCGGCCTGCCCCAGGACCCGGGCGGCTCCGCCGAGTCCGCGATCGAGGAGCTGTCCCGGATCAAGACCCTGCGCGGCATCGTGGACTGGGTCTCCGGCCACACCGCCCGCCCCGAGGCCCCGGCCGCCGAAGCGGCGGCCACGGCAACGGCCCCGCCCACGCTCGACCGCCTCCGGGTGGAGCCGCAGGCGCTGCCGCCCGCGCCCGGGGACCCGGAGGTCCTGCGGGGTCTGCGGATCGGGGTCGTCGGGGACCCCGGAGACGGCCAGGGCATCGGGCTCGCGGTCACCGGCGCCCTCCGGGCCCAGGGGGCGGACGTACGGCAACTGGCCGAAGCCGAGGGCGGGTTCGACGCCGTCCTCGACCTGTCCGCCCTGCGGCCGGGAACGGCGCCCGTCCTGCCCGAGGCCTTTCCCGGGCTGCAACGGGCCCTGACCGGCGGCGTGCACCGGCTGCTCCTGGTCACCGCCCGGGGCGAATCCGCCGGAGCGGGCGTGCACGGCTTCGCCCGCAGCGCCTCCCTCGAATACCCCGGCAGGCTGATCCGCGCCGTGGAAGTCCACTCCAAGGAGGACCCCGAGCGGATCGCGGCGCAGCTCCTCGCCGAGCTGAGCTGCGCACCGGCGGAGCCGGCCGAAGGTTCGGCCGACGCCACCCGGTCCGTGGAGGCGCCCGCCTCCGTCGTCTACACCGCCGACGGCCTGCGGGTCACCCCCCGGCCGGTCCCCGCACCGCTCGTCCCGGGCGACGGGACGCCGCCCCTCGACGCGGGCTCGGTGGTCCTGCTCACCGGCGGCGCCCGCGGGATCACCGCCCGGGCCGCCCTGGCGCTGGCCCGGGCCACCGGATGCCACGTAGAGCTCATGGGTCGTACGCCGCAACCAGCCGCAGAGGCGGATGAGTTCGGGCACGCCGCCGACCGGGTCGCCCTGCGCGCCGCGCTGATCGCCACCGGCCTGCGCACCCCCGCGGAGATCGAGGCCGCGGCCTCGCGGATCCTCGCGGAGCGAGAGGTGCGGGCCACCCTGGCCGCACTCACGACGGTGGCCGCCTCCGTCGGCTACCACTGCGCGGACGTCACGGACGAGCAGGCGGTACGCGCCGTCGTGGCCTCCGTGCGGGCCCGCCACGGCCGGCTGGACGGGATCGTGCACGGAGCCGGGACCCTGAGCGACGGACTGCTCCGGGACAAGCAACCAGCCGCCTTCGCCGAGGTGTTCACCACGAAGGTGACCGGCGCGCGCCACCTCGCCGCCGCGGCGGCCGAACACGGCGAGGGGCCCGCGCCCCGCTTCCTCGCCCTCTTCGGCAGCGTGGCCGGCGTGTACGGAAACCGGGGGCAGACCGACTACGCCGCCGCCAACGACGCCCTCGACGGTCTCGCGCACCTTTGGGCGGAGGACTTCCCAGGCCGGGTGCTGTCCGTCGACTGGGGTCCCTGGGCCGCGGAGGCGGGCGGGATGGTCAGCCCCGAACTGGCGCGCGCGTACACCCGCCGCGGCATCCCGCTCATCGACCCGGATGCGGGCGGCGCGGCGTTCCTCGCCGAACTCGCGCACGGGACCGACGTACAGGTGCTCCTGATGGCGGCCGAGGGGCACGGGGGCGGTGAGCGGCGTGGCTGACCGCCCCCGACAGGGCCAGAGCCGGGCGCAGGACCAGAGCCGACGCCAGGGTCAAGTCCAGGACCAGGCGCAGGACCAGGCTCAGAGCCGGAGCGCCGGCCGGCGACGGCATCACCGCGGCCCGCGTCCCACCGATGCGGCGATCGTCGGGATGGGTGCCGTGTTCCCGGGCGCCGCCGACCTCGCCGCGTACCGCCGCAACCTCCTGGCCGGCACGGACTGCATAGGCGACGTCCCGCCGGGGCGATGGGACCCCGCGGTGTACTACGACCCGGACGGCGCCACCGGACCGGTCTCCGGCGACCGGTTCTACTGCCGGCGCGGGGGCTTCGTGGACGGGCTCGCCGCCTTCGACCCGACCCGGTTCGGCATCATGCCGGCCACCGTGGAAGGAGCCGAACCGGACCAGATGCTCGCCCTGCACGCCACGGCCGAGGCCATCGCCGACGCGGGAGGCGAGAGCCGCCTCCCGGCCGACCGCTCACGGATCGGGATCGTGCTGGGGCGCGGTGGGTTCATGGGTGTGGCCACCGCTCGGCTCGACCAACGCGTGCGCACCGCGCACCAGTTGGCGCAGACCCTGCGGGAGCTCGCGCCCGAACTCGGTGAGCGGCGGATCGCCGCGGTGCGCTCCGCCTTCCAGGAGGCCCTGGGTCCCGAACGGCCCGACGCGTCGATCGGACTCGTACCGAGCTTCACGGCCGCCCGGACCGCCAACCGGCTCGACTTCCACGGACCGGCCTACACCCTGGACGCGGCCTGCGCCTCCTCCCTGCTGGCGGTGGACCAGGCGGTGGGGCTGCTGGCCGGCGGGCGCTGCGACGTGGTGGTGGCCGGGGCCGTGCACCACTGCCACATCGCCACCTTGTGGAGCGTGTTCACGCAGCTGCGCGCCCTGAGCCCCAGCGAGCGGATCCGGCCCTTCGACCGGCGTGCCGACGGAACCCTGCTGTCCGAGGGCACCGGAGTGGTGCTGCTCAAGCGGCTGGCCGACGCGGAGCGCGACGGCGACCGGATCTACGCGGTGATCCGCGGCACCGGCGTGGCCGGGGACGGCAAGGCGGCGAGCCTGATGAGCCCGCTCGTCGCGGGCCAGGTACGGGCCCTGGAACGGGCCTGGCGGGAGGCCGGTCTCGACCCGCGGGCGCCCGGCGCGCTGGGACTGCTGGAGGCGCACGGGACTGGCACTCCGGTGGGGGACGCGGCCGAACTGGACACCCTGGCCCAGGTGTTCGGGCCTCGCGTGAGCGGCGGGGCCGGGGCTGCCGACCTGGGCACCGGCCTGGACGCCGGGAACGCGATCGGCTTCGGCTCGGTGAAGTCCATGCTCGGCCACACCATGCAGGCCTCCGGCATGGCCGGGCTGATCAAGGCCGCGCTCGCGGTCTACGAGGGGGTGCTGCCGCCGACCCTGCACCTGGAGGAGCCGCACCCCGCCCTGGCCCGGACCCGGATGCGGCCGGTGACGGCGGCCCTACCGTGGGAACGCGGCCCGGCGCCGCGCCGCGCCGGGGTGAACGCCTTCGGTTTCGGCGGCATCAACGCCCACGTGGTGCTGGAGGAGGCTCCCGGCGCCGCACGAGGGTCCGTACCCGTGCGAGGGGCCGCACCCACACGAGGGTCCGCACCCGCCGCACGAGGGACCACCCCGCCACGACCGTCCGCACCCGCGGGCCGGACGGCCCCCGAGCGACCGGCCGCCCCCGTACGCCGGTTCCTGCCCCTGGGTGACCAGGCCCCGCCGGTCGGGGCGCCCGCGCGGGAGGAGGTGCTGCTACTAGCGGCCTCCGACGCGGCGGAGCTGGCGGACCGGCTGGCGGACTGCCAGACGTCCGGCTCACCAGCGTCCGGCTCACCAGCGTCCGGCTCCCCGGCATTCGGCGGGGACGGGCCCTGCCGGCTCGCGATCGTCGGCCCCACGCCCCAGCGGCTCGCGCTGGCCGCGAAGGTGGTGGCGCGCGGCCGGGCGTGGCGGGGCCGCGGGGAGGTGTGGTTCACGCCCGAGCCGATGGGCGGCCGGCTGGCCTTCCTGTTCCCGGGTCTGGAGCCGGAGTTCGCCCCGGCGCTGGACGACGTCGCGGACCGGCTCGGGCTGGAACGGCCCCGGCTGACCAGGGGCGACGAGCTCACGGAGCGGGCCCTGGACGCCATCGCGACGGGCCGCTTCCTCGCCCGGGCGCTGCCCGAGATCGGCATCAGGGCCGAGGTGCTGGCGGGCCACAGCCTGGGGGAGTGGGCGGCCATGGTGGCCGCCGGGATGTACCGACAGGACGCGGCCGACACCTTCCTGGACTCCCTGCGGCCGGGGTCGGTGAAGGTGCCGGACCTGGTCTACGCGGCGCTGGGATGCGGGACCCGCCGGGCGGAGGCCGCGCTGCACGGACTGGACGGAGTGGTGGTCAGCCACGACAACTGCCCCCACCAGTCGGTGATCTGTGGCGGCCCGGCCGAAGTGGCCACGGTCCTCGAACGGTTGAAGGCCGAGGGCGTCCTCGGACAGGAACTCCCCTTCCGCTCCGGCTTCCACACCCCCATGTGGGAGCCGTACCTCGGACAGGTCCGCGCCGCCTTCGCCCGACTGCCGCTCCAGCCCGGCACCTTGCCCCTCTGGTCGGCGACCACCTGCGCGCCGTTCCCCCCGGAGCCCGGGGCGGTGCGCGAGCTCGTGGTCCGCCATCTCCTGGAACCGGTCCGGTTCCGCGAGCTGACGCTCCGGCTGTACGAGGACGCGGGCGTCCGCGGCTTCGTCACGCTGGGCCCGGGCAGCCTCCCGGGCTTCATCGAGGACACCCTGCGCGACCGCCCCCACCTCTCGGTGGCGGCCTCCTCGCCCCGGCTCACCGGGCTCGCCGCCCTGCGCCGCACCTGCGCCGCCCTGTGGACCGAAGGGCACGCCCCGCGCTGGGACCGGCTGGCCCCCGACGAGCCGGTAGGCCCCCACCGGACAGCCGCCGGACCACCGGCGGCGCCCGCGACCGCGCCCGCGGCCGGACGCAGCGTGCTCCTGGACCTCGGCTCGCCACTGGTCCGCCTCGGCGAAGCCGCACGCACCACCCTCGCCGGCCTCCTGCCCCAGGCCACCACCCCGGCGGCCACTTCCACCACCCCGGCGGCCCTCGCTGCCTCAACCCCGGCCGTCCGAGCCGCCCCGACCCCGGCGGCCCTCGCTGCCTCAACCCCGGCCGTCCGAGCCACCCCGACCCCGGCGGCTCCCGCGACCCCGAACTCCTCCGCCCCGCCCACCTCTTCCCCAACCACCCCGGTGGCCGAAGGACTCCGGCCGGTCCTGCTCTCCGCCCTGGACGCGGCCCCCGCCGGAGGGGAGGCCGAGCCGCACACCGAGGCCCGCCCCCGCCCCGGCGCCGGCGCCCAAGCCGGGAGCCACACCCTGCGCCTCTCCCTCGCCACGCTGCCCTACGTACGCGACCACTGCGTCTACCTGCAGCCCGAGGGCTGGACGGAGGACTCCGACCGGTTCCCCGTCGTCCCCATGACGACCATGCTGGAGCTGGCGGCCGAGGCCGCGCTGCGGGACGCACCGCCCGGTCTGGCCGTCGTCGGCTACGAGCGGGTACGGGCCCTGCGCTGGCTCCCCGTGGAGCCGGCCCTCGACGTGGAGGTCACCGTACGGCCCGCCGGACCGGGCCGCGTGCGCGTCACCCTCGGGGCGTACGCCGACGTGTTCGTCCTGCTCGGCGAGCGCTACGAGCCCCTGCCCGGCCCCGACACCACCCCGCTGCGCGATCCCGGGCCGGCCCCCGTCAGCGCCGAGGCCCTCTACCGGGACCGGTGGATGTTCCACGGCCCCCGCTTCGCCGGGGTGCACGAGGTGCGGGCCGTCGCCTCGGACGGCATCCGCGGCGTGCTGCGGGCGCTGCCCGACCCCGGGGCGCTGCTCGATGCCGCCGGGCAGCTCTTCGGGCACTGGATGCAGCTGAGGCTCCCCGTGGACCGGCTGGTGTTCCCGGCCACCGTGGACGCCATCCGCTTCTCGGGGCCGCCGCCCGCCCCGTACGAGCTCGTCGGGGCCACGGCCCGGATCCGCGAGGTCCGCGATGTCACCGTGCGCGGCGACATCGAGCTGCTGCGGGCCGACGGCCGGGTCTGGGCCCGGATCGACGGCTGGACGTACCGCCGCTTCGGCGCCGACGAGCGGGTCTGGCCGATGAAGTTCACCCCGGAGGTCTGCGGCATCGGCGAACCCCGCCCCGAGGGCTGGTGCCTGGCCCGGCGCCGCTGGACCGATCCCGCATCGCAGGAGCTGGTCATGCGCCGCTACCTCGGCGCCGCCGAGCGCGCGGCCTACGAGCGGCTGGCGCCGCGCGCCCGGGCGCCCTGGCTGCTGGGCCGGATCGCCGCCAAGGACGCGGTGCGCCACCTGCTCTGGGACGGCGGAGCCGGGCCGGTCTTCCCGGCCGAGGTGCCGATCGGCAACGACCCGGCCGGGCGGCCCTTCGCCGGGGGCGCCCTGGCCGGGGGAGTCCGTCTGACGATCGCCCACAAGGACCGGATCGCCGTCGCCCTCGCCCACCCCGGCCTGCCGGTCGGGATCGACGTGGAACAGGTGACCACCGATCCGGACGCGCTCATCCGCATCGCCCTGGCGCCGGGCGAACTCGGCCTCGCCGAGCGGCTGGCGGCCCGGGAGGGAACCGGACTGCCGGCCGCGCTCACCGCCCTCTGGTGCGCCAAGGAGGCGGCGGCCAAGGCCGCCGGAACCGGACTCGGCGGCCGCCCGCGCGACTGGCGCACCAGCGGCGACCCGGACTCCGGCGAACTGCGCGTGCTCTCCCCGGACGGGCACCCGTACCCGGTCCGCACCACCCTGCTCACGGACACGTCACCCGGCCACCCCGGCCACCCCGGCAACACCGACCCCCCGGGCCACGTCGTCGCCTGGACCGACCGGGCCGCGACCCCGTCCCCCGTCCCCTTCCACCTCACGGAGACCAGTCATGGCAGCTGACATCCTCGCCGAGATCACCGGCATGCTCGTGGAGATCGTCGGTGACGAGCACCTCCTCGCGGACGAGGTCACGATGAAGACGACGTTCAACGAGGACCTCGCCCTGGAAAGCATCGAGTTCGTCGCCCTCGCCGAACTCCTCCACCACCGCTACGGCGCCCGCGTCGACCTGATGGGCTTCCTGTCCGAGAAGGACATGGACGGCATCCTCGCCATGTCGGTGGGCGAACTCGTCACGCACATCGGCCGGATCACCCACACGTCCCTCGCCCACACGTCCCTCGCCCACGCCTCCCTCACCCGCGCCTCGGCGGGAACCGCCGCCGTCACCGGATCGGACGGCTGAGCCCGCCATGGCCTTCGTTCCCGCGGGTACCGTCCGTTTCCACGTCCAGCAACTCCCGCCCACCGCGCACGCGGACGGCCCCGACGCCACCGACCGCCCCGTCGTGGTGTTCCTGCACGGGCTGGTCGTCGACAACCTCTCCTCCTTCTACTGCCCCCTGGCCGTCCCGGTGGCCCGGGCCGGGCACGAGGTGGTCCTCTACGATCTGCGCGGCCACGGCCGTACCGAGCGGCCGGCCACCGGCTACGACAGCCGCACCGCCGTACGGGACCTCTTCGCCCTGCTCGGCGCCCTCGGCCTCGGGCACCGCCCGGTGCACCTGGTCGGCAACAGCTACGGCGGCACCCTGGCGCTGCACGCCGCCCTGGCCCGGCCCGATCTGGTCGCCGGGCTCACCCTGCTCGAACCCCCGCTCAGCGGGGCCTGGGTGGACAACATGGTGGACACCCTGTCGGCGGCGGCGCTCGGCCTGGAAGACAGCGCGGTACCCGCCGAACTGCTCACGCTGCGGCTGCGCAAGGCGGCCAACCTCACGGCCATCGCCGACGACCTGCTCAACCGCACCACCCTCATCGACGACATAGCCGCGAGCCGCACCTTCACCCCGGACGACTACGCAGGACTGCGCTGCCCCGTCCTGATCGTCTGCGGCGAGCACTCCGAACTGGTCCCGGGCGCCCTGGAACTGGCCCGCCACGCCCCGCGCGTCACCGCCGTCGAGATCCTGCCGGGCCTCGGGCACGACGTGCTGAAGGAGAGCAGCGGAGCGCTGCGAGCGGCCGTACTCGCCCACCTCGATGCCACGGCCGCGGCGACATCCGCGGTCGCGACGACGCCGGTGCGATCGCGGGCGGGAGCGCTGGTCCGATGAGGGTGCTCTTCACGGTGCCGCCGCTCGCGGGGCACGTCAATCCGACCGTGGCGGTCGGCTCCGAACTGGCCGCCCGCGGCCACGAGGTCGCCTGGACCGGCCCGCCGGGGGCGCTGTCCCGGCTGCTGCCCGAACACGCCCGGATCCTCTCCGCGGGCGCCGAAGCGGGCGGCGACTACGCCCTGCTGCACGCCCGCTGGCGCGATCTGCGCGGGGTCGGGGCGCTGCGGTTCCTCTGGGAGGAGGCGCTGGTCCCGCTGGCCAGGGCGATGCTCCCGGGCGTGGTCCGGGCGGTCGGCGCCTTCCGGCCGGACGTGCTGGTCGCCGATCAGCAGGCCCTGGCCGGACCGGTGGCCGCGCGGCGGCTCGGGGTGCCCTGGGTGACCTCCGCCAGCACCTCGGCGGAACTCACCCTGCCCTTCGCGGACTTCCCGAAGGTCGGGGAGTGGGTGGCCGCGCAGATCGCCGGACTGCTGGCGGAGTGCGGAGGCGGCCCCGAGCCGGCCGGCACGGTCTGGGATCCGCGGTTCTCGGAGCGGCTGGTCCTGGTCTTCTCCAGCCGCGAACTGGTCGGAGGAGACCGGAAGTTCCCGCCGCACTACGCCTTCGTCGGCCCGGCCTTCGGAGCCCGCCCGCCCGCTCCCCGGTTCCCCTGGGAACAGCTGGACCCGGAGCGGCGACGGGTGCTCGTCTCGCTGGGCACCCTCAACCAGGAGGCCGGGGGCCGCTTCTACGGCGCGGTGCTCGGCGCCGCCGAACGCCTTGGGGGAGACGTCCAGTTGGTGCTGGCCGCCCCCGCCCCGCTGGTCGGGGCGGTCCCCTGGAACGTACTGCTGCGCGACAGCGTCCCGCAGCTGGAGTTGCTCCCGCACCTCGACGCCGTCGTCTGCCACGGCGGCCACAACACCGTCTGCGAGGCCCTCGCGCACGGGCTGCCGCTGGTGGTCGCGCCGATCCGCGACGACCAGCCGATCGTCGCCCGGCAGGTCGTGGAGGCCGGCGCCGGGGTGCGGGTGCGGTTCGGCAGGACCAGGGCCGAGGAACTGCGCGACGCCCTGACGGCCGTACTGGACGAACCCGGCCACCGCCGGGGTGCCCGGCGGATCCAGGCCTCATTCGCCGCGGCCGGCGGCGCCGCCGCCGCGGCCGACCGGTTGGAGGAACTCCTATGACGCGCTCCCCGCTCCCTTCCCCCGCCCGGGCCCCCCTTTCCGTGCCGCTCCTCCCGTCCGGCGTCCGGTGGACCTCCGCCCTCCTGATCGCCGCCCTCGGCGCGGGCACCGTGCGCACGGCCCGCCGGCTGCGGGCGGTCCCCGTGCTGCCCATGGCCGCACCCGCGGACGCCGGGGTGCCGCGCGCCGCCGGCTGGCGGCTGCTCACCGCCGGCGGGGTCGAGCCCGACGCGGCCACCTTCCTCGCCGCCTGCGCGCACGCCGACCGGGAGGGGCTGCGGGTACTGGACCTGCTGCCCGGGGACCTGCCCACCGAGCGGCTGCTCGGCCTGCTGCGCCTGGTGGACCCGGCCGGATACCGGCAGGACCGGCTCGGCGAGGGGCGCGGGGCCGGCTTCGCCGTGCTCGTCGCCGAGGAGGTGCTCGCCCGGGCCGGGGTGGACCCGGCGGGCCCGGACGCCACCCCGGCGGAACTCATGGCCGTGATCCGGCGGGTGAAGGAGTACGCCGCCGACGCCACGGGACTGGCCATCGCACCCGCCCTGAGCTGCGGACCGCTCGCCGGCTCGGGCGGACCGGCGCGGGCGGCCGAACTGCGGGCCCAGGGACTGCCGCCCGGGGCGCTCGCCGCCGCCCAGCTCGCCGGGCTGGCCCTGCTGGCCGGGGTCGCCGTACGGCAGGGCCGGTGGGGGGCCGCCGCGGCGGGGCTGTACTGGATCCAGCCCTACCTGGCCCTCGGCCGGCCCGGCGCGCCCCTGCGTCCCGGCGACCTGGCCCGGGCCACGGCCGCAAGGCCCGTACGCTCCCTCGGCGCGGCTGTGCGTACGGCCGCTGCGACGCCCCGTACGCCGCGACCCGGGGCCGTGCCCCGTGCGGCGAACGGCCCGGCCGCCGCGCGGGACACGGAACGGACCGGCATCCGGGCAGAAGCGGTCCCGGCGGAAGTGGCCCGGGCGGAGGCGGTCCGAGCGGAAGCGGTCCGCGCCGAGGCGGACCGTGCCGCGTCGGTCCGCGCCGAGGCCGTCCGGGCGTACCGGGCCGACCTGGCCGCCGGGCCCGACCGGTTCCTCGAACCGCGCCGGCCGGACTGCCCCTGGTGCGGCTCCGGACAGCTGACCGTCCGGGTCCGGGTGCCCGACCTGCTCCAGGGCAAGCCCGGCCGCTTCACCCTGGAACAGTGCGGAGCCTGCGGGCACGTCTTCCAGAACCCCCGACTCTCCCCGGAGGGGCTGGAGTTCTACTACCGCGACTTCTACGACGGCCGCGGCGGCGAGGGCGCGGCCACCGTCTTCGGCCGGCTCGGCGCCGCCTACCGGGGCCGGGCCGACATGCTCCGCCCCCACACCGATCCCGTGTCCTGGCTCGACGTCGGCACCGGCCACGGCCACTTCTGCAACGCGGCCCGCGCCGCCTGGCCCGACACCCGCTTCGACGGGCTGGACATGGGCGACGGGGTCCGCGAGGCCGAGCGGCGCGGCTGGGTGGAGACGGGATACCAGGGCCAGTTCCCGGAGTTCGCGGTGAAACTGGCGGGCCAGTACGAGGTGGTCAGCATGTACCACTACCTGGAGCACACCCGGGACCCGCTCACGGAACTGGACACGGCGGCCGCCGTCCTCGCCCCCGGCGGCTACCTCACCATCGAACTCCCCGACCCCGAGTCCCGGATGGCCCGGCTGCTCGGACCGGCCTGGCTGCCCTGGTTCCAGCCGCAGCACCAGCACCTGATCCCCTCCTCGAACCTGCGCGAGGCACTGGCCGACCGGGGCTTCACCGTCCTTGCCGAGGAACACGGGGCCGCCCACCAGGGCAACGACTTCTTCGGCGCGGTGGCCCTGACCGTGACCCGGCTGGCCCCCGACCCGGACCGGCCCTGGGGACCCCCGGCCACCCCCGGCCGACGCGCCCTGACCGGCGCCGTACGGCTGGCCTCGCTGCCCTGCTTCGCCGCCGCGGCCGTGCTCGACGGACTGCGCACCGCCGTGGCCCACCGCACGGACGGCGGCAACGCCTACCGGATGCTGGCCCGCAAGGACGAGCGGTGACGGGCCCCGGCGCCCAGGCGGACCGGGCACCGTCCGGAACCGGTCCCACCGGAACCGGTCCCACCGAAACCGGCACCACCGGAACCGGCACCGGTGCACTCGCCGGAGGCGACCTCGCCCGCCGGGCCACCGCCGACCCGCTCTTCCGCCTGGTCTCCTACGCCCTGGAGGCCGCGCACGGCCGCCCCCCGGCCGCCGTCTGGAGCGCCCCGTACACCTTCCACCTGGGCTCCCCGGGCCTCGTCGCGGCAGCCGGCTGGCCGGTGGCGGCCGCGGCGGCCCCGCGCACCGACGGCCTGGTCCGGCTCAGCTCCCTCGCCCACCCGGCGGACGGCTGCGACCTGCCGCTGACCCTGTCCGGGCCGCCGCCATCCACCCCGGCCTGGGCCGCCCGCCCGTACGCCCTGCTGCGCGCGCTGGCCCGGGCCGGCTACGGCCGCGGCGGTACCGACCTGCACGTACAGGGCTCCCTCACCGCCGCCGCCGGGCTGGCCACGGAGGAGGCCGCCGACTGTGCGGTGGCGCTCGCGGTGGCCGACGTCCACACCCCGCCGGGCGAGGACCCGGACCGGTCCCGGCTGGCCCGGCTGATGGCGCAGGCGCTGCCGGACGGCGACGACCCCCTGCGCCGGGGCGCCCTCTTCGCCCGGCCGGGCAGGGCCCTGCTGCTCGGCCACGGCCCGCCCCGGCCGGAGCCCCGGCGGCACCGGCAGCGGTACGTGGTCTTCGACCCGGCCGGGTCGGGGTCCCGCCTGGTGCTGCTGGCCCTGCGGCCGGACCGCGACGGCACGCAGGACCGTACGGCCGAACTGGCCCGGGCCGTCGGATGCGCCCGCCGGGCCGGGGCCCTGAGCGCCTGGCCGCCCGGTCGGCGGCCGGGGCGGAGCGTCCTGGTCCTGCTGCCCGAGGCCCGGCCGGCGGCGGTCCGGGCGGCGGTCGCGGAGGACTTCCGCGACCGGGGGCTGCCCGTGCCCCGGTTCCTGAACATCACCGTGGCCGGCGCGGCCCGCCGCGAGGCCTGAGACCGGGCCCCGACAGCGGGCCCCACACCCGACCCCGACCCCGAACCCGAGCACCACACCACTCACCACGAGGAGGAACCACCCATGCCCCTCCATCCCGCGACGGCGGAGAGCGCGAGCACGCCCGCTCGCGCGAGACACCGGATCCACCGCTCCGCCCTGGTCGCCTGCCTCGGCGCCCTGGGCCTGCTGGGCGCCTTCACCATCGCCAACTCCCAGGCGGCCGAAAGCGGTTCCGCGGCACCCACCGCCGCGGCCGCCCTGCCCACGTACGACCACGTGGTCGTCGTCGTGTACGAGAACAAGCAGTACGGCGAGATCATGGGCAGCGCCAACGCCCCGTACATCAACCAGCTCGCGGGCGGCGGCGCGAGCCTGACCGGCATGAAGGCGCTGACCCACCCCAGCCAGCCGAACTACTTCAACCTGTTCTCCGGTGCCACCCAGGGCATCACCGGGGACGGCTGCTACACCCCGCAGTCCATGACCGCGGCCAACCTCGGCCAGGAAGTGATCGCGGCCGGAAAGACCTTCGCCACGTACAACGAGGACCTGCCGAGCGAGGGTTCCACGGCCTGCACCAACGGCCAGTACGCCCAGAAGCACAACCCGTGGTTCGCCTTCAAGAACGTGCCGCTCAACACCGGCAAGACCTGGGCGCAGTTCCCGCAGAACAACTTCGCGGCGCTGCCGAACCTGTCGTTCATCGTCCCCAACCAGTGCAACGACATGCACTCCTGCTCGGTGGGCACGGGCGACACCTGGACGAAGAACAACATCGACGCCTACGCGCAGTGGGCGAAGGCCAACAACAGCCTGCTGGTGCTGACCTGGGACGAGGACAACTTCCTCGGCTCCAACCAGATCGCCACCGTCTTCTACGGGGCGAACGTCAAAACGGGCACGTACTCCACGGCCTTCAACCACTACAACCTGCTGCGCACCTTCGAGGACCTGTTCGGCACGACGCACGCAGGGAACGCCGCCAACGTCCAGCCGATGAGCGAGGTGTTCAGCTCCACGACCCCGACCCCGACTCCGACCCCGACACCTACGTCCACCCCGACCCCGACCCCCACCCCCACGCCGACTCCGACCTCGACCTCGTCCGAGCTGAAGCTGGTCAACCCCGGCCCGCAGAGCTGCAAGTTCAACCAGAACTGCACCATCCAGCTCACCACCACCGGCGGGAAACCCCCCGTCCGCTACTCCGCCACCGGACTCCCCTGGGGCCTGACCCTCGACGCCACCACCGGCCGCATCACCGGCAAACCCTGGGCCACCGGAACCCTCCACATCACCGCCACCGCCACCGACACCACCCCAACCACCGCCACCACCACCTTCCCCCTCACCCTCACCTGGTTCTGACCGACCTGGTTCTGACCCACCCGGTTCCCACAGCGTGAAGGAGGCACCCGTGTACCTGTCGACCAGCCGTGCGGCGGACATCGCCGCAGACCCTCCGGCCCGGAAGGGCCCCCTGCGGGCCGTCCCCGGCACGGTGCTCGCCCTCGGCATGGTCAGCCTGATCACGGACGTCTCCGCGGAGATGGTCACCGCCGTCCTGCCGCTGTACCTGGTGGCCGGACTCGGGATGTCGCCGCTCGCCTTCGGCGCCCTGGACGGGCTCAACCAGGGCGCCACCGCGCTGCTGCGCCTCGTGGGCGGACGGGTCTCGGACCGCACACAGCGCCGCAAGCTCGTCGCCGGCGCCGGCTACGCGCTCTCCGCCGCCTGCAAGGCGGCGCTGCTCGCGGTCACCACACCCTGGTCGGTGGCGGCGGTGCTCGCCGCCGACCGGACCGGCAAAGGACTGCGCACCGCCCCGCGCGATGCGCTGATCTCGCTGTCCTGCCCGCCGGGGGAGCAGGGCCGCGCCTTCGGGGTGCACCGCGCGCTGGACACGGCCGGGGCCCTGCTGGGACCGCTGGCCGCCTTCGGCGTGCTGTGGGTGGCGGTGGACGGGTACGAGGCCGTCTTCACCGTGAGCTGCTGCCTCGCGGTGCTGGGGGTGCTGGTGCTGGTCCTGTTCGTACGGGAGAGCCCCGCGCCCGCGCCGGCGGCCGGGACGCCTCCGGCCCGGAGCCTGCTGCGGATCCCGGGCCTGCGACGGCTCTGCCTGACCGCTGCCGTGCTCGGCCTGTTCACCGTCGGGGACGCCTTCCTCTACCTGCTGCTCCAGCGGCGCCTGGACCTGCCGGCCGTCTGGTTCCCGCTGCTGCCGGTCGCCACCGCGGCCGTGTTCCTGCTGGCCGCCGTGCCCGTGGGCCGGCTCGCCGACCGGCTGGGCCGCCACCGGGTCTTCCTCGGCGGCCACCTGCTGCTGCTCGGCGCCTGTCTGCTGCTCCTGACCCCCGTACCGCCCGGCCCCGTGCTCGTGCTCGGGGTCCTCGGCCTGCTCGGCCTGTTCTACGCGGCCACCGACGGGGTGCTGATGGCCGCCGCCGGGCCGCTGCTGCCCCCCGGGCTGCGCACGACCGGGCTGGCGGTGCTCCAGACGGCGCAGGCCCTGGCGCGGTTCGCGGGTTCCCTGCTCTTCGGCGCCGCCTGGACCCTGTGGGGGCCGGGCCCGGCGCTGGCCGCGGCGGCCGGCGGGCTCCTGCTGGCCCTGGCCCTGACCACCGCCTTCGCGGGCCGCGGCCCCACCCCGGGCGAGGAATCACCCGCGGGGTGAGGGCGCACGTCAGGCGGTCGACCCGCTCGGTTGCGGCTCCGCCTTCGCGGCCCGCTGCCGCAGGGAGTCCTCGTCCGTGTCCGCGTCGTAGGAGATCAGCTTCGGCAGCAGGGCGGCCAGCAACGCCACCGAGGCCACGCAGGCGAGTCCGCCGCTCCAGAAGGCCGAGCGGGTACCGGTCCAGCCGGCCATCGCACCCGCGCGAACCTGCCCGAGCTGCGGGCCGACGGTGTACGAGAGCACCTCGATGCCCGCGAGCCTGCCCCGCAGCTCCTCGGGGATCGTCTGGTTCCAGATGGTGGCGCGCCCCAGCCCGCTGAGCATGTCGCCCGCGCCGGCCACCGCGAGGCACAGCAGCACGAACCAGATGTTCCCGGACCAGCCCGCGGCCGCGATGGCCAGCCCCCACACCCCCGCCCCGCAGACCACCAGCAGCCCGTGGCGGCGTACCCGAGAGGCCCAGCCGCTGGTCAGCCCCAGCACCAGCGAGCCCACCGCGCCCGCCGCGTACATCAGACCCAGCGCCCACACGGCGTCGAGCTCGTCCGCCAGGAACGGGAAGATGGCGTTCGGGAAGGCGAAGAGCATCGCCGCCATGTCCACGGCGTACGTGCCGAGCAGCACGGGCCGGCTCCACGCGTACCGGGCGCCCTCGGCGATCCCCCGCAAGGAGGGCCGCTCGGCGTCCCGTGCGGGCGGCGCCGGGCGCAGCCGCAGGCACAGCAGCACCGATACGAAGAACCCCGTGACGGTGACCGCGTACGCGGACGCGTACCCGGCGTACGCGACGACCAGGCCGGCCGCCGCGGGACCCGCGATGGCGCCGAACTGGTAGCGCAGCCCGTTCAGCGCGGCCGCGGCGGTCAGCTGGTCGTGCGGCACGATACGCGCCATGAGCGAATCCATGGCCGGCCGCTGCAGGCCGGTCAGCGCCGATACGCACGCCGCGACCACGTACAGCGGCCACAGCAGGGGGGTCGGCAGGGCCGAGTTCACCAGAAGGACCAGGGCCAGCACCCCGAGCCCGGCCTCGGTCAGCAGGATCAGCCGCCGCCGGTCCACGGCGTCGGCGAGGGCGCCGCCGTAGAGGCCGAAGACCACCAGCGGGAGCAGCTCCACCGCGCCCATCGCACCGACCGCGAGCGGCGAGTCCGTCAGATGCTTGATCTGCAACGGCAGCGCGATCATCGCCATGAACGAGCCGAAGAAGGTGACCGTGCCCTGGTAGAACAGCAGCCGGAAATCGGGGCTCGACCGCAGCGGGGAGAGGTCCGGCAGTACGGAGGCGAAACGGGATCTGCTCACGAGGGGCCATCGTGGGCTCCCGTCCTTCCCCCGGCAACCGAATTTCGGTGGTTGCCCGGGCGGGGACCCGGCTGCCCTCCGATCCTGCACAATCGGCGGATGAGCGATGAAGACCCCTACCTCTGGCTGGAAGACGTCACGGGCGAGGCCGCCCTGTCCTGGGTGCGTGAACGCAACGAAGAAACGGTGTCCGCGCTCGCCTCGGACCCCGGGTTCAAGGTGCTGGAATCGGAGGTCCGCGAGGTCCTCGACGACGACGGCAGGATCCCGTACACGACCCGGCGGGGACGCCACCTCTACAACTTCCGGCAGGACGCCGACCACGTACGCGGTCTGTGGCGGCGCACCACCCTGGAGGAGTACCGCAAGGACCGGCCCGACTGGGAGCGGGTCCTGGACCTGGACGCGCTCGCCGAGGCCGAGGGGGAGAAGTGGGCCTGGGCGGGCGCCGCCGTCCTGGCCCCCGATCACCGCCACGCCCTGGTCATGCTGTCGCGGGACGGGGCGGACGCCTGTGTGGTGCGCGAGTTCGATCTGGTGGACCGGGAGTTCGTCCCGGGCGGCTTCGAGGTCGCCGAGGCCAAGACCCGGATCGGCTGGATCGACCGGGACCTGGTCTGGATCGGCACGGACTTCGGCCCCGGCTCGATGTCCGCGTCCGGCTACCCCCTCCAGGTCCGCCGGTGGCGCCGGGGCACGCCCCTCGCGGAGGCGGAACTGGTCTACGAGGGCCGGCCGACGGACCTGTCCGCCTCCGGCTGGCACGACGACACGCCCGGTTTTGAACGGGACTTCGTCCACCGCCAGATCGACTTCTGGCAGGGGGAGCTGCTCCTCCTCCCCGGGGACGGAACCCCGGATCCGGCCCGCACGGCCGATACGGCCGGGCCCGAGAAGATCGACGTCCCCGACGACGCCGGTGCCTCCGTCCACCGCGAGTGGCTGCTCGTCGCGCCGAAGTCCCCGTGGCTCGGCCACGTCGCGGGCAGCCTGCTCGCCTTCGACTTCGAGGCCTTCCGGGCGGGGGAGCGGGAAGCGGCGGTGCTCTTCACCCCGGACGAGCACACCGCCCTCGCGGGCTGGAGCTGGACCCGCCACCACCTGATCCTCACCACCAACGCCGACGTCTCCTCCCGGCTGGAGATCCTGACCCCCGGGCCGGGCCCCGACGGCTGGAGCCGCACCCCCCTGTCCGGCGTACCGCCGCTGTCCACGGCCTCCGTCACCGGCACCGACCCGGACGTGAGCGACGAGTTCTTCCTGAACGTCGCGGGCCACCTCCAGCCGTCCACCCTCTACCGGGGCACGGCTCCGGCCGGCGCGGACGAGACCGTCAAGCAGGGCCCGGCCCTCTTCGACACGGCCGGCCTCGCGGTCCGCCAGTACTTCGCGCGCTCCGCGGACGGCACGGAGGTCCCGTACTTCGTCGTCGGCCCCGAGGACCGCACCGGCCCCGGCCCCACCCTGCTCTACGGCTACGGCGGCTTCGAGATCTCCATGGTCCCGTCCTACAGCGCCGTCACCGGCCGCGCCTGGCTGGCGCGCGGCGGCACCTACGTGGTGGCCGGCATCCGGGGCGGGCACGAGTACGGGCCGGACTGGCACAAGGCCGCGCTCGGCGCGAACCGGGTCCGGGCCTACGAGGACTTCGCGGCCGTGGCCCGGGACCTCATCGCCCGGGACGTCACCACCCCCGCCCAGCTCGGCATCGAAGGCGGCAGCAACGGCGGGCTGCTCATGGGCGCGATGCTCACCCGCGACCCCGAGCTGTTCGGCGCGGTCGTCGCCCACGTGCCGCTGATGGACATGCTCCGCTTCCACAAGCTGCTCGCCGGAGCTAGCTGGATCGCCGAGTACGGGGACCCCGACAGCCCGGCCGACCGGCCCCACCTGGAGGGGATCTCCCCCTACCACCAGGTCCGGACCGACGGGCCCCCGTACCCCCCGATGCTCCTGCTGACCTCGACCCGCGACGACCGTGTCCACCCCGGGCACGCCCGCAAGATGGCCGCCCGGCTGCGGGAGTCGGGGCACCCCGTGCTCTTCCACGAGCACCTCGGCGGCGGCCACGCGGGCGCCACCGACCACGGGCAGACCGCCTTCAACGAGGCGCTGGTCCACACCTTCCTGTGGGACCGGCTGACCCCGCGGCAGTGACCCCGCCGAGGTGACCGCACGGGGCTCCGGCGCGCTGCGCGCGGCCCGGGATCAGATCTGGCAGCTGATCTCGGCCGCGACGCGCTCGCCGGAGGAAACCGCCGCGTTCAGCGTGGAGTTCTCCACGTCGGTGTGTTCGCCCGCGAAATGGATCCGGCCCTCCTGGAGCCCCTCGCACCCGGCGATCGAGGTGTACTGGCCGACCTTGTAGAAGTGGTAGGCGCCCCGCTGCCAGGGGGCCCGCGACCAGTGGTCCTCGTACGCCCTGCCGGTGAAGGCGGCCCGGGTGCCCGGGTAGACGTGCTCGATCTGCGAGAGGAACCAGTCGACGTCGGCGGCGGGCGCCGGGCCGTGCGCGGCCCCGGTGAGCACGTCGCGGGCGGTGTTCCCGCCGGGGAAGTTGACCAGCAGCGACGGTGTTCCGGCGGGTGCGCCCGCGACCGAGCCGTCCCAGGCGGTCTGGTAGCCGACCGGGCCGGTGTTGCTGATGCCGTTGTACCCGAGCTGTGGCCAGGTCTTGGCCGAGAGCTCGGTGACGATCTTCGCGTTCTGGCCCATGCCCTGCTGCCGGACGGCGGTCAGCTTGCGGGCGGAGAGCCCGGCTCCGGAGAGGTCGACCTCGCGCAGGGTACTGAAGGGCAGGGCCAGCACCACGTGGTCGGCCGGCACCGAGACCGTACTGCCGCCCTGGTCGAAGACGCAGGTGTACGAGCCGTCGGCGCCGCGGCGCAGGGCGACGAGCCGGTGGCCCCGGCGGACCGTGCCGGCCGGGAGCTGGGCCGCCATCCCGCTGACGAGCTGGTCGTTGCCGCCGATGAGGTGGTACTTCTCGTCGAAGCCGCGCCCGCCGGCGAAGACCGACGAGGCCCCGAGGAAGCCGATCATGCCCAGCGCGGAGGCCTCGGCGGGCTCGCCGCCCGACTGGAGCTGGAGGGCCTGGATCAGCTGGCCGAGCCGGGAGCCGGGGGCGAGGCCGATCTCGTCGAGGTAGTCCAGGCAGGAGAGGTGGTCCAGCCGGTACGCCTCCGCGGTGTAGCCGTCGTAGCGGGCGGTGCCGGCGGCCGCGTACGAGGCGCTGAACGCGTCGTAGGCAGCGGCGATCCAGTCGTCCTGCTGCTGGAGCCCGGAGTAGGAAGCCCCGTCGACCCAGCCCGCGTAGTCCCCGGCGTGCAGTTCGCCGCCGTTGGCGATCTCCCTCTGCAGCCCGAGGCTCCGGGCCAGTTCGAGGACCGCGGTGTCGGTGGAGCTGATGAAGGAGCCGCCGTGCTCGTGGACCGCGCCGCCGGAGAAGAACCCGCGCAGGGACCAGCAGCGGCCGCCGATGCGCGTCGTGTCGGCCTCGTACACCGTGCTGGCGACCGGGTTGCCCCGGTTCCACAGCCGGTGCGCGCAGCGCAGTCCGGCCAGTCCGGCGCCGACGATCACGACGCGCGGGGCGGCGGGGCCGGTCGCGGCGGCGGCGCGGCGCGGGGAGAGCAGGCCGCCGGGGAGGGCGGCGGCCAGGGCCGCGGCGCCCGCGGCGCCGAGTATCCGGCGGCGGCCGGGCGTACGGGTGCCCGGGTCGGGCTGTTCCTGGGCCCGGCGGGCGCGTTCGCGGCGGGAGTCCTCGGCGTGCTCGCCGAGGACCTCGGCGACGGGCATGCCGCGGCGGCGGGCTTCGGCGTGGGCCGAGAACGCGGTGCGGAGCGGGTCGGGGATGCCGGCGCGGTGGGCCGGCTGGTGCGCGTGCTGCATGTGATCCCTCTTCTCGGAATCCTGCGGAGACGGCAAGAGTCGAACTGAGGGGGAGTAGAGCGGTGGCGCAACGCCGTTGTCAACGGTGTTGCGCCACTTCGGGCAGGTGAATTCCCGCGGACGGGTGCCCGCGGACGGAGCGGCGGGGGGCCGGCCGTCCCCGTTCAGGCTCCGCGCAGCGCCTCGACCCGGTTCTCGATCGCGGTGATCAGGGCCTCGACCCTGGCTTCGAAGATCTGCTCGTCCGTGACCTCGGCCAGCTGGGCGCCGAGCCGGGTGATGTTGGGGAAGCCCGCGGGGTCGACCAGGCGGTACTCGCGGTTCCACGAGGACTCGTCGGCGGCCCGGACCTCCGGGTCGAACAGCAGGTAGGCGGCGCGCTGGCCGACGTAGGCCAGGAGGGAGTCGCCGACCATCCGGTAGTGGACGGCCGCCTCCGCCCCTTCGAGGCCGGCCTCCGTCACCGCGCCGAGGATCAGCTCCACGACGCGGAACTCGTTGGGCCTGCGGGTGGTCCGGCTGGCCATGGTCGAGCCGACCACCGGGTACCGGAGCGCGACTTCGAGGGAGCCGTCGGCGAGTGCCCGCAGCCGGTCCTTCCAGTCGAGCCCCTCGGGGATGCGGTCGAGCACCTCGCCGAGCGTGCGGTCGGCGACCGACAGCAACAGCTCGTCCTTGTCGCGGAAGTGCCGGTAGATCGCGGTCGGGTCGGCGCCGAGCTCCTCGCCGAGGCGCCGCACGGTGAAGGCGTCCTCGCTGCCGCGAGCCGCGATGCGCAGGCTCGCTTCGATGATCGCGTCGGGTGTGAGCTGGCTGCCCGCGCGCTTGGACCGGGCGGGTGTGTCGGATGACTTCGGCATGGTGGGGCCAGTGTAACGATGTGGAACAGAGCGAGCGCAACACCGTTGACAACATTGTTGCGCTCCCGTTCACTCCTCCTCAACGAACCAGCCGTGCGGGGCTCACCCGCCGAGCCGAAGGATGCGTCGATGGGCAACACCAGGCAGCCGACCGGGCCGCGTGCCGACATCGTCTTCGTAGGGGGACGGGTCTTCACCGGCACCTCACCCACCCCGATCGACGCCGCCGTCGCCGTCGGAGGCGGCCGGATCATCGCCGTCGCCGACGCGGCCACCGTGCGCTCCCTCGCGGACGCCGACACCGAGGTCGTCGACCTCGCCGGAGGACTGCTCGTCCCCGGATTCCAGGACGCCCACGTGCACCCCGCGGTGGCCGGAGTCCAGATGCTCGGCTGCGACCTGAGCGAGGAACGCACCATCGACGGCTACCTCGCGGTGGTCGCGGAATTCGCCGGAGCCCACCCCGACGCGGCCTGGATCCGCGGCGGCGGCTGGTCGATGGACGTCTTCCCCGGCGGCACGCCGACCCGGGCCATGCTCGACGCCGTGGTCCCGGACCGGCCCGTCCTGCTCACCAACCGGGACGGCCACGGCGCCTGGGTCAACACCAGGGCCCTCGAAGTCGCGGGAGTCGACCGCACCACCCCCGACCCGGCCGACGGCCGGATCGAGCGGGAGGAGGACGGAAGCCCGGCCGGCACCCTCCAGGAGGGCGCCGTGGAGCTGGTGGCACACCACGTGCCCATCGCGACCCCGGACGAGGCGCTCGCCGGCCTGCTCGCCGCGCAGGAGCACCTCTTCTCCCTCGGCGTCACCAGCTGGCAGGACGCCATGATCGGCTCCTTCCCCGGCAACCCCGACAACTACGGCGTCTACCTGCGCGCCGCCCGCGAGGGCTCCCTGCGCGCCCGCGTCGTCGGCGCCCTGTGGTGGGACCGCGAACGCGGCCTGGAACAGATACCCGACATCGAGGAGCGCCGCCGCACCGGACAGGTCGGCCGCTTCAACGCCACCAGCGTGAAGATGATGCAGGACGGCATCGCCGAGAACTTCACCGCCGGCATGCTGGAGCCCTACCTCGACGGCTGCGGCTGCGCCACCAACAACTCCGGGCTCAGCTTCATCGATCCGAAGGTGCTCACCGCGGCGGTGGCCCTGCTCGACCGCGCGGGCTTCCAGATCCACTTCCACGCACTCGGCGACCGGGCCGTGCGCGAGGTGCTCGACGCCCTCGCCGAAGCCCGCGAGGCCAACGGGGCCAACGACAACCGCCATCACCTCGCGCACCTCCAGGTCGTCCACCCGGACGACATCGCCCGCTTCGCGAGCCTGGACGCGGCCGCCAACATCCAGGCGCTGTGGGCCGCCCACGAGCCGCAGATGGACGAGCTCACGATCCCCTTCCTCGGACCGGAACGGGCCCGCCTCCAGTACCCGTTCGGCGACCTCCAGCGCGCCGGAGCCCGCCTGGTCGCGGGCAGCGACTGGTCGGTCAGCAGCCCCAACCCGCTGTGGGGCATCCACGTCGCCGTCAACCGCTCCGTGCCCGACGAGGCCCCGAACGCGACCGGGACCTTCGAACCGGCGCCGCCGTTCTTCCCCGAGCAGGCGCTCACCCTCTCCCAGGCGCTCACCGCCTACACCGCCGGCAGCGCGTGGGTGAACCACCTCGACGAGGTCACCGGCACCGTCGAGGAGGGCAAGTACGCGGACCTCGTCGTCCTCGACCGCGACCCCTTCGCGCACCCCCCGATGGAGATCGCCGACACCCGCGTGCTGCGCACGTACATCGACGGCGAACTGGTCTTCGCCGCGACCGACTGAGCGACGGCCACCCGCACCGCACCCGGACCGCATCCGCACCCGGACCGCATCCGCACCGCACCGTCACCGCACAGCCACCGGCCGGGCCGCCACCGGCCGAGCGTCACCCACCCCACCGAGCTCATCCCTCAGGGAGTCAGACGATGTCATCCACCCGATCGGGATCCCCGCTGCGCCAGGGCCGCCGCACCCAGAGCCGCACCCAGAGTCGCAGCCGCATGCGCCACGCCGCGGCCGCCGTCCTCGCCTCGGCCGCCCTGCTCGTCACGAGCGCCTGCAGCGGCGCCGCCGCCGACAAGGACGCGGACCGGGCCACCGCGTACAAGATCACGGACAAGACGCCCGCCGCCACCGGGAACGTGGACTCCTTCACCTGGTCCGTCTACGCGGAGCCGACCACCATCGACTACGCGTACTCCTTCGACTTCCCGCCCAACCAGATCCTCTCCAACGTCTGCGAGAGCCTGCTGCGCTGGAACCCCGACCTGACGACCTCCCCCGGACTCGCGGCCTCGTACACCAACCCCACGCCCACCACCTGGGTCTACCAGATCCGCCCCGGCGTGCGCTTCCACGACGGGACGGCGCTCACCGCCGACGACGTCGTCGCCTCCCTGAGCCGCAACCTGGACCCCGACACCGCCAGCGTCTGGGCGAACCAGTACAAGAACGTCAAGTCCATCGACAAGACCGGCCCGATGGAAGTCACCGTCACCCTGGCCAAGCCGGACTCCACCTTCAACAAGTACCTGGCCGCCGGCCCCGGCACCGTGGAATCCGCCGCCACCCTGGCCAAGTCCGGCAAGGACTACGGCAATCCGCAGACCGGCGTGAACTGCACCGGCCCCTTCTCCTTCGGATCCTGGACCTCCGGCCAGTCCCTCACCCTCAAGCGGTTCGACGGGTACTGGAACCAGGAACTGAAGGCCAGGTCCGGCGAGGTGAAGTTCGTCTTCCTCGCCGATGCCACCACCCGCGTCAACGCCTTCCAGAGCGGGGAGGTCGACGGCGGCTGGATGGTCCCGCCGAACGCCTACACCCAGCTGGGCTCCACCGGGGCGGGCAAGCTCTACTTCGGACGCAACACCACCGTCGCCGACGAGGTCGTCGCCAACCTCAAGGGCCCCCTCGGCAACCCCAAGGTCCGCCAGGCCCTCCTCATGGCCACCGACCGCAAGGGCATCGTCAAGGCCGGCGCCGGCGGGGTCGGCGAGGTCTCCGACTCCCTCGTCACCGACAACCTGTGGGCCGACGCGCCCCCCGCGACCCGCGAAGCGCTCCTGAAGGACCTGCCGAAGTACCCGTACGACCCGGCCAAGGCCAAGGCGCTCGCCGCCGAGGCCGGAGTGAACGGCCAGGAGATCGTGATCGCGACCAGCCCGCTGGACTCGCAGACCACGATCATCACCCAGGCCATCGCCCAGGCCGCCACCGCCATCGGACTGAAGCCGCGGATCGACTCCCTCTCCGCGGAGAAGTACACGACCCTCTTCACCGACCCCGCGGCCCGCGAGGGCATCGACCTCTTCCTCACCTTCTGGTACACGTCCATCACCGACCCGCTGGACATGTTCGCCTCCCTGGAGACCGGAGCCTTCAGCAACTACGGCAGCTGGTCCGACCCGGCCTTCGACGCCGCCGTCGAGAAGGCCGTCGGGGCCTACGACCCGGCGGACCACGCGGCTGCCAACGCCGAGGCGCAGAAGATAGCCTCGCGCGAACTGCCCTGGCTGCCCCTCTACACGCTCCCCGTCAGCGTCTTCATGGGCAAGAAGATCACCGGCGTCCAGCCCTCCATCGCCTACCTCTACTACCCGTGGGCGGCCGAGATCGGAGCCAAGGGATGACGGCCGCGGCGAAGGCCGCGACCACCCGCGCCGTACGGGTGCTGCGCCGCCTGGCCGGCATGGCGGCGACGCTGCTCGTCACCTCCTTCCTCGTCTTCTCCTCCCTCTTCCTCGCCCCCGGGGACCCGGCGAGCTTCCTCATCAAGGGGCGCAGCCCCAGCCCGGAGGACCTCGCCGCCCTGCGCAGCCAGTACGGCTTCGACGAACCCTTCCTGGTCCGGTACTGGAACTGGCTCGAAGGGGTGCTGCACGGCGACTTCGGCCGCTCCTACCTCTTCCACCAGGACGTCTCCTCCGTCATCTGGTCGCGCCTGCCCTCCTCCATGCTGCTGATCGCCGTATCCGGCCTGATGATCGCCGTGTTCGGCATCGGCTCCGGCATCATCGGCGCGCTGCGCCGGGGTTCGCGCACCGACCGCTCCCTGATGCTGTTCGTCACGGTGGGCGCGGCCGCACCCGCCTTCGTCGCCGCCCTGCTGCTCAGGTCGGTGTTCGGGGTGCAGCTGGGCTGGTTCCCCACCATCGGCAACGGCGAAGGCCTCATGGACCGGCTGCACCACGTGATCCTCCCGGCGGCGGCCCTGTCCGTCACCTTCACCGCCCTGGTCACCCGGGTGACCCGCTCGGCCATGCTCGACGAACTGAGCCGCGACCACGTGGAGGTCGCACTGAGCCGCGGAGCACCACGGCGCACCGTCATCCGGCGGCACGTCCTGCGCAACGCCCTCGGCCCGATCGTCACCGTCTCCGCCCTCCTGGTCTCCGGCATGCTGGTCAGCACCGCGATCGTCGAGACCGCCTTCGGAATGTCCGGCGTGGGCTCCCTGCTGGTGCAGTCCGTCGACCAGCTCGACTTCCAGGTCGTCCAGGCCATCGTGCTGCTGGTGGTGGCCGCGTTCGTCGTCGTCAACGCCCTCGTGGACCTCCTCCAGCCACTGATCGATCCGCGCACGGCCGCGGCCGGGAGCGCCCGATGAGCACCCTTCCCGAAACGGGCACCACGACCCGTGTCCCCCGTGCCCGGCGCGACCCGCTCGCCCGGCTGCGCCGCCTCGGTGGCAGCCGGCTCCAGCGGACCTGCCTGGCCCTCCTCGTCCTGTTCGTGCTCGTCGCGATCCTCGGCCCCTGGATCGCCCCCTACGACCCCACCTTCGGACAGCTCGGCGACACCCTCCTGGGGCCGAGCCCCCAGCACTGGCTGGGCACCGACCAGGGCGGCCACGACACCCTCTCGGCCCTGCTGGTCGGCACCCGCACCAGCCTGGCCGGACCGCTCGCCGTCGTGCTGTTCTCCACGCTCCTCGGCGCCGCCGTCGGCCTGTTCACCGCCTGGCGCGGAGGCTGGATCGACACCGCCGTCGGCCGGGTCCTCGACGTCCTGTTCGCCTTCCCCGCACTGCTCCTCGCGATCCTCGCCGTGGCCCTGTTCGGCAAGGGGATGACCGCTCCGGTGATCGCCATGGCCATCGCCTACATGCCGTACACCGCACGCCTCGTACGGGGCCTGGCCGTCCGGGAGAAGTCCCGGCCCTACATCGCCGCCTACCAGGTGCAGGGCCACTCGCCCCTGTACGTCACCGTCCGCAGACTGCTGCCCAACATCGCCCCGACGCTGCTCGCCCAGTCGACGGTGAACTTCGGTTACGCACTGCTCGACCTCGCAGCCCTCTCCTTCCTCGGACTCGGCGTGCAGCCGCCGACCCCCGACTGGGGAGCCATGATCAACCAGGGGCAGGCGGCCGTCCTGCAAGGCCAGCCGCTCTCCGCGATCGCGCCCGCCGTGGCGGTCGTCCTGGTCGTGGTCGCCTTCAACGTCGTCGGGGAAGACCTCGGCGACCGCCTCGCGGGGAGGGACTCCCGATGACACTGCTCGACTACGAAGCCCTGCGCGTCACCCTCCCCGCGATGGCCCGCCCCCTCCTCGACGGCGTCAGCCTCACCGTCGCGGCCGGCGAGGTCGTCGCCCTGGTCGGCGAATCCGGCTCCGGCAAGTCCGTCACCGCCCGCGCCGCCCTCGGCCTGTTCCCCCAGGGCGCCGAGACCTCCGGCCGGGTCCGGGTGGACGGCACCGACCTCGTCGGCGCCACCCCCGCGAGCCTGCGCGAGGTGCGCACGAACAAGGCCGCGATGATCTACCAGGACCCCCGGGCCGCCATCAACCCGGTGCGCCGGGTGGGGGACTTCCTCACCGAACCGCTGCGCCTGGTGCACGGCTGGTCCAAGGCCCGGGCCAACGTCAGGGCCGCCGAACTGCTCGACGCGGTCGGCCTGCCCGACCCCGTCCGCCACCTGAACCAGTTCCCGCACGAGCTCTCCGGCGGCATGCTCCAGCGCGTCGTGATCGCCGCGGCCCTCACCGCCGAACCGAAGCTCCTGCTCTGCGACGAGCCGACCACCGCGCTCGACGTCAGCACCCAGGCCGAGATCCTGGCCGTCCTGGGCCGGCTCCAGCGCGAACGCGGCCTCGGACTCCTCCTCATCACCCACGACATCGAGCTCGCCGCCTCCGTCAGCGACCGGATCTACGTCATGTACGCGGGCCGGATCGTCGAAACGGCTCCCGTGGCGGAACTCTTCGCCTCCCCCCGGCACCCCTACACCGCGGGCCTGCTCGGCTCGTCCCCGCCGCTCGAAGGCCCCGCGGCCCGCCTCACCCCCATCCCCGGCGCCCCCATGGGCCTGCTGGAGTCGGCCCCCGGCTGCGCCTTCGCACCCCGCTGCCGGTTCGCCGAACCGGGCCGCTGCGACCAATCGCCGCCGCGGCTCCTGCCGCACGGCCCGGCCGAGGTCGCCTGCCACCGCGCCGCCGAACTCGCGCCCGAACTCGCGCCCGAGCTCACGCCCCGGCTCGCGCTCAAGGAGGACCGATGAACACCGAGTCCGGCAAGGACGCCGGGTCGAGCGCGAACAGCACCCCGGAACTCCTCCGGGTGACCGGACTGCGCAAGACCTACCGGACCGGCGGGACGGAGGTCGTCGCCGTCGACGACCTGTCGTTCTCCGTACGGGCCGGCGGGGCGCTCGGCATCGTGGGGGAATCCGGTTCGGGCAAGACCACCACGGCCCGGATGCTGATCGGCCTGGAACGCCCCGACGCGGGCGAGATCCTGGTCCAGGGCCGGCCGCTGGCGGCCTCCGTACGGGGGAGGCCGGCCCGGCTGGCCCGCGCCAAGGCGGTCCAGATCGTCTTCCAGGACCCCTACCTCTCCCTGGACGCGCGGCTCTCCATCGGGGAGACGGTCGACGGCGTGCTCCGGCTGCACGGGTGGTCCGACCGGACGGTCCGGGCCGCACGGGTACGGGAACTGCTGGCCCAGGTCGGCCTCGGCGACCGCGAGGCGGCCGCCCTGCCCCGCCGGCTCTCCGGCGGCCAGCGCCAGCGCGCCGCGATCGCCAGGGCGCTGGCCGTCGAACCCGCCGTCCTGGTGCTCGACGAAGCGGTGTCCGCCCTGGACGTGTCCGTACAGGCGCAGGTGCTCAACCTGCTCTCCGACATCCGGCGCGACACCGGGATCGGCCTGGTCTTCGTCAGCCACGACCTGGCCGTCGTCCGCTACGTCTGCGACGAGGCGCTCGTCATGTACCGCGGCCGCACGATGGAACACCGCCCGGTCGACGAGCTCCTCACCGACCCCCACCACCCGTACACCCGGCTGCTGCTGGCCTCCGTACCCCGTCCGGGCTGGGACCCCGACTCGATCAGCCGGCGCCGCCGCGAGCTCACCCCCTGACCGCACCGGCGGCGGCGGGGCGCGACGCCGGGGCGGGTTCGTGGGGCCGCCCCGGCCGGGAGGCGGACGGACCGCCGCCCGCGGGCATCCGGGCGATCTTGGCCGGATCCGCCCTGGCGTCCCCGGAACGCATGGCGGAAGATCCCTCAGCGGGCACCGCCCGTGGCTTACGATCGCCGCGGACGATCCCGCCCGTGATCGCCGATCGACCCGCACTCGTGGAGGTCAACCGTGTTCCGGACGGCCAGAGGAAACCGCAAGCGCCCCGCCGGCCCCCGAATCCGCGTCGCCGCGGCCGCGGCGGCGGGCGCGTTCCTCGTCGCGGGATGTTCCTCGGGCGATGACGGCCCGAGCGAGGCGGCCGGCGGAGTGCCCGTGGTGGAGAAGGGCAAACTGACGACCTGCACCCACCTGCCCTATCCGCCGTTCCAGTTCGAGAAGGACGGCAAGGTCGTCGGTTTCGACGTGGCCCTGGTCGACCTGGTGGCGACCCGGCTCCAGGTCGAGCAGAAGATCCTCGACACCCCCTTCGAGAACTTCAAGACCGGCGCCTTCCTCAACTCCGGCGAGTGCGACCTCGCGGCCGCCGGCATGACGATCACCGACGAGCGCAAGAAGAACGTCGACTTCTCCGTCCCCTACTTCGACGCCACGCAGGCGCTGCTCGCCACCAAGAAGAGCGGCATCACCTCGCTCGCCGACCTCAAGGCGAAGTCGAAGAAGCTGGGCGCGCAGGCCGAGACCACCGGCGAGAGCTACGCCAAGGCCCAGGGCTTCGACCCCGTCGCCTTCGAGAGCTCGGACGCGGTCATCAACGGACTGCGCACCGGCCAGGTGGACGCGGTCGTCATCGACTACCCCGTGGTCCAGGGCTGGCTCAAGGACCCCAAGAACGCCGCCGAGTTCACCCTCGGGCAGAACATCGAGACCGGTGAGCAGTACGGCTTCTCGGTGAAGAAGGGCAACACCGCCCTCGTGGCCGCGATCGACAAGGCGATCACCGACGCCAAGGCCGACGGCACCTACAAGAAGCTCTACGAGCAGTGGATCGGCCCGCTGCCCCAGACCACCCCGTGACCTCCCGGCTGACCCGGCGCCAGCGCCGCCGGGTCTCGCAGGGACTGCAGTACGCGCTCTTCGCCGCCGTGCTGGTGCTGGTCGCCGTGTCCGCGGACTGGGGCAGGCTGCAGAACCAGTTCGCCCAGAAGGACCTGGCGCTGCGGCTCTTCCCGGAGATCATCACCACCGCCCTGCGCAACACGGTGATCTACACGACCTCCGGGTTCCTCCTCGGTCTGGTACTCGGCCTGGTCATCGCCATGATGCGGCTGTCCTCCGTGGCCCCCTACCGGTGGGTCGCGAGCGTCTACATCGAGCTGTTCCGGGGGCTCCCGGCCCTGCTGATCTTCATCTTCGTGGGTGTGGCGGTACCCCTGGCGTTCCCCGGTACGGAGATCCCCGGAGGCACGTACGGCAAGGTCGCGATCGGACTGGGACTGGTGGCCGCCGCCTATATGGCGGAAACGATTCGGGCCGGCATCCAGGCCGTGCCCAAGGGGCAGATGGAAGCCGCCCGCTCACTGGGCTTCTCGCACGCCCGCGCCATGGTCTCGGTCGTCATCCCGCAGGCCTTCCGCATCGTCATCCCGCCCCTCACCAACGAACTCGTCCTGCTGTTCAAGGACTCCTCGCTCGTCCTGTTCCTCGGTGTGACGCTGTCGGAGCGGGAACTGACGAAGTTCGGACGGGACCTCGCCAGCCAGACCGCCAACTCCACCCCGATCCTGGTCGCGGGCCTGTGCTACCTCCTGGTGACCGTGCCGCTGAGCTTCGTGGTGCGCCGCCTGGAGGCCCGTGCGGACAAGGCCGTGTGAGGAAGACATGCATCAGGAGGCCCCAGCGGTGGACACGACGGCCACGGACCGCCCGGAGATCGAGATCCGGGGACTGCACAAGTCCTTCGGCGCCAACCACGTCCTGCGCGGCATCGACCTCGACATCGCCCGGGGCGAGGTGGTGTGCGTCATCGGACCCTCCGGATCGGGCAAGTCGACGTTGCTGCGCTGTGTGAACCTGCTCGAAGAGCCCAGCGAGGGCCGGGTGTTCGTCGGCGGAACCGAACTCACCGACCCGGACGTCGACATCGACGCCGTACGCCGCCGCATCGGGATGGTCTTCCAGCAGTTCAACCTCTTCCCGCACGTGAGCGTGCGCGAGAACCTCGCGCTGCCCCAGCGCCGCGTCCTGGGCCGGGGCAGGGAGGAGGCCGAGGCCGTGGCCCGCAAGAACCTCGCGCGCGTCGGCCTCTCCGACAAGTCCGAGGCGTACCCGGCCCAGTTGTCCGGCGGCCAGCAGCAACGGGTGGCGATCGCCCGGGCCCTGTCGATGGGCCCGGAGGTGATGCTCTTCGACGAGCCCACCTCCGCGCTGGACCCCGAACTCGTCGGTGAGGTGCTGGCGGTGATGCGGGTCCTGGCGGGCGAGGGCATGACGATGATGGTCGTCACCCACGAGATGAGCTTCGCCCGCGAGGTCGCGGACCGGGTCGTGTTCATGGACGGCGGAGTGATCGTCGAACAGGGCCCGGCGGCCCAGGTGGTCGGGGCTCCCCTGGAGGAGCGGACCCGAGGCTTCCTCAACCGGATCCTGGACCCGGCGGCGGCCGAGGCACCCGGGCCCCGGGGAGAAGACCCGCCGCGGGGCGGGGACGCCTGATCACGTCGAGCACCCGACCGGGCCCACCTGCACCGGCGTGTTGATCATGGGGCAGGATGGCACCCCGTTCCGCATGCGCACGCATGCGCGAACGCGGCCCCAGCACGACGAACTGACAGGTGACAAGGTGACCACACCCCTCATCCGGCGGCCCGCAGGGCCAGCCACCGCATCCCCGGTCCGGCGAGGGGCGGAGGACGTCCGTTGAGCCGGGAACTCGTCCTGCACGACTGGCTGGTCGCCGGCATCGCGCTGGTCGCGGGCGGGCTCGCCGGGCTCCTCCTGCGCGCCCTCGTCCGGTGGCTGGCCAAGCACGCCCTGCGGACCCGGTGGAGCGGCGACGACATCATGGTCGACGCGCTGCGCACCCTCGCACCGGCGGCGGCCGTCATCGCGGGCGCCGCCGTGGCCGCCTCGACGCTGCCGCTCAGTACACGGGTCTCCGGGTGGGTGAACCACTCGCTGACCGCGCTGCTGATCCTCGTGGCCACGGTCGGCGTGGCCCGCGTCGTCGCCGGCCTCGTCCAGTCCTTGGCGCAGGCCCGGACGGGAGTGGCCGGATCGGCGACCATATTCGTCAACATCACGCGCGTCCTGGTGCTCGCGATGGGCCTGCTCGTCGCCCTCGAATCCGTGGGCGTGTCCATCGCGCCCTTGCTCACCGCCCTCGGCGTGGGCGGTCTGGCGGTCGCCCTGGCCCTGCAGGACACCCTCGCCAACCTCTTCGCGGGCGTGCACATCCTCGCCTCGAAGACGGTGCAGCCCGGTGACTACATTCGCCTGACGAGCGGTGAGGAGGGGTACGTCGTCGACATCAACTGGCGCAACACCGTGGTCCGCAACCTGTCGAACAACCTGGTGATCATCCCCAACGGGCGGCTCGCGCGCACGAACATGACCAACTTCACCCAGCCCGAACAGCCGTTGACGATCATGGTCCAGGTCGGAGTGGGCTACGAGAGCGACCTGGAGCACGTCGAGCGGGTGACCCTCGAGGTGGTCGACGGGGTGATGGCGGACATCAACGGCGCGGTTCCCGACCACGAAGGAGCCGTACGCTTCCACACCTTCGCGGACTCCAGGATCAACTTCACGGTGATCCTCGGCGTCGGCGAGTTCAGCGACCAGTACCGGATCAAGCACGAGTTCATCAAGCGGCTGCACAGCCGCTTCCGGGCGGAGGGCATCTCGATCCCCGCCCCCACGCGGACGGTCGCCCTCCACCAGGAGGACTCCCGGTCCGTGCCGCCCGCCGCGGCCCCGCCGGTGGCGCCCGTACCGCAGCAGCGCGAGGCGCCCGTCGCCGCTCTGGCGGACGGTGCGCGGTAGCGGGGGACACCGGAGGAGGACGGCGGGGAGGCGGGTCATAAGCTGACGCTCCGGGGCCCGCGCCCCGCCGTCACCCGCACCGCGCCGCCCACCGGAAGGACCCTGTCATGAGTGAGAAGGCCCGCAAGCTCTTCGACGCGCTCGACCTGAACAGCGACGGGGTGCTGACCCGGGTCGAGGTGATCACGGCCCTGCGCAGCAAGGGCCCCACCCTCGCCGCCCACGGCGATCTGCCCTTCTGGGCCGTGGGCGACGTGGACACCTCCTCGGCCCTCTTCGACCGGGCGAACGCGGACGGCGACGACGTGCTGACCTTCGAGGAGTTCGAGCGCGAGGTCGACCGCCGCTTCGGCTGGTAGCCGCGAACGGGCTCCGGACCAGGGTCGGTCCGGGGCCCGGGCCCGTATCAGGGTCCGTATCGGCGCCCGTTCAGGAGCGGATCCCGTCGCAGGCGATCCGCAGGTGCCGGGGCCCGCGCAGGACCGCGTTCTGCCGGTAGGGCGGCGGGTCCTCCAGCAGCCGCGGGTTCTCCAGCCGCCGGGCCAGCTCGCTCAGTGCGAGCTGCGCCTCCAGCCGGGCCAGTGGGGCGCCGAAGCAGCTGTGGATGCCGCTGCCCAGGCCCAGGTGCTGGATGTCCTTGCGGTAGGGGTCGAAGCGGTCCGGGTTCTCGAAGCGGTTCGGGTCCCGGTTGCCGGAGGCCAGGATCAGCCACATCGAGGAACCCTTGGGGATGGTCACCCCGCCGACCTCGATGTCCACCAACGGGGTGCGCTGCGGCAGCAGTTGCACCGGAGGCTCGAACCGCAGCAGCTCCTCCACCAGGGGCACGGCCAGACCGGGCTCCTTTCGCAACTGCGCCAGCACGTCCGGGTTGCGCAGCAGGGTCAGCATCCCGTTGGTGATCAGGTTGACCGTGGTCTCGTGGCCGGCGATCAGCAGCAGGGCCGCAGTGCTCAGCAGCTCCATCGTGGACATGGACTCGTCCGGGCCGTGTCCCACGGCCAGTTGGGAGAGCATGTCCTCGCCGGGATCCTTGCGACGCTGTTCGATCAGCCCGGCCAGGTACATGCCGAGCTCCATGCGGGAGTCGTGGGTCTTGCGCTGCCGTTCGGCGGGATCGGCGTCCGGATCGGGGTCCAGGCTCGCGGCGAGGGTGTCGGCCCAGACGTGGAACTTGGCCTCGTCCTCGCGCGGTACGCCGAGCAGCTGGCAGATCATCGTGACGGGGAACGGGTACGCGAACTGGTCGACCAGGTCGATGTCCTCCGTGTCCCCGGTGGCCCCGAGTTTGTCGATGAGACCGGTGACGATGTCCTTCAGCCCGCCGCGCATCCCGTCGACGCGGCGCGGGGAGTGCGGCGGCCCGAAGGGCCGGTTGGTCATCCGGCGCAGCCGGTCGTGCTCCGGCGGGTCCAGCTTCAGGAAGCTCGGCGGCAGCGCGGTCTCCTCGGCCTCCCCGCCCTCGGCGAGCGGGTCCCCGGCCGTGGCGGCCAGGTTGCGGGAGTCGGAGCTGAGCCGCGGATCGTGCAGCAGGCTCTGGATGTCGTAGTAGGTGCTGATGACGTACGGTCCGGTCCCGTCGTGGAAGACGGGGGTCTTGCGCAGCTCCTCGTACAACGGGTACGGGTTCGCGCGGCTGGAATAGTCCAGGATCTGGCTCAGGATGCCGTGGGCCATGGGGGTCCTCCGGGAACGTGCGGGTCAGTGCCCGGCGGGGGTGAAGGTGGCGATCCGGCGGTCGGCCGGCGAGTACCCGCTGAGGGTGATGGTCGGGCCGTGCGTGGGCACGGAGGGGTCGGGGAAGTCGGCCGGGATCGGCCGCTGCCCGTCGGGGCGGCGGTCCACCGTGGTGAACGGGGGCGGGAACGGCGCCGTGCACTCGATCTGCTTCTCGTAGAACTGCAGCCAGCGCGCGTTGTCGAAGGTGACGGCCCCGATGACCCGGCCCTGGTAGCCGTAGACCCCGGTGAACCGGCGCTCGGCCCGCGACCCCTGGGTGATCATGATCTCGGTGCCCATGGAGGGAACGCCCACGGACTTGATGTTCACGCCGAACTGGGAGGACCAGAACGCCGGCACCCACAGGTGCGGCCGGCGGTCGGTGCTCTCGCTCAGCATGTTGTGGGCCGCGGTCTCGGCCTGCGCGACGGCGTTGCCCCAGTGCTCCAGGGAGAGGAACTGGTAGCCGAACAGCGCGTGCGGGGAGCGGGCCACGTCGCCCGCCACGTAGATGTCGTCGGTCACGATCCCGCGGAGGTCGAAGGCCCGGCAGCCGGCGTCGCAGGCGATGCCGCGCGGACCCGCGCCGAGCCCGGAGCCGGTCAGCCACTCGGTGTTGCGCTGGGCGCCGAGGGAGACGACCACCACGTCGCATTCCAGCGTGGTGCCGTCGGAAAGGTGTGCGGCGCGCACCCGCCCGGTGGAGTCGCCCTCCAGGGCGGTCACCGAGATCCCGGTCCGCAGGTCCACGCCGTTCTCCCGGTGGAGTTCGGCGGCCACGGCCCCGATCACCCCGCCCAGGGCGCCTACCAGGGGGCCGTTGCCGCGTTCGGCGACGGTGACCTCCAGCCCGCGTTCGCGGCAGGCCGAGGCGATCTCGGAGCCGGTGAAACCGGCGCCGATGATCAGGACCCGGCGCGGTCCGGCGGCCAGGGCCCGGGCCAGACCCGCCCCGTCCTCGCGGGTGCGCAGGGTGAAGACCCCGTCGAGCTCGCCCTCGGCCTCGTTCGGCCAGGGCCGGGCCCGTACCCCGGTCGCGATCAGGAGCCGGCCGTACGGGACCTCCTCGCCGTCGGCGAGCTTGACCGTACGGGCCGCCATGTCGAGACCGGTGGCCGCGACGCCGAGGCGCCATTCGGCTTCGATGTCGCGCCGCCGGGGGAGCAGGGTGCGCTCGGCGTCGGCCATGCCCAGCAGCACCCCCTTGGACAGCGGCGGCCGGTCGTACGGCTGGTGGGGCTCGTCGCCGATCATGGTCAGCGTGCCGGCGAAGCCCTTCTCCCGCATGACCTCGGCGGCGCGCAGTCCGGCCAGCGAGGCGCCGACGACCACGATGCGGCCGGAGCGCTTGAGCTGCTCCAGGGCGGTGTCAGCCATCGGAGGCCTCCCCTCCGGAGCGGGCGGGGGCGGTGGCGGCCAGGTCCATTTCGTCCACGAGGATCGCCTGCACGGGGCAGGCGGCCACGGCCTGGGCCACGCGCTCGCGCTGGGCGTCCTCGGCCTGCGGATCGTAGAGCAGCCCTTCGTCCCCGTGCATGGCGAAGACGTCGGGGGCGAGGAAGGCGCACTGCGCGTATCCCTGGCACCGGTTGAGATCGACGACGAGCCTCAGCAAGGTGTGGTCCTTTCGGTGCCCCCCTGGGCCTTCCGGACCAGCGTGCGCGCGGGGGTGGCGGGGGGCCCGTCCGCGGCGGCCATTGGAGTGAGGTCCCGGCGCCCGTCAGGGGGCAGGGAGGCGGGCGGGCCGGGAACGGCCCCGGCCCGCCCGCAGGATGTACAGGCTCACGAGCAGGGCCCAGGCCGGGAAGACCAGCTCGGACCAGGGCAGGGAGGAGCCCGCCACCAGCAGCACCAGGCCGGCGAGGTACCCGGCCACGGCCAGCGGGCGCGGGAAGGCTCCGATCCGGCGGCCGATCGTGGAGGTCGCGAACACGAACACGGCGGCCATCCGCATCCCGTACGTGGTCAGCAGGGTGTAGGCGAAGTGGCGGCCGAACTCCTGGGGCTGATCGGCGTCCAGCACCGTCCCCGCGGCCGCGGCGGCGCCGAAGAGACTGGCGACGAAGATCATCCCGCTGCCCAGGAAGACGGTGGCGACGAACCGGTCCTCCGCTTCGCCGGAGTGCTCCCGCAGGGCGCCCATGAACCACAGGAAGGCGATGCCCGCGAAGGGGACCAGCTCCAGCGCGGTGGTCACCGCGTCCCGCTGCCCCGAGGTGACCTCGATGTCGGCCGCCCCGCCCCCCTCGGGCAGGCCGATCCGGGCCAGCACGATCGCCGCCGCCATGAGGACGGCGAAGAGGATCCCCGCGAGCCCCGCCGCCCTGGGGGTGCTCAGGCTCTGTCCCGGGGGCGTCCCCGGTGCTTCTGGTCTCATGCGTCCAGCAAGCCCGGGGTGCGGCCGTGGTGCCAGCGGGGCCGGGCGCCCGGGTGACACGGGGACCGGGCTCCGCCCCCGTGCGGCCGATGTAAGAAATCATTGACATGAGGTATGGATTCTTTTACCTTCGTAATGTCAAAGTTCTTTTACACGGGAGCGGGTGCGGTCGTGGCCTTCGAGGAGAAGCGCGCGTGGATCATGGGGGTGGTCGCGATCGTCGGGTACGCGGTCTACCTGGCCCTCGTGCTGGGCCGGTTCGGGATGGGCGGGTCCGGCGACGGGGTCCCCCTGGCGGAGGTCCCGTACATCACGCCGCTGCTCTGGACGGTCGGCGGCGCCATCGCCGCCGCGATCCTCCTCAACATCGCCGTGGCGGTGGCCGAGCCCGGCGAGGCCGACGTCAAGGACCAGCGGGACAAGGAGATCGGCCGCCTCGGCGAGCACGCCGGGCAGTCCTTCCTCGCCATCGGCGCCGTGGCCGCGCTGATCCTCTCGATGGCCGGCGCGGACCGCTTCTGGATCTCGAACGCCCTCTACCTGGGCTTCGTCCTCTCGGCGGTGCTCGGTTCGGCCGTCAAGCTCGCCGCCTACCGTGTGGGGTTCCAGTCGTGGTGAAGCCGACCGGCATCACGAACCGGATCAGGATCCTGCGCTTCGAGACCGGGGAGATGACCCAGGCGGAGCTCGCGGAGCGCATCGGCGTGACCCGCCAGACCGTCATCGCCATCGAGAAGGGCCGCTACTCGCCCTCCCTGGAGACGGCCTTCAGGATCGCCCGCGCCTTCGCGGTACCGCTCGAACAGGTATTCCAGTACGAAATCGATGCAGACGACGCAAACGAGGAAGGGACGACGCCGTGAAGGCGATCGTGCAGGACACGTACGGCTCCAGCGAGGTGCTGGAGCTCAGGGACGTCGAAACGCCGAGACCGGGCAAGGGGGAGGTGCTCATAGCCGTCCGGGCCGCCGGCCTCGACGCGGGGGTCTGGCACCTCATGAGCGGCAAGCCCTACCTGCTGCGGATCCTCGGCTACGGGCTGCGCGCACCCAAGGTGCCCGTACGCGGCCGGGAGGTCTCCGGGCGGGTCGAGGCGGTCGGCGAGGAGGTGACCGCCTTCGCGGTGGGCGACGAGGTCTTCGGCATCTGCGAGGGCTCGTTCGCGGAGTACGCGACCGCCCGGCAGGACAAGCTGGCGGCCGTGCCCGCGGGGCTGCCGTTGGCCGAGGCGGCCGCCCTCCCGATCTCCGGGCTCACGGCCCTCCAGGCGCTGCGCGACGCGGGGCGCGTACAGCCCGGCCGGCGGGTCCTGGTCATCGGGGCCGCCGGCGGGGTCGGCACCTTCGCGGTCCAGCTGGCGAAAGCCTACGGAGCGCACGTCACCGGCGTGTGCAGCACCACGAAGACGGAGCTGGTGCGCGGGCTCGGCGCGGACGAGGTCATCGACTACACCCGTGAGGAGTTCGCGGACGGCGTCCGCCGCTACGACCTCATCCTGGACATCGCGGGCAACCGCCCCCTGTCCCACCTCCGGCGCGCCCTGACCCCGCGCGGAACGCTCGTGATCGTCGGCGGCGAGGGCGGCGGCCCCTGGCTGGGCGGCATGGGGCGGGTCCTGTGGGCCGCACTGCTGAACCCCTTCGTGCGCCACGGCCTCAAGGGGTTCATCTCCGCCGAACGCCAGGCCGACCTGGAGGTGCTGGGGCGGCACGTCGAGGACGGCACCCTGACCCCGGCCGTCCACCTCACCTGCCGGCTCGCCGAGGCCCCCGCGGCCATCGACCGGCTCCACCGGGGCGAAGCACGCGGAAAGATCCTGATCACGCCCTAAGGCGTGGGTGCCGTGCCGGGGGCGGACGTGGTCGGAACCGCGGACGTGCTCGGAGCGGCGGACGCGGAGGGTGCGGCGGGCGCCGGGGATGCGCTGTCCGTGGCTGACGCCTCGGGCGCCGCGGCGGGGGTTCCGGGGGAGCCCGAGGGGGTCCCGGGGGTGGCCGACGGGGTCGCACCGGGGGTGGCCGTGGGGGATTCCGGGACGCAGACGATCTCGTCGCGCGGGGTGTAGTGCGTACGGAACGTCTCGCGGCCGACCTCGTGGCCGCCGCGGACGAAGACGCGGTCCACGGAGACGTCGAACCCTTCCAGCGGGGTCTGCGGCTCGCAGGTGGGGCCGGCGACCGTGCGCTTCGCCGGCGGCGTGACATGGGTGCGCGGGCCCTTGGTCGCACGGATCTCGTCGTACTGCTTCGTTCCGAGCAGGGTCACGGTCACCGAGTTCGCCGTGGACGAGGCCCGGACGGTCACGGGGTGCCCCGAGTCGTTCTGCCAGCGCAGGTCGAGGGTGCCCCAGGCGACGGTGGCCTCGCGGCCCTCCGGGTACCGCTCGATGTAGAAGGAGTGCGCCCCGTGCTCCACCGGCTTCAGGCCCGCGAAGAACATGGCGTTGTACATGGTCGTCGCGACCGCGGAGACGCCGCCGCCGGGGGACTTCACGTAACGGCCGTCGTTGATCATGATGCCGTCGACGAAGCCGTTCTCCACGGTCCGCTCGCCCACCGCCTGGTTGAAGCTCCAGATGTCGCCCTGCTCGACGACGGCCCCGTTGATCAGTTCCACGGCGCGCGCGATGTTGTGCGTGCGGTAGGGCGCGGCGGGATAGGCGACGGTGAAGGTGGAGAGGACCTGCTGCCCGACGGCTGCCTTCGTCCCGGTGGTTCCTGCCCCGGCTGTGGCTCCTGCCCCGGCGGTGGCCGACGGGGCGGCCGTACGGTCCGGGGCGGGCCCCTCCGCGGCTGCCGCGGCGCCGGCGGCGAAGCCGCCGAGGCCGAGCACGGCGGCCGTACCGGCCGATATCAGGGCGATCCGCGTGGTGGCCGTACGGCCGTGGGCGCGTCGCATGTCTCTCCCTGTCGCTTCGGAATCCGAACCACACAAGTTTGGTCTAAATCGGACCAAAAGGGTGAGAAATGTGCCGGGTCTCACGATATGGAGGCTTACGGAACCGAGCGGATCCGCCTGACCAGCAGCGATCCCGCCAGGGCCAGGGCTCCGGCCAGCGCGTACAGGGCCGTGTACCCGCCGAGGTGGGTCACGACGGGGGCCGCGATCACGGGAGCCAGAACCTGCGGCAGCGCGTTGGCGATGTTGATGACGCCCAGGTCCCGGCCCCGGTCCTCGGCGGTCGGCAGCACGTCCGTGAGCAGGGCGAAGTCCACCGCCGTGTACACGCCGAAGCCGAGCCCCAGGACGAGCGAGGCGACCACCGCGCCGGTCCAGGTCTGCCAGACGGCGAGCAGCAGCGTGGCCGCGGCGATGACCAGTCCCGACCGGATGACGTAGGACTTCCGGCGGCCGCTGCGGTCGGACCGGATGCCGCTGATCACCACGGTGGAGAGCAGGGTGAGGGCGTTGAGCGCCGTGAGGATGAGGACGCCGGTGTCCGCGTCGCCCCGGTAGCGCACGGCGTCGGTGAGGTAGTAGAGCAGGTACATCGTGCTGATGGAGTACGAGAGGTTCATCAGGAACCGGGTCAGCCAGGCCCAGCCGAAGTCGGGATGGCGGCGCGGGTCGATCCAGAAGCCGGTCAGGAAGCCGCGCCAGCGGAAGGCCGGGCGGGCGGCGGGGGCGAGCACCGAATCCCGCCGCATCAGCACGTACGGCACGGCCGCGAGCACCGAGAAGGCCGCGCAGGCCAGGTAGCCGGCGGTGATCCCGCCCGCGACCGTGGCCAGGGCCGTGCCCACCAGGATCCCGATCACCTGGGAGACCCCGAGCCAGCCGCCGACCAGCCCGCGCTGCCGGGCCGGGACCTGGTCGGGGACGGCCGCGGTGAGCGCGGCGAACGCGGCGTTGAGGGCCAGCTGCACCAGGCACCAGCCCGCGATCACCACCGCGAGGCTCTGCGCGAGCCCGAGGACCACCAGGCCGGCCGCCCCGCCCGCCACCCCGGCGACCACCCAGGGGATCCGGCGGCCCGCGCGCGCCGTCGTACGGTCGGACAGTGCTCCGAAGACGGGATTGGCGACCATCGAGACGGCCGCCCCCAGCCCCGTCACCAGGGCGAGGGTGGACGCCTTGTGGTCCGGGGTGAGCTGCTCGGCCTGGCGTGCCAGCAGCAGCTGGAGCGGGCCGAACCAGCCGACCCACACCCCGAGGTTGGCGAGGGACAGCGCGCTCACCCACCGGCCGCCCGGCGGCGTGGCGGTCTCCTGCGCCGCCCCGGCCTTCGGCCCGGCGGTCACCTGCCGCTCTTGATCAGGTCGCGGTACCAGGCGTACGACTCCTTGGGGGTCCGGGCGAGGGTCTCGTAGTCGACGTGGACCAGGCCGAACCGCTGCCGATAGCCCTCCGCCCACTCGAAGTTGTCGAGGATCGACCAGATGAAGTAGCCGCGGACGTCGGCCCCTTCGGCCATCGCCTCGTGCAGGGCGCGCACGTGGCCCTCGTGGTACGCGATCCGGCGGGCGTCCTCGATCCGGCCCGTGCCCGGGTCCGGGCCGTCCCCGTACGAGCAGCCGTTCTCGGTGATGTACAGCGGCGGCAGCCGGTCCCCGTAGCGCTCGCGCAGGGTGGCGAGCAGTTCGCGCAGTCCGTCCGGCACCACCGGCCAGTCGAAGTCGGTGCGCTCGTACCCCTCGATCTCCCGGAAGCCGAAGGGGAGCCCGGAGGGGATCTCGATCCCGCCGAAGACGGAGGTGCCGGCCGGGGTGGGGGCGCCGACGAGCATCGGGTTGTAGTAGTTGACCCCGTACCAGTCCAGCGGCGCCGAGATCGTCTTGAGGTCCTCGGCAACCGGGCCGGGCAGCAGGGACTCCAGGCCGTCCGGGTAGGCGCCGGTCAGGATCGGGTCGGCGAAGAGGCGGTTGGTGAGGGTGTCGTACAGCGCGGCGGCGGCCCGGTCCTCCTCGCTCTCGCCGGCGGCCCACACGGGACTGTGCGAGGCGGCTATGCCGATGTGCCGGGCGCCCGCCGCGCGCAGGGCCTGTACGCCCAGGCCGTGGGCCAGGAGCTGGTGGTGGGCGGCGGGCAGGGCGTCGAAGACGAGCTGCTTGCCCGGGGCGTGCTCGCCGAGGCCGTACCCCAGGAGGGTCACCTCGGCGGGCTCGTTGATGGTGATCCACATCGGCACCCGGTCGGCGAGCCGCTCCGCGACCACCGAGGCGTACGCCGCGAACCGCTCGGCGGTGTCGCGCTCCAGCCAGCCGCCCCGCTCCTCCAGGGCGAGCGGGGTGTCCCAGTGGAAGAGCGTGGGCACCGGATCGATCCCCGCGGCGCACAGCTCGTCGACGAGCCGGTCGTAGAAGTCCAGGCCCGCCCGGTTGACGGCCCCGTGCCCGTCGGGCAGGACCCGGGACCAGGAGACGGAGAACCGGTAGGCGTCCACGCCCAGTCCGCCCATCAGGGCCACGTCCTCGCGGTAGCGGCGGTAGTGGTCGGTGGCCACCTCCGCGTGCGAGCCGTCCTTGACGCGCCCCGCCTCCCGGGTGAAGGCGTCCCAGGAGGAGGGCCCCCGGCCGTCGGCGGTGGGGGAGCCCTCGATCTGGAACGCGGAGGCGGAGACTCCCCAGCGGAAACCGGCCGGGAAGCGGGGCGTGGGGGATGCGGGCGGTACGGACGCGGTCATGCGGGCTCGCTTCGGTCGGGGACGTTCACGGCACTTTCGGGGCCCCGGACCCGCCCTGTCAATGGAAAGTGAACAATTCTCAACTTTTGCCGGAGCGTGCCGCGCCGAGCAGGACGAGCTCCTCGGAGCCGGCCTCCTCCAGCTCCCCGGCGAGCTCCCGCGCCTCCCCGGCCCCGCCCGAGGCGCGTTCGCCCGCGCAGAGCAGCAGGGACTGTGTGAGATGGGCGCGCAGGGCGGCGGCGAAGACCCGGTCGAACTCCTCCCCGGAGAGCGCTCCCGCCCGGCGCAGGGTGTCGGCGGACACCATGCCCGGCATGTCGTGCCCCTCGTGCGGGCGGGTGTCGGGCGCCGCGGACACTGCCAAGAGCGTCCGGAGCCGGGCGAGTTCGGCCTCCTGCCGGTCCGCCGCCCGCTCCGCGAACCGCACCAGCGCCGGATCCCCGGCCCGCCCCGGCGCCAGGCCGGTCAGCAGCCGGGCCCGCTCGTCCATCGGGATCATCAGCTGGATCCAGGCGATGTCGGTGGCGTTGAAGGCCGCCGCCCGCGGCGTCCCGGCCACCGGCTGCGCGCCGCAGCCGGTGACCAGGAGCGCCGCGAGCAGCAGCACCCGTACGGGCCGCCGGGTCAGAACGTACCGGCGGAGTTGCACTTGGCGCTCTGTACGACGCAGTCCTTCACGCGCTGCCCCAGGGCCGCGTCCTCCCAGGCGTTGAAGAAGTCACCGTGGATGGAGGAGGCCATGCCCGAGGACAGCGAGAGGCCGTCCGGGTTGCCGCCGGTCGGGTAGCCGATCACGAAGGAGACGGAGGGGATGGCCACGGGGTAGGCGCCGGAGCACTTGCCGCCCACGGTGGTGAAGGACACGTGCGACTTGTGGTCGGGGCTGTCCAGGTGCTTGCCGTCCCAGCAGTCCGGGAAGACGAGCTGGTAGACGAGCTTGGCGTTCGGCGCGCACACCGGCCAGTTGTCGTCGGCGCTGCGCCCGATCTCGCCGCCTTCGCCCGCGCACCAGAACTGGTTGACCGAACCGGCCGGAGTGGGCACCTGCGACTTGGCGTTGCCCGCGATCATCCGGAAGCCCTGCGGGAACGGCACCGTCGCCGTGGGGTCCGGCAACCGGGACCCGTAGTAGACGATCATGCCCTCGGGTTCCACGGCCCTGCCGCGCTCGTAGAGGGTCGGTATCCAGTAGCTGGAGAGGTCCTTGGCGGGGGTGCAGCTCGTCGCGGTGTGCGCGGCCAGGGACTCCGCGGTGCTGAAGGCGTCCGTGCTGCGGTTGCCGAAGAAGCTGTGCATGTGGGACGCGCCGGGCAGGCCCGGGGCCACGATCGGGTCGTCGGGCTTGGAATGGCTGTAGACGCAGGTGGCGTTGAACTCCGGCACCCGGACGGCGTTCGCCGGCACCGGCGCGGGGGTCATCGCACGGAACCCGGCCAGCTGCGCGTCCCACTTCGCCTGGTCGACCTTGACCCAGCCCGGAGAGGAACCGGCCGCGAAAGAGAACCAGTTGACATTCACGAAGTCCCCGGCCCCGCTGCCGCGCAGGACCGCGAACACCGACTGGGGACCCGCGGGATGCGCGGCGACATCGGCGGTCCGCGTCGACCAGCTCTGCCAGCCGCCGGTGGGGGTGATCTCGAACTGCGCGAGCAGCGGTCCTGTCGTCGATCCCGTCCGCAGCTCGACGGCGCCCGGTCCTCCGACCGCGGAGGCCACCCGGGCCGAGACGGTCAGCGGGCCGGAGGCGCCCAGGTCGACGTTGTCGAAGCGCATCCAGTCGCCGTCGGCCAGGTACGCGGCGTTCTGGCCGCCGCCCGTGTCGCCGGTCGTTTCGAGCTGGACGCCGGACTGCGCCGCGTAGGCCTCGGCCTGCACGAGGACGGTGTCGGCGGCCCTCGCGGGCGCGCTGGTCACGGTGGCTCCGAGGCTCGCGGCCAAGGCGGTGGCCAGGGCGCCCGCGAGGAGGGCGCGGAGCGTGAACCGGGGTTTTCGCATGGTGATTCCTTTCACTGGTAGACGCGCACGTAGTCGACGAGCATCCGGGCCGGGAACGGCGTCGTGGCGTCCGTCGGGCCGGGCCAGTCACCGCCCACCGCGAGGTTGAGGATCATGTAGTGGGGGTGGTCGAAGACCCACGGCCCGCGGGTGCGCTCCACCTGCTCCTTGTCGAGCGTGAAGACGGTCCGCCCGTCCAGGCTGTAGACGATGCCCTTGCTGTTCCAGTCGGCGGCCCAGACGTGGTAGTCGTCGGAGAAGTCCGCGTCCTGGGGCAGCTTGTAGGGGGCGCCGATCCCGCCGCCGCCGTTGTAGGCGGGCGCGTGGACGGTGGAGTACGAGGTCTTCACGTCCTTGCCGAGGACCTCCATGATGTCGATCTCGCCGTTGTACGGCCACGGCCGCCCGGTCAGGAAGTCGCCGCCCATCATCCAGAACGCCGGCCACAGCCCGTTGCCCTCGGGGACCTTGATCCGGGCCTCGACGCGCCCGTACGTGAACTGGAACGTGGCCCCGGTGTTCATCCGCGCCGAGGTGTACTGGCAGGTGGTGCTGCCGGTCAGCGGGTCGGGCGGGCAGCCCTGGCCGGGCGTGGCCTCCTTGCGGGCCTCCATGACGAGGTGGCCCGCACCGTCCGTCGCGGCGTTGCGGTGGTCGGTGTAGTACTCCAGCTCGCCGTTCTGCCCGGTGCCCGGGTCCGCCCGCCACTTGGCCGCGTCGGGCTTGCCGGCCGCGGGGCCGTCGAACTCGTCGCTCCACACCAGCCGCGGCGGGTTCGCGGGGTCCGGCGGGAGCGGCGGGGGAGTCACCGGCGCGCCGCCGGTGCCGTACACCTGGAACTCCCACAGGGAGTATCCGTACGGGGTCGCGCGCTCGGTGCCGTACATCCGCACGTACCGCCCGGAGCCCGAGACGGTCAGGGTCTGCTTGAAGCCCGTGCCCGCCGTCGTGGAGTAGACCGGGGTCCAGGTGTTCCCGTCCGGGGAGACCTGGATCTGGAAGGACTTGGCGTGGGCCGGGTCCCACTGGAGGACCACCTTGCTGATCTGCGCGGGCGCGCCGAGGTCCACGGAGATCCAGCCGGGATCCGTCCAGCCGGTGGCGGGGCTGGTCGCCCAGCGGGAGGCGGGGTCGCGGTCGAAGGCCCTGGCCGGGGTGCATTCCCAGCAGTTCCCGTCGGCCTGCGAGGAGGAGGCCGCGCCGGTCCTGCCGTAGGAGAGCAGCGCGTCCCCGCCGCCCCCGGTGCCCGGGGTCCCGTAGACCTGGAACTCCCAGAGGGAGTAGCCGTATCCGGTGGCGCGCTGGGTCCCGTACATCCGGACGTAGCGGCCGGTGCCGGAGACGGTCAGGTTCTGGGTGCCGCCCGCGCCGGCGGTCGTCCCGTAGAGCGTGGTCCAGTTCGCGGCGTCGTCCGAGACCTGGATCTGGAAGGCCTTGGCGTACGCGGCCTCCCAGGCGAGGGAGACCCGGGTGATCGTGGCCGCGGAGCCCAGGTCCACCTGGATCCACTGCGGGTCCGCGAAGGCGCTGGACCAGCGGGTGCCGGCATTCCCGTCGACGGCGCTCGCGGGGCTGTAGCCGGGCTCGCTGCCGGAGACGGTGACGGATCTGCCCTGCGACAGCAGCGTTTCGGCGGCGCGGGCGGGGGAGGCGGGGAGGGTGCTGAAGGTGAGGAGGGTGAGGGCGACGGCGACGAGTAAGCCGAGGCGGCGCAGCGACGGAGGCACGGCGGCTCCAGGAAACGTGGGGGAACAGCGGGGAGGGGTGCGAGAGTCGGAGAGGAAGAGTGGGGGAGCGCTCCCTGAGGGGTGAGGATGGGGCGGCCCCCCAGGGCTGTCAAGGTGTCCCGTCATCAGGCCGACATACGGGCGACTTCGGTTCGTCCCCTGATGGAGCGTTCTCTCGGCACCCGCGGACCTCGCGGTGAACCGTGCTGACCAGGGAGGATCCCGCACCGTCGACAGCCCGGCCCTCACCGACGGACAATGCACAACACAGCACGGTCTGTTGACAGTCGATCAGGCTCCGGTCCACCATCGCGGGAGAACGCTCCCCCGCGGGCCGTCCGTCCGACCCGGCGGCGGCGGCGCCGCCGAACGGAACGGGCCGGTATGAGAAGACCCACGCTGGAAGTGGTCGCCGCCCGCGCGGGCGTGTCCCGATCGAGCGTCTCCCGTGTCGTCAACGGGGAGGCCACGGTCGCGCCCGAGATCCGCGAGGTCGTCATGCGCGCCGTCCGCGAACTGGGCTACGTGCCCAACGCCGCCGCCCGCAACCTCGTCACCCGCCGGACCCACGCGGTGGCCGTGGTCGTCTCCGACCCTCCCCAGGGCGTGGTCTCCGACGACCCCCTCTTCTCCACCGTGGTCCGCGCCGTCAGCAGGGAGCTGGAGGCCGCCGGGAAACAGGTCGTGCTCATGCTCGCCGAATCCGACCGGAGCCGGGCCCGGGTCGAGGAGTACGTGGCCGGCGGACACGTGGACGGGGTCATGCTCGTCGCCCTGCACGGCACGGATCCCCTGCCCGCCGCCCTGGCCAGGACGGGCCTGCCGGTCGCCTCGTTCAACCGCACCTGCGCGCGGGACGTGCCGTACGTGGAACTGGACAACGCGGCCGGCGCCGCGCTCGCCGTACGCCACCTCCTGGAACGGGGCCGGCGCCGCATCGCCACCATCACCGGACCACTGGACCTCTTCGAGGCCCGCGAGCGCCTCGACGGCTACCGCGCCGCCCTGCGCGACACCGGCCGCCGGTCCATCGTGGCACTGGGCGATTTCACCCGGGCCTCCGGAGCCGAGGCCATGCGGCAGCTGCTGGAGGACGACCCGGAGCTGGACGCGGTGTTCGCGGCCAACGACCTGATGGCCATCGGCGCCCTGCGGACCCTGCGGCAGGTGGGCCTGCGGGTCCCCGAGGACGTGGCCGTCGTCGGCTTCGACGACATCGAGGCCGCCGCCTACACCGTGCCCGCCCTCACCTCCGTGCGCAGTCCCATGGCCGATCAGGCCACGGCCACGGTGCGGCTGCTCCTGGGCCTGATCGAGGGCGGCTCCAGGGACCGGGTGGTCATGCCGAACGACCTCGTGGTCCGCGAGTCGTCATGAGGGAGCGCTCCCTCAGGTGGTGCGCCCCTCGGAAGGACCCGTCACGTCCTGGACGTGCCGCAGGCCCGGTCCCGCCAGGACCTCGTGCAGTTGCTGGAAGACCTGCCGGGCGCCCACGGCGTTCCAGTCGGCGGGGAGCAGCTCGGCGGGCAGGCCCGGGTCGAGGTAGGGCAGCCGGCGCCACTCGGTGAGCATCGGCACGTAGTGGCGGAAGGCCTCGGCGGCGTCGATGCCGTCCTGGAGGGCGAGCTTCGCGGCGACCGGTGCGTACGCGCCCGTGAAGGTGGCGTACTGGGCCTGGATCGCGGGGAAGTCCCACCAGGAACTCACGGCCTCCGGCAGGTCGCTGAACGCGGCGTAGTCGGCGGCGGCGAACAGGTGGACGTACTCGCTCAGTCCGAGCCGGACGAGCATGTCGCGGGCGTCCTCCAGGAGCCGGCCCGGCGCGAGCCACACGCCGGGAGCGATGTTGCCGAAGCCGAGCCAGGTCAGCCTGGTGCGCAGCTGGTAGCGGTGGGAGCGCTCGGACTCCGGTACGGAGAAGACGGCCATGGCCCAGCCGTCCGCGAGGTCCGCCGGTTCGAGGCTGGCGAAGATGCGCCGGTCACCGGCGTCGAAGACGGGGTGCACGGCCGGACTGAGCCGGTACCCGGTGGCTCCGCGGCGCTCCGGTTCGAGGACGCCCTTCTTCTTGAGCCGGGAGATGGCCGAGCGCACCGCCTGGCTCTCGACGCCGAGTTCCGACATGAGCGTGATCAGGTCGGCGACGGAGATCCAGCCGCCGCTCCCGCGCACGAAGGCCCCGTAGACCGTACTGATCAACGAGCTGGGCCTGAGGGGGCTGTCCGACATGATCACCTTCCCGTGGTGTGGGGTGGTGATCCTATCGAGGGGCGGCGGCCGGGTCGCCTCCGGTCACCCCGCGGTCGGTGTCCCCGGGTGCAGGGGGGCCTGCGCGTACGCCCCGGAGAGGAGGTGGCCGGCGCCGGGGGCGACGGCCGCCAGGTCGAGGGCGCGCAGCATCTGGTGGGCGGTGCAGACAGCCGCGGACACCACCGGCTTGCCGAGCAGCTGCTCGGCCTCCTCGATGGCGCCGAGCGAGGGCATCTGCACGCAGGCCGACAGCACGACCGCGTCCGCGTCGGCGTAGTCCAGGGCGCGGGCCAGGCCGGGGAGCCTGGCGGGGTCGTGGGCGGCCACGTCGAGGTTGTTCGGGATCTCCAGGGCCTGGAAGTCGAGGACCTCGATGCCCTCGTGGGTGAGGTAGTCGACGACGGTCTGCGTGAGCGGGCGCATGTAGGGGGCCAGCAGGGCCACCTTCTTGGCGCCCATGGTCTGCAGCCCGTGGACCAGGGCGCCCGCGCTCGTGACCACGGGAGCGGGGGCACCGTTCTCCACGGTGCGCGTGTGCAGGCGTTCCTCGGAGGCACGGTGGTAGCCGAGCCCCATGCTCATGATGGCGACCAGACAGGCGTAGCCGAGTACGTCCACCCGCGCGTCCGAGAGTTCCACGGCGCAGCGGTCGGAATCGGCGTCCATCGCCTTGAGCTGCTCCGGCGTCACATGGGTCATGCGCATACGGCTGGAGTGGAAGGTGAAGCGGTCGTCGGGCGCGATCTCCATGCGGGCGCGCAGGATCGCGGGGACCTCGGTCTCCATGGTGACGTTCGAACTCGGCACGATCTGGCCGATGCGGTAGGTACGGGGCGGCACGGGTGCTCCTCGGGTCTCTGGCGGGGGTGTCGCGGGTGTCGGGGCGGGTCCGGCCGGATCAGCGGGCGTCGACGACCGGGTTGGCGAGGGTGCCCATGATCTCGACGGTGGCCTCCACGGTGTCGCCGGGCACGAGGAACTCCGGCGGGACCATGCCGGCCCCGACGCCGGAGGGGGAGCCGGTCGCGATGACGTCGCCGGGCTCCAGCGTCACCCCCGAGCTGATGTCGGCGATGAGCCGGGCGATGGGGAACAGCATGTGGCGGGTGTTGGACTTCTGCTTGGTGACCCCGTTCACCCGCAGTTCGAGGTCGAGGTCCATCGGGTCCGGGACCTCGTCCGCGGTGACCACGGCCGGGCCGAAGGGGGCGTAGGAGTCCTGGCCCTTGGAGAAGAACCACTGGCCCGACCGGCGCTGGTCGCGGGCGCTGATGTCGTTGACGATGCTGTACCCGAAGATGTGGCCGTACGCCTCCTCCTCGGTCACCCGGAAGGCGGTCGTACCGATGACCACGGCGAGCTCGCACTCCCAGTCGAGCTGCGTCGTGAGGTCGGCGTTGTGCAGGATCGGCGACCCGGGGCCGGTGACGGCGGTGGCGGGCTTGCTGAAGAGCACCGGACGCGGCGGCAGGTCCTTGTCGGTGTCCAGGCTCCGGCTGGACTCCTCCACGTGCTCCACGTAGTTCAGCCCGACCCCGATGATCTTGCCGGGGCGCAGTGGCGCGCGCAGGGTGACGTCCTCCAGCCGGTGGACGGCCCCGGCGGGCCGGTCCGCGGGGTCGCCCGCCAGCAGGCGGGCGGCCGCCTCGCGGGCGGGGGCGCCGGCCCGGACGAAGGAGAGCAGGTCGGCGGGCAGCTCGACGCCCGCGTGCAGGGCGAGGGCCGCGAGGTCGTACACCAGGCCGTCGACCTGGGCGCCCAGGCGGTCGGCGGTGCCGGTCATCGGCGCGGTCGTGTAGGTCACCAGGCGCATCGGGGGCTCCTAAGGGGGAGAGGTGAGGGGAAGGAGAGGAAGAGCGGCGGCGCGGGGTGCGCCGCCGCACCGGGACCGGTGTCAGGGCCGGCGGTCCGGTGCGGCGGCGCGGCTCAGGAGGCGGGCTGGTGCCCGCCGTTGTCCGGGTACGCCTCTTCGCGGTGGAAGCCGAGGGACCGCATGACGGGGAAATCGTTGAAGGAGAACAGGCAGGCGTCCTCGGACGGGTCGAGGTTGCGGTGCTCGTGCCAGGCCCAGGACGGCACGCAGAACACGTCGCCCTGCTTCCACTCGAAGCGCTGCCCGGCGATCACCGACACACCGCGCCCCTTGGCCGCCGTGTAGATCACCGACCCGGTGTGGCGGTGGGCCAGCGTGGCCTGGCCCGGGCGCAGCAGCTGCATGTGGGCGCTCATCGTGGGCATCACCGAGCCGCCGGTCACCGGGTTGGTGTACTCCGCGATGACCCCGTCGTACGGGGAACCCCCGGTGGCCGAGGCCAGGCCGAGCAGGGCCTCGTAGGTCTGCTCCCAGGGGTAGGCCAGCAGCGGGGAGTAGGGGCGGCTCCACTTCTCGGAGCCGTACGGGAGCAGGTTCGCGGCGTAGGTCAGGACCGAGGAGTTCACCACCTTCCCGGGCTTCTGGTGCAGCTCGGGGTGCACCTCGTAGAACCCGGCGTCCAGGGCGTTGACCAGCGGGATGTCGAGGCCGTCCTGCCAGATCACCGGGGCGTCGGCGGCATCGTTGCCGTGCTCGTGCCAGGTGCCGTTCGGGGTGATCGCGAAGTCGCGCGGGCCCACCTTCAGCTTCTGGCCGTCCACGATCGTCCACGCCCCGGTGCCCTCGTGCACGAAGCGCAGCGCCGCGGCCTGGTGGCGGTGGGCGGTCATGGCCTCGCCGGGGCCCATGATCTGCAGGCCGGTGTAGAGGAGTCCGGCGGCGGCACTGACGTCCCTGCGGCCGGGGTTGACCAGCATCACGACGCGGCGGCCCGCGTCGTCGGCCCTGACGAGGCCGAGGGCCTTGTGCACGAGGGGCCGCAGCTCCTCGTAACGCCACAGCACGGGAACGGACTTGGGCTGCGGGTACCAGGGCTCGATGTCATTGGCCACCGTCCACAGCGCCCCCGCCTCCAGGGCTTCGAGCTCGCCGTAATAGGCGGTGAGTTCGGGGGTGTCGGAGACCCGGGCGCGGCCCAGTGCGGTGTCGTCCTGGTCGGTGGTCATGCGTCCTCCTCGGGGGTGGTGGCGGTGGGCGGAACGGACTGCGGGACGGGCAGCGGAGCGGATTGCGGAACGACCAGCGGGACGGACTGCGGGACGGTGAAAGTGACCGGCGTGCGGGGCCGGTTGTCCACTTCGAGACGGAAGACGTCGAAGCGGTTGTAGTGCCCGGTGATGTCGTGCATCTGCTTGGGCTGGATGCACCGGTTCAGGTCGATCTCGGCGTAGACGATGCCCTCGACGTCGACGAGCGGCTCCGTGACCGGGCGGCCGTCGGGCCCGAAGATGCCCGACAGGGCGCTGCGCGGCCGGGCGAACAGGGCCCGGACCGCCTCGTCCTCGCCTGCGACCGCGTCGACGATCTCGGGGGAGACGGTGGAGCAGGCGACGACGGAGAAGACCTTCCCCTCGAAGCTGTGGGCCGCGGTACGGACGGCGATGGCCTCGGCCATGTCGTAGTCGGTCGGAGCCACCGGCAGGGCGATGTAGCAGGCCGCGTGCACCAGTTCGCCCTGGGCCAGGAGCGTGAACCGCGCCAGGGTGTTGGTGTTCTCCCCGCACGCGAGGGCGCCGACCGGGCCGACGGGGGTCTGGTGGACGCGCAGGGAACTTCCGTCGCCGCCGGTCCAGGTGAGCTTCTCCGCCCAGGTCGGCACCAACTTACGGTGCACACCGAGCAGTTCGCCGTCGGGGCCGATGGTCAGCAGCGTGTTGTAGAGCACGCCCAGGCTGTGCGGGGCGCGCTCGTTGACACCGATGACCAGTACGACCCCGTACTGGCGGGCCGCCGCGCGCAGGGTGTCGACGTGCGGGCCCGGGACGTCGATGGACGCACGCTGGAGGCGCTCGAACCAGGGCGAGCCCTGGACCGGGTTCATCGTCCAGTTCCAGTACGGGTAACCGGGGACGAACGCCTCGGGGAAGACGACGAGTTCGGCGCCCTTCCCGGCGGCCTCCGCGATCAGGGCGACGGCCTTGTCGACGGTGGCGGCGGGATCGAGGTAGACGGGAGCGGCCTGGACGGCGGCCGCGATGAAACGGGGCAGGTCGTTCGGGGAGCGGGTGTGGCGGGTGTGACGGGTCTCCATGAGGTCTCGGCCGTTCCGTTCAGAGGGCCGGCGCGGCGACGCGCGGCAGCCATCGCTGGTGCACCGGTGCGGCGGGCTGCCGCAGCAGTTCGAGGCGCGGCGGCACCCGGTCGGTGCGCGCCGCCGGCGGCCGCGCGCTGCCGGCCCGCCAGGACCGGGCCCACGGGGCGGCCGGTCCGCGGTACCCCTGGGCCACGGCCGCGTGCAGGGTCCACAGGGGGTCGTGGAGCTGGGCGCGGCCCACCGCGCACAGGTCGGCGCGGCCCGCCAGGATCACGGAGTTCACGTCGTCGTAGGTGGAGATCGCACCGACGGCGATGGTGGCCACCCCGGTGGTGTTGCGGATCAGGTCCGCGTACGGGGTCTGGTAGCTGCGGCCGAAGGGCGGCCGCTCGTGGGCGACGACCTCACCGGTCGAGACGTCGATCGCGTCGGCCCCCGCCGCGGCCAGGGCGCGCGCGATGTGCACGGCGTCCACCTCGTCGAGGCCCCCCTCGGCCCAGTCGGCGGCCGAGACGCGGACCAGGAGGGCCTTTCCGGCCGGCCAGACCGCCCGTACCGCGCCCAGCACTTCGAGCGGGAAGCGCAGCCGGTCCGCGACCGGTCCGCCGTACTCGTCGGTGCGCCGGTTGGTCAGCGGGGAGAGGAACCCGGACATCAAATGGCCGTGCCCGTACTGGAGTTCCAGGACGTCGAAGCCGGCCCGGTCGGCGCGCTCGGCCGCGCGCACGAAGTCCCGTACGACCAGGTCCATATCGGCGCGGGTCGCCTCGCGGGGGACCGGGCCGTCCTCGTTCCAGGGCAGCGGGGAAGCGGCCAGGAGCGGCCCCCCGGCGGCCCGCCGGCCCGCGTGGGTGAGCTGGATGCCGAGGCAGGTGTCGGACTGGCCGTGCGCGAAGGAGGTGATCCGCCGCCAGGCGGCCTCCTGCTCGTCGGTCCACAGCCCGGGGCAGCCCGCGTCGGTCCGGCCGTCGGCGCTCACCGCCGTCATCCCGGCGATGACCAGGGCCGCGCCGCCGAGGGACTGGGTGCCCAGGTGGACGAGGTCGAAGTCGCCCGGCACTCCCTCGGTGGCCGTGGACAGGGCCATGGGGGGAACGACGATCCGGTTGCGCAGGCGCAGGCCGCCGAGCCGGAAGGGCCGGAACATGGGCGGGACCGGCGCGGAGCTGTTGACGGCGGTGGTGAACTCCTCGTCGCGCACCCGCAGGTTGTCGTAGGTGACCCGGCGGCTGCGGGTCAGCAGGTTGAAGGCGAACTGGTGCGGGTCCTGGCCGGTGTACCGGTCGATGTTCTCGAACCACTCCAGGCTGGCCTGCGCCGCCCGCTGCGTGGACTCCACCACCGGCCTGCGCTCGCCCTCGTAGGCGGCCAGCGCGCTCTCCACGTCGGGGTGTTCGTGCAGACAGGCGGCCAGCGCGAGGGCGTCCTCCATGGCGAGCTTGGTGCCGGACCCGATGGAGAAGTGGGCCGTGTGCGCGGCGTCCCCGAGCAGCACGGTGTTGCCGCGGCGCCAGGTGCGGTTGCGCACGGTGGTGAAGCGCAGCCACTTGGAGTTGTTGGGGATGAGCCGGTGGCCGTCCAGGTGCCCGGCGAGGATCTCCTCGCAGCGGCGGATCCCCTCCTCGTCACTGGCGCCGGGCGCGAGGTCGACGCCGGCCGACCCGGCGAAGCCGCCGCGCTGCCAGGTGTCCTCGTCCATCTCCACGATGAAGGTGGAGCGGGTGTCGTCGTACGGGTACGCGTGCACCTGGAGGGTGCCGAAGTCCCGCTCCTCGACGATGAAGGTGAAGGCCTCGAAGACCTTGTCGGTGCCCAGCCACATGTAGCGGCCCGGGCGCTCGTCGAGATCGGCGCCGAAGGTGTCGGCGTAGGCGGCCCGGGTGGCCGAGCGCACGCCGTCGCAGGCGACCACCAGGTCGTATTCGGCGGCCAGTTGCTCCGGCGCGGGAGCCTGCGTGCGGTAGCGGACGTCCACCTCCAGGGCGGCGCAGCGCTCCTGGAGGATCTGCAGCAGCCGGCGGCGGCCCAGAGCGGCGAAACCGTGCCCGCCGGACGTGAGGGTCCGGCCGCGGTGGCGCACGTCGATGTCGCTCCAGCGGGCGAACTCCGCCGACATCGCGGCGTGGACGGAGGGATCGGCCTGGGCGATGCCGTCGAGGGTCTCGTCGGAGAAGACGACCCCGAAGCCGAAGGTGTCGTCGGGGGCGTTGCGCTCCCAGACGGTCACCTCCCAGTGCGGGGAGATCTGCTTGGCCAGGGCGGCGAAGTACAGGCCGCCCGGCCCGCCTCCGATGACTGCTATGCGCACGGGGCGCCTCCTCGGTTGTTCTCGATCAGTTCGGGGGCCTGCCGTCCGGCCTTCGTGAGGACCTCGCGGACCTCGGCCGGCCAGGGGGTGGTCCCGGTCGCGCGGGCGGCGGAGTGGGCGATGACCATGCGGCCGGTGGCGGCCACCGTGCCGTCCGTGCCATCTGTGCCGTCCGTACGGTCCGTGGTGCCGTCTGTACGGTCCGGACTCGCCGTACCGCCTGGGCCCGGCTCGCCGCGGACGGTGAAGGCGTAGTGGAGGGAGCTCGCGCCGACCTTGGTGACCCGCAGCTCGGTCCGCACGGCCTCGCCGAACCAGAGCCGGGCCCGGTAGTCGGCCTCGAAGTGGACCCGGGGCGTGCTGCCGAAGAGGTGCGACAGGCCCAGACGGCGCAGCAGCACGGCCTCGGCCGCCTCGACCCAGCGGATCACGGTGGAGTGGTGGTAGTGGCCCGCCGCGTCGGTGTCGGTCCACTCGACCCGGCGCTCGACGACGACGCTGGGCAGGTGCGGCACCTGTGCCTCGGGGCACCCTGCGGCGCACCCGCCGTCGTCCGGGGCCGCGGCGGTGGGGGCGGCTTCGGCCGGTTCCTCTCCGCGGGCGCGGAGTTCGCCGCGCCGGAGCTTGCCGGTCTCCGTCCGGGGGAGCTCGGTGACGAACTCCACCGCACGCGGGTACTTGAAGGGGGCGATGGCCGCCTTGACGTGCTCCTGGAGCTCGCGGACGGTCTCCGGGGCGGCCGGGACGCCCGCGCGCAGGACCACGTACGCCTTGACGAGCATGCCGCGCCGCTCGTCGGGGACCCCGACGACACCGCAGTCGGCCACGTACGGGTGGTCGGCGAGCGCCTTCTCGACCTCGGGCCCCGCGATGTTGTAGCCCGAGGAGACGATCATGTCGTCGCTGCGGGCCACGTACCAGAAGTAGCCCTCGGCATCGCGGATGTAGGTGTCGCCCGTGATGTTCCAGCCGTCGCGGACGTACGTGGACTGCCGCGGGTCGTCCAGGTAGCGGCAGCCGGTGGGTCCGGTGACGGCCAGGAGGCCGGGCTGCCCGTCGGGAACGGGCACCCCGTTCGCGTCCACCACCGCGGCCCGGTAGCCCGGGACGGGCCGGCCCGTGGAGCCGGGGCGGATGTCCCCGTCGGCCGCAGAGATGAACACGTGCAGCATCTCGGTGGCGCCGATGCCGTCGATGATGCGCAGCCCGGTGGCGGCGTGGAACTCCTCCCACACGGCGGCGGGCAGGGGCTCGCCCGCCGACACGCAGCGGCGCAGCCCGGCCAGCCGGCCGGCGGCGCCCGCGGCCAGGATCGCGCGGTAGGCGGTGGGTGCGGTGAACAGGACGGTCACGCCGTGCTCGGCGACCAGGTCGGCGAGCTGCCCCGGCGTCGCGGTCTCGACGAGCAGGGTGGCGGCCCCGACCCGCAGCGGGAAGACCACCAGACCGCCGAGCCCGAAGGTGAAGGCGAGCGGCGGGGTTCCGGTGAACACGTCGTCGGACCGCGGCCGCAGGACGTGCCGGGAGAAGGTGTCGGCGTTGGCGAGCACGTCCCGGTGGAAGTGCAGGGTCGCCTTGGGCCGCCCGGTGGTGCCGGAGGTGAAGGCGATCAGGGCCACGTCGTCCGCGGCCGTGTCCACGGTGGTGAAGGCACCGGTCTTGGACGAGCAGCGGACGGCGAGGTCGTCCTCGCCGGGGCCGCCGTACGCGATCACCCGCGGGGCGGCGAATTCGGCGGAGCCGTCGCCGTGGGCCGCGGCGGCCGCGGCTCCTTCGATTTCCGCGAGGTAGCGGTGGTCGCAGAGGGCGACGGCGGGGCGGCTGATCTGGCACAGGGAGGCGAGCTCGGCGGCGCGCAGCAGCGGCACCGTGGTGACGGCCACTCCGCCGGCCTTGAGCACGCCGAACCAGGCGGCGACGAGCCAGGGGTTGTTCGGGCCGCGCAGCAGCACGCGGTTCCCGGGGAGCAGGCCCAGGTCCTCGGTGAGCACCTGGGCGACCTGGTTGGCGCGGTGTTGCAGCTCGCCGTACGTCCAGCGCTCTTCGGTGGTCAGCAGGCAGGGGCGGTCGGGTCCCCAGCGCTCGACGGCGTCGTCGAGGAGGCTGTGGGCGCAGTTGAGCCGGTCCGGGTAGTCCAACTCCGGGAGATCGAAGTGGAGTTCGGGCCAGAGGTCGAACGGCGGAAGCCGGTCGCGGCAGAAGGTGTCGGCGTGCGCCGAAGGGGAGAGCTCCATGGGGCGGCACCTCAATCAGGGAGCAGCAGGGGAGATGGGGCAAGTATCTCGATAAATTGGCGGGCGTCAATTCCTCGCCATATTTCTGTGAGGCGGATCGCTTCTCCGGCGCGCTCCCGGTGCCTCTCGGATGGCCCCTCTCGGCCCCTCGGGGCCCCCGCTCCGGGGCGATGCGCGTGCCGATCCGGGCGTCAGGCGGCCGGTACGCGCACCCGTACGGATTTGCCGAACTCATCCGCCCAGACGCTTAGTTGACCGCCCGCCTCGGTGGCCATCAGGTGCACGATCAGCAGGCCGCGCCCGTTCTCGGCGTCCTGGTCCACTTCGTCCCGCGGGTGCGGCAGCCGCGGCAGCGAAGGGGCGCCGTCGGCGACCTCCAGCTGGAGCCATCCCCCTCGCAGGGAGACCTCGACGCGCAGGCGGCCCGCGCCGGCGGCGTGCAGGACGACGTTCCCGGCCAGCTCGCTCACGGCCAGCAGCAGGACGTCCGCCGTCTCGGCGGCGACTTCCCAGCCCTCGAGCACCGAGCGCACGCGGGAGCGGATCAGGGGGACCGTCGCCGCGGTGGGCTCGGCGGCCCAGCGGCCGAAGCCGCGGGCCCGGGCGGAGGCCGCGGACGTCGCGGCGGCCGTGGCGGCTGCGGAGGTCGGGGTGTCCGGGGCGGCCGGGGCGGCTGGGGTGTCCGGGTCGGCGGCGGGTCGGATGGCGGGGGGTGTGGAGGTGAGCATGGCGTGCTCCCGTGGGGGGAAGGCGACGACATTCGCGCGGTGGCTCGTGTAACTGCCGGGGAACTGGGACTGCCCGTGCTCTTGTGGTCTGCGGAAACGCGTCGCTAGAGTCGTGATTACACGTGTAACACGCTAAGGGTCCTCCCCGGCCCGCGCAAGCATTTCGGACATACGTTACGAAGCTTTGTCCGTCCTGCTCGCGCGGCTCTGGCCGGACCCGCAGACCCGCATCTGGACCCGTCGGCCCCCGGGCCGAGAAGATTGGAAGGGCCGCAATGACGCAATCGCCCCCCGCCGCGATCGATACGGCGGACATGACCTGGCCGCCGCCTCCGTTCCGGACCCCCGTGTCCGCCGTCGTGGACGCGTACGGGGGCCGCCGCTTCGAGGGGATCACCTACGCGACCTCGCCCGGCTACCGCCCCCGGCTGCTCGACGTGCAGGTGCCCGCGGGTGACGGGCCCTTCCCGGCGGTGGTCTGGATCCACGGCGGCGGCTGGCTGGACGGCGACCGGCGCTATCCGCCGCCGACCGTGCCCGTCGAGCTGCTGCACGGGTCGGTCCTGGCTGCGGGGCTGGCCCTCGTCTCCATCGACTACCGGCACAGCCTGGAGGCCCCCTTCCCGGCCCAGCTGCACGACGTGAAGGCCGCGATCCGCTACGTCCGGCGGTTCGCCTCCGTGCTGGGCGTCGACCCGGACCGGATCGGGGTCTGGGGCGAGTCCGCCGGCGGCCACCTGGCGGCCCTCGCCGGGGTCGTCGGCGCCGACACCCCGGACGCCGCGGCGCTGGAAGGCACGCACGGAGTGGGCACCGGCGACACCGCCGTCAACGCCGTCGTCGACTGGTACGGGGTCTCCGACCTGGTCACCCTCTCCGAGCACCCCATGCCGGCGTTCCCGCCGCTGCCCGGCGGAGTCGAGTTCCCCGACCCGTACGAAGCCCTCCTCGGCGCGTCCGTCGCCGAGAGCCCGGAGCTGGCGCGGGCCGCGAGCCCGGTCACGTACGCGGTCGAGGGCTCCGAGCCGCCGCCGTTCCTCCTGGTGCACGGAACCCTTGACGGACTGGTCCCGTACAGCCAGAGCGAGGAACTCGCCGCGGCCCTCGTGAAGGCCGGGGGCGAGGTCGTCCTGACCCCCGTGGAAGGCGCCGACCACATCTTCCTCGGCTCGCCCGACATCGGCCGCATCGTCGCCGACAGCGTGGCCTTCCTCGCCCGCCACCTGGGCGTCTGAGGTCCGGCCCAGCCGCGAAAGGACGGCACCGGCGGCGGGCGCCCCCGTGTTTCGGAGCGCCCGCCGCCGGTGCCGTCCTGAGGGATCCGTCAGCCGGTGCAGCCGGGGACCGTGCCGGCCGGGCTGCAGTTGTTCGGCCGGTTGGCGCGGACCTCGTCGCCGTTCAGGGCGAGGCCGTCGGACGCCTTGAAGATGCCGCCGCCGTCACCCGCCCGGTTGTTGGTGAGGGTGTTCTGCTCCAGCGTCGTGCGGCCCAGCCCCTCGGGGCCCCCGGCGTGGTAGAGCCCACCGCCCTGCGCGGTGCCGTTCTTCGCGGTGACCGTGTTGCGCAGGACCTCGTTGCGCTTGGCCGTCAGGCTGCCGCCGTGGGGGTTGTCGAGGCCGCCGCCCTGAGCCGTGCCGCCCGCCGCCTCCGCGGTGTTGCCGGTGATGTGGCTGTCGGTCAGGTCGAGGGTGCCGAAGGGGCCCACGCGGACACCGCCGCCGCGGGCCGTGCCGTTCTCGGCGATGGCCCGGTTGCCGCTGATCTTCACGCCGCTCACGGTCATCAGCGCGTTGTTGGCGATGCCGGCGCCCTGGGCGACACCGTTCGGTGCGTCCGAGGTGTTGTCCGTGATGGAGCCGCCGCTGATGGTCATCCTGCCCGGCGCCGGGATGCCGTTGGAGACGGTGGCGCGCGCGAACCCGCCCCGGGCGAAGGAGCGGTTCTTGCTGATGACCGTGTTCTCGACCGTGGTCTCGGCGAAGCTGATGATGCCGGCCCCGAACGCGAAGCTCTGGGTGTCCTCGGTGACGGTCGTCGTGTTCCCGGTCAGCCGCGAGTCGGTGACCGTGAGCGGACCGTCGTTGGCGATGGCACCGCCCGCGGCGCCGCTGCCGATGTCGCTGCCGCTGTAGACGACGTGGTTTCCGGTCACCTCGGTCTCGCTCACGCTTCCGGTGCCCGGGTTGTCGATACCGCCGCCCTGGGCGAACACGTCGGACCGGGACGTGTTGTCGGTGATCTTGCTGCGGGTCACGCTCATCTTGCCGGTGTTGGAGATGCCGCCGCCGCAGGCCAGCCCCGGGGGGTCGGGGAAGGCGGGGCAGTCCGTGGCGAAGCCGCCGCTGATCGTCGTCCGGGTGAGCGTGAGGTTTCCCGCGGGGCCGACGAGGAGGATCCGGAACTTCGGCACCTCGTGCCCGCGCTCGTCCCGCCTGATCGTGGCTCCCCGCCCGTCGATGGTGATCTCACTGGTGATCACCGGCAGCCCGTTGCCGGGGTTCACGGGGTCCGGCGCGGTCAGCTTGTACGTGCACGAGCGTGCCAGCTGGAGGGTGTCCGGCCCGGTCGAGCCGTTCGCGGCGTTGATGGCCGCGACGAGATCGGGAACCGAGCAGCGAACGTGCACCGTGGCGGCGTGGGCGGCCGGGGCGGGGACCGCCACCAACGCGCCCGCCACGAGACCGAGGACGGCCGAAACGTGCCGACGAGACATCGGGGGACTCCTCCTTCTGCGCTGTGGGGCCGGCCGGCGGGGGACCACAACCGGCCGAGCCCACCCGACCACGCGCGCTCACCGTCGGCTTCCCGACTTGATCCATACAGGCGGGCGGACGCCCCGGACGGAGCACGGAGGCGTGCGAACGGGTCAAGGGGGCACAGCGAACGGGCTTGAGGGGGCACAGCGAACGGGTCAAGGCCGCACAGGAGGTAAAGCGGCCTCAGGGGCTCAGGTGGTCTCGCGCCGGACCAGGATCGCCTCTATGTCGGGTACGGGCGCCGTGGTGCCCGTTTCGACCAGCTCGTGCACGGCGTCGGCGACCATGGCCGGCGAGGCCAGTTCCAGGCGGATGGAGGTCAGCGGAGGTTCCTGGAGCGAGGAGAGGACCAGGTCGTCGGAGCCCACGACCGCCACGTCCTGCGGTACGGAGATCCCCTCGGCCCGCAGCGCGTGGAGGAGCAGGGCGGCGTACTCGTCGTTGTACGCGAACACGGAGTCCAGCCCGAGGCTCCGCCAGCGCCGGGCCAGTGCGGTCGCGGACTCCCGGGTGTACGAGAGCTCCACCGGGGTCACGGTGGCCATGTGGCGGGCGGCGACGGATTCGGCGCCGGCGAGCCGCGGCTCGGCGAACAGGCCGAGGCCGCGCTCCTGCGGCATGACCACGCCGATACGGGTCCTGCCGCGCGCGATCAGGTGCTCGGCGGCGGTGGCGCCGATGAGGGCGTGGTCGAAGCCGATGGTGTGCACGCCCGGCACGGGGCGGGCCGCGAAGGCGATCAGCCCCCGCACCCCGGCGCGCCGCAGCAGCTCGGCGGCCTGCGCGGTGAGGCGGTCGCCGTCGAGGGCGATGACGGCCGCCGGACGCAGTTCGGCCCAGGCGCGGGCGGCGTCGAGGGGATCGGTGAAGCGCCCGGCGTGCAGGACGGCGGTGTAGCCGTGCCGGTCCAGCTCGCTGTGCAGGTCGTCGACCCAGTCGCTGACGAGGCGGCCGACCGCGGAGATCGACGAGGGCATCAGGACGAGATTGCTGCGGCCGGCCCGCAGGGACCGGGCCGCGGCGTGCGGTACGTAGCCGAGCTGGCGGGCGGCGTCGAGGACGCGCGCGCGGGCGGCGTCGCCGACGCGGTGGCCCTGGGTGTCGTTGAGGACGAAGGAGACCGTGGCGCGGGACACCCCGGCGAGGCGGGCCACGTCGGCGCTGGTCGGGGACGCCGGAACAGGAGTGTCTTTGGCCATGACGTCGATCGACGCTCCTTTTGATCGGCCCGATGCCTTCCCTTCGAAGGTTACACGAGTTAGATCAAGGGAGCGCTGGCCCGCCCGAATGGGCGGGACGCTCCCGGGGGACGTCGTGGGGCGCATCTGGTGGGGTGGATCTGGTGGGGCGGATCTACTCGGGCCGGGCGAGCGCCCCCTCGTGCAGGCGCAGGGAGTCCCCGGCGAGGTCGTCGAGCGCGGTGACCACGGAGTCGAAGCGCATCGTGGTGCGGGTGTCCTTCTCGTACGGGTTCCACGTCGGCATGTCCGGATGGTTCGGGTCGCCGGTGCGGACGAAGGCGATCCAGGCCTCGTGCATGGTGTGCGCGAGGCCGTCCCGGACCGCGGGGTCGAGCCCGGCCGTCAGGGGAGCGTGGGTCCACTGGTCGAAATTGGCGAAGGCGAAGGGCAGTTCGAGGCAGTGGGCGGCCCCGAGCCGGCCGTCGTAGGCGGCCGCGGGGAGGTCGAACTGGTAGGCCCACACCGGACGGCCCGCCGCGGCCCGCGCCTCGGCCAGCCGGAGGGCGGGCACGCGGAAGAGCTCGTCGGTGATCAGGTCCATCAGGACGCCGGCCGGTCCGCTCCCCGGCCGGGCGCGCTCGTACGCCGCGTACACGCCGGGGGCGGCTTCGGGACCGAAGGTGTCCGCGATCCGGGCGGTCACCTGTTCCCGGTCGGCGGCGCCGTAGGCCTCGTTCAGTGCGAACCCGAAGTTGGCCTCCTCCCGGGTCCAGCCGATCATCACCTCGATGTCCGCGGCGGCGCCGTGCAGCAGGGCCTGTGCGGGGTGGCGGGGCAGGGTGACGCCGTCGACCACGGGCAGGAACGGTGTGGGCCAGTACCCCCACCGCGTCGTCAGGGCGAAGAGCCCGCCCATGGCCCCGATCAGCTCGGGCCAGGGCACGGCGCGCAGCTCGGCCACGGTCTTGACCCCGGCGAGCTCCAGGTACGCGGCGGTGCGCTCCCGGTAGGCGCCGGGCGCGGGGAGGTCCAGCCCGAAGGGCGGGCTCATCAGGATCACCCGGCGGATCAGTTCCCGGGCCTCGGGCAGCCCGGCGAGGGCGGCCGTGGACACGGCGCCGCCCGACTGGCCGGCGACGGTGATCGCATCCGGGTCGCCGCCGAAGGCGGAGATGTTCTCCCGTACCCAGCGCAGGGCGGCGAGCTGGTCGGTCAGCCAGTGGTTGGCGCCGGAGCCGTCCGGCTCGTCTTCGGTGCCGGTGTAGAGGTAACCGAGCGGCCCGATGCGGTAGTTGATGCTGACGACGACCAGGTCTCCGTCGCGGGAGAAGGTCGCGCCGGAGTAGTTGGGCAGTGACCCGGAGCCGGAGACGAAGCCGCCGCCGTGGATCCAGAGCAGCACCGGCCGCCGGGCGTCGTCGACGGCGGGAGTCCAGATGTCGAGGGTCAGGCAGTCCTCGTCGAAGGGCGGCGAACCGTGCCCGCCGAGGACGGGGTCGCCGCCCTCCATGTGCATCTGCGGGGCGCTGGGCCCGTCGGCGGTCGCGTCCCGGGTGCCGCTCCAGCCCGGATGCGGCTGCGCGGGCCGCCAGCGCAGCTCACCGACCGGGGGTGCGGCGTAGGGCACGGCCCGGAAGACGGCGAGCCCGTCCTCGACCGCGCCGCGGAGCGGGCCCGAGGGCGGATGCGCCACGGGGTGATCGGGTCCTGGGGTGGGTGCCATGAGTCGATCCTTCCTGGGCCGCGCGCCGAACGCGCGCCGACCCGCCGAGAATATGCCGCCGATTCTGCGACCGTCAATGTTTCGCAATAGCCGGGCTGGTCGGCGTACGCCCTCCGGGCCGGCGAGGGGCAGCCGCCGGCAGCTGGTCCGCGCGAGAGCCGAGCCGCGCGTGCGGGGTCGCAGCGCGGGCAGCCCGACGACCCGGGAGCCCTGGAAGGTCCGGCCTGGGTTGCAGGGGCTGAAGGGGTTGCAGGGGTTCAGGCGCGGAATCCGTGAAGGTGGTCACGAGGCGGCCATGGTCCGTAGTGGGCCGGAACCACGATCGGAAACGCCGCTCTGGGCGCACTCCTGTGAGGGACAATGCTCGGCATGACGACGTGAAGAGCACCGGCCGGGCGGCAGCATTGGCGGAAGGTCGGGACCTGGAACACGGTTCTCGACGAGGGTCGACGAGCGTGCGCCGCCTGCGGAACGTCCGTCTGCTCGCACCAGTACCGCGTCTACCCGCCCGAGTCCTCGATGTTCGAGCGCTGCATCGGATTCGCCTGGTGTTCCAGTTGCAGGATCTACTCCGGCAACATGGTCCACATCCCGCGCAAGCGGGTCCTGGCCGACCTCTTCTCCTCGCTGTCCCCTGAGCAACGAGACCGGGTTCTCCGTTCGGAAACCCGGGTGATCGAGTTCCTGGACCGTCAGGTTCGAGGGGGCCGCGGCTAGGACCTGTCGTCAAACTGCTGTCTGCCGCGCGCCCGTTGGTCCGTCCTGGCGGCCCGACCGTACGGACCGCCAGGACGGCGGGGGCGGCCCGGTCGGGTCTGGCCGTCGGCGGGGCTCGGAAGGCGCGGTCCTCAGGGGCGGTCAGTCCCAGAGGGTGTCGGACGCCATGCGTTCCGCCTCCGTCTCCAGCAGGGGTGCGAACGCCCGCCACAGGAGCAGGCAGGCCCCCACGGCGGCCAGGGCGCCGGCGAAGGTGTCGCTCAGCCACTGGGCGTGCTGCCAGGTGCGGCTCCACATCATGGCGCCGGTGTAGCCCGCGCCGAACAGCCACCACCAGCGCCGGCCGCCCGGCGGGAACAGCACCACCGCGGCCGCGATCACCAGCGCCACCGCGCTGAAGACCTGGCCGGACGGGTACGAGCCGTCGTTGACCAGGGTCCAGGTGTGCGGGGGCCGCGGCCGGTCGGCCAGCTGCTTGAGCGGGAGCACCAGGAGCATTTGGGCCAGGACGGCCGTGGTGAAGACGAAGAGCGCCGACCGCCAGCGTCCGTACATGCACAGGCAGCCCATCAGCAGCAGCGGCACGACCGTGCCCAGCGGCCCGCCCAGGCGGTCGAGCACCGTGGCGAACCCGCTGGCGGTGTCGGCGGGCGACCCCTTCAGCGAAGCGGCCCAGGCGTCGTCGAGGCCCTGGAAGAAGGGCCGTTCGTCCAGGCGGAGTAGCAGTCCCATGAGCACGGACAGCAGGGTCAGTGCCGCGCCCCAGGCAAGAGCGTGCCGGGGCGGAGGCGCGGGGACGAGCCGCCGGGGCGGCCGGGTGGGGATCGGAGGCGGCGTGACGGCGTGACTGGGGAAGCCGGGGAAACCGGACATGGGGAACCTTTCGCGGCCGCCTCCCCGGATGACGGGGGAGCGTGGGAAGGCGGCGGACGGGCGCGAAGCGCGGGGACGGAAGGGAGCGGACGCGCCGAAGGGCGCGTGCGGAGGGGATTCGTGGAGGCGTGCGGCGGAGGCGGCTGCACCGATGACGGCGTGCGGACGCGCACTGCCGCGGTGTGCGGCGGGGATGGGCGGGGCGGGGAGCGGTGGGGTGAGGACGGGGATCCGCGGAGGTGGGGTGGGGTCAGGGGAGACGGGGTGAGCGCGCGGGGTGGCGTGAAGGCGCGCGGGGTGGCGTGAAGGCGCGCGGGGCGTGCATGCCGATGGGGGCGCGTCTGCGCCCACTGCCGAGTGGTGTGGCAGCGGACGGCCGTACGTACGGAGGCGAGTGGAAGTGGCGTGTGGAAGGAGGCGGGAGGGTGCAGGTTTCTGGAAGGGGTCGGGTCGACGGGTCAGGGGGATGGATGGGTGCCGTACGGGTTCGAGCGGCAGGGACGTAGGCAGTACGGGTCCCCGCAGGTCAGCCGGGCGCGCCCCAGGTGCGGAGACTAGCCGGAGGGCCCCGTAGGCACGGGCCGGCCGGGTCGGCCTGGTTGGGGCGGGACCGGCCGAGTTGCCCGAGCGCGCTGTGGGTCCCCGAGCCGGCCTACTTGGCTCAGGGGCCCGAGCCGCGGAGGGTGACGGGCCGGCTGATGCTCCCCGAGTGATCCGAGCCGCCTGAGTAGCACGGCTTGCCCGACGCGTCCGAGCTGCCGAGGGTGCCCGACCTGCCTTGGCTGCCGGGGGTTTCCCAGCTGCCCCAGTTGGCAGAGCTGCTGGAGGTGCCCGGGCCGCGACGGGGGTCCCAGTCGCCTGGACCGCCCGAGTCGGCCGAGCGGGCTCAGCCGGCCGAGCAGCCCATGCGGCCCGTGCCCCCCGGAGGCAGCCGAGCCGCCCCAGCTTGCGGAGGTACCAGAGCAGCCCGTGCCGTCGGGGGTGGCTGGAGGTGGCCGTGCCGTCTGGGTAGTCCGGGTTGTCCGAGCCTTCTGAGCTGCCGAAAGTGCCCGACATACCTTGGCTGCGAGGGGTTTCCCGGCCGCTCCGGTTGGCGGAGTCGCCTGGGCAGGGAGGGTGCCCCAGCCGCCCGAGTTGGTCGAGCCGCCTGAGTTGGCCCAGGCCGCCCAGCCGCCTATGCCTCCCCCAGGGGTGTCGGAGGTGGCCAGGGGGCTCGGGCTCCCGGAGTTGGCCAGGCCGCTCGAGCCCCCTGGAGGAAGCCGGGTGGCTGGTGCCGCCGGGGTTTGCCGGAGGTGGTAGAGCTCCCCGAGGTAGCCGGGCCGCCGGGTGTAGCCGGAGGTGGCCGGGCAGCCCGGGCCGTCCTGGCCCCGGGATGCGCCGGCCCCGGGAGGGTCGGATCGCGGTCGGGGTGTCGGGGTGGTGGGGTCCGCCGGGGTACGGCGGTGCGGTGCGGAGTATTGCGGAAGCGTGACCGTCGCCACAAGGGCAAGAGGGTTCTCGGTCGGGGTGGACCCGTCCGGAGGCCGCATTTGGTTGGTTACACGTGATCGAACTGGACTTCGTCTAGGGGTCACGATCTGTACGGAGACCTGTGCCAACCCTTGGCGAGACCGGGGAACGGGTGCTACACAGTGTCCAAGCACCTGAAGTGACACGTGTAACAACATCGTGTTTCGGCCGCGTGGCGCCACACCGCACGGCGCCGCACCACACCGCTCCACATCCGCACAGCAGGGCTCCGCTCAGCATCGCCACCGCACCGCTGGGCACCGCTCCGCATCCGCACCGCAGGGCATTGCTCCGCATCCGCACCGCAGGGCACCGCACAGCAACCGCATCCGCATAGCTCCGCATCGCCACCGCGCCGCTGGGCAGCGCTCCACACCGCGCCGCTGGGCGCCGCTCCACACCGCACCGCTGGGCGCCGCTCCGCATCCGCACCGCAGGGCTCCGCACAGCACCGCATCCCCAACGCTCCGCATCCCGACCCCACCCCACCGCACCGCAGGGCACCGCACGCACCGCGCCGAGCAATCGCACCGCGTCAGCCGTCTCGCGCTCGGTGCGGCGTTCCCCCGGCGGCGCCCCCGTGCGCGACAGCGCCCTCGGCGTCGCCGCCCTCCCCGTGCACCGCACCGGCGGTCCCCCCACGCCACCTCCCCGCTCCGTCCCCCGAGGAGTCGTCATGGCTACGAACGAGATCATCGACCCGCCCGTCCCGGCGGATCCCGAACCCACCCGCGGACGCGGGCTCATGCTCCTCCTGCTGGTCGCGAACTCCGCGATGATGGCCGTCTACATGGGCGTCGGCTCCGTCCTCCTGCCCACCCAGATCGCGGCGATCGCCGGCGATGACAAGGTGGCCGTGCTGGGCCTGATCGGCGGCATCAGCGCGATTTTCGCGACCGCGTTCAACCCGATCGCCGGTGCCCTCTCCGACCGCAGCGGCCGCCGCAACCCCTGGGTGCTGGGCGGTGCGATCGGTTCGCTCGTGGGCCTGGCCGTCCTCGGCAGCGTCAGTACCGCCCTGTTCGTCGGGATCGGCTGGTGCCTGGTCCAGGCGACCATGAACATCTACCAGGCCGCCGTCACCGCGATCGTGCCCGACCGGGTGCCCGCCGCCCGCCGCGGTACCGCGTCCGCGCTGGTGGGACTGGGCCTGCCCATCGGCGGCACGGTCGGCGTGCTGATCGCCTCCCAGACCTCGGAGCACCTGCGCACCGGCTACCTCGTCTTCGGCGGGGTCATCGCCGGAGCCGCGCTCCTCCTCACCACCTTCTGCCGGGACGTACCGAGAGCCGAGCCCGACCCGGACGCGCCCGCCGCGCCCAAGGGAGCCCAGCTCAAGGCCTTCCTGTCGGCGCTCGCCAACCACGACTTCCGGTGGGCCTTCATCGGGCGGGCCCTGATGGTCCTCGGGTACTTCTCGGTGGTCGGCTACCAGCTCTACATCCTGGGCGACCACATCGCGCTCCCCGCGGGGCTGACCCCGCCCGCCGCGATGGCGATCCTCACCCCGGTGTCGATGGTCGCGATGGCCGTCTCCACGGTGGTCGGCGGGTTGCTGTCCGACCGCTGGAACCGCCGCAAGGTGTTCGTCGGCGTCTCGGCGGCCCTCGCCGGGCTGGTCATGGTGGTCCCCGTCGTCAGTCCGACGTGGACGGGCATGCTCGTCTTCAGCGCGCTCAACGGCCTGGCCTTCGGATGCTTCATGGCCGTCGACACCGCGCTCGTCACCCTGGTGCTGCCCCGGGCCGAGGACGCCGCCCGTGACATGGGCGTACTGAACATCGCGAACGCCGGGCCCCAGATCATCGCCCCGTTCGTCGCCTCCGCCGTGGTCACCACCCTGGGCGGGTACACCCCGCTGTTCCTGGTCGGTGGAGCGCTCTCGCTGATCGGCGCCCTCGCGATCCTCCCCATCCGCAGCGTGCGCTGATCCCCTCCCGGGTCCCGTACGGGGCCTTGCCCCCCCGGGGCACCGCCCCCGGGTCGCCTTCGACCTCCGGGCCGCCCCTCCCGGGCGGCGGCCCGGCCCGCACTCCGGCGGGCTCGCGCCGAGGGTCGCGAGCCCGCCGGGCAGCACCCCTCCCCACCCTCACCCAGGTCGCAGTTCCCCTCTCCACCCCTCTCCGAAGGAGCGTTCCGTGCAACGCAAGCGAGTTCTGCCGTTGGCCGCCCTGCTGCTCTGCGCGCCGGCCCTCGCCGGTACGGTGCCCGCCGCCGCGGCCGAGCCGCAGGGCGGGCCGGCGCCCGCACCGGTGCCCGCGGGCCCGCTGCGGATCCTGCTCACCAACGACGACGGCTACAACGCGCCCGGCATCCGCCTGGCCTTCGCGCGGCTGACCGCCGCCGGGCACGACGTCACCATCGTGGCCCCGCTGACCAACCAGAGCGGCGCCGGTACGAAGACGTCGAACACCCCGTCCCTCACCGTCCGCCACCCCGAGCCGAAGGTGTGGGCGGTCGACGGAACCCCCGGCGACTCGGTGAACTTCGGGCTCTCCGAGGTGTTCGAAGGCCGGGCGCCCGATCTCGTCGTGTCGGGCACCAACTTCGGCCCGAACGTGGCCGCGCTCGCCAGCCACTCCGGCACGGTCGGCGGCGCCGTCGCCGCCCTGGACGCGGGCGTGCCGGCCATCGCCCTGAGCACCGGCGGCATCGCGGCTCCCGACCCCGTCACCACGGTCAACGCGATGGGTCCGACGCTCGACTTCGCGGTCAAGCTGATCGACCGGCTGCGCTCGCGGGCCCGCTCCGGCCCCCTGCTGCCCCAGGGTGTCGGCCTCAACGTCAACCACCCCGTCGTCGGCGCCGACGGCAAGGGGACTCCGGCCGGAGTGGCCACCACCTTCCAGGACGCGCAGGCACTCCTGAAGGCCGACTTCACCGACTCCGGCGACGGCACCTGGAAGGTCGGCGTGACGGTGGACCTGAAGACCCCGGCCCGGGGCAGCGACGTGGAAGCCGTGAGCGCCGGGAAGATCGCCGTCAGCCCGATGAACGCCGACTGGAACACCGGGCCGGTCGACTTCGCCGTCACCGCGGCCCTGCTCGCCGGGCTCCGCCCGTAGGCCGGGTCCCGCCCCCGGGCATCAGGCCTCGTCTCTAGCTCAGGCCGCGCCCGGACCGGGTCCCGCCGACCGCACCAGCCGGCTTTCCGGAGGCGGGGCGGGCGTCCCGCGCCCCGTCCCGCCCCCGGATTGCCCCGTTCCGCCCCGTCCCGCCCCCGGATCGTCCCGAACCCAGGAGTACGGATGCAACGGCCCTCGCACCGGATCACCCGGCTTTCCACGTCAAGACCCTTACTCGGCACGCTGCTCGGCCTCACCGCGCTGATCGCCACCGCGCTCCCCGCGGCCGCCTCCCCGGGAGGCTCGCGAAACAACCCACCCGACAACGCGCCCCGCCCGGTGGTCTCCGTCGCGCAGGGCGCGCTGCGCGGCCGCGCCCACGACGGCGCGCAGGAGTTCCTCGGCGTTCCCTACGCCGCCGCCCCGGTCGGGGAGAACCGGCTGCGTGCGCCGCAGCCTCCCCGGCGCTGGAACGCGGTGCGCGAAGCCGTCGAACAGGCCCCGGCCTGCCTGCAGTTCTCGCCGTTCGGGCTGGGCGATCCCTCGGCCGTCAGCGAGGACTGCCTGTACCTGGACGTGTACCGGCCCGGCCGGGCCCGCGCCGGGGCCCGGCTGCCGGTGATCCTCTGGATGCACGGGGGTGCGTACAGCCAGGGCACCGGGACCCAGTTCGGCGGACGCACGATGGCGGAGCTGACCGGCTCCGTCGTGATCAGCATCAACTACCGCCTCGGCCAGCTGGGTTACCTGGGCCTGCCCGAGCTGGGCCGGGAGAACGCGCTGCGCTCCGGCTCCTTCGGGCTGATGGACCAGATCCGGGCACTGCGCTGGACGAGGGAGAACATCGCGGCCTTCGGCGGGGACCCGGGCAACGTCACGGTCTCCGGCCAGTCCGCGGGCAGCGGTTCGGTGTGCGGCCTGCTGGCCGCCCCGTCGGCTGCCGGCCTGTTCCACCGGGCCGTGCTGCAGAGCGGGCCGTGCACGCTGCTGCGTACGCCCGACCGCGCGCGGGCCGAATCCGAGGCGCGGGCCTTCGCCGCGAGCGCGGGCTGCCCCGATCCGGCCGTCGTCGCGGCGTGCCTCCGTGCCGCTTCCGGGCCGACCCTGGTGGACGCGGCCCGTACGCGGGCCACTTCGGGTCCCGCGTCGGGCGACGGGCTGCTGCCGCGCGATCCGGCCGCGGCGATCTCGGCCGGGGTCTGGAACAAGGTCCCCGTCCTGATCGGGAGCACCCGCTCCGAGGCACGCTTCTTCGTCGCGCTGACCCAGCCCGGCCTGACGGCCGAGCAGTACGCGCAGCAGGTCCTGGCCGGCTATGGCGCGGCCGGGCCGGAGGTCCTCGCCCGCTACCCGGTCGCCGCGCACGGATCCCCGTACCTGGCGCTGTCGGCGGTCATGACCGATTCGACGTTCGCCTGCGAAACCGCCTGGACGGCCCAGTCGTTCGCCCGCCAAGTACCCACCTTCGCCTACGAGTTCGACGACCCCGACTCGCCGACCCTGGCGGGCGCGCAGGTACCCGGCCTGGACGAGTCGAACGCCCACAGCGCGGAGCTCGCCTACCTGCACGACTTCACCATGGGCGACCGGCCCCTGACCTCCGTCCAAGTCGCCCTGGCGACACGGATGAAGCGCTACTGGGGTGCCTTCGCCCGCCACGGTGTTCCCGCCGTCGCGGGTCAGACCCCCTGGCCGGCGACCGGACCGGCCGGCACGGTACTGACCCTGGCGCCCGCCGGGGACCGGATCGACCGGGCGTTCGAGGCGCGGCATCAATGCGGCTTCTGGCGCGACCAGCCCTCCCGGCCGCTCTGACGGGAGACGAGACCCGGTGGTCCGTACGGGGGGTGATCCGCGCTCGCGTCAACGCGTGAGCGCCGGGATCATCCCTTGGTGATCACCGAATGGACGGCGGCCCGGGGGGTGCCGCCACGCCGCCGGATGCCCCGAGGGCCACGGGCATCCGGCGGTTCGTCGCGTCCACGACGCAGGTGCCGGGCGCGGGGAGACGGGGGATCGCCGCGCGAAGTGGACCGTGCGCGATGCCAGCATGCCCGTTCGGGCAACGGAACCAGGCGAATCCGTTGCGTAGGCACGGGAGGTGGGAACGTGACCGCTCAAGCGGTGGGCGCGGCTCGCTCGACGCCCGCAGGGCGCAGGTCGGCGGAGGCCCCCGCGGACCCCGCCGGGGTCGCGGACGCGTCCGGGGCGACGACCCCGGCAGGGGTTGCGGGAGTCGGAGGGGCCGCCGGGGCGGCGACGGCCCGGACGGCGCCGGCCGCCGCGCAGGCTCCGCGCCGCACGGATCCGGAACTGCTGCTCGCCGCCTCGGTGCTGCTGGCCGACGCCGCCCTCACGGCGAAGCAGGCGGGCGCCGAGCTGACGGGCGCGCTCACCAGCTGGCGGCTGGGGCTGGAGGCGCTGCGCCGCCCCGCCTGGGCACTCGGTACGGCGGTGTCGTGCGCGCGTGCGCTGACCAGCCCGGCGGGGCTCGGCTTCGGGGCCAACGGCGGACTGGCCGGAGAACTGGCCCGGATCGCGGGGAACTTGACGTACCGCAGGCCGGCCGCCGTGGCCATGGCCGTGGACGCCTTCGCCCTGCGGATCAGGGCGATCGCCTCCGACCACCCCAACCTGGACTCACCGCTCGCCAGGCGGCTGACCGACGCCATGGTGGCCGGGAACAGGCTGGAGGCGCTGCGCGCCATGCACGCGCTCGTCGAGCGCCTGGGTGTCACCCGGGCCCTGACCACCATGAGCCCCGTGATCATGGAACTGTCCGCGCTGCTGGGCCTGCTCGACGAGAACCCGGTCAACGACGACTTCTCCTGGGTGACGCTGGCCGGCGGCGTGCCGACCAGCGATCCGTTCCTCGGGCTGCCGAGCACCCTGCTGAAGTACCTCAACCCGGGCCCCGGCCGGGCCGAACGGGCGGACGCGGACTCCATCCTGGCGAAGGTGCTGGCCACGTCCGGCAACGACATCGTCAGCTACGTCAACGACATCGGCGCCCTGGGCAACCACGGGCTGGTGCTGCTGCGCCGCGTCGAGTGCGCCGACGGCGCCGTACGGCACGTCCTGCTGCTGCCCGGAACGAGCTTCGCCCTGCTGAGCAACAGCACCCCGCAGGACCTGGTCGGTGCGTTCGACGGGCTGCTGCGCACCGATACGACGTACACGCGCGCCGCGCGCAAGCTGCTGGTACGGGCCGGGGTGCCGGCCGGGTCGGAGCTCATGATCGTCGGACACAGCCTGGGCGGGATGACCGCGATGAACCTCGCCGCGGACGTGGAGGTCTCCTCCCGCTACCAGATCACGCACGTGATCGCGGTGGGCTCGCCCATCGACGGCAAACGGCCCGCCGACCACACCACCCAGGTGATCAGCCTCGTCAACAACCACGACGTGATCCCGATGATCGACGGCCGCGGCCCCGCCTCGCCCAACGACATCCCGGCCAGCTGGGTCGAACTGGCCTGGCTGGACGAGTCGTACGACTACCCGCTGTCGCACGCCCCGCAGGCCTACTCGGACACCCTGCGCGGCCCCATGGCGCACCACCGGGAGAAGGTCAACGCGCTGATCGGCGCCTACGACGGCCGCATCGTCGGCAACCAGCCCTACATGCTGCGCGACAAGTGACCCAGGGAGAACCCGAGATGACCTCCGACCACGACGGCGGCGCCTCCACGGCGAAGACCGCACCGCGGGCCCCCGAGACGGCCTGGGCCCTGGAGAACGCCGTGTTCAGCGCGGCCATGGTCGCCCAGCGGCTGCCCTGGACGGACGCGGCGGCCCGCGCGCTCGGCCTGGAGGCCCTGACCCGCGAAGGGGTGCGGCGCGCCCTGCTCGAACACCTGCGGCGCACCCGCTCCGGACGGCCTGTCCACCTGCGGACCCCGTTCGGGAACTTCCTCGTACCCCTGACCCCCGCCGCGTCCGAGGCCCTCCTCGGCCGGGCGGACGAGGGGCGGGCGCTGGAGCCCGCGGTGGGGCTCACGGCTGCCGGGCGGCGGTACGGGCTCTCCCCGCACGCGGTTCCGACCTGGGAGACCGCCGCACCGGGAGGCGAACTGCCCGCGCTCGCGGCCCGGTACGCCGACGAGGCCGTCGAGGGCCGGCGCGGGGACGGCACCCTGGAGTGGCAGGCCTGGAGCCAGGCGATGGCAGGGCTGAGCCGCCACCTGGTGGCGGGCGGGGCGGCCGCCGAGGACACCTTGCTGAGCGAGATCGTCACCCGGGCCGCCGCGGCGGACGGCCGGGGCCGGGCGGACCTGGAGGCCGCGCTCCGGCGTCGTACGACCCGCTACCTGCAGAGCCCGGACCCGGACTCCCTGGTCGGCCGACTGGTCGCGGCGGGAGCCTGCGCGGACACCGTGGCCGCCGCGGTGGCCCACGCGCTCGCCCTGGTGTCCGAGGCCGCCACCGCCACGACCCTGCAGGCCCTGGCCCTGCACACGCTGGAACCGGCGGCCGCCCCGGAGGAGGCCGTGGCCCGGGCGCTGTGCCACTACCCGCCGGTGGCCGCCGCCGTGCACCGGGTACGGACGCCGTTCGTCTGGGAGGGCCTGGAGATCGGCGCCGGTACGGACATCCTGTGTGCGCCGGGCTGGCTCCCCGCTCCGAAGGGCGGCGCCGGGCCGGGCGTCTGGCCCTCCGCGCTGTGCGGAGCGCCCGGCGCGTGCGCGGCGACCCGGCTCGCGGTGCTCGTCGCCGAGGAGCTCGTCCGCGCGATCACCGCGGTCGCACGGCCCTTCGTCGTCTCGCCGAGGCTGGCCGCCGGCCGGCCGCCGGGCACGCTCGAGGCGCGCTCGCTGCTCGTCTCCCTCCGGGAACTCCCGGGCGGCCGGGGCGACGGCCGGGTGACGGTCGGCAGGCCGGCGGCACTGCCGGTCCCGGTGCGCGGCTGCACCCCCGCGTCCTACGGGGCCCTGGCGCAGACCAGCGCCGACCGGCTGGCGGCGCACGGGGAGAGCCTCGCGGCCTGCGCCGAGGCCGAGGGCTGGGAGCGGGACGAGGCGGGGGAGAACTTCCGCATGGTCCTGCTCGACCACGCGGGCCGGTGCGCACGGGCGGCCGACGGTGTGCGCAGGGCGGCGGCCCGGCTGGCGGACTGAGGCCCGGGCGGCGCGCGGTCGCCGCCCTGCTACCAGAAGGGCGTCTCGCGCCTGCCGCGCTCCCTGTCCACCAGGGACTGCAGGGCCTCCTGGGCCTCGTCGCACAGTCGGCGGGCCGCGGCCCTGCGGGCGGTGTAGGACTCCGGCCGGGGCGGTGCGGGGATCGGATCGCCCACGGTGATCAGCCACTTCGCCGGCAGCGGGAGGATCGTGGTGAGCGGGAAGTAGGGGAGGTCGAAGAGGCGCGCCAGGGCGGGGACGTCACCGAACTTGGGGTACGCCTCCTCGGCGCCGATCACGGACACCGGGACGACGGGCGCGCCGGCCTGGACGGCGGTCGCCGCGAACCCGGGGCTGAACGGTCGCAGCCGGTACCGGCTGCGGAAGGGCTTCTCCAGGCCGGAAATTCCTTCGGGAAACACGCCCACGAGTTCCCCGGCGGTCAGATGTTCCAGCCCGAGCGTCGGATCGAGCGGAAAGGCGCCCATTTTCCGGGCGTACGAACCGATCACCGGAAATCGAAAAGTCAGAGATGCGGCCGGAACGTTCAGGGGGCGGTTCAGAATGCGGGTGAGTGATTTGACGAGGACGAACGCATCGAGCCCCCAGGCCCCCGAGTGGTTGGCCACGATCATGGCCGGCCCTTCCTGTGGGATATTCTCCCCACCGGTGACCTCGAGGCGAAAATAGTCCTCCATCAGCCAGTCGAGCAGCCGGTCCCAGGCGCCCTCCCCGGCTTCGCCGAGCCGCTCCTTGGCGTAGCGGAACTCGGCGGCCCCCGCCCCCGTCACATCGGTCACGCTTTCCGACACGAGTATTCTCCTTTTCCCGCCGGTCATCGGCGCCACCTTGGCGCAATGGCGGCAATATCGCAAACAGGAGCCGTCATGACCATTTCCACTCCAGAATCGACCGAATCGACCGAATCTGCGGGATCGGCGGGATCGACGATCGATCTGATCGGCGGCATCATCCTTTCGATGGGAGAATCCGCTGCCGAGGACGTGCACGCCGGTGCCCGGATGGGGGACCTGCTGACCGACTCGCTCATGGTGGTGGAGATGGCCATGGCCCTGCACGAGAAGCTGGACGTCAAGGTCGACGAGGACGAACTCCGCGACGTCACCCTCGCCGATCTCGCCGCACTCCTCGACGCCCGCCGGGGCGTCGTGGTGCCCCCGCGGGACGGTGCCGCTCGGTAGTCCGCGCCGGCGGACCTCCGGCCGGGCGACGGGCGACCGGCCGGAGGTCCGCCGGACCCGGCCGGTCCTAGCGGGCGCCCGCCGAGGCGTGGGCCGGCGCGGATTGGGCCGCCACCGCCGCCGACGTGGCGTGCACGGTGTCGAGCTGGGCCTCCATGTCGTCGAGCGCGCTGCGCACCGCCGCGATCCGCAGCAGGAGCTCGTCGGCGGCGTCCGGCGGTGACTGCGACGCCAGGAGCGCGGCCCGCTTCTCCTCCTTCTCGGCCTCGTCCTCCATCTCCCGTGCCTCCTCAAGGGCGTTGAGAACCACGCCGATCAGGACGTTGACCAGGACGAAGGATCCGAAGAGCACGTAGGAGGCGTAGTAGAGGAGGCTCAGCGGGGAGATGGCCAGCCCCGCGTGGACGGCGTCCCCGAGCCCTTCGAGCGTCATGAGCAGGAACAGCGTCAGTGCGGCCCGGCCGATGGACCCGTAGTGCTGCGGGTCGTGGTGGGCGAAGCAGATCCAGCCGATCATCGCGTACACGTAGACGATCAGCGCGCCCACGAACAGGAAGCTGACCGTACCGGGCAGGCTGCGGCCCACCGCGACCAGCAGGACCCGCAGCTGGGGCATGAACTTGGCGGTCCGCAGGACCCGGGCCAGCCGCAGCAGCCGCAGCAGCGTGGTGTTCTCCCGGAGGAACGGGATGAAGGCCGAGGAGACGACCACCAAGTCGAAGACGTTCCAGGGGTCTCGGAAGAAAGCTTTCGGCCGGTCGGCGTGCGCGCCCAGGCGGATCAGCATCTCCAGGGTGAAGGCGATCACGCAGAAGCGCTCGGCCGCCGAAAGGATGCTGCTGTACTCGGCGGACAGGCCGCTGTACGTCTCGGCCCCCAGGAGTGCGGCGTTGAAGAGGATCACCGCGAAAACGGTGAGCGAGAACGCGGGCGCCTCGCACGCGTCGCGGCAAGGTGCGGCAAGCCTTCCACGCCAGGTGTCCACCGCGGTCGGGTCGGTCATCGTGCTCCCTCGTACGGGCCACCGGCCGCCCGGCCCCGCACGCGCCGGCTGCGCCGCGACGGAAGACGAGGCAGCCGAGGCGGTGTTCATGTTCCGGCTCGTGTAACGCCGTACGGGGGAATTCGAGACGCCCTGGAGCGCTACATCGCCCGATCGGGTCCGGGCCCGCCCCGCGAGGGCCGCGGGGCCGCGGGGCCGCGGGCAGGATGGGCGCATGACGAGTCGTGACGGTGGGACCGGACAGGCGTGGGCCGCGTTGGGCGGCCCCGAGGAGCTGGTGGGGCGGGTCGGCTACCGGGGGCCGAGCGCGCTGGGCGACGGGCCGCTGCCCGTACGGGAACTCGCGCGGGCCGCGGTGGGCGTGTGCGCGCTGGCGGCCGCCGAGCTGGCCGCCGTACGGGCCGGCGGGAGCGCGGCCGACGTGGCTCCGCTGCTGGTCGACGAAGGGGCCGTGGCCACGGCGTTCGTCAGTGAGCGGCACCTGCTCGTGGACGGCCGGGCTCCCGTGTCCTTCGCGCCGCTGTCCGGCTTCTGGCGTGCCGCCGACGGATGGGTGCGGACGCACGCCAACTATCCGCACCACGAGTCCGCGCTCGTACGCGTCCTGGCGGCCGGCACCCGGGAGGGCGTGGCCGCGGCGATCGCCCGGCGCCGGGCCGTGGACGTCCAGGAGGAGGTCTACGCGGCGGGCGGGCTGGCGGCGGCCGTACTGACGGACGGGTACGGCGCGCCGCAACCCCTAGTGGAACGAACCGAGTCGGGCGTGCGCGGGCGGCCCCTCGGAGCGGTCGCCGTCGGCACCGGCCTGCCGCTGGCGGGGGTACGGGTGCTCGACCTGACCCGGGTCATCGCGGGGCCGGTGGCCACCAGGACGCTCGGACTGCTCGGCGCGGACGTCCTGCGGATCGACCCCCCGGGGCTCCCGGAGTCGGACGACGCCTACGCGGACACCGGATTCGGCAAGCGCTCCGCGCTCCTCGACCTGTCGGAGACGCGGGACCGGGCGGTGCTCGACGGGCTGCTGGCCGGGGCGGACGTGGTGGTGACGGGCTACCGGCCGGGTGCGCTGGAGCGGTACGGGCTGGGCGCGGCGGAACTGCTGGCGCGGCGACCGGAGCTGGTGGTGGCCGAGCTGTGCGCGTGGGGCCCGCGGGGCCCCTGGGCGGGGCGCAGGGGCTTCGACTCGCTCGTGCAGGCGGGGTACGGGATCTCCGCGGCCTGCGGGGACGGGCACGGCCCCGGGGTGCTGCCGGCGCAGGCACTGGACCACGGGACGGGGTACCTGGCGGCCGCCGGGGTGCTACGGGCCCTCACGGAGGGCGGCGGCCAGGCCTTGCGGTTCTCCCTGGCGGGGACGGCGTCGTGGCTGGTCCGCGAGGTCCCGGGGGCCGGCGCCGCCGTACCGGGGTACGCCCCGGAACCGTGGCTCCGGGAGACCGGTTCGGGATACGGGCCGCTGCGGTACGCGGCTTCGCCCCTCGGGGGCCGCGGGTGGGAGCGGGGCCCCTCCCGCTGGGGGACGGACCGGGCCGCCTGGCTCTGAGCAGGACGTGGGGGCGTACGCCAGGCGGGGCCCCGGCCGGGGTGTCGGCCGGGGCCCCGCGGGAGGTGCCGGCCGTCTCCGGAGTGTGGAGGGGGCGGCATGGGCGGATCGGGTGGAGCGCGTGAGGTGGCTGGTCGGTTCACCGGCTCACGCGCTCCGGAGCCGGCCTAGAAGTACACGTTCCAGGTGACGTTGACCGAGGAGGACTTGCCCGCGGCGTCGGTCACGGTGAGGGTGCTGCCGCCGAAGCCCCAGGTGGTGGGGGAGCCGGTGATGACGCCCGTGGCGGCGTTGACGCTCAGCCCGGCGGGAAGGCCGGTCGCCTTGAAGGCGTACGGCGCGGTGCCGCCGGTGGCCTTGAGGGCGAGGCTGACGGGCTTGCCGATGTAGACGGTCTGGTTGCCCGGGTTGGTCAGTACGGGGCTGGTGCCGGTGACGGTGCTGACGGTCCAGGAGAAGGTGGCGGACGCGGTCTTGCCCGCGGTGTCGGTGGCCGTGACGGTCACGGTGGAGGCGCCGGCCGTCGTGGCCGTGCCCGAGACGGTGCCGGTGGCCGAGCCGATGCTCAGGCCGGCGGGCAGGCCCGTCGCGGACCAGGAGTAGGGCGCGGTGCCGCCCGTGGCCTTGACGGTGAGGTTGGCCGCGGTGCCGACGGCGGAGCTCTGGCCGCCGGGGTTGGTCACGGACAGGGCCGTACCCGCGGTCGTGATCGTCCACGAGAAGGAGGTGGAGCCGGTCTTGCCGGCGTTGTCGGTGGCGGTGACGGTCACGTTGGAGGTTCCGGCCGTGGTGGGGGTGCCCGTGATGGTTCCGGTGGAGGAGCCGATGGCCAGGCCGGCGGGCAGGCCCGCGGCGGACCAGGTGTAGGGGGCGGTGCCGCCCTCGGCGCTGTTGCGCAGCTCGGGTATCCGGGCGCCGATGACGCCGTTCTGGGCCGAGACCGCGGCGACCGTGACGTTGCCGGGCTGCGGGGTGGTGACGACCAGGGCCAGGTTGAACCTGGTCAGGGCCTCGACCACGGGCTGGAAGATGGTGAACTTCTCACCGCTGCCCGAGGTACAGGTGGCACTGCCGCCGCCGGAGTGCAGGCCCACGGCCTTGCCGCCGGTCGCGGTGATGTACGCGCCGCCCGAATCGCCGCCCGCGGAGCAGGCGTTGGAGTAGGACAGGCCGTCGATGACCACGTTTCCGTAGTCCACGCTCTGGTTGACCTTGGTGACCTCGCCGCACCGCATGCCCGTGGTCTGCCCGGAGCGGCAGATCGCCGTGCCGACCACGGCGTCGGCCGAGCCGGTGACGGCGACGGCGGCGTGGGTGGCGTCGCCCGCGACGTACGGGGAGAGGTTCCACCCCGACTGGTCCACGTCGACGACGCCCATGTCGCCTTCCCGGGCGTTGACGCTGCTCTGCCCGTCCTTGTTGGACGTGCCCACGCGGGTCCCGTCCTTGCCGTAGGCGGGCTGGTTGACGTCGTTGGTGCAGTGACCGGCCGTCAGGAAGGTCTTGGCGCCCCCGGTGACCCGGGTGGCGACGAATCCGATGGAGCACGGGCTCTCGCTGCCCGGCACCCACTTCTCGCCGCCGGTCACGTCGGCCTGCTGCCGCGGGCTGTCGGAGGACTCCGTGACGTGCACGATGCCGCCGAGGGCGGCGAGGCGGGCCACGAAGGCGTCCGTGGACGCGTTGCGCGCCGTCCGGTCCACCGTGACGTCGATCCGGTTGTTCCGGACGTCGGGACCCCACGAGACCACGCCCGCGATACCGGACCCGATGTCGCGCGTCACGGTCCGTGCGGTGGCGGCCAGTTCGGCCTGGCTGTAGCGGGCCGGCCGGGCGACGGCGCCCGCGTCCCGTACCAGCGCGGCGTCCGTCGCGGTGGAGACGGCCGCGTTCAGGCGCCCCGTGGAGGAGTCGAACCACAGGCCCGCCACCCGGTCGCCGACCCGGCCCCGGATGAGGGTGGCGGCCTTGCCGGCCGCCGCTTCGTCGGCGATCCGGTCGCGGGCCTGACCGGGGGAGAGGTGGAGATCGCGCTGCATGGCCTCGAGGACCTGCGGGGACACGGACGGTCCCGGCTGCGCGGCGGCAGTGGCCTGAGCGGGCAGGGCGCTGAGGCCGCCGAGCGCGACGACGGCCGTGACCGAAGCCGCGGCAACGGAGGTCCACTTGGACCTGTTGGGAAGATTTCGCACGGAAATCCCTTCATGGGGGGACGGACCGGAGGGGTAGGCCGGTACGGATGCGGGTCCCGTGGGGGAGCACGGGACCCTTCACGTCCCCGGAGTGCGGAGGCCGGGGAGCCGGGTCCGCGCACTCCGGGGTGGCCAACAGAGTGATCCCGGGGCGGCGTCGCGAGCATCGGAGGAATCCCTTGCTGCCGCTCTCAGCGGCCGACCGCCCCAACCCGCCCTCACCCGACCCGCGTTGCCCTGTCCCGTCGACCGGCGGGGGCTCACGCGCAGGCGGCGGGCGTGCTGCGCGCGCGTGCGCCCCCGCCGGCGCGCGGGCGGGGCTCCGGGCCCGGGGTGCGGTACGGCGGGCCGTCCGGACCGCGCCCCCGCTCCTCCCGTGGAGGGCTGCGGTGCTCCGGGTCTGCCACCCCGCACCCGGAGCGCGGACGGCCCGCCGTCGCACCACCATCGCCGGGAGCGGGACCCCTTGGCATCAGGGGAAACCCTTGATCCCCCGGCCCGGCGGCACCCGGCGTTGTCACGGCAACCGGCGCCGCCTACGGTGCCTCCTCGTGACGCCAGACAACGACCCCGCCGACCCCGCCCACCCAGCCGACCCCGCCCACCCGGCGGACAGCCCCGCGCCGGTCGCGGGGAGCCGGCACGCGGCCTCCGGCGCGGCCGCACACGCGGCCACGGTGCTGGAGCGCGAGGGGCGGGTGGCGCTCGCCGGCCCCTGGGGCGCGGGCAAGACCACGGTCCTGGGGGCGGTGCTGCGCACCCTGCCCTCCGGATCCGGCTCGGGCTCCGGCCCTGACGCCGGCTCCGGGCGTACGGTGCTGCGCGTCACGACGGTCGAGGAGGACCGCGACCACGTTTACGGCGCGCTCGCCCAGATGCTGTCCCACTGCCGCCCGGCCCAGCTCGCGGTGCTCTCCGGCAGGCAGCACGAGGTGGTCGACCGGATCCTGCACCGGGGAGCCGACGAACCGCTCGCCGCCTCCGAGCAGTTGCCCGTCCGCCTCGCGGTCACCGCGCTGCTCGCGTCGGGCCGCTGGACCCTGGCCGTGGACGGGGCCCAATGGCTCGATCCGGCCAGCGCCGACGTCCTCGGCTACGCCCTGCGCACCCTCGCCGCCCCCGGGCTCACCGCGATCGTCACCGAACGCGTCCACGGCCGCGCGCAGGCCGCGGCCCGGCTGCTCGGCGGGCATCCCGTCCAGGTCGACGTGGACCCGCTCGACTCGGAGGAGACGGCCGCCCTGCTCGACGCGCACGGCCTGCCCACCCGCTGGGCGGGCCCGCTGCAGAGCCACTGCGGCGGCCACCCCCTGCTGACCTCCGTGTCCTGTACGGCACTTGCGCGGCTGCCCGCGTCCCGCCGGTACCGGCCGGCCATGGCCGAGCAGGCGGTCGACGCGGCCGGGGCCTGGCTGCGCGCCACGCTCGGCGAACCCGCCCGGCACACCCTGATGCTCGCCGCCCTGACGAGCCGGCCCTCGCTGCCGCTCCTCCTGCGGGCGGGCCGCTCCGAGGCCGAGGAGCACCTGGCCCAGGCCCAGGCCGCCGGGGTCCTGAGCGTGGACCCGGCGAGCGCCGTCCACTTCACTGCGGCGGCCCTGGCCCGGGCCGCCGCCCGCTCCGGAGCCAGGCCCCTGCGCGCGGCCGCCCACCTGACGCTGGCACGGGCCGTCGGAGACCCCGTCCACGAGGTGCGCCACCGGGCCCTGGCCGCGGACCTGCCCGACCAGGGACTGGCCGAGGACACCGAGACCGCCGCGGCCACCGCCCGCGAGGCGGGCGAACGGGCCCTGGCCGCCGAGCTGTTCCTGCTGGCCGCCGAGATCACCCCGCCGGCCCGCTCCGCCATGCGCATCCGCAGGCTCTCGTACGCGGCCCAGGAGGCGGCCTGCGCCGGCGACGTCGACATCGCCCGGCAGGCGGCCGACGCGCTGACGGCCAGCAGGGCCGAGCCCACCGACCAGGTCACCGCGCTGCTCGCGGTCGTCGACGCCCACGGCCAGGCCATCACCGACTTGGAGCCGCTGCTCGCGCGCTGCCGCGAACTGGCGGCGGGCCACCCCGACCTCCTCGCCGCCGTCGAGCTCCGCGCGGCCATCGCCGCCAACGTCGCCCACGCGGCCCCGGAGCGGGCCCTGCGCGCGGCGGGCCGGGCCGCCGAACTCGCCGCGGCCGGCGGCCACCGCCCCCTGCAAGCGGCCGCCCTGACCATGCGCGCCCGGATGGAACGCGTCCTCGGCACCGCCGACGCGCCGGGCACCCTCGCCGAGGCCCTCGCCCTGGGGGTCCCGGCCCAGCACTCCGGCATCCGCAACAGCGCCCAGTACCTCGCCGCCCGGCACGCCGTCTTCGACGACCGGCTGGCCGAGGCGCGCGAACGGCTCGTGGAACTGCTCGCGCTCGCCGAGCACGAGGGCGACGCCGAGGACCTGGTCGACATCTGGCGCAGCCTCGCCGAGGTCGACACCCGGCTCGGGGCGTGCGCCCCGGCGCTCGCGTGGGCCGATCAGGCCGTACGGCTGTCCACCGGGGCTGGGCTGTCCATGGGCCCCGCCTGGTACACCGCGGCGCTGACGCAGAGCGCCGCCGGATCCTTCGCGGCCGCCCTGCGCACCGCCTCCTGCGGGGCCCGCGCCTCGCAGGAGGAGGGGGACGGACTGTACGTGTCGCGCAACCTCTGGGTCATGGGTGCCGTCCAGCTGCACACCGGGGACGTGGCCGACGCCGTGGCTTCCCTCACGGCCGTCGCCGAGGCCGAGCGGCACGTCCCGCTCGCCGACCCCGGCATGTTCCGCTGGCAGCCGGACGCCGTGGAGGCCTTCACCTGCGCGGGCCGGCTCGACCTGGCCGGGGCACTGCTGGAGCGCGCGCGGCCCGCCCTCGGCCCGGGCGGAGCCGACTCGGGACCGGCGGCGGCGCTGGACCGCGCCCACGGGATCCTGCTGGCCCGCGGCGGCGCCGTCGAGGAGGCGAGCGGCCTGCTCCACCGCACGGCGGCCGCCTTCGAACGGCTGGGCCTGCCCCTGGAACAGGCCCGTACGCTCCTCGCCCTGGGCCGCGTCGAGCGGGCCCGCAGACGCCAGGCGGCCGCCCGCGCGGCCTGGGAGGCGGCCCGGGCCGTCTTCGACGACACGGGCGCCCGCCCCTGGCAGGAGCTCACCCGGGAGCTCCTCGACCGGGCGGGCGGATCGGCTCCGGCCACGGGGCCGGCCCCGGGCGCGAGGAGGCTGACCGAGTCCGAGTCGCGCCTGGCGGACCTCATCTGCCAGGGGGCCACCAATCAGCAGGCGGCCCAGCACATGTTCATCTCGGTCAAGACCGTCGAGGGCATGCTGAGCCGGGTCTACCGCAAGCTCGGCGTCCGTTCGCGCACCCAGCTCGCGGCGGCCCGCGCCGCCGCGGCGCCGGGCCAGGACGGACGAACGCCCCCCGAGTGACCTGGGGTCACTCGGGGGGCGTCCGGTACATCCGGTCCTACGGGGACGGGGTCCTGGGGATCAGGCCGCCGGCGCCGGGTAGGTCGGGTACTCGACTCCGGAGACGTACTGGACGACCCGGACGACCTGGCAGGAGTAGCCGAACTCGTTGTCGTACCAGAGGTAGAGGATCGCGTTGTCCCCGTCGACCTTGGTGGCGCCCGCGTCGACGATCGAGGCGTGACGCGAACCGATGAAGTCGCTGGAGACCGCGTCGGGCGCCGTGGTGAAGTCGATCTGGCGCTTCAGCGGGGAGGTCAGCGACACGTCGCGGAGGTAGTCGAGCACCTCTTCGCGGGTGGTCTCGCGGCCGAGCCGCAGGCTGAGGATCGCGATCGAGACGTCCGGCACCGGGACGCGGATCGAGCTGCCGCTGATCGGGGCCTTCAGGTCGGGCAGCGCCTTGGCGACGGCCGAGGCGGCGCCCGTCTCCGTCATGACCATGTTGAGCGGCGCGGAACGGCCGCGGCGGTCGGCGCTGTGGTAGTTGTCCAGCAGGTTCTGGTCGTTGGTGAACGAGTGGACGGTCTCCACGTGGCCGCGCAGAACGCCGTACTCGTCCGCCATCGCCTTCAGCGGCGGGACGATCGCGTTGGTGGTGCAGGAGGCGCAGGACAGGATCTGCTCGTCCGGCTTGATCGTGTCGTGGTTGACCCCGTGCACGATGTTCGGGACGTCGCCCTTGCCCGGGGCCGTCAGGACGACCTTGTCGATACCGGGGCGCAGGTGCTTCGACAGCCCCTCGCGGTCGCGCCACTTCCCGGTGTTGTCGATCAGGATGGCGTCCTTGATGCCGTACGCCGTGTAGTCGACCTCGGACGGGTCGTTGGCGTAGATCACCTTGATCTCGTTGCCGTTGGCGATGATCGTGCTCGTCGCCTCGTCCACGGTGATCGTGCCCTGGAACTGGCCGTGGATCGAGTCGCGGCGCAGCAGCGAGGCGCGCTTGACGAGGTCAGCCTCACCACCGCCGCGGACGACGATGGCACGCAGGCGCAGGCCGTTGCCGGAACCGGTCTTCTCGATGAGCAGCCGGGCGACGAGGCGGCCGATGCGGCCGAAGCCGTAAAGGACCACGTCGCGGCCCTCACCGCGCTCGATCTTGTTGGCACCCGTGGCGCCGGACACGGCGCCGGCGGTGAACTCCTCCACCGACAGACCGCGGTCGTCCGCAGCGTACGACGCGGCGAGCATGCCGAGGTCGATCTGCGAGGGACCGAGGTCGAGGGTGGTGAGCGCCTGGAGGAAGGGGAGGGTCTCGGTGACCGAGAGCTCCTCGCCGTCGATCTGGCGCGCGAAACGGTGGGTCTTGAGAATGCTCACCACGGACTTGTTCACCAAGGAGCGGCTGTGCAGGAGGATCGTGACGTCCCGCTCCCGGTGCAGCTTGCCGATGATCGGGATCATCGACTCCGCGATCTTCTCGCGGTTCTTCCAGTTGGTGAACGAGTCGTCATTGACAGTCACAGAATTATCTTTCGAGCTAGGCGGCGCTCATATGCTAACCCGCGCGCGGATCGCCCCTCGAGGCACCCCCTGATCAGTCCGTCACCCCTCCGCGCGCTGGGTCACGGGAGCGTTGCTCTCGTCGCCCAGGAACTCGTACCAGCGGCGCTGGAGGCACAGGTAGCGGGTGTCCGCCTCGGCGAGCGCGAGGAAGGAGTCGACGGTGTCGGCCAGCCGCTCGCGCAGGCCCGGATCGGTCAGCTCGCCGTCCTCGCCGAAGGCCGAGTGCGCCATGGCGAGGCTGAACATGTCGGGGTACACCCGGGCCCCGAGGTGTTCGAGCGGGACCCGCAGCGCCCAGAGCCCGCGGTTCCCGCCCACCATCGACGGGGAGGCGGACACCAGCAGGGTCTGCTTGTCCTTGAAGGGCTGCGGCCGGAAGCGGGACACCCAGTCGACGGCGTTCTTCAGGACGCCGGGCACGGAGGCGTTGTACTCGGGCGAGGCGATCACCAGGGCCTGCGCCGCGAGCAGCCGCTCGCGCAGGGCGGCCGACCCCGCGGGCTGGCCGTCGGCCTGCTCGTCGTCGCCGTCGTAGGTGGGCATCACGAAGTCCCCGATCCGGGCGAGGTCCGCGACGGCGCCCGAGCGCTCGACCTGACCGGCGACGAGCGCGGCCAGCCGGGCGTTCACGGAGCCCTCGCGGGAGGATCCCGCGAGGACGAGGACCCGTAGCGGGTCGGGGCCGGTGGTGACGTCCAGGGGATCCGGGGCGGCCGGATCCGTCGGGAACTTCGGGCTCTGGGGCTGGTTCGCATCGGTCACGTGCGGGACCGTACGGGACCCGCCGCGGGTCCCGGTGGCGCGGCGCACGGGCTGTCACCCGGACGGGGTCAGTTGGCGCTCCAGCCGCCGTCCAGGGGGAGCGAGGTGCCCGTCACGTACCCGGTGTGCGGACCGCAGAGCCAGAGGGCGGCCGCGGCGACCTCCTCGGGCTCGATGAGCCGCTTGATCGGCGACCGGGTCAGCAGCACCTCGGAGAGGACGTCCGCGGCGGGGATGCCGTGCGCGGCGGCCTGGTCCAGGATCTGCCCCTCGACCAGGGGGGTGCGGACGTAGCCGGGGCTGATGCAGTTGCTGGTCACCCCGTACGGGGCCCCCTCGATCGCGGTGACCTTGCTCAGCCCCTCCAGGGCGTGCTTGGCCGCCACGTAGGCCGATTTGTAGGCGCTGGCGCGCAGCCCGTGCACGCTGGAGATGTTGACCACCCGGCCCCAGCGGGCGGCGTACATGTGCGGCAGCACGTGGCGCAGCAGCAGGAAAGGCGCGGTGACCATCACCTGCTGGATCAGGGCGAAGCGCTCGGGCGGGAACTCGGTGATCGGGGCGACGTGCTGGAGCCCGGCGCTGTTGACCAGGATGTCGACGGCGGCGGGCAGCTGCCCGATGGCGGCGGGATCGGCCAGGTCGACGACGTGGGCGTGCCCGCCGACGAGGCCGGCGACGGCGGCGGCCGCCTTCGCGTCGACATCGGCGACGTGCACGACGGCCCCGGCCTCGGCCAGGGCCACCGCGCACGCCCGGCCGATGCCGCTGCCGCCGCCCGTCACCAGGGCGACGCGCCCCCGCGGGCCGGTGGGGGAAGGATGTTCGCTCGTCATGGCCCGAAGCGTAGGGACGGCCGTGGGCGGCGCCCACGGTGTCGCACCCCATAGCCGGAGCCGCCCGTATGGAGACGATCACCATGCGGGCCCGCGGCGTGCGGGGCGGGCCCGGTGCGCCCTCAGGTGTCGAGCGGGCAGCTGGTCAGCAGGGTCGCCGGGGTGGCCGACGGATCCCGGGGGACGGTGTGGCCGAGCGGAGGCCGCACACCGCGGCCGATCCAGTCCTCCAGCGCGGTGAAGGCGGCGCGATGGCAGGGGGTCAGGGGGCGCAGCCGGTCGGGGAAGGCGTCGACGAGCGAGTCCACGTGGGTGCCGCCCTCGATGCGGTAGTAGCGCATCAGGTCCCCGCGGCCGGCCTGCCGGACCATCTCGGCGTAGACGTCGGAGTCCCGGGAGATGGGGAGCAGGACGTCGAGGGTGCCGTGCAGGGTGATCAGCGGTTTGCCGATCCGGCCGGTGAGCGCGACCCGCCGGACGGCGCGCCGGACCTCCGCCGGCCGGTCTGCGTAGGCGTAGTCGGCGTCACAGGCCGGGGTGCCGGGCGCGCAGAAAGGGGTCCCGGCCTCGGCCGGACCGTCGAAGCCCGGATCGAACTCCTCCCGGTAGATCCGCTGGGTGAGGTCCCAGTAGTAGCTGTGGTGGAAGGGCCACAGGAACTCCGAGCCGGCCGGGAAACCGGCGGCGAGCATCGCCTCGTGCGCCGGCCCGGCTCCCGGGCCGCCGGCCGCGTAGGCGGGGTAGGCGGCCAGCGCCGGGGGCAGGAAGGTGAGCAGGTGGGGGCCGTCGGCCCGCCACAGGGTGCCCTCCCAGTCCACCCCGCCGTCGTACAGCTCCGGATGGTTCTCCAGCTGCCAGCGCACCAGGTAGCCCCCGTTGGACATGCCCGTGGCCAGGGTGCGGTCCGGGGCCCGGCGGTAGCGCTGCGCCACGACCGCGCGGGCGGCCCGGGTCAGCTCGGTGACCCGGGTGTTCCATTCGGCGACGGCGTCCCCGGGGGCCCGCCCGTCGCGGTGGAAGGCGGCTCCGGTGTTGCCCTTGTCGGTGGCGGCGAAGGCGTAGCCGCGCGAGAGCACCCAGTCGCCGATGGCGCGGTCGTTGGCGTACTGCTCGCGCACGCCCGGGGAGCCGGCGACGACGAGACCGCCGTTCCAGCGGTCGGGCAGCCGGATGACGAACTGCGCGTCGTGGTTCCAGCCGTGGTTGGTGTTGGGGACGGCGGCCGGGGCGGCCGTGTCGGGGAAGTAGCCGTCGATCTGGATGCCCGGCACGCCCGTGGGCACGGTCAGGTCCCTGGGGGTGAGACCGGCCCAGTCGGCCGGATCGGTGTGCCCGGAGGCCGCGGTGCCGGCGGTCGTCAACTCCTCCAGACAGTCGGCCTGTTGGTGCTCGGCCCCCGGTACGCGGAGGTGGGCGCGGCGGGCACAGTGCGCGTCGGCCCCGGCGGCCCCGTCGGCGGCGGCCGGGGGAGCGGGGAGCGCCAGCAGGGCCGAGGCCAGGAGGGCGACGGCCGCGGTGGCGGCGGTGGTGACGGAACGGATGGCCGGTGGCATGGGGGAGGCTCCAGGGGTCGCGTCGGTGCGGGGCGGGGGAGTTGGGGAGCGGACAGTGGTTCAGGGGCAGCCGGCGTCGGCGATGACGAAGTAGCCGGCGGGGGCCTCCTTCAGCGTGTGCGTGACGTAGAGGTTGTAGAGGCCCAGGTTCTGGCCCGAGCCCTTGGCGTAGGCGTAGCCGCCGGCGGTCGTGGCCCGACCCGCCTGTACCTGCTGGTAGTTGTTCGCCTTCCAGCACGCGGCGGGCGCGCCGGTCGTGCTCGCCGTGACCGGCGCCGAACGGGCCCCGGCCGCTCCCGCGCCGTCGCGGGCCGCCACGGTCCACGTGTGCCCCGTACCGGGGGCGAGGCCGCCGTCGGTGTACGGGGGTCCGGCCGGGGTGGCGACCTGGATCCCGTCCCGGTGGACGGCGTAGTCGGCGGCGCCCGGTACCGGGTCCCAGGTGAGGGTGACGCTGGTGTCCCCGACGGCGGAGGCGGTCAGACCGGAGGGCGTGGGCAGGGTGCCGGGTCCGGGTCCGGGGCCGGAGCCGTCCAGACCGAAGAACTTCGCGATCCAGTGGGCGGAACAGATCGAGGCGAGGAAGTACGCCGCCCCCGTGTGCCCGCACTGCCCGGGACCGGAGCCCGGATCGACCGGGGTGCCGTGCCCGATGCCCGGGACCCGGTCCACCTCGACGGCCACCGTGCCGTCGGCGGCCAGGTACTCCTCCTGGCGGGTCGCGTCGGGTCCGATGGCGGAGCTGCGGGTGGGGGTCTGTGCGAGCCCGTGCAACGCCGTCCACTGGTCGCGCAGTTCATCGGCGTTGCGGGGAACGACGGTGGTGTCCGCGTCGCCCTGCCAGATCGCCACGCGGGGCCAGGGGCCGGACCACGCCGGATGCGCGTCGCGGACCAACTGGGCCCAGGCCGCCGGGGACTTGTCCACTCCGGGGTTCATGCACGTGTACGGGCCGCTCCCCTTGGCGCAGTCGTAGGGCAGCCCGGCGATCACCGCCCCGGCCGCGAACACGTCCGGGTAGGCCGCGAGCATCACGGCGGTCATGGCGCCGCCGGCCGACAGACCGGTGACGAAGGTGCGGGCGGGGTCGGCCGCGTAGACGGAGACGGCGTGAGCGGCCATCTGCCGGACGGACGCGGCCTCGCCCTGGCCGCGCCGGTTGTCCGCGGCCTGGAACCAGTTGAAGCACTTGTTGGGGTTGTTCGCGGAGGTCGTCTCCGCGAGGACCAGCAGGAACCCGTTCCGCTCGGCGAGTTCGGGCAGCCCGGAGTGGTCGGCGTAGGTCTGCGCGTTCTGCGTGCAGCCGTGCAGGGCGATCACCACGGGCGGGTCGGCCGGGAGGGAGACCGGGCGGTACACGTACATGGTGAGCTGCCCAGGATTGCTCCCGAAGCCGGTGACCCGCTGCAGCGCGACGGCCGCGCGGGCGGGGGAGACGGGCCCGGCCACGACTCCCCCCACGACCAGCAGCACGAGCGCGAGCAGTCGCACGAGGGCCCGGCGCGGCCGCCCGTACGGCCGCCCGAACGACGGCCCGTACGAGCGCCCGTACACCTGCCCGTACATCTGCCCGTACGAGCGCCCGGGCGGTCGGCGTCGGCCGGTGGGGCGGTTGTCGGACGATCTGTTGCGCAAGGACATGGCGGCTCCCTGAGGCGGCGGGCGGGACGCGGGCCCGTCGTCCGGGGCCCGCGGTGCCCGCCACCGTAAGAGCGGCCCCGCCCGCTGCGGCATGGCGCGGAGCGCCATAGTCAGGCCCCCGCTTGACCGGTCCGCAAGGGTTGCGCCGGGCTCCCGCCTGCTGCTAGGCCGGCACTGCCGGCACCGCCGGCTCTGCCACCGACAGCTCCGCGTCCGTCGCCGTGCGGACCTCGTCCAGCGAGACCCCGGGAGCCAGTTCGCGGAGCAGGAATCCCTCCGGGGTGATGTCGAGGACCGCGAGGTCGGTGATCACCCGGTGGACGACGCCCCGCCCGGTCAGCGGCAGCGAGCACCGCTCCACGAGCTTCGGCGTGCCGTCCTTGGCGGTGTGCTCCATCAGCACGATCACGCGGCGCGCGCCGTGCACCAGGTCCATCGCGCCGCCCATCCCCTTGACCATCTTGCCCGGGATCGTCCAGTTGGCCAGGTCGCCCGCGGCCGACACCTGCATGGCGCCCAGCACGGCCGCGTCCACGTGCCCGCCGCGGATCATGCCGAAGGACAGCGCGGAGTCGAAGAACGAAGCCCCCGGCCGGACCGTGACCGTCTCCTTGCCCGCGTTGATCAGGTCCGGGTCCACTCCGCCGGGGAGCGGGTACGGGCCCACGCCGAGGATGCCGTTCTCCGACTGGAGCACCACCTCGACCCCCGGCGGCACGTGGCCGGGGACGAGGGTCGGCAGCCCGATGCCCAGGTTCACGTACGTACCGTCCGTCAGCTCGCGGGCGGCGCGGGCCGCCATCTGCTCGCGCGTCAGAGCCATGTCACATGCCGCCTTGCTGTTCGAGGAGGAGGGCCGTCCGGACCGTGCGGCGCTCGACGCGCCGCTCCGCCGCCGGATCACCGGGACGCACGAGGACCACGCGCTGGACGAAGACGCCCGGCAGGTGGACGGAGTCCGGGTCCAGCTCTCCCGGCTCCACCAGTTCCTCCACCTCGGCGATGGTGATGCGCCCCGCCATGGCGGCGAGGGGATTGAAATTCCGCGCCGAGGAATGGAACACGAGATTGCCGTGCCGGTCCCCGGCCGCCGCCCGCACCAGGGCGAAATCGGTGGTGATGCCCTCCTCCAGGAGGTACTCGCGGCCGCCCCAGCTGCGCAGCTCCTTGGGCGGCGAGGCCACGGCCACACCGCCGTCGGCGCGGTAGCGCCACGGCAGGCCGCCCTCCGCTACCTGCGTACCGGCCCCGGCCGGAGTGTAGAACGCCGGGATGCCCGCGCCACCGGCCCGCAGCCGTTCGGCCAGCGTGCCCTGCGGAACCAGCTCCACCTCCAGTTCGCCGCTCAGGTACTGCCGGGCGAACTCCTTGTTCTCGCCCACGTACGAGCTGGTCATCCGGGCGATCCTGCCCTCGCGCAGCAGCAGTCCCAGACCCCAGTCGTCCACCCCGCAGTTGTTCGACACCACCTCCAGGCCGTGCACCTCCGCGCGTTCCAGCAGCGCGCCGATCAGCACGCCCGGCACCCCGCACAAGCCGAAGCCGCCCACCGCGAGCGAGGCTCCGGCGGGGATGTCCGCCACTGCCCCGGCCGCGCTCGCGACCTCCTTGTCCAGCCCCATCGCACACCCTCCGTCGCCCGGCCCCGGGCCGCCGGCCACCCGAACGGGCCGGCGCGCGGCCGGGCCCGCCCGACCGACCCTAGGAACCGCCGGCCCGCCCTGACCATGGCGGCCGGGCACACACCGGGCCGCCCCGCTGTGGGCCGCGGCGCCAGGGGGAACCGGCGGAGCCGGCCACACGTCACAGCTGTGCCGATCCGGCAACGGAGAACGAGGGGGAGCTGATGGTGCGTCGAACCACCCGGAGACACCTGCGTGTCGCGAACGCGAACGTGAAGGGCAACGCCGCCGCCGCAGCGGTGGCCGTGGGCGTGGCCTTCGCGCTGCTCACCGGCTGCGGAAAGGTGCCGGCCGAGTCGTCCGTGGCCGATCCGGTCGCACCCGGCGCGGTGGCCGCCCCACCCCGGACGGACCAGGCCTGCCCCGTGCTCGACCCCGCCGCACCGCAGTCGCCGCCGGTGGTGATCGACGGCACGGCCGCCAACACCCCCGAGGGCACGCGGCTCTCGCAGGCCATCGGGGCCCAGGGCTACGGCGCCTTCGCCGACGTCTACTCCACCCAGATCGTCGACCACCCGGCGGGCCGGGTCGCCCTGTGCGTCACCGACCTCGCCCGCGGCCGGCTCCTGGTGGAGGCCGCGCACGCGGCCGATCCCGAAGCGGACCCGGCCCGGGCCGACCTGTACCTGAGCCGGTACGCGCACCGCACCCTCCGGGCCGCCGGAAACAAGCTCATCGACCTGGACGCCGGCTTCCCGATCTACACCGTCTCCGGCGGCCACGGCGCGGCGGTCGAGGTCACCTCCACGGCGGAGGGCGCGGCGTCGCCGGAGTTCAAGGCGCGCCTGGAGAAGGCCACCGGGGGCATCCCCGTCATCATCACGAAGGGCGAGCAGCCCACCCCGCTGGTGGGCTCACTGACCGCCGCGCCCTGACCGCCGCGCCCTGACCGGTCCGGGAGCGGCGGCCCGGTCAGCTGCTCCGACCCGCACGATCGAGCAGCTCCTCCATCGCCGCCCGCGGGAGCGAGGGGTTGGCCGCCGCCGCCTCGGCGGTGTCCGATTCCGTGTCCGGACGCTCGCCCCCCAGCAGCCCCACGAGGACCGGTGCGGACAGGGCGGGGTGCCGTGCGGCGTCGGCGCGGGCCCTGGGTTCCGCCAGGCACGCCAGCAGCGCCGGCTCCGTCGCGCGCGGGTGCACCGCGATCGCGCGGAAGGCCCGCCGTACGGGCGGGTCGTGCCGGGCCAGTTCCGCCAGCAGGGCGGGTGGCGCGTCCGGGTTGGCGGCCACCTGCGCGAGGACCCGTACGCCGTGCCGCGCGACCATCGCGCGCAGCCGGTCCTCGGACAGGCCGGGGTGCGCGGCGACGCATGCGACGACGGCCGCGTCCGGATCGTCGGCCAGGGCATCGCGCACCGCAGCCGGAAGGCCCCGGCCGCGGGCCGCCAGCGCGCGTACCGCCGGGTGCGGGGAGGCGGCCAGCCCGGCGAGCTCCGGCCCGGTGGCGGCGGCGAGCCGCGGCACCGGCTCCGGGCCGAGCCGGACCGACCGCGCCAGGTCCGCGAGCACGTCGAGCGGAATGCCCGGAAGCCGGGCCAGGAGACGGAGGAGGCGTCCGTGCGCATGCCGGCCGGCATGCGCGTTCGCGGCCAGCGTGCGGATCAGCGGCCCGTCGAGCGCCGGGTTCCCGGCGGCCTCGTGCCGGACGCCCGGGATCGGATCAGCGGCCAGCTGCGCGTACAACTCCTGTGACAGGTCGGTCCGTTCGGCCAGCGACCAGCGGACGATCATCGAGGGGTGTCCGGCCAGGGACGCCGCGGCCCCGGAGGGAGTGGCCGGGTTGTGCACGGCCCGCTGGAGCGTGTCGTGCACGGTGGACTCGTGGCCGCCCGCGCAGGCGGCTCCGCCGCGCAGTTCGCAGTCCGTGCGCGGGCAGTGGGGATCGTGGGTGAACGGAATCTCCTCACGGTCGCAGACCAGGCACGCCAGGGCCGGAGCGAGCCCCTCCCCGGTGATCAGCGCCGCCAGCGCGGCCGGCGGAACCGCCTCGTTGATCGCGGCCGCCATCCGGACCTCGGCGTGCGGATGCGCCGCGAGGCGGCCGGCGAGGGCCGGATCGGTGGTCCGGATGCCGAGCTCGGCCACCACCGACACGTCCGGATCCGCCGCGAGGCTCTCCCGTACGTCGAGCGGTAGCCCGGGAAGGGAGGCGAGCCGCCCACGGGTCTCCGGGTCGGGGTGCGCGGCGAGGGCCCGGGCCCACTCGGGCGGTCCGGCGCCCTCGTCGAGCAGGGCCAGGGCCACCGACGGCCGGTCGAGCGGGTCCACGCCGGCGGGGTCCAGCAGCCCGGCGTGCGCGAGCAGGATCGCGGCCTGGTCGCCGGCGGCCAGAGTCCGGACCTGGCGGTCTGTGAGATCGGTGCGCCCGGCCAGTGCGCAGGCGAGGTCCTCGTCAGGATCGTGGACGCGGCCCGCAAGTTCGGTCAGCCGGTCGAGGAGATCGGCGGGCAGGGCCGGGTTGGCGGCGAGGCCGCACAGGAGCCGGATCACGGCAGCACCACCGCGGCCAGGGCCTCGGCCAGGGCCGTCGCGTAGGGATGCGGACGGCGTCGGCGCAGCGTCAGCACGCCGATGTGCCGTGCGGGGCTGGGCGGTTCGACCGGTACGACGGCGACGGCGACGGCGGCGGCGACGTCGCACCGGCCCGCCCGCTCGCGCTGACCGCGCTCGTGCCGGTTCCCGTCCGCCTTCCCGCCGACATCCCCGGCCACATCGCCGTCCCCGGTCCCGTCCCCGTCCCCCGGGGGCAGTGCGACCTGGGGGATCAGGGCGACGCCGACTCCCGCCTCGACCAGGGAGCGTGCGAAGAAGTAGTCCGTGGTGGAAGCCGCCACCTTGAGGTCGAAACCGGACCGCTCCGCGTACCGGCGCAGGTAGGCCTCCGTCTTGAGGCAGCCCAGTACCCAGCGGTCGGAGGCGAGTTCGGCCGGGGCGACCGCACCGCGCCCCGCGAAGCGGTGCCCCGGGGGCAGGACCAGCGCCAGTGGGTCCTCCATCAGCGGGAGCCAGTCGAGCGCGGCCCCCGGCCGGAGCGGCAGCGGGCCGTCGAAGTGGTACGTCAGCGCCAGATCGGCGGCGCCCGAAGCCACCAGGGGCACCGCCTCCTCCGGCTCGGCCTCCAGGACCGTCAGCTCCACCTCCGGATGCGCGGCCACGAACCCGGCGAGCGCGCCCGGCAGCAGCCTGCGGCCGCCGCTGACGAAGGTGGCGACCGTCAGCCGGGGCCGCTCGGCGGTGATCCGGTCGATCTCGTGGCGCACCCGGTCGAGCTCGGCCGACACCGCCTCCGCCGCCTCCACCAGCAGCCGGCCCGGCTCGGTGAGCGTGATCCCGCGCGTACTGCGCACGGCGACGGGGTGACCGAGGCCGCGCTCCAGGGCCGCGATGTGCTGGGAGACGGCCGAGGGCGTCAGGCGCAGCGCCCCGGCGGCCTTGTTGAAGCTTCCGTGCTCGGCCACGGCCCGCAGGATGCGCAGCCGCTGCACATCGATCATCAGTTTCCCTTACGACGCGTACAGCATTCCGGTAGTTCCGCTGGGGACGGTACCCCGGCAGAGTCCCGGACATGAAGAAGATCCTCGTCATCGGCGGAAGCCGATACTTCGGAAAACACCTGGTCACCCTGGAGCGGGACGCCGGGAACGAGGTGACCGTGCTCAACCGGGGCTCCGCCGCCCCGCCCCGGGGCGTCGGCCACCTGATCGCCGACCGGGAGGACGAGGCGGGGCTGCGGGCGGCGCTGGGGGAGCGCACTTTCGACGTGGTCTTCGACCAGGTCTGCTACACGCCCCGGCAGGCGGAGACCGCCCGCCGCGTCTTCGCCGGACGCACCGGGCGGTACGTGATGACCTCGACCATGGAGGTCCACGACCCCGCGCCGCCCACCCCTGAAGCGCGTGCCTACGCCGAGGGCAAGAGGCGGGCCGAGGCCGTCCTCGGGGCGGAGCCCGCCTTCGGGTACGTCGCGGTGCGCACCGCGCACGTACTCGGCGGCGGCCGGGCGGAGTTCACCGGCCGCCTCGCGCACTACGTGGAGCGGATCGGCGCCGGGATCCCGGTGGCGGTGCACGCAGCCCCGTACCCCACCTCCTTCATCCACCACCACGAGATCGCCCGGTTCCTCCGCTGGGCCGGGCAGCGGGACTTCACGGGGCCGGTGAACGCCGCCTCGCACGGGGAACTGGACGTGCTCGGGCTGTCCGGAGCCGTCGGCGAACGGGTCGGGCGGGCGCCGCGCCTGCGGACCGTCGCGGCCGGCTCCGAGGCCTCGCCGTTCTCCTTCGACCGCGCCTACGCGATGGACAACGGCCGGGCCGCGGCGCTCGGCTTCCGCTTCGGTCGGCTCGCGGACTGGCTCCCGGAGGCCATCGGGGAGAGCGCCGCCGTCCTCAGGCCGGCTTGCGCCACACGGAGATGTGCTTCGCGGAGTCCTGGGTGAACGGCGCCCCGTCCCAGTCCGCGACGCGACGTTCCAGCTCGAGCCCGGCGATCCGTGCCATCAGGTCGAGCTCGGCCGGCCAGGCGTAGCGGTGCCGGGAGTCCTCGCGGCGGTAACGGCCGTCGCCGCCGTCGCGGGTGAAGTGGTGCGAGACGAGCACCTGCTCGACCAGGTCGAAGGTGTCGAAGCCGAGATGCCGCTCGGAGACGTCGAACGGCACCGCGACCTGGCCGGGCGGCAGCAACCGCAGGGGCGGCACGCCCAGCTCGATGACGAACCGGCCGCCGGGCTCCAGATGACGTGCGGCGTTGCGGAAGCACTCGACCTGCTCGTCCTGTGTGAGCAGGTTCGTGATGGTGTTGTAGACGAGATAGACCAGGGTGAACCCGCCCGGGACGACGGTGGTGGCCATGTCCCCGATGGTCACCGGGAGCGTGTCCTCGTCGATCTTGCGCCGCAGGACCGCTGCCATGTGCTCGGACAGTTCGATGCCCACGACCGGCACGCCGCGTTCCCGGAGCGGGACGCCCACCCGTCCGGTCCCGATGGCGAACTCCAGCGCCCGGCCGTCTCCGGCGAGCCCGGCGAGGAAGGCGAGGGTCGGTCCGAGAACGGCGGCCGAGGACGTCTCGGTCTCCTCGGCGTCGTAGCGGTCGGCGGTCTCACGGGTCCACAGTTCACTGCTCGTCACGGGCGGCCACTCTGCCGGGTGCCGACGGGTGCTGTCGACGTATTTGCGTCCTCCTCGGCGCGGCGCGGCACGGCGCCGGGGTCGAGGACTTCGTCGTGGTCGCCACCGACACCCACCCCCTAGCGGTCCCCGGCCCGGCGCTCCAACGGAGTTGCTACTGCCGAGTTGTTCACACTGAAGGTGACGCTGCCCGCCCGGTAGCGGTCGTCGGACCACTCGATGGGGCGGCCCGTGCGGGTCGCGGAGACGTGCCGCTGGCGCAAAAGCGGGCTCCCGCGGCGGATTTCCAGCAGTCGGGCGTCCTCGCTGCCGGCGGGAAGGGCGTCGATGAGGTGCTCGCCGTAGTGGGCGACGATGCCGGAGTCGTTCGCCAGCCCGTCCATCACCGAGCGGCAGTCCTCGGGCATCGCCTCGACCGCCGCCGCCACCCAGTCGGCGTAGGCCGTCCGTTCGACCATCGTCGGCTCCCCGTCGAGCAGCCGGAGCCGTAGTACGGCGAGGATCTCCGTGCCGGGCGGCAGGGCCAGCCGGTCCGCCTCCTCGGTGGTGGCCGGGCGGCGGGTGCGTGACAGGAAGCGGCTCGCGGCCTGGTGGCCGACCCCCTCGGCCCACTGGGCGAAGCTGTTGAGCTCGCCGAAGCTGTGCTTGCGCTCGTGGCGCAGGACGATCCTGCGGGCCCCCTGCCGGGAACCGATCAGCCCCTCGGCGGCGAGCGTCGCCACGGCCTGTCGGACGGTCCCGCGGGAGGCCGACCAGCGCGCCGCCAGATCGCTCTCCGAGGGCAGTTGGGCGCCCACCGGGTACTGCCCGGAGAGGATCGACCGGCGCAGCGCCTCGGCGATCTCCAGATACCGCACCGTAGCCATGCTGTCCTGTTCCCCCTCGTGTGGATGTGCACCGGCTCTGCCGCCCGGTGCCTGTCGCGCCCGCCCTCAAGCCTAGGCCGTACCGGGCCCGAAGATCATCTTGAGGGTCGTCCGTCACGTCTGTATCCGGCCAGTCTCCGGTCTTCGTCGAGACGTGCTCCGTACGACAGACGCCGTTCACCGTCCGTACAGCGACCCAGGGCGAACTGGAGCCAACTTGTTCAGACAAGTGAACGCTCCTCCAAGCTTCCCCCTCCAAGCTTCCTCCTCCACGCGTTCTTCATGCGTTTTCGTCTCCGGGAGAGACCGTGCTCAGTTCCTCCGCCCGTCGCGGTGCGGCCGTTCTGCTCAGTGCCGCCGTGCTCACCACGCTCAGCGCGTGCGGCGCCGCACCCGACAACACCGCCGGCTCCGCCGGTGGTGACGGCAAGAACAAGACCCAGCCCGGCACCGCCACCTCGGTCGCCGACTTCGGCGGCCTGGAGGGCCTCGTCGCGGCCGCCGAGAAGGAGGGGGAGCTCAACGTCATCGCGCTGCCCGCCGACTGGGCGAACTACGGCGAGATCCAGAAGGCCTTCGCGGCCAAGTACCCCAAGATCAAGATCAACGCCGAGAACCCGGACGCCTCCAGCGCCGACGAGATCGCCGCCGTCAAGTCCCGCAAGGGCCAGACCCGCGCCCCCGACGTCCTGGACCTCGGCATCGCCTTCGCCCGCAGCGGCGCCGCCGAGAACCTCTTCGCCCCGTACAAGGTCACCGCCTGGGACCAGATCCCCGCCGCCCAGAAGGACGCGGACGCCCGCTGGTACAACGACTACGGCGGCTACGTCTCCATCGGCTGCGACGCCGCCCGCATCCCGAACTGCCCGCAGTCCTTCGCCGACCTGGCCAAGCCCGAGTACAAGGGCAAGGTCGCCCTCAACGGCAACCCGACCAAGTCCGGCTCCGCCTTCGGCGGCGTCTACGCGGCGGCCCTCGCCAACAAGGGCTCCTTCGCGGACATCCAGCCCGGCATCGACTTCTTCGGCCGGCTGAAGAAGAGCGGGAACTTCATCCCCGTCGAGTCCACCCCGGCCACCGTCGAGAAGGGCGAGACCCCCATCTCGATCGACTGGGACTACCTGAACGCCGGCTACGCCGAGCAGTTCAAGGGCAAGGGCGTCGACTGGAAGGTGGCCATCCCCACCGACGGCGTCTACGCCCAGTACTACTCCCAGGCCATCAACAAGGACGCCCCCCACCCGGCGGCCTCCCGCCTGTGGATGGAGTTCCTGTACAGCACCGAGGGCCAGAACCTGTGGCTCAAGGGCTTCGCCCGTCCCGTGCTGCTGCCCGCCATGACCCAGGCCGGCACCGTCGACAAGGAAGCCGTCACCAAGCTCCCGCAGGTCCAGGGCACCCCGACCTTCCCGGCCTCCACCGAGCTGGACAAGGCCAAGGCCACCCTCGCCGAGAAGTGGGACAAGGCCCTCAGCTGATGTCCGCCTCCACCACCACCCCCCATCCGACGGGGACCGCCGGCGGCCGTGCCACCCGCCGCCGGCGGCGCGGCCCGCGCACCTGGCTCGCCGCCCTCCCGCTCCTCGTCTTCACCGGACTGTGCTTCGGCGTCCCGCTGGGCGCCATCGCCTTCGGCGCGGTCACCCGTACGGACCCGGTGAGCGGCGCCACCGAAGCGACCGGCGAGCACCTGGTCCGCTCCCTCCAGGGGCCCTACCTCGGCTCGCTCATCGGCAGCGTCCAGCTCTCCGGCCTCACCGCACTCGTGGCCGGGGTGCTCGGCGTCCTCATCGCGCAGGCCGTCGTCACCTCCCCCTCCCGCGCCCTGCGCGGAGCGACGCTGACCGCCTCGGGCGTCCTCGCCAACTTCGGCGGGGTCCCGCTCGCCTTCGCGTTCATCGCCACCGTCGGGATCTCCGGGGTCGTCACCCAGCTCGCCGACCTGACGGGCCTCGGCTGGAACCTCTACTCCTTCACCGGCCTCACCGTGGTCTACCTCTACTTCCTGACCCCGCTCATGGTGCTGGTGACCGTCCCCGCGCTGGACGGACTGCGCCCGCAGTGGCGCGAGGCCGCCCAGAACAACGGGGCGAGCGGATGGCAGTTCTGGCGCCACGTCGGCCTGCCCGTCCTCGCACCCTCCCTGCTCGGCGGGTTCGTGCTGCTCTTCGGCACGGCCTTCGCCGCGCACGCCACGGCCGCCGCCCTCGTCGGCGGCTCCGTCCCGCTGGTCACGCTCAAGATCGCGGACGCCCTGTCCGGGAACGTGCTGACCGGCCAGGAGAACGTGGCCCTGGCCCTCGGCCTCGACATGATCGTGATCGCCGGCCTGGTCATGGCGGTCTACCTGCCCCTCCAGCGACGGAGCGCCCGATGGCTGCGATGACCCCGACGCCCGCCCCGAACGACGAGGCCGCCCCGGCGGCTACGAGCGCCCAGGCCGCCGCGCCCGACAAGGCCGTTGCGGAACCCCGGGCCGCCCGGGCCGCGCGCGGGTTCCGCTCCCGGCCCCGCCCCCGGGTGTGGCGCGGAGCGGTGCTCGCGCTCGCCGGCGCGTACTTCCTCCTCCCGCTCCTCGCCTCCTTCGTGTTCACCGTGCACGTCCCCGGCCAGGGCATCAGCTTCGAGGCGTACACCCAGCTGCTCTCCGCCGAAGGGTTCACCCGGAGCCTGCTGCTCTCGCTGGGCCTCGCCGCGGCGACCATCGCCGCGTCGCTGCTCCTCGCCGTGCCCGCACTGGTCGCCGTACGCATCGGCTCGCCCAGGCTGCGCCCGGTCGTGGAGGTGATGTGCATGATGCCGCTGGTGGTGCCGCCGATCGCCCTGGTCACCGGTATCAGCACGGTGCTGCGCTGGGGTCCCGAACACCTCTCCAGGACCCCGCTCTACCAGACCTTCCTCGCCGTCCAGAACCCGGACTTCCCCCTCGTCCTGGTCCTCGCGTACACCGTGCTCGCACTGCCCTTCGTCTACCGCTCCCTCGACGCGGGTCTGCGTGCCGTCGACGTCCCGACCCTGGTCGAAGCCGCCCGCAGCTGCGGCGCGAGCTGGCCGTACGTGGTCCTGCGCGTGATCCTGCCGAACCTGCGGGCCGCCCTCGCCGGAGCCGGCTTCCTCACGCTGGCCCTGGTGCTCGGCGAGTTCACCATCGCCTCGCTGCTCGGCTTCCAGCCCTTCGCCGTGTGGATCGTGTCGATCTCCGGAGCGCACGCCCGGATGTCGGTGGCCGTCTCCGTGCTCAGCCTCCTCATCACCTGGTTGTTGCTGCTCCTCCTCTCCCGGGCCGGCACCGCCCCCGCTACCGTGTCTCCCGGGACCTCGCGTCACTCCCGTACCTCCCGCACCTCCGGCAAGGAGTCCTGACCCGCATGTCCCTCACCCTTCCCGAGGCCAGGAAGTCCGCGGACGGCGAAGCGGCCCCCGGCGGCGCGCGCGTCGAATTCCGTGGCCTGCGCCGGGCGTTCGGCTCCACCGTCGCCCTCGACGGACTCGACCTCACCATCGAGCCCGGCGAACTCGTCGCCCTGCTCGGCCCGTCCGGCTGCGGAAAGACCACCGCGCTGCGCGTCGTCGCCGGCTTCGAACAGCCCGACTCCGGCGAAGTCCTCCTCGACGGACAGGACATCACGCGCATCCCGGCCAACCGCCGCGACGCCGGAATGGTGTTCCAGTCGTACAGCCTCTTCCCGAACCTCAGCGCCCGCGACAACGTGGCCTTCGGCCTGCGCGTCCGCAAGGTCGGCGCGGCCGCACGCCGCGAGCGCGCCGCCGAACTCCTCGACCTGGTCGGCCTGCCCGACCACGGCGACCGGTACCCGCACCAGATGTCCGGCGGACAGCAGCAGCGCGTCGCGCTCGCCCGCGCGCTCGCCCTGCGCCCCCGCGTCCTGCTGCTGGACGAGCCGCTCTCCGCGCTCGACGCCAAGGTGCGGTCCGGACTGCGCGAGGAGATCCGCCGGCTCCAGCTCTCCCTGGGCATCACCACCGTGTTCGTCACGCACGACCAGGAGGAGGCGTTGTCCATGGCCGACCGGGTCGCCGTGCTCAACGCGGGCCGCCTGGAGCAGTGCGCCGCCCCCGCCGAGCTGTACGAGCGGCCCGCGACCCCCTTCGTCGCCGAGTTCGTCGGCACCATGAACCGGCTGCCCGGACGGCTGTCCGGCTCCGGGACGGTGGAAGTGGCCGGCTCCCGGCTGCCGGTGGACGGCCCGGTGCCTTCGACCCCGGACGTCGAGGTCCTCGTACGCCCCGAGAACATCACGGTGACGGCGGCGGGGGACGGCGTCCAGGGCGCGGCCACCGTCGTATCGGCCTCGTTCTTCGGGTCGGTGACCCGGCTCCACCTGGACCTGCCCGACGGCATCCGGATCAAGGCCGACCTGCCCTCGCGCGAGGCCGGAGCCCTCGTACCGGGCGCGCGGGCCGCCGTGCGCCTGGCCGAACGCCCCGTCCTCGTCGTCGCCGCGACCACCGCCGCCGCGACCGCCTCAGCCTCGACATCGGCCTCAGACACAGGGGATGCCCTATGACCGGACTCGCCGCCGTCCTCTTCGACATGGACGGCACCCTCGTCGACACCGAGGTCCTGTGGTGGCAGACCACCGTGGAGATCGCCGCGGACCTCGGTTACGCACTGACCGACGCCGACGCGCCCGAGGTGGTCGGCCGGGCGGTGGAGGACACAGCGGCCCACCTCGTACGGGTCGCCCGCGCGGGCGACGCGCAGCAGGTGGCACGGGCCCTGACCGACAGCTTCTTCGGCCGCGTCGAGGAGGGCGCACCGATGCGTCCGGGCGCGCAGCGGCTGCTGGCCGCCCTGGAGGCGGAAGGCCTGCCGTTCGCCCTGGTCAGCGCCTCGCCGCGGGTGGTCGTGGACTCCGTGGTGGGCGGCTCGCTGGCCCATGTCCCCTTCGCCTTCACGCTGTCCGCCGACGACACGTCCCTGACGAAGCCGCACCCGGACCCCTACCGGGCCGCCGCCGAGCGCCTCGGCGTCGAGCCGTGGAGCTGCGTGGCGGTAGAGGACTCCCCGGACGGCGCGGCCTCGGCGGAAGCGGCCGGCTGCGCCGTGCTGGTGGTCCCGTCCCTGCTGGAGGTCCCCGCGTCGCCGGTACGCACCTTCGCGCCCTCCCTCTCGGAGGTCACCCCGGCCACCCTGCGGGCCTGCCTGGTCGCGACGCTGGGGGTCTGACGGAGCCGGGCCGCGCCACAGCAAGAGACGGCCTAGACCGTCAGGTCGAGCAGGCTCAGGATCCCCTCCGCGTAGGCGGCCGATTCGGAGCCCGGGCGCCGGGCCGCCGTATCGCGCAGCCCGGGCGCGCAGGCGCGGATGTGCGCGGCGCACTGGCCGTACAGGCCGGCCTCGTGCGAGGAGCCGTCGTCCTCGGCGCCGAGCAGGCGCAGCAGGGCCCAGAGCAGGCCCTCGCGCGTCGACTGCCGGGGCGGGCCGGCTGACCAGACGGCCATCAGGACCCCGCACACCGCCGGGGCGGGCGGCCGCAGCACGCCGCCCTGGAAGGCGTGGCCCTCCAAAGCACGGAACGCGGCCGGGTGTCCCTCGGCCGCGTTCCACAAGGTGTCCGAGAGATGACCGAGGTGCCCCGCCGGACGGCCGCAGCCGCATTCGATGGAGTTCCAGTCGTGCCGGGCGATCTCCCGGGCCACTGCGTCGGGGACCAGCGGACTGGTGCGGGGCTGCTTATCCGTCGTTCTCACGGGAGAAGTATGGGATCACGCCGGTGGCCAGTCCAGAGCGGCCCTCCCGTAGGGGTTCGGGGGATCAGCCGCCGTGCCCCTGGCAGCCGCAGCCCTTCGCCGCGGCCCGCGGCAGCCCCTCGGTGAACTCGCTCTGCGAGAACACCGCCAGGACCGTCGCCGGCTCCGTGTCGTGGTTGACCAGGGTGATCTCCTTGCCGGCCGGCAGCATCGCGAAGGTGCCCGCCGTCACCGTCCTGCCGCCGCACCCGCACGAGGCCTCCACCGTTCCGGCGACGCCCGTCAGCAGCAGTTCGGACGCCCCGTGCCCGTGGGCCGGGATCGTCCCGCCGGCCGGCACCTGGATCCGGACGGCGGCGAGTGCGCGGAACGGACCGCCCGCGGGGTCGAGGCGCAGCACCGGGCCGCCGCTGGTGGAGTCGGGGGTGGTGTCGATGGTCATGCCGAACATGGGTGGTTCCTCTGCGCGTTGGTGCGCGGCTCGCGCCGCGCGGGCCGGGCCGCGCGGGCCGGGCCACGGCCACCGGTCCTTCCGGTCACGCTTCGAATTTAGACGACGGGCATCGTCTCAATACCGGGTGAAACGTCCCGGCCTCCCGGGCCTTTCGCCCCGCGCGGGCCATGACAGGCTGACCCCGTGAACGAGGCACCGCGCGACCCGGCACCCAGGACACCGCTCTACCTGAAGGTCGCGGGCGACCTGCGGGCCGCCATCAGCGCGGGCGAGTACGGGTCCGGCGCGCGACTGCCGGCGGAGGACGAACTCGCCCGCCGCTACGGAGTCTCCAGGGGTACGGTGCGCCAGGCCCTCGCCGCGCTGCGGACCGACGGGCTGATCACCTCGCGGCGCGGCACCCGCCGGGTCGTCCTCGGCGGCGGCGCGGGGGAGGCCGGGGGAGTCGCGGAGCTCCGTAGCTTCACCCGGTGGGCCCGCTCCCTCGGCGAGGACCCCGGCGGGCGGACCGTCGCCGTGGACCGGGGCGAGGCCGGCGCGGAGGAGGCGGAGCAGCTGCGGATCGACGCGGGCGCCCCCGTGTACCGCGTGCTGCGGCTGCGCACCCTGTCCGGGACCCCCGTGATGGTGGAGCGCACGACCTACCCGGAGCCGGTCGGAGCCCTGGTCGCGGCCATGCCGCCGGACACGGTCTCGTACTCCGAGCAACTCGCCCGGCACGGAGTCCTCTTCGCCGACGCCCACCACACCATCGACATCGCGGCCGCCGACGCCGACGACGCACGGCTGCTGGGCTGTCCGCGGGGCGAGGCCCTGCTGCGCGAGCGGCGCCGTTCCACCGACCCGGCGGGGCTCCCGGTGGAGTGGTCGCAGGACCGCTACCTGCCGGGGACGGTGGCCTTCACCGTGCACACCACGGCCGCCGGCGCGCTCGGCCGCCTGCTCACCCCCTGATCAGGCGTTCTCGATCAGCAGGGCCTCCAGGAGCGGCCGGAAGTGGTCGAAGCCGGGCGTGGCCAGCTCGGGGTCCTTGGCCTGCTCGTCCCAGCGCCGCACGGCCACCGCGTCGGCCGCCCCCGGGAGCGCCTCGAACGCAGCCGCCTGCTCGGCGGTCATCGGGCCGCCCTGGACGCGCAGGGTGTGCACGGAGGCCTCGGAGAGCAGGTCGAAGTAGCCCGGCTCGGCCGTGCACAGGTAGCGCTTGGCGGCCACGTGCAGCCGGACCGGCTCCGTCACCTCCGGCCCGAACCACCGGGCCAGCCAGTCGGCCCCGGTGTGGCTGTGCCGGTTGTCCCGCCCGCCCTCCATCAGGTCGCGGCCGGTCACGGTTCCGTGGAAGTGCCCGATGTCGTGCAGCAGCGCGGCCGCCACCAGGTGCGCGGGGGCCCCGGCGGCCTCGGCGAGGGCCCCGGCCTGGAGCATGTGCCCGGCCTGGGTGACGGCCTCGCCGAAGTACTCGGCGCTGCCCTCGCCCTCGAAGAGGCGGGCGAGCGCGGCGATGGCGCCGGAGGGGCCGGAGGGGCCGGAGGGGCCGGGCGAGTCAGCGGAGCCGGCGGAGTCCGTGGTGTCGTGGGCGTTCACGCGGAGGCTCCTTCGCGGCGCAGGACGGCGAGGGTGGAGAGCAGCCCGTCGAGATCGGCGTACGTCCCCTGGAGGTGGCGTCCCCCCGATTCGGCGAAGGCGGTACGGGCGTGCAGCAGGCGGGTGTTGTCGAAGACCACGCAGTCCCCGGGCGTGAGCCGGAAGTCGAGCCGGAGCTCGGGCCGTTCCAGCAGCTCCCCGAAGAGCCGGTAGGCCGCGTAGAACTCCTCCAGTACGGCGGCGGGCTGGTGCAGCGTGGAGATGGAGCGGTTGTTGAAGCGGACCTCGCGGATCCGGCCGAGCGGGTCCACGTCGATCAGCGGCCGGTGGGCCCGCAGTTCGCAGTGCGCGTCGGCGAAGGCGAACTCCACCGGTACACGGGTCAGCACCTCGAAGGCCGCCGGTTCCCGCTCGCGCAGCAGCGCGGCGGCGTGGAAGCCGTCGACCAGCCCGGAGTCGCCGCCCCGGGCCTCGTTGCGCAGACAGTGCAGCAGTTGCAGGGTCGGTACGGGATCCCGGTAGGGGTTGTCGGTGTGCGGGGTGATCAACGCGCCGGTGAACGCGAGGTTGTTGGGGTCGGCCTCCACGCGGACCTCGAAGAGCTCCCCGTAGTTGGTCTCGCGGACGAAGCCGAAGGTGCGGGCCACGTCCAGCACCATCCGGTCCCGGCACGGCACCTCCCGCAGGAGGGCGAAGCCCAGCCGGACCACGCCGTCGAGGACCTGCTCGCGGACCTCGCGGGAGCTGATGTACGCGTCCCAGCCGGCCTGCGGGATCCGCCCGTCCAGGTCCCGCGCCGCCCACAGCTCCTTGTCCGCCTCGGTCCGCCCGTCCCCGGCCGCGCGGTACGCCGGACCGTCCGGGGCGTGGGCGTCGAGCCACCGGGCCGGGTACAGGGAGCGGTGGCCGTCCGGCTGCCACACCACCTCCCAGCCCGGCCCGCCGTCGGCGGCCGGCGCTTCGCGCACCGAGCCGACGGCCAGACCGGCGGGCAGCTCGGTGATCTGGAACAGCTTCTGGCCGGTGCGCGGGTCACGGCACTGGGCGCAGGGGCAGTTGTCGCGCAACCAGGGCGCGGGCGGGCGGGTGATCGCCGGGACGGACATCGTGGCTCCTGCCATGCTCGGAAAAGTTGTATATACAACTCTGGGGTGCCCGCAGCGTGGCAGGAGGAGGTGACCGGAAGGTGACGCAGGGATGACCGGAACCGGATCGCGGCTCCGCCCGTCTGAGACCCGGGGCCGACGGGCCCGCAGGGGAAGGGGCCCGCGTGTGCACGGGCCCGCGGACGGCTGAGCGAGGGGTGTGGGGGAGACGGTGGGGACGGCAGGGGTGGGGATCGTAGGGGTGGCGGCCGCAAGGGTGCGGACCACAGGGGCACGAGTGGCCGGGTGGATCAGGCGGAGGATCGGAATCCTGCTGTTCGCGCTGCTCGCGACCCAGCTCGGGTCCCTCGTCAGCCCGGCCTACGCGACGAACTGCTCACCGCGGGCGGCGTCCCGGTCTGGATCCTCACGCTCGGGGGCGTGCTCGTCGCGGTGGCCCTGACGGCCGTCCTGACCGCGCTGCGGCTGCGCCGCGGCCGGACGACCGCCGGGGCGGTGGGCCCACACGTGTAACGGGCGCGGCTCCGACCGTCAGGGGGCGGGGGATTCCGCTTCCGCCGACCGTCGTCGGGTGCGCGCAGGCGCGGTGACCCGTACGGTTTCCCGGGCCAGTGCCGGGGCACAGAGCCACCAGGCGACCAGCCCGGCTCCGGCGCCGGCCGCGGCCCCGGCGGCGGTGTCGCTGAGCCAGTGCGCGTGCAGCCAGGTACGGCTCCACATCATGGCCACCGTGAACACCACGCCGCCGATCCACCACGCCCGGCGCCGGGCGGCCGGCACGAGGAGTGCGCCGACGATGACGACCAGGAGCGCCGCCCCGGCCGCGTGCCCGGAGGGGAAGGAGCCGTGGTCGACCCGGACCAGCGGGTTCTCCGGGCGCGGCCGGTCCACCAGGTGCTTGAGGCCCTGCACGACGAGCATGTTTCCGGCCATGTAGACGCCGAAGAGGAATCCCGCCGACACCCAGCGCCGCCGGACGAGCAGGAAGACCAGCAGGGCGAGCGGGACGACGGCGCCCAGCGGTCCCCCGAACCAGTTCAGCAGCGTGGCGACCACGGAGGGGAAGCCCTCGTGCGGCCCGCCCATCCAGGACAGCCAGCGGTCGTCGAAGGCCTGGAAGGGCGGCTGCGTGACGTCCCTCCGTACGATGAGCCCGAGCGCGGCGGCGGATCCGAGCAGGGTGATTCCGAGGCCGAGGGTGCCGGTGCGGCGGCTGCCTCGGTCCGTCGCGGACGCGGGTGCGACGGCTTCGAGGGGTGGGTCGACGGGGATCGTGGACATGGCTGTGCTGCCTCTCGCGGCGGGTGGAGAAAGAGGGGAGACGAGGGGGACGAGCGGGTGGGGAGGAATGGGGGTACAGGGGGTGTGGCGGGTTCAGAGTGGCCACATCTCGTGCTTACACGTGTAATCAAGGAATGTAGCCATGCCCTCCCCGCACCACAAGCCCCTCGCGACCAGCAGCCCGGCGGCTCCGCTGGCCGGCGGCCCGGCCGCCCGGCTCAGTTCCGCGCGTCGGCCCCCGGCCGGATGATCGTGATTCCGGGTCCCGGTGCGGTGCCCATCGCCGCCAGCGCGGCCGGCGCCCCGTCCAGGGGGATCGTGGAGGTGACCAGCAGGTCCGGCCGCAGCGCCCCGGAGCGGACCAGTTCCATCATCGGCGGGTAGGCGTGCGCGGCCATGCCGTGGCTGCCGAGGATCTCCAGCTCCCACCCGATGACCCGCTCCATCGGCAGCGCCACGGCCCCCCGCGCCGCGGGCAGCAGCCCGACCTGTACGTGCCGCCCGCGCCGGCGCAGCCCGGTCACCGAGGCCGCGGCCGTGACGGCGGAACCCAGCGCGTCCAGCGACAGGTGCGCACCGCCGCGCGTGTACTCCCGTACGGCCTCGGCCGCGTCGTCCCGACCCGGATCCACGCAGTGCGCGGCTCCGAAGACCCGGGCCAGTTCCAGGGCCGCCGACGCGGTGTCCACGGCCACCACCCGCGCTCCCGCCGCCACCGCGATCATCACGGCCGACAGCCCCACCCCGCCACAGCCGTGTACGGCGACCCACTCGCCCGGCGCCACCCGCCCCTGCGCGACGACGGCCCGGAAGGCCGTCGCGAACCGGCAGCCCAGCCCGGCCGCGGTGTCGTACGAGAGCTCCTCGGGCACCGCCACCAAGTTGACGTCGGCATGCTCCAGGGCCACGTACTCGGCGAAGGAGCCCCAGTGCGTGAAGCCGGGCTGCGTCTGCCGGGCGCACACCTGGTGCTGCCCTGCGGCGCACTCGGAGCAGCTTCCGCACGCGCAGACGAACGGCACCGTCACCCGGTCCCCGGTGCGCCAGTTGGCGACTCCCGATCCCACCGCCTCGACCACACCGGCCAGTTCGTGGCCGGGCACGTGCGGGAGCGTGATGTCCGGATCGTGCCCCATCCACCCGTGCCAGTCGCTGCGGCACAGCCCCGTCGCCTCGACCCGTACGACCACCCCACCGGTGGCCGGCACCGGATCGGCCACGTTCCGCACCTCGGCGGGCTCCCCGTACCGCTCGAACAGCACCGCGCGCACGCCGACCGCCTCCACTCGCCTGATCCGTCCGACCCGGGCTCACTTGTCGGCCCCGGGCCCGGATGCGAAGCTGCCGGGACGACCACCACACACCATCAGGGGGAGCCCATGACCCGCAAGACGACCCGCAAGCGCGCCGCGGCCGCCGCCGTATCCGTCCTGCTCGCCCTCACGGTCACCGCCCTGGGCGCGAGCGCTTCGGCGTACGCGGCCGCGGGCGACAAGAAGGTCGAGGTCATCAAGTAGCCGGACCGGGCCCGCGACCGGCGCCGGGACCGGCTCGCGGCCCGGCTCCCGGTCCTGCTTCCGGACCGGTGCCCGGGTCGTCTCCGTACACTGGCGGGCATGGTAAGCCGCATCAGTGAGCTGGTCATCGACTGCGCCGACCCCGAGCGCCTCGCCGCGTTCTGGAGCGAGGCCCTCGGCTATGTGGAGCTCTCCCGGGAGGACGACGGGAGCATCGAGATCGGGCCGGCCGTCGCCGGCTTCGGAGGTCCGCAGCCCACCCTCGTCCTCAGCCCGAGCAACGACCCGCGGCGGGGGAAGCTCCGCCTGCACATCGACGTCAATCCCGTCGACCGGGACCAGGACGCAGAGCTGGAGCGGCTGCTCGCCCTCGGCGCCCGCCCGGCCGACGTCGGCCAGACCGGCGCCGAGAGCTGGCACACCCTGGCCGACCCGGAAGGCAACGAGTTCTGCCTCCTGCGCACCCGCCTGAACCCCCTCTGACGCACGCCCCCGGGCCCCCGGCCCGTCTCCGCCCGGCGGGGCCTGTCCGTGGAGCAGGTCCAGGTCCAGGTCCAGGTCCGGGACGACTAGGCGCGATCATGATTCAGGTGGGATCGATGCGCAGGAAGTTGCCCTGCGAGGGGACAAGCCCGTCCGCGTCCTGCCTGCACGCGAAGAGCAGGTAGTAGCCCGGGATGGCGACGGCCCGGTCCGGGATCGTCGCGCTGTACAAGCCGGGGCCCCCGGGGTCGGGCTTCAGGCCGATGTACCGCTGGTCCGAGTCGAAGCCGTGGGTCGTGCTGCCGCACCGTACCAAGGCGAGCCGAGTGATCGGGCCAGGCCCGCGGACATCTACGCGGAGCTCGCTCCCAGGGCTGATGGACTTGGGAGCGTTGAGGATCCGGGGGCGCGGACGGCATACGTACCACGGCTCGTAGATCTCCAGTTCGAGGCGTCGGCGATCCTCCCCGCCGGGTTCCGAATTGATGTTCCCGCCACCCGTGAAGACGCGGCCATCCGGCATGAGCAGCGCGGTCGAGTGGTAATTGCGGGCGAACCTGGCCTCGCGAAACGGGCTTGGATCCCACGTCCAACCACCACCAGGGGTGCGAACGAGAAGCTCGGGAGCCGTCACCGCGCTGTCGTCGTCCGCGGCATCCGTGACTCCGCCGCACAGGAACACGTCACCGCTGGGCAGCAGCACCAGATTGCTGTTGAAACGCGCGCGTCCGTTGGCCTGGGCACTGCGGTTGCCGAGGCGCTGCCATGTCGGAGCGCCCACGGGATTCGCCGGCGTGCCGAGGTCGATCACCCAACCGGAGTCGACGCCGGTGTTTCCCGCCCGCAACACCTGGAACCGGAAACCGTCCTCCTCCATGAGCGGGAGCAGCGTGGCGGGTGTGTAGAAGTCGTCGTAGGCACCCCAGCCTCCTCCACCCGACGGAGGCGAGCCGTTCCGCGTCCAGTCCAGCCCGGTTCCGGGCCAGCTCGCGCTCCTCCGCGGTACGTGGGGAGGGACACCACCCTCGGCGGCAATGGGGGTGGCGCTGAACACCTCACCCCGCGGACCGCTGAACAGGCGCGGATAAAGATAGGACGGTGCCTCGAACGAGGTGTCGATGGCGGATGTCTCACCATGCCTTACCCAGTCTCCACGACGCCACGACTCCATGGTGTTGTTGTGGTGCCGTACGGTGTCCGCTTCTTCGGGGTGGCCGGACAGGGCGAGAATGTCGCCGTTCGGACGGGTGACCAGTGTGGGGTACCACCGGCCTCCGCCCCGCATGTTCTCCGCACTACGCCAGTACCGGCCGTTCTTCGCCAGGGGGTCGAAGGTCCAGGCATGAGACAGGCCCGAGAAATGTGCCCCATGAGGAGCCGCGGCGTCCTCCCGCCACTTCTCCGTGCCACCGGCCACCAACAACCGTCCATCAGGCGCGAACGCGTGCCCTGAGCAGAAGACGTCGCTGCTGGGGGCGTCGATCTTCTGCAAGGTCAACGTGCCGCAGTCGAAGAGTTCACAGTGGTTGATGTCCTGCGGGTTCGCCACGAGCTGCGCCCGGTTGTGCTGGTCCCCGCTGAAGATCACGATCTTGCCCGTGTGAACCAGGGCGGCGTGAATGGCGAAGGACCGGGCAGGGAGATTGCCGCCGTTCTCGTCCTCCACCCGGAACCACCGCCCGCGGCGGACCGAGGTCGCGCGATAGTCCCTGGATGTCGGGCTGATCACGCCGCAGAGTTCCTGGCGTGCGTTCAACGTCGCACCTGCGGGGATCTCGACGTCCACCGGCATACTCGATGCCCCGGCCTCCCAGCGGCCGATCTCGGCGTCATCAGCCAGGAGGATCACAGTCGCACCCGGCATGAGACGACCAAGGGCCACTTTGCGCGGGGCGGCGCACAGCGGGCCGTCGATGCGCGGGGGATTGAGGGACTGAAGCTTCTCGACCGTGGCGGTACCAGCGCTTCCGCTGCGCAGACCGCACAGGGGGAGTTCTTGCAGGGCTTTGTATTTCTGGCCGAGTTCGAGCCTCGGCATCCTGACCCGGACTGTCTCGTGCGCGATGGGCGCGTCGAATACGGGGTCGCCGTCGCGGAACAGCCGCAGAGTCGCCCCGGGAACGAGCCCGGTCACTTCGACCAGCGTGGTGCACTCCAGCAGGGGCTCGACGATGACGGGCGTGCGCAGGCCCTGGTTCTGCATGGGCGGGTCGACCGGCGGGCTGCTCCTCGTCGGAAACCGGAAGGAGCCCGAGCAGATTCGCTGGGTCACTTCTACGCCGAGCCCGGGTTTCACCCTCTTGAGAGGGAGGAACGTGATCGTGGCTTCATCACCGACCGCCGTGCCCTCGCCCAGCAGGATACCGACCTGCGACACCCGTAGATCGGCGCCGGGAGAACAGCCGGTCAGGTGAATTGCCTGTGCGCATGCGTAGACGGGGTCAGGGAGATGCACATTGCCGTTGACGGACTCCTCGACTACTTCCCCGGCCGGGGAGCGCGGGCTCTCCTGACCCCCAATTTCCTGTGTGGCCCTTATGGTTCCGCCGGGGACCAGTCGGGACTGATCGATGGCGACGAAGCCATCGGCCCAGTCGACCGGCGCATCTCCGATGGGCACCGGATCGTTCTCGGTGTAGATCCTCACCCGGGCGCTCGGGGTCTGGCCCATGACCCGTACCACTCGACTGCAATTCGAGACCGGGCCGATGATGGCAGGCGGTGAAGGGGACATGGCGTCCTCCAGCGATTCATTTTGCCGCGTTGGAGAGAAGACGGGCGCCGAACCCGAAGGCCACGAGGTCCATGAGACGAGGACGTGTGCATTCACCACGATAGGTCGCGGCTTCGCCCCGCGCTATTCCGAAGGAACCGCAGGGAGCCCGCCCTCATCCTCCGGCTCCGCGAACCATGCCAAGAGCTTTTGTCCGACAGGCATCGCTTCGTTTGGCGTGATTGTTCGTTGAACCGTGCATGACGGATCTGGTTGAGCGGCTGGTGCCGGACGAGTTGTAGGTGTTGTTCCGGCGGGTCGTCCACGCGGACGGAGGTGATACGTCCGCGTGGACGAGCAGGAACAGTCAGCGTGAGGTCCCGACACTGGCGACCCAGACAACGAACGGCATGATCTCCGGCTCGGTCCCGGTCTTCACCGAGGCGCTCTGCACGTCGTCCAGGTCCGACCAGGCGATGGCGTCTGGCTCGCTGTCGGCCAGAAATCCCTCGACGACCGGACCGATGTCGTCGGAAGCCACATAGGTACCGCTGAACGGCAACGCATCCGGGGGCACAGAACCGGTCGAGCACCGAAGCTGCCCGGCCTGTTCGTCGTGCCACACGTAGAACGTCGCCACGCCGGGAAAGTCCAGATCGCGAATGCGTTCCCGGATGGCATCAGCAGTCCCCTCGAAGGCAGCCGCCACCGCGGCGACGGACAACGAACTCCTGTCCTCGTCCGCCGTACTCAGCGACCAGGTGTTGGCCTCCCGCTCCACCCGCCGGTCAGCCGGCTCCAGGACCAGGGGCTCGGCCGCCACCTCAGCAATCCACGTCAACAGCACCACGGCAGTATCCTGCACGGCGCGGCACGAGAACCACCAGAAGAAACGACGCCCTAGGACGGCTTGGTGGGGGTCCAGGCGGTGACGGTTACCTTGTCGTCGCAGAAGGCGAACACGCCGTCGTCCATGGCGATCTGGTGCTTCCCGGCGCCGAGTACGCCGATGACCACCGTCGGGTAGGAGCCCGGGGTCGCGCCGGACGCGCAGTAGCCGTCCGCCTCGCCCTGGACCTGGACGAACGTGAGCTTCGTCCAGGCGCGGGCGCCCGGGGCCAGCACCACGTTGACCGCGGCGGGCCCGGTGTGGGTGGTGGCCAGGGGCTTGTTCTTCTCCGGCGAGCCGTTGCCGGCCGCCGCGACCGTCGGGTATCCGTACACCTTGCAGGCAGACGTGGAGGTGTTGGTGACGGAGACGACGGCGGCCCCCGTTCCGGTGCCCGGCGGGCGGACGTCGGCCTGGTGCCCTTCGGAGACCTTGATGTCGTCGACCGTGCAGGGCTTCTTCGTCTCGCCTCCCGTGCCGCCGGAGGAGGAGCCGCCCGAGGAGGACGCGCTGCCCGAGGGTGACGCGCCGCCCGTGGAGCCGCCGCTGGTCGTTCCGCCCTTGTCGCCGCCGGTGGCCGTGGGCTCGGCCGGCCGCGAGGGCGCGGTCGGCGCCGCCGGGCCGGCGGCTTCGCCGCCGTCGCCGGTCGGCGTACAGCCCGTCATCAGAGCCGCGGCCGCCAGAACCGTCGCCAGAGCCGCCGCGGTCCGGCCGATGCCTGCTGTGTACTGCATTGGGTGCTCCCCGAGGTTCACGACCGGTTCCTGCACCGGCACTCGCGTGCAGGAACACGGCTCCCTGACCCGAGCAGGTTCCCGCCGCACGCCGCTGTGGCGGTTCCGTGACGCGCCCATGACGAACGAGGATCACCCCGGCGCCGCAGTGTCAGCTCTTGGCCCGGCTCAGGGCCAGGGCCGCCAGGGCTTCGGGGGCGCCCGGCTGGTCGCGGACGCCGGGGAAGGCGTTGACGTCCACGATCAGGGGGGAGCCGTCGGCGGTGGCGATGATGTCCACGCCGTAGACGTCCAGGGAGTAGAGCGCGCCGACCCGGCGGGTCAGATCGGCCCATCCCTGCGGGAGCCGGGGCAGCGGCAGGGTCGGGCCGCGGCCTTCGGGGGAGAGTTCCGAACGGCGCAGGGCCGCGAAGACGCGGTCTCCGATCGCCCAGAGCTTGTGGTCCCAGCCGCTGTTCGGGGCGAAGTCCTGCACCACCACGGGCTCGTCGGGCCAGGCGTCCGCCAACTCCCCGAGGCGCACGGTGTCGTCGACCCGGGCCACGAGGTCCTCGCGGCGGCTGTGACGGCTCTTGACGACGACGGGGGAGCCCAGCGAGGCCCCGGCCGCCCACCGCGCGAGCGCGCCGACGGTACGGGTTCCCGCGAACGGCAGCCCGGCCCGGACCGCCAGCTCCGCCATCAGGGTGCGGTCCTGGCAGAGCGTGGTCGCCGCGGCGGAGTTCACCACCGGCGCCCCGAGCCGTTCCAGGCGCCGGGCCAGTTCCAGTCCGGGCGGGGTGTGCGCCTTGAGGAGGTACACATCGGCCGGGGTTCCCGCGGCCGCGTCCGGTGAGCCGGGATCCAGCACCTCCACCCCGTGCCCGCCGGCCCGCAGGAGACCGGCCGCCGCCGAGAGCAGCGGGTGCCCGGGCTTGTCCGTGATCAGGCCGATCCTCATACGGGCTCTCCCGTGGGGGCGGCAGCCGCCACGGTCGTGGCCGCCGTGGCCGCGGTGGCCTGGAGGGGGATCGACATCTCCTGCCCGGACCGGCGGGGGAGGGCGGACCCGGCCTCGGGGCAGGGCCGCGAGCCGGCGCCCCGCGCGAGGCCCAGTACCGCGCGGGCCACCCGGGCCGCCGCGTCGGGGACCTGACGGAAGCTCGGGAAGTCGTTCACGTCCACGACCACCGGCCCGTCGGGTCCCAGCAGCACGTCCACCCCGTACAGGTCGAGCCCGTACACCTCCCCGACCCGCGCGCCGATCTCCGCGATCTCCGCGGACAACGGGACGAGGCGCTCCGGCACGGAGGTGTCCGGATGCAGGGGGGAGCGGCGCTCGGTAGCGAAGAGCTCCCCGCCGACCGCGTACACCTTGAGGTCGGTGCCCGAGTTCGGGACGTACGGCTGGGCGACGAGCATGCCCTCGCCGGCCAGTTCGGGGAGCATCGCGGCCAGCCGCTCCGGCGAGGAGACCAGGTGCACGGCCCGTCCCGAGCTGCCGTCGGCGGGTTTGACGACCAGCGGGTACTCCGATGCCGGGATCTGCGCCAGCAGCTCCGGCCGGGCCGCGGCGTAGGTCGGTGGCAGCGGCAGGCCCCGGCCGCGCCCGATGGCGGCGGCCAGCGCCTTGTCCCGTACGCCCCGGATCGCGCGGGCGTCGTTGACGGTGGTCGCCCCGGCCGCGGCGGCGGCTTCGAGCAGGGTCAGCCCCGGCCCGCCGGACACCGTCTTCAGGACCCAGGCGTCATGGGTGCCGGCATCCACCGCCTCGCTCATCCGCAGCAGCGATCCACCGGGCCGCAGTACCTCCACCCGGTGGCCCCAGGCCTTCAGTTGCCGGACCACCTCGTTCGGCATGCCGTCGTGGCGGTAGTGCTCCTCCACCAGGAAGCAGAGCCTCATGGACCTTCCCCATATTCCCCGGACGTCCGCCGATCCCGTCCGGCGAGTTGTGACGTCACAGGATGTCATGGGCGGCAATGTGATGATCGGTCCGTGTACGCAGCAACCCGCAAGGGCGCCCCCGGGGCGGGTTTCGCCGTCCGGTGGCGGGCCGATGGCCGTCCGGTCGCCGCCCGATCGCTGCCCGACGGCCGTGCGGTCGCTGCCCGATCGCTGCCCGATCGCCGTCCGGTCACCGTCCGGCCATCGAGACGAGGGGGGACCGCAGGTCACCGTCCCGCGATTTCCCTTCTGCCCAAAGCGCCACAGAAGGACATTTACCGGTCGCGGTTGAGCGGAAAACTTGTCAGGGGCTGCCCAAAGCGATCAACAACTCTCCTATAGTGATGCCTCGTTGCCAGGAACCTTCTCCTCCATTTACGCCCGGTATGAGGCTTTGATTGATGACGGCGTCGCCCTCCCCCCTTCGCCCCTCCGCGCTGGCCCTGCTGATCACCGCAGTCGCCGGTGGCGCGCTCACCACGGCGGCGGTGGCCGCGGCCCCGTCGTCCATCGCCACCGCCCTCGGCTGGTTCGCCGGCGCGGGCGTCCTGCTGCTCGCGGTATCGGCCTTCGCCGTGACCTGGTGCGCGCGCACCTCCCGGGTCCAGCGCGCCCGGATCGCCGGTCTGAGCACCGAACTGGTCGCCCGTGACGGGCACATCGCCCGGCTCATCGCCGACGCGACCCGTGACGCGGCCGCGCACACCGCCGAACGCTCCCGTCTGACCGGCGAACACGCCGCCGTACTGGAGCGGCTGACGGGTGACCACGCCGCCGCGCTGGAACACCTGACGGGCGTGCACGCCGCCGAACTCGACGGACTGGCCGCCGCCCAGAACGCCTCCCGAGAGCGGCTCGGCGGAGAACTGCGCCGCGCCGAGTCGGGCCGGGCCGCCGCCATGGCCGCGGCCGCCAACGCCGCCGGGCGGATGCAGGCCCTGGCCACCGGGATGCTCGCGGACCTGCGCGACATGGAGCACCGGCACGCCGACGAGGACGTCCTCGGCGACCTGCTCCACCTCGACCACCGCACCGCCCAGGCGGGCCGTCTCGCCGACTCCATCGCCGTGCTCACCGGGGCCCGTTCGGGCCGCCGCTGGGCGAAGCCGATCGTCATGGAGTCGATCCTGCGCGGCGCGATGGGCCGCATCGGTGGCTACCAGCGGGTCAGGCTCCACTCCACCAGCGACGCCGCCGTAGCCGGGCACGCGGCCGAGGGCGTCATGCACGCACTCGCCGAACTCCTCGACAACGCCGCGAACTTCTCCCCGCCGACCGCCGAAGTCCACGTCTACGTGGAGGAGGTGCCGTCCGGGATCGTCATCACCGTCGAGGACAGCGGCCTCGTCATGAGCGAGGTCCAGCTGCGCCGTGCCGAACAGGCCGTGACCGCCGCCTCCCTGGACCTGGCCGGACTGTCCGGGACCCGGCTCGGCCTCGCCGTCGTCGGCCGGCTCGCCCGCAAGCACGGACTGACCGTCTCCTTCCGGCCCTCCGCCCGCGGCGGTACGGGCGCGCTGATGATGCTCCCGCAGGAGCTCATCAGCCGGACGCCCTCCGACGCCCCCGCCGCGCCGCTCGCCCTCCCGGCGCAGCCGTCCGCCCGGGTCGCGCCGAAGACACCGGCCGCGCCCGAAGCTCCCGCCGGGCCCGAGCCCGAGGCCCGGCACGACACGGCGGTGCACGACACCGCCGCCGCTCGGCAAGACGCCGTCCGCGCGCAGGACCGTACGGCGGTGGACGGCGGGACCGCGGTCCCCGGCGCAGCGGACACCGGCTCCGGTACCGACACCGGCTCCGGTACCGACACCGGCTCCGGTACCGACACCGGCTCCGGTACCGACACCGGCTCCGGTACCGACACCGGCACCGCGTCCGAATCCACCGGCGAGCACCCGCACTTCGGCGACAGCGGACTGCCCCAGCGCCGCCGCGGCCGGACCCTGGCAGCCGCCCACCCCGAGGGCACCGACGGCCCGGCCGCCGATCCCCGTACGGCTCCGGCCGCGGGCACGGCCTCCGCGCCCGGCGGGGCGTCCCGGTCGGCCGCGCGGTTCGGCAGCTTCCGCCAGGCCGTCCGCGGCGCCGCAGCACCGGGCTCAGCACCGGCCGGAACCCCCGGCGAAGAGCAGCAGCCCGCGCACACCCCAGACCCGGAAGGCAACACGCGATCATGACCGGCTTCACCACCGACGAGACGCTCAACTGGCTCCTGGAAGGCCTCCTGGAGCGCACACCGGGCGCCCGCCACGCCCTCGTGCTCTCCCGCGACGGCCTCAAGCTGTGCCGCACCCCCGAGCTCTCCGTCGACCAGGCCGACCAGCTCGCCGCGATCGCCGCCGGCATCCAGAGCCTGTCCCACGGGGCGTCCATCGAGTTCGGCGACGGAACCGGCGGAGTCCGCTCGGCCATGACCGAGTTCTACGGCGGGATCCTCTTCATCGTCGAGGCCGGCGAGGGTGCGCACCTCGCGCTCGTCGCGAACGAGGACGCCGACGCCGGACTCGTCGGCCACAACATGTCCGAACTGGTCGAGCAGCTCGGCGAACACCTCATCGCCAGGCCCCGGGGATGAGCCGGCCCCGGCCGGGCCGGGACGATTCGCCGGACCGGCTCTACACCCTCACCGGTGGCCGCAGCCGCTCCGGCTCGGACGTCTTCGACCTGGTCACCCTGGTCGTCGCCGAAAGCGATCCGGCGCCCGGCATGCAGTCCGAGCACGCGGCGATCCTGCGGATGTGCCAGTTCCCGACGGCCGTCGTGGAGATCGCGGCCGAGCTCGGACTGCCGGTGTCGATCGTACGGATCCTGCTGGCCGACCTGCTCGCCACCGGACGGATCCGCGCCCGGCACCCGCGTACGGCGAACTCGGCGTACAGCTTTACCGACCCCGACATCCTGGAGCAGGTGCTCGTTGGACTCCGCAATCTCTGACGCGACGATCCCCGAAGCCGCGTCGCCGACCCCGGCCACCGAGTACCGGGCCACCGAACCGGCCCGGCCCCGCCAGGCGCTGCGCAGTACGGCCGACAACGGGCTGAAGATCGTCATCGTGGGCGGTTTCGGCGTCGGCAAGACCACGATGGTCCGCTCGGTCAGCGAGATCCGCCCGCTGAACACCGAAGAGACCATGACGAAGGCCGGCGAGGCCGTGGACGACACCCAGGGGATCGCCGGGAAGAGCGCCACCACCGTGGCCTTCGACTTCGGGCGCATCACCCTCGACGCCCGCAACGTGCTCTACCTGTTCGGCGCCCCCGGCCAGGAGCGGTTCTGGTTCCTGTGGGACCGGCTCTTCTCCGGCACCCTCGGCGCCGTGGTCCTCGTCGACACCCGGCGCCTGGCGGACTCCTGGTACGCCATCGACCGGCTCGAACACCACGGCACGCCCTTCGTCGTGGCCTGCAACGACTTCGGCGGCCCCGAGCACACCCCGGAGCAGATCCGCGCCGCCCTGGACCTGCCCGACGGCATCCCGCTGGTGTTCTGCGACGCCCGCTCCCGGGAGTCCAGCAAGCAGGTCCTGATCTCCCTCGTCCAGCACCTCCAGACGGCCGCGCTGTCGCACGCCCGGCCGAGCCTCCAGCCGAGCCCCCTGTCCCAGACCCCGGAGCCCACCCCGTGACCTGCCCCGCCGCCCCCGAGCACCAGCCCGTCTACCTCGGCGGCCCCCGGTTCCAGACCGACCCCGCCGAGCTGTACCGGGAGATGCGCCGCGACCACGGAGCCGTCGCCCCGGTCGTCCTCGACGGAGACGTACCGGCCTGGCTGGTCCTCGGCTACCGCGAACTGCACCAGGTCACCAGCGACCCCGTGCTCTTCTCCCGGGACTCCGAGCTGTGGAACCAGTGGGACCGCATCCCCGCCGACTGGCCGCTGCTCCCGATGATCGGCCGCCGCCAGCCCTCGATCCTCTACACCGTCGGCGAGCGCCACCGGGAGCGGGCCGCCGTCATCTCCGAAGCCCTCGAAGCCGTCGACCCCTTCGAACTCAAGGGGCACGCCGAGCGGTTCGCCGACGAGCTCATCGACGACCTGTGCGGCAAGGGCTCCTGCGACATCGTCGGCGAGTACGCCATGCTGCTCCCGCTGCGCGTCCTCGCCCGCCTCTACGGGTTCTCCGACGCGCAGGGCCCCGGCCTCGTCCACGCCATGAACGAGATGATCAACGGGCGGGAGGGCGCCCTGGAGGGCCAGCGCCACCTCGCCGAGTCGATGTTCGCACTGCTCTCCGCCAAGCTCGCCGAACCCGGCGCCGACGTGGTCTCCCGGATGCTCGCCAACCGGTCCGGCTTCACCGTGGAGGAGGTCGCCCAGGACCTCATGGTCATGATGGCCGCGGGCCACCAGCCCACCGCCGACTGGATCGGCAACTCCCTGCGCCTCATGCTCACCGACGACCGATTCGCCGCCTCCCTCGCGGGCGGCCGGCACAGCGTCGGCGAGGCCATGAACGAGGTGCTGTGGGAGGACACCCCCACCCAGAACGTGGCCGGCCGCTGGACCTCCCGCGACACCCACCTGGGCGGACAGCGCATCGGCAGCGGCGACCTCGTCCTGCTCGGCATCGGCGCCGCCAACGCGGACCCGCACGTGCGCACCGACGCCGGGGAGCTGACCGGCGGCAACAACGCCTTCTTCTCCTTCGGGCACGGCGAACACCGCTGTCCCTTCCCCGCCCAGGAGGTCGCCGAGGTCATCGCGCGCACCGGCATCGAGGTGCTCCTCGACCGGCTGCCCGACGTGGACCTCGCCGTGCCCGCCGGGGACCTGGCCCGCCGCCCCTCGCCCTGGCTGCGCGGCCTCACCGCCCTTCCCGTGACCTACACCCCGACCCCCGCCCTTGGAGCCAACCGATGACGTGCCCGATCGACCACACCGGCCCCGCGGCCATCGTCCTGGACCCCTTCGTCGCCGACCTCGCCGCCGAGAGCGCCGCGCTGCGCGCCGCGGGTCCCCTGGTCCAGGTGGTCCTCCCCGGCGACGTGGCCGTGTACGCCGTCACGCACCACGCCGAGGCGCGCAAGCTGCTCACCGACCCCCGGATCGTCAAGGACATCGACGTGTGGGGTGCCTGGCAGCGCGGGGAGATCCCGATGGACTGGCCGCTGATCGGCCTCGCCAACCCCGGCCGCTCGATGCTCACCGTGGACGGCGAGGACCACCGCCGGCTGCGCACCCTGGTCGCGCAGGCCCTGACCGTGCGCCGGGTCGAGAAGCTGCGCGCCGGGATCGAGGCGCTGACCACGGGCATGCTGGACAAGCTGGCCGCGCTGCCGGCCGGTGAAACCGTCGACCTCAAGGCGCAGTTCGCGTACCCGCTGCCGATGAACGTCATCAGCGACCTGATGGGCGTCGACGCCGAGGAACACCCGCGCCTGAAGGCCCTGTTCGAGAAGTTCTTCTCGACGCAGACGCTGCCCGAGGAGGTGCCGCAGATGATGGCGGACCTCGGCGCGCTGTTCTCCCGCATCGTCGAGTCCAAGCGCGAGAACCCGGGCGACGACCTCACCAGCGCCCTCATCGAGGCCTCGGAGGACGGCGACCACCTCACCACCGAGGAGATCACCAACACCCTCCAGCTGATCGTCGCCGCCGGCCACGAGACCACCATCAGCCTGATCGTCAACGCGGTCGTCGCCCTGGAGACCCATCCGGAGCAGCGTGACCTCGTCCTGAAGGGCGAGGTCTCCTGGGAGAGCGTCATCGAGGAGACCCTGCGCTGGTCCAGCCCCACCTCGCACGTCCTGATCCGCTTCGCCACCGAGGACGTGGAGGTCGGCGACCGGATCCTGCCCAAGGGCGAGGGCCTGATCGTCTCCTTCGGCGCGCTCGGCCGCGACGAGGCCCAGTTCGGCGAGACGGCGGGCGAGTTCGACGCCACCCGCACCCCGAACCGGCACATCTCCTTCGGCCACGGCCCCCACGTCTGCCCCGGCGCGGCCCTCTCCCGCCTGGAGGCCCTGGTCGCCCTCCCGGCCCTCTACGCCCGCTTCCCGGACCTCACCCTGGCCGTCCCGCCGACGGAGCTCCGCAACAAGCCGATCCTCACCCAGAACGACCTCTTCGACCTTCCGGTCCGCCTGGCCTGACCCCCGCTGCCCCGACCCTCCTCGATCCGGAGGGGCGGGGCAGCGTTTTTAATCGGATGTGCTTACGGGGCACGGTTGTTAGGTTCACGGTGTGCCGAAGCTGAATCAGATCATCGCAGTCGAAAAGGGCGTCAAGTCCAAGGCCCTCCAGGAGCTCACCCAGGCTCACCAGGACGTGCAGAAGCCCGCCCTGCTGGCCGGCATCTCCCGGACCTACCAGCCCAAGGACGAGGAGGGCGAGCAGCTCCCGCCCGAGTCCACCCGGGTCCAGATCAAGGCCGAGGACGCCCTGCGGGCGACCGCCTCGACGCTCACCCGGCTCTTCGACGTGACCGCGACGAAGGACTGGGCGAACCGGTCCGCCGTCGCGGACGTGGTGGTCGACGGCAGGGTCCTGCTGCCCCAGGTGCCCGTCCCGTACCTGCTGTTCCTGGAGAAGCAGCTCACCGACCTGCACACCTTCGTGCGCAAGCTGCCGGTGCTCGACGCCTCCGAGTCGTGGAGCCCGGACCCCTCGACGGACGCGTGGAAGACGGACCCGGTGCGGACCATCCGCACGAAGAAGGTCCCGCGCAACCACGTGAAGGCCGAGGCCACGGAGAAGCACCCGGCACAGGTCGAGGTGTACTACGAGGACGTGGCGGTCGGTTACTGGACCACCGTGAAGTTCTCCGGAGCGCTGCCCGCCCGCCGGGTCAACGAGCTCCTCGACCGGGTCGAGAAGCTCCAGCAGTCCGTCAAGTTCGCCCGGGAAGAGGCGAACAACACCGAGGTCACCGACCAGCGGATCGGCGACGCGGTATTCGGCTACCTCTTCGGGTAGCCCCACATTCGCCCCCCGTCGCGAGCGGGGGGTGCGCGATGAGCGCAAGCTGAAACTGATGTTGAAGCTGATCGAGGGGTGTCAGGTGGGGGTTCGAATCCCTCTCCCCGCACACGTGCGGGGGTGGCCCAAGTCCGGCAGAGGCGGCCCCGTCAAACTCAGATTCTCGCTCCAGTCTCAGTATTCGCCGCCGAACACCGGATCGACCGAGCGCGGGCGAACATCGACGGATGGGGGTTCAAGTCCCCTCGGCGGCTCTCTCGTGCCGCTGTAGTTCAAAGGCAGAACACGTCGATCTCAATATGACCCGCGGATCTTAAACGCCGCCGGTGTGCGCAAATGGGTGGCAAGCTGGAGCCCGGGAGCTGGACATGCTCCCGGGCTCCGTCACGTTGCGTGACCAGCGCGGCGCGGCGCCCGATCGCCGCGGCGCCGGATCGCCCTACGCGGGCACCGGTACCGAGACGAACGCCGTGCCCGACTCGTTCTCCACCAGCACCGCCCGGACGTCCGCCGGGTCCACCGCCGCCGAGCCGTCCAGCGCCGCGCCCTTGCCCTCACCGTGCTCCGCGGAGCCCACCACCCAGCCGCCCGCCGTGGTGCGCGTGCCGTCCCGGGAGACCACGACGATCCGGCAGCGCTCGCCCGCCGGGATCCCCGTCACCGCCGCGTGCACCCTTACCCACTTGGCCGCGGGCGTCACCTGTACGGTCATCCGCGCGCCCGTGCCCGCATCCGTCGCGGAGGCCACCTTGGTCCCCGCCACGGGCGGCGAAGGCTGGGCCGAGACCGTCGGCTGCGGCCGGGCCTCGACCGCGGTGCTCCCGCCGCCCAGCTGCGTACCGGCCCAGAAGACGGCGGTCAGCGAGGCCGCAACGGCCAGTCCCGTGAAGGCGGTCCGGCGCCGGCGCGCCCCGTCGACCTCCTGGCGCATCTGGCGCAGGGTGCGCTGGAGCAGCAGGTCACCGCCCTGCGGCGGACCGTCGAGGAACGCCTCGGGGGGCACCTCGCCCAGCGCCGTCTCCATCTCGCGCAAAGCCGTCACCTCCTGACGGCACTGCACGCAGCCGTCCACGTGTTCCTCGACCCGGCGGACCTCCGCGTCGTCCAAGACGCCGAGAACGTACGGGCCGAGCAGTTCCTCCTCGTGCCGCTGCCCGTTCATGCCACCACCTCCTGCAGTCCGCCGGGCCGCGGAGACGGGCCGCCCGTGCGCGTGCTTTCCCTGAAGACTTCTCTGAGCGCCTTGAGCGCGTAGTGCGAGCGCGATTTCACCGTGCCGGCCGGGATGCCCAGGGTGTCCGCGGCCTCGGCGACGCTCTGCTGTCGGTAGTACAACTCCGTCAGCACGTCCCGGTGTTCCGGTGACAGCTGGTCCAGGGCGCCCAGCACGGTCATCGTGTCCACGACCGCGTCGGCGTGGTCCGCCTCCACCGGCGGATGCGCCGGAGATCCGGACACCTCCGGCGGCCGGGCCGCCTTCGCCCGGTACCGGTCGGTGACGATGTTGCGGGCCACCGTGAGCAGCCAGCCGCGTACGGAACCCTTCCCGTTCACCAGGACCTCGGAGTGGCGCCAGGCCCTGATCAGGGTCTCCTGGACGATGTCCTCGGCCGCGGCCCGGTCCCCGGTCAGCCGGGTCGCGTACGCGAGCAGGGCGTGACCGTGCTCTTCGTACACGGACTTGATCAGTGCCTCGTCGGTCGAGCCCCGCCGAGTGCGGGGCCACAGTGGTCCGGCCATCTCACCCTCTCCGTCTTCCTCGCTTACGTGGTGCGGTCACAACACGCCACCCAGGGGCACCGGGTTCACGTGACCTGCGTCACCCGGGCGTCCGTGGCGGGCGGGCCCGCTCAGGTCCGGCAGTTGCGGCCCTGGTTGAGGCAGTCCACGACCTCGTCCATCCGCGGGCCGGTCATCACGTTCACGAACATCCCGTGGTCCGTCTTCGGGCTGTGCCGCTGCTCCGGGAAGGAGTCGAGGGCGATGGGCGCCCCCGCGGGAACCTCGTAGGCGAGGGAGATCCGCAAGCGCGGTACGGGGAAGGTGTCCTGCGGGCAGACCCCGTTCTCCGCCGGGAAGCGCAGGTGCGCACGGTGCCCGGAGCTGGTGGTGTCCAGGCCGTTCCAGCAGCTCGGGAAGGTGAGCGTACGGGTGAGGCGCTCGCCCTCGGGACAGCGCGGATAGCGGGTGGTGGACCGGTCGGGGGAGCCCGAACAGCCCCAGCGGGCCCGCACGTCCTCGTCGGAGTCCGCGGTGAGGGCCACCGCGTCCCCGGTCATGGCGTGCAGGAACCGGGGCATCGCCACCACCTTGCTCACCGGACTGCCGAGGAACTCCACCGACACCGCCGCCTCCGGCAGGATCGTGCCAGCGTTCCCGTGGCCCGCGGACCCCTCGTGCGGCCGGTCGCCGGGCCGGTCGGTGCGGCGCAGCACCGGCCAGTAGTACGTGGAACGGTCCCCGCCCGCGCAGCTGGTGGCGGCCGCCTCCAGGGAGGCGTCCGTGGAGAAGGCGTCCGTGGACAGGTTCCCGACGTAGCCGTGCGTGTGGTGGGCGCCGGCGCGCAGCCCCGGGGAGACGACCAGGTTGTCCTCGTTGTAGTGGCCCTCCGCGTTGCGGCCGCAATCCACCGACACCCGGCCCCCGGAGGCCTGCGGACCGGCGGCGGGCGGCTCGGCGGGCCCGGGCGGCACCTCCCGGAAGTCCACGAAGTCGGCGGGCACGGGACCGGTCCCGGCCGCCGGCGCACCGGGCCCGCCCGCACGCGCGGCCCCCAGCACGGCGGCGGTCAGCCCGGAGCCCAGCACCAGGCAGATCAGCAGCGTGAGCAGTCGGCGTTCGTTCCCCATGCGGGTCACGGTTGCCGCCCACCCCCGCCTGCGTCAACCGGGCGTCCGCAGGGCGGTCACCGGCCGGCCGGGACGCCCCGATCCGTGGGAGGCGCCGCACGCACGGGCCCCGCGGCCCCGGGCCCGCAACCTTTGCCCCCGTTTGGCCGTTCCTACGGCAAAGCAACCTTCTCGAGCGACCCGCATCGCAAGGAAGGACCACCGCCGTGCCCGCTGCCAACCACCTCCTGCACCGCCTGATCAGGGAAACCGGCTGGACCTACGAAGCCCTGGCCCGGCGGATCAACACGAGCGCGCAGGCGGTCGGCCTCACCACCGGCTACGACCGCACCTCGGTCGCCCACTGGCTGCGCGGCAGCACCCCGCGCGACCCCGTCCCGGGCCTCCTCTGCGAGATCCTCGCCGCCCGGCTGAACCGGCCCGTGGGCCCGGCCGACATCGGCATGCACGACCGCTGCGCCGCGGACCGTTCGGGCGCCGGCCTCTCCGGCTCCTCCAGCCCCTCTGACCCCTCCGGCCACGACCCGGGTCCCGGACTCCACGCCCTGGCGGCGGAGCTCCTCGCCACCGTGCCCGGACTGCACCCGCACCGCAGGCCCCGGAGCGGCGAGGCCCACCGGGTCCCCGAACAGCGCGACCGCGCCGCGGCCCCGCCCGGTGCCGGGCCCGATGCCGGCCAGGTGCCCGCCCTGTCCCACACCGAACTGCGCCGGGCCGCCGAGAACTTCTTCACCGGCCAGGTCGACGCCCTCGGCGGGGACGCCACCGCGCCCGTACTCCTCGCGTACCTCCAGAGCACCTTCCGTACGGCCCTCACCGCCACCGGGGACGAAGGGTCCCTGTCCGCCCTGGAGATCGGGCACGCGGCGCGCACGGTGCTGCTCCTGGCCCGCAGTTACGCCGACCAGTGCTCCTTCGCCGAGGCGCGGCGGACCCTGATCCGGGCCGCTTCCCTCGCGGAGCTGGCGGGGGAACTCTCCACCCAGGCGATCGCCCTGCGCATGCTCAGCCAGGACGCCCTCGACCAGAACCAGCCGGCCGTCGCACTCTCCTACGTACGCCGGGCGCTGGAGATCGCCCCGCGCGCCCCCGACGCCGTACGGGCCTTCGTGGCCGCCCAGGCGGCCCAGGTGCACGCGGCCCTCGGGCACCGGGTGGAGGCCCTCGCCTGGCTGGAGGCCGCCGACCGGGCGCAGGGCGCCATGGCGGGCGAGCCGGATCCGTTCCACGTGTACCGTCCGGCCGCTATGGAGTTCAAGCGCGCGGTGGTGCTCGGGCTGCTCGGGGACCATCCCGCGGCCCACGCCGCCCTGGACGCCTCGCTGGCCTCCCGCCCCGCCCAGCAGGAACGCGCGATCATGCTCACCCACGTGGAGCGGGCCCGGCTGTACCGGCAGGGCGGCCGGGAGCGGGAGGCCACCGCCGAACTGCGGTACGCCGAAGCCCTCAACCGGGGCGTGCACTCCCCGCGCGCGGCCCGCGAGATCGAGCTGCTCGGCGCGGGTGGTGCGGGCGGCACGGGCGGTGCGGGTGGCGCAGGCGGCGCCCCCGTCGGCTGATCCTCCGGCCGGCGGGCATCGGGCCCGGGATCCTCAGGCCAGCGGCGCCGCGTCGAGCTCGATCACCTCCGCGGGCCCCGCACGGAACGCGGGGCTCGCCGCGTCCGCCTCGATCATGTGCGGGGTGACGTCGTGCGCGGCGAGGGCCGCCCGCGAGGACCACTCCTCGATCAGGGCGAACCGGTCCGGGTCACCGCTCACTTGGTGCATGTCGTAGCGAATGCAACCCTCCTCGGCCCGCACGGCCGGCGCGAGGCGCTCGTAGGCCTCGATCTGCTCCCGGCCGCGGCCCGGGAGGGTGGTGATGAGGATCAGGAGTCGAACTGTCGATGGCATGGGCCGCATGCTAGATCGACCGCACCGGCCGGCGGAAAGGAATTTCCGCCCGCCGGTGCCCGCACGGCCGGTCCGGTCCTTGCCCGGTACGGGCCGACCGCGCAAAGTGGCCCGGTATGACACCCGATGAGCTCCTGCGGGCCCTCGCCCGTACCCGCGCCTCCCTCGACGGATCCGAGGTCACCTTCTGGTGGACCGGCGACGTCCACGCCTGGGCCCCCGGAGAGCCGTACCGGCGCCTCTTCGGCTTCGAAGGCCTCAACGTGGCCCGGCTGGTGGAGGACGGGGCGCCGGGGACGTATCAGCTGCTCACCCGTGAGGCCGCGTTCTACCTGGACCCGCTGACCCGGGAGATCCTGGAGACCTGGGAGGACAAGCCCGTGGTCCACGTCTGGAACGACCCCGCGAACCAGAAGTGGCGTCCCTTCCCCGTCCCCATGACCGAACTGGGCGACGAGGTCTGCTTCAGCCTGGAGATCCCGCTCGCCTACCCCTCCCCGCTGCCCGTCGCGCAGTACCCGGCGAACTCGGCCGACGACACCTACCGGGCCCTGGAGCTGTTCCAGTTCTTCGCCCCCGCCTCGGTCCTCGCCACCGACGCGCCCAGCGTCCCGTCCACCATGTCCTGGACCCGGATGTCGCCCTGGCTCCCCTGGATGGAACAGGGCCCGCGCCCCGGCGGGCTCACCTTCCACTGCCGGGGCCGCAAACTCGCCTCCTACGCGGAGGTCCCGGAGCGGACCCGCGCGTACATCGCGGCCCGACACCCCGAGTTCGCCCAGGCCCCCGAGAAGTGGACGGAGCCGAACGAGACCAGCTGGACGTACTTCCGCAAGCTCAACCCGCCGTCCTGACCCGCCCCGCCGTCCGGACCCGCCCGGGCTCTCAGCCGTCGGCCGCGAACCGGTCGAGGGCGCCGAGCACGTGGTCGAGGGTGGCCGCTCCGCCCAGGTGGCCCGCCTCCTCCACCACGGTCAACTCCGCGCCGGGCCAGCCACGGGCCAGTTCCCAGGCCGTGCCGAGGGGGCTTCCCATGTCGAGCCGGCCGTGGATCAGGACGCCCGGGATCCCGGCCAGCCGGTGGGCCCCGCGCAGCAGCTCGCCCTCCTCCAGCCACGCGCCGTGCGAGAAGTAGTGCGAGCAGATGCGGACGAGGGCGAGCCGGGCCGCCGGCGGCCGGCCGGTGTACGGCTGGGAAGCGCCCTTCGTCTCCCCGGACAGCACCGCGTCCTCCCAGGCGCACCAGTCCGCCGTGGCCTTCGCCCGTACCGCCTCGTCGGGATCGGCCGCCAGGCGCGCGTAGGCGCCGACGAGGTCGCCGTCGCGCGCGGTGCCACCGGATCCGGCGACGAACCGCTCCCACTGCTCGGGGAAGTACCGGCCTACGCCGCGGTACAGCCAGTCGATCTCCGAGCGCCGGGTGGTGGTGACGGCCGCGATGACGATCTCGGAGACCCGCTCCGGGTGCCGCTCGGCGTAGGCCAGGATCAGGGTGGAGCCCCACGAGCCGCCGTACAGCAGCCAGCGGTCGATGCCGAGGTGCTCGCGCAGCCGCTCCATGTCGGAGACCAGGTGCCCGGTGGTGTTGTGCCGCATGTCGGTGGCCGGATCGCTCGCGTGCGGGGTGCTGCGGCCGCAGCCGCGCTGGTCGAACAGGACGACCCGGTAGCGTGCCGGATCGAAGAGCCGGCGGGCGCTCTCGGTGCACCCCGACCCCGGACCGCCGTGGACCACGAGGGCGGGCTTGCCGTCCGGATTGCCGCATACCTCCCAGTAGATGACGTTCCCGTCGCCGACGTCGAGCATCCCCTTGTCGTAGGGCTCGACCGGCGGATGGAGCTCTCCCACGCCCTGACCTCCTCATCTCCCCGCCCCGGACGACCGTTTGCCGGCGGGTTCGTCGGGTTCCGGCCACCCTACGGGGGGCCCGGCAGGGTGCGGACAAGGGTTTTCCCCGTATCGCGTTCATCCCCGCTTTGCCTACTGTCTGCCCACCGGCGATCCTCCCCGTACCGAACAGCCCCCGCGCCCACCCCACATGGCGTGAAGCTGGGAAGTCGGTCCGTCTCCGGTGCCACTGTTGCCCAGCCCCGACGCTGCGGCGGGCGACGACGTGGTGTGCAGCAGCGGTGGCCGGGCGGGCTTGACCAGCCCGTTCCGGCTCCGCGGCCGCCGGTCAACCTCCCACACTGCACCAACCGGCCGCCCCGGCGCGTTCTGTGGCGGCCCGCGAAAGGGAACACCGTGCACGCATCCAGACGACGCAGGCTCATATCCGTGGTGGCGATGTCCGTCACCCTGCTCGCCGGCTCCGCCACCACCTCCCTGGCGCTGTCCGCCGCGGATCCCGCCCCCGCCTCGACCCTCCCGGCTTCCGGCGCCCCCACCGCCGCGGCCCCCGTCGAGAACCTCATCGTCGGCTACAAGACTTCGGCCGCGGAGGCCGGCTCCAACTCCGCCGCCGCCGCCGACGTGGCGGCGAAGGGCAAGAAGGCCTCGAAGAAGGCCACCTTCGAGCGCCGCCTCGGCACCGGAGCCGCCCTCGTCACCCTCGGCGCCCCGGCCGACGCGGCCGCCGTCATGGCCCAGTTCCGTGCCGACCCCGACGTCGCCTACGTCGAGGCCGACTCCCGCGCCTACGCACTCGCCGTCACCCCCAACGACACCGAGTACGCCAGGCAGTGGGACCTCTTCGAGCCCACCGCGGGCATGAACGTTCCGGCGGCCTGGGACAAGACCACCGGTTCCGGCGTCACGGTCGCCGTGATCGACACCGGCTACGTCGCCCACTCCGACCTGGCCGCCAACGTGGTCGCGGGCTACGACTTCATCGCCAGCTCCACCGCCGCCCGTGACGGCAACGGCCGCGACAACAACCCCGCCGACCAGGGTGACTGGAGCGCGGCCGGCGAGTGCGGCACCGGCTCCAAGGCCAGTGACTCCTCCTGGCACGGCACCCATGTCGCCGGCACGATCGCCGCCGCCACGAGCAACGCCAAGGGCATCGCCGGCATCGCCTACGGCGCGAAGATCCAGCCCGTCCGCGTGCTCGGCAAGTGCGGCGGTGCCACCTCGGACATCGTCGACGCCATCACCTGGGCCTCCGGCGGCACCGTCGCGGGCATCCCGGCCAACGCCACCCCGGCCAAGGTCATCAACATGAGCCTCGGCGGCTCCGGTGCCTGCACCGCCACGTACCAGAACGCGATCAACGCCGCCGTCGGCCGTGGCACGACCGTCGTCGTCGCCGCCGGCAACAGCAACTCCGACGCGGCCGGCTTCTCGCCCGCCAGCTGCAACAACGTGATCAACGTCGCCGCCAGCAACCGCACCGGCGACCGCTCCTTCTACTCGAACTACGGCGCGATCATCGACGTTGCCGCCCCGGGCGGTGAGACCCGCCGCGCCACCGACACGCCCGGTACCATCACCACGCCCGAGAACGGCATCTGGTCCACCCTGAATACCGGCGCCACCACCCCCGGCGCCGAGAACTACGAGCCCTACCAGGGCACCAGCATGGCCGCCCCGCACGTCGCGGGCCTCGCCGCCCTGCTGAAGTCGGCGAACTCCGCGCTGACCCCGGCCCAGATCGAGTCCGCGATCAAGACGAACGCCCGCCCGCTGGCCGGCACCTGCACCGGCGGCTGCGGCACCGGCCTCGCCGACGCCGCCGCTGCCGTCGCCGCCGTGACCTCGACGCCGCCCACCCCGGGCTTCGAGAACACCACGGACTTCGCGATCGGTGACAACACCACCGTGGAGAGCCCGGTCACCGTCACCGGTGTCACCGGCAACGCCCCGGCCACCCTCAAGGTCGGCGTGAACATCGTCCACACCTACATCGGTGACCTCAAGGTCGACCTGGTCGCCCCCGACGGCACCGTCTACACGGTGCACAACCGGACCGGCGGCAGCGCCGACAACATCAACCAGGTCTACACCGTCAACGCCTCCTCCGAGGTCGCGAACGGCACCTGGAAGCTGCGCGTCAACGACAACGCGGGCGGCGACACCGGAAAGATCGACTCCTGGAACCTGACCTTCTGAGTCCGGTTCCGCTCGTACCCGAACCACCCCTGACGGTGCGATAGTACGGACCAAACGAGCCCGCCGGGCCTGCCGATACCCCACGTATCGGCAGGTCGGGCGGGTTTTCCTGTCACGTGACTGGAATCTGCGTCACAATCCGGGCCCGCCGGGCATCCGACCTCGTATTGTCGCGTCTCACAGGAAGGGCACAGGGACGGGCAAGCGAGAGGCTGGTGGCTGTGCGTGGTGGTGGCGACGGGGAACGCTGACACGACCGTAGGACACCCGACCGTCGGACACGGCGAACTGATCAAGGCGGTCGACCGCGCGCTGACCACGCACGGACGCGCCCTGCTCACCGGCCCCGCGGGCGCCGGCAAGACCGAGGTGCTGCGCGCCCTCACCGAGGCCGCCGCCCTGCGCCACGGGACCGTACTGCGCCTCGCCCCCGGAGCCGCCGACCGGTGGATACCCGAAGCATCCGCCGCCGCCCTCCTCGCCTCCGTCCCCGCCACCGCGCTGGACAGCCTCTCCGGACCGCAGCGCACCGCCATCGCCCTCCTGCGCCGCGAAACCGACGCGCCACGGGCCGGCCGGGACCACGTCGCCCTGCGCCTCGCCGTCGTCGAGGTCCTGCGCACCCTCGCCGCCCGCGGACCCGTCCTGCTCGCCCTCGACAACGCCCAGTGGATCGACGCGGAGAGCATCGACCTGCTCCGCTTCGCCCTGCGGCTGACCCCGCCGCGGGTACGGGTCATCGCCGCCGAGTGCGTCCAGGGCGGAGCCCCGCTCTGCGAGCCCCTCTGCGGACCGGACACCCCCCAGATACGGGTGCCTCCCCTCGGCACCGACGAGGTCGCCGAACTCCTGGTGCGCCGCGGGCTCCCGGCCCGACTCGCCGGCCGCATCCACCAGGCCAGCGGAGGCAACCCGCGCCTCGCCCTGGCGCTGGGCCACTCCCTCGCCGAAGCCGCCGACTCCCGCGCGGGCGGCGCCCACCACGCCGATCCGCTGCCCGTCTCCGGGCAGGCCCGCGAGGTGGCCCGCCGACTGCTCGGCGTCGTCCCCGCCCAGGCCCGGCGCACCCTGCTGTTCGCCGCCCTCGCCGCCCGCCCCACCACCGCGCTGCTGCGGCGGGCGGGGCGCCCCGACGCGGAGGCCGAGCTCGCCGTGGCCGAGCGGGCCGCCCTGCTCACCGTGGAGGAGGACGGCACGATCCGGTTCACCGCCGGGGCCCTGCCGACCGCGCTGGCCGCCGACGCGGGCTGGCCCGAACGCGCCGCCGGACACGCCGCCCTGGCCGCCGCCGTGGACGACCCGGTCCAGGCCGTACGCCACCGCGCGCTGGCCGTGGACGCCCCCGACGAGGCGCTCGCCGCCGAGGTCACCGAGGCCGCCGCCGCCTGCCGGCGCCGTGGGCAGCGGGCGCTGGCCGCCGAACTCGGCCTGCTCGCGGCCGACCGGACCCCCGGCCACCTCCCTGCCGAGGAACTCGCCCGGCTCGTCGGCGCCGCCGAGGACGCGGGCTGGGCCGGCCGCGCCGACCTCGCCCGCCGCGCCACCCGCGCCGTACTCGCCCGCGACGCCTCGCCCGCGGACCGGGTGCGGGCCCGCCTCGCCGTGATCGACGCCGAGGGCCAGGCCCTCGGCTCCCTCGACGAAACCTTCGCGCACGCCGCGGCCGACGCCGAGGGCGACCCCGCGCTGGAGGCCGCCATCCGGCTGCGGCTCGCCTGGAAGCACAACCTCAGCGACGGGGACCCCGTCCGCTCCCGCGACGCCGCCGCGCAGGCAGGCGTACTGGCCCGCAGCGGCGGCGACCAGGTCGCCGAGGCCATGGCGCTGACGGTGCGGGCCCGGATGGGCCGCATCCTCGGCGATACGGACGCCGAGGAGATCCTCGCCGAGGCACTCGCCCTGCCCGCCCCCGAGGTACCGCTCGGCATGCGCAACGCCCCGCAGTACCTCGCCGTCCGTCACGCCCTCTTCGACGACCGGCTCGCCGACGCCGGACGCCAGCTCCTCGTCCTGCTGCCCGCGGTGCGGCGCACCGGATCCGCCGAGGACGTCTTCGAAGTGCTGCGCAGCCTCACCGAGGTGGAACTGCGCCGGGGCAGGTGCGCGGCGGCCACGGCGCACGCCCGCGACGCCCTGCGGCTGACGGTGGAGGCGGGCCTCTCACCCGGCCCCGCCTGGTACGTCGCCGCGATGGCCGAGGCCGTGGGCGGCGGCTTCCCGCGCGCCGCCGGATATGCCCGGCGCGGCATCCAGGCCTCCGAGGAGGAGCACGACCAGATCTTCCTGTCCCGCGGCCTGTACGTGCTCGGCCTGGTCGAGCTGGCCACGGGCGAAGCCGCGAAGGCCGTCGCCACCCTGCGCCGGGTGGCCGAACTGGAGGCCGCCCAGCAGGTGGTCGATCCCTCGATCCTGCGCTGGCACGGAGAGCTGGCAGAGGCCCTGGTCGCCGCCGACGCGCCCGACGAGGCCGCCGAGCTGCAGGCCCGCGTCCGTACGACGGCCGTCGCACTCGGTCGCACCAGCGTGATCGCCGCCCTCGACCGGGCCCGGGGGCTGTGCCTGTCCGCGCACGGCGAGGCCGAGGCGGCCGTCGCCCTGCTGGAGGACACCGCGGAGCGCTTCGCGGACCTCGAACTGCCCCTGGAGCGGGCCCGTACGCTGCTGGCCCTCGCCCGGGTGGAACGCCGCCGCCGGCGGCGCGCACCCGCCCGCGCCGCCCTGGCGGCGGCCGCCGAGGCCTTCGCCCGGGCGGGCGCCACCCCGTGGGCCGAGCTCGCGCGGGAGCCGTCCCCGTCCCCGTCCGCGTCGGGCAGTGAGGGCGGCGGCGGGGCCCGGCCCCTGGCCGCCCTCACGGAGGCGGAGACCCGCCTCGCGGTGCTGGTGGCCCAGGGCGCCAGCAACCAGGAGGCGGCCGCGAAGCTCTTCGTCAGCGTGAAGACCGTGGAGGCCCGGCTGACCCGGATCTACCAGAAGCTCGACGTCCGGTCCCGGGCCCAGCTGGCCACCATGCTGCGGCTGCGCTGACTAGCAGCTCAGGTTGTTCCCCGGGGTCACGCCGAGGATCTGCGTGAAGCTCTGGTAGGAGTTGATCCGGCTCTGCACCTGCGCCGGGTTGCCGCCGTTGCACTCCAGGGCGCCGTTGATGGAGCGGATGGTCTCGCCGAAGCCGGCGCCGTTCACCATGGCGGCGTGGGCGGTCATCGTGCCCGGGCCGTTCTGCGTGTTCCAGTACCAGAGCGCCGTCTTCATCGCGACGGCCGGGTCCTGCTCCACCAGGTAGGGGTTGGCCAGGAGGTTGATGCCCAGGGCGTCGCCGGCCGCCTTGTAGTTGAAGTTCCAGCTCAACTGGATGGGCCCGCGCCCGTAGTAGGCGGCCTGCCCGGCGGGACAGCCGTAGGACTGGCTGGTGTCGCAGTAGTGCGGGTAGTTGGCGGTGTTCTGCTCGACTATGTGCACCAGCCCACCGGTCTCGTGCGAGACGTTGGCCAGGAAGGCAGCAGCTTCGCGCCGCTTGACGGTGTCGTCACCGGTGGTGGCGAAGCCGGGGTAGGCGGACAGGGCCGCTACCAGGCCGTTGTAGGTGTAGAAGGGGTTCCGGTTCGGGAACATCTGGTTGAACTGGGCCTCGCTGACCACGAATCCGGACGGGTTGGGGGTGGTCGGGTCCGGGTTCGGGGTCCCGCCGCCTCCGCAGACGCCCTGGTCGGACCAGACGCCCCACTGGCCGGTGGTGCCGGGGGTCTCGCCCTGGGTCCACCACTTGGCCAGCCAGTTGTGCCCGCCGTACGAGGCGGTCGCGCCGCCGGTGTAGACGGCCGAGGTCGCCCACGCGCCGACGCAGGCGGGAGCGGCGGCGGCGGGGGAGGAGGGGAGGGCGATCGCGAGGCCGAGGGTGACGGCCGCGGTGGCGGCCAGCGAGAGGGCGCGGCGGTGCAGGGTGCGCTTCACGGAAGTTCTCCTTCAGTGGGGGGAGTTGCCGTGTTGCCGTGGGGGGCAACGGGGATGTGGCAACGGACAGCTGTGCCCACTGAAGCGAGGATGGTCTGGACCTGTCAAGGTCTAGACCAAAACGCAGCGCCGGTGCGCCGCCCCGAAGGGCAGTGCACCGGCGCCGTGTTGTGGGGGTCGCGGGTCAGCTACCGGCGGAGACGTTGCCGGAGAGGACCGGGATGTTGTCCAGGATGTGCGAGGCCGTCTCGTCGCCCTTGGCCTGGGTGGAGTTCTCGGCACACTGCTGGTTCTGCGGGTTGGACGCGATCGGGATGTCCTGCACGCCGACGTTGACCAGCGCCAGGATCGACTGGGCGTTGACCTTCGCGGGCAGGCCGACGCAGAGCTTGTTCAGGGAGCCCTGGATGGCCGCCATCTGCGGGCTCATCGCGCCCTTGGTCTCCTGGTTGCCGTAGAGCTGCGAGGACTCGTTGCCGTTGACCGTGTTGACGCCGTTGTCGTTGCCGATCGCCATCGCCGGGGAGGCTACGGCGGCACCGGCACCCAGAACGGCGGCGGTGGCGGCTGCGGTGGCCATGAACTTCTTGAGCATGTGGGGGATCCTTCTTCTGTCGCACTGTCGCATGAGATAGCTGCCCTCGGCGGGACGAGCTGCTCAACTGCCGTGGACACCGGGGGTTATCACCCATCACCCGAGTGGCCCAACCTTGCACTCCACAGGTGCGGTCCGGCGTCGGCCGATTGACCGAACGGCGGCGGGAGCGACGGGCGGGCGGATCCCCTGCCCCGCGTGTGGACGCACGCGTGCGCCCCGGGTTCGCGCTGTGCGCGCGGGGCGGGTGTGCCGCCCCCGCCCGGATCCGGACCGTGTGCGGGTCCCGGATCCGGGTGGGGCCGGCGGGCGGTGTCGCGGCAACGCGACGCCGCCGGGGTCAGCCGGTCTTGCGACGGACCTTCTTGTTCTTGCCCCCGGGGTTGCCGCCGGCGCCCTGGATCTTCGCCCGGCTCTGGTGTGCCTGCTGCGACTGGGCATTGGCGGCGTTCCGCTCCAGGGCCTCCTTGAACTTCCGCTTGGCCTCCTCGGCCGGCGATTCGTTCTGCGGGGTGTCTGATTCTTCTGACATGCGTCCTCCTGGAATGTTCTGAAGCCGTTGCAGTCTGTCAGGTGGCGTTTCCCCTGGCCAACGCGTTCGGGCCCAGTGGCCTCGAACCGGCTGCGGAGCCGCGTCGGGGGAGTCTCAGGCGTCCTTCTCCAGGGTCGGGCGCAGTCGCTCCAGCAGGGCGTGGAGGGTCGCGCGCTCGGTGTCGTCCAGGACGTCGAGGGCGCCGTGCGTGGCCTGCATCTCCTCGCGCACCCGGCGGATCACCTCGCGGCCCGCGTCCGTGGCCACGACGTTCTTGACGCGCCGGTCGGCGGGATCGGGCTCGCGGCGGACCAGCTCGCGGGCCTCCAGCCGGTCCACGATGCCGGTCACGTTCGAGGCGTCGCAGACCAGCAGGGTGGCGAGGCCGCGCATCGGCAGCGGGCCGTTCAGCTGGGCGAGGACCTTCGCCTGGGTGGAGGTGAGGCCGTGGTGGGCGGCGGCGCCCGCGAAATCGCGCCACTGGGCGGTGCCGATCGCGGCGAGCAGCTCCAGGAGCTCCAGCTTGGTCGGGACGGCGTGGGGGGTGGTGGCGCTCATGCCCGGAGCCTACTCAAGATGCTTTACATGGGCAACCTTTTACTTGACCACCTTAACTATTGAGGTCTACCGTCTGCTGGAGTCGAAGTACTTGATGACGTCAAACATCTGCGATCTGAAGCACTGAGAAGGTCTTCCCTGCCATGAGCACCACTCCCACCGCCACCACCCGGGCCGGCGGCCACCGGAACGAGACGGTCATCGTCTTCGCCCTGAGCCTGGCCGCCATGGTCGTGTCGATGATGCAGACGCTGCCGGTCCCGATCCTGGGCCTGATCCGCAGCGATCTCGGCACCACCACCGCCAACGTCAGCTGGGTGACCACCGCCACCCTGCTGTCCGCCGCCGTCTTCACCCCGCTCCTGGGCCGCTTCGGCGACCAGCACGGCAAGAAGCCGACGCTGGTGGCCGTACTCGGCGTCATGGTCGTGGGCTCGGTCATCGCGGCGCTGGCGTCCTCGCTGCCCCTGCTCCTCCTCGGCCGCGTCCTGCAGGGCGCCGCCACCGCGATCTTCCCGCTCGCCCTCTCCGTGCTGCGCGAGGAGGTCCGCCCGCAGAAGCTCCCCGGAGCGATGGCCCTGGTCAGCGGCACCCTCGCGTTCGGCAGCGGCCTCGCGCTCGTCGCCACCGGCCTGCTGACCTCCGGCAGCGACGCCGACTACCGCAACGCCTTCTGGATGGCCACCGGCTTCGCCGTGCTCGCGCTGCTCGCCGTCGTCTTCCTGGTTCCGGCGACCCGGCACAAGACCGGCGGCCGCACGGACTTCCTCGGCGCGCTCACCCTGGGCATCGCCCTGCTGCTGCTCCTGCTGCCGATCTCCCAGGGCCACGAGTGGGGCTGGGCCTCCGGCCGCACGCTGGGCAGCTTCGCGGGCGCCGTCGTCATGACCGCCGTCTGGGTGTTCACCGAGCTCAAGGTCCGCGAGCCCCTCGTGGACATGCGGATGTTCGTCCACCGCCCGGTCCTGATGGCCAACCTGGCCGGCATCCTCGTCGGCTTCGGCATGTTCGCGAACTTCCTGGGCGTCTCCTACCTCGTCCAGATGCCCAAGGCCCTGACCGGCTACGGCTTCGACGCCTCCATCCTGCGCGCCTCCGTGGAGTTCCTGCTCCCCGGCGCGATCGTCTCGCTGCTCGCCTCGCCGATCGGCGGCCAGCTGGTCCGCCACCGCGGTCCGCGCGCCGCACTGGCGGTGGCCGCCGGCCTCGGCGCCGCCGGCTTCGGCTGGCTGGCCCTGGACCACGGCCACAGCGCCTCGGTGATCGGCGCGGGCCTCGTCGTCGGCGCGGCCGTCAGCTTCGGCTACGCGGCCATGCCGGCCGTGATCATGGCGAGCGTCCCGCACCACCAGAGCGGCATCGCCAACGGCATCAACTCGATCTCCCGCTCCACGGGCAGCGCGATCGGCAGCGCCATCGTGACCACCATCCTGGCCTCGAAGACGATCGAACACCTCCCGGCGGGAGTTCCCGCCCTGCCGGCCGAGTCCGGCTTCACCCTCACCTTCGTCATCGGCGCGGTGGCCTTCGGCCTGGTCGCGGTCATCAGCGGCATCGGCCTGCGCGGGGCGCACGGGCCGCGGACGACCGCCATGGGTGCCGCCACCCCGGCGGCCGCGGGAGGCCCGGCGGCGCCGGCCGCCGCGGAGTCCGCCGCGAAGACCCCCGTACCGTCGGCCGCGAAGGCCGACGCCTGATCCGTCCGCACCGCACCGCATCGCCGGTGCGACTCCACCACCGGGCCGTCCCCGGGTCCAGCCGCGCACGCGGCGGGACCCGGGGACGGCTTTACCCGTTCAAGAGACCGCATCCTTGACCAGTGATTGGTCCAGCGGCGCCTCGGTGGTCACCAGCTCCACCGGCTGGACCAAGCTCACGGGCCCGTTCACCACCGGCCCCTCCGGCACGACCACCGTCTACCTGCACGGCTGGTACGGCCAGGGCCCGGTCTACGGGGACGACCTCACGGTGGGCTGAGCGTTCCTCCGGTTCGACCTGCCCCTGGACGTCCCGCACCGTCGGCCGGGGGCGCCCGGATAGGCTCGACCGGGCCCGGGAAGGATCTCCCCGGGCCCGGAAGGGTGCCATGACCAGCGAAGCAGTGATCCGGATCCTGCGGGCGGCCGACCGGCCGGCGGCGCGGTGGAAGAACGGCGGGGGAGTCACCCGCGAGATCGCCGCCGGGCCGGACGGCGCGGGCATGGACGATTTCGGCTGGCGGGTGAGCCTTGCGGAAGTCACCGCCGACGGCGCCTTCTCCGTGTTCCCCGGCGTCGACCGCACGCTCACCCTCGCGGAGGGCGCCGGCATGGACCTCGCGATCGGCGGCGTACGACGCCTCGTGGACCGGCGGTACGAGCCCCAGCGGTTCCCCGGGGACGAGCCGACCGACTGCCGGCTGCTGGCCGGGCCGGTGGTGAACTTCAACGTGATGTACCGCCGGGGCGTGGTGAGCGCCGACACCGCCGTCGTACGGGGAGACCTCGCGCTCGCCGTACGGCCCGGCGAGAGCCTGCTGGTCGTGGCCCTGGAAGGGACCGCCGAACTGACGGGCTCCGTGGAACTGACGGGCTCCGCGGAACTGGGCCCGTACGACGCCGCCCAGGTCACGGGCCCGGGCGAGATCGGGCTGCGGAGCGCCGGGCGCGCGGCGGTGGTCCGCCTTGCCCCGGGGCCGCGGCCGGCGGGCCGGGCTCAGCCCGCGTAGGAGGCCATCCGCTCCACCAGCCCCAGGGGCGCGTCGGCGCCGAAGCAGAGCTCGAGATTGTCCGCGGACTCGGCGGCCGCGGCCTCGGAGCGCGGGAACAGCGCCTCCTCGTAGGTGGCGAGGGCGCCCTCCGGATCCCCGGGACGGGCCGCGAGGGCCGCGGCGAGCTCGGCTCCGTCGAGCATGGCCAGGTTGGCGCCCTCCCCGGCGAAGGGGGACATCAGGTGCGCCGCGTCGCCCAGCAGGGTCACCCCGGGAGTGCGGGTCCAGCGGTGGCCGACGGGAAGCGCGTGGACGGGCCGGGCCACGAGCGGGGTGTCGCTCCCGGCGACGAGCGCGCGCAGCCGCGGGTCCCAGTCGGCGAACCGCTCCAGGACGGCCTCCCGAGCAGGGGTGGAGCCGGCCGTCGCCCACCGCTCGGCCGTCCGCAGGGCGGCGTAGACGTGCAGGGTGCCCGCCGGTTCCCGGTGGGCGAGCAGGCCCTGTCCCTCGCCGAGCGCGAACATCATGCCGCCGCCGACCAGGGACGCGCTCCCGGGGTGGCGGGCATCGGCCTCGTACAGGTGCGCCTCGACGAAGGAGAGCCCGCAGTACCGCGGCACGGCGGGGGAGACCAGCGGGCGGACCTTGGACCAGGCGCCGTCGGCGCCGACGAGCAGCCCGGTGGTGAAGGCGGAGCCGTCGGTGAGCGTCACCTCGTGGCGGCCGTCGCCGAGGGCCCGTACTCCGGTGGCCTTGGACCCCCAGCGGACCGTGCCCGCGGGGAGCGAGTCGAGGAGGAGGTCGCGCAGCGCGGCACGGTGCACCTCGGGACGGCCGCGGTCCTCGTCGTCCTGCGCGTCGGCGTGTTCGAGGTGGACGGCCGCGCGGCCGTCGAGGATCCGCATGGCCTGGCCGCCGGGGAGCACGAGCGCGCGGAAGCCCTCGTGGAGTCCGGCCGCGCGCAGGGCGGCCTGGCCGGATTCCTCGTGCAGATCGAGCATGCCGCCCTGGTCGCGGGCGGTGCGTGAGGTGTCGAGGTCGAAGACGGCCGCCTCGATCCCGTGCAGGTGCAGGACGCGGGCCAGTGTGAGGCCGCCGAGTCCGGCGCCGATGATCGCGAGGGGGTGGTGGGTGGTCATGGTGGTGCTCCTCGGGTGAGCTCGGGTTCGGGGGGAGTGGGGTGGTGACGTGGGCTCGGCTCGGTGACGTGGGCCGGTGACGTGGGGGTCAGGCGCCGTGGACGGCGGGTTCCGCGTGCGCGGCGCGGGGCAGCAGCCGCAGGGCCGGGAGACAGGCGGCGGTGACGGCCAGGACGGCGCCGAGGCTGACGGCCATGGCGTGGGCCGGGGCGCCGGAGTGGAGGTAGACGGTGGTGACGACGGCGGAGCCGATGCCGTTGGCGATCTGCTGGACGGCGGTGAGGGAGCCGCCCGCGCTGCCGGCCTCCTCGGCCGACACGTCGCCGAGGGTGATGTCGAAGAGGGTGCCGAAGCAGGCGCCCATGCCGAGACCGGTGACGAAGACGGCCGGGGCCATCGTCCACAGGGTGAGGTCCGTACCGCGGGAGAGGACGAGCGCGAGGAGCCAGCCGGCGCCCGCGAGGGTGAGCAGCATGCCGGCCAGGATGAGCGTGCGCCCGAGCTTGCGGGTGAGACCGGCCATGCCGGCGACGGCCGAGGCGATGATGCCGAGGGTCAGCGGCAGCAGTCCGAGAGCGGTGTCGCCGGGGGTGGAGTGCAGGGCCTGCTGCATGAACAGGGAGGTCACGTAGAGCAGGCCGCTGGTGACCGCGAAGTACAGCATTCCGACGAACAGGCCCGAGGTGAAGCCCTTGTTGCGGAAGAGGGAGGGCTTGATCAGGGGTTCGGCGGCGGTGCTTTGACGGCGCGCGTACAGGACGAGGAAGACGAGCCCGGCGGTCAGCGAGCCGAGCGCCGTCGCGCCCCAGCCGTGGGTGGAACCCTCGATCAGGCCGTACATCAGGGCGAACATCGTGAGGCCGAGGAGCGCCGCGCCCACGCCGTCCACGCTCAGGGAGCGGTCGCCGGAGTCGCGGGGGAGCAGACGGGCGGCGGCGAAGGTGCCGAAGACGCCGAGGACCAGGTTGATCAGGAAGACCGGGCGCCAGGACAGGCCGGCCAGGTCGGCGTCGATGAGGAAGCCCGCCAGGATCGGGCCGCCGACGGTGGCCGCGCCGAGGAGCGGGCCGAAGAGGTTGAAGGCCTTGCCCAGCTGCTCGCGGGAGAACGACCTCGTCATGATCGCCATGCCCTGCGGGATGAGCAGGGCGCCGAAGGCGCCCTGGAGCACGCGGGCCGCGATGAGGAGGGCGGGATCGGGGGAGAGCCCGCAGACGGCGGAGGCCGCCGTGAAGCCGGCCATGCCGATCAGGAACAGCCTGCGCTGCCCGAACTTGTCGCCGAGCCGGCCCCCGAGCACCAGGAGCACGCCCATGGCAAGGGTGTAGGAGGAGCCCAGCCACTTGATGAGGCTCTCGCCGCCGCCCATCTCCCGGACGATCGTCGGCGCGGCGATGTTCGTGACCGTGGAGTCGATCATGTCGAGGGCGTCGGCGAGCAGGACCAGCCCGAGGATCAGCCAGAAGGCGGTGGTGGAGAGGGAGGCAGCCGTCCTTCGTGGGGTCCGGATTTCGGCTACGGAAGACATGGCGGCTCCTGGATCGAGAGGGGAGGGAGTGAGGCGCGTCGGCTTCCTTTCCAGAAGAACACAATGACTATGAAAGTGCAATCGATACACTTTCAGAGTGGATAGGGTCCGGCTCTATGCTGGTTCCATGGCGCGTATCGACAAAGCAGAGGCAGAACCGGACGGCCCCGGGCGACGCGAACGCAAAAAAGCCGCAACCCGACAGGCCCTCGCCGACGCCGCGCTACGGCTCTTCCTGGAGAAGGGCTTCGACCAGGTCAAGGTCGCCGAGGTCGCCGAAGCCGCCGATACGGCGCTGACGACCCTGTTCGCGCACTTTCCCGGCGGGAAGGAGGCGCTGATCCTGGAGGACGGTGCCGAACGGGAGGAGTCCCTGGCCCTGGCGGTACGCGGCCGGGCCGACGGGGTATCGGTCCTGGCGGCCCTGCGCGCGTTCTTCGCCGGCCGAGGCCCCTTCGACCCGGACCCGGCGCCGGAGTTCCTGCTCAAGACGCGGCTCGTCGTCGCCACGCCCGCGCTGCGCGCCTACGCCCGGCGGATGTGGACGGGCTGCGAGGAAGCCCTGGCCGGGGTGATCGCCGAGGAGTGCGGACGCCCGGCCGGAGACGATTCGCTGCGGATCCTGGCCCGCTACGTCCTGGAGATTCCCGACCTCGCGGGCCTGCGGCCGGACCCGCGGCGCGCCCTGGACACCGCCTTCGACCACCTGGAACGCGGCTGGCCCGGGGTGTGACCCGAACCTCTTGACGCGACCCGTCCCACCGCCGCCGGCCGGGTGCCCCGTCCCAGACGTCTCAGAAGGCGAACTCGCTGCGGCCGAGGGAGACGAACACGGCGAGGATGGCGATGACCCACGCCCCGAGGGCAGGCACTCCGGCGATGACCATGGCGGCGTGCTCCAGGGCCGGCTTCGTCTCGTGATTGCCCCGCCAGTCGGAGCCGCTCTTGTTCGCGAGGGCGCTGGCCCGGGGGACGGCCGGGCACCATCCGTACGCGTACTCGGCTGCACTCCGGATACAGGGGCCGGGGGCGACCTGAGGGCCACTTCGACGCCTGACCGGACAGCGAGTTGGCCGAATCGGGTCGGTTCCTTCCCCCTGGCTCGCGCGCGGCTCTACGCTCGTCCGATGGCCCGATATTCGAAGCCGGGCCTTGGCGCCGTCGACCGGGGGAGATCGTGGACGTCCCGACGTTGATCCTGTTGGGGACGGCGGGTGGTCTGCTGCGCGGGGTCTTGGACCTGTACACCCGGTTCGTTTTGTGGCAGGCCGACCGCCGCGTCCACCGGCAGTCGACCGCCGAAGGGGTCGCGCAAGGAACGCCCCCGCAGTTCCGGGCGTACCTCGACCCCGCCGTCGACAGCGTCGCGGCAGCCCTGCACGGCGTGTTGGGCGCCGGGGCCGCCGTGCTGTTCGGCACCACGGGACAGATCAGCGGCGAGTACGCCGCCCTCGTCGTCGGGATGTCGGCGCCCATCCTGCTCACCCAACTCAGCCGCATCCAGACGGTGAACGAGGCGGTGACGGGTGACCGGCAGCCGGCAGGAGCGGCGGAGGCGGTCACGGAGGCCGGGGCGGCTCCGCCCGCCGGTGTCGTGAACGCGGGTGGGCCGGTCGGTCCCGGCCCCGCAGAACCCCCTGGCCCCGCAGAATCCCCCCGTGCCGCAGCTGCCGCGGCCCCGCCCGCTGCTCCGCTCCGAACGGAGCCCCCGCCCGCGTCCCCGCCCGAGCCCTCGCCCGCCGCGCCCCCCGCCGACCGGGCCCGGTCTCCCCTCCCCGCGGAAGGGCCCCCGTTCCGCGCGCGACCGACGTCTCCCGCCAGGCCGGCCGTCGCGAGCGCGGACGCCACCACGCCGGATTCCCCGTCCGGCGACATTCCCGCGGGCGGGACACCGCTCCCGGGTCCCACGCGCCCCGGGGGTACTCCCGTCCCCGCGGACCCCGCCGACGGGACGGGCCCTGGCTTCGACGGCCGAGGCGCGCCACGATGGCGGCAGAGGCCGGCGATCGGGGAGGAGGGGTTGTGAACAGCGCGCCGCACCTGCTCAGCGAGGACCGACCGGAGTTCGATCGGCTCCTCGACGAGGCATTGCGCACGGCCCACGAGCGCCCGGAACTGGCCTCCCTGGGCCAACGGCTCAGCGCGGAGCAACTGCGCACCATGGCGTTCAACGCCACCGCGCTCCTCGCGGCGTCCGCAGCGGCCGAGTACGACCACTATGTGAAGGTCCGCAGAGAACGCAGTGAGGTGGAGTTCCCGCACACGCCCTCGGGCGCGGTGCACTCGTCCTCGCGTGCGCCGTCCGACCCTGCCCCGTCTGTGCGACGGCGGTTCGGCGCGGCCGTCCTGGGTGCCGGAGCACCGGGAGCCCGCCGGACCAGCCAAGCGATCGCTCCGCGGAGGTGGGCCGGGATGCCCTACGGCCGCCGCCTGCTGGCAGCGCTGCTGGGCCTGCACGTACGCCCACCGGCACCGGCACCGCCGGCGGCCGCCGGCACGCGCCCGGTCGGCCGCGAAACACCGGCGCCGTACGTGGCCGAGGCGGCCGGAGGCGGTGCGGCCGGAGCCGGTGCGTTCGCCGTTTTCGCGGTCCTCGCGCCGGTCCTGGCCGGCATGGCCATGCTGATCTTCCTGCTCGTGGGCTACATCCTGAAGACGATCGAGCCCGAACCGGCCTTCGCCGACACCATGCTGACGGCGGGCTGGCTGTTGGGCGGCCTCACGGCCGCCGCGCTGCTCTTCGCCGTGATCGGACTGCTGGTCACGGCCGTCCGCGGCAGCCCGACGGTGGTGGTGGCGGACGAGACCGAGGCGGTGCCCGACGAGGTGGCGCGGGCCCGGGAGGCCTGGCGCAACGCCCTGCTGGAGCGCGGCATCGTGCCGTTCCTCCGCGACGCCCTGGCCGAACCGAGCTCGTACCCGCCCCCCCGTACGCCGGCGGCCGGACGCGTCCCCAGCCTGGGCTTCATCCGGCCCGACTTCACGAGCCCGGGGGCCCCTGTCCAGGGTCCCCGTCCCGGATACGCGCCTCCGGACTTCACGAGCCCGGAGTTCGGAGGCCCGGAACACCTCTCGGAGTGAGACGCCGAAGTCATTGTGCCGAGGACTTCGTCGTCTACCGATGGGGTACTTCGAAGTCACGGGGGAGTGGTTCCGATGGCCGTTGGCTATGCGTCAACCACGGTGCCGGCGGCGCTGATCACGGTGTTCTGCCTGGTGCGCGTCCGCGGGCCGAAGCCGCTCTTCTTCTTCAGCTACCGGCTCGGGCTGGTCTTCGACGAGATACCGCACGTCGTCCTCTACGCGCTGACGGCCTCGACGACGCAGGCCCTCGTGGAGGGCGACATCGCCACGGTTGCCGACTGGGCGGCGGTGGCTCTGGCCGCTGTTGCGGCCGCCGGTCTCGTGGTGGTCGCCCGCCGCGGGACACGGACGGCGCCGGTGGTCTGGCGCGCCCTGGACGAGGCGCTCGGCGCCGGAACCGCCACGCGCCGCCGCAACCTCCTCGACGTCCACCATCACCGCTCGCGCCCCGAGGGCGGCCCCGTACTGATCCACTTCCATGGCGGCCACTACGACCAAGGCCGTAAGAACACCCAGTCACGGCCCCTGCTCTACCGGCTCGCGAGCCAGGGCTGGGTCTGCATCAGCGCCAACTACCGTCTACGGCCCGCTTCTTCCCACCCGGACCATCTGATCGACTCGAAGAAGGTCATCGCCTGGGCCCGCGAGCACGCCACGGCGTACGGCGCGGACCCCGCGGCGGACGTGTGCGTCGAACTCCCAGGCGGGCAGCACGCCTTCGACCTCTTCCACTCCTTCCGTTTCGAGGTGCTCATCGACGGCATCGAGGAGTTCGCCGCATGGGTACGGGTGGGGAAGAGGACGACCTAGCGCTGTGACCGGGAGGATTCCCCCGGTTGAGTGGTGAGGCCGCGGCGGGTAGGGGGCAGCTCGACCTTGTCGTCCAGGGCCACGTGGATCGGGGCATCGTCCGCGGGGCGAGGGCCCGGGTTGCGCTGCTGGAGGTCGGGGATGACCGCGACGGCCCAAGGGAACGTTTCCGCACGTCAGAGCGGTTGTGCCGTGGTAGGGCGGGTGGGATTCGAACCCCCCTCCCAAGCCCCCTCTCACGCTCCCTCCGAACTCCCCTCTGTGTGCGAAGCGTTGACAAAGTCGTCATCTGCTAGAAACCTGTGGCGCCATGGCCGCATAACTGCGATCAGATCACTCAAAAAATTAATAACGGTGCGCAAGTTTGCGGCAGGCGCGGTTGCGTCGGGCCGGGTCCCCTCATGGAACAGAGGACAGCATGAGATGGAAGCAAAGCGGTCGGCTGCTGGTGGCCGGCTCGGTGGTCGCGGGGCTGGTGTCGGTCGGACTCCTGCCCGCGACCTTCGCGGCCGCCGCGGGCGGACCCAACATCGCCCTGGGCAAGTCGGTCAGCGCGAGCGGATCCCTCGGCGGGTACGGGGCCGCCGGAGTCACCGACGGCAACCAGGGCTCGTACTGGGAGGGGCCCGGCAGCACCTTCCCGACATGGGTGCAGGTGGACCTCGGCAGCAGCGTCGCCGTCGACCAGGTGGTGCTGAAGCTGCCCGCCGGGTGGGAGACGCGCACCGAGACGCTGACCGTGCAGGGCAGCACCGACGGGAACGCCTTCACCACCCTGTCCGCCTCGGCGGGCCGGGTGTTCAACCCGGCCCAGGCCAACACCGTGACCATCGGGTTCGCCTCGGCGACGGTCCGCTACGTGAGGGTCAGCGTCACCGCCAACACCGGCTGGCAGGCCGCGCAGATATCCGAGCTGGAGGTGTACTCGGCCGACGGCAGCGGTGACCCCGGCGATCCCGGAGACCCGGGTACTCCGCCCCCCGTCGGCGTGAACCTCGCCAAGGGCAAGCCCATCGAGGCCTCCTCCACCACCCAGTCGTTCGTCGCGGCCAACGCCAACGACGACAGCGTCACCAGCTACTGGGAGGCGGGCGGCCAGCAGTCCACGCTGACCGTGAAGCTCGGCTCCAACGCCGACGTCACCGGAGTGGTCCTCAAGCTCAACCCCGACCCCGCCTGGGGGAACCGCACCCAGAGCTTCGAGGTCCTGGGCCGGGAGCAGTCGGCGAGCGGGTTCACCACGCTGAAGGCCCGCGCCGACTACGCGTTCAGCCCGGGCGGCAACCAGAACACCGTGACGGTCCCCGTCACCGGCCGGCTGGCCGACGTCCAGCTGAAGTTCTCCGGCAACACCGGGGCCGGCGGCGGACAGGCCGCCGAGTTCCAGGTCATCGGCGCCGCCGCCCCGAACCCGGACCTCACGGTCACGGACCTCGCCTGGTCCCCGGCCGCCCCCTCCGAGAGCGATGCCGTCACGGTCAACGCGACCGTCCGCAACGCAGGTACGGTCGCCGCCCCGGCCACCACCGTGAGCGTCAGCCTCGAAGGCGCGGTCGCCGGCAGCGCCCCGGTCGGCGCCCTAGCGGCCGGAGCCTCCGCCACCGTCCCGGTCTCCGTCGGCAAGCGCCCGATGGGCAGCTACACCGTCTCCGCCGTCGTCGACCCGGCCGGGACCGTCCCCGAGCAGAACGACACCAACAACAGCCGCACGGCCGCCGCGAAGCTCGTCGTCGGCCAGGCGCCGGGCCCCGACCTGGAAGCCCTCTCCATCGCCAGCAACCCGGCCAACCCGGCCGTGGGCGCCCCGGTCTCCTTCACCGTGGCCGTGCGCAACCGGGGCACCAGCGGGGTGAGCGCGGGCACCGTCACCCGGCTGGTCGCCGGCGCCACCACCCTGAACGGCCCCACCCCGGCGATCGCCGCCGGCGAAACCGTCAACGTGCCGATCAACGGCACCTGGACGGCGGTCAGCGGCGGAGCCACCCTCACCGCCACCGCCGACGGGACCGGCCTCGTCGCCGAGACCAACGAGAGCAACAACAGCCACTCGCGTGCCGTGGTCGTCGGCCGCGGGGCGGCGCTCCCGTACACCGAGTACGAGGCGGAGGCCGGCAGCTACACCGGCACCCTGCTGCAGAGCGACGCCAAGCGCACCTTCGGTCACACCAACTTCGCCACCGAGTCCTCGGGCCGCGAGTCCGTACGCCTCTCCTCGGCGGGCCAGTACGTACAGTTCACCTCCACCAACCAGGCCAACTCCATCGTCGTGCGCAACTCCGTCCCCGACTCCGCGAACGGCGGCGGCGCCGATGCCACGATCAGCCTGTACGTCAACGGCAGCTTCGCCCAGAAGCTGAACCTCTCCTCGAAGCACAGCTGGCTCTACGGCAGCACCGACAGCCCCGAGGGTCTGACCAACACCCCCGGCGGCGACGCCCGCAGGCTTTTCGACGAGTCCCACGCCCTGCTCGCGCAGAGCTACCCGCCCGGTACGACCTTCCGCCTCCAGCGCGACGCGGGCGACACGGCCTCGTACTACGTCATCGACCTGATCGACCTGGAGCAGGTGGCCCCCGCGGCCTCCAAGCCCGCCGAGTGCACCTCGATCACCGACTACGGCGCGATCCCGAACGACGGCATCGACGACACGCTCGCCCTCCAGAAGGCCGTGACGGCGGACCAGAACGGGCAGATCGCCTGCGTCTGGATCCCGCAGGGCCAGTGGCGCCAGGAGCAGAAGATCCTCACCGACGACCCGCTGAACCGGGGCCAGTTCAACCAGGTGGGCATCAGCAACGTCTCCATCCGCGGCGCGGGCATGTGGCACTCCCAGCTCTACACCCTGACCGAGCCGCAGAACGCGGGTGGCATCAACCACCCGCACGAGGGCAACTTCGGCTTCGAGATCGACGACAACACGCAAATCTCCGACATCGCCATCTTCGGCTCCGGCCGGATCCGCGGCGGCGACGGCAACGCCGAGGGCGGCGTGGGCCTCAACGGCCGGTTCGGCAAGAACACCAAGATCACCAACGTGTGGATCGAGCACGCCAACGTCGGCGTCTGGGTCGGCCGCGACTACGACAACATCCCGGCCCTGTGGGGACCCGGCGACGGCATCGAGTTCAACGGCATGCGGATCCGCGACACCTACGCCGACGGCATCAACTTCGCCAACGGCACCCGCAACTCCACCGTCTTCAACTCCTCCTTCCGCACGACCGGTGACGACGCCCTCGCGGTGTGGTCCAGCAAGTACGTGAAGGACCAGTCCGTCGACATCGGCCACGACAACCACTTCCGCAACAACACCATCCAGCTGCCGTGGCGCGCCAACGGCATCGCCATCTACGGCGGTTACGGCAACACCATCGAGAACAACCTGATCTACGACACCATGAACTACCCCGCCATCATGCTGGCGACCGACCACGACCCGCTGCCCTTCTCCGGGCAGACCCTGATCGCGAACAACGGGCTCTACCGAACCGGCGGCGCGTTCTGGAACGAGGACCAGGAGTTCGGCGCGATCACCCTCTTCCCGTCGAACCTGCCCATCCCGGGTGTCGTCATCCGCGACACCGACATCCACGACTCCACCTACGACGGGATCCAGTTCAAGACCGGCGGCGGAGTCATGGCCGACGTCAAGATCACGAACGTCACCATCAGCAAGTCCAACAACGGGTCCGGCATCCTGGCCATGGGCGGGGCGCGCGGCAACGCCACCCTGTCCAACGTCACCATCACCGGATCCGCCCAGGGCAACATCCTGATCGAACCCGGCTCGCAGTTCCTGATCAACGGCGGCTAGGTTCTGTTTCCTGGATCAGGTGCGGAGCCAGATCGTCAGGGCTGCGATGGTGACGGTTCCGAGGTAGACGTAGGCGCGTTTGTCGTAGCGGGTGGCGACTGCCCGGAAGTTCTTGAGGCGGTTGATCGCCCGCTCGACGACATTCCGTTTCTTATACCGGTCCTTGTCGAACCCGGTCGGGCGTCCGCCGGCCGAGCCGCGCCTGCGGCGGTTGGCCCGCTGGTCCTTGGGCTCGGGAATGGTGTGCCGGATCTTGAGTTTCCGCAGATAGCGGCGGTTGCTACGGGAGCTGTACGCCTTGTCGGCGCTGACGCTGTCGGGCCGGGTTCGGGGCCGCCCCGGCCCAGTGCAGGGCACCAAGATCTTCTCCAGCACCGCCTCGAACTGCGGGCTGTCCCCGCACTGCCCGGCCGTGAGGATCAGCGACAGCGGGCGACACCGGCCGTCAGCGGACAGGTGGATCTTCGTGGTGAAGCCGCCCCGCGAGCGCCCTAAGCACTCGCCTGCCGCACCACCTCCGCCAGGCGGGCAGACAGCCTCCGCAGCACCGGATCGCCCTGGTTTGCCCCGCTGTTGGCCCCCTTTTGGGGAGCAATCGGCGGCGGGGCCACCTTCCTCGCGCCAGCCGCATGCTGGTGGGCACGTGCCGTGGTGGAGTCCACCGACACGTCCCAGTCGATCCTGCCCGCGGAGTTCTCCGCGGCCTGCACCCGCGTCAGCAGCAACTGCCACGTTCCATCGGCCGACCAGCGGCGATGCCGTTTGTAGACCGTCTCCCACGGCCCGAACCGCTCCGGCAGATCCCGCCACGGCACACCGGTCCGCACCCGGAACAACACCCCGTTGATGACCTTCCGGTGCTCGCTCCACCGGCCACCACGCGCCCCGCCACGAGGCAGGAACGGCTCCAGCCGCTCCCACTCCGCAGTCGTCAGATCTCCCCGCCCCACCATGCCGACCAGCCTGAACCCCACAGCATGATCACGTCAGGAGATCCAGGAAACAGAACCTAGTCCGCGGCCTCCAGGACGGCCGGCGGGATCATTTCCTGCCGAGCGTCCCGATCTTGACCCACCTCGCCGTACCGGGGACACCCTTCGCGTCGAGGAGGAACAGCATGTAGTACCCGGGCGGGGCGTCGGCCGAGGTGGCCGGCGCCCGCAGCCCGATCGTGCGGCCGCGGACGCCGGTCATCCGCAGCTCCAGATGGCGCTGGCTGGTGTTCACCGCGTGGGTGACGGTGGTCGGCGCCAGCAGTACGGCCCGCCGCACGCCGGAGGCGGTGGAGCTCTCCACGGAGAACTCGGCGTCGTGGGCGATCTCGCCCGCCGGGACCCGGTCCAGTACGGGCCGGGACCCCCGGTGCAGGTAGGCGGGCTCGTAGATCTCGATCGAGCCGTCCATGCCGTCCTTGATGTCCGGGTCGTTGGCGATCTGCTGGAGCTCGTCCCCGGTGACCATGACCCGGCCGTCCGGCAGCACCAGGGCGTTGGAGTGGTAGCCCCGCGGCAGCCGCTGGGCCGGCCCCAGCCTCCACCGGCCGTCGGCGCCCCGCAGTTCGGTCCGGCGGAACTTCAGGTCGGCCTTCGGGTTGAAGGGCCCGAACCCGTAATCCCTGGTGTCCTTGGCCCCGTTGACCGTCAGCAGCGTGCCGTCCGGCAGGATCAGCGTGTCGTCCTGGGTCCGGCCGAAGGCGCGCGGTTCCTGCGTGGTCCAGGCGCCGCCCGACAGCCGGTAGGTGTTCGGGTCGAGCGGGTCCCCGCCCAGCACCAGCACCGAGTCGGGCCCGCGGAACCCCGCCGGCAGCGGTACGGCGGAGCCGTAGCCCCGGAAGTCGGCGGGCCGTCTGGGCAGGTCCGTACGGGTCTGCGCGCGCGGGTCGAAGAGCCACTGCTGGTCGGCGTCGCGCCCCAGGCCGTAGATCATGCCGTCGCGCAGCGAGAACAGGTGCGGGTAGTCGTTGCGGAAGGGCGCGTCGGAGCGCATCCGCTGCACGGAGACGTCCAGCGGGATGTCGTACGGGCGCCAGGGCACCGGCTCACCCAGCGCGGGGAACCGCTCCACCACCGGCGTGGGCGTCCCCGTACCGCGCTCCGACTGGCCCGACATGATGATCTGGCGGCCGTCCGCGCCCGTCACCACCGACGGGTACCAACGGCCCACGGCCATATCGCGGTTGCGGTACCAGCCCTCGGTCCACGGGTCGAAGACGAAGGACAGCTTCGCCCCGCTGCCGCCCTTGCCCCCCGTGTTGCCGCCGAAGACCCCGAGCATGCCGTTGGGCAGGAAGGAGTGCCCGGCGCAGAAGAACGGAGCCGGGCGCGGGGCGTGCGTACCGTCGGGCATCAGCACGACGGGCGGGGTGACCTTGCGGAACGCCCGCGCGCCCGTCCCCTTCGCCGGATCCCACAGGTAGGCGCGGCCCGCGTTCGCCGGTCCGATCCGGTCCGTGGGACCGGTCTCCTTGGTGGGGTCGGTCTCCACCCGCGAGAAGGAGAAGAGCAGCACCTTGCCGGTGGGCAGCTGGGCGACGTGCACGCCGAAGTCGGGGGAGGGGAAGTACTCGGCGAACCGTCCCGAAATCGCCGCCTTGAAAGCGGAGTTGGCCTCCCGCTGCGAGGCGGTGAGCGAGGCCAGGCTGTCGTCGCGCCGGGACTGCGGGTACTCCACGGCGCCCTTGGCCGCCCGGCGCAGCTCGGCGTGGGCGCGCGCGTGGCCGACGCCGATCACGGCGGCCTCGGCCGCATCGGTCCCGCCGTCCGTGCCGTGTCCCGGCGCCGCGGCGGCGGGCGGCGCGGTCGCGAGGACCAGGGCGCAGACGACCGCGGTCGCGGAGAGCAGGGCGGACCGGTGCAGGCGGCGCATGGGGCTCCTCGGCGCGGGCGGTTCCGTAGGGCGCTCATCATAGGAAATACCGGGAGGAAAAGGGTGTTCTCTTGGACCCGACGCCCCGTCGATGGGCCGTTCGGCCCTCCCTGAAACGCTGCCCGAACGTTTCTCCGGTGAAAGGGCCCGGCCATCGGAGTGAGACCGCGCACCCGTTCACCCGTCGGCCGGGTACGGACCGCTTCCATGGCCGGGTGATCAGAACACTGCGCACCGCGCTCGGCGCCGTCCTCGTGACCGGCGGCCTCCTCGCCCTCCTGCCCGCCTCCGCCGCCGGGGCGGCGGGTGGCCCGGCGGCCCCCTCCGCGCCGGAGGACCGGGTGACCGTCGACGTCGCCACGGTCAACGGCTCGGGATGCCGCCCGGGCAGCGCCACCGTCGCCGTGGCCGAGGACAACTCGGCCTTCACCGTCACCTACAGCGAGTACCTGGCCATGGCGGGCGGCAACAGCGCCCCGACCGACGCCCGCAAGAACTGTCTGCTCTCCCTGCTCGTCCACGTCCCGCAGGGGTACACCTACGCCGTCGCCCAGGTCGACTACCGGGGATTCGGCAGCCTCCAGCAGGGCGCGATCGGCACCCAGAAGGCCAGCTACTACTTCCAGGGCATGAAACAGACCGACTACCGCACCCACAAGTTCCAGGGCAAGCTCGACGACAACTGGCAGGCCACCGACACCACGGGCATCGAGGCCCTGGTCTTCGCCCCCTGCGGCGAACTGCGCAACTTCAACATCAACACCGAACTGCGCGCCGAGATCGGCACCTCGGACCCGTCGACGACCAGCTTCATGGCGCTCGACTCCACCGACGGCAGCATCAACAGCGTGTACCACTTCGCCTGGAAGAAGTGCCCGGCCCGCTGAGCCGGCCCGCCACGCTCCCCACGGGCGGCCGTGCGGGACTCCCGCTCAGGAGGCTCCCCGCGCGGCCGCCTGCCGCTGCCGCTTGCCTCGCCCTCGGCCAGGAAGCGGAAGGTGAAGAACGGCCGGGCCGCCACGTCGTACGTGAGGTGCCCCTCGGGAGTGAACTCGGCCGTCAGCATGTCGTGCCGGGCCGCGTCCGCGTCCGCGAGGAGCCTAAGCGGAGCCCCGAGCCGTACGCACCGGGATTTCCGGGGGCCCGCCACTCCGACGGCCCAATCACCGCGCGCCGCGAACAGCCCCGGCGTCACCCGGTCGGTGCGGCTGCGACCTGGGGTTTCGCGCAACTGCCCGGCGTGCCGGGCGTGTCGCGCCCCGCTAGCGTCGGCAGCGTCCGGAGTCCTTGGATTCCGCGAGGGGGGGGTCCTGCTATCCGCCTGTGCGAGAGGCCGAGCCGATGCTGAAGGACGCTCCGATAGCCCCGATAGCCAGCCTGCTCCGTGTGGAGAAGGGCGTGGCCGCCCCCGAGGAACTCGCCGCGATCGCGGTGGTCGTCGCCTGCTTCGCCCGCCGCAACTCCGCCGGCGCGGACCCGGCCCACGGAGCGGGCAGGACCCCGGCCGCGACCGCCCGCCGCCGGCGCCCCGCACACCACGGCTCCGGCTGCTGGGCGGGCTGCTGGGCCTGCGGCTGACACGGACCGGCACCCGTCCGCCGGCACGTATCCGCCGGCACGTATCCGCCGGCACCCATGAACGCCCCTGCCCCCGGCCCGCTTACGGGCCGGCGGCAGGGGGACCACTCGGCGTACGGGCCGCTCAGGCCCGGCGCAGCACCGTGGACAGCGCCTCGGACAGCACGGCCTCCGCGTCGGCCGCCGGACCCTGCGAGCGCCATGCGACGAACCCGTCCGGGCGCACCAGTACGGCGCCCTCCGGGGACATGGCGTGCACCTCGCTCCAGTCGGCGCCCTCCTCCTGCACCAGATCCGTGCCGGGAGCGCCCGCGGACCCGATGGCATAGGCGTCCAGCTTCACCGACAGCCGCGCGGCCACCCGTTCGGCCGCCGCCCGCCAGGGCGAGCCCGCACCGCAGAGCAGCACGAAGGCGCGCTCGTAGAGGTCCACCGTGGAGACCCGCTCGCCGTCGGCCCGCGTCAGCCACATGTGCGGTGCCCGCGTACCGGGGTCGCCCTTCATGCGCATCCCCTCCGGGATGACGGGCCGGTCCGGAGCCCCGCCGACGAAGGCGCCGCTCGGGTACGCGTAGGCCATCGCCGTCGTCAGGACCCCGCTGCCCGGTCCGCCGCCCATCGTGGGCGGCGGCGCGTACCCGGGGTGACTGTGCTCCGCCGAACGGGCCGAGGCGCGCTGGGCGGTCGCCACGGCCACCGGGTGCCGCTCGGCCCCGTAGGACTCCAGCAGGCCCATGCCCGCGGATCCGTCCAGGACCGCCGCGATCTTCCAGGCCAGGTTGTGCGCGTCCTGGATGCCGGTGTTGGAGCCGAACGCGCCGGTGGGGGACATCTCGTGGGCCGCGTCACCGGCCAGGAACACCCGACCGGAGGAGTACTGCTCGGCGATCCGCTCGGCCGCGTGCCAGGGGGCCTTGCCGCCGATCTCCACGTCCAGGTCCGGCACCCCGATCGCGGCCCGGATCTGCTCCCTGCACCGCTCCTCGGTGAAGTCCTCCAGGGTTTCCCCCCGGTCCGGGTGCCACGGGAGGTGGAAGACCCACTGGGTGTCGTTGTCCACCGGCAGCAGCGCCCCGTCCGCACCCGGCTTCATCAGGTAGCACACGATGAACCGCAGGTCGCCCAGCACCTCGACGAGCCGGCGCGAGCGGAAGGTGACGCTGACGTTGTGGAACAGCTCGCCGCTGCCCGTCTGCGGGATGCGCAACTGCTCGCGCACGGGGCTGCGCGGGCCGTCCGCCGCGATCAGGAAGTCGGCGCGCACGGTGATGTGCTCACCGGTCTCCCGGTCCTTGACCAGCGCGTTCACCCCCGTCTCGTCCTGGTCGAAGCTCATCAGCTCGGTCGAGAACCGCACGTCGGCGCCCTGGGCGCGGCTCTGCACGGCGAGGATCGGCTCGATGTTGTTCTGGCTGCACACGCACCAGCCCGTCGGACTGAACTTGCTGAGCGCTCCGGCCGGGTCGATGGCCTTGACCAGCCATTTGTGGTCGCCGCCCAGCAGGGACTCCGTCTGCAGGATGCCCATGTTGTTCTCCAGCGCGGACGCCGCCTGCCGGATGGCGCCCTCCGCCCCGGCCACCCGGAACAACTCCATGGTCCGGGCGTTGATACCGCGCCCGCGCGGGTGGTCGGAGGTACCGGCGTGCTTCTCCACTACCAGGTGCCTGATGCCGTGACGGCTCAGGAACAGCGAGGTGGACAGACCCACGAGGGAGCCGCCCACGACGAGAACCGGTACGCGAACATCTGCCGTGTCTTCCATCAGCTGCGAGCTCCTGAATTCTGTGTGGGGGGAGTGCACTCTTTTATGCCCCCGATCGCCGCCCAAGCCCAGGAGATACGCCGGTTGTCACCCGCTTGATCCGGAGATGTAGCGGTACGTCCCCACCCGGATGACGATGAGCGACAGCGGTTCCCCCGAAGACACGCCGGCCTGCCGTCCCCGCGACGGCCGCCGGTCCGGGGCGGTCACCGCCGATGACGGACGAGGGTCCGTACGCGATGAAACCCCGCCCTCCCCCAGGGCCCTCACGAAGGAGTGAGCAGATGACGACCACCCTGTCCGAACGGGTGTCACAGTCCGCCTTCGACGGTTCCATGCTCCGGGTCGTCCTGCTGATGGACCTCCACGAAGGAGCCCAGCAGCGGTTCTTCGAGGCGTACGAGCAACTGCGCCACGACATCGCGTCCGAACCGGGCCACATCAGCGACCAGCTCTGCCAGTCCTTCGAGAACCCCTCGCAGTGGCTCATCACCAGCGAGTGGGAGAGCGCCCCGCAGTACCTCGCCTGGGTCAACAGCGAGCACCACGCCGAGCAGGTGCGCCCGCTCGGCGCCTGCGCCCGCGCCATGCGCCCGCTCAAGTACACCGTCCTGCGCGAGACCGGCCGCGGCTACCAGGACGCCCAGCGGCCCACGGGTGCCCGGCTGCAGGAAGCACCCCGGCTCGGCGCCGGCATCGTGCGCCACGCCCTGACCTTCACGGTCAAGCCCGGCAGCGAGAAGGACGTCGCCGCGCTCCTCTCCAGCTACGCCTCCCCGGAGGCGAGGGTCGACGGCCACACCCGGCTCCTGCGGACCTCGCTGTTCATGCACGGAAACCGGGTCGTCCGTACGGTGGAGGTCCGCGGCGACCTGATGGCAGCCCTGCGGCACGTTTCCGAACAGCCCGAGGTACGGGCCGTCGAAGAGGCCATCAACCCCTACCTGGAGCAGGACCGCGACCTCGGCGACCCCGAGTCCGCCCGGATGTTCTTCATGCGGGCCGCGCTCCCCGCCGTCCACCACGTCGCCGCGCGGGAAGCCGGCGGCGCCGACCGCTCCGACGTACGGCGCCACGCGCTGTTCTACCCGGCCAAGCCCGGCTGCGGACCGGCGCTGGCCCGGTTCCTCGCCCGGCAGGACGAGGAAGCCGCCCACAAGGCCGACGCCCCGACCGTGAGCAGCAGCATCTTCCAGCGCGACGACATCGTCGTACGCCTCATCGACGTGCGCAGCCCGCACGGCGCCGGGCTGGAGACCGCCTTCGGCGTCCGGGGACCGCGCAAGGCGGCCGTCCTCGCCCGCCTGATGGCCGGACCCGTCAGCGGGTCCGACGGGGCCGCCGCGTCCGCGGTCCGCCACACCATGAGCCTGATCACCGACCGCCGGGCCCCTGCCGAAAGCTGACGCGCAGCGGCACCACCCGCCCGGCCCACCGGCCCAGCAGGCCCCCTGATCCCTCATCCCCGGCCCCCCCACCCACCAGCCCCGTCCAGGCTCCCCACCGCCAGGAGGAACCCCCGCCATGACCAGACAACGCCCACCGCACATCGTGGACCTCAGCGAGACGCAGCCCAACACGCGGCGCGGCGGCGACCTGAGGGCCGTCCTCACCCCGACCTCGGTGGGCTGCACCAGCGGCTTCATGGGTCTGGCCGTCATGGCGCCGGGCGAGCACATCGCCGAGCACTACCACCCGTACTCCGAGGAGTTCGTGTACGTGGTCGCCGGCGAGCTGGAGGTCGACCTCGACGGCGAGGCCCACCCGCTCCTCACCGACCAGGGACTCCTCGTCCCGATGAACGTGCGCCACCGGTTCCGCAACGTCGGCGGCACCGAGGCCCGCATGGTCTTCCACCTCGGACCGCTCGCCCCGGACCCCAAGCTCGGGCACGTGGACACGGAGGAGGCCGTCCACCCGGAGGGCTCCGCCTGGGAGCGGCCCCCGGACCGCGCGGGAGCGGTCTCGTGACCCGCCGACGAGTGGCCGTCACCGGGGTCGGCGTCGTCGCCCCCGGTGGGATCGGCGCCTCCGCCTTCTGGGAGCTGCTGTCCAACGGGCGTACGGCGACACGCGGCATCACCCTCTTCGACCCGACCGGCTTCCGCTCCCGGATAGCCGCGGAGGTCGACTTCGACCCCGCCGCACACGGCCTCGGCGCCGAAGAGGCGGCCCGCGCGGACCGGTACATCCAGTTCGCGCTGGTCGCCGCAGCCGAGGCGGTGCGCGACGCCGGACTCGACCTCACCACGGACGAAGCCTGGCGCACCGGAGTCTCCCTCGGCACCGCCGTGGGCGGCACCACCCGCCTGGAGCACGACTACGTGGCCGTCAGTCAGTCGGGCGACTGGTGGGACGTGGACCACCGGCTCGCCGCGGCCCATCTGCACCGGGCCTTCACCCCCGCCACCCTGGCCTCCGCCGTCGCGGAGAAGACGGGAGCCCGCGGGCCGGTCCAGACCGTCTCCACCGGCTGCACCTCCGGACTCGACGCCATCGGCTACGCCTTCCACTCCATCGCCGAGGGCAAGATGGACGTCTGCATCGCCGGCGCCTCCGACTCACCCGTCTCGCCCATCACCGTGGCCTGCTTCGACGCCATCAAGGCCACCTCGCCCAACAACGACGACCCCGCCCACGCCTCCCGGCCCTTCGACGCCGACCGCGACGGCTTCGTCCTCGGCGAAGGCGGCGCCGTCCTCGTCCTGGAGGAGCTGGAGCACGCCAGGGCGCGCGGCGCGACCGTCTACTGCGAGATCGGCGGCTACGCCACCTTCGGCAACGCCCACCACATGACGGGACTGACCACCGAGGGCCTGGAGATGGCCCGCGCCATCGAAACCGCCCTCGCCCAGGCCCGTACCGACGCCCGCGAGATCGACTACGTCAACGCGCACGGCTCCGGGACCAAGCAGAACGACCGCCACGAGACCGCGGCGGTCAAGAAGGTCCTGGGAGACCACGCCTACAAGACGCCGATGACCTCCATCAAGTCCATGGTGGGGCACTCCCTCGGCGCCATCGGGGCGATCGAACTGGCCGCCTGCGTCCTGGCGATGACCCACCAGGTCGTCCCTCCCACGGCCAACTACGAGACCCCCGACCCCGAATGCGACCTGGACTACGTGCCGCGCGTCGCCCGCGAGCGCAAGCTGCGCAGCGTGCTCTCCGTCGGCAGCGGCTTCGGCGGCTTCCAGTCCGCGGTCGTCATGACCCGCCCCAAGGAGGAGGTGGTCTCGTGAGCGTCCGTACGGTCATCACGGGCATCGGAGTCATCGCGCCCAACGGCATCGGCGCCGAAGCCTTCTGGAAGGCGACCCAGTCGGGCGCCTCGGTCCTGGGCCGCGTCACCCGAGAGGGCTGCGAACACCTCCCGCTGCGCGTGGCGGGCGAGGTACGGGGCTTCGACGCGGCCTCGATGGTCGAGGAACGCTATCTCGTCCAGACCGACCGCTACACCCATCACGCCCTGGCCGCGGCCGACCTGGCCCTGGAGGACGGCCGGCTCGGCCGGGCCGACTACGAGGACGACCCCTTCTCGGTCGGCGTGGTCACCGCCGCCGGGTCCGGCGGCGGCGAGTTCGGCCAGCGCGAGCTGCAACACCTCTGGGGCCAGGGACCGCGCTACGTCGGCCCGTACCAGTCGATCGCCTGGTTCTACGCCGCCAGCACCGGGCAGATCTCCATCCGCCGGGGCCTCAAGGGCCCCTGCGGGGTGGTCGCCGCCGACGAGGCCGGCGGACTCGACGCCTTCGCGCACGCCGCCCGGGCCATCAACCAGGGCAGCAGGGCCATGCTGGTCGGAGCCACCGAGGCGCCCCTGGCCCCGTACTCCATCGTCTGCCAGCTCGGCTACGAGGCACTGAGCACCCACGAGGACCCGGACCGGGCCTACCGGCCCTTCACCGTGAAGGCCTGCGGCTTCGTCCCCGCCGAGGGCGGCGCGATGTTCCTCGTGGAGGAGGAACAGGCGGCCCTGCGCCGCGGCGCGTCCGTCCGGGCCCTCCTGGCCGGGCACGCGGCGACCTTCACCGGCCCGCACCACCCCGAACGGGCCGACGCCTCCGCCGAGGGCCTGGCCCACGCGATCAAGGGCGCCCTGCGGGACGCGGGCTGCGCCCCCGAGGAGGTCGACGTGGTCTTCGCCGACGCGCTCGGCACCCCGGAAGCCGACCGGGCGGAGGCGGCCGCGATCGTCTCCGCCCTCGGATCACACGGGCGCAAGGTGCCGGTCACCGCGCCCAAGACCGGGACGGGCCGGGCCTATTGCGCGGCCCCCGCCCTCGACACCGCCGCCGCGGTCCTCGCCCTGGAACACGGCATCCTCCCGCCCACGCCGAACGTGTTCGACGTGTGCCACGACCTCGACGTGGTGACCGGCAGCGCCCGCCCCGCGGAGCTGCGCACCGCGCTCGTGCTGAGCCGGGGCCTCATGGGCTCCAACGCCGCGCTCGTCATCCGTATCCCCTCCTAGAGACAGAAGGAGCCGCTCATGTCCGAACGACTGACCGTCGAGGAGCTGGCCGCCCTGATGAAGTCCGGGGCCGGCATCACCGTGGACCCGGCCGACATGAAGAACCGCCCGGACTCCCTGTTCGACGACTACGGCCTCGACTCGCTGGGCCTGCTCGGCATCGTCGGGCTGCTGGAGAACCAGCGCGGCCGGGCCCTGCCCACCGACGCGGACCGCTGCAAGACCCCGAAGGAGTTCCTCGAACTCGTCAACACCAGCCTCATGACCGGAGCTTGAGATGGCAGGACACACCGAGAACGAGATCGTCGTCAAGGCGCCGATCGACACCGTGTGGGAGATGACCAACGATCTCCCCAGCTGGCCCGGGCTGTTCAGCGAGTACGCCTCGCTGGAGGTCCTGGAGGAGGACGGGCCCACCACCCGCTTCCGCCTGACGATGCACCCCGACGAGAACGGCACCGTGTGGAGCTGGGTCTCCGAGCGCACTCCCGACCCGGTCAGCCGCACCGTGCGCGCCCGCCGCGTCGAGACCGGCCCGTTCGAGCACATGGACATCCACTGGCAGTACTTCGAAGTGCCCGGCGGCACCCGGATGGTGTGGACCCAGGACTTCGCGATGAAGCCGCAGGCACCCGTCGACGACGCCGGGATGACCGACCGCATCAACCACAACTCCAAGATCCAGCTGGAACTGATCCGGGAGAAGATCGAACAGCGCGAACGCGAGAGCCGCACGCCCGCGGTCAGCCGCGTCTGAGACGAAAGGCAGCACACCGGATGCACCGCGCTCTCATCGTGGCCCGCATGGCGCCGCAGTCCGCCCCCGACATCGCCGAGCTCTTCGCGGCCTCGGACGCGGGCGAGCTGCCGCACCTCGTCGGGGTCACCCGCCGCAGCCTCTTCCAGTTCGGCGACGTGTACATGCACTTCATCGAGTCGGACCGGCCCCCCGGCCCGGCCATCGCCGAAGTGACCGGCCACCCGGAGTTCCGGGAGCTCAGCGACCGGCTCACCGCCTACGTCAGCCCCCACGACCCGGAGACCTGGCGCAGCCCGAAGGACGCCATGGCCCAGGAGTTCTACCGCTGGGAGCGTCCGGGCGGCTCGCGTACGGGATAGCCGTACGAGCCGGCCGCACGGAGCGCGCGACCCGCGCGACCGGCAGGCCTCGGGCCCCGCACCCACCCGGGTGCGGGGCCCGCCACCATGCCGCCGTCTCTCCGGAGCCGGTGCCTCAGGCGGAGCCGCGCAGCACCAGCGAGGTCGGGGTGATCACGGATCCCGGCACCCGGTGCGCTTCCGTCGCCGGGTCCAGGGACCGCAGCAGCAGCCGGACCATCAGGCGCCCCATGCCCTCGATGTCCTGGCGCACGGTCGTCAGCGGCGGATCGGCGCTCTCCGCCACCAGCTCGGCATCGTCGAAGCCGACCAGCGCCACGTCCGCTGGCACGGACCGGCCCCGCTCGCGCAGCACGCCCAGCGCGCCCGTCGCCATCAGGTCGTTCGCGGCGAACACCGCGTCGAGATCAGGGCAGCGCTCCAGCAGTTCGGCCATCGCCCGTGCGCCGCCCGCCGCGGTGAAGTCCCCCTCGGCGATCAGCGCCGGATCGGCGTCGAGCAGGACGTCCCGGTACCCGTCGAGCCGGTCGGTCGCCGACGTCTGGTCCCGCGGCCCGGCGATGTGCGCGATCTGCCGCCACCCCCGGGACACCAGGTACCGTACGGCCTCGCGCGCGCCCCCGCGGTTGTCGGCGTCCACGTACGACAGCGGACCGTACGGCGCGGCTCCGGCGGCCTGCCCGGTCCAGCCGGGCCGCCCCCCGTAGACGGTGGGCATGCCGATCCGGTGCGTGATCGCGGGCAGCGGGTCGTCGGTGTGCAGCGAGAACGCGAGCGCACCGTCGACGTGACCGCCCGCCAGGTACCGCTCGATCCGGCCGTAGTCCCCGCGGTGCTCGACCAGGAGCAGCACCAACTGAGTGTCGTGCGCGGTCAGTTCCTTGCTGATGCCGCGGATCTGCCGGGAGAAGAAGGGGTCGGAGAAGATCCGGATCTCCGGCTCGGCGATGATCACGGCGACCGCGCCGGTGCGCCGGGTGACCAGCGTGCGGGCCGCGTGGTTCGGCACGTAGCCGAGGTCCACGATGGCCGCGCGGACCTTGTCCACCAGGTGCGCACGGACCCCGTCGCCGCCGTTGACGACCCTGGACGCGGTGGCCCTGGACACCCCGGCGCGCGCCGCCACCGCTTCCAGGGTGGGCCGGCCGCCGGAAACCTGTTCGGCCACGGGCGCTCCTCGTGCACATCCGGGGGCGGCGGCCCGGGCTCTGGGGCCCCGGCCCTGTCGGACAGCAGGGTAACCCGTACCACCGGGAACGTTGAGAGCGCTCCCGGACGCACGGGTTCCACGCCCCCCAGGCCGTGGCGAACGCGTCGGGGCCCGCCCGGAATCCGGACGGGCCCCGACGTCAGGCCGTATCAGCCCTTGGGAACCACGATGACGACGGTGCTGCACACCTTGTCGGCGAAGGTCTGCTTCTTGGCGTCCCACAGCGGCCACAGGTAGCCGATGTAGCAGGCGATGCCGTCGAGGAAGTGCGCCAGCTTGCGGACGAAGGCCATGCCGAAGCCGAGGACGTTGCCGTCCGCCTCGCGGCGCACGCTGATCCCGACGACCTTCTTGCCGATCGACTGGCCGGTCGAGCCTTCCTTGTAGAGCTGGAAGATGCCCATGCCGACGGCGTAGAGCCAGCCGATGAGGAAGAAGACGCCCGGCCCGGAGGCACCCGCGTCGTCGCTCATGGCGAGGTCGATGAAGCCGAGGGCGTACATCGGACCCGCGATGATCAGACCGTCGAGGAGGGTCGCACCGACGCGCAGGCCCCAGTGCGCCAGCGGCGGCATTCCGGTGCCCGGCATGGGAGGCATCCCGGTCTGCGGGTACGCACCGTACGGCTGCTGCGGGGGGACGCCGCCGACGGGCTGCTGCGGGTACCCGTACTGCGGGGGGACACCCTGCGGCGCCTGCTGGGGGTAGCCGGGCTGGCCCTGGGGGTAGCCGGGCTGACCCTGCGGGGGCTGCTGCTGACCGTAGGGGTTGTTCGGGTCGCCGAAGCTCATGGCGGAGTCTCTCCAGGGGTGTGGCGGGGACGAGCGGCCGTACGGAGGGACGTGAAAAGAGCGGGTTGCCCCCCTGCGCAGCCGCGAACTTGCGGGGCCATGGTGTTAGTAACATCGGCCACTTGTCCAATCCGCCGCCCCATGTGCGGATCAAGTGATGGGCCGGTAAACACGGCATGGAGTCCCGGACCCTGAGGACGGGTCCGGGACTCCGGGGGCCACTTCGCTGACCGCTTCTACAACGACCGGCGCCCGTGCGGGTCACCGGTTCGGCGCCACTGCTACTTCGGCATCAGGACCGTGTCCACGATGTACACGGTGGCGTTAGCGGTCGGGACGTTGCCGCAGACCACGTTGGACGTGCCGTTGACCTTGTAGGACTCGCCCGAGCCGGCGGTGGTCACCTTCCCGGTCTCCAGCGTGGTGAAGGAGCCGTTCTCCAGCTGCTTCGGCGTCAGCTTCTCGCCGACCACGTGGTACGTGAGGATCTTGGTGAGCGTGGCCTTGTCGGCGAGGACCTTGTCGAGGTCGGCCTTCGGGATCTTGGCGAAGGCGTCGTTGGTCGGCGCGAACACCGTGATGTCCTTGGCGTTGTTGAGCGTGTCGACGAGCCCGGCCTGCTTGACGGCCGCCACCAGGGTGGACAGTGCCGGGTTGTTGGACGCGGCGGTCGCGACCGGGTCCTTGGCCATGCCGTCGAAGCTGCCCGCGCCCTCCTTCGGGACACCGGCGCACGCGGCGCCGAAGGGGCCGTCCGCCGTCATCGGCGCCGAGGCGTCCGCGGCGGGGGAGGAGGTGTCGGCGCTCGCCGCGGCGGTCGCGCCGGCGGACGCGTCCTTGCCGGAGTCGGATTCGGAGCAGGCGGCCAGCGCGAAGGGCAGTACGGCCGCGGTGGCGACGGCGAGGGCGGTGCGGCGGAAACGAAGAGTGCTCATGGTGTGCTCCAGAGAAGGGGGCGGTGCATACGGAACGGAAGGGAAGAAAGTGTGTGAAGTGGTGGGAAAGCGGGGTGGCTTCGGTCAGTCGACCGTGACGAAGACGCCGTGCCGGCCGCTCGCGCCGTCCGGGATCGTGCGGGTCCGCAGCTCGGTCTGCACCTCGCCCCGGCCGTCCGTGGCGCGGACGGTCAGACGGTGGCCGCCCGAGGAGGCCTTCCAGTCGAAGGACCACTGGCGCCAGGTGTCGGTGGTGGCCTGCGCCGCGAGCGAGGCCTCCTGCCACGGTCCGTCGTCGACCTGGACCTCGACCCGCTCGATGCCGCGGTGCTGGGCCCACGCCACCCCGGCGACCGTCACGGTCCCGGCCGGGATCCGGGCGAAGGGCTTGGGGGTGTCGATCCGGGCCTGCGTCTTGATCGGCGCCCGGCGGGCCCAGCCGCGCTTGACCCAGTAGGGGTCGTAGGAGTCGAAGGTGGTGAGCTCGATCTCGCGGATCCACTTGCAGGCGGAGACGTAGCCGTAGAGACCGGGTACGACCATCCGGACCGGGAAGCCGTGCTCGAAGGGGAGCGGCTCGCCGTTCATGGCGACGGCCAGCATCGCGTCCCGGCCGTCCATGACCTCCTCGACGGGGGTGCCCAGCGTCATCCCGTCCACCGAGCGCGCGATCAGCTGGTCGGCGCGGCCGCCGCGCGACGGTGCCCGGACGCCCGCCTCCCGCAACAGGTCCGACAGGCGTACGCCGAGCCAGCGCGCGGAGCCGGCGTAGGGGCCGCCCACCTCGTTCGACACGCAGGTGAGCGTGATGTCCCGCTCGATCAGCGGGCGTTCGAGGAGTTCGGGGTAGGAGTACGAGCGCGGGCGGGAGACGCCCTTGCCGTGGATGCGCAGCCGCCAGGTGTCGGCGTCGACCCTGGGAACCACGAGAGCGGTGTCGACACGGTAGAACTCCTTGTTCGGTGTGGTGAAGGCGCTGACCCCGGGAACCCGCAGGGCCGCCCCGGCCGGGATCGGCGCGGCGGGCGAAGCGGGGGAGGGCAGGCGTACGGCGGCGCGGGAGGCGGTGGCGCCCTGGCCGCGCCGGCCGGTCAGGGCCCGGCCGAGGGCGCCCGCCCCGGTGGAGACGATCGCGGTGACACCTGCCGCGAGGAGGAAGCCCCGCCGGTTCCAGGCGGCGGGCGGACCGGCGGCGCCGGCTTCGGTTCCGGCGTCGTCCGGGGTGCCCGCCGCGCCGTTCCCTCCGGCGGGCCGGGAGGCGCCGCCCACCTTGCCCACCAGCAGGTACAGCACCAGCGCCCCGGCCACGGCCCCGACCAGCGAGGGCAGTACGTCCCCCGCCCCGGCCGCGTCGGGCCGGCCGAGGGCCGCCGCCGCGCCGAGGACGCCGAAGGCCAGTACGCCGGCCGCCCCCGTACGGCGGTGGCGCAGGGCCAGCACCCCGAGCAGGGCGGCCAGGAGACCGACCGTGGCGAGGATGCCGAGCTGGAGGACCAGCTTGTCGTTCTCGCCGAAGGTGCGGATGGCGAAGTCCTTGAGCGCCGCCGGAGTGCGGTCGATGGCCGCGCCGCCGATCACGGTGACCGGTCCCGCCTGCGGCCGGACCAGGGACGCGGTCAGCTCGGCGGCGGCCAGTGCGGCGTAACCGGCCAGCAGGCCGCTCGCCGCGGCGAGGGCGCCGCGCTCGACTGTCCTTCGGTTGATGCTCACGACCCTCATTCGGCGCGGGAACCCTCCCGGATGGGCCGGTCATCCGATCAAGTGAAGATCCGTCGGTGTGTTGACCTTTGTGCGGGGGACTGGGGCCGGACCCCGTACGGCCCCCGCACGCGGGCGGCGGCGCCGACGGCCACCGCCCGCGCGGGTCCTCGGGGCCCGGCGGCGCTCAGGAGCGGCGACCCGCTCCCCGCCGGTCCCGAGGACCACCGGCCCGCCGCCGCCCCGTTGCCGGCGGCGGGCCGGAGACTGCGGTCCGGGTCCCGCGTCAGGCGTTGACGCAGGTGTTGCCGAACGCGGGGTTGAGCAGCCCGATCACGCTGATTGAGTTGCCGCACGCGTTGATCGGGATGTGGATGGGGATCTGGATCAGGTTGCCCGAGCCGACCCCCGGGGAGTAGGCGGCGAGGCCCTGGGCTCCGGCGTCGGCCGAGGCCGCGGAGGCCCCTCCCACGAGAAGGGCGCCCGAAGCGAGGGCGAGTGCGGCACTCTTGAGGACACGCGACACGACAGATCTCCTTGCTTGCTGTGCGGCGGCGGACTCCGGGGCCGTTCGCTCCGTGACCCGCCGCGCGGCGGCCCCTGGACCGGGCCCGCGACCCTCCTTCGGCCCGGACCCCCGCCGCGGTTTGGTCCAGGAGGGCCGGTTCCCCCGAACGGATGCCCTTTCGCGTGTATGTCGGCCAATCCGTGCGGGGGCCGGCTCCGAAGACAAGGTGAGACAGCAAGGACCCGGCGCGCACCGCGACCCCGGCGGACGGGGAACGGGTGCGCCTGCCACGAAGGATCGTTCATGCGATGGATGGACCGGCGAGAACCACTCGCGGCACCGGCGTGCCCGCCCGGGCCCGGCCGTACACGGGGGCCGCTGAGGTGAACCCCGAGAGGCTGCGCTTCCCCGGACCGGGCCCGGGCAACGGCACCGGCCCCGGCACCGGCCCCGGCACCGGCCCCGGCACGGGCCCCGGCACCGGCCCCGGCACGGGCCCCGGACCCGGATCGGCCGCGGCCGAGCTCGCGGAGCTGATGGCACGCGTCGCACAGGGCGACCAGGACGCCTTCGCCGCGCTGTACGACGCCGTGTCCGGAACCGTCTTCGGCATCGCGGTCAAGGTGGTGCGCGACCGCGCCCAGTCGGAGGAGGTCGCCCAGGAAGTGATGATCGACGTGTGGCGTCAGGCCGCCCGCTACCGCCCCGAGCAGGGGAGCGTCATGGCCTGGGTGGCCACGATCGCCCACCGCCGGGCCGTCGACCGGGTCCGCTCCGCCCAGGCCTCGGCCACCCGCGAGCACGACGTGGGCGTACGCGGCCAGGAACGGCCCTTCGACGAGGTGAGCGAGCAGGTGGAGACCCGGCTGGAACGCGATCAGGTCAAACGCTGCCTGCGCCGGCTGACCGAGCTCCAGCGCCAGGCCGTCACCCTCGCCTATTACCAGGGGCTGACCTACCGTGAGGTCGCCGAGACCCTCCAGACTCCTCTTCCCACGATCAAGACCCGGATGCGCGACGGACTGATCCGCCTGCGCGACTGCATGGGGGTGACCACGTGAAGCACGACGAAGAACTGCACACCCTCACCGCGGCCTACGTACTGGACGCGCTCGGCCCGGGTGAACAGGAGGCCTTCTCCCGGCACTTGGCCCGCTGCGCGCCGTGCTCCGGGGACGTCGCGGAGTTCTCCGCCACGGCCGGCCGGCTGGCCGCCGCGGTGGCCCTCGTGCCCCCGCCGCAGCTGAAGGCGGAGGTGCTCGCCCGCATCGAGACCGTCCGCCAGCTGCCCCCGAGGGTCGGCGTCCGCCGGGCGGCGGGATTCCTGGACCGGCTCCCGCGCAAGGCCGGGGCCTTCGTCGTCGCCGCTTCCCTCGTCGGGGCGGCCCTCTTCGGCGGGGCCGCGCTCCACGAGAGCGGGCAGGCCGACCGGGCCCGGCAGGAAGCCCGGCAGGCCGAGGCGCGCAGCCAGGAGCTGCGGGCCGTGGTCACCGCCCCGGACGCCCGTACCGTCCACGGCCGCACCAGCGGCGGAGCCGCCGCGACGGTGGTCACCTCCGCCGCCCGGGACCGGGCCGTGTTCCTCACCGACCGGCTGCCGGCCGCCGGGGAGGGCCACACGTACCAGCTCTGGCTGGCCGACCACGGCACGATGCGCCCGGCCGGCTTCCTCACGGACGACGGCGCCGCGGTGCTGGACGGCGGACTCGGTACGGCCACGGCGGTGGGCCTGACGCTGGAACCCGCCGGGGGATCGGCGCAGCCGACGACCAGCCCCCTGGTCCTGCTCGCCCTGCCGGCCTAGGGACCGAACAACGCCGCCGCGTTCGTGTCGAGGATCGCGGCGGCGTCCCGCGGGGGCAGCCCCGAATCGGATACGTAGGAGACCGCCCGCACGAACACCTCCCCGTCCTCGTAGGGGAAGTCCGTGCCGAGGACGAGGCGGCCCGCGCCGAAGGAAGCCGCCGCCGCGACCAGGGCGGGCCCGTGGCAGTGCGCGACGGTGTCGTACCAGAGCCTGCGGGCCGCCACCGAGGGGAGCTCGGGCGTCGCCGGGGATTCGAAGGCCAGGTGGTCGTCGAGGCGGCGCAGCAGCATCGGCAGGGCGCCGCCGAGGTGGGAGGCCAGGATCCGCATCCGGGGGTAGCGCCGCGGCAGGCCCGCCAGGATGAGGTGCATGACGGCCACCGTGTCCTCGACCGGGGCTCCGACCATCCAGGTCATGCGGTGCCCGGTGATCAGCGGGCTGCCGGCCCCCTCGCCCACCGGGTGGACGTACAGGACCGCGCCGCGCCGGTCCAGTTCCTCGTACAGCGGACGGAAGCGCGGATCGGCCAGGGTCAGGCCGCACACGGTCGTGGTGACGGCCGCCCCCGCCATGCCGAGCTCGTCGAAGGCGTACGCGAGCTCGCGCAGCGCCGCGTCCACGTGCGGCAGCGGCAGCGCGGCGAAGGCCCGGAAGCGCCCGGGCCAGCGGGCGACCAGCTCGGCGTAGGACTCGTTCACCGCGCGTGCCAGCTCCACCGCGTCGGCCTCCCGGGGCAGGTGCGGCGACTGCGGGGGCACGGAGAGCACCTGCACGGAGATCCCCGTCCGGTCCATGAGGGCGAAGCGGTGGTCGAGGTCGGCCGGGCCGGCGTCCGCGCCGATCCCGCGCTGGGTGCCCGTGTCGGTCCGGCCCAGCCGCTCCAGCCGGTCCAGGTAGGCGGGGGTCCAGAGGTGGGCGTGCACGTCGATCCGCCCGGCGGGCGACCCGGGCGCCGCCTCGGGCGCGGCCTCGGGCGCGGTCGCCGTTGATGGGGTCACCCTTCGATGGAACGCCCTGCCCGCGGGCCCGGCCAATCGGGGCCGCCGCACCGCGCCCCACTGCGCCTCATCGGGGGCTGGCCCCCGCCGCGGGCCACGTGGATCATGAGGGGGTGCCGGAGCGATGGGGCCCCGGTGCCCGCCACCGAGCCCAGGGGGTCCATGTGCCGTCCGTGCCGTCCGTCGCGCCGAGTCACGCGTCCGTCGAGCCGAGTTACGCGTCCGGGGCCGGCGAGGTGCCGCTGCTCGGCGACACCATCGGCGAGAACCTGGACCGCACCGTCCGCAGGTTCCCGGGCCGCGACGCCCTCGTCGACATGGCCTCCGGGCGCCGGTGGACGTACGCGGAGTTCGCCGCGGACGTGGACGACCTCGCGCTCGGTCTGCTGGACCTCGGGATCGCCAAGGGGGACCGGGTCGGCATCTGGGCCCCCAACCGCCCCGAGTGGACGCTGGTGCAGTACGCCACCGCCAGGATCGGCGCGGTCCTCGTCACCGTGAACCCGGCCTACCGCTCCCACGAGCTGGAATACGTCCTGCGCCAGTCCGGGATCCGGCTGCTGGTGGCGGCGGACCGGTTCAAGACCTCCGACTACGCGGCCATGATCGAGGAGGTCGGGCCGCGCTGTCCGGACCTGGAGTTCACCGCCCTGCTCGACGGCCCGCTCTGGAACTCCCTCCCGGAGCGCGGCCGCCGCGCCGACCGGGCCGAACTGCTGCGCGCCCAGGCCGCGCTGAGCCCCGACGACCCGGTCAACATCCAATACACCTCGGGGACCACAGGCTTCCCGAAGGGCGCGACCCTCTCGCACCACAACATCCTCAACAACGCCTACTTCGTGGGCGAGTTGTGCCACTACACCGAGCAGGACCGGGTCTGCATCCCGGTCCCCTTCTACCACTGCTTCGGCATGGTCATGGGGAACCTCGCCTGCACCAGCCACGGCGCGGCCATGGTCATCCCCGCGCCCGCCTTCGACCCGGGGGCCACCCTGGCCGCCGTCCAGGCGGAGGCGTGCACCTCGCTCTACGGGGTCCCCACCATGTTCATCGCCGAGCTGGCCCACCCGGACTTCGAGAGCTACGACCTCTCCAGCCTGCGCACGGGCATCATGGCGGGCTCGCCCTGCCCGGTCGAGGTGATGAAGGAGGTCATCGACCGGATGGGCATGCGCGAGGTGTCCATCTGCTACGGCATGACGGAGACCTCGCCCGTCTCCACCCAGACCCGCGTGGACGATTCCGTGGAGCGCCGCGTCTCGACCGTGGGCCGGGTCGGTCCGCACCTGGAGGTCAAGGTGGTCGACCCGGCCACCGGCCGGACCGTCCCGCGTGGAGAACCGGGCGAACTGTGCACCCGGGGCTACTCGGTCATGCTCGGCTACTGGGACCAGCCCGAGCGCACCGCCGAGGCCGTCGACGCGGCCCGCTGGATGCACACCGGAGACCTCGCCGTCATGGACGGGGACGGGTACCTCAGCATCACCGGCCGGATCAAGGACATGGTGATCCGCGGCGGCGAGAACCTGTACCCGCGCGAGATCGAGGAGTTCCTGCACGCCCACCCCGACGTCATGGACGTCCAGGTGATCGGCGTGCCCGACCCGAAGTACGGGGAGGAGCTCATGGCGTGGGTGCGGATGCGCGAGGGCGCCGAGCCGCTGACCGCACCGGCCGTGCGCGCGTACTGCGAGGGCCGGCTGGCCCACTTCAAGATCCCGCGCTACGTCCACGTCGTGGAGGAGTTCCCCATGACGGTGACGGGCAAGATCCGCAAGATCGAGATGCGGGAGACGGCGGCCCGGCTGCTCGGCCTTTCCTCCTGACGGAGGTTCACCGACGGCCGGCCGGTCCGGTGTCCCGCACCGCCGCCGCCGCGGTGCGGGCCACTGGGCGGGCGCGGCCGCGGTGCGGGCCACCGGACCGGCGCGGCCGCGGTACAGGACACCGGGCGGGCGTCGCTGCGGTACGGGCCACCGGGCGGGCGCCGCCGCGGTGCGGAACCGCCGGGCAGGCGCAGCCGCACCCGCTCAGCGGGACGCCCCGGCGCCCTTCCCCGCGACCGTGTTGCTCGTGACCGCGCCGTCGGCGCCGGCCAGGGTCACGGCGTGCCGGACCCCGTCGGAGCCGAGGACCACCACGCGCCACGCGCTCCCGCCGCCCTCCTGGGCGATCACGCGCAGCGCCTCGGCCTTGCCGCCGGGCACGGCGGCCTCCGCCTTCTCCAGGGCCTGGGCCGCCGGCAGCGCGGGCAGCGGTACGGGGGCCCGGCCGGGGCCGTCCACGACGATCCCCTCCTCGCCCTCGGTCGTCCCGGGCCGCCCCGGCCCGTCCGGCGGGAAGACGCCCCGCTCGCCCTTCTGCCCCCGCAGGCCGGGCTTACCGGGCTCGCCCGGCTTCCCGGGGCGCGCGGGCAGCGGAGCCGTCATCTCGCCGCCCCCCTCCCGCTCGACGTCGAACCGGTCCCACATCCGCTCCGCGCGCGTGCGGCGGACATCGTGCTCGTGGTCCGCCACGGCCACCGCCGCCGCTGCCGCCCCCGCTCCGGCGGACGCCACCACCACGAGCCCGAGCGCCACCCAGCGTCCCCGGCCCTCACGGGCGAACCGGGTGAAGCGGGCGATCCGGGCGCCGCGGCCCGTCGCCTTGCCGGCCGGCTCGCCGCTGCCCCCGCCCTCGCCGCCGCCTTCGACTGGGAAAGCGGCCGGGGGGAATTCGGGCGGCTGCGGACTGGACTGAGTCATCTGAAAGCTCCTCGCGTTCTCCGGGCGACGCGCCCGGCTCGGCCGATCCTGCGAGCAGGATGCTGAAGCCCCGCTGAAGCGAGCTGAAGAACCCTTCAGCAAGCCGACGGCGCGACCTGAGAACCTTGCCCCATGCGCGTACTGGTGGTCGAGGACGAGCGGCGGCTGGCCGCCGCCCTGCAACGTGGTCTGCGGGCCGAGGGCTTCACCGTGGACACGGCACACGACGGCCCGCAAGGCCTGTGGATGGCCGGCGAACACGACTACGACGCCATCGTGCTCGACATCATGCTGCCCGGCCTCAACGGCTACCGGGTCTGCGCCCGGCTGCGCGCGGCCGGCTGCGAGTCCGGCATCCTGATGCTCACCGCCAAGGACGGCGAGTACGACGAGGCCGAGGCGCTGGACACCGGAGCGGACGACTTCCTCTCCAAGCCCTTCTCCTACGTGGTCCTCGTGGCCCGCCTGCGGGCCCTGATCCGGCGCACCGGCCGCCGCAGCCCGCAGGTCATGGAGTTCGGCGACCTCCTCGTCGACCCGGCCCGGCAGCGCTGCACGCGCGGCGGCGTCGAAGCCCGGCTGACCGCGCGCGAGTTCGCCGTCCTGCTGCACCTGGCGCGGCGGGCCGGCGAGGTCGTGCCCAAGCGGGACATCCTCGACCACGTCTGGGACGCCGCCTACGAAGGGGACCTCAACGTCGTGGAGGTCCACGTCAGCGCCCTGCGCCGGAAGATAGACGCGCCCTTCGGCCGCGCCGCGGTGGAGACCGTCCGGGGCGCCGGATACCGGCTGGCGGCCGACGGTGGCTGAGCCCCACGCGCCCCACCAGGCCCCCGAGCCCCCCGAGCCGCTCCCGTACCGGCTGCGCAGGGCCGCCTCCCGGCTCCGCCCGCGGTCCGTCCGAGCCCAGGCCACCCTCGGCGCCTCCGCCGTGGTGGCCCTGGCCCTCGGCGTGGCCTCCTTCGCCCTGCTCGGGGCCCTGGAGACCAACCTGACCATGAGCGCCCAGGCCGACGCCGAACGGCAGGCCGTCAAGGTGGCCGCGCTGGCTGCCACCGGCCGGCTGGACCCCGTACCGCCCCCGGGCCGCGGCACGGACTTCGTCCAGGTCGTCGACGCGCAGGGCCGCGTCATCGCGGCCAGCCCCAACCTCAGCGGCCGCCCCGCCCTCGTCCCCGAACCGCCCGTCGCACCCGGCACGGTCCGCGGCACCTGGAAGGGCGGCCGGGTCCGCCAGGAACACCGCCAGCGCGTCGTGCAGGTCACCACCGTCACCGCGAACGGCCTGGTCACCGTCTACGCCGGGACCTCGCTGCGGGACGCCGACACCGCCGACGCGACCATCATGGCGGTCCTGGCCGTCGTGGTCCCGCTGCTCGTCCTGGTCGTGGCCCTGATCACCTGGCGGGTTACCGGCTGGGCCCTGCGCCCCGTCGAGGCGATCCGCGCCGAGATGGCCGAGATCGGCGACCGCGAACTGCACCGGCGGGTGCCCGTTCCGGCCACCCGCGACGAGGTGGCCCGGCTCGCCGTCACCATGAACGCCACCCTGGACCGGCTGGAAGCCGCCGGAATCCGCCAGCGCCGCTTCATCGCGGACGCCTCGCACGAACTGCGCAGCCCGATCACGGTGCTCCGCACCCAGCTGGAGGTCGCGCAGGCCCACCCGGATCCCGAGCTGTGGGGCGAGCTGGTCAGCGGCGCGCTGGAGGACACCGTACGGCTCCAGGACCTGGCGGCCGACCTGCTCCTGCTGGCCCGCCTCGACACCTCGGAGCCGCCGCCGGCCGCCGCCGTCGACCTCACGGAGGTGGTCCGCGAAGCGGCCCGTACGCGCAGGGGCGAGCGGGTCCCCGTCCGGGCGGACGTCGCCCCCGGGATCGCGGTCCGCGGCAGCACGATCTGGCTGTCGCGGCTCGTCACCAACCTGCTGGACAACGCGGGCCGCCACGCCGACCAGCACGTCACCGTCGTCCTGCGCGTGGACGGGGCCCGGGGCGAGGCCGTCCTCGAAGTGACCGACGACGGAGCGGGCATCGCGCCCGCCGACCGCGAACGGGTCTTCGAACGCTTCACCCGGCTCGACGACGCCCGCGCCCGCGACGAGGGCGGCACCGGCCTCGGCCTGGCCATCGCCCGCGACATCGCCCTGCGCCTCGGGGGCACCCTCGCCGTCCGGGACTCCCCGAAGGGCGCCCGCCTGGTCGCCACGCTCCCGCTCGCCCCCTGACGGCGCCCGGGATCCCGCCGACGGCGCCCGCTCAGCAGACCGGCCGACGTCCCGCGTCCCGTGCGGCCTCCTCCTCCGGATGCCGAGGGCCGGGTAGCCGTCCTGCCCGGTGAGCGTGTACGAGGTGGTCACGACCCGGTACGAGGCCTCCGGCCGCAGCGGGGCACCGTCGACGAACACATCGCCCGGCGCCACCCGGTCCCCGACGGGCCCCGCCGCGTCGAAGGAGTACCGGACGTCGTCCGACACCGCGAGCGGGACGTACGTGAGCACCCCGAAGAGCGCGGGCCGGGGGCTGGTGTCGAAGGAATCGGGTGCTTCGCGGGCGGCCCACAGCGCCCAGTCGGCGACGAGGCTGCCCATGGTGGACTCCCCGGCCGGGGAGAGCCGGCGGCGGAAGGAGGCGCGCCGGCGGCCGATGACGCCCGCCCCGTGCCGCCGCGCGTAGCCGGTCCAGGGTGGTCAGGCCGGGCTGGAAGGAATTCCCGAAGGTCTCGGTGCCGACGGCTGTCAGGTGGATGAACCCGATGGGCAGCCGCTGCCCGCCCGGCGCGTCCACGTACTCGATGTCGTACGGGGGGAGCACCGTCTCCCCGCTCGCCGGGGACACGGTGTTGGCGCTGTCGTAGCGGAAGTCGGCGCCGCCCGAGTCCGGGAACGCGTTGGTCAGCCCCGCCCCTCGTAGGGGATCCCCTGCTCCATGTGCCGGAGTTGGCCCGGCCGGCCCGCAGCCGGGCCAGATGGGTGGCCGTGCAGGCGACCCCGCCGACCGCGTACGCACGGCCGCCCGCGCCGGTGACGACGGAATCACGGGCCGGGGGAGCGGAGAGGTAGCCGTGCAGGTCGGTGATGTGCAGCAGCTGTACGTCCACGTACCCGGCCGGGGAACTTCACCCTGCCGGCGAACCGTCCTCCTCCGGCAGCCGTGCGGAGCCGCCTCCCGGCGTGAGCCGGGGGCGTGCAAGGCCATTCCTCCGCGCTCCGTCGGGATCAGGCCGTTCTGGCTCCCGGGCCCGCTGCGGACCCCCGGACCCGGGTGCCCCGTGCGCCCGTTCCCGCCGGGCGGCGACGAAGGCCGGTTCTCGTTACTCCGCGTTCCGGGCTCGGATGTACTCCCTCACTCGACCACCCAACGGGTTCCCCGGGACGCACCGCGGCCCCCGCTCCGCCATGCCGCGGAGCGCCGCCGTCCGACGGGAACCGCCGCTGTTCGACGACGACGTGAAGGAGCTGCACGTGGCTGAGAAGACGGCACGCAACACCCAGGGCACACCGGCGGCACCACACCATCCGGCGCCCGCCGACCCACCCGAGTTCACGTTCGCCCACGGCGCGCACCAGAAGGCCATGGAGCAGCTCTCGCTCCGCGAGATGGCCGCCCGGCTGCCCGCCGCCCTCGCGCAGACCGCCCGGATGGTCTGGCGGATCGACCCGGCCTCCGCGACCCTGCTGCTCGCGGGCCAGATCCTCGCCGGGGTCTGTACGGCCGCCTCCCTCGGGGCCGTCGCCGAAGCGATGGGCCCGCTCCTGACCGGCGGCGCCGCGGGCGAGCGCATCGCGGACGCCGCCCGGCCGCTGGCCGTCGCCGCCGTCGCGGCCGGGGTCGGTACGACGGCCCAGATCGTCGCGGGCGGCGCGGCCCGCCGGCTCACCCCGCGCCTGGCCACGACGGCCGACCTCGAGATGGTCGACGCCCACATGGACGTGGAGGTCTCCGCCTACGACGAGCCCGCGTTCTCCGACCGCTCGGAGGCGGCCGAGATCGGCGCGGCCCGCTCCTCCATGCTCGTCAAGGACGCGATGGCCTTCACCAACGGCCTGGTCAACCTGCTGGCGGTGGCCGGGGTCCTCGCCGTCGTCCACCCCGTCCTGATGCCCCTGCTCCTGCTCTCGGTCGTGCCGCGCGGCGCGGGCGCCGTCTTCGCCGCCCGCCTGGACTACGCCCTCCACAACGAGACGATCGCCTCCCGCAACGTCCGCGGGATGATGCGCTGGTACCTCACCACCCACAAGCTCGGCGACGAGCTGCGCTGCAATTCCATGCGCCCCCACGCGCACGCCTGGTACGCCGCCGTCTGCAACCGCATCGACGCCAAGCTCGTCGGCGCCGCCCCGCGCCACCTGCGGGTCTCGCTCCTCGCCGCGGCCCTCGGCGGCCTCTTCCAGCTCGGAACCTGGGCCGCGCTGGGCGCCCTGGTCCTGGCGGGCTCCATGGCCCTGGCGGCGGCCGGCACTGCCATCGTCGCCATGCGGACCTCGGCCTCCGCCCTGTCCAGCCTGGTGGTCTACGGCGCCGCCATGTTCCAGCACGCCCTCTACCTCGAGGACTACCGCCTCTTCCTGGAGCAGGCCCGCGAACTGGCCGTCACCCGGGGCCGCGTGGAGGCGGGCCCGCCGGAGAAGGTCAGCCTGGAGAACGCCTCGTACACCTACCCGGGCAAAGACACCCCGGCGCTCGGCCCGGTCAGTCTGTCGCTGTCCCGCGGCGAGATCATCGCCGTCGTCGGCGAGAACGGCGCCGGGAAGTCCACCCTCATCCGGCTGCTGACCGGCCTCACGGTCCCGAGCGACGGGGAGGCGTACTGGGACGGCACCCCGACCCGCGCGCACGACCAGCGGACCCTGTGGACCCACGTCGGGCTGGTCGCCCAGTCCTACGCGCAATGGCCGTTCACGGTGCGCGACAACGTCACCCTCGGCCAGCCGCAGGCGCGGGGTGAGGACGCCGTCTGGGACGCGCTCGACGCGGTCGGCATGCGCGAGGCGGTCCAGGGCTATCCGCACGGCCTCGACACGCTCCTGGCCCGCTCGCTGTGGGGCGGGCACGAACTCTCCGGGGGCCAGTGGCAACGCCTGGCGTGCGCCCGCGCCTTCCACCGCAGGCCCCGGCTGCTGATCATGGACGAGCCCACCTCGGCGATGGACGCCCGCGGGGAGCACCAGATCTTCACCGGCCTGCAGGAGATGAAGGAGGACCGGATCACCATGATCGTCACCCACCGGATGGAGAACTGCCGCCTGGCCGACCGGATCATCGTCCTGGACAAGGGCCGGGTCATCGAGACCGGCACGTTCGCCGAACTGACCGCCCTCGACGGCACCTTCGCCGAGCTGTACGGACTCTCGCAGGACCGCTGACCGTGCGCCCCGCTCCGGACGTCCGGAGCGGGGCCCCTCGCCTCCGTGGCTACGGAGCGGCGTAGCGGGCCAGGAAGAGGTCGACCCCCGAGGTGACCACGCGGGTCAGCTCCGCCGGGTCGGTCTCGGTGCCGGGTGCGAAGGTGTGCACCAGTTGCGGGACGCCGACGGTGGCGGCGACGAGCTGCCGGACGGCCAGCTCGGGGTCCGTGACGCGGAGCCTCCCGCGCCGGCCGAGCTCGGTGAAGGCCTCGACGAGGGGACCGTTGTACATGTCGTACGTGACCCGGTACCAGAGCCGGCCCAGCTGGGGGAAGCGGCCGATCTCCCCGATCACCAGGCGGCGCAGCGTCATGATGTCGGGGCGCAGCAGCAGCGCGGCCCAGTCGCCGGTGAGGGCGATCAGGGCGGCGCGCAGGTCGGAGGCTTCCACGAGGGCGGAGCCGTCCGGTTCGAGACCGGCGTAGGTCTCGCGCAGGATGCCGCCGATCACGGCGAGGAACAGTCGCTCCTTGGTGCCGAAATGCTTGTAGAGCGTCGCCTTGGAGACCCCGGAGCGGCTGGTGATCGCGTCCATGGAGGCGGCCGCGTACCCCTCGGCGAGGAACTCCGCGGCGGCCGCGTCGGCGATCGCCCGGCGCTTGCGCCGGACGGCGTCGGAGGAGGCGGGGATGACCGGGATGCCGTGGGCGTCGGTGGCGTTCGCCGTCTCGGCTTCCATGGGGGAGTCCTTCGTACCTGCGGGGTGGCGTGGGGGCGGTGCGTACCGGTGCCAGTGTAGGAACCCGGCGCTTCGGTACGCACCGCCCGGCGGGACCGCGATGTCCTTCGCCACGCCGAAGGAGAGGAAGTCGATGTCGACGGTGATGTTCCCGAAGACCTGGTCCTGCGTCTGGAGGTCCCCGGCCGGCATCCCGGCTTCCCTCGCGAGGTCGTTGCCCCAGGAGCAGGTGGTGCCGTTCACCTGGACCGGCTTGCCGCCCGTGTCGGGCATCGTCACGCTCATCCTCACCTCGGCCGAGCCCGCCTCGGAGGCCTCGTCGGAGGCCTTCGTGAGCTTCGCGACCAGCGTCTCCGCCGAGTCCGCCGCCTTCGTGCCCACCCCCCCCGAAAACCTGCGGCGCCCGTCCGAGCAGCGCGTATATCCTGCCCGGCATGCTGCGACTCGAACGCCTGCGGGCCGATCACGAAGACGCCCTGCTGGCCTTCGAGCGGGACAACCGGGCGTACTTCGCCCGCTCCGTACCGGACCGCGGGGACGCGTACTTCGCGGAGTTCGCCGCCCGCCACCGCGCCCTGCTCGCGGAACAGGACACGGGTGCCTGCCGCTTCCACCTGGTGCTGGACAGCGCCGGGGAGCTGATCGGACGCGTCAACCTGGTGGACCTGGCGGACGGCGCCGCCGACCTCGGCTACCGGATCGGCGAACGGGCCGCGGGCCGCGGCGCGGCCACCGCGGCCGTCCGGGAGGTCTGCCGGATCGCCGCCACGGAGTACGGGCTCGGCGTCCTCACCGCGTCGGCGGCCCTGGACAACCCGGCATCGGCGGCCGTGCTGCTGCGGACCGGGTTCACGGCGGTGGGGGAGACCGTCCTGGACGGCAGTCCCGGGCTGACCTACCGGCGGGCGCTCACGGCAGAGGGCTGACCGGTCCCGGCCGCCCCGCCGACCTCTGCCCCGCCGACCTCTGCCCCGCCGGCCCTCCGGCCCTCCGCCCCGCTCCGACGGGGCGACAGCCCCCGCCCTGGTGCGTACGGGTGACGGTCCGCCAGGGACCCGTCACCCCATCGGTGGCCCCGGCGCGCGCGCACGGCGTTGATCACCGAGTGTGTTGATCACCGGCAGCGCGTGCTGCCCGTCGGCCCCCGCACTGAGGAGTCCCCGGCCCCATGGCTGTCGCCGCCGTCCTCTCCGTCTTATGCGCCGCCCTCATCGCGATGGGCGCCGCGCAGCTCGGCCACCACGTGGCACGCAACCGCACGATGCCGGACGTGGGGCCCGCCGTCGGCACCGCCGCGGGAGTGGTGTTCTCCTTTTTCATCCTCACCCTGGCCTTCCTGATGGTGAGTTCCGCCCAGGAGCTGGCCGTCGCGCGCAAGGGCAACTACGCGGAAGCCGGCGCGCTGATAGACCTCTACCTCGCCGCCGACCGGATGCCGGCCCCCGCCAAGGCCGAGGTGCGCGGCCACTCCGAGAAGTACGCCCACATGGTCATCGACCGCGAGTGGCCCCGGATGCGTGAGGGCGAGACCGACGAGGAGACCTGGGCCATGGCCTACGGGCTCTACCAACTCGTCGCCAAGGTCCCCGCGGAGACCCCGCCGAAGGCCGTCGACGACGCGCGGGACGCGGTCAACCGGCTGCTCGCACAGCGCCGGGTCCGGGTGGCCGACATCCAGGGCGGGCTCCCGGCCATCATGGTGCTCACCCTGGTCGGCGCGGCCGTCCTCTCGGTGGCCTTCCTGGTCCTGATCGGCTGGCCCAAGGGCGTGCGCGGGGTCCTCGGCATCGCCGCGCTCGGCGGTATCTGCGGGTACGGCGTCTGGCTGGTCCTCCAGCTCAATCACGCCTACGCCTCGGGCGTGCACGTCGAGCCCGACGCCTTCCACGAGGCGCTGCGCCGGATGGCCTTCGTGACCGCCCACGGCATCTGAGACACCGGCACCCGAGACACCCCCCCTCCCTAGCTTGCCCCCTTCCCCCCTTCCCGGTCCCCCCCCCACGTAAGGGTTCCCCATGTCCCGTCCCGGAGTCGCCCGCGCCCTGGTCGCAGGCACCCTCCTCGGTCTGCTCCCCGCCGGCCCCGCGGCCGCGCACGAAGCGCCGTACGATCCGGACGCTGCGCGGCCGGCACCGTACGTCGCCCCCGAGCGGGTGCGCCGCGAGATCAGTGCGGACGAGCGGCTGGTCCTCGGCGAGGACCACGCCGAGGAGCACGCCCGGACCCGCGTCGCGCTGCGGGACGCCGCCGACTACCCCGACACCACCCGCCGCGCCCGTCTGAAGGCCCTCACCGAGTCCCAGGCCGAGGCCAACGCCGGTCTGGCGCCGGAGAAGTACGGCGTGTTCAAGGAGTACTTCGACTCGCCGGACTTCGCCGCGCACATCGCGCTGCTGCCCACCGGCAAGGTGCTGCTCTTCTCCTTCGAGCGGATCGAGACCAACCCCACCAAGGAACCCGCCCCCACCAACATCATCGGCGCCACGAACGCCGGCCGCGCCTTCCTCTGGGACCCGGCCAAGGGCACCGGCGCGGCGGCGTTCACCAAGGTCACCCCGCCGGTGGTCGACATGCCCGACGGGACCGGCTCGCCGCGCCCCGCACCGTTCTTCTGCTCCGGCCACTCCTTCCTCCCCAACGGCATGCTCGGGGTCTTCGGCGGCAACCTCGGCTCCAACGGAGGCAGCGGCGCCAAGCTCTCGCTGGTCTTCGACCCGTGGACGGAGACCTGGAGCCGCAACCAGGACATGGCCACCGGGCGCTGGTACCCCTCCGTGGTGACCGCCGCGGACGGCCGCCAGCTCATCATGTCCGGCCAGTCCGAGCTGGGCTGGGGCACGCCGACCCCGCTCGTGGAGCGCTTCCCCGCCCTCGGGCACCCCGTACCCCGGGAGAAGACGGACGTCCCGCGCGACGTCCCGGTCGGCCCGTTCAAGGCGAAGGCCCCCTTCACCCGCGACTACCCCCACCTGTTCTCGCTCCGTGACGGACTGGTCTACGGGCTCGGCCGGGTCCACGACGAACAGTGGGCCTTCGACCCCGTCAAGGAGACCCGCACCGACCTGCCGCCCCGCCCCGACGGCGTCATGCGGCTGTACGGAGGCGCGGTGCCGCTGCCCGGCGGGTACGAGGGCCCCAAGGCGGCCCTGGTCATCGGCGGGGACCGCACCGACCCGAACACCTACAAGCTGTCCGGGGGCCGCTGGACCCTCGACAAGCCCCGGGCCTTCGGCCGCACCCAGGACAACACCCTGCTGATGCCGGACGGAACGCTGCTGACGGCAGGCGGCGGTTACGACATCCGCGACTACGGGAACGGGGTCCTGAACCCCAACGCCGACCTGAAGTACCGGCAGTTCGAGACGCGCGACGCACAGGGGAACTGGAAGCTCGGCCCCGCCCAGCGGCTTCCCCGCGGCTACCACTCCAATGCCGTGGTCCTGCCCGACGGCCGGGTCGTGGTCACCGGGGACGAGCTCCAGCAGCTCGCCAACGACGCCGACATCACCGACGGGATGAACGGCACCATCGAGATCTACGAGCCCTCCTACCTCCACCAGGGGGCCCGGCCCGCACTCGGCAAGGTGCCCGCGGGCCCGGTCCGCCACGACGCCCGCTTCGAGGTCACCACGAGCACCCCCGACCGGGTCGAGCGGGCCGTCCTGCTGGCGCCCACCACCGCCACGCACGCGGTCAACACCAGCCAGCGCCACGTGGAGCTGCGGATCAAGCGGCGCGCGGGCGACACCCTCACCCTGCAGGCTCCGCCGACCGCCGCCGCCGCGCCGCCCGGGTACTACATGCTCTTCCTCCTCGACGCCAAGGGAGTGCCAGGCGTCGCCCAGTGGATCAAGCTCGACTCCGGAGCGCCCGCGGCGCCGCCGCGCTGACCCCCGGCCGTACTCCGTCGTTCTCCGCCGCTCCCCTTTCCCCTTCCTTTTGCCTTTCCCCCCGTCCCTCCGCCAATTGGAGCAAGTCGATGGCCCTCGCCCCGTCGCCGCCCCCGGGCTGCCCCCACACCGGACCCGCCCGCAGGACCGTGGTCCAGGCCGCGGCCCTCGCCGCCGCCGGTCTCACCACGGGCCTCGCGCCCACGGCCCGGGCCGCCGAGGCCCCGGCCCGCCCGGCCGCGGAACCCGCGCGGAGGGACACCGCCCCCGAAGCCCTCCCGCTGCGCGCCGACCGCGACTCCCAGGGCGACATCCTCGCCGGGTTCCGCAAGGACCACGCCTGCTTCCTGTTCCTCCACTTCGGCGACGCCGACCAGGCCAGGCGCTGGCTGACCGGCCTGCTGCCCTCGATCTCCACCACCGAGGAAGTGGCCCGCTTCAACCGGGCCTTCAGCAGGGCCCGCCGGCGCAGCGGCGGCATCGACCCCGCCTCCATGGCCACCCTGTGGACCGGGATCGGCCTGACCCATCCGGGGCTGCGCCTGTTCGCCGGCAAGGAACCCTTCCCCGCCGCTCCGCCCGGCTCCAGCGCCGAAGCGTTCACCCAGGGTTCCGCCGCCCGCGCGCAGCAGCTCGGCGACACCGGCACCAGCGCCCCGCAGTCCTGGCTGTTCGGCGCCGAGGAGTCCGGCCGCGCGGTGCACGCCGTCCTCACGCTCGCCGCCGACCAGCCCGAGCGTCTCGCCACCGCCGTCGCCGAACACCGCGCGGGCACGGCCGCCGCCGGCGGGACGGTCCTGTACCACCAGGACGGGGCCACCCTCCCCGGCGCGCTGCGCGGGCACGAGCACTTCGGCTTCCTCGACTGCATCAGCCAGCCCGGCGTACGGGGCTTCGACGAGCCCGATCCGGCCGACCCCACCTGCGTCCTGGGCAAGCCCGGAACCCGGCTGATCCCCGCCGGCGAGTTCGTCGTCGGCCCCGAGCGGGTGAACAAGCGCCCCACGGGCCTGCCCGCCTGGGCCACCGGCGGCGCCTTCCAGGTGGTGCGCCGCCTCGCGCAGGACGTGCCCGGCTGGTGGACCCAGGTCGCCCTGCGCCTCGCCGATCTCCAGCGCGCCGGCGCCGCTCCCGCCGACGCCGGCCGGGAATGGCTCGGAGCCCGCCTGATGGGCCGCTGGCCGGGCGGCATGCCGGTCGCCCTGTGCCCCGCTGCGGAGGAACTGCCCGTGCCGGGCAAGCACCCCGACGCCGGACTCGACTACAGCCAGGACCCGCAGGGCTGGCGGATGCCGCTGTTCGCGCACATCCGCAAGGGGAACCCGCGCGGCGGCCTCGTCCTCACCCCGGGCCGGCCGCCCGTGGCCCAGACGGAGCTCGACGCGCGGCGCCTGATGCGGCGCGGAATCCCGTACGGCTCCGTCTACCAGCCCGAACGGGGCGAGGAGCACGGTCCGCAGGCCGCGCGCGGGCTGGTCTTCGTCTGCCACCAGTCGGACCTGGTGGGGCAGTTCGAGCTGGTGATGCGCAAGTGGGTGAACGACCCCGACTTCCCGGCCGGCCGCAACCCGCGCGCCGGATGCGACCCGGTGCTCGGCCCCGATACGGCCATCGCCTTCGAAACCCCCTCGGCGGACGGCACCGGCAGCCGGGCCAACACCCTCCACTTCGGCCGGTTCGTGCGCACCGAGGGCTCGGTCTACGCCTTCAGCCCCTCCCTCCCCGTCCTGCGCGCCCTTGCCAAGGGCGAACTCGACGCGTCCATCGAGTTCCACACCGGTTCCGTCCTGCGCCCCGGCGACGTCCTCGACGCGGGGAAGGCCCGGCTGACCCTCGACGCCTCGGGCGACCTCTCCCTGCTCGACGCCCGGGGCACCCGTACCTGGCACACGTACACGGGCGGCGTCGGCCACGACGCCGTGCTCACCGGGGACGGCGAACTGCTCGTGCGCGACGCCGACGGCGCCACGGCCTGGTCCAGCGGGACCGGCGGCCACCCCGGCGCACGCCTGCTGCTGCGCCCCTCCGGAGAGCTGGTGATCCTGGACGGGAAGCGGGTGCTGTGGAAGGCCTCCGCCTCGTAGGGTGACCGCATGGCGATCACGGCACCAGTGACAGGCGACACCCGGCTGATCTACGGCTGCATGGCTCTCGGCGGGAGCTGGGAGCCCGGCCCGTACCGGGCCGAGGACATCGACGAGGCCGAGGCGGTCATCGAGGCGGCCCTCGACAGCGGGATCACGATGTTCGACCACGCCGACATCTACCGGCACGGCAAAGCGGAAGGCGTCTTCGGCGAGGTCCTCGCCCGCACCCCCGGACTGCGCGAGCGCATCACCCTGCAGACCAAGTGCGGCATCCGGCTCGCCGAAGGCGACCGCCCCGGCATCTACGACCTGCGGGGCGCGAGCATCCTGCGCCGCGTCGAGGAGAGCCTCACGCGGCTGCGCACCGACGTCATCGACGTCCTGCTCCTGCACCGGCCCGACCCCCTGGCGGACCCGGCGGACATCGCGGAAGCGCTCACCTCGCTGCACCGCCAGGGCCTTGTGCGGCAGTTCGGCGTCTCCAACATGAACGCCGCCCAATGCGCCCACCTGCAACGCCACCTCGACCTCCCGCTCGTCGCCAACCAGCTGGAGATGAGCCTGCAACGGCGCGACTGGCTCGAGGACGGGGTCCTCGTGAACACCCCGGCCGCGGCGGCCGTCGGCTTCCCCGCCGGGACCGTCGAGTACTGCACGGCGAACGGAGTCCGCCTCCAGGCCTACGGGGCCCTGGCCCAAGGGCGCTTCACCGGGCGGGAGTCGAGCGTCGGTGAGCACGCGACCGCCGAGCACCTGCGCGCCCTGGCCAAGGCGAAGGACACGACGCCGGAGGCGATCCTGCTGTGGTGGCTGCAACGCCACCCGGCCCGGATCGCCCCCGTCATCGGCACCGGCCGCCCCGAGCGCATCAGGGCCTGCCGCGACGCCGCGCTGCGCGCCCCGGACCTCGGCCACGAGGAGTGGTACTCCCTGTGGCTCACGGCCCGGGGCGGGCCGCTTCCCTAGCCCCCGGGGCATGTCGGCCTAGCCGGGCGAGCCGACCGCGCACACCAGGATCGGGGTGGCCCGGCGCGGGTCGAGGGCGTTGCGCACCATGTGCCAGACGTTGAGGTCGTAGGCCTCGCCGATGTGGCCCACCGGGTCGAAGGGGCAGAAGTCCTGCACGTACTGGTTCTTGACCCCCGGCTCGCGGACGAACGCCGTCTCGGTCGGGGTCACCAGCTCGTCGTAGCGCGAGGTGATGATGGTGTACGCGATCCCGGGCTGGGCCACCGGACCGTCGTTCAGCGCCAGGATCGCGGGACCGCCGGGTACCTCGTCGGCGAGGACCGGGATGCCGATGGTGGTGACGATCTTCTCCATGGTCGCCCGGCCGATCAGCTTGTCGCCCAGGTCCAGCAGCCCGGCGGCGTTCGTGCCGTGGGTCGGGGGAGCGATGGCCACGACCGCCTTGATGTGGGGCTGGATGCCCTGCATCTTGGCGAGGTACAGGGCCTGGAGCCCGCCCTCGGAGTGGCCGACGACGGAGACCTTGTCCGCGCCGGTCGCCGCGCGCACCTTCTCCACGTACGCCTTGATCTCCAGGTTCGAGACGGCCACCGGCTTGAGGCCGCCGACCAGCGGGAAGCCGTCGTAGGCGCCGTAGGTCAGGGCGAAAGTGCAGTAGCCGCGGGCGGCGAGGTCCAGCTGGAGGAAGTTGAGGTCCTCGTACCAGGTGGCGAAGGTTCCGTGGAGGAGCACCACGGGCTCGGGGTGCGCGGCGCTCGGCCGGCAGGAGAAGTCGTTGACCCCGCCTCCCGTGACGCCCTCGGTGGCGGCGTGCGCGGGGAAGGCGGCGCCCACCATGAGGGCCAGCGGGAGGGCGGCCCTGGCGAACAGGGTGCGGGCGCGCGACGCACGGGTACGGCGAGGCATACGACATCTCCTGACGGGGGGTCATGCACGGGGCGGACTGCACAGAATGCTCCGGTGCGCCGCCCCTGTCCCCTGGCGGTACGCGCAGAATGCTTCCTCCCGCGTTTGTGCACGGTGACAATGCGGGGATGGACGACGCGGGCGGGACGACGGGTGCGGCACCGGGCGTGGCATCAGGTGGGACGGCGGACGGGGCGCCGGGTGGGGAGTCCGCGGCCGCGCGGGAGCTCGCCGCCGCGCTGCTGCCCCGGATACCGGAGATGGCGGCCGAGACCGTCGCCCGGCTGACCGCCGACATCCCCGCCTACCGGCTGCTGCCCGACAGCGTCCTCGGCGGGGACCTCGTCGCGAACACCGAAGCCGTGCTGCACCTGTTCTTCACCACCGTCGCCGAAGGGCGGGCGCCCACCGAAGCGGAGCTGGCGGCCCCCGTCGCCTGGGGCGCCGAGCGGGCCCGGGACGGGGTCCCCCTGGAGGCGGTGCTACGGGTCTACCCGCTCGGCGCCCGCCGGGCCTGGGAGCTCGCCGCGGCCGGTCCGGACCCCGTCGCCGATCCGTACGCCCTGGTCACAGGCCTGCTTGCGTTCCTCGGGGAGGTGATGCCCAAGGTCGCCGAGGCCTACCTGCGGGAACAGGCCGACCTCGACTGGGAGCAGCGCGAACACGGCCGCAACCTCGCCGGAGTCCTGCTCGCGGGCCGTCCGGCGCGCCGCGCGGCCGAACGGTACGGACGCACGCTGGCCGAACGGTACGAGGTGGTCGTCCTGCGCCTGCCCGAGGCCCCCGGCGGCGCGACGAACCGGATCCTGCGCGCCCTGCGCTCCGAACTGGACGGGAACCCCGAGGTGCTGGCCACCTTCAAGGGCGAAGGCGGCGTCTTCCTGGTCCCGCTCGGCCCGGACGGCGCGACCCGGCGGCTGCTCGCCCGGCTCGACACGGCGGCCGAACTGCGGTGCACGGCGGCGGCCGCCGTCGCCGAGGACCACGGATCGATCCCGCGGGCCCAGACCGAAGCCTCGGAAGTGCTCTCCCTGGCCGAGGACTTGGGGCGCCCGCCGGGGCTCTACCGGCTGGCCGACCTGGCCGTCGAGTACCAGCTCGTGCAGCCCGGCCCCGCCCGCGACGCCCTCGCCCGCGTCCTGGCCCCCCTCGACGACCAGCCCCATCTGATCGCCACGCTGCGGGAGTTCATCGCGGCCGGCTACCGGCGGGCCGAGGCCGCCGAAGCCCTCACCGTCCACCGCAACACCCTGACCTACCGCCTGGGCCGCATCCGGCTGCTCACCGGCCACGACGCCACCGACCCCACGGGAGCCCGCCACCTCGCGGCCGCCCTGACGGCGTACGCCGCGGCCCGCCGCACCGGCCCCTGAGCCGCACCGGCGGGCCGGTTGCCCACCCGGGTCCTCACAGGACCGGCGGTCGGCCCGCGGCCGTGAGGCGGGCCACGGTCCGCCAGCGCAGGGGCCGTCGCACCTGGTCGTGGCGGGCCGCCCACCCTTCGCGCAGGCCTTGGAAGGAGTCCCGGAGTCCGCCGCCGCGCAGCCCGCGCAGCACCGTGACGGCCGTCCAGATGCCCAGGTACGCGGGGATGAGGGGCGCGGGGAGGTTGCGGTAGGCGAGCCAGACGCGGTTCCGGGCGGCCAGCCGGTGGAAGAGCGCGTGCCGGGTGGGGCTGGTGACCGGGTGGTGCATCCGGACCTCCGCCGCGTACCAGCCGGTGCCGCCCTGCTCCCAGAGCCGGTACGCGAGGTCGATGCCCTCGTGGTACAGGAAGAAGTCGGGCCAGCCCCCGGCCGCGTCGAAGGCGTCCCGGCGGACCATGACCACGCCCTCGGTCATGGTGGCGATCGTGCCGGGCCGTCCCGGATCGCCGGTGTGCAGCCGGGGCACCCAACGGCGCGGCGTCGTGGTGTCGTCGGGCCCGGTCAGCCGCGGCTGGACGTACGCGGCCTCCGGGCGCCGGCGGGCTTCGGCCACCAGCCGGGACAGGACGTCGGGCCGGGGGAAGGAGGCGTCGTTGTCGAGGAAGAAGAGGAACTCGCTGCCCGTGTCCCGCAGGGCGAGCGCCCCGCGGTTGCGGCCCTCGGGGATGCCGAGGTTCTCCGGGAGGGTGACGACGGTGGCCCCGTCCACGGAGAGGGAGGGGCGGCAGCCGTTGCCGACGATGACGATGCGGAGCTCGACGTCCTCCTGCGCGAGGAGCGTGCGGACGGCCGCGGCCTCCTCGTCGGGGCGGTCGTTCATCGTCAGCAGGACGACGTCGATCCCGGTCGCCGCGGGGGAGGCGGACGGGGTGGGGCGTGGGGAGGAGGCGGGCACGGAGCGGATGCTATCGGAGCCGCCGTGCCCGCCCCCGCCGCGTCTGCCTCCACAGGCGGGAAGCCGGGAAGCGGGACGGTTCAGGTGAGGGGGAGCAGCCGGGACGGTCCGTGCGCCGACGCGAGCGCGGAGGCGGACGCGAGCGGGGCGTCGGTGGCGGCGCCCAGCGCGCTGCCTGCCAGCCAGGCGTCCCAGCCGAGGTTCCAGTCCCCGAACCCGTTGGCGAACGGGGCCATCGGCTCACCGCCGCTGTTCACCACCGACACCACATCCCCCTCCCGCACCGTGTCGAAGAACCAGGCCGCGTCGGCCGTGCTCATGCCGGTGCAGCCGTGGCTGACGTTCTCCTCGCCCTGCGCGTCGACCGACCAGGGCGCGGCGTGCACGTACTCCCCGCTCCACGTCACCCGGGTCGCGTAGAAGACGGGCAGGTCGTAGAACTCGCTCGTACCGCGCTTGATGCCCACGGTGTCCCCGCGCATGCGCACCTTGCGCTCCTTGCCGAGCACGACCTTGATGCCGGTGCGCGTCAGGAAGCCCGCCTTGCCGGTGGTCACCGGGATGGTCCGGACGGTCCGGCCGTTGCGCCGTACGGTCATCTCGTGCTCGGCGGCGTCGGTGACCGCCTCGATCCGGTCCCCGATGGTGAACCGCAGGGGCTCCGAGGGGCCGCCGTACTCCCGCTCCCCGACCTCGACCCCGTCGAGGCCGCTGACCACGTGCACCACGGCGTGGGCGGGCCAATAGGTACGGGGCCGGTAGTGCAGGGTCGAGTCGTCGACCCAGTGCCAGGCGCCCTCGACGGCCGGTTCCGAGGTGACCTGCAAGGCCCGCTCCAGCCGGGCCCGCGCTGCCCGGTCGGCCGCCGGGACGGGGCGGCTCAGGGAGGCCGTCACGATCTGCCCGGCCCCGTACGTGCCGGGCCGGGGCCCGAACTCGGCCGTGAGCCGGTCGTCCCGCGCCTCGTCCCGCGCCGTCGCCGCGGTCCGGAACGCCATGGTCACGCCGACCGGGGTCCCCGCCGCGTCCTGGGCGCCGACCCGGACGGTGTAGGTCTCACCGGCCCGCAACGGCTCGGTGTTGCCCCAGTGGTGCCCCCGGGCGCCCAGGGCGCCGCCCACGTAGCGGCCGTGGCCGTCCTGGACGGTGACGTAGGTGAGCAGCCCCGGTCCGGCGAGGGCGATCTCCAGGGGGCCGGCCGCGTCGGTGGGCAGGACGACCGTGTGCGCCGCCGCCCGGGCCGCGCCGCGGGACGCGGGATCGCGGACCACGGAACCGGCTCCGCTGGCGGTGGCCCGGACCACCTGCTGTTCCAGCCCGCTGCACAGTCCGGCCCGGAAGGCGTCCATCGCGCACCGCCGGCCCCCGCCGTCCAGCACCCGGCCGACCAGCAGCTCGACGGAGCCGGCGGGCTGACCGCCGGTGTGTCGGCCGTCGGTCTGCGGCCCGTCACCGGACCGCGACGCGGACTGCGGCGCGGCGGCGACGACGAAGACCACCCCGGCCACCGCTCCGGCCACGCTCCACGTCCTGCTCCGTCGCCGGAGTCCTCCACGGTGTGTCGATGACAGCATGCGCGCCACGCAGCCCTCCCAGATCGCTCGGCCGGATGGCAGCATCAAAACGATTTCCGGGCAGCCCGATGATCATGAACTCGGCCCATGGGGCCGAACGGGCACCGAAGAGGACTCGGACGGAGTAACGGAGTGGTGCAGCAGCGCAGTGGCGCTTCAGGCCGTCGCGGTGACGCCGCCGACGGCCGTGACGCCGCCGACGGCCGTGACGTTGGCGAAGAACGCGGCGAGGTTCGCGACCGTCCGCTGGATCTTCTCCTCCAGGGTGAGCGATTCGCGGAGCCGGGCGTCCGGGCCCGCGTCCTTCTTGCCCCGCACGTAGAGCGAGCAGGCGAGGTCGCCGCAGATGTAGATCCCCACGGTGTTGCCCTGCTGCCCGGCCTTGCCCGCCTTCGGCGCGACCATCAGTGAGACGCCCCCGGTGTGGGTGGTCAGGCACAGCGAGCACATGCTGCGCCGCGCCTTGGAGGGAGCGGCGCCGGAGGAGCGCAGCGCGAGGGCGACCGGGCGGCCGTCCAGCTCGGCCACGAGGTAGGCGCGCTCGGGGGCCTTGGGGTCCCACCAGCCGAGGAAGTCCAGCTCGGCCCAGGGCCGTTCGGCCAGGTCGCGGGGTACGGACAGGCGCTTGGCCTCGCCCTTGGTGCAGTTCACGAAGGCGGTGCGGATCTCTTGCTCGGTCAACGGCTTCATGAGCGGCAGGCTAATTTGCCTAAAGGTTTTAGGCAAATGCATAATGGCTATCGCCAGCTAGGAGGCACATGATGGTTCGAGCAGGACTCACCACCGAGCGGCTGACCCGGGCGGGCGCGGAGCTCGCCGACGAGGTCGGCTTCGAGCAGGTGACCGTCTCGGCGCTCGCCCGGCGGTTCGACGTCAAGGTCGCGAGCCTCTACTCGCACCTGAAGAACTCCCAGGACCTCAAGACCCGGATCGCGCTCTTCGCCTTGGAGGAACTGGCCGACCGGGTCGCGGCCGCCCTGGCCGGGCGGGCCGGCAAGGACGCCCTCGCCGCCTTCGCGGACGCCTACCGGGACTACGCCCGCGAGCACCCCGGCCGCTACGACGCCGCCCGGCTCCGGCTCGACCCCGAGACGGCGGCCGCCGGCGCGGGCGTCCGGCACGCCCAGATGACGCGGGCCATCCTGCGCGGCTACGAGCTGACGGAACCCGACCAGACGCACGCGGTCCGGATGCTCGGCAGCGTCTTCCACGGCTACGTCAGCCTGGAGCTCGGCGGCGGCTTCAGTCACACCGCCGTGGACCCGCAGGAGTCCTGGGACTGGATCGTGGACTCGCTCGACGCGATGCTGCGCAGGCCCGCAGGCCCGTAACTCCGTAACCGCGCACATCCCGTAACCCGTAACCCGTAACCCCGATCACCACGAGGCTGAGGCGATGACCACCGACCACGACCGGATCACCACGCCGATCACCGAGGACCTCCTGCGCGGCGCGGCCGACGTGGAACGCACCGCGCACGGGCTGCTGCCCCACCGGCTGCCCGCCCGGGCCCGCCCGCAGATCCCCGACGAGCAGCTGGCCGCGGCCGAGGCCCGGCCGTCCGGCGTGCGCCTGGCCTTCCGTACCCGCGCCACCGTCATCGAACTGGACGCCCTGCCCACGAAGAGGGCCTACCGGGGCTTCCCGGCCTCGCCGGACGGCGCGTACGACCTCGTGATCGACGGCGTGCTCACGGCCCGGGCCACCGTGCCCGGAGGCAGGGTCCGCACCCTCGACCTGGCCACCCAGGCGGTCGAACTGGAAGAGGGGCCGCCCGGCACCGCCCGCTTCGCGGATCTGCCCGCGCGGGACAAGGGCGTGGAGATCTGGCTCCCGCACACCGAGATCACCGAGCTGATCGCGCTGCGCACCGACGCCCCCGTCACCCCGGCGCCGGACAGCGGGCGCCGGGTGTGGCTGCACCACGGCAGCTCCATCAGCCACGGCTCGAACGCGGAGCGTCCCACCGGCACCTGGCCGGCCCTGGCCGCGGCGCGGGGTGCGGTGGACCTGCTCAACATGGGGTTCTCCGGCAGCGCCCTGCTGGACCCCTTCACCGCCCGCGCGATGCGCGACACCCCCGCCGACCTGATCAGCGTCAAGATCGGCATCAACATCGTCAACCTGGACGTGATGCGGCTGCGCGCCTTCACCCCCGCGGTGCACGGCTTCCTCGACACCCTCCGCGAGGGCCATCCGGCGACGCCGCTCCTCGTCGTATCGCCCATCCTGTGCCCGATCCAGGAGGACACCCCCGGCCCCCTCGCCACCGACTTCAGCACCGGGACCCTGCGGTTCAAGGCGCTGGGCGACCCCGCCGAACGGGCCGCCGGGCGCCTGACGCTGGGCGTCGTCCGCGAGGCGCTCGCCGGCATCGTCGCGCAGCGCGCGGCCGAGGACCCGCACCTGTACTACCTCGACGGCCGCGACCTCTACGGAGCTTCGGACCACGCCGAGCTGCCGTTGCCCGACGACCTGCACCCCGACCCCGCGGGGCACGTGCGCATCGCCGAGAACTTCGCCCGCCACGCCTTCGCCGCCGGTGGCCCCTTCGCCCCGCCGGCCGGCTGAACCCCCTCGCGCCGCGGCCCGGCGGGGCGTCCCCACGGGGCCCCGCCGGACTCGCCGCTCGCACGGCCGCGCGTCACAATGACGGCACGTCCGTCCGGTGCCCGGAGCGTCAGCGGCCCGTCATTTTGCATGAACATGCATCATCGCGCATACTCATCCCATGTCAAAGGTTCTCACCTCCCTGCCCACCGGCGAGCGCGTCGGTATCGCCTTCTCCGGCGGCCTCGACACCTCCGTCGCCGTCGCCTGGATGCGCGACAAGGGTGCCGTCCCCTGCACCTACACCGCCGACATCGGCCAGTACGACGAGCCCGACATCGCGTCGGTGCCCACGCGGGCCACGGCGTACGGTGCCGAGATCGCGCGCCTGGTCGACTGCCGTGCGGCGCTCGTGGAAGAGGGCCTGGCGGCTCTCGCCTGCGGCGCGTTCCACATCCGCTCGGGCGGCCGCGCCTACTTCAACACGACGCCGCTGGGCCGCGCCGTGACCGGCACCCTGCTGGTCCGCGCGATGCTCGAGGACGACGTGCAGATCTGGGGCGACGGGTCGACCTTCAAGGGCAATGACATCGAGCGGTTCTACCGCTACGGCCTGCTCGCCAACCCGCACCTGCGCATCTACAAGCCCTGGCTCGACGCGGACTTCGTCACCGAGCTCGGCGGCCGCAAGGAGATGTCGGAGTGGCTGCTCGCCCACGAGCTGCCTTACCGCGACAGCACGGAGAAGGCCTACTCCACCGACGCCAACATCTGGGGCGCCACCCACGAGGCGAAGACCCTCGAGCACCTCGACACCGGCGTGGAGACCGTCGACCCCATCATGGGCGTCCGGTTCTGGGACCCCTCGGTCGAGATCGCCACCGAGGACGTGACCATCGGCTTCGAGCAGGGCCGCCCGGTCACGATCAACGGCAAGGAGTTCGCCTCCGCCGTCGACCTGGTCATGGAGGCGAACGCCATCGGCGGCCGGCACGGCCTGGGCATGTCGGACCAGATCGAGAACCGGATCATCGAGGCCAAGAGCCGCGGCATCTACGAGGCTCCGGGCCTGGCCCTGCTGCACGCCGCGTACGAGCGCCTCGTCAACGCGATCCACAACGAGGACACGGTCGCCCAGTACCACAACGAGGGCCGCCGCCTCGGCCGCCTCATGTACGAGGGCCGCTGGCTGGACCCGCAGGCGCTGATGATCCGCGAGTCCCTGCAGCGCTGGGTGGGTACGGCGATCACCGGTGAGGTGACGCTGCGCCTGCGCCGCGGCGAGGACTACTCGATCATGAACACCACGGGCCCGGCGTTCAGCTACCACCCGGACAAGCTGTCCATGGAGCGCACCGAGGACTCGGCGTTCGGCCCGGTGGACCGCATCGGCCAGCTCACCATGCGCAACCTCGACATCGCCGACTCCCGCGCGAAGCTGGAGCAGTACGCCGGCCTCGGCATCGTCGGCACCACGCACCCCGCGCTGATCGGCGCCGTCGAGGCGCCCGGCTCCGGCCTGATCGGGGCCATGCCCGAGGGCGGCGCCGAGGCGATCGCCTCGCGCGGCGAGGTCTCCGGCGACGACGAGCTGCTGGACCGTGCCGCGATGGAGTTCGGCACCGACTAGTCGCTGCCGCGGCAGGACGTGACGCGCCGCCCGTGGTCCCCGTGGGGACCACGGGCGGCGTTCCTTTTCGTCACGAGGCCGTGGTCAGCCAGGGGGCGACCGCGCCGCCACGGACCCGGCGCACCTCGCCCCGGGAGTCCAGGAGCCGCAGGTCGCGGTGGATGGTCATCGCGCTGACGTCCAGTTCGCGGACGAGTCGTTCGAGGGAGACGTAGCCCTCCCGGCACGCCGTCTCGACGATGTGGTGCTGCCGGGAAGCGGCGGTCGGCTTGCCCGTCGCCAGACTGATTCCGGAGCCCCGTCGGCTGCTCATCCGTGCGCCTCTTCCTGTAGCGATATGGGCCAGATGTAGACCAAAAGTAGACCACGAAGAGTGGCCGGAACTCGGTCGAAGGTCCCCTGGTCACAGGTCCGTGGACTGGCCGGGGCCCCGTGGCGGCTCAACCTTCTGGTCCATTCCTGGTACAGAGGCGGTCTGCCGAGGTGAATACTGGAGGGGTGAACCAGCCTCTCGACCTGCGACCCGTCCTCCGGGACGGGTCGAAGCCCGTCCACGTGCAGGCGCGCGACGCGATCGCCGACGCCCTCGCCGCAGGGGTCCTCGCCCCCGGTACGCGCCTTCCCTCCGAACGTCACCTCTGCGAGCGCCTCGGCGTCAGCCGGGTCACGCTCCGCAAGGCGCTGCACGCGCTCCAGGAGGAGGGCCGGGTCGGGTCGGCGGAGCGGGCGGGCTGGCACGTCGCGGCCGGCGCCGCCGCAGCGGCGGTACCGGCCTTCGACCACACCTCGGAGCTGATCGGCGGGCTCAAGGAGTACAGTCGCCGGTTCGGGTTCACCCCGACCGCGCGGGTGTTCGGCGCCAGGCTGCGCCCGGCGGACTTCGAGGAGGCGGAGACCCTCCAGGTGCTGCCCGGGGCGGGGATCTTCGAGCTGGACCGGGTGCGGCTCTTCGACGACGCGGTCATGTGCCACTCCGTCACCCTCGTCCCGGCCGAGCGCGCCCCGGGCATCGGCGAGGCCGACTACACCACCGCTTCGCTGTACGCCGAGCTCACCGCACGCGGCATCGTCCCCACCCGCGCGAACTACACCGTCCACTCCTCCCTCGTCCCCGCGGACGAGGCCCCCCTCCTCGAGCTGGACGAGGGTGCTCCCGTACTCCACATCGAGCAGCTCACCTACGACCAGCACGGTCGGCCCTGCGAGTACAACCGCGTCGTCTATCGCGCCGACCGCTACCGCTTCCACGCCACTCTGACGGCGGGTCCCGGGCGGGGCTGAGGGTCTGCGGGACCGAGGAGCCGAGGGACTTGGGGACCGATGGCGCCCGGAGTGGGGACTTTTGGTCTCTTGCGCGGGATCAAGCCGGTCGTAGATTGGGCAAAAGGGATGCTTGATCGGTTTGAGGAAGGGGCGAGCGCGATGACCGAGGTGCAGTGGGAGGTCGGCGCGTACCGGTTGACGGTGTCGCTGCCGGAATCGGACGCGCCGTGGGCGGCCGAGGGTACGAAGGGGCTGAGGGGGATCCGCCCGATGTTCGAGGGGCGGGGACCCGAGCCCCGTCCGCTCCCCGAAGTCGAGACCGGGGTGAACCCTCTGCTGCTGGGCGCGCTCGGCAAGGGATTCTGACGGCGTCCTGGCAGGATCGCCGTATGGAACGTGTGCTGGGAATCGGTGGATATTTCCTGCGGGCCGCAGATCCGGCGGCCCTGGGCGCGTGGTACCGGGATTGCCTGGGGCTGGACTCGGACGAGCACGGTCTGTGGCGCCAGGGAGCCGGACCGACGGTGTTCGCGCCGTTCGATTCCGGGACCGACTACTTCGGTTCCCCCGCCCAGCAGACCATGCTCAACTTCCGCGTCCGCGACCTGGACGCGATGCGCGCGCAGTTGCGTGCCAAGGGGGCGGACGTGGCGCAGGAGACCCAGGACATGGACGGTGTCGGCCGGTTCGGCTGGGTCACCGACCCCGAGGGCAACCGGATCGAACTGTGGCAGCCCGCCTGATCGCGGCTTCGCGCGGAAGACCGTGACCGGGCGGGCTGCGGGGCTGCGGGGGTTCTCGGCGGGGGAGCGGTCCCTCAGGCGCCGGCCGTGGTGGCCGGCTCGCGGGTGGACGCTTCCCGGGCCTGGGCCTGGGCCTGGGCCGGAGCCGGAGCCGCGGACGGCTGGGCGGCGTACACCGCCTCCGCCGGGAGGTGGCGCTCCAGCCGGATCATGGCGAGCGCGGCGCCCAGCGCGGCGACGGTCAGGAACGCCCAGGGCAGTCGGCCGTCGAGCGCGAGCAGCCCGGTGAAGAGGGACGGGGCCAGCGCGGTGGCCAGGGAGTACGACAGCTGGTAGGTGGCGAGGTAGCGGCCGCGCACGGCCTCGGGCGCGGCCGAGACCGACAGGGCGCCGCCCGAGGGACTGTGGACCAGTTCGCCGACCGTGTAGACCACCACGATCACCAGCAGGGCGACCAGCGTCGCCGTCTGTCCGGGCCGGACCGTACCGAGCACGATCTGCCCGACGAAGGCCGCCGCGAAGAGCAGCGCCCCGAGGGCCGCGGAGCGGGTGCGCCGGGCTCCGGAACGGCGGACCCGGCTCGCGATCAGGACGCCGATCCCGGCGCAGAGGGCGGTGTTGACGGTGAAGGCCGCACCGGTGAGGGAATCGGGTCCGTGCAGCCAGGTGCTGATGTAGAGCGGGAAGAGGACGGACAGGGCCGCGTACCCGAGCGCGGTCAGGAAGTTGGCGGCGGTCAGGCCCAGGAAGGGTCGGTCGGCGAGCACCATCCGGTAGCCCGCGGGCGGACGCCTGGCCGAGCCGGGTGCGCCGCCGCCCGTGCCGAGTTGGCCGTCCCCGTGGTCCCGTACCGGCTTCACGCGGGTGACGAGCAGTCCGGCGAGCGCGAAGGCGACCGCGTTGCCCCAGGCGGTGTACGTGAACCCCGCCGTGCCCCACAGGGCCAGGACCCCGGAGACGATCAGGGCGCCGGCGCCCATGCCCGCGTTCTGCAGGGCCCGGATGGAGGCCTGGAGCCGGTCACGGGCGCCGCCGCGGGCCACTTCGCCGATGAGCGACTGCTGCACGACGGGGAAGGAGCGGTCGGCGAGGGCCGTGATCAGCGCGACGGCGGCGAAGGCCGGGAGGGACCCGGCGAGCGGGTAGAGGGCGAAGCCGAGGGCCCGTACCGCGTAGAGCAGCAGGTTGACCTTCCTGGCGCCGAACCGGTCGACGGCCGAGCCGGCGAGGGGCATGACCGCGAGCCCGGCCAGGCCGGTCGCCGTCAGCACGATGCCGACGAGGGCGAAGGAGAGGCCGGTGACGTGGTGGAAGAAGACGAGCGAGAAGGGGATGTACATCCCGATCCCGATCGCGCTGATGCCCACCCCGAGGAGCAGCGACCGTTCGCCCGCCACCCGTTCCTCGCGCATGCCCTTGACCACGTCGATCTCTCCCCCGATTAGATTGCTGGAAAGTAGCTTAGTTCTAAGCTGCTTTGCGTCAAGGGGTTTCTTCGCGGTCGCCGGCGGAGGGGTGTTGAGGTTCAGTCCTCCCCGCCGCCGAGGTTCCACGCCTCGATGTCGCGGTAGTGGATCGGCCCCGGGCCGCGGCCGATGTTGCTGCCGACGAGGTGCAGGCGCTCCGTCCGCCAGCGGCGACCGGTGAACCCGGTGAGTCCGGCGGCGGCCTCCACCGCCGAGGAGACGTCGTTCCGGCGGGCGCGGGCCAGCGTCAGATGGGGTCGCAGCGGCCGGTCTTCGAAGGGGATGCCGCACTCCTTGACCACGGCGCGGACATCGGCGGCGAGCCGGTGCAGTCCGTCGAGGTCCCCGTCGATCCCGCTCCACAGCACCCGCTCGCCGAAGTGGCCGCCCCCGTGCAGGGCCAGGCGTACGGGACCGCGCGCCGCCGCGAGCTCCGCGAGCGGCGGCCGCAGCAGCGGCACGGCCTCGACCGGCAGCTCGCCGAGGAACGCCAGGGTGATGTGCCAGTCCTCGATGCGGTTCCACCGCATGTGCGGGTACGCGGCGTACGCGGGGCCCAGCTCGCGCGCGAGTTCCTCCTTCGCGTCGTCGGGCGGGGCGAGGGCGATGAACACGCGAACGGTCGCGGGCCCGGTCTGTTCGTTCACATCGTTCACAGGAGACTTCGTACCGTGCATCGGGCGGTCCGGTCGTTCGTCGTGCATCGTGATCAGGCGTAGTGCGCCGTGTTGTGCACGTCGCCGAACCTGGGGAAGATCCGCTCCACGGTGAACTCGTGCTCGTCGGCGGCGAAACCGGACATGGCGTCGGCCACGAACTCCAGCTCGTAGCCGAGGTCGCTCGCGGCCCGTGCCGTGGACTCGACCCCCATCGTGGTGACGAGCCCGCCGAGCACCAGCGTGTCCACGCCCAGGCCGCGCAACCGGTCGTCCAGGCCGGTGTCGTGGAACGCCCCCACGGTGTGCTTGACGACCAGGACGTCGCCCGGCCGCACCAGACCGTCGGCGAAGCCGCTGCCCGGCGGCTGTTCGGCGACGCCCGGCCGGTCCACGCGGACGAGCACCACCGGACGCCCGTTCGCCCTGAAGGCCTCGGCCAGCCGGAGGCAGCGGGCCAGTACCTCTTCACCGGAGTGAGGGGCGACCGGCATGTCGATGATGCGGGGCATCAGGTCGATGAGGATCAGTGCGGCGGAGGTCACGGAAACGATCATAGGACAGGGCCGCCCCGGCGCCGGGGGCCCGCCGGCCGGGGCCCGGAGGGAGGCGTCCAGCCCGGAGGGGACCGGCGGGAGGCGCCCCGCGAAAGGAACTAGGGCGTGCTCGTGAAGGAGCGGCGGTACGAGCGGGGCGGAACTCCCCTGCGCCGCACGAACTGTTCGCGCAGGACCGCCGCGCTGCCGTAGCCGACCCGGCGGGCGATCTCCTCGACCGGCAGGTCCGTGCTCTCCAGGAGCTCCTCCGCGCTGCTCAGCCGCAGGTTCCGCAGCCAGGCGTGCGGGGTGGTGCCCGTAGCGGCGGTGAACCGGCGGGCGAAGGAGCGCTTGCTCATCATGGCGCGGTGGGCCAGCTCCGTGACGGGAAGCGGCTCGTGGAGGTGGTCGCGGGCCCAGGCGAGCACCTCGGAGAGCCGCTCGTCCCGGCAGTCCTCGGGGACGGGTGCGGCCAGGTACTGGGCCTGCCCGCCGTCGCGGTGCGAGGGCAGCACCATGTCCCGGGCGACGCCGTTGGCCATCGCGGCCCCGTGCTCCCGGCGCAGCAGGTGCAGGCACAGATCGAAGCCGGCGGCGGCTCCGGCGCCCGTGACGATCCTGCCTTCGTCGATGTACAGGGCGTCCGGCTCGACGGCGACGTCCGGATGGCGGTGGGCCAGCAGCTCGGCGAACCGCCAGTGCGTGGTGGCCCGTAGGCCGTCGAGCAGTCCCGCCTCGGCGAGCGCGAAGGTACCGACGCAGTGGGCCGCGAGCACGGATCCGCCCCCGTACGCGGAGACCAGCGCCTCGATCACCGCCGGACCGGGCGGTGTACGGAAACCGGCCCCCGGCAGGGCGATCACCAGATCGGCGGCGGCCAGCCGGTCGAGGCCGTGCTCGATCGCGAGCGGTACGCCGATGTCGGTGGGGACCGGCCCGGGCCGCTCGGCGCACAGGGCGAAGTCGAAGCCGGGCAGCCCCTGTCCGTGCGGGCCGAAGACCTCGGAGACGATTCCGACGGCGAGCATGCCGACACCGGGCGGGACGTACGCGGCGACGCTCGTGAAAGGGGGCACGGGGGCAGTCTGTCACTGTGGCACGAATCCTGCGATCACTGGCAGGTGTGCCACTCGTCCGCTCCCCGGCGGCCCGGCAGGATTACGGCCATGACGAACACGACGAACACGACGAACACGACGACAGACTTCGCAGCAGACACCACGACCACCACGGCGGACACCACGGCGGACGCGACGACCATCGCGACGGTCGCCGCGCAGGACCTCCGCACCGACGCACCGCTCGGCCGCAGCGCCGTCTACAAGGTCCTCACCACCGGCTACGTCGGCTCTACCGGCCCCGGGGTCGCCGCCACCGTCTCGTACGTATCCGACGCCGGCCGCCACTTCATCTTCGACCCGGGCATGGTGGCCGGCCACGCGGACATCCTCGGCCCGCTCGCGGAGCTGGGGCTGGGCCCCGAGGACATCACCGACGTGGTGCTCAGTCACCACCACCCCGACAACACCATGAACGTGGGCCTGTTCGGCCGGGCCCGGGTGCACGACCACAAGGTGGAGTACCAGGGCGACCAGTGGACGAACCGCGACGCCGAGGGCTACGAACTCACCCCCTCCCTGCGCCTGATCCGCACGCCGGGACACAGCCACGAGGACATCACCCTGCTGGCCGGGACGGATTCGGGTGTGGTGGCTTTCGCCGGCGACCTGTGGTGGCACGCGCAGGGCCCCGCCGACGACCCGGTGGCCCCGGACCGCGAGGTGCTGCGCGCTTCCCGGCTGCGGGTGCTCGCCGCGGCGGACCTGATCGTCCCCGGCCACGGCGGCCCGTTCGCCGCCGGCGACACCGTACCGGTCTAGACCTTCCCTCCCGGATCGCGCCGGTGGCTGCGGTTTTGCGTCAACTCTCCCCTCATTTAGGTGAGTTGCTGCCATGCTGACCTATCTTCCATGGGGCATACCGGTTCGCCCCAGGAGGTCAGATTGCAGTCCAGGCGCTTCCTCGCCCTACCCCGCGCCCTACGCCGATCCCGTCTGCTCATCGCCTTCGGCCTCGGCGCGCTGCTCATCGGCTTCACGCCGTGGCTCGGGGTCGCGAGCCCGACGCCCGCGCCCGCCCCCAGCCCCGCGCCCTTCGGCGATCAAGCGGCGAAGCAGTCGCCGCACCACGGCATCGCACCGGCGAACGCCATGGAGCCGACGGCCCCCGTCCTCGACCGGACCGGATGGACGGCCGTGGCGAGCGACGAGGAGACGGTCCGCGAGAACGGCCGCGCCTCCCAGGTCCTCGACGGTGACACCGCGACCCTCTGGCACAGCAGGTGGTCGGGCACCACCCCGGCCCCCCTGCCGCACAGCATCACCATCGACATGCACCGTACGGCGGTCGTCTCGGCGCTCGTCTACACCCCGCGCACCAACGGGGCCAACGGGCGCGTCGGCGAGTACACCCTCAGCGTCAGCGCGGACGGGGTGAGCTGGCCGGCCCCGGTCGCCGGCGGCACGCTCGCGGACGACGGCAGCGCCAAGACGCTCGGGTTCGCCCCGCAAGGGGCCCGGTTCGTACGGCTGACGGCGCTCACCGAGGCCGGCGCCCGCGGCCCGTGGACCTCCGCCGCCGAGATCAACCTGCTCGGCGACCCCGGTACCCCGGAAGCCACCGTGGACCTGGCCCGGACCGGATGGACGGCCGTGGCGAGCGACGAGGAGACGGTCCGCGAGAACGGCCGCGCCTCCCAGGTCCTCGACGGTGACGCCGCGACCCTCTGGCACAGCAGGTGGTCGGGCACCACCCCGGCCCCCCTGCCGCACAGCATCACCATCGACATGCACCGCACGGCCGCGGTCTCCGCACTCGTCTACCACCCCCGCACGAACGGCGTCAACGGCCGCGCGGGCGCGTACACCGTCACCACCAGCACCGACGGAGCCGCCTTCGGCGCGCCGGTGGCCGCGGGTACCTGGCGTGACGACGACACCGTCAAGACCGCCACCTTCACCCGTACCGCGAACGCCCGGTTCGTACGGCTGACCGTGACCACCGAGGCCGGCGCCCGCGGCCCGTGGACCTCCGCCGCCGAGATCCGTCTGAGCGGGCCGGCCGCCCCCGCCGCCCACGGATCCTGGGGCCGGATCACCGGCTTCCCCCTGGTTCCGGTGGCCACCGCCGTCCTGCCGGGGGACAAGCTGCTGGCCTGGTCCGCGTACGCCGTGGACCGCTTCGGCGGCAGCAACGGCTACACCCAGACCGCGATCCTCGACCTGAAGACCGGCAAGGTCACCCAGCGCCGCATCGACAACACCGGCCACGACATGTTCTGCCCCGGCATAGCCATGCTGGCCGACGGCCGCGTGCTGGTCACCGGGGGCAGCAACGCGGAGAAGGCCAGCATCTACGACCCCGCCACCGACGCCTGGTCCGCCACCGACAGCATGAACATCCCGCGCGGCTACCAGGCCATGACACTGCTCTCCACCGGCGAGGCCTTCGTCCTGGGCGGATCCTGGAGCGGGCCCGCGGGAGACAAGGCCGCCGAGGCCTGGTCGCCGGTCACCCGCACCTGGCGCGGTCTCCCCGGAGTCCCCGCCCTCCAGGCCTCCACGGCCGACCCGGCCGGACCCTACCGCGCCGACAACCACATGTGGCTGCACGCCACTTCGGGCGGCAAGGTGCTGCAACTGGGCCCGAGCAAGCAGATGAACTGGATCTCGACCACCGGTACGGGCAGCATCACCCCGGCCGGCACCCGGGCCGACAGCGCCGACGCCATGACGGGCAACGCCGTCGCCTACGACATCGGCAAACTGCTCACCCTGGGCGGCTCGCCCGCCTACCAGAACAGCCCCGCCACGCGCCGCGCGTACACCGTGAGCATCGCCGGCAGCCAGGTCGAAACCGCCCGTACCGGAGACATGGCGTACGCCAGGGCCTTCGCCAACAGCGTGGTCCTGCCCGACGGCAAGGTGATCGTCTTCGGCGGACAGGCCTACCCGGTCCCCTTCAGCGACGCGACCTCGGTCCTGACCCCCGAACTGTGGGACCCCGCGACCGGCGCCTTCACCCCGCTCGCCACCATGGCCGTTCCGCGCAACTACCACAGCGTGGCCAACCTGTTGCCGGACGGCAGGGTCTTCTCCGGCGGCGGAGGCCTGTGCGGCGACTGCGCCACCAACCACGCCGACGGGGCCGTCTTCACCCCGCCCTACCTGCTCAACCCGGACGGTTCGCCGAAACCGCGCCCCGAGATCACGGGGGGAGTCCCCTCCAGGACGCCCCCCGGCACCACCCTGACGCTCTCGACGTCCACCTCCACCCCGGCGGCATCCTTCGTCCTGATGCGGGCGGCAGCTGCGACCCACTCCACCGACAACGACCAGCGACGGATCCCCCTCGCCTCCACCGCCACGGGAACCGGCACCCACACGGTGTCCCTGCCCGCCGACCCGGGCGTGGTCCTGCCGGGGAACTACATGCTCTTCGCCCTCGACGCCCAGGGAGTACCGAGCACGTCCCGCTTCCTCACCATCTCCTGACCGCGCACGCGGTCCGGCCCGGCACCCGCGCGGTGCGGGGCCGGGCCGGAGCGTCGTACGGGGCGGCTCAGGGAGCGAGCAGGTAGGCGTTCGTGATCGTCTCCCGCACGGTGTTGCCGGCCTTGTCCCGCAGGTCCACCCGGAACGACACGGCCTTGGCCGCCGCCGGGTGCCGCACGGTCACCGAACGCGCGCCGTCCGCGTCCGTCGCCACCGCGAGGAGCCGCCAGGTCGCGCCCCCGTCGAAGGAGACCCTGACCGTCAGCGCGGCGACCTGCCCCGCCGCGGCGGCCGCCCCGCCCACCCGCAGCGGCACCTTCAGCGTGCCGCCCGCCGGCGCCGTGCCGCTCAGGCTCAGCTTCGGCGCGAGCCGCACCGTGGACAGCGGCAGCGCCGCGGCCTCGTCCGTGGTCGGACGGGCCGAGGTGAACGTCCAGACCGCGTTCACCTTCGTGCTGGTCGAGGTGTCCTTGGGGGACCGGCTGGCCTCCTTGGTCAGTCGGTACGTCGCCTTGCCGGCCGGCACCTCGGCGCTCAGCCAGCCGTTCGGCGGGGTCTCGGCGATGACCCGGCCCCCGGACTCCAGCCGGGTGAAGCCGCCGGTGGTGACGGACGAGCCGGGGTGGCCGCCGCCGTCGTTGAAGAGCCCGACGTTGAAGTCCACGTAGTCACCGGTCCGCGTCGCGGCCTGTTCCTTCCCGGCCGCCAGGTTGGGGCCGACCACGCCGGTGTTGAAGTTCAGCGTGTACCGCCGGCCCGGCTGGTACGACCGGACGTCATGCGTGTAGATCATGCTCGGCTCGCCCTGGGGGTTGATCTGTGAGGCGACCCAGGACCAGTGCACCCCGCCTTCGGTGCTGACGTACTGGGTGCTCGCCAGCGGCAGGCTCTGCTCGGTGGGGTCCTGTACTCCGGAGGTGTAGCCGCTGGAATCCATCGGCGTCGCGTAGATCAGGCCTTTCGCTCCGGTGACCGAGGCGCCGAAGCCGAGCTTCACCTCGGCGACGTCGGCCTTGGTGAGCTTGCGGTCGAGCCCGGTGAACCAGCTGCCCGAACGGTTGAAGGCGAGCCGGTAGTCGATGTTCTTGCCGACCGCCCCCGGCGTCTTCCACAGACCGTTGTACTGCGCCCGCAGCGTGGGCGCGGCCGGACCCAGGTGCTGGGTGAGGATCTTCGTCGCCCCGTCGGTGGCCCACATGTCGGACACCATCGCGGCCCCGTCGTAGAACCCGGCGTAAGCGCTCACCAGTTTCGCGGACGGATCCGGCGGGGTGACGTTGAACGGCTTGGCCTTGCGGGCGTCGAAGGCGACCGTGGTCTTCCCGGTGAGCTTCAGCACCGGCTGGACGAAGAAGCCCAGGGTGGAGTCCGGGCCCCAGAGGACGGCCTCCAGCAGGTAGTCGCCCTTGGGCAGCCGCTGGACGACCGTGCCGCTCGGGTCGTACCGGACCTCGAAGCGGCCCTCCATGCCGGTGCCGAGCTTCGTGACCGTGGTGTAGTACGTCAACGGGTTCCCGCCGTTGACGTCCAGGTGCTTCAGGGTGACGTCGTAGGACTCCACCTCGCGCTCGACCACGAGACCGGTGCGCACCTCCTGCCCGTCCCCGGAGGCCAGCACGGTTCCGCCGAAGGCGCCGTCGACGGAGCCCTTGCGGGTGTCGGCGGTGACGGTGGTCGTCGCGGTGCCCCCGGCGGGGACGGTGAGCTGCGCGTCCTTCACGGTGAACATCCCGGCCGGGGCCGGACGTCCGGACGGGTCGGTGCCGACCGTGCTCAGCTTCAGCGTGACCGGCTTGGTCCCGTGGTTGCGGTACGTGAGGGACTTGGACACCGGCTTGTCGTCGGCGTGCGGCCAGAGCTGCGTACCGAAGGCGAGGGAACCGGGATCGGCCGTGACGACGGCCTTGCCGGCCCGGACCAGGTCGACGCGGCCCGCGCCCTGCTGGTAGGCGTTGAGCTTCGGGTTGGGCGTGGCCGAGGCGGTCAGCAGGGCCTTGATCCGGGCCCCGCTCCAGGTCGGGTGCTGCTGCTTGACCAGCGCCGCGGCGCCCGCGACGTGCGGGGTGGCCATCGAGGTGCCCGACATGCTGACGTAGCCCTCGGGGGGCCCGGGTTCCGTGCCCTGCGTGGTCGCGGCGGCGGTGATCTCGACGCCCGGCGCGGTGATGTCCGGTTTGGCCAGGCCATCGGCGGTCGGACCGCGGCTGGAGAAGTCCGCGAGCTGGTCCTGCTCGTCGACCGCGCCGACGGTGAGCGCCGCCGCGGCGCTACCGGGCGTGCGCATCGTGCCCGCCTTGTCGCCCTCGTTCCCGGCGGCCACCACGAACAGCGCCTTGCCGGAGAGCTGGGCGACCGCTTCCTCCATGGGGTCGACGCCCGGCTGGTCGGGAGAGCCCACGCTCATGTTGACCACCGTCGCACCCTGGTCCACGGCCCACTGCATGCCGCTGACGATCTCGGATTCGGAGCCGAAGCCGTCGTCGCCCAGGACCTTGCCGTCCAGGAGCTGCACACCGGGTGCCACGCCCTTGTAGAGGCCGCCCGACCGCGCCCCCGACCCGGCGATCGTGGAGGCCACGTGCGTACCGTGCCCGTACCGGTCCTTGGAGTCGGGCGAGCTGCTGAAGTTCTTCTGCAGGGTCTCGACGCCCTTGAGGTCCGGGTGGGTCTCGTCGACCCCCGTGTCCAGGACCGCCACCTTGACGCCCTTGCCGGTGAAGCCCGCCTTCCACATGGCGGGCGCGCCTATCTGCGGCACGCTCTTGTCCAGCGTGGCGCTCACCTTGCCGTCCAGCCACAGGTGGTTGACGGCCGGGACGGGCGCGGAGCCCAGTGTGCGGGCGTCCTTCCGGCCGGTGACCGCCGTCCACAGGGCCGCGGCGTCGGCCTTCCGCGCGTTGAACGCCTCGCCCGCCACCGCGGGCAGTTCGCGGCGGTCGCGGGCGACCGCCGCCAGTGTGTCGCCGGCGGCCCCGAAGGTCTTGGCCCCCGAGGCGTCGCGCCGGTAGCCGGCGATCAGGGGCAGCGTGGTGCGGTGCGCGTCGTCGTACCCGTCCCTGACCAGCGCGGCGACATCGAACAGGCGCCGGTCGAGCACCCCGTCGGCGACCAGTCGCAGGGCGTCCTGCGGAATGACGTACGTGTGCGCGCCCTCGCGGCGCACCGAGAAGGCGGTCCCCTCACGGCCCGCGCCGCGGAGCAGCTGCTCGACGCTGCCGTCGCCCTTGACGACGACCCGGTCGCCGGTGATCAGGGTCACCGTCGCCGACGGCTTCGATTCCTTCTTCGCCCGGCCATCGGCCGGACCCCCCTTGCCGTCCTGTGCGGCAGTGCCCGCGGCCAGTGCCGGAGCGACGCCGACCGACACCGTGCCCGCGATCAGCGTCCCGGTCACCGCCGCGGCGAGCGCCGTCCTTCGGGCCTTCCTTGCGAATCCCACCCGTGTTCCCCCGCGTTCGTGTGCATGCCAATGCGTGTGGGGTATCACGCCGGGTGGGCCCGGTCGGTTCTCCGCGGGCGCGAGAAATATCAACTCGCACGCCAACTCGTCCGCGGAGGTCACCAGGTGACGGGGAGCTCCCGCACGCCGTAGACGATGGTGTCCCGCTGGAACACGAGCTGCTCCTCGGGTACGGCCAGGCGCAGGCCCGGCAGTTGGCGCAGGACGGTTTCCAGCATGACCTGGAGCTCGACCCGGGCCAGGGTGTGGCCCAGGCACTGGTGGGCGCCGTGGCCGAAGGCCACGTGGCGGCGCGCGTCCCGGGTCACGTCCAGCTCGGCCGGGCAGGCCGCGGCGCCGTCCGGCGAACCGAAGGGCTCTGCCTGCCGGTTGGCGGTGGACAGCATGCAGATCACCCCGTCCCCGGCCCGGATCGCCGCTCCGCCGACCGTGACGTCCTCGGTGGCGGCGCGGCCCAGGCCGAGGTGGATGATCGTGAGGTAGCGCAGCAGCTCCTCCACCGCCCCGGGAATCAGGGCCGGTTCGGCCCGCAGCCGGGCGGCCTGGTCGGGGCGGCGCAGCAGGGCCAGGACACTGAGCGCCGCCATGTTGGTGGTGCTCTCGTGGCCGGTGATCAGGAGCATGAAGCCGAGCGAGGCCGTTTCCCGCGCGCTCAGATCGGGCCGGACGGCGAGCCGGCTGAGGATGTCGTCCCCGGGATCCTGCCGCTTCCGCTCGGCCAGCCCGGCCAGGTAGCCCATCAGCTCGCGGTGCGCCTCGGCCGCCCGTCCGGGGTCGGTGGTGTTGTCGAGCAGGGTCCGGCTGAGCGACTGGAACAGTGCGTGGTCCTCGTACGGGACCCCCAGCATCAGGCAGATGACCAGCGACGGCACCGGCAGCGCGAAGTCCGCCACGAGGTCGGCGGTCCGGCGTCCGCCGGCGGTCATGGCCTCCACGGCGGCCCCGACCACGTCCGCGATGGCCGGGCGCAGTTCCTGGACCCGGCGGCTCAGGAAGTCCTTGGCGACCATCCGGCGCAGCCGGGCGTGCTCCGGATCGTCCATCCGGATGAAGCTGGGCTGAGCGGTGGCCAGTTGACGCTGGCCGGGGGAGAGGAAGGGGAACCCGGGGGTGCGCGCGTCGGCGCTGAAACGGGCGTCGGCGAGCACCGCCCGCACCTCCGCGTGGCCCGTGACGAGCCAGCAGGGGGTGCCGTCGGGGAGCTCGGCACGGCTGACCGGAGCCTCGGCGGCGGCCTGCGTGTAGCCGGGCGGCGGGTCGTACGGGCAGGTGCCGTAGGGGGCGGGCAGGGCGGTCGGCGCGGTGGTGGCGGAGGCGGAGGCGGAGGCGGTGGTGGTGGCGAGGGTCATGGTGGCGGATCTCATCCGGAAGGGGTTCGGCCGCCGTCGGGCGGCGTGTGGAGGGCGCCGAGCGTGGCGCACATGGTGGCGCACTGCCCGGCGAGGATCAGCAGTTCGATCAGCTGGTCGGGGCGCAGTCCGCCCGCCAGCCGGTCCCACAGCGGCTGCGGCAGCGACTCCCCGGCCGCGAGCGCGTCGGAAGCCTCCAGCAGGGCCATGTCGGCGTCGGACCACGGGTGTTCGGCAAGGGGCAGGGCGGTTGCAGTCACCTCCCGGGAGTCCAGCCCGGCGTCGGCGGCGACCGCGCGGTGGCGGTCGAACACGAAGGACCCGCCGCGGCGGTGCGCGGTGCGCAGGACGACCAGCTCCCGCTGACGGCCCGTCAGGGTGCCTTCGTGGGTGAGGACCCGGGCGAGGGAGAGCCAGGCGTGGGCGAGACCGGGATGGTGGGCGAGGGTCCCGAAGAGGTTCACCCGGCCCGGTCCGTCCTTCGCGGATCCGGCCAGCAGCGCGCGCAGCGCGGGAGTCCACCGCTCGGGAGGCAGCGGGGTGATGCGTACGGGGAGCTCGGGCTGTCCGGCGGTCATCGGGCTCACCACCGGCAGATGACGACGCCGGCGCTCGCCCCGCTCGCGAACCCGAACATGCCCACCAGGTCGCCCGGGTGGAGCCGGTCCGATTTCAGGGCGGTGGCCAGTTGCAGGGGGATGGTGTTGGTCGCGACGTTGCCGTGCTCGGGGAAGGTGGACAGGATCCGCGAGGGATCCACACCCACCCAGCCGCACGCCACCCGGGTGAAGGGGACGGACGGCTGGTGCACGCAGACGAGGTCGAAGTCCTCGACGTCCACCCCGAGTTCGCGGACCGCTGCGCGCACCTTGGCCGGCATCCCGTCGAAGGAGGCCACCAGCCGGGCCGAGTCGATCTCCAGGCGGCCCATCGTGCGGTGGTTCGCGTACGGATTGGTCAGCGTCGCCGCCTGCCAGCCCCAGGAGTTGGCGAAGAAGCGGCTCCCGAGGATCCCGGGCCTCGTGCTCGCGCAGACCAGTACGGCCGAGCCCATGTCGCCGGTGCTCAGGCTCGGCAGGGCGTTCAGCACCTCGTCCGGGTCCGTGACGCTCCAGCGGCTCTCCCGGGTGCTGACCTCGGCGCTGGTGATCAGCACCCGCCGGTACTGTCCGGTCCGCACGAAGGCGTCGGCCACCTCCAGGGCGTTCAGCACGCCGTTGCAGGCGTTCTTCAGGTCGAACACCGGGCAGTCCAGGCCGAGTTTGGCCGCCACCACATGGGCGGTGGCCGGTTCCTCCATATCGGCGAGGATGCCGGCGTACAGCAGCAGGTCCACCTTCCGTGCCGGGGTGCCGCTCTCCTCCAGCAGACTGCGGGCGGCGTGCACCGCCAGGTCGGAGGGCTGCTCCCCGTGTGCGGCCACGGTGCGCTGGGCCAGCCCGTACATGTGCTGGAGCACACCCCGGGACATCGGAATGCCGGGGCTGCCCGCCCGGAAGCGGTCTTCGACCGCGGCGACGCTCTCGCGCCCCTCCGGTACGTGGACGGTGGCGTGGACGACGGCGCTGTGAACGGCCAAGGGTACGGAGCCTTCTGCTGGTGGGGGACGGCGGCGGTCAGGGAGCGGTGAGGAGGAGCACCACGTTGTGCCCGCCGAAGCCGAAGGAGTGACTGACGGCGGCGGTGACCCGCTGCTCGCGCACCGTGCCGGTCACGCAGTCGATGTCGTAGGGGGAGCCGGACGCGCAACCGGAGCCGCCCGCGGCCAGGTTGGCGATCGGCGGCACCTTGGAGTCCCGGATGGCGAGCGCGGTGAGCGCGGCCTCCACGGCGCCGGCGGCGCCGAGGGTGTGGCCGAGCACCCCCTTGGGGGCGGTCACGCTGGGGCCGTGCGGCAGGACGCGTGCGATGAGCTCGGCCTCGGTGCGGTCGTTGAGGGGGGTGGAGGTTCCGTGGGCGTTGACGTGGTCGACGTCGGCCGGGGACAGCCCGGCCTCGGAGAGCGCCGCCCGCAGGGCCGCCTCCGCGTACTCCCCGCCGGGGGACGGCGCCGTCGGATGGTGCGCGTCCGAGGTGAGGCCGGCTCCGGCGAGGTGCGCGTATCCGCGCCGCCCGCGGGCCGCCGCGTCCGCCGGCCGCTCCAGTACGAGCACTGCGGCCCCCTCGGCGATGACGAAACCGTCCCGGTCCGCCGCGAACGGCCTGGAGGCCAGGGCCGGCCGGTCCACCCACCCGGACAGGGCGCCCATCCGGGCGAACCCGGTGGTGACCACCGGGGTCACGGCGGCCTCCGAGCCGCCTGCGATCGCGATGTCGCAGGCGCCGGAGAGCAGCAGGTCCCGGGCGACGGCCAGGGCGGTGGCCCCTGAGGAACAGGCCGTCTCGGTGGCCAGGGAGGGGCCGTGGGCGCCGAGGTCCGCCGACACCTCGCCGGCGGCCATGTTGGGGATGAGCATCGGGACGAGGGAAGGCGAGACCAGGTCGGGTCCCCCCTGGTGGTGGCGCAGGGTCTGGGTCTCCAGATGGGCGGCCCCGGCCAGTCCCGAGCCGATCACCACGGCGACGCGCGCCCCGTCCCAGGAGGCGGGATCGAGTCCCGCGTCGGCCACGGCCTCGCGGGCGGCCAGGACCGCGAGCTGCGTGAAACGGCCCATCCGCCAGGCCTTGCGGCCGCCGATGCGTCCCTGTTCGGGGGTCATGGCGGGGATCCGGCAGGAGAAGTCGACCGGGCAGCCCTTCAGCTCGGGATCGGTGTCCGCGGCCGAGCGGCCCCGGAGCACTCCGGCCCAGGTGTCCTCGCGGCCGATCCCGGCCGGGGTGATCAGCCCCAGGCCGGTGACGGCGACGGCGCGCGGGTGCGGGGAGCCCGTCACAGGGCGTCCCGCTCGGTCCGCTTCGAGTGGAGCACGGCCACGAGCTCGCCGATGGTGGTGCGCTTGGCGGCCTCGTGCTCCTCGACCTTCACACCGAGCTCCTCCTGGAGGGCGAGGGCCAGTTCGGCGAGGGCGAGCGAGTCCAGGTCGAGGCTTTCCAGGGTGGCGTCTGGCACGACGCTCTCGAGGGAGACCTCGAACTTCTCGGTGAGCACGGTGGTGAGGACGGTCTGGACGGGGGGCATGGCGTGGTGTCCTTCCGGGACGGGTGGCGATCGGTGAGCGGGCAGGGTGAAGCGGACAGGGGGAGGTGGGCAGGCGGGAAGCAGCCAGGGGACAAGCGGCAAGGGGACAAGCGGCAAGGAGGAGGCGGCCAGGCGGCAGCAGGGAGCCGGTGCCGGGTAGCAGAGGAGGGATCGGCACTCACGGCCGGGAAGTCGGTCCCCGGGCCCGGGCCTCGGGGGCGAGGGACCGGTGTTCTTCAGGGAGCTGCCCTCAGGGAGCTGCCCTCAAGGCGCCGGTTCGATTCCGGGCACCGCACGGTCGAGCCGCGGCCAGAGCACGGCCGCCGACCCCCAGGTGAGCCCGGCACCGAAGGTGGTGAGCAACACCCTTTCCCCGGCGTGCAGTTCACCGCGCGAGGCGGCGTCGGCCAGGGCGAGCGGGATGGACGCGGCGCCGGTGTTGCCGACCCGCTCGATATTGGTCACCTGGCGCGGACCGGGGACGGGAAGCCGCTCCCCGACGGCCTTCACGATGCGGGCGTTGGCCTGGTGGGCGCAGAACCGGTCCACGTCCTCGGGCGACCAGCCCGCATGCTTCAGTACGGTCTGCGAGGACTGGGTCATCCGGGTCACCGCGTGCTGGAACACCTCGCGCCCCTGCATGCGGAAGTGCCGGTCGTCGGGGCCGTACGCGTCCGGGGCCGACCGCTCCCGGGCCCCGCCGCCCCGCACCTCGATCAGGTCGTCGCCCGAGCCGTCGCTGCCGAGGTCGAAGGCCAGGATGCTCCCCGGCTCCCCGGAGCGGCCCCGGCGCAGGACGACGGCACCCGCGCCGTCGCCGAAGACGATGCCGGCCGAGCGGTCCTCGGGGTCCAGGAGGGTCGAGTACAGATCGGCCGCCACGAGCAGGACCCGGTCCGCGCAGCCGGACAGCAGGGCGCCGGCGGCGGTGGCGAGTCCGTACAGGAAGCCGCTGCACGCGGCGTTCACGTCCCAGGCCGCGGCGCCGCCCAGACCCAGACGGGTGGCCAGCTGTGGGGCCATGGCCGGCATGGGCCGGTCCGGGGTGGAGGTGGCCACGAGCACGGTGTCCACCGGAGCGCCGCCCGCCACGGCCAGGGCGCGGCGCCCGGCTTCGAGGGCGAGCTCGCCGGTCGAGACGCCGGGGTCGGCCCGGCGCCGCTCGCGGATCCCGGTGCGGCGGTGCACCCAGGCGTCGTCTACGCCCCAGGCCGAGGGGAGTGCCGCGTTGGCGACCACCCGGGGCGGAACGTATCCGGCGATGCCCTCCAGCACCGCCGCGGGCGGGGTGGACCGGGTGGCCATCGATGTCAACTGGTCTTCTGAGCAAGGCAAGAGGGAGGTCACGCACGTCTCTCAGGAGGGATCTCGGGGGAGCGGCACGACTGTAGGGCGGGTCAAGATCACGGCGGGCGCGGAGGCGAAGGGGAACGGATGTGCTGGAGGCCCGGTCCGGCTTCATCTCCGCAGCTCAGAGGCATGAAGGAAGAAACGTTACGGCCGATGGTCCATCGGGGTATCGCCCCAAAGGCTGAACCGGGTACGGCTGTCCAGGCGTCCTGCTGACGTCGGGTGGCGTCGCTCCCGGTCCATCAACCGCTTTCGCGGGCCGAGGGCAACGGTGGCGGCGGGGTTCCGCTGTTGAACGTGTTGCACGCGCACGCGCCCCTCCCCGGCCCGCTCCGAGGCACGCGACCACGGGGAGTGGCCGGGAGCGACCGGGGAAACGGCGGGGAGGGAACACGAGGGGCCGGGAGGGAACGGGCCTGAGGAGGCGTCAAGGGGCAGACGCACCCGCGGCCGTCAGTCGACCTGGAGCTCGCCCATCCGGCTCCAGCCGGTCGCGCCCTCGATGGTGGTGCTGACGATCTCCGGCGTCCGGGTCACCAGGGGCCGCATGGTCTCCAGGGCCGCGCGGAAGTGCGTGGAGGTGACGTGCGCTTCCGCGGCGTCGTCCCGGAAGGCCTCGACCAGGACGTAGGTGTCCGGCTCTTCCAGGCTGCGGGACCACTCGAACCACAGGTTGCCCGGCTCGGCGCGGGTGGCCTGCGTGAACTCCGCGACCAGCTCGGGCCACTGCGCGACGTACTCGGACTTGACGGGGAATTTGACCACAATAAAGATCATTCGAGCATTGTAGGCGTGAGCCTCCCAGGCCCTACGGTGCCGTCGCCGGTGCCGCCGTCGGTGCCGGGAAGGCCGTGGCGGTGAGTGCCGCCGCGAGGTCCTCCTTGCGCATCCGCTGGTCGACGTAGATCAGGGCGATGACCAGTTGCGGGAAGCTGAACTGGAACAGTGCGCTGATGACACCGCCGAGCAGCATGGCCGCCGCGTAGATCACGAATCCGACGATCAGGGTGCTGGGCTCCGGTACGGGATCGCCCGCCGCCGGCAGGGTCGGGAAGAGTCCGAACATGCCCACGAAGCCGAACGGCATCTGGATCGCGTACCCCACGGCCGTCGCCACGACATACCCGAGCAGCGAGATGCCGAACACCCGCCACCAGCCGTCGCGGACCAGGTGCGAAGAGCGCCGCAGGGCCGCGACGGGGCCGAGTCCTTCGCACACCGCCGCGGCGGGCGCGAGGCTGAACCGGGCCATGAGCCAGACCGAGAAGGGCACGCACAGGAGCGAGCCCAGCAGGAGCAGGCCGAAGGCGGCCGGCAGGCCGGAGCCGTCCGGATCCGTGGACATGATGATCAACGGGAGGCCGATCCCGTACAGCAAGAGCGCCGGCCCGCCCGCGACCAGCGCGATGAGCAGTACGGCGGCGAGCACCGACGGCAGCCGCGAGCAGCTGCGGCGCCACAGTGAGCCGAAGGTCACGGTGCGGCCGAGCACCGCCTCCTGGATCAGCGCGGGGCACAGGGCGCTGAACATCGCGGCGCCCAACGTCATCACGACGAGCAGCACCACGCCCGCCGGTACGAACGACAGGAAGAAGGCCGCCACGTCCGAGCCCGCGGGGTCTTCCCCCGGAGCGAGATCGAAGACGGCGGAGAACCGGTCGTAGGCCACCGCGAAGGTGACGGCGAGGGTGGCGGCCACGAGCAGGATCCCGATGCCCTGGACGACGGCCATCGCGCCGATCAGGGGCTTCCAGTACCGCCGGAAGGTCCCGAAGGCCCCGCTCAGCACCTCGCCCGTATCGAGCGGGCGCAGCGGTATGACCCCCGGTTGCGGGGCGGGAGGTGGCATCCAGCCACCTCCCCACTGCGGCGGTACGGGCTGGCCCGGGTGGTGACCCCATCCAGTGTGGTGCGACATCGGTGTTCCCCCTCGAATGAAGGGATACGGTAACCCGCCCGCGAAAGCCCTGGCCAAGGCCCCCCGGTCCTCAGGAGGCGTCCCCGTCCAGGGGGACCACGAGCCCGATGCTTTCGGCCGCCACGGCGACGGCGTAGTCGAAGAACGCGGCCTCGTCCCGGACGCTGTCGTGGGTGCGACTGAAGACCTGGAACACCAGGAGGCCGATCAGGCTGCTCCACAGCACGATCCCGCGCTCGATGACGTCCGAGAACGGAGCCGGGGGCAAGCCGCCGAAGGCCTCCACCGCGGCCGGCAGCAGCAGAGGCGGCCCGGGCACCGTCCGCCGGGGCGGGGTGAGTTCGCCGCCCTCCAGGGCCGCGCCCACGATGCGGGCGAGGACGCCGGGCGTGCGCGAGGCGGGCAGGACGGTGTCCTGCGGGGCGTGGTAGCCGGGTACGGGCGATCCGTAGATCAGCGTGAACTCGGCGGGGTGGTCGAAGGACCACTGCCGCAGCGCACGCGTGACCGCGAGCAGCCGGGCACCCGCCGGTGCGCCGACGCCGGCGGCGGCCTCGTCCGCCTGCTCCATGGCGGCGCCGGACGCGTCGTAGGCATCGATGACCAGCGCGGTCAGCAGGTCGTCCCGGTGCGGGAAGAGGGCCTGCACCTCGCCGGTGGCGCGACCGCAGTCCCGCGCGACCGACTCCGGGGACAGCCCTCCGCCGCCCAGCTTCACGAGGTGCACCCGCGCGGTGTCCTTGACCAGTTCTGACAGGATCGCGTCGTCAAATGTCGAATTCGTTGCGCAATCATCCATGCCGAAACCGTACCCGTCGGCGCCAACTGCCGTGCGTGCGGCCTCCGCAGGCCCCGGACCGAGGCCCTGCCCCGCTGCGGCGCCCGAGTGCGCTGATGTCGTCGTACGCCGTCCCTCCCGGGTGCGTGAAGATCGCAGGTGGGTACGACCGCAGACGGAGGGCTCCATGGCATCCAGGGACACGGGCACTGGTCCGGGCACCGGTCCGGGCACGAGTACGGGCACGGATACGGACCGGCCCGGCCGGATCGAGGCCCACGGCATCGACCACGTTCCCGACCGGGAACGCCACGGCCGGGCCCGTGAGCTGTTCCCCGTCTGGGCCGCGGCGAACGTGAACTACCTGAGCATGGTGGTCGGCGGCGCGCTGGTCCTCATGGGCCTGAGCCTCGGGCAGGCGATCGCGGTCATCGTGCTGGGCAGCCTGTTCTGGGCGCCGATCGGCCTGCTCGCCGTCTCGGGCCCGGCCTCGGGCACGCCGAGCGAGGTGATCGCCCGCGCGATGTACGGCATCCGTGGCAACCGGGTGAACATCGCCGTCAACGGCTGGCTGCTCTGCATCTGCTACATCGCCCTCAACCTGGCCGCCGCCGCGGTCGCCGCCTTCGTCCTCGTGGAGAAGGCGGGCATCGCCACCGACAGCGGTGTCAAGGTCGCCGTCGTGGTGGTCATCGCCGCCCTCACCCTGGCCATCGGCGTCTACGGACACGCCACCATGGTGAAGCTCTACCCCCCGATCGCCATCGCCCTCACGGTCACGTTCGCCGTCGTCGCCGTCTTCGTGTGCACCCGCGCCGACCTCGGCCACCAGCCCGCGGAACCACTGACCGGCGGCGCCCTGTGGGCCGCCCTCGCGGCCGGCCTCACGCTCATCGCCTCGGGCCCGCTCTCCTACACCAACAGCGCGGACTTCTCCCGCTACCTGCCGCGAACCACCTCCCCGATGGCCGTCGCGGGCTGGACCGCGCTCGGCGGATTCCTGCCCGGCGTCCTGCTCACCTCGCTCGGCGCCCTCGCCGCGACCGTCGTGGACATGGCCGAACCGCAGGCCGGACTGGAGGTCATCCTGCCCTCCTGGTTCTCACCCGTGTTCCTGTTGGCGATCGTGCTCGGCACGATCGCCAACAACGCCATGACCGCCTACAGCTCCGGCCTCGCCCTCCAGGCCGCCGGCGTCCGCGTCCGCCGCTCCGTCGGAGTCCTGGTCGACGGAGCGCTCGGGGTCGCGGTGACCCTGTACGCGCTCCTCGTCTCCGACTTCCTCGACACGGTCGGCAACCTCCTCCAGCTGACCGTCGTCGTGCTCGGTCCCAGCACGGCCGTCTACGCCACCGACATCCTGCTGCGCGGCTGCCGCTACGACGGCCCCGCACTCACCGACGAAACCCCGGGCAGCCCCTTCTGGTACACCGGGGGCGTCAACTGGGCGGGCGCGCTGGCCCTGACGGCGGGCATCGCGGCAGCAGCCCTCTGCGTGGACACCCTGTACACGGGCCCCGTCGCCCGGGCCCTGGGCGGCCTGGACCTCTCCCTGCCCGCCGGCATCGTCGTGGCGGCCGCCGTCTACTGGCTCCTCGTGCACCGGTCCCTACGGGGCCCGGCCGCCGCGCCGCCGGCCTGACCCGGGGACCCGCGGCGGGGACGAGCACCCCCTACGACGGGGCGTGCAGCTCCCCGCTCCGCGCCACGCGGGCGTACCAGCGCGCACTCGATTTGGGCGTGCGCTCCAGGGTCTCGTAGTCCACGTGGACCGCACCGAACCGCTTGGCGTACCCGTACGACCACTCGAAGTTGTCGAGCAGCGACCAGAGGAAATAGCCGCGCACGTCCACCCCGTCGGCGATCGCCCGGTGCACGGCGTCGAGGTGGGCGTGGATGTAGGCGGTGCGGAGGGGGTCGTGCACCGTGCCGTCCGGACCGACCTCGTCCTCGTACGCCGCGCCGTTCTCGCTGACCACGAGCGGCAGCCCGGGGTACCGGGCGGCGGTCCGCGTCAGCAGTGCGTACAGGGCGCTCGCGTCGACCGGCCAGCCCATCGCCGTACGCTCGCCCGGCGCCCGGTGGAACGCCACGCCCTCCGCGCCGGGCCACGGCGAGTGCTCGCTGTTGCCGTGCCCGTCGTCCTGCGGCACTCCCTCGCCCTCCGCCGCCCGCGAGACGACCGTCGGGGTGTAGTAGTTCACGGCGAGCAGGTCCAGGGGCTGGTGCACCGCCGCGGTGTCACCGTCCCGTACGAAGGACCAGTCGGTCAGGTGCGCGGTGTCCGCGAACAGGTCCTCGGGGTAGGCGCCCTCCAGCATCGGGCCCAGCCAGATCCGGTTCCCCACGGCGTCGATGCGCCGGGCCGCCTCCCGGTCCGCGGCCGACGGGGTCAGGGGGCGCACCTCGTGGAGGTTGAGGGAGACCGCGACCTGACCGTCACGGGGCAGCGCCGCCCGCAGGGCCCGGACGGCGAGCCCGTGACCGAGGTTCAGGTGGTGGGCCGCGCGCAGGGCGGCGACCGGGTCGGTCCGGCCCGGGGCGTGCACGCCGGAGGCGTAGCCGAGGAACGCGCTGCACCAGGGCTCGTTGAGGGTGATCCAGTGCTTCACCCGGTCTCCGAGGGCGTCGGCGACGAGGCCCGCGTACTCGGCGAAGCGCTCGGCCGTCGCGCGCTCGGGCCAGCCGCCCGCGTCCTCCAGCTCCTGGGGGAGGTCCCAGTGGTAGAGGGTGAGGGCGGGGGTGACACCGGCGGCGAGCAGCTCGTCCACCAGCCTGCGGTAGAAATCGAGGCCCTTCTGTACGGCCGGCCCCCGGCCGGTCGGCTGGACGCGCGACCAGGAGACGGAGAACCGGTAGGCGCCCAGGCCCAGTTCGGACATCAGCCGGACGTCCTCGGGGAAGCGGTGGTAGTGGTCCACGGCCACGTCTCCGGTATGGCCTTCGAAGACCTTGCCCGGGGTGTGCGAGAAGGTGTCCCAGATGGACGGGGTCCGGCCGTCCTCACGGGCGGCGCCCTCGATCTGGTAGGCGGCGGTGGCCGTGCCCCACAGGAAGCCGGGTGGGAAGGTGCGGGTGGCGGTGAGCGGCCGGGTCTCGGACGCGGTCATAGGGGAGGGCTCCCAACGCTGGTTCGGATGAGGTCAGTTCTTGACGGCGCCGGCGGTGATGCCGCCCACGATGTGCTTGCCGAGCACGGCGAAGACCAGCAGCAGCGGCAGCGTGGAGATGAGCGCGCCGGTCAGCACCACGGCCTGGTCGACCGTGTGGTCTCCCGCGCCGAGTCCGGCCAGGGCGACCTGGAGGGTCGGGTTCCCGTCCGGGGTCAGCGCGATGAACGGCCAGAAGAAGTCGTTCCAGGCCTGGACGAAGACGAGCATGCCGAGGACCGCCATCGCGGGCCGGGCCACCGGGAACACCACGTGCCAGATGATGCGCAGGCTGTGCGCGCCGTCCATCCTGGCCGCCTCCACCAGCTCCACCGGCAGTGCCTCGATGAGGTACTGGCGCATGAAGAACACGCCGAAGGCGGCGACCAGCGAGGGCAGGACGACCGACTGGAGCTGATCGACCCAGCCGAGATCCGTGATGATCTGGTAGAGCGGGATCACGCTGAGCTGCGGCGGGATCGTCATGGTCGCCACCACCAGACCCAGCAGGGCACCCCGTCCCTTGAAGGGCAGTTTGGCGAAGGCGAAGCCGGCCAGGGTGGAGAACAGGACGGTGGACAGGGCCACGAGCCCGGCCACGACGGTCGTGTTGACCAGCGCCTCGCCCATGTCGACCTGGTTCCAGGCGAAGGCGAGGTTGTCGAAGAGCCGGGGGCCGGGCAGCAGCGGGGCCGGGGCCTCGACCACGCGCTCGCCCGTGTGGGAGGCGGCCACGAGGTTCCAGTACAGCGGGAAGAGGGAGACGAGGGCCGCCAGGCCGAGGAGGACGTACGTCAGCGGTCCCGCATGGTGCTGACGGCCCGCCGACTGGCGCAGCAGCCTGCGGCGCGGCGCCGCCGTGGTGGGCGCGGCCGCGGCCACCGGCGTACGCGCGGACGTGGACGCGGATGCGGGCGTATCGAGAGTGCGGGCCATGAGCTCAGCTCCCCGGCTTCTTGCGCTTGTGGTGCGAGCGGGTGATCAGCGTCTGGACGCCGCCGATGAGCAGGAGGAGCAGCAGCATGACCCACGCGATGGCGGAGGCCTGGCCCAGCGCGCCGGTCACCCAGCCCTTCTCGTACATGAGCAGGCTCAGCGTCTGGAACTGGTTTCCGCTGCCCCCGCTGATGCCGACGCTGCCCCCGAAGAGCATCGGCTCTCCGAAGAGCTGGGTGGCGCCGATGGTGGAGACGATGACCGTGAAGAGGATCGTCGGCCGGATGGAGGGGATGGTGACGCTGAGGAACTGCCGCAGGCGCGAAGCCCCGTCCAGCGCGGCGGCCTCGTAGAGGTCCTGCGGTACGGCCTGCATCGCCGCCAGGTAGATGAGGGCGTTGTAGCCCGTCCAGCGCCAGGTCACGATCGCCGAGATCGCGATCTGCGCGGGCCACTTCGAGGACTCCCAGGCGACCGGATCGAAGCCCACCCAGCCGAGCACCGTGTTGATCAGGCCGTAGTCGGTGTTGAAGAGCTGGGCGAAGACGAGCGTCGCCGCCGCGATCGAGGTGGCGTACGGGGCGAGGACCGCGACGCGGAAGAAACCCCGGGCGCGGAGCCGGTAGTTGAGCAGGTGCGCGAGGCCGAGGGCCATCAGCAGCTGGGGAACGGTGGAGATCACGCCGATGGTGAAGGTGTTGCCGAGCGCGTTCCAGAAGAACTCGCTGGTCGCCAGGGAACCGTAGTTCTCCAGCCCCTTCCACTGCGCGCTGCCGCCGAGTTCGACGCGGTGGAGCGAGAGCCAGCCCGTGTAGATCAGGGGGAAGAGCCCGAAGGCCGCGAAGGTGAGGAAGAAGGGGGCGACGAAGACGTAGGGGACCGCCTTCAGGTCCAGGCGGTAGAGCGTGCTGCGCAGGCCGGTGGGCGGCGGGGAGCCGCCACTCGTCGCCCGTACGGAGGTGGCCACGGGGGCGTCCTTCCGGGTCGGTGCGTACGGAGATGCGTACGGGAGGGGTGCCTCAGGAAGGGACCGTGCGCACGGGCGGGTGCGCACGGGGGGTGCGGGCGGCGGCGGCCCGCCGCGCGCGGGCGGCGACGGGCCGCGCGCGGCCTCCCGCTACTGATCGATCTTGTCCTCGACCAGCTTCCTGACGTTCTCCCAGGCCTTCGCCGGGTCGGTGCCGCGCTGCTCGATGTCGAGGATGCCGTTGTCCGTGAGGAAGGTCTTCACCTGGCCGTCCCAGCGGCTGATCGGGGCGGGCGTGATGCCGGCCGCGGCCTCCGAGTAGATCTTGCCGACCGGGGTCTCGCCGAAGTACGGCAGCTTGGCGTCCTGGACGGCCGCCGAGGTGAGCGTGTCCTTGGTGGAGGGGATGTTGCCGTTCACGCCGAAGACCTTGGCGTGCTGCGCCGGTGCCGTGAGCCAGGCGGCGAGCTCGGCCGCCTCCTTGACGTGCTTGCCCGACTTCGGCACGGCGAGGAAGGAGCCGCCCCAGTTGCCGGCCACGGGCGGCGCGGCGATGTCCCACTTCCCCTGGTTCTCCGGGCCCGCCTGGTCCTTGATGATGCCCGTCATCCAGCTGGGGCAGGCGACGGTGGCGAACTTCGCGTTCTTGAAGGCCGCGTTCCAGCTGCCCTTCTCGTCGAACTGGCGCAGTTTGCCCGTCAGTTCGCCCTTCGCCGCCGCCACGGCGGTGTCCCACGCCTTCTTCACGCCCGGGCTGTTCTCGTAGTCCAGCTCGCCCTTGGCGTCGGCGTACTGCACGGGCTGGCTGGAGATCACCGCGTTGAACAGTCCGCTGGCGGAGTCGTGGAAGGAGGTCCCGGCCGGGGCGCTCTTCTTGTACGTCTCGCCGGTCTGGATGAACTTGTCCCAGTCGCCCGCCCAGAGCCCCGCGACCTCGGTGCGTTCGGTCGGGAGCTTGGCCTGGGCGAAGAGGTCCTTGTTGTAGCAGATGGCCATCGGGCCGATGTCCGTGCCGAGTCCGATGACCTTGCCGTCGGCCGTGGTGGCCTGCTTGACCTTCCAGTCGAGGAACGCGCCGAGGTCCGCGCCGCCCGTCGTGCCGAGGTCGGTCCACTTGTCCGCCATGGCGGAACCGGTCGCCTCGGCGATGTAGCCCACCTCCAGGGCCTGGATGTCCGCGAGGCCGCTGTCGCGGGAGAGGCGCAGCTTGAGCGTGTCCCAGTACTTCTGCCCGTCGGCGACGTTCGACTCTTCGATCTTGATGTTCGGGTGGGCCTTCTCGTACTCGGCGTAGAGCTTGGCCCCGGTGGCGTTGTCGTAGCCGAAGGAGCCGAAGGTTCCGATCCGCAGCGTGATCTGCTCGTCGCCGGCCGCGCCGCCGCCCTTGCCGCCGTCGCCGTCGCTGCCGCAGCCGGTGAGCAGGGCCGTGCCGGTCGCCACGACGGCGAGTGCGGTCACCGCGTTGAGTGCGGTGCGGCGTCCACGCCCGCGTCCGTGTCTGCTGCTGGAAGTGCGCATTCCACTCTCCTCGTCCAAGGTGGTGCTCGTTGTGCGCCAGGGGGTCCGGTGGGCTGTTCGCGGCTCGGCGAGGGCCCGGCCCGGACCTGATGTGAAGGTCGTTCTCGCATCCCGGAGTGGGAGCGCTCCCACGTCGTTGCCGGAAGGTTGCTGCTTGGCGGGTGCGGGTGTCAAGACGTGAACGCGAATTCGTGACGTGGTGGCGTTTGGTGCGCCCCGATCCCCGCTTCCCCGTGCACCCTTGCCGGGTTCCGCATGCGGACGTGGCGGCGCGGTGGGATCATGAGTAATGTGGGAGCGCTCCCATTTGAGCTTCCCGTGCGCCGGATCGGCGTAACGTGTTCCGCGTGAGATGGGGGCGGGGATCCGCTTCTTACCTGATCAGCCGCGCTCCGGCCCGGCACGCACCGGCCCGGCGCGCGAGGGCGCACGAGGGGAGTTCGAGCATCGTGAGCGGACGGCAGAACGGCAGACCCACCCTGGAAGAGGTCGCGGCCCTGGCCGGAGTCGGCCGGGGCACGGTCTCCCGGGTGATCAACGGCTCGCCGCGGGTGAGCGAGCAGGCCAAGGACGCCGTCGCCCGCGCCGTGGCCGAGCTGGGGTACGTACCCAATCAGGCGGCCAGGGCCCTGGCCGGGAGCCGGACCGACGCGGTCGCCCTCGTCATCCCGGAGACCGAGGCCAGGCTGTTCTCGGAGCCGTACTTCCTCGACCTGATCCGCGGGGTCAGCGCCGAACTGGCCGAAGCCGACAAACAGTTGCTGCTCACTTTGGTCCGGACCGAGGCCGAGCGCCGCCGGTTCGAGGACTACCTGGCCGCCCAGCGGGTCGACGGCGTCCTGCTGGCCTCCGTCCACGGCGACGACCCGCTGCCGGACCGGATCGCCAAGCTGGGCCTGCCCGTCGTCATGAACGGGCGGCGCTCCGAGGCCGAACCCGTCGCCTACGTGGACTCCGACAACATCGGCGCGGGACGGGCGGCCGTCGCCCACCTGGTCGGGCGGGGCCGGAGCCGGATCGCGACCATCAGCGGGCCGCTGGACATGTACGTGGCCCGCGCGCGCCTGGGCGGCTACCGCGCGGGGCTCGCCGAGGCCGGGATCCTGCCCGACGAGTCGCTGGTGGCGACCGCCGACTTCACCGAGGAGGGCGGCCGGCTGGCGATGCGCGAGCTCCTGGAGCGCGCCCCCGGCCTGGACGCGGTCTTCGCCGCCTCCGATGTGATGGCGGCCGGCGCGCGCGGGGTGCTCCGCGAGGCCGGACGGCGGATCCCCGAGGACGTGGCCCTGGTGGGGGTCGACGACTCCGCGGTGGCCCGCCTGATGGATCCGCCCCTGACGAGCGTGCGCCAGCCGATCGAGGAGATGGGCCGCACGATGACCCGGCTGCTGCTCCAGAAGATCGCGGAAGGGGCCGGGGCCGGCTCCGTGTCGCCGGAGGGGAAGGGCGAGGAGCCGCGCAGGGTCCTGCCGACGGAACTGGTCGTGCGGGACTCTTCCTGAGGCCGGATCCTTAGAGGCCGGTTCCCCCTCCGACGCCGATCCCCCTCCGAGGCCGATCCTCCTGAGCGTGCCGCGGCCGGAGCCGTACGGAAACCGCTGGTCTCCGTACGGCTCCGGCCCATGAGCGGGGCGGGGTGGGCGGGCCGGTCGGTTCACCGGCGGTGCGTCACAGCGCCGGGTGGGCGTTCTTCACGAGCTCCTGGAACTGTGCCGAGAACCATTGGCCCGACAGCGGCGCGTCCGGGAGGGACCCCGACATGCTGTTGCCGTTGCGCGCGTTGCCCGTGTACGTCGGGTCGCACATCCGGTCGAAGCCCTTGCCCTCGTTGTTCGGGATCTCCTTGCTCGCCCCGTCCGACTCGCCCGGCGGCTTGATCCACACGTAGGCGTCGATGCCCGCCGCCGGGGCGGCCTGCGGCCGCTCGCCGAGGCCGGCGCCCGACTGGTTGCACCAGTTGCCGAGGTGGATGCGCCGGTCGTAGCGACCGCCGTTGACGTAGGTGTCCACGCTCGTCAGCGCACCGGGTCCGGTCGGTCGCGCCGTACCGCCCCAGCCGTTGCGGGAGGTGTCGATCAGCATGCCGAGGTTCGCGTCGAAGCCGAGGGAGACCAGCTTGGTCCGCATGGCCTGGGCGTACGAGAGCTCGTCCGTGTACCGGTTCCAGTCGACCCACTTCGACTGGCGTACGGAGGTGCCGTTGACGGAGTCCTCGATCTTGAAGTGATCCTCCTTCAGGGCGCTGTAGTTGGCCGTGTTCACGATGAAGCCGTGGACCTTGGAGAGCGTGGAGCCCTCGGCGGTCGCCGCCTGCTTGAACATGTCCGCGGAGGAGCCGAAGTTGTCGTCCCAGCCGAGCCAGCCGTGGTGGCCCGCGTCCACGTAGTTGTAGACGTTGGCGATCGAGCCCAGCTTGTTCAGTGCGTAGCCGACGCCCTTGACGTAGTTGCCGTTGGCCTTCATCACGTCGCAGTTGGCCGTGGCCGTCGGGCGCCCGGTCACGTTGGTCACCAGGTTCGGCAGCGAGTCGATCTCGACGGTGGTGACGATCCGCAGCCCCGCGTACTTGGCGTCGGCGAGGATGGCCGCGATCGGGTCGATGTAGGTGGTCTTGTACTTGTCGATCTCGGTCGGTCCCAGCTCGCCGTTGGAGGCGAGCGCGGCGCAGTCCCGTCCGGGCAGGTTGTAGATCACCAGCTGGACGACGAGCTCGCCGCTGCCCTTCTGTGCCAGCGCCGCGTCCAGGTGGGCGCGCAGACCCATCGAGCGGCTGGTACCCGCGATGGCGGCGGTGCGGTCCAGCCAGACGCCGGTGGGCTGGTTCGACACCTTGGTGCCGCCCGGCTCGGCGGCGGCCTTGGCGGACCACTCGGGGTTCACGTACACCTTGGCACCGGCGTACGGGTTGTCGGCCTTGCCGCCCGACGGCGGCGGGGTGGTCGGCGGTGTCGTGGGCGGGGTGGTGGGCGGTGTCGTCGGGGGAGTGGTCGGCGGCTGGGTCGGGTCGGTCGCGCCGTTGCAGGTGACTCCGTTGAGCTTGAACGTCGCGGGCACGGAGTTGGTGCCGCCGTGCGCGCCGTTGAAGCCGAAGGAGGTCGAACCGCCCGTGGCCAGATTCCCGTTGTACGAGAGGCTCTTGGCGGTCACGGCCGCCCCGGACTGGCTGATCGCGGCGTTCCAGCCCTGGGTGACCTGCTGGCCGTTCGCGTAGGACCACTCCAGGGTCCAGGAGGCGACCGGGTCACCGGTGTTGGTGACGATCACGTTCGCGCCGAACCCGGTGTTCCACTGGTTCGTGATCTGGTACTCGACCTTGCAGCCCGCGGTGGCGGCGCCGGCGGAGGTGCCGAACACGGTGGCGGTGGCGCCGGCGGCGGTGACGAGACCGAGGGCCGCCAACAGGGCGGTGCGCCTGGTCGTACGGGACGTGGTGCGGGGAGTCGTGCCGAGTGCTGTGCGGCTCATTTTGGTGGAATGCCTTTCAGTTCAGGGCGCGCAGGTGGTCGCGCAGCCCGGTGCCGAATGCGGTGGGGGTTCCGTCGTACGCGGTGATCAGGGCCGGACCGGAGTTGCAGTTCCAGGTGTTCCAGGTCCAGCCGAGGTACGAGAGGGAGCGGTCGTCGAACCACTTCATGACGCGGTCGATGAACGCGTGCGCGCAGGTGTTCTCCCCGATCTCGCCCGCCACGAGGGGGACCCGGGCGGCGACCGGGGCGAGAGTGGAGTCCCAACATGCTTCGCTGGCACAGGAGTTGAAGTTGTAGACGTGCCAGGCCGCGGCCAGATTGCCCGTCGGATCGGTGGGGGAGTGGCTGAGCCACTGGCTCAGGTCGTTGGAGTAGGCGATGCCGGGGACGAGTACGAGATTGCGGGCGCCGGTCGCGCGGACGGCGTCCACCAGGTCCTGCATGCCGGCGACCTCGTAGCCGATGCCCGGACACGTGCCGCCGTCGCGCCAGCAGGTCCATGCCTGGGCGGCGGTGGGGGTGGCCCGGTCCGGATAGGGCTCGTTGAACAGGTCGAAGACGACCCGCCGGTCGTTCTTGAAGGTGTTCGCCACCGAGGTCCAGAACGCCGGGCTGTACCGGGCGTCCGGCATCGGCTTCTGGCAGGAGGCGTGGACGTCGGCGCACCCCGAGGAATTGCCCGTGTACTGGCCGTACGTCCAGTGCAGTTCGACGACCGGGGTCATGCCGTGCGCGAGGACCCGGTCGACCAGCCCCTTGACGGCGTCGGCGTAGTGCGCGCCGCGGTACTCGGGCTTGATGCTGTCGAGGCCGAGCCAGCACTCCTCGTTGAGGGGGATGCGGACGGTGTTGGCCTTCCAGTCGGCGATGGCGCGCACCGAGGCGTCGTCGACGGGGCCGTCGAAGATGCCGTGGCCCTGGACGCACATGAACTCGCCCCCGGAGCGGTTGACGCCGAGGAGACGTCGGGTGGCACCGTTCCGATCGGTGAGGCGGTTGCCGGTGACGCTCAACTCGGGAGCACCGGAGGCCGGTTGGGTGGGCGTAGGTGTGGGTGTGGGTGTGGGTGTCGGGCCCGTGGGTGTTGGAGTGGGCGTGGGCGTCGGGGTGGGATTCGGGGTGGGTCCGGGCCCGGAGCCGGGGGTGCAGGCGGCTCCGTTGAGCGTGAACGCACTGGGCGCCGTGTTGGCGTCCGACCAGGAGGCGATGAAGCCGGTCGTCACGCTCGCGCCGGTGCCGAGCGCGGCGTTCCAGCTCTCGTTCACGGCGGTGACGGCCGGCCCGGTCTGGGACCACTTGGCGCCCCAGCCCTGACCGATGGCCTGACCGGCCGGGAAGCCGAAGCCGAGGCTCCAGCCGTTCAGCGCGGCGCTGTTGTTGGTGACGGTGACCGCACCCTGGAATCCGCCGGCCCATTGGCCGACGACCGAGTACGTCACCGTGCACGAGGGCGAGGCCGCGGCTCCTGCGGCCGTACCCGTGACGGCGAGCGCACAGCTCACCATCGCGAGCGCTGCCGTCGTGAGCAGCGCGGACGTGCGTGGGGGGTGTCGCATGAGCGAGTCCTTGCAGCGAGGGCGCGCTGGTGACGGCGCGCCGACTGACGGATTCGCTCCCACTGGTTGGGGCCAGACCGTAGCGGCAACTGGCGTCAAGCAACAGAGGAGTTGAGGAAATTCATGGGGGAGGGGCTTCGACTCTTCACGGACCTTGACGGCGCTGAGTCCCGTCTGCACAGTGGGAGCGCTCCCACTGGTTCAGGGCTTGTGCCCATCCTTCCTGTACGCCTTCATCCCCCAGTCGAGAGGAGACCCCTCCCCATGCCGATCCGGCGCCCGGGCCGGCCGATCCCCCTCAGTCCACGCGTGGAGCTTCGAGGCGGCCGACGAGTTCCTCGACGAACGCCTCCAGGTGGGGCGGGCGGGCGCCGGTCCGGGTGGCGACGAACCACGTGCGGGTCAACGGCTTCGCACCCATGCGGACCAGGGCCAGATCGTGCGAGGCCGCGTAGGGGGAAGCCACCCAGTTGGGCAGGACGGCCAGGCCCTGGCCGCCCGCCACCATCTCGATCACCAGGTCGGTCACCACCGGCATCGTGGTGATGCGGGCGGGCCGCGCCCCGGCGGGGATCGGCAGCGGCATCGACGGGATGCGCTTCTGGTCGTAGAAGTCGTAGAGGACCAGGTCCTTGCCGTCGAAGTCGCGGGCGGTCACGTGCGTGCGGGACGCCCACGGGTGCCCGGCGGGCACCACCGCCACCATCTCGTCCTCGAACAGCCGGGTCAGGGACACCCGGTCCATCTGCAAGTCCGGCTTGGTCACCAGGGCCACGTCGACCAGGTCGGCGAGCAGGGCCGGGATCGGGGCGTCGTCGGCGACGGTCTCGATCCGGACCTCGATGTCCGGTTCGCGCGCCCGGAAGGCGCGCAGGACCGGCGGCAGCCACGGGAAGGTGGTGCTGCACTGCGCGGCGAACCGCACGCGCCGGTCCCGCCCGTCGCGCAGCTCCCGCAGGTCGCGCGAGGCCGATTCCAGCTCGCCGAGGACGTGGCGGGCGGCGACCAGGAGCCGGCGGCCGGCGGCGTTCGGGATCAGGCGGCGGCCCTTGCGGTCGAAGAGCGGCATGCCGAGGCGCGCCTCCAGCCGGGTGAGCCGCTGGCTCAGTGCCGGCTGGCTGACGTAGAGGAGTTCGGCGGCGGCGGTCAGCGAGCCGGCCTCGGCCGTGGCCTCGAGGAGTTCCAGGTCGCGCAGGTCCACATCCATAACGCTGGATTATCACATGCTCCATATTCCGTCGTGGTGTTATGGATCGAGGGCTCCTAGGTTTCTGGTGTCGGCCACCGGAACTCCCGGCCGCCGCCCACGAAAGGGACACCTTCCATGAGCGTCACCCGCACCACCACGGCCCTCGTCACCGGCTCTTCCAGCGGGATGGGCCTCGACATCGCCCGTGCCTTCCTGGCGGCCGGCGCGAACGTGGTCCTCAACGGCCGCGACCCCGACCGTCTCGCCAAGGCCGCGGCCCTCCTCGGGCATCCGGAGCGCACCGCCTGCGTCGCGGGCAGCATCGCCGCCCGGGAGACCGGCGAGGCGCTCGTCCGCACGGCGCTGGAGCGCTTCGGGCGGATCGACGTCCTCGTCAACAACGCCGGAACCTTCGAGCCCAAGCCCTTCACCGACGTGACGGAGGACGAGCTCGACGGCTACCTGACGGGGAACCTCAAGGGCACCTACCTCACCACGCAGGCCGTCGTACGGGCCCTGCGCGCCCAGGGCCAGGGCGGCAGCATCGTCAACATCGGCACCGTGCTGGTGGACCACGCGCTGGCGGGCTTCCCGGCCACCGCGCCCGTGGTCAGCAAGGCCGGTGTGCACGCGCTGACGACGAGCCTCGCGGCGGAGCTCGCCGCCGACGGGATCAGCGTCAACCTGGTCGCTCCGGGCATCATCCGCACCCCCCTGCACGAGGCCGCGGACGTGGACTCCTATGGCGGTCTCGCCCTGCAGGACCGGGTCGGCGAGGTCGCCGAGATCTCCGACGCCGTGCTCTACCTCGCGGGCGCCGGGTTCGTGACCGGCCACGCCCTGCGGGTGGACGGCGGCCACGTCACCGGCCGTCGCATCTGACGCCCCTGTCCCCGTCCCCGTCCCTGCCCCAACCTTCACCAGAGCCGACCGGGCCCCGCGCCCAACCTTCACCCGAGCCGACCGGGCCCCCGCGCCCGACCGTCACCGCCAAGAGAAGAGGAACCCCCGTGCCGTACGTCAACGTCAAGATCACCCGCGAAGGCGCCACCGCGTCGCAGAAGGCCGAGATCATCGCAGGAGTCACCGACCTGCTGGTCAAGGTCCTCGACAAGGACCCGGCCACCACCTTCGTCCTCATCGAGGAAGTCGCCCTGGAGGACTGGGGCGTGGGCGGCGTCCCGACGGACGAGTACCGCCGCCGCAACCGCGCCGGCGTCTGAACCCCGCGCCTGGGGCATGAGCCCGAACCCCGCGGTGGGGCCTGTGGCCGGCCAGGGCCCCGTACCGCCGGCGATGCGGGTCAGGCCGGGCGCAGGTCCGCCGCGCACAGGTCCGGGCCGATGAAGGGCAGCAGCCTCACCGTGGTGCCGCTGGATTCCAGCAGGCCGTCCAGGACGCCTTGATGGACGGCGCACACGACCTCGGGCCGGGCCCGGGCCAGCTCCCGGTACGGGCACTCATGCAGCAGTACCCGACGGGTCCCGGGGTCGGGTCCCGCTCCGTCCCGGGGTGCGAAGCCCATCCGGGCGGCCGCGGCGAACACCCGCTCCGCCGCGGGCCCGCTCCCGGACAGCCGCCGCCCCCAGCCGAGGCCGGCCTCGCGGGAGGCGCCGGGGCCGCCTCCGACCGCCTCGGCCAGGGCCTGGGCGAGCTCCCGGTAGGGAGTGTCCGCCGGTTCCTCCTCCGGATCGGGCCGGGTGGCCGCGTACCGCAGCCGGGGACGGCCCCGGCCCGGCCCGGCCGAGGCGGTGGCCGCGACCAGGCCCGCTTCGTCCAAGGCGGCCAGATGGTGGCGGACGGTGGCGACCGAAAGCCCCGTGGCGGCGGCCAAGTCATCCACGCCGAGCAGGCCGTCCGCCTCCCGCAGCAGGGCCATCAGACGGCGCCGCGAGGGTACGGCCAGGGCGTGGTGGACGCGCTGGGCCTCCACATCGCGGGGCATTTCGGGCATGACCCAAATATAAACGATGCCCATGGGTTAAAAGGGGAGGAAGCTGCGGCCGGCCCGTGCGCAACCGCCCCCGCCGGGGCGGATTCCGCGGACTGTTATCGTCCGGTCATGCCCGAGCTGATCACGCCCACCCCCCGTCTGTACGCCTCCTGGCTCGCCGCGCAGGAGGAATGGGGGCCCGACGCCCACATGGACGGCGCCGGGCTCGGCTCCGACGACGACGTGGACAGCCCGGAGGGTTTCGCCGCCTGGACGGAGCGGCTGCGGACGTACGGGGACCGCACGGTGCCGCTCGAACCCGGACGCGTCCACGCCACCTACTGGTGGATCGCCGAGGGGGACGATTACCTCGGCGCCATCGACCTGCGGCACTACCTGAACGGATTCCTGCTCGACGCGGGAGGCCACATCGGCTACAGCGTGCGCCCCTCGGCCCGCCGCCGGGGACTGGCCACCTGGGCCCTGGGCGAGGTCAAGCACGAGGCCCGGCTGCTGGGGATCGACCGGGTGCTGCTCACCTGTGACCCCGGGAACCAGCCCTCGATCCGCACGATCGAGGGCAACGGCGGCGTGCTGGAGGACGTCCGCGAGACCCTGATCGGCCCCAAGCGGCGCTACTGGATCGACCTCTAGCCCGCTACCGCGCCGCCGGATGGTGTGGGTGAGGCGGATGGTGCGGGAGCGCCGGCGCCGCGGGTGCCGGGCCCAGGGTGGTCGTGCCCGGGGCCGCGCGGTGGCCCAGACCCGTGCGGTAGGCGTCCAGCGCCGCCTCGGTGCGGCCGGCCCGGCGCAGCAGATCGCCCAGGAGCCGGCACAGGTCCGCGAGGTCGCCCGTCGCCCCGCTGCGCTCCAGCAGCGCCAGGGCCTGCACGTAGTGCTCCTCGGCGGACTCGTGCGCGCCCCGCTCCTCCGCCATGAGGCCGAGGAGCCGGTGCGCCCCGCCCGCGTGGACCGCGCCGTGGCTGTCGCCGAGGGCCAGCAGCGCCGAGAGCAGCCCGGCGGCTTCCTCGTGCCGGCCGAGCCGGCGCAGTACGTCGGCCAGTTCGACCTCCACCTGCGCCGTGTACAGGGCCGCCCGCCCGGCCGAGAGCATGTCCCGGGCCGTGCGCAATTCCCGCTCGGCGGAGGGAAGGTCCCCGTTCTGGGCGTGTACGTAGCCGCGCATCCAGTGGCAGTGCGCCAGATCGGTCCGCAGCTGTAGCTGTCCGTAGATCGCCTGGGCCTTGGCCAGGGAGGCGTCGGCGTCGGCCACGCGTCCCTCCGTCAGGAAGGTCCGCGCGACCTGCCGGTGCATGCCCGCCACCAGGGCCGGGTCGGTGACCCGGGGGGCCAGCGCCAGGGCGAGTTCGGCGGCGTGGGCGGCGCGGGCGTGGGCGCCCATGTCGATGTACGGCCCGATGACGGCGGCGTAGAGCAGGACCAGCGCCTCCGGGTCGGCCAGCCCGCTCGCCCCCAGCTCGTCGATGGTGGATTCGAGCAGGTAGCAGGCGTAGCGCAGTTCCCCGGCGAGCAGGTGTGCCACGGCGCGGCCGCGGATCGGGCGGGCGCGGCGGGGGAGCGGCTCGTCGGCCAGGAGTCGTTCGGCCGCCTCGAAGTGACCGATGGCGGCGGGGAGTTCACCCGTCTCCAGGGCGCAGTCGCCGAGCCCGAGCAGTGCCCCGACCCGCTCGTCGGTGAGCCCGAGGTCCTCCGCTTCGGCGAGCAGCCGCCGGTAGTGGACGGCGGCCTCGCCCGCGGCGCCGGAGGCCAGGAGCTGCTGCGCGTCGGTGAGGGCCAGGCGCAGCTCGGTTGCCAGCCCGGCGGGGCGTCCGGTGGCCAGCTCCTCGTAGGAGGTGCCCAGCCGCCCGGCCAGGAAGCGCAGTGCGGCCTCCGAAGGGCGCACCTTGCCCGACTCCAGTGTGGAGACATAAGCCGGGGTATAGGCGGGCTCCGCCAACTTGCGTTGGGTCAGGCCGAGTTCGGTGCGCATGCGCTGAACCCTGCGGCCGATCTCGGCCGGTTCGTCCATGGGATCCCCCTGGTTGCTCGAACTGCCCAGTATTCAGGGGCGGCAGGGCATTGCGCACCCGTCGTGCGCCGCCTAATTTAAGCAACCGATTCACTGCACTTACATCTTTGCTTAACTCCCCTCGTCACAGGAGGACTTCATGCACCACGTCAGACGCCCGGCCGCCACCCGGGCGGTCCTGCGGGCAGCCGTCGCGGCGGCCTGCGCGACCGCCGCGCTGCTGGCCGCCGGACCCGTCCGCGCGGCCGATGCCCCGGTCGCGCCCCGGCTGGTGGTGGAGGTTCCGGGTCCGGAGCGCGGAGACGACGCCGGTTCGGGCCACGCCCGGGTGCCCGCACGGGCGGACCGTCCGGCCGGGACCGGCGCCCGGCTCTCCGAAGCGGAGCGGACGGCGGACGGCGAGGTGGTCAAGCTCGTCGACAACGGCCCCACCGCCGACCGGCTGGACGTGGTCGTCATCGGCGACGGCTACACGGCGGCCGAGCTGGCGAAGTTCCACACCGACGCCGAGGCGAAATGGGCCGAGGTGACGGCCGTGGAGCCGTACGCCACGTACCGCAACCTCTTCAACGTCTGGACGGTCGACGCCGTCTCCCGGGAGTCGGGCGTCACCGGCGACCCCGACCGGGCGGCCGTCCGCGACACGGCCCTCGGCGCGTACTTCTGGTGCGAGGAGATCGAGCGGCTCCTGTGCATAGACCAGCCCAAGGTGGACTCCTACGTGGCCAGGGCGCCCGAGGCCGACCTGGTCATCGTCCTGGCCAACAGCGCCAAGTACGGCGGCGCCGGCTACAACGAGCCCAGCGCCACCCTCGGCTACGAGGGCATCTCCACCGCCTCGGCGGACAACGCCAAGTCCGGGCAGGTCGCCATCCACGAGACGGGCCACTCGCTCGGCAAGCTCGCCGACGAGTACTTCTACCCCGGTGTCCCGGACTACGAGAAATACACCGGTCCCGAGCCCGCCGAGTCCAACTCCTCCAAGCTGTCCGCCGACCAGATGGCCGCCCGGCGGGCCAAGTGGCACCGCTGGCTGGGCGAGACCTCCCCCGACGGCGGCACCGTCGGCGCCTACGAGGGCGGCGGGTACTTCGTCACCGGGCTCCACCGCCCCACCGACAACTCGCTGATGCGGGTCCTGGGCAAACCCTTCAATCTGCCCGGCGTCGAGGCGATGATCGGCGGCTTCTACCAGCACGCCCGGACCGTCACCCCGCTCACCCCGACGGACCGCACCCTGCGGACCCGGCACACCGCGAAGGCGGCCGTACCCCGGCTCACCGGCAGTGACGGCCGCCAGCTCGCGGTGCGCTGGTACCTCGACGGCCGGGAGGTCAAGCGACTGGCGGGCCGGACCGACGTGACGGTCGCGGAGCTGCGGCTCCCCGACCTGCGCACCCACACCCTGTCGGTCACGGCCGAGGACCGGACCCCCTCGGTCCGCGACCCGGAGATCGCCCGCACGCTGCGTTCCACCGTCGACTGGAACGTCCGCCGCTAGGCAGCGGCAGGGGCGGCCGAGCGGCCGAGCGGCCGGGCGGCCGCGACGGGCGGTACGCACGACGGCGGCGCGGGAGCCCATCGCTCCCGCGCCGCCACCGTCACCCACCTCGACAGGCCCTACGCCGGCTCACCCACGGGTGCCCCGGCCGGGGCGTCGGCCCGCTCGCCGCTCCGCGGCAGGCGGCGCAGGGCCACGGCCAGCGCGGCCGCCGCGTACGCGCACAGCACCGCGACCCCGGCCCACCAGGGCAGCGGGAAGTACCCGGCGGACGGTGCGTAGTGGGCGGTGACCTGCCGATACTCCACCAGCGTCTGCTGGACGGCGAAACCGGCCGCCGGAGTCACCCGGAGCAGCCACTGCGCGAGTCCGTCGCTCAGCAGGGGGACGGTGCTCACGGCGTACGGGACCACGACCGCCGAGACGGCGACGAGCACCGCGAGCCGGCGGCGCCGGAACACCGCGCCGAGGGCCAGGGCGAGCACGGCCGTGAGGGCGAGCACCGCGGAGACGCCGAGGACCACCCGCGCTCCGGTGAGTGCGGACAGCCCCACGACGGGAACCCCGTTGGACTTCAGGACCGCGATGCCGACCGGAACCACGATGCCCACGGAGAGCAGCCCGGTCACGAAGGTCACGGCTCCCACGACGACGGCCCTCGCCCCGAACACCGCACGGGTGAGCGGCGCGCCGCCGCCCGCCTCCCGGCTGCCCGATCCGCCGTCGGCGAACCGCACCGCCACCACGAGCACGATGAGCAGGGCGAGGCTCAGGCCGGTCAGCATCCCCTCCACGGGGCGGCCGCCCGTGGTGGCCACGGGCCCGATGTCACCGACGCCGGTGACGGTGATCGTGCCGTCCTTCTCCACCGCCCCGGACGCCTGGTGGTACTTCTCCCAGTCGGTGGTGTTCATCTCGCTGACCGTCCCGGGGCGCCAGTCACCGCCCGCGGCAGCGCCCTCCAGGCCGACGTGGTCGAAGGAACCGGAGGCCTGGGTGAAGCGCACCTGTTCCGTGACCCCGCCGAGGCCGACCGGACGCAGCGTCAGGTCGCCGGGGGAGGTGGCGAACATGCCGACCTGCGCGGTGTCGGGCAGCCCATCGACCTTCACCGCGGCCACCTTCACCCACCGCTCGCCGTCGGAGGACTCGTAGCCCGTGATGCTGTCGCCCGCCCGGGTCAGCCGCAGCCACACCGGCGCCTGCCGCGAGACGGAGCCGCCGTTGACGGAGCTCCCGGCGATGTCCTCGTCGTAGTCGTACTGCATCCGCACGCCGTGCTCGCCCGTGACCATCAGGGCCGCGTACGAGGAACCCTGGCGGACCCCGTCCTTGATGATGATCCCGGCCTTCGCCCACGGCACCAGGCCCGGGACGATCTGGTCGTGGTGGGGCGGCGGATAGGTGATGGTGCCCGTCATGGACGTCATCCGGACCGTGATGCTGCCCTCGCGCCCCAGATCCCGGTGCATGAAGGCGAACTGGTCGCTGACCGCGGTGCCGTCCGGACCCGTGGGGTCGGCCGGGCAGGTGCCGGCGCAGGAGGCGTGGTTGCCGAAGGCGTAGAGCAGGCCGAGGGCGAGGACCATCAGGGCCGCCGTGACCAGGGAGATCAGCCGGGCCGGACGCAGGAAGCGGGTCCACTCCTGCCGGAGGAGTTCGTTGTGTGTGAGCATGCTTCGGTTCTACGCAGCCGCCCGTAACGGGGTCCGAACCGTCGCTGTCATGACGCTGTTAGGTGCCGCGGGGCATGCTGGACGCCATCGGACGGGACGGGGAGAGAAGCCATGGCCAGACTGCGGAGCAGGACCGTCGGACGGCGGTTCACGATTCTCTACGCCACGGTGTTCCTGCTGTCCGGGATCGGGCTGATCGCCCTGATCTACCTGTTCTCCCGCTCGGACTTGACCGTGACCGCCCCCGGACAGCCGCCCCCGGGCGGGTCGGCCACGGGCGTCGCGCAGCACGTCCTCGACCTCGAACGACAGCTCGCGGACGTCCACGCCCAGCAGTCCAGGCAGCTCCTGTTCGGCTCCCTGATCGCCATCGTCGTCATGGCCGCCGTCTCGCTCCTGCTCGGCCGGATGCTCGCCGGGCACGTCCTGCGCCCGCTGCGCCTGATCACCGCGGCCACGCGGCGGATCTCCGCCGACACCCTGGACCAGCGGCTCGCCGTGGCCGGGCCCGACGACGAGGTCAAGGAGCTCGCGGACACGGTGGACGGCCTCCTGGCGCGCCTGGAGGCCTCCTTCGCCGCGCAACGGCGCTTCGTGGCCAACGCCTCGCACGAACTGCGCACCCCGCTGACGACGATCCGGGCTTCACTCGACGTGGCCGTCGCCAAACCGCAGCCCGCGGCGCAGACCGTCGCGCTCGCCGGCCGGGTGCGTACCGAACTCGACCGGGTGGACCGCCTGTTGGAAGGCTTCCTCGTGCTCGCCCGGGCCCAGCACGGGGTCCTGCCCGACCGGGTTCCCGTATCGCTCGCCGAGCTGGCGGGAGAGGCGCTGGCCGCCAGGGCCGCCGCCGTCGCGGAGAAGAACCTGACCGTCGAGCACGGGCTGACGCCCCGGGCGTGGACACGGGGCAGCCCGGCGCTGCTGTCCCGGCTGGTGCAGAACCTGATCGACAACGCGATCGTGCACAACCAGGGGGGCGGCTGGATCCGGATCACCACCGAGGACGACGCCCCCTGGGCCCGCCTCGTCGTCGAAACCGGCGGGAGCGTCCTCGATCAGGAGCAGGTGGACCGGCTGACGCAGCCGTTCGAGCGGCTCGGCACCGACCGGACCGGCTCGCAGGAGAGTTCCGGACTGGGGCTGTCGATCGTCGCCGCCATCGTCTCCGCGCACGGCGGCCGCCTCGACCTCCGCGTCCGGCCGGAAGGCGGACTGAAGGTGACGGCCGCGATGCCGGCCGCGATGCCGGCCGCGGTGCCGGCGGCGGACGCCCCCAACGGCTCGGACGGCTCGGACGCCCTGATCGGGGGGACGCCGTGAGGATCCTGGTCGTCGAGGACGCGCGCTCGCTCGCGGAGGTCGTCGCCGAAGGACTGCGCGACCAGGGAATGGCCGTCGACCTCGCGCACGACGGGCTGGCCGCCGCCGCCAAGCTCGACGTCAACGCGTACGACGTGGTGGTCCTCGACCGGGACCTGCCCGGCATCCACGGCGACACGCTCTGCCGGATGATCACGGAGCGGGACGACCGCGCGATGGTGCTGATGCTGACCGCGGCCGGAGCGCCCGGCGACCGGGTCAGCGGCCTCACGCTCGGCGCCGACGACTACCTCGCCAAACCCTTCCACTTTCCGGAACTGATCCTGCGCATCCGCTCCCTGGCCCGCCGCAGGCCCGCGGCCCGGCCCCGCACCCTGCGCGCCGCCGGAATCGAACTCGACCCGGTGCACCGCACCGCCCTGCGGGACGGGACCCGCCTCGAACTCTCCGTCAAGGAGTTCGCCGTCCTGGAGGCGCTGCTCCGGGCCAGTCCGGGCTTCCTGAGCGCCGAGGACCTGCTCGAACAGGTGTGGGACGAGAACGCCGACCCGTTCACCAATACGGTCGCGGTCACCGTGGGCCGCCTGCGCCGCAAACTGGGCGGTCCGCAGATCATCACGACGACCCCCGGCGTGGGCTACCGCATCGCCGCCCCTCCGGAAGGGACTACTTAGAGCGGGTTCAGTTCCCCCAGTCCCAGCGTGCGCAGGGTGTGGTTCGCCATGTGCAGGTGGCCGACCGCGTTGGGGTGGGCGGCGTCGTCGAGCCAGGAGATCGGGTCCGACGTGCCGTGGTGCTCCAGCCAGTGGGCCTCGTGGTCGACGAGCAGTGCGCCGGTGTCCTTCGCGATCTCCCGTACGGCCCGGCAGTACGCGGGGAGTGACGCGCGCCGCTCCCGGCCCGCCAGGGCGACCAGCACCGGTGTGTGCAGGACGACCTGGGTCCGCGGAGCCGCTCCCGCGATGATCCTCCGCATCGCCTCGTGGAAGCCGGGGAGTCCCTCCTCGCCGGCGATGCAGTCGTTGGTGCCGAGGGACACGGACAGCACGTCCGGTTCGAACCGGCCGATGAGGTGGTCGTGGAGCGCGAGGACGTCCGTCGCGCCCCATCCGGAGACTCCGGTGTTGACCACGATGTCGGTGGGCCGGTTCAGCTGCCACCGGACCCGCTCGTGCACGTGCTCGACCCAGCCGCGGGCTCCGTGGGTGTGCAGCGCGGCCTGGGTGATGCTGTCCCCGGTCGCCACCCAGGTCATGGGGCTCTCCGTCAGCCGGATCATCGGTGTGTTCCTTCCCCGTCCGGTCGCCGCGCGCCTCCGTCGGCCGCGGTGCCCCGTCGACGGACCATGCTGCCCGCCCAAGATCATTCGTACAATGCCCTGCCGGCCGGCAGCTCCGTGAAGACCGGGACGGATAATGGCACGGCACGTACCGAGCGGAGAGTTGACGAAGCGATGACGCTGAACGAAGGCCGGCGGGTGCGGCTGGCGGCCGACACCCGGCTGACCGACTGGGTCGCGATGACGGAGGACCCTTCGGGTGCGGCGGGGGCCGTCGCCGGTTCGCTGTCCCTGGCGGCGGGTACCGAGGGCACCGTCGTGCGGGTGGTCGAGCACGACCGGCAGACCGAGGAGTCCCGCGAGTACGAGAGGCTCAAGTCGCTCCTCGACGCCTACGGCGCGGGCATGCCGGCGGAGAGCAAGAAGCAGCTGGAGGAGAAGGTCGCCGGTCTGGAGCCCGCGTGGGCCGCCTACCGTGCGGAGCCCCTCCGAGTGACCGTCCGGGTGCGCTTCGACAACGGATTCATCCTCGACGACGCACACGAGGACGTCTTCGACCCCGCCTGACGACAGGCCCTAGGGGGCCAGGGCCGCGTCCACCGCCGCCTCGGCGTGCAGGCGGGCGGTGGGGAAGAGCGGTACGGGGCTGTCCGCGGGGCCGATGAGGAGCTCGATCTCCGTGCACCCCAGGACGACTCCCTCGGCGCCCCCGGCGACCAGGTCCTCGACGACCCGGCGGTAGGCGGCACGCGATTCCTCGCGGACGACGCCGAGGCAGAGCTCCTCGTAGATCACCCGGTGTACGCGTGCACGTGCCTCGGGGCCGGGGACGATCACGTCGAGCCCGCCCGCGGCCAGGCGGCCCCGGTAGAAGTCCTGTTCCATCGTGAACGCGGTGCCCAGGAGCCCCACCCGGCGCAGTCCGGCGCCGCGGACGGCGGCGGCCGTGGTGTCCGCGAGGTGCAGGAGCGGGACGGAGACGGCGGCCTCGACCTGGTCCGCGACCTTGTGCATGGTGTTGGTGCAGATCAGCAGGAGCTCCGCGCCCGCCGCTTCCAGCGACCGGGCGGCGCCGGCCAGTACCTCGCCGGCTTCCTCCCAGCGGCCCTGGACCTGCAACCGCTCGATCTCCGCGAAGTCCACGGAGTAGAGCACGCAGCGCGCGGAGTGGAGTCCGCCGAGGCGCTCGCGGGTCCGCTCGTTGAGGATCCGGTAGTACTCCGCCGTCGACTCCCAGCTCATACCGCCGATCAACCCGATCGTCTTCATGCGCCAAGCATAAGGGGAAGTTCGCTATGGCCACTCCTCCATAAGCCTGCCTTTGGGTTCATGAAGGGCGGGGCTCAGTGCGTCGAGGACCCGGTGCAAGGGACGGCGCAGGGCAACGGCGACGGGCCGGGGATCCGCGCGGGCGTAGGCGGCCAGCCCGTCGCGGGCGGCGGTCACGGCGGCCGCGGGGTCGTCTCCCGACAAGGCGTCCTCGACGGCCCGCGCGGTGAGCGAGGCCAGTTCGGGAACCCGGAGCCGGGCCCGCGCGAGCTCCGCCGCGAGGTCGTCCCGGCAGGTGAACGCGTCCACCTCACCGGCCAGGGTCGCCACGTGCACGGCGAGCCCGTCGGCGGTCGCGATGCGCTCGGCCCGCAGGCGTACGGTGCCGCGCTGACGGCGGCGCAAGGGGTTGAACCGCAGGGCGCGTTCGGCGTCACGGGCGCGGGCGGCCCCCGCGTGCACCGCTTCGACATGGGCGTGCACCCGGGTGAGGTTGTCGCGGGCGGCGGCCGGACCGCCGCCCAGCACGGCCGCGGTGCCGGTGAGCGAACGGCTCAGGCGCGCGGCGCAGTCGCCGGCGACGGCTGCCAGGACGCGCTGGGGGTCGGGCGGCCACAGCAGCGGAGCGAGGAGGATGGTGACCGCCGCGCCCGCCACGGTCTCCCACACGCGGTCCAGGGCGTAGGAATCGGGGGAGGTGTTGGCGAAGACCAGCAGCGAGGACAGCGCGACCTGGATGTTGTTCGTGCCGCCGGCCCGCAGGACCATGCCGACGCCCAGGCCCAGGGCCACCACCAGCGCCAGGGTGAGGGTGGAGGGCCGCCACAGGTTCAGGACGCCGATGGCGATCAGCACGCCCGCGACGACCCCCAGGATCCGCTGCAGCGAGGTGCCCAGGGCCGTCATCGGATCACCGCGCAGGGCCACCAGGGGGACCATCGCCGCGAACACCGGCGGCTGGTCGGCGCCCAGCCACAGCGCGGCCTGCCAGGCCGCGGCCACGGTGACCACGATCCGGGCGGCGGCCGGACCCTCGGTGCGCAGGAGCTCCCGGGCCCGGCGTGCCCGCCCGGCCCGGTGCACCGGGGAGTCGGCGAGATCGGTCATCCGTCCCCTTCGGTGTTCCGTCCGGCCTCCCGCGCGGTTCGGCCGGGACCCGGCGCGATCCGCCGCCATCGTCGCCCGCACCGCTCAGTGCTGCCACCCGGAGCTCGCGCGCTGGCCCGCTGTGCCCGCTGCGCCCGCCGGTGACGGAACGGCCCGGTACCAGGGGGAGGAGGGCGGACGGCTGCCGAGCGGTGCGGAGCCGGCCGGGGGAGCGGTCGTGACGTGCAGAGCGCCGTCCAGACCGAGAACGGCGCCGACGGCCGTGCCGTCCTGCGCGGTCAGGGCCGCCGGGGCGCCCGTGTAGTGCATCTGGGACTCGTACCAGGTCGGTCCGCCGTCCGTGTCCGATGCGCCGACGGTACCCGCGCCCGCCCGGCCCGCGAGCAGGCCGCCCGCGACGCCGACGGCGCCGTAGCCCCCCTCGCCGCCCGCCTCGGTGACCGCGGAGAACTCCGGTACGGTCCCGCCCGCGGTGACCAGGCTCGAGGCGACGGTGCCGGTGCCGGGGAGGCGGAAGTACAGGGCGACGCCGTCGCCCTTCGCGCTCGCCGAGAGCGGCCCGGTGGTCGCCGGCAGCTCGGTGGTGACGGGGCCGCCGAACTCGGCGTCCGGAGTCGGCTGGACCCAGGCCAGCACGCTCTGGGCCGTGGCCGCGTACACGTGGCGCCGGCCGGCCGCGTCCGTCGCGGTGACGGGGTCGCCCTGCAGGCCCGAGCCGCCCAGGGAATCCCACGCGCCGAAGACGCCGTCGGGTGCCGACTGCGTGCTGGCGCGCAGGGTGCGCCGGGAATCGCGTACGTAGACGGTCATCCGGCCGGTACGGTCCAGGGCCACGGCCGGTGCGCTGATCGCCGAGGTGAGGGACGCGTCGTCCGTGTCCGGGGTGCCCAGCGACAGCCACGGGCCGAAGGCGCCGTCGGGCGCGGCCTGGACGGAGTACACGAGCTCGCGTCCGTACTCCTGGGGGGTGCTGCCCAGTGTGGTCCGGGCGGCGAAGACCGCGACCCTGCCGTCGGGGAGCCGGACCGCCGTCGCACCCGCGTCCATCCCGGTGCCGTCGAGGAACCGGGGCCCCTGCCAAGGGGCCTTGGGTCCGCTGCGGGTCCAGTAGGCCATCCGGCCGTCCAGCACGGTGAAGGCCCACAGCCGGCCGGACACGCCCTCGGTCATCCAGGAGGTGACGTCGCCCCGGCCGTAGCGGATGGTCCGGCTCCAGCCGGAGCCGGCGGGCCGGGCGGCCGTCTTGCGGTCGCCGCAGCCGGCGGGGCTGCCGCACCAGTTCTCGTGGTCGGACCAGGCGTAGGTCTTGAGGTAGCCGAGCTTCTCCTCGGCGGCCTGCGGGTCCAGCGCCGGGGGCAGCGAGCTGTTGGGATAGCTCACGTAGTTCTGCACCGAGAAGTGCGGCCGGTCCGTGGACTTCGCGTAGCGCTCGGCGGCGGCCTGCACGAAGCGGGCGCCGTATATGTGGTCCTGGTGGTCGAGGAAGAAGGCGCCGTTGCGCGTCCGGCCGGGGGTCGGGTCCTGGGTCCGTATGGTGGTCGGCCGGTACAGGGCGAAGACCCCCGCGATGGCCTCCACGACCTGGTCCTTGTCGTACGAGAACCCGGGCTTGACCGGAGTCCCCGAGCTCAGCTGGGCCCCCAGGGCGGGGACCCGGCCGTCCCACAGTCCGCGCAGGCTGTCCGGATTGTCGCCCGACAGGGTGCGGGCCTCCCGCAGCTGCATCCACACCAGGTTGACCTCGGGCCGCGCCACGAGGACGTCCACCTCGGCGCTCCCGCCGCCGAGGGTGGGTATGGAGCGGCGCTGCCAGGCGCTGGTGCGGTCGCCGGTGGCCATCTGCGCGTAGGCGGCCCGGATGCCGTTCTGCCGGGCCTCCGCGTAGGCGGCGTGGTCGGCGGGACCCGCGGGGTCCTGCAGGTGCGGGCTGCGGGCCTCGTTGTGGCCGTCGCCCTCGCCGGAGGTGAGGTAGAGGGTGGTGACCTTGATGCCCGTCGATATGGAGCGGCTCAGATCGGGGTTCATGAAGTAGAGGTCGTCGTCGGGGTGTGCGACGACCTGGAGGACCGTGCCCCCGGTCACGCTCGGGCGCAGCCCCGCCCCGGGGGCCGCGGACTCCGGCGTGCTCTCGTACCCGTAGGCCCAGGTCGTCACGCCGGCGGCGCCGACGGTGAACGCGGCGAGCAGGCCCGCGATGCGGGTGCGGCTGGCCAGGGACATCTGCAACGCCTCGGGGGTCGGTCGATCGGGTGCGGAACCGGGCTGCGGGGCGGGTCCGTGCCCCGTTGGCCCCACCGCTTTCCGGAGACGACCGGGCCCGATTATGCCTCGGGGGCGTGCGCCTGACACACCGTCGGGTCGACTATCAGGTGATATGGAGCATCTCGCGTCGATCACCGGAATGGATGCGCTTTGTCCCGATAGGTCGCGAGGAGAATCCCGCCCCGTGCCCCGCCGGTCCGGGCGGTTCGCGGCGCTGTCGCGCTCCTGGTGCAGGCGGCCGTGCGGGCGGTCGCGGCCCAGGTGGGCGCCGCGGGAGGCCCGGTCCCCGCACCTGACGAGGAGTCGGCGGCCGGAGGTGAATCGTCCGGGGCGGCCGCGCGAGGGGGGCGCCTCCCGTGTGAGCGGATCCACACGGCGGGCGCCGGCTCCGAGGCCCGCGGGCGGAGGGGTGCCCGAGACGGCGACGGCCGGCTCGGATCCGTCGCGCAGTGCGCCCCGACCATGATCAACATACAGCGCACAGGGGGGCTTGCGGCAAGGCCCGGTACATGGCGAAGAATCGCGGACCGAAGCCGGAATGCACGGCGCCCGCCCCTACCGAAATGTGAGGTGCCGCAATGCGTGTGGTGTTGTCGACGTACGGGTCGCGCGGAGCCGTGGAACCGATGGCGGGGCTGGCGGTACGGCTGCGGGAGCTCGGCGCGGAGGTGCGGATGTGCGCACCGCCCGACGAGGAGTTCGCCGTACGTCTGGCAGGTCTCGGCATCGAGCCGGTGCCCGCCGGCAGCCCGGTGCGCCCGCTGGTGACCTCGGTGACACCCGGATCCGCGGAGGGCCTCGCGCAGCGGGCGGCGGACCTGATGACCGCGCAGTTCGACATGGTCGCCGCGGCGGCCGAAGGCGCGGACGCCCTGGTGGCCACCGGCCCCCTGCCGGTCACCGCCGCCGCGCGGTCCGTGGCCGAGAAGCTGGGCCTCCGCTTCGTGCACGCGAGCCACCAGCCGGTCAGCCTGCCGTCGCCGCACCGCCGCCCGCCCGCGCGGCGGGGGAGCCCCCTGCCGCCGGACGCCACCGACAACCAGGCGCTGTGGGACCAGGACGCCGCCCTCGCGCACACCATGTTCGGCGAGACCCTCAACACCCTGCGGGCAGGCGCCGGCCTGCCGCCCGTGCACTCCGTCCGGGACTACGCCTTCACCGCCCACCCGTGGCTGGCCACGGACCCGCTCCTCTCCCCGTGGCAGCCGACGGATCTCGGCGTGGTGCAGACCGGAGCGTGGTGCGCGCCGGACGAACGCCCGCTCCCCGCCGAACTGGTGGAGTTCCTCGACGGCGGCCCGCCGCCGGTCTACGTGGGCTTCGGCAGCACCCCCCTGGGCGCCCCCGGCGAGGTCGCCCGCGCGGCCGTCGCGGCGATCCGCTCGCAGGGCCGCCGTGCGGTCGTCTCCCGGGGCTGGGCCGAACTGGCCCTTGTCGACGGCCGCGACGACTGCGTCCTCGTCGGCGAGGTCAACCATCAGGCGTTGTTCCGCCGGGTGGCCGCCGTCGTGCACCACGGCAGCGCCGGCACCACGACGACCGCCACCCTGGCCGGCGCGCCCCAGGTGGTGGTGGCCCAGGGCGCGGACCAGCCCTACTGGGCCGGCCGGGTCGCCTGCCTCGGCATCGGCGCCGCCCACGAGGGCCCGGTCCCGGCAGTCGAGTCCCTGTCCGCCGCACTGCGCACGGCGCTGACCCCCGAGACCCGCGCCCGGGTGGCCGACGTGGCCGCCGCGGTCCGCGCCGACGGGGCGACGGTGGCCGCGCGGCTGCTCCTCGCGGGGGACGGCCGGACCGGCTGACCGCGTGACCGGTTGACCGCGTGACCGGTTGACCTCAAGTGAGGTCGAGGTCCTACCGTCGGCCCCGTCGGCCGTCACCTGACGGCACGCACGGCGTGAACGGCATGAGACGAGGGGCGGACCCCGTGAACCTTGACACCGGAGCCACCACGGAGCGGGCACTCGTACTGGGACCGGGCGGCCCGGTCGGCACGGCCTGGATGGCGGGCCTGGCCGGTGGACTGCGCCGCACCGGGGTCGATCTCGGCGGCGCCGACCTCGTCGTCGGCACGTCGGCCGGTGCGATCGTCGGCGCCCTGCTGGCCACCGGCCAGGACCCCGGACGGCTCGCCGCCCCCGGAGCCCGGACCGGTCCGGCCGCCCCCGGAGCCGAGGCGGACGCGGCCCGGCTGGGCTCCGTGTTCGCCGTGCTCGGGGAAGCCGGGCTGGACCCGGGAGAGGCCCGGCGCCGGGTCGGCCGGATCGCCCTGGACCACGCCGCATCGGCATCCGGCCCCGACGCCGAGCGGGCGCTGCTCGCGGGCCGGGCCGCACTGATCGGCCACGGCGGCTGGCCGGACCGCCGGCTGCTGATCACCGCGGTGGACGCGGCCACCGGAGAGCCCGTGGTGTGGGACCGTACGAGCGGCGTCCCGCTGGTGCGGGCCGTGGCCGCGAGCAGCGCCTTCCCCGGAGCCGAGCCGCCCGTCGCCATCGGAGGGCGGCGGTACATGGACGGCGCCCTGCGCGCCGGGACCAACGCCGACCTCGCGGCCGGGGCACGCACGCTGGTCCTCGTGGAGCCCCTGGCGCACCTGTTCCCCCGCGCGCCGCTCGAGGAGCAGCCCGAGCACGCCGGGGCGCGGAGCGTCGTGACCCTCGCGCCGGATCCGGACGCCGTGCGGGCGTTCGGACCGGACCTCCAGGACCTGGCGCACTGGGAGCCGGCGTACCGGGCGGGCCTCGACCAGGCGAGCGCCGCCGCCGAACGGCTCCGCCCGGTGTGGAACACGGGAACCGGCACGGCCTGACACGGCCGCCCGCCCCGCCATCCCGCCCCGCCATCCCGGCCCACGCTCCCGCGCCGGCCTCGCGAACCCGGTGAAGCCGAACCGGCGGCCGGGCCCGCGGTCATCCGCTCGGCCCAGCGGGACGGCCCGGCCGGTGTGCGGGCCGAACCGGCAGGCCGAACCCGCAGGCCGGGGCCGTACGTTCCGCATCCCGTCGGGCCCGCCGTCTATCCCGCCCGCCCCACGGATGGGAACCTGAACCTGCCGCTCAGCCGAGCGCGGGCGCCACACCCTTCCCCCCGGAGCCCCTGCGCGCCCCTGCAGTCGACCCGCCATCAAGGGAGTTCACCGCATGCAGACCCGTTTGGCCGACGATGCGCGCAAGCGAGTGGTCTGGGGGATAACCCTCGTCCTGATCGCCGTCACCGCGCTGCTCGGAGCCCGGCCCGGGGCCGCCACGGCCACCGCCCTGCCCGCCCCGCCCGTGCCCGTCCTGTCCTGGGGACCCTGCTCCGACGGACAGGGCGACGGCTTCGAGTGCGCGACCGCACAGGTACCGCTCGACTACCGCAGGCCCACCGGAACCACGATCGCGCTGGCCGTCACCCGGCGGCTCGCGGCCGACCCGGCCCACCGCACCGGCGTCCTCGTCCTGCACCCCGGCGGCCCCGGCAACTCGGGCGTGAACTTCGCCCGCAACAGCTACGCCGCACTCCCCGCCGCCCTCCGCGACGGCTTCGACGTCGTCGGGTACGACATGCGGGGCGTGGCCCGCAGCGGCCAGGTGGAGTGCTGGAACGACACGGAGTACTCGGCCGCCGTCGACGCCGCGCGCGGCGTCCCGGGACCGGGCGCCCTGCGGACCGCCGTCCGGCAGGGCCAGGAGTTCGCCGCCGCCTGCCGGGAACGCGCCGGCGGCCTCGTGCCGTTCATCGGCACCGCGTCCAACGCCAAGGACCTCGACCTGCTGCGCCAGGCCCTCGGCGAGGAGACGCTCACCTTCTACGGCCGTTCCTTCGGCAGCTACGTCGGCACCGTGTACGCCGCGCAGTTCCCGCGGCGGGTGCGCGCCATGGTCCTGGACGGGGCCTACGATCCGCGCCGCTACGCCGACGTGCCCTATGCCTACGACGCCGCGCAGTTCACCGCCCTGGACGCGGCGGTCGGCCGGTTCCTCGACTGGTGCGCACAGAACGCCACCGCCTGCGGATTCGGCGCGGGCCGGCCCCACCAGGCCTTCGAACAGCTCAAGCGGGACCTCGACGCCGATCCCGTCATCACCGCGAGCGGACGCCCGGCCACCGGCTACACCCTGGCCTACCGGCTGATGTTCAACATCAACTCGGGCAAGGAGATCTGGCCCTACCTGGGAGAGGCCCTGGCCTTGGCCCAAGCGCACAAGACCTCCTTCCTCCTCTCACCCCCCTCACCGGGGTCCTTCGACTTCCTCAACGTCAACCTGGCCGTCGAGTGCGCCGACCGTGTCTACCCGGCCGGCCGCCTTCTCCTGGGGGCCCTGGTCGGCGCGGAAGCCGCCTCGGCGCCCCTGCTCGGTCCGCCCATCGGCCTGGGACCGCCCACCTACGACCACAACCACGCGCCCACCTGCGCGCAGTGGCAGGCGGAACGCCCCAGCCGCTACGAGGGCTCCTACCGGGCGGCCGGTTCGGCCCCGATCCTGGTCCTCGGCACCACCGGGGACCCGGACACCCCGTACCAGGACGCGGTGGCGCTGGCCGGGACGCTGGACGCGGGGCGGCTCCTGACCTTCTCCGGCGAGGGCCACACGGCCTACAACCGGAGCGCGTGCGTCAGCGCCCTCGTCAACGACTACCTGGCCACCCTGGCCCTGCCCGCCCGGGGCACGGTCTGCGCGGACGAGACACCCCCGGAGCCCCTCGCCCGCCGCACCACGGCCCCGCCGACAGCCGACGAAACGAACGACGTGATCCCCACCCTGCGCTGACCCCGCCGGTCCCCGAGCAGCTCGCGCCGCACATCCCGAGCTCCCGTTCAGCCGAAAGGCCGGACGGGATCTCGGTGTTCGCGCAATCCCCCGGCCGCGTAAAAGCGATCAGCTCCCCGGTGTGGGTGGGGCGGGGTGGGTCAGGTGGGTGAGGTAGGCGGGTAGGCCGGTCGCGTCGTCGGCCGCCCAGCCGACGTAGCCGTCGGGGCGGATCAGGAAGAGGCCCTTGCCGTACGGCTCGTACGGGGCGATCCGGTGGACGTGCAGGAACTCCTGACTCAGGGGCGGCAGTTCGGCGTCGGTGCCGACGGCGAGCAGGGTGAAGTGCGGTCCGCGGAACAGGTCGAAGAGCCTGCGGCCGTCCGGCAAGGGCCCGTCGGGGGCGCGGTCCCCGGCCTCCAGGGCGCCCGCGGCTCCCTGGGAGAGGGGGCCGCCCCGGTAGCCCAGGCCGAGCTGGCGGGTGGCGCCGCCGCGCTCTTCCTGGCCGCGGTGGATCCGGGTGGACAGGCCCAGTACGTGCGCGGCGACGGGTTGGCGTTCCTCCTCGTAGGTGTCCAGGAGCGCGGGATCCGCGCCGTGGCGCAGCACCTGTCCGAGCTTCCAGCCGAGGTTGTAGGCGTCCTGCACGCTGGTGTTGAGGCCTTGGCCGCCGGCGGGGGAGTGCACGTGCGCCGCGTCGCCCGCGAGCAGCACGCGGCCGGCGCGGAACCGGTCGGCCATGGCGGCGCGCGGCCTGAAGTCGGAGGCCCACCGGACCTCGGTGACGTCCTGCGTGCTCAGGTGGGTGAGGGCGGCGACCGCGGCCGGGACGTCGAGATCGTCCGTCCGCGCCACGAACTGGTGCTCGTCGGTGCCGGGCAGCGGGCACAGCGCGGCGAAGCCGCCGTCCGGGCCCGGGAACAGGTGCCAGTGGTCGCGGTCCAGGGCTCCGGGGCGCAGCCGGACGTCGGCCACGACCATCGGGGCGGGATCCACGGTCTCGCCGGTCATGCCGATGTCCAGCGCCTTGCGGACGGTGGAGCGTCCGCCGTCGGCGGCGACCAGGTAGGCGGCGCGCAGCGTGCTGCCGTCCGAGAGGTGCGCGCTCACCCCGTCGGCGTCCTGGTCGAAGCCGGTCAGCGCGGTGCCGAAGCGGACGCGGCCGCCCAGCCCGGTGAGGCGCTCGAACAGGATCTCCTGGGTGCGCCACTGGGGCAGGAGCCGGGCGCGCGGATGCGGCTCGGTGTCCGTGGGGCCGCCGACACCGCTGTCGCCGAGCATGTCGTGCTCGCCCACGGGCCGGCCGTCCTGCCAGATCTGCCCGATGGGCGCGTGGGCGCTCGCCTCGCGCACCGCGTCCCCCACGCCGAGGTCGTCGAAGACCTCCAGGGTCCTGGGCTGGAGCCCTTTGCCCCGCGAGCCGGGGAAGAGGTTCTCGGCCCGCTCGACGACCAGGGCGTGGACGCCGCGGCGGGCGAGGTCCAGGGCCAGGGCCAGTCCGGTGGGGCCGGCGCCGACGACGAGCACGTCGGGAGCCCCGTTTTCCTTAACGCTGTTAAGTGCGGTCATGGGTACGAGAATGTGCTTAACGCTGTTAAGTTGTCAAGGTGGTGAGAGAAGAACGAGAAGCGAAACCCGAACGGGCCCGGCTCGACCGGGCGACGGTGGCGGCCACCGCCCTGCGGCTGCTCGGAGACGTGGGCCTGGACGGGCTCACCCTGCGGGCCATCGCCAAGGAGCTGGACGTCAAGGCGCCCGCCCTGTACTGGCACTTCAAGGACAAGCAGGCGCTGCTCGACGAGATGGCCACCGAGATGTTCCGCAGGATGACGGCGGACCTGGACGCGGCCCGTCCGCCCGGCGACTGGTCCCAGGCGCTGGAGGCCGCGATGCGGGGGTTGAGGGGGCACCTGCTGCGCTACCGGGACGGAGCCAAGGTCTACAGCGGTACGCATTTCACCGACATGAGCTACGCCGCTCCGATGGAGGCCCACCTGCGGACGCTCGTCGCGGGCGGCTTCACGGCCGCGGGGGCGGCCCGGGCCTGGTTCACCGCGTACAGCTACACCATCGGGTACGTGATCGAGGAGCAGTCGATGGGCCCGCTGCCCGGATCGGACGGCGAGGGCTACGACCTGGAGGCCCGCGCCGAACGGCTCGCCGGCTACCCGCTGACGGCCGAGGCGGGCCCGGAGATGTTCCGCGATCAGGACGCCGGCTTCGAAGCGGGCCTCGCGGCGGTGCTCGCGGGCATCGCCACGACCCTGCTCCCGCCGGCCGCGCGGCCGGGCCCGCAAGCCCCGTAGGTCCTACCGGGTCCGCCGACCTCACAGGCCCCGAAGGTCAACCGCGCCCCGTCAGGGCGTCGGGGCCGCGACCGCCGCGCCCCGCATCTCGCGACGGGGCGCGGGCGCCGGTGCGGTGACCATGACGGCGGCCGTGGCGGCGCCCAGGAGCATGATGCCGGCCGCCCACCAGAGCGCGACCCCGAAGCCGTGCACCACCCCCTGGGCCTCGATCAACCGCTGCGCCGGGGACGCGGTGGCGCCGTCGGCGGCCTGCGCCGGTCCCGCGAGGTGCGCGGCGACGTACGCCGTCGCGGCCGTGCTCGCGATGGTGTTGAGCAGCGCCGTCCCGATCGCCCCGCCCACCTGCTGGGCCGTGTTGACGGTGGCGGAGGTGATTCCGGAGTCCTTGCGCGCCACGCCCTGGGTGGCCGTCGACATCACGGGCATGAAGACCAGGCCCATGCCGAAGCCGAGGACCAGCATGGCGGGGAGCACGTGCGTCGCGTACGAGGAGTCGACCGTCAGCCGCGTCAGCAGGACCAGCGCCAGGGTGGCCAGGAGCAGCCCGGGAACGATCAGCAGGCGCGGGGCGAGCCGGTCGAGGAAGCGCGCGGAGACCTGGGTCGCACCGGTGATGATCGCCAGGGTCATCGGGAGGAAGGCCAGCCCGGTCCTGACGGGGGAGTAGCCGAGGACGAGCTGGAAGTAGTAGGTCATGAACAGGAACAGCGCGAACAGGCCGATGGTGGCCAGCGCCATCGTGACGAGGCAGCCGGCCCGCGTCCGGTCCCTGATGATGTGCGGGGGGAGCATGGGGTCGCTCGCCCGCGTCTGCCACCAGCCGAAGGCGGCGAGCAGGATGCTCCCGCTGACGAGGAGGCCGAGGACCAGGCCGTCGGACCAGCCGCGCGCTTCGGCCTCGCTCAGCCCGTAGACGATGGCCACGAGCCCGCCGCAGCCGAGGACCGCTCCAGGGACGTCGAGCCTGGCTCCCGTACGGCCCGTGCCGCGCAGCACGGCGAAGGCGCCGATGACCGCGATCGCGGCGATGACCACGTTGACGTACAGGCACCAGCGCCAGTTCAGGTACTCGGTGAGCAGGCCTCCCGCGATCAGGCCCACGGCTCCGCCGCCGCTCGCGATCGCGGCGAACACGCCGAAGGCCTTGGCGCGTTCCCTCGGAGTGTCGAAGGTGGTGGCCAGCAGCGACAGCGCGCACGGCGCGAGGAGCGCCGCGAAGACGCCCTGCAGCGCCCGGGCCGCGAAGAGCGTGCCCGGTCCGCCCGCCGCGCCGCCCAGGGCGGAGGCGACGGCGAAACCGCTCAGGCCGATGACGAACGCCCGCCTGCGCCCGATGAGGTCCGCGATGCGCCCGCCCAGCAGGAGCAGCCCGCCGAAGGCCAGCGAGTAGGCGGTGATCACCCACTGCCGGTTGCCGTCCGACATCCCCAGATCGCGCTGGGCGGAGGGGAGGGCGATGTTCACGATCGTCGCGTCGAGGACGACCATCAGCTGAGCCAGCCCGATGACGGCGAGCGCCCACCAGCGCCGGGGGGCGGGCGGAGCCGACGGTACGCCGCCCGCGGGCCGGGGTGCGGCGTCGGGCATCGGGCCGGATGGGGTTCCGCTGGCGGACGTCATGCAGTCAGCCAAACACGGATCGTGATGTTCAGCCCGCCTGGAGATCCGGCGGTGGGACCCGGCGGCCCCAGCCGGAACGGCCGGACGGGTGAGGGGCCCGGCGGCGCCGGTGGAGTCGGTAGTGGCGGCGGTGCCGGTGGACGCTGCCGGGACGGCCCGGCCGACCCGCCCGTGCGCCCGGCCCGGAGCCCCGTACCGCACGCACGGCGCCCGGCGCGGCCGCCGCCCGCTGCCGGCGGACGTGGCGGCGGCGCAGGGCCGTGTACAGGGCGGCCGTGGCCACGCTCGCGGCGCACCAGGCGCCGAGGATGACGAGGATCGTGCTGAGGACGGCCACGGGGACTCCTCGGGTGTGAACGGCAGCGCCTGGACGCTGCCGGGCAAGGTGGTGCTCGCCGTGACCGACCAGTACCCGGAGGAGGCGGACTTCACGCCCGCCGCCCCCGACGCGGACGGCCGTTACGGCGCGATCGGCAGCTGCCGCTTGTGCTCGGTCAGGCGGTAGCGGCGGACGATCGTGTCGAAGGCGCGCTCCCCGACCGGCTTGCCCTCCAGGAAGTCGTCGATCTCGTCGTACGTGACACCCAGTGCGTCCTCGTCTGCCTTGCCCGGGTCGAGGGTCTCCAGGTCCGCCGTCGGCGTCTTCCAGACCAGCTCCGCCGGCGCGCCCAGGGCATCGGCGCAGGCCCGCACCCGGCGCTTGGTCAGCCCGGTCAGCGGCACCACGTCGGCCGCCCCGTCCCCGAACTTCGTGAAGAAGCCGGAGACCGCCTCGGCGGCGTGGTCGGTGCCGACGACCAGGCCGTCGTGCGCGCCGGCCACCGCGTACTGGGCGATCATGCGCTGGCGGGCCTTGATGTTGCCCTGCACGAAGTCCTGGTGGTGGGCGTCCCGGAAGACGGTCCCGCCGGCCAGCGAGGCGGCCAGCGCCGCGTCGCTCGCGGGCTTCACGTCCACGGTCAGCACCCGGTCGGCGTTGATGAAACCGAGGGCGAGCTGCGCGTCCCGCTCGTCTGCCTGGACCCCGTAGGGCAGGCGCATGGCGTAGAAGGTCGCCTCGTGCCCGGCCGCCCGGACCCGCTCCACGGCGAGCTGGCAGAGCCGGCCGGCCGTGGTGGAGTCCACCCCGCCGCTGATCCCGAGCACCAGGGAGCGCAGGCCGGTGGACGTGAGCCGCTCGGCGAGGAACGCCACCCGGCGCTCGATCTCCCGCTGGGCGTCGAAGCTCTCGGCCACCAGGAGCTCCCGGGCGATCTCCTGCTGCAGGGCGGTGGACGCCGGCTGGCTCACGGTTGCTCCTCATGATGGTGCGTCGGTTCGCGACGCGACGGGATGCGATGCGCTGTCCCGCCGACCCTAACCGAGCGCGCGGGTGAGCCGTGTCTCACCCTCGCGGCGGCGCTTGTCTATGCAACGAGTTGCATAGAAAGATCAGGGCATGGCACTTGAGCACGCGATCCTCGTCTCCCTGCTGGAGCAGCCGGGGTCCGGATATGAGCTGGCCCGCCGGTTCGACCGGTCCATCGGCTACTTCTGGACCGCGACCCACCAGCAGATCTACCGCGTGCTCAGCCGGATGGAGGGCGACGGACGGCTCGACGTCCGCGAAGTGCCGCAGCGGACCCGGCCGGACAAGAAGGAGTACTCCGTCACGGCCGCCGGCCGCGCCGCCCTCTCGGCCTGGCTCCACGAGCCGATCCAGGCCGACACCGTCCGCCACGAGCTCGCCGTGAAGATCCGCGGCGCGGCCTTCGACGATCCGGCCGCCCTGATCCGCGAGGTCGAGCGGCACCACCGGACGCACGCCGACCGGCTCACGCACTACCTGGCGGGCGAGCTCCGCGATTTCACCGGACCGCAGGCGCCGGCTCCGGACCCCTCCGACGCCGGGCGCGAACTCCAGCACGTCGTGCTCCGCGGCGGCATCGCCTACGAGCGCATGCAGCTCGCCTGGCTGGAGGACGTCCTGGCCACCCTCCACGGCCTGGCCCCTTCCTGACCCGGCGCCGCCGAGCCCTCCCTCCTCCTCCCCCTCCTTCGTCACCCCTCATCCTCCGAATCCTCCGACCGGAAGGCGAACGCCCATGAGCGACCAGCTGCTGTTCAACCCGCGCACCTACGACCCCGCGCACTTCGACCCCGAGACCCGCCGCCTGCTGCGCGCGACCGTCGACTGGTTCGAGGAGCGCGGCAAGCGCCGGCTGATCGAGGACTACCGCACCCGCGCCTGGCTGGGGGACTTCCTCGCGTTCTCCGCGAAGGAGGGCCTCTTCGCGACCTTCCTCACCCCCGAGCCGGCCGCCGGCCAGGACGGGCCCGACAAGCGCTGGGACACCGCGCGCATCGCCGCCCTCAACGAGATCCTCGGCTTCTACGGCCTCGACTACTGGTACGCGTGGCAGGTCACCATCCTCGGACTCGGCCCCGTCTGGCAGAGCGACAACGCCGCCGCCCGCGACCGCGCCGCGCAGCTCCTCGACGCGGGCGAGGTGTTCGCGTTCGGCCTGTCCGAGAAGACCCACGGCGCGGACATCTACAACACCGACATGCTGCTGGAGCCCGCTGCCGACGGCGGCTTCCGGGCCACCGGCTCGAAGTACTACATCGGCAACGGCAACGCCGCCGGCCTCGTCTCCGTCTTCGGCCGCCGCACCGACGTCGAGGGCCCCGACGGCTACGTCTTCTTCGCCGCGGACAGCCGCCACCCCGCGTACGACGTGGTGAAGAACGTGGTCGACTCCTCCAAGTACGTCAGCGAGTTCCGCCTCACGGACTACCCGGTCGGCGCCGAGGACGTCCTGCACACCGGCCGCGCCGCCTTCGACGCCGCCCTGAACACCGTCAACGTCGGCAAGTTCAACCTCTGCACCGCCTCGATCGGCATCTGCGAGCACGCGATGTACGAGGCCGTCACCCACGCCCAGGGCCGCATCCTCTACGGCCGCCCCGTCACCGCCTTCCCGCACGTGCGCCGCGAGCTGACCGACGCGTACGTCCGCCTCGTCGGGATGAAGCTGTTCAGCGACCGGGCCGTCGACTACTTCCGCTCCGCGGGCCCCGACGACCGCCGCTACCTCCTCTTCAACCCGATGACCAAGATGAAGGTGACCACGGAGGGCGAGAAGGTCATCGACCTGATGTGGGACGTCATCGCGGCCAAGGGCTTCGAGAAGGACACCTACTTCGCCCAGGCGGCCGTCGAGATCCGCGGCCTGCCCAAGCTGGAGGGCACGGTCCACGTCAACCTGGCGCTCATCCTCAAGTTCATGCGCAACCACCTGCTGGAACCGGCCGACTACGCCCCCGTCCCGACCCGCCTCGACGCGGCCGACGACGGGTTCCTCTTCCGGCAGGGCCCGGCCCGGGGTCTGGGATCCGTACGGTTCCACGACTGGCGCCCGGCCTACGAGGCGTACGCCGCCGTGCCCAACGTCGCCCGGTTCCGCGCCCAGGCCGATGCCCTCTGCACGTTCGTCGAGACCGCCGCCCCCGACGAGCGGCAGAGCCGCGACCTCGACCTCCTCCTGGCGGTCGGCCAGCTCTTCGCCCTGGTCGTGCACGGGCAGCTCGTCCTGGAGCAGGCCCGGCTGACCGGTCTGGACGAGGACGTGCTCGACGAGCTGTTCGGAGTCCTCGTACGGGACTTCTCCGCGCACGCCGTCGAACTGCACGGCAAGGACTCCGCCACCGCGGACCAGCAGGCCTGGGCCCTGGACGCGGTCCGCCGCCCGGCCGTGGACGCGGACCGCTCGGCGCGCGTGTGGGCGCGGGTGGAGGCCCTGGCGGGGGCGTACGAGATGAAGGCCTGACGCGGGCCCTCCCCGGCCCGGCACCCGGCGGCCGCCCGCCGGGTGCCGGGTGCCGGGCCGGGACTTTGGACCCGGGTCTCGCGTGGACCGCTCCGGCCTTTCGGCCGGTGTGCGGGCCGCCCTCCGGGGTGTTGGCTGGAAGGAGTCGTAACAGCCGGAGCACCCACCCCGAGAGGCTGGAACACCACGATGTCGACGTCCACGGAACAGAGGACGGAGGTGATCGCAGAGAACCGCACCCGTACGGGTCTGCTGCCGCTGTGCCTGAGCGAAGCAGCGGAGCGGTTCTCCTTAGCGGTCCTTCTACGGAATGCGAGCGGTACTGGCGCTCTTCCTGATCGACACCGCCCACGGCCTCGGCATGTCGAAGACCACGGCGGTCGCCCTCGTCGGCGCCTACCTGTCCGCCTGCTACTTCACCGCCCTGCCGGGCGGCTGGATCGCCGACCGGCTGCTCGGCGCCCGTAAGACCGCCCTCACCGGCGGGGTGGCCATCCTGGCCGGACACATCGCGCTCGCCTTCGAGGCCGGAGCGGCCGGCGTCTACACCGGCCTCGTCCTCATCGCGGTCGGCACCGGCCTGCAGAAGCCCAACATGACCGCCCTGGTCGGAAAGCTGTACGCGCAGGGCACCGACCAGGAGCGGGACGCGGCCTACAGCAAGTTCTACGCCAGCGTGAACGTCGGCGGCCTGGCCTCGACCCTCCTCGTGGGCTGGCTCGGACTGCACTTCGGCTGGAACGTCGCCTTCGCCACGGCGGCCGTGGCCATGGCCGTCAGCCTGTGCGTCTTCCAGGCCTCGGGCAGCCTCCGCGAGGCCGCCGACGCACCCGGCCGCCCGCTCACCCGCGCCGAGGCGCGCACGGTGGCCGCCCGGGCGCTGTGCTGCGTGGCCGGCCTCCTCGCGGCGGTCGCCGCCGCCCGGGCGACCGGCACACTGACCCTGCCCCACGCACTCACCGCGTTCGCGGTCCTGGCCGTCGTCGTACCGGTCGGCTACCTCGTCACCCTGCTGCGCCGCCCGGACCTCGACGCGCGGGGACGGGCGGGCATCCGCGCCTACGCGCGGCTGTTCGCGGCGGCCGTCGCCTTCTTCTGCATCTTCGACCTGGCCGCGTCCACGTGCAGCTGTTCGCCGCGGACCACGTGGACATGGAGGGCATCCCCGTCACCTGGCAGGCGGCCCTGAACCCCGTCATGACCATCGCCTTCGCCGGGGTCCTCGCGTACGTGTGGCGCAAGGTGCGCATCTCCTCCCCGGCGAAGTTCTCCACGGGACTCGTCCTCGGCGGACTGTCCTTCCTCCTGCTCGCCGTTGCCGCCGGCCAGGCCGCCGGCAACGCCCACATCTCCCTGCTCTGGCTGGTCGGCCTCTACGTCCTGCTGAGCACGGGCGAGCTGTTCCTCTGCCCCACCGGACTGTCGATCAGCCACAAGCTGGCCCCGGCCGGCACCGGGTCCCAGCTCGTGGGCCTCTTCTTCCTGGCCGCCGCGGCGGGCGACGCCATCGGCAGCCAGGTCGCCACCCACCTGACCGGCGCCGCCCTCTACATCGCCCTCGGCGGCCTCGCGCTGGCAGCCGGCCTCGCGATGGCCGTGGCTACACCGAAGCTGCGGGTGCTCACCGGCGAGTGAACCGGCCGCACGCCCAGGCGGCCGTCCCGCCCAGCCGATCTTGCTATCCGATGGCCTCGAAGGAGGCGACGAGGTCGGTGGGCGAAGGCAGCGCGACGATCTCGGACCGCGTGGCGGCGGCCCCCTTGCGGAGGGCCTCGTCGGTGAGCAGCCGGCCGAGCAGGGCGGCGTCCACCTCGGCGCCGGTCGTGCGCAGGGCGAAGCCCAGGCCGGTGGCGGCCTCGGCGTTGATGAAGTGGTCCGCGCCCTGCGGGAGGATCAGCTGCGGGACGCCCAGAGCGGCGGCGGTGAGCATGGTCCCGGCGCCGCCGTGGTGCACGATCGCGTCCGCGGTGTCCAGGAGCTGGGCCAGCGGCACCCAGGGCAGCGCCCGGACGTTGCCGGGAAGCGTGCCGAGCGGGCTCAGGTCGATGTCACCGACCGCGAGCAGGAAATCGGCGTCGACGGAAGCGGCCTCGGAGATGACCCGGGCGACCGGGTCGACCCCGGCGAACGCGGTCACCACGGTCCCGAGGGTCACGGCGATCCGGGGCCGGGAGCCACGGGCCACGAGATCGCCCGGAACCGAGCCGCCGCCGTTGTGCGGCACGTAGCGGACGCGCCAGCCGGTGCCGTCCCCGCCCAGGGAGGAGGGCACGACGTCGAGGACGGTGTGGGTGGCCGGGCCTTCGATCCCGCGGGCCGCGTACTCGTCCGCCAGCAGGCCGCCGAGCCGGCCGACCATGCCTAAGCCGGACATCACGCCGAAGTTGTGGACCACGGCCGGTATGCCGAGGGCCGCGGAGACCAGGGGCGCGGCGGCCTGGAAGGCGGCGTGGACGATGACGTCCGGCCGCCAGGCGGTGGCGAGGGCGAGGAGGTCGTCGATGGTGACCCGGCCGTGCTCGGCGAAGCCGGCCGCGGCGAGCCGCTCGGTGTCCTCGGGGCTGTTGCCGTCCGTGACGAACTGGAGGTCCGAGCCGTTCTGGGCGCGCTTGAAGGTGTCCATCAGCGTCGAGCCGTCACCGATCTCGACGGTGGGCAGACCGGCCTGCCGCATCTGGTCGTACGGTGCCGAGACCGCGAACAACACCTGGTGCCCGGCGGCCTGGAGGGCCTGGGCGGTCGGCACCATCGGGAACAGATGGCCCACCGAAGCGGGGCCGGTGAAGAGGAAGCGCACGGTATGACTCCTTGGGCGGGGCCCCGAATTTCCGCTCGGTCAGGGCCCCTTGAGGGTTCTGGCACCTGTTCGAACGAATCCGCTCTCAGCTCGGTTTCCACTAAGATGATCGAATTTCGGACGATTCTGGCCTGCATCCGACCCTCCGGAGGCGGGTGCTGAGGATTCGCCGACCCGACCCGACCCGACCCGACCTGACCTGACCTGACCCGACCCGACCACCGGCTGCCCCGATGGCCCGCGGCCCGTCGGTCAGTCCTGGGGCGGGCCCTGTACGAGGAGGCGGGCCGCCGCGTGATCGGCGCGGTCCGCCTCCTCCGACGCGTCGATGTAACCGTAGGCATCGTCGCCGATCGGGATCCGCAGGGGCGTGGGGCCCTCGGCGGCGACGATGTCCAGGACCTGCGCGGCGAAGTACTCGGGGCGTCCGGTCTCGGGACTGTCCGCGAGGCCCCGGGCCCCTTCGAGCATCTCGCGGTTGGTGGCGTCGTAGGCGGGGACCCGGTGGGCGGCTTCGGCCATGGAGGTGCCGTAGCGCGTCGCGAACATGCCCGGTTCGACGACGGTGACTCGGATGTTGTGGGGAGCCGCCTCCATCGCGAGGGTCCGGCTCATGCCCTCCAGGGCGTGCTTCCCGGCGGTATAGGCCGCCAGCCCGGGGAAGGCCAGCCGGCCGACCACGGACGAGACGTTGAGGATGTGGCCGTGCCCCTGGGCCCGCATCAGCGGCAGCACGAGCCGCGCGAGCCGCCAGGGGCCGACGACCAGCGTCTCCAACTGGTCGCGGAGTTCGGCGTCCGAGACCTCCTCGACCGCGCCGAACAGGCCCACGGCGGCGTTGTTGACGAGGATGTCGATGCCGCCCAGGCGTTCCACCGCGGTGCGGACGGCCTCCTCGCAGGAAGCGGCGTCCCGCAGTTCGAGCGGGACCGGGACGATGCGGCCGGGCCAGGCGGCGGCCAGATCCTCCAGGTCGGCGGTCTTGCGGGCGGTGACGGCCAGTTCGTCCCCGGCCCGGGCCGCGGCGGTGGCCAGTGCGTACCCGAGCCCCGAGGAGCATCCCGTGACCAGCCAGCGTCGTCCCATGGTTCCCCCGTGATGGCCGAGTTGCCCCTGTTGGTGGCGGCAGTTCATGGTCGGGGCGGCTCCGGTCCGGGGTCATCCCCGCTGCGGGGGCGCGCGGAGGCGCGCAGGCGCACGTCGGGGCGCGCGCACGCGCCGGGCGCTGCCTGCCGCCCGGCGGGTCCGCCGGACCGGGTGCTGCGACCGGAGCGGAGGCCTGCGTGAGCGGACCGGAGGCCTGCGTGAGCGGACCGGACGCCTGCGTGACCGGACCGGACGCCTACGCGACCGGGCCGCACGCCTACGTGACCGGGGCGCCACCGCTCGCCCGGGCGGCGCGGCGCAGCCGGGAGCGGGCCGGATCCTGGGCGGAGTGCGAGGCCGTGGCGGTGTGTTCCCGCGGGTTCGGGCGGACGAAGAGGGTGACCGTGACCTGCTCGGCGAACCCGTTGCGCCGCATCATCGCGGCGGAGGCCGCGTTGCCGCTCTCCACGTCGGTGATGATCCGGGACGCCCCCGCCGCGAAGAGCGCGGCGCAGCAGTGCTCGACCAGGGAGCTCGCGACACCCCGACCCCGGGCGCGCTCCTCCAGCGCGATCCACTCCAGGTAGCCCCAGTCCTCCCGCTCGTCGTAGGACAGCGATCCGAGAACGAATCCGAGCAGCCCCTCCTCGTCGCGGGCGATCCAGCAGGCGTCCGGCTGGGCGTCCCAGTGCGCGGCCACCGACGACAGGGACCAGGAGGTGTAGGGCATCGCCTTTACGTCGAAGGACCGGTAGCCGAGAGCGAGAACGGCATCGAGGTGGGTCAGTCGCAGCGGGAGGATCTCGACTTCACTCATGAAAGGGATGATGACATACAGGCATATGTCTTCCCGTCACCTCGTCGAGAGGACCTCGGGGTCCGCCACCCGATCCCGGGCGGGCTCCGCCGCCGGGTTCTTCGGGCCGCGGGCGAGGACGTAGAGGAACAGGACGCCCATGACGGCCACCCCCGCCCACATGGCCTGCTGCCAGCCCTCGACGAAGGACTGCCGGGCGGCGTCGACGAGGGCCTGCGCCCGGGGGCCCGCACCGCCCGCGGCTCCGACGGCGTTGGCGACGCCCTCCCTCGCGGCGTCGGCGGCGTCCCGGGGAATGCCCTGGAGCCGCTCGTCGATGGCGTCCCGGTAGCCGGCCGACAGCAGCGCTCCGAGCAGGGCCACCCCCAGCGCGGTGCCGAACTCGCGGGTGACGTCGTTGAGCGCGGAGGCCACGCCCTGGCGCTCCCGCGGCAGGGAGCCGGTGATGGCCTCGGTGGAGGGCGTCATCGCCAGACCCATGCCGATGCCCATGGCGAGCATGCCCGGGAGGACGGACGGGTAGCCGGCGTCGACGGAGACGATGCCCGCCATCAGGGCCAGACCGGCGCCCGCCAGCAGGATGCCGGTCGCCATGGTCGCGCGCGCACCGAAGCGCGGGGCCAGCCGGGGAGCCAGACCGGAGGCCGCCATCATGGCCACGGCCATGGGCATGAGGGCGAGCGTGGACCTGATGCCCGACCAGCCCAGAACGGCCTGGAGGAAGGGGAACAGCACCACGAAGATCCCCGCCTGCACGCCGAAGACCGTGAGCAAGGTGAGGGAGCCGCCGGCCAGGCCCCGCTCGCGGAACAGCCGTACGTCGAGCAGCGCGGCGTCCCGCAGCCGCAGCTCCCAGCCCACGAAGACGACGGCGGCGAGGAGCCCCGCGGCGAGGCCGGTCAGGGTGGCGGGATCGGACCAGCCGCGCTCCGGCCCTTCCTGGAGGGCGAAGATGAGGCCGACAGAGGCGACGACCGAGGTCAGCGCCCCGACGGTGTCGAAGGGGTGCCCCGGCGTCTCGCGGGAGTCGGGGATCGCGCGCAGCGACATGGCGAGGGCCACGACGACCAGCGCGACGGGCAACACGAAGAGGTAGCGCCAGTTCGCCACGTCGACGAGCGCCGCGGAGAGGAACATGCCGAGGATGCCACCGCCGCCGGCGACGCCGGTCCACACGCCGATGGCCCGGCCGCGCTGGTCCTCGGGGAAGGTGGAAGTGATCACGGCGAGGGTGATGGGCATGATCATCGCGGCGCCCACACCGCTGAGCAGCCGGGCCGCGAGCATGACCTCCGCCGACGGGGCGAGGCCCGCGAGGGCGCTCGCGACGCCGAAGACGGTCAGGCCGGCGATCAGTGTGGGCTTGCGGCCCAGCCGGTCGCCGAGTGCTCCGAGCGGGAGCAGGAGCGCGGCCAGGGTGAGGGTGTAGAGGTTGATGATCCACAGGACGGTGCTCTGCGAAGCGCCGAACTCGACGGCGAGGTCGGGCTGAGCGACGTTCAGTCCGGACACCGAGGCGATGACGGCCATCAACGCGATGCACACGGTGATCAGAATGGTGCGCAGCCGTCGCGGGTCCGGGCCGTCCTCGCCGTGGACGGCGCCGGGTGCGTCTGGGACTGCGGCCCCTGCGGGCTGGTTCGTACTCATGGCTTCCTCTCGGAAAAGGGCATGCGGAAGGCAGCGCCGGACCAGGTCCGGCGCTGCCGGTGAGGGAGGGGAGCGAGGGGGGAGAGGGACAGGGGAAGCGCGGGCGTTCGCGTGCCCGCTGCGCGTCAGGCGAGGGCGGCGACCGCCGCGACCGCCGCGACCGCCGCGACCGCCGCGTCGGTGTCGGCGACGGCGAGGAGGGCGTTGATGTGGGCGCCCGCCAGCGCCCCGGCCGCGGCCGAGGCCCCGACCTGGGCGATCGGGTCGGTGACGTTGCCCGCCACCCACACCCCCGGCACGTCGGTGGCACCGGCCGCGCCGGAGACGAAGCGGCGGCCGCCGCCGGGCAGGTCCTCCATCGGCAGACCCAGGCCCGCCAGGCCCTCGGTCCGGGCCACGAGCGTGGTCGCCACCGCGAGGACGCGTCGGGCGAGGACCCGGCCGTCCGTCAGGCGGACACCGCCGATCCCGCCGTCGCGGTCTCCTACGACCTCTGCGACCGGGGTGTCGACGACCCGGATGCCGCGTGCGGCGAAGCGCGCACGGGTCTCGTCGTCGAGCTCGGTGCCGTGCGCGAAGTAGACGAGGTCGTCGGTGAGCTGACGGAACAGCAGGGCGTGGTGGATCGATGCGGGGCCGGTGGCGAGGACGCCGATCGGCTCGTCGCGCACCTCCCAGCCGTGACAGTACGGGCAGTGCACCACGCTGTGCCCCCAGTGCTCGGCCAGGCCGGGCAGTTCGGGCAGCACATCGCGCAGACCGGTGGCCACCAGCAGGCGGCGCGCGGTCAGGACGCGGCCGTCGGTCAGGGTGACGGCGAAGCGCAGGTCGCCGTCGGCGGACGGAGCGGCGTGCGCGGCGGCGGAGACCTCGCCTGAGACGACGAGGCCGCCGTAGCGGCGTACTTCCTCGCGGCCCCGCCCGTACAGTTCCGCCGGCGGGGTGCCGTCCAGGGCGAACAGGCCGTGCACGCCCTCGGCGGGTGCGTTGCGGGGGGTGCCGCTGTCGATCACGACGACCGAGCGGCGGGAGCGGGCGAGCATCAGCGCACCGTTCAGACCGGCGGCGCCGCCGCCGATCACCACGGCGTCGACGGTCCCGTCCGGCAGCGCGTCGGTCGCGTATGCGGTAGTCATCGCGGACATGTCGTCGGATTCCTTCCTGGGTGTTCCTTCGTACCGGCCCGGTGGTCCGGGGCCGTCTGCACACGACGCTAACCGCGACTTGCAGCACGGGCATACAATGTTGCCTATGACGCAAGAAGACGGCGACCTGGACAGCCTCGTACGCAAACGCATCCGCGCGCTGCGGGTGGCGCAGGGCTGGTCTCTGGAGGAACTGGCCGTGCGGGCCCGGCTCAGCCAGTCCACGCTCAGCCGCATCGAGAACGGTCAGCGCCGCCTGGCCCTGGACAGTCTCGTCACGCTCGCCCGCGCGCTGGACACCACCTTGGACCAGCTCGTGGAGACCGCGACCGACGATGTGGTCACCAGCCCGATGATCGACGCCGCCCGCGGGCAGATGCGCTGGCCGATCAAGGGTGAGCCGGGCATGACCGTCATTCGCCAGCGCATGACCGAGCCGCCGCCCGACAACCCCTCCCGCATGCGTGCGCACCCCGGGCGTGAATGGCTCGTGGTCCTGTCCGGCACCGCGATCCTCCTGCTGGGGCACCGCCGCTTCCGCATCGAGGCGAACCAGTCGGCGGAGTTCCCCACGATGATGCCGCACGCGATCGGCGCCGAGGGGGGACCGTGCGAGATCCTGGGGATCTTCGACCGGGATGCCCGCCGCGGCCACCAGCGGGACAGCGGCGTCGGTGACGCGGGCGGCGACGGGGCCGGTGGCGGGGTCGGCGACGGAGGAAGCGAAGGCACTGCTCAGGGGTCGGCTCGCTGAGGGCGCGCGGTGACCCTTCCCGGCCCGTACGGGGTGTCGGGCGCGGGCGTCTTGCGCGTCCTGGGGGCCACCGGGTCATCTTCTTGCCTAACCGGCAAGATTCAATGCGGCAAGCGCATGAGGCCCTACCGTGGAGCCATGACCCACGCACCGCACACCCCCCAGCACGGCCACGCTCAGCACGACGACGCCCACCACGCTGACGCCCACCAGGGCGCCGGCCACCACGGCCAGGGCCACCACGTTGACGCCCACAGCGGCGGAGCACACAACGGCGACGCCCACCACGGCCAGGGCCGCCACGGCGACGCCCACCACGGCCATGATCACGGCCATGCCCGCCAGGACCTGGAGGGCCAGGCGGAGATCCTCGACCTGGACGCGGAAGTCCTCGCCGAACACATCACCGACATCACCAACTGGCTGCCCCTGAGCGAGCCCCCTCGCCACATCGTGGACCTGGGCTGCGGCACGGGAGCCGGCACCTTCGCCCTGCTCGACCGCTTCCCCGACGCGCACGTCACGGCCGTCGACTCCTCGGCCGCGCACCTGCAGCGCCTGCGGGAGAAGGCCTGCGCCCGGGGCGTCGAGGACCGCGTCCGCACCGTGCAGGCCGACCTCGACGCAACCGAGTGGCCCGACCTCGGCGTGCCCGACCTGGTGTGGGCCTCGGCCTCGATGCACCACATGGCCGACCCGGACCAGGCCCTGCGCACGGTCCGCGAACTGCTCGCCCCCGGCGGACTGTTCGCCGTCGTCGAGCTGGCGGGCTTCCCCCGGTTCCTGCCCGAGGGCGCCCCCGAGGGCCGGCCCGGACTGGAAGAGCGCTGCCACACCGCGAGCGAGAGCTACCACGCCGAGCACGTGCCCCACCGGGGCGCCGACTGGGGACCCAAGCTCACCGCGGCGGGATTCACCCTCGACGGCGACCGCGTGCTCAGCGTGAACATCGAAGGCGCCCGCAGCGAGGCGGTCGGCGCGTACGCCCGCGGCAGCCTGCTGCGCCTCCGCAGCAGCATCGCCGAGGTCCTCCCGACCGAGGACCTCGCCGCACTCGACCGGCTGCTCGACACCGACGGACCCGGGAGCATCCTGCGCCGCGAGGACCTCGCCGTGCGGACCGAACGCACCGTCTGGGCGGCACGCCGCACGAACTGATCCGTGCGGCGGGGCCGGCCGTCGGCTTCCGCGCCGCGACGCCACCCGCGGGGGGTGTCGCTCGCGGAGCGGCCCGAGCCGTCCGCCTAGGCCGTCTCTTTCGGATCTTGCCTGGCCCGCGTCGCCCGGCAAGATCCGAAAGAGACGGCCTAGCCTGCTCGGGTGGCACGAACCCGGCTCTACCGCGACGGCGTCCTGGCCCTGGAGGGGTTCCCCACCCAGGACCTCTCCGCCTACGCGGGCCAGCCCGCCTGCACCGTCTGGCTGGACCTCTGCGATCCCACCGAGGCGGACTTCGACCTGATCGCCGAGCAGTTCGGGCTGCACGAGCTGGCAGTCGAGGACGCCCGGCACGCGCACCAGCGCGCCAAGCTCGACCGCTACCGCACGCACCTCTTCCTCAGCGCCTACGCCGTCTGCACCGACACCCCCGACGGCCCCCTGCGGACCCGCGAGATCGCCGCCTTCATCACCGCCAACGCCCTGATCACCGTCCGTGCGAGCGGCCACTTCGACATGGACCGCGTCGTCGCCCACTGGGACGACTCCGCCGACCTGGCCAAGGAGGGCGTGGTGCTGCCCATGCGCGAGGTCGTCAACACCCTGCTGCGCCGCGACCTGCACACCGTCAGCCCCGCGATGCTGCCGTACTACCAGGACGTCTACGACCACGTCCTGCGCGCCACCGAGTGGACCGAGTCCCTGCGCGACCTGGTGAACTCGGTCATGGACACCAATCTCAACGTCCAGGGCAACCGGCTGAACCTGATCATGAAGAAGGTCACCAGCTGGGCCTCCATCATCGCCGTCCCGACCGCGATCACCGGCTTCTACGGCCAGAACGTCCCCTTCCCGGGCGACGGCACCCGCACCGGCTTCCTGGTCTCCTCCGCCCTGATGCTCACCCTCTCCGTGGCCCTCTACTTCGGTCTGAGCGGTAGGCGATGATCAAGGGATGAGCGAAATAGTCTTGATGTCGGACCCGAAGGTCGCTGCGATACCCGTCGAGGAGTCCGGCGAACCCCTCGTGGACGTCCGCAGCGGCGGCCACCTGCTGGTCGACGCACGCAAACAGGACCCGGCGGACGCCTTCGCGTACCTGCGGGAAGGCGTGCTGGCGCGCCTGCTGGCCGCCCAGAAGACCCTTCCCCGCGGCCTGCGACTGCTGTTCGTCGAGGGGTACCGGCCGCCCTCGCTCCAGCGCGCGTACTTCGAGGAGTACGCCGGTCTGCTGCGGGTCGGCAACCCCGCGTGGAGCGAGGAGCGGATCCATGCGGCCGCCAGTCGCTACGTCTCCCCGCCCGCGATCGCTCCGCACAGCGCCGGTGCGGCCGTGGATCTCACCCTGGCCGACGCCGAGGGGCACGAGCTGGACATGGGCACGCGGATGAACGCGGATCCGGAGGAGAGCGGGGGCGCCTGTTACACGCACGCCGCCGGCATCGGCGAGGAAGCCCGCGCCAACCGGGAGCTGCTGGGTGCCGCGCTCACCGCCGCCGGCCTGGTGAACTACCCGACGGAATGGTGGCACTGGTCCTTCGGCGATCGCTACTGGGCGCTGCTCACCGGGGAAGCCGCGGCGTGCTACGGCCCGAAGGAGATCACTTCTGCGGCCGCCGCAGCAGTGGGGGAGCCGGGTGGGGCAGGGGGTTCGCCGCGGCCGGGCTCAGGCCGTCCATGACCAGGGCCACGTAGCGGGGCCAGCCCTCCTCGGCGGGGTCCATGGTCCATAGCACGCTGACGAGCATGCCCATGATCCTCTTCAGGTCCTCGGGCACGAGGTCGCCCCGGATCACCCCGGCCCGCTGCCCCCGCGTCACCAGCGGGTCGAGCGCGGCGAAGAACCGCGCGCTGACCTCAGCGGAGAGGACTCCGGCGTTCCGGGCGGCCGTCAGCACGTGGTGCTCGCCGGCCGCCGAGGCCAGGGCGGCTTCGAGTACGACGGTCAGGCCGCGGCGGGGGTCCTCGTCGGCCAGTCCGCGGTCGATGACGGGCAGGACGTCCTGGGTGAACTGCTGGTCGAGCACGGCGCGGAGCAGGGCGGCCTTGTCGGGGAAGCGGCGGAAGAGCGTGGCGATCCCCACGCCGGCCCGCCGCGCGATCTCGTCGAGCGGCGCGTCGGGTCCCAGCTCGGCGTACACGTCGCGTGCCGCTCTGACGATCTTCTCGATGTTGCGCACGGCGTCGGCGCGCAGGGGTTTGGGGCTGTCGGTCGGCACGCTGCCGATCATACAACTGATAGTCGACGATCAGATCTGGTTGACACGTCGCCCGCCTCGAACTGATAGTTGACTACTGATTGTGGTGTGCGCCGACCCCGTACCCACGCATCGCCGGGCTCGCGGCCCGATCGGCCCGATCGACAAGACCCCCCTAGGACCCTTCATGCCACAGCCGCCCACGGCCGCCCCCCGCACCGGCAAGGTGATCGCGACGCTCGCGCTCGCGGGCATCGCCGCAGCCGTCATGCAGACGCTGGTCACGCCGCTGCTGGCCGAGCTGCCGAAGATCCTCCACACCTCCCACTCCAACTCCGCATGGGTCGTCACCGCCACCCTCCTGGTCGCGGGCGTGTGCGTACCGATCAGCGGGCGCCTGGGCGACATGCTCGGCAAGCGCCGGATGCTCCTGGCCTGTTGCATACCGCTGATCGTCGGATCGGTGGTGTGCGCGCTGGCGGGCGGCGTCGTCCAGATGATCATCGGGCGGGGCCTGCAAGGCGTCGGCATGGGCATGATCCCGCTGGGCATCGCCCTGCTCCGCGACATCCTCCCCGCCGAGAAGCTCAGTTCCTCCATCGCCCTCGTGAGCGCCTCCATGGGCATCGGCGGCGGCATCGGCCTCCCGCTCTCCGCGGCCGTCGCCCAGTACACGAGCTGGCGCTTCCTGTTCTGGGGTTCCGCGGCGCTCGCCGGCTGCGTCGCCGTCATGATCGTGGCCTTCATCCCCGAGGTCCCGGCCGCCGTCAAGGGGCAGCGCTTCGACGTGATCGGCGCGCTCGGCCTCGCGGCCGGCCTGGTGTCCCTGCTGCTGTTCGTGTCCAAGGGCGCGGACTGGGGCTGGGGTTCCGCGACCACCCTCGGCCTGATCGCCACCGCGGTCGTGGTCCTGGCCGCCTGGGTGTGGTTCGAATGGCCGACCACCGACCCGCTGGTCGACCTGCGCACCACGGTCCGCCCGCGCGTCCTGCTGACCAACCTCGCCTCCGTCTCCATCGGCTTCGGCATGTACGCGAGCATGCTGGTCATTCCGCAACTGCTGCAGTTCCCCGCCGCCACCGGCTACGGCCTGGGCCGGTCCATGCTGGCGGCGGGCATGTGGATGCTGCCCGGCGGGCTGATGATGATGGCCGTGTCCCCCCTCGGGGGCAAGCTCACCGACGCCCGCGGCCCGAAGGTCACCCTCGTCTGCGGAGCACTCGTCCTGGCCGCGGGGTACGGCGTCGCGCTCCTCTTCTCCACGACGGCCGTCGGGCTGATGGCCGCCGTCATGGTCATCAACAGCGGCGTCGCCCTCGCCTACGGAGCCATGCCCGCTCTGATCATGAGCGCGGTGCCCCATACGGAGACCGGCGCCGCCAACGGCTTCAACGCCCTGATGCGCTCCCTGGGCACCTCCGTCGGAGCCGCCGTCGTCGGTGTCGTGCTGGCTCGGATGACGACCACGGCGGGCGGATTCACCTTCACCTCCGAGGCGGGCTTCCGTACCGGCCTGCTGATGGGCGGCGGCTTCGCCCTGCTCTCCGGGGCCGTCGCCGCTCTGATCCCCGCCCTCCGGCCGCACCGCCTCGAACCGCCGGACCGGCTCGAACTGCCGGACCAGGCGGGCCCCGTGACCGAAACGGCCCCCGCCCCGGTGGGCAAGTAGCGCCGGCGCTCAGCCCGTCCGGGTCATCGGACCGCTTCGACGTACGACGCCAGGTGGGCCAGCGAGGAGGCGATGCCCGCCTCGTGGTCCGCCTGGTCGATGCCCGGCGGCACGTCCGTGGCGGTGACGGTCACCTCGGTGCCCTGCTCGGAGGCGGTCAGGTGCCAGGTCATCGTCATGGTGCCGGCGTACGAGGGGTCGTCGGACACGAACACGGCCTGCTGCACCACGCGTTCGGGCGGCACCAGTCCGGTGAACCGTACGTCGACCACATCGGTCGCGTCGGAGCTCTTGCCCGGACTCCCGGTGGCGTCGAAGGAGGTGTCGAGGTAGGTGAGGACCATCCGGAAGCCGCCCCCGGGCCGCGGGTCCCACCACTCGATCCGCCCGCTCATCCCGTCCGGCGGAAGCCAGGCTTCGAGGGACGCGCGGTCGAGCAGGGCGGCGTAGACGGCCTCCGGCGGCGCCGCGACCGTACGGGCGGCGCGGTCGGTCCTGCCGGTGGACCCCTTCCCGGACCTCTTCCCGGGCCCGCCCCGGTGCGCCGGCGCGTCGTCGGCGGAAGCCTCCAGGGTGCGCAGGTGCGTGGTCACCGCCGCCGTGGTGCGCTGCTCGTCGCGGCTCGCCAAGAGGTCCAGCAGCGCCCCGCGCAGGACCGAGAGCAGCAGGGTGCGCTCGGCGAGCCCCACGGGCGTGTCACGGCGGGCCGGGGGCTGGGCGGCGGCGAAGAGCTCCAGCCAGTCGGCGATCGTCCGCTCCGCGAAGCCCGCCCAGGGCCCCGCGCCGCCGCTCAGCGAGCGTGAGTAGCCCTCGACCCAGAGGGTGAGGACCTTGCGGTGTCCCGGGTCGGCCAGCCAGCTCCACACCAGCTCGCCCGTGCGGGCGAGCCCGTGCTCCGGCCGGGCCCGGTGCACGGCTTCGAGCATTCCCGTCTCGTCCTGCCGGGCCCGCGCGAGCAGCGCCTGCACCAGGGCGTCCTTGCTGCCGAACAGGAAGAGGAGGACGCGCGGGCTGCTGCCGATCGCCTCGGCCAGGGGCCGCAGGGACATGTCCGCCAGCCCGTGGTCCAGCACATGGGCGTAGGCCAGCTCCAGGAGCTGCTGCTTGCGGGCGGAATCGGCGCGGGCGGAGTCGTCACGGGCGGAGGGGCTCATCCGGACATTATGCTTTACTGAAACAGTCGTTTCAGTAAAGCAGAGGTTCGAAGGCCGGTAGTTCGGTGGTTGCGGCCGACCGGAGAGGGAGTCCCCATGAATGAGGTCCGCGCGGTGATCAGGCCGCTGGGGGAGCCGGGCGATCTCGGCTGGGTGGTGATGGCCCACGGCGAGCAGTACGCGAAGGAATTCGGCTGGGACATCGGCTTCGAGGCCCTGGTGGCGCGGATCGTCGCGGACTACGCCGCCGACCACGATCCCTCCCGCGAGGCGGCCTGGATCGCCGAGCTGGACGGCCGCCGCGTCGGCAGCGTGTTCTGCGTGGCCGACGAAGACGGCGAGGTCAATGAAGACGGCTCCGGCGGCACCGCGAAGCTGCGGATCCTCCTCGTGGACCCCGTCGCCCGCGGCCACCGCCTGGGCTCGCGCCTGGTCGCCCAGTGCGTGGACTTCGCCCGCGCGGCGGGGTACCGGCGGATCCGGCTGTGGACCAACGACACCCTGGCGGCCGCGCGCGGGATCTACCTGGCCGCCGGTTTCCGGCTCGTCGAGGAGGAGCCGCACCACAGCTTCGGCGCCGATCTGATCGGACAGGTCTACGAGCTCGACCTGTCGGCCTGAACGGCGCCCCCGCCCGGCCGGTGTTACCGCCGCTCCGGCCCGAGGTCGACGGCGACCACCGTGCAGAGCTCGCCGTACGGGACCAGGAATGGATCACCGGAGAAGCCCTCGGTCCGGACCGGCTGATGTTCGGCTCCGACTGGCCGGTGTGCTCGCTGGCGACCCCTGGCCGGGACCCGGACGGCACAGATAAAGAGGGCGCCCGGGGGTAGACGCGAGCCGAGGCACCGCGGCGGAGCCACCGCTCCGCCGTCTTCCCGACGCGCGAGTGAGGACATCATGCTTTTCGCCGGACTCATCCTCCTGCTCATCGGATTCCTGACGGGAATCTCCATTCTGTGGACCATCGGCGTCATCCTGCTCGTGGTGGGGGCGGTGCTGTGGATCCTTGGCTCGGTCGGACACGCGGTCGGCGGCCGGCGTCATTACTGGTAGCCGGCGGCGCCACCGCCGTACGGCCGTCTGGCGGCTCGCCCCGTTCGGGGGCGGGCCGCCATCCCATTTCAGGAGCAACTCAGCTGTGTCGTACGCCCGTTGCGGGGTATCCGCGCAGCACGCCCGTCAGGCAGGCGGAGTACTCGAAGGAAGGGAACCGCGATGACGACGACCGGATTGCACGGATACAAGACCCTCCCCGGCGCACAGGCGCTCCGCCGGCAGGCCGTCCGGACCCGGGAGGAACTGGGCCGCCTCGTGGAGGACGGGAAGCTCGACTCCGCACGGGACAAGGCCGTGCGGGCCGCGACCACGGTCCGGAGCCACCGGACCGCGTGGGTCACGGCCGCCGGCGTCCTGACCGTGGCCCTGCTGGCCCGGCGGAGCCGCCGGGCACGACGGGAACGGGCTGTTTGAGCCGACCGTTCCGGGTCAGACGAGAAGCGATCGCGCATCCGAATCAGGTCCGCATCCGATCGGATCCCGTTCCGGGTCCGGGCCGTCTCCGATGGAGGTTCTGAGGTGGGAAATGTGTCGCGTCTGCCGGGTCGTGCCGAGCACCACTGGTTGTGGCAGGAGGACGCCGCCTGCCGGGAACTGGGCTCGCGCCTCTTCTTCTATCCCACGGGCGAACAGCGCCCGGAGCGAGAGGCGCGGGACGCGGCGGCGAAGGAGGTGTGCGCGCTGTGCCCGGTGCAGCGCGAGTGCCTGCGGCACGCGCTGGAGGTGGGAGAGCCCTTCGGCGTCTGGGGCGGGCTCACCGCGCACGAGAGGCGTGAACTCCGTACCGCGGGAGGCGACAGGCGCGCACTGCCCTCCACCGCTTGAGCCCCGGCACGCGTGAAGGGAGCGGCCCCGCACACCGGGGCCGCTCCCTTCACGCGTGTCACCGCCCGCCGCGCGGTGTCAGCAGGGCCGGACCGGCTGGAGGTTGTGGACGTAGCGGGCCGAGACCCAGCCCTTCGAGCCGTGCAGCCGGTACCACACCGGGTTGCCGTCCACCCAGCCCCCGCGCTTCTGGCACACGAGGCGCACCCGCTCGTGCGGGTGCAGCTTCTTCACCACGTCCGAGTACACGGTCGGCTTCTCGCGGACGTTGAGCGGCGCGCGGGTCTCGACCACGCCCACGGGGCCGGACGCGCCCTGCGCGTGGCCGGCGGCGAGCGCGTCGGCCGCCCAGCCGGCCGTACTCAGCGGCCCGATCAGTACTCCGGCCGCCAAGGCGTACGTCAGCAATGCCTTCTTCACCATCGGATCCACTCTCCCTGTGTCGCCTGGGCGCGGGGCCGGCAGCCCGTGCGGCCGACCGCCCCGACCGACTATCCACCGCCCGTGCGGCCGATCGGCGGCGGCCCGGAGGGAACACGCCCCCGTTGCTCCGGATGGCCCAGCGCCGTGCGCCCCCACGGCCGTCCCGGCCGACCACGGCGAGGGTTCCGCATCGCGAGGCGCCGAGGTTTGAACCCGCCGGTATCGAGCAGGCGCCCCTGCGGAACGAAACGCGTGAGCAGAGGAGGAACGTGGCATGGCCGCGGACGCACACGAGACCCAGGACGTCGTCGCCCTGATCCTCAAGGACCACCGCAGGATGGAGGAGCTCTTCCGTCGGATGCGCAGCGTGGAGGCCGACCGGGCGGACGCGCTCGCGAAGCTGTCCGCGCTCCTCGTGGCGCACGGCGAGGCCGAGGAGGCGGAGGTGTACGGCGCGCTGAAGCGGTTCAAGGACGTCGACAACGCCGAGGTCGAGCACGGGACCGAGGAGCACGCCGAGGGCAACGAGGCCCTCCTGGCGCTGCTGGAGGTGTCCGAAGTGGGTTCCGACGACTGGGACGGGCGGCTGGAAGACCTGGTCAAGGCGGTCTCCCACCACCTCGACGAGGAGGAGCGCACCATCCTCAACGGAGCCCGGGAGAACGTACCGGACGAGCGGAGGGCCGAGCTCGGGGCGGCCTTCCTGCGGGAGCGGGAACGACAGCTCGCCGCCGACTGCGGCAGCGTCGAGAACGTGCGCGCGGTCGTACGGGGCTGACGGCGGCTGCCGCCGGCTCCGCGCTGCCGGCCAGGTCCGCGCTGCGGGCACGGTCCGCGCTGCGGGCACGGGCCGCGCTGCGGGCACGGGAACGGGGCCCGGACTCGTCGAGTCCGGGCCCCGTTCCCGTGCCTCCGGGTCAGATGATGCGCCCGCCGAAGCCGCCGACGGAGTAGTAGGTCCCGATCTCCTCGCGGTACCCGACGTCGTCGAGGTGCTTCTCGCGATGGAACTCCGGGGCGTTCTTGATCTGTTCCTTGGTGCCCTCGACGTAGACCTTCTCCCGGTTCGCGTCGACGATGATCACGGTGCTCGCCGGGAGCAGGACCTCCTTGCCGAAGATCCAGATACCGGTGTCCACGACCAGGTAGGCGTCACCGGCCTCGTCGGAGTGCTTGTCGACCTTGCCGATGCTGCCGTCGGTCGCCTCGACCGTGTAGCCGATCAGATCGGTGCCGGTCAGGTGGCCCGCGGTCGACCTGTAGCTCCACACATGCTCAGTCACGCGAAAACAACTCCTTCGCCAGACAGGGGGCGGCGACGCGGTGCCGGCCGTCCCTCTCTTTCGATGTCGTACGCGGCGCTGTCGGCGCCCCGCCCGAACTCGCCTGCCCCGGCTCCGCCCCTTCATTCACCCCGGAGCGCCCGGGCCGTTGCGACGGAACGCCGGTCCGGACCCGGCTCGGCCGCCGGGGGCGTACCGGACCGTTCGCCGGGCAGACGAGCCGCCATGACATGGAGACGCGCGCTGCGGCGCAGTGGGAGTTCCGAGACCGGACCCGTGGCGGCCGCCTGGCGACGGCCCCGTCCGGCGCACCCGGCCGTCCGGGCGCTGGCCATGGTGGCGGCCTTCGTCGGGACCGTCCTGTTCAGCGTGGTCCTGGCACGGCTCACGCTGGAACCCTCCGCCGCCTCGGTGGACCTGGTGCACAGCAACGTCCGGCCCGGCCACTCGATCAGCGCCTACCTGGACGGCGCGTCGACCGTCGAGGCGGTGCGCCAGCTGGGCGGGAACCTGCTGCTGGGCCTGCCGTTCGGGGTGCTCCTGCCCGTCCTCATGCCCCCGGCCCGGGGGCTGCTGCGGGTCGCCGTGGTGACGGTGTGTCTGATGACGCTGGTGGAGCTGATCCAGGGCGCCCTCGTCACGGGACGCGTCTTCGACATCGACGACGTCATCCTCAACACGACCGGTGCCCTCCTCGGCTACCTGCTGATCGGCCGCCGCATGGGCCGGGCCGTGCACCCGCGCCGCCGGCACTGGTGGCACCGCCGGCCCCGGCAAGGCCATCCCGCGCCCCCGCCCAAGCCGGAGCCGAAGCCGGAGCCGGAGCCGGACCCCAGGGCGGAACCGAAGGTGTAGGCCGTGCGCACGGGGACGTTGAGCTCGCCCCGTGTCAGGTCCCTGCCGTGGGGCAGGCGCGGGAAGGTCCGTGCCGCTTCCACCCACTGGGGAGACATGAACAGCGCCCTTCGCCTCCTGGCCCTCCTGGGGGCCTCGATCCTGCTCACCGCCGCGGCCGGCTGGGCCGTCGACCGACTGCTCCGCCGCGCCGACGCACGACACCCCGAAACGCCCTTGTGGAACCTGCTGCGCCGCTGTCGGCACGCCCTGCAGATCGTCCTGCTCGCCGCACTGTTCAAGGGCGCCTGCCGGCACGCGGAGTGGCCCCCGCTGCGGGACAACGCGGCCGCCACGGGCCGGATCCTTATCCTCGCCCTGATCGGCGCCGGGGCCTGGCTGATCGTGGTCGTGGCCTCCGCCGCCGTCGAGTCGGGGTACGCCCGCTACGCCACCGGCACCCGCGACCCGGCCCGGGTACGCCGGGTCCGTACCCAGGTGACGCTGATCACGAGGGTCGTGACCGTCGTCGCGGCCGTGATCGCGGGCGCCGCGATGCTCCTCACGTTCCCGAGCTTCCGCGCGCTCGGCACCTCCGTGCTCGCCTCCGCCGGGATCATCGGCATCGTGGCCGGCGTGGCGGCCCAGTCCGCCCTCGGGAACCTCTTCGCGGGCTTCCAGATCGCCTTCGGCGACCTCGTGCGCATCGGCGACACGGTCGTGGTCGCCGGCGAGTGGGGGGTCGTCGAGGACATCACCCTCACCTTCCTCGCCGTACGCACCTGGGACGAACGCCGCATCACCATGCCGGTCTCGTACTTCACCACCAGGCCGTTCGAGAACTGGTCGCGCGGCGGGGTCCAGATGACCGGCACGGTCTTCCTCCACTGCGACCACAGCGCGCCCGTGGACCTCCTGCGGGACAAGGTCCTGGAGATCCTGCACGACTGCCCGCAGTGGGACGGCCGCGGCTGGGACCTCGCGGTCACGGAGACGACGCCCTCCACCATCGTGGTGCGGGCCATCGTCACGGCCAAGGACGCCGACGACGTGTGGACGGTGCGCTGCGCCGTACGCGAGCAGCTGATCGCCTGGCTGGCGGAGAAGCACCCCGGCGCCCTGCCCCGCATCCTGCTGGAGCCCGCTCCGACGGCCCACGGCCCGGCCGACGGCCGCCCCCGCTGACCGAACTCCCCGCCGGGCAGGGCCCGTACGCTGCGGCCACGGCCGGACGTACGCGTTCCTACCGGTGCCGGGCGAGGGTGTGCACGAGGACGATCAGCGCGAAGGCGATGACGAGCAGGTGCACCCAGGAAGGGCCGATCGCGGGGGCCAGGGACAGGGAGCTGAACTGATGAGAGGTCATGAGGCGCTCCTGCCCCCGGAGGCCGGATCGACGCGCTCCCTCACCCGGACGGCCTAGGGCCGGGCGCACCCGGGCCCCGTCGGCTCCGTCAGCGCGGTGCGGGCCTGCCGGACACCAGGCGGGTGACCTCGATCTCGGCCCAGACGGCCTTGCCGTGCTCCTGTGCGTGCGTGCCCCAGCGGTCGGACAGGCGCTCCACGATGTGCAGACCGTGGCCGCCGGGCATGCCGCGCCGCGGTGCCGGGTGGAGGAGGGGCAGGTCCGTGGTGCCGTCGCAGACCTCGATGCGCAGCGTTTCCCCGGCCGTGAGCACCAGCTCCCGGCAGCCGTCCGCGTGCAGGGAGGCGTTGGTCAGCAGCTCGGACACGAGGAGCAGGGCGTCCTCGGCGGTCTCCGTACCGTCCCAGCCCCAGTCGCGCAGGGCCCGGCGCGTGAAGTCGCGTCCCTTGGCCACCGCCCCCCCGATGCCCGCCAGTGCGAGGCGACGCCGCTGGCCTCCTCCGGGAAGGCCGCCGGGAAGGCCGGCGCTCACTGGATCTCCCGTCTCCGGTCCGATGGTCTCCACCGTGCTCTCGCACCCCCGTGCCGACGCTGCTTCGTTCGCTGCTCCCGGGACCGCACGACGAGGTCGTGGTCGGTGTCCCGGACTGTCCGTATGCCCCCGAGCGGCCCGAGGACACCCGAGCCCGACCCCGAGTGTAGGTGACCTCCGGTGTCAGGGCGTTGCCATGTGGAGCCGCAGCGTGAAGCCGTCGTCCGTGGCCCGGACCTCGACCAGATCGCAGAGCTGGTGGATCATCCAGAGGCCCCGGCCGCCGTTGGCGGAGGCCAGGGAGGGGCGGCGGCGCCCGGCGAGGGGATCCGCCAGGCGGCCCGCGTCGTGGACCTCGGCGACGACCCCCGCACCGGCTCCGGCGCTGGCCCACAGGCGCAGCGTGCCCTTCCCGCCCCCGTGGGACAGGGAGTTGGCCGCGGCCTCGCTCACGGCCAGGACCAGGTCGCCGCGGCGCGCCGCGCTCAGAGCGGTCCCGCGGGCCCAGGCGTCGGCGTACTCGCGCACCTCGGCCAGTCCGCCGTGGGCGTACGCGAACCGGGGCGCCTCGTCCCAGGGTTCGGGCAGCGGCAGGTCGCAGTCCGCCGAGACCCTTGCGGCGTCGGTGTAGGCCGGGCTCGGCAGGTCCAGGCCCCCCTCGATGAGGGTGGGGTGCGTGCGCCGGGCACCGGCCAGCACGTCGGGCGCCAGCCCCCGTACGTCGTACGGGCACAGGATCGTGGCGGGCCGGCCGGCGAAGGCGGTGTTGATGAGGGCCTCGTGCCGGGTGGCCTCCAGGACCTCGGCGGGGGAGCGGCCGGGCCAGATCGGCTCTCCGACGATCCGGACCGCCCGGCTGACGTGCAGGTCGGCGAAGTCCCGCAAGCCGGCCAGGATGCGGCCGGGATTGCGGCCCAGCTCCGTCATGTCCGTCCAGGTGATGCCCGCGGTGCTCCCGCCGAGGCTCTCGCGCAGGGCGTCCAGGTGCGGGCCCGGTACGGCGACGAGGACCGGTTCACCGGCCGACACGGCGGTGCGCACGAAGGCGCCCACGCCGGCCACGTACGCGTCGAGGTCCTGGTAGAAGAGGGCGGGATGGACGAAGGCCCCGGGCCCGGCGGGCTCAGGAACAGTGATCATGCTGCGACCTCCAGCGCGGCGCATTCGTCCGGGAACATCTCCACGACCTTGCGGAGCGAGTACGGCGGGTCGTGGAGCAGCAGGCGCCGCCCCTGCCCGCTGAGGGCGGCCGACGCCCGTACGAGGGCGGCGACCGCGGCCGTGTCGAGGAAGGCCACGGCGGAGAGGTCGAGGTGGACGACGGGGCCGGGCATCGCGGTCACGGCGCCGAGCGCGGCGGACAGGCACTGCCGGGTGTCGAGGTCGCAGCTGCCGCTCAGGCGCGCGCCGGGACGGTCCTGCCACGGCCGGGCGGTCAGCGGCGCCCACGCGTTCGCTCCCGCCTCCGCGCCGGATGGGGAGTTCATGGTCCTTTCCTACACCGCGAGCATGCCGTCGCGCAGCCGTGCCAGCGTCCGGGACAGGATGCGGGAGACCTGCATCTGGGAGACGCCGAGTGCGGCGCCGATCTCCGCCTGGGTCTTCTCCTGACCGAAGCGCATCCGCAGGATGAGCCGGTCGCGTTCGTCCAGTTGCTCCAGCAGGGGGGCGAGGGTGTGGAACTCCTCGAAGAGTTCCATGCCGGGATCGACGGCGCCGTGGCGCTCCGCCGCCGGCCGGGCGCCGCGGCCCGCCGCGGGCGAGGCGTCGCCGTCGGCGGCGACGGCGTCGAGGGAGCTGCTCGTGTAGCCGTTCGAGGCCACCAGCCCCTCGATGACCTCGTCCTCGGACAACTCCAGGTGCTGGGCGACCTCCTTGACCGTCGGCGCCCTGCCCAGGACGTCGCTCAGGGCGTCCTGCGCCTTGGCGAGTTCCGTACGCAGCTCCTGCAGGCGGCGCGGTACGTGCACGGCCCAGGTGGTGTCGCGGAAGTACCGCTTGATCTCACCGGTGATGTACGGAAGGGCCAGGGTGGAGAATTCGACCTCGCGCTCCGTGTCGTAGCGGTCGATGGCCTTGATCAGCCCGATGGTCCCCACCTGGATGACGTCCTCCATGTCGAGACCGCCGCCGAGCACGCGGGCCCGGAAGCGCCGCGCGGCGAACTGGACCAGGGACAGGTTCATTTCGATGAGCGTGTTGCGCGTGTACTGGTACTCGCGCGTCCCCTCCTCCAGCGTGCGCAGCCGCACGAAGAAGAGCCGCGAGAGCTCCCGCGCGTCGGCGGGCGCCATCTCCCGGGCGTTCTCCACCCGGAACAGGTCCACGTCCTGCGTGGGCGCTCCCGTGGACTCCAGGTCACACACGGGTACTTCAGCGTCTGCTGCACGCATGGGGCCTACAACGGTGGCCGAGCGATACATGGTGGCCGCTCCCTCCCGATTGACTGACGGCTGCCGGGGGCGCTTCTGCCCCGCCCGAAGGGGTCTACACACTCCGAAGCGCGATTCTTCCGCGGGGCGGCGCTGCCGACGGCCGCCAGCGGCCGGCAGCGGGCCGGTGGATAGCGTGGGGGCATGGCGATGACGGGGAAGCGACGGGTCCTGTACCGGCAGGGCAGCGGGTTCTGGCGGATGACGGCGAAGTGGGCCCTGTTCTTCGGTGCCTTGACCCTGCTGGACGGCGGCGTGCTCCGGTCGTGGGGCGACGCCGTGGTCTGGCCGATGATCGGGATCCTGCTGTGGGGGCCGTTCGGGATCGGCGTCGTCTGGTACCCGAAGAAGGACCAGCGGGTCGAACTGACGGCCCGTGAACTGCGGGTGCGGCGCAAGCGGCTGTCCATGGAGAAGGTGAACCTGTTGCACGTGGCGCGGCTGTGGCTGGAGGGGCGGTCGACCGCGGACGCCGAGCTGGTGGCGCAATGGACGCGGTCCGACCGGGTGGTGTGGGTGCCGCTGCGGGACGGCCGGGCTTTCGGCGTGGAGTTCCGCGATCCGGCCGCGTTCGCCAAGGTCTTCGGGGCCTTCGCGATCGCGGCGTGCGGCGGGCCCGACATCGTCCGCGCGAGGGCGGCGGCGGAGACCTACCCGGATCCGCTCCCGATACGGCCCCGCCGTACCGCCGACGACGCGGGCTCCTGGCTGGACGTCCTGGACGTCTTCACCTGAGAGCCGCAGGCGCACGGAGGGGAGCCGACCGGGATGCTGCGGCGCCGGAGCGCCGGAGCGCCGGAGCCGGGGTGCCCGAGCGCCGGGAGCCGGGGCGCCCGGGCGAGGAGCAGGCATACTCCCTTGGAAGAGACGTACGACTGACGATCCGGGGAGGCGGACATGACCGGAGCAGGGGACGGAAACGGGCAGGACGTGGTCGGGGACGGCTACCCGGCCGGGGCCGGCTGGGTGGTGGTGGCCCGCGGAGAGCTGGACCAGGACACCCTGGTTCCGCTGGAGGAGGCCCTCACCGCGGCCGCGGAGCTGCATCCGCTGGTGGTCCTGGACGCCGGTTCCATCACCTTCGGGGACTCCTCGTTCCTGAATCTGCTCCTGCGGCTGCACCACCTCACGACCCTGCGGATCGCGGCCCCCGGCGAGCAGTTGCGGCGGCTGTTCGCGGTGACCGGGGCCGATACGGTGCTGTCCCTGCACGAGAGCGTCGAGGCCGCCGCCGTGTGAACCCGCTCCGGGAGCCGGGCCGCCCCGCCCCGCCGATCAGTCGGTGTGGCCGGTGTGCGGGCCCTCGGAACGCGGGTCGTGCGGGTCCGGTCCGCCACCGGGCCGGAAGCACGCGGTGATCGCCTTCCCGCCGTGGCACGCGTGGACGTCCAGGGAATCGGCCAGGGCGTTGACGATCCCCAGCCCGCGGCCCGACGTGGCGCCCGCGTCGGGGGCGGGCTCCCGGTAGCGGGGCAGCCGCGGATCGGCGTCCGCCACGCTCACGTGCAGGCAGCGGCCGTCCCAGGTGAGCACGAGGTGCGCGGTGCCGGCCGCGTGCAGGTGCGCGTTGGTGACGAGTTCGGAGACGCAGACCAGCACGGAGTACACGGTGTCGGCCACCGAACCGCTCCACGGCAGCGACGCCAGATGGCCCGCCGTCCACTCCCGTGCCGCCCGGACACCCTCCGCGACGGGAAACGACCGGGCCCAGCCCACGGCCTTGACCGCCATCCCCTTCACCCCGCTTCCTCCGTGGTGTGCGCGTCTCACCGGTTCGTCTGCCCGGAACCCGCCGGGTCACCCCGAACTTCCAGAACGCCGTCCCCGAGGGCGCTTTCGGGCCGGGCGCGGAGGGCTTCCCGCCCACCGCCCTTTCCTGCAGGCGGGATGCGCTGTCCCCGGTGTGATCGACCGTGCCTTATCGTCCCTTCGGCGGCGCTAGCCTTCACCGGACCGGTGGTGCGGCGAAGGCGGAACCCACGGAGCCGGGCGCATCGGTGCGCCCCGCTACCGGGGGTCCTTCTTGTCCCGTTCGGCGGTGTATCGGTTTCGAGTGTGAGGTTGGGGCGGATGGCCGAGCGGACGGGCACGGGTTCGGCGGGCGGGGTGCCCCCGCTCCCCGGTGAGGGCGGGATCGGCGAGGCGGAACTGCGCAGGCTGCTGGCCGGGCTGACCGCCGTACGCGACGGGGATTTCCGTACCCGGCTGCCCGATGCGGCGGACGGGCTGCTCGGGGAGATCGCCACCGTCTTCAACGGGATGGTCAACCAGCTGTCCCTGTTCACCTCCGAGGTGACGAGGGTGGCCCGCGAGGTGGGCACCGAGGGGACGCTCGGCGGCCAGGCCGACGTACCGGGAGTCGGCGGTGCCTGGCTGGACCTCACGGATTCGGTCAACTTCATGGCGGGAAACCTCACCGCCCAGGTCCGCTCCATCGCCCAGGTCGCGACCGCCGTGGCCAAGGGCGACCTGTCGCAGAAGATCACCGTCACCGCGCGGGGGGAGATCCTGGAGCTGAAGGAAACCATCAACACGATGGTCGACCAGCTCTCCGGATTCGCCGGCGAGGTGACCCGGGTGGCCCGCGAGGTCGGCACCGAGGGCCGGCTCGGCGGCCAGGCCGACGTACAGGGAGTCTCCGGCACGTGGAAGGACCTGACGGAGTCGGTCAACGTCATGGCCGACAACCTCACCGCCCAGGTGCGCTCCATCGCCGAGGTCACCACCGCCGTGGCCCAGGGCGACCTGACCCAGAAGATCCGGGTGGACGCGCGCGGGGAGATCCTGGAGCTGAAGGAGACCATCAACACGATGGTCGACCAGCTCTCCGCCTTCGCCGACGAGGTCACCCGCGTGGCCCGCGAGGTCGGCACCGAGGGCAACCTGGGCGGTCAGGCCACGGTCCGGGGCGTCTCGGGCACCTGGAAGGACCTCACCGACAACGTCAACGTCATGGCCTCCAACCTCACCGGTCAGGTGCGCTCCATCGCCCAGGTGGCCACCGCCGTCGCCCGCGGCGACCTCTCGCAGAAGATCATGGTGGAGGCCAAGGGCGAGGTCGCCGCGCTGGCCGGGGTCATCAACACGATGGTCGACACCCTGTCCGCCTTCGCCGACGAAGTGACCAGGGTGGCCCGCGAGGTGGGCACCGAGGGCCGGCTCGGCGGCCAGGCGCAGGTACCCAATGTGGCGGGCACCTGGAAGGACCTCACCGACAACGTCAACTCCATGGCCAACAACCTCACCGGCCAGGTCCGCAACATCGCCCTCGTCACGACGGCCGTCGCCAACGGCGACCTGTCCAAGAAGATCGACGTGGACGCCCGCGGGGAGATCCTGGAGCTGAAGACCACCATCAACACGATGGTCGACCAGCTTTCCGCCTTCGCCGCCGAAGTCACCCGCGTCGCCCGCGAGGTGGGCAGCGAGGGCCGGCTCGGCGGCCAGGCCGAGGTCGAGGGAGTCTCCGGCACCTGGAAGCGGCTGACCGAGAACGTCAACGAGCTGGCCGGCAACCTGACCCGCCAGGTCCGGGCCATCGCCGAGGTCGCCAGCGCGGTCGCCGAGGGCGACCTGACCCGCTCGATCACGGTCGACGCCTCGGGCGAGGTCGCAGAACTCAAGGACAACATCAACTCCATGGTCGGCTCGCTCCGCGAGAGCACCCGCGCCAACCAGGAGCAGGACTGGCTCAAGTCGAACCTGGCCCGCATCTCCGGACTGATGCAGGGCCACCGGGACCTGGCCGCCGTCGCCGAACTCGTCATGGACGAACTGACGCCGCTGGTCGCCGCCCAGTACGGAGCCTTCTACCTCGCCGAGGACCGGCCCGGCGGCACCGTACTCACCCTCGTCGGCTCCTACGGGCGTTCCGCCGCCGCGGAGGAGGGCGCCGCCTTCGCCCTCGGCGAGTCCCTGGTCGGACAGGCGGCCCGCAGCCGCCGGATCATCGCCACCGACCAGGTCCCCGCCGGCTACGTGATCTCCTCCGGACTCGGCCACACCACCCCGGGCAGCCTGATCATCCTGCCGATCGTGGTGGACGACCAGATCCTCGGCGTGATCGAACTCGCCTCCTTCTCCGCCTTCAATCCCGTCCACCGCGACTTCCTGGCCCAGCTGATGGAGGCGATCGGCGCCAACGTCAACACCATCGTGGCCAACGCCCGCACCGACGAGCTCCTCGGCGAGTCCCAGCGGCTGACCGGTGAACTCCAGGCCCGCTCCGAGGAACTCCAGGTCCAGCAGGAGGAACTCCAGCGCTCCAACGCGGAGCTGGAGGAGAAGGCCGCCCTCCTCGCCAGCCAGAACAGCGACATCGAGGCCAAGAACCTGGAGATCGAGCAGGCCCGGCAGGAGCTGGAGACCCGCGCGCAGCAGCTGTCGCTGGCCTCCACCTACAAGTCCGAGTTCCTGGCCAACATGAGCCACGAGCTGCGCACCCCGCTCAACAGCCTGCTGATCCTGGCCCAGTTGCTCGCCCAGAACCCCGCGCGCAACCTCACCCCCAAGCAGGTCGAGTACGCCGGCATCATCCACTCGGCCGGCTCGGACCTCCTCCAGCTGATCAACGACATCCTCGACCTGTCGAAGGTCGAGGCCGGGAAGATGGACATCAACCCCGAGCGGGTGCACCTGCCCCAGCTCCTGGAGTACGTCGACGCCACCTTCCGGCCGATGACCACGCAGAAGAGCCTCGACTTCACCGTCACCACGGCCCCCGGCGCCCCCGACGACCTGCTCACCGACGACTCCCGACTGCGCCAGATCCTGCGCAACCTCCTGTCCAACGCCGTGAAGTTCACCGAGCGCGGCGGCGTCGAGCTCCGCATCGAACCGGCCGCGGCCCCCGAGATCCCCTCCGGACTCTCCCGGCGCGGTCCGATGCTGGCCTTCCGGGTGCGCGACACGGGCATCGGCATCCCCGAACAGCAGCTGGAATCGGTCTTCGGCGCCTTCCAGCAGGCCGACGGCACCACCAGCCGCAAGTACGGCGGCACCGGCCTCGGACTCTCCATCAGCCGCGAGATCGCCCAGCTCCTCGGCGGCGCCGTCACCGCGGAGAGCACCCCCGGCCAGGGCAGCACCTTCACCCTCTACCTGCCGGTCAGCCGCGCCGACTACGAGGACGCCTCCTACACCGACGCGCCCGCGGCGCTCCCGCCCGGGGCCCCGTACCGAGCGGCGAAGGGGCAGGGCGGCCGTCCCGGCGGGCCCGTACTCCCGGAACAGCGACGGCCCCGCCGCCTGCTGGTGATCGAGGAGCGGACCAACGGCCTGCTCTCCCTCGTCGCCGAGAGCGCCGACCGGGACTTCGCCCCCGACCACCGGGCGGCGGGGGAGCGGGGCGGCATTCACGTGGTCCACGCCACCGGCTCCCGCGAAGCGGCCGCCGCCCTGGCGGCGCACTCCTTCCACTGCGTCGTCCTGGAACTGGACCTGCCCGACGGCGAAGCGCTCCGGTTCCTCGACGCCCTCGACGGAGACCCGGCCCTCGCCTCGCTCCCCGTCCTCGCCCACAACAACCCCCGGGTGCGCACCGGCCAGGAGGAGGCCCTGCGCCGGCGGTCCGCGTCACACCGCGTGGAGCTGCTCTCCAGCCTGGACGAGCTGCGCGAACGCATCGCGCTCCACCTGTCCGCCGAACAGCCGGGAGACGTCCTGCCCCTGGTGCACGGGGACGCGCGCCGCCGGCCCGCCGATCACGTCCTCGAAGGCGACCTGGCCGGACGCACCGTCCTCGTCGTCGACGACGACGCACGCAACCTCTTCGCCCTCAGCGGGGTCCTGGAGCTGCACGGCATGCGGGTGCTCCACGCCGAGGACGGCCGCAAGGGCATCGACACCCTCGTCCGCAACGCCGGCGTCGACATCGTCCTGATGGACGTGATGATGCCCGAACTGGACGGCTACGCCGCCACCGCCGAGATCCGGCGGATGCCGCAGTACGCGGGCCTGCCCATCATCGCCGTCACGGCCAAGGCGATGCCCGGGGACCGGGAGAAGAGCCTCGCCGCGGGCGCCAGCGACTACGTGACCAAGCCGGTGGACGCCGACGACCTCATCGCCCGCATCCGGCGCCGGCTCACCCGGTGACCGGGCACACGCGCAGGCACGACGATGCCCGCAGACCGGGAACACCGGACGGCGACCGGCCCGCGGGCCTCGTCCCGCAGCAGGCTCCGACGCCCCTCGGGCGCCTCGTCGCCACCGTGGAACGGCTGCGCCGGGAAGTGCTGGAGGCGCAAGCGGCCGCCGACGGGCGGGCCCTGGTCGAACTGGCCAAGGGCATCCTGATCGGGCAGCTGAACTGCACCCCGGCCGCCGCGGCCCGCCAGCTCGACGTGCTGTGCCGCGAGAGCGGAATGTCCCCCCTCGAACTCGCCGCCGACATCGTCAACCAGGCCTCCCGCGACCACGTCAGCGAGCTCGCCGCCGAGTTCGTCGAACGTACGGGGGCGAGTACGGGTACCGGTACGGGTGCGGGCACCGGCGGGGCCGACCCGGCCGACCGGCACTCCACGGTCGCGGTGCGCCTGCGCACCGCCGAGAGCGGGGTGCTCGCCGTCGCCGCCGACACCCAGGCGGTCGCCGAGTCCCTCCTGACCAACGCCCTGGGCCCCCTGGGAGCCGTGGCGGTGGCCGTATGGGCAGCCGAGCCCGACGGTTCGCTGACCCTCGCCGGCCACGCCGGGTTCCCGCCCAGGGAAGCCGCCCGCTGGCGCCACGTACCCCCGGGCGTCTCCACCGTCGCCCGCCTCGCCCTGGGGGAACGCCGGCTGGTCACCCTCACCGACCTCGACCGGGAAGGGCTCCCCTCCATCGGCCGCGCCGAGTGGCCCGGCGGCGGGCGGATGGCGGTGCCCACGGGGACGGGCGGACGGATCCAGGGCGTCCTGGAGATCTGCTGGCCGCGCCCCCTGGAGCCGCAGGCACCCCCGATCGAGCGCCAGGTCGAGGCCCTCGCCGAGCTGTGCGCCCGCACCATGGACGCCTCGCCCCCGCGCGACCCCGCGGCGGCCGACGCGGTCCTCCCGGACGTGGCCGAGCTCATCGACCTGGCCGAGGGACTCCAGGACCCGGCCGTGGTGCTCACCCCGGTCCTCGACTCCGACGGCAGGCTCGCCGACTTCCGGATCCGCCACACCGGCAGCCGCTTCGTCGACCCGGTGGGACGGCCGCGCGGCGACGTCAACGGCGCCCTGCTGCTGGAGGCCTACCCACTGGCCGCCGGGGAGAGCGGGCTGTTCGACATCATCGAGCGCGTGCACGCGACGGGCGAGCCCTTCCGCGCCGAACGCATGAGCCTGACCGCGCTCGTCGACCAGATCCCGCTCACCTCGGTCGCGAACATCAGCGTCAGCCGCCACGGCTGCGCCGTCCTGCTGATCTGGCGGATCCAGGACGAGACGGCCCGCCTGGCCAACCTCCTCCAGCACGCCCAGCGGCTGGGCCGCATCGGAGGCTTCGAAGAGAACCTCGTCACCGGCGAGACCACCTGGAACGCCCAGCTCTACGCCCTCCACGGACTCCCGCCCAGCGCGCCCCCGGTCCGGCTGCGGGAACTCCCCGGCTACGCGCACCCCGACGACTCCGCGGCCCTCGGCCGCTTCCTGCGCGCGGTCCTGCGCCACCGCCGCCCCGCCTCCGTCAACCTGCGCCTGCGCCGATCCGACGGAATCACCCGCCACATCCGGGTCGTCGCCGAGCCCGTCCTCGACGCGGACCAGCGGCTGCACGCCGTGCGCGGCGCCTACCAGGACATCTCCGCCCAGCACTGGACCGAAGTGGCCCTGGCCGCCACCAGGGACCAACTCGCCCACACCGAGGCCGAGTCCGCCGAGCGCAACCGGCTGGCCCTTCAGCTCCAGCACGCCATCATGCCCCCCACCCCGCCGGCCATCGAGGCGCCCGGCCTGCGGGTGGCCGTCCGCTACCGGCCCGCGGAGATCGAGGCGCTCGTCGGCGGAGACTGGTACGACACCGTGGTGCTGCCCTCCGGGCTCATCATGCTGTCGGTGGGCGACGTCGCAGGGCACGGCATCGAGGCGGCCACCGGCATGGTCGTCCTGCGCAACGCCCTGCGCGGCCTCGCCGTCACCGGGGCGGGCCCCGGCCAACTGCTGTCCTGGCTCAACACGGTCACGCACCACCTGGCCAAGCACGTGACGGCCACGGCCGTCTGCGGCCTCTTCGACCCGCGCACGAGGGTGATGCGCTGGGCCCGTGCGGGCCACCTGCCTCCCGTGCTCGTCCGCGGCGGGGAGGCCGAGGCCTTCCCGCTCATCGAGGGGCTGCTCCTCGGAGCCCTGCCCGATGTCGCCTACGTCGAGCGGGAGGTCCAGCTCGAACCGGACGACACGCTGCTGATGTACACGGACGGGCTGGTGGAGCGCCGGGACTCCTCGGTGCAGGAGTCCCTCGGCCACCTCGTGCGCGCGGCGGCCACCGCCTCCGGGGACCTGGACGGCCAGCTGGACCGCCTCCTCGCGGAGAGCCGTTCCGACACGGACGACGACACGTGCGTGATCGGCATCCGGGTCGGCTGACGGCTCCGGCTGCCCAGATGGACCCAGATGGCACAGGCAGCCCCGGACGCGGGCAGGCTACCGGGAGGCGATCCGAACGGAGTCGACGGTGACCTGCTGCCGGGGCGCTCCGTCGCCCCCGCCGTCCCTGGTCCCGTTCTTCGCGATCTCGCGCAGCACCTGGGCGTTCCGGGTGATCTTGCCGAACGGGGTGTAGTGCGGGGGCAGTCGGGTGTCCCGGTACACGAGGAAGAACTGGCTGCCGTTGGTTCCCGGCCCCGAGTTCGCCATGGCGACGGTGCCGGCCGGATAGACGGCGCCCGTCAGGTTCTCGTCCGCGAACCGGTAGCCGGGCCCGCCGGCGCCGGTACCGCTCGGGTCTCCGCACTGCAGGACGAAGATGCCGGCGGTGGTGAGCCGGTGGCAGGTGGTCCCGTCGAAGTACTTCCGGCCGGCCAGGTACGCGAAGGAGTTCGTGGTGCACGGCGCCTTCGCCGTATCGGCCTCGAAGACCACGGCGCCGTGGTTGGTGTGGAGCGTGGCCGCGTACGGCCGCAGCCGGCCGACATCCGCGGGCGGAGTCCCCACGCTCCTGGCCGCCTTCCCCTGCGGCGTGTACGCGCAGGTGGCGGCGGCCGACGCCGGCCCCGAGGGCCCGGTGACCAGCCCGGCGACCAGTGCGGCGCCGGCGGCCAGGCGGAGAACGTTCGAGAGCATGGGGGTTCCAATCCAAGAGCAGGGACCGGCCCTTGATACCGGTGTCCCGCTCCGTCCCGGGGAGAAACGCCGTGCGGGTCCTTCGATCGGCGGATCCGGGCAGCTCGTATCCACGGGCCGGCCATCGACAGAGGAGCTGCACGTGAACCATCGGCCCGAGCCCTTCGAGATCCTCCCCGGCGCCGGCACGTCCCCGGTGATCCTCCACGTGCCGCACTCCTCCCGGGTCATACCGGAGCCGGTCCGCCGCGGAATCGACCTGTCCGACGAGGAACTGGACCGGGAGCTCGACCACATCACCGACTCCCACACCGCCGAGATCGCCGAGGCGGCCGCGGCCGCCTCCGCCGTCACGCCGTGGCGGTTCGTCAACGGGCTGTCCCGGCTGGTCATCGACCCGGAGCGGTTCCCCGACGAGCGGGAGGAGATGCTCGCCGTGGGCATGGGAGCGGTGTACACGCACTCCACCCACCGGGAGCGCCTGCGCCCCGAGGGGTTCGACGCCCGCCCCTTGCTCGACCGCTACTTCCACCCGTACGCGGAGGCGATGGCGCGGGCCGTACGGGACCGGCTGGAGGCCGCCGGACGAGCCGTGATCATCGACGTGCACTCGTACCCGACGGAGCCCCTGCCGTACGAACTCCACGGCGAGGGCGGCCGACCGCCGATCTGCCTGGGCACGGACCCCTTCCACACCCCGCCCGCCCTCCCGGCCGCCGCCGAGAAGGCGTTCGCGGGCTTCGGCGGCACCGGGCTCGACAGTCCCTTCGCCGGTACGTACGTGCCGCTGGAGCACTACGGCAAGGACGACCGGGTCGGCGCGCTGATGGTCGAGATCCGCCGGGACACGTACATGTCGGAGCCCGGCGGCCCCGCCGACCCCGGGCTCGCCGCGCTGGCGGCGGCCCTGACGGAACTGGTGGACGAGCTGTCGACCTGACCCCTCCGGTCCGGGTGGTGGATCGCGCGGCCCCGAGGCGTGTCGGTCCTGGTCGGGGCCCCTGCCGTCCGGCACGGTGGGCGGGGCCGGTGGCCGTCCGGCCGTCCACCATGACGGCCCAGAACCGTGCGAAGGGGTGCGTATGACGGAGAACGGCACCCCCGGACCAGCCGCCGCGCCCTCCTGCTGGCCGCCGGATCGGCCGGCGCCGCCGCACTGGCGGCCGCCTGTTCGGGTCCGGCGACCACCCGGGGGACGGCAGGCCGGCCCGAGGGCCCCGCGTCCCCGGCCCCGCCCGCGACCCCTTCCTCGACCCCGCCCCCGTCCCCGGCCGCGATCGCGGCCGCCACGGGATCGCCCACCCCGGCGTGCGTGCTCACCACGGAGGCGGGCGAAGGCCCGTACTACCTCGACCTGGACCGGGTCCGGTCCGACGTCACGGAAGGCCGGGCCGGCGTTCCGTTCCGCCTGGACCTGACCGTGGTCCGGGCATCGGCCGGCTGCCGCCCGGTCCCCGGCGCCGCGGTCGACATCTGGCAGGCGGACCCCGCGGGCACCTACTCCACCGGCAAGGAGACCTTCTTGCGCGGCACCCAGCTCACGGACGCCGCCGGACGGTGCACCTTCCGCACCCTCGTGCCGGGCTGGTACCGGGGCCTGGCGCCCCACATCCACTTCAAGGTCCGTCCCGACCGGCACACCGAGACGACCTCGCAGTTCTTCTTCCCCGAGGAACTCCTGCTGCGCGTGTACGAGATCCAGCCCTACGCCCGCCGCAAGGCCCCGGCCCACCCCAACACCCGGGACGGCCGCTACCGGGACTCGGGCGCCGCGATGACCCTGCCCCCGTCACCGGACGCAGCCGGCTACCGGGCGGCGTTCACCGTGGGCATCAGCTGACGTCCGCCGACGGCTCGTACCAGAGGCTCGTCATCGGGGCGTGCACGGTCCAGCCCAGCGCGGAGTAGAGCGCCCGGCCGTCGGGCGTGCCGACCAGGAGGCCCGTCCGCGCGCCGGCCTCGTACGCGGCGCCCTGGAGTGTGCGCATCACCAGACCGCCGAGGCCCTTGCGCCGGTGCTCGGCGGCGGTCTCGACCTGGTCGACGACGACGTGGGCGCCGACATGGGCGATCTGTCCACGGGCGGCGAAGTGCCCGTCGCGCGTGCGGACCAGGACGCGGCTGACGCCGCCCCGGGTCCAACGGGTGAGCGCGTAACCGGCCGGCACCTCGGGGCGCTCCGGTACGAGGTGACAGCTCATCAAGAATCCGGCCTTGTCGCCATGCCAGCCCGGCCCGACCCAGGGCAGCACCGCCTGCTCCTCGGCGAACAGCTTCAGCCAGGTCCCGGGCGCGCTCGTCGCAGTGGAGATCTTGCGCACGTCGGCCTCGGAGGGTTCCGGCAGCACGTGCCGGGCGACGTGCCTGGACTGCCCGACGTCGATCGTCCACCCCCACGGCTCGTCGATCGGATCCGAGCTGCCGCGGGAGACGACCCAGCCGTCGATCCACATTCGCACGAGCCCAGTGATTCCCGTGTCCGGCATGGCCGCCCGCCCCCTCGATCGGTAATAACTGATACCCGTGATCAGACCTTACGTAATGGGGGTGGGTCTTGACCATGGCCCGGGTGATACCCGCTTGCACAAGATCGCCGAGCGGGGCAACGTGGCCTGCGCATCGCACGAAGGCAGGAAAGATGACCGCTCAGGCCCACCGGGTCGACCACGTCGACCACGAACTCATCCAGGCCGCGGCCGACGTCGCGCGCACCCGCTGCCGGGGCGACAACCACACCGTGGCGGCCGCGGCCCGTGCCCGCGACGGCCGGATCATCACCGCGGTGAACGCCTACCACTTCACCGGAGGCCCCTGCGCCGAGCTGGTCCTCATCGGCACGGCAGCCGCGCAGGGCGCCTACGAGCTGGACACGATCGTCGCCGTGGGCGACCGCGACCGTGGGGTGATCCCCCCGTGCGGCCGGTGCCGGCAAGTCCTCCTCGACTACTTCCCGGCCCTGAAGGTCATCGTCGGCAACGACGACCGCGTCCGCACCACCCCCATCGCCGACCTGCTGCCCGAAACCTACGTCTGGGCCGACCACCAGCTCGACGCCGGATAGGCCCTGCACTGCCGAAGCCGCCGCCGGTGACCGAGCCTGCGGTCCGTACCCTGACGCGGTGCCCCCCTTGTCGAGAGCCATGAGCGGCACCGTCGACCCGCCTCTGCTCCCGCTGTCGGATCGTGTCTCAGAACTCCTCTCGGAGCTGGGAGTTCCGCCGCGGCTGGCGGCTCACCTGCGAGCGGTCCATGACGTCGCGCACCAACTGGTCGACTGGGTGGAGCGGAGCCACCCCGCCGTGACCTTCGACCGCGAGGCGGTGCAGTCGCGCGTCGACTTGGAAGACCTCTTGGTGAGCCTCGCCGACAAGATCTGGAAGAACCGAGGGCGCCTTCGGCCCCGCCCTCACGGCCCTCGGCCTGGCAGCGGCGGGCTGTCGGGGTGGCCAGGCTGGGGCCGTGGCCGGTTTCCTGGAGGCGCGGTGGACACAGGCCCTGCGGACGGAGTCGCCACCGACCCCGGTCGCCCCTTGGCTCGCCCGCTGGGAGACCGAGAGGGGCAGGGGCGCCCGCCGCCACCTGACCGAGAGCGTCGGCTGGTGGCGGGAGGAGCTGACGTCCGACGATTCGCCGTTCTGGTGGTGGGGATCCGCGGCAGAGGGGCAGGCCGCCTGGCACGAGGTGAAGACAGGGCGGAGCGCCCCCGCCGGCTGCTACGTGAGGAACTCGCGGAGGACGGTGACCGTCTCCTCCGGCGCCTCGAAGGGCCAGAAGTGGCCCGAGTCGAAGAGGTGGACGCCGCTCCCCTTCGGGAGTTGTGCGAGGACCTCGGGGTCGGTGTAGAACTCGCGGGGCTGCAGCGGGTCGCCCGCTCCCTGCAGGAGCAGGACCGGGCACGTCCACCGGGGGATGAGCCGGGTGCGCCGCTCGATCCATTCCTGACGGAACGACGAGGAGTGGAAGTAGCGGGGGACCGCCGTGCTGATTCCGTCGTAGCCGAACTCCTGCACGGTGCGCGCGAGGTCCGAGGTCTTCACTTCGCGCTCGGTGAGCAGGAGGTAGGCGGTGGCCACGAGGCGGCGGGCATCGGCCAGCATCGAAGGAGCCTCGGGAGAGGTGAACATCGCCTGCTGAGGGTGGAGTTCGGGGTTCAGGTGCCAGAGGTGCTGCTGTCCGCGGCCGTACCGGACGACGCGGTCGCCCGACCGGGCCACGAGGTGGTCTCCGACCGGAGTGCCCCGGTCGTGCGTGATCAGACTGAACCGCTCGATCCCGAGCTGGTCCAGGAGGGCTTCGAGCTGGATGGCGACACCCTCCTGGCGGAAGTCGCCGGTGCCCTTCTCCGACTGGCCGTAGCCCTTCAGGTCGATGGCCAGGCAGCGGTGGTCGGAGCCGAGCGCCTCGAGCGCGTAGTGCCACTGCCACCAGGAGTCGGGCACGCCGTGGAGGAACACCACGACGGGGCCGTCCGCGGGTCCCGCCTCGACGTAGTGCCAGCGGACGGTTTCGCCGTCGCCGGGAGCCTCGGCGATGCGGTGCGTGACGGTGACGTTCCCCAACTGCTCCTGGTCGCCGTCGGCGTCGAGAGCGCGGGGCGGCGTCTGCGGCAGTTCGCCGATGAACTCATCGACGGTGGCGAGTCTGGCGAAACCCTCCTCCAGTCCCGCGCGGACCCGCTGCGGAAGCGGGGAGTATGCGTGCTGAATCACGTGGTCGTCGGACGGCATGGCCGGTCCTCTCTTCCATCTCGCGTCGTGTGTCGTGGACCGCTAACTGATGAAAGCATCAATTACGCGTGAGTCATCAGTCAATGGGGTGCGGTCAAGTTTCCCGAGAGGCGGGGATGGGCTTCCTGATACTTCCATCAATTGTGGTATCGACTAGAGTCGACCCATGCAGCAGCCGCCACCTCAGCCCGTCAACCGCTTCGAGCGCCGTCGGGCCCAGACTCGTCAGGCCCTCATCGGGGCGGCCCGCGCCATCCTCGCCGAGCGGGGCAACGCCGAGGTGAGCATCCAGGTGATCGCCGAACGCGCGGACGTGGGGTTCGGCACCTTCTACAACCACTTCGAGACCAAGGAGGCCCTCTTCGACGCGGCGGTGGCCGACGCGCTGGAGGAGTACGGGCAGCTGCTGGACGCCGCGACGGGGTCGATCGACGATCCGGCCGAGACCTTCGCGACCAGCGTCCGGCTCGCGCTGCGCCTGGCGGCGAGTCATCCGGAGATCACGGGAATCCTCCGCTTCCGAGGTCTCCAGCACGTCCACAGCGGGACCGGTCTCGGTCCGCGCGCCCTGCGCGACCTGGAGGTCGGCAGGGCGTCCGGCCGCTTCCGCGTCGCGGACGCGCAGGTCGCGCTGAGCGCCGTCGGCGGGGCCGTCCTCGGGATGGTCCAGCTGGGAGCCACCACCGACCTCGGTGAGGTGGCGGGGGAGCAGACGGCCGAGATGATCCTGTGCATGCTCGGTGTGCCCGCCGACGAGGCCCGCGAACTGGCGACCCGACCCCTGCCGGCCCTGGGGTAGGAGGGCGGTAGGGCGGCAGGGGAGGAGCGGTACCGGGCACCGTCCCTGCGGGCGCGGTCGGGCGCGGTCGGGCGCGATTCAGAGCGATGAGCGGGTGGGGCGACCCCCGCGAGCGGGTGGAGCGGCCTCCACCCGCTCATCGCGTTTCCGGGCCCCGATTCCTCCACCCCGATGATGTCTGAATCGTAACTGATGAATACCTCAGTTACGATGAATCCCATGAAGCCTGCAATCGGAAACACCCCCCTCCGAGTGGGCCGCGCCGGCACCCGTGGCGTCCTCTTCGCCATGTGCCTGTCGCTGGTCCTGGTCGTCGCGTCCGTGTCCGCGCTGAATCTGGCCCTGCCGGACCTGGCCGTGGACCTCGACGCCTCGAACTCCTCGCTGACCTGGATAGCCGACGGCTACACCGTCGCTCTGGCCGCGCTCGTCCTGCCCTTCGGCGCGCTCGGCGACCTGTTCGGCCGCCGCAAGATTCTGATCCTCGGCACCCTGGTGTTCGGGGCGGCAGCCCTGTGCGCCGCCTTCGCCGACTCCACCACCCATCTGATCGTCTGGCGCGTGGTGATGGGCGTGGGCGCCGCGATGATCATGCCGGGGACGCTGTCCACGATCACCTCCGTCTTCCCCGCCGACAAGAAGGATCGCGGGGTGGCCACCTGGTCCGGGTTCGCCGCCGCCGGCGCCATCATCGGCATGCTGATCGCGGGCGGTCTCCTGGAGCAGTGGACCTGGAAGTCGATCTTCGTCGTCAGTGCGGCCACCTCGCTGGTCTGCGCCCTGGCGGCCCTGTTCCTGGCGCCGGAGACCAGGAGTTCCAAGCCGGAGCCCTTCGACTGGGGCGGCTCCGTGACCACTGCGCTCATGGTGGGCACCCTCGTGTACGGAATCATCGAAGGCAGCGACCGCGGCTGGACCCGCCCCGAGACCCTCCTCGCCTTCGGCGTCTCCGCCCTCGCCCTGACCGGCTACATCGCCCTCGGGCTGCGCAACCGCCACCCGATCCTGGACCCGCGCCTGTTCCTCCTGCGCGGCTTCCGCGCCGGCACGATCGCGATCATGACCCAGTTCATGGCCGTCTTCGGGTTCTTCTTCGTCGGCCTCCAGTTCCTCCAGCTCATCCTCGGCTACAGCCCCCTCAAGAGCGCCGTCGCGCTCATCCCGGTCGCGGCCGTGGTCCTGCCCACCTCGCAGCTCACCCCCCGCCTGGTCCACCGGCTCGGCTACAAGGCCGTGCTGCCCGCGGGTCTGCTGTGCCTGGCCGGCGGGATGTACTGGCTGACCCTCCTGGACGCCGGGAGCGGCTACCCCGCCTTCCTCGTCGCCCTCGTCGTCGCGGGCTTCGGCATCGGCCTGATCGGCTCCGCCGGCACCAGCTCGATCGTCGACTCCCTCGGCCCCGACCGTCAGGGCGTGGCCTCCGCCATGAACGACACCACCCGTGAGGTCGGCTCCGCCGTCGGCATCGCCATCATGGGCTCGGTCTTCTCCTCCCAGTACCGCTCCGCCCTCCCCGGCAGCATCGGCCAGCTCCCCGCCGACGCCGCCGAAACGGTGCGCCACTCCGCCGCCGGAGGGCTCCAGGTCGCCTCCCACCTCGGAGAGCACGGACTGCGGCTCGCCGACGGGGTGCGCGACGCCTTCATGAACGGCTTCACCGACGCCATGAGCGTCATCGCCGTGATCCTGACCGTGGCCGCCGTCGCCTGCCTGGTCTTCGCCCCGGCCCGCCAGCGGCACGCCACGGGCCCGGACGGGGAGCCGCCGACGAGCGGCGGGAGCGACGCGCGCGACGAAGGCACCCGAGGGGACGCTGCCGCGCTCTCGTCGTGAGCCCGGTTCCAGGTCGTGGCCCGGCGCGTCATCCGCAGGAAACGCACTGTTGACAGATTGATCGGTCAAGACTGATGCTTTCATCAGTTAGGTCATGCGGGGGCACCGTCCACCGCCACCAGGGGACGCCGATCCGTCTCGCCGCGCGGGTGCGCACCGTGCCCCGTGTGCTCACCGTGGGCGTGCCCGCCGCATGCACGACCTTCGCCGGGCTCCGTCCGCGGACCCCTGGCCATCTGGAGCAGGAGAATCCCATGAGCACAGCCGTTGTCCGGACACGTGAGGGCTGGTGGGTCCAGCGCGCCGACGGCCGGATCCTGCCGGTCGAGACCGACGCCGCCACCACCGCCGAGCTCCTGGCCGACCGCCCGGCGGTCGAGCGGGCCTCCCGCGCGGAGGACGGCTGGGAGGAGCCCGGCGCGCGCGAGCTGCTCTCCCCGGTCACCACGCCGTGCCGCGTGGTCGCCCAGATGGTGAACTACCGCTCGCACGCGGTCGATTCCGGATTCGAACCCGACCTGGTCCCCACCGCCTTCTTCCGCAAGGCCTCCGGATCGGTGACGGGACCGACCTCGGAGATCGTCCGCCCCGAGCACGTGCGGCTGCTGGACTACGAGGTCGAACTCGGTCTGGTCTTCGGAGCGCCGCTCCCCCTGAACAGCGACGTCACGCCCGGCTCGCTGCCGCGGTACATCGCGGCCCTGGTCGTCGCCAACGACATCAGCGCCCGCGACCTCCAGCTGCCCAAGACCCAGTTCTACGAGAGCAAGTCCTACCCGACGTTCACCCCGCTCGGCCCGCGCCTCGTCCTCGTCGACGACGAGGACCTCGCGAGCCTGGACCGGCTGCGGCTGCTCTGCGCGGTCAACGGCGAGGTCCGCCAGGACAGCACCCCCGCCGACATGATCACCAAGCCGGACCGGGCGCTGACCGCACTCGCCCGGTTCCAGACGATGGCTCCCGGAGACGTCCTGCTGACCGGAACACCGGGCGGGACCGCCCTGCGCTCCCCGGGCAAGGCCCTCGAACTGATCGGCTCCCTGCTGCCGCCCGCGAAGAAGTGGCGGGCCTTCTTCGCCCGGCAGGAGCGGAACCCCGCCTACCTCAAGCCCGGAGACACGGTGACGACCTCGATCGCCACCTCCGACGGGTCCCTGGACCTCGGCACCCAGCGGACCCCGGTCCGCGCCGCGACCGCGAAGGAACGCGCATGACCACGTCCCCCGACCTCCTGTGGCCGGAGTACTCCACCCCGGGTTCGCTCGCCGCGATCGAACAGGTGGCGCTGGCGGACCGGAACCTGCCCGCCTCCACCTACGCCGTCCTGAACCGGGCCGCCGAACTGTGGCCCGACCGGCCGGCCATGACCTTCCTGCCGGGCGCCGACGCCTGGGAATCGGGAAGCACCCGCACCTACGCCGACCTGCGCGCGGAAGTCGACCGCATCGCCGCGCTCTTCCGCTCCCACGCGGTCAGCCGCGGGGTCACCGTGGGCCTGCTGTCCCCGAACACCGCCCTGCTGCCCTCCGCGCTCCTGGCCGCCCAGGCCACCGGCATCGCGGCCCCGGTCAACCCGCACCTCCCCGCCGGGCACATCACCCGGCTGCTGGAACTGGCCCGGGCCCGGGTACTGGTCGCCGCCGGACCCGAACTCGATCCGGAGGTCTGGGCCACCGCCCGCACCGTGGCCTCGGAACTGCACGCGACCGCCCTGTACGCGCTGAGGCCCACCGGCGCCGAAGGGCCCGGCCCCACCCTGGAACCCCTGCCGGGAACCGTCGTCGCCCACCTGGACGCGGCCGTGGCCGGACTCCCGCACGCGGCGCATCCTCAGCCACCCACGCCCGGCGACCTCGCGGCCCTCTTCCACACCGGAGGCACCACCGGCGCCCCGAAACTGGCCGCACACACCCACACCAACCAGGTCGTCGACGCGTGGAGCATCGCGGCGAACTCCCTCCTCGGCGAAGACTCCATCGTGTTCGCCGGCCTTCCCCTGTTCCACGTCAACGCCCTGGTCGTCACCCTCATCGCCCCCATGCTCCGAGGCCAGCACGTGGTGTGGACGGGCCCGCTCGGCTACCGGGAACCGGCCCTCTACAGCCGGATCTGGAAGATCGTCGAGCGCTACCGGATCTCCGCGATGTCCGCGGTCCCCACGGTCTACTCCGTCCTCGCACACGTCCCCGTGGACGCCGACATCAGCTCCATGCGGTTCGCCGCCGTCGGAGCCTCGGCCCTTCCCGACACGGTCCGCGCGGCCTTCACGTCCCACACCGGAATCGAACTCTGCGAGGGGTACGGACTGACCGAGGCGACCTGCGCCACGGCCCGCAGCTTCACCGGCGCCGACCACCGCCCAGGATCCGTCGGACAACGCCTGCCCTACCAGCAGGTGCGGACCGCACTGGTCGACACCCAGGGAAACTGGCTGAGCCTGCCCGAGGGCGCACCGGGCGTGCTCCTGGTCAAGGGCCCCACCGTGTTCGCGGGGTACGTCACCGGTCACGGCCCGACCGGTCCGCGCCTGGACGGCCTCGCGACCGTGCGCGACGGCTGGCTCAACACCGGAGACCTCGCCCGCGTGGACAAGGACGGGTTCATCCACCTCCTGGGCCGCGCCAAGGACCTGATCATCAGGGGCGGACACAACATCGACCCCGCCGCCATCGAGGACGCCCTCCTGCAACACCCCTACGTCACCGGCGCGAGCGCCGTGGGCCGCCCCGACATCCACGCCGGCGAGGTCCCCATCGCCTACGTCACCCTCGCCCCGGGCGCACCCGAGGCCATGACCGGAGCCGGGCAACTCATCGCGCACGCCCGGACCTTCCTGCACGAGAAGGCAGCCGTACCCAAGGACGTCATCGTCCTGGACAGCCTGCCGGCCACCGCCGTGGGCAAACCCACCAAAGTCCCGCTGCGGATGCGCACCCTGACGCAGACCGCCCTCGACGAACTCGCCGCCCTCGGCCTGCCCTGCCGGCCCGGCAGCGTCCGCTGCCACCTCGACGGACCACGACTGACGGTCACCGTCCCCAGGCCCGCCGACATCGCCGACGCCGACCGGATCGCCGCGGCCCTCGGCCGGTACACCTTCGACTGGACCTTCGCCGAGCGCTGAGCGCCACCCGTCTGGAGCCACCCATGACCACCACCCCCACCCCGCCGGATCCCCACCGAGGCCTGCACAGCCAGGACGGAGCCCGCCGCGACGAACACCCCGGACGGGACCCGCGGCCCGTCATCAAGGCCATCGACCTGGCCTGGCTGGAGTTCGTCAAGCCCGACCTGGAACGGGCGGAAACCTTCGCCCGGGACTTCGGCTTCGCCGTCGCCGCCCGGACGCCCCAAGCCCTCTACCTGCGCGGCACCCTGCCCGGACCGCACTGCCTCGTCATCCGCAAGGGCCCGGCCCCCCGCTTCCTGGGCCCGGCCTTCCTCGCCGCCGACCACGGCGACCTCGACCGCCTCGCCGAAGCCACGGGCCGACGCGTCCACGCGCTGCACGAGGACGGAGGCGGCCGCGCGGTGGACCTCCTGGACCCCTCCGGCATCCCCGTACGGGTCGTCCACGGCGTCACCGATCACCCGGCCCTGCCCGCCCAGCAGCCGCTGCCGCTCAACTCGGGCGCACACCGCGTACGGATCAACGTGACCCAGCGACCGCCCCTGGAGCCGGCCCGCGTCGAACGCCTGGGCCACGTCGTCCTCTCCACCCCCGTCTTCAGGCGCGCCCTGGACTGGTACCTGCACCACCTCGGCCTCATCGCCAGCGACTTCCTCTACCTCGACGGTCAGCGCGAGCGCGGCCCCACCATGGCCTTCCTCCGGTGCGACCGCGGCAGCCGCCCGGCGGACCACCACACCCTCGCCATGCACCTGGGCCCCGACACGGGCTACGTCCACTCCGCCTACCAGGTCGCGGACATGGACGCCCTCGCAGCCGGCGGCACCTACCTCGCCCAGCGCGGCTACCGCCGCTCCTGGGGCATCGGCCGCCACGTCCAGGGCAGCCAGATCTTCGACTACTGGCGCGATCCCGACCGCTTCCTCGTCGAACACTTCACCGACGGCGACCTCTTCGACCACACCCTCGAACCCGGCTGGGCCGCCATGTCCGCCTCCGGACTCGCCCAATGGGGACCGCCCGCCACCCGGGACTTCCTCGGAGCCGCCCCCTCACCCGCCCTGCTGCGCACCGTGCTCACCGCCCTGCGCCAGGACAACGAACTCGACCCGGCCCGTCTGACCGCCCTGATGAAAGCCATGAGCTCATGACCCGCCTCCCCGGCGAAGCCGCGGCGACAGGTCCGGTCGCCGTCATCGGAGCGGGCCCCGTGGGACTGGTGGCGGCCCTCCTGCTGGCGCGATACGGCGTGCCCTGCGAGGTGTTCGAGCGACACGAGGCCCCCTACCCCCTGCCCCGTGCCGTCCACATGGACGACGAGGTCGTGCGGATCCTCCAGGCCGTCGGAGCGGCCGAGTCCTTCGCCGCCCGCAGCCGCCCGGCCCTCGGCATGCAACTCGTGGACTCCCGGCACCGCGTCCTGGCCCGGTTCCCGCGCGATCACCCGGCGGGAGCCCACGGCTACCCCCAGGCCAACATGTTCGACCAGCCCGAACTCGAACACACCCTCCGCGACCTGCTCGCCCGGCACCCCTCGATACGCCTGCACGGGAACACCGAGGTCACCGGCCTGGCGCTCCCGCCCTCCGGTACCGGCCGGCCGGCCTCCCTCCGCGTCAAGGACCTCGCCACCGGGGACGAACGCACCGTGCGCGCGGCCGCGGTCCTCGGGTGCGACGGCGCCACGAGCCTGACCGGCCGGGCCATCGGCTCCCGGGCGCAGGTCCTCGGCACGCCCCAGCGGTGGTTCGTGGTCGACGTCCGATGTCCCGTCCCCCTTCCCGCCTGGGACGGAGTGCACCAGGTGTGCGATCCCGAGCGCCCCGCCTCCTACATGCGCATCGGCGAGGACCGCTACCGCTGGGAGTTCCGCCTCACCGACCGGGAAGCCGAAGCGGCCGTCGCGGACCGTTCCCGCACCCTGCGGCTCCTCGCACCATGGACCGGGTCGGTCCCCGAGCGCCATCTCGATGTGGTCCGGACGGCCCGCTACACCTTCCGCGCCCAGGTCGCCGACCGCTGGCGCCAGGACCGCGTCTTCCTCCTCGGCGACGCCGCCCACCTCACCCCGCCCTTCATCGGCCAAGGCCTCGGCGCGGGCCTGCGCGACGCCCACAACCTGGCCTGGAAACTCGCGCGGGTGCTCCGGGGACACAGCCCCGAAGCCCTCCTCGACACCTACGAGAGCGAACGCCGCCCGCACGCGATCCACCTGGTCCGCACGGCCGTCCTCATCGGCGGGGCCATGACCAGCGGGCACCCCGCCGCCCGGATCTCACGCCGGGCAGGCCTCGCGATCGGCCGGCACGCCGGCCCGGCGACCCGGGCCGTGCCGGCCATCCTCAGCCCCGCCCTGCGGGGCGGACCACTCGTCGGGCGAACCCCCGTCCCCACACGGAACCCACGCCCGGGCGAACTCGCCCCCCAGCCCCCGATCCGTACGCCCGACGGGCACCCCGCATGCCTCGACGACCTCCTCGGCGACGGTTTCGCACTTCTCACCTGTCGCCCCCTCACCCCCGCCGAGGACCGTCTCGCACAGGCCGTACCCGCCCGGGTCCTCACCGTGCTCCCGCCCGGCGCCGAATCCCCGGACGCCGGGAACAGCTCGTACGCGATCGACACCACGGGCGCCCTCGGCGCCTGGCTCCGCGGAGGCACGGTCCTGCTCCGCCCGGACCGTGTGGTGCTCGCCGCGCGGCACGGAAAGCGGGAGTCGCTCGTGGAATCGGCTCACGCATGGGCCCACCTCCTGGCGCCGACCGGCCCCGCCGCGTAGAAACGTAAAGTACCCGTCCGATCGCGCTGCGTGATGATCCAGGTGTGCGGGGACGCGTGGCGGGCAGATTACCCGCATGCTCTCGGACATGATCGAACGGCTGCGGCTCCTGCCCCGCCCGCGCCGAACTCCCGTCTTCACCGCCGACTTCGCCTCGCACACCCAGTGGATCGCCGGCCACTCGTGGGCCTATCCCGACGGCGGCCCGGTCAACCCGGGCGACAACAAGCTGGACCACCTCACCGAAGACCCCTCCTACAGCCGCGGCGGGGTCTTCCGGGCGACACCGCGCTCCGACGGCGCCTGGGACTGCGGGCTGCTCACCACCGAGGGCAGTGACGAGGGCTTCGAACTGCGCACCGGAGACGTGCTGGAAGCCCGGGTGAAGCTGCCGGTTCAGCTCGGCGCCTGGCCCGCGATCTGGACCTGGCGCGACGGCGGCCAGGAGATCGACGTCTTCGAGTACCACCCCGACAACCCGGACCTCCTCGAACTCTCCAACCACGTCCGGGAGGCGCACCGCTACCACCGTGACCCTGCGGTCCGGCCCGGAGCGTGGATCGACCTGAAGGTCGAGTTCGGGAAGGGTTCGGTCATCTGGTGGGTCAACGGCGACCGGGTCTTCAGCGACGGCAGGGGAGTGGGCCGCCGCTGGTCCGCCTACCTCATCGTCAACCTCTCGGTCTGCGCGGGCAGGTACCACCCGGCACCGGAGTCCGGGGTCACGGAGCTGTCCTACGAGGTCGCGCAGCTGCGGGTGTACCGGACCCTTCGAGGGCTGCTCTAGAGCGGCGACGCGGCGGCGGCCCGGCGGCAGCGGCCGGATTCGATGGGAAGCCGGTGGCCGGGAGGCGCCCTGGACGCCGAAACCGGGGTGCGTTAGCTTCCGGCGCCATGAGACTTCTGGGAGTTGGCATGTGCGCGGCGGCTCTGTTGCTGGGGGCGGTGACCGCCCCGGCGCAAGCCGCGGACGGGTCACGGGACCTCCGGGGTGCGCGATGGGCGCTGAAGGAGACCGGCAAGGACGCCCGCTTCCGGGGACTGGCGGCGGTGAGCCGGTCCACGGCCTGGGTGGCCGGCTCGAAGGGCACCGTACTGCGCACCTCGGACGGCGGTCGCAGCTGGCGCGACGTCTCACCGCCCGCGGCCGTCGCGGAAGGGCTGGAGCTGCGGGACATCGAGGCCTTCGACGGGCGGCGCGCCGTGGCCCTGTCCATCGGCGAGGGCGAGGCCTCCAGGGTGCTGCGCACCGAGGACGGCGGCGCCACCTGGACGGAGACCTTCCGCAACCCCGACCCGCGGGCCTTCTACGACTGCCTCACCTTCTTCGACTCCCGCCACGGGCTCGCGATGAGCGACCCGGTGGACGGCAAGTTCCGCATCCTGTCCACGAACGACGGCGGCCGGAGCTGGCAGGTGCTGCCGACTGCAGGGATGCCGGACGCGCTGCCGGGCGAGGCGGGCTTCGCGGCGAGCGGCCAGTGCCTGGTGTCCGCCGGGCCGCGCGACGTCTGGCTGGCCACCGGCGGGGGCCCGGTCGCGCGCGTGCTGCACTCCGCGGACCGCGGCCTCACCTGGCGGGCCGCCGAGTCCACCCTCCCCGCGGGCGACCCGGCGCGCGGGGTCTTCGCCCTCGCCTTCAGGGACCGTACGAGGGGCCTGGCGGTGGGCGGCGACTACCGAACCGGGCAAGCCTCCCCGCAGGCCGCGGCGGTGTCCTCGGACGCGGGCCGGAGCTGGACCCCGGCCTCGACCCCGCCGCCGGCCTACCGTTCGGGCGCGGCCTGGTTCCCGTACGGCGCCGGCGCGGCCCTGGCGGTGGGCCCGACGGGCACGGACGTGACCGGGGACGGCGGCCGCACCTGGCGGGCGCTCGACCCGGGTTCGTTCGACACGGTCGACTGCACGGCGGACGGCGCCTGCTGGGCGTCGGGGGAGAAGGGGCGGGTCGGGCGTCTGGAAGGGGCGCGCAGGGGCTGACCGGGCGTCAGGCGTCACCTGCCGCCGTACGCCGCGCGCAGGCGTGCCAGATAGACCTCGGGATCGGGGCCGTGCGCCTGGTCCTGGGCCCCTCGCCGGACGTGCGCCAGGTCTCCGCCGGAGCCGATGCGCAGCATGGTCGTGGCCGCGTGGGGGGTCCCGCGGCGGCGCAGCGCGTCGCCGTCGACGACCGGGATCCCGGGCCCGAACATCGCCGTGGCCCGGGCCGCGGTGTCCGCCGGGGGCTGACCGGTCCGGTTGGCGCTGCTGACGTAGAGCTGCGGAAAGCCCGTCAACAGGGCGGACAGCGGCCGCCAGTGTGCGCCGAACAGCAGGAGGTGCCCGTCACGGAGGGCGGGTCCGGTCCAGGTCGACGGCCGCGCGTCCGCGCGTACGGGCACCAGGAGTGTGACCTGTTCGTCGCGCAGCAGGGCGAACGCGGTGCGGAGCGCGGCCGGTGTCAGGTCCAGTTCCGTGCCGAGGTCGCGCCAGACGGCGTCGTCGTGGACCCAGAGGGCGACTTCCTGGCCGGTCGGGCGGCCCTTCGCGTCGTTGACGGCCCCCGGCGTGGTGGCGGCGACGATGTAGGTGAGCGGGCTGGGGTTGGGCAGGATGACGGCCCCTCCGGCCCGCAAGGCCTCGGCGGCGGCGCCGGTGTCCGGAAGGTGCGTGTCCGACATGGGGTGGGTCCGTTCAGGGTGCGGGTGCGGGTGCGGGTGTCGCGGCGGTGAGGGCTTCGAGGTACGCGGCGAAGTCCGCGTCGGGGACCCGGGCCTGGTTCAGGCGGTAGGCGCGGTCCTTGACCCAGGTCAGGGCCTCACCGGTCTGGTCCGGATCCAGCCGGTGGCCCAGGCGCTCGGCGACCGCGCGCAGCACGCGCCGGCTGGCGAGGTGGGTCAGCACCACGGTCGGTGCGAGGCCCAGGTGGTGCTCGGGGTCGTAGGGCTGGAAGGTGCGCGGGTGGGTGAAGGGGGTTCCGGTGGAGATCGTGGCGACTCCGCTGCCCACGATCGGAGTGGTGACGGTGAGCGGAACCCCGGTCTCCGCGGACACCATCCGGGCGATGCCCGGCAGCCGCGTCAGGTCCGGCTGCGTCCACCACGGCTCGCAGTCGGGCCCCAGGACGTGCGCGGCCTTGGCCCGGTCGTGCGCGAGGAGGAAGAGCAGTTGCTCGGTGGCGACCATGCCGCTGCGCTCGGCCATGCCCAGCCAGGAGCAGGCCGCGACCCGCGCTCCGCTCTCGAGGGCGGCCAGGGTGTTGGCCAGGCCGAGGCCCAGGTCGTTGTGGAGGTGCGAGACCAGGACAGTGTCCTGGCCGGCCCCGGCGGCGACGCGGTGGAACAGATCCCGGGTCTGGCCGGGCAGCAGGTCGCCGACCGTGTCGGCCAGCACGATCGTGGCAGCCCCCTGCGCCGTCATCCGGCCCGCGTACTCGGCCACCAAGGCGTGGTCCGCGCGCGGCGCGTCCACCAGGCACACGTCCACCGCCGTGCCGCCGGCGCGGTCCACGGCCTCCTTGACCACGTCCAGGCCCCGGTCCAGGGCCGTGCGGGCGTCACTGTGCACCAGGGCGCGGGCCGTGGCCTCCGAGGCCGCCACGATCACCATGATCCGCCCGTGCGCCGCACCGCGCACCGCGCTCAGCGCCAGCCGTACGTCCTCCACCGTGCCCCGGCAGATCGCGGACGGACTCACCGACTCCTGTGCTTCCAGAGCGACTTGCCGGGTCGCCTCGAACTCCTGACCGCACACGGAGGGGAATCCCGCGGCGAAGACCGCGTGCCGGGGGCCGTCGGCCCCGAACACCGCCCCCTGCTCACGGGCGAGCCGTACGCGGAAGCCGGCGCTCATCAGGGTCTTCGCCTGGGCGCCGTCCCGTGCCGACTCCTCGAAGAGCACGACCCGTCCGGCCTGTGCCGACTCCCGCACCACGTCCACACCGGCACCCACGCCCACACCCACGTCCAACAACGTCCAAGCTCCCTTTTCGACGCGGTACTTGAGAGCCCGCAGAGCGCGTTGGTGGAGATCCACTGAGAGGGATCGTACGGGGCGCGGCATCCGCGAATTCGCCCTACACGAACGGTCGAGTCCGTGATCGAAATCGAGATGCGCGCGGCCTCCGGGGGCTGGCAGGCTGCGCCGGTGAACCGTGAACACATCTCAGCGATCGCCCATGCAGATCACCCGATAAAGTCCCCCCTCGACGACGACTCGGTACGCCGCCTTCTGGAACGGGGCCTCCCGCGAGGCGACGAGCGCGTCCTCGACCTCGGTTGTGGCAGCGCGGAATGGCTCCTGCGCGCCCTGGCCGCCCACCCGGACCTGCACGCGGAGGGAGTGGACGTTTCCGAGGGCGCCCTGGCGCAGGCTCACGAGGCGGCGGTCCGCCTCGGTGTCCGGGAACGACTGGTCCTCCACCACCAAGAGGCCGCGGCCTTCGCCTCCCCGCAGCCGTTCGACCTGGTGGTCAGCGTCGGTGCCACGCACGCCTTCGGCGGCCTCCTGCCCACCCTCGCCGCCGCCCGCAAGCACCTCGCTCCCGGCGGCCGGGTCCTGATCGGCGAGGGATTCTGGGACCGCTCCCCGTCCGCGGAGGCCGTCGAGATGTTCGGGGACCTCGCCGACCTGGCGACCACCGTGGACCAAGTCGTCGCCGACGGGTGGACTCCCGTCCACGGGCACGTCAGTACACGGGGTGAACTGGACGCCTACGAATGGGCCTGCTGGGGGTCACTGGCCTCGTGGGCCCTCGACCACCCCGCCGATCCGGACAGCGGGCAGGTGCTGGAGACGGCCACCACCCGCCGCACCGAATGGCTGCGCACCTACCGGGACACCTGGGGCTTCCTCTCCCTGGTGCTGCGTCAGACCTCGAGCTGAAGCCGCGCGTTCGGCAGGGTCACACGTAGCCGACCGTGACCTCCTGGAAGCCCAGGGAGCGGAGCAGACCCTCCAGCATCGTCGTGGTGTTCTTCTCGGTGCGCTCCACGAGCCCGCTGTCGCGGGCCGCTTCCGTGATGTGCTGAACGGCCAGGCGCTGTACGGCCTGTTCACCGGTCGGATCGTCGGTGAACAGGTCGCCCAGCCGGTCCAGCAGTCCCCGCTGCTTGGACACGGCGTACGAGCGGTCCAGATCCAGCGCCGCCGTCCCGAGGACGGCGTGGGGCAGGCGGAGCGAGACCTTGGTGCGCTCCTCGTTCACGGTGACGGCCTGCTCGCCGAGCCCGCCGAGGTCCACGTAACCGCTCACGGAGCCCGCCCCGACGTAGAGGGTCCGCGTTCCCCGGACGGAGTCCGGCAGGAAGGCCGCGTCCTTCTCCAGGTCCACCACGACCTGGAAGTTGCCGGCGGCTCCCTCGTAACGGTGCATGTCCTGAATGGACTTGAGCAGGACCGGCCCCGATCGATCCACGGTGTCCTCGCGGAACAGGTCGCCGAAGCCGGGCAGAAGACTGAAACGGCCGGCCAGCACCAGGACCACCGCGAGCACTGCCAGCCCACCGACGGCCCGTCCCCACCACGGCAGCCGCCGCGGCTCTCTTCGCGGTGCGGGTTCGCGCTCCGCGTCGTGCGATGCGTTGTCCATGCCCTGCGGATGCCCGCCCCGCACGCCCCCACTCCCCGGAGCCGCCAGCGGCGCGCGTTTCGTTGCCAGGGCTACCAGGGCTACTGCCGGGGCGGCTACCAGGTGCCGCCCGGTGTGGCCTCTGCGTGGGCGGAGCGGCCGGGGGCGAAGGACATGCGGTTCCAGGTGTGGCGGCGGCCGCGGATGGCCACCGAGTAGGCGTACATGACCTCGGGGTCGCACATGCCGGGGAGGTAGGAGTCGCCGAAGTGGTGGGCGTCGAAGCCGGCTTCCTTGGCGTTGAGGGCGAGTTGCGGCACCACGTTGGCGTGGGAGCCCTCCTGGCTGGTGCCGATGGCGCCCATCACGATCGCGCCCGCGTCCTGGACCGCGGCGACGGCCGTCGCGGCCAGCTCGCGGGTCATGCCGGGCAGCGTGCCCGGCAGCGGGGCCACCACGCCGTCCGCGCCGGCGTCGACGAGGGCGGTCAGCCGTGCGGGGGTGACGCGTTCGGGGCAGCCGGCGTGGTGCATCTTCCCCGACCACAGGGCCGCGTCGTCACCGAGCCCCTTGCGCAGTTCCTCGGTGACCCGCGCCATGCCGTCGTAGGTGCCGCCCGTTCCGGGGTTGGCGGTGATGCACAGCAGCGCGGCGCCCATGTCGACCAGGCGCCGGGCGTGCTCGGAGGTGGCGCGGCGGATCTCCGGGACGTCGCCGGGCTCCAGGTTCACGCCCACGGGGCGACCGATCAGGCGGGCGAGATCGGTGAAGGAGGAGAAGGTCCCGAGGCCGGGCATGACGAGCCGCTCCCCGTCCCAGGCCCGCTCGATGAGGTTGAGGACGACGATGTCGGCGCCGAAGGCGGCCACCAGCTCGGCGTTGTGCACGCCCCGCCCATCGGGGTGCGGGGAGAGCGCCGCGCGCTCGGCGAAGACCTCGGCCACCATGGTCCGGCCCTCGGCGGCGGCCACCGCCCGGGTCAGCTCGCGGCCGCGGAGGGCGGAGAGCGCGTCGCGGTCGAGGTCGAGGATTCGCTGAGTGGTCATGACTACGACCCTAGCCACCGCCAACCCGGCCCCCCGCCCGCCAATGGTCCCCCGAAGGGGGGCCCTTGGCCCCGGCCCGGCCCGTCACCGCCCGCCGTACGGCCCCCGCGACACGTCCACCCCCCGGGCCGATCCCGCTCGCGCGGGGCCCGCCTTCACGCGAGCAGGCCTGCGTGGAGCTGGCTCGCGCGAAGGAGGGGGACCACGGCGTGCGCCGTTATCGCGTCGCCGCCGCCGAACGCCTCCGCCGGGGTCCGGAGGCAACCTGCCGAGCCGGTCTGCGGGCCCGCCTGCCCGGAGTCCGCCTGAGCCGAGCCCGCCTGCCCGGAGTCCGCCCGCGCCGAGTCCGTTCGCCCCGGGTACGTCGATGAGCCTCGGCGCCGGCGTGGATCCGTTCCCGCCCCGTTGTGGGGGAGGCGGGGTCCCCGGTCTATGGCCCGGGGCGGTGCCGTCGGCGGAGGGGCGCGGCCGTCAGCTCCGTTCCCAGGTCGTGAGGGCCTCGTGCGCCGCGTCGCGGACCTCCGGGGCGGGGTGCGTCCGTAGGTCCCGGAACAACCGCAGTGCCGGGCCGAGTTCGCTGCCGGTCGACGTCGCCCGGCTCGCATGGGCCTCCGCCAGGGCCACCGCGTACAGGCCCGCGAAGAGTCCGTCCCGGGGCGGGAGCGTGCCGTTCCGGCGCCGCGTGAACCACCGCGGCCCCGAGGCCCCGAACGCCAGCGCCGCGTCACGCGCCGCCGCCAGGTCGGCCGGGGAGACCCGGGGTGAGCGGCGGGCCATCGCCACCGCCGTACGGGCCGCGAGCAGCGGCCGGTCTCGTACGGCCCGGGCCTGCGCCCGTAGCTCCCGGGCCCGCTCGGCCGACGGCGCGGCGGGGTCCCACAGCGCCGTCCGGGCCGTCACCGCCCACCGCAGGCTCGCGTCCTGCTCCGCGATCAGCGCGATCGCGTTCTGCCAGACGGGCCGGCAGGCCGCGGGCAGGCCCTGCCCGGCCGTTCGTTCGAGGCACCCCGCCAGCACGGCGATCCGGTGCAGGGCGTTGCGCCGGTCGCGTTCCGCCGGTTCGGCACGCTCGTACGGTGCGGCCCGCGGGCCGCGTCCCCGCGCCCGGGCGTCCGCCCCGGCCTCCCGTACGTGCTCCCGCAGCAGCGCCGCCGTCACCGTTTCCAAGGACGGACCGTACGTGTCCGGGTCGACCCGTGCCGCGTCCACGACCGCCTCCACCGCGGCCCGCCACACGACCCCGTGGCTCCCCGGCTCGACCGCCAGACGCGGCAGCAGGCCCGCGTCCACGGCGGACGGTACCGCGAGCGCCCAACGGCGCAGCACCCGGCAGGCCTCGGCGACCGTTCGCGCGTCGGGCGCCTCGTCGGGCGCCTCGTCGGGCGCCGCATCGCTCGCCGCATCGGGACGTAGGTCAGGGGAGGCACGCGGCGCGGGCTCCTCCGTGAGGAACCGCCGGCACACCTCGGCCACCAGCCGCCCGTACGGCTCCCGCGCCGCCGCCGGCAGGGCGAGGGGCTCCACCCGCAGCAGCGCCTCCCGCTCCGCCCTCGAACCCTCCCGCGCCGCCGTGCGAAGGCACGCCTCCACCGGCCCCAGCGTCACGAGCTGAGCCGCCCGCGTCACCGCCGCCGCCCGTACGTCCCGGTGCTGCCCCGGCGCCGAGAAGGCCGCCACCAGCAACTCGCCCGCCAGCTCAGCCGGCAGCCGGTCCGCCGCCAGCCGGACGATCTCCTTGCGGCTCGTCACCTTCGTGCCCGTCGCCCGCTCCAGAACGGGCCGGAACCGCTCCGCGAGCTCCGCGGGCGGCACGTGCGCGCAGACCCGCCCGATTCCGTACACGGCGACGCGCGCCCGGTCCCCGTCGGCCCGCGCGAGCAGGTCGGGCAGGACCAGGCCGGGCCGGTCGGCGCCGGGCAGCGCGGCCAGGGCCGCCTCGGCCGTCGGTACGTGTGCCGATTCCGCGGCCTCCCGCACGGCCGGCAGCCCGCCGCCGCCCGGCACCGCCGCGAGCTCCCGCAGAAGCGCATCACCGGGGGACCGCTCCGGATGCAGACGGGCCCGAAGCCCGGCTGCGAGCCAGTCGGCCACGGCCGCGCAGGTGGTGTCGGTCCACCGGTGCGCGTAGCCCCGTACCGGGGGCAGGACCTGCCGCGGGGACCCGCCCACGGACCGGGCCGGGTCGTGGAAGCGGCCACGGGGAGGCGAGTCCAGGGGCGTGGAGGCGAGCGCCGGCAACAAGTCGTCGGCCTGCCGCGCCACGAGCTCCACCACACGGGGCAGCACGAAGGCGGACGGATCCGCGGCGAGCAGGGTGCGGATCCGCTCGGCACGCGGACCCGCCGAGGCCAGCCACAGCGCGCAGGCGCGTTCCGCCGGCCCGCGCGCGCCGGTCAGCGCGATCCGCTCCACGATCTCCGCGAGCCAGGGCGCGGCCCGTTCCCCACGCGGGCCCGACGCAAGGGACTCGGCGACGGAGAGCGCGGGTACGGGATCGCCCGCGTCGAGCGACTCGGTCACCACGGGACGCACGGCGTCGAGCAGCGCCCGGGCCGCGGCGGCCGGCGGCGCCGTACGCAGGGCCTGCGCCACGAACCGGCCGAACCCGCCGCCGGGCGCGTCGGGGCCGTCCGCGCGGGCCAGCGTGCGGACCGCCCACGCGACGAGCGCAGGCAGCGCGCCGCCATCCGTTCCGGAGGGCTCCGGAGCGGGGTGCGTCCCCGACCCGGCCCCGTCCCCGGTGATGTGCAGGAGGCGGACCGCGAGGCGGGCGAGGTCCACGAGAGTGGCGTACGAGAGGTCCCGTGCGGCCAGCGCGTCCGCGGTGATCCGCTCCAGCGCCGGCACCGCAGCCGGCGTGAAGGTCTGCGTCGGCAGGGCGCCCAGCGCGCCCAGTGCGCTCTGGCGCACCGGATCCTGCTCGGAGCGCAGGCGGGCCAGCTCCGTCAGCACCTCGGTGGTCACCTCGGGACGCCGGGCCCGCGCGGCCGCGTGCACCAGCGCCCGCCAGGCGGCCGCGCGCCCGTCGGAGTCCGCCCGCCGGGTGTCCACCCGGAGCGCCTCGGCCTCGTCCTCGTACGGCAGGAAGGCGCGCAGCGCCAGCAGCTCGACCGGCTCGGCGCCCCGGATCCGCGCCTGGTCGAGGGCGTGGAGAGCGAACGGTACGGCGTCCCGGGCGGGCAGCACGCGCATCAACTCGGCCGGGAGCACCGCCGTCTCGTCGCCGGCGGGGCCGGCGGGTGCGGAGCCCTCCTCGGCCCGGACCGCGTCGAGCACCGCCCGGCGCCGACCGGGCGGGAGCGCGGGCAGGAGCACCGCGAGCACCGGCGCGGGAGCCGCCGCCGCACGCACCGCCGCGACGAGTTCGTCCTCGGGGACGGCGGCGGCGAACCGGCGCGCGCCGTTGCCGGACAGGGTCCTCGCCGCGAGGACGAGACGGCCCTGCCCCCACAACCGCGCCGCGAGCCGGGGCCGGTGGGCGACGAACGCGGGCAGGTGCGGGACCAGCCCGGCCGGGAGCCGCTCGGGGCCGACCCGCTCGAACAGGTCCAGGGTCGCACCCGGGTCCACCTGCGCCAGCGCGGCCAGCGGGCCGCGGGCCGCCAGCAGCCACCAGAGCTCGCGGGCGGCCGGGGCCTGCGCCTCGGCCTCCCGGACGACCGTCTCGTACACGACCTCGGGCACCCGGCGCGCCAACGGCAGCCAGGAGTGCAGCGCGTGCCGGAGCTCGGGCAGCAGACGCCGAACGATCGCGGGGGAGCAGGCGGGCAGCAGCCGGGCCGCCTCACGGTCGCCCCAGGTCGCGCGGACGGAGTCGATCAGGGCGTCGGGGAGCGGGGCCGGGGTGCGGTGAAGGGCGACGACGAGCTGTTCCCGGGCCGCGGCCGTGACCCGGTCGGTCACCAGGACCTCGGCGGTCGGACGTATGCGGCCGGTGCGCAGCGCGGCCAGTGCCTGGGCGCGCACGGCTCCGTGCGGGTCGGTGAGCCCCGCGACGAGCAGGGTCGCGAGCCGGTCGCCGTGGGCCGGGTCGGAGGGGACGGCGCGGGCACAGATCAGGGCCGTGGCCCGGGTGTCCGGGGCATGCCGGCCGGGGTCGGCCAGCTCCGCGAGCAGGCCGGGCACCTCGGCCGGGGGCAGCGTACGCACCTGGGCGACGGCCGCGCGGATCCGCTCCCGGTGGGCGAGCGGAGCGAGCGAGGCGAGGAGCCGGACCGCGGCCTCCCGGCCGGGCCGGGCGGAAGGGTGCGGGGGCTGCGGGGAGGTGCTCATGCGGCCATCGTGCACCAGGGGGTTGATGAGGAGCGAGGCAATTGAAAGGCGCCGACTGCAAGCATGACGAAGTGGGCAACTCTCACGAAACGCCGCGATTTGACCCTCTCCGTGCCGTGCAGGAAGGTCGGGGCATGGATCAGATCTTCGAGAAGTTCCGGACCCTGCCCGTCGAGGAGCAGCTCTCCCCGGCTCTCACCCGCCGCAGGTACGCGGACTTCCCCGTCCTCGTCGTGGACCACCCGCGCGCCGGACAGGCGTGTCTGAGCATCCAGGGCGGACAGCTCGTCAGCTGGCGCCCGGCCGGCGCCCGCCCCGACGGTCCCGGCGTGCTGTGGTCGGCCGACCCCGACCTGTGGCGGCGCGGAACGGCCGTACGCGGCGGAGTCCCGCTGTGCTGGCCGTGGTTCGGCCCGGCCGGCCCCGCGGGCTCGCCCTCGCACGGGTTCGCGCGGACCACCGACTGGGAGCTGACGGCGTGGGAGGAGGACGCGGACCGGGTCGTCGTGGAATGCACGCTGCGGCCTTCGCCGGAGACCCGCGCACTGTGGCCCGAGGAGTTCGTCCTCGTGGCGCGGTACACCCTGACCGACAGCTGTCTCATCGAGATCGAGGACCGGGGCGACCACACCGCCACCGCCGCGCTCCACACCTACGTCCGGATCGGCGACCTGGGACGGGCACACCTCGCGGGCCTCGGCCCCGAACACACCGACGGGCTCACCCGGCGCCGCTACGAGGACGAAGACGGCACGCTCACCCCCGTGGACCACGTCGAGCGGTTCCAGACGGCGCCGGCGCCCGTCACCACGGTGCGCGACGAGGTGCTCGGAAGGGTCGTCGCCCTCGCCCACCACGACCACAGCGACGTGGTGGTCTGGAACCCGGGCGCCGAACTCGCACGGGGAATGGCGGACCTCGCACCGCAGGAGCACCTGCATTTCCTGTGTGCGGAGACCGCCCGGGTGGGGCGGCCGCTGGTGGCGGAGGAGGGGCGACCGGGCCGGCTGGCGGTCGAGCTCCGCATGACGGAGCTCTGAGGGCTCCAAGAGCTCTGACAGTGAGGAACCCCGACCGCGAGCGGCTCCGGGGCCGGATCACCCTCCGGTCAGCGCCGTGGCCAGGAGCGCGGCAGCCCGGGCGATGAGGGGGTTGTCGGGCGCGGCGCCGGGCTGGGGCTTCGTCGTCAGGACGGCGATGACGAGGGGTGGCCGGCCGGGGGGCCAGGCGACGGCCACGTCGTTGTTCGTGCCGTACGCGCCCGCGCCGGTCTTGTCCGCCACGGTCCAGTTCCCCGGCAGACCGGCCCGCAGCCGCTCGCCGCCCGTGGTGTTGCCCAGCAGCCAGCCGGTGAGCCGCCGCCGGTCCGCCGCCTCCAGCACGGTGCCGAGGACGAGGCGCTCGTAGGTCCGCCCGATCGCGTACGGGGTGGTGGTGTCGGTCACCCGCAGGGGTTCGGCGCTGTTCAGGTCCGGCTCCCACCGGTCCAGGCGGGTCACTCCGTCCCCGGTCGAGCGGGCGAAGCGCGTGACGGCGGCCGGACCGCCCAGCTCGCGCAGGAGGAGGTTGGCGGCGGCGTTGTCGCTGAAACGGATCGTGGCATCACTCAGCTCCGCGATCGTCATCCCGCGGGCGAGGTTCTCCGGCCGGCCGGTGACCGGGGCGTGCCCGGAGGCGGAGGCCTCCCGCGCGGTGTAGTGGACGCGTTTGGCCAGGAACTCCCCGTCCCGGTCGAGGTCGCGCAGTACGGCGGCCACGGCCAGGGTCTTGAAGACCGAACAGAGGGGGAAGCGCTCCTGCGCCCGGTATCGCACCGTGCGGCCGGTGGCGGTGTCATGGGCGTAGACCCCCAGACGGGCGGAGTGCTCCCGTTCCAGTGCCGCCAGGCGGTGCGCGACCGCGCCGCTGCCGCCGGGGGACGAGGTCGCGGCGAAGGCGCTCCCGGCCGCCGGCAGCGAGGCCGCCAGTGCCGCTCCGGTTCCCAGGGCGAGCACGGTGCGCCGGGACGGGGTCTTCCCTGTGGTGTTCACGGTCGTCCTCTTCCTCTCCGGACCAAGATCTCAACCATTCCCCCACGCATGTCCCGCGACGAGGGTTCCAAACGGAGGAGCAGGCGCGGAGAGCAGGACGTCGCGGCGGGCGACTCGAAAAGTGGCGTTCGATGCCTCCGTGGCCTTCGATCCGGGGGTCGGATCGATCCGTCCGCCTTCCCCCGATAGGGGCACGATCAGCCACGGAGGGTGAGTTTCGGGGCTCTGGGCGGTGACCCGCCCCACAGGACCTTGGTCACATACGAGGCGGGATAGTAGTCCTTAAACGCCCCTTACCGACCCCCTCACACCCGCCCCGACCTGCACCGATACTCACCCACCCGGGGGCGGGCCGTTGCGCCCCGGCTGCGAGGGCCACTAGTAAGAGGGGTCGTTGCCAGACGCTCGGGAGCCCCGTAGAACTGGATGAGTCGCAGGGCGGACGGAGATCCCCCGGGTTCACCCCGGTTCTCCTGCTCCCGCCGATGATCCCCTCTCCTGTACGTGAGTGGGTTCGGCGTGCCTGCGATTGTCCTTGTCCCCGTCGGAAGGTCCGTCCGTGTCCCACACCGTCATCCGCCGCATCGCCGCTTCGAAGAAGACCCTCGCGGGTACCGTCCTCGCCCTGGGCGTTGCCGGTTCCATGCTGGCCGCGGTTCCCGCGCAGGCCGCCCCGATGAGTGCCAAGGCGATCGCGCAGCAGATGATCAAGGACCCGGCGCAGTTCGCGGCGTTCAACAACATCGTGTCCCGCGAGAGCGGCTGGGACCACACCGCCACGAACTCCTCCTCGGGCGCTTACGGCCTGGTCCAGGCCCTGCCGGCTTCGAAGATGGCTTCGGCGGGCTCGGACTGGAAGACCAACCCGGCCACCCAGATCAAGTGGGGCCTGGACTACATGAACTCCCGCTACGGCAGCCCCGAGGGCGCCTGGACCTTCTGGAAGAACAACCACTGGTACTAAACCACCAGCGGAACACGGGGACACGAAAGCGCCCGGCCGGTACCCACCGGCCGGGCGCTTTCGCATGCCTCAGGGCTGTACGCCGCCCCGCTCGGCCCGGTCCACCAGCCGCGAGAGCTCCGTCCGGGAACGCACTCCGAGCACGGCGAAGACGTTGCGCAGGTGGTGGTCCACGGTGCGCGGGCTGACGGAGAGGCTCAGCGCCACCTCCCGGTTGGTGGCGCCCTCGGCCACGCAGCGCGCGATCCGCAACTGCTGCGGTGTCAGCAGGGCCAGCCCACCCTGCGGTACGGGGGCGGGTGCCTCACCGGTGGCCCGCAGTTCGGCGCGGGTCTGCTCGGCCCAGGCCGGGGCCCCGCAGCGCTCGAAGGTGACCAGCGCGTCCCGCAGCCGGTTCTTCGCCTCGGCCGGACGGCGCCGGCGGCGCAGCCACTTCCCGTACAGCAGCTGGGTACGGGCCCGCTCGAAGTCCCCGTGCACCCTCTCGTGCCGGTCCAGTGCCAGGGCGTAGAGCGCGTCGGCGGTGTCGTCCGGCGGGGCGACCAGGGCGCGGCACCGGGCCAACTGCGCCGGAGCCTGCGGATCGGTGCCCAGGGCTGCCCAGAGGGCGAACTCCTCGACGGCCGCCTTCGCCTCCGCCGAAGCCCCTGACTGTACGGCCGCTTCCACGAAGCAGGGCAGGGCGAGCATCCGGACGGCGAAGTGGCCGCGCCCCGGGCCCGGCCGGGTCAGCGGGCCGAGCCGGGCGGCGGCCTCGAAGGGCCGGCCGCGGCACAGGTCGGCGCGCGCCGAGGCCCACTCGGCCAGGGTGACGGCTTGCAGGAGCCCGTGCGGGCGTGCGATCTCCACGGAGGCTCCGGCGTGCGCGGCGACGGCTGCCGCGTCGTCCTCGACCGACGCGACCAGGGCCAGGATCGCGTGCTGACCGGCGGCCACGTTGCGCTGGCCCGCCCGGTGGGCGGCGCGGAGACCTTCCTGCGCGTGCGCCCTCGCCCGCGCGTGCTGGCCGGCCCGCAGTTCGGCGTACGCGAGGTGTTCGAGGATCCGCGGCGTGAGGGAGGCCAGCCCCCGCGACCGGGACACGGCCAGGGCCCGCGCATTGGCCCGGCACGCCGCCGCGATGTCGCCGAGCACCAGCGCGGCCACCCCGGCGCGCAGCAGGCGGGTGGGATCGTCGTCGTCCCGGGCACGGTCGAGGACCCGGCGCAGCGGCGGTTCGGCCTCGGCCAGGTGCCCGTCGATCGCCCTGCGCAGCCCCGCTCGGTAGTCAAGCACCGGGTGCAGAGGAGCTACGGCGGCCTGGGCCTGCACCTGGGCCTGGGGCTGGGGATACGGATGGGGGCCGGATCGTACGGAGGCCACGCGCCGGGCCGGCGCGAACGGGTCGGCCGGCTCCGCCGGCGAGCAGGTGGAGGCGGGGTCCTGTGACGAAGCCGCGAGCGGGGCCTCGGCGAGGGCCGCGATGCAGGCGGCGGCGTCGCCCGCGGCCCATGCCGCGTCCATCGCCTCCATCCTGGCTTCCAGAGCGGCCTCCGGGTCGGACGGGTCGAGGCGTTCCGCGGCCATGAGCAGCGCCTGGTAGGCGTCGCCGACCGGGCCGTCGCGCAAGGCCATGCTGCCCCGGACGAGTTCCGCGCGGCCCCGCACCGCATCGGTGGACGCGCCCTCCCGGGTGGCCGCCAGCAGCCGGCGCGCCCTGCGTGGATGTCCCGCCAGACGGGCGTAGTCCGCCGCGGCGGTGAGGCGTGCGGTACGGGCATCCGCGTGGGCGGTGAGCTCGGCGGCCCTGGACAGCGCGGCCGAGCGTTCCATGCCGGACGTCGGCGTGCCGGGAGCGGCCGCCTCGACGAGGCCGGCTGCGAGGACGGCGTCGGGCCCTTGCACGGCCAGGGCGAGGTGGAGGAGGTGGCGCAGGCGAAGGCGGTCGGCGTCGATGACCGAGGCGAGCAGGGCGTGGGCGGCCCGGCGCTGCGAGGACGGAGCTGCGGAGTAGACGGTCCGGCGGAGCAAGGGGCCCGCGAAGGCGATGCGGTCCCCGTCGTGGTGCACCAGCCTCGCCGCCTCGGCGGAGTCCAGCGCGGCCGGGTCCAGTCCGGCCTTGCGGGCGGCCCGCAGGACCAGGGAGGCATCCGCGCCCGCAGCGTCGGGATCGGGCTCGTGTGCGGCCGCCGCGAGGAGCAGCAGCTGCCGGGCGGGGGCCGGCAGCGGGGCGAGGCGGCTCCCGAAGGTGGCCCACAGGGCGCCGCGGTCCATGAGCGGGCGGGGCAGCGGCCGGCGGCCACCGAGCTGATCCGGCGTCAGGCGCTGTGCGAGGGCCGTCAGAACGGCGGGATTCCCCTCGGCCTCGGAGAGCAACTCCGAGCGCACGGCGGGATCCAGGCACCCACCGGTGAGGTCATGGAGGAGGGCGGTCGCCGCGCTGTCGTCCAGCGGCCCGAGCCGGACCACGGGCCACCCTCTGAACTCGGGCTCCTCCGAACGGTGTTCCGCCAGCGAGAGCAGGAGTCCGATCGGGCGCCCCGGGTCGGGGTGCCGCGCGGCGGCGCCGAGTGCGGCCCGCGAAGGCGCGTCCCAGAGGTGTACGTCGTCCACGCAGACGAGCAGCGGCTCTCCGCCGGGGAGGAGTTGCCGCAGCAGCGCGGGCAGTTCGCTCGTCCTGCCCGCCCCGAACGAGACCGGCGGCGGTGCCGCGCCCCGCACCCCGGCGGCCTCGCACAGCAGCGCGCGCAGGCCCTCGTAGGGCCGGGGGCTCCGGGGGAGGGGCCGGAGGTGCAGGACGGGCCCGAGCGTGAACTCCCGGGCTGCCCCGGCCAGCAGGGTGCTCCGGCCCAGTCCCGGCTCCGCCACGAGCAGCAGCGCCCCGCCGTGCCGGGCCCGGAGCCGGTCCGACAGGGCTGCCTCGGCTGCCAGTTCCGTCGTCCGGCCGTATATCCGGCAAGGACTCTCCACGGTCGTGTGTCCGGTCACGCGGTTGAGGTTACTGCCGTGTAAACCATGGCGGAAGACCGGACGCAGCAGGTGGGGGGGCCGAAGCGGAACGGCCTCCCACCTGCCGGGGTCGGTTCAGGAAGTGTGGGGGCAGTTGCCCCGGTACTCCTCGATGGACAGGCTCGGGCTCGGCAGCGGGCAGAGGAACTGCTCGTAGCGGCTGTCGTTGTCGATGAACCGCTTCAGCCACGAGATGCTGTACTTCGCGATGGTGGTGTCGGAGCTGTTCGGGGTGAAGTGCGTGGCGTTGTTGAGCTCCAGGTACGCCTTGTCGAGCGAGCCGGGCAGGCTGGTGTAGAAGGACTCCGAGTGCGTGGCGACCGGTGCGACCGTGTCGCCGTCGGCCCCCACGATCAGGGTCGGGGTCTTGATCTCGGGCCAGGACTTGTCGGTGTTCCAGCCGGTGAGCGCGATCGCCGCCTGCAGCGAAGGCCGGCTCTTGGCGGCCTCCAGCGTGCCGCCGCCACCCATGGAGTGGCCCATCACGCCGAGCCTGCTGCCGTCGATCCTGGTGCGGACGGTGCTGCGCTCCGTCAGGTAGTCCAGGGCGGAGAGCAGTTGGCGCCCTCTGCTGTCGGGCTGGTCGAGGGTGGTGAGCGTGTCGATGGTCAGGACGACGAAGCCCTGGGAAGCCAGTCGCGGGCCGAGCCAGGCGATGGACGACTGGTAGGCGGTGAAGCCGGGTGAGATCACCACGGCGCCGAAGGTCCCGTCCGCGGTGGACGTGGGGTAGTAGATGGTGCCGCCGCCGAAGCCGGTGACCCCCAGGGAGGAGACGTTGGTCTGCGACACCGCGTACGAGCCGCGGAGGGCCTCGATGCTCGACGTGGTCGGCGCGGGGCCCCGCTCGTACGGGTTGGCCGCGGCGTGCGCCCCGGAGGCCGTGAACGTGGCGAGCGCGCCGACGGTCACGAGCGCGGCCAGTGCGGCCACGAGCGAACGGAGCCGCGTTCCGCCGTCGGCGGGGTCGAGGGAGCGCCCCCGCCTGTCGGCGGCGCCGGGGTCGGTGGCGGCCTCGTGGGTGTTCTCGGTGTGTTCCTGCTGCACGACGGAGTCGTCCTCTCGGTCGTGGCGGAGCCGTCCCGGCGGCCGGTACCCGGTTGCGCGCCGAGGTCCGTGCCGCCTGACGGTGGATCCCGCCGCTGTCGCTGGCCGGACCACTGTCACGGCGCCCCCCGAGACCGCACATCGGTGGAATCACCGGTGTCGCGGACGGAAGCCCCGGTCCCGTCGGCGGACGTACCGGGGCGCCACCCGACGTACCGGTCCCGTCGGCGGACGTACCGGGGCGCCACCGGACGCACCGGTTCCGCCGGTGGGCGCACCGTCCGCCGAAGGGCGTGCTCAGCCGCCCGACAGCCGGTACGCGTCCCGCGCCAGGGTCAGCGCGATGAGGTCCCGGGGGCGGGACAGGGACTTCGACGTCAGGTGCTCCAGCCGGCGCAGCCGGTTGAAGACCGTGTTGCGGTGGCAGTACAGGCGGCTCGCCGCGCGGCCGGCCGAACCCTCCGCCGCCAGCCAGGCGTCGAGGGTTTCCAGCAGCATCGCCCGGTCCGCCGGGTCCAGGTCCAGCAGGGGGCCGAGGACCGCCTGGACCAGCTCGGCCGACAGCTCGGGCTGGCGCACCACCAGGGCCGTGGGCAGCCGGTCGGCCAGCCGCACCAGCACCCGTTCGTCCTGCCCGCAGGTCCGCAGCGCCGTCTCCGCCAGCCGCCGGGCCCGGCCCAGTTCGGCCAGCCCGTCCACCACCGGGCTGATGCCGCCCGGCCCCGGGCAGCGGTCCGCGAGCTCCGCCGCCAGATCGGCCGGCGAGGACTCGCCCAGCGCCACCACGGCCAGCTCCCGCTCCGTGCGCATCCGCCAGAACAGCCGCATCCCGCCCGCCGCCACCACCCGGTGCACCGCATCGCCCCGGTCGGCGGGCAGCACCACCACCGCGTACCGCCCCTGCTCCGGCAGGTCCAGGGCGAGGGCCACCTGGGCGGCCAGGGCCGGCGCCGTGTCCCCCTCCAGCAGGGCGTCGAGCAGGGCCTGGGCCCGCTCGTCGCTGCGCCGGCGCAGCTCCAGCTCCGCGGTGCGGTACGCCTCCGCGGTCGCGGCCGCCTGCTGCTCGATCCCCGCCCACATGGCCCCGGCCGCGCGGGCCAGTACGGGCAGCGCCTCCGGATCCTTCTCGGTGACGATGTCCAGCAGCGCGTCCCAGGTGAGCCGGCCCGCCCTGCGGTACGCGTAGAGCAGCAGGTCCAGCGGCAGCCCCTGCTCGGCCCGCCGGCGGCCCAGCTCCTCCGCGTAGACGAGGTCCTTGCGCGGGCCGGACCGGGGCGCGGCGAAGGCCTCGATCCCGTAGTGCATGGCCTCGCTGACCTGTTGCCAGTGCTCGTCCCGCGGAACGGCCAGGTCGAACAGCGGCGAGTGCTTCGTCAGGTCCCTGATGAGCTGGTCCGTGAGTCCGGGAATGTCGGCGATCAGTACGTCCGCCGCCGACACCAGGACCGACCACTCCTGTTCCGTGCGCGATCTGCGTCCACCCATGGCCGCTGAGGATGTCACCCCGTCCCCGTCGCCGAAAGGGGCGCGCGCGACAGGTCTGTGCGCGTGCACAACACGCTCCTGTCCGGGCTGGTCATCGGCAGCGATTCCGCATCGGCCCGTGGACGCCCGCCCCGGCCCGGTGCTGGTGTGTGCGCCAGCACAAGGCCGCCCAGAGGAAGGAGAGGACGTGGGTTCGCTACAAGTGCGTGCGCTGTCCATCGGCTACGGGCCGGTCCGGGCACTGCGCTCCGTATCGCTCGACGTGCCCGCCGGCGCGGTGGTCGTCGTACTCGGAGGGAACGGCGCCGGGAAGTCGACACTGCTGCGAGCGGTGTCCCGGACGCTCGGGTTCCACCGGGGAGCCGTCACGGGCGGGAGCGTCACCTTCGACGGCCGGCCGCTGGACGGGCTCACCCCGGACCGGGTCGTCGCCGCCGGGGTGGTGCAGGTACCCGAGGGGCGCAAGGTGTTCACCCGGATGACCGTCGCGGACAACCTGCGCGCCGGGGCCCTGGGCGGCCGCGCGGGATCCCGCGCCGACACGGCCCGCTCCCTGGCCCGGGTGCACGAGCTGTTCCCGGTACTGGCCCAGCGGGCGCGGCAGCGGGCCGGACTGCTGTCCGGCGGCGAACAGCAGATGCTCGCCCTGGGCCGGGCCCTGATGGCCCGCCCGCGGCTGCTGCTGCTCGACGAACCCACCCTCGGCCTCGCGCCCAAGATGGCCGCCACCATCGCCGAGACCATCACCGAGATCAACGCCTCGGGCGCCTCGGTCCTCCTCGTCGAGCAGAACGCGGCCCTGGCCCTGCGGCTCTCCTCCCACGCCTACGTCCTGGAGGTCGGCGAGGTCACCCTCGACGGCCCGGCCGACGAGCTGGCCGCCTCGGACGAGGTACGGCGCCGCTACCTCGGCATCACCGACGAGGCGGCGCCCGAGGCGGCCGCCACCGGGGCGCGGCGGGAACTGCGCAGGTGGTCGGCATGAACCCGAACGTGGCCGGCACGCACGCGAACGCCTCCCCGCCGCCGCTCACCGTCACCGACGTCACCGTCCGCTTCTCCGGCCTGACCGCGCTCGACTCGGTCTCCTTCACGGTGGATCCCGGCAGCGTGCACGCCGTCATCGGACCCAACGGAGCGGGCAAGTCCACCTGCTTCAACGTGCTCTCCGGGGTCTACCGGGCCACCGGCGGAAGCGTCCGCTTCGGCTCCGCCGAGCTCACCGGCCTCGCCCCGCACGCCGTCGCGGCCCTCGGCATCGCCCGCACCTTCCAGAACCTGGCGCTGCCCCCGCACACCACCGTCGCCGACAGTCTCCTGCTGGGGCGCCACCGGCTGATGCGGACCGGATTCCTGGCCGCCGGACTGCGGCTGCCCGCCGCCGCGCGCGAGGACCGCCGGCACCGCGAACGGGTCCGGGAGATCGCCGAGTTCGTGGGGCTGGAGGGCGACCTCGCGGCGCCCGCCGGCTCGCTCCCGTACGGAAAGCAGAAACTCGTCGAGCTGGCCCGGGCCCTGTGCATGGAGCCCCGGCTGCTGCTCCTCGACGAACCCGTCGCCGGCATGACCGCCGACGAGAGGCAGCGCACGGCGGCCGTCATCGCGGGCGTCCGGGACGGCCTCGGCATCTCGATCGTGCTGGTCGAACACGACATGGGGGTGGTGATGCGGCTCGCGGACGCGGTGACCGTACTCGACTTCGGCAGACGCATCGGCGGCGGGACTCCCGCGCAGGTGCAGAACGACCCCGCGGTGGTCCGCGCGTACCTCGGAGAGGAGGAGCCGGCCGCATGACCACCTTCCTCGAACTGCTCCTCGGCGGGCTCTCCATGGGCTCCGTCTACGCGCTGATCGCCCTCGGCTTCGTGGTCATCTTCAAGGCCACCGAAGTGGTCAACTTCGCGCACGCCTCCCTGCTGCTGGCCGGCGGGTACGTCACCGCCACGCTGCACGAGGAGCTCGGATTCTGGGGCGCGCTCCTGGCCGGCGCCCTCTCGGCCGCCGCCGTGGGGGCGGCGATCGAGTTCCTGGTGATGCGGCGCTACCGGGGCCAGGACCAGAGCGTGCTGGCCATCGTCACCATCGGCGTCGACATCCTCCTGATCACCGACCTCACCCGGCGCCTCGGCACCGACGTGCTCTCGCTCGGCGACCCGTGGGGCGACCGCGTGGTCCACCTCGGCGCGGTCACCGTGCCCCAGACCCGGATCGCCGCCATCCTCGCCGCCGGGCTGCTGATCACCGTGTTCCTGCTCGTGTTCCGGCACACCTCCTGGGGCGTGGCCATGCGGGCCGCCGCCGAACAGCCGGAGACGGCCGCGCTGATGGGCGTACGGCTGGGCCGCGTCTCGCTCGCGGCGTGGGCCGTGGCCGGGGCGCTGGCCGCCGTCGCCGCGCTCTTCCTGACCGTCTTCCCCACGCCCGGCCTGGAGCGGGCCACGTCCCTCGCCGCCCTGAAGGCCTTCCCGGCCGCGATCCTCGGCGGCCTCGACTCCACCTCCGGAGCCCTGGCCGGCGGCCTGATCGTGGGCGTCACCGAGGCACTGGCCACCGGCTACCAGAGCCAGTTGACCTTCCTCGGCCGGGGCATCGGCGACCTGGCCCCCTACCTGGTGATGGTCGCGGTCCTGCTGATCCGTCCCGCCGGACTCTTCGGCACGAAGGAGCTCGCCCGTGTCTGACACCCGCAGCCCCGTGCTGCACCCCGAGGCCGTCGCCCCGGTGGCGGCCTCCCGGCCCCGGCTGCTCAGCGCCCGGAACGCGGCGGCGGCAGCGGCCGTCCTGGTGCTCCTCGCGCTGCCGTTCTACCTCGACCGGTTCTGGCTGCAGGCAGGGCTGTTCGCCATCGCCGCCGCCATCGGGGCCATCGGGCTCAACCTGCTCACCGGAGCCACCGGCCAGCTGTCGATGGGCCACGCCTTCTTCCTCGCCGTGGGCGCCTACGGGTACTGCGCGCTCGCCGGGGACGGCAGCAGGGCGGGCAGCCACGAGCTGGTCGGACTCGGCCTGCCCAGCTGGCTCGCCGCGGTCCTGGCCGTCGCCCTCGCCGGGGCGGCGGGCGGCGTCTTCAGCCCCATCGCCGGCCGCCTGCGCGGCGCGTACCTCGGCATCGCCACGCTCGCGCTGATCTTCATCGGCCAGCACGTGCTGTTCAACGCCACCAGCGTCACCGGCGGGTTCAACGGCCGGGAGGTGGAGCCGCTGTCCCTCCTCGGATTCACCTTCGACGACACCGAGACCGTCATCGCCGCCGTCCCCTTCCAGTCCGCCGAGAAGCTCTGGTACGTCGCCCTCGCCGCCCTGCTCTGCGGGGCCCTGTTCGCGCGCGGCGTCCTGCGGGGCCGGCCCGGCCGGGCCATGAACGCCCTGCGCGACCACAGCATCGCCGCCGGGGTGATGGGCGTGCCGGTCGCCCGGTACCGGGCCGCCGTCTTCGTCCTGTCGTCCATGTACGCGGGCCTCGCCGGCGTCCTGCTGGCCCTGGTCTTCCAGCGCACCGTGCCGGACTACTTCGGCATGGTGCTGTCCCTGGAGTACCTCGCCATGATCGTGATCGGCGGCCTCGGCACCGTCGGGGGAGCCGTCGTGGGCGCCGTCTTCGTCTCCCTCCTGCCCCAACTCCTCACCCGCTACAGCGACGCCCTCCCGCTGGTCTCCGCCCCCGGAACCGGTGGGGTCTCGCCGGGTGAGGCCTCCCGCTACCTGTACGGAGCGGCCGTCGTCGTGGCCGTCCTGTTCCTGCCCGGTGGTCTCACGGGCATCACCCGGATCGTCCGCACCCGCACCACACCCTCGAAGGAGCGAACGTGAACAGAAGAAGGCACGCCGTCGCGGTCCTGGCGGTCGCACTCGTCCTGACCGGCGCCGCCGGGTGCAGTGGCAAGGCCAAACCCTCCACGGACGGGGACAAGCCCGCCGCGGGCGGGGTCAAGGCCGGAGCCGGGGTGAGCGACAAGACCATCAAGCTCGGCGCGCTCACCGACATGACCGGCGTCTACGCCTCCCTCGGCAAGAGCGTCACCCAGGCCCAGCAGCTGTGGGTCAAGCAGACCAACGCGGCGGGCGGCATCTGCGGCCGCACGATCGAGCTGACGGTGCGCGACCACGGCTACGACCCGCAGAAGGCCCTCGCCGCCTACACCGAGCTGGAGCCTTCGGTGCTGGGCTTCGCCCAGTTCATCGGCTCCCCGTTCGTCGCCGCCGTGAAGCAGCGGATCGACGGCCAGGACAAGGGGCTGGTCATCCCGCAGGCCTGGTCCGCCTCCCTGCTCGGCAGCCCGTACATCCGTACGGTGGGCGCGACGTACGACGTCGAGACGATCAACGCGGTCGGCTACCTCCTCGACCAGAAGCGGATCGCCTCGGGCGACAAGATAGGGCACGTCTACTTCGAGGGCGACTACGGCGAGAACGCCCTGACCGGGGCCAAGGCCATCGCCGCGGAGACCGGGCTGACCGTCGTCGAACAGAAGATCAAGCCGACCGACAACGACATGACGGCCCAGGTCGCCGCGCTCAAGCAGGCCGGGGTCAAGGCCGTGGTCGTCAGCGCCGGCCCCCGCCAGGCGGCCTCGCTCGTGGGCGTCGCCGCGGCCGGCGGCTGGGGCGTCCCGATCGTCGGCAACAACTCGGCCTTCGCCCCGCAGCTCCTGGCCACCCCGGCGGGTGCGGCCCTGCAGAAGGACTACTACGTCGCCTCCTCGGCCCTGCCGATCGGCTCGACCGAGGCGGGCCCGGCCGCCCTGGCCGCCGCGTACAAGGCCGAGTACCCGGACGCGGGCCTGGACAACGGCGTGGTGGCCGGCTACTCCGCCGGCGCCCTGTTCGGGGAGGTGCTGAAGAAGGCCTGCGCCGACAAGGACCTGACCCGCGAGGGCGTCCGGGCCGCCCTGCTGAGCCTGAAGTCCTACGACAACGGCTTCGGCATCACCCACGACTTCTCGGACCCGAAGGCCCCCTCCACCCGGCAGAGCGTGATCCTGAAGCCCGACGCTACGGTCCCGGGCGGCATGAAGGTGGTCAAGGAGGCCACCGCGGTGCCCGCCGCCACGAAGTTCACGCCCGCTTCCTGAGCAGCGGGCAGGAAACGGACGCCGCCGCCCCGACCCGCGTCGGGGCGGCGGCGTCCGTCCGCGTGCCCCGGTACTCCCGGCAGGCTCGTCGGCTCCCGATGAAACGTTTGAGGCGCCTTCGGCCAAGTACTGGATGAGGGAGCCATCCGGGATCCCTGCACAAGGGAGGAACCGGGTGCTCAGCCCACGACACGAGACCGGACCGCCGGGCCTCACCACCCCCGAGGGATTCGGCGCGTTCTACGAGGAACACATCGACGCCGTCCTCGGATTCGTCACCCGCCGGGTCGCCGACCCGCACCAGGCGGCCGACCTGACGGCGGACATCTTCCTCGCCGCCATGAGCTCGGCCGCCGGATACCGGCCCGGCAGGAAGGCTCCGATCGCCTGGCTGTTCGCGATAGCCCGCACCATCCCGTCGGGCGCCCGCGGGCCGGCCCGCGACGGACGGGCACCGGCGCGGCTCAGCGGCCGGGGCCTCCTGGACGGCGAGGACCTCGCCGCGCTGGAGGAACGCATCGACTCCCAGCGGTCCTTGAGACAACTGGCCGAGCACCATGCCGTCCTGCCCGAGCCGCTGCGCGCGGCCCTCGATCTCGTGGTGGTCGACGCGCTCACCCCGGCCGAGGCCGCGCAGGTCCTCGGAGTCACCCGGGCGACGATCCGCGTCCGCCTGCATCGTGCCCGGCGTGCTCTGGGCGCCGTCCAGGGCTATGTCACCGAAGGCCAGTTGGAGGTATCCCGATGAGCGATAGGCCCAGTGGTTTCGAGGAGCGCCTCAAGGCGGCGCTCATGGCACGTCTCCCGGAGGCGCCGCCCGCGCCCCCCGCCCGGTCCGTCGCCCGGCGGTACGGCATTCCGGTCGCCGTGGGCGCCGCGACGGCGGCGGTCGTCGCCGTGATGGCCCTGCCCGGCAGCACCCACACCGGCTCCCGGCCCGCCGGCGGTCCCACCGGCTCGCCGAGCCCTTCGGCTTCCGACCAGCCCGAGATCAAGCGGGACGCCGACGGCTCGCTCCGGTTCGACCTGCCCGAGAACCATCAGGTCCCCGGGCTCGCGGCGCGGCTGAAGGCTCTGGGCGTACCGGTCGTCGTGGTCCCGTCGCGGCCACGGTCCCAGTGCTCCGACCCCGGGGGCGGGTACCGGGGTCCCCAGGCCGATCACGACGCCGAGATCTTGCAGAACAGCGGTGACGGCATGAACCTGAAGGTCAATGCGAAGACGGTACCGCCGGGCTACACGCTGACGTTCGGGTGGTCGGACTACTACCCGCTGGGTCAGGGAGGGAGCAGGTTCGGCGTCATCGAGACCTCCAAGGTCCCGTCCTGCTCGATCGACTACTCCGAAGGACTGGAGGAACTGCTGGCATCCCGCGCAGCCAGCCCGGCACCGTAGCGCGCATCCACGCGGCCGTACGCGCCCGCACGGCACGCGGACGGCCCGGGCCCCTCACAGGGCCCGGGCGGGCCGGGGCGGGGCGCCGGTTCCTACGGACGGGCCGTGAAGAGGGCTTCGGTGAACTCCGTGACCTCGCTGAAGCCGAGCCGTCGGTAGAGGCGCACGGCGGTGGCGTTGTCCGCACGGACGTTCAGCCCTATGTGGTCCACCGTCTCTCCCAGCCGTCGGCACAGCGCGGCGACGCAGGCGCCGCCGGCGCCCTGTCCGCGCACGCGCGGATGCGTGGTGACGTTCCCGATCGCGGCGACCCGGTAGGCGGCCGAGTGCACGTGCACGCCCGCCACGGCGACCAGCTGACCGTCCTGCCGGGCGCCGAGGTACTGGCCGGTGTCGAGCATGCGGTCGTCGAACCAGTTGCCCGGATAGGCCTGTTCGAACAGTTCGAGGAGTTCCGGGAGGTCGTCCCGGCTCAGCGGGGCGGGCTGCCAGGGTCCGGCGGGATACCGGTCGGCCGTGCCGGGCTCGGTCAGCACCATGCGGAGCAGGGTGGAGTGCGACTGCGCGACGTACCCGGACTCCAGTACCTTCGCGGCGTTTCCGGTCAGATGCCCGAGGAAGCGCCGGGGCAGTACGGGGAGCAGCGCCTCGGCGAGCTCCTCCAGGGCGGCCGCTTGCCCCGGGCGGGTGAAGCCCAGCAGGGTCGGTGTGTCGCCGACCGCGTAGAGCAGTGCCACCGGCCCGTCCTGGGAAAGGGTGTACCAGCTGGTGTGGGGCCACGGCAGGTCGTCGAGGTCGCCGAGTTCCATCAGGTTCATGGCGGGATCCCGTTCGAAGCGGGCGGCCAGGTCTGATCGGTCGTGAAGGCTGTGCAGGATCACCCGGACAGAGTACGGCGGGGCCCGGTCCGGTTCGACGGCGAGGTGGGCAGGACCACCGGCGGCGGACGCGGCGACGCCCCGCACCGATACGGTGCGGGGCGTCAGGCTGCTACGCCTTAGAGGGGACGAATGTCCTCGGCCTGCGGGCCCTTCTGGCCCTGGGTGACCTGGAACTCGACCTTCTGGCCCTCCTGGAGCTCACGGAAGCCCTGGGCGTTGATGTTGGAGTAGTGGGCGAAGACGTCGGGGCCGCCGCCGTCCTGCTCGATGAAGCCGAAGCCCTTTTCCGAGTTGAACCACTTCACAGTTCCGGTGGCCATCTTCTGCTCCCTGTCGGGGACGAGGGTCCTCGCTGCTGAGGACCCTTGGGTGTGGGTTGCTTGCCCTGGTCCTCCGACGCTTGGTGAAGCGGTACTTCGGACACACGACTGCCGATCACGAGGCATGATCTACCCACTTGCACGAGGAGGGCAAACCGATGATCGTTTTGCCCTGGCATGGGCACATCGCCTCGGGCCGATCGAGCCCTCCACCGCGCGGGGCCCAGGACGGTCGACAGACCCGCGATCTTCTGCCCGTAGGGTGGTGCTCATGGAGTCGTACACGATGGGGCAGGCCGCCGAGCTGCTGGGTGTGAGCGTCGACACGGTGCGGCGGTGGGCGGACGCGGGACGCTTCCCGACCCACCGGCAGGGCAGCCGGCGCATCGTGGAGGGGCCGGCCCTCGCCGCGTTCTGCGTGGAGGTCGCCCACGAGGGCGCCGATGACGGGGAAACCCCGTACACCTCGGCGCGCAACGCGTTCCCGGGGATCGTGACGGCCATCAAGCTGGGCGAGGTCTCGGCGCAGGTGGAGGTCCAGGCGGGCCCGCACCGGGTGGTGTCGCTGCTGACGCGGGAGGCCGTCGAGGACCTCGGCCTGGAGCCGGGCGTGACGGTCACCGCCCGGGTGAAGTCGACCAGCGTGCACATCGAACGCGGCTGAGCCCCCGTGGAATGGGGGCCGGGCCTGGCCGGCCTGGCCACCGGCCTGCTGATCGCGGTGATCACCGCACCGGTCGGGGTTTCCGGTGCGGTGTTCCTGTTGCCGGTACAGCTGAGCGTGTTCGCGGTCCCGAGCCCGGCGGTCACACCGACCAACCTGCTCTACAACGTCGTCGCCGGTCCCGGCGCGCTCCTGCGCCACCACCGCACCGGCACCCTGCACGGGCCGTTGGTGCGCCGGCTGGTGCTCGGAACCCTGCCCGGCGTCGTCCTCGGAGCCGTCATCCGGGTGTTCGCGATCCCGGGACCCGTCGTCTTCAAGGCTTTGGTGGCCGGATTCCTGCTCCCCCTCGGACTGTGGCTGATCATCCGCACGCTCCTGCCGTCCCGGTGGTCCGGCCGGGCCCGTGAGCAGCTGTCGCCGCGGGCGGTGACCGGTCTGGCGCTGGCCGTCGGCGTGGTCGGCGGGATCTACGGCATCGGCGGCGGCTCCCTCCTGGGCCCCATCCTGGTCGGCCGCGGCGCGCCGGTCGCCGAAGTCGCCCCGGCGGCCCTGGCCTCGACCTTCGCCACCTCCGTGGTCGGCGCCGCCACCTACACGCTGCTGGCGCTCGCCGGGCCCGGCAGCATCGAGCCGGACTGGTTCCTCGGCCTGGCCTGCGGAGCCGGCGGCCTCATCGGCGGCTACCTCGGCGCCCGCCTCCAGCCGCACCTCCCCGAGAAGGCCCTCCGGCTCCTCCTGGGCACCCTGGCCACCGCCGTGGGCGCCCTCTACGCCGCCCAGTCCCTGACCTGACCCGGGGCGGTCGTGGGCCGCCTCACCAGTGGGTGAGATCGAAGACCTGCGCGCAGTAGGGGTCGGTCTCGTCCGACGGGTTGTACCGCAGCTGGTCGGCGGCGATGAGGCTGGGGAGAGCCGCGGACAGGCCGGTGACGCCGGAGATCACCGCGCCGTCGCGGTCCCGCAGGCCGACGTCGAGGCCGACGGTACCGGACAGGCCGCCGCCGGTGAGGTAGAGGCGCACGCGTTCCCCGTCGAGCAGAAGAAACCCCAGCAGGACGAGCCCGTCCTGGTTGTCCCCCGTCTCGCCCGGCGCGATGCCCGCGACGGCGGCGTGCAGGGCGTCCGTGAGGTCGAGCGCATCGGGGTGGGCGTCGAGGACCAGCCGCACGGCGTCCACCGGTACGACGGGGATGCCGTGTCCGTCCCGCGGGCCGGACGGGGCGAGGATCCGGTGGCCGGGTGAGTGACGTACGACCTGCCGTACGGCGGCCACCAGCACGGCGGCGGGGAGGCGGTATCCGTCACGGTCCAGCAAGGGGACGTCGTACGCCACCGAGCCGGCCGGGACGGCGCCGTCCCCGACGACGACGCGTACGAGGTCCGGACGCTGCGCCAGGGGCAGTACACCCCTGACCACGGGGCCGCCTCCCAGCGGCGCGGCCGTCAGGCGGAGCAGGGCTCGGAGGGCGTCGGCCTGCACGCTCGGGCACTTGTCGAGGGCCATACGCGGACATTGGACGGTGACCCTGCCGGTCTTCCGGCGCCGACCGGTGCGCCGGTGGAAGTCGTCCCGGACCCACGGACCGGGAACGGCACGTCTCAGGCGCGGCGCCCCCGCCAGAGCCATGCCGCCGTGCCGGCCAGCAGGGCGAGCGTCGCCAGATTGGCCAGGTTGGCCGCGGTGTCGCCCGTCGGTGCGGCGGCGAACACCTTCCAGATGCCGATGGCGAGGGTCGGCAGGACGGCGGTGAGCAGTACGCCGGTCCTCTTCTGGGCCGTGGTCCAGTGCACCGAGGTGCACAGGAGCACCGCGCCGATGACGCGGAACAGGGTGCTCAAGAACGCCGTGGTGTCGCTGTAGGGGAGGACCGCGGCGACGAGGAAGGGGACGGTCAGCATCAGGAGCGGGACCAGCGGGTGGACCTTGCCCCGCCGGACGGGCGCGCCCGCGCCGATCTGGGCAGGGGGCTCGACGACCCCGTCGCCCGCCTCGGCCAGTGCCGTCGCCGCGATGGTACGGGGATCCCCCAGCTCCGCCAGGACCTCGCCGATCGTGACGTGGGGACGTTCGGCGCGCGTCACCTCGATGTGTTCGGCGAGGTCGGCGAGGAGTTCCCGGCGACGGTCGGCGGGGACTGCGGAGGCCTCGCGCTCGACGGCGGAGAGGTAGTCGCGTACGGGGTCGGCCGAGGTCTTCATGCGGAGTCTCCGGTGGAGTGGTGCGGGGTGGCGAGGAACTCGTCGACGGCGTTGCGGAAGCCGGGCCAGACGCGGGCGAACTCGTCGAGCGCGGCGCGGCCGCTGTCGGTGAGCGCGTAGTAGCGGCGGGGTGGTCCGGAGGCGGACTCCTGCCAGGTGGTGGTGACCAGGTCGTCGCGGCGCAGCCGGGAGAGCAGCGGGTAGACCGTGCCCTGGCTGGTGGCCAGGGTGCCGGAGTCCTCCAGGGCGTGCAGCAGCTCCACGCCGTAGCGGGGGCGGTCCCGCATCAGGGCGAGTACGCAGTACTCCAAGACCCCTTTGCGCAGTTGGGCGGCCGCCCGGGCCTGCTTGGTCGAATCACCTGGTTCCATGCGATGCAAGATACCTGGTGAGGCGACCGGCTGGGAAGGGGGCCCCGGTGTCACGTTCGCCGCGATCGCGTGGCCGATACTTGATCACGTGACGGGGGGAAGCACGGCTGTGGGTCAACCGGTGGGGAACTGGTTCACTGCCAGGTCAAAGGGTGTGGGTGAGTTGGCGGTGGTGACGGAAACTGTCGTGGCGCGCGAGGACAGGTTCGATTGGTTCTGCGAGACGGTGTCCAGCGATGTGATGCCCGTCATGCTCAGCACCCGGCATGCGGCCGACTTCCGGGCGAAGATCACGGACCTGGACCTCGGCGTGGTGCGGTTGTCCGCCCTGAAGTGCTCACCGGTGCTCTCGCGCCGTACGTCGGCCCATGTCCGGCGCGGTGACCCCGAGCACGTGCAGCTGGCGCTCATCACCCAGGGCGCCTTCAAGATCTCCCAGCGGGGCAGCGAGTCGGTGGTCGCGGGCGGGCTCGTGCTCACGGACACCTCCCGGCCGAGCGAAGGGGTCAGCGCCGGCGGGCAGGGCGAGGCGATCGTGCTGCAGATTCCCCGCCCGGCCCTGGCCCTGCGCCCGAACCGCGTGGACCGCCTCCTCGCACAGAACCTCGCCGCGGACAGGGGTTCGGGGGCCGTCCTCGCCGACTTCCTGAAGACGCTGCTCGCGCACGGCCCGCACTGCCGCCCCGAAGAGCTGCGCGGGATGGGGTCCATCGCCCTCGACCTGGCCACCGCGTGTCTCGCGCAGCAGCTCGGCGACCCGGGTGAGGCACCCGCCGAGGTGCGCGCGCAGGAGACCCTGCAGCGGATCCACCGCTTCATCGAGCACAACCTCGGCGACCCGGGCCTGACTCCCCAGGAGATCGCCGATCGGCACAACCTGTCCCTACGGGCCCTGCACGCCCTCTTCGCCGACCAGGACCTGAGCATCGCGGCACGCATCCGCGCGAACCGGCTGGAGCGCGCCCACGCCGACCTCGCCCGCACGGAAGCGGGCGCGGAGCCCGTTCAGGCGATCGCGGCGCGCTGGGGATTCCCCAGCGCCACCGCCTTCAGCCGGGCCTTCCGCGAGGCCTACGGCATCACCCCGACCGAACACCGGGCGGCGTCCCTGAACGCCTGAGGGGGCGCCTTCCCGAGGCCGCGGGGGGCGGGCGAGGGGCGGGCCAGGGGCGCCTGCGAGGGTGTTAACTTCGTCCCCATGGGGGATCATCAGACCGAAACCAGGGCGGCCTACGACGGGATCGTCGAGCTGTACGCGTCGATGTTCGCCGACCGGCTGGAGACGCAGCCCTTCGCACGCGCCATGATCGACACCTTCGCCGAGCTGGTGCGCGGGACGGGGAACCCGCGGGCGGCCGACGTGGGGTGCGGACCCGGACACCTGACGGCGATGCTGCACGAACGGGGACTGGACGCCTTCGGGCTCGACCTCTCCCCGGCCATGGTCGACCACGCCCGCCGCGCCCACCCGGCGCTGCGCTTCGACGAGGCGCGCATGGAGGCCCTGCCCCTCGAGGACGCCGCGCTCGGCGGCGTACTGGCCCACTACTCGATGATCCACACCCCGCCCGGGGAACTGCCCGCCCTGCTCGCCGAGCAGGTGCGCGTCCTGGCGCCGGGGGGCCTGTTCCTGGCCTCGTTCTTCGGGACCGACGGATCGCAGGAGCCGGTCCGTTTCGACCACAAGGTGACGCCCGCCTACAGCTGGCCGGTGGACCGGTTCGCCGAGCTGCTGTCCGGGGCCGGCCTCGTCCCGTTCGCCCGGCTCGTCCACGACCCGGCCACCGAACGCGGCTTCCTCGACGCCCACGTGATGGCCCGCCGGCCCTCGTGAGTTGCGCCACGTCAGCGCCGTCTTCCGCGGCCGATTCCCGGTGTTAAGATTTTGTTCGATCGATCTCGATCGCAGGATTGTTACTCCCCGAGGGCATCACCTTCGTCGCCACGCGACGCCAAGGCGGTGCGCCGCTTGAGGGGAGGCAAGGCCTGGGTAGCGCCGCGTGCGCGACCCGGGCCTTTTTTGTTGCCCGGATCCGGGCGTGAGAGATCGCGGACCGAAGCAGGATGGCAAGAGCCCCAGGATGCAAGGACGCATCATGAACACACCCGTAGCCGGACCCGGCACGCCGGCGGAGCAGATCCTCCGCGGCGTCGGCGGAGCCGAGAACATCGAGAGCCTCACGCACTGCGCGACGAGGCTACGTTTCCAGCTCCACGACGGGGCGAAGGCCGACACGGCCGCGCTCGATGCCCTCGCCGGCGTCATGGCCACCGTTCCGCAGTCCGGTGACCGCCTCCAGATCGTGATCGGCGGAGCCGTCGCCCGCGTCTACTCCGAGATCATGAACCTGCCCTCGATGGCAGGAGGCGGCACGGCCGCCCCGCGGTCCGACGCCGACGTCAAGGCCTCGATGCGGGCCAAGAGCCGCGGCCGCTACGCCTGGGTCGACAACTTCTTCGAGTACCTGTCCGACTCGTTCCGCCCGCTCATGGGCGTCCTGCTGGGCTCCTCGCTCATCATCGCGATCGCCTCCGTCCTCGACGCCCTGGGCTTCGTCGACTTCCGCGCCGCGGACAAGTCCGCCACCTGGGTGTTCGTCGACGCCATGTGGCGCTCGGTGCTGTACTTCCTGCCGATCATGGTCGCCTACAACTCGGCCAAGAAGCTGAAGATCGACCCCTGGGTGGGCGCCGCGGTGATGGCCGCGGTGATGACCCCGAACTTCACGGGCATGCTCAACCCGAAGTCCGGGATCCCCGGCATCACCTGCACCACCAACGGGACGCTGGGCACCCAGGAGTGCGTCGCGCACGTCTTCGGGCTGCCGATGCAGCTCAACGACTACGGCGGCCAGGTCTTCGTGCCGCTGCTGATGGTGGCCGTGCTCGCCCTGGTCTACAAGGGACTGCAGCGCATCTTCCCGGAGGCCGTGCACCTGGTCTTCGTACCGTTCTTCAGCATGCTGATCATGATCCCGATCACCGCCTTCCTCATCGGCCCGCTGGGCGTCTGGGCCGGCAACGGACTCGGTGAGGGCCTGTCCTGGCTGAACGGCAACGCCCCGATCGTCTTCGCGATCCTCATCCCGCTGCTGTACCCGTTCCTGGTCCCGCTGGGCCTGCACTGGCCGCTGAACGCGCTGATGCTCGTGAACATCAACACCCTCGGCTACGACTTCATCCAGGGCCCCATGGGCGCCTGGAACTTCGCCTGCTTCGGCGCGACCGCCGGTGTGCTGCTGCTCTCCCTGCGCCACCGCGAGAAGGAGATGCGCCAGACCGCCACCGGAGCCCTGGCCGCGGGTCTGCTCGGCGGCATCTCGGAGCCCTCGCTGTACGGCATCCACCTGCGCTTCAAGCGGATCTATCCGCGCATGCTCGTGGGCTGCCTCGTGGGCGGCGTGATCGTGGGCGTCATGGGCGGCGTGGACACCAAGGCCTTCGCCTTCACCTCCCTGCTGACCATCCCGGTCTTCTCCCCGATGACCACCTACACCATCGCGATCACGGCGTCCTTCTTCGTCTCGATGGCGCTCGTCTACTTCTCCGACTTCCGCACCCCCGAGGACCGCGTCCAGGCCAACGCCGAGCGCGACGCCTCCGAGGCCGCCTCCCGCGGCGAGGCCGCGCCGGCCGATGACCGCGAGCTCGTCACCGTCGGCGCAGCGGCGACCACCGCGGGCGCCCCCGCCCCCGCAGCCGCATCCGTGGCCGGCGCTCCCGCCGCCACCCCCGGCAAGGGGATCGAACTCGCCGCGCCCGTCGCGGGCCGCGTCGTCGGCCTCGACGAAGTCGGCGACCCCGTCTTCGCCTCCCGCGCACTCGGCGAGGGCGTCGGCATCGAGCCGGCCGACGGCCGCGTCGTCGCCCCGGTCGACGGAGAGCTGATCATCGTCGCCGCCACCGGCCACGCCTTCGGCATCCGTACCGCCGACGGCATCGAGGTGCTCATCCACATCGGCATCGACACGGTGCAGATGAAGGGGGAGGGCTTCGACGTCCGCACCGAGGCCGGCCGCCAGGTGTCCGTCGGCGACCTCCTCGTCGAGGTCGACCTCGACGCCGTGCGCGCCGCGGAGCACCCGACCGTCACCCTCATGACCGTCACCAACACCGCCGACCTCACCTCGGTCGAGCCGCACACCGGGAAGACCGTCGCCGCCGGGGCCCCCGTGGTGACCGTACGACGGTAGCGACCCGCCACCGGTCCGACGCGGGCACGCGCCACTTCGTGGGGCGTGCCCGCGTCGGACCGGATCGGGGGAGAGGGTGGCACACGCGTGGCAGACAATGCGGGATCATTGGGCAGAACCGGACCGCGAACGAGAAGGAGAGCAGGCGTTGAAGGCGCTGCGTGTCCTCAATAACAACGTGGTCCTCGCGCGCGACGACAAGGGCCAGGAGGTCATCCTCACCGGGCGCGGCATCGGCTTCAGCTCCCGCCAGGGCAAACCGGTCGACCCCGCACTGATCGTGCGCGTCTTCGTCCCGGCGGACGGACGCGACCCCGACCACCTGAGCGAGGTCCTCGCGCTCATCGACGAGGAGGTCCTGCGGGCCGTCGTGATCGCCCTCGACGAAGCCGGGATCGAGGGGCGCGAGTCCACCCGCCCGACCCTCGCCATCGCCGTCGCCGACCATGTCGCCGGCGCGCTGGACCGGGCCGAGCGGGGCATCGTCATCGAGTACCCGCTGCGCGCGGAGGTCCAGGCCCTGTACGCCGCCGAGTTCGCCCAGGCGCAGCGCCTGCTGGAGGCGATCAACGAGCGGGTGGACGCGCCGCTGGATCCCTCCGAGGCGATCGCGCTCGCGCTGCACCTGGTCAACGCGGGCTTCGCCACGGGCGACCTGTCCTTCACGTACACGATGACCGGGGTCATCCAGCAGATGCTCGCCGTCGTGCGGGAGCGGTACGGGCTGTCCGTGTCCCAGGAGTCCATGAGCGCGGCCCGCTTCATCACGCACGTGCGCTACCTCTTCGTACGCATCCAGCAGCACCGGCAGCTGAAGGGGCACGAGTCGACGATCGGCGAGGGCATCCGCCGCCACTACCCGGAGGCGACCCGCACCGCCCAGCAGCTGGCGACGATCGTCGAACTGCGTCTGGGGCAGCACCTGAGCGAGGACGAGGTCTCCTACCTGGCACTCCACGTGGCCCGCATGACCCTGGAGCCGGACGGCACCACCACCTGAGGCCACGACAGGCCTGGCTGCCGCGGGGGGACGGGGCGTACGGCCGTGCCGAAAATGCGATGACCTGCAATGACGCACCGTGGCAGAGTCATCGCATGTCCAACGACGTCGCCTATCCCGTGTTCCGTAGCCCCGACCTCGCGCTCGCCCTGAGCACCGCGCGCCGCCTCATGGAGTTCGGCCGCCGCGAGTACTCCGATGTCTCCGTCTCCGCGGAACTCCGCTCCCTCGCCGAGGTGCGGCGGGTGGCGCAGGAGCTGCCCGGGGTGTGGTTCCAGGGGCAGGAGGAGTACGGGGAGTTCGACGGAGTGCCGTTCGAGGAGCAGCCCGCGCTGGTCGTCGGCATCCAGGCCCCCGGTCTGCCGGCCGACCCGGCCGCGTACGAGGGACGGCTGCCGGTCGAGTGCTCTCTGCTCGACCAGCCGGTCGGCAGCATCGAGGACGCCTTCGCGGCGACCACCGGCCCGAACATCGGCGAGATCCGCTGGGCGAGCCTGTGCTGGCCGGACGCGCCCGAGGCGGGCTTCTTCGGCGAATCCAAGCACGCCGAGGTGACCCTGCTCCTCAACACGCGCTCCCGCGATCTCGACCAGCCGGCCGACGACCACACCGTCCTCGTCCACGTCCGCAGCGCAGTGTTCAGCGGCCGACAGACGCAGGAGCCGTATGCGCACTGGCTGGCCGAGCAGGTGGGGCTCACGGTCATGGGGCCCGGACAGCGGTTGTGAAGCAGGCGGCGGCCGCCCCGGTCGGTGCGAGGTGGACCGGGTTGCTCCATGCCCGTCCACCGGCCGCGTCCTCGATGGTGACCCTGAGGAATCCGCCGCGGAACATCGCCAGCGGCAGGGTGCACTCCGTGAGGTCCTCGCCCTGGACGACCTCCGCCCCGGGTGCGCCGCCGGTGATCAGGACCTTGCGGACGGGGGAGCACCGGACGGTGACGTGTTCGCCGGTCAGGCTGACGTCGAACAGCTCGGGTCCGGTGGAGGAGTAGTAGTGCCCGGCCTTCAGCGCGGCCAGGATCCGGTCCGGGTCGAGGGACTCGGCGCGCACCTGGACCCAGGCGGCGCAGCCCGGCGGGTCCTGTGGCTGGAGGTGCGCGTCGTCGGCCGCGTAGGCGTGGAGTCGGTGGCCGCGGTTGAGGAGGACGTCGGTCAGATGCCAGCTGTCTCCCCGGTCCTCGCGCGCGGCGAGCGCGTTGTACACCTCGACGGCGTGCGCGGCGTCCAGGCTCTCCGCGTCCGCGGCGCTCAGCAGGGAGGCGGCCGGGTGGGCCAGGCCCACGAACGCGCCGGCGCCGCGTGCCCTGCGGGCCAGCTGGGGCCCCGTCTCTTCCGGTCCGGGAGGTGCGAACCCCGGCGGGAGCCCGACGGCGACGATGTGCCATTGCGAACCGGCCTCGGTGCGCGGCGCGTGCAGTTCGGCTCCGAGCAGGGTGGTGAATCCCTCCGTCCGCAGTGGGGTCGTGTCGGTCAGCGGGAAGCCGTACTCCGGACGGAAGTGGTCGGTGACGGCCAGGAAGTCGTACCCGGCGCTGCGGTAGTACCGCGCCGTCGCGGCGGGGGACAGGGCCCCGTCGGACCGGTCGGAGTGGGTGTGCAGGTTCCCCCGCCAGAAGCGGCCCGGTCGATCAAAGGGCAGGCTGTGCATCCAGTTCCTCCTGGGAGTCGATCCGGCGGGCCTCCGTAGCCCTCACTATCCGGGTCCGACCCCGCGATCCGCAGGGCAATTCCCCAGCGGCCGACCCCTGGACCGGGGCGGATGTCCCCGCCAGGCGCGCGGACGCGGCGTACGGACCGGGCGGGCCCACGTACACTCGGCCCATGAACCGCACACGACGCGTCATGGGGGAGTGCCTGCCGCAGGCCGCCCCCGGCGCGCCCGCGGTCTCCGCGGGCCGGACGGGCGTCAGCCTCCGGACCGCCGCCGACGGCCAGGCCCCCACGGTCGGCCGCGGCGTCCTGCACGGCCACGGCTAGCGCTCTCCCACCGCGCCCGGGCCCACTCCCTCCCGCCGCACCATCCCCAGCGACGGTCCCTGTCCCGGCAGCCCGCAACCCGGCCTCATCACCGGGTTCGGCCCGGCCCCGTCGTCCCGAGGGCGACGCATCGCCCTCCCCGCCGCACCACCGCAGTCCCGACGCTCCGTCGGCGCTGCCACCAGGTTAGGGCCGTGCGCCGGGCCGTAGCCGCCTCCGAAGGGACCACCGTGAAGTTGAGCGGGTTGCTGACCGGCCAGGAACACCACGTCATCCAGGGCGACCCCGAGTCGACCGGGATCACCGCGGGCACCACCTTCGACGTGGACCGGGTGGTGCCGGGCTCGCTCTTCATCGCCGTACCCGGCCACCGAGGCGGTGGTCCGGCAGCCATCGGTGCGGCGCTCGCGCGCGGGGCGGTGGCGGTGCTCGTCGACGAGGCGGGAGCCGCAACCGCGCCCTCCGGGCGGGAACTGCTCCCGGAGGCGTGCGTCGTACGGGTCAGCGACACCCGCAAGGCGGCCGCCGTCGTCTCCTCCCGCTACTTCGGCGAGCCCGGCCGGCACATGGACGTGGTGGCGGTCACCGGGACCAACGGGAAGACCTCCATCTCCTACATGGTCGAGTCGCTCCTCAAGATCTCCGAGGGTGCCTCGGTGGGCGTGATCGGGACGGCGGGCAGCCGGATCGGCGACGAGGTCATCCCGATGCCGCCCTCCGTGCTGACCACGCCGGAATCACCCGACCTGCAGTACCTCCTGGGCCGCATGCGGGACCAGGGCACCGGCAGCGTGGTGCTGGAGGCCACCTCGATGGCCCTGCAGACGTACCGGGTGGACCGGACCTTCGTGGACGTCGGCGTCTTCACCAACCTGACCCAGGACCACCTGGACGACCACGGCACGATGGCCCACTACACGGACGCCAAAATGCGGCTGTTCCAGGGGTTGTGCCGGCACGCGGTCGTCAACGTGGACGACGTCGTGGGCGCCGGTATCCGCACGATGATGCCCGGCGCGGTGACCACGTACGGCCTCGACCAGGAGGCCGACTTCCGGGCCACGGACCTGATCGCGGACGCCTCGGGCACGCGGTTCACGCTGCACCACGCCGGCAAGGAGTACCCGGCGGCGATCCCGGTCCCGGGCCGGTTCTCCGTGTCCAACGCCCTGGCGGCCGTGGCGGCTTGCCGGGTCCTGGGTCACGACCTGGACGGACTGGTCGCCGCACTCGCCCAGATGCCGCCCGTACCCGGCCGGTTCGAACGCTTCGTCACGCCCGCCGGCACCTCGGTGATCGTGGACTACGCGCACTCGCCGGACTCCCTCGACAAGGTCCTGACCGCCATCCGCGGCTTCGCCCGGGGCCGCGTCATCACGGTCTTCGGCTGCGGCGGCGACCGCGACACCACCAAGCGCGCCGAGATGGGCCGCATCGCCGGCACCCACTCCGACCTCTGCGTCCTGACCTCGGACAACCCCCGTACCGAGAACCCCGAGACGATCCTGGACCAGATCGCCTCCGGCATCGAAAGCACCGGCACGCCGTACGAACGCTCCGCCGACCGGCGCCGGGCCATCGCCTTCGCGCTGACCGCGGCACACCCCGAAGACATCGTCCTGATCGCGGGCAAGGGCAGCGAACCGCACCAGATCGTGGGCGAAGACCTGCTCCCCTTCAGCGACATGGCGACCGTACGCGACCTCGCCTCCCGCCTGCTCCCGTGAGCAAGAGGTCCATTCCGTAAGAGCGGCACGGGCGGGGCCGTCGACCCGTACTTCAACGCCCGGCTGTGGCTGCGATCGCCCGCGTCCATGACTCGCCGCCCCGCACCTGATCGGGGATCCCGGGCATGCCCCAACGGGCGCTCCTGTCGCCGACGTCGGCTCGCGGGTCCCAGGCCCAGTACACGATCTCCACTTCCGGTCCGGCTATTGGTCCAGACCTATTGACCGGCCGGGTCGTTGCTCCTACGATCCGGTCGGCACAGCCCCACCTGTCCCCACCTCACCCGGAGCCGGGCGTCACGCCCCCACGCGTCGGTCATGCCCATGACGCTCGGCCTGAATGGAGCACACCATGTTCCGTCGGAGATCACGTACTCCGCGCCCGCCGGCCGACTTCGGCCCCCGCGTGGACCGGACCGGCCGCGCCAAGCGCGGAGCGAGCGTCCTGAACCGCTCCCTCGCCGGAGTGAGCGCCGCCGCCGTCATCGGTGCCGGCATCGCCGCGGCCGGGGCCGTCACGGCCGGCGCCGCGACCAACGAGGCCGTCGCCACCAACCTGGTGGTCAACTCCGGCTTCGAGAACGGCCTCTCCGCCTGGACCTGCTCCGGAGGCTCCGGAGTGGCCGTCGGCACTCCGGTCCGTTCGGGGGCCTCCGCCCTCAAGGCCACGCCGTCCGGCCAGGACAACGCCCAGTGCGTCCAGACCGTCAGCGTGCAGCCCAACTCCCCGTACACACTGAGTGCATACGTTCAGGGCAGCTACGTCTACCTGGGCGCCACCGGCACCGGCCTCACCGGAACCACGTCGACCTGGACGCCGAGCAGCCCGTCGTACGGCCGGCTCAGCGTCGGCTTCACCACGGGGCCGGGCACCACCTCGGTGACCGTCTACCTGCACGGCTGGTACGGGCAGCCCGCGTACCACGCGGACGACGTATCGCTCGTCGGTCCGGGCGGCAGCAGCCCCACACCGACCGTCCCGCCCACCACCGTGCCGCCGACCACCGCGCCTCCCACCACCGCGCCCCCGACGACCACCCCGCCGACCACGGTGCCCCCGACCACGGCCCCGCCGACCACCGCCCCACCCGGCGATACCTGCGCCACGAAGCCCAAGCCGGCGGGCAAGGTCCTGCAGGGTTACTGGGAGAACTGGGACGGCGCCGCGAACGGCGTCCACCCGGGCATGGGCTGGGTGCCCATCACGGACAGCCGGATAGCCGCGCACGGCTACAACGTCATCAACGCCGCGTTCCCGGTGATCCTCTCGGACGGCACCGTCCAGTGGCAGGACGGCATGGACACCGGCGTCAAGGTCGCGACCCCCGCCGAGATGTGCCAGGCCAAGGCGGCCGGGGCGACGATCCTGATGTCGATCGGCGGCGCCACCGCGGGCATCGACCTGAGTTCCAGCACCGTCGCCGACAAGTTCGTGGCGACCGTCGTGCCGATCCTGAAGAAGTACAACTTCGACGGAATCGACATCGACATCGAGACGGGCCTGACCGGAAGCGGCAACATCAACACGCTGTCCGCGTCCCAGGCCAACCTGATCCGCATCATCGACGGCGTACTGGCCCAGATGCCCGCGGGCTTCGGCCTGACGATGGCCCCCGAAACCGCGTACGTCACCGGCGGCAGCGTCACCTACGGATCGATCTGGGGCTCCTACCTGCCGATCATCAAGAAGTACGCCGACAACGGCCGGCTGTGGTGGCTGAACGTGCAGTACTACAACGGCAGCATGTACGGGTGCTCCGGTGACTCCTACCAGGCCGGCACCGTGCAGGGCTTCACCGCCCAGACCACCTGCCTGAACAACGGTCTGACCATCCAGGGCACCACCATCAAGGTGCCGTACGACAAGCAGGTCCCCGGCCTGCCGGCCCAGACCGGAGCGGGCGGCGGCTACATGACGCCGAGCCTGGTCAGCCAGTCGTGGAACGCCTTCGGCGGTTCGCTGAAGGGGCTCATGACGTGGTCGGTCAACTGGGACGGCTCGAAGGGCTGGACCTTCGGTGACAACGTCAAGGCCCTCCAAGGCCGTTGATAGCGCCCTCCTGACGTCCTGAGGATCGCGGACATGAGTGGGCAGGGCCCCGTGGGTGCGTCGAGCGCCCCCGGGGCCCTGCTCGGTTCAGGAGGCGGTGCGCAGGCGGGTGGCGGCGGACTCCGCTTCCCGGACGACGCGGTCGGTGTCGATGCCGACGAGGCGGCCGTCGAGCTTGAGGGGACGGCCGTCCACGAAGACCGCGCGGACGTTCTCCGGGCGGCCGTTGAAGACGATCTGGTTGATCCAGTCGAACCGCGGCGCGAAGTTGAGCGCGGCCGGGTCGATCGCGATGACGTCGGCGCGCTTGCCGGGGCTCAGGGAGCCCACCGTGCCGGCCATGCCGATCGCTTCGGCGCCGCCGAGCGTGGCGAGGCGCAGCACGTCGTGCACCTGGGGGAACACCGAGGAGTCCAGTGCGCGTGCGCGCTGGAGACCGATGGCCGCCTTCATGAGGCCGAAGAAGTCCGAGGTGTCGTTGGTCCCGCCGTCCTGGCCGAGCCCGGCCTTGACCCCGCGTCGGCCGAGGTCCGGCAGTCGCATGATCCCCGAGGCGAGGCGCATGTTGCTGAGCGGACAGTGCGCGACCCGCACGTCGTGCGCGGCGACCGCTGCGATCTCGTCGTCGGTGAGGTGGATCGCATGGTTCATGAGGAGGTGCGGGCCCAGTGCGCCGATGTCCGTGAGGGTGCCGATCGGGTCGTCCGCGCGCTGCTCGGAGCGTTCGAGGACATGGCTGTTGAGCATGACCCCGAGGTCTCGGGCGATCTCCCAATGCAGCCGGTTGAGACCCCTGATGGCCCCCGCCGCATGGGTGGCGACCTGGGCCGAGGCGAGCGGGAGCGGGTCGATGAGCTCCTTCTTCGTCCGGGTGATCAGCGAGGCTTCCCGCTCGGCCTGGAACATCGCGTAGGTGAAGCGCACACCCGTGTCGGCCAGGGCGCGCACGTACTGCACCGTCGTGTCGTACGGGAGGGCGTCCACCCAGTCCACGAGCGTGGTCACGCCGGACTGTACGGAGTCGAGGGCGCCGAGGCGGACGAAGCGGTACATGTCCGCGGGCGTGATCCGGGAGAACGTCGCCCGGTTGCAGTCGGCCAGCCAGCCGAAGAGGTCGCGGTCGGCGCAGCCGCCCCGCATCGACGACTGCCACAGGTGGGTGTGCACGTCGACGAATCCCGGCATCACCAGGTGACCGGCGGCATCGATCACCCGGGTGCCGGGCGGTGTGGGCAACCGTCTGCCCACGGCCGCGATGGCGCCGCCGCGCATGTGGACGTCCGCGTGCTCGACCGTACCCAGAGGGCCGTCGCCGAGGGCGGGGTCCATGGTCAGCACGAGGGCGGCGTTCCTGAGGACGACGGCTTGCCCCGAGGGTGGTCCCCCGTGCGGACGGCTCCTCCCGGCGCCCAGCACGAGCGGGGCGGCCGCGGCCATTCCGAGGCCGCCCAGGATGCCGCGGCGGCTGGGTGCCCGTGGCACGGGCGAGGGCAATCGGACTTCGGGTAAGGAGGTCGGGACGGGTTCGGGACACTCGCTGAGCGGGTTCATGGCGTGTGGCCTCCCAACGAACGAGGGGGGGATCGCCCTTCCCCGCGCTGACGGTCGGTCAGGTGAAGGCGGGGAGGGTACGAGAATCGTCCATCGGGCCGACGTCTTTCCGATAGAGGTGCGTCAACATTCTGTAGAAGTTTTATCGGTGGCGCCGCCCTCACCCACGGACAGGGGCCGCTCCTACGGACGTTCGTCGTAGGTCCCGGCCTCGACCTCGAGGGCGAGTTCCTGGAGGACCTGGATCGCGGACACGTCCGTACGCCCGCCGTCGTGAGCGATCGCGAGGCTGGTGAACGCCAGGCTGAATCCGGAGACCATCGTGTGCAGCGCCGGACCGAGGGCCTCGGCCACCGCCGCCGCGACCTGCTGTGGAGACGCGTCGGCCGGCACGCTGATCGACGGCAGCATCTCGTTCAGGAGGGTCGAGGCCACTCCGGCCGTGGCCTCGACGGCATCACCGGCACGGCCTCCGTCTCCGCCTCCGTCTTCGCCCCCGTCTCCTTCACCGGATCCGCCGTCTCCGTCCGTGTCCCGCTCGGATTCGACGGCCCGGCGGATGTCCTGGGCTTCGGTGAGGATGCCGATCACTCGCTTGAGGACCTCTGCGCGTTCCATCCTGTGGAGCGTAGCCCCGCACGCGAACGTGCGGGGCTCACGACGCCTCCCGCCCTACGGGGCCGCCGCCGCGGATCGATTCCACCGGCGGCCGCTCCCGCAGGGCCCCGTAGCCGATGAAGTAGGCCGGCACCCGGTTCAGCCACCGCGAGCCGGTGACGAGCTCCGTCAGCCGCTTCGCCGCCCGCGGGTGGCCGAATGCGGTCCGCCCGGCCAGCAGCGGTGCGATGACCCGGGTGTGGGCCAGGCGTTGCAGGCCCTGGGTCGCCACCGTCGTGGGCATGCGGCGGCGTTGTACGCGGCGTACGTCGTGCAGCCCCACGGTCCCCGCGCGCAGCGGTCCCACGAGGTAGCGGGCCGCCGCCACCGCGTCCTGCACGGCGAGGTTGATGCCGATGCCGAAGACCGGCGACATGGCATGGGCGGCGTCGCCGATGCACAGCAGCCCCGGCCGGTGCCAGCGGCGCAGCCGCTCCAGCCGTACGTCGAGCAGCTTGACCTCGTCCCAGGAGGTGACCGAGTGCGCCCGGTCGGCCAGCCACGGGACGGCCTGCGCGAACTGGGCCATGAACCGGTCCAGACCCTCCGAGCGGCGCTCGGCATCGGTTCCCTTGGGGATGAGCCCCGCGCACTGCCAGTAGTCGCCGCGGTCGATGAGCGCGCTGAAGAACCGTTCGCCCAGGCCCCCCACGAGCCCGCTGGGATCGCTCTCGTGGCGCGGCAGCCGGAACCACCAGGCGTCCATCGGGCACGGGAAGCCCTCCAGGCCGAGCTCGGGCAGCGCCCTGGCGAAGGATCCGCGGCCGTCGCAGGCCACGGTCAGCGTGGCCCTGAGCTCACCGGTGGCGCCGTCCGCGGTGCGGTACCGCACGCCGGCGACCCGGCCGTGCTCCATCAGGAAGGAGGTCGCCTCGGTGTTCATGCGCAGCCGGAAGGAGGGTTCCTTGCGCGCCTCGTCGGCGAGCAGGTCGAGCAGGTCCCACTGCGGCACCATCGCGATGTAGTTGTACTTCCCGGGCAGCGCCCCGATGTCCCCGACCGTGACCAGGGAGCGGTCGGGCCCGATGGGCAGCTGCACCGAGGTCACCCGACGTTGCGGCAGCCGCGCGAACCGCTCGGCGAGGCCGATGTCGTCCAGCAGGGACAGGGTGGACGGGTGCACGGTGTCGCCGCGGAAATCGCGCAGGAAGTCGCCGTGCTTCTCCAGCACGGTGACCTCCACCCCGGCCCGGGCGAGCAGCAGGGCGAGCACCATCCCGGCGGGTCCGCCGCCCACCACACAACAGGTCGTACGCTCCACGGCACCCCTTCCCTTCGCCGGCATCGGCCGACCCGACGGCATGTACCCCACCAGCTTGCTCGACGCCGCCCTGATCGGGGCGGCGACGCGGGCGGATGCGGCGACGAGCGAGGCCGGGAAACCGACCGGCTCCGAGGGCTGAACCCCTTGCCGGGGCGGCCGCCCTCGCCGACGATGCTGCAAGACCCCTTCTGCCCGCGTTCTGCCGGGCCCTTGACGGGTCATCGAACAACAGGGGGAAACAGTGACGAACCATCACACTCCGAGGAAGCGTTCCCGTGCGGCGATGACCACACTGGTGCCGTTCTTCGTGCTCGCCGGGTTGCTGCTGGGCCCGGCGGCGACCGCCACGGCAGTCGCGCCGGCCGCCCGGCAGGCTCCGGCGGCCGCGGCCCTCCAGCAGATCCCCCTCTCGGCCGGTGCCGGCCCGGTGACCGTCCTGGGCGCACCGACGTCGTCCCGGGTCCAGGCCACCACCGGGAGCAAGAAGAAAAAGAAGAGCAAGAAGAAGGGCGGGCTCTTCAAGAACCTGCTCGTCATCCTGCTGCTCGTGATCGTGGTGGTCGGGATCGTGTTCGCCGTACGCATGTTCCTGCGCCGCAGGTCCGCCTAGGTTCTGTTTCCTGGATCTCCTGACGTGATCATGCTGTGGGGTTCAGGCTGGTCGGCATGGTGGGGCGGGGAGATCTGACGACTGCGGAGTGGGAGCGGCTGGAGCCGTTCCTGCCTCGTGGCGGGGCGCGTGGTGGCCGGTGGAGCGAGCACCGGAAGGTCATCAACGGGGTGTTGTTCCGGGTGCGGACCGGTGTGCCGTGGCGGGATCTGCCGGAGCGGTTCGGGCCGTGGGAGACGGTCTACAAACGGCATCGCCGCTGGTCGGCCGATGGAACGTGGCAGTTGCTGCTGACGCGGGTGCAGGCCGCGGAGAACTCCGCGGGCAGGATCGACTGGGACGTGTCGGTGGACTCCACCACGGCACGTGCCCACCAGCATGCGGCTGGCGCGAGGAAGGTGGCCCCGCCGCCGATTGCTCCCCAAAAGGGGGCCAACAGCGGGGCAAACCAGGGCGATCCGGTGCTGCGGAGGCTGTCTGCCCGCCTGGCGGAGGTGGTGCGGCAGGCGAGTGCTTAGGGCGCTCGCGGGGCGGCTTCACCACGAAGATCCACCTGTCCGCTGACGGCCGGTGTCGCCCGCTGTCGCTGATCCTCACGGCCGGGCAGTGCGGGGACAGCCCGCAGTTCGAGGCGGTGCTGGAGAAGATCTTGGTGCCCTGCACTGGGCCGGGGCGGCCCCGAACCCGGCCCGACAGCGTCAGCGCCGACAAGGCGTACAGCTCCCGGAGCAACCGCCGCTATCTGCGGAAACTCAAGATCCGGCACACCATTCCCGAGCCCAAGGACCAGCGGGCCAACCGCCGCAGGCGCGGCTCGGCCGGCGGACGCCCGACCGGGTTCGACAAGGACCGGTATAAGAAACGGAATGTCGTCGAGCGGGCGATCAACCGCCTCAAGAACTTCCGGGCAGTCGCCACCCGCTACGACAAACGCGCCTACGTCTACCTCGGAACCGTCACCATCGCAGCCCTGACGATCTGGCTCCGCACCTGATCCAGGAAACAGAACCTAGACGGTCTAGGACGCGACTCGCCGGGGAACGCCCGGCCTTCGCCCCGGCAGGCCGCGGGGACAGTGCGCCCTGCGGCCTGCGCCGGTTGGGCCGTGGCCCACGGCAACGGGGCGCGGGTCGGGCTCCGTCCAGCCCGTTCCGGCCTGCGGGCCGGCCGGGCCAGGCGGTCCAGGGTGCTACTACGCGATGGCCGCGCGGTCGATCGTGCTGCCGGATCCGGGCGAGGGCGGTCCCGACCTGCTGATGAGACATGCGGTGGCGGACCTGGAAGCAGCGCCGGCGGCGGGCGAGCGGCACGTACGGATGGCCCATCTGCGCCTCACCGAGGGAGCAGGTCGCGGAGCTGGGGGCGCGACTGGACGCATTGGCGGACAAATACCGGGAGTTGTCCGATCCGGCACTGCCGGACGCGTCACTCGTCCTCGCACTCTTCCACCCGCCGCAGGGTGACCAGGCCACCGGCGAGGGCGCCAAGTGACATCGACCGCACGGAAGTCGCCGACCGGATTCGCCGTCACTGCCACCATGACCAGCAACCGCCGGGCCGAAGCGGCACTGCTCGGCGCTGCCCGGAGAAGTGCGGACGACCTGGAATCCGAGGATCCCGTCCGGGAGGGTGCAACCGAATCCTCCTGACGCCGTCTTCGTGACGCGGGCAACCCCGCAGGGTCACCCTGTCCCGGAAGCTCCGGCGCTCCGGCGCTCCGGGGTCCGGAGGCGGCGATCTACGGGAAGTCCTGCAGCTCATGCGGGCGGCGGTTAGCCTCCCAAGGGATTCGGCAGGAGGCCGACCCCGTGGGAGGGGTGGATCGTGGCCGATGGGCAGGGCTGGGAGCGGCGCAATGAGCTCGCGTACGGGACGGTGGCGTGGCGGCGGGCCGTGATGTCCTGCGGGGCGCTGGTGGTGTGGTCGACCGGCTACGACAACCGGGCCGAGCCCGGCCCGAGGGGACCGCGCCCTGGCCGCCCGGACGCGCCCGACGCCGCGGAGTTCAACTCCGTGTGGATGCGCGTCGTCGCGCTGCTGGCGCTCGCGGCGTGCCGCGCCGCCCGCGAGGCGGACGTCCTGGTCGACGACGTCGAACTGCCCACCCTGCTCGGCTGGGTCGACGGCGCGTACACCGGGCGCCTGCACCAGGGGCCGCTGGAGACCGGCGAGGCGCGGCAGCGCACGGAGGCGGGCTGGCTCGAGTTCGTCGGGGACGAGAAGCGTCAGTGCCTGGCCCGCCAAGTCCTTGCCGACCACGTCATGGCGCACATCGCCGGCGAACGGGAGCCGGGGGACACCGGCGAGGGGACGGAGCCGCCCCCGCTGACCATCGGAGATCGGGCCCGCGCGGTTCGGGCCGCAGGTATCCCGGACCTCGAGCCGGAATGGGCGGGCTCCGTGTCCCGTGCCCGGGCCGAGATCGACCGGCTCCGGCTGGCGCTACGCGGGGGCCTGTGGACTCCCACCCCCGAACACCGCAGGTTCGCGGGGATCCTGCACCACACGCTGGTGGCCGAGCCGGACTTTCCGAGCCTGCCCGAGGGGTTTCCCGGCCCGGCCTGGGTGCAACGGGTGCTGCGGATGCCCCACATCAGCTCCACCTACCTCGCCGTCACCGAGTTGCCCGAGTTCGTGGCGTACGGCCCGCTGGGGGACGCCGGAGACCCGCTGGGCAACGCCGTCGGCTCCGTCGTGATCGACGCGGTGCACGTGACGGTGAAGATGGCGGCCGACCTCGAGAAGCTGTGGGCGGCTCGCCCCGCGGACCGGCCGGTGGACCTGTGGGAGCGGGTGCACCTGCCGGCACCGGTCCGCACGCAGGTCCTGGCCGTCGAGGAGGTGGTGCACGAGCTGGCCGTCATCCTCTTCGACATCGCCCAGCCCGAGTCCGAGGAGTAACCGGCCGGTCCGCCGGGCCGGCGTACGCCGGGTGATCGCGTGGCGGTGGGTCCGCTCAGCCTCCGTCCGGAACGGCGAGCGCCGGCGGTCTGCCGCCGTCCGCGTGAGCGATGCGGCGCAGGGTGCGGATGGCCGGGATCGCGAGGAGCGCCACGCAGCCCGCCAGGCAGGTGCCCGCCGAGACCAGGAGCAGCGTTTCCGGGGAGGCCAGCTCGGTGGCCGGGCCCGCCAGGATCTGGCCGAGCGCGATGCCGGACACCGAGCCGGCCAGCTCGTAGGCGGTGACCCGGTTGAGGACCCCCGGGGGCGTGTGGGTCTGGACGCTCGTCGCCCACATCACCGACCAGAACGCCCAGGCGCCGCCCCCGATGACGTGGCCGGCCAGCAGCACGGGCAGTCCGGCACCCAAGGCCACGCAGAGCGGCAGCACGGTGAACAGCACCATGGCCACCGCGCCGGCCGCCAGCGGCCGGCCCGGGCGCAGCCGCAGGGCCAGCATGCCGCCGAGCACCGTGCCGACACCGAGGGAGGAGACGGCCAGGCCGTAGGCGTTCGGGCCGAGCCGGGCTCCGATCAGTGCTGAGCTCAGCGGCACCAGCGGGCCGAAGAGCAGTACGCCGTAGACCACCCAGATCAGGATCACCGCCCACATCCAGGTACGCGAGCGGAACTCCCGCCAGCCCTGACGCAGGTCGCGGCGGAGCGAACTCTTCCGGCCGACGCCGACGCCGACGCCGACGCCGACGCCGACGCCGGAGCCGGAGCCGGCCACGGTCCCCGTGGACGTGCCCGCCGGGGCGAAGCGGATGAGCCCCAAGCACAGGGCGCTGAGCACGAAGGTGCCCGCGTCGATCGCGTAAACGGTCCCGGCACCGGTCAGCACGATCAGCAGCCCCGCCAGCGCCGGGCCGAGCAGTTGGGCGAGCGCGTCGGCCACCTTGAGCGTGGCGTTGGCCCGCTGCGGCTCCCGTGCGACCAGCGGGACCATGCCGTTCACGCCCGGCTGGAACATCGCGACGGCCGCGCCGGCCACGGCCGCCATGGTCACCAGCAGCCAGAACGGCGGCGTCCCGGCGAAGAACGCGGCAGCCAGCACGCCCTGGGTGAGCACCCGGACGAGGTCCGCGCCGACCATCATCCGGCGCGCGCCCACCCGGTCGGCGAACACCCCGCCGAACAGGACCAGGAGGACGAACGTCCCGGTCCAGGTCCCCAGTACCAAGCCGACCCCGGAGATCCCGTACAGCGGGCCGACCGCGAGTGCGGCGGCCACCGGCATCATCGCGTCGCCGACCAAGGAGACCGCACGTGCGGTGAAGTAGAGCGTGAACCGCCGGTCCCACAACGGAGGCCCGCCGGTTGGCGGATCGATCTGAACGGTGGTCTGCAGGTCGCTCTGGACGCTCGGGACGGTCTGCTTCGGTGTCTGCGCGATGGTCACAGGACGATGCTGGACTAGACCAATGAGTTCGCTCCAGTGTCCTGAACGACACGATGGGGTACTTTCGCGCCATGACACCTCGTACGCCGCCGAAGTCCCCGGTGCTCCACCGGGTCGTGGCCGTGCTCCAGCCCCCGCAGTCGACCTTCCCGCTGGCCTGCGCGACCGAGGTGTTCGCCGACCACAGCCCGGCCATCCCCGCCCGCTACGCGTTCGAGGTCTGCACCGAGCACCCCGGCCCGGTACGCACCCAGGCCGGCTACGACCTCCTGGTCACGACAGGCCTGGACGCCTTGGAGTGCGCGGACACCGTACTGATCCCCGGCTGGCAACAGCCCGCCGGCACCGCGGTGTCGACAGCCCTGATCGCGGCGGTCCGCCGGGCACATGCCCGAGGCGCCCGCGTCGTCGGCATCTGCTCGGGAGCCTTCGTCCTCGCTGCCGCCGGACTGCTGGACGATCGCCGGGCCGCCACCCACTGGGCCCAGGCCCCTGAACTGGCCGCCCGGTTCCCGAGGGTCAGGGTCGACCCCGCCGTCCTGTACGTGGACCACGGCGACGTCGCGACCAGCGCCGGATCGGCGGCCGGCGTGGACCTCTGCCTGCACCTGGTGCGCACCGACCAGGGCGCCGCGTACGCCATGCGCATCGCCCGCCAGATGGTGATGCCGCCGCACCGCGAGGGCTGCCAGCTGCAGTACGCCGAACTGCCCACGTCCGGGCCGGTCGCCGACTCGCTGGCCCCGCTGCTGGAATGGCTGACCGGACGGCTGGACCAGCCGGTCAGCATCGCCGAGATGGCGGTCCACGCCTAGGTCTCGGCCCGCACGCTGACCCGGCGCTTCACCGAGCAGTTGGGGATCAGCCCCGGACGCTGGCTCCTGGACCGCCGGATCGCCGCCACCCGGGCCCTGCTGGAGGAGACCGACCTGCCCGTGGAAACCATCGCCCACCGGGTCGGCCTCTCCTCGGCCGTCAACCTGCGCCGACGCTTCCACGAGGCCCTGCGCACCACCCCCGCCGCCTACCGACGAGCCTTCCGAGCGGACACGGCCGCCGGCCTCCCCTCCCCTCCCGGGAGCAAGTCGGCTTAGGCCCCATCTCATGTGGTGTTGGGCAGGTTCCCCGACACGAGCACAGCGAGCTGGTGCAACCGCTGGCAGTACTGGACTGCTACAGGGTCATTGACCTCGGGGATGACTCGGTCCAGGTCCTCGATGCGGCTCTGCAGGAGGGTGCTGTTCTTCGAGTCGAGAGTGCCGCTGTTGTCGAGCCAGCGAAGAGCACAGCCGGCGATGTCCAACTCGATGAGCCACACGTCTGTGCCCCCGAACGTGGCACGTCGCAGGCTGTCGGGGAAGGGCTCTTGGCGGAATTCCTGCCAGAGGCGATCTGTGGTCTGCACCTGCTCAGTCGATTCGCTCACTTGAGCCATCTTGCAGGAGCCGTGGAGCCGGCTGGGCGTTCATCTTCAAGCGGCGGAAGCAGAAGAGGGCCGCAGCGATGCCTGCGAACGCCAGGAAGTGTTCGGCCTTGCGTTCATGGCACCGGGGTAAGCGACGGCAGCCTGAGGGTCAGGACACCGTCCGCTCCACGACCCATCGGTCCCGGCCGAGCTGGTTCGACGGCTCGATTTCCTTCTCCCGTCAGCCCCCGTTTCAGGGCCGCATGTTCACCGAGTCGATGGCGCGGCGGGACCATTGACTCCTTGAGCCGACTGGTGTTGGGCGCAGTCCACGCGCAAGTCCGGGTCGCCGATCGGGGCGTCCAGCAGGGCGCAGTGGTGCGGGCGCCGGGAATCGTCATGCTCGTCGCGCCGGAAGAAGCGGCAGGTGGTGCAGGTCCGGGCGACGGACAGTACGCCGGTGTCGGCGAGGTGCCCGACCAGGTCGAGGACCAGGCGCAGGGCGGCGCCCTTGTCCTCGACGGGCAGGGTCGCCAGGTGGGTGGCGACGGGGTCGGGCCAGTGGGCGAGGGCGGCGGCCGTGGCGAGGCCCGCCTCGGTCGGCGCCATGACGTGGCCGCGCTTGTCTCCGGCTACGGGCTGCTTCTCGACGAGGCCCTTGCGGCGCAGGGTGGACAGGGCTTCGCTGACGGTGGCCGCGGAGAGGTCGAACTCGGCGGCGAGCGTGCCGACCCGGCGCCGCTCGGGAGGCTCGACCCCCAGGCGTAGCAGGAGTTGGACCTGGATCGGGCTGAGCCCGTGAGCGGTGGCCTGGGTCCAGATCAGCGTGCGCAGTGCGTGGCCCGCGCGTTCGAGCGCCGAGGCGAGACGCCGGTCGAGGTCGGACCGGTCTCCCGACGTCCCGGGCAGCTCCTGCGCCGCCAGATCGGGCGGCAGCTGAGGAGCCACCGGGCCATCGGTGTAGGCTGGGTCGGCGGTCGGCACGGCAGTACCTCCTGTGGAGCGTGCGCTCGGCGTGACGCCGAACATGATGCGGGCGATGGCGGCCTCGCCGGCCGTCCTGGACGGCTACCTGTCCTTCGGCGGTGCCCTGTCCAAGGGGCTGCTGCCCGGCTCGCTCCGGGAGCAGATCGCCCTCGTCTCGGCGGCCGAGAACTCGTGCGACTACTGCTACGCGGCCCACCACGTGCTCGGTGCCCGCGCCGGGGTCTCCGCCGAGGACCTCGCCGTCGGCGGCCACGCCCACGCCTCGGACCCCAAGGCCGCGGCCGCCCTGCTCTTCGCCCGATCCGTGCTGCGCACCAAGGGCTTCGTCGCCGACGCCGACATCGAGGCCGTGCGCGCCGCGGGGTACGGCGACGGGGAGATCGGCGAGATCATCGGCGCCGTGGCGCTGAACATCTTCACGAACTACTTCAACTCCGTGGCCCGCACCGAAGTCGACTTCCCGGCCGTCGACCTGCCGGTCACGGCCTGAGCCGAACTTCCGGACCGGGCGAGCCTTCCCGGCCCGGCCCGGCCCGGCCCGGCCCGGAAGGGGCTGAGCCCGGGCCGGCGGCGTCCCCACCGCCCACCGCCCCCACCGCCCCACCGACCCGCGCCTCACGGCCGGCCCCCGGCCTCGTACTGTCGAGGCATGAACATGTGCGTCTTCCTCTCGGCCGCCGAACTCGACGAGCGCTACACGCTCCCGGCCCGGGAGTTCGCCGAGCTCCTCGGCAAGGCGGGTCACACGCTGGTGTGGGGCGGCTCCGAGAGCGGCCTGATGAAGGTGGTGGCGGACGGTGTCCAGGCGGCGGGCGGGCGACTCGTGGGCGTCTCGGTCGACTTCCTGGCGGCGAAGGCCCGCGAGAACGCCGACGAGATGGTGATCGCCGGCGATCTCGCCGAACGCAAGGCGCTGCTCCTGGCCAAGGCGGACGCGGTCGCCATCCTGGTCGGCGGGACCGGGACGCTGGACGAGGCGACCGAGATCCTCGAACTCAAGAAGCACGGGAAGACCACGAAGCCGGTGGTGATCCTCAATACGGCGGGGTTCTACGACGGCCTCAAGGAGCAGTTCCGGCGCATGGAGGAAGAAGGCTTCCTCCCCGTGCCCCTGACCGACCTGGTGTTCTTCGCCGAGGAGGCCGAGGCGGCGCTCGCCCACCTGGAGGGGAACGTCGGCGCGTAGCCGTCGGCCCACCGTCCACGGGACGGCGCAGGTCCGGAACGGTACCGCTACCGGAACACCCCGCCCCGGCGGGGCGTTGCGCCTCTCATGGACGCGTTGAAGATCGGCGAAGCCGCACAGGCCAGCGGGGCCAGCGCCCGAGCGCTCAGGCACTACGAGGAGGAGGGGCTGATCACCCCCGAACGGTGCGCGAACGGGTACCGGCTCTACTCCACCGAAGTACTGGACCGCGTCCGCGTGATCCGCTTCCTGCTGGAGTCCGGCCTGCCCATGCGGCTCATCAGGGAAGTCCTGCCCCACATCACCCCCTCCACCAGCCCCAAGGGGGTCTGCGCCGAGTTCCTCGCCGAGGTGGAGGGCTACCGGGACCGTCTCGCGGACCGGGTCGCCTCCCTGGTCGCCCAGCAGTCGGCCCTGGACGCCTTCCTGGGCGCCGCACGGAGCGGGCCTTGACCTTCCCGCTTACGGGAAGCTTCTACGGTCCCTCACATGCCACGAACACACCCCTGGTGCGGGCTCTCGTCCAGCAGTCCCTGAAGGGTCCGAAGGATCTGATCCTGACCTTCGACCATCCCCTCCCCGTCGCCGGTCCCGGCCAGTACCTGATCCGCGTCGGCGCGGCGGGGGTCAACTTCGCCGACGTCATGCAGGCCCACGGCACGTACGACGGCGGCCCGGCCGCGCCGTACACGGCGGGCTTCGAGGCCGCCGGTGAGATCGTCGGTGCGGGCCCCGGTGTCGAGAACCCGCTGCCGCCGGGCACGCACGTCGTCGGCATGGGCTACGGCGCCTTCGCCCAGTACATGACCATGCCGGCGGCGGGCGCCCTGCCCGTTCCCGACGGCTGGAGCGACGCCGAATCCCTCGGCCTCGTGCTGAACTGGGCGACGGCCCTGGCCGCACTGAAGCCGCTGGGCGACATGCAGCGGGGCGAGACGGTACTCATCCACGCGGCGGCGGGCGGGGTCGGCCAGGCCGCCTTCCGCGACAGCCTCGCCGTGACCCGTCCCGTCACCGGCTCCGTCGTCGTCTTCGGCGCCGCCTCGGGCCACACCGACATCTCCACCCGCGACCTGCTGTTCACCCACCGGGTCCAGGTCAAGGGCCTCCACATCGGGTCGATGGCCACCGAGGCACCGCAGGTCTACGCCGGTCTCCTCGCGGAGCTGCGTTCCCTGATCGCCGACGGCGTCTACCCGCCGGGCGTCCCGGAGGTCCACGCCCTGGCGGACGGCCCGAAGGTGCTCCGGCAGCTCGAATCCCGCAGGACCACCGGCAAACTGGTCCTCGACCCCTGGGCCTGACGGCGCGCTCGCCCCTGGGTCTGACGGCACTCGACCTCTCGGACCGTGGGATACGAGATCTTCGTCAGCTCTTCGGAGGCTTCCCAGATGCGCCGGGCGTCCTCGGTGCTGCGAAGGCGGGAGTACAGCTTCTGCTCGGCAGGGGGCCCGCCGAGATGTCCGGGGCCGCACGGTCCCGAGCAGGATGCCGCGGGCGGACAGGGCGCGGATGAGCCGCACGCCCATGGTGTCCTTGTCGCGACCGAGCTCGGGGCACGCGGCGAGCAGGCTGGTCCTGCCAGTTGATGGCGTTGCTGTTCGCGGCGACGCTGATCTGGGAGGTCACGCGTGCCCGGCCGGCACGCAGCAGGGGCAGCAGGTGTGCCACCAGGGCGAAGTGACCGAGGTGGTTGGTGCCGAACTGGAGCTCGAACCCGTCGGCGGTCGTCTTCCGGTCGGGCGGGGTCATCACGCCGGCGTTGTTGACGAGGATGTGGATCGGACGCCCGTCCCTTCCCAGGGTCTCGCCGAGGGCCGCGACGGAGTCGAGCGAGGACAGGTCGAGGGCGTGGAGCGATACGTTCGCGCCGGGGCCCGTCTGCCTGATCCCGGCGATCGCGGCCTCGCCCTTGCGCGGGTTGCGGACCGGCAGAAGCACCTCGGCTCCGGCCGAGGCGAGTCCGGCGGCGATCCCGAGTCCGATGCCGTCGCTCGCTCCGGTGACGACGGCACGCTTCCCGGAGAGGTCGGGAAGGGGGACGTCGGTGTGTGTGCGTGACATGACTGGTCCTGTGGTCGTGGCTGCACCCCAACTGGACGCCGTGGCCCGGACCTACGTCGGCTTCGCCACGGACAACGCCGCACTGCTCGACCTGATGTTCCCGGCCCAGCACAGCCCTGAGGCGTCCACGGCGCTGGGCACGGCCGCCCACCGCTGGGGCGAGCAGTTCCTCGAGCTGGTCGCCCACGGACAGCAACGGGGCGAGGTGCGCCAGGGTCCGCTGGAAGGCGTCACGCTGACGGTCTTCGCGCCGCTCCACGGATACATCGGTCTGGCCGCGAGCGGCGTACTGCCGCCCGAGGCCGCCGGGCCGGGGCTGGACGACGTGATCGAATCCATCGTGCGCCACTGCCGGCCCGAGTAGCGCGGACCACGCACCACGGACCACGCACCACGGCCCCGGCCGGTGACCGACGGCGACGGCGCCGCGGCGAGGTCGCCGCGGCGTTTGCCGCCGGCCGTCAGCGTGCCGACAGTTCCGAGGGCGCTTCCTGGACCACCCAGCCGTTGCCGTCCGGGTCGGTGAAGGTGAGGAAGGAGTTCCAGGTGTCGCCCTTGCCGTCCTCCCAGCCCTTCTCGCCCACGTGCCGCACCGGCGACACCTCCACACCGCGCGCCGTCAGCTCCTCTCGTGCGGCCTCGATGTCGGTGACGCAGAGCTGCAGGCCTTGCAGCGTGCCCGGTGCCATCTGGCGCGTACCGGGCGCCGGAGGCATCCCGTGCTCCAGCGCGATCGAACAGCGCGAGCCGGGCGGGGTCAGCTGGATGATGCGGATGCCGGGCGCGACCTCGCTGTCGAGATCGACCGTGAAGCCGACCTTGTCCGCGTAGAACTCCTTCGACCGGTCCATATCGGTGACAGGGACCAGAACCACTTCGAGCGTCCAGTTCATGACGGGTCTCCTCGGAACAGGCAGGGTACGGGGCAGGTCCACCGTGGCCCACAGGATGCCGGTGTGCGAGCCGCAACGCGGCATGCGGCAAAGAACGGGCGGTGCCCCACGGGACGCGCGGGGTCAGGGCGACTGCCGGCCGCCGTCCTCGCGGGCGAGACGAAGGGCGAGTTCCTGGAGGATCGCGTCGGTACCGGGCTCCGCGCCCGTTTCGTCGTACGCGTAGGCGACTGCCGCGAAGGCGGCGATGAAACCGTTGACCAGGGCGCTCAGCGGCTCGGAGAGCTGATCGAGCACGGCGCCGCCGATTTCCTCGGGGTCGGCTCCCGCCGGTACCAGGAAGTGACCGGGGGTCACTTCGGCGAGCAGATCGGAGGCGAGGCCTTCGCCGACGTCCGCGCGCAGTGCGGTGAGCGCGGCGATGGCCTTGAGTTTGATCTCGTTTTCGTGCACGGCCCGAGCGTACGACGGCCCCGGGGCGTTCCCGGGGCCGTCGGGCAGGAGAGAGCCCCTCAGCCCTGCGCCAGCCCGCCCCGCGCGATCACCTCCGCGTACCAGCGCGCGCTGTCCTTCACCGTCCGGCGCTGGGACGCGAAGTCCACGTGGACGATGCCGAAACGCTTGCTGTAGCCGTACGACCACTCGAAGTTGTCCAGCAGGCTCCACAGGAAGTAGCCGCGTACGTCCACGCCGTCCCCGATCGCCCGGTGCACGGCCGTCAGGTGCGCGTCGAGGTACGCCACCCGCTCCGGGTCGTGGACCTGCCCCTCCGGGTCCGCGTAGTCGTCGTACGCCGCCCCGTTCTCGGTCACCAGGAGCGGGACGTGCGGGAGTTCGTCGCGCAGCCGGGTCAGCAACTCGTACAGGCCGTTCGCGTCCACCGGCCAGTCCATCGCCGTGCGCGGACCCGCCGCAGGGGTGAACGCCACATGCTTCTCGGCGCCCGCCCAGGGTGCGGGGGAGGGGGAGGAGCCCGCCGAAACCACACTGGGGGAGTAGTAGTTGATGCCCAGCGAGTCGATCGGGGTGGACGTGACCTCCAGGTCGCCGTCCCGGACGAACGACCAGTCCGTCACCCCCGCCGTGTCCTCGACCAGGTCCTGTGGCAGCCGCCCGTGGAAGACCGGGTCCACGAAGATCCGGTTCGCGACCGCGTCGATCCGGCGCACGGCGTCCCGGTCCGCCGCGCTGTCCGTCAGCGGGCGCAGGGCGTGGAGGTTCAGGGTCAGGGAGATCTCGGCCGTGGACGGGAGACGGTCACGCAGGACGCGGGCCGCGCCGCCGTGCGCCAGGTTGAAGTGGTGGGCCGCGCGCAGCGCGGCGAGGTTGCTGGTGCGGCCGGGGGCGTGGACCCCGTTCCCGTACCCGAGGAACGCCCCGCACCAGGGCTCGTTCAACGTCGTCCAGGTCGACACCCGGTCGCCCAGCGCCCGGGCCACCAGGCCCGCGTACTCCGCGAACCGGTGTGCGGTGTCCCGTTCCGGCCAGCCGCCCGCGTCCTCCAGCTCCTGCGGGAGGTCCCAGTGGTAGAGCGTCGCGACCGGCCTGATGCCGTGCGCCAGCAGCTCGTCCACCAGGCGGCGGTAGAAGTCCAGGCCGCGCTCCACGGCCGGGCCCCGCCCCGTCGGCTGGACCCGGGGCCAGGAGACGGAGAACCGGTAGTCCGTGACGCCGAGCTCCTTCATCAGCTTCACGTCGTCGGGCATCCGGTGCAGGTGGTCGGCGGCGATGTCACCGGTGTCACCGTTGCGGACCTTGCCGGGCGTGCGGCTGAAGGTGTCCCAGATGGACGGCGTCCGGCCGTTCTCGGCGGCCGCCCCCTCGATCTGGTAGGCGGCGGTGGCGGTGCCCCAGCGGAATCCGGTGGGGAAGCGGAGCCCCGTCCCGGTCCCGGGGCGGGTGCCCGTGGAGGTCGCCGGGCGGGCATCGACAGCGGTCATGAGACGGACACTCCAGGAAGTAGGAGGGAGGGGGATGTTCATGTGGGGCTGGTGGGGCCGGGCTCTCGCCGGTGGCCGGTGGCCGGTGGCCGGAGACCCTGGCCGCACGGCAGGAACGCGTCAGCCCTTCACCGCTCCCTGCATGATGCCGCCGACGATCTGCCGGCCCAGCAGGCCGAAGACGAGCAGCACCGGCAGCGTGCCGAGCAGGGTGCCGGCCATGATGACCGACTGGTCGTTGACGTAGCCGCCGCCGAGCTGGCGCAGCGCGACCTGCACGGTCGGCTCCTGCGAGGACAGCGCGATGACCGGCCAGAAGAAGTCGTTCCACGCCGTCATGAACGTGAGCATCCCGAGCACCGCCATCCCCGGCCGCGCGATCGGGATCACGATCGACCAGAAGATGCGGGCTGTGGAGGCCCCGTCCACGCGGGCCGCCTCGATCAGTTCGTCGGGCAGCGACTGGATCAGGTACTGGCGCATGAAGAACACCCCGAAGGCCGACACCAGACCCGGCAGGATCACCGCCTGGAGCTGGTTCACCCACTGGAGTTCGGCGATCAGCATGAACAGCGGAATCACACCGAGCTGCGGCGGGATCATCATCGTCCCGATCGTCAGGGTCAGCAGTGCGCCCCGGCCCCGGAACTTCAGCTTGGCGAAGGCGAAGCCTGCCAGCGTGCAGGAGAGCACCGTGCCCACGGTGATGGACCCGGAGACGATCAGCGAGTTCAGGAGCGCCTTGCCGATGTCGGCCTCTTCGAGGACCGCCTCGAAGTTCTTCATCAGGTTCGGGCCGGGCAGCAGGCTCGGCGGCACCTGCGCCAGGTCCGCGTTGGACCGGCTGGCCGCGACGATCGTCCAGTAGAAGGGGAACGCCGAGATCAGCAGTGCGATGCCGAGGATGAGGTAGGCGAGCCAGCCGCCCGTCATCGTCCTCCCGGCCCCGTCGCCCTTGCGGAGCCAGGCGTGCCTGCCGGGCCGCTCCTGCGGAGGGCGGCGCTTGCGGGGGGCGGTCGGCGGTGGGGCGAGCGCGGTCATCGGCCGGCCTCCTTGCGTGCGCGGCGGCGTGCGATCAGGGCGTTGACCCCGACGAGCACCACGATCAGGACGAACATCACCCAGGCGATGGCCGCGGCCCGCCCCAGGTGGAAGAAGCCCCAGCCCTGCTCGTACATGTACAGGCCGAGGGTCTGGTACTGGTGCGAGATGCCGCCGGACATCGACCCCTCGAACAGCAGCGGCTCACCGAAGAGCTGGGTCGCGCCGATCGTCGAAATGATCACCGTGAAGACGATGGTCGGCCGCAGTCCGGGAAGGGTCACGTGGATGAACTGGCGCCAGCGGGACGCCCCGTCGATCCCCGCGGCCTCGTACAGCTCGTGCGGGATCGACTGCATGCCTGCCAGGTAGATCAGCGCGTTGTAACCGGTCCAGCGCCAGATCACGATCGTCGAAACGGCGATCTGCGAGGCGACCGTGCCGGTCTGCCAGTCCACCGGGCCGACACCGATGAGTCCGATCACGTAGTTGATCAGCCCGAAGTCACGGCCGAAGAGCTGCGCGAAGACCAGCGTGGCGGCGGCGACGGACGTCGCGTAGGGGAGCAGGACCGCGGTCCTGATGAACGTCCGGCCGCGCAGCTTGTAGTTGAGCAAGTGGGCCAGGCCCAGTGCCATCGCGAGCTGCGGCACGGTGGACAGCACGCCGATGGTGAAGGTGTTGCGCAGCGAGATCCAGAAGTACTCGTCGCCGAAGAGGGCCGTGTAGTTGGCGATGCCCCGCCACTGCATGTCACCGCTCGTCTGGAGCTCGACGCGGTAGAGGGAGACGAACGCCGTGTAGAGGAGCGGGAAGAGGCCGAAAGCGAGGAACAGGGTGAAGAAGGGGGCGATGTAGGCGTACGGGGAGGCCTTGCGCCAGGTGCGCCGGAGAGCGGCTGCCGGACCGTCGCCCGGGTCGGTCCCGGGACCGGATCCGGGACCGGACCCGGTCCCGGATCCGGCAGGGCGGGGCCCGGCCTTCGCGGTGGAGGTGGGGGACACGATGCGGCCCTTCGGAATCGGGGCGGGAGGGATTGCGGGGACGCGAGCGGGGCCGGTGCGGCCGGCCCCGCGACCGGCGTCAGCCGGTCACGTTCGCCACGCCCTTCTTCGCCGTCTCCCACGCCGTGTCCGACGGGACTCCCTTGCGCTCGACCTCGCTCAGCGCGTTCGTCAGCTGCTGCATCACGTTCTGGTCGTGCACGCCCAGGACCTGGACCGGGGACGACTTGGCCGCGTCACCGAAGATCTGACCGATCGGGGCGCCCGAGAAGTACGCGTCCTTGGCGTCCGCGATCTGCGCGATCGCGCCCGTCGAGGAGGGGAAGTTGCCCTGCTTCTGGAAGACCTTCGCCTGCTGCTCGGGCGCGGTGAGCCACTCGATCAGCTTGTACGCCTCCTCCTTGTGCTTGGCCGCACGCGGGATGGAGAGGTACGAGCCGCCCCAGTTGCCCGCACCGCCGGGCAGCTTGGCGATGTCCCACTTGCCCTGGCCGGCGGCACCGGCCTGGGCCTTGACGTAGCCGAGCATCCAGGCCGGGCACGGGATGGTGGCGAACGAACCGGCGGCGAATGCCTGGTTCCACTGCGGGGACCACTGGTCGAGCTTGGCGCTCAGACCGGCCTCGGCCGCCTTCACGGAGGTGTCCCAGGCCGTTCTGACCGCCGGGTTCTTCTCGTAGATCATCTCGCCGGCGGCGTTGTAATACCGCTCCTTCTCCTGGCCGATCATGATCCCGTAGAGGGATCCGATGCTGTCCAGCCAGGCGCTCTGGGCGGGTGCCTTCTTCTTGTACTCCTTGCCCAGCTCCAGGTAGCCCTCCCACGTGGACCACTTCTTCGCGAGCTCCTCGCGGTCGGTGGGGAGACCGGCCTGCTGGAAGAGATCGGTGCGGTAGCACATGGCCTCGGGGCCCACGTCCGTGCCGAGGCCGAGGATCTTGCCGTCCTTCGTGGTCGCCGCCGACCACTTGGCCTCGGCGAACTGGCCCTTGAGCTTGTCGGCCCCGAACGCCTTCAGGTCGTGGAACTTGTCGGCCTGCTGCTGGGTGACCGACGCGATCCGGCCCACCTCGACGCCCTGCACGTCCGCGAGACCGCCGCCGCCCGCGAGGCGGGTCTGGAGCGACTTCCAGTAGTCCGCCTCGTCCTGGGTGTCGCTCTGCTTGATCGTCACCTCGGGGTGGAGCTTCTGGTACTCCTCGTAGAGCCCGGCCTCCTTGAAGCCGAAGGATCCGAAGAGGTCGACCGTGAGGGTGACCTTTCCGCCCGCGCCGTCGGAGGAGTCCGGTGAGGCGCCGGATCCACAGGCGGCGAGGAGGGCCCCTGCGAGAACGACCGCGCCGAGGCGGGCTGTGGCTCTCTTGGCGGCTCGGGCGATGGGCATGGGAAGCCTCCCTTGACTTCGGGATGAACCGAGCGTTCTTTCGTTGAGAGCGCTCTCACTAGATGCGTCTGGAGCGTCCCCCACCGCCTGCCCTCCGTCAAGACTCGAACACATAACAGCTTGGCGTTACGATCAACTGCCCGTTACGTGGGCCATCTTGACACTTAGGTTTCAGGAGATTTACGTTCCATGGCACTTGAGAGCGCTCTCGAACGCGCTCTTCCCCCCACGTGATCGAGGTGCTGTTTCGTGCAAGCCTCCCTCTCCAGACCTGCCGCGGCGACGCTCCTGGCCATCGCCCTGGCCGCCGTCGGCCTGGGCCCCGCCGCCTCCCCCGCGGCCGCCGCCACCATCCCCGCGGGTTCCGGCAGTTACACCGACACCCGCCCCGCCGGTACGTCCGGACCCACGACGAACACCGGTGCCCCCGTCACCCCCAAACTCACCGCCGCCGCCCGCGACAAGCCGGTCCCGACCAACGACTGGTGGACCTCGCTCGCCTACCAGCGCTACGGCGACAACCCGTACTCCACGCCCATGTACGGGCACCCCCTCACGTATCAGGCCAAGGCCTCCGGCCTGGAGGTCGGCTACCCGACCGCGCCCGCGATCGTCGGCGACGGCCGGCAGTACGAGTACGCGCACAAGGCCGACCTCACCGTCGGCCTCACCGGCCTGAACTCTCCCGACACCAAGGCCGACGCCTGGTCGGACTGGACGGTCACCCCGTACTGGGCGGACGGCTCCCGCACGTTCCGGGCCACCATCGGCCACGGCATGCCGTTCGTATACGCCAAGGGCTCCGGCGGCGACGCCCGCGTCACGACCGCCTCCACGCCCACCGTCTTCGCCGACAACGGCAACGTCATCGGCATCACGATCGCCGGTCACCATTACGCCCTCTTCGCCCCGACCGGCGCCGACTGGAACGTCTCCGGCACCACGATCACCGCCGGACTCGCGGGCAAGGACTACTTCTCGCTCGCCGTCCTGCCCTCCACGGACGCGCTCGCGACCTACCGCACGTACGCGTTCAGCTTCGTCACCGGCTCCCAGGTGGCCTGGCAGAACGCCGGCGGCGACGTCCGGGCGACCTACACCCTGACCACGGAGGCGAAGGAGGGCACCGAGCGCGGCACGCTCCAGGCCCTCTACCGCCACCAGTGGCTGCACACCACCGACGCGCTGACCCCGTACACGTACGTCTCGCCGCGCGGCACCATGAAGGTGCGCGAGTCCGCCTCCTTCACCACCAGCCAGAAGAACAACGGCGTGGTGCCCGCCCTGCCCGCCTCCAGCGGCGTCGACCGGGCCCGGCTGACCGGCTACCTCAACGAGGTCGCGAACGCCTCCGACCCGTTCTCCGGGGCCACCGACACCTACTGGACGGGCAAGGCGCTCGGCCGGCTCGCCCAACTGGTGCCCGTCGCCGACCAGATCGGCCAGACCGCGGTCCGCGACAAGCTCCTCGGCCTGATGAAGGGCCGGCTCCAGGAGTGGTTCACGGCGGGCGGGGCGGGCGAGTTCAGCTACGACAAGGACTGGAAGACCCTCACCGGCTACCCGGCCTCGTACGGCAGCGACACCGAGCTCAACGACCACCACTTCCACTACAGCTACTACGTCTACGCGGCGGCGATCATCGCCCAGTACGACCAGGCCTGGGCGGCCGACCCGGCCTGGGGCGCGATGGTGAAGCACCTGATCCGCGACACGGCCAACCCGAGCCGCACCGACGCGGCGTACCCCTTCCTGCGCGGCTTCGACGTGTACGCGGGCCACAGCTGGGCCTCCGGCCACCAGGGCTTCGCGGCCGGCAACAACCAGGAGTCCTCGTCGGAGTCGATCAACCTCAGCGCGGGCCTCGTGCTCTGGGGTGCGGCGACCGGCGACACCTCGCTCCGCGACCTCGGCAGCTACCTGCTGACGACGGAGTCCGAGGCGATCACCCAGTACTGGTTCGACGCGAGCGAGCAGGTCTTCCCCGCCTCGTACAAGTACGGCACGGTCGGCATGGTCTGGGGCAGCGGCGCCGCGTACTCCACCTGGTGGACCGCCAACCCGGAGGAGATCCACGGCATCAACGTCCTTCCCGTGACCGGAGGTTCACTCCACCTGGCCCGTGAGAAGGCCGCCATCACCCGGAACATCGCCGAGATGGAGCGCGAGAACGGCGGCCCGGCCCAGGAGTGGCGCGACCTGCTCTGGGAGTTCGAGGCGCTGACCGATCCGGCGTCGGCGAAGGCCAAGTGGGACGGCGTGAACGGCAATTACACCCCCGAACAGGGTGAGTCCAAGGCCCACACCTACCACTGGATCAACACCCTCGACACACTGGGCGCACCGGACATGACGGTCAGCGGAGACCTGCCCACCTCCGCCGTCTTCACCAAGAACGGAACCCGCACCTACACCGCGCACAACCACGGCCCCACCACCCGTACGGTGACCTTCTCCGACGGCAAAACCCTTTCCGTTCCGGCCCGTTCGACGGTCACGGGTACCGGCCCCGGCGGCGGAGACCCCGACCCGGAGGAGCCGGGCCCGTCCACCGGCAACACCTTCCGCCTCAAGTCCGGCGGCGTCCTCACCACCGCCACCACCGACCCGGCCGGCGTGGACACCCTGGCCTCGGCCGACGGCGTGAACCGGGACGGCACCCCGTACCGGCCGACCGTCTACGAGGCGAAGCAGGTCAACGGCAAGGTCTCCGCCGGGGCCGCCACCGCGTTCCGCCTCCGGGTGGACGCGGGAACCAAGGTCGGGCTCGCCCCGCAGGTCCGGGTCAGCTACGACCTGACCGGTGACGGCACCTTCGACCGCACCGAAACCTTCCGGTACTTCGCCACCGACCCGGTCGCGGGCTGGGAGGAGTACACGCAGGCGGTCGGCGCGCAGGCCGTCACCGGCAGCCTGGGCGAACTCAAGAACGGCACCGTCCGCCTGGAGATCTGGAACGCGCTGGGCAACGGCACGTCGCAGGTGCAGACGGGCACGGACGCGGCGGTGCTGAGGATCCCGTACGCGTAGTCCCCTGCGCGTTGAAGCGGACGCACGGGCACGATCGATGCGGCGGGTCTCCGGCTCCTCGGGCGGAGGCCCGCCGTACGCGCAAGTGCGCTTACGCGTACGTCAGGGCTCAGGCCGAGGCGCGCCGGACCAGCATGGTCGGGGTGATCACCGAGTCCGGTGCCGCCCCGTTCCCCGTGCGGTCGAGGGTGCGCAGCAGGAGCCGTGCCATCAGCCGCCCCTGGCCCTCGATGTCCTGGCTGACGGTGGTCAGTGGCGGGTCGGTCTCCTTGGCCACCGGATCCATGTCGTCGAACCCGACCACCGCCACCTGCTCCGGCACCGCGATCCCGCGCTCGCGCAGGACCCGTAGCGCCCCGGACGCCATGAGGTCGTTCGCGACGAACACCGCGTCCAGGTCGGGCCGCCGTTCCAGCAGCTCGGCCATCGCCCGCGCCCCGCTGTCCACGGTGAAGGCGCCCTCGGCGACGAGCGTCGGATCCATGTCCAGCAGGACGTCCCGGTAGCCGTCGAGGCGGTCGATCGCCGAGGTCTGGTCGGGAGGCCCGCCGATGTGCGCGATCCGCTCCCGCCCGAGGTCCCGCAGGTACTGCACGGCGACCCGGGCCCCGCCCCGGTTGTCGGCGTCGACGTACGGAACGGCCCGTTCGCCGGGGTCGGCGGTCCAGCCGGGCCGGCCCCCGAACACGGTCGGAATCCCGGCTCGCCGGGTGATCGCGGGCAGCGGGTCGTCCGTGTGCAGCGAGAAGGCGAGCGCGCCGTCCACGTGCCCGCCGGACAGGTACCGGGTGATCCGGTCGAAGTCGCCTGGCCCCTCCACGAGCAGCAGCACGAGCTGGGTGTCGTGGGCGGTCAGCTCCTTGCTGATGCCCCGGATCTGCTGGGAGAAGAAGGGGTCGGAGAAGATCCGCACCTCGGGCTCCGCGATGACGACGGCCACCGCGCCGGTCCGCCGCGTCACCAGCGTCCGGGCCGCGTGGTTGGGGACGTAGCCGAGCTCGTCGACCGCCCGGAGCACCTTGTCGACCAGCGGCTTGCGGACCCCGTCGCCCCCGTTGACGACCCGCGAGGCGGTGGCCCGGGAGACCCCCGCTCGCGCCGCGACGGCTTCCAGGGTGGGGCGGTACCCGGGGGACTGCTCGGGCAAGGCGGTCGCTCCTCGTCGACGGGGGCGGCGCCGCGCAGGGTGGTGCTGACCTGTGCCGTCGCCGGATCGTCTACAGCCTAGCGCCGGGACGGGCCGCGGGATGAGAGCGCTCCCAATCCGGATCCGGTGCGTGCGTGCGGCGAGCGAGGCCGCAGGCCGCGGGCGGCTCAACCGGCGTAGGGCTGCCACATCTTGACGGCCGTGGCCGGGTTGCTCGCGGAATTGGACTTGTGCGTCACCAGGCACCGGTACTGCTTGCCGAAATGAACGACCCGGTCGTTCTCCGCGTACTGCCGGTTGACCTTCCAGTCCGAGAATCCTGCTGCCATGGGACGCCGCCTTTCATCGCGCCGGCCCACTGCCGGCGGGTATGAAGCATCGCACCCCCTGAGCAGGGCAAACACCGACGCCGGGTTCGACGCGGTGGTCCCGGCCCGCCTGCGGCACCGGCTCTCGTCGATTCCGCATGCGGCAGACCCGTAGCGCATGCCCACAGGTCTGGACCAAGCTCGGGGCATGGATCTGGAGTTGAGGCACCTCAAGATCGTCAGAGCCGTCGCCGACGCCGGCAGCCTGACCCGCGCGGCCACCGTGCTGGGGCTCACCCAGCCCGCTCTGAGCACCCAGCTCAAGAGGATCGAGCGGGCGCTGGACGGCCCGCTCTTCGTCCGGGGGCGGGAGGGCGTACGGGCCACCGCGCTCGGGGAGCTGGTGCTGGAACGGGCCCGCGTCGTGCTGCCGGCCGTGTGCGAGCTCCAGGAGGAGGCGGTGCGCTTCGCCCGGCAGGGCACGGTCGGCTACCGGCTCGGGGGGACGCACGGGCCGCTGCTGGGCGGACTCGTGGACCGGATCGTCCGGCAGGAGCCCGGGGTGCCGGTGACCACCTACACCTCGTGGTCGGAACGGGAGGTCGCCGGGGGCGTGGCCGCCGGCAGGCTGGACTTCGCCCTGGTCGGGGTGTGCGGGGAGAGCGCCCCGCCGGAGCCGGGGCGGCTCGCGTGGAGGGAGGTGGCGCGGGACCCGGTGCACGTGATGCTGGCCGAGGACCACCCGCTGGCGCAGCGGCCGTGGATCGAGCTGGCGGAACTGGCCGCCGAGGCCTGGACCGACGTACCGGGCGACGGATGCTTCGGGGACTGCTTCGCGGCGGCGTGCGTGCGCGCCGGATTCACCCCGGCGTGCGTGTACGAGACGGACACGGCTTCGTGCGTGCACCTCGTCCAGGTCGGGCGGGCCGTGGGGCTGTGCCGGGCGACCTTCCCCGTGACCCCCGGGCTGGTGACCCGGCCGCTCGCCGGGAGCCCGCTGGTGTGGAGGCACCTGCTCGGCTGGCATCCGGGGGGCCGGGCGGCCGCCCGGGCGGCCGCGGTGCTGGAGCACGCCCGGGACGCGCACACGGACGCCCTGGCCCGGTCGTCCGCGGCCGCGGACGCCACGGCGCTGGCGGAACGGGCGTAGGGCGGAGGGGTCCGGCGCGGGCGCCCGCCGCGTGGCCATAACACCAGGGGAGGGGCCAACCGGCAGCTCCCGCTGGAGCGTTCGGATTCCTACGGTGTCGCTGACCCCCACCGAACCGAGGAGATCCCCCATGCTCAAGCGACACGCCCGCGCGGCGTGTACCGCCCTGGCCGCCGCCGGGCTGCTGCTGGCCGCCACCGGCGCCGTTGCCACCGCCGCCCCCGCGGACTCCGCCGACACCGTGCGCCCGCAGCAGTCGGCCACCGCCACCCTGCGCACCGCCGACGCTCCCTCCGAGCTGCTCACCGCCATGCAGCGCGACCTCGGCCTGACCCCCACACAGGCCAAGGCCCGGCTGGCCCACGAGGCCGAGGCGGGGGCCACCGCCGCCCGGCTGCAGGCCCGGCTCGGCGCGGCCTTCGCCGGAGCCTGGCTGGACGGCGCCGACGCGGGGACCCTGACCGTGGCCACCACCCGGGCCGCCGACACCGCCGCGATACGCGCCACCGGGGCCCGGGCGAAGCTGGTCGGCCGCTCCCTGGCCGACCTGGACTCCGCGAAGGCCGCGCTGGACCGGGCCGCCACCGCCGGGACCCCGGTCCGCTACGTCGACCCGCGCGGGAACACCCTCGTCGTCGAGGAGACCCGGCCCGGGGCCGCGGGCGCCCTGCTGGCGGCCACCGGGACCGACGCGGCACTGGTCACGGTGGTTCGTACCGCCGAGGCCCCGCGCCCGCTGTACGACCTGCGCGGCGGGGACGCGTACTACATGAACGGCAGCGGCCGCTGCTCGGTGGGCTTCCCGGTCACCAAGGGAACGGTGAACGGCTTCGCCACCGCCGGGCACTGCGGGCGGGCCGGGACGACGACCAGCGGCTTCAACCAGGTCGCCCAGGGCTCCTTCCAGGCCTCCGTCTTCCCCGGCAACGACATGGCCTGGGTCGCGGCGAACGCCAACTGGACCTCCACCCCCTACGTCAAGGGCAGCGGCGGGGCGAACGTGCAGGTCACCGGTTCGGTGCTGCAACCCGTCGGGGCCTCGGTGTGCCGCTCCGGATCGACCACCGGCTGGCACTGCGGGACCATCCAGCAGCACAACACCAGCGTCACCTACCCCGAGGGCACCATTTCCGGCGTCACCCGTACGACGGTCTGCGCCGAGCCCGGTGACTCCGGCGGCTCCTACATCTCCGGCAGCCAGGCCCAGGGCGTGACCTCGGGCGGCTCCGGCAACTGCTCCAGCGGCGGTACCACCTTCTTCCAGCCGCTGAACCCGATCCTGTCCGCCTACGGCCTGACCCTCAAGGTCACCGGAAACGACCCGGGCCCGGGCCCCGGCCCGGGTAACCCCGAGCCCGGCGGCACCTGGAAGGCCGGCTCCGTCTACGCGGCCGGCGCCACCGTCACCTACGGCGGCGCGAGCTACCGCTGCATCCAGGGCCACCAGGCCCAGACGGGCTGGGAGCCGCCCGTGGTCCCGGCGCTCTGGCAGCGGCTGTAGGCCGCTCGGCAGGGACAGGAGGCGCCGTGGCTGCCAAGGGGGGAGCCACGGCGCCTCCGGCGCGTCCGGGACGGTCAGGGGGTACCGGGGCCGCTCTTCACGGTCGTCCAGCTGCCGCCCTTCACCGCGTACACCGTCAGTTGGCGGTTGACCGTGTCGCCGTACGCGTCGAAGGCAACGCGACCGGTGACGCCGTCGAACGCCAGCCCCGACACGGCCTGCGACATCTTCGCCCGGGCGTCCGTGGGGAGGGCCCCGCCGTTGTCCTCCACCACCGCCTTCACCGCCTCGATGACGGCCCAGGTCGCGTCGTACGCGTAGGGACCGTAGGAACCGGCCGCCTCCGGGTACCCGGCCTCCTCGTACCGCTCGAGGAAGTCCCGTCCCTTGGCCAGGTCCTCGGCGGGAACGCCGATGCCCGTGGCGAGGTCGCCCTCGGCCTTCGTGTTCTTCGTGAGGAACTGCTGGTCGAAGATGCCGTCGCCGCCCATCAGGGGGACGCTCACGCCCGCCTGCTTGAGCTGCGAGGAGAGCGGCCCGGCGGTGTCGTAGTAGCCGCCGAAGTACACGGCGTCGGCGCCGGAGGCCCGGATCTGGGGTGCCAGGTAGGAGAAGTCTTCCTGCGCGGGATCGATCAGGTCCGTCCCCACGACGGTTCCGCCGAGCTTCGCGAACGCCGTACCGAAACCGGACGTGAGGCCGCTGCTGTAGGCGCTGCCGTCGTCGATGAGGTAGAGCTTCCTCTTCCCGGCCTCGCCGTGGAGGTACCGGGCGGCGAACGGCCCCTGGTCCACGTCCGTGGCGACGGTCCGGAAGTAGGACGTGAAGGGGCGGGACTTCGATCCCTTGGCCCAGTCGGGGCCCAGTGTCAGCACGGGGTCGGTGTTGGCCGGCGACACGTTGACGAGGTTCGCCCGTCCGAGCGGTTCCGCCATGGTCTTGGCGACCCCGGAGGTGAGGGGCCCGACCATGCCGAGCACCTTCGGGTCGTCGATGAACTGCGCGGCGTTCGGCCGGCCCTTGGCGGGACTGCCCTCGTCGTCCAGAGCCTTGATCTCGAAGTTCACGCCGGGGACGTGCCCGGTGCTGTTGGAGGTCTTGACCGCCAGGTCGGCGGAATTCTTCATGCCGACCCCCATGGCCGACAGGCCGCCGCTGAGCGGTGCGTCCACCCCGATGACCACCGTGACGGCGGAGGCCGCGGAGCCGCCTGTGGTCGTCCCGCCGCCGCGCGAGGTGTCACGGTTCAACTGCCAGGTCAGAACGGAGCCGGCCGCGAGCGTGACCATGGCGACCCCCACAACGGCGGAGCGCCGCGTCAGGGCGCGCCGCCGGGTGGACGCACCCTCGTCCCGCCCCCGCCGGTCCGACCAGCCGAGCGAGATCAGATCCTCGGCCGGGGGCACGGCCACGGGCGGGGAGGTCGGCGGATCCGGCACGGGCCGGCGAAGGGCATCGGGGGCGTTCGCCGGTTCCTCGGCCGTGGGCGCCGGTTCCTCGGCCGCGGGCGTCGGCAGGGGAGAGGAGACAGGCAGCTCCGCTTCCCGCACGGTCGGCGCCGGAGCGTGCTCCGTCGCCGCCTCCGGGCCGGGTGCCGGTACGGACTCGTGGGACTCGTGCGGTACGGCCTTCGCGGCCGTGTCCGTCCGGGACCCGGAGGACCGCAGCGCCGAGGCCAGCAGTTCGGCGGCCTCGGCGGCGCCGATGCGCTGCGCCGGGTCCTTCGTCAGGAGCGCGTCCAGTACGGGCGCCAGCAGGCCGGCGTGCTTCGGCGGCCGGTGCGGGCGGGTGAAGACGGCTACGGCAAGGGCGTGGAGCCCGTCGGCCTCGAACGGCGGGCGTCCCTCGACGGCGTGGTAAAGGGTGGCACCGAGCGCCCACAGGTCGTTCGCGGGGGTCGGGCGCTTGCCCTCCAACTGCTCCGGGGGCATGTAGTGCGGGGTGCCGATGACGGTCCCGCTCTGGCTGAGCTTGGTCGTGGCGTCCGCCAGGTGGGCGATGCCGAAGTCGGTGAGGACGACGCGGTCCTTGCCCAGGAGCACGTTGTCCGGCTTGATGTCGCGGTGGACGATCCGCGCGTCGTGCGCTTCGGCGAGCGCGCCGAGCAGGGCGGCCCCTATCTCCGCCACCCGCCGCACGGGCAGCCGGCCCTCCTCGCGGATGGCCGCGGCGAGGGACTGCCCCCGGATGAACTCCATGACGATGACGGGGGCGCCGTGGTGCTCGACGACGTCGTGGATGGTGATGATCCCGGGATGGCTGAGAGTGACCGCCGCGCGCGCCTCGCCGGTGAAACGCCTGAGCAGCGTCGCGCGGTCGACCTCGGCCAGCCCCGCCGGGAAGAGGATCTCCTTGACGGCGACCTCGCGTCCGAAGAGCTGCTGGTCGACACCGCGCCAGACCCGGCCCATGCCCCCCTGGCCGATGGGTTCGACCAGTTGGTACCGGCCGGCGATGAGTTCGGGTTTCTGCTCGGTCACGCGCACACTCTAGGACCTGATGGACCGGCCGGGTGACGGAACCATGGCCTGATCCCACACCTCGGACCGGGCACGGACCCCCGTGGCCGCGCTTGCGCGTGAAAGCCGGGGCGCGATGTTGCCCGCCGGGGGGCCACGGACGCCCAGAGGTGCTACAACTGGGGGCGTGACCCTTCCTTGCCACCCGTGCCTGGTGTGTCGGTGCGGTCACTCCTAGGCAACAGACTCCGAAGCGTCGCCGGACAGGTGTTCGTCCTTCAGGTGGCGATCGTGGTGTTGCTCGCCACCGGCGCCCTGCTGTCCCTGCTGCTCCAGTCGCGGCACGACAGTGACAGGGAGGCACGCAACCGGTCGGTTGCCGTCGCGCAGACCTTCGCCCACTCCCTGGGCCTGCAGGACGCGCTCAAGACGTCCGACCCGTCCGCCGTCCTGCAGCCCCTCGCCGAAGCGACGCGCAAGGACGCCGGCGTCGACTTCATCGTGGTGATGGACACCAACGGCATCCGGTACAGCCATCCCCAGCCGGACCGCATCGGAAAGAGGTTCGTCGGCACGATCGAGCCCTCGCTCGCGGGCCAGGTCCACACCGAGAGCGTCGAGGGTCCGCTCGGCAAGGAGATCCAGGCGGTGGTGCCCGTCACGGCGCCCGACGGCCGGGTCGTCGGCCTGGTCTCGGCGGGCCTGACGGTGAAGAACGTGACCGGTGTCGTCGACCGTCAGCTCCCGGTCATCCTCCTGGCCATCGCGACCGGCCTGGCCCTGGCCACCGTGGGCACGGCCCTGATCAGCCGACGGCTGCGCCGCCAGACCCACGGGCTCGGTACGCAGGAGATGACCCGCATGTACGAGCACCACGACGCGGTGCTCCACGCCGTCCGCGAAGGGGTGCTGATCACCGACGGCGACGGCCGGCTACGGCTGGCCAACGACGAGGCCAAACGACTGCTCGACCTGCCGGAGGACGCCGAGGGACGCAGCGTCGGGGACGTGCCCGGCCTGAACCGCCGGATGGCGGACCTCCTGCTGTCGGGCCGCGTGGCCACCGACGAGGTGCTCGAAACGGGCGACCGGCTGCTCGTGGTCAACCAGCGGCCCACCCACCCCGGTGGCCGGCGGGAGGGCGCCGTCGTCACCATCCGGGACTCGACCGAGATGCGGGTCCTGACGAGCCGGGCGGACACGGCCCGCAGACGGCTCAAGCTGTTGTACGACGCGGGAGTCGACGTCGGAACCAGCCTCGACGTGGTGCGGACGGCCGAGGAACTCGCCGCCGTCGCCGTACCCCGGTTCGCCGACTACGTCACGGTCGACCTGGCCGACTCGGTGCTCGACGGCGACGAACCCGGCGCCGGCGCCGACATGCGGCGCACGGCGGTCAGCGGCATCCGCTCCGACCACCCCCTCTACCCGCGCGGGTGGCTGATCGACTTCCTTCCGTCCACCCCCCAGGCGCGCGGCTACGGCACGGGCGAAGCGGAGCTCGTGCCCGACCTGGAGGACGCGCCGGGCTGGCACGCCCAGGACCCGCCGCGCGCCCGGGCCATCGTCGATTACGGGATCCACTCGCTCATCGTGGCCCCGCTCAGGGCGCGGGGCGTCGTGCTCGGCGTGGTCAACTTCTGGCGGTCGCAGAAGCCGGAGCCCTTCGACGAGGACGAGCTGTCACTGGCCGAGGAACTCGTCGCCCGCGCGGCGGTCAGCATGGACAACGCCCGCCGCTACACCCGGGAACACGCCCTCGCCGAGACCCTCCAGCGCAGCCTGCTGCCGCGCGCCCTGCCCGAGCAGAGCGCCGTGGACGTGGCGCACTTCTACCTGCCCGCCCAGTCCGGGGTGGGCGGCGACTGGTTCGACGTGATCCCCCTGCCGGGCAGCCGGGTCGCGCTGGTCGTCGGAGACGTCGTCGGCCACGGACTGCACGCCGCGGCCACCATGGGACGGCTCCGCACGGCGGTGCACAACTTCTCCACCCTCGACCTGCCGCCCGACGAGATCCTCGCCCGCCTGGACGACCTCGTGCAGCGCATCGACCGCGACGGGGCCGCCGACGACCTGGACGGCGGCGTACTGGGCGCGACCTGCCTGTACGCCGTCTACGACCCGGTGTCCCAGCGCTGCACCATGGCGCGGGCAGGGCATCTGCCACCCCTCGTGGTCGCTCCCGACGGCACGACCGACATCGTGGACCTGCCGGCCGGGCCCCCACTGGGACTGGGCGGCATCCCGTTCGAAACCGCGGAGCTGTACCTGGCGGAAGGCAGCCAGCTCGTCCTGTACACGGACGGACTGATCGAGGAGCGGACCCGGGACATCGGCGAGGGCCTGGAACTGCTCCGCGGGGCGCTGAGCCACCCGGACCGGGACCCGGCGGAGAGCTGCCGGGCCGTACTCGACCTCCTCCTGCCGGCCCGTCCGACCGACGACGTGGCGCTGCTCATCGCGCGGACGCGGACCCTCGGCCCGGACCGGGTCACGGAGTGGGACATGCCGTTCGAGCCCAGCGCGGTCGCCGCCATGCGGAGCGTCGCGGTCAAGCAGCTCGACGACTGGGGCCTGTCGGAGCTCGGCTTCGCCACCGAGCTGATCCTCAGCGAACTGGTCACCAACGCCCTGCGGCACGGCAGCGCACCGGTCCGGGTACGGCTGCTGCACGCCCGCACCCTGACCTGCGAGGTGTGGGACGGCAGCAACAGTGCCCCGCACGCGCGCTTCGCCGCCACCACGGACGAGGGAGGGCGCGGCCTGTTCCTGGTGGCGCAGCTCAGCGACCACTGGGGCACCCGCTACACGCCCGACGGCAAGGTCATCTGGGCGGAACAGGCCCTCCCCGGCACCCCGGGCGCCGGCGAACCGTCCCCCGCGGCCTTCCTCGACCTGGAACCCCTCTGATCCACCCGCGCTCAGCGGAACCCCGGCCCCTCAGACCGTGCGCCACCGGGCCATCGCCCAGGAGAACAGTCCGAAGAGCACCAGCCCCACCGCGACCGCCACCAGCAGCCACGGACCCGCCGGGGTGGTGGTGAAGGACCGCAGCGTGTCGTCCACCCCCTTCGCCTGCGCGGGGTCGTAGCGCAGCGCCGCGTACACGAGGAAGCCGCCGGCCGCGACGCCCACCGCTCCCCGGGCCAGACCGCCGGTCACCCCGAGGAAGTCGACGGCTGTGCGCCACCGGGCGGAGGCACCGCCCATGGACAGGTGCTTGCGAAAGGAGCAGCGTGCGGCCTGCACCGCGATGACCACGCCCGCGATGCCGATCCCCATCCCGACGGCGCTCACCAGCCATTGACCGGCGGGCAGGTCCAGGACCTTCGCCGTCGCATCGCGCGACTGCTCGTCCCCGGAGCGCCCGCCGCCCGCCGAGAAGGTCAGTACGGAGAAGGCCACCACCGCGTAGAACACGCACCGGCCCGCCGAAGCCAGCCGTTTCGCGGGCTTGCCGCCGCCCGGTCCGGCCGCCCCGAACAGCGCCTCCGCCAGACGCCACAGCGCCATGCACACGAGTCCGAGACCCACGGCCCAGACGAGGGCACCGCCGAAGGGTTTGTCCGAGAGCTCCTGGAGGGCACCCTGCCGGTCGGCCTCCTCGCCACCGCCTCCCAGGGCAATGCGTACGGCCAGCGTCCCGGTCAGTACGTACAGCACTCCGCGCGCCACCAGCCCGCAGCGTGCCGTGACCTCCCGGCCCCGGCCGCCCTGCGAGGCGGTACGGGCCCCGCGGGACGCGGCGCCGGCGCTCCCGCGAGCCGCCAGGATCCCCATCCCGGTCAGACCTTGCCGCGCCAGGCGCCGGTCGCGACCCCGCGCGATTCGATGAAGAGCTTGAACCGCTTCAGATCACCCGCGACCTGACGCCTGACGAAGCCGAGCTTGTCGGCCGCCACCTCGGCCGGACCGTCCGGGAGCTGCTCGGTGATCTGCGCGTCGAACTCGCGCTGCACCCCGTTCACGTTCGTCACCCAGTGCGTGAGCTTGTCCGTGCGCTGCACGATCCGTTCCACCCCCTCCATGAAGACGGGGAAGTCCTCGAACTGCGTCCACTGGCTGTAGGCCGTACGTACCGGGACGTTGACCTCGACGTACTCCTCGACGTGCGACATGCGCACCCCTTCCGTGTCGTCAGCCCGCACCCGCAGGTGCGGGGCGTCCGTCAGGACGTCTCGAGGCGCGGCTACCCGAGCTGGACGAGCCCATGCGCGGGCGAAGCCCTGGCCGGGTTCCACGGGTCAGCGCGCAGGCGGAGCCGCGGGCGAGGGCTCGCGCCACATGGGCCAGAGGGTGGGCCCGTCCTGCGGGAGACGGAGCGATGAGGTGACGCGGAAGCCCAGCCGTTCGTAGAAGGGAACGTTGGCGGCCTTGCTCGACTCCAGGTAGGCGGGTTGCCCGAGCCTGTCGCACTCGGCCAATTGCTGGCGCAGCAGCGCCGAACCGACTCCCGTCCCCTGAAGCCCCGGGTCCGTCCCCACGGACGGCAGGTACCAGTGCGGAGGGTCCGGATGGGAACCGTGCATGAGGTTCTGGACCTCACCGGCCCGCGACATCCCACCGAGCCCGAAGACGCGCACGTAGTGGGGGAGCGCCGCCAGCTCTCGTACCGCAGAGGTCTTCCAGCGCCCCGGCCCCGACCACAGCGCGGCCGCCAGCAACCGACCGTCGGCGGTCGCGGCGACCCGGACACCGCCGGCGCGGGGTCGCTGCTGGCGCTGGGCGAGCTCGAAGTAGCGGGCGATCCGGCGTTCCCGGTCGGCTGAGTCGGGGACCATCCATGCCATGACCGGATCGTCGGAGAAGGCGCGGGCCAGCAGGGCGGCGACGGCCCCGGACTCGGAGGGCCGGGCGAACCGGATGCCGTAGCCGGCGAGGGCCGGAGTCGTGCGGGTGCTCATGGGTCCACGCTAGGCAGCGGTCCCGCACTTCTGCGGTCGCGCCCGACGGACACGCCGTCCGGACCACCCGGCGACGCCTCCACGCCGTGCGAATGGTGGTGTGCGACGGGCCTGTGGCCTTCGATCCGGGGGTCGGATCGATCCGTCCGCCTTCCCCCGATAGGGGCACGATCGGCCACGGAGGGTGAGTTTCGGGGCTCTGGGCGGTGACCCGCCCCACAGGACCTTGGTCACATACGAGGCGGGATAGTAGTCCTTAAACGCCCCTTACCGACCCCCTCACACCCACCCCGACCTGCACCGATACCCGCCAACCCGGTGGGGGGTCGTTGCGCCCCCGGCTGCGAGGGCCACTAGTAAGAGGGGTCGTTGCCAGACACTCGGGAGCCCCGTAGAACTGGATGAGTCGCAGGGCGGACGGAGATCCCCCGGATCCCCGCTCCCGCCGACGAACCCCTCTCCTTCACGTGAGCGGATCACGCATGTCTCCGGCATGCCTGCGATTGTCCTTGTCCCCGTCGGAAGGTCCGTCCGTGTCCCACACCGTCATCCGCCGCATCGCCGCTTCGAAGAAGACCCTCGCGGGTACCGTCCTCGCCCTGGGCGTTGCCGGTTCCATGCTGGCCGCGGTTCCCGCGCAGGCCGCCCCGATGAGTGCCAAGGCGATCGCGCAGCAGATGATCAAGGACCCGGCGCAGTTCGCGGCGTTCAACAACATCGTGTCCCGCGAGAGCGGCTGGGACCACACCGCCACGAACTCCTCCTCGGGCGCCTACGGCCTGGTCCAGGCCCTGCCGGCCTCGAAGATGGCTTCGGCGGGCTCGGACTGGAAGACCAACCCGGCCACCCAGATCAAGTGGGGCCTGGACTACATGAACTCCCGCTACGGCAGCCCCGAGGGCGCCTGGACCTTCTGGAAGAACAACCACTGGTACTAAACCACCAGCGGAACACGGGGACACGAAAGCGCCCGGCCGGTACCCACCGGCCGGGCGCTTTCGCATGCGCGCACAGCCACCCAGAGCCTCATGGGCGGCCCCTTGGACCGGGCTCGGGTCCCGGAGGCGGGTGGCCGAGCGCTGAGCCTGCTCGGGCTTCCGGGGCACTGCCGGCTTTCGTCCGGAGGGGGAAGGTGTGCGTAAGGTCGGCACGGCCGCCGGCGCGATGACCGCGGTGGTGACCTGGTGGAGGAACACGTGGGAATTACCGAGCCCCGGCGGCGGTCGCACTCTGATGCGGGGGCTCCTGGCGCAGCAGAAGTGGACGGACTGCGTGAGCACGGGTTCGCCCGCTACGGTGCCGAGCAGCTCGGTATCGATCCGGGCGGCTCCGCGGCGAGGGACCTGGCCCGGATCCGGGAGGGCTTCGAGGCTCTGCCGCCCGACCCGTACGCCCCGGGAACGAACCGGTTCCGCCGCTACTCCCACGCCGTGTACCTGCCGTGGAAGGACGAACTGTCCTGGATCCCCGGAACCCCCGACCCGGTACACGGTACGGTCACCAATTTCTCCCAGGGCGAGGACGACCCCGAGCACCCGCGAAAGCTCCGTGTGCTCCCCGAGATCCCCGAGGAGCTGCGCGGCAACGCCCTGCTGCTGCGGCTCCTGCACTGGGACATCGAGCAGGTCCTGTCCTTGAGGGACCTGACGAGGCGGCCGCTGTGGGCCGGGGTCCACCTGATCAGGCTCGGCGTCGAACTTCCAGGCCAGGAGGCTGTTTCTTCCCCGAACTGCCTGCACCAGGACGGAGGTTCGGCCAGCACGTTCACGTTCGCCCACCTGATCAGCCGCACCAACGTCACGGGTGGGGAGAACGTCATCGCCACGCCGGGCAGCGCGGGCCTACAGCCCGAGGATCCGTGGGCGGACATCCACACCGGATTCACCCTCACCGACCCCCTCGACGGCTACGCCGTCCACGACCACAGAGTCAGCCACTACGTGGGCCCGGTTCGCCCGGGCCCCGAGCCGGGCCCGGGCGAGCGATCCATCCTCATCGTCGGCCTCGCCCCGTACATCCCCCAACTGTGACGGCCCGCCGGACCACCCCCACGAGGGCCCGGGCCGATATCCCGTGGCGACTGCGCCCCCGGCCAGGCAGGGTGCCGGGTGATGAGCCATCACGACGAGACCTCCCGCACTCTGTCCTACGCACGCCACGACACGCTGGAAGGGCTGCTGCAGCGCGGCCGGGGGCTCGGTGCGGAGCGCGCGGGGTACGAACCTGACGCCGCCGCGCCCTTCGTGTACGACGGGCGAGGCCGCCGCCGCAGTGCCCGTCCTCTGGCGCTTCTGGCGGCACACCCCGCACTCGTACGAGCGTGCCGACTATCTGATGGCGCTCGCGGCGATCGACCCCTCCGGCCTGGACGACGCGTACACCGAGTCGCTCCGGGACTGTGAGCATCGGGCACGGCTGCTGGGCATCGCCTGGGTGCCCCTCACCCGCAGACCCTGCACCGCATCGCCGTACTCCGCGACGACCCCATGGAAGCCACCGAGGTACGGGCCGCTGCCGAAGCCCGGTTGGTCTCGTGACCGGCCCGTCGGACTCCAGGCAGACGTCGCGGCTGAAATCACCGCACCATTTCGCGAGTATGGGTCTGCCCGAGGGCCGCTCTGCGTCATCGTCGTGTTCAGGCAGCCCGGACCACGGGCGGCCTGGAGACGGGATGGGTCGAGGAGGGCGTTGTGAGCAGGCGCGAAACGTGGACGACGGAGGAGTTCGGTACGTCCCATGCCGGTGCCGTCGGGGTGCTCCTCCCCGACGGCACCGTCCCGGAGCCCGTGTACTTCGACAGCGGCTCCGGCTCGGGCGGGGAAGCGGTGGCGCAGTGGAGCGTCTACGACGGCCGCCGCACCCGCGTACCGCGCGCGGCTGCGGTGCGCGCGGTGTGCTCGTGCGGCTGGGCGGGCCCGGCCCGCTGTCTGGACTGGGAGGCGATCGGCGACGACGACCTGGTGGACGGCGGGGACGATCAGGCGGACGCGTGCGCCAGGGACTGGGACGATCACACCGTCCAGGTCGAGGCGCGGACCGTCCCCTTGCCCGAGTCCGTCACGACGCTGCTCGAGCGGCTGGAGGAGGAGATCGGCAAACTCACCAGAACCTCCCCGGTCGCGGCCGTGCGGGCGGCCCGCCGCCTGGAAGTCACCGCCGATCGGGTCGGCTACTGGGCCGCGCGCGGCACCGCCAACGACCTCGACACCGCACAGGCGGCCGCCCACCTCGGACTGGACGAGGACGCCGCCCGCAAACTGATGGCCCGTTTCGGACGCTGGAGCCCCTACCGCTGAACCCGCTACGTCGGCACGGACCGTCAAGGAGGTCCGGTGCCGGATCTCACGGGTGACAGTCGCAGGACGAGGGCGAGCACCGCGTCTCCCGCCTGCCACGCCATGGCACGGCGCCGTCCGCCGAGGACGGGCGGACGCAGGCCCAGGATCGTGATGCCCCGCGCGGCCGTCCCGAAGACGCCGGTCCGGTCGGCCTTGACCGCCGCTTCCTTCAGCGCCCAGGCGCCGGCCAGCGCCTCGGGCCGGTCCGCACCGACGAGGGAGAGTTCCCCGGCGGAGAGCACGTGGTCCGCGACCCGGCGTACCGCGTCGGCCGAGGCGGTCTCGCACAGGTCCACTCCGACCGGCTGCGGTGCGAGGGCCGCGGCGACGTGATGGGCGGTGTGGCTGATGGAGACGTACAGGACGGGCGCCGGGCTGCCGCCGACGAGGACGTGGGGGCTGCCGTCGTCGCGCGGGAGGATCTCCACGTCGGCCGCCGGGGCGGCGAGGAACTCGCCGACCAGGCGCTTGGCGAGCAGCCGTCCCGCTGCCCACTCGGCCTGCCGCCAGGCCGGCAGCGCCCGGACCACGTGCTGCTCGGCCGGTGAGAGGGGCGCGAGGGGCACAGCCCGGTGGAGGTCGGGGCGCCGGGCCACGAGGACCCCGGCCCCGTCCCATCGGTGGACCTGTCCCGGCACGATCGGCGGGAAGACGGTGTACGGGGCGGCGGGGCTCATGCGGCGCCGGCGGTGGCCGTGTCCAGCCGCCGCAGTTCGCACTCCAGGGCGGTCACGGCCTCGCGGATCTGGTCGGGCGTGTGCTCACTGGTGATGAAGAAGCGCAGCCGGGCCATCTCCTCCGGTACGGCCGGGTAGAGGATGGGGTTGACGCTGACGCCCTCCCGGAAGAGGGCCTCCGCGAGCTTCAGGGTCTTCAGGGAGTCCCCGACGATGCAGGGGACGACCGGCGTGTCGTGGCTGTCCCCGACGTCGATCCCCGCCTCCCGCGCCAGGCGGACGAACAGCGAGGCGTTGTGCGCGAGACGCGTGACGCGCTCCGGCTCGGTGCGCAGCAGGCGCAGCGCCGTCAGGGAGGCGGCGGTGTCGGCCGGGGTCATGCCGGCGCTGTAGACGAAGCCCGGCACGGTGTAGCGCAGGTACTCGACGACCGTGCTGCTTCCGGCGACGTAGCCGCCGCAGCCGGCCAGGGCCTTGGACAGGGTGCCCGACCACAGGTCGACGGCGCAGCGGTCGATGCCGTGGTACTCGCCGGCGCCTCTCCCCGTCGCGCCGGTGGTTCCGATGCTGTGTGCTTCGTCGATCATCAGCAGTGCGCCGTGCCGGCGCTTGACCTCGACGAGCGCGGGCAGGTCGGCGATGTCGCCGTCCATGCTGTACACGCCTTCGATGACGACGAGCACCCGCCGGTACTGGTGGCGGACCTGGGCGAGGAGGGAGTCGAGTGCGGCCGCGTCGTTGTGCGGGAACGGACGGCGGGTCGCGCCGGAGAGCTTGCAGCCCTGCAGGATGCTGTCGTGGGCGAGGGAGTCGTGGACGACGAGGTCGCCGGGGCCGACGAGGTGTCCGATGACGGTGACGTTGGTGGCGTGCCCGTTGGGCAGCGTGAGCGCGGCTTCGCAGCCGAGCAGGCCGGCGAGTTCCGATTCGAGTTCCAGGTGGAGCGGACGACTGCCCGACAGCAGCCGGCTGGCGGACACCGACGTGCCGTAGCGCTCGACCGCCTCCCTGGCGGCCGCCTTCACCTTCGGGTCGGTCGCCATGCCCAGGTAGTTGTAGCTGGAGAAGGAGACGAGTTCCCGGCCGTCGATGACCGTCGTGTCCGTCATGCCGCCTTCGTGGACGAGGAAGTACGGATTCGCGAGTCCCAGCCCGGCGAGCATGCCGATCCGCTCACCGTGGGCGGCGACCTCCGGGAAGCGGTCGATCCGCGTGTGCTCCTCCGGCGCGGCCGGGTCGCCCGTCGGCTGGTCCGGGAGCGTCGGTACCGCGCGCAGGCGGGCGGAGTCCGCTGCCGCGGGCGGGTCGGGAGCCACCACGTCCGCCGTCCGGTCGGCGGACGTCTCCGACGGGGACCCGTCACCGTGTCCGGCGCGCTGCAAGGGGACGGCGGTCGCCGCCGTGGCGTCCGGGCAGGTGCCCGTGATCAGCGCGGCGAGCCGGGCGACGGTCGGCCGGTCGGCGGCCCGCTCGTCGAAGGCCCACCGCGGCCACTGCCGGCTGAGGGAGGTGAACAGGTCGGTCAGCATCAGCGAGTCGAATCCGAGGTCGTCGATCAGCAGCTGGTCGATGCTCAGCTGCTCCACCGGGAAGGCGCTGACCCTGGCCACCTGCGCGAGCACGGCGTCGGTGACCTCGTTGGCGACCTCGCCGGCCGGCGCGTCCCGAAGTGCGGGCGGGTCGGCGGCGGCCTCGGCCTCCTCGGCGGCCGCGGTGGTGGGCACGGCTGCGGCAGCGGGTACGGGCACGGCCGGGGCAGCGGGCACCGGCGCGGGGAGCGTCCCCGTGAGGCGGGCGAGCAGCTCCGCCTGCTGCCGGACCAGCTGGAGAAGTTCCTCCATCGGAGTGTCAGCCGAGTCGTACGTCGAGGCGTCCGTCGAGGTCTCCTCGGGCTGTGCGGGTTCTACCGGCCGTACGGGCTCGGCGGACCGCACGGGCTGCGCCGGGACGGCGGCGGCGGGGTCCTGCTTCGCGGCGCGCCTGGCCGGCACCCAGTAGGACTGGGTGGCGAGCCCGGCCACCGGCAGGTCCAGCAGCCGGCGGTCCTCCTCGGCGATCAGGGCGCGCGGGTCGACCGGGACGCCCAGGACCGCGAGCCGGGCGAGCGCCAGCACGAAGGCCCGCCCGCCGTCGGCCGTCCCCTCGACGGGGACGACGTGGACGTCGCCGTGGTCGGTGAGGTTGCGGCGTACCGAGGTGAGGAGCGAGCTGCCGCCGGTCACCTGGAGGAAGACGCGGGCCCCCTGGTCGTAGGCGGTGCGGACCGCGTCGCCGAAGAGCACCGGCGCGGACGCGTGCCGGGTCCACAGCTCGCGCAGCCGGTCGGGGTCCTCGCAGACCTCGGCGTTCACGCAGGAGACGAACGGCACGGCGGGGCTGCTGATGCGACGGGAGGCGAGGCCCGAGCGGATGGCGTCCTCGACGGCGGCCAGGTGCGGCGAGTGGAAGGCGCCGGACACGTCGAGCGCCGCCGTGACGACCCCGGCTTCCGCGCAGGCCTCGCGCAGGGCGGCCAGACCTTCCGGCGTGCCGCTGACCACGATCTGCCGCGGCTGGTTGAAGCAGGCGAGCCAGACACCGTCGATCCCGTTAGTGAGTCGGCGGCAGGTCTCCTCGTCGGCTTGTACGGCGAGCATCCCGCCCGGGAAGCGGGACTCGGCCTGCCGGAGGGTCGCACCCCGGTGGACCAGCAGCCGGACCGCCGCCACGTTGGTGAGGGCTCCGGCGGCCTCGGCCGCGGCGAACTCTCCGGCGCTGTGCCCGAGAGCGAGGTCGGGCCGGATGCCGCAGTCGGCGAGGACGCGGGTGGCGGCGATCTGGACGGTGCCGAGCAGGGGCTGGCACACATCGGTGGCGGCGAGCCGCGTCCTGAGCTCCTCGGTGTCGCCGTGGGACCGGGCCTCATCGCCGTACAGCAGGTCGGCCAGGTCGAAGCCGAGGTCGGCGCGGGCCACGGCGCTGAGGACGCAGACGGCCGAGCGGTAGGCGGGGAACCGCGTGTAGAGGTCCCGCATCATGCCCGGCCGTTGACTGCCCTGACCGGGGAAGAGGAAGGCCACGCGGCGCTCCGCGGCCGGCAGCGGGGCGTCGGCGGCGAAGGCACCCTCGCCGAGGTCGCCCCGGGCGCCGGCCAGGAGCTGCTCACGGGCACGGCGCAGCCGCTCGACGAACGCGTCCGTGCCGGTGGCCACGATCGCGAGCCGGGCCGTCAGCGGTTCCCGGGAGCCGAGGGTGTGGGCTACCGCGGCCAGCGGGGGACGGTCCGCCGTGTCGAGTGAGTCGAGTACGTCGCCGATGTGCCGGTCCAGCAGCTCGGCGCTGCCGGCCGAGAGGAGGACGAGGTGGGGCCCGGTGTCGTCGGTGTCTCCGGCGTTTGCGGTGCGGTCCGAGAGGTGACCGCGGACCGGTTCGCTGTGTTCCTCCAGCACCACGTGGACGTTGGTGCCGCCGAAGCCGAACGAGCTGACGGCGGCACGTCGCGGGCTGCCGGTGTCCGGAAAGGGCAGTGCGGCGGCGGCGAAGCGCAGGCCGGCGGCGGAGATGCCCAGGTCGGGGTGGGGAGCGGTCTCCGGCTGCGGCACGATCGTGCGGTGGTGGACGACCAGGGCCGTCTTGATCAGTCCCGCGATGCCCGCCGCGGCCAGGGAGTGCCCGATCAGGGCCTTGCCCGCGCCGAGGTAGCACAGGGCGGGGTCGTCGTCGGGGTACTCGGTGCGCAGCCGGCGCAGGGCCTCGGACTCGGCCCGGTCGCCGGCGGCGGTTCCGGTGCCGTGGGCCTCCAGGAAGCCCACGGAGGAGGGCGCGACGCCCGCGTCCTCGTAGGCCCGGCGCATGGCGCGCAGCTGGCCCTCGGAGGTGGGGACCAGTGGTCCGGGAGAGGCGCCGTCGTTGGTCGAGCCGATGCCCTTGATCACCGCGTAGACGCGGTCGCCGTCGGCCAGCGCGTCGGCCAGCGGCCGTACGACGACGACACCGGCGCCTTCGCCGAGGACGAAGCCGTCGGCCCCCTCGTCGAACGGGCGGCACACCCCGGCGGCGGACAGGGCACGGAGCCGGGAGAAGCCGACCAGGCTGTCGGGGGTGAGGTTGAGGTACACGCCGCCGACGAGGGCGATCCGGCAGCTGCCGGACCGCACCTGGGCGATCGCCTGGTCGAGGGCGACCAGCGAACCGGAGCAGGCCGCGTCGACGGCGAAGCTGGGACCGCCGAGGTCGAAGTGGCGGCTGACGGTCCCGGCCGCCATGTTGAGCAGGCTCCCGGGCAGGGTGAAGGCGTCGATGGTGCCGAGCTGCCGCGCCCGCTCCTTGGCGGCAGCGGCGGAGTCGGCGGCGTCCGTGGCCTCGGCGCCGTCGTCCGCCGCGTGCGCGTCCTCGGCCAGGGTGATGGCCCGGAGGGGGGCCGCCATGAGGTCCTTGTAGTCGGAGACCGAGAGTCCGAAGAACACCCCGGTGTTCTCGCGGTCGAAGTCCCCGCGGCCCATCCCCGCGTCGGCGAGGGCCTCGCGGCTGACGTCGAGCATCAGCCGGTGCTGCGGGTCCATGGCCCGGGCGCGAGCGGGCGGTACGCCGTAGTGCGCCGCGTCGAAGCGGTCCAGGTCCTCCAGGAAGGCGACCTGGTCGGTGTACGAGGCGTTGGGCGCCGACCGGTTGCCCGGCTCGTGGAAGGTCCCGTGGTTCCAGCGTTCCCCCGGGACGGCGGAGAACTGACGCTCCGCGCTCATCAGGAGCTTCCAGTAGGTGCGGATGTCGGGGGCACCCGGAAAGCGGCAGCCGAGTCCGACGATGGCGATGTCAGTCATGGGTCTTCCTTTTCGTAGCGCCCTGGACGGAGGCGGCCGGGGCTGGTCAGTGCTGGGGGGTCGGGAGGGTCGGGAGGGAGCGGTACCGGACCGGACGGGAGAGGGGGAGCGCCCGGTGGTCAGCGGCGCGCGTGGGCGTGGGTACGGACGACGGTGCGGTTCGGGGAGCAACGGCCCGGGGCGCACCGCCGCGCGGCGACCGGTGGCGGCCGGGGCGCCGGCTGCGGCACTTTGGGCTTCAGCGCCTTCGGTGCCCACCAGTTCAGGCCGCCCGCCAGGCGCATGAGCGCCGGTACGAGGACGCCCCGCACGAGCGTGGCGTCGAGGAGGACGCCCAGACCCGCGCCGATGCCGAAGAACTGCAGGAGAGAGACCTGGGAGGTACCGAAACTCAGGAGGGTGAACGCGAGCAGGGCTCCGGCGGTGGTGACGATGCCGCCCGTCCGGGCGATGCCCGTGACGATCGAGTCGGTGTTGTCCTCCCCGGCGTCGCGCGCTTCCTTGATCCGGGCCAGCACGAAGACCTCGTAGTCCACCGAGAGCCCGAAGAGGATGCAGAACAACAGCACCGGCATGGTCGTGCTGAGCGGGCCGGGCGTGAAACCGAGCAGGCCGCTCAGATGGCCCTCCTGGAAGATCCACACCATCGCGCCCAGGACGGCCGTCAGGCTCAGGGCGTTCAGCGCGATGGCCTTGAGCGGCAGGAGCAGGCTGCGCGTGAACCAGAAGAGCAGCACGAACGTGGTGACGGTGATCAGGGCGAGGGCCGGCGGAAGGCGGTCACCCACCGTCTCCTTGGCGTCGACCAGTACCGCGCTCGGTCCGCCGACCAGGACCTCGGTGCCCGCCGGGGCGGGGGTCTCGCGGACGTCGTGCACGAGCTGCTGGGCCGCCCGCGAGCGGGGGTCGACCCGCGGTACCACGGAGAGCTGGGCCGGACCGTCGTCCCCGGAGCCGGCGACCGGGGACACCTGGGAAACGACGGAAACCTGGGCGACCCGGGGGAGCGCGGACAGCCTGCGGACGTAGTCCTCCCGCGCCGACCGGGGCGCCGTGCCCGTCACGGATACGGTGAGCGCGTCGGCGCCCTTCATGTCGAACGCGTCGCGCACCAGGTCACCGGTCTGCCGGCTGGCTGCGTTCGTCGGCAGCGCCCGGTCGTCGGGGGTGGCGAAACCGGCGTGCGCGAACGGCGCGGCGAGCAGCACCAGCAGGCCGATCACCGGCAGTGCCGCGAGCAGCGGACGGCGTACGACGATCCGCGCCAGCCCCTCCCAGAAGCGCGATCCGGAGCCCGTACGGGCCCGGCGGCGCCAGGGCACCGGCAAGGCGTTCACGCGCTTGCCGAGCAGGGCGAGGAGAGCGGGCAGGACGGTCACGGAGCTCACGGCGGCGATGGCCACCACGGCGATGCCCGCGTAGGCGAAGGAGCGCAGGAAGTACGGCGGGAACACCAGCAGCGTCGCGAGCGCGGCGGAGACCGTCGCGGCGCTGAAGGCGATCGTGTGGCCGGCGGTGCGGACGGTCCGGATGGCGGCCGTCCGCGGCAGGTACCCGGCGGCGAGCTCCTCGCGGAACCGCGAGACGATCAGCAGCCCGTAGTCGATGCCCAGCCCCAGGCCGAGCGCCGTGGTGAGGTTCAGCGCGAAGACGGACACGTCGGTGACGGAGCCGAGGACGCTCAGGACCAGCAGGGTCCCGGCGATGGCCAGGACTCCGATCAGCAGCGGAAGCGCGGCGGCCACGACGCTGCCGAACGCCAGGACCAGCAGGATCAGGGTGCCCGGCAGCACGACGGCCTCGGCCCGCTTCAGATCGGATTCCGCGATGTCCTGGAGCTCGGCGTCGGTGAGCGCCGACCCTCCCAGGCGCACGGTCAGAGCCCCGTCGGGGGCGTCGGGAGCACCGGGTGCGCCGGGGACGGTCAGCTCCTCGCTCAGCCGCTCGACCCGCGCACCGAGCTGTCCGCCCTCCCCGTCCACGTGCGCGACCACCATGGCCGCGCGGCCGTCCCGGCTGCGCAGCTCCGCCGCGCCGCCGGTCCAGTACGAGGTCACGGCGCTCACGTGCGGATGGGCGGCGAGCCGGCGGGTCAGGTCCTCGCCCTCGCTCCGGGCTGCCGGGCCGTCGACGGAACCGTCGCGGGCCTGCGCGACGACGATCAGGTTGGGGGAGGCCCCCAGACGCTCGGCGGCCACGCGGGCGGCGCGGCTGGACTGGGACCGGGGATCGTCGTACCCCTGAGTCTTCAGCCGCCCGGTGGCCTGCGCACCGAAGACGACGGACAGCGCGAGGAACACGAGGGCGGCGAAGAGGACGAGTCCGGGGCGGCGGGTCACGAAGACGCCTGCGCGACGGGACATCGGGGTCTCCGATCCGGGTGGCGGTCCGTCCTGCTCTGGTGCAGGACGGTGGATTTCCACCGTGCCCCCGGTCGGGGACGGGCCCGTAGCCCCGGCTACTCGTTACTTGACAGGAGCGAACCTCAGCCCTGGCAGATGCCGCGGGCGTGGTCGTACGTCGCGGTGGCCTGCGAATAGCGCCACTGCGGGTCCAGCAGGTCGCTCTTCAGCTGTGCGGCCGCGGCCGGGCTCTCGATGACGTAGCCGAAGTCCTGCAGCCAGGAGGGGTACAGGTTCTTGGAGCCGATGTAGAAGGCCGCACCGTCGACCGAGACGAGCTTGTGGTGCTGGGCGTACGGCTTGCCGTCGGCCCAGGTCGGCGAATCGGAAGCCCGGAACGTGGCCAGCTGGAGGTTCTCGCACAGGGCTGTCCGAGTTCGGGCGCCGTCACCTGTGAGAGCCGCTACCCGGCCGCGCAGGGCGTCGCTCACTTCGGAGAGCGACTTGATCTGGGAGTAGCCTCCGCTGCCGATCGTGCCGCGGTTCGCGGGATCGCTCACGACGATGCGGACCTTCACGCCGGAGACGAGCTTCGCGGCGAGGGCGTCGTAGAGGCGGACGTCGTAGCGGGGCAGCGGCGGGCAGGTGGCGTGCACGTCCTGCTGGGAGATCTCGATGTGCGAGTTCGCGCTGGAGACGAGGGTGCGCAGGGCGCTCTCTTCCGGGTTGACCGTGTCGTAGTCCCGGTCGGCGTTGGTGTAGTCGTGCAGGCCGATCCCGCACTTGGTGTCCCCGGCCGTCGGCAGTACCGGACGGAACGAGGAGGCGGGGTCGTTCTGGCGGATGCCCACCCCGAGTCCGCCGACGGCGAGCGCGGGCACGTCGCCCCCGCCCTGCGGCGAGGCGGGCCGTGGCAGGGCGGGCATGCACTCCGCGCCGGGTGAGGCGGCGAACCAGACCGCGCTCCAACTGCTCTTGTTGCGACAGGTCCAGTCCCACAGGGAGTCGAGGTAGCGGCCGGCCGATCCCGCCGCGGGCCCGGAGAGCGCGAGGTCGACGTCGTTCACCGGGTGGGTGGTGTCCAGGTAGTCGTCCTTCCAGCTGTTGATGCCGCCCGTGATCACCGAACTGCCGTCCACCACCACGAGCTTGGAGTGGTTCCAGGAGAAGGCGGTCTTCGAGGTGGTCATCGAGGCCACGTTGAGCGTGATGCTGCCCGCGGTGGCCGGGCCCAGTCGCGCGAGCAGCTCGTCCCGGTAGGAGGACGGGATCACCGTGGAGTGGTAGAGGGGTGCGGCGCCCACGAGGATGCGCACCTTCAGCCGGTTGCCCTTCCGGACCGATTCCCTGAGGCCGTCGATGATCGCCTCCTGGTAACCCCCGTTGGGGAAGGGTGCCAGCGTCGATATGTCCACCGTCTGCCGGGCGCCGGCGATGTCCTGGCGCGTCTTCTCCAGAAGGCGGCGCGATCCGGGCCGGTCGGCGCACGTGGCGTCGCCCCAGCAGCCGGGCGTCTGGAGCAGCCAGTCGGCACCACCGGGCTCGGACGAGCCGAACCGGTTGCCGGACGTGCGTTCCCAGACCGAGCCCTCCAGCCCCGGCGAGACCTGACGCAGGGTCTGCTCGACCGCGTCCAGGTGCGGTGTGGGCGCCTCCGCGGCGAACGCGGGTGCGGTGGCGCCGGCGAGGGTGAGCGCGAGGGCGAGGGCGGATGCGGAGACGAGGGAGGTCGTCCGAACGGTGCGTGCCAAGGTGGTTCCTTACCCGAGGGGTGGGGCGGGCCCGGGCCGGGAGCGTGGCCGGCCAAGGCTGCGAGCATGATCAACTCGCGCAAGTTACCAGTTGGTACGGAGTCGTTCCCCGACCTCGGGCGAGTTCCGGCCACCCGGAGCCGGGCGCCCAGGGCCGGCCAGCCGGGGCCGGATTCACGGAGTCGGATGCACGGAGTCGGCTGTCAGTGCCGGCTGATAGACAGGTGGGCATGGACACTCCTGAGCCCCGACCGTCATCTGCCCCTGATCCCGCCGAGATCGCCTTCGCGCGCGGGTGTGAGGCCCTGGAATCGCGGAACTGGGAACACGCCCGCAGCCTGTTCGAGGAAGCGGTGCGCGGTTCGGGCCCGCACATGCTCTGGCGCGTGGCAGAGGCCTCCCTGGAGACCGAGCAGAGCCCAGGATGGATGCGGCGGGCCGTGCTCTCGGAGAGCGAACCGGGTGGCATCACGGTGGATCCGGATGCGCTGCGCATCCTGGGGGGCGGCGCCGAGTTGTTTCGCCAGGATTGGGAGATCGCCGTCGAGTCGAGCGACCCGGCCGGGGCGATCGCGGCGCTCACCGCCGCGAGCCTTCGCCTGCCGTACGTGTTCGAGGACGGCCGCGAATGCTCAGAGGAGGAGGCCGACGACGTCCTTGACACCACGGAGCTCTACAGCCCGAACTTCGTCGGCTTCGACGAGACGGTGCCCCGCGTGTGGATGGACTGCAAGGACGGAATGTATCCGCACATGGCGCGCACCGCTCTGCGCATCGTGGCCGACGAACTGCGCAAGGCCGGGGTGAGGCAAGCGCACCTGTTCACCCGCTCCCCATCACGCCCCGCAGGCTGCTGACCGCACCGCGCGCGGAGGTCATCGCGCCCCACCGCAATGCCCAACTGACTGATCACGGCAGCCGGATCCTGGCCCAGCGCCTTCTCGCCGGACACCCCGTCGCGCAGGTCGCGGGGTCTGATAGGACTTGATCATGGATGTTGAGACTCTTGGCGCGATGGAACGCTTGATCGCCGAGCGGGCCTGTGAGCGACTGATCATCGAGTTCGTGCACCAACTCGACCTCGGGGACCCGGGCTCGGTGGCGGACCTGTTCACGCCGGACGGCGTCTGGGAATGGCCCGCCGGGGACCGCCGCATAGCAGGCCGCGAGACCCTTCGCGGCTACTTCGACGGTCGGCCCGCGGACCGGCTGTCGCGTCGGATGTGCACCAACATCCTGGTCACCGTGGCCTCTCCGGACACGGCCACTGCCACCACCTACTTCGCCACGTACCGAGTCGACGGCTACTCCGAGGGCATGGTGCCGCCCCGGCCCCCGACTCAAGTGGGGCATTACGAAGACACCTTCCGCAAGGTGGACGGAGTCTGGCTGCTCGCCACCCGGACCCTGTTCCTGTCCTTCGCCGGCCCCACGGAACACCTTGGCCATCCCGTCCCCTCGTGACGACGACCTGCCGAGCCCTGCCCCTCGCAGGCCGTGCCGTGGTGCTCCGGCTGGAACCTCGCTCAGCCGGCCGCACGGGAAGGCCGGACCGAGCGGTCGGTGAAGCGCACCCCTGAGCTTCTCGCCGGTGCCGCAGACCGGCGGGGAGCCGTCCTTCGCGAGGCTCCGGGCGGCGACGTTCACCTGGTTGGGTCAAACGAGGGCGGTCGGTTGCCGCGAACGGCGCAGCATCGGGAACCGGGCCGGGCCGCGCATCGGATGAGATGCCTACCGTGGCTGGACACATCGTTCGCGGAGCATGTGGAGGCGTCATGTCCCGAAGAAGCCGCTGGGTAGCGGGCGCCTGCATGAGCACGGTCGCCGTCGGCCTGCTGGTCACCGGGAGCACCCTCGCCCCGCCGCCGCGACAGGCCTCCGGCGGTGACGCCCGGCCCGACGTCGCGGTGGGCGCCTACCTCCACTACGGCTCGCCCGGCGTCGACAGGATGGAGGGACTCTCGCACTGGCTCGGCGGTACGGACGTGCGTGCGGGACACACGTACCTGCCGGGCGACACCTGGGCCAACATCGAGGGGGCGCCCGATTCCCTGCACAGCTGGGCACGCTGGCGCAGGGCGAGAGCCGATCGGCTGTTCGTCCTGAACGTGCCCATGCAGGAACGCAATGAGGCCGGCGTCTCCGACGCCCGGGTCACCGAGCTGATCCGGGCCGGCGCGCGGGGCGGGCACGACCACCACTTCCAGCGGCTGGCGAAGCGGCTGGTCGCCCTCGGGTTGCCGGACACGGTGATCGTGCTCGGTTGGGAGATGAACGGCTTCAACTACACTCACCGCTGCCGGCCCGACCCCGAGAACTGGAAGGGATACTGGCGGCGCATCGTGGGCGCCATGCGCACGGTGAAGGGCCAACGGTTCCGCTTCGACTTCGCCCCCAACCGGGGGAGCGACGCGATCGCCTGGACCAGGTGCTACCCCGGCGACGACGTGGTCGACATCATCGGCATGGACTCCTACGACCAGCCGCCCGGCCACTCCTTCGACGAGCAGATCACCCAGCCCTACGGACTCCAGCAGCAGGTCGACTTCGCGAGGGCGCACCGCAAGCGCATCTCGTACCCCGAGTGGGGGCTGTTCCGCAACGGCGACAACCCCGAGTACATGCGGGACATGCTGCGATGGATCGCCGACCACCGCCCGCTCTACCACAGCATCACCGACTACTGCCCGCACGGCGTGTGGCAGTGCAGCGAGAACCCGCGCTCCGCCAGGGTCTTCCAGGAGTTCCTGTCCCCGGAACAGGACGGCCGCCCGGCCGTCCGCCTCAGCCCGCCGGACTGACCCGTCCTCCACCAGGAGCCGGGTCGGCAACCGGGTCGAGGCTGCCGGCGTCCCCGTACGGGGGTGGTGGGCATGGAGGGGAAAGAACCTCGGGCACGTACGGGTGGCGCTCTGTTCGTGGTGCTCGCGGCGTCCGTCGTGTACGGCTGGGCCTGGTGGTCCTTGGGCGGAGCGGCCGCGCCGTCGATGACGGCCGCCGTCGCCGTTGGTGCGGTCATGCTCGTGGCCGCCTGGGTCGCGTATCTCAGGCTCGTTCAGGGCAGTGCCGGCGTCTTCGGGGCGATCTTGCTGGTGCTGGGGCTGTTGACGCTGGTGGCCCTGGCCGACCGGATGGCCGTGCGTGGGGCGGTCGCCGACTGCGTCGTCACCGAGGTGGACGAGAAGACCCAGGGTTCCTCGGGTGAGGGCGCCCCTCCGCCCAGGACGGTCTACCGCCACGTGCTGAGTTGCCCCGACGGCTACCCGAGCGAGCTCAAGGGCGACCGCCGGCTGGCATCCGAGGGCGGACGGATCCAGGTCTCCTACGACCCGCGCCGCAGGGTCTCTCCGGAAGTGGAGGACTCAGGGACGCCGTGGGCGCCGCTGCTCCTCGCGCTGGCCTTGCTGGGCAGTGCGGCGGCCCTCGCCGGCCGGCGGCCCGCCTCGCAGGAGGGCCCGCAGAAGCGCTGACCGTGCGGCCGACCGCTACGGCGCACCAGGACCCGCCGAGGGGCCGCGGGCTGGGCCCTCCGGCCGTCTTTCCGCGTCCGTACCGGAGGACCGCCCGGGCTGCGCGTGTGCTGCCCGGGCCTGGGGTTCACCGGTGCTCAGGCGAAGTGCGCGGTGATGAGCTGGAGCGGGACGAACTTGAAGTTCTGGTTCCCACTGCTGCCGGGGGTCCCGTTGGAGCCGTCCTGGCAGATGAAGACGCCCTGGGGGAAGGCGGGGCCGAGGTTGGCCGCGGTGGCGTCGATGCCGTCGGTGTCCTCGCAGTCGTCGGCCGCGGTGCCGTTGGCGACGGAGAAGCGGCCGAGGTAGGCGCGGGTGGTGCGGTCATAGACGGTGAAGTCGTTGCTGCCCTGGGAGGAGACGTAGATCCGGTTGCCCGCAGCGGCGATGCCCTCGGCGTCGGCGGTGATGTGGCCGCCGGATCCGGTGGAGTCGAGCTTGGTGCGGGAGGTGCCGGCGGTGGGCTCGGCGCCGTACACCCAGACGCCGACGTCCTCCTCGCCGAGGTAGAGCTTTCCGGTGCTCGCGTCGGCGTAGCAGCCCTCGACGGCGGAACCCGCGTCCCACAGGCGGACCGACGTCGCGTTCACGGTGTCGCCGTTCACGGCGAGCTCCCACTGCTCGACCCGGCCTGAGGTGGAGTTGGGGAAGGCGTACAGCTTCCCGGAGGCCGGGGACGTGTAGAGGCAGATGCCGTGGGCCGTGACCTCGGTCGGAACGTCCTTCAGGTGCTTGAGCTGTCGGCTCACGGGGTCGATGCGGTAGATGTGCATGGCGCCGTTGCCGCCCGCGGCCTCGTCGTCCGCGGAGACGACGATGTTGCCGCGCAGGTCGACGTTGTTGCCGTAGTCGCCGCTGATCCGCTGGATCCGGGTGCCGGACAGGTCGTAGACCTCCAGCGCGCCCTTCTTGTCCGTGGCGACGACCACGGACTTGGCGGGGTCGGTCGGGTGGACCCAGATCGCCGGGTCGTCGGCGGCGTCCCCGCTGTGCGAGACCGGCGTGGTCTCCACGCTCGCGTTGACGGAGACGGCCGCCGCGTGCGCGGGCGCGGCCGGGATGACCAGGGCGGCCAACGCGGCGGCGGGCAGGACGGCCGTACGGACAGAAGCGGTGAAGGACACCGGGTTTCCCTTCCACTGCGAATGCTGGACAGGGGGAGGGTAGGGAGGCATTGCGTGCTGGGCGTGAACAGGAGCTGAACCTGTTGCTGCCGCGCGCCTTACCCGGCTCGGCGGCCACGCCCCCGACCGAGGTCGGGGGCGGAAGCCCGTCAGCCGACCAGGCGGGTCTTGACCAGGTACTCGGCTTGCTCGGACAGCTCCGCGCGCCGAGCGTGTTCGCCGGTGGCCTCGATTTCCCTGCGCAGGGCGAGTTCCGTACGCAGCACCGTCGTTCTCGGGACAGGCACCCGCTGGCCGGGCTTCTCCGTGAACTGCTGCAGTTCGCCCGCGAGCGCGTGCGCATCGTCGGACGTACCGCGGCGGAGTGAGAGGAACACGCGGGCGAGCCAGTCGGCGGAGATCTGCACCATGAAATCGGTCATGCTGGTGCAACGACGTGGGCGCTCCACCGTGGCGCGCAACCGCCCACCCGGCGGAGTGCCTCAGCGAACGATGAACTGCCGCGGGCCCTCACCAGGTCGGTGCCTCCGGCCACCGTGGAGCTCCAGCCGCACCCCGTGGAACCGTTCGCCGAAGCCGCGGTCGTGCGAGACCGCGACCACTGCACCCGGATAGGCGGCGAGTGCTTCCTCCAGGTCCTCGACCAGGTCGAGCGCGAGGTGGTTCGTCGGCTCGTCGAGGACGAGGAGGTCCGCCGGACGGGTGACGAGGCGCGCGAGCTGCAGACGCCGCTGCTGGCCGGCCGACAGCGCCGTGACCTCGACGTGCAGGTCCTCCTCGCGGAACAGGCCCAGTGTGAGGAGCTGCTCGGCGTACTCCTGCGGCAGCCCGGGCCGCCCGGCCGCGAAGGCGGCGAGCAGGGGGAGCCGTGTGGGGCGCGTCGGCAGCTCCTGCGGCAGGTACCCGATCCGGGCAGGGCGGCGCACCGCCCCCGCATCCGGTTCCAGGTCGCCCGCCAGGAGGCGCAGCAGTGTCGTCTTGCCCGCCCCGTTCTCGCCGGTGACCAGCAGCCGCTGCCCAGGCGCGATCGCCACCAGCCCGTCCAGGTGCAGCCGTTCGCCGACGGCTACGCCGCCCAGCTCCGCGAGCGGACGGTCGGCAGGATGCCCGTCGCCCGCCGTGGCCGGCGGCATCGTGAAACGCAGCGGTTTCGGCGGTGCGGCCACGGGATTGCGCTGCAGGTGCGCCAGCCGCTCCCGGACGGACCGTACCTGCCCGCCGAGCTTGGCCTCGTGCGAGCGACGGTGCTTGCCGAAGCCCTGCCCCGGGTCCTTGCCGGTGGCGGCCAGGCGCCTGCCGGCGGCTTCGAGCAGTTCCCCGGTACCGGCCACCTCCTCGAGCCAGTCGGCGTACTCCTGCTCTGCGCGGCGTCGGGCGGTCGCCTTCGCGGTGCGGTAGCCCGCCCAGCCATCGCCGTACCGGTGAACCGTGCGAGCGTCCTGGTCGACCTCCAGGATCGTGGTGGCGATGCGCTCCAGGAAGCCGCGGTCGTGGGTGACCGCGACGACCGTGCCGCGGTGCGCGCGCAGGTGCTCCTCCAGCCACCGCGCCGCGACCGCATCGAGATGGTTCGTCGGCTCGTCGAGGAGCAGCAGCCCGGGAGCGGCGGCCAGTACACAGGCGAGCGCGAGCCGTGACTGCTCACCCCCTGAGAGCGAGCCGAGTACACGCTCGCGGCCGATCCCGGCGAGCCCGAGTCCGTGCATGGAGGCGTCCACTCGGGCGTCCGCCGCGTACCCGCCGCGTTCCTCGAAAGCGACCGACAGATCGCCGTACGCGGCGAGTTCTTCCTCCGAGGCCGTGCCGAGACGCTCCTCGGCGGTACGCAGCGAGCGCTCCATGCCGCGCAGTTCGGCCAGCGCGAGATCGACGGCATCCTGCACGGTGCAGTCCGCGTCGAGATCGAGGGTCTGGGCGAGATGACCGGTGCCTCCGGGGAAGCTGGCGGTGATCGCCCCGGCGTCCGGGGCTTCGGCCGCGGCGAGCAGCCGCAGCAGGGTGGACCTACCCGAGCCGTTCTCACCGATGACGGCGGCCTTCTCGCCCGGGCGGACGGTGAACGAGACCTGGTCGAGAACGGTCCGGGTGCCGTAGGACTTGGTGACGAGTAGAAAGCCATACCCCCACCACAGCAAGACGATGCGTCTCGTCTAGCATGTGGCTCCGCCGCGGGCCACCGGGCTCACGCGTGTGTCCACTCCCGCAGGAGGGCTTCGCGCTCGCGCGGTTTCGGTGTGCCACCTCCGCGCTCCCGGCTCCAGGCCGTGAGGGTTCCGAGGTCCGCCGTGCCCTCCCGAAGGTGGGCCAGGAGGTGCTGGGACAGGACGATCTCCCGCGAGCCGTAGCCCATGGTCGCCGCCGACACCGGTACCTCCTCCGTCCCGTCCTCCGTCTCCAGGACCAGGAACATCTGTGGCGGCTCCTCGTCCCCATAGCTGGACGAAACCGTGACCACCGCTTCGAGCACCGCTGCCAGGAAGCGGCCTACGCCCCGTGCGTCGCCCTGGGCGGGTACGGCCTCCATGCACGCGGAGCGCAGGACCGACCACGGCCATGTCCGGATGCGGTCCGGGCCCCGCGCCTGCACCCCTTCGGAGGTGATGCGGACGCAGTGCCCCTCTGCATTCGGCGGGGAACCCACGTACACGGAATCCTCGGTGATCCAGAACAGTCCGACCATCGCCACGGCTGACTCCCTGATGTCCAGGCCCGTCCGTCCCGAGCTCCTGCGATCGTTTTCCGGCACCCGTCGGAGCCTGGTCCCAGTAGGCCCCACCCCGCCCGGCGGGGCATGCCCCTGGATCTCGGGGCTTGACGGTCAGCGGGACAAGCCCCTCCGCCCGCTCCGTGAGCCGGGCCGCGATGGGCGGAACCCGGCCGGCGTGTGGGGACTACTGGAGACGCGTCGCAGTACGGACAAGGTCGGCGACGGCCGTGGAGCGGCTGTGCGGGGGCCAGGCGATGACGGTGGTGACTGCCGGCGCGTCCAGCACGGGCACGGCGGCGAGGTCACCGTGCAGCTGGGCTCGGCAGGACTCCGGTGTGACCGCGCACGCGCGGCCGAGCGCGACGAGCTGCAACAGCTGTGTTTGGTCGCGGACTTGCGGACCGGGGCCGGGCGGGTAGGTGCCGTCGGGGTCGGGCCAGCGGGGGAGGGGCAGGTCCGGCAGCCCGCTGATGTCGGCCATGAGCACATGAGTCCGGACGGTGAGCGGATGCCCGGCCGGCAGGACCGCGACCTGGCCCTCCGTGCTGAGGTCTTCGGTGTGGAACCCGGTCGTCGAGTCGAACGGCCGGTGCAGCAGCGCCACGTCGGCCCGGCCTTCGCGCAGGAGTCGTTCCTGCTCGGCCGGACCGCACAGGATGACCTCGACGGGGACCGAGCCGGGTTCGGCGGCGTACGCGTCGAGCAGTTTGGCCAGCAGTTCTCTGGACGCACTGGCCTTCGTGACCAGGGTCAGGCCCGGACGGCCGGTCACGGAACGGCCTGCGCGGCGAGTCCGGCGCTCGGCGGCGTCGACCGCGTCGAGAGCCGCTCGGCCCTCGACCAAGAGCACCGAGCCGGCCTCGGTCAGCGTGACGGTGCGGCTGGTGCGATCCAGCAGCTGCGCCCCGAGTCGGCGTTCGAGTTGCTGGATCGCCCGCGACAGGGGCGGTTGCGCGATCCCGAGCCGCTGCGCGGCGCGCCCGAAATGCAGCTCCTCAGCGACGGCGATGAAATACCGCAGTTCCCGGGTCTCCACGCGGACACGCTACTCCAGATCAATACCCGGACGGTATCGTTGCCCACCCGATCGGTCTTGGACCCCCACCGGGACCCGCGGGCAGCATGGCCCTATGAGCGAACGAACGATTGCGCTGGTCACCGGCGCGAACAAGGGAATCGGCTATGAAGTCGCCGCGGGCCTGGGCGCTCTCGGCTGGAGCGTCGGCGTCGGCGCTCGCGACGATCAGCGCCGTGAGGCCGCCGTGGCGCGACTGCGCGCGGCTGGCGTCGACGCGTTCGGCGTGCCCTTGGACGTGACCGACGACGCGAGCGCCACCGCCGCCGCACGGCTGATCGAGGAACGGGCGGGGCGTCTCGACGTGCTCGTCAACAACGCCGCCATCACCGGCGGCATGCCGCAGGAGCCCACCCGGGTTGATCCCGCCATCATCCGGACGGTCGTGGAGACCAACGTGATCGGCGTCATCCGCGTCACCAACGCGATGCTTCCTCTGCTGCGCCGCTCCGCCTCCCCGCGGATCGTGAACATGTCCAGCAGTGTCGGCTCCCTCGCCCGGCAGTCGGGAACCGCCGGCGAGCAGACGACCGGTCCGGTGGCCGCGGCGTACGCGCCGTCGAAGACGTTCCTGAACGCCGTCACCCTCCAGTACGCCCGGGAGCTGAGCGGCACGAACATCCTGATCAACGCCGGCTGCCCCGGCTATGTCGCGACCGACCTGAACGGCTTCCGCGGTGTGCGCACCCCCGAACAGGGCGCGGCGATCGCCGTCAAACTTGCGACCCTGCCCGACGGCGGCCCGACCGGTAGGTTCTTCGATGACGCCGGCGTAGTGCCCTGGTGATGTGCACGGCGGTCATCAGCCGCCGGTTGACCGAAGGTACGTTCCACCGCAACGCTCCGGCCCCCGCTGGACCGACGTGTCCAGCGGGGGCCCAGGCGCACAAGCTCATCGCCGTCAGCTCCCGCGGCAGGCTGCGCGGCGGCGAGCTTGATGGGGGTGATGCTGCCCGTGACCGGCTTGGACAGCTTGGCGAGCGAGACGCCGCGGTCAGCGTGCGGTTGGACGTTGATCACATCGAACGTGGTCGTGCCCGCGCCGATCCTCGCCGTGGTCTTCAGCGCCGGCTTCCCCGCCACGACCGCCGCGCCGGGGGTCTTCGCGAAGCAGCTCGTCGCGGTCAGGACCCGGCTAGGGTCGACGAGAACATCGGAACAGGCGCGGCTGTTGGCCTCGTCGCCGATGGTGAGCTTGGCGGTGTGGACATCCGTTGCCGTGTGCGCAGACCGCCAGGTCGGCAGCTCGCTGCGCCAGGGCACACTGCCGGCCCTTCTTGCTGCAGACGGCGGCTCGGGATCGTCGAGCTCGGGAGGCCATGCCGGTAGGTCAAGGAGGCTCGGCTCAGAGGTGCCAGCGAGGTGCTGTTGCCGGGGTCGCCCTTGACTGAGAGGGTCCCGTGGCTGCCGGACCCGGGGCGACTCTCCCGGGTCCGGCAGCCGAATGCTTCTATGGCGGCGTGTGGGTCAGCTGAGGTGGAGCATCGTCTTCCAGCTGGTGCCGCCCATCATGTCGATGCCGTCCGTGATGCCGCCCTTGCCGTCGCCCTTGTAGAGGTGCAGGCTGCCGTCGGTCCAGATGGCCATGAGGTCGGCGATGCCGTCGGCGTTGAAGTCGCCGGCGGTCATGTGCCTGACCGTGCCCCAGGTGCTGCCGCCGAGCGGGACCGCGACTCCGTCGCCGATCTGGCCGGTGCCGTCACCGGGGTAGTAGTGCAGGGTGCCGTCGGTCCAGACGGCCATGAGGTCGGCGATGCCGTCACCGTTGAAGTCGCCGGCGGGCAGCTGCTTCACGGTGCCCCAGGTGCTGCCGCCGGTGGTCACCGTGACCGCGGACGCGAGCTGGCCGTCGCCCTTGCCCTTGTAGAGGTGCAGGGTGCCGTCGGTCCACACGGCCATGAGGTCGGCGATCCCGTCACCGGTGAAGTCGCCGGCCGTGAACTGCTTGATGGGTCCCCAACTGCTGGCGCCCTCGGTGACGGTGACTCCGTCGGTGATCTTGCCCTTGCCGTCACCCTTGTAGAGGTGCAGGGTGCCGTCGTTCCAGACGGACATCAGGTCTGAGATGCCGTCACCGTTGAAGTCGCCGGCCGCGAGCTGCTTGGCGGTGGCCCAGGTGGTGCCGCCGAGCTGCGCGACGCTGGTGCCGGCCAGGCCCTTGGCCTTGTCCCCGGGGTAGAGGTAGAGATTGCCGTCGCCCCAGATCGCCGCGAGGTCGGCAACACCGTCGTTGTTCATGTCGCCCGGGGCGTGGAAGGCGGTCTTGCGGACCCAGTCCTGGAGGCCGTCCGCGCGCGAGGCGATGGCGCCGGTGCGGGTCTCCGTGGCGGGGGTGCCCAGGCAGCCGCCCTGCCAGGACCGGTTGTTGATGCCGGCCAGCTCGCCGTTGCCGTTGACCAGCGGGCCACCGGTGTCGCCCTTGCAGATGGAGTCGGTGCCCTTGCCGGCAAGAGCCAGCGTCGTGGCGTCCGCGGAGGCGACGCCGAAGGCGGCGGTGTGAACCTTCGACTGCACCCAGGCGGTCTTCGTACGTCCGAACCCGGCCGCCGTCACCGCCGCGTTCACGGCAGGCTGCGCAGCGGCGATCTTGATGGGGGCCACGCCGGTGATGGGCCTGGACAGCCGGGCCAGCACCACATCACGGTCGGCGCGCGGCACGATCTTGACCACGTCGAGCGTGGTCGTGCCGATCTTGGCCGTGGTCTTCAGCGCCGGCTTCCCGGCCACGACCGCTGCGCCGGGGGTCTTCGCGAAGCAGCTCGTCGCGGTCAGGACCCAGTTGGCGTGGACGAGGACGGCGGAGCAGGCACGGCTGTTGGCCTCGTCGCCGATGTTGAGCTTGGCGGTGTAGGTGTACTGGCCGGCGGGCGCAGGGGTTCCGACCGAGGCCAGGGCCGCGCCGGCGGGCGCGAGCGCGGAGGCGACTGCGATGGTCAGGGCCGCGGCCGTCCACTTGGTGCGCGGAGGTATGTGGGACATGGGGCTTCCTGGTCTTCTGTGAGCTTCGAGGGAACGTGGGCGGCAGGCGCCATGGGGTGTCGTGCCGCGGCTGGCCGCAGGGCCGACTGGCCTTACGGCCGGGTTCAGCTGGTGACGCGGAGCTCGACCAGGACCGAGGGGGTGCCGGAGTCGCCGGCTTCACCGAAGGGCTTGTAGTCGTTGGCGGGTGCGTCGACGACCGTTTCCTGGCCGTCTGCGGTGATCTTGGCCTGGACCGGGTGGGCCTCGGTCCAGATCCCGAACGCGTCGGGGAGCTCGAGGGTGAGCCAGCCCTTGCTGCCGATGACGTCGAAGCAGAAGTTCTTCTGGGCGATGCGGGACTTGACCGTGATGTCAGGGGTCCCGGCGGCGCAGTCGACGAAGACGATGTTGCCGTCGCCGCGCTTGAGGGTGATCTTCTGCTCGGCCAGGATGCGGGCCGCGTCCGGGTAGGAGAAGTCCTCGACGGTGAGGGGCATCTCGGTCGCCGAGACGGCGGCGGGGGCCTGGGGGCCCGCATGCGCGACGCCCAGGCTCGCGATCCCGGCGAGGGCGGCCGTCGCGCCGACGAGACCGGTGAGGAGTGCCTTGCGGGCACGTGATATCGCCACGATTTTCCTTCGTACATGGTGGCGGGAGGCTGCGATACCCCCCGGTAAGTTAGCGCAAGTAAAGCACATGTAAGATCTTGGCAGTTTCCCAACCCCCGGTCGTATCGGGCCTTTTGGGGTACTTCATCGACCAAAATCGGACAGACTGCCACTTTCTTCGCTACCTCAGAGCGCCTCGCCGCGACGTCGTCGGCTGGAGTGCGCCTTTGCATGTCCATGCAAAAGCGAAGACATCATGGAGACAGGGGGAAAGCCGTATGCGACGGCGAACGCATATATCCGGGGCCGTGGGCTCCGTCACACCGCCCGGAAGTGTGAGAAGGGCGCTCGGCCGCTTCTGCGGTGTCGCGTTGCCCATGGCGCTGACCGTGAGCCTGCTGGGAGCCGCGCCTGCCGGTGCTGCGGACTGGGACGGTACGGACGAGCCTTCGTCTGACCGCTCGTATGTCGTGCAGGCTTGGAAGCACGGCGGCGCCGGAATCCAGGCAGCGGCACAGAAGGCCCTGTTGGGGACCGACGGCGACGTCAAGGCGTTCCTCGCCGAGATGCCGACGATCCAGTACGACGACGACTACATCGACGCCAGCCGGATCTTCCGCACGGGTGGTCCGGCGGTCCGTGCATCCGGGAAGACAGCTCTCAAGGGCACTCCCGAGGAACTTCAGGAGTTCATGCGCAACGGCTGGCAGAAGCCGTTGGCCGAGGACCGCGAGGTCGAGGCGTCGCAGGTCATCAACTTCGGTGGTCCGGGTGTCAAGGAGGCGGGCAAGGCCGCGCTCAAGGCCGGTCCCGACGCCGTTGCGAAGTTTCTGGAGTCGGGCCAGTACGAGGCACGGGAGGTCGACAACGAGGTCGCGGTCTCGAAGCTGATCAATTCCGGTGGCCCGAACGTGAAGCTCGCGGGCAAGAACGCCCTGCGGGGTTCGGCGGATGACATCGCGGAGTTCCTGGAGGTAGGGCAGTTCGTCGCCCGGAACCGGGACCAGGAGCACGCGACGATCGCGCAGCTGACCGAGCAGGCCAAGCAGGCCGGGATCCAGACGGAAGCGGCGACGAAGAAGGCGGAGGCGGCATCAGCCAAGGCTGTCGATGCTGCCGACAATGCCAGGATCGCCGCGCTGAAGGCGGCCAAGGAGACGGAGGCGGCCGGGAAGGACGCCGGCCGGGCCGCCTACAAGTCGAAGCAGGCCGCGCAGTCGGCGCGTGAGGCCTCGGCCGCGGCCCAGCTGGCGATCGGTTCGGCGAACGCGGCGAACCGTGCGGCCCGCACCGCTGCCCTGGCTGCCGCGCAGACCGCGAATGCTGCTTCCCTGGCGGCGACCGCGGCGAACAATGCCTACAACTCCGCGATCGCCGCAGCTGGTGACGCGACCAAGGCGGAGGCGGCCAACCGTGCCGCCAAGGACGCGCGAGATGCTGCGCTGTTGACGCGGGCGTCGGCGGATGCCGCGCAGAAGGCGGGTGAGGCTTCGCTGGCCGCGGGCATAGCCGCGGATGGTGCTCGCAGTGCGGGTAACCACGCGAACGCAGCGGCGACGTCGGCCGAGGATGCCAACCGGTATGCCGAGGCGGCCGGTGTGTTCTCCGCTGAGACCCGCAACGCGGCCGCTGAGGCCCGCCGGCACGCGAATGCCGCGAACCGTGCGGCGAACAACGCCGGGGCGCTCGCCCGCCGCGCGGCCCAGCAGGCCTTCGACGCCCGCGACGCGGCACGCTCCGCCGCGATCCACGCGGAGAAGGCGGCCGCGGCCGCCGAGCTCGCCGCGAAGTACGCGGGGGACGCGGCTCAAGCCGCAGCGGATGCCCGTACCTGGGCCGAAGCCGCGCGAGTCGCGGCGGAGACCGCGACGAAGGCGGTGAACACCGCCAAGCAGGTTCACCTGGTCGCTCTCGACGTCGAGAAGGAGGAGCTGACCTCACGGGCCGAAGCGGCTCTGGAGCGGGCCCGCTCGGAAAAGGAACAGACCCAGCGCCTGATCTCGGCTTCCGCCGAGGTCGCCCGCGACGCGCGCGCCCTGGACACCACGGCCCAGGCGCTGGCCGCCGAGGCGGCCAAGCCGAACGTGGACGTTGCGGCCACCGCGGCCAAGGGTCGCAAGTTCGCCCTGGACGCCTTCAACCTCCGCGGTCCCTGGAACCAGGAAGCGGCGGCGCGTGCCCTGGGCGGCACGGACGCCGAGGTCCTGGAGTATCTGCGGACCGGCTGGAAGAAGTCCGGTCTGGAAGAGAACCGCGACCGTGTCGTACAGCTGAGCGTGAGCAGTCCGTACGCCTCCGTGCGAGCGGGTGCCGTCACGGCTCTGAAGGGCACCCCTGAGCAGATCTCCGACTTCTACACCACCGGCCAGTACGCGGTGGGCGCGGACGACCTCGCGGTCGCCGTGTCCAAGGTGAACAACGACGGCGGCGCGAGCGTCAAGAGGGATGCCAAGGCCGCCCTGGCCGATGGATCCGGCAAGGCGCTGGCCACGTTCCTGGAGGTCGGCCAGTACGGTGCCCGGCTGAGTGATGAAGAAGTCGTTGTCTCTGCTCTGGCCAACAAGAAGGATGCGGACGACGGTAGCGAGACCAACGCCGAGCTGAGGGCCGCTGCGAAGGCAGCCCTGGCGGGTACACCCGCGAAGCTTCACGAGTTCGTCGTCTCGGGCCAGTACGCGGCGGCCCGCAAGGATGACCTGACCGATCACCACCGCTTCCAGATCAGCCGGATGCTCTCCGAGGGTGAGATCATCTCGGCCAATGCCCAGGCCAGCCGCTGGCGTGCCGCCGAGGCTGCGGCCCGAGCCAACAAGGCTGAGGCCGACGCCAAGAAGTGGGCGGCCGAAGCCGACAAGTCCGTCGTCCTGGCCAACGGCTACGCCGCCGACGCCAAAAAGTCCGCCACTGCGGCCACCAAGAGCGCAGATCAGGCCAAGGCCTCGGCAGTCACCGCCCGCAACGCGGCGAACAGTGCCAACCGTGCGGCCGACGACGCCGAGGCGTCCGCCGCCCAGGCAGCCTTCTCCGCGAACTACGCCCGCGAATCGGCGCGCGAGGCGGACATCTCCGCAGCTCGTGCAAAGGAATCGGCCGTCCAGGCCGGCAAGAGCAAGGTCGAGGCAGAGGCAGCGGCCTCCCAGGCCTGGGCCGACGTCAAGGTGAAGCGCGAGGCGGAACTCGCCGAAGCGCAGCGCAAGGCCGAGGAGGCGCGCAAGCAGCAGGCAGAGGCCGAGAAGAACAAGAAGAAGCCCTGCATCATCCCGTACAACCGTGACCACCTCCCGCCGTGCGCGCTGAACCGGGACGATTACGAGATCGTGATCGGCAAGCCCGACGCGGAACTTGCCAAGATCCTGGGTAAGGTCGCGTGGGAGCTCTCCGGCGCCGCCGACATCGAGAAGTGCATCAAGGAGCCCTCGCTCGGCGGCTGCGTCATGGCCGCGGCCGGCGTCCTGCCGATCGGCAAGATAAAGATCGCCGGAAAGCTCTACGACGGCATCGAGAGCGTTGCCAAGGGCACGAAGTACGGCAAGCTCCCGCCGTGCCTGAAGCCGACGAACAGCTTCCCGGCCGGTACACCCGTATTGATGGGTGACGGGACCACTCGCCGGATCGAGCAGGTCAAGACCGGCGACGAGGTTCTTGCCACTGACCCGAACACGGGTGTCACCGGTTCGCGCCGGGTCGACGCGACGATCTACACCCCGGACGACCGCGAGTTCACCGACATCACCCTCGCTCCGAATGACGGCGGCGGTTCGCTCACTGCGACCAGCCACCATCCGCTCTGGTCCGAGAGTGCCAGGGCGTGGAAGGTTGCGGCCGACCTCACCCCGCAGGACACCCTGCGCACGCCCGAGGGCAGCACAGCGGAGATCGGCAACGTCCGCCATTGGACGGGACTCGCCCCCGCATACAACCTCACGGTGAACGACCTCCACACCTACTACGTCCTGGCCGGCACGACTCCGGTCCTCGTGCACAACACGAGCTGCGGCCCGGAACTCAATATTGTGGAAGACCAGTTCGGCAAGAAGTGGGGCAAGCACTCCAAGGACTACGGAGCGCACCCCGGCGACCAGGCCGCCCGTCAGGCCTACCGTGACAAGATTGCCGACGTCCGCTCGAACCACGAGGACGTGCGGCAGGGCCCCTACAACCCCGACGGTGGCGGCTCCGATGACTACTTCTTCTACCGCAAGGGCGTGGATCTGGTGATCACCAAAGCCAACGGCGAGTTCGTTTCCCTCTTCCCCATGGACAAGGGTCTGAACAAGTGGTACTCGAATGCCACTCCGATGACCTGTAGCTGCAAGAAATGAGCGACCGGCAGATCTTCGCGCTCCAGGGCGTGACCCTTACGGCGGCCTACGCCCTGAGGTACCTGCCCGAGGGCGATGAATGGCGGGCGGAGGGGATCGAGCTGATCCTCGCGTCGGGCGGCTCCACGGTGCTGTGGAACGGCACCGATTGGACGCTGCAGATCTCGGCTGGTGGTTGGCCCGCACTGCCCGACTGGGCTTGGCCTCCCGAGGCCTGGGCATTCGAGCCGCTCGAAGGACTCGGTGGACCCGGCCTCGACGAGATCCTCACGGCCTCGCCGGTCTACAACGAAGTCGGCGAGCTGTACGGCGCCACGCTCGCCTTCCCCGACGGGACCCTCACGGTCGGCTCGGGTGACTTCATCAGCTGGAAGTTGGTCCGCAAGGACTGATCGCCCCTCGGTCACGCAAGACCCGAAGGCATAAGACGCCCTGCCCGCGCAACGCGCGGACAGGGCGTTTTCGATCCGGTGGGATCTCAGGCCGCGATCGGCTGCGGTGCGGCGGCGAGGCCCTGCTTGACCTGCCGGGTGAGCTCGTCGGCGACGATCTCCGCCAGACCCGCCTCGATGCCGTCCAGGGTCTGGGCGGCGACGTCGGCGGCGGAGACCTTCCGGTCGGCGGGGACGCCGGCGGCCATGTCGGTGTCCATGTAGCCCACGTGCAGGGCCGAGACCGCGATGCCCCGGGGTGCCAGCTCTTCGCGGGTCGCACCGGTCAGCGCCCAGGCGGCGGCCTTGGTGGTGGCGTAGGAGCCGAGGTGGGCCGGGTGCAGCCAGGACAGCACGGACAGGATGTTGAGCACGGTTCCACCGCCGTTGCCCTCGATGACGGGTGCGAAGGTCCGTGTGACGGTCAGGGGGCCGAAGAAGTTGGTCTCCATCTCCCGGCGCACCTCGTCCGGGTCGCTTCCGATCAGCGTCGCGCCGGTGGAGATGCCCGCATTGTTGATCAGCAGCGTCGCATCGGACGCGATGCGGGCGGCCTCCCGTACCGATTCCGGGTCCGTGACGTCCAGCCGCAGCGGGGTGACGCCGGGCAGGTCGACGGACTCCGGGCGGCGGGCCGCCGCGTACACCTTCGCGCCGCGCTCCACGAGCTGGGCGGCAAGGTGCCGCCCGAGGCCCCGGTTGGCGCCGGTGACGACCGCGACCGCGTTCTTCAGTTCCATGCCTGCTCCTCGACCTGGCGGGTGCCGTCCGACGGCCCGCGTAAATTAGATTATGGGTGCAATCTAAACACTGCTCTACGATAGATGCCAGTCGACATCCACATGGGAGGTGGCCATGGGCCGCGTGTCGCAGGCGCAGGCGGAGGAAAATCGCAGGCGGGTGGTGGACACCGCCTCCCGGCTCCTCAGGGAGCGGGGTACGCAGGTCAGCGTTGCCGACTTGATGAAGGCGGCCGGTCTGACACACGGCGCCTTCTACAAGCAGTTCGCCTCGAAGGAGGCGCTCGTGGCCGAGGCCACCGCCCAGGCCTTCGCCGAGCTCGCCCTGCGGCACACCGCCGGTCTGGAGCAGTATGACGGGCAGCGGGACGCCGCCCAGCAGGCGCTGATCGACGCCTACCTCTCCGTCGAGCACCGCGACGCCCCGGCGGACGGCTGCCCGGTCGCCGCGCTCGCCACCGACATGGCGCGGCAGGACGGGGGGCCCGAGGCCCAGCGCGTCTACGCCGAGGGGGCGGCCCGGTTCGCCGAATTCCTCGCCACCGACGATCAGGACGGGACCGCCCGTCTCTGCACCCTGCTGGGCGCACTGCTCCTGTCCCGGGCCACCAAGGGCTCGCAGCTCTCCGAGGCGGTCCTCACCTCGGCGCACGCCGCCTTGACGCGAACCGGCTGATCGGGGGTGGGGTCCGGAACTGGCCCATGTTCGCCCGTAACGACCACGGGCTTGGTGCTGGTCAGTACCAAGGGAGTCCTCACCGGTTGTTCTTGGCCTGGACGAAGATCCACTCGTTGACCGTGCTGCCGGTGTCGGCGGTCTGGTTCCGGCCCGGGTTCCACCTCAAGCTCGGAGACCGGCGAAGGCGTGGATCCGGATCTGTGCGCGATGGACACGACGATCCTCGGCGTCGCCTTCCCTTCCCGGTCGCAGTTCTCCAGCCCGGCGCGGTGGAGCGGCTGTGGATCGTGGAGGTGTACGCCCTGGCTCTGTCCGGTCTGCTCGTCACGGCGGGTGCGCTCGGTGACCGGTCGGGCCGCAAGCGACTCCTGATGACCGGCTTCGTGATCTTCTCGCTTGCCTCGCTGTGAGCGGTCTTCGCCACCGAGGCGCCGCGACGACGTAGCCGCCGGCCGCCCTGCCATGGCACCTGACGGGCCGTGGCCGACGTTGTGGAGATCCTGACCGGGCCGGGGCCGTGTAGGGCGCTCTTGGTGGAGCGCCGCGAGCGACTTCTTGCCGGTATCTGTGCAACCCGATCAGCCCCGGCCCGGGCGAGGTGTTACCGCGGTGGCGCGGTGCTCTCAGTAGGTGTGTCCCGTGTGCGCGAGCGCCTGCTTCAGCAGCACGCCGTGGCCGCCGGGCATTTCGTTGTGCACGGCGAGGTCGGCGGCCTCCTGGGGACTGAACCAGACCAGGTTCAGCGCGTCCTGCCGGGGCCGGCAGTCGCCGGCCACGGGGACGACGTAGGCCAGCGACACCGCGTGCTGGCGGGGGTCGTGATAGGCGGTGATGCCGGCAGTGGGGAAGTACTCGGCGACGGTGAAGGGCTGGAGCGATGCGGGGACACGGGGCAGAGCCACCGGCCCGAGGTCCTTCTCCAGATGACGCAACAGCGCGTCACGGACCCGCTCGTGGTGCAGGACGCGTCCGGAGACGAGGGCCCGGCTGACCGTTCCGTCCGGGCCCATGCGCAGCAACAGCCCGATGCCGGTGACTTCCCCGCTCTCGTCTACCCGCACAGGAACCGCTGTCACGTACAGGATCGGCATCTGGGCCCTGGCGACGTCGAGCTCATCCGTGGACAGCCAGCCGGGCGTGGTTTCGGTCATGTCAGACATTGCTTGATCCTACTTTCCAGATGCCGCAGCCGTAGGACCCACACCCGATTCACACGCGCAGGTCCCCATGGCCGGCCCGGCGAGGGGATGCCCTCACGTCCCGGCACGGCGGTACTTACGGTTTGTGGGTCACCCAGAGCAGTTCCGCCGGCCAGCGGTGTGCCCAGTCGGGCGGGTCGGTTTCGTTGTAGCCGTTGGGTGTTCCGAGTTCGGGCCGCGGCTCGATGAGGTCGTCGATGATGAGCCCCGCGCCGCGCAGGACCTTGACCCAGTCGCCGTAGGTGAGCTGATAGCTGGTCGCGCCGTTGCCTTCGGCGATGGTGTTCAGCCCAAAGTAGCTCTGCTGCAGCGTCGTGGTCACGCGGCTGGCGGCTTCGTCGTAGCAAGCTTCGAACCATGGGCTGGCGACGTTGAACACCAGGCGTCCGCCTCGGCGCAAGACGCGTGCGGCCTGCGGGACGGCCAGGTGCGGGGGCGCCCAGCTGAGCCCGCCGAAGTCGCAGGACACCAGGTCGAAGCTGTCGGCGGCGAAGGGGAGATGTTCGGCGGCACCTTGCACGAGCGGGTAGCGGGCCGCTCCCATCGCGCGGGCTGCTGCGGCGAGTTGAGCTTCGGACAGGTCGAGTCCGACCACGCTGGCTCCCTCGGTGGCGAGCGCCCTGGACCACTGGCCGGCGCCGCAGCCGAGTTCAAGGACGCGCTTGCCGGTGACGTCGCCCAGGGCGTGCAGGTGCGCGTCGGGGACGGAGTACATGCCCCACAGTCGGGGTGCGGCGCCGATCTGCGGGTCGTGCTCGTGCTGGTAGGCGCTGCTGATCTGGTTCCAGAGCCGCCGGTTGGCGGGGATGCTGTCCACGTGCCGACTCCAGCACTGCCTGCCGGGGGCGGTCAACACGATTAGCGCGCCGGCCGGCCCTCAGCGGGGGCGAAGGCGCTACTCGGCCACAGCGCTCAAGCATCCCGGCTTCGGGCCGTCGCACTCAGTTTTCGGCCACCGGTGTCGTGTCCCCGCTGGTCGGCGGGGGTGGTGAGGGACGTTCGGCGGATACCGAGGTGGAGGCCTCGGATCCATGCTCATGCCAACCGGGAGGTTTGTTCCGTTCCCGGTATGACCTGAGGGATGAAGTGAAGAAGATCAGAGTTGTGTCCGCGTTGGTACTCGCCGCCGTCGCGTTCGGTGCCGCTCCGGCGAACGCGGTGGATCCGCGGCAGGAGTACAACGTGTCCAAGTGCTGTTTCGACAAGCATGAGGCGAACAAGGCGAAGTACTGCAAGGCGCTCGAGGGCCGGCCGATGACGCAGGCGGCGAAGGACTGCTTGCTGCGGGCCGGTGTCGGGGGTGCTGCGGCACTGATCGTGGGCCGGGTCAACAAGAAGGTGGCCAGGGAGATCGCCGTGAACACCGTCGCGGCCGGGGTCACCGGCTGCATATCCTCCCTCCTCAAGTGAGACAGGACGCCGCACCCATGCTGCCCAGAATCATCATCGTCACCGTGGCGTTCACCGTGCTCGTACTCGTCAACCGGTTCCTGATCGGCCCGTACTGGGGTGAGCTCGCGGCGACCGCGGCCGTCGCCGCCGTCATGACGTACGCGCTGGGCAGGGTAGGCGGCCCGAAGCCCTCGGACCCCGCCCGCTACTGACCTTGTAGTCGTGGTGTCGTCAGGGTGGGGCGCTGGATGCCGAGGAGCCGGTCGCGGTGGACGCGGGCATCGGTGACGCGGTCCTCGCCGGTTAGATAGACGACGAGGTCGATGTGGCTGTCGTAGCGGTGCCTGGAGGCGGCGACCGCATGGTGGGCTTCACCGCAGCCAGAGAGCGTGTACCGGTCGCCCGGTTCCAGCAGCCACGCTCGTTCCTCGAAGACGCCGTGGATATCCGCATCCCGTGCTGCCGCGTGCGCGCGTATCTCGGGCAGGGTATACATCTGGCGGAAGGTCTCCTCCTCCGCCCACAGGCGCAGACAGGCGGGGCACTCCTGAGCCCCGGGGTCCGGTACGGCGGGCTGCCGTTCGCCGCAGTACGTCTGGCCGGTGGCACGGTTGCGGCGGAGGGCGGTGAAGCGGATCTCGACTGAGCGGGCTCTTGCGGGTCAGTGCCAGTAGGAGGGCTAAGACGATCCGGAGCCGTTCCACAAGATGATCAGGAGAACGATGATGATTGCCAACGGAACGGCGACGAGCAGGGCGCACCCGATGGCACCGGGCAGGTTCTCCCTGCGCTCGCGCTGATCGAGCAGCTTGGCCTCAGGGGTGTCGTTCCGCCAGTCCGGCTGGAGCTCCGCGGTGCCGTCGGCGATCGCCCTGGCCACCCGGGCGACGTCCGCGGGGTGGTACGTGCACCACTTGCTCGGGCCATAAGTGGACTGCCCTACATGGAGTTTGCTGCGGACTCCATTGGCATTCGCGCTGGCGTCCAGACAGTGTGCCCGGATGGTCGGCCAGGCTCGGGCCAGCTGCCTCTCGGACAACCAGGCGACGTGCTCCGGTTCGGCTGCTGCCACGGGCGCACCTACTCTCGGCTCGCAAGCAGTCTCTCCCCGCTCCGGCCGGATAGGCAACACCCTTTCACTTACTGACCTTGTAGTCGTGGTGTCGTCAGGGTGAGTCCGGTGCCGGTGAGACATCCGTCGATGATGTCGCTGCGGTATTGGATCTGGCGTAGGCCGTGTCGTAGCCGGCGCATGAGGTGGTCGGGGTCGGTGAAGACGGTGTTCGCCTGGCTGGTCCTGCGGAGGATGGACCATATGCCTTCGACAGGGTTGAGGTCGGGTGCGTAGGGCGGCAGATGGTAGGCGGTGATCCAGTCGTGCTCCTCGATGAAGGCCCGCGTGCGGCGGTCTTTGTGGACGTTGAGGTTGTCCCATACGAGGACGATCGGTCCGCCGAGCTGCTGGTGGGCGGCGATGAGAAGGTCGCGGTACTCGGTCCAGGCAAAGCTCTTGCGACCTCCGCTCTTGTGATCGGTATGCCGTTTGGGCCGGTAGACGAGGCGGGAGCGTTCGCCGGGTTTGTAGCAGCACAGGGCTGCGATGGAGAAGCGACGCTGGGATCGTCCACGGACCCCGATGACCGGTGTGGTTCCGCGTCGGGCCCAGGTGCGGGAGGTCGGCGGCGTCATCGAGAATCCGGCTTCGTCTTCGAAGACGATCCAGGCCCCGAGCGCCGCCGCGGTGGTTCCACGTGCGACCACACGTCCTTCACCCAGCCGGCCACCGCCGCCTCGTCACGCTCGACGGCCCGACGAGCCGGAACCTGATGGCTCCAGCCGTGCCTCCGCAGCATCTGCGAGATACCCGACAGCGTCATGGACTTGTGGAACCGCCGGCCGATCAACGTCTTGATTCTGGCCAGCGTCCATCTCTGATCAGACCAGCCATGCGCGACCGGACCCTTCGCCAGCTCCTCCTCGAGCACGGCGAACACCGCGTCACTCAGCTTCGGCCGGGACGCCGGGCCTTGAGAACGGACCCCGCTCTGGCCGGCCTCGAGCCAAGCACGACGCCACCGCTGAACCGATCGCACGCTGACCCGTAACTCCTTCGCGACCTCCGTACTGCCCCGCCCATGGGCGAACATCGCGACCGCTTCCATCCGGCCCAGTCCGGCCGGCGGTGTGCGTCCTGTCCCGGTACACGGCCGGAGACCTGGTCGCCTTCGCCCTGGGCAGCGGCGCCCGCGGCTACATCCTCAAGGACACCGATCCCGAGCGCTTCCCGGCCCTGGTCCGCTTCCTCGCGAGCGGCTGGACCATGGTGTCCTCCGACATCAGCCGCGTCGTCGTCGACGGCTTCCTCCACCACACGACCCGCACACCCGAGACCGACCGCACCGGGCAGCTGACGCCACGGGAGCGCACCGTGCTGGTTCTCCTCGCGGCAGGCCTCTCGAACACGGACATCGGTCTGCGCCTTCACCTGGCCCACGGCACCGTCAAGGACCACGTCAGCACCATCCTGACCAAACTCGAAGTCACCGGACGAGTCCAGGCAGCCCTGTGCGCCGAGCGCGCCGGCCTCCTGCACGGCACCCGCGAGACCTGACGCCTCCGAGACCCGCACAAGCCGGCGGCGGTGGGCAGTCCGTGACGCGTGGGGTACGAGGGCACGGTGCACGACGAGGCTGCGGCACATCACCCTGCCCGAACTCCCCGACTGCCCGTCCCGTTCACCCACGACGACACCGTTCGCCTCGCCGAAGCTCTCGACGACGTCATCACCGGGCTGCGGGGCCGAGGTCTCCCGTAAGGAGCGTTTGTACGATCTGGGGCCGGTCCCAGAGGGCCAGGATGTCGTTGGCGAGGGCCACGACGGGCAGGTGGTTCTGGTCCCGCACCTTGATGGCTGCGGCTTTCAGAGTGCGCGGTACGGCTCGGGCGTCCAGGAGGATGCGCCATTCGTGCGCGCCGAGTTCCAGGAATTCCAGGTCGATGAGCCCCGCGACCTCCAGGGGGTCGGCCAGTGTGCCGGGCATGGCGGTCAGAGTGCGCAGACGGGGGAGTCCCATGACCGGGGCGAGGCTGAAGGGTGTGCCGTCCCAGGTGCCGATGGCCAGGACCTCCAGGGCGGGGTGGGCGGCAGATTGAATGCTCTCCAGGCATCCGGTGCCGACTCTGGCCGCCGCGGGAAGCTTGTCTCCGCTGCGGTCACGGTGTTCTTCCCGCATCCGGCCCAGGACGAAGTCGGTGAGGGAATCGGCAACGAGCTCGGCGCCGAGGCTCTGCTCGTGGTCGACCAGGATGACTTGCCCGAAGTAACCGGCCGGGCCGGGAGTCAGGTCGACCGTGAACGTATCGCCGCCGTTGCTCCCGAAGCCGATCCAGCCCGGCGAGCCGGCCAGGCCCTGCACGGCGGCATCGGGCGCGGTACTGACCGTACGCGTCGCGCCGATGTCCCAGCCGGGGTGACGGACCGCCCCGTCGATGCTCTCCAGGTGCTCCAGGCTGGACAGCTCACAGCCGACCGCCCCGCCTGCCCGGTCCGCCTCCTCGAAGTCGAAGGCGTCGCCGTCGCCGCCGCCGTACACGCGTGTCACCCGGTAGAGCGCCTTGAGTTCATCGGACAAGGTGACACCGAGGCGAGCTTCGGCGGCAGCGATCTCCTCCTCCGTCGCGCCGATGGCACCCGGCAGCCGTTCGCGGAGCGTGCGCTCCAGCAGTTCCGGATCGGCCGATGGCGCCGGCGCCGCCCCGGGCACCGGATCGGGACAGCGGAGCCAGGGCTCGGGAAGGAAGCCGTCGGCCAGGACGAGCACCCCCAGGTCCGGGTAACCCACGGCGGGTTCCACGGCCGGGCTCGGCCAGACCAGGCCGAGCGTGGTCCTTCCGTCCGGGTGGGTCTCCGCCCTGAACGCGATCTCCTGGACTCCGCCGCGCGCGAGCGCCCTCTGTATGCCCTCCACCGCGATCCGCGCCGTCGACGACATGGATCCCCGATGGGCCAGGCTCCAGCCGTGTTGGCCGATGCGTCCCGCGACGCGGGCCGACCGGCCGGCACGCCGGTCCGTGTCGCCGCCGCCGATCAGCATGAGCCGCAGCACGGGCTCCCAGACCGCGAATTCGGACACCGATGACAAGGGGGGTCTCTGATCAACCATGCGCAGACCGTACGCGGAGCCAAGAACAGCGCAGGCACGGGGCCACTCGGCCCGATGGTGATCCGCCCTCCCCGTGACGCTGCCGGAAGCATTGTCCGAGGCTGCCCCTAGAGTCACACCAACGTGATCGCGGCGGCGCTGCGACCGGGGGTGTGCCATGCCGTGCCATGCCCCGGACCAGGCTGTCTGACCGAGGAGACAGCACATGGGGTGGGTTCCGGCCGGCGACTACGAAGTCGCCCTCGACGACGGGAAAGTGGTCTGCCGCAATGCGGCGGGTCGCCGGCTGAAGACGGTCCCGGGGAAACTCGCGGACGACCCGGCCGTGGTCGGACTGCGCCAGCTGGTGGAGTGGCTGGATCGGCACGAACGCCAGTGCGTCGCCGACGTGGAGCGCTGGATGGTGCGCTCGCTGCCCGTCCCCGTCGCGGTCATCGCCCGGGTGTGGCAGGACACGGCCTGGCGCTCCGCACTGTACGACCTCGTCGTCACGGGCGAGGACGGCGAAGTCGCAGGATTCCTGCGTGACGCCGACCCCGTACGGGGCCTCGGCCTGGTCGACCTCGACGGCGACACGGTGCGCATCAGCCCCGAACTGGTCCGCATCCCGCACCCGGTACTGCTGGCGGACCTGGAAGAACTCCGCGAGTTCGCGGTCGAACTCACGGTGGACCAGCGGGTGCAGCAGCTCTTCCGCGAGGTCTGGCACCGCCCGGCGGACCTGGACCCGGAGACCGCCGCAGTCGAGGACTACGCGGGCGGCGCCTTCAAGGAACTGCGGTTCCTGCACGGGCGCACCACCCAGCTCGGCTACCGGGCCCGCGGCGGCCAGGCGGTATGCCCGGTCGTCGAGGACGGCGCGACGGTCGAGGCGCGCATCTGGATCGGCGACTACGACAGCTACGAGCGGACCGAGACCGGCTCGCTGACCTGGACCGACGCCGCAGGCCGGGCACTGGCCGCCGGACAAGTCGGCCCGGTCGCCTGGTCGGAAGGCATGCGCATGGCGGCGGCCCTGTACGCGGGACGCGACATCGAGGACGAGGAGCAGGCGGCATGAACACCGACGACATCACCCGGGCCGCGGCCCTGCTGGACGCCGGCGCGATCCTGCGCGCCGGCACCGTCGCCCGCGACGACGCCGACACCCTCACCGCCCGCACCTACACCCACCCGGCCCTGAACGAACGGCGCGTGGTGCGCCTGGTGGCGGGCACCCTGGGCGAGGCCGAGGACCTGGCACTGGACTTCCTCGGACTCGCCCGTGAGCCCGACGCTCCCGAGGTGGGGCAAGTGCGCCGCGAGACACTGGGCTTCCCCGCCTGGGCCCTCGTCAACGATCCGGCCAACGGCCACCACGCGCTGGCCCTGGTCAAGGACATGGAACGGCTGGCCCGCCAGGCCAAGTCCCGGGCCGGCGCCGCCAAGGACGGCTTCGAGGCACTCGCCACCCGGCTCGGCCGCGCCGTACCGCACTTCCTGCCGACGTTCTACGAGCAGGCCGCGCGCGTCTTCCTCCAGCACGACAACAGCACCTACGCCGCGACGCTCTTCGGCAAGGCGCGCGCCGCCGAGCGCGTCCACGGCCTGCCGGTCGACGAGGAGCGACAGCGGGCCGTCTTCCTGGAGTTCGCCTTCGCCGGGGCCCTGACCGTCAAGGCGCTCAAGGACCATGCGCAGGACCTGTCGCGTCGCCTCGACCCGGCCGAGGCCTGGGCGCAGTTCCGGCAGCTCGCCGTCGAACGCTGCGGTGCGGGCATGGCGCCGTACGCCGCCCTGCCGCTGGACGCCCGCGCGCTCGTCAAGGCCGCCGGCCTGGACCGGGAGACCGCCGAGAGCGCCTTCGTCGGCGACCTGATCACCTCACCGAGCATCGTCCGGGCCCCCGCGTCGTTCTGGACCGCCTACCGCCCGCCCCTGGTGGCGCTCGCCGCCGCACGACCGGAGATCCGTACCCGCCTGTTGGAGATCATGCCGACCGGCCTCGGCGACGACCGGAAGGCCGACGAGGCCTGGCTGTCGCTGCTCGCGGAGACGGGCGCGGACGCCCTGCTCACCGACGCCCTGCTCACCGACGCGGAGAGCACGGACGGCGTCGACCCCGCGGACTGGCTCAGCCGCTGGGCCCTGCACCGCAAGCACGGCTCGTCCAGTTCGGAGCGCTGCCCGCGCACCCTGGCCCTCGTCGAGCGCATGGCCCCCCGGCTGCGCGCCGACGGCCGCCCCGTCGACCTCTTCCAGGGACGCTGGCACGCGGGCGCCGACCTGGACCTGCTCGACGCCTGCGTCGCCTGGGACATCCCCGTCACCGAACCGGCGGCGGGCGCCAACGTCCACCTCCCGCTGGAGCGCTGGATCGGCGACGACACCCCGGGCCGCCGCGACCTGACGGCCGTCGCCGGCCGCCCCCGCTTGCGCGGACTGCTGTACGACGCGCTGAACGGCATGAACGGCCATCGCTCGAAGGACACCGTGCTCGCCGCGATCGCCGCCCACCCGGTGCTCGGCGCCGTGCTCCACGACTGGCTGCGCGATCGCGCCGCGGAACTCACCGGGGCGGCGGGACTGCCCGGTTCGCGAGCGGCGCTCCGGCGCCTGTCGTCCTTCCGTGCGGTCGCCGGCCAGGTCAACGCGGAGGCCATCGCCCGGATCGCCGCCCACGACCTGGCGCCGGTCCTCGGGGCCTCCCTGCGCGCCGGCGTTCTGGACGAACTGGGCTGGCCCGCCCTGGAGGAGACGTACCGGCGGCTCGACACCGACCGGTCCGACCAGCACCACTGGATGGTGGTCGCCGAGGCCTGGCCCGCCCTGGTCCTCGCCAACCGCCACACGGCCGTCGTCGTCGGCCCCGAAGGGGTGCTGCTCGAACACGAGCTGCGCCTGCCCGCCGACCTGGACCGCTGGCGGCGCCCCCGCTTCCGGTACACCGACGGCGAACTGCTGGTCATCTGGGCGGAGGACGGCAAGCAGCGCGCGTACTGGTCGAACCGCCCCGGCGAACCCTTCACCCTCGGCGGCGAGCAGCTGCCGCAGTGGTGGAACGGGCAGGACGTCGGCTCCCCGTCGCTGCCGCTGCCCGGCGGCGGCCGCGCCACCGGCGGCCGCACCCTGCACGCGGGCGACACCACCCTGCCGTCCACCCGCCCCGTGCTGGGCGACGGCACCGGACACTGGCGCCAGGGCAAGCAGGGCCGCGACCACTGCTGGGTCGAGTACGACCCGGAGGGCGGCACCCACGGGCGTGCTTCGCTGCCCGCCTTCCTGCAGTCGGGAATCCGCGACGACGCCCGCCTCGTGACCGGGGAATGCGAGGTCCTGCCGCTGTTCCCGGGCCTGGAGACCACGCCGTTCGGCACCGACGGCACCGTCCTGGGGCGCTGGGTGCGCACCGAGGGACAGGACCCCGACCGCCGGGTCACCTCCGGAACCCCCGACGGGCGGACCGTCACCCTGGCCGTCGCGCCGGGCCGCCGGGACCACCCCGTACCGCTGGGCGCCCTGCGGCTGCCGGGCGGAGCCGCGCCCCTCGCCGCCGTCGTCGGCGGCACCGTCGAGTTCTATCCGGCGGGCGCCGTCACCACCGACGCGCTGGGATCGGTCCCCCTGGGAGAGCAGGGCGGCGAGTACGCCGCCGGCACCCGGTACGTCCCGCCGCCCGCGTTCTGGCACGCCCTGCGCCCGCGCGACGAGCGGGGCTCGGCCGCCCTGCGCGCGGTCACCGACGCGCAGATCGCGACCCTCCTCGACGCCGTCGCCACGGCACTGGCCGGGCGGAAGGCCGCGGTCGCCGCCGACAAGTCGTACGACGGCCCCTCCGCGGACGAGCTCATAGAGGCAGCCGTCGCCACGGCGCTCCCCGCGCTGACCGACGCCCGGCTGCTCACCGGCGTGAGCGTGCTCGTGCGGACGGCCGCCCGCCATCGCGCCGACATCGCCGCGTACGTCGCACCCCCGCGGGACGACCCGCACGGCGGGAAGCGGCACGGCGACGGCATGTACGCCGACCACCGGCCCGTCCACGGGGACGACGCGACCCTGACCGCCGCCGTGGACGGGATCGCCGCGCCGGGCAGATACGGCTACTGGGGGCGCGAAGCGAAGTGGAGCGGCCTCCAGCAGATCCTCTCCGTCAACCAGGTCCTGTCCGGCAAGCCCGCCGACGGCAAGCCGCTGCCCGACCCCACCGCGTTGCCGGCACTCGGCGACGGCTGGACGAGCGAGACCCACACCGTCCCCGGCATCGACCTGGGCTGGCTGCCGTTCCTGGACGCCCTGGCCCCCCTCGCCTACCGCGCCGCCGCCCCCACCACCACCGGTGAACACCGGGAGGCGCTGCTGCTCCTCCTGGAAGCGGTCGCCACCGGCCCGCTCGCCAACCCCGCGGGCGCCCTGCGGCAGGTCCTGCTGTGCGAGGAGGACAGCGAGGACCAGGTCGGCAAGAAGCAGCGGATCGGCCAGGTGCTGCGCCGCGGCGACCGCACGGTGGTGATCCTCGGCCGGGAGCACACCCAGCGCAACGACCGCGTCCACTGGCTCGCCCTCGACCACGACCCGGAAGGGGCCTTCGGCCAGATCGGCGGCTTCACCCACCACGAGGACCAGCGCTACACCCCCGCCCTCCCGCACGAGCGCCTGCTCCCGCTGATCCGCCTCGTCCGCGAGCACGGCGCCGCGCCGTGGCGGCCCGAGGCGCCCGTCACACTCGACGCCGCCACCGGCATCGGGCCCGCACAGGCTGCCCTCCTCGTCGCGGCGGGGACCGGTGAACTCGACGCGGCAGGGCTGGCCCTGGTGGGCCTCAAGGCCCGGCAGGCCGAACGGGCCGACGCCAGGCTGAGCGCGCTCGGCGGCACCAACCGGCTGGCACTGCTGGACGCGCTGCTCCCCGCCGACCCCGCCGACCTGTGGGAGACCGGCCCCGACACCGCCGCGGCCGCCAAGGCCTGGGCGGAGCGCCTGGGATCGCTGGTCCGGCTGCCGGAGGAGCTGGGAGACGTCCTGGCCGGTGTCTCCGTGGCGTCCGCGGAAGCCGTCCTCAACCCCGGCACCACCGCGTGGCTCAGCCGCACCACCCCGATGCGGCTCGACAAGGACGGCCACCTCGTGGCGGAGGACCCGGCCGCGGTCCCGGGCCGCAGCCACCTCACCAGCGCGGTGGCCGCGCTCAGCGGGCTCGCCTACGGACTGCCGTACGGCCATCCGCTGCGCGCCCACCTGCCCGCCGGACTCGCCGCGCTGCGCCGGCGCCTGGCCGACCCCGGCCTCATCCTCGACCTGGACGTGGAGTGGACGGAGAAGGGCACCGCCACCGCGGTCCCGCTGCGCACCGCGTACGGCCTGCCCGCGACGGGAGGCGCCGGAGCCGACGGCCTCACCCGGCTCGGGGACGCCCTCGTGCTGCGCCCCTGGTACGGCGACACCGAGATGACGTTGGTGCGTACGGCCGGCATCACCGGCGCCGACGACCCCGTCCTCGGGCTGCTCGAAGGGCTGGTCGGCCCGGGCCGCGGCCACTCCCTGGCCGCCGTGCGGGCCCTGCTCGGCGACGACCTCGAACAGGCCGTCCTGGCCGGGGCGGCTCCCGGCGGCTTCACCGGCTACGCCCAGGACCCAGCCCGCTCGGTCCCGGAGCTGGTCGCCGAGGTGGCCGCGACCCACGGGCTGGGCGACGACGCGGCCGCGCTCTACCTGCAACTGCTCGCACTGCCCGACCCGACCGACCGCGACCGCGCCCGGTGGACCGGCTGGACGCCGGGCCGGTCGAAGAAGGCCAGGACCGAACTGGCCGCCACCGGCCTGGTCCTGGAAGCCAAGCGGTCCCGCGCGGGCCGGACCTTGTTCCTGCCCTGCGGCTGGCACGACTTCAAGGCCCCCGCCCTGCCGGTGGAGACCTGGAAGGAACCCCTCTACCCGCTCCGCGACCACACCCGGGCCGTGCCGCACCTGCCGGTGCCCGCCCTGTTCGCCCGCGCATGGGGCCGCGTCAAGGACGGCGACGCCCCCGCCTTCGAAGAACTCACCACCCGTGCCACCCGGAAGGGCCGCCGCCGATGACCACCGACACCACCGAAACCACCGCACCCGCACCCGCACCCGCGTCCGCCCGGCAGGTCAGCCCGCCCGAGGACCGCCACGCCACCGAGCTGGCCTTCCTCGCCGCCTACGACGACGGCCCCCGCCCGCCCGCCTGGCTGCTGAGCCCGCGCGCCGTCGTCACCTTCGTGATGGGCAGCGCGGGGGAGGCCCTGCGGCTGCCCGAGGGCGCCGCGGCGCCCGACGGCGTCCCGCGCAAGCTGGTGGTCGAGCAGAAGTTCGTCGGCGACCGCGCCCTGGTGGAACGCTGCGTCGTCACCCTCGCCGGAGAGCGCGGGCTGCTGCTCGTCGGCGAGCCCGGAACCGCCAAGTCGATGCTCTCCGAGCTGCTGTCCGCCGCCGTGTGCGGCACCAGCGGCCTGGTGGTCCAGGGCACCGCCGGCACCACCGAGGACCAGCTCAAGTACGGCTGGAACTACGCGCTCCTCCTGGCCCAGGGCCCCACCCGGCAGGCCCTGGTGCCCTCCCCGGTCCTCACCGCCATGACCCGTGGCGCGGTGGCCCGCGTCGAGGAGATCACCCGCTGCCTGCCCGAGGTCCAGGACGCCCTGGTCTCGCTCCTGTCCGAACGGCGCATCGCCGTCCCGGAGCTCGCCGGCAGCGCCGACGCTCTCGCCCACGCCGCCCCCGGCTTCACCCTCATCGCGACCGCCAACCTCCGCGACAGGGGCGTCTCCGAGATGTCCGCGGCCCTCAAGCGCCGCTTCAACTTCGAGACCGTCGGCCCCATCGGCGACCTGGACGCCGAGACCGCCCTGGTACGCCGCCAGGCCCACGCGGCCGTCACCCGGGCCGGTGCCCCCTTCCAGGTGGACGACGCGATCCTCGAAGCCCTCGTGACCGCCTTCCGGGACCTGCGGGACGGGCGGTCGGCCGAAGGCTGGGATGTCGAGCGCCCCTCCACGGTGATGAGCACCGCGGAAGCGGTGTCCGTGGCCGGTTCGCTGGCCCTGGCAGCCGCGTACTTCCCCGGCGACCGGGACGTGCTGTCCCTGCTCCCCGGCCACCTGCTGGGCGTGGTCCGCAAGGACGACCCGGCCGACGCCGCGCGGCTGCTGGGCTACTGGGACGGCGCGGTGCGCCGCCGCGCCGAGCAGGGCTCGGCGACCTGGCGCACCCTGTGGGACCTGCGCCCGGCCCTGGAGAGCTGACGCCATGACCGTTCCGTCCCCGGCCGCCACCACCCCTGCGGAAGCCTCCACCGCCCTACGCGACTCCACCGGCCTACCCGACTCCACCACCCCCGCCATGACTCCGGACGAGGCGGTGGAGGCCCTGACCGACCCCACCGCCCCGTACCTCATCGGCGTGCGCCACCACGCGCCGTCGCTCGCCGCCGTCATGCCGGAACTACTGGACGCGGCGAAGCCCGAGGTGCTGCTCGTAGAGCTCCCCGCGGATCTGCAGGAGTGGCTGCCCTGGCTCGCCCACCCCGACACCCGGGCCCCCGTCGCCCTGGCCGCCGTCCCCGCCGGCTCCGGCAGGGACGGCGCCGGGGACGGGTGCGGGCCCGCCTTCTACCCGTTCGCCGATTTCTCTCCCGAACTCGTCGCCCTGCGCTGGGCCGCCCGCCACGACGTCCCGGTCATCGCCTGCGACCTGCCGCTGTCCGCCCCGGCCCGGCACGAGCCCCGGCGCCCGGCCGGGGCGGGCCGTGAAGGACCCGGGCTGCGCGAGGCGCTCGCCGCCCGCCTCACCGGCCGTCCCGGCGAGGACCTGTGGGACCGCCTGGTGGAAACCGCCGCCCCCGACTCACTGCCCGAGGCGCTGCGCCGCGCCGCCCTGCTCACGGGCTGGGCACTGCGGCACGACGCCGAACGGGCCGGGGCGGTCGCCGAGTCGGACCTGTCCCGCGAGCGCTGGATGCGTGCCCGGATCGACGAGGCCACGGCCGCCGGCCGCCGGGCCGCCGTGGTCGTGGGCGCCTTCCACACCCCGGCGCTGCTGGGCCCAGGACCGGGCCCAGTACTGGCACCGGTACCGCCCGAGGACGCGCTCCCCAGCGGTCTGGCCTGGACCGTCTCCCTCATCCCGTACACCTATCCGTTGCTCGACGAGCGGTCCGGCTACCCGGCCGGCATCCGCGACCCCGAATGGCAGCACCTCGTCCTGGAGGCGGCGGGCCGTCCGGCCGCCATCGACGAGGCACTGCTCACCACGGCCGTGCGGATCTGCGGCGAACTGCGCGCGCAGGACCACCCCTCGGGGCCCGCGGACGCCCGCGAGATCGTCCGGCTGGCGGGCGACCTCGCCCGGCTGCGCGGCCTGCCCGCGCCCGGCCGAGGCGAACTCATCGAGGCCGTGCAGACCGTACTGACCCAGGGCGAACCGCTCGGCCGCGGTCGCGCGGTCGCCCGATCGCTGGAACGGGTCCTGGTCGGCACCCGCTCCGGCCGGCCCGCGCCCGCCGCCCCGCGCAGCGGTCTGGCGCCGGCCGTGGAGGACGAGGTCGCGGCCCTGGGTCTGCCCGGCCCCGCCGACACCGGCCCCGCCGCCCGCGACCTGCGGCTCGACCCCTTGCGCTCGGACCTCGACCGCCGCCGTGAGCTCCTGCTGCGCCGCCTGACGGTCTGCGGCATCCCCTACGCCACGTCGACGTCCGTCACGGGCACGGGCGCAGGCGAGGCCGTGACCACCCGGTGGGAGGTGCGCTGGACCCCGGCCACCGCCGCCATGCTCACCGCCGCCGGAATCCGCGGCGTCACCCCCGCCCAGGCCGCCGAAGGCCTGCTGCGCGAACGGCGCCGCGCCGAACAGGCCGACGGCGGGCCCACCGCTGCCCAGAGCATCGACGGCCTCGCGGAAGCCGCCGCCTGCGGACTGCCCGCGCTGGCCGACGAACGGCTCACGGAACTGGGCGAGGTCGTCCCGGCCACCGGCACGCTGCCCCAACTGCTGGCAGCCCTCGGCCTGCTGGACCGCATCCGGGCCGGCCACGTCGCCGGCCTCGGCCCCGACCCGGACCGCGCCGCGCGGTCGGCGGCGGCCGGCGAACTGCTCACCTCCGCCGCCGTCCGCCAGGTCGACGGCCTCACCGGCTCCGACGACCCCGAAGACGCTCGCGCACTGCTCGAACTCGCCCACCGTGCGGACGTCTTCGGCGGGATCCGGCTCACCGACGCCCTCACCCGGCTGGCCGCCGACGGCTCGCCGCTGATGTCCGCCGCGGCCGGAGCCGTTCGCGTCCTGCTCGGCCACGAGGACGCCCACGCCTTCGGCACCCGTACCGCGTCCTGGGTGGACGCGGCCACCGACGCCGCCACCCGGACCGCGCTGACCGCCCGCCTCACCGGCCTGCTCACCGCGGCCGCCCCGCTCCTGGAGACCATGGCCCCCGTCCTCGATCCGGTGCTGGACCGCGTCACCGACCTCGCGGACACCGCCTTCCTGGACCGCCTGCCCGCGCTGCGCGGCGGTTTCGACACCCTCAGCCCCGCCTCCCGCGACCGGCTGCTCGCGGCGGTGGACGACCGGCTCGGCGACGCGGCCGGCCTGGTCACCGACACGGACGGCATCGACCCGGCCGCGCTGGCGCTGTGGACCCGCGCCGACCTGGCCGCCCGCGAGACCCTGGCCCGGCTGGGCCTCCTGCCCCCCGCCCTCCCGGCGGGTCCCGAGGTCTGCGGACCGTACGCGACGCCGCCGCAGGGCGCCGAACACCGCCCCGGCGAACCGTCACCAGCCCCCCTGGCGGAGCCCACGCCCCCTGATCAGACCAGTACGCCGCCGCACGCCCCTGGCCACCCACCGGCCCGGGATGCCGCCGCGCCCGGCGGCACGGCCGGCCGCGCGGCCGCACAGCGGGCAGGCCTGCCACCGGCAGCATTCCCGGCGGCGCCCGCCGCACCCGCGGGGGACCGCGTCCTGGCCCCCGCCGACCGCTGGCGACTGGTGCTCGGCCGCCGCACCGACCAACTGCCCGCATCGGCGGCACCGTTGGCCACCGCACTGGACGAGCTGTACGGCAACGGCCGGGGCGAGGGCTCCCGCGGCGATCTCGGCTCGGGCAACCGCCGCGGCCGCCAGGCGCCCTACCCCGGCGTCCGCGAATGGTCCGAGGAACTGTCCGCCCTCTTCGGCCCCGGCATCCGAGAGGAGGTCCTCGCCGCGGCCGCCGCGGCCGGCCGCCGCGACGTCCTGGGCGAACTCGACCCCGCCGCGGTCCGCCCCTCCGTCGACCTGCTGCGCACGGTCCTCCAGCACGCGGGCGGCCTCCCCGAGGCCCGGCTCGGCGCACTCCGCCCCCTGGTCCGCAGGCTCGTCGACGAACTCACCCGCCAGCTGGCCACCCGGCTGCGACCCGCCCTGACGGGCATGACGCTGCCCCGCCCGAGCCGACGCCCCGGCGGACAGCTCGACCTGGCCCGCACCCTGCGGGCCAACCTCGCCACCGCGCGCCGGACCCCCGACGGCAGCGTCCAGGTCATCCCGGAACACCCGGTGTTCCGCTCCCGGGCCCGGCGCGCCTCCGACTGGCGGCTGATCCTGGTCACCGACGTCTCCGGCTCCATGGAGGCCTCCACCATCTGGTCGGCCCTCACCGCTGCCGTCCTGGCCGGGGTACCCACGGTCTCCACCCACTTCCTCGCCTTCTCCACCGAGGTCATCGACCTCACCGACCACGTGCACGACCCGCTGTCCCTGCTGCTGGAGGTACGGGTAGGCGGCGGTACCCACATCGCCGCCGGGCTGCGCCACGCCCGCACCCTGGTGACCGTGCCGTCCCGCACCCTGGTCGTCGTGATCAGCGACTTCGAGGAGGGCCATCCGGTCGGCGGGCTCCTCTCCGAGGTGCGCACCCTCGTCGGAGCCGGGTGCCATGTACTCGGCTGCGCGAGCCTGGACGACGCCGGCCGCCCCCGGTACTCGACCGGTGTCGCCGGGCAGCTCGTCGCCGCCGGGATGCCGGTCGCCGCCCTCAGCCCGCTCGAACTCGCCCGCTGGGTAGGGGAGAAGATCGCATGAGCCAGCACCACCAGCACCTGCCAGCCGTCGCGCCCGCCGTGACCGCCGAGATCGTCGGCGCGCTCTCGCCCAGGCTGCGCAAGCGGCTCGACGCCGCCATCACCAAGATCGCCGACCGGCCCGTCACCCGCGACGGCGACACCGTACGGATCGTGGTCGACGACGAGACCGGCCTGGAACTCCACGCCCCCGCCGGGGTGGTGGCCACGGCGGACGCGATCCGCTGCGGCTGCCTCCTCGCCCCGGGCTGCCTGCACCGGGCGGCGATCGCGTCCGCCGCGCCGGTGGCCCACCCCCTGGCCGGCCCGTCCTCCGACGCGGACGCCGGGCAATCACCCTCCGCCGAGGAAGCCGGCCCCCCGGAGCCGCCGGAGGCCGAGGAGAGCGTGGCCACCCCCGATCAGCGTGCCGCGGCCGGCCACCTGTGGGCCGCGGGCGCCGCCGTGCTGGACACGGGCATCGAAGGCGCCGGAGCCGTCCTGCAGTCCGAACTGCTGCGGGCCGCCCACACCGCCAAGCTCGGCGGCATGCCCCGCCCGGCCGCGGCCGCCGTCTCCGTCGTCACCGCGCTGCGCTCCGCCCGCTCCGCCGACCCCGCCCACCGCCTCGCCGACCTCACGGCAGCCGTCCGCGAACTGCTCGGCACCGCCCACCGGCTGGCCGACGCCACCGGCCCCGAACTGGCCGCCCTGCGCGGCACCGCCCGGCAGACCTACGTACCGAACGGATCCCTGCGCCTGTACGGCCTGTTCACCGAACCCCTGATCACCGCCGGCGGCTACGCGGGTGCCATCACCTGGACCGCCGCCGCCGACGGCTGCCTCTACACCGTCTCGGACATCGCCCCGGGCGGCCCCGGCCGTGCCACGGCGGCAGCCGGGCGCACCGTACGCCTGGGCGATACCGCGCTCACCCACCGCCAGTTGTCCCACGCCGGGCTCGCCCTGTCCGGGGCCACCGTTTCGCCCACCGGCCGCCTCGGCGCGGGCTCCGGGAGCAAGGCGGTCCAGGCGGCGGGCGCGGCCTGGACGGACGAACCCATCGCCGCCCTGTGGGCCCCGCCGGCCGCAGGACAGGCCGCGCGCGCCCTGCACTCCGAGGCTCCCGGCGGCGACCTGCTCTTCCTCGACGTGACGATCCTGGGCCCCGCCCGCGAGACCGGCGGCGACTGCCTCCTCGCCCTGTGCGACGACCTGACGCTCCGCCTCACCGCGGCCCACGACCACCCCGCGCTGGCGTACCGCGACAACCTCCGGATGCTGGCGACCCTGCCCGGCACGCGCCTGCGCGTCGTCGGCCGCCTCGTCCCGGACTCCCGGCCCACCCTCCAGCTCCTGGCGGCCGCCCATCCGGCGGATCCCGCCCGGCGGGTCGACCTGGGCCTGGACCGGCTGCAACGCGCCGACCTCCCCTCCGCCCCGCCGCCGTCCCTCGCACAGGCCCCCACCGGCCGGGAGGCGGACCCGGCCCCCCTCCACCTCCTGCGCCGCCGCCTCGAACAGGCCGTCGCCGCCGGGCGCCCCTTCCTGGCCGTCCCCGGATCGCTGGCGGCCGACGCCGGGCAACTGCGCCGCTCGGCCTTCCCCACCGCCGCCGACCTCCTGGCCGAACTGCAGCGCACCGCAACCCGGCGCGCCCGCGACCCCTTCGGCCGCCTGCTTCCCGCCGACCCGACCGACTTCGCCCGCGCCTGGCTGGGCGCGGCCCTGTACGCCGAGGCGGCCGAGACCTCACTGTGTTCGGCAGCATGGCAACCGGACCGCTGAGGGCCGGGCCGCCGACCGCCACCCGCAGGCACCGATTCGGCGCGGCAACGACCCCGTCCGGGGCTCCAACGCCGGGTCCATGGCCCAACCGCGCCCTGCTCGCTGCCACGCCGGCCCCCGTGGAACACCGCCTGCTGTGCGCCGAGTTCGGCCAGCTGTGGGAGCTCGCCGAAGGCCTCGACTTCACTTTCGCCTCCACCTTGGCCTTCGAGGCCGGGCGCTGCGGGCTGGACCGCTTCGGCTTCACCGGCCGCGGCTCAGGCTGCCGCACGGTGCGCGCTTCGGAGCCCGCTCCGTCGGCATTCCGCCCAGGGCGCTGCGCCCGTTGAGCGCGTGCGGCCGACGCGCTGTCCTCGGGGGCGATCACCACGGCAGGAGCGGGTGGCCGTCTGACGGGCAGCGGCGTCAGCGGCAGAGCCTCACCCGCCTCCCGCTGGGAACCGGGGGCCGGGACGGAGACCCTCGTGCGGCGGCCCCGGCGTATGGCCACAGGCCTGCGAGCCAGTGCAGTGGATTTCATCGACGCGGTACGGTCACCCGCGCGGGTTTCACCGATCGTGCGCGCGAGCGGGGGCCACACCTACGAGACCTGCGCGCGCGAGGCGCCGTCGACCCTGGAGCGGCTGGTGGGACGGCTGACCCCGCCCGGACGAGCTTCGGAGGTACCGGCCGCACGGCCTGGACCTGCGCACAGGTAATCTGATCAAGACCTTTTGCAATGGCGAACATGTTCAGATTTGGGGGGCCGGTGTTCCGTCACCGTGTCATGATCTCCGCCGCCGTCGTCGCGGCGGCCGTCGGCTTCGTACCCGTCACCGCCCAGGCCGCGCCGTCGGCCGGTGCCGCCTCCGCGGCGCCCACGCCCACGCCGGCTCCGGTGCCCGTGCCGGCCACGAAGGGCCCGGCGGACGGGACCGCCGCCGCGAAGGAAGCGGCCGGGAAGGCCGCCGCGCAGGAGATAGCGGCGAAGACCGCGGCCGCGAAGGCCCGGGCCTCGGCCGCGTCCGGCCCGGCGGCGCGCGCCCAGGAGAGCGCGTACTTCGACGTGTCGATGGGCGCGAGCACCTCCGGCGCGCTCTCCGCCGGGCTGGCCACCGGCGTCAGCACCGACCTGACGTACGGCGTCGTCCGGTACGACATCGACTGGGGCGACGGCATCGTCGACACGCAGTTCAACCTCGTCGCCGAGCTCGTGTACGCCGATCACACCTACGCCCACGCCGGCGCGCACACGGTCACGATCAAGGCGACCGGCCCGGGCGACGAGACCGCCGTCACCACCAAGGAGATGGTGGTGGAGGGCTCCGAGTTCACCCCGCACGCCCCCACCCGGCTGCTGGACACCCGGGACGGCGCCGGTACAGGGACCCCCGGCGGCCGCCCCGTCGGAGCCAACGGCACGACCCGCGTGAAGATCACCGGCAGCGGTTCCATCCCGGACGGGGTGACGGCCGTGGCCCTCAACATCACCGTGACCAACGCCGCGACGGCCGGACACGTCATCGCGTACGCCTCCGGCACGAAGCGGCCGGAGACCTCGAACGTCAACTTCGTGAAGGGTCAGACCGTACCGAACCTGGCGATCGTGCCGGTCGGCAAGGACGGGTACGTCGAGCTGGCCAACCGCAGCCTGGGCTCGGTGGACCTGATCGCCGACGTGACGGGCTACTTCAGCCGGACCGCCGCCGCCGGCTACACCTCCGTGGAGCCGACCCGGCTCGTCGACACCCGGGAGGGGCTGGGTGCGTCCACGGTCGCGGCCGGTCCCCAGAAGACCTTCGGCGTCCAGGTCGCCGGAGCAGCCGGGCTGCCGGCCACCGGCGTGACGGCCGTGTCCCTCAACGTCACCGTGACCAACCCGGGAGAGGCCGGCCACCTGACCGTCTTCCCCGGCGGCGGACAGGCTCCGTCCACCTCCAGCGTGAACTTCACCGCCGGGCAGACCGTCGCCAACGCGGTGATCGTCCCGGTCGGACCGGACGGCAGGATCAGCATCCGCAACGGCTCCTGGGACTGGACCCAGGTGATCGTGGACGTCACCGGCTACTACGGCGCCGACGGCGAGGCCGCCTACCTGCCGGCGAAGCCCGAGCGCCTGCACGACACCCGGACCTACGGCTGGCCCCTCGCGGCCCTGAGCTACCACGAAGAGATCCGGTGGGGGGCGAGCGGGCTCGAAGCCCTCGTCCTGAACACCACGGTGACGAACACCGGGAGCGCTGGTCACCTCACGGTGGCCCCCGACCCGAACACCCAGGACGACTACCTCAACGGCACGGTGGAGCGCCCGACCCCGCCGAACACCTCCGTCCTGAACTGGACGAAGGACACGACCGTCGCGAACCTGGTCCAGGCGGGCACCGGCAACAACGACATCGTCGACTTCTGGAACCGCGGCTGGGAGCCGACCGACCTGATCATCGACCTGTTCGGCACGTACAGCAGGAAGTGACACGCCCCGCGCACCATTCCGCCCCTCCCCGATGGATCTCGGGTTGGCTCCGACGGGCTTCTTCACCACGCAGGCGATGCCATCCGCCCGCTCATGCGGTGCAGTCTCCGAGCCGGGTGAGGACCGGCCCGACCGAGTCAGCGGGAATCCGTTGCGTCGTCCTCGGCCGGGCCGGGGGCTGCCGTGCCGTCGGCATCCCGGCCGGCGGCCCGTTCCGCGCGGAGTTCTTCGGCGACGTCGTAGGCCCGGCCCGGGTCGTAGACGGTGACCGAAGTGCCAGGGCTGTACATCGCGCCTGCCCGGGGCGTGTACCGATACCCTTCGACGCCGCGCTGGGCGGCTATGCCGTCGACCTCGCCGACGGGTACCCGCCACAGCTCGGCGGTGTGGGACGGGGTCCACCACTCGTCCGGACGCAGGAAGTCTCGCCTGACCTCCGTCTGACGCTCCACCGCCACCTGGACCTGGCCGAGTTGCTCGGTCAACCAGCCGGTCAGCGCCTGTGCGTCGACCCGGGAGAGCGGTGCGGACATCGCTGGTCGGCACTCCACCGTCTCGCTGCCGGTATGCAACACCACCTTGATCGACTGTCGCTGCCCCAGACGGAGTCGCTCGATGACGACGACTCGCTGCAGATCAGCCATCGCCATGGTCGACGAACGCAGAAAGCGGGCGATCACGACCTGGGCCGGAGTTCCCAGGGGACGGAACTCGACCCACCGCACCGTCAGGGAGACCGTCACGTGCATCATCGCCACGGCGAGCACGGTCACTGCGACCACCGTGAGAGCCAGTAGGACCCAGAAACAGCCCCAGAAGAACGAGCTCCCCGAAACCACGGCGGCCACGAGGGCGGCCAGCAGAAGTGGGGCTGCAACCACCGGCGGGACCATGATGCTCCCGCCGAGCGCGGTAGCCAGCTCGCGGGCCCTGCTGGGCACGAACAGCAGCCGCCATCCGGCTGTCACGGGCAACACAACTTCCGCAAGCGAGCCGGGAGGCCGAGTTTCCATGACGCAAAGGTAGGACCCCGCCGCGGAGTTCGTAAGGCCACAGCGAGCGAGCCGTACTTTCCCGAGGACGGTGACCGCAGGCGACAGCGCGTCAGGCAGCCAGGCAGCGCCATCCTGGCCCGGGGCGATCGGCCCTTGACCTGCGGCGGTCACAGTTGGATGCGACAAACAGCCGAGCGGTCAGGGTTCGGTGCGACCAACTCAAGAAGTCTCCGCTGTCCGTCGATCCATCCATCCTCAAGGCTCTACTTCTCCTCCGGCTCCCAGGCGCGGAGCAGGTCGAGCAGCCCTGCGTCTCCGTCAACGCGCAAGGAGTCGGCCTGGATCCGGTCGTACAGGTAGAGGACCAGCTCACTGGCCGTGCCGTGGACGGAGGCGCCGGCCGCGTCCGAGTCTTCGCCGGTCGCGGCGGTGAGCGCGGGGATGCGGGTGGTGCGTGCGCCGTCGGCGTCGACGGTGAGGCGCCAGGAGCGGCCCTCGGCGGCGTGGAAGTCGAAGGCCGTGGGCTTGTGCGGCCAGGCACTCGGCGTTGCGCAGACGGTGAACAGGAACTCCTCCACACCGTCGAGTGCCAGCTCGACCGGCAGCGGCTGCGGGGCGCCCCCGGCGAGCTGGGCGTCGTAGGTGTGCACCGCGCTCTCCTGGACCCGGTGCCGGGCGGTGCCGCCGGCGGTCTGCGGTGACTGCGACGCGGGCCACCACGTCCAGCAACCGCTCTCCGGCCCCGCCGCGCGCAGGGCGCCCAGCAGAAGCTGTGTCGACGCGTCCAGCCAGGCCAGCAGCGCCTCACGCTCCTGCGGCACTTCCAGAGTGGCGCGCGCGGCGACGGCCTCGGCCGGGGGAGCGTCGGCAAACCCCGCGCCGACGATGGCGGCCCAGAAACGGTCTCCCCCACCCAAGTGCTTGACCAGATCGAACAGTGTCCACCCGGGGCAGGTCGGCACCTGCGCGTCGAGACCGGGCGCGGCGGCGACCACGGCGCGGAAGGCGGTCGACCGTTCATCGATCAGTCGCAACAGCTCAGGGAACTCAAGATTCTTTTCCACGCCGGATGTCTATCACCGCGCTCCGGTAATCGGACAGCGAATTTTCGCAGTCACCGCGGGTTGGCCATTGCGGACGTCCTCGCCTCCCACCGTTCGGGTGACAAGCTGCGCACTGCGGTGACTCCCGTTCGACCAGCACTCCTCAAGTTCGGAACAACACCAGCAACTTAGGGGTTCTGAACCCCTCCCAGGACAGTGGGTTCGTGCACGATGGGCGTGGGGTCGTGGTGGGGGAAGCGAAAGGTGCCACGCTCGTCGTCCATGGATGTGAGCACCTTCTACGCCCTCTTCTCCGCCACCTGCTTCACCCTGGTGGGCCTGTGGTGGAACGCTGTCCAGAGCCACCACGACTGGATGCGAGACCCGGCCCAGCGGCGTGTCGTCGGCGGGATCTACCTGTCGTTCCTGCTCCCCGCCCTGATGGGCCTGTTTGCCCAGGTCGGCGGCACGGACCAGCCGCAGGTCTGGCGCGCCGCCTTCGTCGTTCTCGCGGTGATCGGCTGCGCGTCCACCCTGCGACTGCTGGCCCGAGCGCGTGGCGACCGCTTCCTGACCTGGCAGCAGGCCGCCGCGACCCTGCTCTACGCCCTGATCGCCGTGGTCGGCGCAGTCCCCGAACTCGCTGACCCGGCAGGGCTGGCCCCCATCCAGGCCGAGGCGTTGATGCTGATCGGCCTGATCGCGCTGGGCCACGCCCTGGTCTGGCGGTTCATGGCCGGCGAAGGCCGGGCCACCGGGGAGCAGTAGTACGTGGAGCTGAGCCGGCGCGAATGTCGGGTGCGTGGCCGGTTGGCCGGGTCCGGGCCGCGAGGGCCGGTCACGGGCCGGTCCGGACCCTCACTGGTTCGGGTGGTTCTCCGTACCGGCCGATTGATCACGGCCCCCCTCCCACCGGCTCGTATGTCCGTCGGGCACGTCCGGGACGTCAATCCGCGCGTTTGCTCCTCCTGTTGCCGAATGCGAGAAAAGGGCGGCGCAGGCGAGATTGCCTGAGGCAACGAGGGGAGCAGTACATGGGCGGTATCACTCTGGTGACGGACGAGCAGGCCGCCCCGCGGCCGGCTCCGGTCCGCTTCGAGAAGGGGAGTCGTCCCGAGCCGGGAGGCCGGGACGCCGCGAGCGGGCCGCCCTCCGCCGATGTGGCTCCGGAGCCCGAGGAGTTCAGCCCGCGCCGGGTCCGGCTGGTCTTCTTCGGGCTGATGCTGGCGCTGCTCCTCGCCGCCCTGGAACAGATGATCGTCGCCACGGCGCTGCCGAAGATCGTCGGGGACCTCCAGGGCCTGGACCGGATGTCGTGGGCCATCACGGCCTATCTGCTCACCTCCACCATCGGGCTGCCGCTCTACGGCAAGCTCGGCGACCTCTTCGGCCGCAAGAGCGTCTTCCAGTTCGCCATCGTGGTCTTCATCATCGGCTCCGCGCTGGCCGGCTGGTCGCGCACCATGAACGAGCTCATCGCTTTCCGTGCGGTCCAGGGCATCGGCGCCGGCGGGCTCATGATCGGTGTGCAGGCGATCATCGCGGACATCGTGCCGCCCCGGCAGCGCGGTCGCTTCATGGGGCTGATCGGCGCGGCCTTCGGCCTCGCGTCCGTCGCCGGACCGCTGCTCGGCGGGTTCTTCACCGACCACGCATCGTGGCGCTGGTGCTTCTACATCAACGTCCCGTTCGGGCTGGTCACCATGGCCGTGATCGCCGTCGTGCTGAAGCTCCCCAAGCCGACGGTCCGGCCGCGGCTCGACGTGATCGGTGCCGTACTCCTTGCCGCGGCCTCGACCTGCCTGGTGCTGCTGACCAGTTGGGGCGGAACCGAGTACGCGTGGGACTCGCGGATGATCCTGGGGCTCGCCGTCGGCGCTGCCGGAACGTCCCTGCTCTTCCTGGTCGCCGAGCACCACGCGGCCGAGCCGATCATTCCGCTGCGGCTGTTCCGCGACCCGGTCTTCACGGTCACCGGTCTGGTCGGGGCTGTCGTCGGCATCGCGCTGTTCGGCGCCGCCAGCTATCTGCCGACCTACCTTCAGATGGTCGAGGGCGCCACCGCCACCGAGTCCGGGCTGCTGATGCTGCCGATGATGGGCGGGGTCGTCGTCGCCTCCATCGTCTCCGGCCAGTTGATCAGCAGGACCGGCCGTTACAAGGTCTACCCGGTCCTCGGCGGGGCGCTGTCCACCCTCGGCATGTGGCTGCTGTCCCGGTTGGAGACCGACACGACCCAGCTCGCGTACAGCCTGTGGATGGCCGTCCTGGGCGTCGGCATCGGGCTCGTGCTGCCGGTGCTGGTCCTCGCCGTGCAGAACTCTGTGCGGCCCACCGACCTCGGCACCGCCACCAGCGCCAACAACTACTTCCGGCAGATGGGCGGCAGCATCGGCGCCGCCGTCTTCGGCACCGTCTTCGCCGGCCGGCTCAGCGACGCCCTCGCCGCCCGGCTGCCCGCCGGCGCCGGGCTCCCGGACCCCTCCGCCATCACCCCGCAGCTGGTGCATTCCCTGCCTCCGACCGTCAGGGACGCGTACATCGCGGCCTACGCCGAGGCGATGCCGCGGATCTTCCTCTACCTCGTGCCGGTACTCGTCCTCGGCCTGCTCATCGCCTGCTTCCTCAAGGAGAAACCGCTGGTGTCCCACAACGCCCCCGCAGCCGATTCACTGCCCTCCGAGGCCCTCGCGCAGCCGCTCCCCGGCGAGGTCCCCGCGGCACGGACCTCAACCGACGCCTCCCGGCCGGGCGGACTGCCGGTCCGCGGAACCGTCCAGCACCCCGACGGCAGCACGGTCCCCGGTGCCGCCCTGACCCTGATCGACGTGAGCGGCCATCAAGTCGGCCGGGGTGCCAGCGGAGCCGACGGACGCTATGCACTGAGCGTGCGCGCCCCTGGTTCGTACGTCCTGATCGCGGCGGCCGGCGGCCATCAGCCGCAGGCCGTGACCGTGACCGTGGGCGAGGGGCCGGTCGAGGTCGACGTGGTGCTCGGCGGCGCCGGGCGGCTGGCCGGCGCGGTCGTCACGGCCGACGGCACCCCGGTCCGCGATGCGGCCGTCACCCTCACCGACGTCCGGGGCGAGGTGGTCTCCTCCACCCGGACCGGCCGGGAGGGCAGGTACGTCATCTCGGACTTGGTGGCGGGGGAGTACACCCTGGCCGCGAGCGCCCCGGCGTTCAGGCCGGCCGCACTGCCGGTGAGCGTGCAGGCTTCCCGCGAGACCCGCCAGGACGTGGAGCTCGCAGGCGGAGCGGTCCTGCGCGGCACGGTGCGCGCCGGCGCAGGGAGGCCGGTCGAGGATGCCAGAGTCACCCTGCTCGACGCGGCCGGAAACGTGGTGGACACCCTGACCACCGGTTCGGACGGGACCTTCCGGTTCATCGACCTGCCGTCAGGCGAGTACACGGTCATCGCGGCAGGCTATCCGCCGGTGGCGACAGTCCTGCAGATCGCGGGCGGCGGGCGCACCGAGCGGGACGTACGGCTCGGGCACACGGACTGACGAACAGTTACGAAACTGGCCGGGCTGCTACTTCGGAGGCGGCCCGGCCGTCTCCGTCCCGGGGTTTACGGCGCGCACCCGGACCCGGTCGGACGCTGACGTCCTGCGGGGTCAGGGCGGTCTGCTCCGCGGTGCACTGGACGGTGACGCGGACCGGGGCGCCGCAGTCGGTGTGGGTCACGTCCAGGACGGGGCGGGGGACCTCGGGGCCGAGGGCGTACGTCTCGCCCCACTGGCCGAGCGCCATCAGGACGGGCCACAGGTCCCAGCCCTTGCGGGTCAGGCGGTACTCGTTGCGGGAGCGCCGGCCCGGCTCCTGATAGGCGACGGTCTTCAGCACCCCGGCCGCGGTCAGCTTCCGCAGGCGGTCGCTGAGGACGGCCTCCGAGAGGCCGATGTGCCGTTGGAAACCGTCGAAGCGGCGCACCCCGTTCACGGCGTCGCGCAGTATCAGCAGCGTCCACTTCTCCCCGACCACGTCGAGCGCGCGCTGGACGGGGCAGTTCTCCGTGCTGACCTCAAGCCACTCCATCCCGTCATCGTAAGGCCCCCTGCCCTCCTGACTTCATCATTGACAGTCAGCTGACGACAGGGCTAGCTTCAGCCAGGGAAGCCAGACGATCGACAGGAAGGCACCGGGCCGTGGGGCGCACGCGTATGTACAGCTGGGACGACCCCGCGATCCCGGCACGGGCCGCCCGAGGCATGGCGGGCCTGGACTTCCTGCGCGAGGTACAGGCGGGGCGGGTCTCGCGTCCGCCGATCGGCCGGACCCTCGACTTCGAACTGGACGAGGTGGAGCACGGCCGGGCGGTCTTCTCCCTGGTGCCGGGCGAAGAGCACTACAACCCGATCGGCAGTGTGCACGGGGGAGTGTTCGCCACGCTGCTCGACTCGGCGGCGGGCTGCGCCGTGCAGTCCACCCTCCCGCAGGGGATGGCGTACACCTCGCTCGACCTGACCGTGAAGTTCCTGCGTCCGATCAGCGTGGACACGGGCCGGGTGCGGGCCATCGGCACGGTACTGAACGCCGGCCGCCGCATCGCCCTCGCCCAGGCCGAGCTGGTCGACGCGCAGGACCGCCTACTCGCCCACGCCACGAGCAGCTGCATGCTCTTCCCGGTCCCCGCCTAGGGCCTGTATTGAGTCGTGATCGGTTTGTCGGATCCGCCTTCGCTGTGAGGGCGGATCCGGTAGTCCGGTACACATGACACGTGATCAACTGACGGACGACGAGTGGGGGTTCGTCGAGCCGTATCTGCCGGTCGGTGAGTACGGCCCGTATCCAGAGCGGCTGCGGCAACAGTTCGAGGGCGTGATCTGGAAGTTCCGCTCGGGAGCGCAGTGGCGGGAGATGCCGGGCCGATTCGGCGCCTGGTCTACCGTGCACAACAGGTTCAGGCAGTGGCGGGACGCCGGAGTTTTCGAGGCGCTGCTGGAGGGGCTGATCGCCGAGGCGGCCGGGCGGAGCAGGGTGGATATGTCGCTGGTCAGCGTTGACTCCACGACGGTCCGTGCCCATCACGACGCGGCCGGAATGCGTCTGGAGGAGGACGTTTTGGACGCTCTGGAAAAGGCCGCCTTCGAGGCGGAGGCGGCCCGGCAAAAGGGGGCGGCGCGACGGAACAAGACGGACACGGCGACGTCGCTGATCCCGGCCGGCCCGAACGGCGGCGCGTCCGGCGACGGCGCAAGCTCCGCTTGAAAGCTGCTTTGCTCGGGCGCTCACGAGGCGGACAGACCAGCAAGATTCACCTGGCTGCCGACCGCAGGTGTCGGCCCCTGGCCCTGATCCTGACCGCAGGGCAGGCCGCGGACAGCCCGCAGTTCATCCCCGTGCTCAACAAAGTGCGGGTCCGCGGGCCCGTTGGTCGTCCCCGCACCCGGCCCGGCGCAGTCGCCGCAGATAAGGCCTACTCGTCCTGCGGCAACCGCGCCTACCTGCGCAAACGCCGCATCAAGGCAGTCGTACCGGAGAAGAAGGACCAGGCCGCCAACCGGAAGAACAAAGGCCGCAGGGGCGGCCGGCCACTCACCCACGACGCCGACCTTTACAAGGAGCGGAACACCGTCGAGCGCCTGATCAACAAGCTGAAGGCCTGGCGAGGCATCGCCACTCGATACGACAAAACACCCGAGAGCTACCTCGCCGGCCTCCACCTGCGCGCCTCAATGATCTGGATCAAGGACCTCACCCGGACCGGCCCTTGATCACGACCGAATACGCGCCCTAGGACCGCGGGGCACGGGGCGGAGTCGCTCCCGGTCAGCCCGACTTCTAGGCGAGATGGGCCATTGCTTCCGAGGCGGGACCGTCGACGTGAACGGTCGCTCGGCTCTGTCGGGACGGTCCCTTCAGCCGTGATGTCGGGCTGGATCCACGAACAGTCCGAGCCCGCCCCGGAAGCAGGCGCCAGCCCGGCGTGGTCGGCCCTTCTCACGCTCTCGTCGCTCATGAACGGGGAACCTCTGCGGACATGAGTCGGTTCCACCGGGAGGCCAGATCCCCCCGGCGCAGGCCGTGAAATTCGGCGACGTCGGGGGCTGCGGGTCTAAAGTAGGTCAGAATCTGTCCTATTCGACCCCTAGCCTGCGGCCTATGCAGAAGTATGAGGACGGCGTCGAGATTCTTGTCCCCGCGAGCCCGGCCGAGCTGGAGGCATGGCTCGACGAGCATCACGGGTCGCGGACCGCGCTCTGGGTGAAGATCGCCAAGAAACATACCGGCATCCCGTCGCTCACCTGGGAAGAGATGGTCGACACGGTGCTCTGCTTCGGCTGGATCGACGGCCTGCGGCGCGGCTACGACGACACGTACTTCCTGCAGCGCACGACACCCCGCCGCCCCCGCTCGCCCTGGTCGCAGGTGAACGTCGACAAGGCCGAGGCCCTGATCGCCGAGGGACGGATGCGCCCCCACGGCCTAGCCGAGGTCGAGGCGGCGCGGGCGGACGGTCGCTGGGCGACGGCATACGCCTCGCAGAAGAACGCCACCGCACCGCCGGATCTCGTCGCGGCGCTCGACGCGAACCCGACGGCGCGGGCGTTCTACGAGACGCTCGGCAAGTCCGACCGGTTCGCCCTGTATCTCAACCTGGTCACCGCCCGCACCGAGAAGACCCGGCTGGCCCGCCTGGAGCGGATGGTGGCGACGATGGCGAGGGCCGAGCGGCCATCATGATCAACGTACTGAGCGTCTAGCGGGCCCGACACCCGCCGCCCCGATGGCCCCTCGGCGGATAACGCACCCTCGCGGGCGTCCAGATTCACCGCAGACACCGGAGCAGCCTCGCCCTCGGCTCTGGAGCAGCACTCAGTCCAGCTGTGCGAGCAGACGCTGCGGGTCGCGTCCGGGGCTCGGGGCCAAGGCGGCTTTGGGTCACCCCCGGCAGTGGCGGCTGTGCCGGCCATCGTGGGCGTGCCACTCGGTCGACGACGGCATGCTCGGGCAGCTGCCCACTTCGAAGTGGACCGGGCCCGGGTCGCTGCCCTCGGCCGGCAGCACCCCGCCGATCCCTCGTGCGCGGCTGCAACGCCACAAGATCCTCAGCAAGGCCCGAACTTGCTCCGGATGCCCGTCTGGTCGGAGCTGGTGACTCGTCTCGTCAGAGGTCGACGCGAGCGCCCGCCGCGTTCCCCGTGGACGCCACCGCACCGGGGTAAAGGTGCCACCGGGAAGGGTTAGGGTGCGTCGGGAACGAGATCGCGCACCAGTGGGGGATGGAATGACAGTTCACCGGCCCGGACTGCCGCAGGACCTGCCCGCGCCGGAGGTCCTGTGGGCCCGGTGGAGCGCGGTCGCCGTGCTGGAGGCGACGACCGAGGCGGAGCAGAAGCCGCCGGTCCACCGCACGGGCTGCTGGATCGACGACCGTGGGCTGCACCTCGACGACTGCGGCTGCACCTGGTGGACGCTGAAGCCGCTGGGCGGGGACCGGTTCGTGCTCTTCGGTGAGGACGAGTCCAGCGGGGTCAAGTGGCACGAGCCGCCGGTCGACATGCTGGCCGGGGCTCCGGAGTGGCTCCCCCACGACGAGCTCCGTGAGCTGATGGCGGGGAACGAGCTGGGGTGCGTGTACTGGTCCGAGAACGGGTCCTGGGCACGGGCTCCGTACCCGGCGGACCTCGATGACGACGGTCTCGACTGCGGGTTGAGCCGTTTCGTCAACGAGGACGAACTGCTGCGTGAACTCGACGGCGGGGCGGTCCTCGGGGAGGTCCGCGCGGAACTGGTGCGCCGCGCCGAGCGGTACGAGCTGACGCCGGAGCTGCTGGAGACCCTCGTCCGCAGCTCGGGCGGCGAGCCCGCCGACCTGCCGGCCATGCTGCGCGCCCTGCGGCGCTCGGGCCTGTCTCACGGGAGCCCGCAGCCGGCCGCGTGACGTCGGGGGCTTCCCTCGGCGAAGGGGAGGCGGTGAGCGCTTGCCGATCACGGTCACGGCGGGCGGAGAACGCGATGAGGTGCTGCATTGTGCCCGCCGTCAGAGCACCGAGCAGGATGCCCAGTACGGCGATCATCGCAGTGCCACAAGATCCGGGGTCCGCGGCGAAATCGGGAAGCCGAGTGTCGGTGCGGCACGTCATCTGAGCACATGAACGAGGTGAGCGAACCGGCCGGGACGCGCGATCGGTCACTTTGACCCGCGCGCGAACCTCCGCGCCCAGATCGCCGAGCTGAGCGCGTCACTGGGGCCCCAGAAACCTGGGACGCCTGTTCGTCGAGGCTGCCGGCTCCGTGAGCGTTCTTCCACAGCTGGAGCGAAGCCTGGGCGCGGTCGGAGGCTTGGCCAGCGCGCAGGACGCGATCCGCCGGCTGGTCGACTCGGGCAGCATGCCCGGGACGGTTGCCAGCTTCCAGAAGGGCATCGCCGCGTTGCCGAAGCCCGCGCTGTCTCCGTTCGCGCTGCCCAAGAGCGTCCTGGACGGCATCACCCGAAGCCAGGCAGAGCGAAACCGTGCCTTCGCCGCCGCAGCGGCCAAGGTGTCCTCGGGCCGACGCTGGTACTGCCGCTGCCGCTGCCGCTGCCGCTGCCGCTGCCGCTGCTGTCCGACCGCCTCAGGGCAAGCCTCGTCCAGCTGCAGCCGAGCGCCGCGTACCGGATCGAGTCGCCCTGTCCTCGCTCCTGATCGTGCAGGCCCTGCTCCGCCAGATCGCCCAGCATCTGTACGCCACCGGAGAGCGATGAGCTTGTCATTATCCAGTCGGCGGGGCTTGGTGCCCTTTTTGTGATGGGAGGGTCTGGTGTACGCCTCACCGGTTGCGAGGACCCGTCCCACGTCGTGACGGGTTGCCGAGCGGCTGATTCTTGAACCGAGTGGACGGCCGGGTCCAGGTCGGGAGGGCTTGGGCGCACGCGCTGGCGCCGGGGTCTGAGCGTGGAGGTTTCTGAACCCGGTTCAGGCGGGGGGCGTAGTCACCCGAGCAGTGTGCCGCCGGGCCTCGGCGGTCCGGGCCGGTTCACCGGCGGTAGCAGTGGCTTTACGGCTCTGTTCTGGTGAGCTGAAACAACCATCCTGGCCCCGCTGGCCAGGGCCAGAGCACTATCACCGCTGATAGCGGCCTGGTCCTACCCACAGGGCCGGACCTGGGAGACTAGGGATCATGAACGACCGTCGACCGCTCTCGCTGCCCGCCTTCTCCGAGCCCGCTTCCGACGCTCCCGTACCCGCCCAGGCGGGTGGGCGCCGGCTGATGCCGGTCGAGCAGGGCGCCTACTTCCGCCAGCCGCCCGGCGAGCCCGAGCCCGCACCCGCCCCGGCCCGACGTCCGCTCGCCCCCGGCGGACTCACCTTCTCAGACCCGGACCGCCATATCTGAGCGCTAATACCACGGGTTGCGCCACGCCCAGGACCAGCTCACCACCTAGCCCCACCGCCCGGTGTGCCAGGGCCTCCACCTGGACAGTGGTCGTTGCCGGCCCGGCTCCCGCGTCGGATACCGTGTTCGTCTACGGGGTGCCATATCGGATGTGACGCCCTCCACCGGAGGTAGTCAGCGTATGAGTTCAAAGCGCAGCAAGAATCCAGCCCTGCCCGTACTTGACGACGCATTCCGACTCGCGTCGGTCAAGGAGGCCGAAGAGTCCACCCGTGACTTGGCCGCGCGGCTGGCCACCACCGAGCTGCGCCGCGTTTCCCACCCGGGCCGGGCCACCTGGGAGCCCACCGATCAGGCCGAGCCCGTACCGGTCCCGCCGACTGTGGTCGACGGTGACGGGGACCTGTGGCTGCGGGACCGGGGCACTGGCACCTGGACCATGCCCGAGTTCAACCCGAAGGAGTTCCCGGCCCGCTGTGGCGAGGTTCTGACGTGGAGCCAGCTTGCCCGCGAGTTCGGCCCGCTGACCGCACTGGCCGACGACCGCCGCATCGGCGGCGGCCGGCGCTGACCGCGCAGCCTTCTGGGATGACCGCACCCCTGAAGCGCCCGTTACGGGTAGCTGGGAGCTCCAGCTCACCGCCGAGCTCGACTATGGCGGCGAGCAGCTGAGCGTGGTGGTGGCGTGCGACGGCCTCGAGCAGCGTGGTGTGGGCCTGGCGCCCCTACATGCTTCCGGCTCGGGGCCGCTTCCCGTCTGGCGGGCGCCGGTGAAGAAAGTTCGGCCGCTGCTCCCGCCTGGCGGGGCGTAGGGCTGATCGGTCTTTTCTTGCAGATCAGGGCCGTGTGGCGTGGTCTTGGATCGACACCGTCGTCCGGGATGACCTGCCCGGACTGACCGGCTTCGCCCGCGGCCTGAACAGCGACTTCGACGCCGCCACCGCCGGCCTCACCCTGTCCTGGAGCTCCGGCGGCACCGAGAGCGCGGTGAACCGCATCAAAAAGATCAAGAGGCAGCTCCATGGCCGCGCTGGATTCGAACTCCTACGCAAGATGATCTTGCTTCAGTAGTGCACTGCTCGGGAAATGGATCACTGCTTCCCAGTCCCTTGAAATCAGAGTTCGGTTGTCCAGATGCCGACAGGGTGATCACTCGGACGCAGCCACAACTGAGGCTGTGACCCGCGGCGCCTCTCGTCAGCCTGCTCATCCCAGTCGAAACGGCCCTCGGCATCAGGCCACGCGACTTGCAGCACGGGAAGAGGCGGCCGTCGGTAGAACCCGAGAGCCCGTCCGAAGAAGGTCCGGTACCAGCCGCGGTCAACGCGCCTGAGCGCGACTCGATGATCGTCAGATCCATGCGGTCCGCTTCATCCCGGTCGCCGTAGTCATGGCAGAGGACGCAGCGGCACTGGAACAGATCATCAGTCATGTGCGGAGGGTAGGAGGTGGGGGTTCGCGTCGAGCCGTCGGGTTTCACCCCTCTCAATCGAACGACGCCGTCACCCTCTGCGACGGCTCCCCAAGATCTGTGCCAGAACCCCGTTCTCACCTACGAAGCCAGGAAGTGTCGGCGGGACTGCGCGGCAGATGGCGCGCACGCATCCGGCTTCCATCAGAGCTGTGCAAGAGCCTCTGATGAGAACGTTGCTGCTGAACCGAGTGTGTCAAGCAGATTCGCGGATATCGGCGTTGCAGCCGCCGTACCCTTGGCATTTCCAAAAGCCAGCGGGGGTGGGCAGTGAAGCCAGGGGAACTGATCGCGGGTCGGTACGAGCTGGTCAAGAAGCTTGGGCGGGGCGGGATGGGCGAGGTGTGGGCTGCCCGGGACCGTAGTCTCCACCGTGACGTCGCGCTCAAGCTGCTCGACCTCGGCGGGGCCGTCCACCCGGACCTGCCTCAGCGGTTTGAACGCGAGGCGGTAGCCGCCGCGCAGATCAACCACCCGAACGTGGCTGCTCTCTACGACCGGGGCGTCCACGAGGACGTCCTCTTCCTGGTCATGGAGAAGGTCGATGGTACGACGCTCACCGATCAGCTCCATGCCGAGAGCTCCACGCCCCTGGCACGCGCCCTGGAGATAGGCAGCGAGATTTGCGCGGCGCTGATCGCCGCGCACCGGGCCCAGGTCATTCACTACGACATCAAGCCCCACAACGTCATGATCACCCCGGACGGGCAGGTCAAGGTCGTCGACTTCGGGATCGCGGGGTTCGTCCAGACCGCTTTCTCCGTGGCGCGCTCCTCCCAGCTACAACCCGCCGGCACCGTGGAGTACGGTGCGCCGGAACAGTTCCTCTCCGAGCGCGGGGATGAACGCTCGGACCTGTATGCACTCGGTGGGGTGCTGTTCGCCTTGCTTGCCGGCCGACCTCCCTTCACCGGTCACAACTGGCTCGCGGTCATTCGACGCAAAGCTGAAGAAGAAGCCCCACGCCTCGACACGCTCCGCCCTGACCTGCTGCCCGATGTGACCGAACTCGTCGCCGAGCTTTTGCGACGCGATCCCGGACAGCGCCCCCAGTCGGCGCGGCAGGTCTACGACCGTCTCCAACAGCTGAGGTCTGCCCTCGATCCAAGAGACGCGGGCAGGCTGACTCCGCCGACCACCGTCGCACCGTCGGAATCCATGAGCGCCAAGGCTGCCCCCAGGATCCACGTGGCCCACATGGCCCGTCGAGACAGCTCGCTGGACCGAGGAAACTACAGCTACCACCAGATCCGCGTCTTCGTAGAAGGGGACGATGACGGCGATCTCGATCGGGTCACCAAAGTCGTTTACCACCTTCATCCGACCTTCCCCGAGCCGGATCGTGTCGTCACGGACCGGGCGACGGGGTTTGAACTGAGGATGTCGGCATGGGGAGAGTTCACGATGACGGCAGACGTCCATGTGCAAGGCCAGCAGGAGCCTTTGAGGCTTGAGCGATACCTCAACTTCTGACCCTGCCGAACACCCAGCCGGGGTCGTGACCCGCGCCCGGCATAACGTGTCAGTTGCGCCGCTCACCTACAGGCACGCCTCTTGCCGGTGGATGGCGTGTGCTGCCTCGACCACACCCTGATCGGGCCTTGCCCTAACCGCCGTCGATGGCCGACCGTGGCGCTTGGCTATGTCGATGATTGAGGGGTTCTGGCACAGATCTCGGGGAGCGGTCGCGGAGGGGGCCCTTGGCGTTCGATTGCAGGAATGGTTGCGAACCCCGCGGTCGGACGAAGACCTTCGCCTGAACGGGCACCGGCTCCTGCCGCCTCGCCAGCAGCCACGCCCACGCCGAACAACAAGCAGCGGTCAGTTCCGCAGCTCAGAGCGCGATCGGTCGGTAATTCAGAGCCTCATCGACAATCTGCTCCGCAGACGGGTCCTGAAGGGTGTCTGAGGGGTGGAAGACCAGGTCACTTACCCGGGGGTGCGACACGTTCGCCTTCAGGAGCCGCAGGTAGTAGTCGCTCTCCGCAGAGGCAGCCAGGAGTCTGTGAACGATCTCAACGAGCTCGTCCCGGGTGATGTCCGCAACCACGGGGCGATCCGGCCGGGCCGCCTCCTTCGCGAACTCCTCCAGGCTCCTGCTTCCGTCGTACTCGGCGAAGTCGAGGGCCACGTATTCGTGCCCGGTCATCGCGTTGAAGGCCGTGATCGCCTCGCTCGCCGCTTCTGGGCGGGCGACCAGCAGCTCAGCGATCCGCCCAACCGCGGTACTCAGCTCGGCCAGCCGCTGCCGGCTCACGGGCGGGGGCAACAGCTCCGGTCTCATGTCCACAGCTCGAATTATGTTCGTCGGCGCCGACACGCCTCGAAACTCGTGAACAAAACCATGTTGTCCTGCCCTGCAGGATCCTGAGGCGCGTCTCGGCGGCGGCTACGGCTGGTTCAGCTGCAACTGGGCGTGACGGTCTCGAAGCGAGCGCACGGCGTCGAGGAGCTGAGGATGGAGTTGCCGGCTCCGGGCGGTGACGGTGCCGAGCGGCAGGTTCAGGCTTGGGCCCTCATAGATCACCCAGGTGAAGGAGTGGCTTCCGCCGGACGCACGAGGCCTGCCGAGCGTCCGTCGAACGTGATCGGGAAGGCGCTGCGCCGTGTGGGCTGGCAGGTCCTGCATGCGTCCGGACGTCTCCCGTAGGTCTGGCCGGCCGAGGGCGGAATCCACGGGGCCGCGACGCGGTCCGCCTGAGCCTTGGTGAGCGAGGCGGTATGACTCGGTTCCGGTCTGGATGATGGTGCCGCCGAAGGTGAGGCGGTCGACGATGGCCGTGCAGCGCCGGGGGTCGGTGAACGTCTTCGTCCAGCCACATCCCGCTCCGTCAAAACCTGGAAGAGGAGTTCGGCGCCGCGGTGGTCGAGTTCCATGTAGCCGAGTTCGTCGATGCAGAGGAGATCGACGCGGTCGTAGCGGACCCGGTGGCCCTTCATCGCGGCCTCGGTGCCCAGCGCGATCAGCAGGTGGGACTTGCCGGTCCCGGAGTCACCGATCAGGCAGAGCGGCTGGCCTTTACGGACCCACTCGCACTTCGCCAGGGTGTGGGTGGCAGCGGGGTCGACGTTGGTGTTGGCGTCGAGGTCGAAGGCCCGGAGGGACTTGTCGGCGCGGGGCTCCGAGCGTCCGGGACCACCTGCGCGCTCTCGCCCCCGGGCCGGCCAGCCGCTCGCCCGGTACCCCGAGCGGCTGGCCGGCGCAGGACCCCACCAGCTGCCCGATACCGCTCTGTGCCATGCCGAGCCCGCCGGGGCTGGAGAGCGCTCTTACCCGTAGAGGAGGGAGGCAGAGGTGGTGGTGCAGGTCTGTGGGAGAACGGCCTTGCGGTGCCAGTGGCGGCTTGGCCTGGGGTTTTTGCGGGTCGGGGTGCGGGCTTTTAGCTGCTGCGTGGTTTCGGCGTTGTGGTCGAGGCGGATGGCGTCAGCCAGGGTTTGTGCAGGTCGGCGACGGGACTGATTACCGGACCGAGTGGCCCGCAGTCTGTGTAGCGACCGAGTGAACTCTCTGGCGGGATGCCCGTCTCACAGTCGGCGGGGGCCGACACCGTCGCCGGCGAGCGTGTCTCCGGGGTTCAGTAGAGCGCATGCCTTCATTGAGAGGCATCCGCAGCCGATGCATCCCGTGAGCTCGGCCTCAAGCCGCTCGATGGTCTGTCGGCGCTCTTCCAGCCGACGCTTCCAGCTCCGCGAAGCGCGCTGCCACTCCTGGTGGCTTGGTGGCCGGTCGAGCGGTACGTCGGCGAACGCCTCTCGAAGGTCCTGCAACGGGATGCCGATCCGTTTGGCAACCGAGATCAATGCGACACGGCGCAGCATGTGGCGAGGGTAGCGACGCTGGTTGCGATCGTCGCGTTCGGACGCGATCAGGCCGAGCTCTTCGTAGAACCGCAGGGCCGAGACGGCCGCTCCGGTTCGTGCGCTCGCCTCGCCGATGCTCAGCCAGTCGTCCGGGGTGGCCCGGACGTCGCCGGAACGGTTGCTCGTCATGAAAAGCCTCCTGTTGACCTCAAGGCTACTTGAGGCCATACGGTCGGCTGCGTCGGAACGGCGGGCAGGAACCACCTGGAGAGGACGGCAGTTCGATGACGTTTGTGATCGCTTTGCCCTGTGTGGATGTCAAGGACAGGGCATGCATTGATGAGTGCCCTCTCGACTGCATCTACGAGGGTGAGCGCATGCTCTACATCCAGCCGGACGAGTGCATCGACTGCGGAGCCTGCGAGCCGGTGTGCCCGGTCGAGGCGATCTTCTTCGAGGACGACACCCCGCAGGAATGGCAGCACTTCAACACCGTGAACGCCGAGTTCTTCTCCGACCTCGGCGCCCCCGGCAGCAGTGCGAAGCTCGGTCCGATCGGACGGGACCATCCGATCGTGGCAGCGCTCCCGTCAAAGGGCGCCGTCCCTTCGCTCCCGATGCTCTAGCGCCGCCGGCCTGGGACGTGCCGAGTTCACCATCGACACGTACGGGCTCCGGGCCACGGCACAGGTCCGCTATGACGTCGATCCGGGCAGCCGTCTCCTGCACCGTCGGCGCTTCTGGCGGGCGAGACCGGCACGCAGAGGGCGGAGGACTTCGCCCGGCTTCGGATGCTCGCACCGTACGAGCTCGAGCAGCTGCTGGCAGCGGCGGGATTCGAACTGCTGGAACTCCATGACCGCCAGACCTTGGCAGGGGAGGGGCTGCCCAGCTCGATCATGCTGGTCACCAGCCGCTACACCGGGGTCTCCCAGTCGCAGGCGCCTGCGGGTCTGCGGGGGGCGGACACGCCGGCCACCACGGGTGCCGGCGCGTATCGCCGGACGGTGGCCCGGCGGCTGCCGTGGGCGGTGCGGGGGTCAGGCGGTCTTGCGGTTGCCTTGGTCGTCGCAGGGCAGGTCGGCGGCCGGGTGGTTCATGGTGAAGTCGCGGGTGGCCTGGCGTTCGGCTTAGGCGATGGCGGCGGGTTGGACGTCGATGATGCCGCCGAAGGGGCGGTCGACGTCGCGGATGATGCACAGCGTTGTCGTCAGCAGTGCGGTGATGATGACGAGGGTGAGGAGTTGGCCGCGGTTGTTGCGGCGGGGCAGGCAGATGCCTAGGTGTATTGCCCTGTGAGGTTGGGGACGCGGCTGGCGGGTGGTTTGCCTGCGAGCGCGGTGTGACCGCGGTGGTCATTGTAGGTGTGCAGCCATCCGGGGAACGCGTCGCGTCGTTCCTGTTCTGACTGGTAGGGGCGGGCGTAGGCCCATTCCTCGGCGAGGGTGCGGTTGAGGCGTTCGACCTTGCCGTTGGTTTGTGGCCGGTAGGGCCGGGTTCGCTTGTGGGTGATCCCGGCTGCTGCCAGGGCGTCCCGCCAGAGGTGGGATTTGTAGCAGGAGCCGTTGTCGGTCAGGACGCGCTCGACGGTGATCCCGACGCTGGTGAAGTAGGCGTGTGCCCGCTGCCAGAAGGCGGTCGCGGTTTCCTTCTTCTCGTCGGTGAGGATCTCGCTGTAGGCGAGGCGGGAGTGGTCGTCGACGGCGGTGTGGATGTAGCTGTAGCCCAGGCGGGGCCGCTTTCTGCGGCCGGCCTGGCGGCCGAGCGTCTTGTGGCCGCCGCCGTCGGGGATGTTGCCGAGCTTCTTGATGTCCACGTGGACGAGTTCGCCGGGCTTGTCGCGTTCGTAGCGGCGTATGACACGGCCGGTGGCCCGGTCCAGATGGCTCAGGCGGGCCAGCTTGTAGCGGGTCAGGACGCGGTGCACGGTCGAGGGCACCAAACCCAGCAGGTGGGCGATGCGGGCCGGTCCCCACCGGCGCAGGACGCGGACCTTGATGATCCGGCGCTCCGTGCGGGTCGGGGTCCGGTGCGGGCTGTGACGCGGGCGCGAGGAGTGGTCGCTCATGCCCGCTTCGCCGTGATCTCGGTAGCGGTCGGCCCACCGCTGGGCCGTCGTCGGCGAGACCTGGAAGCGCTCGCCTGCACGGCGGTAGGTCCAGCCGTCTACGACCACGCAGCGGGCCAGGCGCAGCCGTCCGGTCTCGGTCAGGGGTGCATTACGGTGGGGCATGAGGGCCTTCTGTCGTTCGGTGTAGACGTCGCAATCCACACCGAACCCGGAAGGCCCTCACCCGTTCAAGACGCCTCAGCCGAGACCTCCATCCCCCGTCCACAACCTCCCGAGGCAATACACCTAGGGCGATGACGGTGATGGCCAGGGTGGCGAGGAGGAACCAGAGGATGGCGCTGGGGATGCTCGCGGTTGCCTGAGTGAGGCGTTCCTCGCGCTCCTCGGAGCGCTTGTTGTCGGCGGCGATGAGCATACCGAAGACGGGCTTGCCTTCCACCTCGCGGAAGACACGGCGCAGGTCGGTGGACCAGACGCTGGGCGCCGGTGACCCGCGGCCGTCGGCCATGGCCGGCCATTCCTGGGCGCGTACGGCACGGGCGTAGCAGGCGGCGTCCGCCTGGACTTCGGCTCGCTGCGCGGCGGGCGCGTATTCGGCGGACTCGACGAGCTGGTCGACGGCCCGGGCCTCACCGCGCGAGGCGACCTCGGCTTTGCCGTGGGAACCGTTCGCGGTGACCAGGACGAACGCGAGGAGCAGCACGGTCAGTGTCAGCAAGGGGCCGACGAGGTCTTTGACGGCCATGCCGGTGTCGTCATCTTCGTTGAGGAGCCGGGGCCGCAGGAAGCGGTTCGCGGCGAGACCGGCGATCAACGCGAGTACGGCGACGACGATGACGAGGATCACGGGCTGATGCCTCCGAAGGACGGCCTGCGGGGTCCCGGTGCGGGCGGGCGCCGTGATCATGACTGGGCGGGCGAGGGGAGCGGAAGAGCGGAAACGATCGGTCGCCCCCGCACGGGGGACACCCCTTGCGCCAGCGGGAGCACCCCTCGCTGAGGCCTGCGGTCGCGGGAGTCGGTACGGGGTACACCGCCGGTTCGTGTCGTTTCGTACGGCGGACCGCAGGGCAGCCTCGCCCGGTGCGCAAACGGATCTTCACGGACCACGGAGGTAGGGCAGGCATGAAGCCGGTCGATGTGCGAGCGGGCGACCGGATGCCGGATGCCGGGTGCCCGGCCCGCTCCGGCCGGGAACGCGGTCGTGGTGCGGGCCGAGCGTTGCCTGGACAGGGCGGTCGAGCTCGCCCTTGAAACGCAGGCCGCCGACGGCGCCTGGTACATGCCGTCGGAGCCCCGGATCCTGGAGAACGCCGTCGTGGCTTGCTCCTTGGCGGGCTTGGAGCGGGTGCGGCCCGCGCGGGAGAGGGCGCTGCGCTGGCTGGAAGGCGCCGTGCCACAGCGGCATGATCCGTTCGTGGCCGCCGCCGACCAGTGGCTCGCCGCCCTGCACCGCACGGATGACCTCCCCGCGTTCACGACCGGGCTCCCAGCGCGGGGACGGCCGTATGCCCGGCGGGTGCTGTACCTCGATGCCCTGGGCTGCGCGGTCGCCGCCGGGGCCGATGCCCGCCGGCTGCTCGATCAGGCCCGGGCTGCGCTCGGGCCCGATCGCGGGCGCCTGATCACACCGTGGCAGCGGGTCATGCTGCTCGCCTTCGAGGCTTTCGCAGGTTCGGCGCCGGGGATGTCCCTGCCCCGGGACACGCTTGAGGAGTGGGCGCGGGCGCAGTCGCCGGACGGTTCGTTCTACGGGATGCCGCTGGTGACGGGGATGCTCCATCTCGCCCTGACCCGGACGGCCCCCGGCCATCCGATGACCAGGCGGTGCCTAGACAGCCTCCTCGCGGCCCAGCAACCTGATGGGACGTGGCGGTTCCTCGTCAGCGAGGTGTGGGACACCGGCCTGATGGTCCGCGCGCTGCGCGGACATCCCCTCCTCGACTCCGCCCTCCTCGCCGCTCTGGACTTCCTCGCTGCGGCGCAAAAACCTGACGGAGGCTGGGCGTGCACGGCTGCGCTCGCATCCGACAACGACACCACCGCCAACACCCTCCTCGCGCTGGCCGGAACCACCCAGCCCGACCGAATCCTCTGCCGCCGCGGGTTACGCGCGCAGGCACCAGACATCCGAGGGCCTGTGGACCACATGGCATTCCAGCGACGACGCCCCGGCCCCCGACGTCGTCGCCCTCATGACGGCCGGCATCCGTGCCACCGCCCTACCGGCGATTGATCTCGCCCCGGCCCGCCACTGGCCGGCCTCACGCGCCACCACCCAGGGCTGGACCTCGGACTGGTACCTTCCGCCGGCTTACGGCGCCGCCGAGATCGCACCTGCGCTCGTCCCGCACCCGCCCGGTCGCGCAGCGCTCCCGGCGCTCCTGGCGTCCCAGCGGGCCGACGGCGGCTGGCCCCGGATCCCGGACGAGGCCTACTCCAGCCCGACGGCCACCGGCCTGGCCCTCACCGCCCTCACCACCAACGGACACGACCCCGACGACGTCGCGACACCCGCTGCGGTGCGCGACTTCCTGGCCGCTCATCAGCCGGCAGCGTGCGTCTTCGACTTCGACGGCACCCTGGTCGACACCAGCACCATCAACACCGACGCCGCCCGCGCCACCCTCACCGACCTCGGACTCACCGTCCCCGAGCCATGGCTGCGCCAGGCACCCCTGGCCGACCTCGCCGCCCTACGCGATCGGCTCCGCACCGACCTGGGCCTGTCACTACTCTGCAGCGAGAGGGAGTTCGTCGACCGGGCCCGCGCCCACCGGCTCGCCCGCACCGACCTCGTACAGCCGGTACCGCGGGTGACGGCCCTCGCCCGTCAACTGGCTTCGTCCGTTCCCCTCGCCGTGGCCTCGGCCAATGACGGTCACGTCGTCCACGCCGGGCTCAGCGCCACCGGACTGGCCGATCTCTTCGACATCGTCGTCGCCCGCGAGCACGTCACCCGCCTCAAACCCGCCCCCGACGCCTACCTCCAGGCCACTGCACAGCTCGCCGTCCCACCCCGCCGGTGCCTGGCCTTCGAGAACACCGACGAGGGAATCGCCGCCGCTCTCGCCGCCGGCATGCCCGTGATCGACGTCCGCCCCACCAACTGGACCATTCACAGTCCGTGACCCTGCCCATCCCATCGACGGCCGTCTGGGCGCCACCGCGCCTGGACGGCGGCGCCATGGCCGCCCACGCGTGCAGGGGCCGACCCGGACGACGACCACCCCCTGGTCCAGCTCACCCGACACCCACCGTGGCCGCCCCCTGCGAAGCGCCTGTCGACGGGCCCAGGCAGCTCGCCGTCGCCTGCGGTCCCGGCTGGCTGGCGATTCAGGTGTAGAGGAGGGAGGCGGAGGAGGTGGTCGCTGTTTGGCGGCCGGGTGTGGTGTAGGCGAAGTTGAGGACGGTACGCCGCACCCCTGGCCTCGCGAGTGGGGTGACGCGGTGGGCGGTGAGGTCGCTGCGCAGGAGGTATCCGTCGGCGGGCTGGTGGTGGACGCGGCGGGCACCGGGGGTGTCGAGGGCGCCGAGGTCGGCGCGGCCGGGGTGGAATTCGAGGAGTCCGCCGTCGTCGGGGCGGGGTGGGGCTTCGAGGAAGAGGACCAGGGCGAGGGGGTAGTCGTCGGTGTGGGCGCCGTGGGTGTCGCCGGGTTGGTGCAGGATGTTCAGGACGTGGCGTTCGACGGGGTCGCGCACGGCGACGACTCTCTCGCCCAGGAGTACGCCGAGCAGCCGTGACAGGTCCTGGTCCTGGTAGAGGCGGGTGATCGTGGGGGAGTGGCGGGCGATGTGGTGTCCGCCGAGGGTGGTCATGTGGCGGGGGCTGTCGTCCATGCAGGGCATGCGGAAGTCCCGGCGCACCGCGTCCGCCTCCAGCCTCCGTGCTTCCTCACCGAGCTCGGTGAGTCCCTTCGGGCTGATGAGTCCGGGCAGGGCGAGGTAGCCGTCGGCGGTGAACTGCTGGCGCAGGGGTTCCCAGCGCGAGGGCGCAGGCATCGTGAACACGGCGCATGCATCCCGCGTGCCAGCCTGGGACAAACCCGCCTAGGTTCTGTTTCCTGGATCTCCTGACGTGATCATGCTGTGGGGTTCAGGCTGGTCGGCATGGTGGGGCGGGGAGATCTGACGACTGCGGAGTGGGAGCGGCTGGAGCCGTTCCTGCCTCGTGGCGGGGCGCGTGGTGGCCGGTGGAGCGAGCACCGGAAGGTCATCAACGGGGTGTTGTTCCGGGTGCGGACCGGTGTGCCGTGGCGGGATCTGCCGGAGCGGTTCGGGCCGTGGGAGACGGTCTACAAACGGCATCGCCGCTGGTCGGCCGATGGAACGTGGCAGTTGCTGCTGACGCGGGTGCAGGCCGCGGAGAACTCCGCGGGCAGGATCGACTGGGACGTGTCGGTGGACTCCACCACGGCACGTGCCCACCAGCATGCGGCTGGCGCGAGGAAGGTGGCCCCGCCGCCGATTGCTCCCCAAAAGGGGGCCAACAGCGGGGCAAACCAGGGCGATCCGGTGCTGCGGAGGCTGTCTGCCCGCCTGGCGGAGGTGGTGCGGCAGGCGAGTGCTTAGGGCGCTCGCGGGGCGGCTTCACCACGAAGATCCACCTGTCCGCTGACGGCCGGTGTCGCCCGCTGTCGCTGATCCTCACGGCCGGGCAGTGCGGGGACAGCCCGCAGTTCGAGGCGGTGCTGGAGAAGATCTTGGTGCCCTGCACTGGGCCGGGGCGGCCCCGAACCCGGCCCGACAGCGTCAGCGCCGACAAGGCGTACAGCTCCCGGAGCAACCGCCGCTATCTGCGGAAACTCAAGATCCGGCACACCATTCCCGAGCCCAAGGACCAGCGGGCCAACCGCCGCAGGCGCGGCTCGGCCGGCGGACGCCCGACCGGGTTCGACAAGGACCGGTACAAGAAACGCAATGTCGTCGAGCGGGCGATCAACCGCCTCAAGAACTTCCGGGCAGTCGCCACCCGCTACGACAAACGCGCCTACGTCTACCTCGGAACCGTCACCATCGCAGCCCTGACGATCTGGCTCCGCACCTGATCCAGGAAACAGAACCTAGGGCCTGTATTGAGTCGTGATCGGTTTGTCGGATCCGCCTTCGCTGTGAGGGCGGATCCGGTAGTCCGGTACACATGACACGTGATCAACTGACGGACGACGAGTGGGGGTTCGTCGAGCCGTATCTGCCGGTCGGTGAGTACGGCCCGTATCCAGAGCGGCTGCGGCAACAGTTCGAGGGCGTGATCTGGAAGTTCCGCTCGGGAGCGCAGTGGCGGGAGATGCCGGGCCGATTCGGCGCCTGGTCTACCGTGCACAACAGGTTCAGGCAGTGGCGGGACGCCGGAGTTTTCGAGGCGCTGCTGGAGGGGCTGATCGCCGAGGCGGCCGGGCGGAGCAGGGTGGATATGTCGCTGGTCAGCGTTGACTCCACGACGGTCCGTGCCCATCACGACGCGGCCGGAATGCGTCTGGAGGAGGACGTTTTGGACGCTCTGGAAAAGGCCGCCTTCGAGGCGGAGGCGGCCCGGCAAAAGGGGGCGGCGCGACGGAACAAGACGGACACGGCGACGTCGCTGATCCCGGCCGGCCCGAACGGCGGCGCGTCCGGCGACGGCGCAAGCTCCGCTTGAAAGCTGCTTTGCTCGGGCGCTCACGAGGCGGACAGACCAGCAAGATTCACCTGGCTGCCGACCGCAGGTGTCGGCCCCTGGCCCTGATCCTGACCGCAGGGCAGGCCGCGGACAGCCCGCAGTTCATCCCCGTGCTCAACAAAGTGCGGGTCCGCGGGCCCGTTGGTCGTCCCCGCACCCGGCCCGGCGCAGTCGCCGCAGATAAGGCCTACTCGTCCTGCGGCAACCGCGCCTACCTGCGCAAACGCCGCATCAAGGCAGTCGTACCGGAGAAGAAGGACCAGGCCGCCAACCGGAAGAACAAAGGCCGCAGGGGCGGCCGGCCACTCACCCACGACGCCGACCTTTACAAGGAGCGGAACACCGTCGAGCGCCTGATCAACAAGCTGAAGGCCTGGCGAGGCATCGCCACTCGATACGACAAAACACCCGAGAGCTACCTCGCCGGCCTCCACCTGCGCGCCTCAATGATCTGGATCAAGGACCTCACCCGGACCGGCCCTTGATCACGACCGAATACGCGCCCTAGACCACTTGGCCCGGTGGCGGCCTGTGGGCGGGCCGTGCCGGTCGCTGGCCGTGCCGGCGCGGTCCACGAACCCGGCGACTACACCGGGGCTTCCCGCTACACGGTGACGCTGTCTTCGAGGCTGGGCGCGGCCCGAACGGAGGTGCCTCGCCTCGCCGCCCTGAACAACGACGCTCGGCGGCCGTCGGCTGGCAGCTGGTCGGGTTCCGGCCTTTGTGTGCGGGTTTCGGTCATGGAGCGTTGCACAGCCTGGTTGTTGATCGTTTGGCGGGGTGTTGTCGTGCGTGTGGTGAGAGCGGACCGGCTTTCGGCGCGCGGCTGCATGAGGGGAACGTGTTGATGTCTGCTCGCGAATTGTGGATGGCTGTGGTGCTGGTGGCGGGTGCGCTGGCTCCGGCGGCGTTAGGGTCCTGCGTGGCGAGCCGGGTCTGGTCCACCCGGACAAGGACGGCGCGTTCGAGGCGACGTTCACGCCGTGCGGTCTGACCACGCACGGGTCGACGGAGTCGGACTTCACCTGCACGAAGCAGGACGTCAAGGACCGGCGCTGCGAGGAGTACCAGGTGGGTGATGTTCGCCAGGAGGGCGGCCGCTGGTTCAGCCGGGTCGTCAAGGTCGTCGCGATGGATGAGAAGCCGTCCCCGGCGGAGGACCCGAACGGCACCCCGGACGGCACGGGCGGGGGACCGGATGTCGGCTCGGACATGCCGGTGCAGACCTACCTGACGGAGGTTTCCTGGCCGCTGAAGGTCACCGGCAAGAAGTAGCTACCGTCCCGGACCGGGACGGACTTCGCGACCCCAGGGCCCGGCCCCCCGGTCCGGATTGTCAGCAGGCCCAGCGGCGCCGTCGGCTGTACGTCGACGGTGCCGTCCTCGCACCGCACCGTGCAGACGGGCCAGGAGTCGCCCCCGGTGCCCAGCCGCGCTGTCCGGCCCCCGGCGGCGGCCCCGGCAGTTGTGGGGCCGGAGCCGAGGGCCTCCCGGGCGGCCGGGCGCCGCCTAGGGGGGTGAACCTGCGCTTAGCGGCTCTGCGCTCCACCGGCGTCGCCGAGTGGAGCGCACAGGGCCGGCGCGTTGTCCGGATCAAAGGCCGCTGATCGGCTTGCTCGCATCGACGTTGAAGTTGATGCCGCCGGCGGCTGCTTGGCCGGCCGAGATGACGAACTCGAAGTCTCCGAGCAGGTCGACGTTGACGCCTGCTACTTCGACGGGGCTGAGGCCGAGCTGGATCACGCTCTTTTGCGGGGTGGCGTCGCTGCCGGGGGCCAGGCTCCGTACCGTGAACGGGGTGGCCCGCTCGAAGCTCTCGGTGGCTGCGGTGATCCGTGCGGGGTCGTCGGTGAGGGTGCCGTCCGGGGTGGCCGCGTCGATGAAGGTCGGCAGTGCCTCTGCCAGCTGGTCCGCGACGGTCTCGGCGTCACTGCCGGTCTTTGCCGCGAAGGCCTCCAGCTGTTCCGAGCCGGCCTACTCAAGAAGGTCGTGGCCGGTGACCGGTTCGTTCGCGCCGGTCGATACCCAGGACTGCGCCGCTTCGGCCAGTGCCATGGGGGAGTTCCTTTCGGAAGACGTATGCGTGATGATCCCAGCAGGCACCGCGCTTGACGCCAGGATCCGGGATTGCGATGTACCGGGTTGGCGTCGGTGGGGTGCTGACAGTGACGAGCTGTCAGGCAAGCATGTCTGCTGGTCGTGTGACCAGGAGCCCCGTTCGTCACTGACAGGGGGGTGGTGTTCGGGGTGGCTGTCACTGTCACGGGGCGGTACGCCTCCAGGGCCTGGCTGTCTGTCATAGGATCGGTACTTCCTATCCATGGGATCGCAGCCTGGACCAGCCGGCGCACGCCGGGAGCGTGGAACGTGCCGTTGTCACGCGCGGTGCCCCTGTGCGTTCCGTGCGCCCCCTGCGCCCCCTGCGCACAGGATCGTGCTGCCTGTGTGCAGGAGGCTTGTTAGGGACGGAAGTCGTGGGCGTCGCGGGGAGGCCCGCGACAAGCGTGTTGCGCACTACGACATCTACATGGACAAGAGGACCAAGTGCCTCTTCCTGATGCCGAACGATCAGAAATCCTACATTCCTACCCTGCTGCACGAGAGCGGCGAGTATTGGAGTTGCTGACAATGGACTACAAGCGGTCAGCGATCCTTCATGTCGAATCCGATGACCTGTCCGTGGAGGAAATCTCGGAGATCGTTGGACGCGACCCGGATCGATTTCGTCGAAAAGGCGACCCGACGTCAATCCCAGGGCGCACCCTCGAGGTCAACATCTGGGAAATGAGAGAGGACGTCGTCCGGGAGGAGTACATCGAACTGGCCTTGGAGCGGCTGTGGCCGAGGATCTTTCCCCTGGAGAGCGGTCTGGTCGAAGTGGCGCGGAAGGGAAGCTTCATCCGGCTCTCTCTCGTCCAATGGATATCCACGGGCGACGTGCACGGGCCCGGTTTCGGGATCGGCGTCGACGAGTTGCGCTTCCTCGCCGCCATCGGCGCGCCGGTTGACGTGGACCAGTACGTCCACTAGATGATTGATTCCAAGGGGTAGCCGTACGGACGCGAGGGTGCCCAATCTCAGTTTGTGACGACCGAGATAGACACCCTCGCAACTGCACTGTACGTGCGGGTCGATGACCTTTTGAAGGCTTCGCCGCATCTTGCTCCGTGGCGCCCGCGGGTCGGCCTGGAGCCGAAGCTCAGCGATGCGGAACTGGTCACCCTCGCGGTGATGCAGGCCCTGCTGGGCTTCGTCTCCGAGGCCCGTTGGCTGCGCCACGCCCACGCTCACCTGCGGCACCTCTTCCCGTACCTGCCCCAGCAGCCAGGCTGGAACAAGCGCCTGCGACGGGCGTCGGGCCTGGTCAGGCAGGTCCTGCGTGAGCTGGCCACCGACACCGCCCTGTGGACCGATGACGTGTGGATCGTGGACTCCACACCCGTGGAGTGCGGACGCTCCCGCGAGACCTCGAAACGCTCCGACCTGGCCGGATGGGCCGAGTACGGCTACTGCTCCAGCCACTCACGGTTCTTCTGGGGCCTGCGCCTGCACCTGGTCTGCACTCCGCACGGCCTGCCCATCGCCTTCGCGCTGACCGGAGCGAAGGCCGTCGAACGCGAAGTGCTGCTGGACATCTTCCACGTCGACCCGGGCCTGCTCGCAAACCGGCCACCACCGACGCTGCTGGCGGACAGGAACTACTACGGCCGTGCCTTCGAGAGGGACCTCGCCGACCTGGGCGTCCGGCTGCTGAGGCCGGCCCGCAAGGGTGAACCCGAGCGGGCCGGAGCCGAGCTGTTCAAGCCACTGCGCCAGCTGATCGAGTCGGTCAACCAGACCCTCAAGGGACAACTCGACCTCGAACGGCACGGCGGCCGCACGCCCGCCGGGGTCACCGTGCGCGTCCTACAGCGACTCCTCGCCCTAACCGCCGCGATCTGGCACAACCACAAGACCGGTGGACCAGTCATCCGATCACTGACCGCCTACGACCACTAAGGCCTTGGAATCAATCATCTAGTCCGAACCGCTGGACGTGCGCCCGGGTGGGGTCGGTGGTGTTGGGGACGTGCGTAGCCGCTCGCCGAGTGTGATCGAGTCGCCCAGCGGCATGACCGACAGCCTGCTGCTACCGGTCACGCCGTCGCTGGCGTGGATCAGGGTGAACCGGCTACCGCCCCGCCCCGCCCTGGCGACGGTGCTCGCGGCGGACGCTCCGGACGTGCGGTTCGTCGGTTCGATGCAGGGCGCGGACGGCACCCGGCTCGAGGGCCGCTCCGGTTGGCGCATCGACAAGATCTCGGCGAACGTCGAGCACTGGATGGAGCAGGGCAAGCCCAACCTGGTGCTTCACATCGGCACCAACGGCATGAACCGTGACCACGAGGTGGCCACCGCGCCTCCAGCCCGGGTCCCGGACCGCGAAGCCCTGGTGGAGCTGCTCGACAAGCTCGCCGAAGGCGGTCCGGAGGTTTACAGGGACACCTGCTACGACCCGGCAGACCGGATGCTCGAAGCCCGGGACGCCGAGCTCCGGGTACGCACCGTGGAGAGCGCGGACGGCACGGCGCGCACGGTCCTGACCTACAAGAGTGCCGCCGTGGACACCGCCTCCGGCTCGAAGCCGGAGCACGAGACCGCGGTGACCGATCCGGACGCGGTGCACGCCGTGGTGCACGGGCTGGGCTACGAGCCGGTGATCGCGTTCTCGAAGTATTGCCTGAACTACGCAGTCACCGTCCGGGGCCGGCGGATGCTCGCCACGGTGGTTCAGGTCCCGGAGATCGACGGCACGTTCGTGGAGGCCGAGACGATGACCGACGCCGAAGGCCTGACCGGCGCGCTCGCGGACGTCCGCGCTTTCCTGGCAGGCCTCGGCGTCGGTGAAGGGGACCTGACCCGCGAGCTGTACACGGACGCGGTACGGGCCCGCCGGGGGTAGCCGCTCGTCCCGCCCCGGCGGGCACGCGCAGCGCCAGTTATTCCCTCGCAGTGAAGGTTGAGTGTTCTCATCGAAGCCTGAGTGCCTGTGACCTGGCGGCCTCGGTCGACGGGCAGTTCCCACCCGCTATGCGTCAGAGGCCTTGCGCGCTCTCGCGGGGGTCGGTGGTCGTGATCCGTTCAACGAAGCGCCGCACCTGTTCTTCGACGGGCTCCTGCAGGGACACCGGCATCACAAACCAGCGGAACACCCCGCCCGGACCGAACCCATCAGTCATGAAGTGCATGATCACTTTAGGTGAATCTCCGCGCTCACTGACACTGATGCCGTGCGGGAACCGCTCGCAGTTCCACCGCTCACACCAGCCGGAGGCAGTGATCCGGTCGGCCAGCAGTCGTGCTGCAGCATCGACTGGCTCCTCCCAGCGGTGGTCCGCCACGACCCTGGCCAGTTCGGCGTCGTACTGCGCGGCGTCGAAGTGGATCTCGGGCGGGACCGGGACCCGGTTGTCGTTGGTGTTCTCCCAGTCTGTCCACTCGACGAGATCGCCAAAGCGTTGGATGGTGACGAACACTCCTCCGCAGCAGCCGGTGTCGCAGTCGTTGTTCGACAGTTCGACACGGCGAGGCTCGTCGTCGGCCCACAGCGGCCACGTCTCGGGCGAACCGAACCACCTCTCCTGGTAGCAACTCGAATCGCCATCCGGGTGGCTCTCCTGCAACACGTCACGGCCATCGATCAACGGACGTATACCCGCCCCCTTCTTCATCGCCTTCGGATGCGGAAGGTCAGGCAGAAGGGTTAGGACGCTCACCGGCGCAAAGCTTTCCATGTTCCCCATCTTCGCGGATCCCCGCGAGATCCTGGCCGCTCCTGATGATTCCCCGCCCCACTGAGCTGAGAAGCTATGTTGGGTCCGTACATGACAAGTTGAGTTTCCGCGCAGCTCAGGGACTAGTCGTTTCGGTCTCGTCCAGCAGGAAAGGGCGATCCGGGAACCGGACGGATGCGGCAACAACTGCCCCAACACGCCTGAACCGCGCACCCGGAGACTGCCCAGCTCAGCCCTGCGACATCACAAGACCTCCGGCAGAGCCGAGTTGCGCGAACGTCCACACGCGCGGAGCAGGTCGGCGATCCGGTGGAGTCCACGGGAGAGTTCGGAGCGGGAGTTCGGTGCGCCCAGGCCGATGCGGAAGCCGGGCCGCACACCGCCGAAGTCACCGCCCGGTGCCACGGCCACGCCACCGGCACGCGCCCGCGCCGCCACGTCCGCCCCTTCCCACTCCTCGCCTAGGTCCACCCAGGCGTGCGCGCCGCCCACCCCGCAGCGGCGGGCCGCTGGGAGCAGTTCCCGTACCAGGTCGAGACGGACGGCGGACTCGGCGCGACGGCCCTCGACGAGCCTGGCCACCAGACCGCCCACCAGCCAGCGGTGCACCAGGTCCACGACGGGGGAGGCCGGGGTCCAGGCACTGGCCCGGGCGGCCGAGGCCATGCGGTCGGCGAGTGGGGGAGGGCAACTCAGGAAGGCGAGCCGCAGGCCAGGGGCGACCGCCTTGCTCGTGCTGGCCAGGTATACGCAGTGGTCCGGGGCGAGGGTGCTGACCGGGGCGGGCGCGGCCTCGGCCAGGGGGCCGAAGGGATCGTCCTCGACAAGTGTGAGCTGTCCGGCCCGTACGACCTGGGCGAGCTCGGCCCGCCGCCCGGCGGACAGCGTGACGCCCGTCGGGTTGTGGAGGGTGGCCGAGGTGACCACGACGCCGGCCCCCGCGGCGGCGAGCGCGTCGGGCCGCATCCCGTCCTCGTCGTGCGCCACGGGCACCAGGCGCAGACTGAGCAGCCGGGCGGCGGCCCGCACTCCGGGGTTGGCCAGCGCGTCGACGGCGATCTTGTCGCCCGGGCGGGTCAGCACGCTGAGGGCGGTGAACAGCGCGTGCTGGCCGCCGGAGGCCGCGATGACCCGGTGACCGGGTACGCGCAGTCCGAACGCATCCAGGTAGTCGGCGCCGAGAACATCCGGGTCACGGCCGAGCCCCGTGCCGAGCAGGGTCGAGAGCTGACCGTGGGTCCACACGCCGCCGAGCTCCTTGAGCAGTGCCGAAGGCGGAGGAGCGGCCCAGTTCCCGGACAAGTCCACCACCCCGGCACCGCTGCCGGACTCCGCACCGAAGGCCGCAGCGCCGCGGCTGGTCCGCACGAAGGTGCCGCGGCCCGCCTCACCGCTGGTCAGGCCGCGTCGGCGGAGCTCGGAGTACGCGCGCGAGACGGTACCGGGCGTGACGCCGAGCCGGTGCGCGACCGCGCGCACGGTCGGCAGGCGCCAGCCGTCCGGCAGCCGGCCCGCCTCGATGTCGCGGGCGATGCCTTCGGAGAGCCGCAGGTAGAGAGGGCCGCTGCCGGGTGCGGGACGGGGCCGCCATGTTGTGTCCATACAAGAGACGATTGTACCGGGACTTGTTTCGATCTACCGTCTCTCACATGGGAAGACTCGTAGAACTGCTCGAGGATGAAATCCGTCGGGCAGGCATACCCGGCGCGGCCCTGGTGGGCTGGAAGGACGGCCGGGTCCTGACCGCGGCAGCCGGGGTCACCAGCGTCGAGCAGCCGTCGGCGGTCACCGTCGACACGCCGTTCCGGATCGGCTCGACCACCAAGCCGCTCACCACCGCGGCCGTGTTGGCCGCCGGGCCCGGGCTCGACGATCCGCTGCCCTGGGGGATGACCCTGCGTCAGCTCCTCAGCCACACGGGCGGCATGCCCGCCGACCCGATCACGCCCGGCAACCTGTACGGTCCCACCGACCCGGAGGCCCTGGCCCGCTGGGCCCGCGGGCTGCCGCTCCCCGACGAAGGCGCCGCTCACGGGGGCGGGCAGCGGCCCTGGCTGTACAGCAATCCCGGAATCGCCCTCGCCGCGCACGTCACCGAGCAGACCGCCGGGGTACCCATGGCCGACCTCGTCGAGCGACACGTACTGCGGCCGCTCGGCATGACGCACACCTCCTGGCGACTCCGTGATGCCCTCACCTGGACTCCCGCCCAGTGCCATGCGGGCAGCCCGGCAGCCGTCGTCCGTCCGGCCTTCGAGCACGGGGTCTACGCCGCGGCCGGATTCGCGTACAGCAGTGCCACCGACCTCGCCCGGTTCCTGCGCCACGTCCCCGGGCAGATGAAGGTGCGGCACGCCGACACCGAGGGCGAGGAACTCGACGGCTACGGCCTGGGGCTGTACGTCGGCAGCCGGCGAGGCATCGCGCGCCACGGCCACCCCGGCGGGATCCACGGGTCGGGCTGTCAGCTCCAGGCCACCGACGACGGCCGCGCCGGAGTGGCGCTGGTCCACAACCTGCAGCCGGCCGGCGGCTGGTCCTTCGCCGCCGAGGCGCTCGACGTCCTCCTGGAAGGGGACTTCCGATGACCGCTCCGCCTGCCAGCCGGACGTCCGTCCCCGCAGCCAGCCCGCCAGCCCCGGACCCACGTACGGGCCGGCTGGCCCGGACGCTCCTCGACCACTCGCTCGGCGTGCGGTCCGGCGAGGTCGTCCTCATCCGTTCCACCGGGCCGGCGGGCGAGCCGCTCGTCCGTGAGTTGTACGCCCAGTGCCTGACCCGGGGCGCCCTGCCCTCCGTCTACATCCACCTCGCGGACGAGGACGACCTCGTCCTCGACGCCACCGGGGATCCACTCCTGCACCGCCGAGCCGACCCGATGCTCGTCCACCTCTACGACACTGCCGACGCCGTCATCCGCATCGAGGCCGAGGACAATCCCTTCGCCCTGCGCGCCCGCCCGCCCGCCGAGCAGGAAGCGCGCCAGGAGTCGCGGTTCACCCTCATCCACCAGCAGCTGCGCCGACTCGCCGCCGGGACCCTGCGGCGCTGCACCACTCACTTTCCGACCAACGGCTACGCCCTGCAGGCCGGTATGTCGGCCGACGCGTACACGGACCTGGTGCACCGCGTCATGCTCACCGACACCGAGGATCCGGTCCAGGCCTGGCGTCGCGTACGGGAGCGGCAGCAGCTCATAGCGGACCGGCTGGCGGGCACGGGAGACCTCCATGTGCTCGGTCACGACGTCGATCTGCGGATGTCGCTGCGCGGACGCCCCGTCGACAACTCCTGCGGCCTGCAGAACCTCCCCGACGGCGAACTGTGCCTGGCCCCGCTGGAGGACAGCGTCCGGGGCCGTGTCCGGGCCTGCGGGCCCGCGTACCTCCACGACACGGAAGTCCGGGATCTGGAGCTGTGGTTCGAGGGCGGTCGTGTGGTCCGCTGGGAGTGCTCTTCCGGCGCGGAGCAGGTTGCCGCGGCGCTGGCCGTCGACGATGCCGCCGGGCGGATCGGGGAGATCGGCTTCGGCCTCAATGACCGGGCCGGTCGGCTGGTCGGCTACTCCCTCCTCGACACCAAGGCGGCAGGCCGCATGTCCGTCTCCCTGGGCCAGGGCCACACCCCGACCGGCAGCGCCAACCACTCACCGGTCCACTGGACGTTCCCGGTGGACCTGCGGTCGGGCAGCACGGTCACGGCCGACGGCGAGCGCGTACTGCTCGACGGACTGCCCGAGGCGGGCCACTGGGAGGCAGAGCCATGGAGATGATCTTCCGGAAACTTCCGGGCAACCACCATGACGTCGAGGTGCGCGGTCGCCGGGGGCCGGACATCCGACTGGCGGTCCGGCCCACCGGCCCGACCATCCCCCACGACCTCGTGCACGCGGCCGTCGAGCACGCGCTCGCCATCGACGACGGCTTCTGGGGCGCCACCGCGCAGGGCGCCACCTTCGAAGGATTCGAACCCGTCGAGCCGACCCGCCACCGCCGATCGGGGATGAAGGTTCTGCAACGCAAGGGCGATGCGGTGATGCGCGCCGAACTCGCCGTCAACTGGGCCTACCGGGTCTGGTCAGGGCAGCGCACCGAAGGCAGGGGGCTGGGCACGAGCCCGCTCGACGACCGGCAGATCGCCCTTGCCTCGGCCGCGCTCGAGGTGGCGGCGGAACGCTGGTCCCAGGTGGCGGAGGGGGATTTCCTCACCTGGCATTGGTGAGGGCCAGCGACCGGATGCCGTCGCTCACCACCCGTTCGACGGCCCACGGCTCCTCGGCGGTCGTAGAAGGCCGACAAGGCCAGATGTAGGAACGCTCGCCTGGCTGGCTGGCTGGCTGGCTGGCTGGCTGCCTGGCTGAGTGCGGTGGAGGCGGCAGGCGCGCCGAGTCCGTCGGGCGGGCGCAAGCCGTGACCCGGTACCGTCCGGGCGGTCAGCCCGGTAGCACCGCGTACGCCGCCCTGCCCGGACCGGCCGGCCCGCTAACCTTCGGCCCGCGACCTCGAGGAGCACCGCTCTGATGACGGAGGGCATCCACCGGTGGGCGGACGTGCTGCGCGCCACGATGCCCGAAGGGATGGTCCGCGACGCGATGCTCGCCTCCCCGGCCTGGCCCGACAGGGCCGCCGCCATGGACCGCCTGGCCGGTCAGGGCGCGAACGTGACCCGCCTCCTCGCCGACGTGCACAAGGCGGGGGTCGGCACCGGCCAGGCGGTAGCCGCCGTCCTTGCCACCGCTCCACCGGCAGCCAACGCCGGCACCCCCGCCGCCCACCGCGGCGAAGGCACCTGCACCCGGGCCCGCTCCGGCCGCGGCGCCCGCGCTGCCTGTCCGGCCGGTCGAGGCGCCCCTTTGCCCGTGATCGCCGCTGCGTTCAGGAGCCTTCGATCGGTCCGGCCCGATCCCATCCGGGCACGCGCACGTCGATCGTGAGACTTCCCGCCCCGACCTCCTCGCCGCAGGTCCGGCACGTCGACGTCAGATCGAGGTCGTGCTCGGCGTCGTGTTCGGATTCGGCGCTGCCGCGGTGCCGGAAGGCGACCGGCGGAGTGTCCACCGCCCAGCGATCACCCCAGGACAGCAGTGCGCGCATCACCGGTGCGAGATCGCGGCCGGCTTCCGTGAGGTGGTACTCGAAGCGCAATGGGCGCTCGCTGTAGGGACGGCGCTCGACCACGGCCGCCTCTTCCAGCGCGCGGAGTCTGGCGGCGAGGCGGTCGCGGGGGGCACCGGTGTTGCGGACCATCTGGTCGAAGCGCCGGTTGCCGTAGAAGATTTCGCGGATCGCCAGGAGGGCCCAGCGTTCGCCGACGAGCTGCAGTGCGGCGGCCACGGAACACGGCCGACCGGGCGCCTCGGGGTGCGGAACCGAGCTCTCGCCCTGCTTCTTGATCGCGGTCATGTCCCCATCCTCTCCCGAGTCCGTTGTGTTTTCAAACCCGTGGGGCTAGCCTCCGGCCATGATAGTTGGAATTTCAAACTTACAACGGGCGTCCCGAGCCGTGTTCGCAACGGTCACGGCCGCGGTCTTCATGTCGAACCTCGACCTCTTCATCGTCAACGTGGCCCTTCCGGAAATAGGCCGCTCGTTCGGCGGCAGCGGTCTCGGCTCCCTCTCCTGGGTCCTCAACGGCTACGCGATCGTCTTCGCGGCGCTCCTCGTGGTCGCCGGCCGAGTCGCCGACCGCTCCGGCCACAAACCCGTCTTCCTGACCGGCTTGGCGGTGTTCACCCTCGCTTCGGTCGGCTGCGCCCTCGCTCCCAACGTCGGGACGCTGGTCGCGGCCCGGCTCGTGCAGGCTGCCGGCGCCGCGCTGCTGATGCCGACGTCGCTCGCACTGCTGCTCGACACCACGGCGCCCGAGAAGCGTGCCGGCGCCGTGCGGGCCTGGGCGTCGATCGGAGGGATCGCCGCCGGACTCGGGCCGGTGGCCGGCGGGTTCCTGGCCGAGGCCGGATGGCATTGGGTGTTCATCGTCAACGTGTCAGTGGGGATCGCCGCGTTCGCGCTCGGTGTCAAGGTGCTGCCGTCGTCCGGGCACGCTGGGGTGCAGAAGACTCCGCTGCCCGACCTCTTCGGCGCCGCCCTTCTCACCGGATCGATCGCCACGCTCGCGCTCGGGCTGGTCAAGGCTCCCGACTGGGGATGGACGAGCGTCGGCACCCTCGGCGGTCTGGCTGCCGCGGTGCTGCTCGGCGTCTGGTTCGTCCTGCGCTCGGCCCGCCACCCCGTGCCGATCGTCGAGCTGCCGCTGCTCCGAGTCCCGGCGTTCGGATCCGCCGCGGCCGCACTGACGCTGTTCACCATCGCGTTCGCCGGAATGCTGCTCGGCTCCGTGCTGTGGTGCCAGGGCGTCTGGGGCTACTCGGCTCTGCGCACGGGCTTGGCCATCGCGCCGGGCCCCTTGCTGGTGCCGCCGGTCGCGTTGCGGATCGGGCCCGCTGTCGCCAGATTCGGTGCGGGCCGCATCGCGCTGGCGGGGACCGTCCTGTTCGCGGCCGGCATCCTGTGGTGGGCCGCAACGCTCGACACCGGCTCGGCCTACGCGGCCTCGCTCCTGCCCGGCATGATGCTGACCGGCCTCGGCGTCGGCATGACGCTCCCGGTCCTGACCGGGGTGTCGGCGACTGCCCTGCCGCCGGAGCGCTTCGCCACCGGCTCGGCCATCACCTCGATGGGCCGCCAGGTCGGCGCGGTCCTCGGCGTCGCGATCCTGGTCGGCATCCTCGGCACCCCGGCCCCCGGACAAGCTGTCGTCGCGTTCCAGCACGGCTGGTACGCGGTCGCCGCGGCGTCCCTGCTCGCGGCGTGCGCGACGGTCCCGCTCGTCCGCAAGCCGCGAGCGGCCGCCCCCAGGGTGGCCGACGTAGCAGAAGCCGCGAAGGCCGGCCCCGCCTGAGAAGCGAGTCCCGTCCGTCGATGGACGCGAGACTCGCACACCGAAGGGCTCTCAAGGGGCGCTCCGAGGAGTGCGGCACTCTGAGGAATCGGGCGTGGCTGGTCATCTCGCCGCTGACGTAGCCGAGGTCGTGGGCGAGCTTCAGCGCGACGGCGTCGCTGTCGAGCTGCTCCGCGAGCCCTTGGACACGTCGCTGCGCGGTGGCGCCACCTGCTTGCAGGCGCTGGAGGTGACCGCCGCCGGTTGTCGTGCTGATCTGGCCCGTGCAGGCGCTGACCCTGCTCCGGGCGTAGGTGTCTGGGCTCGGCTTGTCCCAAGAGGGGGCTACTACCCGGCAGGCGGGGCTGCGGTCGTCTTGCGGAGAGTGCCTATCTTGTCGATGCGGTGCTCGGGATTGCCCTGGGCATCGCTCCAGAAGTTGCCTTCGGCATGGTCTTCCGGGGTGGCGCAGGTCGAGATCGTGATCATGGCTTGGGTCGGGGCCACACCCGGCTTTCCGGGAACCGCGGCGCGCTGCTCGCTGAGCGAGCGTTCCGACCGGAAGGACGTCTTGCGGCTCGCGATGATCTCGTACGTGTACACGACATCGCCCACGGTCACGAGCACAGAGTCGCCCTTCGCCACGGCGGGCAGGTCACGCAGCGGGCCGCCGGCCGACAGGCGGTGCGCGGTGACCAGGAAATTGCCCACCTTGCCGGGCCCGACTCCGCCACGCTTCCCGTGCGGGCTGGCCGCCACTCCCTTGTCCTGGATGCGGGTGCCGGGCGCATCGTCGGTGGTGCCCTCGTACGGCATCACGCGCAGCCCGGTAATGCCCACCGAGGGTATGGACAGGACGGAGGCCTCGGTCCTCACGGAGGCAACCGGTGGCTCGGACGGCCGCGCGGCGGTGGCGGCCGGGGCCGCAGCTGGTGCCGCTGCCGTCGTAGGCGGTGCGGGAGCCGCCGCGCCGGCGGCAGCCTGAGTGGTCCTGCAAGCCGCCATCAGGACGACCATGGCGCCAGCTGCCGCGGCGGATGCGGCTCGGGACGGGAAATGCAGGGGCATGGGCGATTCCGTACTGGTCGGCGGCGTCGTCGTGCAGGGGCGAGAGCCGGTTTGCCCGCCAGAGTGACATACGGAGCAAGAGGTTCATAAGGGCCGGACCTGTGACCTTCGCCCTCCCGTGGACGGTGACGGGGCGCGGTGCGGGCGGGGCAGGACGTGGTGACGGTCAGGACGTGGTTGCTGTGAGGACGCCGATCTTGTCGATGCGGTGTTCGGGGTTGTTCTGCGCGTCCCGCCAGTGATTGCCTGCCGCATCGTCCTCGGGCGTGAGGCAGGTGGTCACGGTGATCATCGCGCGGGTAGGGGCGGCGCCGGGGAAGCCGGGGACAGCGGCGCGCTGCGCGGCCATGGAGGACTGGGAGCGGAAGGAGGTCGTCCGGGTCGTGATGATCGTGTACTCGTACGTCACACCGCGGGAGATCACGACGACGGACGCGCCTGTCGGCAGTGACGGCAGCGCCCGTAGTGGCCCGCCCGCCACGATGCGGTGTCCAGTGACGATGTAGTTGCCCACATCGCCGGGGCCGACGCCACCGGCGGGACCATGCGGGCTGGCAGCCACGCCCTGGTCCTGGATTCGAGTACCCGGCGAGTCGTCGGGGCTTCCGCGGTACGGGACGACGGGCAGCCCGGACACGCCGATGGCCGGAATAGACACCACGGCTGACTGCGGGAGTGCGACTGCGGCCTGCTCGGTCGCCGCCGCGGGCGTGCCGGGCGTCGTCAGCAGGAGGGCGAGGGCGGCACTGGTGAGCACCGCCGGCACGGCATGGGAGGTGAGGAACGCGCGCTGGGACATAGCGGTATCCCTGGTCGGCCGGGCCGCGCGGGGTCGGACAGGCCCGGTTGGCCCTTCCAGGGTCGCATACGGGCCGGGTGCGGCAGGGTGCCTTGCCCGTACGCGGCGCTTCCGGGGTGGGAGGCGGGGCCCGGGTGGCTGTACGCCCGCTGCGGTAGCCGTTCGTGCTCAGTACGGCGGTGCCAGGGCGACGACCCGCAGACCCGTTCGTCGCCAACGCCGACACGAGCGCCCGCTGCACGGTCTCGAAGCCGACGCCGTACTTCCGCATGAGCGCCCGCAGCGACATTCCGGTCCTGGCGTCACGTCGGATCGACGCGTACGGAGAGAGGGTTCCCGTGGTCGCGGGCCCCGCTCCCCGCCCGCCACCGCAGCGGCACCGTCGAAGGCGGGGCCTGCGGCGACGGCGACCCGCACTCCCACGCGGGATCCGGCGGCGCCGTTGGAGGCGGGCGCAGCAGCGACGGTGACCCGCACTTCCGCGCAGGCCTCGCCGGCGACGTCCACCCGTACGACGACAAGACCGGGAGCGGACGGCTCCTCTTCCGTCCGCTCCCCTCCGGTCCGGGAGCGGGTGTCCTTGCGGCTGAGGAGACTTCTCCGGCACAGACGCACCAGGACAACCAGCGCGTGCACCGCGCTCACGGCGGCCGGGCCATGCCCGAGCCACTCCAAGGACGGCGTCATGGTCAGCGGTTCACCATCTAGTTGGCGGGACGCGGTCGGCGTGAACACGTCCTCACCCCCAGACGAACCCCACAGCGCACTTCTCCCCCCACAGCCCCCCGATTCACCCGGGAGAGTGAACATCACCCCTGACCCGCGCTCCGGCGTAGACCTGAGGCCACAGCGTGCACCGGGGGAGGGATGGCGCCAACGGGCCGTCGCGCTGCGGGGTGTGGCGGACCGCCGGGAGACCGTCGAGGCTGCGACCGTTGCATTGCCGGCGGAGATCGCCGACCTCCTGACGCAGACCGATGAGGCTCTTGGGCGCCTCGTCGACACCTCGCCCGCCGTGGCCCTCAAGGCGGCCCGTCCCGGCTGGAGATCCTCGCGAGGAGCATCGGCTACGACGCGGCCGGCGCCGCGTGGTCGATGGAGAGCGCAGAACTCGGCGGGGCCCTGAGCATCACCGGCGACCAGGCGGAGGCCCTCCCCGGTCGTTACCGGCAGGGGTAGTACGCGGGCCGACCGGCGTTCTTCCCATCCGGGCAGGACTCGCTCGAAGTGATCGCGGGCCATGTCCGGGTCCCCAATGAGGGCGGCTGCGATCCCGGCGTCGAAGCTGTCCCAGAGGAATACCCACCGCACCGGCCTGGACGTCAGGTATCGGGCGACGTTCGGAAGCGCCGGGAACTTCTCCCTCAGCGCGATCACGTTCGCAGCAGCTTGTCGGCCAAGGTCGAGCGCCAGCGGCGTGAACTGGTCCTCGGTGCGGAACAGCTTGGTGCCGGTGCGGGCTGCGTCCACATGGAAGGCCAGGTGGTCCACGTCGTGCCACAGCCGCATCGCTCCGACGTACAGACCGCTGCCAGCCGTCCGCGGTGGGGTGAATTCCACAACCCCGAGCCACCACCCGTGGTCATCAATCCACAGCCGCGACCGCCCTCAGTGGGCTAGTCCGAGCGGCTTCAGGGACTCCCGGGCCGCTGAGTTGATGATCCGGAGGACCGGACTGCGATCTGCCATGTCCGGCATTGCCGACCGTCCCACCGACACCACCATCGGTCGTGGTGGCACACCGTGCACAGGACTGTTCAGCAACACTGAGCGTCACCGCTCCACAGAAGTTGGACCAGAACCGAAAATCCGATTCAGATGCGTTCGCCCAGCGGTCGCTGTGACCGTTCGTCGAACGATTGGCTTCGGGAGCGCCAAACCCTCATCAGGCACCGCCGCGAGCAGAACACGGCGTCCGACCGCCGATCCACCTCGGCCACCCAGGCCGTCCCGCACACGGGACACACCACCCTGCCCGACCCGCTCAACTCCGCCTGCACCCGCCGCCGCAACCGGCGCTCCGCCACGACCTGGCACGACACGCCGTCGAGCAGAACACCGCATCCGACCGAGGCCGGCCCCAGCCGGTCACCGCAACCCCTACAAGCAGGCTCTCCGAGCCGATCGGATCCCTCGGATACTTCCCCAGCCTAGAACCCCACGACCGCCAAAAGCGGGGATATGGATCAGGTACTCATGGGTTTCTCCTTGCTCCACAGCGCAGCCGATGACTTCGTGGCTCCCGGCCAGTCCAAGCTCGTGACACCCCAGGAAAGGACACCGCCATGTCGGAACTTCTCGTCGACTTCATCACCTCCCTCGACGGCTACGCATCGGGAGAGGGATGGCCCGGCTTCTGGGGCCTCGAGGGCCCCGAGTACCTCACATGGCTCGGCGAGCAGCCCGAGGCCACCTACCTGATGGGAGCGAACACCTACCGCCTCATGTCGGGCTTCGCTGCAGGCCAGGTCCCCAAGGGCCAAGACGAGTTCAGGCCCGAAGAAGAAGCGTCCGTCGACGAGCTCACGCAAGCGTCCAAGGTGGTGTTCTCCTCCTCACTCGAGGAGCCACTGACGTGGGCCAACTCCACGCTCGTCCGCGACGACGCCGTCGAGGCGGTCCGAGCCATGAAGTCGAGTGGCTCGGGGCTCCTCAGCACGATCGGCAGCCTCAGCCTGTGCCGGTCCCTGCTGCGAGCCGGACTGGTCGACCGCTTCCGGGTCGTCATGTTCCCGGTGATCACCGGGGCCACGGGCGAAGAACGCATCTACGACGGCTATCCGGACGTTGCCCTCGAGATGATCGAGCACCGCACCTTCGACGGCCGCATCCAGCTGGTCGAGTACAAGCCCCGCGTGCTCGAACAGCCGCCCCTCGGCGTCCCTGCGTGACTTAGTGCGCTCCGGCCTTCCGGGAGCAGGTCTGGTCAGTGGTGGGCAGCTTGCCCGTGGCCAGGTACCGGTTGACCTCGTTGTCGACGCAGGCGTTCTCGTAAAGGCCGTAGACCGCGTGCCGGTTGGCGTCCTTGAGCGTGAGCAGCTTGGAGCTGGGCAGCAGTCCGTGCAGGGCGACGGCCCCCGTGTGCGTGGTGCGGGGGTCTCCGGTGGCGGACACGATCAGCACCTTGGCGTCGCGCTTCACCTCGGTGGGCTCCTCGCGGGGCCGGTCCCAGAAAGCGCACGGACCGATGTTGTTCACCAGCGGACCGAGGCGCGGGTACGCGGCGCGGCTCCGCTCGATGTCGCGCCAGTAGACCTCGGGGTCGCGCGGGGCGGCCACGTCCCCGCAGATGACCGCGGACTGCACGCTGCCGTGGTGGGACTGCTCACCGGTCGTCGCGAGGCGGAGGATTCCGGCGAACTGCGGCGACAGTCGGGTGGGCTGCCCTGCGGCCGCCCGGTTCAGTACGGACACCTGCTCACCGAGGGCCGCCCGGGACGCATCGGTGTCGTTGTCGATGCCGGCGACGAGAACGAACGGGACCAGGGTGTCGTCGAGGTGGAAGGTGTCCGGGCCGGTGCCGACGGTGAGCGGGCGGCGCGCGGACTCTTCGATGAGGCGGTCGATCGTCGCGAGGACCTGGTCGCGGGTGCGGCCGAGGCCGTAGGTGTGATTGCGGAGGGCCGCCCACGCGGCCCAGTCGGCGAGTGCCTGCTCGTTCTCGCCGACCGCCTCCCGCAGCATCCGGGGGCCGAACTTGCGCGGATCGATGGCGCCGTCCAGGACCATGCGGTCGGTGCGGCCCGGGAACATCTGGGTGTAGACGGTGCCCAGGTAGGTGCCGTACGAGTAGCCGAAGTAGGAGATCTTCCGCTCGCGGAGCGCCCCGCGGATGACGTCCATGTCGCGGGCCGTGTTGCGGGTGCTGACGTGCGGCAGCACAGCGGCGTCGGTGGCACGGCACTTGGCGGCCAGGTCCTTCTGGAGGACGACCTGGCGCTCGAAGGCCGCCCGGTCGAGACCGCCCGAGGAAAGACTGGTGCCGACGGGCCAGCCGCAGTCCAGCGGGGTGCTGCGGCCGACGAAGCGCGGGTCGAAACCAACGATGTCGTACCGCGGTCCCGTCTCCTTCATCCAGGCGTGGAACTCCGGCGGGGACTCGAAGGCGGTCCCACCAGGACCGCCGTTGTTGAGCAGGATCGAACCGATGCGGTGGCGGGTGTCGGTGGCTTTCAGCCGGGAAATCGCGACGGTGATCGTACGTCCCCGGGGGGCGGTGTAGTCGAGCGGCACGGTGACGTCCGCGCACTGCACGCCGGCCGCGTCCAGACCACGGCCCATGGTGTCGTCCGGGCCTTCGGCGCAGCTGCCCCAGCCCAGCCGCTGGTTGTAGTAGCGGTCGAGTCCGGAGGCGGACTTCTGCGTGCCGGGGACCGCCGTGGCCGTGGCGGGGGCGACCCCGAGGCAGACAGCGAGGGCGAGGCCCACGGCGGAGGCGCGGCGGATGGCTGAGGCCACGGTCATCACGAGGTCTCCTCGGGGCGGTGGGAGGGGGGCGTCGCGGTCGGGGGTGCCAGTCGTATGTGTCTCACCCGTCAGACGCTAGGCGCAGCACTCGACCCCCTCACTACGGTTGACCTCCCAATTCCCAGGGGGTAACCCCCACCTACGGTCCGCGAGCTCCGCCCGTTGCGGTACCAGTTCTCCGAGGTCCGCGGCGACTCCTACGATGACAACTGGCTGGTCCTCGGCGGCACTGCGACGGCTCCGCAGGGCATCTGGTCTTTCACCGATCCCTGTCTGCTGACCGATGAGGCCCGTGAGGTGTCCGCTTGGCTGCACGCGGTGGCTGCGGGGACGGTTGAGGCGACCGGGCCGGATGTCGACGGCCACCTGTCCCCGGACACGTGGTTCGTCGAGCCGGTCTTGGCCTTCAGCCTCGTCGGTCGAAGTGACGACGGTGCAGTCATTCGCGTGCACCTGTCCTGTCCATGGAGGCGGCACCCCCATGGCAGCAGGGGGAGAAGGGAGCAGACATCTACCAGCACTTCGTGGAGGCTCGGGTAGACACAGCTGCTCTGGTTCACGCAGCTGACCAGTGGGATCTTGCTTTGGCTTCGTTTCCGGCCCGCTGATCGATGTCCTCGAAGCGGACCGTCACACAGCCCAGCAGCGGACGCCGCAACGGCTCGCGTACGGCGCCCACGTACGTACGACAGCTCGACACATGCTTCTGCAGGCTCTACCCCAACTGGTACAGCCACCCGGCAACCCCAGCCCGCCACCCGTACGTCCAGGGCGTGTCCTGTCGATCTGACTGGCTGAGTAAAACCGGGTGCGGCCGGTCGCCGCGATGGTGTGAGATGCGGGACATGACGATCGTTCTGAACGAGCCCGGCGTCGATGGGCTGACCGGGGTCGTGGATGCCCTCCGCGTTTGGCAGGACGACCGCACGCCGCTGCAACTCCATCCGGGAGACCTCGGCTGGGCCTGGGCGCTGGGCGCTTCTCCTACGGCAATCCCGGTAAGGGCGAGCTCTACTCGCCCATGCTGGCGAGCAGCGTCCGCCTGCTCACCCAGGGCGGCCAGCAACTCGGCGGCCTGCCCGCACAACTCCTCGGCGGCCCGGGCATCGCCGACTGCCCGTCCGGCGAAGGCGAGAACACGGTCGCGCCCGGCGGCACCGTGACGCAGTGCACCGTCCACCTGGCGGCCGAAGGCGACCCCCCGGCCGCAGTCGGCTTCAAGAACGCCGACGAAGCCGGCCTCACCGGCTGGCGCACACCCGCCCTCTGACAGCCGCTCAGGTCGGCGGCGCCGCGGGGAGCCCGCGCCGCGCTGCCGAGGTCGGCTTCGTGCTGCCGCTGCGAGGGCGGCCCCTGTGGCCGGTCCAGTGCCGGTCGATACCGGACTGGTCCCGGCCACAGGGGCGGGGTCGTCCTCAGAGAATCCGGTTGTAGGTGTTCCAGCCCGAGCTGACGCGGGTGCGGGAGCCGAACGGGGCGGTCGGGTTGTGGTTGCCCTTGTACAGCCACAGCACGCCCGCGGCGTCGCGGGCGACGAGGTCGGCGCGGTTGTCGCCCGTGACGTCGCCGATGATGCTGAACTGGCTGTAGGCGTTCCAGCCCGAGGTGATGCGGGTGCGGGCGTCGAACGGGTTGGCCGGGTTGTCGTTGCCCTTGTACAGCCACAGCACGCCGGTGGTGTCGCGGGCGAGGAGGTCGGGACGGCCGTCGCCGGTGATGTCGGTGGAGCCGGCGATCTGGGTGTAGGTGTTCCAGCCGCCGCCGACCCGGATGCGGGTGGTGTGGAAGGGGCTGGTCGGGTTGCCGGTGCCCTTGTACAGCCACAGCACGCCTGCGGCGTCGCGGGCGAGGAGGTCGGGCTTGCCGTCGCGGTAGAGGTCACCGGCGCCGATGAGCTGGTTGTAGACGTTCCAGCCATGGCCGACCCGGGTGCGGGGAGCGTACGAACTCGTGCCGGAGAACTGGCGCTGGTACTGCCAGAGCACTCCGTCGGAGTCAAGGCCGACGAGTTCACCGTTCCCTGCCATCGCGGCGGCGGGGGTGCCGGGCGGGAACAGGAGCTGCTCGGTGACCGGGGTCAGCTTGGTGAGCTGGTCGTAGGTGTTCCAGCCGCCGCCGATCGGAATCCTGTCGCTGGACAGCGAGCCCTGCTCGTTCGCGCCGTACAGGAACATCTGGCCGCTGCCGTCGCGGGCGAGGAGGTGGTGGAGTCGCTGGAGCGGCCCGCTGCCCACCTTGAAGGGCGCCGCATCGCGCCGGTAGCCGCCATTGGGCGTGGAGGTGTAGATGCTGCTGGTGCTGTCCACGACGAGCGGCGTCGTGCCGCTGCCCTTGGGCACCGTGACGGTGAACTCGATCCAGTGCTCGCCCGCGGTATAGCGGCAGTCGGCGTTCGTCCAGCGCAGGGTGAGGGCCGGCTCGAGCGTGCAGGACATGCCCTTGCTGGTGCGCAGATTGCTCAGCCGGGCGAGCGAGCCGGATCCCCACTCGGGTGCGCCTGTGCCCGGCAGGTAGACGAGGTTCCGCCAGCCCGCGTCCAGGGCGTGCACGTCGATGCGGTGCACGACAGACTTGCCGGCCGGTACATCGGGTGTGTGGAAGGTGACCGTGTTGCGGGCGGCCCGCTGCAGGGTCTTCACCGTCACCTTGGCCGAGCCGCCGGTCGGGCCGTCGGGGCGGGTGCCGGCGCTCTGCGCCGCCTTGATCCCGGCTTTCAGGTCCCCGCCCTCTGGCACGTAGGCGTAGCCCTGGTAGACCGTCGTCATGTCGACGGTGTCCTTGCCGATGGAGAGGTTGGGAGCGTCCATGTTCGCCACCGAGCAGGCGTAGACGGAGGTCGCCCCTGCGACCTTCTCGCATATGTGGGCCGGCTTGGTGAAGGAGGCGGGCAGTCCGTCGGCCGCCGCTACGGGCCCGTCCAGCGGCTTCGTGGAGAACGCGTAGAGCATCGTGCCGCGCGAGACGCCGAACCCCACCCCGTTCTGCCACAAGGTACCGGGCGCCAGTACTTCGTCCTGGGGATGTCCGGAGATGGGATCGGCAGCAACTGCTGCTGCCGGGCCCGCCATGACACCGAGACCGGCTGCGACGGCGGCCGCGGCGGTGGCTATGGAGACGGCTCTCCGCAGAGTCCTCTTCAATGGGTCCTGACTTTCAAGTGCGAGACCCCCCGCAAACAGCGGGAAGTCGATGGTGAGGCAACGGGTCCGGCAGGCCGCCCAGGGACAGCCGGCCGCACGGTGCCTGGTTCTCAGGGCATGGGAGCGCGAATCGGCACCCCGGCCTCGATGCACGCGGCAGACGCGACGGTGGACAAGAGGCGCCGAGCCGGGAACGACCCGAACTTTGCTACGCCCTTCGCCCCCTGCTCAGGAGATCATCATCTGCCGACGACCCGAGTGCAAACCTTCTGAGCAAATGTTTTCCGCATCGCCGTCACGATCCTCGAGGGGGACGCCGCGGAACGCCCGCTGAATGCCGATATGTGAACTCAAGACTCCCCAATCGGTGCAATGTGCCCCAGCACTGAGGGATCACCGTGTATCCCTCAGCTTGTCGTTTATGGTCCGGAATCGAACGCGGGTCGAACTTGTTCGGAGTTTTCCCAGTTCACCAGCGGTGTGAGGCGCCGCGGGCGGATCCTGAGCTGAGCGACAGCGCAGCACGGAGGCCGGGATCGTGGGATTCGTCGAGCACACGGTTGAACGAGACCCGTTGACGGTGGTGACGGAGTTCCGCTCGGAGTCGTATGCCTGCCTGACTGCCCGGAGCGACGCCCTCTTCGAGTTGTGCGACGCGTTGCTGTGCACCGACGGTCCGGTCCGCACCCTCGTGGACCTTGCGCCCGCTCCCGAGCATCGGCGCGGGCACGGGGCCTTGTACTCGGGGATCAACCACGGTCGGATCAACGTCGCCCGGCTGAGGCGGGCACTGACCAGCGTCCCGCTTCCGCGAGCCGGCGACGGTCGGCTGGTGCTGGCCGTGGACGTCTCCCCGTGGTTGCGGCCGGACGCCGACACTTCCTCGGACCGGTCTTTCTGTCATACCTTCGGCCGGGGTCTGGGCAAGCATCAGATGGTGCCCGGCTGGCCGTACTCGATCGTCGCCGCCTTGGAGACCGGCCGGACCTCATGGACCGCACTGCTGGAATACGTGTCCATCGCGCATAGTGCCGGTGACCTGCTGGGACTGCCTACCGGCGTGACACCTAACGAACGCGGTGGTGCCGACGTCGACATCAAGACGTTCGAGGCATTCACGCAGAGGGTCTATGACACCTGTTGCTCCACCAACAACTTCATCATGCACGACCTGATGCGTGGCATGTTGCTCGCCTCGATCGTGATGCTGGAGAACGGCGGCGAGATCATCACCCGCACCCCGGAGCGTGAAGCAGGCCTACTGGACAGCCACGACCTCTACAGACGTGGGATTGGGGTCGGAGGACTGACGCCCCCGTGAACGACACGGTGGCTCGCCGAAGAAGCCTACGAGGGCCGTCATCCCCTACGCGTGACGGACGTCAAACGACAAGCTCAGGTGGCGGCAGTTCCCGCCGGGTCGTCCTGGCCGTCGAGCTTGTGAGTCCGCAGGGCACCGAAGATCGTCTCCATGTCGCGTGGGTCATATCCGGCCGGCAGCGTGAGCGCCGCCCGAGGGCGGGTGTAGAAGGTCTGCAGGCGGTCGAACATCTCCTCCACCCGCGGCACCGTGTAGATCGTGGTCGTGGCGATGTCGGTATGCCCGAGAATGGCCTGGACGTCCGTGATTGTCAGGGCGGGGTCGTTGGCCATCCGGACACCGGCGGTGTGCCGCAGATCGTGGAGCGTCCAGTTCGTGTCCAGCTTCTCGTTTGCGCGCTGGAGTACCCGCCGCACCGCCGAGTACGTCAGCGGGCGGTCCTGGCCGCGAAGGGTGGTGCGCCACACCACCGCGTGCGGATCGGCCGGGCCTCGGCCGGCCACGTACCGCGCCAGGCACAGCGAAGCGTTCGGCGACAGCGGGGCCACCCGCCTAACCCCCGTGCTCTTCGACACCACCCACAAGCGCTGACCCGGCCAGTCGATGTCGGTCAGGCGCACGCCCGGCAGCTCGGTGGCCCGCGCCCCAGAGCTGACATAGCACGACAGAAGGGCCCGGTCGCTTCTCATCGCCGCGAACAACTCGTCCCAAGCTGGGTCAGGCAGTGACCGCGGCGCCGGCCGGGAGGACTTCTGGCGCAGTCGGCCGCGGCGGGCTGGGGACCTCGGGGTATCCGGTGCACGGTGCCGGTTCAGCATGGCCTCGCGCCGGGACTCCGGCACGGGGTTGAGGACCGGGCCCGCCCCGAGGTGCGCGTGGAACTCGTAGAAACCGTGGACGGCCGCGAGTGTCAGGTTGATCGTGGAGTCGCCGTAGCGGTCAGGCAGGTACCGCTTGCCGGTCTTCGGGTTGACCGACCCCGCCGGGGCCGATTCCAGGCGCCGGGCACGATGCGGGTTCTTGGCCGCACGCATCCAGCCCACCATCGCCGCGACGTCACCCTCAGTGGCACGTTGCCAGTCCACTTCGATCGTCCACAGCACCCTGAACCACGACAGGAGGGCGTAGCAGTACGCCCGGCAGGTGTTCTGGCTGGCGTCCCCGAGTATCAGGTTCGTGGTCCAGTCTGAGACCGGCCCGATCGGCTCGCCGGCTGCGTCGAGGAGGAGGTACGGCACCACCGGCTGACCGGTCCGCACCACACGACCGGCCAGAGTAGGGCCTGTTCGTCCAGACAACAGCTGACTGCGATCGACTGCCATGGCGATAGCCTTCCCCATCGAAGACCGCACCAGATGTCGGACGAGTTGGTGCAGTCAACTCACCAGCCGCGGGCGCCGGGGCGGTAGCTCTGGGTGACGTTTTTCAGGACCAGTCCCTCGACGCCGGGGACGTCGGTCCAGTGCTCCATCCACTCCGTGGTTGTGTCGGGGTCGGTGGTCATCGGGCACAGCGTCCAGGAGGTGGTCAGCGCCCGGGCCGCGCAGGACCTCCAGTCGGCGCCGACGCCAGGACTCTGCATTCCTGGCAGAGGGGGTTCTCTGGGGGAAACTCTGTGGCGAGTGCCGCGGCAACGGCAATTTGTGCAGTTCAGCGTTGGTGCCGCGAACGCTGGCCGGTGCAACACTGTGGCGCTATCGCTGATGCAGGCCGCCGTCTTCGCTGTCCTCGGCGGGCGTCCCGGTGCAGTGGGCGTTCGGCGGTCGGTGGTAGCGCCGGATTCCACGCCGAGTTCGGCGAGCGCGCGTGATATCCGCTGGACGTCCTGCTCCGGAACGGAACAGATGGCGGCGGCCAGCTGCGGACATGCGCGCAGTGCCCGGGCGAAGCAGTCCACGACGCGACGGGACCACAGGTACTGGCCCTCCACGTAGATCAGCGTCCGGGCCCGCAGCAACCTTCAGTTCGCCCGGTGGATCAAGCGCACGGGGTCAGATGCGGTGCATCGCTAGGCTGAGGGGCCCCGCGAGTGTCCGACGGATCATGTGACTGCCTCGGATCGGCACGGCTGCGTCCGACTGTCCTGTGCAGAGCCTGAGCGCTTGAACGAACTCCTGCAGAGTCGGCAACTAGCACTTCGACCGGATCACTGCGCGAGACTCGCCTGCAGCAGGCAATAATCCGTCGGACCTAGGGGGCGGAGGCGCGGACCGAGCCAGTGCTGGAGCCCCTGACGTCACCCAAGAAGCAGGCGATGTCGCGGTCGCCGAAGGCCCAGGCCGAGGGGTGCGGGCCGTAGAAGTAGATGCGCAGCGTGTCGGGGAGTTCCGCGGCGCCCACGTAGTCGGTGAGCGCCGTCGTGGCGGTGCACTTGTTCGTGGCGAGCGTGACGATCTTCTTCGCCCCCGGGAACGGCCCTTCGGGCAGGGTGAAGACGGCGAACACCTCACCCTTGTGGGGCTCGTCGCAGTGCACGGTGTCCACCGTGGGGGCGGCGATACGGCCGTCGTTCTTGTCGTAGTCCTTCAGATCGTCTGCCGTGTTGAAGCATTCCCCCTTACGGAGGTCCTGAATTTCCTCGGAGATCGCACGGGGGGCGTGGACCAGCGCTCCAGTGAGTCCGAGGAGTAATGCGAAAACGAACGCCGCCACGCCGAGCACGCCGTTCTTCTGTGATGGTCGGTGGGGTTGTCTGGACATGTTCGTGTCCTCCTTGTGCAGAGGATGAGATGCAGCCGGCGGCCGGGCGGTGCACCACTACCCACGCTACTCCGCGCCGCCGGGGGTGCACCTACGGGAGGTTTCGGCGGCGGGGGAGCCCGTTCGACGAGGTTCAGAGGTACTGAGCGAAGTTGTTGATCACCGAGTGAACCAGTCTGCCCAGCCCCTGTCCGTCGGCATCTCGGGCGCGAACCTGCACGACAGCCAACACTTCTGCCCGGACGGCATCACCACGGGGAACGCCCGCATGAGCAAATCCTGCATTGAGTCGTGCAACAACCCGCCGCAGAGCCACAACCCCCGAGAACGAGTCCCAGGAGCTCAACGAACCCACCTCACCCCACGTCACACCGCAGCTGATCCACCCCGAGGGAAAGAGGGTTCCCACCCACCCCATATCGCGCACATGCTCGATGGCAACGACGGCGCGGGCCGGCCTGGTCCGGATTCCAGGTCGCGATTCCCGGACGCGGAGCGGGGGTGGGGGTGGTCGTGGTCAAGTCCTTCCGAAGGGCGGCGCAGTGAAGTAAACCGCTCCGCGGGCCCGGCATTCCCACGACATGCGGCATCACGCAGGCGCCCCGACCGCTTGCCGCCTGGGCAGTCGGCGACGGCTGCCGCGTTTGCCAACCGTGGAACACTTGAGCGAATATGTGGCTCATGGCAGGTCGTCCAGCACCTCGCGGTCCCGCCGCCCCCCACTCACCCCAGGCCGGAGCACTTCCTCCGGTCCGGGTGCGACTGCCGGACGGCGAGGTCAGCGCCCGGCTCGTCCGCAGATGGCAGACAGCCGATGGCCGGTGGATCTATCGCGTGGCCCTGCGGGCCTGGTTCAGCCGCACCGCCAGCACCGGCCAGGACCTGACCGAGGACATGATCGAGATCGACGTCCCCTCCGACCGGGTCCGCCCCGCCCCCGGGACCTCCTACGACAACGTGCCGAAGCTCCGCCGGCAGTCCCCGCACTGCCTCCGCCGGTTCCAGCGAGTGCCGCCGGATGGCTCTGCGAGCGCGTACGGGGGATCGGCGTGAACCAGGGCCTCGTCATCCGGATCCACGAGAGCGACTGCTGGCTCATCCAGGGGCCGACCGGCGCCACCCTGACCACCGCTGAGGCCCGGTTTACGGCCGCCAACGACCCCGCCGCGACCCTCTGCGATGCCTGCGACACCCAGGCCCTCGCCCCGAATGACCTGTGACAGCGAAGGCGGGCCCCGTTTGCCATCGAACTTGGACCGATGGCTGTTTGTGTCACTGAAGACGGACCGCCGCAGGTCAGTGAGGTGAAGGTCGGCACGGGCACGGGTCAGCGGATGGACCGCGGACGTACCCGGCCGACCCGCTCTCGGAGCGTGCCGTACGTGAGCCAGCTGTGCTGCGGGCGGGCTCCACGCTCGCTGAACAGAGCTCGCGTTGTGGCCCTGGACTGCGGTAACGCCTCTCATGACGCCGGGTGGGGACGCTCCGCCTGCCGCGTGGCGGGTCAGTACAGTTTGTTCACGGCGGTCCGCAAGGTGTTCTTCCATTCGGTGACCGGCGGGTCCCCCCAGTAGCTCTGCCACATGTTCAGGGTGACAGTGTCTCCGTCGCGGCCGACGCCCCAGAGGTAGTTGAAGTGCGGGCGGTCGGACGCCTCGGCGTCGAAGGTGTACATCCCGTGCAACGTCGCCCCTTCCTCCACGTCGAGTACGCCGTGGTCGTAACCGGTGGCGGTCACCCCGGGTTCCTGCGGGCGGTTCGCGCACTCGGCGTAGCTCTTGCGGGTCTCTTCCGCGAAGGTGATGGCTTCCGCTTCGGTGGCGAAGACCACCACCTTCTGCTCGGCGTAGGCGGTCTCCGCGGTGCTGAAGTCCCGGTGCCAGACGTTTACCTCGGGCATGCCTTCCGGCCAGTTCGCCAGACACTCGTGAGACATGCCCCAGCCCCGCGCGACCGGTGCAGCGCGCCACGACTCGGTCTTGGGCAGGTCGGAGATGTACAAGGTCCCCGGCCGAGGCCGCCACTGGTCGGCGCTCGCCGCCGGCCCAGATGTCACTGCTACCGCCACCACCGCGGCCCCCATTGCGATACCGGTCCCGCGCATTCGCCCTCGTACCCCCATGATGTGCTCCTTCCCCCGAAGTGTTCCGATCGCTTGCCGACCCTTTGCCGGGCGGCGACTGCACTGGATTCCAGAGTGGGGTGACAACGTCTCCTGAGCCGGGGCCTTCGGTAGCGCTGACCTAAAAGACCATGCCACTGGCCGAAAGCGACGAACTGGTTCAGAGAGGAGGTCACAGCTCCGGCGAGCAGGGGCTCCAGTCGCACAAGGACTTGTGGCTCACTTCCCTGACTGGATCGGAGCCAACGGGCGTACAGCGGCGATTGGCCGACCAAGCCCGACCGCGTGCTGACGGGCCTGGGGAGACGAGGCCGCGGGAGCCGTCGAGGACACCTCCTGCAGAACATCGTCGGCGGCCGTGGCAAAGTCCAGGTGTGCGGCCAGTTGAGTCCAGGCTGATGGCCACCGGAATTCCCGGTGTGTGGCCGCCTGACCTGTGGTGTTCCTGATCGCTTCCTTATCTGAAGGAGACCCCTCCGTCCGGTTTGCTGGTGCTTGCGTGCGTCAGCTACCGGCCGGAGGCTCACTGCCTTCAGCCTCCTCGCCCGCTGGGTCGACGGTGCCACGGTGGAGACCGCCTCGTAGTACTGGGTGCGGAGGGGCTCACCTCGATGAAGTGGGCCCCGCGTCCCCGACGGCGGACGGCAGCTTGTCTCAGCGCATGTTCACCACCTCGTCGAGGCGCCAGACCGCCTCACGAGTCTTCTGCTCAAGATCCTCGAACGCGTCCTCAAGGGCAGCAAACTCCGTGAAGAGCGCGTGCTTGTCTTCCAAGCCCTCCATCGCCCTGGCCCGATCGATCCAGGACCTGACGTCGTCCATGGTGCGTGGGTAGGGCCGACTCCGCATTACCTCGTTGTCGAAGATCGCTTCCACATCTTCGTCCTTGACCTGCACCGCCCGGATGCCGTCGCCGGGAATCGCGCCGCCTGTGAGGCCTTCCTCGATGTAGGTGAGCCCAGATTCGAGATCGTCGAGGCGCCCGAGAAGGTGATCGACCAGCGCCGTCCGCACTACCTCCAGAACGAGGCCCACTTCCGACCGCAACTGCTTCGCAACTCGACGGGGCAAGTGGAACGGGTCCTGATAGCCGGGGGTGTCCGACTGGAAGCGCTCCAGCTCCGGGTCCATCAGGTGGTCGTCGACCAGCACTCCTGGGGTGTAGTGATCGAGGACGGTGCAGGCGGCGTCGAAGTAGATCAAGACCGCCGGACGGATCACCTCGATCCGGTGCTGGTCACGGTGGTAGGTCTCGTTCCGGTACTCGTGCAGCTTCTTCAACACCGGCCCCAAATCCTTCGGGAGCCTCTTCCTGCCGACCAGGAACTCGATCTTTCGGTTGAATACATCGTTGATCTTGTCCCGCTGCCTCTGCGAGGTCACCTTCCCTTCGAGCCGCTGGATCTCTGCGTGGAGCTCGTCGCTGCTCGGGCCTGTGGCCGCGAACTTGTTGCGGATTGGGTCGTCGCTCTGGCGGTGGGCTTCAAGCCGGCGAAGTTGCTTGAGTCGCTCAAAGTAGAAGCTCTCTCGGTCGAGCTCGTCCTCAGCCATGCGGTGCATGATCAGTTCGACGGCGCTATCGAGCAGGATGTGGGCCAGCCGGAGCTGCGAAACCCGACCGCCCTTGATGAGGCGCTTGATCTCTTCAAACTGAACGATCACCAGCTCAAGGCGCTTCATCGCCGCCGCCCTCCACGTTTTGGGCTCGACTCCCTGCCGAGACTCCTCACCGTAGTGAGCGGACGCACAGCCAGCACCGGGGTTTCCCGCTCTCCCTGCCCACCAGCACGCGGCACCAAAGCAGCCAGATCCACTTCTAGGCCGCCCGCACGCCGGCGGCGTCCACTGGGGCGTGGGGCTCTCCCTAGCCCCGGAGGGCGCCGCGCGGAGGCCTCAGCAAGGCTCTGAATCCCACCTCCCGCGAAGCCACCCGCCTGCTCGGCCAACCCCAGGCCGCCCGGCACCCTGGGGCCGAGAAGCCTCCCGACAGGAATGCCGGGCCGGATCAGACGCTCTCGCCCGGGACCGACGGGGCCAACGGGGCTGAATTCTCCGCACAGCGGGCTGAGTACTTCTGAGCCCGAGGGCACTCAGTGGCAGGACTGGGGTTTTCCCTTAACGAAGTTCGATGCAGTGGATGAACGACAAGCTGAAGGCCCCGCCTGCTCCAGGTGGTACTTCTGGTGCGGGCGGGGCCGGCGGTGCTGGTTGAGTGCTGTGTTACTTGGTGGTGGTGGCGGTCAGGTCGGTCGGGGTGGTGAGGGTGCCCGGAACCTGACGCCAGGTGGTCCAGTTGCCCCGGGTGGTGTCGAGGGTGGTGTTCTGGACCGTGCCACTGGCGTCGATGGCGTAGACGTTGATGTTGCCAGCGGCGGTGGCGCTGGAGATGCGGGTCAGGCCGGTGCCGCCGATCTTGGTCCAGGTGGGCTTCCACGCTCCGGCGAGGTAGTCGCCTGCCTGGGTATGGAGGGCACCGTCGGAGCCGATGACCTGGACGTGGAGTGTGGCGCCGACGCGGGAGGCCGCGATGTCCTTGGCGCCGGTGATTCCGCCGGGGATCTCACCCCAGCTGGACCAGGTGTTGTTGCGGGTGTCGAAGTCGCGGTTGTAGGCCTTGCCTGCGTTGATGGCGACGACGCGGACGAAGGGACCGGCCTTGACGCTCGAGATGCTGGTCAGGCCCGTTCCGCCGGCCACGGGAGTCCAGCCGGTGTTCCACCGGCCGGCGTTGTAGTCGGCGACTTGGGAGTAGAGGTCACCACTGGAACCGATGGCCTGGACGTACAGGACGTTGTTGATCATCGTGGCAGAGACGTCCTTGACGCCGCCGGCCTGGCCCGGGACCTCGTTCCAGGTGCCCCAGGTGTTGGTGCTGGGGGTGTATTCGCGGTCGTAGACCTTGCCGCCGGCGACACCGACGTAGCGGATCGTGTTCCCGGTGTCGGCGCTGGCCAGGTTGGTGATCGCGTGGCCGCCGATGCTGCCCCACTGGGCGCCGAAGGCGCCGGTGGCCAGGGTGCCGTTCTGGATGGACAGGGCGTTGCCCGCGCCTGCGGCCAGTGTCACCTTCGAGGGGGCGATGGACATTCCGGCGGCCACGTCAGAGGCGTCCGTGATGCCGCCGGGAACGCTAGTGAAGGCGCTCCAGGTACTGGTCGTGGTGTTGAACTGGGAGTTGTAGACCTTGCCGCCGTCACCGGTCGCGTAGAGCTCGACGGTCGTGCCGGTAGCGGCACTCGACACGTTCGTGAGGCCAGTACCGCCGGCCTTGGCCCAGGTGTCGTTCCAGCGGCCGGCGTCGTAGTTGCCGAACTGGGTCCACAGGGCGTCGTCACTGCCGATGATCTGCACGTGGACGTTGTTGCCGATCGTGCTGGAGGAGATGTCCTTGGCACCGAGGGCGCCTCCGGGGATCTCGCCCCACCCGGTCCAGCTGTTGTTGCGGGTGTCGAAGTCCCGTCCGTAGACACGGCCGCCGCCGATGGCCTGCACCCGCACGATCGGGCCGGCGGGCGCGCTGGTGACGCGGGTCAGCCCGGATGCACCGACCGCGGTCCAGGCGTTGTTCCAGCGGCCGGCCTTGTAGTCGGCGACCTGCGAGTAGAGGTTGCCGTCGGAGCCGACGATCTGCACGTGCACGGAGCTGCCGACCAGAGAGGCGGCGATGTCCTTGGCTCCCGCACCGCCGCCGGGGACCTCACCCCAGCCCGACCACTTGCCGGTCGCCGCGAGGTCGAGGTCCTGGGAGTACACCCGGCCGCCGGCGATGGCGTAGGCACGCACGGTCTCGCCGTCGCGGACGGTGGCCACCCGAGAGACGTCCTTGCCGTCGACCTTGGCCCAGGACGGGCCGTACTCCCCGTACCCAAGGTCCCCGAACTGCGACCACATGGCTCCGCCGCCGCCACCGGCGAGCAGGGATACCTGGTTCCCGGCGCGCGGGGCGGCGGCCTGGTCGATCCACTGTCCGAGGTCGTCGGTGCGGGCGGCGATGGCGCCGGTGCGGGTTTCGGTGGCGTCGGTGCCGAGACAGCCGCCTTGCCAGGACCGGCTATTGATGGCGACGAGCTCGCCAGCCGCGTTCAGGAGCGGGCCGCCGGTGTCGCCCTTGCAGATAGCGTCCGTGCCCTTGCCGGTGATCGCCAGGGTCGTGGCGGCCGCGGAATCCGTGGTGAATGCGCCGGTGTGTGCCTTGTCGGGCACCCATTCGGTCTTGGTCCGCCCGAATCCGGCCGCGGTCAGGTCGGTGCCGGCCGCGGGGGCGGTGGTGGCGAGCTTGGCGGGGGCGATGTCGGTGACGGCGGTGGCGAGGCGGGCCAGGACCAGGTCGCGGTCGGTGGCGCTCGCTGAGACCTCCACGACCTCGCGGGTCTGGCCGGTGAACGTGGCGGTGGTCTTCAGCGCGGGCTTCCCGGCCACGACCGCGTCGCCGGGCTTCGCGGCGAGGCAGCTGGCGGCGGTCAGGACCCAGCGCGGATCGATCAGCACCGCGGTACAGGCACGGCTGTTGTCCTCATCGCCGATGTTGAGCTTCGCGAGGTACGCGTACGAGCCGGCGGCGGAATCAGGACCGGCAACGGCCAAGGCCGGAGCGGCAGAGACCAGGCTTGCCGAGACCGTGGCGGCGGTGAGTAGGAGGCCGGTTGTCCGCGCGGGGCGCGGACGGGGTGCAGACATGCTTCTTCCTTCGAAACGGGACACGGGCACGCGCGAACGAGGTCGTGCGCACGTACTGAAAGGTGGGAGTTGGCGATCCAGGCAGATCCACGAGGGCACTGCCATGCGGGTGCCGGGCGGCTGCGGTCCTGATCTCCATGAGCATGAAGTCGCGGCTCTCTGCGTCCGCTGCTCGGGCTACAGACGCAGAGGGCTGGTGGACGTCGATGGGCTCGGCTGTTACTTGGAGGTCCTGATTTCGACGAGCATGTGGTCGCGGCCCTGCTCGTCCGCAGTCTCGCCCACGGGCGTGAAGACCTCCTTGGCTACGTCGAACGACTTCTCCTCCGCCCCTACGGTCATGTCGACCTCGGCCGCCTGCGTAGCGCTGCCCCGGATGCCGTAGACCGCGGGCATCTCCAGGGTCAGCCAGCCGCTGTTGCCGGTGACCTTGAAGCAAACCTTTTCCTTGGCACGCGCGAAGACCTCGAGGAGGCCGGACTCGCTGGCGCAGTCAGCCAGGGTGATGTGGCCGTCACCGCGCTTCAGGAGGATCTTCTTCTCGGCGAGGATCTTTTCGGCCAGCGGGTAGTCATGGGTCTCTACCGCGTATCCCGGGCCCTCGTCGGCAATAGGTGTAGCCGAGATCGTTGTCTCATTGCCGGCGGTCACCAGCAATGCGGCTGCGGCCAATGCGGTGCCGCCGACTGCGAGGGTACGTAGGGAATTCTTCATTGAAGCTCCAAAGGAATTGTTCTATGGCCGCGCGAGCGTATGGATCATCCCGGGAAACACCCATCGTTGGATGGTCAGATGCGACGCGATGGCATGCGAGTAATCACACAAGCAGGCTCTTTGAGTATGCCTGCAAGGGGGCTTGAATGCCGTTCGACTGCACTAATGGCCAAGATCGTCCCCGCCTTGATTAGACGCCTCACCTGACCAAATGTCCATCCTGGCAAATCGGACCTATGTCTAAATCGGCATCAAAGATCCCTATGGGTGACCCAGTATGGGGGGTTTGTGTAAAACAAAATGGGCAGGGTTTGATTGACGTGCGTAATGGTTGCAAGGGGGTGAATAACGGATCGGTTACGATAATATTCGGCGAGCGTAATGGTTGTAGGGGAATGGATAACGGATCGGTTACGATCTCGTTTCCGTGTGATTCTGCCGTGGTTTTCTGCGGCTCAGGAGCGGCGCTACTAGAAGTCGGTATTTTGCTTTACTCTGACGCGGCAACATGTGAGGATGACGCCGACCAGGGGGGATGCGTCGCTGTGAGGAATTTCCAGGCGACAAGCGGTGGCCGAGAGGCGGATCAGATCCCTGAGCGCGCCACTCGTTCCGCGTAATTTCCGCTGCTTTCCTTGCCCGGCGGTGCTGTGCCCACCCGTCGGTGGAGCCTGTGCGCCGTAAACCTGGGCTCGTTCCACAGGCACCCGAGGCGCCCCCGTGGCACTGGTCCTGACGGCTTGTAGTCCGCCTCATCAACTTTCTCCATCAGACGGCCCCTTGAGGAACCCCAATGCAGATGACCTTCATGAGCAGACGCCGCCTTCTCGGGGTGCTGGCCGCCGCCGGCATTGCCGCCGCCGCGCCGATTCCCCTCTTGGCGCCGGCCCGTGCGGCCGGAGGTGACAGTCCCAATCCGCTGCCCGACACCGACCGAGCCAAGGCCCTGACTGCCTGGCTTTCCGGAGGGAGGGGGACCCGCGCCCTGGCTGCCCAGGCCCTGTCCGGTACGGACGCCGAGGTGAGCACATTCCTGACAGAGCAGCTAGCCAAGGTGGCGGCGGAGGACAATCGGGTCGCGGTCTTCGCGTGCATGGCCAACGCGGGCAAGGGCATGGCCCGCGAGGGGGCAGCGGCCATAGTCGGCGGTGACGCGGCTGTCGCGACGTTCCTGCAGAGCGGCTTTAAGCCGGCGGTGACCGAAGACCTGCGGGTGGCCACTGCCGCGGTCATTCACGTCGGCGGCCGGGCTGTGAAGCGCGAAGGCACGGCCGCTCTGGACGCGGCCACCGACCGCGCCCTGGAGCGCTTCATCGTCGAGGGCCGGTGGAAGGCCGATGACGAGGACATGCGGGTCGAGAGCGCGAAGATCATGTTCGGAGCGGGGCCGGAGGTGAGCAAGTACGCCGACCGTGCTCTGAAGGGCACGGACGCGGACCTGGCCTGGTTCCTGGAGGTCGGGCAGCACATCGCCCGTGCCCGCGACCAGGAGAAGGCCACCATCAAGGAACTCGTCGCGGTCGTCGAACGCGAGGGCAAGCGCGCCCAGGCGAGTACCGACCTTGCGGTCGAGGCCTCCCAGCGAGCCCAGACCGCCGCCGTACGGGCCAAGGAAGCGGCCCAGAAGGCCGCAGCGGAAGCCGAGGCGGCCAAGAATGACGTGGCGCAGTCCGGCGCTGCGGCTCGCAAGGCCGCCTCAGCCGCCCGCGGAGCGGCCGACGCGGCCCACATCGCCATCCGCGCCTCCAGCACGGCAGTGGAGGCGTCCCGTCGCGCCGCCCGAGCGGCCACGGGCGCGTCCCAGGCTGCGGCAGTGGCCGGGTTCGCCGCCTCCACCGCCTACAACGCGGCGATCGCCGCGTCCAAGGACGCCTCCAAGGCCCAGGCCGCGAAGGACGCCGCGGTCGCCGCACGTGATGCCGCGGCCAAGGCCCGTAGCGCGGCCAAGGCCGCCGACCAAGCCGCAACCGCCTCCAGCGACGCGGCGGCGGCAGGAGGCTCCGCAGCTGGTGCCGCACGCGAAGCCGCCACCGCGGCCAAGGCCTCCGCCCAGGCGGCCACGTCCGCGGGCATCGCCCAGTCGGAAGCAGCCGAAGCGCAGCGTCAGGCATCCATCGCCAACACGGCGTCCAACCAGGCCACCAACGCGGCCTCCACGGCCCAGTCCCTGGCCAACGTATCCGCGACTGCGGCCAAGGCGGCGCGTGACGCGGCGAACTCCGCAGCAGATCATGCCGAGAAGGCGGCCGCTGCGGCCGAGGAGGCCGTCAAGTACGCCGGACAGGCCATCGACTACGCGAACAAGTCGACCGTGCACGCCGCCGAGGCCGTAAAGGCTGCAGACACAGCCACCAAGACGGTCGCCGACGCCATGAAGGTAGCCGCCGACGCACGAGCGGCGGAGTGGGCGTCGCTGGAGGAAGACCGCAAGCAGGCCATGGAGGAGGCCAAGGAGCTGGCCTCCTTCGACACCGCCCAGCGTGCTGCCGCGCTGAACAAGCGTACCCAGGCCGAGCAGACCAGCCAGGCCACCAAGGATCTGATCAACAAGGCCGAACAAGCATTGAACGCGCAGGACTTCGAACTCGCGGTGCCCCTGGGGCGCAAGGCGGCGGTCGCCCTGCTGAACTCCAAGGGGACCTGGACTCGGCAAGCGGCTCAGTTTGCGCTCGCGGGCACGGACTACGACGTCCTGTCCTGGATCGACCTCGACCGCGCCCTTGCCCAGTCGCAGGACGACCGCGAGACCATCCTGTACATCGCTCAGATCTCCGCTCCGGCAGTCGCTGACGGCGCGGTCCAGGCGCTGGCGAGCGGAAGCGACAAGGCCGAAGGAGACTTCAGCACCGGGGGAATGATCCAGCGCAGGTCTGAGGAGAACCGGGTCCTCATCTTCAAAATCCTGGACGACGAACCAGGCGCCGCGGTGGAGAAGGCCGCGGACAATGCCCTGAGGATCAACACTCCAGTAGCCCTGCAGAAGTTCTTCGACGAGGACCTCGGACCCGCCATCGAGGAAGACGCCCAGGTCAAGATCGCATCACTCATCAACACGGGCGGCCCCTACACGAAGGCCTTCGGCGAAGTGGCCCTCGCCGGTCCGGTCTGGATGAAACTGCAGTTCGTCGAGATTTTGTGCTTCAAGACCGCACAGCTCGACTTTGACTCCGCCAGCCACGAGGCCGCCATCCAGGCCGCGATCTCCGCAGCAGCCAAGATCGCCCAGGAGGCGCAGCGCGACGCCGCCCACGCTTCCAAGGCTGCGGCCGACGCACGCAACGCGGCTGCCGACGCCCAGAAGTGGGCGGACAAGGCCATCAAGGCCCAGGAACAGGCCTTCCAGTACGCCACAGAGGCCAACAACAACGCCGACGCCGCCGAGAAATCAGCCAACCAGGCGCAGGCGCAGGCAGACAAGGCCAAAGCCGCGGCGAACGTCGCCCAGGGAGCGGCCCGGGTCGCCAACTACTCGGCGAACAAGGCCATCGACTCCGCCCGCAGTGCCCTGACCTCGGCACGCTCGGCACAGGATTCGGCCGCCGCCGCACACCGATCGGCGCTGGATGCCGGGAAGAGCGCAAGCGAGGCAGCCGCAGCAGCTTCCCAGGCCCGTAACATCGCTGTGGCCAAGCGAAAGGAAGAGCTGCTCGCGGAGGCCCGCAAGGCCGCGGAAGAGGCACATAAGAACAAGGACGCCCAGCGCAACCCCGCCGACATCCCGCAGCACGACAAGGTCAATCCCAACGGGACGGGTGCCGACGAGGACTGGTGGTCGGACGCTGGCTGGTGGGCCGACGCCGCCGAGGTCACCGCCGGACTTGCGGCCATCGGCGCGGCCGTCCTCTCTGTAGCCAGTCTCTTCCCCACCCCGGCAACCCCGTTCCTCAGGATTGCGTCCACCGCAATGAGTGCCATCTCCATCGTCTCCTCGGGACTCAGCGGGGTCTTCAATGGCGTCGAGTACGGCTGGGAGAGCAAGGAGTTCGCCAGCTCTGTCAGCCGCTTTGCTCTCAGCCTGGGGTCGCGTGGGCGGGGCGGATTCGCCAGCCTGCGCCTGCCGGTCAAGACAGGCAAGACACTTGCGCCTGTTGCCAAGACCACCGGCGACGTCGGTTCCAAAATCATGAGGGAGTTCTACAGCCTCGTCGCCTGATCCGCGCACAGTCGCCGCCACCAGCTGCACCACATGTACGCAAGCGTGACAACGCCGGAGGCAGCCCTGGTTGCATCCGGGGTCGCGCCGCCTCGGGACCACACCGACGCAGGTTCGCGCCCGGTGTGTTTCTTCGGCAGTCGCTGGCCCATGACACACCCCTGCCCCGCTTTCGGGAGCGCTTGAACGCCCCGACCTGTGCACACGACTGGGCGCGGGCGGAAGGGTGGATTCGTGAGGCAGCCGGCCTTTCAGGCCGGGCCGGGCAAGCGGAAGACGCAGGGGACGTGGCCGCGCACGGTGACCTCCCCTCCCGGCTACCGCCACGGGAGTAGTGCCCCAACCGGCGCCGGACTGCGGTGCTTGACGCCTGCCTGGTTGCTGAGCCCGTTGGCGCGCTGACCTCAACGCGCCAACGGGCGGACCTCAGGGCGTCACATGTGGTGTTCCCCCCACCCATCTACCAAGACAGAAGAGAGATCTGACGAGCATGCACAAGACACGTCCCCGAAGCGCAATCCGAATACGTGCCCGGTCGACCGTACTCGCCGTACTGATGGCCGTGACGCTGGGACTCACCACGACGGGTACCGCCACGGCACAGCCCGCCGCGGAAAAGTCCAGGCAGACGGGGAGCACGGGCCGGGCCGGTGCTTCAACCTCCGCCGTTATCGGTGTCCTCCCGAAGAAGTCCAGGGAGCACTGCGAGGCCACGAAGGCAGGTTCGAAAGAACGCCGGAGGGGAGCGGTCGAGGCATGCGTGAGCATCAGCCCCTCCACGACCAAGCTTGCTTCCGCGAACCGGCTAGCCTCCGCACAGCCGCTCGCCAGCGCCAGCTGCGACATCAGCAGTCCCGGGAACTACGCCTACGAGCGCTTCACGTACTGCGTCACCGGGCTGAACGTCCTCTACATCCTGCGCGACGGCAACGGCGTGGAGATCGGGCGAGGCACCCTGGACGTCTCCACCAGCGCCTCACTGCCTGCCAGCGGCACGACGTGGACCGAGCAGGTCACCGTGACGATGACCTCTGCGAAGGGCGACGTCACCAACCTCACCACTAAGTTCCGCGCCGCCTGCGGAACCGGTTGCAAGGCGACGAAGGACATGCCTTGGTTCGGCAATAACCTGACCGTAGGGAAGTCCTCCACCGGAACCGTCACATACTCCTCGACCCCCGCTCCGGGCGCCAAGGCGGTGTTCGGCACTTCGTACCGGATGTACGTGGCCATGCCGGGCGCCACGATCACCGACCCGAACGCTTCGTGGACCAACCCTCGCGACATCCGTTGCGACGACGCGGGCGGCGGTACCTCGACCGCAGGCTGTGCCATCCCTTCCGTAATGCCCGTCGTGGCGATGAAGGCGACGAGCTCGGACCCGGGCGGCGCCATCGCTGCCTACGGCTGGGCGCAGAAGAACCTCAATGGCGGCTGGGGGAAGAAGGGCAGTCCTCTGACCCGGTCGACGAGCGGCATGGCTGGCCGCACCGCCACCACGTGTAGCGGCTTCACGGCCCAGACGGATCTCGTCGAATCCGACTCCTGCAGTGACTTTCCCTTCGGCGAGGCGAAAGAGGGCGGTGTCGCCGGCGACCGGTGCGTCAATGTGATCCCGAACCTCGGCAACGGTGAATGGGACACCTATATCCTCAACGACGGCCATGTCCTGGACCGGGCCTCACCTTGTGTGCAGGCTCATGTCACGCCCACCGAGAAGCAGTTCGCCGACACCCAGCTTGCCGACGGCTTCAAGGATCAGCGGGTGATCGACGCCGACAAGTTCGAGCTGACGGTCTCGACACCGGACACCGGACCGAAGGCCAGCTGCCTGAACGATCCTCCGCCAGCGGGTGCGCTCCCCAACCGCGACGGCTGGTTCAAGAACACCACTGAGCCGGTGCCTCTCATCAATCAGACCGACCCGTCCGGCGGGCCCGGAAAGCGGCCGACCCAGGCGCAGGCGTGCCTGGGTCGGAATCTCGGCGGGGGGACAGGAACCAGCGACCCCATCACCGGATGGAAGGACGCAGAGGAGTTCAAGAAGGCGAGCAACGTCACCAACGGGCTGGCCCGATGTCATCTCATCGCGAAGATCCTCGGCGGACAAGGCACGAGTGATCTCACTCGATACAACCTCGTCCCCTGCTGGCAGTCCGGGATGAACACGGGCACGCCCAGCATGCGGACGTTCGAGACCATGGCGCAGGACCTGATCAAGGGCCCCATCGCCGCTTTCGGAGTCAACGACGCGATCTTTTACGAAGTGACGCCCGTCTACAAGGACGCGAACAGCAGCATCCCCTTGGGCGTCACGATGCACGCAACCATCCAACGGGCGAACGGGACAACCGAGGAACTGTTCCCCAACGTCTACGTCACCAACACCTTGCAGAACACTGGGACGCTCAACCTCGGCAACTGATCCCCCGAAAGCACCAGTGCGCGCCAGAAGGAGCAGGCATGAGTTTCACCACCCCATCGCGGCCGTTCGATGTCACCGCACTCTTCCCTCAACTGACCCAACTGGCGCGCACAGCGACCCGACTGCACCCGCGCCCCGGGTCACCGACCGTGCACGACAGCCACGTCGGCGGGCCGCTCCTGTGGCCCGCCGACGAACCATGGCCCCACTGCCACGAGCCACACGACAGGCACGCCTCGCCGGTCGTCCACTCCCCAGGCGACGTCCGGGTCCTGCGCCGCGACCTTGCTGCAGCAAACGAACGGCTGAGCCTCGACCCCGAGGCACCCGAGTCCACCCCTGAGGAGCTGGAGAACTGGGAGCGGATCAAGGTCGGCCGCCCGTGGTCCGACAGCCCGGTACCCCTTCTCCCGGTCTCCCAGCTCTACGCCCGTGACATCCCCTTCCCGCGCCCGGCCGACGCGGATCTCCTCCAGGTCCTGTGGTGCCCCTTCGACCACGCGATGGCACACCCCAAGACCACGCTCTTCTGGCGTTCCTCCGCCACCGTCACCGATGTCCTCGGCGCAGCGCCCGAGCCTGCGCTCATCCAGTCGGCGCACTACCTGCCGGAGCCGTGTCTGCTCTCACCAGAGCAGGTCACCGACTACCCCCATCCCAGGGAGCTGGACGAAGAGGTAAGGGGCCAGCTGGACGACAGGACCCGATGGGAGGTGATCGACCGCGCAGAGTACAGCGCATATGCATATGACTCGGGTGAGCTCTACCTGAACAACCTCTCGACCGCACCTGGCTGGAAGACGGGCGGCTGGACCCGCTGGGACCCCACCGACCCCGTCGACCGCTCATGCCCCGAGTGCGGCACCGAGGCGGTCCCCCTCCTCACCATCGCCTCCTCGGAATGGGACTCAGGCAGCAAGACCTGGATCGCTGAGGAAAAACCGGCGTCCCCGCCCCCGCTTCCCCAGGGCACCTTGGACGGCAACTTCACCAAGATCGACATTGCTGGCGGCTACAACCTTCAACTGCACGCTTGTCCAGCAACCCCGAACCATCCCCACATCGAGCTCATCCAGTGAGACAGCCCTGAGGGCTTGCAGAGAAGCACACGCCGACTCGAAACGTGGTGACGTCGGTCAAGGCAAGGAACCTGGCTGTCGAGGACCGAATGCTTTTGGCCGTCCGTGGCTGCTCGGGCCTGGCGTACGCGACGGCTTGGACGAACGTGAAGAGCACCTACCAGCTCACCGCCATGGAGGCGGAGAAGATGAAGCTGACCGAGATGCTGGAGACGTGCCCCCCATGACCACCAACCAGCAGGGAGACACCCCGCACCCCAGCAGCCGCGATGGCGCCGTTGCGCTGACCGTGCACGTGAAGGCAGGACCGGGCGGGGTGATGACAAAGGAACTCGGCGACGTCACCCTCACCACCGAGCCCGGCCCCGACGACACCGTCCAGGTCCGGATCCAGTACACGGGCGCGGAGGAGTAGTCCTGCACCCTCACCGGCAGCCCGGCCCCGCTCCCACCCGGCGGCCTCGCCGCGTTCCACGAACGCGTCGTCGAGGCCGTCAGGGCCGGCGGCGCGGCCGAAGTCCCCGACACCATTTCGTGAATACCGCCCTGCCCGGCGGCCGTGCTGCGGGAAGTTGCCACCGGTGGTGCCTCTCGCACACTCGCTGCCAGGGGTCGGCATAGCGGACCACAGGGACGGCCTGTCGGGTGCGTCGGGCCGTGCAGAGCCGGCAGCCGAACGCCACCGGTTTCACCGTTGTGCCTGCGACGCGCCACAGTGCCCCGGGGCCTCTGACAGCTGCTTGTCGCTGAACTGCTGGTCTCCTTGCCGCCACGACGGCAGGGCCTGACCAAGGGTTTCCTCGTCGCCCCTGCACAGTCTTGCCAGCATGCTTCGGCCGGCCTGATTGAGCAGGACTTCAGTGTCTTTGCGTGGTCTCCCGTCATGGTGCCGGGGCTGGTGGTTGCTCCACTGCCAGTGACCCAGCAGTTCAGCGGGGCTCTGTCCGTAGCGGGCGGCGATCCGTGTAAGGAAGGAGAAGGTCGTTTCTCTGCCGAGGGGGGCGACGTGGAAGACCCCGGGAGTCATACCTTCAGGCTCCCAAGAAGAAGTGCTGCGTGGTGGCCTTTCGCCCTCGCCATGGAGGCAGGGACCCTTCTGCTGCCTCATCGCGGGAAGGACGTCGCTGCGGCTGGTAGTTGGGCGTGCCACCGGCGACCTTCGGGATTTGCGGGTTGGTGTGGGTGAAGGTTCAAGATTCACTTGGCAGTGGTGGTGTTGGTTGTCAGTGGGTGCCTGGACAGTAGTTGAAGAGGAGTGCGGCCCGTCTTGTCAGCGCTAAGTAGGTGTTGTCGTACCGAACCTGAGATCGGCGTTTTCGCTGGTCAGGCATAGGTTCGGTGCTCCCGTGGGAGGGGTGGCCTGTCGTGTCATCGTTTCTGGGGAGACCGTGGATGCCGTCGGTCGTGGGGTTGCTCGAGCAGCGTGAGCTGGGTGCTCGTCGTCGTGTGGACGAGCTGCGGGAGGAGGCCGACCGCGTCCAGGCCGAGCTGGCCGTGGCCGAGCGGGAATGGAAGGAGTGGGTCATCGCCCGCTCGCGGGTCGGCGAGGTGCTGGGTCCGGTGGCCGAGACCGCAGATCACGCACGGACCGAACGGGCGATGCCGGCGCAGGGGCAGGGGCAGGGGCAGGGGCAGGAGGCATCGTCGGCGTCGATGGCAGCGAAGCCGAAGGCGCAGGTGCCGGTGTGGCGCGAGGGGCTGGACGCGTCCGTGCTGTCGATGGACTACCAGCGCATCCTGCGGGCTCTCGCGGACCGGCATCGCCTTCATCAAGGGCCGCTGACCTGCCAGGAGATGGCCGTCCTCTTCGGCCTGGACGCGGTGCCGTCGAAGGTGGAGGCGTTGCGGTCGAAGGCGAAGCGGCTGGTCGCGCGGGGCTGGCTGGCCGAGCCGGCGCCGGGCCGGTTCACGCTCGCGCGGGGTGTGAGCGGGTCAGGCGGCAGGTCATGATCATGGTCATCGACCAGTAGATCATCGCCTCGGCGCTGGTGGTGCGGCGTTCGAAGTCGCGGACCAGGCGGCGGCTTCGCATCAGGTGGGCGAAGAGCCGCTCGACGATCCACCGCTTGGGCAGGACCACGAAGCCGCGCGTGTCGTCGCTGCGTCTGACGATCGCCAGGACCAGGGCGAGCGTGGCCAGGCAGTGCTCGACGAGGCTGCCGGTGTAGCCGCCGTCGGCCCAGACGAGTTCCAGCCGGTGGTGGGCGTCGGCCACCTGGGCGAGCAGCGCCTTCGCGGCGGCGCGGTCACCGGTGTCCGAGGCGGTGACCATGACGCCCAGTAGCAGGCCGAGGGTGTCGACCACGACGTGCCGCTTGCGTCCGTTGATCAGCTTGCCGCCGTCGAAGCCGCGGCTGTCGGCTCCGACCACGACGTCCGCCTTGACGGACTGCGAGTCGATCACGCCGGCCGTCGGCTCCACATCCCGGCCCTCCTTCTGGCGGACCCGGTCGCGCAGCCGGTCGTGGAACTCCCCGACCAGCAGGTGGTCGCGCCAGCGGCGGAAGAAGGCGTAGACCCGGTCCCACGGCGGAAAGTCGGCCGGCATCGCCCGCCACTTGATCCCGTTGTCCACGAGATAGCGGACCGCGTCCAACATGGCCCGGTGGCAGTACGCCTCCGGCTGCCCGCCCCGGCCCCGCATCCAGCCCGGCACCGGCAGGAGCGGCCGGACCACGGCCCACTCCGCGTCTGTCATGTCCGAGGGATACCTCCGAACACGTTCCGGGTGATCGGCCGCATTCCCGAACCGGTGAGCGGCACAATAACACGACGGAGCAGCCGAGTTGAACTCCACCGGCGTGAGGACGTACAACTGCGGCAACAGGGTCTCCTGGATCTCGGTTGGCTTCGCAACCCCGAGCTACCAAGAGGCCCTGCCTTCATGCCCACGGTCAGCCGCGATCACCCGATCGAGACTCCTGTTCGACGCCCACCCCTCAAGATCGGAACGACAACAGCTACTAAGGGATGAAGATGCCGCGTAGAAACCGTTGGCCAAGTCTTGGGTGCTGCTACCAATTACCTTGCGTTCGGAACAGAGCTGGGAACCCATCTCGCGGTCGGGCGTGAATCCCATTTCTTCAGCACGAACGGATTTCGCCCTCATGACTGTCGCCCTTCGCAAGACGCTCGCTCTCACGACGCTGGCGCTGACCGCTTCCCTCCTGCCTGCCACGGGGGCGCAGGCCGCGGCAACCGCCGCTCCGGCCCTGCGTGCTCCCGGGCTTTACTGTCTGGCGAATGCCTGGAGCACCCCGAACGTCTCCACGAAGCCGTGCGACCCGAAGGACCAGGGCCAGCACTGGACCGTCTCGGGCCACCAGATCTCCCTGACCGACGCGCCGGCCTACTGCCTCGCCAACACCTGGAACGCCGCGGACGTCTCGGTGAAGCCGTGCAACCCGAAGGACCAGGGGCAGTACTGGAAGGTCTCGGACCAGCAGATCGCCCTCAGCTACGCGCCGGCCTATTGCTTCGCCAACACGTGGAGCACCCCGAACGTTTCGACCAAGGTGTGCGATGTGAAGGACGCGGGCCAGCGCTGGGTGATCTTCAAGAACCAGATCAGCCTCGCCGCCGCCTGACCCCTTACCGAATGAGGGACGTTCCCGGCCGGTACTCGTAAGCCGACTGCATTGACGGTCCCGGCTGTCAGAGGTCTCAAGGAGTTCTGACAGCCGGGACTGTAGTCGCCACGCCTGCCGGGTGTTCCGGCCGCGTGCAGCGCCGAGTGCCCGCGGTCCGTGGACGTCGGCGCCCCACCGGGCCGTGGACGCCCGCACCCGGGCCCGCTCCGGCTTTCGGGACGCCTTCCCGCTGTGTGTGGGATCGGGCCGATGTCCGCGCACCATCTTGTTCTCCGGTGCCGGCAAGAAGCGGTCCTCAGTGGGTGGGGCGTAGGGCGGGGTTGAAGGTGAGGCGGTTGTCGGTGGGGTGGTGGCCTTCGGGGCTGAAGGGGGGTACTTCTGCGGGGAGGCAGTCGGCGATGAGTAGGCAGTCGTGGTGGCGGTCTTCAGCGGTGGCGGCTACCAGGGGTTCGCCGTCTGGTCCCCAGATGCCGGAGTTGCCCTGGTACTGCCAGGCGCCGGCGGGGACCTGTTCCCAGCCGCGGCGGTTGGCGTAGGCGATGAACAGGCGCCAGATGCTGGCCATGGCGGGGATGATGTGGCGGGTGGCGTCCTGGTAGGGGACCTGGCTCATGGTGCCGTCGGCCAGGCGGAAGTGGCCGTCCGCGGCGGTGGGGCCGAGGACGATCGTGGCGCCCTGTCCGGCGAGGTACTGGTAGAGGGGCGGGAACTCGCACTCGTAGCAGTTCAGCACGCCCACCCCGATGCCGTTGATGGTCACGACGGGCGGCAGGTCCTGGCCGAAGGAGTAGTTGCGCCGCTCGGCGGCCCCGTACAGGTGGGTCTTGCGGTAGTTCGCCGCCACCAGCCCGTCGGAAGCGATCACGCTGATCGAGTCGTAGAACGCGTCCCCGTCACGCTCGGGGTAGGGCAGGACCACGGCCAGGCCGTGCTCCTTGGCCACCAGCCGCGCCCGCTCGACCGAAGGCCCTTCGCGGTGCTCGGCCAGCTCCCGGCACTCCTCGGGGCCGATCGCGTAACCGGTGGTGTACTTCTCCGGGAACACCACCGTCTGGCAGTCGTAGTCCCCTGCCAGAGCGGCCACCTCGGCCAGACGCTCCAGGTTCTGCTCCACCGCCTCCCGGCTGCCGACCGGACCCTCTCCTTGGTACAGGGCCACCCGCAGCCCTTCACCGAAGGCCGGCGCAGCACGCCGGGCAGAGCGGAACACGACACGAACAGGCTGCGACATCGACAACGGGATCCTTCCGCGAATGCCGGTCCGGGCGACCGCCACCGCAGCCAGAACGATTCAGTACACCACCGGACACCACAACAGGGCCGTAAGAGGCAACACCCCTACCTGATCAGCGACGGACACCAGCCGCCTCGGCGATGCCGATGGTGTCGGCGGCCGCCGCCCGCTCCCGCTCCACCACCCCCGGCCGCCGCATCCGGCCCGGCAGGCGTGGCCCAGCCAAGCCGGCGGTGCCCGCTCCGTTCCCAGATCCGGGAACGATGCCACCCCGGATGTTCCATCGTTCCTATATAGGGGAATCGCGCAGGTCAGTCAGAGGGAGGGATGGACGCGGACGGCAGCGTCGGGCCGCGTACGGGACGCTCGCGGGGCTGGTCTTGTCGCTGATGGCCGGCGCTGTGGCCCCTGAACAGCCTGTGGCCCTGGACCGCACCCCGGCGCCGCCCACTCCCGGCTGCGTACCGGGCCCTTTGCGTTCGGCGGGAGCGAAGGCGGACCAGGAGCGCTCGATGCGGTTGTTGAAGGCGATCGACGAAGCCGCCGCCGACGGGGGAGCCGGGGGAGCTGTCGGAGTTCGAGCGGATCTGTGCATTCTCGTTCATGTTGTGCCCGCCGACGGGTCACCGCCCCGCTGATTGCGCCGGGAATACGGGCGGAGGCCAAAGCGGTCGGGCGGAAGGACGGACACGGCTCAGCCCCCATACCGCGCCCGCCGGGCCTCCTTGCACGCTGCGCACAACGTAGAGGCCCGATCCCGTACCGGCATGTGGCCTGGTGGCTTCTCTGCCGCAAGCACCGCCACGCCTCTCGCGTGAGGTGGCATGGCCGGGCCCTCCCGGCTCGGAGGTGGGAAATCCGCCCGAGTTGCCAGCAGGACAGGGAGCGGGAGCGCGCCGTCTGCGTGCACCTGGATGATGCGGGCCGGCCGCCTCCGGCCCGCGGATCCTACTTGGTCAGGCTGATGGGCTTGCAGTCGGGGGTGGCGCAGACGAGATCGTTCTGGTCGTCGGGAAGCATCCGGCTCGCGATCCGCTTCGGGGCAGGGCGCGCCTCGTACTCGGCCAGGACGCTTCCGGACCCGTCCACGACGGTGATCAGGGAGGGGACGATCGTGCCGCCGGTGAGGACGAGCGTGGGCACCAATCCCCTGTACCGGATACTGAACAAGCCCACCTCCTCCGCCTTCACGTCGGCCGGGGCGACCACGGTCAGGCCGCTGTCAGCCTCCGGGTGGATCTCGGTCACCGGGATCGAGCCCAGAGCGGGCGCCGCGGGACCGCCCCCGGATCCCTGGATCGCGCCGAGGTCAGTAACTTCATCGGACATGGTCTCTCCTCACAGGACGGCACGCTGCCTTCCTGGTCAGAGGCTTCCACCGGAGATCACCACCAGGTCGGAACTCCTGCGTGAACGGCCGGAACCCGACGATGGCGCGAACACCCCGCCCGGCGCCCCGTCCGTCACACCGGCCCGAAGAAGGTGCAGTGAAGGTGACACCGGGCGCAGGGGCCGGTTTGGCTGGGCGCCCACGTGACCAGCACGGGGCGCGGGCGGGTGGTGGTGGGGGCCTGCTCGCTCATGCTGCGCTCAGTGCCGTGGGGGTCGGGGTGTGGGTGCGGGCGGTGCGGCGCAGCTCGGCGGCGCCGCACCGCCACTGGGCGGGCGAGGCCCAGTAGGGGTGGGTGGCGAGACGGAGGTCCAGGAGGACCAGGGCGCGCCGCAGCGCGGCCGTGCCAGCCCCGGCGGGGGTGTAGGCGAGGGCGGTGTAGGTCCGCTCCCGTTCCTGCTGGAGGGCGACGAGATCGTGGGGTTTACCGATCGACCTGATGACTAGACGAGCTCTGAGCTGCGGCAATGAGTTGCGTACATGTTCGCGACGACGCGTGAGGACCCTGATGCAAAGGAGCTCGAAGGAAGGTCGAGACGAGCGTCGAGCTCAGGTCGAGGCGGTGCGCGCGCGAATGCGGTGCGCGGTCCGCAGTCCCTGCTTGGCGGCGGTTGCCACGAGGCCGCCGAGGGTGGTTCTGGCGAGGTCGTGGGCGGCGAGGTGTTCCAGTGCTGGCAGGGCCCGGTCGTCGGCGGTGGAGCCGAGGGCGCGGCAGGCCAGTGCTCGGAGGTCTGGGTCGGGATCGGTGGTGAGGGCGATCAGGTCGTCCACCACCGGCGGGCCGAAGGTAGCGATCGCTGAGGCGAGATGACTGGCCTTCGGGTTCCGGCGTTCCATCATGGCCTGCCAGAGCGCAGCGAGTGCCCGGTCGCCGCCGATTTGGCCGAGCGCCAGGGCGGCCCTGCTGCGTACCCAGTTGGTCTCGTCGTTCAGCCGGGCTGTCAGGGCTGGTATGGCGGCGTGTTCCTCAAGGAGGCCGAGCGCCTCGCAGGCACCTTCGCGGATCATCGGATCGGGATGCTCCAGCAGGGCGGTGATGAGGGGAACGGCCTGGCGGAAGCCGAGTTCGGCACAGGCGAGCGCCGACCACCGCACCCCGCGGTGCCCGGTGTCGGCGAGCGCGCGCAGTAGGCCCGGTTCGACGCTCGCGTCGCCGAACAGGGCGATCCGGTTGAGTGTCTTGGTCCAGACGGTGACGTCCTGCGTCCGGTGGTCGGAGGCGACCTCGGACAGGGCTGCCCGGGCCTGGGGGTGGCCGAGTTCGGCCCATTCCAGCAGGGCGTCGATCGCCCGCAGCCGGATCGTGCGGTTCCCGCTCAGCTCGGAGGCGTGGACGGTGACGAGGGATGTCGGCCCGTCCGGCGGGTGGCCGAGTGCGTCCTCGAGCGGGCCGGCGAGTGCTGGTTCGAGCTCGCCCAGCCGCAGGGCCAGTGGGCCGATTCGGGTGCCGACGTCCGCGTCGTAGCGGCCGTCGCCCCGCAGGTTCGCGGCCAGCTTGGCGACCGTACGAAACAGCAGCCATGCGTGGTCCGATGGGGAATTAGCGAGGGCGTCGAGTCGGCCGGACATCGCCGCGGTGACGGCGGTCGGCGGGCGACCGGTGGCCTCCAGGACCGTCTCCGCCCAGGCGAGTGGCTCGCCCTGACGCTCGTAGAGCTGGCGACCCCACAGGCGGAGGACGGAGTCACGGTGGTCGGTCATAGCAGGATCGTTCCAGCAGGGAACACCGACAGCCAACGGGTTTTCCTCGCGGCCGGTCGGGTGCGATCGAGCGCCGCCCGAAAAGCGTTCACGAAATCGCGGACAAGCCTGCGAAATCCTCAGTGCCGCTCTCGTTGCCCAGTTGATTGAGCTGGTCAAGGGGGTAGGGAAGGTGGGGAGCGCGTGCGCGTCGGCTCTGCCAGGCAGTGGTGTCAGACCCGGGTGAGATGCTGTCGATCGCATGTCCTCTTACGAACGGAGCTGCTGGCGATGGGTGTCGACTTCGATGCCGCCTGGTGTGCGACAGATCTCGGCGACCATCGCCCCTGCCGCTATACGTATGAGAGGTATCCCTACGACACCCTGCCGCCTCTGAACAAGAAGCAGCTCACGGGCGTGTTCCAGTGGCTGAGAGATCCAGGCGAGGTCGTCGCCGAGCGGGCGGCGAAGGTGCGGCAGCTGGAGGAGAGGCTGGCTGCCGAAGGACTAACGTTGCCGAAGGACTTCGTCACCTTCCACGTCTCGTCGAACCTGCGAGAGTCCTTGGACTCGGTGTCGGTGACTGGTTGCTGGAGCAGCCTCTCCAAGCCACTGCCGAGCCCAGTTGAGCCGGGTGCGTTCGGGTCTGCCGCACGATCGGGTGACATCTGAACTGGCTTGCCCTGTCGGGTAGGTGGGAAGGATGTCGCTGTGCCCAAGCCTTATCCCCAGGAGTTCCGCGAGGACGTCGTGCGGGTCGCGAGGAACCGCGGTCCGGGCGTCACGGTCGAGCAGGTGGCCGCCGACTTCGGCGTCCACGCGATGACGTTGTGGAAGTGGATGCGCCGCGCGGACATCGACGACGGCGTGAAGCCCGGGACGACCAGCCAGGAGAGCGCGGAACTGAGGGAAGCGCGTCGGCGGATCAAGCTGCTGGAGCAGGAGAACGAGGTCCTGCGGCGGGCAGCGGCCTATCTGTCGCAGGCGAACCTGCCGGGAAAAGGATCTACCCGCTCGTGAAGGAGCTGGCCGGCGACGGGGTGCCCGTCACGGTCGCGTGTCGGGTGCTGAAGCTCGCCAGACAGCCCTACTACCGCTGGCTCGACGAGCCGGTGACCGCAGCCGAGGTCGAGGAGGCCCATCGCGCGCAGGCGCTGTTCGCCGCGCACCGCGACGACCCGGAGTTCGGCTACCGCTTCCTGGCCGACGAGGCCCGCGACGCGGGTGCAGGCATGGCTGACCGCACCGCCTGGCGGATCTGCCGGGACAACCAGTGGTGGAGCGTGTTCGGCAAGAAACGCGGCCGGGCCAAGAAGGCGGGCCCGCCGGTCCACGACGACCTGGTGAACCGCGTCTTCACCGCGACCGGCCCGAACCGCCTGTGGCTCACCGACATCACCGAACACGCCACCGGCGAGGGCAAGCTGTATCTCTGCGCGGTCAAGGACGCCTTCAGCAACCGCATCGTGGGCTACTCCATCGACGCCCGGATGAAGTCCCGCTTGGCAGTGACCGCCCTGGACAACGCCGTCGCCCGGCGACAGAGCGTCGCCGGATGCATCCTGCACAGCGACAGAGGATCACAAGGCGGATTCAATTGGTCGTCGCAACACCCTGATCTCGGAGGTGTGCGGCGTGGCTACGGCGGAATGGAGTTTGAAGACCAGCGATGTTCCGGAGGGGAGGCGTCGGCAGTGGCGTGCTGACCGTGCGTTGCGGCCGGCGATGCGTTCACCGGGGCGGCCTGATCCCTCTCGGGTCGTGCAGCGCCAGTTTTGGCGGCTGATCGCCACGGGGGTCACGACGGTGGAGGCGTCGCTGGCGGTCGGCGTGTCATGGCCGGTGGGTGCGAGGTGGTTTCGTCACGCTGGCGGCATGCCTCCGATCACGTTGGCCGAGCCCTCGGGCCGCTACCTGACGTTCGAGGAGCGCGAGGAGATCGCGATCCTCAGGGCGACGGACAAGGGCGTGCGCGAGATCGCCCGCGCTCTGGGGCGTGACCCGGGGACGATCTCTCGGGAACTGCGCCGCAACGCCGCCACGCGCGCCGGCAAGCAGGAGTACCGCGCGACGGTCGCGCAGTGGAAGGCCCAGCAGGCGGCCAAACGTCCGAAGAGCGCGAAGCTCCTGGGCAACGACCCGTTGCGTGAGTACGTGCAGGAGCGGCTGGCCGGGAACGTCCGCCGGCCTGACGGGACAGTCGTCGCGGGGCCGCAGGCACCTGAGTGGAAAGGGCTGAACAAGCCGCACCGGCAGGACAGACGATGGGCGATGGCATGGAGCCCGGAACAGATCTCGCACCGGCTCCCTGTCGACTTCCCCGAGGATGAGTCCATGCGTATCAGTCATGAGGCGATCTACCAGGCACTGTTCATCGAGGGCCGTGGCGCGCTCAAGCGGGAACTGGTCACGTGCCTGCGCACTGGCCGGGCGCTGCGGGCTCCCCGAGCGCGGTCGCAGAACAAGCCGCGGGGGCATGTCACCGCAGACGTCGTCCTCAGCGAACGCCCCGCCGAGGCCGGGGACCGTGCGGCCCCGGGACACTGGGAGGGCGACTTGATCATCGGGACGGGCCGCTCCGCGATCGGCACGCTCGTCGAGCGCAGCAGCCGCTCCACGCTCCTGGTGCACCTGCCCCGGCTCGAGGGCTGGGGCGAGAATCCGCCCGTGAAGAGCGGCCCCTCGCTCGGGGGCTACGGCGCGATCGCGATGAACACGGCACTCACCACGTCGATGACGCAGTTGCCCGAGCAGCTGCGCAAGACCCTCACCTGGGACCGGGGGAAGGAACTCTCCGGTCATGCCCAGTTCGCTCTCGACACCGGGACGAAAGTGTTCTTCGCCGATCCGCACTCGCCCTGGCAGCGACCGACGAACGAGAACACGAACGGGCTACTGCGCCAGTACTTCCCCAAGGGAACCGACCTGGCCAGATGGTCTGCCGAGGACCTCGAGGCCGTCGCCCTGGCGATCAACAATCGACCCCGCAAAGTTCTCGGCTGGAAGACTCCCGCCGAGGTCTTCGGTGAGCAGCTACTCTCGATCCAAGAAGCCGGTGTTGCAACGACTGGTTGAACTCGCCCAATTTCGCTCCCGGAAACTCGTCCGGGCCCTCGGCCACCACCAGATGGTGATGATGTGCATCGGTCTGTCAGTGATTTTTCGGCGTTGATATGTCAGTGGTTCATCGGGTGATTTCCGCTGGTCAGTGGGTGTGTGGGCTGACTTTTGGTACTGACAGTTGGTGCCGATTTCGCGCTGACGTCTTTGACGTTTTGCCTGGTCAGTTTGGTGGAGATTGGTACTGGGCTTTCGGGGTCTGCGTGGGCCCGTGGCTGAGGTGTTGGGACTTCGAAGTGTGGCCTCAACCCTTGGGCCTCCGGGTGGCGTTCGGGTTGCTGCTCTGCCGTTGCGGATGGCGGGGAGGGGCTCGGGCCCGGATGGGGAATCGGGGTCTCGGAGCGTGGAAGCAGGTTGGTTGTGGCCTTCGGGGAGCAGGCTGGCGCCGGGCGGCCCTGGACGGCACCGGTCTCCTGCGCGCGCTCCGGTGGTATGGGGTGTCAGTGGGGTAGGCGGATGTGGATGCTGGTGGCGTGTTCGGTGAGGGTGGCGGCATCGCGGGCGGTGATGAGGGGATAGAGGGCGCTGGTCGGGGGACGGCTGGTGTCTTGATGGTGGTGGTGTGCTGCGGTGATGAGGGTGTGGGCCCAGGCGGGCAGGGCGTGGATCCGGCACCGGTGGTGGGTGTGGGGGTCGTGAACTTTGACGTGGGTTCCGTCGGGGTGGACGTCGGTGCCGCGGATCAGCGCGAGGCGGGCGGGGCCGGCTCCGGTGAGCAGGGTGGTGGTGAGGGCTGCGGCGTGGAGGGGGTGGGCGAGGGTGTGCAGGCGGTCGGCGAGCTCTGCGTGGCCGTCGCTTGCCGGTGTTCCGGGTCGAGCTAAGCGGGGGAGTGGTTCGACACCCTGGCAGGGGCTTCTTCTGGCCCGTGGCACGGCGAGGCCGGGCAGGGACTGCGGTGGGTCGAGCCAGGGGAAGGACATCCGTGGCGGTCGGCGGTCGGCGGTGGTGCCGGTGCCGGTCGGGGTGGTGAGGGTGCGGGTGGTGTGGTGGTCGATGCCAGCCAGAAGTTGGCGGAGGGTCGGGGTGGGGCGGGTGTGCCAGAGCAGGGTGAGGTGGATGCCGGTGTGTTCTCGCAGGTGAAGGAGTTGGCGTAGGCGGTGTTCGGTGAGCCGGTGGGCGCGGGTGACGGTCAGGCCGCTGATGTGGAGAGCAAGGATCCAGGCGCGGACCGCCATCCATGCGGGGGTGAGGGAGTCGGCCCAGGCGCCGTTGCCGGCCGGGGTGCCGAAGCAGGTTTTACCGAGTGCGTGGAGGACGTCCTGCGCCAGGGCGGCAGGCGCTGTGGTGGCGGGGGTGGGGTCCACGGTGATCCGTCCGGCCGCTGGCTGGTGCGAAGCCAGTGCCCGGGCGGTCGTGGCCGGGAGGTCGTCGGTGTCGATGACGATGGTGACGGGCGGTGCCCGAGCCGGTAGAGGGGTGGCCGCGGGACCGGCGCCAGGCACTACATGCCGCCGATTTTGCTGTAGACCCAGTGGATGAGGGGTTCGTCGACCTCGGTCAGGTTCTTCTTCCGCATTCCGTTGATGACGTGGGCGGTGATGCAGGCCCAGTTGCGGAAGCTGCCGTGGGCGGCCTGCTTGTCGACGGTCTCGATCAGTGCGGGTGTGGTGGTGGCCCAGACGGGGTGGAAGACGGGGATGGTCTGGAGGACTTCGGCGCGGGAGAGGCGGCTGAACTCCTGCCAGACATGGATGCGGGAGGCGAGCATCGGTTCGCGCCGCAGGACTTTGTAGCAGCCGTCGCCGCCAGCGAAGATCACCGCGATATCAGTGCGTTTGTCGTCCCACAGGTGTCGCCAGTACTCGAACGAGTTCTTCTTCATCCACTGCGCCTCGTCGCAGACCAGGATGCGGAACTCCTCGGAGAGGGCGTCTTTGAGGAGGTTGTCGAACTCGATGGGCCGGATGGGAGGTTCCCCCGGCAGGCCGAGTGCGTTGAACAGTCCGTGGCGGATGTCGCGGGGGGTGGGGCCGGCCCGTAGTTCCAGGCGGTGGGTGCGGTCGGGGGCCAGGAGCCGTAGGGCGGAGTTGACGGACATGGTCTTCCCGGATCCGGCGGGCCCGTACACGCACATCATGGCTTTGGCCTCGATGACGGTCTCGATGTTGTCCCGGGTGGTCAGGAGGGCTTCGGTGCCGACGAGTTGCGCGTCGGGCAGGGCCAGGAAATGGTCGGCGGTCTCGGGTGGCAGCACACCGTAGTCGAGGTCGATCATGGCGGGTCTGTCTCCTTGTGATCGTTGGCTGATGCGGCTTTCCTCGGGGGCGGGGGAACGGGGCGGGCCCAGGTGTCGGGTACTGGGGCGTGGGGGATGTAGTCGGGGCGGGCCAGTTCGCGCAGTCCACGCTGGTCGGCGGCTCGTAGTTCCGCGTCGGCTTCTTCGGCGGTGAGCGTGTTCAGCTGTTTGGGGACCTTGGCGGTGGTGACGGCCTCGAACCGCTTACGGCGTAGCTTCTCGGCGGCCTTGAGATCGGCCCGAAGGCGGCGGGCCGCACTGGTGCGGGCGGACTGGACGGCTGCGAACTGCTCGACGTCGGCGGTATCGGCGAGGAAGGCCCTGCCCAGGTGGCGTCCGCTGGCCGGGTCGAACACTTCGATCTCTTCGTCGTGGTGCGGCAGCCGGCGCACGGTGACCGGGTCGCCCGCGCAGCCGACCATCCAGTCGGCGATGTAGTCGCGGCGCCGAAACCGAACGCCGCTGGTCGAGATCATCCGGATGCGGCCGTCGCCTTCCAGCCCGAAGCCGATCAGCGCTTCCCTGGGTACGTCGGTGATCGGGGTGGGGTCGGCCTGCCATGACTGCAGGGGAGTGCGGCCTCCCAGGGCGGGGGAGAGGTGGGCGGTGTTCCACCAGTGCACCCACTCGAGCAGCTTGGTGATGAACGCGTCGAATGGCAACGCCGGGGCGTCCGGGTCTGCCAGCCGGCCACCCGGCAGGCGCTGACGGTGCCGGTAGCGGGGAAGGGTGACCAGGAACATCTTCTCGACAGAGTCGTTGAGCGCCTCGATGCTGCCCTTCAGATACGGCGTCCAGGCCGGAAGATCCACCACCGGCACCGCGAACGTCCCCAGCGCACCGGTCACCGCCTCACACAGGAACTCCTTGCCCCGGTCGATCCGCACCTGCCCCGGCAGTCCGCCCACCGGGCCGAACACCGCCTCGTCACGGACCAGAGCAACACGCAGCGCCGCGAGTACACCGTCCCTGCTGGGAGCATGCGCGGTAACGGAAGCCCCGGTGATCACATTGTGTGCGCAGTCGATGAACCAGGTCACCCACGGAGTGACCAGTTCTCCTTCCAGGTCCACCTCGACGGCCAGGTGCTTGTGATCGCCCTCCCATGCCGCGTTGCGATGGGACGGCGGCCGCTTGCCGAACACGTCGTGGGCGCGCCTGGCCACTTCACCCGACCGGAGCCCGGCACGCTCCCCACGGGTCAGATCCCGCCGCAGTGCACGGTGCAGCGTCGACAAAGACGGAACCGACCCGGGACCCTGCCCCTCCGCGGCCCGCCGCGCCAACTCCTCGTGCAGACGCGAAGCGTTCCCGCCGTAGAAGGCCAGCAGACGCCGGACCTCCGCCGTCACCACGAACTGCGCCACTGCTTTGCGCTCCGCCCGGCCCTCACTGCGGGCCGCCGACAGCCACCGCCACACCGTCCGCTCACTGCGCCCCACCGACACCGCCACCAAACGCACGTGCTCGGCCGTCAGCTCACCCCGCCCGTCCAACTCCAACAACCGCGGCACCGCCGCGGCTCGCCCCAAGGCTGGCGAGAACACCCCGCCTCTTGCCTCTCGGGCCTCCTTCGCTTCCTCGTCACGCACTACACCGTCATCCCAGACCGAGGACTCCAACAACCCCTATATGCCGATAACAGGAAGATCCAGGTGTTCGCCCTGGAATAATGCCTTTCCTCTTGCAGCGTGTCGCCCGGTTGTCGCTGCAGCGGTCTCCGGATCCGAAGGCCTGGCTCGGCGCTCGACTGGGCCCCTATCAGCGGGTCCTGTTCATGCCTGGCTCGGTGAGCTGCGCTTGGTCGAGCGGTCTTTGGCCCTGGTTCTGTTTCGTGATCCGCATCCCGGTCCGGTGCTCGCCGCCTTCTGTGAACGGATGCGTATTCGGCCCGAATCGCTCTCTCCCAGTGCCTGCGATAAGCGCTCTGGCGCTTCTACCGGGACCACCAAGATCTTCTGAGCGCGCGCAGGTGTTCCCGGACGGCAGCGATGTAGGCGGTCTCCAACGTCTGCAGCGTGCTGAGGTCGATCTGCGCCGGCGGGATGTTCATGGCCGTGTCGCTCTCGATGGGAGACACTTCCCACGCTGCGCGCATGGCCGCTCCGGCCGTCTTACGCAGCTCCTGGACGAGCTCCGCGTAAGCAGCGCCCACTACTTCGGACTCGATCTTCGTCCACGCAAGGTGGTAGGAGAGGTTGCCCTGGATCTCCCGCAACGTCTCCGACAGCCGCACGCGTTCCTCGGCTGCGGCGTCGAACCGGCGCCGCCTGATTGCGTAAGGCATCTCCTTGTAGGCGCCGTGGGCGGCGAAGGCCTCGGCGAAGGCGGTCCTGAGCCTGCTGATCTCCTCCTCCCGGCTCTTTCGCCGTGTCAGCCATATGTTGATGGCCGCCGTGAGCATGGCGGCGAGGAACGCCCCGGACACCACGGCCGGCAACACCGAGGTGGCATCAGCCGCGGCAGGTGCCGCGGGGGGAGCTGAAGGAACCACGGTGGCCGTCGACACCACCGGAACTGGCAGGGAAGGGGCCGCAGGTGGCGCGGAAGGCACCGCTGCGGTCGCCGATCCTGAGGGAGTCGGCGGCGCAAGTGCCGTCTGCACGGACGTCATGACGACCTCCAAGCCGATACCGGGCACGCCGTTCACGTGCCGTGGGGAGCTTCCTGGCCGGGCCACTCGCCCGTGCCGCGCCACCATTGTTCACGCAGTAGATGGGCCACCACATGCCCCAACAAGGCCTCCGGCCCGTCCTTGCGGATCCAGCGCTGCTCAGGCGCATCGTACGGGTACCACATGCACAGAGCGCCATCGGAATAGCGGTGAGGCGACTTGGACGGCCCATCGGTGTACACGTGCGGCACGTCGGGGGCCGCTGGGCCGAAAACGATCGAGACCGTCTGCTCGACGACGTCCGCGACCCGCAGCTGGACGGCCAGGGCGAAGCCACCGCGGAAGCGGCGCGGAGGCGGGATGACCCTGACCGCCTGGCCGCAGGCGGCCAGGCGGCGCTGGAAGGCGATGCGGGCCGCCGGCCTGGCGAACCAGGCCGGCGCACGCCAGGCAGGACGGCGTCTCACGCGTGATGCCCGGCGCCGTAGGCCCGGGTGGGCCGTACATCGGCCGCCGGCCCGCGCAGCCCCAGCGCCACCGTCGTGACAGGGGCGTACTGCCGCAGCGCCGCGATCTTGCCCGCGAAGCTGTCGGACACCGGGGCCTGCACGTACCGGTAGAACACCCCCGACAGTGCCGACAGCACCGCCTCGCGGTCGTCGTCGACCGCCAGAGCCTCGGCCACGCCGTCCGCGGCCCCGCGCAGCCGCCGGGCCGCAGTCTCGCGTCCCACCAGCAGCTTCACGTTCGGCGAGACCCCCAGCGGGTCCTTGGTCGCCGTCCCGGCCTCCACCCGGGCCGCAGCCCTGTTCAGCACCGCGCTCAGCGCCTTCGCCACGCCCATCCCCGGCTCGATGAACTCCCACGCCCAGACCGTCAGGTTGTGCGAGGAGAAGCCCGGCTGGGAGTACTGCTTGTTCCACGCCTTCAGCAGGCGCACCACCCTGCGGCGGGTACGGCGCTGGGACTGCGTCCCGCCGGTGAAGAGCTCGACGTGCCCCTCCGGGTCGGACGCCTCCCACCGGTCGGTCTCCAGGTTCGGGATCCACAGCCCACCCCCCTCCTTCCGGGTGAGGGCCACGACCAGGTCCACCGTCGGGTCCTGGCCGTCGACCGGCTCCCGGAAGGTGATTTTCGGGCCGCGCTTGGAGGTGCCGCAGCGGGCCTTCGGGTACACCTTGCGCACCGCGGGGCCGAGCAGCGCGCACAGCTCGGTGGTGATCGCGGTCGGCGTCTCGCCGCCCCCGTCCGGCCCGAGCTGCGGATACACGCGCCGGTCCAGGACGACTCCGCCGTCACCGTCGCCGACCGGGTGGATGAAGGTGTGCTGGGGCAGCGAACCACTGCGGTAGGTCCGCCGGGCGCCCGTGAAGCCGATCGCGCTCGCGCTGACCAGGTCCAGCCGCGTACGTGCCTGCGCCAGCGGCTCAGGGTGGGCATCGATCTGGCTGCGGATGTCGTTGAGGATGTCCTCGGTGTATCCCATGAAGATGTGTCCGTTCAGGTGAGGGGCGCTGAGCGCCGCACATCGCCCGGGACGTTCCCCGGGCGGAGCCGTCACTCGGCGGCTCACCCTCCTCTGACGTCACACCGTCGAGATCGTCCGGGCTGCCCTCTCCCTCTCTGAGATCAGGTCAGGAACAGTCGCGGCAGATTGTGTTCGCACCCTCGAACCGGGACAGGGCCAGGACCATGAAGCACTCCTTGCAGGCACGGTCGCTCCGCCTCCTGGCGGCCGTGCAGCCACAGTGCCCCTGCCCGCATGAAGGGTCCCCGCACTCTGCACATCCCTGCTCGGTGATCTTGAACGACTCCCCGCACGTCTCGCACTCCCACCAGGAACCGAACCGGGAGCTCCCGGTCCGTGGTCGCGGCGCTGTGAAGGCACGCCAGGCCACGTTGTCCTCGGCGAGCACCGCGATCAGATAGTCCTCGTCACACCAGGCCGCCTGCCCGTACAGCAGATCGCTCTGATGGCCGGACCGGTAGAGCACGAACGTCTTGTCGCGCTCCACCGTGGCGCGGGTCCCCAAGGCCGCAGCCAGGAGCGGGGTACCCGACTGGTCGGAGCCACGGGCCGGCGGAATCATGCCGTGAGCCGCAGCGAACAGCACATGGCCCGCGGCGTCGAACAGGACGACCGCGCCCCCACCGGCCAGGTACTGCGCCGCACGCACACAGCACGCTTCGCGTGAGGCCCGAGAGGCGCGGAACATGGCGACCACATCGTCGGCGCAGGGCCCGCGGCGGCGTACGTCCGCGCCAATCTGCGCATCCGGCACGAGGATGCGCGCGGCGAAGGCGTCACATGCGGCTTCCTCGAACGCTTCGGAGTCCTCCCAGTCGAACAGGAGCTGCCCCAGCTCGGGGTCGGTCTGCTGGAGATGGTGGCCCAGCTCGTGCAGGCCAGTGAATCCACGGCGCCGATGTGATCGGGCCGCCCCGACCACCAGCGTGGGGGGATCGGTCTGCGACCGGTAGCTGCCGGCGACCGAGCACCGGCCACCGTCGTCCGACGCGGCCTCCAGCGACACTTGGACGTCCGTCCAGCGGCCCAGCTCGGTCAGCGGATCAGCGCGCAGCGCTTCAATGGCGCCGGGGTGCAGTCGCTCAAGAGCCGAGATCATCGCCTCCGCCTGGCGCGGAGCCTCCTGGTCGAACCGGCGCCGTGTCATGTGCCGCCCTTTGTACTGTCTTCGCCGCCGAGGAACTGCTGTAGACGGGCGTCCCAGTCGGCCGCGCCACCGCCTGTTTCGCGAGCTGCCAGGGCGAAGGCGCCGTAGCTGCCCCAAAGACGTGCCTGGGCTTCGCTGATCTCCAGTTGCCGGGCGCGGCGTACCCATACCGAGCGCCACCGCGGGTGCTCCATGGCCTGGACGAGGTCGGCGGGCAGGGGGCGGACCGTCTGGGCGATCTGCTCTGCGCTCAGCCCGGTTGCCGAGGCGATGGCACCGATCCGGTCGGCAGGCAGCGGGGCCTTGCCGCGAAGCAGTTTCATGACCTCGGGCTGCGGCATCTCCAAGGCAGAGCACAGCGTCTTCAAGTCCAACCGGTCGCCGAGCAGCGACGCCAAGGTCTCGGGAGGCCGTCCGCTCTCCTGAACCGGAAGACCGGGAGCATGTTGCAGATGCTCCAGATCATCAGCGAGGCCGGCTCGCGTCTCGGCGTCGGGTTCCAGGGCAGAACGGATCATCTGTCCCTGGCGTACCCCTGCCGCGGCCGGCGCCGACCGGCCCTGAGCCCGAGCCGCCGCACACCCCACGATGTCCTCGTCCCAGGCATCGACCACGCGCTCCAGCACGCGCATGGGGACACAGGAGAGCAGCCCTGCCCACACGGTGGCCTCGACGCCGAACGCGGTACGTGCCCCGTCGACCACCACGCTGGTCTCATCCTCACCGGGCGGGTCGATCGTGACAGGGACGGCGTTCACCTCACGGGCCTGCACATCCAGGATCAGCACAAGCACGCTGACCTTGTCCCAGCGTGCCCGCCACACCTGACCAGCCTTGATCTCCGCCTGAGCCGGATCACCGAAGCGCTCTCTCAGCCCTGCCTCCGACAGAGCACGCGGCCCACGCATCTGCTGGGCCAGGTCCAGGAACCGCTGCGGCACTTTCGAGTCACTCATGGTGTCCTCCCGCATCCATCGACTGAGCAGGCCTCCACCCTCGACTGACGTCATACCGGCCAGGACGTCCGGCCCAGGCTCCACTCATCGTGCCTGCGCCGCTTCGCTGCACAGCCGGATCACCTCCGACCCCACCGAACGTACTTGGTCTCCGTCTCCGTTCCCGACGAGCTGCTGCAGTTTCTCCTTCAGACGTGTTCTGTGCTGATAGGCCTGGGTCCGGCCGCAGCCCAACAACGCCTGGAGCTCGCTCAGGCTCTCCAGATAAGTGACCATGCCCCGCTCCTGAGGGCTGAGCATGGCCACGATCTGTGCCGCGGCAGACGCCGCACCGGCCTCGTCGTCGCGAGCAAGCACGATCTCCTCCGGGGAGGCGTGCGTACTGACGGTGATCTGCGATCCCGCATCGTCGGGGAGCGGGAGGACTCTCGGATCCAGCGCCACAGGAAAGCGAGCGATGAACACCTCGACGAACTGCGCGACCTCCATCGATCCGGTGGCGGTTGACAAAACCGCACGGATCACAGCTTCCAGCGACTTCCTGTCAGCGAGAGGGGCACGACGCGTTTCACTGGTCCACTTCGGAATCTTGATGTTCGGCACGGCGTACGCGGCTTCGACGAGCAGGTCGGGGGGACCGGACCAGGGCTGCACCGTGGTGCCGGACAAGCGCCACCTACCGGCCCCCGCCTCGCCAGGCGGCACCACCTCGAAGGCACTGCAGTCCGTCAGCACCTCTTCCAGCGAGCGCCTGACCGAACCGAGCGCAGTCTTGCGTGCCTGGTCGATCAACCAGCGCCGGATCGACGTCCGCAGCAATCGTCCGACACTGCCATCGTCGGTGGCCAGAGCCAGGAGATTGGCGGTGACCGCCTGGAGGCGATCTGCCAGGAACTCACTCAGCAGATCCTCCTCATCGGCCTGCTGCCAGCCGGCCAGCGGAGCTAGAACGGGAAAGCGCTGCACTTCCTGCCGCACCAGCGTCCCTGTCAGAGTCAGACACGCGGGGCCGAAACACCCGAGTTCGTGCAGTTCGTCGAATACGGAAATAGCCGGTACCTCCCCTCGATGGGCGAACCGTACGCCAAGGAGCCCTTCCGGCACAGGAACTTGCCCATTCCAGCTCGCACCGCGTCCGCACACCCGCTGAGGTGGCGACCGCGGTGTTCACCACTGCGTCCTGCACCCAGCTGCGCACCGTCCACATCCACGATCTGGGCCCGGGTGCCTCCGCCATCACGCTCCACGACAACGGGCTTAGCCAAGGCTGCATGACCCATCAGGTCCCGTTGTGGGCCCGTCCATTGCTGCTTGCGGCCCGCCGCCTCTGGGACATCGCCACCGGCACCAGCGGTCCACTCTTCACCGACCCGCTGGGCAGCACCGGCCTGCCGTTCCCGACCACCTTCGCCGAAAGCTCCGCCCACCCCAACCACCCAGACCTGCGCCACGTAAGCGGAGAGCCTGCACAGCGCCGCGCCGGAAGCAGCAGCACAAGACCATTTGGCCGGCGTGCACCGTCCACTACGGACTGGCCTGGGCGATGAGTGAACCCGACCTGATGCGGCTCTTCCCGTACCCACCTCCCCACACCCGCAAGACCATCGCGAGGAGGAAGAAGGGGTGGCTGCCGCCGGACTACGGACTGCGCGAGTGACGTTCCAGCCGGACAGGGCGCTGCGGATCCTCAACTGCGCAGATTCATCGGTCTTCGACATGCGACGAAGGCTTCTGAGATTCGGATGGGGGCCTGTTCTCCAGACTCGATCCAGGCTTCAGAATGAATCAAACTCTTGAGGCTGGCATGATCGGGTCATGCTGCGTGTTGTTGAGTTCTTTGTGGCTCCGGATGATGGGGCGGTCGCTGGCGTGGGGCCGAGGCGTCGTGGTCATGGGTTTCCGGCGTTCGGGTGTGCGGATTTCTTTCCCGATGATGCGGTGGAGGACTGGGAGGTTCTCCTCGTCGGGGGTGTGGCATCGGACCCGCGTGTTGTGGTGCCGATGAGGAATGACGGTTTCATGGTGTTCGAGCTCCCCGGGAGACTGTGTTCGGCGCTGGCGGCGGCGAGTAGGAGCCGGCTTGTTGAGGTTGCGGCCGAGTGGGTCGAGCTTGCCGAGGCGAAGGACGGGGCGCCAGCAGAGGTGGCGGTTGAGATCCTCACAGAGGTGGCCGATCTGGCTCGTACCGCAGGAGATCTGGGCCAGCCCCTGTACTGCTGGTACTTCGCGCCTTGAGCCGGGAGTCTGTGATGACCGAGTTTCTTGAGAACCCGTGGACTCCCGCACATCAGGCGGTGGAGTCGGGTGACCATGCGGAGCTGGCCCGCCTCCTTGACGCGGGTGGGGACCCGGAAGAGGTCTGCTGCGGGATGACCCTCCTGCTCCACGCGATTGATGTGGAAGGGGACGGGGCACTCCAGTCCGGCGGGCCGCTCGACTCTTCGCTCACTGCGATCTTGCTCGCCTACGGGGCCGACCCCACCGCAACACCTGATGGTGAGACTCCGCGAGAGTTGGCGAGCTCCTACAACCACGACATGGCAGTCAGGCTCCTGGATCGGCACACAGCAGCCCTCACGGCCCCTGCTGCCAGCCCGCGGAGCGGGCTGTTGTCCTGGAGGCGGAGCCGGAAGGACTGAGGGTAGGAGCGAAGCGGGGACACCCTACGGGACCCTGTGAGCTCCTCCTTGGGGAGGAGTGTGGTCTTTGGTTGCGCCTGTTTGGATTGCAGCTGGAGGGCTGAGTCCGACGGGGGTGGCGCGTGATGGGTTTCTTGCTGGAGCTCGTTTTTGGCGGTCTGCTGACGTGGGGTCATGAGAAGCGCCAGGCCAGGAGGAAGGCTCGGAGTTTCGGGGAAGGGGCGGAGGTGGGTTTCGTTGCCTGCGTCCTTGGTGACCGCCCGTACTGCCAGGATGAGGCGTTGGTTTTCCTCTGGGCTACGGGTTCTACGCTTCATGTCACGCCGACGGAGTTCAGGGACCTTCACCGAAGCGCACTTCCCGCAGCGCGGTTGGAGTTGGTTCGGGTCCGGTCGAGAGGCCGTACGGATTCACGGTTGGTGAAGTACGGCTGGCAGGTGGCCGAGTGCCGCGACGGTGATGCTGTGGTGCTGGTCGGGTGTGCTCCGGATTCGATGCGGTATCTGACAGGCAGTCTGAACGCGCAGGGAGTCAGCTAGCGAGATCGTGGCACGGGATCGAAGGCGGAGGCCCGTACCCCGTCAAACGGTGTCACCTCCCGGGCGGAGCGGGACGGGGCCAGCGGTAGACCTGGTGGCGTCGAGGCGGGACTGGAGCGATCATCACCCTGGAGGGGCTGATGGAGACGAAGAGCGTGTGGCCGGAGCTGATGGGGAAGCCGGCGGAGGAGGCCCGCCAGCAGATCGGGGCGGAGTTCCCGGAGATTGCGGTCCATGTGGTGCCTGAGGGCAGCATGGTGACGATGGACTTCAATGAGCAGCGGGTGAGGCTCTTCGTGACGGACGGCAAGGTGGTCCGGGAGCCCAGGCGTGGATAGTCTTTGCTGCCAGCTTGGGCCTGCGGAGCAGGCCTGGGGCCCTGGAGGCGGAGCCAGAAGGGCTCTGGGGTGGGGGAGCGGACCCGCCCAACGGGCCGTAAGCCCGGGCCCCGTGAAACGGGGTCACCTCCCGCGCGTAGCGTGGGAGCTCTGGAGCCTGCGGAGCAGGCCCCGCTCTGGTGGAGCGCAGCGGAACCAGAGCCATTCCGGAGCGAAGCGAAGGCCCCCGGCCGAAGGCCGGCCATGGCTCGGAGCGAAGCGCAGA